>NZ_VCBX02000001.1:3672500-6072500 GCF_005938745.2 Rhodococcus sp. KBS0724
GAGTAATTCCCGCCGCAGACCCGAGATTTCCCGGGCCACGAGCCCAGTTGTGGCGCGGACGATCCGGTGACCGGCGACCACCCACAACATCATGACCAGCTTCAACCTCTGCTGCCCGGAGCAGGACTCCACCGGCTACCCCGGTCGGCCCGTACGAGATATTCATGCAGAAATGCATCCCGTAACTGCGATACACGTACAGCAAACCTGCGCGCTCGAACATGACACGGTTACGGGGCGTGCGTCCCCGATAGGAATGCGCTGCCGGGTCCGGCCACGGTCCGTCCTTCTCCCCGCCGTATGCCTCCACTTCGACGATCCGAAGGCTCACGTCGTCTACTGACAGCGTCGAACCGAGAATGATCAGTCCCGCCTCCAGCGGGGACGTCACGCGCGCCAACTGCTTGATGCTCACAATTCGATTGTGCCTTTCCTCTTGACGCTGGGTCTTGCCCGGTTTCACAATTCAACATGTGATGAATTAATGGAATCGAGGTTCGCCGTGACCACACCACCTGCGATCGACATCCGAGGACTCACTGTCATCCGCGGAAAGCAAGAGGTACTCCACTCCATAAACCTGCAGGTAGCCGCCGGATCGGTCACGGGACTGCTCGGCCCGTCCGGGTGCGGCAAGACAACACTGATGCGTGCGATAGTCGGAACTCAGATCGTCAAGAGCGGTGACGTAGGCGTTCTCGGCGATCACGCCGGATCACCGGCACTACGTCGACGCGTCGGGTATGTCACCCAATCCCCCAGCGTCTACCGCGACCTGACCGTCACCCGCAACGTCCAGTATTTCGGATCTTTGTACGGCAAATCCGGAGCCGATGTTCGCGCCGCAATCGACGCAGTGGGGCTCACTCGCTATACCGACCAGCTCGGCGCAGACCTGTCCGGGGGTCAGATCGGGCGCGTGTCACTCGCGTGCGCTTTGGTTGCCGACCCCGACCTGCTGGTTCTCGACGAGCCGACCGTCGGGCTCGACCCCGTCCTTCGCGTTGAACTCTGGGAGAGATTTGCCGAACTCGCCAAGGGCGGAACCACCCTGTTGATCTCCAGTCACGTCATGGACGAAGCAGACCATTGCGCGGAGCTGATCCTGATGCGCGACGGATACCTACTTGCGCAACTGACGCCTGACGAACTACGCGTCAAAACCAGGTGCGAACGCCTCGAAGACGCATTCCTGGAGCTTATCCGGACCTCGCCGGTGGGAGGCGAAATATCATGAGTGTCACCATCTTCGGAGCAACTACGGTTCGAATACTCATGCAGCTGCGCCAGGACCGCCGCACAGTTGCCATGATCTTGCTGGTTCCGTCGCTGCTGATGATCCTGCTGTATTTCCTCTACGTCGACGTCCCGACTGCACCGGGCGCAGTACCGCTGTTCCAACGGGTCGCCATCACGATGCTCGGGATCCTGCCCTTTGTCGTGATGTTCCTGGTCACCTCCATCGCTATGCAACGTGAGCGCAGTTCCGGAACCCTCGAACGACTACTCACCACGCCGATGGGCAAACTTGACCTTCTCGCCGGATACGCGGCAGCGTTTTCTCTGTCGGCTGCGGCGCAAGCATCTCTCGCGTGCGCCGTTGCGTTCGGCTTTCTCGGTCTCACTATCGCCGGAAGCCTCGGCTGGGTGATTGTCATCGCTGTACTGGGCGCAATCCTCGGAGTAGCGCTCGGCCTGTTGGCCAGCGCTTTTGCAAAGACCGAGTTCCAAGCCGTTCAGTTCATGCCGGTGGTGGTAGTTCCACAATTGTTCCTCTGCGGACTCCTGGTTCCCCGCGACCAATTACCGACGTGGCTCGAATGGATCAGCAACGTCCTACCGCTGAGCTACGCCGTCGACGCACTTCAGCAAGTATCGATGAACGCTCATGCCACTGGTCAAATGTGGCGCGATCTCGCAGTGATGGCGCTCTTCGCCGCGGCCGCGCTCACCCTGGCCGCCGCAACACTCGACCGCCGAACCCCATGAGTAGCAACAAAATACCGTTGCGACCTGGCCGGCGCCCCGGCAAGTCCGAGACGCGCACGCAGATCCTCGACAGCGCCAGACGCGCATTCTCACAAAACGGTTTCGCGCGAACCACCGTCCGCGCCATCGCAAGTGACGCCGACGTCGATCCGGCTCTGATTCATCACTACTTCGGCAGTAAAGAGCAGTTGTTCACTGCTGCAATCGACCTACCGCTGGATCCGAAAAGTGTCCTCACACCGGTTCATTCGTCTACAGACGACCAACTGGGCATTAGCCTGCTGACCGCTGTCCTCGGCGTCTGGGAATCGGAGCATCAGGACGCGATTCTCGCCGCATTTCGTTCCGCAATTACCGGTGACGGAACACGACTGATTCAGAGTTTCCTTCTGAACATCGTCTTACGGGACATCATCCCGCGCGTGGACACACCTGCGGGCACCGGACTACTTCGCGCCGAGTTGGTGGCGTCGCAGATCGCTGGACTCCTGGTCACTCGCTACATTCTCGAGCTGGAACCGCTGAAATCGCTGAGCGTCGACGCCCTGGTACCGCTGGTGGCGCCGAACCTCCAGCGGTACCTCACCGGCAAATTGCCGATTCAGCCGGAACGGCCGACCTAGCCCTCTGCTTTGGCGAGCAACTGCTCGTGCTCGTCGTCGGCAACATCGCGCGCTTCATCGATCAGCAGCACCGGAATGCCGTTTTCAATCGGGTAAGCGCGTCGCAGGCGAGGGTTGTAGAGCAGCTCGTCCCCGACCAACAGCAGTGGACCCTTGTCTTGCGGGCAGGCCAAAATGCTGAGCAACGTCGAATCAATAGCCACGTTTATCCTCTCGAACCGAACACGAACCGATCAGGTTCAGGCTACCCGCTGAGCCGATACTCACCGCGAACCCGTACCCATCCTGGTCGGCATCAATTGTGCTGCAACCGCCTTGGTCAGCCGCTTGTACGACTGGGTTTCGGAGTCGAGATACCAGGTCCGCGGTCCCGGAGCCGGCAGTCCCGCCGCCGCGAGCGCGGCGGGATCGGGCCGGAACGACGAACCGACAGCGATCTCGTCGACCACATGCACGATGTCCGGACGAGCATCGAAATCGAGTTGATCCAACGTCTCGGCAAGTTCTGCCGCACGGAAATTGCGCCCCGGCAACCAGGTCACCGCAGCCACTGCCAACTGGAACGGCGCGTGACCTACCGCGTACGCCACCGCAAGATCCACCCGCGAGACGCTCGACAGCGCGTCGACGATCGGAGCGGTGAACACGGGTCCACGCACCGTCGAGATCACCGTGTTCTTGTGGTCGACCAGCCAGTAATCGCCGTCGGAATCGCGGCGGAACAGATTTTCAGTCGGAATCCAGGAATCACCGGCCTCGAACAGCCCGCGCATGGCGCCGCCGGACAGATCAGCATTGAACCCTGCACGACCCAGCAACAATCCGACCTCGTCGTCAGCGCACTCGCGGACAAACCCGTCCTCGTTCTCGAGGAGTCGGCCGCTGCGCGGATCGTAGGCCGCGAGTCGCACCCGAGCACTACCCGGCAACGGACGCCCCTTGCACCCGATCTTCGATCCGGCCACATTCGCGAGGATCACGTCACCTTCGGTGGAGGCGTAGAACTCGAGGATCTGAGCCGGATCGAACGCCTCGGTGGTGCGCTTCCACAGCCCGGGCGACATACCGGATCCGATGAAGAGCCGAACGGGATGAGTACCGTCGAGCAGGAGAAGATCCTCGTCGAGAATCTCGCGCATCATCGACCACGTGTAGCTCACGACGGTGACGCCGTAGCGATGGATCTCCTCGACAAATCGAGCCGGGTCCAGCCCTCTCGACAGCGCGATCCGACTGCCACCTGCCATTGCGCCGCCGATCGTCGCCAGCAAACTCGACGAATGATGGAGCGGCGCCAGGCAATACACGGTGTCGCCGCGATCGAGGTCGGCAGCGGAGGCCGTACCGAATGCCGACAACGCCCACCGGTAGTTGGTAATCTGCTTGGCTTCGAGTCGGCCACCCGATTCCGCGAAGATGATGAAGGCAAGTTCGCGCGCAATCCCCGGATCGGGCCTGTACCAACCCGGCAGACTTACCGTCTCCGGGTCGATCTGCTCGAGATCGATGACGTCGTGCGCAGGATCCACGCTCAATCCACGCGCGTCACCGCCGCCGAGTACCAGGACCGGACGCCCCGCTGACAGCACTTCCTGAACGTTCTCCGGATCGGTGATGATCCGGTCGACATTTCCGAGTTTCACTGCCGTCGCAAGGTCGCCGCCGGGTGGGAGCATGACTGCAACAGCTCCGAGTCGCGACAGCGCGGCGATGGCAGCGAGAGCACTTGGCCGCGTCTCCATGAGAATTCCGACGTGCGCAGCCGGTCGCACTCCGACAGATATCAAACCGCGAACAACGTTGTCGATCCGGATGTTGACGGCTTCGTAGGTATGGACGCGGTTGTCGAAGAGGAAGCACTCCCCCGCCGGAGCCTTACGTCGCTGCTCGGCCAACAGTGCACTGAGCGAAATCTTGGTGTGCGGCTGAATCTGATTGAGCCTGGCCAACCTGGGCAGAGCGCGAGCAGCCTCGCCGGACAATTCGAAAGTCCCGCGCAATGCACCGCTGGCCAGATCGCTGATTCCCTTGGTCACGCCGACGCCGACCTCGGCTACCGACGCGACGGTGTGAATGATCCGATTGCTCATCGACACCCCGGTCTCGTCCTCGGGGTACGGACCCTGCGGCATCCTGACGACACGCGCCGGCCGAGTCCCCCCCTGTTCGATCCACTGCACGAATTCGCCCGTTGTCGGCCACGTGTGATTTGCGGCGACGGAGCCCACCACCAGTCCGAAATGCCCAGCGCGCAAGGTTGATTCGTAGACGTCAGCTCGCGGCGCCGCCTGCGTGATCCCGCGGACCGCTTGGGGTTGCCCGATGTCATCCACCTCGCCGACAAAGGCCAGGACGGGACAGGTGATCGACGCAAGCGTCACGGCTTGGTCCTTGATGACAAACCCACCGGACATCATCCGGTTATGCACGACAAACTGCTTGAGCAGTTCGGCAACGGCGGGCCCGGACCAGCCGACCCATCCCTCCGTCGCCAGGAAGCGTCGTTGCTGTTCCCGCGGTAGAAGCGCCTCACGATCGTGAAGTTGAAGCAGAAAGTCGACGCGCGACTTGAGCGTCTTGACGGGATCGAGCAGCTGGAAGCCTGTCCGAGCCATCCATCCCGTAACCGCCAGCCTGTTGAAGACGTGGTCGGCGAGAAAATCTGCTCCCCACGTGGCTATCCCCGCCGGAATACCGAACGGGAGCGCCGCAAGCGTGTCGACCGGGCTTCCGAAAGTGATGAGACTGGCGATATTTCGGCTCTGACGGTATGCCGCAGCTTGGTAAGCGAACATTCCGCCCTGCGAATATCCCGACAGGTGAACGTCTTTGCCCGTGTGCCGATGGACGTGATCGACGACCTCACTGAGCGCGATGATGTGGTCGGCGAGATTGCGGCCCCAGCCACCGTCCTGCGCGTCAGGTTCACCGAAGTCGACTACCCACGGATCAAGCCCCATCTCGTGGAGGATGCCGACAGCCCCCTGATCGCGTGTCACGTCGTACACGCCGGCCGACATCATCATCGGCGGGATCAACACGATCGGCGGACCGACCTCCGCTGGATCTGTGTCCGGGAAATACCGCCGGAGACGATACATCGGCGCGCGTTCGACGATCTCGAACGGCGAGGTTGTCAGATCCGTCTCGAGTCCGCCTAGACGAACAACCTCCAGGCCGTTCTGCGCTGTCGCGACCACCCGCCGAAGCGGGCCCAGCACCGACTTGGAATTCAATCCCACCATTTCACTCCCAAGTAACTCGCGTCAAAACTTCTGTCGCATTCGTGTCGAGCTAAACAAGCCTACTGCCCCGGATAACACGTACGCGGCCAGAGAGAAAAAATCCTCTCTGACCGCGTACGACAACATCGACAACCAGTGACTGGCTTAGAGTGGCCACTCCCGCAGCGACTGAGCCAGCGTGCGTACGCCGTTCAGTTGCTCGGCCACCCGGACACCTGCGGTTCCGCCACGTGCGTTGCGCGAGGCGATGGAACCCTCGACCGTCAGAACTTCCCGAACAGCGGGTGTCAACGACGCGTCGACACCGGCCAGTTCCTCGTCGGTCAGATCCTCGAGTCCGACGCCACGAGCCTCGGCGACGCGCACACACGCACCCGCGGCCTCATGTGCGACGCGGAACGGAACGCCCTGACGGACCATCCATTCTGCGATGTCGGTGGCCAGCGTGAAGCCGGCCGGTGCCAACTCCGCCATGCGCTCGGTGTGGAACTCGAGTGTCTGCACCAGACCCGTGATGGCCGGGAGCAACATTTCGAGTTGCGCAACCGAATCGAAGACCGGTTCCTTGTCCTCCTGCAGATCGCGGTTGTACGCCAAGGGCTGAGCCTTGAGCGTCGCCAACAATCCCGTGAGGTTGCCGATCAGACGACCCGACTTACCGCGCGTGAGCTCGGAAACATCCGGATTCTTCTTCTGCGGCATGATCGACGATCCGGTAGACCACGCGTCGGCGAGCGTGATGTAGCCGAATTCCGGTGTGCTCCAGATGATGACCTCTTCGGCCATCCTCGACAGGTCGACCCCGATCATGGCCAGCACGAACGCGGCCTCGGCAGCGAAGTCACGCGACGCCGTGGCGTCGATCGAGTTCTCCGCCGAACTGTCGAATTTCAGTTCTGCCGCAATAGCTTCGGGGTCGAGTCCGAGCGAGGAACCGGCAAGCGCGCCGGAACCATACGGAGACACCGCAGCTCGCACGTCGAAGTCACGCAGACGCGCAACGTCACGCAACAACGGATGTGCATGCGCCAGAAGGTGATGCGCGAGCAACACCGGCTGAGCTGCCTGCAAGTGCGTCTTACCCGGCATGACCGCGTCGGGATGTGCAGCCGCCTGGGTGGCAAGAGCGTCGACGACGTCGAGCACTCCGTCCGCGACGCGGCGCACCGCATCACGCAGCCACATACGGAACAGTGTCGCCACCTGGTCGTTACGTGAACGACCGGCACGCAGACGCCCACCGACCTCGGGACCGACCCGCTCGATCAGACCACGCTCGAGTGCGCCGTGCACGTCTTCGTCCGACTCGCTCGGACCGAACGCACCACTGGCGACGTCAGCGGCGAGCCGCTCCAAACCGTCGAGCATGGTTGCGAGATCGGCCTCGCTGAGCAGACCGGCCTTGTTCAGCACGCGGGCATGAGCCTGCGACGCTCGCACGTCGTACGGAGCCAGAACCCAGTCGAAATGAGTCGACTTACTCAGCGCCGCCATGGCGGCAGCCGGTCCGGATTCGAACCGCCCGCCCCACAGTGCGCCTTCATTTGTTCCGTGGCTGGCAGTCACAGTCAGAGACCCAGATCGCGCTTTGCGGCGACCTTCGACGACAGACCGTGGATCTCGACGAAGCCCTTCGAAGCGGACTGGTCGAAGCTGTCGCCCTCGTCGTACGTAGCGAGGTTGAAGTCGTACAGCGACTCGGGGCTACGACGGCCGTTGACCGTGATGGCTCCACCGTGCAGGAAGAGACGGATGTCGCCGGTGACGCGTTCCTGCGTCTTCTCGACAAACGTGTCGAGAGCATCCTTGAGCGGGGAGAACCACAGGCCGTCGTAGACCAGCTCGGACCAACGCTGCTCCATCTGACGCTTGTAGCGACCGAGTTCGCGTTCGAGGGTGACATGCTCGAGTTCCTGGTGAGCGGTGATGAGGACCATCGCACCGGGAGCTTCGTAGATCTCGCGGCTCTTGATGCCCACGAGGCGGTCCTCGACGACGTCGAGACGGCCGACGCCCTGAGCACCAGCGCGGCGGTTCAGTTCCTGGATAGCTTCGAGAACGGAGACCGGACGGCCGTCGATGGCAACCGGGCGACCCTTGTCGAAGCTGATGATCAGCTCGTCAGGTGCGTTCCAGTTGGCCGTCGGATCCTCGGTGTAGTCGTAGACGTCCTTGGTGGGCGCGTTCCACAGATCCTCGAGGAATCCGGTTTCGACAGCGCGGCCCCAGACGTTCTGATCGATCGAGAACGGCGACTTCTTGGACACGTTGATCGGGATGTTGTTCTCTTCCGCGAAAGCGATTGCCTTCTCGCGGGTCCAGGCGTAGTCACGAACCGGTGCGATGACCGAGAGGTCGGGAGCGAGGGCGCCGAAGCCGACCTCGAAACGAACCTGGTCGTTGCCCTTACCGGTGCAACCGTGCGAAACGATGGTTCCGCCGTGCGAGCGTGCGGCCTCGACGATGTGCTTGACGATCAGCGGACGGCTGATCGCGGACACGAGCGGGTAGCGGTCCATGTACAGGGCGTTGGCCTGGATGGTCGGCAGGCAGTATTCGTCCGCGAACTCGTTGCGAGCGTCGACGACAACGGATTCGACTGCGCCGCAGTCGAGTGCGCGCTGACGCACGACCTCCATGTCCTCGCCGCCCTGTCCCAGATCGATGGCGACGGCGACAACTTCAGCGCCGGTCTCCTTACCGATCCAACTGATGGCAACAGAGGTGTCCAGCCCGCCCGAGTAGGCGAGTACGACGCGATCGGCCATGGTGTGTGTGCTCCTTCGGTTGAAAATCTTCTATCAAGAATAAGGGGTCAGGCGAGGGATTCGATCATGGCGCTGAGTTCCGCTCCGGAAAGCGGTTCTCGGGCCATGACGAAGATGGTGTCATCTCCCGCGATAGTCCCCACGATATCGGTCAGCGAGGCACGATCAAGTGCACTCGCCAGGTAGTGCGCAGCCCCCGGTGGGGTCCGGAGTACCGCCATGTTGCCGCTGGAATCCGTGGACACCAACAGCTCTCCGAGCAGCCGCGACAAGCGGTCAGTGCCGCCGGAGACACCGCGTACGGGGTTGCCGTCCTCGGGCACCACGTACACACCGGCGCCGCCATCTGCTGCCCGGAGTTTGACCGCTCCCAGCTCTTCGAGGTCACGCGAGAGCGTTGCCTGTGTCGCCTCGATGCCTTCTTCTCCCAGCAGCGACGCAAGTTCCGTCTGGCTGCGAACCGGGTGTGCCGCCAGCAACGCGATGATGCGCGACTGGCGACCGGCCCGAGTAGGAGCGATGCTCACGCTGCGCCTGCGGTTCTCTGCTCCAGCAGCCAGACCAACAGGGCCTTTTGCGCATGCAAGCGGTTCTCTGCCTCGTCCCACACGACACTCTGCGCGCCGTCGAGCACATCGTCGGTAACCTCTTCGCCGCGATGCGCGGGAAGACAGTGCAGGACAACAGCCTTGGGGTCGGCCAGCGCCAGTAGTTCGGCGTTGATCTGGTACGGGCGGAAGGGGCCGACCCGATCGAGTCCGTCGTTTTCCTGACCCATCGACGTCCACGCATCGGTCACGAGTGCATCTGCGCCTGCGGCAGCTTTCTGCGGATCCCGGGTCACCGTGATCGTCGCACCGGTCTCCTCGGCCCGCTTACGCGCTACGGCCAGAATCCACTCCGCCGGCTCGAATCCCTCCGGGCCACAAATCGTGACATTGATACCGGCCGTGACTCCGCCGAGCATCAGCGAGTGCGCCATGTTGTTTGCACCGTCACCCAGGTAGGTGAGGTTCAGACCCTTCAACTCACCCTTGTGCTCGGCCAGTGTCTGCAGATCCGCCAGGACCTGACACGGATGGAATTCGTCGGAGAGTGCGTTGACGATGGGAATTGTTGCGCCCGTTGCCATCTGCTCCAGGCGCTTCTGGCCGAACGTGCGCCACACGACGGCGTCGACGTAGCGGGAGAGGACGCGTCCGGTATCGGCCAAGGTCTCCTCGCGGCCGAGTTGCGTACTCCGGCCGTCGACGACAACGGCATGGCCGCCCATCTGGGCGATACCCATCTCGAACGAGAACCGCGTGCGGGTCGAGTTCTTCTCGAAGATCACCCCGACGCCGCGCGGCCCCTCGAGTGGGCGACGTGAGAACGGGTTTTTCTTGAGCTCGGCCGCCAGAGCCAGGACCTCGGCCTGCTGCGCAGGAGTCAGATCGTCGTCCCTGAGAAAGTGTTTCACCATGGTAGTCACTTCTCCCCCGGCTGATCAGCCGATAATGCGTGATCGAAAATGGCAGGTAATGCCGCCACAAACGCCTCGGCCTGCTCGTCGGTGAGGATCAGCGGCGGTGCCAACCGGATGACTCCGGAATTCGCTGCATTCACAAGATACCCGGCTTCGCGTGCTGCATTTTCCACAGCGGGCGCAACGTCCTGTGTCAACACAACACCCAGCAGGAGGCCGGAACCGCGGACGTAGTCGACCAACGGATGGCCCAACTCTTCGATGCCCGCGGTGATGGACTTGCCCAGGCTGTCGGCGCGTGAGATCAAGTCTTCGTCGGCGACGGTCTTCAGCACGGCAAGTGCTGCCGCAGCGCACACCGGGTTGCCACCGAACGTCGTCCCGTGTTTGCCGGGACCGAACAACTCCGCCGCCGCGCCCGTCGCAATGCAGGCGCCGATCGGCATACCGCCACCGAGACCCTTCGCGAGAGTGATGACGTCCGGAACGATGCCGACAGCCTGATGGGCGTAGAACCAGCCCGTCCGGCCGATTCCGGTCTGCACCTCGTCCAGTACCAGCAGAGCGCCCCGCTCTGCGGTGATCCGGCGAGCTTCGACCAGGTAGCCCTCTGGCGGCACGACAACGCCGCTCTCACCCATGATCGGTTCGAGGAACACTGCTGCGGTATCGGAATCGACGGCCCGGTCGAGAGCCTCGATATCTCCGTAGGGAACGTATTCGACGCCGGCAGGCATCGGTTCGAACGGCGCCCGCTTGGCCGGCTGACCGGTCAATGCCAACGCGCCCATCGTCCGGCCGTGGAAAGAGTTCTCCGCGGAGATGATCTTCTTGCGTCCCGTGGCGCGGGCAAGTTTGAAGGCTGCCTCGTTGGCCTCGGTACCCGAGTTGCAGAAGAACGCCCGACCGGACACATTGCCCAGATGTCCGAGCAACTGCTCTGCCAATTCGATGGCAGGCTCACTCGCATACAGGTTGGAGACATGCCCGAGGGTCGACAGCTGATTCGTCACAGCCTCGATGATCGCGGGATGCGCGTGACCGAGAATGTTGACGGCGATGCCGGCCAGGAAATCGACATACTGCTTACCGTCGGCATCGGTGAGGACTGCACCTTCACCGCGCACAAGAGCTACCCGCGGTACGCCGTAGTTGTTCATCAGCGACGCGGACCACCGCTGCTGCAATTCGATCGTGCTCATGAGTTGGCTCCCTGCTCGGTGATGTCGGCTCCGGGCACAACCATCGTGCCGATGCCCTCACCTGTGAAAAGTTCGAGTAGAACGGAATGCGCAAGGCGTCCGTCGATAACGTGCGCCGACGGAACTCCGCCTCGCACAGCGCGTAGGCAGGCCTCCATCTTCGGCACCATGCCCGCGTCGAGACTCGGCAGAAGCTCGGCCAGCGCGTCGGCGTCGATTTCGCTCGCGAGCGATGACCGGTCCGGCCAATCCGTGTACAGCCCTTCGACATCGGTGAGGACTACCAGCTTTTCCGCACCGATCGCCTCGGCCAACGCAGCTGCAGCCGTATCCGCATTGATGTTGTGAACAACACCGTCCGCGTCGGGAGCGATAGTCGATACCACCGGAATGCGTCCTGCTGCAATGAGATCCAGCACGGCGTCGGGGTTGACCGTGGTGACGTCGCCGACGAGGCCGATATCGGTCTGCTCGCCTTCCACCGCTACGGTACGACGCGTTGCGGTGAACAGATGTGCGTCTTCGCCGGAAATTCCGACCGCGTACGGTCCGTGCGCGTTGATCAGTCCGACGAGTTCGCGGCCTACCTGACCGAAGAGCACCATCCGGACGACGTCCATGACCTCTGGTGTCGTGACCCGGAATCCGCCGCGAAACTCGCCCTTCATACCCAGACGCGCCAGCATGGCGTTGATCTGCGGCCCACCACCGTGAACCACCACGGGATGGATGCCGACAGTACGCAGGAACGCCATGTCCGCCGCAAACGCGGTCTTGAGTTCGTCGTCGACCATCGCGTTGCCGCCGTACTTGACCACGACGATCTTGTCCCGGAAGCGCTGCAGCCACGGCAACGCTCCAGCCAGGACGTGCGCCTTCTGGTGCTCGCTGATCGCGCTCAACAGATCGGTCATGACGAGTACGCCGAGTTCTCTTCGACATACGCGTGCGACAGGTCCGTCGTGCGAATCGTCACGGACTGATCGCCGAGCCCGAGGTTGATATCGAGCTCGATGTCGATGCCACTGAGATCGACATCGCGCGCGCCCGGTGCACCGACGCCGTCGATGCAGACGGGACTTCCGTTGAAAGACACACTGATTCGATCAGGATCAAGTTCGATGGGCGCGATACCGACGGCCGCAAGCACGCGTCCCCAGTTGGGATCGGAGCCGAACAGCGCGGTCTTGACCAGGCTGTCACGCGCAATGGTCCTGGCACCGATCAGCGCGTCGGACTCGGAGACCGCACCGCGCACTGTCACCTTCACACGCTTGGTGACGCCCTCGGCGTCGGCCATCATCTGATCGGCGAGGTCGTCGCACACCGCCAATACGGCAGCGTTCAGTTCGTCCTGGCTGGGTGCAACGCCGCTGGCGCCGGAGGCCAGTAACAGCACGGTGTCGTTGGTCGAGGTGGCGCCGTCGACGTCGAGGCGATCGAAGCTCAGGTGCGTTGCCGCGCGGAGCGCAGTATCGAGCTGCTCGGCGGTGGCGACGGCATCGGTCGTGACCACACACAGCATCGTCGCCAATGCGGGTGCCAGCATGCCTGCGCCCTTGGCCATTCCGCCGACATTCCACTTGTTTGCGTGGTGCAGCGACGCCTGCTTCGGCACGGTGTCGGTGGTCATGATCGCGTATGCCGCGTCGGTACCACCGGAGATGCCGCCGGCAAGTTCGTGCACTATCTCGGTGACGCCGGGAAGAAGCTTGTCCATGGGCAACCGGTCGCCGATAAGTCCGGTGGAACAGACGGCAACTTCGATCGCGCCCGTCTCAGTTCCCCAATTGCTCAGCGCCGACGCCACTTCCTCGGCCGTCTTGTGCGCGTCCTGGAATCCGCCGGCACCCGTGCACGCGTTGGCGCCACCGGAGTTGAGGACGACCGCACGCAATTTGCCTGTCGTGAGTACCTGCTGCGACCACAGCACCGGCGCGGCCTTCACCTTGTTGAGGGTGAACACGCCGGCGGCCGCAAGATCAGGCCCTTCGTTCAGCACGAGCGCGAGATCCGACTTGCCGCTCTTCTTGATACCGGCGGCAATTCCGGCGCCGCGGAATCCGGCAGGTGCCGTCACACCCTGAGTGCGAAGCAGGCGGCCGCCGGCGACGTGCACCACATCAGTTTCGGTGGCGTCGTCGATCTGCTGCGGATTGTCGGTGCTCACGGAGCTACTCCCACGGTAGAGAGACCTGCGGTCTCGGGTAGACCAAGGGCAAGATTCATCGATTGCACTGCGCCACCGGCCGTGCCCTTGGTGAGATTGTCGATTGCTGAAATCACAACGAGTTGACCGGCGTCGCTGTCGACGGCGATACCGATCTGTACTGCGTTGGACCCGATCACTGCGCCGGTCTGCGGGAAGACTCCGGCAGGCAGCACATGGATGAACGGTTCGTCCTTGTAGGCGTTTTCGTATACTTCCCGCGCCTGCGCTTCGCTGGCCGTGGTGGCAGCAGTGCACGTTGCGAGGATGCCGCGAGGCATGGGAGCGAGAACAGGAGTGAACGACACACTGATGTCCGCTCCGCCTGCAGCTTTCAGATTCTGGATGATTTCGGGGGTGTGGCGATGCACTCCGCCGACGCCGTATGCGCGGGCCGAACCCATGACCTCGGAGCCGAGCAGATCAGCCTTGGGAGCCCGGCCGGCGCCCGAAGTGCCGCTCACGGCAACAACATTGACATGCGAGCCGACGATTCCGGCAGCAACGGCGGGCGCCAAGGCCAGGCTTGCAGCCGTCGGGTAGCAACCCGGTACCGCGATCCGCGTTGCGCCCATCAACTTCTCGCGGTTGCCGGGCAATTCGGGAAGACCGTACGGCCACGTTCCGGCGTGGGGGCTCTTGTAGAACTTCTCCCACAGCGCGCCGTCCTGCAACCGGAAGTCTGCACCGCAATCGATGATGACCGTCGATTCCGGCAGCGCCTTGGCGTACTGAGCAGAGTTTCCGTGCGGAAGACCCAGGAACACCACGTCATGGCCGGCGAGGATGTCAACGGTCGTCTCTTCGAGTACCCGAGCCGACAGCGGAAGAAGGTGCGGGTGATGCTCACCGAGCGTCGAACCGGCATTTCCACCGGCAGTCAGAGAGCCGATCACCAGGCTGCCGTCGGCGTACGAGGGGTGTCCGAGAAGCAGACGCAGAACCTCACCACCGGCATACCCACTGGCACCGGCAACGGCGACTCTGATCGGCTTACGTATCTCCTCAGTCATACACATCATTATGCATCATCGTGCAAGGGAATGCATAATTACTTACCGGGGTTGTTATTTACCCATCGAACGCCGTATTTCCTCCAGTTTGGCCTTCGCAGCCTTCTGACGCTCGTCCCACTGCTCGTCGACGGTCTTACCGGCCGGACTCTCGTGCGCCAACTCCGCCGAACCGATCGACGTACCGAGCCGTCCCTCGATCTTCTCCCGAACGCGATCGAAAGTGGGGACTCCCGCCTCGGTGTAGTCGGGCTGGGTGTAATCGGGCTGGGAAATTATCGTGCCACTGACCGACACCACCGGGACGTCGATGATCTCGTCAACTTCCACCACAGTGTCGGGAAGCTCGACCACCTCGGCGTCGGCGGCCGTCGAATCGGCTTCTAGCCGACTCTGATCGATGCTTGCAGCAGCCGCATCGACGACGGAGAGCAGAACCGACAAACTGGGGCGACGTTCCGCGACCGCACGAATGACGGCCAGAAAATCCTTGTCGTCGAGTGCGTGTGCAGCTTCGACCACATCGTGTACTGAACCATCGTGCTCTGTCATCGTCAGTCCCTTCTCGAAATCGCCGACGGACAACCTCGATCCTTCCACGGCGGCCGGCCGGAACGTCAGCGTGACGCGAGATACGCGGTGAACGCCTCCTGGCTCGAGTACGCGGGAACGTAACCGAACTGCTCCTTGAGCCGCCGATTGTCGAGAACCGGCCGGTACTGGAGAAAACCGACCCGTTCCGGTCCATGCTCCGTCACACCGAGACGCCTCCCGACGCGCAGGACACTACGCAACAGCCACGCCGGCAGTGTCAGCGTTGCCTTTCCCATCTGTGCTGCCAGATCATCGACCGTCAACGCTCCGTCACCGGCAACGTTGAAGATCCCGACCTGCTCGCCAGTGACCGCTTCGGCAAAAGCACCCGCCACATCGGTATGCCAGACAAATACGAACGGACTGTCACTGCCGGCGACCTTGAGAAGCCGGGGCCGGTCGAACAGTGCGGTGATCTGATTGCTCACCGTCTCGCCGAGGATCGTGCCGATGCGAAAGATCACCTGCTCGAGTTCGGGGTGCACAATTCGGTATTCGGCCAGCATTTCTTCGACGAGGCGCTTGTGGCGGCTGTAGGTGAATGCGTCGTTGCCTCTGACAGCGGCGTCCTCGGTGATCCACGGCGGATTGTCGGCGTGATAGCCGTACGCCGCGCCGGACGACGAGACAACCACTCGTCGCACGCCGAATTCGACGCAGGCAGCAAGCACATTCCGCGTGCCGTCTACATCGACGCGATACTCCTGTTCCGCGGTGGTGTGCTTGCCCGGATTGACGATGGACGCAAGGTGAACCACGACGTCCGGCCGGTATTCGGCAAACACCTCGGTCAACTCCGTAGCGCTACGGACGTCCGCCCGTACTCGACGAACCTGGTCTGCAGCCACCTCGGGAACAGAGAGATCCGCGCTGACGACTGTGACGCCTTGCGCCGTCAAGGCCTCGACGACAGCGGTGCCGAGGAACCCGTTTCCACCTGTAATCAGTGCAGTGGTCACGCGGGTACCGCCGCTCGGATACGACGCTTCGACCAGATTGTGGCGAGCGCCAATCCTGCGATGATGTCCCAAATTCCCCACCAGCCGGCAACGATGGCCATACCGCCGAGGCCGTCGAAGAAGGTGAAGACCAACCCGAGGCCGAGCCCCGCGTTACGGATACCGACCTCGAACGAGACTGCGCGACGGCTGTATTCGTTCAAGCCGGTCGCGACCCCGCACACGTAACCCAGGCCGAGCGCAACAGCGTCGTGCAGGAACACCGCGATCAACACCACACCGATGTAGTCGACGAACTGCGACGCGTTGCCCGCTACTCCCGCCACGATGAAGATCAACAAAGCGACCAGTGCGCCGTTCTTCACCCAGGGTTGGGCCTTCGCGGCCACCTCCGGGAACTTCCGGGCAGCCCAGATTCCGAGGACGAACGGCACACCGATGATCAGTGCGATCTGCACGACCATCTCGACCGCATTCAGGTCCACCGACGCCAGCAATGCGTCCGTCTCAGGGCGCCTACTCCCCCAGAACGCAAAGTTGAGTGGCATCAGGAAGATCGCGAGGACATTCGACACGGCGGTCATCGACACCGACAGCGCGACGTCACCGCCGGCGCGGTGGGTCAGGACATTCGAGATGTTGCCTGGTGGGCAGCACGCCACCAGGATCATGCCGAGCGCCACCGACGGAGCCGGTGAAAGAATCAGCGTCAGAACAAACGTCACGGCCGGTAGTAATACGAATTGCGCTGCAATGCCGACTGCCATTGCCTTGGGTTTGGTCAGCGCACGACGGAAGTCGTCTACCGACGTGTCGAGTGCGATCCCGAGCATGATCGCGGCCAGAACCACGTTGAGAATCATCAACGATCCCGGGTTGAAGTTGAGAACGACCTCGTCGATCGGCATTACTGCCCGCCCTTCGTCAACGCTGAATCGAATAGTGCGATGTGACGCTTGATCTCGGCGCGATAGGCGTCCTTGTTCACGTAATACGCCATCCGGCCCAACGTCAGATACCGATATCCCCCGGACAGATCGGGCGGCGGACCAGCTGCGGCCGCGTCGAATTCACGCGCTGCCGCGGGAGCGTCCGTCCGCGCTTTGATCAGTTTCGCGACCATCTCGGCCTGCTCGAAGCGGCCCTGCCACCCGAGGCCCGACGCTTCGACCATGCCGAGGACAAACAGGGTGTCGTGCCGGCGGCTGGCGACGTTCAGAAATAGATCCGGCGCTGCCCCTGCCCAATCCAGATGCTTCCGCGCAATAAACGGGTAGTCGAGGTGGTAGCCGGTCGCGCAGAGCACGAGGTCGTAGTCGGAGACCGATCCGTCGACAAAATGGACGCTGTCCCCGTCGAAACCGTCGATGTCAGCGCGAACCCGCACGTCACCGTGACCGACGTGGTGCAAGATCAAGGAGTTCACCACCGGATGCGACTCGTAGATCTTGTAATCGGGCGCCGGAAAGCCGAACCGCACCGGATCACCCGTGAACTGTTTGAGCACCAGGGTATCGAGTCGTTGTTTGATCCACGGCGGCAACGGCTTTCCCTGATTCAGCGTGTCCGACGGACGCCCGAACAGGTACTTCGGAACGAAGTAGTACCCGCGCCGAACACTCAGATCCACGGAATCGGCGTAGTGAACAGCGTCGACGGCTATATCGCACCCACTGTTGCCCGCCCCGATGACCAGGACCCGTTTTCCACGAAAAATCTCTGCGCTCCGGTACTCACTCGTATGCAGGAGTTCGCCGCTGAACTCACCCGGAAACGTGGGCATGTTCGGCTTGGACAGCGTCCCGTTGGCGATGATTACGCCCCGATACGCCGCGGACGCGGTCTCCCCGTCACGGCTGCGGGTCGTCACCTTCCAGCGCGAGCCAGTCGGCGTGACGTCAACGACGGTGGTTCCGAAGCTGAACTTCTTCCGGAGATCATGGGCATCTGCATAGTCGCGAAAATACGCGGCGAGCTCCACATGACTGGGATAGTCGGCCACCGAATCCGCCATCGGAAATTCCGTGAATGCGGTAGTGCTTTTCGACGAAATGAGGTGGGCCGACTCGTACACGGTGCTGTGCGGGTTGTCGATGTCCCAGAGTCCACCGACATCGTCGTGGCTCTCGAAACCGTCGAACTCGATACCTGCCCGATCGAGGTTGCGAGCCCCGGCCAAACCCGACGGTCCCGCACCGATCACCGCGTACTTGTTCTCTGTGCTCATCCGCTGTTTCCGTCCGCCCTGCCTGCTCGACGCAGATCACTCTTGTCGCTTGAGAGTGGCAGATAGTCCGAAATTAACGACAAGATGCAGGATAATGATGTTATGGGTGCTGACATTGCTGATAAAAGTCTCTACATCGATGAAATCGACTTGAGGATAATTAATGCGCTGCAACTCGCCCCGCGCTCTACGTGGCTCTCGCTGGCCGAGCCACTCGAACTCGATGCCGCGACAATCGCCCGCCGGTGGAATCGCCTCTCGGAATCCGCGCTGGCGTGGGTGACAGTTACCCCTGGACCAAGCGTCCTCGACGCCATCGTGACAGCTGTAATCGAAATAGACTGCGCGCCGTCGCAACTCGACGCGATAGCCGAGCGCCTGACAACGCTGGCTCACGCGGTCACCATCGAAATCTCCACCGGCAGAGCCGATCTCCTGGTCACTGCCGGAACCCCAGATCTGGCTTCCATGTCGCAGTTCATTTCCCAACAGATCGCCACGATCGACGGCATACAAAGCCTGCGAACTTCGATCATCACACGCTGGTTCACCGAAGGCGGCCGGTGGCGCCTCAATGCGCTTGCGCCATCCGAGCGCGGCATCCTGACTGCCGGCGAATCGAGTGGGCGACGCTCACGCTCCCGGATAAGCGCAGTATCGGAACAAGACCGCACACTTCTCACCACACTCGCTCATGACGGGCGGACCCCGATGCGGGAACTTGCCGATTCGATCGGAATCAGTTCAGCCGCCTGCAAGCGGCAAATCGACCGCCTCACCTCATCGGGATCGGTGGCATTGCGGTGCGAATTCGCACGCCCCGTCGCGGGACTACCCATACTCGCAACCCTGTGGTGCCGCATCGACGCCGAGCATCTCGACACGGTGGGCCGGCTCATCAGTAGAGCCCCTGAGGTACGGAACTGTTTTGCCGTCGTCGGCCGCGAGAATCTCGTGGTGCAATTGTGGCTGCATTCGCCCGCAGAACTCGACGCATTCGAGATTCGACTGCGCGGAGAGTACCCCGAGTTGCGTATCGGGGACCGCTCGATCGTGCTCTACATCCGCAAACTACTCGGTCACGTGCTCGACCAGCATGGTCGCCGGACGAGTACCGTCGCGCCGGACGTCTGGCTTCCCCGATGAGCCAGAAACCTTGTCGAATTCGACTGAACGAGAAAGGGACCCGCGGCCTACTCGGCCCCGGGTCCCCTGACAACTCGTGCCGCTAGCCGCGCATCTGCGCACCGACAGCCTTGGACGCTGCCTCAACTGCTGCGTCACGCGCGGCACTGGCCTCGTCCTCGGTCAGGGTGCGATCCACGCCGCGGAAACGGAGTGCAAACGCCAGCGACTTGCGGCCTTCACCAACCTGCTCACCCTCGAAGACGTCGAACAGACGGATATCTTCGAGAAGTTCACCGCCGCCGACGCGTAGAGCTTCCTGAACCTCGGCAGCCGGAACGCTGCGGTCGACAACCACCGCAACATCCTGCAAAACTGCCGGGAACGGCGACACTCGCGGTGCGGGCAGGTTCTCGACCAACGGCAACGCGTCCAGGTCGATTTCCAAAGCGCAGGTGCGAGCGGGCAGTCCGGCCCGCTCGAGAACAGCCGGATGCAATTCGCCCGCATGACCGACAACATTGCCGTCGACAAGAACTTCGGCGCAACGACCCGGATGCCACGGCAGGTACTGCGCCGCACGCAGTTCAACCTCGACACCGGCCGCCGCAGCGATGACGCGCACCGCGGCAAACGTGTCCGATGCCTCGGCCGCACGGCCGGGGCCCCATGGACCGTTGAGTTCACGCAAACCACTGAGAACAGCGGCGACGTGTACCGGCTGATCCGGTAGTGACGCGATCAGATTGGCGATCTGATCATCCGTCGGGCGTCGGTCGACCGGCAATGCATCAACAGGCTTGGTATCCGGTCCCGGAAGCACAACCTGAGCGATACCGTACAGCGCGAGATCACGCTGACCGCGAGAAGCGTTGCGCGCCAATACCTCCAACAATCCGGGCAGGAGCGTCGTAGCCAGTTCAGGGCGATCCGCTTCGAGCGGGTTGAGCACCTTGCTCGTATTGCGGCGCGGATCGTCGCTGTCAAGACCCCAGACATCAAAAACGTTGGTGGGCAGGAACACCGGCGGCAGGACCTCGACGTACCCGGCATGAGCAATTGCCTTGGACACGGTGCGCTTGCGGCGCTGCTTCGGCGTCAATCCACGTCCGGCGGGCGCTGCGGGGAGTACCGACGGAATCTGCTCGAGGCCTTCGAGACGCAAAACCTCTTCGACCAGATCAGCAGGCTGAACCAGATCCGGACGCCACGACGGCGGGGTTGCGACCAACTGGCCGTGCCCTTCATCGCTGACTCCGACCTCGACCGTGCAACCGACCTGAGTGAGACGACGGGCCGCCGTGCCGTTGGGGTAACTGACACCGGCGACACGATCGGGAAGGTCGATGTCCATCCGAATCGCCTCGCGCGGCGCAACCGCGCCGACATCCGTGAGGACAGGTTCGATACGGCCACCGGCGATCTCGACAAGCAAGGCAGCGGCGCGGTCGACTGCGGCAACCGGGATAGCCGGGTCGACAACACGCTCGAAACGCTTGCTGGCCTCACTCGACAGCTTGTGCCGACGCGCAGTCTTGAATACCGCGAGCGGATCCCAGGTAGCAGCTTCGAGCAGGATGTCCGTGGTCTCGGACCCGACCTCGGTGGTCGCGCCGCCCATGACTGCAGCCAGCGAGATGACGCCGGAATCGTCGACGATCACCACGTCCTCGGGATCGAGGGTTCGCTCGACCTCATCGAGAGTGGTGAGCTTCTCGCCCGCCTTCGCGCGGCGAACAACCAGGTCACCCTTCACTGCATTCGCATCGAATGCGTGCAGCGGCTGACCCAGTTCCAGCATCACGTAGTTGGTGACGTCCACAGCGGGAGAGATCGGGCGAACACCCGAGAGCAGCAACCGTCGCTGCATCCACCACGGGCTGACCGCCTTCGGGTCGATACCGGTGACCTTGCGCATCACGAATCGCGTCGCCTTGGACTCCGCTTCGAGATGCACCGGCCACGCCTGCCCCTCGGCGGGATGGGCGGGAACCGAAGCGGGATCGGCAAATTCGAGATCGAAACCGCAGGCGAGCTCACGGGTAAGGCCACGCACCGAGAAGCAGTAACCGCGGTCCGGGGTGATGTTCAGTTCGATGATCGTGTCACCGAGTCCGAGCAACTCGTTGCCGTCTGCCCCAGGTTCAGCAGTGCCGGGCTCGAGCACCAGGATGCCCGAGTGGTCCTTGCCGATGCCGAGTTCCGCGACCGAGCAGATCATGCCGTCGGAAATCTTGCCGTACGTCTCACGAGTCGCGATGGCAAAGCCGCCGGGCAGCACAGCGCCGGGCAACGCGACGACGACGAGGTCACCCTCGGCGAAATTGCGGGCGCCACAGACGATGCCGCGCGGTTCTGCTTCGCCGACCTCGACCTGGCAGAAACGGATCGGCTTCTTGAACTCGGTGAGTTCGGTGATGTCGAGGACCTTGCCGACCACCAGGGGGCCGTCGATTGCCTCGAGTGTGTCGAGTTCCTCGACTTCGAGCCCTACCCGGACGAACCCTGCGTCCAGCTCTTCGGGAGTGACCTCCCACTCCGGAGTTGCCCGCTGCAGGATCTCGGTCAGCCAGGATTGCGCTACTCGCACGTCAGCTCAGCTCTCTCGTTTTCTCGATAAGTCTGTTGGTCGAAAATGTCCGCGTGCCGGACCGGTCAGCCTGCAACACCGAAGGGCAGCGTGAAACGCACGTCGCCTTCGACGATGTCACGCATGTCCGGGATGCCGTTGCGGAACTGCAAAGTCCGCTCGAGGCCCATGCCGAACGCAAATCCCGAATACTCGTCCGGATCAATTCCGCTGGCGCGCAGCACGTTCGGGTTGACCATGCCGCAGCCGCCCCATTCGACCCACCCGGCGCCACCCTTCTTGTTCGCGAACCACACGTCGACCTCGGCCGACGGTTCCGTGAACGGGAAGTAGTTGGGGCGCATACGCGTCCGAGTTTCAGGACCGAACAGGGCGCGCGCGAACGCGTCCAGAGTTCCGCGAAGGTTCGCCATCGTCAGGCCCTTGTCGACGGCTAGACCTTCGACCTGGGAGAACACCGGGGTGTGCGTCGCATCAAGTTCGTCGGTACGGAAGGTACGACCAGGGCAGACGACGTAGATCGGAACCTCACGCGTGAGCATCGTGCGCACCTGCACGGGCGAAGTGTGCGTTCGCAGCACCTGACGCGAGTTCTCCGGAGCCAGATGGAACGTGTCCTGCATCGTCCGCGCGGGATGATCCGGCAGGAAGTTCAGAGCGTCGAAGTTGAAGTGCTCGGTCTCGACCTCCGGACCCTCGGCGACCTCCCAGCCCATCGCGACAAACACGTCGGCGACCTGCTCGGAGATCAAGCTGATGGGATGACGGGCACCCACTGGGTAACGATCGGACGGCAGCGTGACGTCGATTGCCTCGGCTACCAGCACAGCGGCGTCACGCTCGGCGAGGAGAACCTCGCGGCGAGCGTCGTACGCAGAACTGATGCGGGTCCGGAAAATGTTGACACGCTTGCCGGCGTCGGCCTTTTCCTTACCCGGAAGTTTGCCGAGACCACGCCGAGCGAGGGCGATCGGGGACTTGTCCCCCATGTGCTCAACCTTGACCTGAGCCAATGCATCCAGGTCTGCCGCCTCCGCGAGCGCCTTCTCTGCGTTCTCCGCGGCCGCGGTCAGCGCCTCTTCGGTGAGCGCACTCGCGTCGACGTCCGGCGGGGTCGCGCCCTCATTTTTGGCCACGGCTGTGACACTCCTGTCGCTTCTCGGTTTGCTTCTCTACTGCGGTCGAGCATTTTGGTCGAACATTGTTACGCTCTTGCATTCTCTCAGGCTTCCGCAAATGGAATTCCGAGAGGTCACTTCCGTCTTACTTGTCAGCCTTGATCCGCGTCGCGATGTTGCACCCGCGCACTCGCATAGAGGCAGATAGCAGCTGCAGTCGCCAGATTAAGGCTTTCGGCGCGCCCATGGATCGGAATCCGAACACGGTAGTCGGCGCGAGCCGCAATGGCCGGATCAAGACCATGTGCTTCGTTCCCGAACAGCCAGGCCGTCGGCTTACTCAACAACTCGTCTGCGTTGTCGAGATCGATCTCTCCGTCGGCTGCAGTCGCCAGTATCTGAATACCGGCAGCGCGAATCTGTTCGATCACCGCATCGGTATCGCGTTCACGAACCACCGGGAGATGGAACAGGCTGCCCGCCGACGAACGAACCACCTTGCCGTTGTGGGGGTCCACGCTGTCGCCGGCCAGGATCGCGGCATCGGCGCCCACTGCGTCGGCAATCCGAATTACGGTGCCCGCGTTGCCCGGTTCGTTGACCTCGACCGGAACGGCCAAGAGCTTGGTGTCCGAGCGAATCGCGTCCGACAGCGGAACATCGAGGAGATCACACACGGCAACCAAGCCGGGCGGAGTCACCGTGTCGCTCAACGCCTTTGCGGCGCGGTCGGTGACCAGCGCAGCCCGAACCCCGGAACTCAACGCCAAGTCGATGACATGCTGGTATCGCTCGGCGGCGCTCTCCGTATAGAAGAGGTCGCGCACTGTTGTGGCAGCGCCAGTGCTGTTTGCCTTCAAAACTTCCGTGACGGAGTTTTCACCCTCGACCAGGAATCGTCCTGCTTTACGTCGTTCTGCTGTGCGCAGGAGCTTGACAGCAGAAACGACCCGCGGAGTCCGCTCGGTGAGCGGATCCACGGGCCGTTGCTGTGATGCGTCGATCAGGCTGCTTCTCCGGCAGGCGCATTCACGTCAGCCGGCAGAGCGGCCTTCGCGAGTGCAACGAGGCCGGCAAAGGCCTCTGCATCGGAGACGGCGAGCTCGGCGAGGATCTTGCGGTCGACGTCGACCTCAGCCAGGCGCAGGCCCTGGATCAGGCGGTTGTACGTGATGTCGTTGGCCCGAGCTGCAGCGTTGATGCGCGTGATCCACAGCTTGCGGAACTCACCCTTGCGTGCACGACGGTCGCGGTATGCGTAAACCATCGAGTGGAGCTGCTGCTCCTTGGCCTTGGTGTACAGACGCGAACGCTGTCCACGGTAGCCGCTGGATGCAGCAAGAATTGAACGACGCTTCTTCTGGGCGTTGACCGCCCTCTTTACGCGTGCCACGTGAAAATCCTGTCAATCTAGGGGCTGAGATTTCGGCCCCGGGTGGTCAGTAAGGGGGACGACTCAGATGCCGAGCATGCGCTTGATGCGCGGTGCGTCATCAGGGCTGACGACAGCGACACCGTCGAGACGACGGGTAACCTTGCTGGCCTTGTGCTCGAGAAGGTGGCGACGGCCGGCCTTCTGGCGCAGGAGCTTGCCGGAACCGGATACCTTGAATCGCTTCGAGGCGCCGCTGTGGCTCTTCATCTTGGGCATGGAGTCCTCAGTTCTTTGTTACGTGATGGTGCTTGGGGAATCGACTAGCTGGTCGGAGCTTCGGGAGCCGCTTCGTCGGCTGCCGGCGCTGCCGGTGCTTCGGGAGCCGGCTTGGGAGCAGCCTGAGCGACTGGCGCCTGAGCGCTTTCCTGAGCCTTGACGCGAGTCTTGGCACCCTTGTGTGGCGCCAGGACCATCGTCATGTTGCGACCGTCCTGCTTAGCCGAGGTCTCGACGAAACCGAGATCCGCGACGTCTGCTCCCAGACGCTGCAGAAGGCGGTAGCCGAGCTCGGGACGTGACTGCTCACGACCGCGGAACATGATCGTGACCTTGACCTTGGAACCAGCTTCGAGGAAGCGAACAACGTTGCGCTTCTTTGTCTCGTAGTCGTGGGCGTCGATCTTGGGGCGAAGCTTCTGCTCCTTGATGACCGTAAGAGTCTGGTTCTTGCGAGACTCACGGGCTTTCTGTGCAGCTTCGTACTTGAACTTGCCGTAGTCCATGATCTTGCAGACCGGCGGACGGGCATCAGGAGCTACCTCGACAAGGTCGAGGTCGGCTTCCAGAGCCAAGCGGAGTGCATCTTCAACACGCACGATGCCTACCTGTTCACCGCCAGGTCCGACCAAACGGACCTCGGGAACGCGGATACGATCGTTGATGCGGGTCTCAGTGCTGATGGGGCCTCCTAGGTTGAACGGTGCGGTCTCGTGACCGCACGCAGCTAGTTCTACCCAAACCCCAACAAAAAACCCCGCGGTGATATTTCTCCGCGGGGCCCGATGTCGACCGATCAGATCAAACCCAGCTCACGCCAGGAACAATCTCCTCGACTGAACGAGGAACCTGACGAAGAATAGAATCTTCCTTCAGGTGACCGGAACCACTGAACTGCAGTTTTACCTGCCGCGCAGAGGTGGGAGTCGGGCTCCACTTGCTGCCCCCGAACATGTCGGAGGCGGTCGTTGGCACAAGAGTATCAGGCCGACGGCGATGAATCTAATCGCGTCCGCACAAGGCAAGGCCAGATTGAACTGCTCCGCACCGTGATGGAATCCTTGCAGACATGAGTGAGAACTTCGAAGCAGATCAGAACACCGACGCGAACCCTGATGTCCGCGAACTCTCCGAGGTTCCCGCAGTCGAGGTCATCAGCCGCGCCGCCGTGATGCTGATGAGCTCCGCAGCAGAGAAGCTCGGCCTGTCCGACGCCGACCCGTCAGCCAGCCCGTACCTGGACCTGGACGAGGCACGCCGCGTCATCACCGCGCTGGCCGGTCTGGTCACCGCATCCGTCGAATACCTCGGCCCCCACGCCGGCCCGATTCGCGAAGGCCTGCAAGCCCTGCAACGTGCGTTCCGCGAAGCGTCGTCGCACCCAGACGAGCCTGGCAAGGGCCCGGGCGAGAAGTTCACCGGCCCGGTCTACTGAGCCTGAAATACGACCGTGGCAACAGCAAACAAAACGCAGCCGTCCTCGGATGATGTCGGCGCCTTTGTCGATCGAATTGCCGACCCGGTCAAACGTGCCGACAGCATGGAATTGATATCCATGCTGTCGGCCGCGACCGGCGAACCGCCGGTGCTGTGGGGCACCAGCATCATCGGATTCGGTGCCCGCCATTACCGCTATGCCAGCGGTCACGAAGGTGACACCGCACTGATCGGGTTCTCACCCCGAGCCACCGCACTCACTCTCTATCTGTCGCTGAACTTCGACGACCACGCTGAGGCACTCGACCGTCTGGGCAAGCACAAGATCGGCAAAGGCTGCCTCTATGTCAAACGGCTCAGTGATGTCGATCGCTCGGCATTGGAAGCACTGGTCGCGGAATCCGTTGCGGCGGCACGGAATATGAGCGCCTGAGCCGTCAACTCACGTCGGCCGCCGAGCGAGCCGTCGGTGGCGGTTCTCCGAACAGTGCAGTCTCGCGGGGAACGAAATGCACCTTCGTCAGAGTTGCCTTCTGGATCCGATCGAGACGGAACCACCGAACCGCGTCCCGCGTTCGGCACCACCCGATCAAGAACCACCGATCTCGGGTGTGAGCGAGCAAATGCGGCTCGACTGCGCGCGTAGATTCGGCCCCGTCGCCATCGATGTACCGCAACGACACGACGCACTTACGCTCCAATGCCTGCTCGATCGCGCGTCGGTTGACTCCTGACTCCTCATCAGCTTCTACTTGTTCGCCATGACGAACCCAGACGCGCCCGCTGAGTTCCTCGACTCTGGCCCGACTGTCGGCGTCCATGACGTCCAGTAATTTCGCCAGTGCCGCTCGCCCGTCGTCCGCGAACGGAGCATCGCCGACAGCAGTCAACGCCAAGGCGATCGATACCGCCTGCGGGACAGTGAAATTCACCGGCGGCAACGTCGCGCGGCCGATCAATCGGTAGCCACCGCCAGGTCCGGAACGACCTTCGATCGCAGACCCCGACTCCATCAATGTCTCGACATCTCGTTTGACTGTGCGCGACGTGACGCCGAATTGCGCAGCAAGCTGCGTTGCACTTGACCCGCGGTCACCACGACGACGCAACTCCTCGAGGAGTGCGTGCAATCTCGCCGCTCGATTCACGTTTTCCATTGTCGCAGTTTTCGATACCAAACGGTGACAAAATCAGTGACACACAGCTGTCACCGATAGCCCGCGACGATAGGTTCATGAAAACTCACATCGTTCTGGTTCCCGGATTCTGGCTTGGCGCATGGGCGTGGGACGCGGTACTCCCCCACCTCGAACGCCCCGACACCCGCGTCACCGCACTGACCTTGCCAGGACTCGAGTCTGTGGACTCACCCCGGCGCACCGTAACTCTCGATTCCCACGTCCGCGCAATCGTCGACGCCGTCTCGAGTTCGGACGAACGCACGATCCTCGTCGTGCACAGCGGCGCCGGAGCGTCCGGATACGCCGCCACCGATCGCGTACCCGACCAGATTGCGCGAATCGTCTACGTCGACAGCGGTCCGATGCCGGACGGCACCGCACTTCGACCCGATCTCGCCGACGATGCGGTCGAGATTCCACTACCGACTTGGGCTGAATTGGAAGCGGACGGGAGCAGCATCGATGGACTCGACGACGACGCTTTGACGGCGTTTCGGGATCACGCCGTCCCCGAACCTGCGGGCGCAGCCCGCGACCAGATCGTCCTGACCGATCCGAGACGCTATGCCGTTCGCACCACTGTGGTGTGCAGCAGCTTCCCGTCCGATGTCATCAAGCAGATGGCTGATGGTGGATTTCCCGTTGCCGTCGAACTCGCGAAGTTGCCGGTGACGTACGTCGACCTTCCGACCGGACACTGGCCGATGTGGTCACGCCCGAAGGAGTTGGCTGAAGCAATCCTCGAGGCCGTAGACGCCTAGCGTCACAAAGTTACAGACGCCTAGCGTCACAATGTCGCAGACGCCTAGCGTCACAAAGTTACAGACGCTTAGCGTCACAACGCCGCCTCAGCAGTGATGCCGGGACCGACTGACGGTCCCGGCATCACTGACGTCGCACCTATCCCATCGGGTTAGGCGACCGATGCGGACTTCTTCCGCGGCGCAGCCTTCTTGGGGGCCGCAGCCTTCGCTGCGCGCTTCTTCGCCACAGTCTTCGTTTTCACGGGAGCCTTTTGCGCACTGAGTACCTCGCTGAGGAACTTTCCGGTGTAGCTTTCGGGGACTGCGGCGATTTCTTCCGGAGTTCCTTCTGCCACAACGGTTCCGCCACCGGATCCACCTTCAGGTCCCATGTCGACAACCCAGTCCGATGTCTTGATGACGTCGAGATTGTGCTCGATCACGATGACGCTGTTGCCCTTGTCGACCAATCCGTTGATGACGATCAGCAACTTGCGAATGTCTTCGAAGTGCAGGCCCGTTGTCGGCTCGTCGAGGATGTAGACGGTACGTCCGGTGGAACGCTTCTGAAGCTCGGCGGCGAGTTTGACACGTTGAGCCTCACCACCGGACAGTGTCGGTGCCGGCTGTCCCAGTCGGACATAGCCGAGACCGACGTCCACCAGAGTCTTCAAGTACCGGTGAATCGAGGTGACGGGCTGGAAGAACTCCGCTGCCTCTTCGATGGGCATGTCCAGCACCTCGGCGATGGACTTGCCCTTGTAGTGAACCTCGAGTGTCTCGCGGTTGTACCGAGCGCCGTGGCAGACCTCGCACGGAACGTAGACGTCTGGCAGGAAGTTCATCTCGATCTTGAGTGTGCCGTCACCCGAGCACGCTTCGCAGCGACCGCCCTTGACGTTGAACGAGAAACGCCCGGGCTGATAGCCGCGTACCTTGGCTTCGGTTGTGGCAGCGAAGAGCGTCCGAATCTTGTCGAACACACCGGTGTAGGTGGCTGCGTTGGACCTCGGGGTACGGCCGATCGGCGACTGATCAACCTGGACCAGTTTGTCGAGTTGGTCGAGCCCGTTGATTCGGGTGTGGCGGCCGGGCACCTGACGAGCACCGTTGAGCTTGTTTGCCATGACCGTGGCCAGGATGTCGTTCACCAATGTCGACTTACCCGAACCGGAAACGCCGGTGACCGCGGTGAGAACACCCAACGGGAAGCTCACGTCGATACCGTCGAGGTTGTGCTCACGCGCACCGACAACGGTGACCTGACGCTTACGATCGACCGGGCGACGGATCTCGGGGACCTCGATGAACTTTCGCCCAGACAGGTATGCGCCCGTAATCGACTCGTCGCAGGTGAGCAACTCTTCGTATGGTCCGCTGTGGACGACCTGGCCGCCGTGCTCGCCGGCATACGGACCGATGTCGACCACCCAGTCGGAGGTGCGAATCGTGTCTTCGTCGTGCTCGACCACAATCAGGGTATTACCGAGATCGCGCAGCCTGGTCAGTGTTTCGATCAGGCGACGGTTGTCTCGCTGGTGCAAACCGATGGACGGCTCGTCCAGTACGTAGAGCACACCGACAAGGCCCGAACCGATCTGCGTTGCCAGGCGGATTCGCTGGGCCTCGCCACCGGACAGGGTGCCGGCGGCACGCGACAGTGAGAGGTATTCGAGGCCGACATCGAGGAGGAATCCGAGACGCGCCTGAACTTCCTTGAGCACCTGACCTGCGATGGCTTCTTCGCGTGAACCGAGGGTGAGGCTATTCAGGAAATCTGCGCAGTCGGAGATCGAGAGTTCACAGACCTCCGCGATGGACTTGCTGCCGAAATCTCCGGCAGCAATGGTCACCGACAGGATTTCCGGACGCAGTCGCGCACCGCCACACGCAGGACACGGGGTGTCACGCATGTAGCCGTCGTAGCGTTCCTTCATCTGATCGGATTCGGTCTGCTCGAGCCTGCGATGCAGGAAGGGCATGACGCCCTCGAACTCCGCGTAGTAAGAACGGGTACGACCGTACCGGTTCTTGTACCGAACGTGGACCTGCTCCTCACTGCCTTCGAGGATTGCCTTGCGCGCCTTGGCAGGAAGCTTGTTCCATGGCGTCTTCATGTCGAACCCGAGGATGTCGCCGAGACCGGACAGCAAACGCCCGAAGTACTCGGAACTCTGCCCCATCGACCACGGCGCGATAGCTCCGTCCTCGAGGCTCAACTCCGCATCGGGAACTACAAGTTCCGGGTCGACCTCTTTACGAATACCGAGACCCGTGCACTCCGGGCAGGCTCCGTACGGCGAGTTGAACGAGAACGAACGTGGCTCGAGATCATCGATTGCGAGCGGGTGAGCGTTGGGGCACGCCAGCTTCTCGGAGAATCGCCGCTCCCGGTCGGGCGCGTTTTCTTCACGGTCTACGAAGTCGAGAACAACAATGCCCTCGGCAAGCCGAAGAGCGGTCTCCACCGAATCCGTGAGTCGCTGCTTGGAGCTTGCCTTCACCTGAAGACGGTCGACGACAACTTCGATGTCGTGCTTTTCCTGCTTCTTCAGCTTGGGTGGATCAGTCAGGGGGTAAACGACGCCATCGACTCGGACGCGTGAGTAACCCTGTGTATTGAGCTGTTCGAAAAGATCGACGAACTCGCCCTTGCGGGTGCGCACAACCGGGGCGAGGACCTGGAACTTGATGCCCTCCTCCATGTCGAGGACCTGATCGACAATCTGTTGAGGGGTCTGGCGTGCGATTTTCTCACCACACACCGGGCAGTGAGCCGCGCCAGCGCGGGCATAGAGGAGACGAAGATAGTCGTAGACCTCGGTGATGGTTCCGACGGTTGATCGCGGGTTGCGGTTGGTCGACTTCTGATCGATCGACACCGCGGGCGACAAGCCTTCGATGAAATCGACATCAGGTTTGTCCATCTGGCCCAGGAACTGACGCGCGTACGCCGAGAGCGACTCGACGTACCGGCGTTGTCCTTCGGCGAAGATCGTGTCGAACGCAAGGCTGGATTTACCCGAACCCGACAAACCCGTGAAGACGATCATGCTGTCTCGCGGGAGATCCAGGTCGACTCCTCGCAGATTGTGCTCTCGCGCACCCCGCACGATCAGGCGATCCGACACACCAATTCCCTTCATCGACATTCATCTGGGGCTGTCCACCAGCGACATCACGGACATTACGAGCACTCACACACAGTGAGTCCTCGAACGTCGCCATGGTAGGCCGAGCCACCGACATGTTTTGACTGCAAGCACGAACCCAGCGGTCTACCAGCCCCTATTCGAAGGTAGCCTGCAAATCATGACGAATCAGCCCATCGTGATCGACAACTCCTACACCGGTCAGCTCTCCCCCGATTCTGCGCCTCAACGACGCACAATCGACAGCGCAACCATCACGAAGATGTCTGTCGGCCCCATGGACAACAACACCTACCTCGTGGTCTGTTCCGCAACCGGGAAATCACTCCTCATCGACGCGGCCAACGAAGCCGAAAAGATCGTTGCGCTGATCGAGCAGGAAGCTCCGAATTTCGATTCCATCGTCACCACACATCAGCACGGCGACCACTGGTTGGCACTGAAAGATGTCCACGCTGCCACCAATGTGCCGACCGCAGCGCATCCCCTCGACGCCGAAGCGCTTCCTGTGACTCCGGACGTACTGCTCGAAGACGGCGATACTGTCACGGTCGGAAACCTGAGCTTGGATGTCATCCACCTGTCCGGCCACACCCCTGGCTCTATCGCACTCGTGCTGACCGAACCGTCGGGCCAGGTTCACATCTTCACCGGCGACTCACTGTTCCCCGGCGGAGTGGGTAAGACGGCTGATCCCGAGAAGTTCGCCTCACTGCTCAACGACGTCGAAACCAAGCTCTTCGGCCGCTACGACGACTCCGCGATCGTCTACCCCGGCCACGGCAAGGACACGACACTCGGCGCCGAGCGACCGCACCTGCAGGAGTGGCGCGAACGCGGTTGGTGACCCCTGCCCCTCCCCAGCACGGCCCCTCCCCAGCACGGCACATCCCCAGCGCGGCCCGAACATGCGCGTTGGGGATGACTGCCCGTCTACGATGCCGTCGAGGGTCATCATCACGACAAAACTCGATTCGCAGCCGACTCCGAGGGGGCAGCCATGCTCGAGGTAGATGCCATCGCCGCCAACAAAGCGAATTGGGATGATCGAGCCGACGTCCACGTGCGCTCCGACATGTACAGCGTCGAACGCTTTCTGGCCGATCCCACAGTCATCTCGACGGTTGTGCAGAACGACCTCTCGGTACTCACCCCTCACCTGCCCGTATCGGGGATCCAGGGTCGCTCGCTCCTGCATCTGCAGTGCCATATCGGTACCGACACCCTCTCGTGGGCGAGACTCGGCGCGATCGACGTCCACGGACTCGACTTGTCGCCCAAGTCCCTGCACCACGCAGCACGCATCGCAGAAGCCAACAGCCACGAGATCACCTGGGTAGAAGGCGACGCGCGATTCGCTGCCTCACTGATCAACCGGCGATTCGAGACCATCGTCACCAGCACCGGGACAATCGTCTGGCTACCGGAGCTCGCCAACTGGGCCCAGTCGATCCACGACCTCCTCGAGCCGGGTGGCGTATTCATGATCCGCGACGATCATCCGATCCTCGGCGCCCTGGCATTCGAACCGTGGAACATCACCGACGATTACCTTTCCGGCGGCGGCGTCCGAACCTACGAAGATTCCAGCTCGTACACCGACAACTCGACCGGCCAGATCGCGCACACCACCAATCACGAGTGGCGCCACGATCTGGGCGAGGTCATCGGTTCACTGCTTCGCGCAGGGTTACACATCGAATCGGTGGCCGAGCTGCCGTACATGGATTGGCCTGCCTTCCCTGAGCTCATACCCTGCGCCAATGGATGGGCATTGCCGCCGGGGTTGCCGAGGATCCCATTGAACTTCGCTGTCGTAGCAAGGCGCCCGCTGTCGTGACCTAGCGGTTTTGTACACGTCGAATATGTACACGTCGAACCCACTCGTGCCAGACTCCGAAGAAGGCCCGATTGTCGATCGAGTGCGGAGGACGTCGAATGACAACATCCAACACGCCGGCGGATTGGCCCGCGTTGCGCGTGGACGACTGGACCGACACGCGCGACACACTGCACATGTGGGTACAGATCGTGGGAAAGATTCGACTTGCGTGTTCGCCACTGATCAACCACTGGTGGCAGGTCACCCTGTATGTCACTCCGCGGGGGTTGACAACATCGTCCATCCCCTACGGCGATCGCATTTTCGATATCGAGTTCGATTTCTGCGAACACCGACTACGCATCCGCGACAGTTCCGGTGCGTCACATGAGATTCCACTCGAACCTCAATCGGTATCGACGTTCTATGCACGCACGATGGAAGCACTACGCGCCCTGAATATTTCAGTGGACATTGCGCCAACACCGAATGAGGTTGATCCGGCGCTTCCGTTTGTCGACGATCACGTCCACTGTTCCTACGACGCCGAAGCCGTCCACCTGTTCTGGCGTCAACTCGTTCACGCCGACCGCGTCATCTCGGCGTTCCGCGCGGGATTCATCGGAAAGGTATCGCCAGTCCATTTCTTCTGGGGCGCAATGGACCTCGCGTGTACTCGATTCTCCGGACGAACAGCGCCACCACACCCGGGAGGCGCACCCAACTGCGGCGACTGGGTGATGGTGGAAGGTTACTCCCACGAATTGAGCAGCTGCGGCTTCTGGCCCGGCGGCGGCGAGGAGGGCGCGTTCTATTCGTACTCGTACCCCGCGCCTGCCGAGTTCGAGGCATACCACGTCGAACCGTCAGCTGCGTTCTACAGCAAGGATTTCGGTCAATTTCTTCTGCCATACGAAGCAGTCCGAACCTCCGCCGACCCCGAGGCGACACTTCTGTCGTTCTTGCAGACCACATACGCTGCCGCCGCTGATTCGGGGCACTGGGATCGAGCGGCGTTGGAAAGCGACCCGAATCGGTGGGCGTCACAGAGATGACTGGCGCGCTCCGGTCCACCGCGACAGTGCTGCTGGCCAACCCTCTTCTCCCCCGCGAGATGTAGAACTCCCGGCCCACGCTATGTAGCCGTCGGGCCGTACGAGTAGTGCCGGTCCGTCGTCCGTGCGCCGCGCGTGGACGAGCAGATCGGTTCCTGGGTTCTGCATCGTCGAGGCGGTCCCGTTCTCGCGGATGAAAACAAAACCGGGCCGGCGTTGCAGTTCGGTGAGACGCCCCTCGTGAAGGGGCACTTCCGTCGCGCGAGTTCCGACCAGATCGCTCTGGCCGTCAGATGAGGGATAGCGAAGCTCAGTGCCCGCGAAACTACCGGCGACGACGTCTCGCACCCTCGGGATCGACAGGATATGCGGAGCAAGGAGATCGCGCAGGAACCTGGCGGGGCGCGGGTGCAAGGTGACGGCGCGCATCATCAGCCCCGACTGTCGCACCACTCGCTTCCCGATCGGGTACCGCTCGCGGTGATACGTGTCCAGGATCGAATCGTCGGCCCCTGCCAGTACAGCGCCGAGTTTCCAGGCCAGGTTCGCACCATCCTGAATTCCGGTGTTCATTCCTTGTGCGCCCATCGGCGAGTGCACATGCGCGGCGTCCCCCACCAAAAACACTCTGCCGCTGCGATAGTCACGAACCTGACGCTCGTCGCAGTGGAAACGCGAATGCCAACCAACGTCGACGACACCCACGTCACGTCCCATGGCCCGGTTCAACGAACCCACGATCTCGGCCTCACCCACCGGATCGGTATCGGGAACCTGACGCTCTCGATCCCAGGTCATCGAGCGATACCAAGAGCCGTCACTGTCCTCCTTCCCATAGGGAGCAAGGAATCCGAACTCACGCGGTGTATCGCCCAGCGTGAGGCCACCGCCCTGCGGTCCGGCAGTCAATTTCACATCAGCCAACACCACCGACGACAGCACGGACTTCCCGGGGAAATCCATCCCGACAAGACCACGGACCGTACTGTGTGCGCCATCTGCCCCGACGGCATACGCGGCGCGCCACGTCATCGTCGACGAAGGGTTGTCATCGTCTTTGGGTCGAGCAGTGAGGGTGACTCCGGTGGCGTCCTGAATGAGGTCGACAAGTGCCATACCGCGGTGAATGTCTGCTCCCTGTTCCCTGGCATAGCGCTCGAGGGCTTGGTCGACGTTGGTCTGCGGAGTAATCATCGCGAACCGGTAGCGAGATCTCAGGTGGGTGAGGTCCAGCTTCGCGCCCTTGAAGAGATTGATGCCCGGAGTTGTCGTGCTCGTCGCAAGTAGCTGGTCGGCCAGCCCACGCGCATCGAGCAACTCCAATGTTCTCGCCATCGTTGCAAACGCCCGACTGGACGGGTTGACCGTCAGCCACTTCTCCACAACAGCAACCGAGCACCCCAGCCGCGCAAGATCACCCGCGACGGTCATGCCTGCTGGGCCACCACCGACCACCACCACGTCGACGTTGTGATCCATTGTCAAACCTCCCACGCCGTCGTCCCAAGGTGTGTCGCAGCCGAGTTTCGGTTAATTCTTCGCTGATGGGCGCCGTTTTTACAGCCTTGCCACACCGGTGAGCAGGATGTAACCCGTCCCGGGTTCCGTTCGAATCGCTAGTGTGGAAAGGACCTACATCGGGAGGCTTGGAACATGCTGGTACGTCGAATTGCTCGTCCGCTTCTTTCCACCATTTTCATTGCCGGGGGGATCGACGCGCTCCGTAATCCTGCGCAGCGCGCGGCAAAAGCAACTCCACTGATCGACAAATCAGTGGAAACACTCCCTGGCGCGGTGACACAAAAATTGCCCGCAGACCCAGAGACGCTGATCAAGCTCAACGCGGTAATCCAGATCGGCGGTGGAGCGTTGCTCGCAAGCGGAAAGGCTCCGCGCATTGCGTCGTTGGCACTGGCTGGAAGCCTGATCCCCACCACAGTTGCGGGTCATGATTTCTGGAACGAGTCCGACCCGACGCTTCGCGCCATGCAACGCACCAATTTCATCAAGAACGTCAGCCTGCTCGGCGGCCTGATGATCGCCGCCGTCGACACCGAGGGCAAACCGTCACTCGGATGGCGCGGTCGACGCGCGGCGAGGAAGGCACAGGCATCGATCTCGGCAGCACTCCCCTTGGCGGCTGCAAACCACGACGAGCACACCGGGGAACGTCTCGAGCACGCCCTCGCCGCTGCCTCGGAGCGTGGCACGGAACTCGCCGAAGCTGCGAAGGTGCACGGTTCCGAATTACTCGAGATCGCAAAGGAACGAGGCCCCGAGATTCTCGAGGTCGCACAGAAGCGCGGTGCGGAACTGGCCGAGACGGCCCGCGAGCGGGGATCGGAACTGGCGGAGTTGGCCGGCAAGCGCAGTGCAGAGTTTGCAGAACTTGCGCTTGAAAAAGGCAACGAATGGGCGGAGACCGCATCCGAGCAGTCCGAGGTCCTCGGAAAGCGCGCCCGCAAACGAGCCGAAATTGCCCTGGCCAAGGCCCGCGAGAAGCGCGACGAATTGACGCACTGACACACTCGAACGTCCGGTCAGGCCACCTTCGGGTGGCCTGACCTCGTTGGATACATCCCATTCACCTAAGCGAACTAGACTGTCTTGGCACTTTTGCGGTGCTCGAACTTCTTTCATCAAGCCTAGGAGAACCCTTGCCCGACGCGGACCCGTCACACACCGAGCAACAGCTCGAGCAGCAGTACGTGACGATGCTGTATTCCCGTCTCGACGAGCTCCGGAAGCATGCCAAATCGCGCCTGAGCACTGTCTTGCTGGAAAGCGGTGGAACCCCGCAGGCACGCAGTGAACGCGAATCGTTCAACGCGATGTACACCGAGGATCTAGCGAAATACGACGCAGCCGAGAACGGACTGTGTTTCGGCAGAATCGATTTCGACGAAGAATATCGCTATGTCGGACGCCTGGGGATTCTCGACACCGAGAACGACTACGAGACGCTCCTCCTCGACTGGCGCGCCCCGATGGCCCGCCCGTTCTACCTCGCGACACCGGCGGCACCGGAAGGCGTGAAGCGTCGACGCCACATCCGAAGCCGTAGTCGTGCGGTTACCGGAATCAACGACGAATACCTCGACCTCGACGCGGCTCGCGCCGCCGGTGTTGTCACCGAAGCCGGTGGCGTGGCCGGGGAAAGCGCCCTGCTCGACGCCTTGAACGCTGCGCGCACCGGCCAGATGAACGACATCGTCGAGACCATCCAAACCGAGCAGGATTCGATCATCCGATCCGAACACAAAAGTGTGCTCGTGGTTCAGGGTGGCCCCGGTACCGGCAAGACCGCTGTCGCACTCCACCGTGCAGCGTTCCTGCTGTACACCTATCGCCAGCAGTTGGCGAAGGCCGGAGTGCTCATCATCGGCCCCAACGCAACGTTCCTCGACTACATCAGTCAGGTACTCCCGTCACTGGGTGAGACCGGCGTTCTACTCTCCACCATCGGTGACCTGTATCCCGGAGTGCGCGCAACACGAATCGATTCGCTCGCGGCCGGCGAGATCAAGGGTTCTCTCGACATCCTCGACGTACTCAAGAACGCTGTCCGCGATCGCCAGGAAGTACCGTCCTCGCCGATTGTTCTCCGCTTCGACACCTACGACCTGAAACTGGATCGAAAGACAGTCACCAAAGCTCGCGGCCGTGCCCGCTCGTCCCGTCGTCCGCATAACTTGGCCAGGCCGATCTTCGTCTCCGCGGTCATCGAAGCGCTTGCTCTGCAGATGGCCGAGATCATCGGCGGGAATCTGGTGGACGGCGGTTCACTTCTGAGTAGGGACGACATAGCCGACATCCGCGACGAGATGCGCGAAGACGCCGACATCATGTCCGCAATCGGCGCACTGTGGCCCGAGTTGTCGCCGCAACAGATTCTCGCCGAGCTCTGGACATCACCGAGACGACTGGAGAAGGCCGCTCCACAATTCGACGACAACCAGCGCTCCGAACTGTTGCAGAGCGTCGGCCCCGGATTCAGTGCTGCCGATGCACCGCTACTCGACGAGCTGGCCGAAATTCTCGGCGTCGACGACGCCGCGGAACGCGAACGGGCACAACGGCAATGGCGCGCACAGATTGCCGATGCCCAGGGAGCTCTCGACATTCTGACGGGATCGGCGCCGCAGGATCTCGAAGACGAGATGGATCCCGAAATCCTGATGGCGTACGACTTGATCGACGCCAGTCAACTCGCGCAGCGTCATGATCTGGGGCAGCATCAGACCACTGCCGAGCGGGCAGCGGGTGATAGAACCTGGACATACGGCCACGTGATCGTGGACGAGGCCCAGGAGTTGTCGGCGATGGCGTGGCGGATGTTGATGCGCCGCATACCGAATCGTTGGATGACCTTGGTGGGTGACACAGCGCAGACGGGCGATCCCGCCGGCACGTCGTCATGGCAGACGATCCTCGAACCGTACGTCGCACAGCGTTGGAAGCTCACCCAGCTGACCGTGAACTACCGAACTCCGTCGGAAATCATGGATGTGGCACACCGGGTGCTCGAAGAGATCGATCCCACGCAAGCAGTACCCCGGTCGGTCAGAGACAGCGGTTTTGCACCGTGGTCACTGAAAACAACAACGGAGAATCTCGAGGAAACGGTGCGTCGCTGCATCGAGCACGAGTCTCACCCAGGCCTGACTGCCGTCATCGCCGGGCATGAGATGGTCAAGGATCTGTCCGGCCTCGTCGGCGACTCGGTCAGCGTTCTCTCCGTCAAGGACGTCAAGGGCCTGGAATTCGACACCGTTTTCATCGTCGAACCCACAGACATCCTCGACGAATCGCCCCGGGGCATGAATGACCTGTACGTCGCGTTGACGCGCGCTACACAGCGACTCGGCATCATTCACGTCGAATCGCTCCCGGCGGTGCTCGACGACATCGCCGAAGCTGCGTTCACGCCCGTGATGTAACGCGGCGGAGTAGGTTCTCTCGTGCCACTTCTACTGAAGGAAATCTTCTCGTGACCGCTCCGACCGCCACACGCATGCCGCAGTGGCTACTCCGTCGTCGCCCACACGTCGTCGGAGCTGCACTGATCGGCCTGTGCGCCGGGATGTTGATCGGATGCTCTCAGGCCGAGTCTTCAGCGACGGATTCCGCCGACGGCGACGCACACACCACGGACGTGGTCGACTCACCCGAACATCAGGCACTAACGCAGTTCCGGGACGCGATCATGGCCGACGGCGTCACAACGCCGCTCACCGACGACACCCTGCAAGCGCTCGGGGACGGAATCTGCCGCCAGCTGGCTGTGGGTACGGAACGAGCGACGATCATCGAGAATTTGCGCAGCGTGACACACAACGGTGCCACCAGCCGACCAAGCCAGCTCCAAGACGTCGAAGGCACCGAAACCAGTTCGGCCGCATCGCCGATCAATGCCGATCCCTATCGATTGGGAACAGTGATCGTCGATGCGGCCGAGGCAGAATACTGCTGAGATTACTCAGCGCACGGTATGAACGATCAGGACGTCGGATGTTGCCTTTCGTGCGGCATCCGACGGTACCGATCCGAGTAGACGACCGGTCAGTGTGTTGAGTCCTCGGTTACCGATAACCAGCAGATCACCCTCGACCTCGTCGAGCAAAGCGAGCAACGACTCGACAGGTGCTCCCACTATTGCCCGCTCCACGACCTTTTCCGCACCGGCCGCATGTGCGCGCTCTCGCGCGGTTCGGAGGATTTCGTAGGTGGGGGTCGAACCTGTGACCTGGTATGCCTCGTCGCCGAGTACGTCTGCTGCAGCGCTGACATCCTTGGGGTCTGCCGGGTAGTACGCGCATGCGATGATCAACTGTGCGCTGGCATCAGCGGCAATGCTTGCGGCCCTGTCGACTGCTTTCAGTGACGACTCGGAGCCATCGGTTCCTACGACAACGGTCCGGTAGGCACTCATTCATCCTCCATAGTTACGAGATAGTCAGCGGTTACGGGGGTAGTCAGCGCTGCTGACATTAGCGGGCAGAGCGCGGGAAAAGTGCCATTTGCCATACACACCACAACACCGCGATGAATGTGATCTGTAGTCACATCAAAAAATTACACTGAATTCCCGCTCAGCGCAGGTTTCCGAATCGTGGACCGAAGAGCGCGGCGGGAAACACTTCCTGTTCGATCAGCGCAGCACGCCACGGCGCTGCCAGTTCGAGAAGCCTGTCTGCACCGGATTCACCCAACGCGTCCCACGGAGCCAATGCCAGATCGTCCGTCAAATCCTCCACGACGTCGCGCAGTTCCTGTCCGTCCTCGGTCAATGCTCCCGACTTACGATCGAGCAACTCTCGGTCCTGAAGATCCCGAACGGCTTGCTCCCACTGCTCCGTCGACCACCCACGACGATTCTGGGCAAACTTCTTCTGGAATCCGATACCGGTGGCCGTGTGCGTGATCAACGCTTCCAACCCGTTCAGCCCGGCAGTCTGCAGTGCTGCGATGTGGCCGTCGCCGCGGTACTCCCGCAGCAAGGTCAGTGCATGCCAGAACGCGACGTGCGGCACGGTCGGCCACTCGACCGACGCCCAGCCCGCATACAGCGGACGCCCCTCGACGCCGGGAATGTTCCGCGCCGCAATGGAAACCAACTCGGCAGCTTCAGCCATGTCCGGTGACGACGTCACATCTTCACAGAGGAGACGAACATACGCGGCGTCGATAGCGCGGTAGCGCGCAGCAACAATCTCCGACGGCTTCGCGAGGTCCCACGCGCGCGGAATCACGCTTGCGACCAACTCGGGATTGAAGTTGTAGAAGGCCGACGTCACCACGGTGGCAGGCGGAGTACCTAGCGGCGCAGCACGACCCGCGAAGTACACCATCCGTCCCGGTTCAAGCCCGAGCGCAACCAATTCCTTTTCCGTCTCCGGAACGAAGTACGACAACGAATGGAGAAGTTCGAGAGTACGGCCGGTCTTACCGGCAGTCTGTGGATCCATAGGTGAACCGTAGCGGGCGACCCCGATTCACACACATCGCACCGAACTACTTCAAACCAGCCGCGTCCATGCCTCGAAGCTCCTTCTTGAGATCCGAGATTTCGTCACGCAAACGACCGGCCAACTCGAACTGCAAGTCCCGGGCGGCATTCATCATCTGATCGGTCAGTTCCTTGACCAGGTCAGCCAATTCGGCGCGCGGCATCGACTTTGTATCCCGGCCTTCGTACACGCCCGCACTGACCGCGCGGCCCGCTTCGCCCTGCGCTCGACGACCACGCGTCGCATTGCGCCCCGAACCACCGATGTCGACGGACGCCGCAGTATCCTCGGCTTCCTCGTACACCTGATCGAGGATGTCCGCGATCTTCTTACGAAGAGGCTGGGGATCTACTCCCATCTTCTTGTTGTATTCGATCTGCTTCTCGCGGCGACGTTCGGTCTCTTCGATTGCCTGCGCCATGGAAGCAGTGATCTTGTCCGCGTACATGTGGACCTGGCCGGACACGTTACGAGCAGCACGGCCGATGGTCTGGATAAGGCTGGTAGAGCTCCGCAGGAAGCCCTCCTTGTCGGCATCGAGAATGGCAACAAGCGACACCTCGGGAAGGTCGAGACCCTCGCGAAGAAGGTTGATGCCCACCAGGACGTCGTACTCCCCCAACCGCAACTGGCGCAGTAGTTCGACGCGTCGCAACGTGTCGATGTCGGAGTGCAGGTACCGAACCCGGATTCCGAGTTCGAGCAGATAGTCGGTGAGGTCTTCCGACATTTTCTTGGTCAAAGTCGTGACCAGTACGCGCTCGTTCTTCGCCGCGCGTTCGTTGATCTCGTGAACCAGATCGTCGATCTGCCCCTTTGTCGGTTTGACGATCACCTCGGGATCAATAAGACCCGTCGGACGAATCACCTGCTCGACGAACTCACCACCGGCTTGCCCCAACTCGTACTTGCCCGGCGTTGCCGACAGATACACGGTCTGACCGATGCGCTGACTGAATTCCTCCCACGTCAGCGGACGGTTATCGGTCGCGGACGGTAGGCGAAAGCCGAACTCCACCAAGTTGCGCTTACGTGACATGTCGCCCTCGTACATGGCGCCGATCTGCGGAACAGTCACATGCGACTCGTCGATGACCAACAGGAAGTCCTCGGGGAAATAATCGATCAGTGTGGCCGGCGCAGTGCCAGGTCCACGACCGTCGATGTGCCGTGAGTAGTTCTCGATGCCGGAGCAGAATCCGACCTGTTTGATCATCTCCAAGTCGTACTGCGTTCGCATCCGTAGCCGCTGCGCCTCGAGCAGTTTGCCCTTGCCCTCCAACTCTTCGAGGCGCTGCTCCAACTCCTCCTCGATGTCTTTGACCGCGCGCTCGAGACGCTCGGGGCCGGCAACATAGTGGGTCGCGGGGAAGATCCGAACCGTATCCACTTTCCGGACGATGTCGCCGGTGAGTGGATGAAGGTAGTACAGCGCCTCGATTTCGTCGCCGAAGAACTCGATACGAACGGCCAATTCTTCGTACGACGGGATGATTTCCACCGTGTCGCCCCGGACGCGGAACGAACCACGGGTGAACGCAACATCGTTTCGGTTGTACTGCACGTCGACCAGGAGGCGCAGAAACGCATCACGCGGGACCTCGACGCCTACCTCGAGCGAGATGGAGCGATCCAGGTAGGACTGCGGTGTGCCGAGACCGTAAATGCACGACACGGACGCGACCACGACAACGTCCCGCCGCGAGAGCAGGCTCGACGTAGCGGAGTGGCGCAGGCGTTCGACATCGTCGTTGACCGACGAGTCTTTCTCGATGTACGTGTCCGTTTGGGCGATGTAGGCCTCAGGCTGGTAGTAGTCGTAATACGAGACGAAGTATTCGACCGAGTTGTTCGGCAACATCTCGCGAAGCTCGTTCGCAAGCTGAGCAGCCAAGGTCTTGTTCGGTGCCATCACCAGCGTCGGCCGCTGCACCCGCTCGATCAACCAGGCCGTCGTCGCAGATTTACCGGTGCCGGTGGCACCGAGAAGGACTACATCCTTCTCGCCCGCGTTGAGCCGTTTCTCGAGCTCGGCGATGGCAGCGGGTTGATCGCCGGCAGGCTCGTATTCACTGACGACCTCGAACCGGCCGTCAGAGCGCTCGATGTCGCTGACCGGTCGAAACTCGGAATGTGCGACGACTGGATGTTCGGAAGCAAACGCCATGAAACCAGGGTATGCGCACCCACCGACATCATGCGTGGGCACAAGCTCGTCGCAGCGGTAGGTTCATGCATCATGAGCGAAGCACGCGTCCACATTCACCCGCCCAAAGTCGAAACATTCGACCTAGAGGCCCGAACCAACATCGATCCCAAGGGCTTCGTTCGCCAGGTCGAGTACTACCGCGAACAGCCATGGGGCCTGTACATGGGCAGGCACGCAGACCATCCACAATTCCATTACCTGGAATCGTGGATTCTCCCCGACCTCGGAATCCGGGCGTCGATCTTCCACTTCACGCCGGGGCACGAACGCGACCAGGATCACTACATCGACATCGGCACCTTCACACGCGGTGAGCATGTTTGGACATCCGAGGACCACTATCTAGACCTGATCGTGCAGACCGGTCGCAGCACCGAACTACTCGACGTCGACGAACTCCTCGAAGCGCACGCCTCCGGAATTCTCGACGCGCAGACTTCCGAACAGGCGATGCTGACGGCTGCCCGCACCATTGACGGCATCGCCGCCCACGGTCACGATCTCGGCGCGTGGCTGTCGTCCATGGGTATGCCCATCACCTGGCGGTAGGCGTCAGGCTGTCCAACTCGACTTGTCTGCCCATTCCCACGCCCGGTGGAAGGCAGCGTCGAACCACGGCGTCTTGACCGCGAGGTATGCGTCGATCGCCGTGGCGTAGTCGTCGATTCCGGACGCGTGCTCGGCGGCCCGGACTTTCAACGCCGCATATTCGGCGCGGACGTCACTATCTGCCCGCAGCCAGTCTCGGAACAACAGTGCGAACTGCTGGCCAGGCCAGCCGTCGACGCGAACATGGATATTCACCGGTCGACCCGGATCAGCGCCGGCATGAATCCGCTTCGCCCACACGCTCGGGTCGGTTTCGCCGCCCATATACGCAGGTTTCGGGTCGTCTGCGACGATGTGCTCGAGACGCGGGAAACCGCCGGCAGCAAGGTCCGCGGCCAAGTCGTCCGCAATGCCGAGATGTTCGACAGTGATCTGTAGATCGATCACGTCTTTCGCGTCGAGTCCGGGTACGGCAGTGGAACCGATGTGATCGATACGCGTAGCTCGATCGCCGCACAGCAGCGCCAACCGGTTGATCAGTCGAGCTGCCTGCTCTGGCCACTCCGGATCCGCGGGGCTCAGCTCCGGCAGAACACGAACCGCTGTTCCGGTACGCAGATTTTCCTCGAACGGGGCGATTCGCTGTGCCCACAGCTCACGAACTACAGCGTCCAAGGCTCCCGGATCACCGCTATTGTCGAGCCACACATCCGCTACAGCGCGGCGCTGATCGTCGGTCGCCTGGGCCGCGATCCGGGCGCGGGCATCGCTCTCGGGCATCCCGCGTGACTCGACCAACCGTCGGACACGTTCTTCGGCGTCGACGTACACGATGACAACCAGATTGAAGGCCGGAGCCATTCCCGCTTCGACCAGCAGCGGGATGTCCTGCACCAGAACAGAATCCTCCGGCGCGGCAGCAAGACGCTCGGCCGTGCGATGGCCGATCAACGGATGCAAGATCGAATTGAGAGTTCCGCGGGACGCGTCGTCGGCAAACGCCAACGCCGCTAGCGCCGGTCTGTCGAGGCTACCGTCGGCAGCGACAATGCCGTCCCCGAACGCTTGCGCCAACTCGGCCAACCCGGGAGTGCCGGGTTCGACGACCTCTCGGGCGATCAGGTCGGCATCAACGATCACTGCTCCCAGTTCGGTGAGGATTTTCGACACAGTCGACTTGCCGGCTCCGATGCCTCCAGTGAGGCCAACTCTCAACACAACCGACAGTCTCTCACCTATGCTCACGGCACGAGATTCGAGTCCTGAAATCGAACACGCCACACCGATCGAGACGCAAATACCACAATCGAGGCAATCTGTGTGGTTAAGTTCTAGCGAACGCCCTGTACCTTCTCGAGAAAGTGGACGCCATGCGAGCAGATCGCGACCAGCTTGGTCAGCATCGCCTCGGAATGCCGAACGGCGTGCACTGTATCGAATTTCCCGAGGTCGCCTTCGCATTGGCCGAGCATCGTCGAACGTGGTTCACCATGCTCGTGAGCCAGGGCCGCCACAGCTTCGCGTCGATGCGCAAACGCACCGCGGACGCCACCGCGACGTACTGGGTCCCGGCTCCGGCCACCGTCGCCTGACGTAGCAGACCCCCAGCTTTCACCCGACAGCCACCAGTCGTCACAGACTGGTGGCTGTCGCATTTTCCTCTCAGGGTCGAAACCTCCGCGCATTCAAAACTTGTGCCACACAACAAAAGAACCCCGCCCCTGCTTGTGCAGGAGCGGGGTTCTTCACAGATCTCGCTTGATCAGATCAAGCGGTAATCCTTATGCGTTGCCCGACAGCTTCTCACGAAGTGCGGCGAGCTGTGCATCGCTTGCAAGCGATCCACCAGCGGACTCTGCCGGAGCGGAGCCAGCGGAGGCCGGAGCCTCGTCGTCGTCTGCAGAAGCCGTCTCCGAGGAGTAGCCGGCAGCAGCGGTGGCAGCTTCAGCGGCCTCGTCTGCAGCGGTCTTCTCCATCTGAACGGTGTGCATCTTGTGGCGACGCTCAGCCTCGGCGTAGCGGTTCTCCCACTCTTCGCGCTGCTTGTCGAAGCCCTCGAGCCATTCGTTGGTCTCGGGATCGAAGCCCTCGGGGAAGATGTAGTTGCCCTGCTCGTCGTACGAGTCGGCCATGCCGTACTTGGACGGATCGAACTCGGCGTTGTAATCCTCGTTGGCCTGCTTCAGCGACAGCGAGATACGACGACGCTCGAGGTCGATGTCGATGACCTTGACGAGTGCATCGTCGCCGACGCCGACAACCTGGTCCGGAACCTCGACGTGGCGCTCAGCCAGCTCCGAGATGTGAACGAGGCCTTCGATTCCCTCTTCGACGCGCACGAATGCACCGAACGGAACCAGCTTCGTGACCTTGCCGGGCACGATCTGGCCGATGGCGTGCGTGCGGGCGAACTGACGCCACGGATCTTCCTGCGTTGCCTTGAGCGACAGGGAGACGCGCTCGCGGTCCAGATCGACGTCGAGAACCTCGACGGTGACCTCGGTGCCGACCTCGACAACCTCGGACGGGTGATCGATGTGCTTCCAAGACAGCTCGGAAACGTGAACCAGACCGTCTACGCCGCCCAGGTCCACGAATGCACCGAAGTTGACGATGGAGGACACGACGCCCTTGCGGACCTGGCCCTTCTGGAGCTGGTGCAGGAATTCGCTGCGAACCTCGGACTGAGTCTGCTCGAGCCATGCACGGCGCGACAGGACCACGTTGTTGCGGTTCTTGTCGAGCTCGATGATCTTGGCTTCGATCTCCTTGCCGACGTACGGCTGGAGGTCGCGGACGCGACGCATTTCGACGAGCGAGGCGGGGAGGAAGCCACGAAGGCCGATGTCAAGGATGAGGCCGCCCTTGACGACCTCGATGACGGTGCCCTTGACGGCCTCGTCCTTCTCCTTGAGCTCCTCGATGGTGCCCCAGGCACGCTCGTACTGAGCACGCTTCTTCGACAGGATCAGTCGACCTTCTTTGTCCTCCTTGGTGAGGACGAGAGCCTCGACCGCATCTCCCACGGAGACGACCTCGTTGGGGTCGACGTCGTGCTTGATGGAGAGCTCACGAGAAGGGATGACACCTTCGGTCTTGTAACCGATGTCGAGCAGAACCTCGTCGCGGTCGACCTTGACGATGGTGCCTTCGACGATGTCGCCATCGTTGAAGTACTTGATCGTTGCGTCGATGGCGGCGAGGAAGTCCTCGGCAGAGCCAATGTCGTTAATGGCAACCTGCGGCGAGGTGACGGTTGTGGAGGGCATATGTTGAATTGCTCCGGACGAGTTGTGGTCGGTTGATGGATTTTGTCGGACGAGATGCAACATTTCAGGTACCGGAATGCAGTACCCAGTTGCACAGAAACTAACAACCGGAAACCGAAACACATTCCGCACCCGAACGGTGCACCACAAGATCTCTCGTTCACGCCGATCCAAGGCCTCGGTAAAGGCCTAGTACAGATATTCGACTGAATGACAGACACTCGCGTGGGTAAGACTACGCGTCGCCGGTGCGAGCGGGCAAACCCGGGTACCCTGTCGCCGCTGGTAGCGCTCTAGTCTGTTCGATATGTCTGACGATCGCCATGCCGCTGCCAATTCCATCCTCGGGACCAGCGGAGTCGGCAGGGTCCGGGTCGATTCCGGTGCGAGCGACCGCGCCAGCCGCGCGTGGTGGGATGCGGACGCCGAGGATTACCACCGTACTCATGGCGAATTTCTGGGCGTGAACAGCGCAGATGGTGAATTCGTCTGGTGCCCCGAGGGTCTGCACGAAGGCGATCACCACCTACTCGGCGACATCGTGGACAAGGACATCCTCGAAGTGGGATGCGGATCCGCACCGTGCGCCCGATGGCTGGCCGGCCATGGCGCCCGGGCTGTCGGGCTCGATATCTCGATGGGCATGCTCTCGCGGGGAGTTGACGCGATGACCGCCGGCGGACCACACGTGCCGCTGATTCAGGCGAGCGCGGAATTGTTGCCGTTTGCTGACGAGAGCTTCGACATCGTGTGCTCCGCTTTCGGAGCGGTCCCCTTCGTGGCCGATTCGCAGCAGGTGATGAACGAGGTCGCCCGAGTTCTGCGGCCGGGCGGCAAATGGGTGTTTGCGGTCAACCATCCGATCCGCTGGATCTTCCCCGACGATCCGGGGCCGAAGGGACTGACCGCAACACTCCCCTATTTCGACCGCACGCCCTACGTCGAAGTCGACGAGAACGGCGTGCCGACCTACGTCGAGCATCACCGCACGATCGGCGATCGCGTCCGCGAGTTGGTGGCAGCCGGCCTGCAGGTTCACGACATCATCGAACCGGAGTGGCCGGAGTGGCTGGACCGTGAGTGGGGACAGTGGAGTCCCCTACGCGGCCAGCTCTTTCCGGGCACCGCGATATTCAGCGCCGTCAAACCCTGAGCGCTACAGCAGATTCGACAGGAATGCCTTGGTGCGATCCTGTTGCGGATTGGCCAGCAGTTGCCGCGGCTCACCGGATTCGACGACAACGCCGCCATCCATGAACACGAGCTGATCGGCAACCTCGCGGGCAAACCCCATCTCGTGAGTGACGACAACCATCGTCATTCCGTCTTTGGCGAGTTGTTTCATGACTGTGAGAACTTCACCGACAAGTTCCGGGTCGAGCGCCGACGTCGGCTCGTCGAAGAGCATCAGTTTCGGGTCCATGGCGAGTGCCCGCGCGATGGCAACGCGCTGCTGCTGTCCACCGGACAACTGGGCGGGGTACGCATTTGCCTTGGCGCTCAAACCAACCTGATCGAGCAGATCCTTCGCCCGCTCGATCGCCTTCTTCTTACTGACCCGCTTCACCTGAGTTGGCGCTTCGATGATGTTTTCCAGCGCAGTTCGATGCGGGAACAAGTTGAAATGCTGGAACACCATGCCGATGTCCTGGCGTTGCTTTGCCGCCGCACGTGGGTGCAGCTCGTAAAGCTTGCCGTTCTTCTCCGAGTAACCGACGAGGTCACCGTCGACGTACAGCCGTCCTGCATTGACCTGTTCGAGGTGGTTGATGCAGCGCAAGAACGTCGACTTGCCCGATCCGGACGGACCGACCAGGCAGAGCACCTGCCCGCGATCGATTTCGAGAGACACACCTTTGAGAACCTGGAGTGCGCCGAAGTTCTTGCACACTCGATCTGCCTTGACCATCGGTGTCATTTGCGTTCTCCTCCGGGAATGTCCGGGAGTGTCTCCACTACCGTCGCGTTGCCTTGTGCGTCGGCAAGCGCCTGAAGCTGGCGTGTGGTCAGTGCTCGCGTGGCACCTTTCGAGTAGTACCGCTCGACGTAGAACTGACCGATCATCAGCAGGCTCGTGATCGCGAGGTACCAGGTTGCCGCAACCATGAGCAGTGGAATCGGCTCGAAGTTCGCGCCGGAAATGTCTCTGGCACGACCGTAGAGTTCGGTACTCAGCGGCACGGCCGACACGAGCGACGTCGTCTTGAGCAAGCTGATCAACTCGTTGCCGGTAGGCGGGATGATCACGCGCATCGCCTGTGGCAGAACTGTCCGACGCATGGTCTGGCTCCAGGTCATTCCCAAAGCCACGGACGCTTCGGTCTGTCCTTCGTTGACCGAGGCGATACCTGCACGAACGATTTCAGCCATGTAGGCCGCCTCGTTCAAAGCGAGTCCGATCACTGCGAAGAAAAACGCCGCCTGCAAATCCTGCATGTCGAAGTGCACGAACTGATGTACGAACGGAATCCCGAGATCGATGCTCTTGTAGATGGACGGGAACAGCCCCCAGAACACAAGCTGGACGTAGACGGGGGTGCCACGGAAAACCCACAAATACATCCAGGCAGCGGACTTCAACACCGGGTTGGGAGAAAGCCGCATGACGGCGAGGATAACCCCCAGAATGATTGCAGCCGCCATCGACAAAACCGTCAATTGAATAGTGACCCAGGCAGCCTTCGAAATACGCGAGTCGAACAGGTACTGACGATAGGTCGGCCACCCGAACTGTTCGTTGGTCGCAGCTCCGTAGATAAACAGTCCGAACAGGAACACTACGACGATCGCAGCTATCCAACGACCTGGCCTACGCAGTGGGATCGCCTTGATCGGCGCCGGTTCGCCACTCTCGGTTGTTGTCATGTTCATCAGCTCTCCGCGCCGTTGATCTTGGATTCTTCGATGACGCCGGCCTCGACGCTCCAGGTCTGAGCGATCTGTTGATAGACGCCGTTGTCGATCAGGTACTGCATGGCCTGCTGCAGCGCGGGACCCAGGTCCGAACCCTTGACGATCGGCCAGCCGTACGGTGCCGAATCGAAAGGCTCGCCCGCCGCTTCCATCCGGCCCTTACTGCGCTTGATCGCATAACCGGTGACCGGCGAGTCCGCGGACAGTGCGTCAACTCGGCCGAGGATGAGCGCATTCGCCGCGTCGTCTTGGCTGTCGTACTTGATCTTCTCGATCGGCGGCTTGCCGGCGGCAACACAGGCCTCGCTCTTTGCAGGCACTTCGTCGATGTCCTCGGTAGTCGTCGTTTGCACAGCGACTCGCAGCCCACACGCGTTGTTCGGATCAACAGGATTGTCCGGACGTTGAGCCCATTGAATGCCTGCGCTGTAGTAGGTCACGAAGTCGACCGTCTTTTCACGCTCCTTGGAATCGGTGAAAGACGACATTCCCATGTCGTAACTCCCCGATTGGATTGCGGGAATGATTTTGTCGAAGTCCGCTTGATTGAAGACCGGCTCGACTCCGAGCACTGCCGCGACGGCTTTCATCAAGTCGACGTCGAATCCGACGATGTTGCCGTTCGCGTCCTTGAATTCATTGGGCGCGTAGGGAATGTTCACCCCGATCTGGAGCTTCCCGGATTCAGCGACCTTCGGCGGCAACAGTGCCGCAATCTCAGGCACCTTCTGCACCGTCAGTGGTGGCCCTTCCGGCACAAGACCTTCGTCGTTGACCACACATCCCCCGCAGAGTGCGACGATCACTCCGAGTAACAGGAGCCGAACCAGATGTAAGCGCACACCCCCGCGACGAAACACTCTCAGCGCGTTTTCACCGACCACGACTCTGCTCTCCACTCGTCGATCGCCGCATCGAGCAACGCTCATTCGAAATTCAGTAGAACGGTAGGGTACGGCAGGAGTTCCTCCGGCAACGATTCCGAACTCCTTCCCCACCCGTGCGATACAAGAATCAGCGACGAAGTGTATGCGCGTACACCACTTCGGCGAATTCGCTGGTCGATGCGAGGCCGCCGAGGTCGGCGGTCGCGATTCCCGAGGAAATAGTGGCGTTCACCGCATTTCTGATTCGACTCGCCGCAGCCGACAAGACTGGTTCGCGACGGACGTCTGCAAGCCAGTCCAGCATCATCGCGCTCGACAGAAACAAGGCTGTCGGGTTGGCGCGGTTCTTGCCCGCAATGTCCGGTGCGGCTCCGTGCGCCGCTTGAGCCATGATCTGGGTTTCGGACACGTTGATCGACGGTGCTGTCCCGAGTGAACCGGCCAATTCTCCCGCCAGATCCGACAAGATGTCACCGAACATGTTCTCGGTGACCACGACGTCGAAATCTCCGCCCCGCCGAACCAGAAATGCGGCCATGGCGTCGACGTGTTGATCGTCGACAACCACGTGCGGGAACTCGGCGGCCACAGTGCGGCAGGCGTCGCGAAAAAGTCCGGTGGTGAGGGTAAGAACGTTCGCCTTGTGCACGATGGTGACGTGATTGCGTCGACGCGTCGCCAACGAGAATGCCGTTCGGGCAATTCGCTCGCATGCGCCGCGGGTGAATACACCCACCGCAAGTGCGAGGTCCGGCGTCGGCATGAATTCACCGCTACCTACAGCCATGTTTCGATCTGCGTACAGTCCCTCGGTGTTCTCGCGGACGATCACCAAGTCCATGTCCGGTACGGTCGCCTTCACTCCGTTCAGAACAGCGGCGGGACGGATGTTCGCAAAGAGTTCGAACTTCTTTCGGATCACTCCCCCGGGTGTCAGCTGTCCACGAAACTCACTCGGGTACGACGCGCTGTCGTGTGGTCCGAGGATCCATCCGGGCAATTGCTCGAGTGCAGCGAGAGTCTCGTCGGGAATCGGTGTCCCGTGACTCTCGATGGCTTCGAAGCCGAGCGGCAGTTCCACCCACTCCACGGGTTGGGCGTGGACTGCGGACAGTGCGCCGTCCACGATCTCCCGAGTGGCCGGGACGATGTCCTGACCGATTCCGTCTCCACGCATCAGTCCCAGCCGCAGGCCCGACGGTTCGATTGCACTACTACCTGTCATCGGGCAATCATTACCCATCATGGTGCAGTCGGTGGAGTTGTTACTCGGCGAGTCGAGTGAGTCGGCAATACGCAGTCAGTGGTCCACTCTCGCTGACGCTGGTCTACCGAGTCAGGGAAAAATGGTGCGCGCGAGCAATCGTCCGCACATCACGCTGTTCGTCGCGCACACGATTCCGCCTGAGGTCGACGAAATCCTGAGTAGGCGCTTCTCACTACCGCCGTTCGAGATCCGGTTGGGCGGTTACATCGTGTTCGGCGGCAGACAGTTCGTATTGGCGCGTTCCGTCATCCCGTCGCGAGCTCTGTTGCGACTTCACCGTGATGTCTTCGACGCCGCGGCCGGGTCGAGTGGCATTCCCGGGCACATCGAACCGGGCACCTGGACGCCGCACGTGACATTGGCTCGGCGGATCGAGCCGGATCAACTGGGTGGTGCGATCTCCCTGCTGAGCAAGGACGTGATCGCGGGCGACTGTGGTCCGATCAGGCGGTGGGACGGGGATGAGAAAGTGGAGTGGTCGCTGACTCCACCCGGATAGGAGATCGGGTTGCCCGCTTGGTGACCAGGATTCCCGCGATCACGATCACGGCTCCGAGCGGTTGATTCCAGCCGATGCTCTCACCCAGCACGAGTGCGCCGAGTGCTACGCCGACGACTGGACTGAGGTAAGTGACAGTCGAGGCGGCTGTCGGACCCCACCCCTGCACAACATTGGTGTTCCAGATAAATGCCAATCCTGTTCCGAATGCGCCGAGAGCGATCATCGATCCGACGATTGCCGGTGTCAGGTGCATCGGCGTGTTCGCGATGACCGGCGACGCGATCACCATGAACAATGCTCCGATGCTGATCTGTAGCAACGCGATGGTGCGGGTATCGACACCGAGTGGAAGGACGAAGCGGCGGAGGTAGACAAACGAGACGCCGTACGACGCGGTCGCGCCGAGGCAGGCGATCTGCGCGCTGACGCTGCCACCAACTCCGATGTTCCACGGGGACAACACAATCAGTACACCGAGGAATCCGAGCATGAGACCACTGGCTTTGTATCGGGTCAAGGTTTCCCCGGGCAGGAACGCGAGGGACGCTGCCATGGTCATGAGCGGCGTCGTGGCATTGTAGATGCTGGCGAGTCCCGAAGACATGCTCTGTTCAGCCCAGCTGAACAACAGCCACGGAATCACACATTGCAGCGCGGCCAGAAACGACATGTGCTTCCAAATCCGAGGGTCCCGTGGCAATCCGATCCTATTCAGCGCTGATACGAGCGCCAACGCCAGTGCGCCGAAAACCAAGCGCCACAGCACAACTTGAGTGAAGGACAGCCCTTCGAGGCCGACCTTCATAAAGAGGAAACTTGCTCCCCACACGACCGACGCGGCGATGTACTGGAAGAGCAGACTCGCCTTCACAGGGTGAATTCACCGTGGGGGCTCACGTCCCGGCGGGTGTCGGGCGTGCGGCCGGCCAGTGCGAGGATATTGAGGACGAGAAGAAAGATCAGACTGACGATGATGATTGCCATGCACAAAGCTTGACGCAGCACGACATGCAGCAATAGTGGCAGAAATGCCATACTTGAACGATTTTCTGCCACGCGGTCGTTTTTTCTGTCAGACTCGAAAGATGCTCGAAAAAGTGGTGGTCCCACTGATGCCGATGACAGAGGCTTTCGAACTCGGGGTGGCCTGCGAGGTGTTCGGATTCGATCGCTCGGACGAAAATTTGCCGGCCTACGATTTCTCGTTGATCGCAGCAGTTCCAAGCCCTATCCGAACTCGGTTCGGATACGGAATCGATGTTCCGTACAATCTCGACGCACTCGACGACGCGGATTTGATCATCGTGTCGGCCGGCGGAACCTACGCCGCAGACGACTACATGTGCGCCCCGCGCCCCGATTCGAGCGCCGATCCACTTCTCCTCAAACTCCAGGAAGCAGTGGCACGCGGCTCGAAAGTGGCGAGTCTGTGCACCGGTGCCTTCATCTTGGGAGCGGCAGGCTTGCTCGACGGCAAGCGGTGCACCACCCACTGGCGCCACGCCCAGCGATTGGCCGACGCGTATCCGGACGCCAAGGTCGACCCCGACGTGTTGTACGTCGACGAGGATCCTGTTTTCACGAGCGCCGGAACGGCTGCGGGAATTGACCTGTGTCTGCATATCGTCCGGAAGGAGCAGGGCAGCCGTGTCGCGAACGGGATCGCGAGACGCATGGTTGTTCCGCCGCACCGCGATGGCGGGCAAGCCCAGTACGTCGCCAGTCCCCTTGCCACAGTTCCTGATACAACTTTGAGCCCGTTACTCGATTGGATGACGGCACACCTTGCCGAGAACCTCACGGTGACGAGGGTGGCTGCACGCGCCAACATGTCACCTCGAACCTTCGCCCGCCGTTTCCAATCGGAAACGGGCTCAACGCCCGCTCGCTGGCTCAGTGATCAGCGCGTTCTCGCCGCCCAGCACCTACTCGAGAACAGTGACCTGCCCGTGGACGTCATAGCCGAGCGGGTGGGTTTCGGCGGTGGCGCGGTTCTTCGCCAGCACTTTCTCCGGTTGCGGTGCACAACACCGCAGGCTTACCGCCGAACATTCCGGGCTGTCACGCAGCCCGAGTCCCCGTCTGCATGATTTTCCCCACAATCCGCGAGCAGAGTTACCCTGTAGATACTCGCCGAGCAGTGACGTGTGCATTCTCAAGCGGCCGCCCTGCGGTCCGCTCGAAGCTTTCTCGGTGACGTCTACACACCGAAAGCGATTGGACCGGATCGAAGTAACTGATGATCGAGAATCATCCGCCGCGGACTTTGCACGGCGAGACAACACAGCGCAGCGAGATGACACAGCGCGGCGACATATCCCGGAGCACCCTGGTCACCGACGAACTGACGGTGGCAGGCTTCGAGGGGGCCCGCGAGATCGGCCGCGGCGGCTTCGGAGTCGTATTCCGTTGTTCACAGCCCGCACTCGATCGCATCGTGGCTGTCAAAGTGTTGACCGGCGAATTCGACAGTGAGAATCTCGCCCGATTCCTCCGTGAACAGCGCGCCATGGGTCGACTGACCGGTCACCCGAACATTGTCAATGTCCTGTCGGTAGGCGCGACCAGCAGCGGTCGGCCCTACATCGTGATGCCCTACCACCTTCAAGGTTCGCTGGCAGCCTGGATCCACACACAAGGTCGGTTCGAATACGACGCGGCCTGCCGGCTGGGAATCAAAGTTGCGGGAGCGTTGGAAACCGCACATCGCGCGGGGATCCTGCATCGCGACGTCAAGCCTGCAAACGTGCTTCTGACCGACTACGGCGAACCCGAACTTGCCGATTTCGGCATTGCCCACGTGAACGGCAATCGCAACGACCGGCCCCACGTACACGTGGTCGACGTCTTCAAAACTGCGAGGGGTGTCGTCACCGGTTCTCCTGCGTTCACCGCCCCGGAGATCCTGCGTGGAGACCAGTCGAATGCTGCTGCTGACATCTACAGCCTCGGCGCGACCCTACTCTCAGCCGTTACCGGCAAGCCTGTTCCGGACACCGCCGAAGCCGATCTCCCCCGCGACGTGCGTGTAGTCCTCGAACGGGCGATGTCCCCGTATCCCGGTGACAGACCGACTTCCGCCGCCGAATTCGGCGAGGAACTTCAAGAGACTCAACGCCGTCTCGGATGGTCGGTCGACGACATGGCATTGAATTCCGGACTGAATCCCGGACTGAATTCCGGACTGAACGCCCCGGAATCGAACGTTTCGAAGCCTCACATTACTTTCTCACCCCCACGTGAAGCCGACTCCGCATCCGGAAACGCCGCAAGACCCACCCGCGACGCGACAGGCAACCTACCGCTCGATCTGACCAGTTTTGTCGGGCGGCGCCGCGAGTTGGCCGAAACGAAAAAGGTGTTGACCACCAACCGGCTAGTGACGCTCGCCGGCGTGGGAGGCGTCGGCAAAACCAGACTTGCACTGCAAGTTTCTCGAAATTGTCGGCAGGTGTTTCCCGATGGAATCTGGTTGGTCGAACTGGGCGAACTTCGAGACGAGCCGCTCGTGGCCGAGGTAGTGGCCGCGTCACTCGGATTGCGGAACCTGTCAGCACGACCGGTGCAGGAGATGTTGGTCGAGCACTTGCGTCCGCATCGAGCGTTGTTGGTGCTCGACAACTGTGAGCAGATGCTCGACGCCATCGCTGGGCTCAGTCAGGCGTTGTTGCAGACGTGCCCGGAGTTGCGGATCCTGGCGACGAGCCGCGAGCCCCTCGGCATCGGTGGGGAGACGGTGCTCCGACTCTCACCGCTGACGATCCCGGATCCGGATCAATCACCCTCACTGCAAGGATTGTCGGGCTACGACGCCGTGACATTGTTCATCGAACGCGCATCCGCTGTGGTTCCCACCTTCGCGATCACCGAGGACAACCGGGCATCGGTGACTCAGATCTGCCATCGACTCGACGGACTTCCGCTCCCCATCGAGTTGGCAGCAGCTCGATTGCGTTCCATGTCCACCACTCAGATTCTCGAGCATCTCACCGACCGGTATCGGCTTCTGACCGGTGGCAACCGGACAGCACCGACGCGCCAGCAAACCTTGCAGTTGTGCGTGGACTGGAGCTACGAATTGTGCACACCGCTGGAGCAGAAGCTGTGGGCTAGGTTGTCCGTGTTCACGGGCGGTTTCGAGTTGGACGCGGTGGAGGGAATCTGCGCCGACGAGTTGACATCGGCCGAGGTGCTGGATGTGCTGGTCTCGCTGATCGACAAATCGATCCTCATTCGCGAGGAGCCGACGGCGGTGGTGCGGTACCGGTTCCTCGAGACTCTGCGGGAGTACGGCGCGGAGAAACTGGCCGAGTCGGGCGAAGCCGCGCTCTTGCGCCTTCGACATCGGGAGTGGTTCGAGCAGTTGGCATTACGGGCAGCGGCCGAGTGGATCGGCCCCGCACAACTGGACTGGATCGCCAGGTTGGGACGTGAGCAGCCAAATCTGCACGAGGCCATGGAGTTGTGCATCGCGGAATCAGCTTCGGACAACGAATCCGGCACAGCCAGCACCGAGGCCGGGCTTCGGATTGCGGGCGCAATCTTTCCGTTCTGGTTCTCCCGCGGCCTGTTCAGCGAGGCCCGACACTGGTTCGACCGCATTCTCGCGTGCAAGTCGGACCAACCGACGGTTGCCCGACTGGAAGTGCTCTACGCCGCCTGCCGGCTCGCCGGTATTCAAGGCGACGCCGCGCCGGCCGCTGTTCTCGTCGAGGAAGCACGCGTGTGCGCCGACGCTCTGGGAAGTCCGGACGCTGATGCGCTCGCGTCGTACGCCTACGGGGTTGTTGCTCTGTTCAGCGGCAATCCGGATCGTGCGGTCCGCGACATCACTCGGGCATTCGAAGTGTTCCGCCCCGAGGACAACCTGCTTCGATATGTGTGGGCGTTGAACCATCTCGGCCTGGCCTACCACCAGGTTGGCGACACCAGTCGCGCTATTGCGTGCTACGACGAGTCGCTGTCGATCACCGAGCCTCTGGGAGAAACCGTCTACCGGGGACGTTCGTGCTGGAATCTCGGGCTCGCGCTGTGGGCGGACGGAAACCATGCGCGGGCGGAGGCGCTTCTGAGAAAGGGCCTGAAACTCGCTCGGCTCGTGGATGACCCGTTCGGTTCGGCGTGGTGCATGGAAGTTCTGGCGTGGATCGCGGCTGACGCGAAGCGATACCAACGCGCCGCCATATTGATGGGTGCCGTGCAGACGCTGTTGGACGAGATCGACACTCCGGCGATCCGGGTTCTCGGCATGACTGCCAATCATGAGGAGTGCGCGCGGGTATCGAAGCTCGAACTCGGCGCTCGAAAGTTCGAGACCGAGTTCAAGAAGGGTGCGAAGCTGAAGGTCTCGGAGGCCACGGCCTTGGCGCTCGACGAGAATCCACCGATCACCGTCCCGTCAGACAACGACGGTCCGAGTCTGACCAAGCGCGAATCGGAAGTCGCCGACCTCGTCGCCCAAGGGCTGACGAACAAAGCGATCGCCGCAAAACTCGTGATTTCGATACGCACCGCCCAAGGTCACGTCGAACATATCCTCACGAAGCTCGGGTTCACCTCGCGTGCCCAGATCGCAGGATGGGTAGTCGAACGGGCTCGTAGCGTCACGTGAGGCTGAAGTGAGGAAACCGTTCTCCCGGCTCCTTGCACCGAAACGCTACTCGCGACTTCCTGTCAGGCATCGTGTGCTGAACAGGATCTATCAGCGTGTACAGCCACGGACCTTCGTCCAACTCGACAATCGCAATGATCGGAATCCGCGCATATCCTGACGCGCACTTCTCTTCACGTACATATCGCCACGAGACGATGGTGCCCGTGCCACAGCACGGCACTGTGTGGAGAAACCGGCAGCCACATTCAGGGCAGGACGATGTCAGTGGTGCTGACAGCCTCCCGCACCCATCGCAGTGCAGAATTGTCAGGCATCGAATATCTGTAGTTCGACTGTCCGTCACTCTCTGCACCTCGCGATGTCTGGGGTCGTTCGATCAGTACCGGCGTGCGGCGTGGAAAGGCATCGAGTCGACCGGCGCGTACTTGACCGACTCTCCGGATGTCGGCGCATGCACTACCGTGCCGTTGCCGGCATAGATGCCAACGTGGTCGCCGCCGTAGTAGAGCACCAGGTCGCCCGGCTGCAGGTCTGCCCGAGATACGGGGATGCCGCCGGCTTCCTGCGCATAAGTCGTGCGCGGGATCGATACACCGGCCTGCGCGTATGCCCACTGAACCAGTCCGGAGCAGTCGAACGAGCTAGGCCCGGTCGCGCCCCACACGTACGGTGCCCCGATCTTCGACTCCGCTGCGTTCACGGCCTGCGATCCGGCTGACGAGTAGAAGGCAACCTGCTGAACGTGAGTCGACTGGGACGGGACTGCCAGCGGCTGAGCACTCGCGCCGGTGACAGTGGAGGCAAAAGCTCCGGAGGTGAGCGCACCGATAACGATGGCGCTACGAAGAATGCGGGTCAGAACGGTGGTTCGAGCGGTAGTGCGTACGGCCATGAGCTTGTGGATTTCCCTTCAGGGTGTCCCGCTGCCCGGTCGGGTTGCGGTGATGCCCACAACTCTGTCGGCGGTTCGCGCTCCTGGCTTCCGCTGAATTGCCCATGGCATACCTGTTTCGGTTCTGCGCCCGGAACCACGTATTTGATGTGCCACGCGTCACCCACTGCCGACACGTGGGCTCCCATCTTCAGACCTGCGAGTCTGTTCCAGCCCGGACAAATATGCATTTATGCTGGTAGATGCAGCAATGAGAGTTTCGAGGTAGGTACGTGTAGGTACCTGTCCAGGTACTTCGGCCCCATCCATGCAGCCTCGTGTGCAGTTCGATCGACCCCGCAGGGAAGAATTGTCGATTCCTCGGCGTTGCACAGACCAACAGCTGCTGCTTCACAGCGCACCGAACTATGGAAAGGACCCTCGTGGCCACCCAGACACTCACCCAGGCGAACTTCGACGAAACCATCAACGGCAGCGATGTCGTACTCGTGGACTTCTGGGCTTCGTGGTGCGGCCCATGCCGCCAGTTCGCTCCCACCTTCGAGGCTTCCGCGGACAAGCATGCCGACGTTGTCCATGCCAAGGTCGACACCGAGGCTGAGCAGGGTATCGCCGCAGCGGCGAACATCCGCTCCATCCCCACGATCATGGCTTTCCGTGAGGGCGTCCTCGTGTTCAACCAGGCCGGCGCTCTGCCCGCCCCCGCACTCGAGGATCTGATCACTCAGGTCAAGGCACTCGACATGGACGAGGTGCGCAAGCAGATCGCAGAACAGTCTGCTTCCGCCGAGTAACTGTCACAACAAGAATGGCGCAGGGAAATCGAATTCGATTGCCCTGCGCCATTTTTCATTGCACAGATCAGTGTGCGGCGCTGTCCCAACTGCGGCCGGTGCCGACCGAGACATCGAGCGGAACAGACAGTTCGATAGCGGTGGACATCTTGTCCTTGACCAGCGCTGTGACCTGCTCGAGTTCGGAAGCCACGACCTCGAGTACCAACTCGTCGTGAACCTGCAACAGCATCCGCGATTTGAGTCCAGCATCGGCAAGCGCCTTCTGGACGTTGATCATCGCGACCTTGATGATGTCGGCTGCCGTGCCCTGGATGGGCGCATTGAGCGCGGCGCGCTCGGCAACCTCGCGGCGCTGACGGTTGTCGCTGTTGAGATCGGGCAGGTAGCGACGACGGCCGTAGAGCGTCGAGGTGTAACCGTCCTTGCGCGCTTGCTCGACCACGGCGTGGAGGTAGTCACGTACGCCGCCGAATCGCGCGAAGTAGGCATCCATCTGCTGCTTTGCCTCTTCGGTCGATATCTTGAGCTGTGACGCCAAGCCGTAGGCACTGAGTCCGTAGGCGAGTCCGTACGACATTGCCTTGACCCGACGACGCAATTCCGGGATGACCTCCTCGATCGGCACGCCGAATGCGCGCGAACCGACAAAGCTGTGCAGGTCCTCACCGGTGTTGAATGCCTCGATGAGCCCTTCGTCGCCCGACACATGCGCCATGATTCGCATTTCGATCTGGCTGTAGTCGGCGGTCAGCAGCACGTCGAAGCCGTTGCCGACCACAAAACCGTCGCGGATCTCGCGTCCCGCTTGGTTGCGCACGGGGATGTTCTGCAAGTTCGGGTCGGTTGACGACAGGCGGCCGGTCGCAGCGACGGTCTGGTTGAACGTGGTGTGAATCCGCCCGTCTTCGGCGACTGACTTGAGCAGGCCGTCCACGGTGACTTTCATGCGTGTTGCGTCGCGGTGCGCAAGGAGGTGCTCGAGGAACGGGTGCCCGGTCTTGTCGAAGAGGCCCTGCAATGCCTCGGCGTCCGTTGTGTAACCCGTCTTGGTCTTCTTGGTCTTGGGCATGTCGAGGTCCTCGAAGAGCACAACCTGCAACTGCTTCGGGGAACCGAGATTGATCTGCTTGTCGATCACGGCGTACGCCGAGTTGGCGGCGTCGGATACCTCGGAGGCGAACCGACTCTGCAGATCGTGCAGGTGCGCGGTGTCGACTGCAATACCCGTTGCCTCGATCTGTGCGAGTTCGATCGTCAACGGCAACTCCATGTCGGAGAGCAGCGACGTCGACTCGATCGATTCGAGTTCGTTGTCGAGTGCCTGCGCAAGGTCGAGTACGGCCTGCGCACTGAGCATTGCGGTCTCTGCCGCCTCGGCGTCGAGCTGATCTGTGTCGTCGAGCAGCGAGAGCTGTTCCTGCCCTGATGATTCGGCGCGCAGTTCACGCTTGAGGTAACGGAGCGAGAGGTCGTCGAGGTTGAAGGACCGTTGACCGGGACGCACCAAATATGCCGCGAGTGCGGTGTCGCTGGTCAATCCGCCCAAGGTCCACCCGCGGCCACGTAGGGCATGGATTGCCCACTTGGCCTCGTGCACAGCCTTGGGCTCGGACACATCGGCCAGCCAATCACCGAGTGCTGCTTCGTCTTCCGCAGTGGCCGACGTGGTGGAAATGTAGGCGCACTCACCGTCGGACGCCGCGATGGCAAGTGCGCTCACGTCGCCGGCGAACGTGCTGCGGGTTCCGAGGACGGCAACGCCGTGACGGGATCCGGTGCGTGCGTGAGCGTCCAGCCACTCCGCAACTGCACCCGGCGCAAGTGCGTCGCCGCTGACCTCGAAGCCCTCTTCTGCTTCGGGCTCGGAGGACGACAATGTCGCAAACAGGCGATCGCGGAGAACCTTGAACTCGAGGTCGTCGAACAACGCGTGGATCTTCTCGCGATCCCACGGAGCCAGTACCAGTTGCTCGGGTGTGTACGGGAGCGGCACGTCCCGAATCATCTCGGTGAGCTGACGGTTGAGCAACACATTGGCGAGGTTTTCCCGCAACGAGTCGCCCACCTTGCCCCGGACCTTGTCGACGTTGTCGACCAAACCCTGCAGGTCTCCGTATTCACGAATCCACTTGGTAGCGGTCTTCTCCCCCACTCCCGGGATGCCGGGAAGGTTGTCACTCGGGTCGCCGCGCAGCGCCGCGAAATCCGGGTACTGGGCCGGCGACAGGCTGTATTTTTCCTCGACTGCGTCGGGTGTGAACCGGGTGAGTTCCGACACGCCCTTCTTCGGGTACAGCACCGTCACGTTCTCCGTGACCAGTTGCAGTGAGTCGCGGTCGCCCGTGACAACGAGTACGCGGTACCCGAGCGCTTCGGCTTGCGTCGTCAACGTGGCGATGACGTCGTCGGCTTCGAAGCCTTCCTCGGCCATGACCGGAATCCCCATCGCGCCGAGAACGTCCTTGGTGATGTCGATCTGCCCCTTGAACTCGTCCGGAGCCTTGGCGCGTTGCGCCTTGTACTCCGGAAACAGCTCCGCGCGGAACGTCTGACGGGAAACGTCGAACGCAGCGGCCAAGTGGGTGGGCTGTTCGTCACGGAGCAGATTGATCAGCATCGACGTGAAGCCGTACACCGCATTGGTGGTTTGACCACTTTGTGTCTTGAAGTTCTCCGCCGGCAACGCGTAGAAGGCACGAAATGCCAGAGAATGCCCGTCGAGAAGCATCAAAAGGGGACGATCGTCTGCCTTGCCGGACGTGCCGGTTGCGGCGGTGGACGTGCTGGACCGAGTCGTGGTTGCGGGGCTCACGGTTCATCAGTCTAGGGATTCGGACCGACACACATGCCGCCCACGGTCCTTTACGCAGTAACACGCCCGAAATCCGGTCAATCGCAGCTCTGCGAAGCTTCGATACGGAACCGAAACATGCCGGAAATCGCAGAACCCCGTCTGGAGCGAACAGAGCCGTTAGAGTCCGGAAATCGCAGCAACGGGCTGACACCTCGCTGGCTGCGCGGCAACCTTGTCCCGACCCGCTCGGAGGACGTACGTGGCCCCACCCGTAGTGAAACGGCATACCCTCGCCACATTGAGCCGAATCCTGGCCTTTGCCCTGCTCGTCATAATTGCTGTACTCACTTTCGCGGGAACCGCGTCGGCGCAGGAACCGACCACCACCCCCGAATCTCCGACCATCTCGACCGCACCTGCAGTACCGGACAATGCCGTTCCCGTCAGCGGCAACCTCAACAACGGGGGAACACGGCTTGAAGGCGTGACCGTTCGCGCCCTTGACTCGTCCGGCGCCGAAGTCGCTACCGGTGAATCCGCCCAGAACGGCCGTTGGGAATTGGCGGTCGCTCCGGGTGTCTACACATTCGAAATTGTTGCCGACACCCTTCCGGACGGGGTGAGCGTGCAGGCCACCGTCGAACGCGAAGTGATCGCCGGCCGCGCGAACACGGTGATCTTCTCGTTCGGCGAAGTGCGCACCGCATCCAATGTGAGCTTCGGTGAGAAACTCGTCAGAACAACCGTCGACGGTCTCCGCTTCGGACTCGTGATCGCCATCGCCGGTGTCGGATTGAGCCTGATCTACGGAACCACCGGGCTGACCAACTTCGCACACGGTGAGATGGTGACTCTAGGCGCCGTCGCCGCGTGGGCATTCAACACCTCGGTCGGAATCCCCTTGATACCGGCGACGCTGCTCGCGATCATCGTCGGCATCGGCATCGGCGTTCTGACCAACGGGGTTGTCTGGAAACCCCTGCGCAAACGCAAGACCGGATTGATCGCACAGTTGGTCGTCTCGATCGGACTTGCCATCGCCCTGCGCTACCTGATTCTGATCTTCTTCTCCGATCGCGCCGAACCCTTCGACGACTACCAAGGTCAGGTCGAGAAGAACTGGGGACCGATCGCGCTGACAGACGCCAATGCCGCTGTCATGGTCGTCAGTTTGATCGTGTTGGTCGGCGTGGCACTGCTTCTGCAGAAGACGCGCATCGGAAAGGCAATGCGCGCCGTTGCCGACAACCGCGACCTCGCCGCGTCGTCCGGTATCAACGTCGAACGCGTGATCATGTTCGTCTGGGGACTCGGCGGCGGATTGGCTGCCCTCGGCGGCGTCTTGTTCGGCATCTCCGAGCTCGGTGGACGCGTCCAGTGGGAGATGGGATTCAAACTCCTACTCCTGATGTTCGCGGGTATCACCCTCGGCGGACTCGGCACCGCCTACGGTGCACTTCTCGGGTGCGTCATAGTCGGCCTGCTGGTTCAGCTTTCGACGTTGATCATCAATCCCGACCTCAAATACATCGGCGGGCTTCTCGTCTTGATCGTGATTCTCGTGGTTCGCCCTCAGGGCATCCTCGGATCCAGACAACGGATCGGGTGAGTGGATATGGACATCATCGGAGCACTCCAAGTCTCCTTCGCCCAGTTCATCGGGCCGTCGGCGATCTTCTACGCGTTGTTGGCCATCGGCCTCAACTTGCACTTCGGTTATGCCGGCCTGCTGAACTTCGGCCAGATCGGTTTTGCCTTGCTCGGTGGGTACGGCGTCGGCATCATGACGGTGACATACGACCAACCGCTGTGGCTGGGAATCATCGTCGGACTGACCGCTGCGGGCCTTCTCGCATTGGTCCTCGGCATTCCGACTCTTCGCCTGCGCGCGGACTACCTCGCCATCGTCACCATTGCCGCCGCGGAGATCCTGCGACTGATCTTCCGGTCGACGGCATCGGACTCCGTCACCGGATCGACCAACGGACTCTTCAGCTTTGCCGAACCCTTCACCTCGTTGAGCCCGTTCGACTCTGCAAAGCAGTACTCGTTCCTCGGTGTGAAGTTCTACGGCGACGACCTGTGGTCGATGGTCGTGGGATGGACTCTCGTGCTGATTCTCTGCGGAATTGTGTATCTGCTCAGCCACAGTCCGTGGGGTCGTGTCCTCAAAGCAGTCCGCGAAGACGAGGACGCGGCACGGTCGTTGGGAAAGAACGTCTTCGTGTACAAGATGCAGGCATTGGTGATCGGCGGCGTGATCGGCGGTATGGCCGGAGTCTTCAACGCCCTGCAGACCAAATCCATCAACCCCGACTTCTACTCGACGGCCCAGACCTTCTTCGCATTCGGAGCGTTGATCCTGGGCGGTGCCGCAACCGTATTCGGCCCGGTCGTCGGAGCGATGCTGTTCTGGTTCCTCCTCGCCATCCCCGACGCGTTGCTGCGTCAGGCGATCTCGGGCGAGAACCCGCTCCTGTCTCTGACGGAGCAGCAGGTCGGCGCCACCCGATACGTGCTTCTGGGTTTGATGATTGCTCTCCTGATGGTGTTCCGGCCGCAGGGAATACTGGGTAACAAGCGGGAGGTGCAACTCAATGCTTGACGCCGAAACACGAGCACAGATCTTTGCCGACGTTCCCCACGTTCCGGGATCGGCCAAGCCCGACCCGGTGTTGGTGGCCGACAAGGTGTCACGGACGTTCGGCGGCCTCAAAGCCGTTGACGTCGACCATCTCGAAATCCAACGCGGGTGTATCACCGGGCTGATCGGGCCGAACGGCGCCGGAAAGACCACCCTGTTCAACCTTCTCACCGGCTTCGATCGTCCGGACACGGGAACCTGGTCGATGGACGGTCAGTCATTGGGGCGCATGTATCCCCATCAGGTGGCGCGTAAAGGCGTGGTCCGCACGTTCCAGCTGACCAAGGCGCTGTCGAAACTGACAGTGCTCGACAATGTTCGGCTCGGAGCCACCGGGCAACGCGGCGAACGAATCTTCACGTCGCTGCTGCCCTGGACCTGGAAGGCGCAGGAACGGGAGATCACCGAGCGCGCCCACGAACTGCTGGGACGATTCAAGCTCGACACCAAAGCCGACGACCTTGCCGGTTCACTGTCAGGCGGTCAGCGCAAACTCCTCGAAATGGCACGGGCACTCATGACGGAACCATCCGTCGTGATGCTCGACGAACCCATGGCAGGCGTCAATCCCGCCCTGACACAGAGCTTGCTGGGCCACATCAAATCGCTGCGAGACGAGGGTATGACGGTCGTCTTCGTCGAACACGACATGGACGTGATCCGCGACATCAGCGACTGGGTGGTCGTCATGGCTCAAGGCAGCGTCATCGCGGAGTCGACGCCGGACGAACTCTCGTCGAACACCGCCGTCGTCGACGCCTATCTGGGTAGCCATCACGATCAGGCTCTCGAGTTCGACGACGACGGTAATCCGGTGGGCGACACCGCGGTTCTGGCGGCCGCTCTGGCCGAAGCCGAAGTCGAGACGCTCGAAGCGGGCGGCGATCTGTCGGAGCCGGATCTGGGTAACCTACCGGCCGAGGTGGTCGAGGTTCTCGAATCCAGTCCGGATGAATCGCGGGGAAGGCACGAGAAGCCATGAGCGAGAACGAAGCACGATCACTCACTCCCGCGGAATTCGCCGCAACTGCCGAGGAACACGCTCGACTGTCGGCGGGCGCACTGCTTCGCGCCGACGGCGTCGTGGCCGGCTACATTCCCGGCGTCAACATCCTGCGTGAATGCAACTTCTTCCTGAAGGAAGGTGAAATCGTCGGCATCATCGGGCCGAACGGCGCCGGCAAGTCGACGCTGCTCAAATCACTGTTCGGGCTTATCCCCGTCCGCGAAGGTTCGGTCACTCTCCGGGAGGACAACATCACGTCCGCCCCCGCTCACGTACTCGTCCAGAAGGGAGTGGGATACGTTCCCCAAACTCAGAACGTCTTCCAAACCTTGACCATCGAAGAGAATCTGGAAATGGGAATCTATCTGCGCCCCAAGGCCTTCGCCGAACGATTTGCTTTTGTCAGTGAACTGTTCCCGCTGCTGAGCGAACGCCGAAAGGTCAAGGCAGGCGCACTCTCCGGCGGCGAACGTCAGATGGTCGCGATGGGCCGGGCTCTGATGATGGATCCTTCGGTCCTTCTCCTCGACGAGCCGTCCGCCGGGCTGTCACCGATGTTCCAGGACGAGGTGTTCATTCGCTGCAAGAAGATCAATGCAGCCGGTGTATCGGTGATCATGGTCGAGCAGAATGCGCGACGATGCCTCCAGATCTGCGATCGCGGGTATGTGCTGGATCAGGGCAAGAACGCGTACACCGACACCGGAGCCAATCTCATGAACGACCCCAAAGTCATCGAGTTGTACCTCGGAACGCTGGCCGGCAGCAAAGAGAAGTAACCACGGCACAAAGGTGGGCCAAGGTCTTCGCGACCTTGGCCCACCTTTGTGTTCTGAACTGCTACTTACCGACGACCACAAATCCTTCGGTGGTCAGCGTGTTCGTAGGCCCGAACACCAACTTGCCGTACGAACCGATGGACGGCTCGCCCGAGTCGTTGAAGTCGAGTTCACCGGTGATGCCGTCGTAATCGATGTCGGTTCCCGCCTTCACCAGCGGCAGGCATTCCGCGTACGACGTGCACTTGGTGCCGCCCTCGGTGACGCTGTTGATGTTGGCGGCGATATCGACGCCTGCCGTCGACTTCGCCTGCTCAGCTGCGAGCGCCGAAATCACCACGGCGTCGTACGACTCACCCGCGTAGTTGAAGTCGATCAATGCGCTGTTGACAGCCTTCAATCGATCCTGGAACGCGGCTCCCACATCGGTCAACGGCGTGGTGCCCTGCATAGTGTCGAGCAGCGGCGTCGCAACGGCTTCACCGAGCGCGTTACCCATGTTGCCGTCGACGCCGTACAGCGCCATACCGTCGGACGGTCCGATACCCACCTCGTGCATACGGGTGATGATCTTCGCCGATTCCTCGAAGCCCACCAACGCCACTGCATCCGGATTGAAGTTCTTGATCTGATCAACCTCGGAGTTGAAAGACTGTGCGTTGGGGTCGTAGATGATCTTCTCGACCTGATCCGACGGAATACCCGAGTCGATCAAATTCTTCTGGATGTTGTCGGCGAGACCCGTGCCGTAGGGATCGTTCATAGCCAGGATGGCTACTCGCTGTCCACCGTCGTCTGAAATGAGCTGTGCGACAGCTTGAGCCTGCAGTACGTCCGTGGGAGCGGTGCGGAAGTACATGCCCTTGTCGGGGTAGCAGACAAACTGGTCGGAGGTATTGGCTGGGGAGAACATGACGACGCCCGCACTTGCGATCTTGTCGATCACCTTCAGTGACACGGACGACGACGCCGCGCCGACAATCACCTGGGTGCCTGCCGCCAATTCACGGTCGACGGTGGTGTTGGCCGTGTCCGTCGTCGTATCGCCGGAATCGCCGGGGATCAACTGGACGGGTGCTCCGAGCACACCGCCCGCCGCGTTGACGTCGTTGACACCGAGCTGCGTACCCGCAACCATCGGCGGGCCCAGGAACGACAGACTTCCCGTGTCGGGCAACAAGGTTCCGATGCGCAGAGGTTCTGTGGATGGAGTAGCGCCCGCCGTGGCCTGCTGCGGCGTGCAATCCGTCGAGACGGTTGTTGCCGCTGCGGAACCGGACGTGGTGGTGCCCGATGACGAACTGTCGGAGTCGTCCGAGCTACAGCCTGCCAATGCTAACGCTGCAACGCCGAGAACTGCGGCAGTGCGCACAAGTGTTCGTCTAGCCATCCCACGCTCCTTAGATCAGCCGGTGCTCGCGTCAACGAAACGACGCTCGCTGTGGGAAAAGACGCTAGACCCCGAAACCGTATCGCGATCCGACAAGAAAGCCCTGTGACCTGACTGTTACCTGAGGGCCTCGACAATTTACACAACCGTGCCGAATGCGCGGTTTGATGTGCGGTGCGGAACGGGTCGCGCCCGATTCAAGCGTTCGGTTCACCGCCCAGGGTTTCGATCACGACCAGCGCGACGGCCTTCATCGTGGAGCGGCGATCCATGGCGGCGCGCTGGATCCATTTGAACGCCTCCGGTTCGGTGAGCGCCTGACGCACCATCAACACACTTTTGGCCCGCTCGATCAGCTTGCGCGCCTCCAAGCGGTCGGAGAGATCCGCCACTTCGCGTTCCAGCGCAGTGACCTCACGGAATCTGCTGACGGCCAATTCAACAGCCGGGACAAGATCGGAAATCGAGAAAGGTTTGACCAAATACGCCATGGCGCCCGCATCTCGCGCTCGCTCAACCAATTCACGCTGACTGAACGCTGTGAGAATGACCACAGGAGCAATTCGCTTGGCCGCGATCTCCGATGCTGCGTCAATACCGTCGCGCCTGGGCATTTTCACGTCCATGATCACAAGATCAGGCTTGAGTTCCTCCGCAAGTTCGACTGCAACCTGACCGTCGCCGGCCTCGCCGACAACGTCGTAACCCTCTTCGCGGAGCATCTCGACCAGATCCATACGGATCAGCGCTTCGTCCTCGGCAACAACCACACGACGCGATTTGCTCTGATTGCCTTGCAGCTCTAGCGAATTCATGGCCACCACCCTCCTCGATCGAACCGCCCCGACACGAGACGCGAACATTTAGAGGGTACCGGTGTTTGACATTCGAAACGCATCTTCTAATGTAGTCATCGCAACAAGCCCTCGTATCCCAATTGGCAGAGGAAACGGATTCAAAACCCGTCCAGTGTGAGTTCGAGTCTCACCGAGGGCACCACGCATGTGGATGTTGCGGACAGTCGGAAATCACCGGCCGTACGCGACATTCGCAGAAACAGATATTCAGGATCCGAGATATTCGCAATCCGAGTATGGGTCACTCGCAGAGCCGATAAGTTTTTCTCATGCGGCACCGATATTTTGTTGCGTGGTCCGGAGCACTTCTTACTGTCGCCATTCTGACCGGGTGCCAAAGCCAGTCCGAATCTCCGAGACCGGATTCCGACTCCACATCGCGTCCGTCGCACTCAGCAGTCGACGGCTCAGTTGCTCAGACCGGTACGATGAGAATCGGAAGTCCTCCGCTGAATGTGCCACCCAGTGTTGTTGTTCCCGGAACTGAAACAAACTCACCGCTACCTCTCGCCGAGGTAACCGACGTCGCCATCGAGCACCTTCACGACCGTTCGCGGGTGACGTATCACCTGAGTGGAACCGGCACTGTGACATGGAAAGTCGAGTATGTCAGCGAAGCGATTCGCGGCGGCGACAATCACGTGGTCGACGTGAACGGCTCGGCCATCCTTCAAGTCGATATCATGGGAGTTACTGCGCGACAACAATTTCCACCAATCGAAACGTATGGCGGCACCATCGCGGGTGTCGAGACCGCACTGGTAAGCCGTGAGATCGTTCAATCTTTTGTCGGCACTGCCGCAGGGCACCCCGAGTTCCAGGTGATCGGAACGGAATCGCCTGGTCACATTGTTGTCGACGTCTTCTACGCGCCGGCCTGAATACTCGGCACTCCTCACATTTCGGCGCTGACGTCCATCAACTCATTCAGGTAACGTTCGGCGCCCTCTCGGCCGAACCCTGTTAGCGTCAAATTTCGTCCGATTAGTCTGCTTTTCTCGATCGAGAGGACTCTCATGCCGCACGCAGCGCACGAGAACATCAACGTAGATCCGAAGCTCGCCGACCTGTACAAGGACCTCCACAGCCATCCCGAACTCGGTTTCCAGGAACATCGCACCGCTGAAATAGTGGCGACGCGCCTGACCGCACTCGGCTTCGACGTCACCACCGGAATTGGGAAGACAGGAGTAGTCGGTGTCCTGAAGAACGGACCGGGACCAACCGCGCTCCTGCGTGCCGACATGGACGCACTCCCGGTCAAGGAAGACACCGGACTGGATTACGCCAGCACTGCCACCGCGACCGACCAGAACGGGAAAACCGTTCCGGTGGCTCACGCCTGCGGCCACGACCTCCACACCACATGCCTGTTGGGTGCCGCCCAGATCCTCTCCACAGACACCGCCAGTTGGTCCGGCACCCTCCTACTCGTCTTCCAACCCGCCGAAGAACTCGGGGCCGGTTCCCAAGCCATGGTCGACGACGGATTGTTCGACAAGATCCCGAAACCCGACGTTGTTCTGGGACAACACGTAGCTCCGTTGCCTGCCGGAAAGATCGCCGGCCACGCAGGCCCGTCGTACGCGGGTTCCGACTCGCTGCGCGTGCGGCTCGTCGGCAAAGGCGCACACGGGTCCATGCCCGAAAACTCCGTCGATCCGGTGGTGATGGCAGCAGAGACCGTTCTGCGACTGCAGACAATCATCTCCCGCGAGGTCCCGAGCACGGCGATCGCAGTGCTCACCGTTGGGTCCATCCACGCCGGCGACGCAGCCAATGTCATTCCCGGCGAAGCCGAACTGCAGTTGAACATCCGAAGCTACGACGCTGCCGTCCGAGAGCGCATTCTGAGCAGTGTGGACCGGATCGTGCGGGGCGAAGCCACAACTGCCGGTGCCCCGGAAGAGCCCACCATCACCGAGATCGAACGCTTCCCGATCGTCGTGAACGATCCTGCCGCTCTGGGCAAAACCCTCGATGCGTTTGCTGACTGGTTGGGCGAGGACAACATCCTCGATCCGGGGGCCGGAGCGGGCAGCGAGGATGTCGGCATCCTCGCGACGAGTTCGGGCGCACAGCTGTCGTACTGGCTGCTCGGTGGCACCGACCCTTCGCTGTTCACGACGGGCGACATGACCGACCCGGCCCTACGGACCGTGCCGTCGAACCACTCCCCGCACTACGCGCCCGTTATCGAACCGACACTGACCATCGGAGTTTCCGCCCTCGTCACGGCAACGAGGACGTGGTTGCCGTCGGCCTGATCGAACGGCCACCGCCTAACGCGTCCACTGCTTCGCGTCCGCGACGCAGAACCGCCCGGGCCTTGTCACGCAGATTTCTCGAGCGGCTGACCAACGATCCTGATTCCCAGGTTTCGATTGCGCGAACAATGGCCCGCGCACCGATTCTGCCCGACTGCACACCGGTGATGGTCACTACCGGTGTGCGGTTGTTGGCCCACACCAATTTCAAGTCGGTGGGACCGATTCCCATGTCGAGCACGTCGACGGCAAGTTCTTTGCGCTGCGCGACAAGCCATTCCATCATTTGATGTCCAGGTTGAGTGTGGGCGCATTCAGGACGGTAATGCGTGACCCATCCTTCGAGCCGATTGCCGGTCCGAACGGAAACATCGTGCGCACACCACACTCCGTCGATGACCAACCCGAGAATGACGAGGCGTCCGAGTTCGGCTTCCGCGCGGAGGAAGCGATAGACGAATTGCTCGTTCGGCGGTGCCAGGAAGTTGACGCGGTCGCGGCCCGACGTTCCGATGGCAGCGACCACGCACAGATCGGACCATCGCCGATCCACATCGGCTGGGGTCGTCAACTGCTCGAATTCCAGTGAAGACCCGGATCGGGTGAGTGCCGTCCGATAGGAACGCAGCCGCTTCAACGAACGGGCGCTGCGAATGTCTGCGGGGACAGTTCCTTTCGGCACATCGACCGAGAGATGTGTATCGCGAACTCGCACAACGCAGTTCCATCGCGGATCGTCCAACAAGGCGCTGACTGCAACGTCCGAGCCAACGACAAGATCGGCGTGCAGCACCAATCCACGGTCTGCGACCGCTCGCCAGAGTGCCCGAGCGGCATCGGCGTCGTCTGCCAGAATCTCGCCGATCACACCGCGCCCATGCCCGAGAAGGCGAACCACCTCGACAGTCAGCATCCGGCGAACCGCAAAGGGTGCCAGCGCTACCATCTCGGATCCTCGGTACACCGCGACCAGCAGGAAGGATCCATTGCCGTCAGTGTTGTGAGCGCCTACCGCATACAGAAACCGCGACGACATTCGAGTTCCGGCGCGGGCAGCCAAGCGCTCCCAGTCCGCGCGGATTGTCTCCGGGTTGTCGTAGTAGCGCACAGTATGGCCAAATACGCGGGCCGCGTCGTCGCTAGTGGCGCGGTTCGCCCGGGACACCTTCGTTACGACCATGACTCGAACTTACCATTGCATTACCAAGTGTTCACCAGAACTAGCACTTTCGTCAGATCCTGAACGAACAAACCGAGAATCAGCAGTCCAAACGGTATGACAAACCAACGGAAACGGAGAATAGACGATAACCAAACAATTGCCTTTGTCCTCGGTTGCCGTCATAGACAGAGAAGTGCAGATCGCCACGAGGACATCGAAATGAACACATTACAACGATCTGACCTGCAGTTATTCCGTCCGGGCCACAAAAATGGCACGATAGTGGCAACCGCACGGGCACCAACGTTGGAGGCACCGATGGACAACGGCACAATCAACCTGACGTACGACGGTCGGGTGTCTCTGAACTTCCGGCTCGCCGTTCCACACTCGCCGGACAAAGTATGGAAGGTCATCACTCAGCGCGAATTCCTCGACACCTGGTTTCCCGCCGACGTCGATTTCAATCTCACCCCAGGCGCAGATCTCCTGTTCAAAGTCACGCCACAGCAGGTCGAGCGATACGGATTGCCCGCAGATCACAGCACGCACGGAACTGTCATCAGTGTCCACCCGCACCACATATTCGAGTACCTGTGGGACGCAGACACATTGCACTGGGAACTACACCCTGACGGCACCGGAGGGTGCTGGCTGACCCTCACCCACACAATGGAGGACGAGGACTCCGCATACGCACACGCAGCGGGCTGGCACGCGGGCCTGGAAGTGGTTGCGGCACAACTCGACGGCCGTGAAGTCGACTGGTCTCCCTGGGATCGCGCCGACGAACTCGCCTCGCAGTACCGCAAATCAGCCTGACTAGTCTCCCCTGCGCGGGAAGTGCCTGATGACGCCTTCCTGCACAACCGTCGCCATCAGCATGCCCTCGATGGAGAAGTATCGCCCGGTTGCCAGTCCCCGAGAACCCGCGGCAACGGGCGATTCTGTCGCGTACAGAACCCAGTCGTCGAACCGGAACGGCCTGTGAAACCAGATCGAATGATTCACGGTCGCTGCAACAATTCGATCGTGCCCCCACGACAATCCATGGGTGGTCAGGATGGAATCCAGCACGGTCGTATCCGACGAGTAGGCCAACACTGCAGCATGGATCAGCGGATCGTCCGGCAGTGCGCCGTCCGGTCGCATCCACACGCGATTGTGGGTGAGCTTCTCCCCCGTGCCTTTCAGGATCCACGCCGGATCGTTGGCGTACCGCATGTCGATCGGTTTGAGTGCGCCCACGAAGTGCGGAAGCGTCGCCTCGTAGCCGGACAGTCGATCACCTAAGGGCGGCAACGACTCCGGTAACGGAACATCCGGAATCTCGACGGCATGTTCGAGCCCCGTGCCGGAATCCTGGAATGCTGCCAGCATCACGAACAGCTCGTTGTCGCCTTGATACGCGGTGACCTGACGGTTCGCGAACGCCCGGCCGTCACGATGCCGTTCGACGCGATAGTCGATAGGCGCCTTGACATCTCCGCCGCGAATGAAGTGACCGTTGATGGCATGAATCGGCCGGTCACCGTCGACGGTACGGCCAGCGGCCATCAGTGCCTGAGACACCAATTGGCCGCCGAACGTCCGTGAACTTACCTGTGCCGGGTGATGGCCGCGGAACGCGTCGTCTCCGATAGGTTCGAGATCGAGCAGACCGAGAAGCGCATCCAGGTCTGTCGGCGCGTCCGCATCGTTCACGCTAGTGGAGCTCTTCGCCGATGCGATGAACGTGAATCAGGTTGGTGGAGCCCACGGTTCCCGGAGGCGAACCGGCAACGATGACAACGAGGTCACCCTTCGCGTAGCGCCCCAGCGAGAGCAAGGCACTGTCGACCTGACGCACCATTTCATCGGTGGTGGACACCGAGTCGACGAGGAATGTCTCGGTTCCCCAGGTCAGTGACAGTTGGCTGCGCACCTCGGGCAACGGAGTGAAGGCCAGCAGCGGCAACGGCGTGTGCAGACGCGCCAACCTGCGCACGGTGTCGCCGGACTGGGTGAAGGCAACCAGGGCCTTGGCGTCGAGACGCTCACCGATATCGCGTGCGGCGTAGGAGATCACGCCTCGCTTGGTGCGCGGGACGTGAGTGAGCGGAGGAACCCGAGTGGATTCGGTTTCGACTGCTTCGACGATGCGTGCCATGGTGCGGACGGTTTCCATGACGTACTTACCGACTGATGTCTCACCGGAAAGCATGACTGCGTCGGCGCCGTCGAGCACAGCGTTGGCGACGTCGGAAGCCTCAGCGCGAGTGGGGCGTGAGTTCTCGATCATCGACTCGAGCATCTGCGTTGCCACGATGACGGGCTTCGCGTTTTCACGAGCAATCTGGATGGCGCGCTTCTGTACGAGCGGAACCTGTTCGAGGGGCAACTCCACGCCGAGGTCGCCACGGGCAACCATCACGGCGTCGAATGCCAACACAATGGCCTCGAGATTGTCGATTGCTTCCGGCTTCTCGAGCTTCGCGATGACGGGAACGCGGCGACCGACTCGGTCCATGATGGCGTGAACCAGTTCGACGTCCGCAGGCGAACGAACGAATGACAGCGCGATGAAGTCGACACCCAACTTGAGGGCAAATTCCAGATCGGCGATGTCCTTGCCCGACAATGCCGGAACGGACACATTCATTCCGGGAAGCGAAAGCCCCTTGTTATTGCTGACCGGTCCACCTTCGGTGACCGTGCACACGACGTCGCTACCTTCGACCGCAGTGACGACAAGACCGACCTTGCCGTCGTCGACCAGCAGTCGATCGCCCGGCTTGGCATCGCGCGCGAGTTCCTTGTACGTGGTTCCGACGCGGTCGTGAGTACCCTCGACGTCGTCGACGGTGATGCGAACCTCTTCACCGTTTTCCCAGACCGTCCGCTCGTCCTTGAATCGACCGAGGCGGATCTTCGGGCCTTGCAGGTCGGCGAGAACGCCGACGGCCTTGCCGGTCGCGTCGGATGCTGCGCGGACGCGGATGTAATTCTCTTCGTGATCGGCATGGTCGCCGTGGCTGAAGTTGAGCCGGGCCACGTCCATGCCGCTCTCCACGAGCTCACGGATGCGGTCACCGGTAGCTGTTGCGGGTCCCAGGGTGCATACAATTTTTGTCCGTCGGTTCACGGCTCGAGCCTAGTCGCTCGCAGTGCGCACTTCTATCCGGCGCGTCCGACGTGCACCTTTTGTTCTTACTCGATTCAGTTTCGATTCCTAATTACGAGTGGCAACGCACCGGGATGTACGGGAGCCGGAAGCGTCGACGCCCCAGTCAGATACCGATCGACCGCGCACGCAACCGAGCGCCCCTCGGCAATAGCCCAGACCACCAGCGAAGCACCACGGTGTGCGTCTCCGCACACGAAGACACCAGGGCAGGACGTTTGCCAGTCACGTCCGCACGCGATCACCCCTCGCGAATTCGGTTCGAGCCCGAAGCCACACAGCAAGCCGCTGCGTTCGACGCCCAGAAATCCGACGGCAAGAAATACAAGGTCACACGGCACGTCGAACGGAGCCCCCACCAGTTCGGCAATTCGTCGACCACTGGCGTCCCGAGACACCCGGACGGGAGCGACGCGCACGGCCCGCACGTGAGATTCACCCACGAATTCCTGAGCTGCTACCTCGAACTCACGCACTCCCCCCTCGGCGTCAGCAGGAGCGCTGCGCAGTACCAACGGCCACAGCGGCCACGGATCCGAGGTGTCGTCACGATCGCGCGGGGGCTGCTCGTGGTAATCCAGTTCGACTATCGACGCAGGTCTTTGCCGATGAACTGTCCCGAGGCAGTCGGCACCGGTATCGCCGCCGCCGATGATGACGACGTTCTTACCGGCTGCGTTGATTCCGCTCGGCCCGTCGCCGGCGCATTCACGATTGGCAGGAACGAGATATTCCATCGCCGGATGAACGCCGATCAGCTCGCGCCCCGGCACGTCGACATCACGTGCTCTCCCGGCCCCGACAGCCAGAACAACGGCGTCGTAGATCGAGAGGAGCTCACTCGCCGCGAGGTCGGTTCCCACGTCGCACTCCGTCACGAACTCGGTGCCCTCGGCGCGCATCTGGTCCAGTCGACGATCGATGTGATGCTTCGAGATCTTGAAATCGGGGATGCCGTACCGCAGCAGCCCGCCGATTCGGTCATGCCGCTCGAACACAGTGACTCGGTGACCTACTCGCGTGAGCTGTTGCGCTGCAGCGAGTCCCGCAGGCCCCGATCCGACGATGGCCACCCCGGAGCCGGAGCCTGCGGACGGGGTCTGTGGGCGCACCGAACCGTCTTCCCAGGCGGTATCGGCAATCGCCGCTTCGATGCGCTTAATTGCCACGCTTCCGCTGCTCAGATGACTGGAAAGCGCAAGTACGCAGGCCGTTTCACACGGCGCTGGACACAGTCGTCCGGTGAACTCCGGGAAGTTGTTGGTCTCGTGTAATCGGTCTGCGGCCCGGGACCAGTCGTCGCGTCGCACAAGGTCGTTCCAGTCCGGGATCAGATTCCCGAGCGGGCACCCCGACAGACCCGCATGGCAGTACGGGATTCCGCAATCCATGCAGCGCGATGCCTGCTCGGATACTTCGCCCTTACGCTGATCGGAGGGAAGCTCGGCGTAGACCTCACGCCAGTCACCTGTTCGCTCCGTTACGGGGCGCATCGGCGTCGACGCGCGAGCGGCGCCGAGAAAACCCCGCGGGTCAGGCACTGGCCGTCTCCGTCAGAATGTCGCCGGGCTCCGCAACGTCAGCCCCTGCCAGTCCTTGTGCCTCGATTACTCGCTCGTAGTCCACCGGCATCACCTTGGTGAATCGCCCGGACTCACACGACCAGTGTGCAAGCAGGCGAGCCCCGACGCAGGACCTCGTCCATTCGACATGAGCGGTGATCATCATGTTCAACCACTGGAGATCGTCAGGCGTCGGTTCTTGCAACGTCACCGAGGTGAGGTTCACGTTGCTCGGATCCGCGTCGAGTAGAAATGCGATACCACCCGACATTCCCGCTGCAAGATTTCGGCCGGTTGCCCCGAGAATCACTACCCGGCCGCCGGTCATGTACTCACACGCGTGATCACCGGCTCCTTCGACCACTGCGTCGGCGCCGGAGTTGCGCACAGCACACCGCTCCCCCACCCGGCCGCGCGCAAACAGTTCTCCGGCCGTGGCACCGTACAAGAGCGTGTTGCCGGCAATCACCTGCTCTTCGGGCCGAAAGCCGACATCAGCATCGGGGTGGAGTGCTATCCGACCTCCCGAAAGACCCTTTCCCACATAATCATTGGCGTCGCCGGTCAAGTCGAGTGTGATCCCTCTCGGTAGGAACGCACCAAGTGACTGACCGGCGGTTCCGTGCAGTCGCACGACAATGGTGTTGTCCGGCAGTCCTGGTGCCCCGTATCTCCGGGTCGCCTCGGCGCCGAGTGCCGTACCCACTGCCCTGTCCCCGGTGTGGACGGGGCAGTCGATCCGAACGAGGGTCGCGTTGTGGAGTGCGTCTGCTGCACGCTCGACCAGCATCGTGTTGAGATCACCGACGCGGGGCCGCTCAGCGCCGGCGACGCCGCACCGTAGCGGGACCGGAACCGACAGGAGCGGCGCCAGGTCCAGATGACGACTCTTCCGATTGCCGGTTTCGGTGCAGGGCATGAGCATGTCGGCGCGACCCACTGCCTCCTCGAGACTGTGGAATCCGATCTCGGCCAGTATCTCCCGCACATCGTCGGCGATAAAGCGGAAGAAACTCGTGACGTACTCGGGACGTCCGGTGAACCGCGCGCGCAGTTCCGGATTCTGCGTCGCAACCCCGACCGGGCAGGTGTCGAGATGACACACTCGCATCATGACGCAACCGGCTGCGATCAACGGCGCCGTCGAGAATCCATATTCCTGCGCGCCGAGTAACGCTGCCACGACAATATCGCGTGCCGTGCGCATGCCACCGTCGCATTGGAGTACGACCCTCTCGCGTAACCCGTTGAGCACCAACGTCTGCTGAGTTTCCGCGAGCCCGAGCTCCCATGGCGTCCCGGCATGCTCGATCGACGTCAACGCAGCCGCACCGGTACCACCGTCGTGGCCGGAAATCAGCACGACGTCGGCATGCGCTTTGACAACGCCTGCTGCGACGGTTCCGACGCCGACGGCGCTGACGAGTTTGACGTGAATCCTGGCCCTGTTGTTGGCCTGGCGCAGATCGTAGATCAGCTGGGCGAGGTCCTCGATCGAGTAGATGTCGTGATGCTGCGGCGGCGAGATGAGGCCGACGCCCGGCGTCGAATATCTAGTCCGGGCAATCCACGGATACACCTTGCTGCCCGGCAGTTGTCCACCTTCACCCGGCTTGGCTCCCTGCGCCATCTTGATCTGAATATCGCTGGCACTGACCAGATAATCGCTGGTCACGCCGAACCTACCACTGGCAACTTGTTTCACGGCGCTACGACGTGCGCGGTCGTACAGGCGATCCGGATCCTCGCCGCCCTCCCCCGAATTGGATCGCCCGCCCATGGAATTCATCGCGATTGCCATCGTCTCGTGGGCTTCCGCGGACAAGGAACCGTAACTCATGGCGCCGGTGTTGAATCGGCGCAGAATCGCCTCGGCAGGCTCCACGTCGTCGATGCAGATTGCGGGCCGAACTCCGGTTCGGAAACCGAGAAGCCCTCGCAGGGTTCCGCCCTGCGCTCCGCTGCGATCGACCTCGTCGCTGTACCGACGGAACACGTCGGCGCGCCCTGATCGTGTGGCATGCTGAAGGAAGAACACCGATTCCGGTGTGAAAACGTGCATCTCACCATCTCGGCGATAGTGGTATTCGCCGCCGAAGTCGAGTTGGCGTCGACCCGCCAGCGCGGCGGCATGGCGCACCAACACGTCCTCGGCAATCTCCGCCAGGCCTATGCCACCGAGCTTGCTGGTTGTGCCACAGAAATACTCGCCGACAAGTTGTGCACTCAGCCCGATAGCCTCGAATACCTGTGCACCGGTGTACGATTGGACAGTCGAAATCCCCATCTTCGACATCACCTTGAGCACGCCTTGATTAGCCGCATCCAGGTAACGCGTCGCCGCAGTACATGAATCCACCCCGTCGAGGCCACATTCCGCAACTGATTCGAGCGCCAGATACGGGTGGACAACAGCAGCGCCGTAGCCGAGCAACACTGCGCAGTGATGAATCTCCCGAGCATCACCGGTCTCGACGATCAACGAGACCTTGCTTCGCTGACGCGTCCGAACGAGATGGTGATGAACTGCGGCAACCGCGAGCAACGACGGAATCGGCGCGTGGGCACGGTCCCACCTTCGATCGGAGATGACCAGGATGTGACACCCGGCGTCCACCGCCGCGCTGGCCTCGTCGCGGAGCCTGTCGAGCGCCACTGCCAGGCCGCTTCCGCCGCCGGCGATGTCGAACACACCGTGCAGCGTCGTCACAGGCACCGCGGATACGCGGGTGATCTCCGCCAGTTCGGCCCCGGACACAACTGGCCTGTGCACCAGGGTTCGGCTACACGACGATTCGTTCGGGTCGAGGAGATTCTGTTCGGAGCCCAGAACCACCGATAGCGTGGTGACAACTTCCTCGCGGATCGCATCCGACGGCGGATTGGTGACCTGCGCAAACAGTTGAACGAAGTAGTCGTACAGCAGTCTGGGACGCTCGGAGAGCACCGCGAGTGGCGTGTCGGTTCCCATCGACCCCACCGGCTCGTGGCCTGTGGCGGCCATCGGCGTCAGAACCACACTGAGGTCTTCCTCCGTGTATCCGAAAACCTGCTGATGCTCGATCAACACCTCTGGGTCGCCACGGGCTCTAGGGGGATCAGGTATGTCGCCGACCAGGGTGAGGTTTGCGTCGAGCCAGCGCCCGTAAGGCGCCGCACCCGCCAACTCGGCCTTGATCTCGTCGTCGGGAACAATTCGCTGTTGCGAGGTGTCCAGCAGAAACATTCGACCGGGTTCGAGTCGCCCCTTGGCGATCACGTCAGCCGGCGGCACATCGAACACACCACTCTCGCTGGACAATACGACCCGGCCCGCCCGAGTGCGCCACCAGCGCCCTGGCCGTAGCCCATTGCGGTCGAGGACGGCTCCAACCACGGTTCCGTCACTGAACGTCACTGAGGCCGGCCCGTCCCATGCCTCCATCAGGCACGCATGAAATTGATAGAACGCCCGCAGTTCTGCCGACATCGACGCATCCTGTTCCCAGGCAGCGGGAATCATCATCACGACCGAATGTGGCACACTTCGCCCGCCGAGGGACAACAACTCGAGTGCCTCGTCGAACGACGCAGAATCCGACACCCCCGGGGTGCAGATCGATGTCAGCCCATCCAGAGCACCACCGAAGAGTTCACTCCGTAGTTGCGGCTCGCGCGCCCGCATCCAATTTCGGTTTCCCACAATGGTATTGAACTCACCGTTGTGTGCGACAAATCTGAACGGTTGCGCCAGCGTCCATGACGGAAACGTGTTGGTCGAGAACCTGCTGTGCACGACGGCTAGTGCGCTGCACATCCGCTCGTCCACCAGATCCGGGTAGAACTGCGTCAACTGAGACGGCGTCACCATCGCCTTGTACACCATCGTTCGCGCCGAGAACGACGGAAAGTAGACGCCGGAACCCTCGTCTGCAACGTCAGGCGTGATCCGTTCCGCCCGCTTACGCAACAAGAGGACACGGCGATCCAAAGCGATCCCGCCCGAGCCTGCCTGCGTGTCCGCGACAAAACACTGACTGACATACGGCGCACAGACCGTTGCCGCAGCGCCCAAGACCCCCGAATCGACGGGAACATCTCGCCAACCGAGTACCGACAATCCCACCGAATATGCACACCGTTCGATCCGCTCGATTGCACGTCGCCGGGGCCGCACCGCCTGGGGAAGAAAGCAGATACCGGCCGCAAACCGATTCTCACCACGCCCGTTTACATCTGGTAACACGAAGTCTGTGGTCGCCCTCAGCAATTCGACGGGCAACTGAACAAGTATCCCCGCTCCGTCACCGGTGGCGGAATCCGCTCCGATGGCGCCTCGATGGGACAGCTTGCGCAGCGTAGACAAGCCGTCTCGCACGATCGAATGAGAGCGTCTGCCGTAGATGTCAGCGACAACGGCGACACCACACGAATCTGCTTCCTGATCGGGGTTGTACAACCCCTGCGGACCAGGCATCTGAGAAAACAGCATGCGTGCCCTCCACCATGCGGGGCCGCCACACGAACCCGCAACCGGCAAGGGTCAGTTTACAACCGGTATGTGCAGGTTGAAATAGAAAAACCGCGGCACCCCGATGTCGGGGTGCCACGGCGAAATCTCCGAGAAGGCTCAGCTGCGGAGTGGTCGCCCGTACTTGTCCTTCACACTGCCTGTCAGCATCATGATTCCATCGATCAAGGGCCAGATACCACCGATTCCACACGTCAACCAGGTAACCGCAATCTGTGCAATCGCAGTACCGGGCTGATTGAGATAGAACCGACCGGCGCCGAATGCGCCGAGCAGAATACCGAGTAGACCGGCCGTCACCTTCGACTTGTCAGACAAGGGCTGTCCGGTGAATGGATCACGACCGAACGGCGCCGACGGGTCGACAAAACCGTACGGCTGCGCGTAGGGCTGCTGCTGCCCGTAACCGGGCGTCTGCGGCGGAGCGGTGTACCCCTGAACCGGCGGCGCTGCATATGGATTTGCGCTCTGGTCAGCGGGGACGCCGTACACCGGACCGTCGGCGGGCGGCGGATAGCTCTGCTGCTGAAACGGCTGCTGATAAGTCGGCGGCTCGTAATTCGGCGGCGCGGGTTCCGCAACCGGGTACGCGGCCGTCGGGTTCGCAGCCGTCGGATCCGACGCAGCCGAGAAAGCAGTGGTGGGCTCCGTCCCCGCCGGCGGCGGATAAATCGGATGGCTCCCCCAGCCCGGGCCGTTACCCATTCCCGCATAGGTGTCCCAGCCAGGTCCGGTGCCCGTCGTTTCGGTTGACGGAGTCTTCTCCGTCGGCGCCGTGGTTTCGCTCAAGGAAGCATCAGCGGTTGCCTCGTAGTCGAAAGGTGAGCCGAACTGCGGGGGAACCGCAGACTGCGAGCCCGAGGAGTCCCCCGACTGTGCGGGATCCGGATTCTTGTTCAAGTCAGGCAACGTGCATTCCTTCGGGTCGACGACGGTCCGGCAAATCGTTGAGGCAAGTGATCTTTATACCTCGAACTGGGTGCGATGCGAACCAATCATTGTTTGTCCGGCTTCTTCAGATCAACGTTCGGTTTTCCGTCTGCGCCGGCTGAATCAGCAACCTTCGACGCTCCGACACCGTCAGTCGAGTCGGTCCCACCGTCGGAAGTATCCGAAGCTGTGTTCTCGACAGCCGTGTTGTCGAGAGGCGTGTTGTCGAGAGGCGTGTTCTCGACGTAGTCCTTCGACTTCAGTTCGGAAGGATCTTCACGACCCTTCTTCGCCAGCAGGAAGTACGCAACGGCCGCCACGAACACGATCACCGAGGTGAAGGAGTTGACACGAATACCTGCCAGTTCGTATGCCGGATCGTCGCGCATGAGTTCGACGAAGAACCGCCCGGCGCAGTAGCCCGCCACATAGAGAGCAAACAGACGCCCATGACCGATCTTGAATCGACGGTCGACCACAACAAGCGCAATGACGATGAGGACGTTCCACAAGGCCTCGTACAGGAACGTGGGATGCACGACCTTCTCGACGACACCGGTGGAGACACCGGACAACGCGTCGGTCTGACCTGACGAGTTCACGCGGTGGAAGATCTCCAGGCCCCACGGCACTGTGGTCTCGCGGCCGTACAACTCCTGGTTGAAGTAGTTGCCGAACCGGCCTATTGCCTGCGCGAGCAACACACCAGGCGCGATGGCGTCACCGAGCGCCGCGACCGGGATTCCACGTCTGCGGCACCCGATCCACGCGCCGACACCGCCGAGGAAGACCGCGCCCCAGATTCCGAGGCCACCGTTCCACACTTTGAGTGCGTCGATCGGTGTGCCGCCTTCACCGAAATACTGCGGCCAGTCGGTGAGCACGTGGTACAGCCGGCCACCGATCAAGCCGAACGGCACGGCCCAGACTGCGATATCGAGAACGGTGCCCTTCTCGCCGCCTCGCGCGACCCAACGCCGATCGCCCCAGACGATGGCGACGATGATTCCGGCGATGATGCAGAGCGCGTAGGCACGCAGTGCTACGGGTCCGACGTACCAGACACCTTGTGGCGGGCTGGGAATGTAGGCCAGTAGTTCAACAGTTGACGTCACGACGCCACGTTAGCCGAGCGGACACCTTCAGCGAGTTCTTCGGTGAGGGTGCGGACAGCTCCGAGTCCGTTCTCCACAGCCGAGACCAGCGCGGATCCGACGATCACCGCGTCGGCGTAGGCGGCAATTTCTGCCGCTTGCACGCCGGAGCGAACGCCGAGCCCGACACCGACCGGGATATCGGAATGCGCACGAATCCGTGCAGTCAGTTCCGGTGCCATCGACGACACAGCGTCGCGGGCTCCGGTCACGCCCATCGTGGAGGCCGCGTACACGAACCCGCTACTCGCCTCGAGTGTCATTGCCAGACGCTCTTCGGTGGACGAAGGTGCAACGAGGAAGATCCGATCGAGGTGGTGCTTCTCGGAAGCTTCCATCCAGTCGGCGGCCTCGTCGGGAATGAGGTTGGGAGTGATCAGGCCGAGTCCGCCGGCAGCAGCGAGGTCGCGGGAGAACTTGTCGATGCCGTACTGCATGACCGGGTTCCAGTACGTCATGACAACTGCCTTGCCGCCGACCGAGCTGATCTGCTCGACGACGGTGAAAATGTCGCGCAAGCGGACGCCGTTACTGAGGGCGGTTTCAGCGGCACGCTGGATGGTCGGCCCGTCCATCACCGGATCGGAGTACGCGACCCCGACCTCGATGATGTCGCAGCCGCCGTCGACCATCGTCTTGAAGACGTCGATGGATTCGGAGACCGTCGGATAGCCCGCGGGCAGGTATCCGACGAGCGCAGCCCGGTTTTCCGCCTTGCATGCCGCAAAAGTGGATGCGAGGCGTGATGGTCGTTCGCTCACTTGTCCGAGCCTTCCGTGTTGTTCTGGCCTGCACTCTGGTCGGCATCGTCGAAAAGACCGAACCAGCTCGCGGCGGTATCCATGTCCTTGTCACCACGACCGGACAGGTTGACGACGATGATGGCGCCTTCACCGAGTTCCTTGCCGAGGCGCAACGCGCCGGCGACCGCGTGCGCGGATTCGATGGCCGGGATGATGCCTTCGCGTCGTGAGAGCAGAAGGAGCGCATCCATTGCCTCGGAATCGGTGACGGGTTCGTACGTCGCCCGACCGATGTCGTTGAGATACGCATGTTCCGGACCGACACCCGGATAGTCCAAACCTGCAGAGATGGAATGCGATTCGATTGTCTGGCCGTCTTCGTCCTGCAGCAGGTACGAGTACGCGCCTTGGAATGCACCAGGCGTTCCGCCGGCGAATGTTGCTGCATGCCTACCGGTTTCGACGCCGTCGCCGGCTGCCTCGTAACCCACCAGCCGAACCGAGAGATCGTCGATGAAGGGGTGGAAGATGCCGATGGCGTTGGAACCGCCACCGACACAAGCGGTGACGGCGTCGGGAAGGCGACCGGTCAGGGCCTGAACCTGAGCGCGAGCCTCGAGACCGATGACCCGCTGAAAATCGCGCACGAGGGTCGGGAACGGGTGTGGACCGGCAGCGGTACCGAAACAGTAATAGGTGTCGTCCGCGTGGGAAACCCAATCGCGGAGAGCTTCGTTGATCGCATCCTTGAGTGTGCGCGAACCGGTTTCGACCGAGACGACCTCGGCGCCCAGCAGACGCATCCTGGCGACGTTCAAGGCCTGACGTTCGGTGTCGACGGCACCCATGTAGATCACACACTCGAGTCCGAGCAGCGCGCACGCGGTGGCCGAGGCGACGCCGTGCTGTCCCGCCCCGGTCTCGGCGATGATGCGTGTCTTACCCATGCGCTTGGCCAGAAGTACCTGACCGAGAACGTTGTTGATCTTGTGAGAACCGGTGTGGTTCAGATCTTCACGCTTGAGGATGATGCGAGCGCCGCCGGCATATTCGCTCATACGCGTTGCTTCGAAAATCGGCGACGGACGGCCGGTGTAATCGCGCTGCAGTCGATCGAGTTCGTTCAGGAAAGCGTCGTCGCTGCGGGCCTTCTCGTATTCGGCGGTAACTTCCTCGATAACCGCCATGAGCGCCTCGGGCACGTGCCGTCCGCCGTAGACACCGAAATGCCCTCCGGTGTCCGGCTCATGAGTAGTGCGCTCGGCAAGTCCGGCACTGGCCGGCGGCAGATTGCCGCCCTTGAAGACTGGTCCCTGAGTACGTGAAGTCACCCCTCCAGTCTGCCTCGAGCGTGTCGCCTGTCACCGCCCGGGTACGGGCAGATGTCACCGCTCGGGTGCAGACACACTACTCCCGAGCGGTGATGCGATTCAGCGCGACGGTTTAGGGCAGGACGGATGCGCTCCGGCGTTGACCAGATCGGCAACGGCCTTACGCGGATCACCGCTGGTCACGAGGCCTTCACCAACCAGGACGGCGTCGGCGCCTGCGCCTGCGTACGCCAGCAGATCGGCGGTGCCGCGAACCCCGGACTCGGCAATCTTGATGGTTTCGGTCGGCAGGCCGGGGGCGATCTGACCGAAGGTGTTCTTGTCGACCTCGAGAGTCTTGAGGTTGCGAGCGTTGACGCCGATAACTTTGGCGCCTGCCTCCAGCGCGCGATTGGCCTCTTCCTCGGTGTGCACCTCGACCAGCGCTGTCATTCCCAAGGATTCGGTGCGATCGATCAGTGAGGCCAATGCCTGCTGCTCGAGTGCAGCGACGATCAGGAGGATGACGTCGGCACCGTGCGCGCGTGCCTCGTGAATCTGGTACGGACCGACGATGAAGTCCTTGCGCAGCACCGGAATGGTGACGGCTTTGCGGACGGCATCAAGATCGGCGAGCGATCCGTGGAAGCGACGTTCTTCGGTGAGAACGCTGATGATTCGAGCGCCGCCTGCCTGATAGGCAGCCGCCAACTCGGCGGGGTCTGCGATGTCGGCGAGCGCACCCTTGGACGGGCTTGCTCGCTTCACCTCGGCGATGACGCCGATGCTCGGTTCCAGAAGTGCCGCTACAGCATCGAGAGCGGGGGGTGCAGTGGCCGCGGCAGCCTTGACTGCAGCGAAGTCGAGTACGGCTTCGCGGGCGGCGACATCAGCGCGCACCCCGTCGAGAATCGAGTCGAGTACGGTCATCGTGGCCCGAATCCTTTCTGGGCAAGTGCCCGATGTGAGATACGTCATCGGGGTGGTGTCAGCCTAGTTGGGCTATTTTTTGCTACTCCGCCGGGGTACCCACGCGCGTAGGAGTTCGGACGTAATCGAGGTCACGATCGTGAATCCTTGCCCGGCTCATTGCCGTCAGCGTCAGAGCCCGGCTCATCGCCGTCAGCGTCAGGTTTCTCGCCGTCTGCATCGAGCGTCGGATCTTCGCCGGCGTCGAGCGCGTCCCACAGCATCCGTTGTGTCACAGGCTCGTCGGCCGATTCCTTGTTTCCCTGCCCGAGCTTGGCCGCTGCCTCGCGGCGCGCTGCGGGGTTGTCGTACTTCGACGAGAGGCCGGCGCGCGCCTTGGGCTTTCGCATGAGCAGAACACCGGCAGCCAGCGCGGCAACTGCTCCCACGAGGGCAAGCAGCGGCGGTAACACCGACGACTCGGCGGAAACCTCTTCGAGGTGCGAGGACAGTTCGGCAAGATCTGCGGCACGGTCCGCATCCGCTCCCGAAACCAGGAGTTGCACCGCTGGAATTGCTACAGCGACGCCGACCAATCCCACCAACAGGCCGACTACTCGGACCGCCCACCCGCGGACCGCGAACGACGCCGCAACAGCGGCAAGCAGCGTGAGAGCCAGCGGAGTCATCGCCGCCGCCCAGGTGCCACCGTCGAGATCCGTGGTGCGCGCCAATGTCTTACCGTCACTGGAGGTTACTTGTACCCACGTCATCCGTGAGCTTCCCCACAGCGCAACGGCGGCGAGACCCAGCAGAAGCGTGGTCAGCACCGTGGTGCTGCGCCCCGAACGAGGTGTCGGCGAGTCGGTGCCGGTGCTCGAAGCCTGTTCGCTCACTTACCTTCACCTCCGATGGTGCGCAACGTATGCGCCGACGCGATCGCACTGAGCACCGCCATTGCCTTGTTCCGCGCCTCGGTGTCCTCGTAGACCGGATCCGAGTCGGCGACGATGCCCGCGCCGGCTTGGACGTACCCGATGCCGTCCTTGATGAGTGCGGTGCGGATCGCGATCGCGGTATCGGCGTCGCCGGCGAAGTCGAGGTATCCGACGATGCCGCCGTACACCCCGCGGCGGGTGGGTTCGAGTTCTTCGATCAGCTGCATTGCTCGAACCTTGGGCGCACCCGAGAGTGTTCCCGCCGGGAAACACGCCGTGACCGCGTCGAGCGCCTGCTTGCCCTCGGCCAGGTGCCCGGTCACGGTCGAGACCAGGTGCATGACGTGGCTGTATCGCTCGATGTGGCGGTAGTCGTGCACCTTGACAGTGCCGGGCCGGCAGACGCGCCCGAGGTCGTTGCGTCCGAGGTCGACCAGCATCAGGTGCTCGGAGTTTTCCTTCTCGTCCGCAAGGAGGTCCTTCTCGAGCAGGATGTCGTCTTCCTCGGTGGCACCGCGCCACCGGGTTCCGGCGATCGGGTGGGTGGTTGCGACGCCCTCCGAGACGGTGACCAATGCTTCGGGGCTGGATCCGACAATGGAGAACGCGGTCTCACCGTCGGCGTTCGGAACGTTGAGCAGGTACATGTACGGACTGGGGTTCGACGCCCGCAACATCCGGTACACGTCGATAGGTGCTGCGGTGCAGTCGATCTCGAATCGCTGGGAGAGCACCACCTGGAAAGCCTCGCCGGCCTCGATGTCACCGATCAGCTTCTTCACGTCGACGCCGAAGCTCTCCGTCGTGCGCTGGCGACGATAGTTCGGGGTGACCTTGGCAAACGTGGACACCGTCGACGGCGCCGGCGCTGCAAGTGCCCGAGTCATCGCGTCGAGGCGAGCGACGGCGTCGTCGTACGCCTCCTCGACCCGGGCATCGGTGCCGTCCCAGTTGACTGCGTTGGCGATCAGGGTGATCGCGCCCTCGTGATGGTCGACGGCGGCGATGTCCGCGGCCAGCAGCATCACCATTTCGGGAATGTGCAGATCGTCGACGGCCGAATTGCCCACGTTCTCGAGGCGCCGGACGGCGTCGTATCCGAGGAATCCGACCATCCCGCCGGTGAGGGGCGGCAGGTCCGGCAGACGCTCCGAGCGCAGCAGTTCGAGGGTGGCACCGAGTGCGTCGACAGGATTGCCACCGGACGGTGCGCCGGCGGGGACGTTGCCGTACCAGGCGGCTTCGCCGTCGATGACGGTCAGTGCGGCGGGACTACCGACGCCGATGAAGGACCATCGTGACCACGACCGGCCGTTCTCCGCGGATTCGAGAAGAAAGGTTCCCGGACGGTTCCCGGCCAGCTTCTCGTAAGCCGAGAGCGGAGTTTCGGAGTCCGCCAGCACTTTTCGCGTCACCGGAACTACCCGATGCTCGGCGGCGAGAGCGCGGAACTGCTCTCGCGTGGTGGTGGAATCGGACGCCGCATCGACAATCGCGGTGTCGGACGAGGGTGCGGACTTGGAGGTGGGCTCGCCGTGCATGACTCCATCATCCCAGGCTCACCCGTGCGGGCCTCGTTCGCGGGTAACCTCAGCCGAATGAAACCAGGTCAGCTTGCTCCCGATTTCACTCTGCCCGATCAGAACGGAGCGCCCCGTTCGCTGACCAGCCTGCTGGAGAATGGACCACTGGTCCTGTTCTTCTATCCCGCAGCTTCAACGCCGGTGTGCACTGCGGAAGCGTGCCACTTCCGCGATCTCGGCAAGGAATTTGCAGAGGTAGGTGCCGCACGCGCCGGCATCAGCACCGACACTGTCGAGGCGCAATCGACGTTTGCGGCCGCTCAGTCCTTCGACTATCCCCTGCTCGCCGACACGGACGGCACCGTTGCCGAGCAGTTCGGCGTCAAGCGCGGACTGCTCGGCAAGTTGATGCCGGTCAAACGTTCCACGTTCGTGATCGACACGGATCGAACCGTCCTGAAGGTCATCTCGAGCGAATTCCGCGCGAGCACGCACGGCGATCAGGCACTCGAGTTTCTCCGTAGCCGAAACTGACGCTGCCGAAACCGACCTGTCAGGCGACCTGAATCGAGCGCTTCGCCAGACCCATCCAGAAACCGTCGATGACCTGGGTGGGTACCTGCTCCGGATCGGACGACGCACCGAGAGTGACGAACAGCGGCGCGAAGTGCTCGATCGTCGGGTGTGCGTACGGCATACCGGGCGCTTGCGCGCGGAAGTCGATGAGCGAATCGACGTCTCCCGCCGCGAACCGCTCCCCGGCCCAGGCATCGAATTCGGCGGACCAACCCGGAGCTTTCGCCTCGGGCGACGGGTCACGCAGGAACGGCAGACCGTGGGTCGTAAATCCGGATCCCACGATCAACACGCCTTGCTCGCGCAGTGGACGCAAACGTTGGCCGAGGTGCAGCAGACGTTCTGGGTCCAATGTCGGCAGGGAGATCTGCAGCACCGGGATGTCTGCATCCGGGTACATGACCGTCAACGGAACATAGGCGCCGTGATCGAGGCCACGGTTGGGTTGCTGGATAACCTGCTCGTTGTCGGGCATCAACGCTGCCACCTGTGCGGCCAGGTCCGGCGCGCCCGGGGAGTTGTACCGAGCGCGGTAGAACCGCTCGGGGAACCCACCGAAGTCGTAGATCAGCGGGGTTCCCGTGGTGGTCGATCCGATGGTCAGCGGTGCGGATTCCCAGTGCGCCGACACGATCAGGATTGCTGTCGGCCGAGGCAGGTCACCGGCCCACGCGCCGAGTTGCTTCACCCAGAGAGCGCTGTCCACCAGCGGCGGGGCACCGTGGCTGAGATACAGCGCGGGCATAGTGGTGGCGGACATAGCGGCTCCTCAGAATTCTACCGAATAGTTTTAAGTTGAAGGTTCAACCTAATATAGAACTCAACACTTGAAACGCGCAACTATTCCCTGCCTGCACCGACTGGACACCCGTCTGCAACTCTGTACTGGTACAGAACGGGCAGCGAAGGGGTAAAGACCGATGAGTGGATCGAACGGCCAGGCCGAATCGCCGCTTCAGACCAAGTGGCTCACTACCGAGCAACAGCAGGCCTGGCGCACTCTCATCTCGTTGGTGACCCGCTTGCCGGCGGCCCTTGACACCCAGCTCCAACGTGATTCAGCACTAACACATTTCGAGTACTTCGTGCTGTCAGCACTGTCGGAGGTACCCGATCGAAAGCTGCAACTGTCCCTCCTGGCACAGCAGGCCAACGCGTCGCTCTCGCGCCTGTCCCATGTCGTCACGAAGATGGAGAAGGCCGGTTGGGTGAAGCGTGAAGTGATCCGCGGCAGCCGCGGCTCCAACGCGGTACTCACCGATGCCGGGATGTCCAAGGTGATAGAAGCCGCGCCGGGGCACGTCCGGTTGGTCCAGGCCTTGGTGTTCGAAGGCCTCGACGACAGCCAGGTCGCACAACTCTCGTCGTTGAGCGCCGCCATGGTCGAACAGCTCGACAAGGGAATTGCCGGCGGACTCGGGAAAGCCTGACACCACGACCCACACCGCGCGCGTCGTCTCCGACTCCCGTAGTGTCTGGACACATGTCTGGTAAGGCCAACTTCGAGTCCACCCGCCGGCGCCTGTCGGGGCAACAGGCTGAAACTGTCGATCGCTTGACTACCGCAGCGATTGCCATCCTGCGTACGCATGGGTTCTCCGACCTGACAATCCGTATGGTCGCGGGCGAAGCGGGGGTCGCGCCGGCAACGGCGTACACCTACTTCTCGTCCAAGAGTCACCTTGTCGCTGAACTGTTCTGGCGTCGCCTCGCCACACTCCCCCACGAGGCCAAGACGGACAACGCCCGCGAGACTCAGGTCTGTTCGGTCCAGCGCAGTGTTGCACTCCTGGTGTCCGATGAACCGGAACTCGCAGCAGCGGTCACGACCGCGATGATGGCCGACGACCCGGACGTCGAACATCTTCGCGCCCGGATCGGGAAGAACATTCGCGAACGCCTGGTCGAGGCATTGGGACCGGAACATGACGCGGACGTCCTGGAAGCGCTGGAAATCGCCTGGTCAGGCGCATTGGTGCGAGCGGGAATGGGATACGAGTCGTACTCGCAGATAGCGGATCGCCTCGAGATCACCGCAAAGCTGATCATGGCGGGCCACGACAATCTGAGCAGTACCTAAATCGGTGTCAGCTCACCCACCAACCACCGATCACCGACGCGTACGACGGTGACCTGCACGCGACTCGAACTCGACGCCGGTGCCGGCTGCGCAAAACTGGTGGTGATCTGATCGACGAACATCAGCAATTCGACGCGATCGAGCGCAACACCGAGCAACCCGACATCGACAACCCGTGCTCTGGTACTGATTCCCTGCGCTTTCGATTGGGGCGCAACGGAAGTCGCGGCAAACTCGACGAATTCCTCCTTGAAGGTTCCGGTCACTGCGTCAGCTCCGACGGCGAGATCACTGTCGACCGTTTCACTGGTGTACGTGAGCACGTCCTCCACCAGAGCGGGTGCCTGCGCCATCGCGTCCGCTCTCACCGACTCGAGCGCAGCGGCGTCGCGGTGAATCCAGAGCAGTGCACCCGCGACGATCGCGAGAACCGCCACGAGCGAGAGGGATATCGCCCGCCTCACGGTACGAACTCCACACTCGACATCAGGATTTTCCCGTCGACGTCCTCGACACCGATGCGCAGTCGATACGTGCGCGAGGTCGTCTCTCCCGCAGAATTGGCCACCTGGGCCGAGGCGGCAATCAGCACTACCCCCGTCGACCCGGTCTCGGACGCCAGTGCGGCAGCATCGATCCTTGCGTCAGAGTTCACCGATGCGGAACGGATCGCGTCGACGAACCCGACCTCGCCAACCAGATCCTCCGCGAACTCGCCCGTGCTGAGTGCACGCAATCGGTCCACATCCTCGTCGACGGTATCGACGTGAACGTCGATCAACGCCAGGGCTCCCGCCGTCGCCCCGTCCACCAGTTCCTGCCGATGGGCATCGCGGGCATGATCGGCGCGCATCGACACAGCACCCGTCACCACTACTGCCACCAAACCTGCAACGACCACCGCGACGAGCACGCGGCCGCGTGTACTCGCATGCCGCGAAACATCTTCGGTCGTCAGGGATTCGGTGTCGTCAACAACTGCTGCCACGAATTACCCTTTCCGATATCGGTGTGGCCGTACACAATCCCGTCCGGCCCGGTATACAGCTCGTCGGGAGCATTGGTTCCCGAAGCCACATACGGTTCCGGGCTCCGGCACGCCACCGGGTCCGGTGCCCGCTTGCCGGGAACTTCCATACACGGAATGTTCCGCGAACCACGCACCGCAAAAACCGAATCCGCCGGTACCTTGCAGAACAAGTCGGCCGGAGTGTCCGGAACGCTCGTCTCAGTCGGGTCACGGCGTTGATCTGCCGGTAGGTATCCGGTGGAGCAGGCCGCCGGGTCTTGAACCTGTAGATGGAAATTGACGTTGGCGGCGCCGTCGGCCTGTCCGCGTTGCACGACGGTTTCCTGAGCCGCAACAAGCGGCGGCAGTATCACCAGCACCTGTTCGAGTGACGCGTTGTAGGTCAGCGCGACTTGCCCGGTACTGGTCAGGTTGGCCAGGAGAACCGGCAGGGTGGGCCGTAGATCCTGGAACAAGAGCTCCGCTTCGGTCGCAAATCCCGGTCCCGTCGCGACGATGTTGCGTATCGTCTCGTCGGCAATCTCCAACTGCCCACTCACTCGCGCGATGCTCGACGCCCATGACCGGATCTGGTCTCCCGTGACAACTTGGGTCTCGAGAAGCGGGGCAAGTTGCTGCACGAGAGTTGTCGCGGGAGTGGTGGCGTCGGACAACTGATCGACAAACGATGTAGTCGAATCCAGCAGTCTCGCAAGATCTTCACCGCCGTCGGCAAAGGCCGCGGCAGACTCGTCGATGACCGCGCGCAGTTTGCCCTGTGGGACGGAGTCGAGCAATGCCTGTGCCTGATCGAGAACGGGTCCGATCTCCTGAGATATCACCGCGGACTCGGCGCCGATCACGTCACCGTCGGCAAGGAACGGGCCGTCCGCGGTAGCCGGCTGCAGATCCACGTACTGCTCGCCGATCGCCGATACGCTACGCACGGCCGCCACCAGTTCGGATTTCGGCACGGGAACTGAACTCTGCAAAGATAATTCGGCTTTCACGACATCCGGGTGGAGCTGCACCGATCGGACTTGACCGATGGTGTCACCGCGGTACGTCACATTCGCATTGCGGTACAGTCCACCGGCATTGGGCAATTCCAGCGTCACCGTGTAGCGCCCGATACCCAGCATCGTAGGAACGCGGAGGTACGCGATCGCGGCCACCGTCATGCCGATGACGGCAAGGATCGCGAAGATCACCAACTGTCGGCGCACAAGCTTGGTGAGGATCATCGTCCGCCCTCCCCTGCATCGACCGCCCCGTTCAGCGGAGCAGTCATAGGATCGACCGGGCCGCCGCCAGTCTGCGGAGCACCGAACGGGGTGCCGAAACCAAGTCCGGACTGCAATCGGTTGGTAGTGAGATCGATCAGCGCCCACAGATTGGTGTAATCGCCGCGCATCCCGTCGTCGATGGTGGTCTGAGGGAAGGGAAAGGTGCTCAGGTTGCCGAGGTTGTTGATCAGATCCGGACCTGCCGCGACAACCTGCTGCAACGTCGGCTCGAGTGCCGCAAGATTTGCGCTCAGATCATCTCGGGTGCGGTTGACCAGGTCGGTGCCGACGTCTCCGAATCGGCCCACGGAATCGAGGGCGGTGGTCAAAGTTGTGCGCTGATCCTCCAGTTCCGCCAATGCGGGAGCCAGCACGTCGAGCGCCTGCCGCAGTACGTCGCGTTGCGCGTTGATCTCCCCCGCGAACACATCCAGGTTCTCCATCGTGGTCACCATCGCGACGCGTTGCCGGTCCAGAGTCCCGGTCAATGTGTCCATCTGTGCGAGTAGATCGCGTGCCGATCCGGTGCGTCCACCGAGAGCATTGTTCAGCTCGGTGGTGATGGTGTGAATCTGCGCGAGTCCACCGCCGTTGAGCACTATCGACAGCGCTGTCAGAGCTTCCTCCGTCGTCGGGTACACACCGGCCGACGCCAGAGGAATGACCGAACCCTCCCCGAGTGTTCCTTGTGGTTCGACACCGACCGGCGGCGCCAAGGCAACATGCTTGGACCCCAGCAAGCTGGTCTGTCCGATCTTGGCCGTGGAGTTGGCCGGCAACACCACCGAACCATCGAGTGACACCGTCACTCGCGCATGCCAATTGTCGGACGTGATGGCGCTGATACTGCCAACCGTCACATCATTGACCATCACCGGCGAGTTCGGACTGATCGACGTAACGTCCGGCATCTCGATGACAACGGAAAAGCTGTCGGCGCCGCGGCCGGCGGCACCGGGCAGCGGCACCGAATTCAGACCGTTCCACGCGCAGCCGGACGCAAGCACGACAACACCGACGCAACAGATCTTCCGGATCATCGTGTCCCCACCTCCGGCATCAGCAATTGACCCAACCCTGCGGGAACACTCACGCTCGGGAGCGACGGCGCCGGCTTCAAATCCGGTTCGCTGTATACCAACTGATCCGGCGCCGCACCGAGCGCTCGGGTCGGATTGATGTTCAGATCCGGATAGTTCGCCCTGATGGTGTTCAGGAACGGTCCGAGGTACTCGGCGCACAACTGCGAACCCTTCTCGGAGGTTTCGTTTGCCAGTCCCGCGATGGCGCCGCAGATGAAGTCGATGGGGTTGCCGATGTTCTGGAAGGCAGGCACCCCGACCATCGCTCCTTGAGCCGGGCGGTACACGTTGTAATAGTTCGACAATGCCGTCGGCGCCAGATGCAGAAGCTTTTCGAGCCCGTCACGTTTATCCACCAGTACCTGGGTGACATCAGCCAAAGTGTTCACCTGCTCAGTGAGTCCGCTCCGATTCTGTTCGACAAATCGGTGCACGTCCCCGATCGCCGCATCCAGGTCAACCAAGGCAGGCGCCAACTGTGTCCGGCTGTCCGCCAACAGACCGGTCACCGTGGCCAGCCGTCCCTGGAAGCTCACAATCTGTTCGTTGCTTGCCGCCAGCGCTGTTGTGAAGGTCTGCAGGCCTCGGATCGTCCCGAACAGATCCCCGCCGCCCTCGTTCAAAGTGCTCATGGCCGCAGACAGTTCCGCGATCGAACGCCCTAACGCCTCACCGTTCCCAGCCAAGGCGGTACCGGTGGCGTCGAGGAATTCGGCCGCTGACCCTCGGGCCGTGTCGGACGGCCCCAATGCCTCTGCCGCCCGGCCCAATTGCTCCTTGATCTGATCCCACTCGACAGGCACAGCGGTTCTGTCGATTCCGATCTCCGCTCCCGGCGCCAAGGCGTGTCCCCCGTCCTCCGTCAACGCCGGGGTCAGCTGGACGAACCTGGCTGAGACCAATGACTGAGCAACGATCATGGCGCGTGCGTCCGCTGCGACGGGGACCGATCGGGCCAGTTCGAGTTCGACCCGCATCTTCTCCCCCTGCGGGGTTATCGAGGTGACCCGGCCGACGTCGACGCCCACGACGCGGACGTCGTCACCGACGTAAAGTCCCGTCGTCGATGCAAAATAGGCGGTCACCGAGTAGTACCGAAAGTGTTGTACGACAAAATATCCGGCCACAGCCAGCGCGAGCACGACGGCGGCACCGACACAACGCTTCACGACCATCAGCGAACCTCCGGTATCGGTAGCGGCGCAGGCGGAAGCCCGACAATCGCGTTGATCAACGGTTGGGTGTACTGGGCGGGAAGAAGGTTCTGGATGTACGAGTAGTAGAACGGTCCGCTCGCAACGGTGTCGCCGAGCGTTCCCACGTACGTTCCGAGGCCGTCGATGCCCTGGGCCAGGTTGTCCTTGTTCTTCTGGAGTATCCCCAGCACCGTGTCGAGCTTGCTCAGGACCGGGCCCAGTTGTGCTTCGTTGTCGTGTACCAACCCACTGAGTTGGATGGAGACCGCCGAGATGTCGGTGATGACGTTGCCCAACGCATCCTGCCTGCGAACCAGTTCACCCAGTAGCGCATCGCCGTCGACCAGAAGCGAGTTGACCTGCGGTCCGCGTTCCGCGAGGAGGCCGGCAACGTGATTCGCATCTGCGAGTAGAAGCTTCAACGTCTCGTCGCGGCGGTTGATACTGTCCGAAAGCCGGGCTACCCCGTCGAGCGCGGGCCGCAGGGAAGGCGCGCTGTCCGTCATCACTGCGCCGACCTCGTCCAACGACGCGGATAATTGGTCGAGGTTGATGTCCTCGACCGTGGTTGTGAGGTCACCGAGTACATCGGGCAGCGAGTACGCCGATCGGGTGCGCTCGAGTGGTATCTGTCCGCCCACGGGAATCCGGCCACTCCCGCCGAGATCGAGCGAGACGGCACGTTTGCCGAGCAGCGACATCGTGGTGATCGCCGCCGACGTGCTCTCACCCAGAGTGATCGAACCGTCGAGCGTGAAATCAACTCGGGCACGGCCTTTTTCGACAGCAATTCGGTCGACGGTACCGATCTTCACCCCGGCCGCGTTTACCTCGTCACCGGCAGCCACACCACTGGCGTCGGTGAATACCGCGCTGTAGCTCACCCCATTTTTCACGAACTGCAGATCCTGATACTGCAATGACGCCAGCACTACCGACGCGGTCATCACCATCCCCACGACGCCGACTCGCACTGCCTGCTTCTGCGCCATCTCTCTCATCGTGGTGCGCACCTTCCGGTCGTCTGGTCGATCAGGTCGACCGTCATCGGCGCGCCGTCTGCTCCGTCGACTTTCAGCGCGATCCCGCAGAGATAGAAATTGAAGAAGGATCCGTAGGCACCGACTCGAATCAGTTGTCGATAGTTCGACGGCATCGACGCGAGGATTCGGTCGAGCTCGCCTTGTTGCTCGACCAGTGGGTCCAGGCTCTGGTCGAGTTGCGACACAGTCCCGCTGATGTCGGGTCTGACGCCCGCCAAGAGATCTGCGAAAGTCTGTGCAGCGGTGTCGATGCTCGTCACCGACGTGCCGATCAGTTCCTTGTCCGACGCGAGTCCGCTGACCAGCTGTTGCAGATTGTCGAGCGTGTCGGTGAACTGTCCGCCCCGCCCCCGCACTTCACTCAGGACACCGTCAAGATTGTCGATGACCCGGCCGATGAGCACATCACGATCGGCGAGTGTGTTGGTGATCGAACCGGTATGTGCAAGCACCGAAGCGACTGTGCCTGACTGGCCTTGAAATACTTCGAGCAGCGACAGCGACAGGGCGTTGACCTGAGCTGGATCGAGCGCCTGGAACAGCGGTTTGAATCCGCCGAGCAACGCGTCGAGGTCCAGGGCCGGCGCCGTTCGCGTCGTGGGGATGGTCGCACCCACAGCCAAGGGCTGAGCGGCGCCTGGACTGTCGAGTAATTCGAGATACCGGTTGCCCACGAGGTCCTGATAACGCACGGCCGCCCGGGTCTGCTCCGTCAGAGTTTCCACCGAATCGACGTTGAACGTCACGTGAGCAAGGTGGTCGTCGCCGAATTCGACGGCACTCACAGTTCCCACGGGCACTCCCGCAATCCGCACTTTGTCGCCGGATTTCAGCCCGGACACATTGACGAATTGGGCTGCGTAAGTGTGCTGGTCGCCTCCTCGCATCTGCCCGAAGACCAGGACGAGTCCGGCATTGACCAGCAGCATCACTGCCACGAAGATGCCGAATTTGACGCCGTAGCCGCGCCGCTTCATCGAATCTCCGTTCCGAACAGGTAGCTGAGCAGGCTCGGCATGTCATCTATCGGCTGGCCGCCGTTCCATTGGCGCTCCGGTTCGAAGGGATTCACACCCGTATCCGTCACCAGGTAGGGCGCGTTGACATTCGGATCGCGCAACGGAAGTCCCATGCATTGCGGTCCACCGGTTGCCGCGACCTTCGGCAGATCTTCCGGGTAGCGGTACGGTTCGGTGCCTGCGATCAATCCGATCGACATCTTGATTCCCGACTGCCCGTTGTACGCACCGTCGCCGATTGCCTTACTCTCCTCGAGTCCGTGGAACATGCACGGAATCACCGGCGAGTATTCCTCGAGGAGTTCGGTGGTGGGCCGCATGAGCGAGAGGACCGTGTCGACGCCGTCGGCATTGCTCCCGAGAACATCCTCTCCGGTGCGCGCCAGCCCGATCACGCTGAGTAGCAGCAGATCCAGGTTCTCTTGCTCGTCGAGGACGGTGGTGCCGGTGATCGTGAGCGAGCCGAGGGTGTCCATCAAATCGAGAACAGCCGCCCGATAGGTCCCGGACACTACCGGAAGGTCGGCGAGAACTTCGTCGAAAGAAGCACCCGCACTGTTGAATTCGGCCAGCGACGCGTCTGCCTTCCCGAGTGCGACGCCCAACCTTCCCCCACGACCTTGCAACGCGGTGGAAATCGCCCCGAGCGTCGAATCGAGTTTCCCAGGATCAACCGTTCGCAGGACTGCCGTCAGCTTCTCGAATACCGTATCGATTTCGACGGTCACGTGATCCGCCTCGATGGTGGCGCCGGCCGTCAATCGCTCAACACTGGGATCCGCAGGCGGCGACATGCTGACGAACTTCGCTCCGAAAGCGGTATTCGAGGTGATCGTGACATCGACGTTGGCCGGGATCGACTCGAGCGCATCCGGATCGAGAAGAAGGGACAACGTCGCGCTGGAGTCGTCGGCCGGCGTGATCGACTCGACGGACCCGACGGTCACACCGGCCATCTTCACTCGCGCCCCCGGATCCATCACGAGGCCGGCCCGCTCGGCAACCACTGTCACCGGAACTCGCGTGGTGAACGACTGATTGAACGACGCGACCGCTAGCGCCACGACGGCAACAATCGCGCACACCAAGCCCAATGCCGCGAGCTTGTATCCGTATCTCTCCACGCGCGCTCCCCCTTTATCCGGACAAGTTGAAGTTGCCGGAACCGCCGTACAGGGCGAGCGACACCAGAAGGGTCACCGCCACGACGCAGATCAGTGACAGTCGAACTCCCCGTCCGACGGCGGTGCCCACCCCCGATGGCCCGCCTACCGCGCTGTAGCCGTAGTAGGTGTGAATCAGCATGACCAGCAACGCCATCACCAGAACCTGAACAAAGGACCACGCGACGTCGACCGGATCGAGAAAGGTCGTGAAGTAGTGGTCGTAGAGCCCGGACGATTGACCGAACAGAACGACCGTGGTGAACCGACCCGCGAGAAACGACCCGACGAGCGCCAACGAGTACAGCGGCAGAATGGCGAGCATCCCGGCCACGATTCGAGTACTCACCACGTACGGAACAGAACTGATCGCCATCGATTCGAGTGCGTCGATTTCCTCACTGATGCGCATCGCACCGATCTGCGCCGTCGAACCGGCGCCGATGGTCGCGGACAGCCCGATTCCCGCAATGACCGGCGCGGCGATGCGCACGTTGATGAACGCCGAGAAGAACCCGGTGAGCGCCTCGACACCGATGTTTCCCAGCGAACTGAATCCCTGAATCGCGATGGTTCCACCCGATGCCAGCGTCAGGAACCCGACAACGGCGACGGTGCCCCCGATCAATGCCAACGCACCGGTACCCATGCTGATCTCGGCGACAAGTCGCAAGACCTCTTTCGGGTGTTTGCGCAGCGCCCACGGAATGAACGCAATAGCTCGGACGAAGAACACCGCTTGCCGTCCGACATCGTCGACGGACCGCGACAGCCGGGCCATCCGTGCTCGGGTCGCCCCGAATTTTCCGAGTTCCGCCAGTGCCACGCCGCTCACCCCGCCGTCAGCCGGATACCCACCGCGGTCACGATGGTATTGACCACGAAGAGCGCCATGAACGCGTAGACCACCGTCTCGTTGACGGCCTCGCCCACACCTTTCGGACCACCACGGACGGACAGGCCCCGGTAGCACGCGACCAGCCCGGCGAGCATGCCGAACAGTGCGGCCTTCACCATCGACAAGGCAACTTCGGGAAGCCCGGTGAGCAACGTGATGCCGTCGACGAACGCACCGGGATTCACGCCCTGGAGGAACACCGAGAAGATGTAGCCGCCCGTGATGCCGATGACGCACACAAGTCCGTTGAGCAACAACGCGACTACCGTCGACGCGACAACGCGCGGTATCACGAGGCGGTTGATCGGATCGATCCCGAGCACTTCCATCGCGTCGATCTCCTCGCGAATGGTCCGTGACCCGAGGTCAGCGGCAATGGCGGTGGCTCCGGCGCCTGCCACGATGAGGACGGTGACCACCGGCCCGACCTGGGTGACGGCGCCGAGTGCTGCTCCGGCTCCACTGAGGTCGGCAGCGCCGATCTCGCGCAGCAAGATGTTGAGAGTGAAGCTCACCAGAACCGTGAACGGCACTGCCACCAGGACTGTCGGCACCAGCGATACCCGCGCGATCATCCAACTTTGTTCGAGAAATTCCTGCACCTGAAAGCGAGTGCGCACCAGTCCTACCGCAACGTCGGCGCCCATTTTGTAGAACTGTCCGAGTTGACGCATCGGCGCTGCGAGCGACACCCGCCCGGCGTACATGGTTCAGTGCTCCACGGGACACGCGGAATTGTTGCCGTAGTCGACCGTGAACTCCTTGATTCCGTTGATCCAGCCGGATGCCAACCGGCTGGGGTCGCCGAGTTTGCTGATGTCCGGCATGTAGTCGGCGATCTTGTTGAATATCAGGTCGATCTCCATCCTGGCCAGGTTGGCGCCGACGCAGTAGTGCGGTCCGGTACCACCAAAAGCCAAGTGAGGATTGGGATCACGAAGGATATCGAAGACGTCCGGATTCTCGAAGGCAGATTCGTCGAAGTTCGCCGATCCGTACAGCAGCACAACACGCTGCCCCTTCCGGATCGGAGTTCCGGCAATCTGGGTGTCCACCAATGCCGTCCGTTGAAACGACGTCAACGGCGACGCCCAGCGAATGATCTCGTCAGCCGCCGTGCGGGGGCGCTCACGCTTGTAGAGTTCCCATTGATCCGGGTGCTGCATGAACGCCATCATCCCGAGTGTTGTTGCATTGCGCGTTGTCTCGTTGCCCGCAACCGCCAACATGATGACAAAAAAGCCGAACTGTTCCGGCGTGAGGGCCTCACCGTCCACGTCCGCGTGCACCAATCGCGAAATGATGTCGTCGAGCGGTTCGGCCCGGCGAGCCTCTGCAAGCTGATAGGCGTACCCGAGAATCTGCGCCGACGCCATTCTGGACTCCCCGGCCATGGATTCGTCGTCGTATCCGGTCATCTGATTCGACCATTCGTAGAGCTGCCGCCGAGCCTCCTGCGGAACTCCGATCAGGTCCGAGATCGCCTGCATCGGTAGCTCACTGGCCACTTGCCGAACAAAATCTCCGGTCCCGGAAGCCGCTGCGGCTTTCGCGATCTCTTCTGCTCTCTCTTCGAGTCCGGCCCGCATCGCTTCGACGGAGCGGGGTGTGAACAAGCGCGCGACCAACTTGCGCAATTGGGTGTGCTCGGGCGCGTCCTTGTTGATCAGAACGTATTTACTGACTTCCAATTCTTCGGCGGTGATGTTGTCCTCATGTCGCGGGACGCACCCGTTGACGTTGTTGGAGAACTCCTCCGAGCGCAACGACACGTCACGCACGTCCGCGTGCCGCGACACTACCCAAGCGCCGCCGTCGTGGAAACCGCCGGTTCCCGGTTCCTGCGCGTTCCACCACACGGGCGCGCAGCGGCGAAGCTCCGCGAACTCTGCCAGGGGAACACGTTTGCCGTACATCCGTGGATCGGTGACGTCGAAGCCGTCGGGAAGGTTCAGCTCGGGCATTTCGGTTGCTCCTCGTTCAGGCAGGGCGCCGCGCGCGCCGAGACGGATTAATCGATGCGGTGAGCCGGCTCCTGACTGCGTGCGTATTCCTTCGCCCAGCGGTAGTCGGGTTTTCCGCTGGGCGCTCGCACCACCTCGGGCGCAATCCAGAACGCCCGCGGGATCTTGTAACCGGCAAGCTGGCTGCGAGTGTGTTTCTCGATGGACTCGAAATCCGGAACGACACCCTCGCGCACCCGGACCACGGCCGAGACCCGGCTCCCCCATCGTTCGTCCGGTAGCCCGATCACGGTGGCGTCGTAGATATCCGGATGTGCCTTGACGACGGCCTCGACCTCTTCGACAAAAACCTTCTCACCACCGGTGTTGACCACCATGTTTCCGCGGCCGAGCAGCGTGATGGAGCCGTCGTCCTCGATCCGGGCGCGGTCTCCGGTAACCACGGCTCGGCCGCCGTCCACCGTCCGGAAGATCTCTGCCGACTTCGCCGGATCCTTGTAGTACCCGAGCGGGACGTTGCCGAGCTTTGCCAGCCACCCCTCGGCGCCGCTGCCTGGCGTCAGAATCCGGTTGTCGTCGTCGACAACCACCGTGAACCGGTTGGAGCCCACCCTCGGTCCACCGCGCTGCTTCAACCCTTTGGCTGCGAATCCGATACCGCCGAAGCCTGTTTCGGAGGAACCCACGGAGTCGGAGATCATCAGATTCGGAAACACCTCGAAGAAAGCGTCCTTCACCGAGCCTGAGAACAGTGCGGCTCCGGAAGCGAGAACTGCCAGGCTGGACGCATCGGGCTGGAGTTCCCGGTGAGCTTCCACCAAGGGACGCCCCATCGCGTCGCCAGTGATCACCATGACCTGTGGCCGGTATTCGGCAACAACAGCCCACACATGTGCCGCGTCGAACCGAGGTTCGAAGATCACGGTATTGCCCGAGAACAGTGCATTGAAGGTCGGCATCAACGCCGACGTATGGATGAGCGGTGGCAGCATGCACCATCGCATAGGTTCTGCCGCTGCTGCGCCGCCACGGGATTGTTGGTACTCGTCGGTGATCGGCTCACCGGTGTAGAAATCGTAGCCGCCGGCCAGAACTCGCCAGATGTCCTCCTGACGCCACACCACACCCTTGGGCCGCCCCGTCGTTCCGCCGGTGTAGAGGATGTACAGGTCATCGCCACTACGCTCGCCGAACGCATCGCTGCCGCCACGTTCCGGAGAGTGCAGCGACAGCGCTTCCTCGTACGCAACCGCACCTGGCACGAGCGGTTCGGCGCCCGTCGCAAGCTCGTCCGGCACCAGCACCACGTGCTTGACCCCCGGTACTGATTCCAGGGACTCGGCCACGCGCGCCGAGTACCCCCGATGGAACACGAGGGCCTCGAGGTCGGCGTTGTCGTAGAGGTACACCAACTCGTCCGTGGTGTACCGATAGTTCACGGTGATCGGAACGGCACGAATCTTGAACGACGCGAGCACAGCCACCATCGTCTCGATCGAATTGTGCATCTGGATTCCGATATGAGTTCCGCTCCCGAAACCTACCGACAAGAAGTGATGTGCCAGACGGTTGGCACGCTCGTCGAGTTCGCGGTACGTCACTTCCTTTCCCGACACGATCAACGCGCGTCGATCAGGCATCGCGTCGACGGAATGCTCGAACAGGTCTGCAAAGGTGTAGGCCATGAACGATCCTTTTGAGGTCAAGCCACTCAAACTACGAAGAGAGGCAACGGAATTCCACGATCTTCGAAAGTAAATGCTGCGCCGCTGCTCACTTTGGTGATGGCGACCTCGACACATTCCGGCGCAGCGTCCGCCGTGGTATCGACCGTGACCAGAAGTCCGGCTTCGGAATCCTCGAGTACGCGGACTGTGAAATGTGGGTTCACGCCGCGTACCAGTGCCTGTAGCGGATCGAGATGCTCGGCGTCGATCAGAGTGGGCCAACCGCCGTCGGCGTCAACCAGGCCACTCCGCGACAGAAAGACTTCGAGACTCTTTCCATCCCAGTGAATTTCACGCTCGACGTACTGCTTCGGATTGAGCAACGGATGCAGCGCCAGGACCACCGCCAAGCCTTCCAGATCCTGCGGAAGACCTAATGCGTCGCGGATGCGCTGCGCAGCGACGCCCGCAATTCCGGTGAGTTGTTTGAGCGTAATTTCTCGCGCCTTGTCGGCACTACTGCGCCGGCGAACCGCGAGCAGAAAACCCAGCGAAAGCAGGTGGTGTTGAAGGCATACTTCCTGCGCAATGCGAACCAGCGCGGAGTGTGAGAAGTCGGAGAATCGCAGATCCGAGAGCAACGGTCCCGAGTAGTCGGCCGCGCCGTCCTCACTGTCGTCGATCGGACTCAACTCCACCGATACCGCAGCGCTCCGGCCGATCTGCTCGGTGTGGGACGTCATGACCGGCGGGACATGGCGCGGGTCGATCACCACTGTCCACGCACAGTGCGGGTGCCTGTCAGCGGGTTTGCGCGGGGGCCGATGGATCGGACGGATCTGCGCATGCGCGTTGGTGGCTATCGCCGTCGCATCGAACGTCGGATCTTCGATGTCATGACACATCGTGGTGACAAACTCGTCCCCCAGCGGTTCGACGTCCGTCAGAGCGCCGCAATGGTCGAGCCAGAACTCACCGTGTTGTGGGTCGTCCACGCGGTAGCGGAAATCCATGAACTGCGGCGGCGCTCCGATGTCGAGTTGCAGTCCCTTGAAAATGGTCACGACGTCGTCGCCCTGATAGCGCAGCGCCTTCTGCATCCGGCGGGTGTACCACGGACTGGCGGATTCCCATTCCTCGATCGCAACTTCCGCCATGCCTTCGCGGCCGTACTCCATGATCAGATGCGCCATCCCGGATCTGTCGATCAGCTGACCACACAGCAGGAGTTCGGGCACCAACACAGCCAGGTCGCCGCGCGTGAGCGTCTCGAAGGATCCACCGACAGTCACCGGACTCACCACAGCGGAACCGGCGAGGTACCGGCGCGATACCACCCTGGGAGTGGTTCGCCGGAGATCGATCTCTGAATGCGTGCCTGCATCCCCGTGGACAGTGCGTTGTTCTGGATCATCTCCATGAACAGTGCCGAGACATTTCCGAAGTCGAAGAAGTCACGCTGCCAGGACCATTGGAAGTTTCCGCCGTACCGGAACCAGCTGCCACCGATGCCGTAGACGGAGTAGTTACTGCCGTCGTCCCGTTTGGCGTCGGAGATCTGTTTCCACAGTCCGATGACGTTGCCACTGCGCTCGTCGATCACAAAGTCCTGATAGGGATATTCCCAGCCTTCGAGGCCGTTCATCTCGAGACCCAGCGCGACGGTACGGATCTCTTCTCGACCGACCGCCATGAAGTCCTGTTTGGGGCCGTAGTTCCAGCCGTAGGTCGCGTCCTCGGTGTACATGTCCGCCAACGGCTTCCAGTCTCCGGCGGCCTCTGCCTTCTTGTTCGCGTCAACCCAACGTTGCACCATCTCGTCGAGCTCGGCACGGTCGAATCCGGTCATGTGAACCTCTCCCTGGTCAGTCATCGACAATTTTCAGTGCGCCCGTCGGGCAGTACCGCACTGCCAGTTCCACTTCGCGTCTCTGCTCTTCCGGCAGCGCCTGATCGGATACTTCGACCTTGCCCCTTTTCGGAACCACAAAAACGTCCGGCGCTTCCAATTCACACGCGGCGTGGCCCTGGCACAGATCCAGATCGACCTCGACACGCATGGCTCATGCCCCGCTACGTGTATCGGATCGACTGCGCTGGCCGGTTCGCCGTCGATACCTGACCGAGCACGGTTGCTGCAATTGCACGACCATCTTGCTGTGATCGTTACGGTAGCTTTCAGACGGTTGGGTCATCTCGAATTCGTAGTCGCGCAGCAGAATCGAGAAGATCGCCTTGAGCTGCATCTGCGCAAACGCCGCACCGACACACCGGTGCCTGCCCGCTCCGAACGGAATCCACGTCCACCGGTTGACGATGTCTTCCTGACGTGGATCGATGTAGCGGCCGGGATCGAACTCGTCGGGATTTGGGAAGTCCTCGGGAATGCGATTGGAGATCGCCGGCGTCGCCGCCACCAGGTCGCCTTCACGAATCTCGAAACCACCCACCTCGAAGTCGCCGCGCGCCACCCGCAGCAAAATGATCAGCGGCGGGTGCAGCCGCAGAGTTTCCTTCACCACCGCCTCGAGCACCGGAATCTGGCGCAGTGCATGGAAACTGATGTCGGCGCCGTCGGCATACAAACTGTCGAGTTCCTCGACTACATCGGCCATGGCGGCAGGATGGCGGAGCAACTCGATCAAGGACCACGCGGCCGTGCCGGATGTCGTGTGATGACCGGCAAACATCATCGAAATGAAAATTCCGGTGATCTCGTCCGCGCTGAAGCGCAGCTCACCCTTCTCGTCCTTGACCGAGACCAGGATATCGAGCATGTCCCGGTCGTCCTTGCCGTGAGGCGGATTCGCAATTCGCCCATCCATGATCTCCTGTACCAGCGCAACCAAAGCGAGTCTGGCTTCGTCGCGTCGGCGAAAGCTCTCGATCGGTGCGTACGGATCGACGAAAGCGAGAGCGTCTGTGCCCTGTTCGAGTTCGTGATAAAGCTTGGCAAAGCGATCGTCGAGTTCGTCGCGGAACTTCTTTCCGATCAAACAGGCCGACGACGTGTAGATGGTCAACTCGGCAAAGAAGTCGAGGAGATCAATCTCGCCCTCGTCGCCCCACCCTGCCACCAACGCTTCGACTTCCGTGCCGATGGTTGAAGCATGGCCTTTCATCTGCTCGCCGCGCAGTGCAGAATTGTGCAGCATTTCCTTGCGCCGCTCGGGACTGGCGTCGAACACCACCCCCTCACCGAAGATCGGTTTCATGAACGGGTACGCGGCTTGCTGATCGAGATCCTCGTCGGTGGAGCGGAAAAAGAACTCGTTTGCCTCAGCGCCGGACAGCAGGATCACCGTCCGGTCGGCTAGCTGGAAGGCTCCGACGTCGCCGCACTCACTCCGTACCCGACGCATCAACGCGATCGGATCAGTGCGCAGTTCTTCCAGATGCCCGTGTTCGAGTTCGCCCCCGGATACCCGCGGGGGTTGCGGCAGTGTGCGCGGGTTCTCCTGTACACCGTGAGTCATGTCGTCTCCTGCGAAGTGTGAGTGGGACGAGGATTGAGTGGAGCTTCGGGCTGAACCTCCACCAGAACGAGGTGCGCGCCTCGGGGAGCGGTCACGACGGCAACAATGGCGTTCGCAATATCGGAAGGCCGCAGCATGTAACCGTGCCGCGCAAAACCCCACCTGGCCCACGATTCGCCGACGGGGCCGATGATCTCCGGCGTCGTATCCATGCCCATCCCGGTCAATGTCGGTCCCGGCCTCACTATCGAGGCTCGAATGCCGGTGCCTTCGAGTTCCATTCGCATCTGACGGCCCATTGCTTCGAGGCCGGCTTTCGACGCGTCGTATGCACCCATGAGTGGGCGTTGCCGGTCGGCGCAGTCCGATCCGATCAGCACGAAATCACCCCGTTGCCGCTCCCGCATGCCGGGCAGGATTCGGTGAGCGAGCCGTTGTGCACCCACCAGATGGACTTCGATCTGACGCAGGAACCGTTCGGGTTCCATTTCATCGGCGGCACCGAATTCGAGATCACCGGCACCTGACACCACGATTTCCACTGGTCCCATTGTCTTTTCGGCTGCAGTAACACACGCGTCCACCGAGCTGCCGTCAGTGACGTCGAGGAAATGTGCCATGGCTTCGCCGCCGTTGCTGCGGATCTTCTCGGCAATCGCCTCGCACTCGGATTCCCGCCGCGCCCCAAGAACAACGGGGTGCCCGAGCTCCGCCAGGGCATAGGCGGCCGCGGTGCCGATTCCTGACGATGCCCCGCTGATCACAGCGGTCCGTCGGGTCGGGTTGGGTTCGAAACGGGGCATCAGCGCACCTGCACCTTCACCGGCAGGGCGGCGAAGCCCCGCACATTTGTCGAATGGACTCTTTCGATACCCGCCTCGTCGACCTCGTAATCGCGCACCTGGCGGGCAAATTCGGCAAGGGCGATCTTCGCTTCGAGCCGCGCCAGGTGGGCACCGAGGCAAAAGTGCACGCCCGCGCCAAAACTGGCCAGCTTGTTGGCTGAATTCCGTCCGAGGCGAAACACGTCTGCATCGTCGAAGACTTCCGCATCGCGATTGGCCGAACCGATCAGGAGCAGCATCTTCTCCCCCGCTGGAACGGTAGTGCCGTAGTACTCGAGATCGACGGTCGTCGTGCGCGCCACGATCTGACTCGAGGTGTCGTAGCGAAGTGTTTCCTCCACCCACTCCGATGCCAGATCCGGATCACGAAGAACAGCCGCAATCTCGCTGCGATTGTGCGAACCCCAGTACAGGGCGTTCCCGAGCAGTTTGGTGGTGGTTTCGTTGCCGGCCACGACCATCAAGAACATGAAGCCGAGAATCTCGGAATCCGACAGTTTGTCTCCGTCGATTTCGGCGTCGAGCAGGGCTGACGTCAAATCACCGGTAGGCGAGCGACGACGCTCTGCAATCATGTCCTTGTAGTAGCTCATCAGGCTAATCGACGCGTCTACTGCAGCTGGTGGTACGTCGAGGACCCCGTCTTCCCGGTGCACCACCAGATCTGCTTTTCTCCGAAGCTCCGCCCGGTCCGGTTCCGGAACGCCCATCAACTCGGAAATCACGTCCATCGGCAGCTTGCCGGCCACTTCGGATATCCAGTCAAATTCTCCGGCGTCAAGTGCCGGGGCCAGGTGCGCCGTGGTGAGTTCGAGTATCCGCGAGTCGAGTTCGGCAACACGACGAGGCGTGAACCCGCGAGACACCAACTGCCGCAGACGCATATGCCGCGGATCGTCCATGGCAAGAAAGGACATCACGTAGTGCGCATGAGGCCCGTAGGCAGCCGGGTCGAGCGAAACACCGTTTGCACTGGAGAGTCGCTTGTTGTCCTTGAACGCATCCAGAACGTCCGAATACCGTGACAACGCCCAGAATCCGACGTCGTCGTTGTGGTAGATCGGGGCTTCGTTTCGCAGCCGTGTGTAGGTCGGATACGGGTCTTCGTGGAAGTGATAGTCGTACGGATTGAACATCACCGGTTCGATCAATGCTTCGGTCATGGATGCTCCAAGATCAGTCGTGCGGAAGCCTCCAGGCGTCCGGCAATGTACTCGTAAGTCCCATATCCCATTCCGGCCCGCAAAAGCGCTCCGGCATACAGCATTTCAATGGCCTCGATCCGATGTGGATTCACTACCGGATCCATCGCCGCGACCAACCTGCTGTGAATCTCGAATCCGATCCGATCGCGAAGATGCTCTACCTCGGGATCGGTTCCCAGCAAAGCGTTGGTCACGGCGGCTGACACCTGCGGTTCGTCGGCGAGCAGCAATGCAATGTTTCGCAGTACGGCAAGCACTCGGGCGGTGGAGTCCGTAGCGGTACCGTCCGGGCTCGGGAACGCCCGCAACCGGCGCCAGAAGACCTCCGCAACAAGATGTTCCTTCGACGAGAAGTAGGTGTAGGCGGTTGCCGCTCCCACCCCGGCTTCGGCAGCGACGGCGCGCACGGTCAAACCTGAATATTCATGCTCACGGAGCACGACGACGGCGGCTTCGGTAAGCCGGGCGACGGTGTCTGCCTGCTTCCCGTTGAGGCGTCGGCGAGTCGATTCGTAACCATGACTGGACACATGTCTGGACGTTACTACAGGTGTGTGTCCAGGGCAATGAAATCGCAATTTCAGAGTCGACGAGCCACATATTCGCGCCGGTCACGGCTGAAAACAACGCCCCTCACAGCCCGATCTTCATCCCTGCACCCGCATCAACCCGAAGTTGCTGACCGGTGACAAATCGCGATTCGTCCGACGACAAATACACCACCGCGTACGAGATGTCCTCGGGTTCGACCCAGGGCGTCGGCATCGCCTGCATGAAGGGAAATGTCACGGCGGCATCCTCCGCAGTCGGGTTTTCCAAATCCGGACGAAACGTCCGGTACATGGGCAGACTCTGGAGCATGTTCGTGTTCACATTTGTCGGGTGGATAGCATTGACCCGTATCGAACTCGGCCCCAGCGTCAATGCCAGCGACATGGTGTACGTCTGAATCATCTTCTTGGCCAAGCCGTATCCGTCTCCGCCCGGCCCCTGCAACGCTTGTTGCCCGTTGAATCCGGTCTGCGGAACCAGACCGGCCACGGAACCGATCGCAATGATCGACCCACCCTCGCCCAGGTATTCCAAACCCGCGTGGACAGTGTTCACGACGCCGAGAAAGTTCACGTCGAACGCGTCGACGAAGCCGGAATTGGACACATGCTTACCCAGTGGGCAGATCCCGGCGTTCGCGACGACCACATGTAGTCCACCGAGCGTTTCCACACCCTCTGCCAGCGCTTCTTCGACACCGGCCCGATCGCGAACGTCCACCTGGGCTGCCACGACACGCTGCCCCGTCTCCTTGACCAGCCTCGCGGTCTCGTCCAGGTCGTCTCGGGTTGCCAACGGGTACTCGTTGGATGCAATGTCCGCGCAGATGTCGAACGCTATGACATCCGCGCCTTCCCGAGCCAGACGCACCGCATGACTGCGACCCTGACCGCGCGCGGCGCCTGTCACCAGGACAACTTTTCCAGCAACTCTGTTCATCGGCTTACTCCTGCAATCGGATCGACATACGAAGGGAACCGCCCAGGGCCACAAGGTCACCGACGAGCAGGTCACCGAGGAGCAGGTCACCGAACAACGGGACACCGGATCGGGATATCTGGTGAAGAACCGTAGCGCCCGAACCAACAAACTTGGACAGTTTTCGAATTCTCGGTACCCAAATCGGTTCTGCCCGAAACTCATTGCCATGGACCGATGTGTGAACTAGAGTCCAGACATATGTCCAGAAAGGAAGAGTTCACACTATGAACCTTCGACCCACAGACAGTTCCGCACTTCTTGTCGACGGCAAACTCGTTCCCGGTTCCGGCGGCACCTTCGACATCCTGAATCCGGCCACCGAGGAAGTACTCGGACAAGCGGCCGAAGGAACCTCCGTCGACATGGACGCCGCAATCGCCGCGGCCCGTCGCGCCTTCGACACCACCGACTGGTCGCGGAACCACACATTTCGCGCACACTGCCTTCGCCAACTCTGCGACGCTCTCGAGTCTCACATCGAGGAGCTACGCGAGATCACGATCGCCGAGGTCGGAGCACCGCGGATGCTGACCAGCGGCCCTCAACTCGAAGGACCGATCGACGACCTCCGATATTGGGCGCAGCTCATCGAATCCTATTCGTGGCAACAAGATCTCGGAAATGCGACGCCAATGGGAGTTCCCACCCACCGCCTGCTGCTCAAGGAAGCTGTCGGAGTGGTCGGTGCCATCACGCCGTGGAATTTCCCACACCAGATCAACTTCGCCAAGCTGGGCCCGGCGCTCGCCGCGGGCAACACCATGGTTCTCAAACCCGCACCGGACACGCCGTGGTGTGCCGCGCTGGTAGGCAAGGTCATCGCCGAGGAGACAGACATCCCCGCCGGCGTTGTCAACATCATCACGTCGACGGACCACTCGCTCGGCACACAACTGTGCGCCGACCCCCGCGTCGACCTGATCTCCTTCACCGGATCCACCGCGACCGGGCGCACGGTGATGTCGACCGCGTCGGGCACCCTGAAAAAGGTCTTCCTGGAACTTGGCGGAAAATCCGCATTCCTAGTCCTCGACGATGCCGACATCAAAGCTGCCAGTTCGGTCGCGGCCTTTTCTGTGTGCGTCCATGCCGGGCAAGGCTGCGCCCTGAGCACACGACTCTTGGTGCCGCGCAGCCGATACGACGAAGCTCTTGCTGCCGCTACCCGCACCATGTCCGGCATTCGGGCCGGCGACCCGTCGGCAGCCGGAACCATCTGCGGCCCGTTGAGTTCCGCGCGCCAACGCGGACGTGTCGAAAGCTATCTGCAATTGGCGCGGGAGGAAGGCGGCACGGTGTTGACCGGCGGCGGCCGACCAGAGGATCAGCCCCGCGGATATTTTATCGAACCCACTTTGATTGCCGGACTGGAAAACTCGTCGCGAGTCGCCCAGGAGGAGATTTTCGGACCAGTCCTGGTGATCATTCCGTTCGACGACGACGACGATGCCGTGCGCATCGCCAACGACTCCCCCTACGGCCTGTCAGGTTCGGTGTGGGGCACTGATCCTGATCGCGTCAACCGCGTCGTCGCCGGTGTGCGCACCGGGACATTGAGCGTCAACGGCGGAGTCTGGTATTCCGCCGACGCCCCGTTCGGCGGCTACAAACAATCCGGAATCGGCCGAGAGATGGGACTCGCCGGTTTCGAGGAGTACCTCGAGACAAAGCTCGTCGCATCCCCCGCGTAGGGACCTCACACACATCCGTCACCACGAAAGCAGGATCGACATGGGACGCATCGAACCTACAGAACGTTTTAAGGGACGCACCGCCATCGTCACCGGCGCCGCTCAGGGCATCGGCGAGGCGTACGCCCGCGCACTGGCTGCTGAAGGCGCCAATGTTGTTGTCGCCGACCTCAATCACGAACTCGGCGAATCGGTGGCCAAACAGATCTCCGCCGACGGTGGTACCGCGGTGTTCAAGGAGGTCGACGTTGCCGATGGCGCTTCCGCGCAAGCGCTCGCCGACTTCACGATCGGGCAGTTCGGAAGCATCGAACACCTGGTCAACAATGCTGCCATCTACGGCGGCATGAAGATCGACTCACTACTGACCGTCGACTGGGAGTACTACCGCACGTTCATGAGCGTGAACATGGACGGCGCACTACAGGTCTGCCGGGCAGTAGTGCCCCACATGCGCGCCAACGGTGGTTCGATCGTGAACCAATCGTCCACGGCCGCCTGGCTGTACTCCGGTTTCTACGGCCTCGCCAAAGTGGGGATCAACGGACTGACTCAGCAATTGGCCACCGAACTCGGTTGGTCCAAGATCCGGATCAACGCGATCGCTCCCGGACCGATCGACACCGAGGCCACCCGCACCGTGACACCGGGCAACATCGTCAAGGACATGGTCAGACGGATTCCACTGCAGCGCATGGGAACACCGGAAGACTTGGTGGGCATGTGCCTGTTCCTGCTCTCCGACGAGGCGAGTTGGGTGACGGGCCAGATCTTCAACGTCGACGGCGGGCAGGTGTTCCGATCGTGACCGAGAATGCCGACACGCCCACGCTCGGCTACATCGGACTGGGCAACATGGGAGCGCCCATGGCGACTCGACTCCTCGACTGGCCCGCCGGACTGGTGGTGTGTGACGCGCGAGCCGAAGCGCTCGAGCCGTTCACTGCGGCGGGCGCACGTCCAGCACGTACACCGGCCGACGTCGCAGCCACGGCGAATGTCATCTCGGTAACCGTGCTCGACGACGCTCAAGTGCGCGACGTCGTCACCGGACCGGACGGCATTCTCGCCACTGCTCGCCCCGGAACCGTCATCGCCGTCCACTCGACCATCTCCGACACCACCGCGGTGGAGTTGGCCCGGATCTGCAAAGAGCACAGTGTGTCCTTGATCGACGCCCCCGTCAGCGGCGGCGCTCCCGGCGCAACGCAGGGCAAGCTCGCCGTGATGATCGGCGGGCCGATCGAAGCGTTCGAGCGGGTCCGTGAGCCGTTCGGATGTTGGGCGGAACTGGTGGTCCACGCCGGAGACGTCGGCGCCGGCACCCGGATGAAGTTGGCGCGCAATCTTCTTCACTTTGTATCCTTCACCGCCGCAACCGAAGCGTCGCGATTGGCCGAAGCGGCCGGTCTCGACATCCGCACGCTGGGCAAGGTCGTACGCCATACCGACGCCATCACCGGTGGAGCCGGCGCCATCATGCTACGAGACACCACCGCGCAGGTTGACGAGAGCGATCCTTGGTATTCGATCCTTCGTCACGTCCGAAACCTGGGTGAGAAGGATCTGAGCCTGGCGCTCGATCTGGGTGATCGTCTCGGCCTCGAACTCCCTCTCGCCCACCTTGCTCTCACCGGACTCGGGGCTGGCCTCGGCGTCGACGCCGGGCTGGAAAACACCGGGCCCGAGAACACAGCGCTCTCAGGACCGCCAACCAAGGAGCAGTCATGACCGATCAGAACGGACACCCGATCTCCGAGGCCCGGGCACGTGGAGTGTCGAAAATGAACGAGGTGTACGGCTGGGAAATGCCTGCCGACGTTCCCGGCGACTTTTTTGCTGTCACTGCCGATCATCTGTTTGCCGATATCTGGACGCGGCCAGGGTTGTCGATCCGCGATCGACGACTGCTCCTCCTCGGCGCGATTACCGCCCAGGGACAAACTGACGTCGCAAAGATCCAGATCAATGCAGCGATCCTCAACGAAGAACTCACCGAGCAGCAAGTCGAGGAAGCTGCCATCTTCCTGTGCCACTACACCGGGTGGCCATTGGCAACAGGACTCAACAATGCCTTGATCTCGGTCAAGGCCGATCGCCGTAAGGCTGCCCGAGCTGCTGAGAAGGCTGCAACCGAACCGACGCCTGCGAAGGACTGACATCGCGATGACCCCTCCGAAACCTGCCGGACCGGCGCATGACACTGCCGGACCGGCGCACTCCATCCGGCCCGTCCCGGCAGACGACATCGACACATGGCACCTCGAGGCCGACGTCGTGATCGCCGGATACGGAATTGCCGGCGTCAGCGCCGCCATCGAAGCAGCCAAAACCGGTGCGGACGTCCTCGTCCTCGAACGCACCAGCGGATGGGGCGGGGCGGCGGCACTGGCCGGTGGGTTCATCTATCTCGGCGGCGGCACACCACTGCAGAAGGCCCTTGGTTTCGAGGACACCCCCGAGAACATGAAGACGTTCATGATGGCCGCACTCGGGCCGGGTGCCGACGAGGAAAAGATCACCGACTACTGCAACGGCAGTGTCGAGCACTACAACTGGCTGGTCGACAACGGAGTGCCGTTCAAAGAAAGCTTCTACGGCCAGCCCGGCTGGGAAACTCCGTTCGACGACGGCCTCATGTACTCGGGCGGCGAGAACGCCGCACCGTTCAACGTCATTGCCGATCCCGCACCGCGCGGGCATGTGCCGCAAATGAGCGACAAACGCACCGGAGAAAAGGGCGGCGGGTACATGCTGATGAAACCGCTCGTCGAGACTGCCGAAAATCTCGGTGTGCGGGCCGAACACGACATGCGAGTGCAGCGCCTCGTCGTCGACGGTGATCGCGTGGTCGGCATCATCGCCAAGCGTTACGGCAAGGAAGTGGCGGTGCGCGCTCGGACCGGCGTTGTTCTCGCAATGGGCAGCTTTGCCTACAACGAGGCGATGGTCGCGTCGTTTGCGCCGCGCCTGATCGGGCGTCCCGGTGCGGCGATCGAGGAACACGACGGTACCGGCATCCGGATGGCGCAAGCTCTGGGCGCCGACCTTGCTCACATGGACGCCACCGAGGTCGCGTTCTTCGGAGATCCCCAACTGATGGTGCGCGGGATCCTGGTCAACGGCCGCGGCCAACGCTACGTCAACGAGGACACGTACCCTGGCCGAATCGGCCAGGAAACGTTGCTCCGCAACAACAATGAGGCCTATCTGATCATCGATGAAGCCGCGTACGACGAAGGTTCCGCAGCAGACAGTTCCACACCGTTCTTCCGTTTCCGCCCCAAGTGGGTGGCCGAGACCGCCGCGGAACTCGAATCGGACATGGGATTACCCGAGGGCACGCTGCAGTCCACGGTCGAGGTGTACAACCGCCACGCCGAACGGGGCGAGGATCCGGTGCTCGGTAAGAAATCCGAATGGGTCAAGCCGATCGGTTCCCCGATTGCCGCCCTCGATCTTCGGGGTTTCACGGCAGGCTTCACGCTCGGCGGCCTGCGCACGTCGATCAATGCCGAGGTACTCCACGTTTCCGGCGAACCCATCCCCGGTTTGTTTGCCGCGGGCCGCTGCACTGCCGGAGTCTGTGCCGGCGGGTATGCGTCGGGAACATCGCTTGGTGACGGCAGTTTTTACGGGCGCCGCGCCGGGATCAGCGCAGCCAAGGGATAGCGGGCACAGTCGGGCAGTGTGGTTCTCGTGCCGACCAGTGGGACTCGCACAACGGTCCGGCAGGTTCTCGCCGTTATCGTCGGAGAAAGAAACCATACGAGATGGAGTCGACGATGAACATCACTGTGCCCGAGGGCAAAGATCCCATCGAATACGTGTGGGGTGACATGGTTCCCGACATCGGGCGAGCAGCGTCGAGGCTCTCCCGCGCAGTCACCACGAAGTCGACTCTTGGCCTACGCGAGTTCGAGGCCGCACGGTTGCGGATCGCACAGATCAACGGCTGTATTGTCTGCATGGACTGGCGTACCGAACGCGACGGAGTCAAGGTTGAGGACACTTTTGCCGACGCCGTCGAAAACTGGGACACCACCGACGCTTTCGATGACCGCACGCGACTGGCCGCTGAGTACGCGCAGCGCTACGCGTTGGATCACCACGGACTCGACGACGCATTCTGGGAACGGATGAGTTCTCAGTACAGCCAAGCGGAGATTGTCGAACTCTCGATCAGCATCGGGTCGTGGATCACGTCCGGTCGGCTCAATCACGTCCTCGGACTCGACACGGTCTGCGTACTCCCAGGTCAGTGAGGCTGTGCGTGCCACACCGGCCGGGCGCGTCTGTCACAGTTATCGCTGGGTACCGATCGCGTCGGCGATCATGGGCCAGGAATTATGCAGATCGTCCTGCCAGTAACCCCACGAGTGAGTGCCGGTCGGCCGGAAGTCGTACGTCGCCGGGATTCCCAAGGAATTGAGACGATCCGCAAGACGCTGCGTGCACTGATTTGTCCCCGCCTCGATGACCCCGCCCACGATCACCTGGTTGGCGAGGACGCCGAGGTCTCCGTTGACCATCGGCCCGGCCAGAGTCTCGTGCGGGCCGGGTAGACCGCTTCCGTTGCTGATGTACAGATCGATGCCACGCAACTTATCCGCGTTGACAACCGGATCGTTTGCCACCCAGGCCGGGCTTCCGGGCGGGCCCCACATGTTGTTGACGTCGCCGCCACGGAAGCTGACCACGAAGGTGACGTAGTCCTGGCCGGGCTGGGTGCTCGTCTCAGCACATCCACTGAACGCTCCGACCGCGCGATATACCGACGGCGCTGCTTCGGCCAGACTCAGAACCGATGTGCCGGCCATCGACAGACCCGCGACGGCATTCTCCCCGGTTGTCCCGAGGGTCGCGTCGACGATCGGGGGAAGTTCCTCGGTCAGGAATGTCGTCCATTTGTTGAGTCCGAGAGCCGGATCGGGTTGCTGCCAGTCGGTGTAGTAGCTGTAGGCGCCGCCGATGGGATTGACGACATTGACATTCTTGTCGCCGAAGAAATTGACGACGTCTGTTCTAGTCTGCCAGGTCGCCGAATCTTCGCCGCCGCCGGCGCCGTTGAGCAGATAGAGCGTCGGTCGCGGCGCGCTGGCGTCCGCTGGGAGGATCACCTCGAGCGGTATCACTTTGTCCATCGCCGCCGAGCGCACGTACATCATCAGTTGACGGTCGTTGACCACTTCGATGCGATCGAGGGCGGAACCGTCCGCCGATGTCGGTGTGCCCGCGGGAAGGGACCGAGTCTGATCGGCAGACGCCAGCGCTACTTCACCGAACAATCCCGTCGACGCAATGAGGACGCCAACCAGTAGTGCCCGACTGTGTCTGATCCTTCTCATTGCCGCTCCTCGTGCTCGATTGCGGTGCCCGAAAACGGCATGGTCGCTCTTGTGTCATTCCCCCACAGTCCAATCCGAAAACATCACGCGATCGGCACTGTGCGCGAACGGGTTCAGGAATCCGCCGAGAGAGCACGCGCAAGCGCCGGCCCGATGATGGTCATGGCCTGCGGTTCGATCATCTCGTTATGCGCGCAGTCGACGGGTATCTCGTCAACTCGCCCGGTCACGAGCGGCTTCCATTCCTGTGGTGACCGCTCCCGAGTTTCGCTGTCACCCTCGCCTGTGGCCGGAAAGATGAGCAGGTTCCCGTCGTACACCTGGGGGACGAATTGGTGACCGATCCGCTGCGAGTTCTCGTATCCCGCGGCAATCCGTTCGAGGTCTTTTCCCCGTATCCCGGTCTCGGTCCCGAGCGAGTCGTCCAACAGTGCGGCGGCCTGTTCGAAGGTCATCTCACCTCCCGATTCGATCTCCAATCCGAGGCCGCGCAGCAGATCTCGAACATCGAGTCCGCCCTGCGGTGCCACGTCACCGTTGTCCGGGTAGCTGTCCATGACAGCCAATGTGGCAACGTCACGGCCCGACAATTGAAGTTCTACTGCCATGGCGTGTGCGATGACCCCTCCGAGCGACCAGCCGAGCAAGTCGTACGGACCGTGGGGCGCGATGGCCTCGATTTCCTCGACATAGCGGTTCGCGAGTTGTTCGATCGAACGGTAGTCGCCGTCGTCACTGATCGTCGGCAGCTGCAATCCGTACACCGGCCGATCAGGTGGTAGATACTGCACCAAACCCGCGTAACCCCAAGACAATCCGATTCCCGGATGCACACAGAACAGCGGCCGACCGCTCCCCTCGGCGCGTAGTGGAATCACCACGGCAAGTGCCTCGTCCAGATCCGCGCTCGCTGTGGGGATATCAAGGCGTCGTGCGATCCCCGCGGGCGTCGGGTCGAGGAACATCCATTGAAGCGGAATCCTGCGATCCAAGCGTGAATGCAGGGCAGTGACGATTCTGGTCGCGATGAGTGAATTGCCGCCCAGGTCGAAGAAACTGTCGGCGGTGCCGACTCGATCTACTCCGAGAACCTCGACAAAGGCGTCCACGACGGCATGTTCGGTCTTGGTGGTCGGTGCGTGATACTCCGCGCCGATCGACCCGAATTCCGGCGCAGGCAGGGCTTTTCGATCAAGTTTGCCCACCGGTGTCATCGGGATGCGATCGAGTACCACCACTGCGGCCGGCACCATGTGTGACGGCAATCGTTCCGCAGTGAAGGCGCGTAGGTCTGCAGGCTCCACCTCGTGTCCGTCCACTGCTCGCACGTACGACGCGAGAACCGTGTCACCCGATGGAGCGGTATGGCCGATGGTAGCGGCAAAGTCCACCGATGGATGACGCACGAGAACGGCGTCGATTTCGCCGAGTTCGATGCGGAAACCTCGAACCTTGACCTGGAAGTCGCTACGTCCGATGTACTCGAGCGTGTGGCCGTCTCCGTTGGGTGTCTCGTCAGTCTCCGGTGTCTCGTGAGTCTCCGGCGTTCCGTGTGCCGACTCGCGCCACCGGACCACATCTCCGGTGCGGTACATCCGGCGCCCTGGCTCTCCGTACGGGCACGCGACAAATCGCTCCGAGGTGAGGACAGTTCGATTGTGGTAACCGCGCGCCATGCCGGGGCCGATGATGTACAATTCGCCGTGAACACCGACCGGGACAGGCTGCAGTCGCTCGTCGAGGACAAGGAAGCCGAACCCTAGCGCGGGTGCCCCGATGTTCACTCCTTCTCCGGGTCGCATCGGCGCACTGACGCTGGCCTGCACCGTGGTTTCCGTCGGTCCGTACCCGTTGTGCAGACTACGACCCGGCGCCCATTGCGCGACCACATCCGGCGGGCAGGCCTCCCCCACCAGATCGAGGACGTGCAGCGATTCGAATCCGTTGTCGCCCAATGCCGCCAGCGCTGTGGGCGTGATAGTGGCATGGGTGACCTGCTCATCGCGAAGGAGGTCGGCCAATTCACTACCGCCGTAGACAGCGGCCGGAACGATCACAACACGCGCCGACGCACTGAACGCCATCATCAACTCGAACACCGACGCGTCGAAGCTTGGCGAAGCCAACTGCGATACGCGCGATTCATGAGTGACTTCGAATCGTTCTCGCGTTTCTGCGGTGAGGTTCGCCAACCCACGGTGAGTAACGTTGACACCCTTCGGCTTTCCGGTCGAACCCGAGGTGTAGATGAGATACGCCGGATGTTCGAGATGCAGCGGGCACGTCCGATCCTGGTCGGTGACCTCCGCCGACGACTCCGCCGCCACACGCTCCGCAAATTCCGCGTCGTCGAGTACCAACCAGGGAACCGTATCGGGGAGTTGACCTCGACTGCCCGTTACGGTGAGTCCTACGCAAGCACGGCAGTCTGCGAGCATGTAGTCGATCCGCTCGCGCGGGTAGGCCGGATCGACCGGCACAAATGCCGCTCCCACCTTCGTGACCGACCAGATCGACACGACGGACTCGATCGAACGGGGCATCCCCAATGCGACAAAGGTTTCCGGACCTACTCCGCGCCTTCGCAGGACCCGCGCCACTCTGTTCGACCACTCGTCGAGTTCGCGATAGCTGACGTGGCGGCCCTCGTAGGTCAATGCCACCGAGTCCGGGTCGAACGCCGCAGCGGTTGTCAGCAGCTCGGGCCACAACTGCGGCCGCACTGCCGGCTCGCCGAGCGCCGGCACCATCGTGCGGCGATCCACCTCTCCCAGCAGCGGAATGTCGCCGATCGGCCCGTCCGGGTTCTCGGTGACCGATTCGAGAACGCGCACGAACATATCGGCAAACCCGGCGACGGTCTCCCTGTCGAAAAGATCGGTGGCGAAGTCGACGGCACCGCTCATGCCCGTCGGCGCACCGTCGTCGTCGAATTCCTCCGCCAGGAGGAATTCGAGATCTACCTTGACGACGTCGAGTTCGGGGTCGATTCCCCGCACGTCCAACTCCGGCAGCGTCAGCACCGGCCGATCGTTGTTCTGGAACTCTAGCGACACCGACGCTATCGGCGCATACGCCGTCGACCGGTTCGGGCCGATCGTGTCGACCACTCGCTCGAAGGGGACGTCGGCATTGGCAAACGCACCGAGATCCACCTGGCGGCAATGCTCGGCCAGCGCGCGGAACGACTGTGCCGGTTCGACTTTCGTTCGAAGAGCAAGCGTGCCGACGAACATACCGATCAGATCGTCGAGAGCGCGGTCCCCTCGGCCGGCAATCGGCGTCCCGATCACCACGTCGTCAGTGCTGCCGAGACGCGCCAGCAGGATCGCGAGCGCGGCATGCACGGTCATGAACTCGGTGGAGTGATGCCGGCGCGACAGTTCTCGGATGCGGTGATGAAGTTCCCGCCCAACACCGAAGTGCACACGAGCGCCGTGGAAGGTCTGCTGCGCCGGCCGGTCCCGATCGAGGGGCAGTTCGAGGAGATCCGGAGTACCCGCCAGCGCGCTGCGCCAATAGGCAAGTTGCTCTCCGATCACCGACGCTGGATCGTCATCATCACCCAGTACCTCGCGTTGCCACAACGCGTAATCTGCGTACTGCACCGGCAACGGCGCCCAGTCCGGCGCGACGCCGCGGGTGCGTGCCTGATAGGCCGTCATCAGATCCCGAACAAGCGGGGACATCGAGAAGCCGTCAGCCGAAATATGATGGACCACAACGGCCAGAACGTGTTCGGTGTCGGTCAGCGCAAACAGTGCCACTCGCAACGGAATGCGCGCAGTGACGTCGAAACCCGCCGACACCAGCCGGGCGAGCTCGTCGTGCAATTCATGCTCGTCCGCAACACGATGAGGCAGCAGGGGTTCCACCGCATTCTCGGCCGGGAGTATCTGTTGGACGGGCGCAGCGCCGCGGACTGGGAACATGGTCCGCAGCGACTCGTGACGGTCGACAAGGTCGGACACGGCCGAACCCAGTGCCGGCGTATCGAGTTCGCCGCTCAAGCGGACCGCGATCGGAATGTTGTATGCGGGAGAACTGGTGTCGAGTTGATTGACAAACCACATTCGCTGCTGAGCGAACGACAGTGGAACATCTCCCGGCCTGGTACGGGCTTCGAGGCGCGGACGCCCGAACACTCCGGTACGCATTTGCTCGGATGTACGCAACTGCTCGATGCGCGTGGCCAGGCCGTCAACGGTCGACGCCTCGAAGAGATCCCGCACTCCGCTGTCGACACCGAGCACTGTCCGGAGCCTCGCTGTGACCCGAGTTGCACTGAGCGAATTGCCACCGAGGTCGAAGAAATCGTCGTCGGCACCCACCCGTTCGAGGCCGAGTACATCGGCAAAGACTTCCGCGACTGCCTGTGCAATCGGCCCAGTCGGCTCTCGGAAAGGCCGGGTCCGCGACACTGCGTCTGGGACAGGCAGAGCCGAGCGGTCGAGCTTGCCCACCGCCGTCAGTGGAATGCGCTCCAGCACTGTGATCGAGGAGGGAACCATGTGCGAGGGCAATTTGTTCGACAGTGCGCGCGCGAGAATGTCGGCATCGAGAGCGCCTCCAGCAGCTGGTACGACGTAGGACTCGAGCTGGGTGTCGCCGGCAGGACCACGGTGAGCGATTGTGGCCGCAAACCCGACGCGGGGCTGCGCCAGGAGAGCACTGTCGATCTCACCGGGTTCGATGCGGAAACCACGAACCTTGACCTGGAAATCACTGCGACCGACGTACTCGATGCACTTGTCCGGCGTCCAGCGCACGATGTCGCCGGTGCGGTACATGCGAGACCCCGGATCGGCGGGATTGGCAACAAACCGTTCGGCGGTCAGCCCTGGGCGCCGATGGTATCCCCGCGCCAATCCGGCCCCGGCCAGATACAGCTCGCCTGGCACCCCGACTGGGACCGGTTGCAGCCGAGCGTCGAGTACTACTTCGCTCACACCGCGAATAGGTCCACCGATGGTGATGGGATCCCCCGGCACCATCGGCGCGCTGATGTTGGACATAATCGTCGTTTCGGTCGGCCCGTAGGCGTTGTGCAACCGCCGGCCCGGTGCCCAGCGATCGACCAGATCGGGTGGACACGCCTCACCGCCCACCACGAGGTCCGTAAGATGTTCGAGGTCGGCCGGATCCAGAGAAGCCAGAGCTGCGGTGGTGATGAATGCGTGGCTGACGTCCTGATCGGCCAATAGCCGGGCGAGTTCCTCACCGCCGTACACGTCAGGTGGCGCAATCACCATCGTCGCGCCGGCGCCGAACGCCTGCAGGTATTCGAAGAGCGACCCGTCGAAACTCGGAGTGGAGAAGTGCAAGGTTCGAGATCGGGAATTCGCGGCGAATCGGTCGATCTGGTCGCGGGCGAAATTGTCGAGCCCCTGGTGCGTGACGACCACCCCTTTGGGCAGTCCCGTAGACCCCGACGTGTACACGATGTACGCAGCGCAATCCATCCTGATCGGACGGATTCGGTCGGAATTTGTCACGGGTGCCCCGGAGTGGTCCTCGCATTCGTCCACGAAGTCCGGGTGGTCGAGAACCAGCCAACGCGCTGTTCCCAGGAGGCGATCGTGGTGCTCGGTTGTGGTGACACCGACGCTTACTCCGGAGTCTGCGAGCATATGAGCGATACGCTCGTCCGGATAGTTCGGGTCGATCGGCACAAATGCGGCGCCTGTTTTTGCCACCGCCACCATCGACAGTACCGAATCGAGCGAGCGCGGAATCCCCACGGCGACCTGATTCTCCGGGCCAACGCCATGCGAGATCAGCACTCGGGCAATTCGATTCGAGCGTCGGTCCAACTCCTCGAAACTCATGTCGCCGTCCTCCGAGACGACGGCGATCGCATCTGGATTACGTGTGGCGGCGTCGCCGAAAATCTCCGGCAAGGTGCGGGCCGAACCGCCGCTGGGGCCGCTAACCGGCATCAGATCGCGGCGCTCGCTATCGGTCAACAGCGATACGGCGGCCAACGGTTGGTCGGGGCGAAGACAATTCTCGAGCATCTGCAGCAGACGACGTGCCATGGATTCGATTGCGTCCGAACCGAAAACGTCGGGAAGATACTCGAATTTCAGGTGCAACCTGGTGTCGACCGACGCCACCAGACTCAGCGGATAGTGGGCGGCATCCTTGGCGTCGACGCCGGTAACTCGCATTCCGGCGATGTCGGTGTCCGTCGACAATCCCTCGCGGTCAACCGGATACGACTCGAACACGGTCAACGTGTCGAATCCGATCTCCGGGCCACCGACCTCTTGAATCTCGGCAAGACCGAGATAGTGGTGATCCAGCAACGCTGCCTGCTCGACCTGAACCCGATCGACCAATTCACCCAGCGTCTCGTCGTTACGAAGACTGATCCGCACAGGAAGTGTGTTGATGAACAGTCCGATCATCGTTTCGATGCCGCCCAGTTCAGGTGGTCGTCCCGATACTGTGGCACCGAACAGGACGTCGTCTCGCCCGGTCATCGCGGCGAGCACGATCCCCCACGACACCTGCACCAGCGTGTTCATTGTCAGCCCACGCGAACGCGCAGCATCTCGCAGACGAGTAGTCGTGTCTTCACCGACGTCGAACACCCATTCCTCCGCCGTAGTGGACAATCGGCGCGCGCGATCCACGGGAGCGAGCAGGGTCGGGCCGTCCACCCCGGAGAGGGCCAGGGCCCACGCGTCTCGGGAGTCGCCGTGATCGCGGCGACTCATCCACTCGAGGTAGTCACGGTACCCGCGTGTGCGCGGCAATGCCGACACGTCACCGTCGACGGCGTACAACGTCAACAGTTCCTTGACCAGCAACGGCATCGACCACCCGTCGAGCAGGATGTGATGGTTGGTGACCACGAGCGTGTACGTGCTCGGCGTGATCCTGATCAGCGTGAACCGGATCAGCGGCGGTTGTGTCATGTCGAACGGCGTCGACCTGTCCTGCGCCAGAACGTGGTCGACGGTCCTCTCGCCGCCGGCCGTGAGATCAACCTCCAGCCACGGCGGGGACACCTTCCGACTGACCACTTGCACAGCCTGCCCGTCTACGTCGTGCAGGAACGCGGCGCGAAGGTTGGCATGCCGGTCGAGCACTGTGGCAGCAGCACGGTGCAACCGATCGGGATCCACATCACCGACAAGGTCGAGCGCGACCTGCACGAGATAGGCGTCAACAGACTCGTCGTCGTGGGCGGATTCGTCCGCCAGTTCCGCATGGAAGAGAAGCCCCGATTGCAGGGGCGAGAGCGGCCAGACGTCGGCCAGGTCCGCGCAACGACTTTCGAGGTTTTCGATCGCATCCTGCCGAAGGTCGACAAGATCGAAGTCGGACGGCGTGAACCCACCCCCTGATTCCGCGTACGCACCGAGCGCAGCAAGCGCTTCCATCCACAGCTGGGTAAGTTGTTGTGCGTCTTCGCCGGTGAGAACGCCAGGTGGGTACGTCCAGGTCGAGCTCAATACCGGACCGTCATCGGTCTCGATCGTCATCGCATTGATGTCGACCACAACAGCCAGTGGCAGGTCTGCCGTTGTAGCGTCGCGCAGTCCGCCATCGTCAATCGGCGCCCAGCCGACCGAATTGTCGGCGCCGGCACTGCCTAGCCGTCCGTGGTAATTGAAGCTGATCTGCGGAGCGGGTAACGGCGAAAGTTGCCGGGCCGTATCACGGTTCAGATATCGGAGAAGTCCAAAACCGATGCCGCGCTCGGGAACCGCGCGCAACTGCTCCTTCACCGCCTTGATCGCATCGCCCATCGAAGGACCACCGGCATAGGCGTCGTCGAGATCCACACCGTTCAGATCGAGGCGAACCGGGAAGATCGTCGTGAACCATCCGACGGTGCGAGCGAGATCTGCACCGGGAACGACCTGCTCTTCACGGCCGTGACCTTCGAGGTTCAGCAAAGCGTCCGCCTGAGTGATCCCACGATCACGACGCCACCGGACCAAAGCCAGGCTCAGCGCAGTCAACAATCCGTCGGCAACACTGCTGTGAAATGCCTGCGGCACTGCCAGGAGCAGTCTCTCGGTCAATTCAGCGGGAACTCGCACCTCGATGTCCGCGGCGGTGGCTCCGGTGTCCGCAGACGTCAGGGGCCGCATTCCCAGCGCAGGATCGGGGCCGGTGAGCGTCTGTCGCCAGAATTCGAGTTCAGCACCGCGGTGCACGTCATGGGCGGCGTCGACCAATGCATGGGACCACCGGCGCATCGACGTCCCCACCGGCGCCGGGACCGACTCGACACCAGCCTGAATCTGAGCACAAGCCAGGGCAAGATCGGGGATCAGTATTCGCCAGGACACGCCGTCCATCACCAGGTGATGGACAGCAAACAGCAAGCGGCCCTGTCGATCCGGGCCGTTGTCGAGCCAGACGATCTGCACCATGACACCGGATTCCGGGTCCAGCCGACCTACCGCAGCATCAAGTTCCCTCGCCGTAGCCGTGTCGGCAGGCTCGGTGACGGTTGACCCAGCGACGGTTGACCCGGCATCCGTCGGTACTCGCCGGACCACTGCGGACGCCGTGACCGAACCTTCGCCCATCACCTCCAGTTCCCACCCGTGATCGCCTTCCCTACTCCGATCTGTTGGGTGCAGTCGCGCTCGCAAGACATCATGTCGGTCCAGCACAACCTGCACGGCCGCCGTCAGGGTGTTTTCGTCGACGTTGCTTGGAACCGTGAACAGTGCAGACTGCGAGTAGCGGCGAAAATCACCGCCGCGTTCGAACATCCACACAGCGATCGGCGTCAATGCGACATCACCGACACCAGCGCCGGGCAACTCGTCCAGAACAACGTCTTCGCCACTCGTTCGAGCCGTCTGAGCCAGCGCCGCAACGGTTTTGCGCTCGAATACATCTCGTGGCGTTATCAGAACTCCGGCCGCCTTGGCGCGGGTCACCAACTGGATCGACATGATGCTGTCGCCGCCGAGGGTGAAGAACGAATCGTCGACGCCCACTGTGCCTAGTCCCAGAACCTCGGCAAACAGGTCGACAAGAATGCGTTCGTTCTCGGAAACCGGGGCTCGGCTCGCCGTGACCTGTTGCCCGAAGTCCGGTTCCGGCAGTGCTTGTCGGTCAAGTTTCCCGTTTCCGGTGAGGGGCAGTTCGCCGAGGACGACAACAACCGACGGCGTCATGTGAGATGCCAAACTCTCCGCAACCTCGTCGAGGAGTGCATCAGGGTCGATTGCCGCGCCGGCCTCCGGCACCACGTAGCCCACCAACCGATCACCGCGTGCCACCGCCGCCGACTGCGCCACTCCCGCGCCGGCGAGCAAGGCCGACTCGACTTCACCGAGTTCGATCCGGTAGCCCTTCACCTGCACCTGCTGGTCGTTGCGGCCGAGATACTCCAACTGGCCCTGCTCATTCCATCGCGCCAGGTCGCCGGACCGGTACATACGCATCCCGGGACTGAAGGGGTCCGGAACAAACCGTGCGGAGGTGAGCGCGAACCGGCCGAGGTACCCCCGTGAGATCTGCGCACCCGAGACGTACATCTCGCCGGCCACGCCCGGGGGCACCGGATGAAGCCGATCGTCGAGCACGTACACGCGCAGGCCAGGCAACGCCGGGCCGATCACCGATGCGGATACGCCGCGCACGAGGTCCTCATCCAGCGGCAGACAGCTGACATGCACCGTTGTTTCCGTGATGCCGTACATGTTGACCAGAGTCGGGGCGCTGTCGCCGCGTCGCGAGTACCAGCGTTCCAACTGCCCGAAGTCGAGGGCTTCCCCGCCGAAGATCACATACCGCAACAGCAGATCAGGCTCGCCGGCCAGGTGGTCGGCCTGCGCCAGTTGGTAGAAGGCCGTCGGCGTTTGATTGAGCACGGTGACGCGCTCGCGCTGCAGCAGTTCGAGGAATGCCTCGGGTGAGCGCGCGGTGAAGTAGTCGACCAATACCAATCGTCCACCGTGGGCGAGGGCACCCCACATTTCCCAGACGGAGAAATCGAACGCGGCGGAATGGAACATAGTCCACACATCGTCTTCACCGAATCCGTACAGCGACTGGGCGTTTGCCAGCAACGTGACCGCGTTGCGGTGTGTAACCGCCGCGCCCTTCGGCCGTCCGGTAGAACCGGAGGTATAGATCACGTACGCCACCGAATCCAGGTGCAGCGGACGCAGGCGATCGGCATCCGTTACCGGTGACGACGGAAACCCTTTCAGCGCAGTCACAGTTTCGTCGCTGTCCACCACGATTGTGGGGACACTCGAAGCGTCCAGGATGCCGCTGTCTTCGATTGTGGTGAGCGCACAGGCCGGCGCACTGTCGCTCAGCAGGAATTCCAGTCGCTGAGCCGGCGAGGCCACGTCCACGGGCAGGTAGCCCGCACCAGCCTTCACTACAGCAAGCAGCGCCACCACCAGATCGAGGGAACGCGTCATAGCAACGGCAACCAGAGTTTCCGCACCCACTCCCCGCGACACCAGCAGCCTCGCGAGGCGGTTCGCCCGTTCGTCGAGTTCGAGGTACGTCACCGTACCGCCGTCGCAGCTCACAGCAACCGCTTGGCCGGCTGACGCTACCGACAGATCGAATAGATCTACGAGCGACTGCGGTCCAGCATCAACGCCCGGCCGGTTCGAGCTCAGCAGCACACGCTCGCGTTCGGCCGGGAGCAGTATGTCGATATCGCCGACCGGCACCGACTGATCTGCGGCAACGGTTTCGACGACACGTACAAATCGCTCCGACAGACGTCGAACCGATGCGTGATCGAAAATATCGCCCGCATAGCGGAACCCGGCGCTGATACCGGCCGGCGAACCGTGCTCGTCCACCCGCTCGACGAGACTCAGTTGCAGGTCGAATTTTGCCACGTCCAGATCGATGTCGAGTTCGCGGACAGTCAACTCCGGCAGTTCAAGTCGCAGGTGGCTGGAGTTCTGGAATTCGATGACCACCTGAAACAGCGGTGTATGCGCCGTGGACCGTTCCGGTGCAAGCGCGTCCACCAACCGCTCGAAGGGGATGTCCGCATGCCCGAACGCACCGAGATCTACCGTGCGCACCGTTCTCAGCACCTCGGCAAATGATGCTCCGGGCGACACCGGCGTTCGAAGCACAAGCGTATTGACGAACATTCCCACCACATCGTCGAGTAACGCTTCGCCCCGGCCCGCGACCGGCGTCCCCACCGCAACGTCACTCGAGGCCGACAACCGTGCCAACACCACAGCCAGGGCGGCGTGCATCACCATGAACAGCGTCGAATTACTCTGGCGCGCAATCTCGGCCAGTTCACGGTGAACGCCGGCCGGAATGTCGAACGGCACCACGGATCCTTCCGTGGACCGCTGAACCGGCCTCGGTCGATCCAACGGCAATGGCAGGACCTCGGGGATGCCGGACAACGCCGCCGTCCAATAGTCGAGTTGATCGGCGATCACCGACTCCGATTGTTGCTCTGTGCCCAGAACCTCCCGCTGCCACAGGCTGTAGTCGGCGTACTGCACGGGCAACGCCGCCCACCCGGGACTCTGATGTTGCGTGCGCGCTGTATACGCACGCATGACATCTCGTGCCAACGGTGCCATCGAGAATCCGTCAGCCGAGATGTGGTGAGCGACAATGGCAAGAACGTGCCGCTCGGAAGCCAGTCGCAGCAACTGCACGCGGATCGGAAGGTCCGTGGTGACGTCAAATCCTGTTCCGGTGAGGTTTTCGATCACAGCGTGAAGTTCCTGATCGAACACCGGAATCGGACGAAGGTCCGGCGCAACAGCCGAGGATTCGAGAATCAGCTGTCGCGGCCCGTCCACCGAGCCCGGGAACACAGTTCGCAAGGACTCATGCCGGTCCAGCACATCACCGAGGGCCGCCTGGAGAGCATCCAGATCCACAGCTCCGTCCAACTGCAGGACAACGGGGATGTTGTAGGCCGACGAGGACGTGTCGAATTGGTTGACGAACCACATGCGTGCCTGAGCGAGGGACAGCGGGATTCGATCGGGGCGCGGCCTGGCCGCGAGTGCAGGTTGGGTGAGTTCGTTTCCTACAGTTGACTCGAGCCTGGCAGCAAGTGCGGAAACCACCGGCGTGTCGAACAACCCGGCAACGTTCAGTTCGGTGTTCAACGCGCTGTTGATCCGCCCCACTGCTCGGGTAGCACTGAGCGAATCTCCGCCGAGTGCAAAGAAACTGTCGTCGGCGCCGACGCGATCAACGCCGATCACGTCGGCAAATGCCTGCGCAATCGCTTCCTGCACCGGTGTGCTCGGAGCTTGATACACCGCTGTGGCAAACTCCGGTTCCGGCAGGGCTTTTCGGTCCAGTTTTCCGTTCGCGGTCACCGGCAGCACCGCGAGCACCGTCACCACCGACGGCACCATGTACGCGGGCAGATCCTGTGCGGCCGAGTCCAGCACTTCACGCTCGACCAGCGTTACACCCGCCGCGGCAACAACATACGCCGCAAGGAATTCCCCGGCAGCCCCGCTTCGGAGAACCACCGCTGCCTGCGCGACCCCCTCCTGGCGTGTCAATACTGCCTCGATCTCCCCCAATTCGATCCGCTGGCCCCGCAACTTCACCTGGAAATCGCTACGACCGACGTACTCCAACTCACCCGAGCTACTGCCCCTCGCCCCACCCCACCGCACCAGATCCCCAGTCCGATACAACCGCTCACCCCGCGCGCCGAACGGATCCGCCACAAACCGATCCGCCGTCAAATCAACCCGCCCCTGATACCCCCGAGCCAACTGCACACCACCGAGATACAACTCCCCCACCACACCCACCGGAACCGGATGCAAACGCCCATCCAGCACATACACACGCGTGTTCCACACCGGCACACCGATAGGCACTCCGGTTGCCCCTGACCCGAAAACGTCCGACCCGAAAACCTCCGACCCGACATCTTCCGGCCGGACCTCATGGAACGTCACATCCACCGACGCCTCCGTCGGACCGTACAGATTGTGCAGTTCCGCATCGCTGCGCCGCAGCAGACGCGCAGCTGTTGACGCTGCCAGCGCTTCGCCACTGGTAAACACCCGCCGCACTGAGTCATGGCCGCCGACGTCAACGCCGGCGAGAAACACCTCGAGCATCGACGGTACAAAATGCACCGTCGTGACGGACTCGTCGCGGATCACGCGGTCGAGATACACCGGATCACGATGCTCACCCGGCTCAGCGATGACCAGCCGGGCACCAACCTGCAACGGCCAGAACAACTCCCACACCGATACGTCGAATGTCGACGGCGTTTTCTGCAACACTACGTCGTCACCGGTGAGCGGATAGCGATCCTGCATCCACAACAGACGGTTGACTACACCCTCATGGGGAACCACCACGCCCTTCGGTCGACCGGTGGAACCTGACGTGAACATGACATACGCCGGATGCTCCGGCCGTAGCGGCGCAATCCGCTCGCTGCCCAGCACTGGGTCCGGTGAATACTCCGATACATCAACATGATCCAGCTCCAGTACCGTTACACCGGCGGGCAGCACACCCCGCTCGGCAGCTGTGGACAGCACCACCACCGGACTGGCCGCTCCCACCACATACCCAACGCGCTCCGCCGGCTGATCGGGGTCGATCGGAACATACGCCCCGCCGGCCTTCACCACCGCGTAGATTGCCACCAGCATCTCCAGCGACCGGGAAACCGCAACGCCCACCCGCGATTCCGGACCCACGCCCAGACCGATCAGCAGCCGCGCCAATCGGTTCACACGCCCATCGAATTCGAGATAGGACAACACCGCACCGTCGATCACCACCGCAGCGGATTCAGGAGTGCGCGCCACCTGTGCATCGAAGAGATCCACCAGGGTCGTAGCGGACACGCGGTGGCCCGTCATATTCCACGCACCCAGCACCAACTCACGCTCACCATCGGCAAAGATGTCGACGTCACCGACCGGTGTATCGGCGTCGAGAGCAATCGTCTCGAGAATCCGCACCAACCGATCGACGTACCGGCTCACCGTCTTGGCATCGAAGGTTGACGGTTGATAGCGCAGGCTCAGCCGCAATCGGGGTTCGAGGATCGTGAGCAGGGTCAGTGGGTAGTGCGTGGCGTCGCGAGCATCCACACCCGCTACGCGCATACCGGCAATGTCCACATCGTCGTCCAGCCCGGACGTGTCCACCGGGTACGACTCGAATACCGACAGCGTGTCGAACAGGTTGCCCACGCCGACACGGGCCTGAATCTCGCCGAGCCCTATCTGGTGATGATCGAGGAGAGCGGCGTGCTCCCCCTGCATCCGAACCAGCAACTGCACGCATGTCTCGTCCGGATTCATCTGCACTCGAACGGGCAGTGTATTGATGAACAACCCCAGCATGTTTTCCACCCCGGGCAGTTCCGGCGATCGTCCCGAGACAGTGGCGCCGAAGACGACGTCGTCACGAGAGAGCAAGCGAGACAGAAGAACACCCCATGCTGCCTGAATCACCGTGTTCATCGTGACCCCGCTGCGCTGCGCGGTGGCAGTGAGGGCATCGAACACCGGCGCGGGCACATCGATGTCAACCTCGGCCGGCACTGCAAGGTGCGCGCCAGGCGCGGAAGGTGCCAGTAGCGTCGGCTCGGCAACACCAACCAAGGCGCGTTCCCAGGCCCGCGCTGAGGCTTCGGAATCCCGGTGCGCCAACCAGCTCAGATAATTGCGGTACGAGGGAGATGCCGGCAGATCCACAGGGGTTCCGTCAGCGGCGTACCGCGTCAGCAGTTCCCGCACCAACAAGGGCATCGACCAACCGTCGAGAATGATGTGATGGTTGGTCACCGCCAACACATAACGCTCGGGTGCAGTGCGCAGCAGTGTCAGACGCAGCAACGGAGGTGCGTCGAGGGCGAACCGGGCGCTGCGATCCTCGTCGAGACAGCGTCGCAATTCCGCGTCGGCGGCCGATCCGTAACCCGCCAGATCCACCTCCCGCCACGGAATCTTCACGTCGTCGACAACCACCTGAGCCGGCACCCCGTCGCTGCCGTAGACAAACGCGGTACGCAGATTCGGGTGACGGGCGACCACACCTGCCGCAGCGCAACGCATGCGCCGTCCGTCGACGGAACCTTCCAACTCGATGCACAACTGCGCGGTATAAACGTCCACAGTTTCTGCTGCCACGGCGGCGTGAAAGAGCAGACCCTCCTGCAGCGGAGACAGCGACCACACGTCGCGCACTGCGGGGAATCGCTCCTCCCACAATTCGATCTGTTGCTGGCTCGCCGACACCAGCGGAATGTCGGACGGGGTGAGCCCACCCGCACCCGGCAGTGACGCGTAAGTCGCAAGTCCTTCGAGCCCACGACGCCACAGATTGCCTATCGCCGCGACATCGTCCTCTGTGACAACACCGGTGGGGTAGGTGAAAGTTGCAGTCAGATGCGGCCCGTCCGGACCGTCCTCGACGGCAGCGTTGATGTCGATCACGGACGCGACCGGCATGGTGTGGTTCTGCGTCCCACCGAGTTCTCCGCTGCCCCTAACCGGCAGCCAGTCTTGCGTTCCGCCCGTGGTGCTCACTCGTCCCAGATAGTTGAAACTGACTTGAGGAGAACCGAAATGGCGAAGCGACGCCCCTTCGTCGTCGAGGTATCGCAGAATGCCGTAGCCGATGCCGTGATCCGGAACAGCACGCAACTGCTCCTTCACGGCTTTGACCGACTGCCCCGCAGCACGACCACCGGCCAGCGCGTCGTCGACATCGATTCCGGTCAGATCCAGCCGTACCGGATACACGGTGGTGAACCACCCGACGGTGCGGGAAAGATCTGCGCCGGGAACTACGCTCTCCTCGCGGCCGTGCCCTTCGAGAGTGATCAGGGCATCCGCTGCAGTAGTGCCCTGTCGGCTCCGCCAACTGACGAGGGCCAACGTCAACGCGGCAAGCAAACCGTCGCCCACACTTCCGTGAACAGCCGTCGGCAAGGTGGTGAGCAGACCACTGGTCACGGCGGGCGGCACCTCGACGGTGACGGTACCGACGGTCGAGTGGACGTCGATTGCGGGATCGAGTGGCCGCGAACCGATCAACGGATCCGGGCCGTCCAGAATCCTCTTCCACAGGTCGAGTTCACTACTCTGAGCCAGTTCACTACTCCGTGCGAGTTCACTGCTCCGCTCACGCAAGCCGTGCGACCAGCGTCGCATCGACGTTCCGACGGGTGCGAGAGAAGGAACCTCGCCAGTCTGGAGTTGACCCACTACGGACGCAAGATCTGCGACGAGGATGCGCCACGACACGCCGTCCACCGCGAGGTGATGAATAACCACAAGCAGGCGGCCGCTGCTGTTCGGGACGTCGAACCAGATAATGCGCATCAACGCGCCAGTGGCCGGATCCAGAAGGTCGGCAGCAGCCTCGAGTTCCGCGGCTGCCACGGCGGCAAAGTCGTCACCGTCCACTATGTCGACCGAGATCCGTCTGATCAACGTGTCCGCCGTGATCGAACCCGGCGGCAGTACGTCGATGCCCGGTTGGGTGCTGTTGCCGAGGAGCAGACGCGCCCGAAGCATGTCGTGGTGATCGAGCACTTCCTGGACTGCTCGCTCGAGAATGTCCTGGGTGAGCCCGGCGGGTGCAGCCAGTAGCAGGGCTTGAGAGAACCGGTCGAGTTGACCACCGCTGCGTTCCAGCATCCACGACACAACCGGGGTCAAGGGAACGGAACCGACACCGCCACCTGGCAACTCGTCGAGAGTATCCGCGCCGTCACCCTCGAATCGCGCCGATTCAGCAAGTGCCGCAACGGTTCTGTGATCGAAAACGTCTCGGGGACTCAGGATCACACCGGCAGCTTTCGCGCGGGCGACCAATTGGATCGACATGATGCTGTCTCCGCCGAGCGCGAAGAACGAATCGTGGACGCCCACTGATTCCAGCCCGAGTACCTCGCAGAACAGTCCGGCAAGCAACGCCTCGGTCTCGGTTCGCGGTGGTCGATCCGGTGTCACCGCGGCGGAGAAGTCAGGCGCAGGCAGCGCCGCACGATCAAGCTTTCCGTGAACCGTGAGGGGAAGAGATTCGAGGATCACCAGCGCCGCCGGAACCATGTACGACGCCAGTCGCGCACCGGCGGCCTCGAGAACGTCTCTCGAATCGATCATCGCGCCAGTTTCGGGAACCACGTACCCGATCAACCTGTCGCCGCTACCGTCACCATTCCAGACGTGTGCAACGGCCTGGGCCACGCCGTCGTGTGCTCCGAGCGCCGATTCAACCTCTCCGAGTTCGATGCGGAAACCACGGATCTTGACCTGGGAATCGCTGCGCCCGAGGTACTCCAACTGCCCGCCGCTCGACCACCGCACCCGATCGCCGGTGCGGTACATCCGCCTTCCGTCAGGTCCGAAGGGATCGGCGACAAAACGTTCGGCGCTCAGGCCGAACCGCCCGTGATAACCACGCGCAAGAGCAGGGCCGGCAAGATACAGCTCGCCCGCAACACCGACCGGTACCGGCTGTAGCCGCGAATCGAGCACAAGTTCTGTGAACCCGCGGGTGGGGGCGCCGATGGTGACCGGCTCCGAGGGCACCAGGGGCGCACTGATACTCGACACGACTGTCGTTTCCGTCGGTCCGTAGGCATTGAACATTCGCCGGCCCGGCGCCCATCGTGCCACCAGTTCGGGCGGGCAAGCCTCACCTCCTGTCACCACACATTCGAGTGCTGTGAGGCCGGTGGGGTCAACCGACGCGAGTGCCGCCGGAGTAACAAAACAATGCGTGACCTGCTCGGATTCAAGGAGTTCCGCCAACGCTGGTCCGCCGTAGACGGACGGCGGAGCTATCACCATCGTCGCGCCCGCACCGGTCGCCAACAACAATTCGAGAATCGATGCGTCAAAGCTGGGCGATGCAAAGTGCAGTGTCCGCGATCCCGATGTGGTTCCGAATGTTTCATGCTCCTGCGCGGCAAAGCTGCGCAGACCACGGTGTGTTGTCACGACTCCCTTGGGTGTGCCGGTCGACCCGGAGGTATAGATCAGATACGCCGGATTGTCGATCCGGATCGTCGATGTGCGCTCGTCATCGCTGATCCTCGACGTCGAGTAAAACGCCAACCGCTCGTCGAAGCCCGGTTCATCGAGCACCAACCACGGCACGACGGTGGGAAGTGTGGCGTGGTGCGCCGCCGTTGTCACACCCCGCACTGCGCCGGAGTCGGTGAGCATGTATTCGATTCGCGCCGAGGGATGATGCGGATCAACCGGCAGGAAAGCGGCCCCCGTCTTGGCCACGGCCCACAGTGCCAGAATAGAGTCGACGGATCGCGGGACGCACAATGCGACCACGTTCTCGGGCCCGACACCGACCTCGATCAGCAGGCGGGCCAGTTGATTCGAGCGCTCGTCGAGTTCGCGGTACTGCACCTCACGCTTGTCGGAGATCAGCGCAATGGCATTCGGATCGTGAGAGGTTGTGGTTGCCAACAGATCCGGCAACGTACGCGGGTCCAATCCTTCCCCGCCTCGCACCGGGGTCAGGTCGCCGCGTTCATCAGCGATGAGGATATCGATGTCCCCGACGCTCACCTGTGGATCAGCGGTGACAGACTCGAGTATTCGCTGCAGCCGTCCCGCAATCGTAGCGACAGAAGAATCGTCGAAAAGATCTGTGGCATAACTGAATTCTGCCTCCAGACCGGCGGGGCCGCCGTCGGCACCCACGCGTTCCGACACAGTCAATTGCAGATCGAAATTGGTGGTGTCGATCTCGACGTCGACGCTGGTGACCTGCAGATCGGGAAGTTCCAGCGTCGGCCGCTCGATGTCCTGGAACTCCAGCATGACCTGGAAGAGAGGAGAATACGCCGTAGAGCGTGACGGATTCACTACTTCTACAACACGTTCGAAGGGAACCTCCGCATGCGTGAACGCACCCAGATCGGCTTCCCGGACGGTGCCGAGCAATTCGGCGAATGTCGCGCCCGCGTCGATCGTGGTGCGCAGGACAAGCGTGTTGACGAACATGCCGACCACGTCGTCGAGTTCCCTCTCGCCACGGCCCGCGATCGGTGTGCCGACGGCAATATCGCCGGAATCACTCAACCTCGCCAACATCGCTGCCAACACCGCGTGCACCACCATGAACACGGTGACGTTGTATTCCCGCGACATGGCCACCACTCCCGCATGAACGTCTGGCCCGATCGAGAACGGGACGTGCCCCCCGCGAAGCGAACGAACAGCGGGACGCGGACGGTCGGTGGGTATCTCCAACACCTCGGGCAGTCCTGACAGCGTGCTCGCCCAATACGCCAGCTGCGTCGACACCAGCGACTGTTCGTCGGATTCCGAACCCAGCCACTCGCGTTGCCACAATGTGTAGTCGGCGTACTGGACCTCAAGTGGAGCCCAGTCCGGTGCCGAACCGTGCGCACGTGAACGATACGCGCCCATGACATCCCGGGCCAACGGCGCCATCGAGAACCCGTCGGCAGCGATGTGATGCACCACCACTGCCAGGACATGAGAAGCCGTCTTTCCCCCGATCCGGAACAGACGGGCACGCAACGGGACCTGCTCCGTCACGTCGAAGCCTTCGGAGAGCACCTGCACACACTTCTCGCGCAGTTCTACATCACCCGACACCACGATGGGATCGAGATCAGGCACTGCGCTCGCCGTAGGCACGATTACCTGATGCGGGCCGTCATCGGTGAGCGGAAAGATGGTGCGCACCGCCTCATGTCGTTCGACAACGTCACCAAATGCTGCCTGCAGAGCACTGACATCGAGCGCGCCGTCCAACCGCAACGCAAACGCGACGTTGTACGCCGACGACGACGTGTCGAACTGATTGACAAACCACATCCGCTGCTGCGCCAGCGACAGCGGAACTTCCGCAGTGCCGCCCCGCGGCTTCAAGGGCGGTCTGGATTCCACGCCGTCATTCGACTGCGCCAGTACTGCCAAATCCGCGACGGTCGGGGCGTCGAATACGTCCCGCACACCTATTCTGTCCCCGACAACAGCATTGATCCTCGCGACCAGCCTCGTGGCGATCAGCGAGTTCCCGCCGAGGGCAAAGAAATTGTCGTGCGAACCTACTTTCGCGACTCCGAGGAGATCCGCAAAAACGGCAGCAACAATCTCTTCGATCGGGTTACGTGGCGCAAGGTACCCGGCCACGCCTGATTCGAAATCCGTTTCCGGCAGCGCTTTTCTATCCAGCTTTCCATTTGCCGTGACCGGAAACTCGTCCATCACCACCAGTACCGACGGCACCATGAACCCCGGAAGTTCAGCCGCGGCCCGTTCCGATATCACTCGCTCATCCACCGTCGCTCCGGGCTGGGGAACCACAAACCCGGCGAGATAATCGCCCGCAGCACCGCGCCGCAGCACCACTACTGCCTGAGCCACCCCGTCGCACCGGGCGAGCGTTCCCTCGACCTCGCCGAGTTCCACCCGCTGGCCACGCAACTTCACCTGGAAATCGCTACGACCGACGTACTCCAACTCACCCGAGCTACTGCCCCTCGCCCCACCCCACCGCACCAGATCCCCAGTCCGATACAACCGTCCACCCCGTGCGCCGAACGGATCCGCCACAAACCGATCCGCCGTCAAATCAACCCGCCCCTGATACCCCCGAGCCAACTGCACACCACCGAGATACAACTCCCCCACCACACCCACCGGAACCGGACGCAAACGCCCATCCAGCACATACACACGCGTGTTCCACACCGGCACACCGATAGGCACTACCGTTGCGCCTGACCCGAAAACGTCCGGCCCGACCTCATGGAACGTCACATCCACCGACGCCTCCGTCGGACCGTACAAGTTGTGTACCGCGGCAGCGGGAATCACTTCACGCATCCGCAGCGCAGTCCTCGACGGCAGCGCCTCACCTGATACGAATACCCGGCGCAACTGTGAACACCGGGCTGCCGATGCTTCGGCAACAAACACCTCGAGCATCGACGGCACAAAGTGCACCACCGTCACTGACTGGTCGACAATCACGTCCGCGAGATAAGCCGGATCACGATGCCCACCCGGTTCTGCAATCACCAACCGGGCACCAACCTGCAACGGCCACAGTAATTCCCACACCGAGACGTCGAACGTCACCGGAGTCTTCTGCAACACCACATCACTGTCGTCCAATGGGTAGTGATCCTGCATCCACAGCAACCGATTGACCACACCCGCGTGTGGAACCACGACGCCCTTCGGTCGACCCGTCGATCCCGACGTGAACATGACGTACGCCGGGTGTTCCGGCCGCAGTGGAGTGATCCGGTCGCCACTCTCAATGGATGAACTCGAAAACTCGTTCACATCAACGTGATCCAAGTCGACTACCGAGACGTCGGCGGGTAGGTTTAGACCTTCACTCGACAGTGTCAGCACCACTACGGGATCGGCGGTGTCGACCACAAACGCCACCCGGTCCGGCGGCTGATCCGGATCGATCGCGACGTACGCGCCACCCGCTTCGAGCACGGCATACACCGCCACCAACAACTCCACCGAACGGGGAATCGCAACGCCAACTCGAGATTCCGGACCAACGCCCACCGAGATCAGGAACCGTGCCAACCGGTTCACCTGCTCACCGAACTCCTGATAGGACAACGTCGTTCCGCCGGCTACCGTCCCGCCGAATACAACAGCCGGCGAATCCGGTGTCCGCGACACCTGTTCGTCGAACAGATCTACCAACGTCACCGGAGGAACCGGTCGATCTGTCTCGTTCCACAACCCCACAACCACGTCACGCTCACGCGAATCGACAACGTCCACGTCACCGACGGGGACGCTTGTATCCGCAACGACCGCGCTCAGAATTCGAACGAACTGCTCCCCGAGCCCGGCTACCGTGTCCCGATCGAAGATGTCGGACGCGTACGTGAACGACGCCGCAAAGCCTGCCGCCGCCCCCACGTCGTCACGGCGTTCCGCAAGCGTCAGCTGCAGATCGAACTTGGCGACACCGGCATCGACCGGTACAACGTCCACTGCGAGGCCGGGCAATTCCAGGTGCGGCGCGACGGTGTTCTGGAACTCAAACAGGATCTGGAAGAGCGGTGAATACGACGTCGAACGTTCCGGAGCCAACGCTTCGACGACGCTCTCGAACGGCACCTCGGTGTGGCCGAACGCCGCAAGATCCACCTCGCGTACCCCGCCCAGTACTTGCTCGAAACTCGCGGCGGGATGCACGGCAGTCCGCAGCACCAGTGTGTTGACAAACATCCCGACCAGGTCGTCGAGGGCCTCCTCGCCACGACCCCCGGTCGGTGTCCCGATCGTGATGTCTGCTGATCCGCTCATCCGTGCCGACATCACCGCAAGCACCGCGTGCATCACCATGAACACTGTGGCGTTGTGCCGACGAGCAAGTTCGAGGACTTTACTGTGCAATTCCGGGAGAACCGAGAACTCGACGGTCTCACCGCGCAGCGATCGCTGCGCCGGTCTCGGCCGATCCAGCGGTAAGTCGATAACAGCGGGGACACCGGACAGCGTCGCCTTCCAGTACCCCAGCTGCGCGGCCATGACGCTGCCCGGATCTTCGTCGGTGCCGAGAACGTCGCGTTGCCACAGGCTGTAGTCCGCGTACTGCACCGGCAACGGGAGCCAATTCGGATCCTGCTTGGCCACTCGCGCCCCATATGCTGCCGCTAGGTCGCGGGCGAGCGGCGCCAATGACGCTCCGTCCGCCGAAATGTGGTGCACCACAAGAACCAGGACGTGCTCATCAGGACTGATTCGGAACAACGCGCCGCGAACCGGCACACCGGCACTGACGTCGAAACCCCGACCCGCGAGTTCGGAAATCCGTTCATCCAACGCGTCGCGCGTGGCGTCGACCTGAGGGATCAAATCTGCGATCACCTCCCCCGGCGGAACAACAACTTGAAGGGGCCCGTCCACCGACGCCGAATACACGGTGCGGAGCGACTCGTGACGGTTGATCACATCTGCCATTGCAGCCCGGAGAGCACCTACGTCCAATGTTCCGGACAGCCGCACCACCATCGGAATGTTGTATGCGGGCGACGATACGTCGAACTGGTTGACAAACCACATACGTTGCTGTGCAAGCGAAACGGGAACGCTACTCGGGCGCTGCTGCGCAGTCAGATTCGGACGACCGGAGCGAGTGGCGGACCGCGCACTGCGAATTTCCACCGCCAATCCTTCAACTGTGGGAGCCTCGAACAGACTCCGGACGCCGAGGTCGACTCCCTCTGCTGCGTTGACCCGAGCGATCACCCTGGTTGCGACAAGGGAGTTTCCGCCAAGATCAAAGAAGCGCTCACCCAAGCCAATCCGTTCAACCCCCAGGACATCGGCGAATATCTGTGCAACCACCTGCTCCAGCGGGTCGAGCGGGGCACGGAATTCGCCGGCGCCCCGCAGAAATTGTGGCGCAGGCAATGCCGCACGATCAAGCTTTCCCACCGGTGTCATCGGCAATGCGTCGCGCAACACGATCGCCGCCGGCACCATGTATGTGGGTAAATGCTCCCCCACGTAGTCCGTCAGGTCCGCGGGTAAGAGCACTTGCCCTTCGGCCGGCACAACGTACGAGACGAGCACGGTATCGCCTGACGGAGCGGTTCGGGCCACGGTTACCGCCGTCCGCACCCGCGGATGAGCATGCAGGAGAGCGTCGATTTCACCCAGTTCGATGCGGAACCCACGGACCTTTACCTGAAAGTCGCTGCGACCGACGTATTCGAGTGTGCCGCCGTGGCGGCGCACCACGTCTCCCGTCCGGTACATCCGGTCAACAGGGTGGCCAAAGGGATTGGCCACAAACCGCTCTGCCGTCAATCCCGGCTTCCCGTGATATCCGCGAGCAAGAGCGTCACCCGAAATGTAAAGCTCCCCGGCAACACCGTCCGGGACGGGGTTCAACCTCGAGTCGAGGACAACTTCGACGTACCCGCGAAGTGGGCCACCCAGAGTAATCGGCCCCGCCGGCGACATCGGCGTACTGATGTTTGCCATGACGGTGGTCTCGGTCGGCCCGTAGGCGTTGCATAACCTGCGGCCAGGGGCCCACCGCTGTACCAGTTCCGGCGGGCAAGCCTCACCGCCGAACACCACGTCCTGAAAGTCGGGAAGGCCGTCGGCGGGTGTTGATCCGAGCGCGGCGGTGGTGATGAATCCGTGGGTAATCCGTTCGGCTTTCAGGAACCTGGACAACTCCTCGCCGCCGTAGATCGTGCGCGGAGCGATCACCATTGTCGCGGCGGCCCCGAACGCCTGCAGATACTCGAAGATCGACGCGTCGAAACTCGGGGTCGAGAAATGGAGCGTTCGCGAGTTCGGCGTCGCACCAAACCGCGAGAGTTGCTCAGCTGCAAAGCCGTCCAGTCCACTGTGGGTGACCGACACACCTTTCGGCCGCCCCGTGGAACCGGAGGTATAGACCACATATGCGGGGTTCTCCCAGCGCAAGGGTCTTACCCGATCCGCATCGGTGACCGCCGAAATCGGCATCGCCGCGCAGTGAACACGAAACATGTTGTCATCGAGAATGATCCACGGAATCGAATTCGGCAGTGAGGATTGCTCGACAGATACTGTCAACCCAGTCACAGCACCGGAGTCGCTCAGCATGTGTTGGATTCGTTCAGCGGGGTACGTCGGATCCACAGGCACAAATGCCGCGCCTGACTTCGCGACTGCCAGCATGGCCAGGACCGACTCGATCGAACGTGTCATACCCAGCGCCACACGATCTTCCGGTCCGATTCCGCCGGCCGCCAACACGTGCGCCAACTGATTCGAACGCTCGTCGAGTTCGCGATACGTTACCGAGTCTCCAAGATAGGACAACGCATCACCGTCGGGATGTGCCCGAACCGCCGCATCGAACAACTCCGGCAGTGTGCGCTGCGAGTGTCGAGGCAGGGTGTCGACGGGATGGAGCGCCCCCCGTTCGTCATCGGAAAGAATGTCAACGTCGCCGACCACTGTCTCGGGATCAGCGGTGACTGTCTCCAGAATTGCTCGATATCGAGTTCCGAGACGAGCCACGGTGCCGGCGTCGAACAGATCGGTGGCAAACCCCAGCGTCACCCTGATGCCGGACGGTGCGCCGTCGTCGCCGAAGGTTTCTGCCGCCGATACCCGAAGGTCGAATCGACCGATAGCGTTGCCAGCCTCGTCCATGGCAGTACCGCACTCGAACAACACCTGGACGATGGGCGAATACGCAGGCGAATCATTGATCGCTAACTCTTCTACCAACCGATCGAACGGTATATCTACGTGCTCGAACGCTTCCCTATCGGCGTTGGCGACGTGGCGCAGCAGCCGCGTGAAGGGCTGATCCGGTTCGACCTGATTGCGCAGCACCACGATGTTCGATCCCGCGATGTTCGATCCCACGATGTTCAATCCCGCCGGCACCGGCGTCCCGACCGCTACATCGACAACACCGCACATTCGGCTGGTCAAGATCGCAAACCCAGCGTGCAGTGCCTCAAAGGTGGTGGTGTTGTGTTCCCGAGCCAGCGAGATCAGGCGCTGATGTGTATCAGCGTTGACCTGAACTTCGACGCGCTCGGAATGCAATGACTGCGCCGCGGGTCGAATTCGGTCGGACGGAAAATTCAGTAATTCGGGCGTCCCCGCGAGCTGGGTCTTCCAGTACTGGAGTTGCCCGGCTTCACGTCGCAGTTTCACACCGGCGCGGAAAGATCGGTCGTGAATGGTGGCAAGCCGTGTGTCGGGCGCCGCCGTGATCAGTTCTTCCAACAGTTCGACAAACTGACCGTGGTGCGCACGCAGCACTGAATCGTCGTACCGGTTCGGATTAGCCCGGAAATCGACAAACAGTTGATCCGCGCTCGGATACACGTTGACCAGGAGATCTTCCACCGGCCCTGACGTCACAATGTGGTATTCACCCACCATCGGGCCGAGCTCAACTTCTTGTCGGAACAGCATGACATTGACCATCGGCCCGGCCAATGAATCGTCACTGCCGACACCGCTTGTACTGACACCGATGTCCCGGCGAATGTCTTCAAGACTGCAGCGCTGATGCCGAAGCGCTCCCATCAGCTCTCGCTGAACGCGTGAGCCGAGTTCGGCAACCGTCTCGTCTTCGTCGACCGAAATGGTCAGCGGTGCAACGTTGACCATCATGCCGCCGGACTCACGCAGCACCGCCGTTGTCCGGCCAGACATCGGAACTTGCACCAGTACAGTGTTTTTCGCGGTAAGCCGAGCCAGATAGCAGGCCAGTGCGCTGATGATGGTCGCCGCCTGACCATCGGATTCCAGGAGGCCTGCAACCGATTCCCGCGACATCACGGAACTCTGAAGTTTGCTGACTGCGTGTGCGGGTTCGAGCCCGATCGCCAAAGCTGAGCCAGTGCCTCCTGAGTTCCGCTCCGCCCAGTACTCGCGATCGGCGGCGAAACGGTGAGAGGACCGGTAGCGACTGTCGATGTCGTACAGCTTGCGCAGTGGCGCAGCGCGATTCGGATCCGGTTCACTCCCGGATACCGCTGCCGAATACCGGTGCGCGATACGATTCATCAGCGTCATCGCACCAAATCCGTCGAGTGCAACATGGTGAATTCGGCTGTACCACAGGTAGTGCAGCTCACCCACCCAGAGCACCGACGTTTCGACCAGGCGATCGGTTCCGAGATCGAGACAGGTCTGATAATCGCGCTGCATCCACTCGTGCGCAGCGACCATCGGGTCGTCGTAGTCACGGAAATCGATGAGCGCGACCGGGATATCTATCGAGGTGTCCACGTATTGCATCGGCTCGCCGTCGACCTCGAGCACCCTGAGCAAGGGCGACTGAAACTCCCGCGCGACCGTCCGGGTTTCCCGGCGCAACAGATCAACATCAAGAGCTCCCCGCAACTCGACGTAGTGCGCTATCGAAATCGGCACCTTCGGCTCGAGTTGCTGCGCAAACCATGTCGCACGCTGCGCGGCGGAGAGAGGAAACAGCTCTACGTCCGAAACTCGAGCGGGCTGTTGCCTGACATCGAAGCGTTTCACAATAGTGCCACCCTGTGGGGTCTCCGCAGCCGCCCAATGCGTAGCCACGTCCTTATCTGAGCTCGCAAATACAAGAGGCGGAACCCGCCCCGTACTCAGACGTACCCAAAATCTGAAATCGCATGCACCGACCAGTTGGTCTTCATTCCGATTTGCCTGAAATAGGCGAAACATGTGAATGCGTCTCGTGTACTCGGTAATGTCGCAATCCGGTATGTCACGTCCCCGAGGGGAGCACGACGCATGGACCTCACCACCATCAGTGACGTAGTTCGGCGACCACCGGAACGCCCCGGTGCGATCTGGCGGGTCGGCGACGCGTGGCTTGCCGGTGGGACATGGTTGTTTTCAGCAGAACAACCCGACCTGAATCGCCTTCTAGATCTGCCAACGCTGGGCTGGGCGCCGCTGGAACCTCACACGAGCGGTCTCACCATCGGTGCCACCTGCACGATCCATGACCTGTATACGTTTGTAGCGCCCAGTGATTGGCGAGCGGCCGAACTCTTTCGTACCAGCTGTGAGTACTTCCTGTCTTCGTTCAAGGTCTGGAACAGCGCAACGGTGGGCGGCAACATTTGCATGTCGTTGCCTGCCGGCCCGATGATCACCCTGTCCGTCGCACTCGAGGCGACATACACACTGTGGGCTACGAACGGGACTGAACGAGTTGTCGACGCAGCCGATTTTGTCATCGGAGATCACGAGAACATCCTCGAACCCGGAGAGGTGCTTCGCAGCATCGACATTCCACTTCGTACGCTTACCAAACGTCACGCCCACCGCCGATTCAGTCTCACCCATCTCGGCCGTTCGACGATCTTCATGATCGCCACTCAGACGCCGGGCACTACCGATCTCCTGCTCACCATCACCGCGGGAACAACCCGACCGATCCAACTGTCATTTGCCACTCTCCCGGACCGGGATTCTCTACAGCACGTCATCAATGCCATTCCTGAAACTGCCTGGTTCGACGACCCGAACGGCACGCCTGACCACCGCCTTCACCTTGCCCGGCATTACGCCGAAGAGCTGCGCCTGGAACTGAGTGAGGACCGGCTATGAGCTATGTGGTGAATGGCAGAAACTTCAGCGAGCAACCCTTTCCCGGGCAATGCCTACGCACATTCCTCCGAACCCTCGGACATCACGGGGTGAAGAAGGGATGCGACGGGGGCGATTGCGGCGCCTGCACAGTCTGGCTGGACGGCGCTCCGATCCACAGCTGCATCACCCCCGCCTTTCGCGCCGAAGGTCGGGATGTCACCACAATTGAAGGCCTCGGTACTCCGGAAAATCTGCATCCGATGCAGGCACAATTCCGCGACGCCCCGGGCTTTCAGTGCGGCTTCTGCACTGCCGGCATGATCATGACGTCGGCAGCGTTGACCGACACCCAGAAAGAGGACCTGCCGCGCGCTCTCAAAGGAAACCTGTGCCGCTGCACCGGTTATCGAGCTATCGAGGACGCCGTCAACGGAGTCAGCGCGATCGAGGTTGCACTACCCGGGCAAGCGGTGGGGACAAGCGTCGGCGCGCCTGCCGCTACCGATGTGGTAACCGGCCGCGCCGAGTACACCATGGATACAACGATCGACGGAATGCTGCATCTGAAGGTGCTGCACTCACCTCATGCCCACGCGCGCATCACCTCGATCGATACTGCCGCGGCCCTCACTGTCCCCGGAGTGCACCGTGTCTATACCTGGAAAGACGTGCCGCGCAAGCGTTTCACGACGGCTATCCATACGGACCACCTCGTGGACCCCGATGACACCTACATCCTCGACAACGTGGTGCGATTCGTCGGGCAACGCGTGGTGGCCGTGCTTGCCGACACCATTGCCGCAGCCGAAGAAGGCTGCCGCAAAGTGGTGGTCGAGTACGAGGTGCTCCCGGCTGTCTTCGATCCGGAGGAGGCGATGGCCGACGGCGCGCCAGCACTGCACGGTTCGGACGACCCGTTTGTCCGCGACCCCGAACACAACATCCTGCTCGAGATTCACGGGCACGTCGGCGATGTCGATGCCGGGTTCGCAGCAGCGGACGTGATCCACGAGGGCACCTACTTCTCACCCCGAGTCCAACATGCTCACCTCGAGACGCACGGTTCCATCGCGTGGATGGAAGACGAACGCCTGCACGTGCGCACCAGTTCGCAGTCCCCGTCGATTGCCAAGGTCAAACTCTCCCATCTCTTCGATCTGCGCCCGGATCAGCTTCGCGTGTTCTGCAAACGGGTGGGCGGTGGATTCGGCGGAAAACAAGAGGTGATCACAGAAGACCTCGTTGCACTGGCAACTCTGGACACGGGCCGACCGGTCAGCTTCGAGTTCACCCGAGAGGAAGAATTCACCACCGCGTCTCCGCGACATCCGATGAAATTGACAATCAAATTGGGCGCCACGGCAGACGGGACCCTGACCGCATTTCAGTACCGCAACATCTCCAACACCGGCGCCTACGGAAACCACGGCGGTGAAACGTTGTTCGCCGGCGGGGCTGCCGTCTCCCTGTATCGATGCGCCAACAAGAAGTTCGACGCGTATTCCGTCTACACCAACAACGTTCCGAGTGGAGCCCTGCGCGGTTACGGCATGACTCAGCCAGCATTTGCCGTGGAATCGGCGATGACCGAACTCGCTATCGCATTGAACCTGGACCCGCTGGAACTGCGTCGACGCAACATCGTCCGCCCAGGCGATTCGCTCGTCGCACTCGAGGACGGACCTGACGACGTCATCTTCACCGAAGACGGACTCGGCCAGTGCATCGATCTGGTTGACGCCGCACTGGGCCGGACACCGGTTCCGTTTCTCGGCGAGGAATGGCTCATCGGTACCGGCACCGCCAGTTCATTACACGAAACCGCTCCCCCCACTGAACACATCTCGGAAGCCTGGCTCACTCTCGGGGAGGACTGTGTGTACGAACTTGCCATCGGCACAGTCGAATTCGGCGAAGGCACGTCCACCGCCCACGTCCAGATCGCTGCGAATCAGTTGGGAACCACACCGTCACGGGTGCGAATAATCCAGTCGGACACAGACCGTACCGGTTTCGATACCGGCGCTTTTGCCAGTGCCGGCCTCTTTGTTGCGGGCAACGCCGTCTTGCGCGCATCAAATGCGTTGCGAGATCGTCTACTTGCTTTTGCCGCGCACCACACTGGCGTTGCCGTCGATCAATGCTCGATGGACGACGACAAGATCGTCTGCGCAAGTACACGATTGACTCTGCAGGAAGTCCTCGACGCAGCCAAGCAACGCGGGATCCGATTTACCGTGGCCCGCAAGGCGTACGGATCGCCGCGCAGCGTGGTCTCCAATACGCACGGCTTCCGAATCGCGGTGCACCGGATGACCGGCGAAATCCGGATACTGTCCAGTGTTCATGCCACCGACGCGGGTGTGATCATCAATCCTGCGCAAGTTCGAGGCCAGATCGAAGGTGGTGTCGCGCAAGGAATCGGCTTTGCACTCACCGAGAACTTCCATGTCGACGCCGCCGGCGCAATGATGAACCCGAATTTGCGAAACTATCGCATTCCCACGTACGCAGACATTCCTCGCACCGAGGTGATCCTCGTCGATTCGGCCGATTCCGTCGGCCCCCTTCGTTCGAAAGGCATGGCGGAGTGTTGCATCAACCCGGTGGCTCCCGCCCTCGCGAATGCTCTGCAGAACGCGACCGGCACCCGATTCCGTTCACTTCCCCTCACCCCTGAACGGATTTACACGGGGCTGAACCCATGACCGCGGAGACATCCGCCGACAACATCGCCACAGTCATCATCGGTCAGCGCGTCCACGCCGACATGGCGGAGGAGTTCGAAGTCTGGCAGAAGGACCTCAACCGTGCCGCCGCCGGCTACCCCGGATTTCTGGGCACCGAAGTGTCCGCGCCTACGGCCTTCCACCCGGAGTGGGTGATCGTCTATCGCTTCGACTCTATCGCCCATGTTCAGGCCTGGATCAACAGCGCGACACGTCAGGATTTCCTCGAACGCGGACGCCGGTTCTTCGACGGCCCCGGCACCCAACAAGTAGTGAGTGGCGGCATCAAACCGCCCGATCCACTCCTCACCGTCGTCGTGTCACATCGGGTCAGCGATGACAACGTCGAGGAATTTCTCGCGTGGCAAGACCGCCTTCGAGATGTGGAAAGCACATTCGAGGGATTCCGCGGCACGGAACTTTTCCGACCCGTCGACGGCGTCCAGGACGAATGGACCACCCTCTATCGTTTCGACAGCGCCGCCCACCTCGATACCTGGTTGACGTCCCCGCAGCGTCAGGAACTCCTCGCCGAGGGTCGCCGGTTCCACGACTTCGAATTGCGCACCGTCGACAATTCATTCGGCAGTTGGTTTGCATTCGACGAGAACGGCAACGAAGCCCCGCCACCGTCGGACACCAAGACGGCGATCGCGGTGTGGGTTGGCCTGTACCCGACTGTCGTTTTGCTGACCTTGGCATTGTCACCACTGAAAATGCCACTCTGGCTTGGTTTGTTGGTGGGAAACCTACTCTCGAGCTTCATCATGAGTTTCTTCACGATGCCCTATTACGTGAACCGTCTGTTGAGCCGCTGGTTGCGTCCGCCGGCGGGGGTGCCAGTCGCAAAGACTAACGCTCAGGGATTGGCGATTGTCGCAGCGGTGACAGTGTTCTGGGTTGTGGTGTTCTATCTGGTTACCACGCAGATCTGGTCGCTGCCCTGATTCGAGATTCCTTCTGCGAGTGTCGCCACGGGCTTCCGAACCCGCGCATGGGTGTGGGCTTCGCATCGTTTGGCTGGTGATGCGAAGCTTGCACGCAGTCTGTGGTTCCGGCGCAGCCGGGTTCAGTCTCGGTGGACGGGGCCTTGCCGGGTGGTGGAGCGTCGGCGTCGCTGTTTCGGGTCGATCGCGGACGGTGGGATGAACCAGGGTTTGTGATCGTCGCCCATTTTGATCGCCCAGATTCCGCGGAACCCACTGGTGCTGTGAATCAACGTGTGGTGGCTCCGACATAACAAAGCGAGGTTGTCCATCACCGTCAAACCGCCTGTTGACCACGGTTTTATATGGTGCGCGTCGCACCACGCCGGTACGGCGTCACAGTTCGGGAACGCGCAACCCTTGTCCCGAGCAATCAACGCGATACGTTGCTCAGCCGTGACGAGACGCTTGAGCGGAGTCACATCCAGCGGTGCGCCCTTGCCGTCCATCAACACCGTCGAGAGCATGCAATCGCACGCGAGCATCCGGGTGCGGCTCACACTCAGCGGCCCCATCCAGGGCATATATCCGACATCGAGATCCTCGAAATCGCGATCTTCATCTGCTGAGTCATCGTTGCCAGCTCGTGTGGTCGCACATTCCCGATGCTCCGCAAGGTCTTTCGCAGTGATGTGCACATTCACATGCGGACGCTGACCACCATCCACCCCGGTGACAGCATTATCCAGATACCGGCGAATCAACTCCGTGAAAGCATCGGCGGTACGTTTAGCTGCCGACCGCGCATCCGGCGTCCCGTCCGCCGCCGGTTTCGGCATCGACAACCCCGACAGCGCCGACAACAACATCTCACCGGTCAACGCATCGAAATCGCCCTTGATCACGACCCGACCATTCAATGTCGGCGCGATCCGTAGCGCATTCAGATCGTTATCCTCGCCGGGCGGGGGTTCGTCGGATTCGAAAATCCGCTCCAAAACCGCGATCGCATACCGCACCTTGACAGTCGTAGCCTCTACCCCGGATGCGGCGGCGAGAAGGGTTTTCATACTTGGCGTCAACGCGATGTCCGGCATCCCCTTTGGTGGAGATTCACAGAACGCGGCGATCAACGCCGCATGATCGAGCGAAAGGTCACCGGCCTCGAACTGCGCAGCAATATCCGGGAACACCCGCAGTGCGGCACCGAGAGCAGCAATCTTGTTGCCGGCCGCGTTCTGCAGCATCGTATTGGCCGCCAACCACCGTCCCACACCTCGGTAGCAGAGCACTTGTTCGTCGGGATTGAGTGCTAGCTCGTCGACCGCGGCAACCCGAATCGCTTCCAACCGAAGAATTTCCGCCGATGCACTGACGGCCACGTCCCGAACCTCGGACGGACGCAACCGCCACAACCTGCCGCGCACACCCACAGCCGAACCTGATACAACATCCCCCACCGCAATAGAATCGCTAACTATGGTCATCAAGGCCTCCCCACCCGTGACCTAATTATACTCGAACATCCATTCGATTCAAGGGATATTTCGGACAGGTTTCCGCCCACGAATGCTCGACACCTTGTGACATACAACAGCATTCGACGGTCAGACCAGAACTGCCCGGCCACACACTAGCGACCCCCGAGCGGTAGCGCTCCGATCCCGTTCGCATAGGTCGGCAATACTCCGGTCAGGCTCGGGGTAAGCGTCGTCGCAGACGGATCAGCACGTCCCAGGGAGAACTTCCGAACTTCAGCATTGATTCCGTTGTTGCCACTGATCAACACATCCGCCCCCGTTGTGGTGCTGGTAGTCGCAACGCTCACACCCGAGGCCCCCTCGAACGGGCTGAAGGACGCGATCTCCCGAAATGCAACATCGGTGGAGTGATGGTCGGGGCTTTCGAGATACATCTCAGGCGATCCGTCCAGCCGTGATCCGCTCGAGAAAATTCGCACTGTTCCATCTCCCCCGCTCATCCCGGTAACTATGGATTTTGCACCGCCCTCCGCACCGGCCACCCACCCTGTCGACAGTGATACCCCGCCTCGATAGCTCTGATCGAACGCCAGGAACTGCGAGGTAGTCACCGGCCCATCCGAGTGACCTACATGCTCGTCGGACGCGCCTGTAGATGCCGCTGTGGGCTCATACAGGTCGTACCGGAGTGTCTTCACCAACGGCTCGTCACCAGGTCCCGGAGCTGTCACGATACTGGCCCGGCCGGAGTGCGAGTCCACCATCCCGGTCGCGATGGTCACTCCACTACTCGAGCCGGGGTACGGGGTGAACGATCCGAATTCCGCAGGCGCCGACTTCTTGTCCGTCGGCAGCACAGTGGAGTAGATCTTGACCTGCGATTCCATTCCTGGGCCGGAGGCCACGATAATGTTGTCCGCCAATGCATTTCCGTCGATATCGACTCCGGCGACGTTGACGCCACCACGGAATCCGGCATCGAAGGGCGAAAAGCGTGCCAGTTCGTCGGTGAATGGTGGTCCGTCGACCGCGTTGTACACCACCACTTCCGGTGCCGCGCCTGCGCCGGTTCCAGCGATCAGGTCGAGCACCATGTCACCGTTGACGTCTGCCATTGCCACGCTCGGAGTCCCCTCGAACGACGAAAACGGTGTCACGGTCGTGAGCAACGTATCGCCATTCGCGTCGAAGATCTGCACGGTTGCGGGCACACCGGGCGAGCCGGGCACCGCAACCGCATAGGTCGACACTTCAGGAATCACGTTGACCGTCGCCATCAACCCGTTGTCCTCGTGATTGAGCCGATGGCAATGGATGACGAAGGTACCCGTGTATTCGGTGAACTTGGTTCGCAGCGTCACCGATGCCGGTACCAGTGCGTTCTCATTCTCGTCAGTCACAGGCGCCGGCACGTTGACGTTGTCAATCCCCCACGGCTGCACCCCAGTTGTAGTCCCGGCAACAGGATCCACTACCTCCATCACTTGAAAGTCGTTGACGTGAATGTGCATTGGATGCTCGTCGTTGTTGAGGTTCGTTATTATCCATTCCTCGACCGAGTTCAGGCGCGGCTGGATCAGGGGAATGTTCGGGAAGGTGTTGTCGGCGAACTCATACGTGAAGGCTTTTGGATCACTGTTGCTGGCCTTGTTGTTGCCGAATCCACCCGAGACGGTCAGGTTACGGGTGACATCGGGATTCACCACGGCGGTATCCACAAAAGACGTGTAGGCATCAAGTTTCTGCCCGAACTCGAAAGGTGTTGTCTTGCCTGTACCTTCGTCTGGCGTTGCTCGAATCAGCTGCTGAGTCGGGAACGTGAAGAATCCGTCGGCGTAACTGATCACCGACGGGTCGACGGTGACGGTTCCGAGTTCGGCCGGCGGATTGTCGGTGCCGTTGTTGGTGTAGAGAATCCCCGGATTGGTCACCGGTTTTGCACCGTCGAGTGGCGGCATTTCCAGCACCAGATCACCGGACTCCGGCATCGTGACTGCAATCGCATACCGGGATGCAGGCGGAATCACGAGCCGCGTCCCGTCGCCATCCACCGGTGGCCTGACCTCGGAGAACGGATTTCCGTCCTGACCCACTATCGCGAACCGTGGATGATTGCCCGTAGCGGTTTCCGTCAACGTCACCGGCATGTAGGCAAAGTCGCTGATATTGGCGAGCACCCAGATTTCGGTCTGACCCGGCTTCAGTTTCAGCGAAGGCTGGAACTGACCGTTCACGGTGTACTGCACGTCGCGTTGATTGTCGGGCAACGACGGATCGGCCGGAACGTTTATCGATTCGCCCACGAAACTCTGCAGATTGGCGGGGACAAATTGATTCTGGCCACGGTGGTTCGCCGGTGACAATGGCCCGCTGTACCAGTTGGTGAAATATTGTGAGCCTTCCGTGGTTTCCGGGAAGTTCACCGGCGCGAGACTCGGGCGGTAAGTGCCGTCGGCAAGTTCCGTACCCGTCGGCGGCTCCAAGGTGCTGACAAATTGTGGCCACATCGCGTCATTGAGCTTCCGCCCCTTGCCTTTACGGTCGAACACGAAGTTGTACTGCAGTGCCATATCGCGAATAGGTATGTCGTTGGCGGTCACTATGGGCAGATTGCCGTCGGGGCGGCCGATTTCCAGCAGTCCCGCGAGTCCCATGTATGTCTGTTGAGCAGTGAGCGTGTGGCGGTGACTGTGGTACCAGTACAAACCGTTGGGCATCGACCCGGGAATCGCGTAGTCGTACACATTCCCCTGCCCCGCCGGAATATTGAGCAACACGTTGTCGGCATTGCCGTCAGGACTGACATGCACGCCATGGGTGTGCAGATTGAGCGGCGCAGACGTCAGTACCGGAGGATAGATCGGGACGTCACCACCTGCCGGGGTGAACGCGGGATCGTAGAAATCCTCGATAGCGAGACCTTGCAGGTCGTTGTCATAGTGGACGATCAAGCGCTCGCCAGGATTGACCCGCAAAGTCGGGGCCGGATACATATCGGTTCCGGAACTCGACCCGTCGGACGCCACGCCACGAATGACGTCGTATCCGAAAAGCAGGAAGTCGGACACCGTCCCCGACGCAGTATCGAGCGGCACCGATCCCTGGTGCGCAGACAATCGCACCTCGAGAACCCCGTCAACGCTGCTGAGTTTGACCGGTTCCCGAAAGTCGACCGGCGCCCCGTCCGAACCGAAATTACCCCCTGCACCCGATACCGGATCATTCGTTGCACACGCAGCCAAGGCCACCGTCATAGACACCACTACCAGGGCGACTAGCGACCTTCTGCACCAAACGATCACTGGTTTCCCCATTCCATGGCGGCGTGAGATACGTCCGATCGACGATTCGTAGCGTACCGAGGAAACCCCTAGTGAACAGAATATTTAGAACAAAGCGGTCATGTTGTTGTATGCCTGTCGAGCGATGCGTGGGCGGGGTACGCGTGTACCAACGCGGACGACAGCTTCGGAACTGCGTGCGTCAAGGTGTGTTCGGCGCTGTGCGCAATCGCGTGGGCCTCCGCAAGACTCGTAGAAGGATCGATGTCGAGTTCTGCATCCGCATGCAACCGGTGACCGATCCACCGCATCTTCAAACCCCGAACCCCTAAAACACCAGGTTCCCCGCGCAAAGCGGTTTCAGCGTCATCCACCAACTCCGGTTCGACGCCGTCCATGAGACGCCGGAACACGTCACGGGCAGCACTGCGGAGCACGGCAACTATTGCTGCGGTGATGACCAGCCCGATGATCGGGTCGGCAAGCGGAAACCCCAACGCCACTCCCCCTGCGCCGAGCAGAACTGCCAATGACGTGAATCCGTCTGTCCGAGCATGTAATCCGTCAGCCACCAGTGCAGCCGAACCGATCTGCCGACCGACCCTGATCCGATACAACGCGACTAGTTCGTTACCGATGAAGCCCACCAGACCTGCGGCAGCGACCCATCCCAGATGATCGATCTCGATCGGATTGACGAGCCTCCGAATTGCCTCGACGCCCGCAATCACCGCCGACAGCGCGATCATTGCCAGGACGAACAGACCGGCCAAGTCTTCGGCTCGGCCAAATCCGTAGGTATAGCGGCGGGTTGCCGCTCGTCGTCCAAGTGCAAAAGCAATCCACAGCGGGATCGCGGTGAGCGCATCGGAGAAGTTGTGAATGGTGTCTGCCAGTAGTGCCACCGACCCGGAGATCGCGACGATCACCACTTGCGCCGCAGCAGTGATTCCCAGCGCCACCAAGCTGATCTTGACTGCTCGGATACCGATCTCGCTCGATTCGAGAGCGTCGTCGACACTGTCGGCTGCGTCATGGCTGTGTGGGGCAAACACATCGCGCACGGCAGACCGGAATCCACCGCGAGAATGGCTGTGGCTGTGCCCGTGCCCAACGCGGGGTTCGTGCGTCATGACGCCCCCTCTTCCTCACTAGCGAGCGATGCGCGCTCCGGATGTATCTCCCGAAGTTCTCCGGCGGTGCGGTGATGCCCCGGCAAGCCTGGACCCGCATGCTCGGCATTGAAGACCGCGTCGGTAACCAATTGGCGCACATGGTCGTTCTCGAGGCGATAGAACACGGTGGTGCCTTCACGACGGGTTCGCACCAATCGAGCCATCCGCAGTTTCGCCAGGTGCTGCGACACAGACGGTGCGGGCTTTCCGACACGCTCCGCCAGTTCGTTCACCGAGCATTCTCGATCGACCAACGCCCACAAAATCTGCACCCGCGTCGCGTCAGCGAGCATCCGGAACACCTCGACGACGAGATCCACCTGATCATCGGGAAGCTTCCGCCGACAAATCTGACTATCTGCGTTCATGCGTAGATAATAGATCAACCATCTCCGAACGTAACCCCGCACACGATGAGGTGTGCCAAGATTTTGGTGCCGGAATCCCACAGACTCAACCAGGAGACGACGATGAGTACTGACGACTGGAACGCAGACATCATTACCCAATTCCGAGAAAACGAAGGTCACGTGGGCGGCCCGTTCGAAGGCGCGCCGATGGTCCTGGTCCACCATCGAGGCCGAAAGTCCGGACGCGAATTCGTCAGCCCGATGATGTATCTGGCAGATGAGCAAGACCCAGACGCCATCTATGTCTTCGCCTCCAAGGCCGGCGCCCCCTCCAATCCGGATTGGTACTACAACCTCACAGCGACGGACCACGCCGAAGTAGAAGTCGGCACGGAAAAGTATTCGGTTTCCGTGAGCGAAGTGACCGGTGACAAACGCGACAAAATCTTCGACGAGCAGGCCAAGCGGTACCCCGGTTTTGCGGAATACGCAGAAAAGACGGCTGGAATCCGCACCATTCCCGTGATTGCTCTCCGACGCGCGTAACGAGCGACTCTGCCCGGTGCCAAACTCCTGACAGACGGAGCGAAGACCGGGCAGAGTGAGTACATGGACGCCTGTGACTTCGACTGGAATCGAACACTTCGCGAGCAGTGGGAATTCCATTGGAACCATCAGATCAAATCTCGACTCGACGGTCTCACCGACGACGAGTACTTCTGGTCCCCGGTGCCCAAACCCTGGAGTGTGCGTCCTCGCGGCCAATCGACGGCACCGATGCACGTCGGGGCTGGAGAGTTCACGATCGACTATGCATTTCCCGAACCGGTCCCGCCGCCTTTCACGACGATCGCGTGGCGACTCGGCCACGTCATTGTCGGTGTACTTGCTGCGCGCAATGCATCACACTTCGGTACTCCTGCCGCCTCGTACGAGACCTGGGAGTACGCGCGCACCGGGTCCGAGGCTCTAGAGCAACTCGAGGCGCAGCTCGATGTCTGGCTGACCGGAGTGCGGAACCTCGGCGAGAGCGAACTCCGGGAACCAGTCGGAGCGAAGGAGCCATACCCCGAATTGTCGATGGCCGATCTGGTGCTGCATATCCACCGCGAGCTGATCCATCATCTTTCCGAAGTCGCCCTGTTGCGCGACCTTTACCTACACACCAGATCTGTTGCTTTCCCGGCAAACTCGTAGAGCCCGGAGCACACTCAAAACCGATCAGGAATCGAGAAGCGTCGATTGCCGCACCGAAACTACCGTTACAGACATGAATTCACCACGTGATCCCCAGTCCGCTCGCACATCAACGAGGAGCGCCAAGATGACCACTGCAGAGTCCGTGATCCTCGAGGTCCCCGATCCCGCAGCCGCCCAATCCTTTTACGAAGCCTTCGGCGTCGGAGACCGCGTGCACGTACGAGCGTCGCAGACACCGACAACCGGGTTCCGCGGCTACACCCTTTCCTTGGTTGTGTCGCAGCCGAATATCGTCGACGCCTTTGTCGGTGCGGCTCTCGCTGGCGGCGCCACTGAGCTGAAGCCGGTCAAAAAGTCTTTCTGGGGATACGGCGGTGTTGTACAGGCTCCGGACGGCGCAATCTGGAAAATTGCGACGTCCTCGAAGAAGAACACCGGACCGGCCACCCGGGAGATCGACGACCTCGTGCTGTTACTCGGTGTCGACGACGTCAAGGCGAGCAAGCAGTTCTACGTAGATCACGGCCTCGAGGTGTCGAAAAGCTACGGACGCAAATACGTCCAGTTCACAGCGCCGCCGACCAAGCTCACAGTTGCCCTGTACGGACGGAAGGCCTTGGCAAAGGATGCGGGTGTCTCTCCTGACGGGAGCGGATCGCACCGGATCGTCATCACCGGCGACGGGGAGCCGTTCACCGATCCTGACGGCTTCGTCTGGGACACCAACCCCGCCTGAAAGAATCCAGCCTGAAAGAATCCATCAGTGGCGAGGCTGTGCCCGCGCCGACTCAGACCTCACGTGCCGTCCGAGCAGCACGTATCCCACCCAGGAACCCACGACCACCGCAGCGGCAACACCCTGGACAATCGCTTCGATACTGACGGGGTAGAAAACGCCGGCGATGTAATAGGAGATGAACCCGGTAGACGGTAATTCGGAGATTCCCGCCATCCGGCGGGCCCAGTTCTCGAGATTCGTCAGCGGACAGTCGTATCCGATCAGGACCGAACCTGCACCCCACGCAACGGCGACAAGGTGAAAAGCAATAGTACGACGCCACTTCCACGCCACGAACCCACCGAATACCACGTAGAGAATGAAGCTGAAGTGAACGAATACCGTCGCACTTTCGATGAGCCGGTACACCATCGTTGTCTCCGCTCGTGGCGCGGAAGTCCCGCAACAACCAGACTATTCCGATGCTAGTCCGCGCAGACGTTCTCTACCCGGCGTACGCAGCGGTTGTTCGTGCGGCGGCAGCATGCGCCTGCGCCGGGTCCTCGCCGGAAGCGATCGCGGCGTCAGCCCACAATTCGCTACTGACCGCCATGAATGCTCTACCTTCGTCGCTTGCCGACCACTCCGGCGTCTCCAGTGGTGTGTCGGATCCCTGTTCGACGTGTTGCGACAATGCCAGCAGGCCGATGTCCCAACCGACTCCGACAGCACCTGGCCCGTATTCACTCCACCGATCCGGGTCGACGTCGGCGACATGACTGAAAACGAACAGCGTTCCGCCACTGGAGGTTTCGGCCAATTCGATCGTCACGTAGCTGACGTCACCGCCGTACTCCCAGGTGAACTTCAGTGTGTGCGGCGCGGCGCACGTCAGAATCTCACCCCCAGCACTGCCGTCGAGTTGATAATGGCCGCCCAGTCGGGCGTCGCCTGAAACAGGCATGAACCACTGCGGAATGCGGCTGACTTCGGCTATCGCCGACCACACCGTCTCGATCGGCGCCGCCGGTTCGCGCGACATACGAAGCGTTCGCGTCTTGCCCTCTTGGTCGCCGACCCTGCTCAGGTGCCGGGTTACCGATGACAACGAACCAACTGCATCATCGACCATGACGCTCCTTCATCGGGAAAAGTCAGCTCAAACGCTGATGCAGGTGGACCGACACTTCTTCGCCTGCCGCGCTCTTACCGATCGCCTTGCACAACGCAACCCTCAGCGGCAGCCAATGCGATCCGTCACCTGAGGGCATCAATGTCGCTTCGAACGGGTGCTCGCCGTCCAGCGTTCCGACCACCTTGACTGCTCGCCGAGTCCCGAGCAGTTCCGCAGACCCCGGCACGGTCAGAAACGTCGCGAATGCGCCGTCCTTCTCGATGGGAGAGGTAAACGAATAGTCGAGCGGTTGCGGAGTCTTCGTCGCGGCCATACAGCTCCCCTTCGGTGGTGAAGTTTCCTACTCTGCAGCGAGTAAGACGTCGGTATCGAAGCAGGTGTGGGTACCGGTGTGGCACGCGGCGCCTTCCTGATCGACGATCAGAAGCACTGAATCGCCGTCACAGTCGAGGCGAACTTCGTGGACGTACTGGGTGTGGCCCGACGTCTCTCCCTTGACCCAATACTGCTGACGTGAACGCGAATAGTACGTTCCCTTACGGGTTTCCAGCGTGCGAGCAAGCGCCTCGTCATCCATCCACGCGACCATCAACACGTCGCCCGTGGACTTTTCCTGCGCAACTGCGCTGAACAGTCCGGCATCATTTCGCTTCAGTTTTGCTGCAATCGCGGGGTCAAGACTCATAGGACGTTTATACCGTCCCACACCCCCACCTGCGGAATCCGCCTGAAGAAATCCAACGACGATCGCCGTAAAATAGACGTCAAAGTTCTGAACTCGTAGTTTCGATCTCCCGCGAAGGATCGCGCACGATGAAGAAACACCACGACGGACCACACCCCGAACACACGTTTCACCTCGAAAGCCCGGCAGCCGGCACCGTCCATCCGCGCCATGTTGTGGTCGGCATCGGCAGCGAACCGTCGAGCGGCCATGTGCTCGACTTTGCACTCTCGCTGGCCCGCGCGGAAGATGCATCGCTTCACGTCGTTCACTGCATCACTGCCGAGGACCAACCCGTGGAAACCGATTCGCCCCAGTTCGAGAAACGCCTCAATTCCGCCCTGTCCTCCCAGCGTGAGCGCATACTCGCCGCACTAAAATCTCACACCGGCGATTGGACATACGACTGCAACCACGGAGATCCCGCAGCCGTCATCCTGTCGACGGCGGAAAAACACGACGCGTTCACCATTGTGATCGGGACACCTCGACGAGGTCCGATTTCCGCGATGGGCCAGTTGGTACACAGTTCTGTTGCCGCACGCCTGAACCGCCAAAATCGATACCCGATTGTCCTGGTTCCCGCCGGAGTGAAATCGACGACGTGGACGCGTAAGTCAGCATAACTATCAGCGCTGACCTCGAACTTTCAGGTTCACTACCCTCCCGAGCGAATGCTGCCGCCCGACGATTACGCGGATCTCACCTACTCGAATCAGACAGGCCACAACCGAATTGCCATTGATCAATCCGTCACCAGGAACTGCAATTGATTACTGGTGAATATGCGTGTGTAAATTCCGTCCAATAATGCCAAAGGCAGTCATGAAATCAATATCTGTGCATCGCAAAACATCAAGTTGTTCAACGTAATTCAGTTGATCCGACCCACGCCCCTCAGTGAGTCGACGTTTTGCTGTTCCTGCGCCGCGGCGTTGTCGATGCACTTCTGGAAGTACGCGCGCATGCCATCGACTACCGTGATGTGACTTTCCAATGCATTGACCAATGAGTCTGGACTACCAAATGCCTTTCCCTCAAATTTACCCTGCAGTGCACGCCCAGAATCCAGTGTGCCGAATCCTCCGAGTCCTTTGAGGTGTCGAGCTCTAACGATCAATCGACGATACTCATCGATGAGCACCTCGCACGCGGTGACTATGGGTTTCGCGACATCAGTGTCGATACTCAATTCCGATCCAGAATTGGACACTCATACCTCTCTCAAAATTGGTAATTCTCAGTTGATACAAAGCTTCGGACAACTACGGGAGTAGCCGAACTACCGTTTGCGCTACCCGTTCGACAAAGACACATGGCTTCTCGTCTTGCGGCATGCCAAATTTGGTATCGATTCGAATCATTGCGGTGGACTGCTCTGTTGCAAATACCAAATTGCATGCCGACATCCGCTACATCCGAGAAGATTAGAACTTCACGTCCCGCAACACTCGCACTCCTGAAATCGCGATACTCAGGGTTCATCTTCACGTCTTCAATCGTGTATGCCGTTGATGTGAGACCCAGATAGTATTCTGCTCCGAACCACGAGCAGACGTTAAATCCCTCAATATGCGCATTGAAAAGGTCGGCCTCCTGAGTGCCAGGATCGACGCCCAGTTTCAACAGGTCATCTTGACTGAGAACCGCGCACGGATCGAACATTCCGATCGAATCGACAGGGTAGGCCTCGCCCTCAACCGTCGAGGAACATCCCCCGAGTAGGGCGATCACTGAAACCGACAGACAAGCGCCCCACGCCCTCATAGCACTCCCCTATCGACAGGCTTCACACATTTGGACGCACCGGAGAAGCAGTCGGTTCCCGCCCGGCCGCATCCATTGCAATCCGTCACGCGCTCCAGTGTTACGAGGGGTGCTCCAGCTCGCGCGCGGCGAGTTGCGAGCGTGAGGTGAAACCGAGCTTTGTCAGAATGTGCTCGATGTGCCGTTGAGTTGTCCGAACCGAGATCGCGAGCTTATCCGCGACGGCTTTGTTGTCGAGGCCGACAGCGACAAGATCGGCAATCTGTTGTTCACGCGCACTCAATCCGGCCGCCTGGCCGGTAATCGACGGATTCTCTTGCAGCGCAAAGGCTACGGACTCGTGAAAGTCCAGTGAGTGCCCTTGCATTCGCGCATTGCGAAAAGCCCGGCCACCAAGCGCACGAAGGGTTTCCTGCTCGCATCGCTGTCGGTAGTTTCCCAAGCTCGGGAACAGAACCGGCGAACTGTTCACCATGTCGACGATCACTTCCGCGGCGCCCATCAGGACAACGGCGCGCCGTTCGTCGTGTTCGGCGCCGGCAATCCATGCGAGTGCGTCCAGGCACACCGTCGCGGTGAGAGGCTCGTCGACGCGTTCGGCAATACGCAATGCTTGTTTGACAAGGTCGGCTGCGTAGGCGAGATCTCCTTTACGCCAGACCGCAACGCCCATCGACCACAGTGAGTAGGACCGGTACACCGATTCGCCGGTGCGTTGCGTGATCGCCAGGACCTGCTCGTGGCAGGAGATGGAGCGGTCCGTCTCACCGTTGGCTTCGTACGCCATTCCGAGGGTGTTCAGAATCCACACCCGCAAGGCGAGGTCATCGCCGGTGCCGACCAGGTCCAACGCCTTCCTCAGGTAGTCGCACGCGCGCTCGGAGTCACCGCGAAACAGTTCGAGGCAACCTTGTGCTTGGATCACTCGCGCTTGCGAGGTCCACTCGTCGAGATGCTCGGACAAGTCGAGATGCTCGAAAACATCCAGGTTCTCGGACAGCTCGACGGCTTCGGCAACCCGCCCGGTCGCGACGTCGAGCGCACCCTGAATTTCGGCGAGCACGCTACTGGCGCACAGGGCTTTGATTCTGTCTGCGGTCGGATACCGGAGATCGATGGCCAGAAGGTGGTCGAGCCAGTAGCGCCCCTCGCTGAACAGTCCACGCGAGAGCCAGAACGGAAACAGCGCGCCCGCGATCTGCAGACCGAGTCCGTCGTCACTGTGCGTCGACTCCGCGTAATCCATCGCCTCGCGGAGATTTGATTGTTCTCTCCCTAATCGATCGATCCAGTCTTTCTGCCGGGCACTGATCCATTCGGTTTCCGCTTCCAACACCATCTTTCGGTACCAGTCACGATGTTGCCGCCGCAACGAACCGTAGTCGCCGGATTCTTCCGCTTTCTCTCGGCCGTAGTCGTGGAGCGTGTCGAGCATCCTGAAACGCACGACGGTTTCCGACTCTTCGCGAATCAGGATCGACTTGTCGACCAGCGAGGCCATCCCGTCGAGCAACTCGTCTGGGCTGTGATCGCCGCAGCAAATGCTTTCCACTGCATCGAGTTCGAAGCCGCCGGCAAAAACGGATAGCCGTGCCCACAGCTGTTGTTCCCACCTCGTGCAGAGATCGTAACTCCAGTCGATGCACAATCTCGACGTCTGTTGGCGGGACGGTGCATTGCGGCTACCGAGTGTGAGTAACTTGAACCGGTCGGTCAACCGATCGAGGATTTGTTCGACGGACATCGAACGCAATCGGGCCGCAGCCAGTTCAATGGGTAGGGGTAAGCCGTCGAGTCGCCGACAAATCCGCGCAACCGTAGCCTTGTTTCCCTCAGTCATCTCGAATCCAGGCAGTGCCGCGGCGGCCCGATCGGTGAACAGCGTGATCGCGTCGAATCGAGACAAACTGTGAAGTGACGTTTCGAGGTCGGGGGCGGGCACGGACAACGGCGGCACCCGAAGAACAGTCTCACCACCAATTCCGAGTGGTTCTCGGCTGGTTGCCAGAATGCGAAGGTCCGGACACACGCGCAGAAGAAACGTGACCAGGTCAGCTACTGCACTGACCAGGTGTTCGCAGTTGTCCAGCAACAGCAGCACGTTCCGGTTGGCCAGAAAGTCAGCCAATACGTCTTCAAGGGGGCCGGTACGATCTCTGATCCCCAGCGAGGACGCAACAAGATCGGCGAGCAACGACGCGTCTTGGAGTTCGCCCAGTTCGGCTACGGAGACTCCGTCGTCGAATTTCTGTCGCAGATCCGCGGCGACTCGGACAGCCAGCCGGGTCTTTCCGACTCCACCGACACCCGTCAATGTGACCAGCCGGGATTCGAGAATCTTCGCCTTCGTATCAGTCAATTCCCGCCGACGCCCTATGAAGCTGGTCAATTCCAACGGCAGGTTGCCGGGAGGGGGTGTGGAGGCGACAGACACCGACGACACCGCACTTCTGCTGCTCGCACTGTCGGAATCCCGTTGAGTCGGTTCCCCCGATTCGGTTGTCAGGAGCGCCATATCGGTGACGGGAAACCCTTTGGCGGACTGGATCTGTCGAAGTTCTTCGCCGAAGTCGCGGGCAGAAGCAGTCCGCCGAAGTGGGTCGGCATTCATCGCACGCTCGATGGCGACGGACATCCCTTCCGGGATTCCGAGTTCACGGAGGTCGGGAATCGGCTCGGTCGTGATACGCAAGAACTGTGCGATCAATTCCTCCCCGCTACGACGCTGGAATGCCGCATGCCCGGACACTGCGCAGAACAGCGTTGCACCAAGACCGTAGATATCGCCCGCAACACTGGGTGGTTCGCCGCTGAGAATCTCGGGTGCCGTGAACGCCGGTGATCCGGTTACGGTACCGGTGGACGTTTCGAATCCGCCCACAATGTGCGCGATCCCGAAGTCCGTGATCGCCGGCTCACCGTAATCGGTGAACAGGATGTTAGCCGGTTTGACGTCTCGGTGGAGAATCCCGAGTCGATGAGCGCTTTCGATGGCGCCGGCTATTTTCACTCCGAGTCTGAGAGTTTCGTTCAGCGACAGCGGACCTGTTGAACGAATTCTTGTTTCCAGCGATCCTCGCGGGTGATACGGCATCACGATGTAGGGGTGACCGCTTGCCGTAGTGCCGACGTGCAGAACGTTGACGATGTTCGGATGGCCGGTCAGCCTCCCCATCACGTGTTGTTCACGGACGAAGCGAGCATCGTTGTCCTGTTCAACGCTCGCGGTGAGGACCTTCACTGCCACAATGCGGTCCAAGCGCGGCTGCGAACAGCAGTAAACGACACCGAAGCCTCCGCGCCCGATTTCGCGGGCGTCCTCCAGCCCCGACATCTCCAACTCGGAGACGACGTTCGAAGTGTCGTGCGCCGTGCTGAACGGATCAGCACGCTGCGTACCAAACGGATCGAGTTCCGACATCAACCTTGCACCAACCAGCCCTCCCCGAAGATTCGCTGGCACTGATCTCGAGAAGTCCAAAATCAGGATATCCCTTTTTGGCGCGACGCACCGCCGCCGCCAGTCACAAGAGGCTCAGGAGATCGAATAGTCCTCGAGAGGAAAGCGCTTCGCCTCGACAAATGCGTTGCGCGTCGATGTGGGCCGCAAGATCGCCGCCTCACCGTGCTGGTTGAAGTAATAGCTTCGCGCGGTCTGGCAACTGCCGCCGTAGAACACGGAGTCGGCCAGGTTTTCGGTCATTCGGTCGAGAAACTCGGAGTTGGCTGCCTCGGTGACCTCGAAGGTGTCTGCGCCTCGCCGCTTCAGCTCACCGAACAGTCGCTCCATGTGCTGCATCTGCGATTCGATGGTCGTGAAGTACGACAGTCCGCTGTACGAATACGGGCTCGCGAGGGTGAGAAAGTTGGGGAAATGCGGGACGGACACTCCCTCGTATGCCTGGAAACGGTTGTCACGCCACCACTTTCCGAGATTTCGGCCCTCACGGCCGATAACCTCGATAGCCGGGAAGTTGACATCCCACAGGTTGAACCCGGTTGCCAACACCAGGGTGTCGATCTCGGTCTTACGCCCGTCGACCGTGACGATACCGTCGGCGGCAATGTGATCGATCGACGCCGTCTCGAGGTGAACGTTACGTTTGGTGAATGTACGGAAGTAGCTGTTGGAGAACGTAGGTCGCTTGCACCCGAAGTCGTAGTCCGGAGTGAGTTGCCTACGCAGTGCCGCGTCGCGGACCTGAGACCGTAGGAAGGCACGCGATGCTGCCGCGGCGCCCTTGTTGAGCAGCTTCACCTGCTTGTAATGCAGGACAGCGCTCACCATGATCATTTCCAGGATTCCAGAACTGACCGCGCGCGCGATCCTCTGTGTCAACGGAATTCGAGAGAAGAGTTTCTGAACGGCCGACGGAATGGGCACGTCCAGCTTGGGAACCACCCAGATCGGCGTGCGCTGATACACGGTCAGATCCGCGGCCTGTCGTGCAACCTCGGGAATGAGTTGCACTGCAGTAGCACCGGTTCCGATGATTGCGGTCTTCGTTCCGGCAAGATCGTACGAGTCATCCCAGGCCGTGGTGTGAATGATCTTGCCGGCAAATTCATCGATGCCGGAGATGTCCGGTCGGTGCGGCTGGGAGAGAAAACCCGTTGCCGTCAGTAGATAGGTCGCCGTGATCGCAGGCTGCCCGTCCACGGACACCACCCAGTGCGCCTCGTCCTCGTCCCACCGCGCGCCGTTCACCACGGCGCCGAACGTCATATGCCGTCGTAGATCGTATTTGTCTGCGACATGGTCGGCATACTTCTTGAGTTCCGCCCCCGGCGCGAAGAGCCTCGACCAATGGGGATTGGGCTCGAACGAATACGAGTAGGTGACAGACGCGATGTCGACCGCCAATCCGGGATAGCGATTGACGTGCCATGTTCCGCCCAGGTCATCCTCGCGCTCGAGAATCGCCAGGTTGTTCAGGCCCAGCCGCTTGAGCTGAATGGCTGCGCCCATTCCACCGAAGCCCGCCCCCACCACTACTGCGTCGTACTGCACTGCCATCAGATCGAATCCCCTCGTGAATCGCACATCAGAAACTGACACGTCATTCCGGTATGGAAAACGGTATCATCTTCAGCGTGACCAAGGCCATAACCCGAGCGGAGCGAAAAAAGGCGGAACTGCGCCGCGAGATCATCGACGCATCGTTCGAGTGCTTTGCCCAACGCGGCTATCACGCCACGGGGATCGCGGACATTGCAACAACTCTCGGCATCGGCCACGGCACGTTCTACCGATACTTCGAGAACAAACGCGACATCATCGATCACGTCATCGACGATCTGATTGCCAAGATCATCACCGCACTCGCCACCGACAATGCGCCGGACGCGGCAAGCACCTTGGACGAGTACCGCGCCCAGGTAGCGCGCATCGCAGACGCACTCCCCCGCATTTTCTTCGACGACCCCCGGATCCCGCGGGTACTGCTCTTCGAGACAACGGGTGTCGACGCCGACCTCACCGGCCGCATGCTCGACCTACTCGACCAGGCTGCCGCGCTGACCGCCGGATATCTCCGTCACGGCGTCGAATGCGGATATCTCCGCGCCGACCTCGACATCGCGAACACGGCACAGGCCGTCAACGGAATGATGCTGGCCAGCGGCATTCAAGGACTGCGAGCGGAGTCGTCCGTGGACTGCACCGCACTCAACCAGGCGATCACCCGGATGATGTTCGACGGAATCCGAGCAGATAACGCCTAACGGACGACAATTCCCTCGGCGCGCATAGCGTCCTTGACCTGCGGGATGCTCAGATCACCGAAGTGGAAGACACTGGCCGCGAGGACTGCGTCAGCGCCGGCTTCGACTGCGGGCGCAAAATGCTCGACCAGACCGGCACCGCCGCTGGCGATGACCGGGACGTGAACAGCGGCGCGGACAGCGCGGATCATCAGCAGATCAAAACCGGCTTTGGTGCCGTCGGCGTCCATCGAGTTGAGCAGGATCTCGCCGACGCCCAACTCCGCACCGCGCTCGGCCCACTCGACCGCGTCGATGCCGGTGCCGCGCTTACCGCCGTGCGTCGTGACCTCCCAGCCGGACGGAGTGTCCGGCTGGCCTTGCGGCACGGTTCGGGCGTCGACGGAGAGGACGATGCACTGAGAACCGAAACGCTCACTCAATTCCTTGAGCAGTTCCGGGCGCGCGATAGCTGCGGTATTGACGCTCACCTTGTCGGCTCCGGCCCGCAGCAGACGATCGACGTCCTCGACCGTACGCACGCCGCCACCGACCGTCAGCGGAATGAAAACCTGCTCGGCAGTTCGACTTACGACGTCGAGCATCGTGCCACGATCAGACGTCGACGCCGTCACGTCCAGGAAGGTCAGCTCGTCTGCGCCCTGGGCGTCGTACGCTGCGGCCAGCTCGACTGGATCACCCGCGTCGCGGAGGTTCTCGAAGTTGACACCCTTGACCACTCGCCCGGCATCGACGTCGAGGCACGGGATCACACGAACTGCGAGGGTCATGACGTTGGTCCTCCTGAGGACGAAGCGCGCGGATCACCGAGCGATGTAAGGATGTCGAGAATTTCACCGTGCACACCGGGAGCGGCAGCAAGTACCGAACCCGATTCTACGGTCCACGGATTGCCGGCCAGATCGGTGACCACCCCACCTGCTGCGCGCACTAGTGCGACCCCCGCCGCGTTGTCCCACGCATTGTGCCCGTAGACGATAGCGCCGCCCAAAATGCCTGCCGCAGTGAAGGCCAGATCCACGCCGGTGCTGCCGTGGATACGGATGCGAGACGACACCTTGCTGATTTCAGCGAGCACCTCGAGGCGATAACTGCCGGGAATTCGTCCACGACTCTTCGCGTTGAGCGCACCCAGAGCGACGATCGACGACGCCAGATCGGTGGACTCCAGCGGCGGAACCGCAGTGCCGTTCACCAACAACGGACCGCCGGCCTTTGCCGCGTAGGTATGGCCGATCAACGGCAACCAGGTCAATCCCAGGACCGGAACACCGTCGTCGAGTAGTGCGAGCAGCGTTCCGGCTTGCGGGAGCCCGGCCGAGTAGTTGAACGTGCCGTCGATGGGATCGAGGACCCAGACAAGCCCTGATTCGATGTCCGGCCCGCCGAATTCCTCGCCGTGTACCTCAATCCCGGTGCGGTCGAACAACTCCGACGACAACCGCTTCTCGAGTGCAAGATCTACCTCGGTGGCAAAATCGCTCCAGCCCTTGCGGACCGCACTGGGCGAGCCCACACCGGATACGAACTGATCGTGAACTCCGTCGAGCAGCCCACCGGCAATCGCGAGGAGTTCGTCGAGGTCACGCGGCGGGGTCATCAAGCGAATCTAACCGGAAACTGCAGCAAGTGCTTCGGGAAGGGTGAAGCGGCCGGCATACAGCGCCTTGCCGACAATCGCACCTTCGACGCCCTGATCCACCAGGCTGGAGATGGCCAACAAATCGTCGATGGTCGAGACACCACCGGACGCAACGACATGAGCGTCGGTGACAGCGCACACCTGGCTCAGAAGTTCGAGATTGGGACCGGTGAGGGTGCCGTCCTTCGATACGTCGGTGACGACGTAACGCGTGCAGCCGTCACGGTCCAGGCGAGCGAGGGTTTCCCAGAGGTCGCCGCCGTCGGTGACCCAGCCGCGACCGCGGGTGCGGTACTGACCGTCGACCAGACGCACATCGAGGCCGACGGCAATCTTGTCGCCGTACTTGGCCAATGCACGCGCGCACCACTCGGGATCTTCGATAGCAGCGGTACCGAGGTTGACGCGGGCACAGCCGGTGGCCAGTGCAGCTTCGAGGGAGGCGTCGTCACGGATTCCACCGGACAACTCGACTTTGACCGTCAGGTCGCCGATGACGCCTGCCAGCAGTTCGCTGTTGGATCCGCGGCCGAAGGCAGCATCGAGGTCGACAAGATGTACCCATTCGGCGCCGTCGTTCTGCCACGCAAGGGCGGCGTCGCGCGGCGACCCGTAACCGGTCTCACTTCCCGCCTCTCCTTGCACGAGGCGAACAGCTTCACCGTTGACAACATCCACAGCAGGCAAAAGGACCAGGCTCACGTGCGATAACCCTAGTCGGTCAGGACCCGGAACCGTGTGTCGGGTCTTGATCACCTTCACCGAAGGCTTTCCGGGTCATCCGCTTGGATACGACGCCCATCGCCGCGATAGCCGCGGCAACCCCGACTAGGCCGATGACGAGCCCCACGACAGGCGTCGGATCTGCCAGAACCACGACCGCCGTCGTGACTGCGAGAACAGCCACGGCGGCGCCGAGCGAGAACAGCGCAAGACGAGCCAACGAAAAGTTGTCTCCGCTGTATTTGCCCGAAGGCGGGGTCACAAACTCTGCACCCAGTTGCTCAGCAGTTCAGCACCCGCGTCGCCCGACTTCTCGGGGTGGAACTGCGTTGCGGACAACGCACCGTTCTCGACGGCAGCGAGGAACTTTCCGCCGTGATCAGCCCAGGTGAGTTTGGGTGCGGCGATGTGCTCGGACGGCGGCAGTTCCCAATTCTGCACACCGTACGAGTGCACGAAGTAGAAGCGCGTGTCGGCGTCGATGCCCTTGAACAGGGTGCTGGACTCGGGTGCTTCGACGGTGTTCCAGCCCATGTGCGGCAGAACATCGGCCTTCAACCGCTCGACAGTGCCGGGCCATTCACCGCAGCCCTCGGCTTCGACGCCGAATTCGACGCCGCGCTCGAACAGAATCTGCATGCCGACGCAGATGCCCAGAACCGGCCTGCCGCCGGCAAGGCGCTGACCGATGATCCGCTCCCCCCGAACCTCACGCAGGCCCTCCATGCACGCCGCGAATGCGCCGACGCCGGGAACGACCAAGCCGTCTGCGGCCAACGCCACCTTGGGATCGCTGGTTACCTCCACCTGTGCGCCGGTGCGCGCCAATGCGCGGGTGGCCGAATGCAGGTTGCCGGAGCCGTAGTCGAGGACGGCAATCGTGGAAGCGCTCATGCCCCAACTCTATCGGGCAACGTCGGCGCCGATTACTTCGCCGCCTGCACCCGAATCCGGGATCGGCTCCCAGCCCAGCGCTGGACCCAGCTTGGTCGCCATGTCGGTCAGTATCTGCACGTAGTCCGAATGATCGAAACTGAACGGCAGAGCAAACGCTACTTCGTCGACGGCACGGAACGCCGCGTTTTCATAGAGCATGTCGGCAATCTCGTCCGAACTTCCGACGAGATCGGGGGCGAACATCATGCGCGCTGGTCCCTGAGGTTCGCTCGTGCGGGCGAGCCTGCTGTCCGCATAGTCACGATACTTGCGGATCTGCTCGTTCGACGCGGTGTCCGTGGGGATGACAACGAGGCCTTGCGACACCCGAGCAGCCTCACCGGCGGGATGATGTTCACGGAACCGCTGAATGTGCGAGTACTGAATCTCGTCGAAATCCGTCGATTCCTCAGCCCTCACCACACTGCTCACCAGTAGATTCAGTCCGGTCATTCCAGCCCACTCGGCAGACCGTAAACTCGCTCCGCCGTACCACATTCGACTTCGCAGACCAGGCGAATGCGGTTGTACCCGATCGGAGAACTGCTCGATTCCCTCCGTGCCGCTCCACCCGGAGACAGGTTTTCCTTCGACCGCCCGAAGGAGCCGATGCACACGTTCGTAGCTGAAATCCTCGACATCGGCCGTATCCGGATAGAGCGCAGCCTTCACCCGTTCGTACTGCATCGGCGGACCGACACTCACGCCGGGATTGACGCGACCGCCGGAGAGGATGTCGACGGTTGCGAAATCCTCGGCGAGACGCAGTGGGTTCTCCCACCCCAGGGGCGTGACCGCTGTCCCCAACGAGATTCGTCGAGTGCGCTGCGACGCCGCGGCCATGACCGCTATCGGCGACGAGATTCCGAACTGCAGGTGCCGGTGCCGCAGCCACGCACTGTCGAATCCGAGCTTCTCTCCCAGCTCGATAATTTCGAGAGTCGACTCGTGACCGAGTTCGGGCCGATGCTCGTCGAAGAGACCGATCGTCAGAAAGCCCAACTTCTGCAGCGGTACCGAACGTGTGGGCATGAAATCTCCTCAGTGAACAAAACTCTGTGATCAAAACCAATGGTGCTCCGCATCGCTCGATAACTCAGCGCACCGGGCCCAGCCGTTGTTCGGCTGGGCCCGGTGCGGTCGTCGATGTCAGCGAGCAGACGCCTTCTCTCGTTCCGCCGGAATCGCAAGACCGAGATTGTCCCGCAATGTCGTTCCTTCGTAATCGGCGCGCAGGGCACCACGATCTTGCAAGAGCGGGACTACCTCGTCCACGAACTCGTCCAAACCTGTCGGTACCAAGTGCGATCCGATGATGAAGCCGTCCGAACCGTCGTTCTGGACAAACGAATCGATCTTCTCGGCCACTTGCTGCGCTGTCCCGACGATCGGGCCGCGTTCGAACTGATCGATCACCACTTCACGCAGTGTCAGCTTCTTGCTCTCCGCGACGGCGCGCAACCGCTCCACCGTCGCGAACCTGTCCTGGTGAATAAACGCTTTGCCTTGAATGATGGGCGGTGCTTCGGGATCCGGCGCGATGTCGGGCAGCGGACCTTCGGGGTCATAGGCCGAGAGATCGCGATTCCAGATCTGTTCGAGCAGGATCAGAGCCGTCTGGCCGGTCACCTGCTGGTTGCGAATGTCGCGATACTTCTCGATCGCATCCGCCTCGGACGTCCCGAGGACAAAACTCGCAGACGGCAGAATCTTGATCTCACCCGGCTCGCGTCCAGCTGCGACGGCGCGTGCCTTGATGTCGCGGTAGAACTCCACGGCGTCTGGTAGATCGCCGTAGGGCGAGAAGATCGCATCGGCGTTACCGGCAGCAAAATCGCGCCCCTGTGGAGATACACCGGCCTGCAGGATGACCGGTCGGCCCTGGGGGCTCCGCGGCACCGTAAATTTTCCACTGACATCGAAATGTGATCCGTGGAAGGCGAATTCACCGGCATCGGGTCGAGCGAGGAATCGGCCGGAGTCCTTGTCCGCCACAATGTCGTCACTGCGCCACGAATCCCACAGTTCGCGGACGAGCGCGAGCGTCTCTTCCGCACGCTCGTATCGCTGCGAACTATCCAGGTATCCGCCGCGGCGGAAGTTCTGCCCGGTGAACGCGTCGAAGGACGTGACAACATTCCACGCCGCGCGGCCACCGGACAGCTGATCGAGTGTCGCGAATTGACGAGCCAATTCGTACGGTTCGTTGAACGTGGCATTGATGGTGCCCGCCAGTCCCAGATGCTCCGTGACCGCGGCCAACGACGCTAGCACCGTGAACGTATCTGGCCTACCGATGATGTCCTGGTCGAATACCTGCCCCGCGCGTTCACGCAGTGCGAGGCCTTCTGCGAGAAAGAAGAAGTCGAACTTGCCCCGCTCCGCCGTCCGTGCTGTGTGTTCGAACGAATCGAATTCGATCTGGCTGCCCGCCTGCGGATCCCACCACGCCGTGTGGTGGTTCACCCCGCCCAGGTAGGCACCCAGAATGACCTGCTTACGCTGCTGAGAACTCATGATCGGTTTCCTCTCGTTCAGGCAGCCGGAGTACCGGCGGCGTAGCGGTTGGGGACATCGGTGGGCAGTCCGAGCACTCCGCGCAGGTTTTCCTGCGGATACTCGGTCCGGAACACGCCGCGGTTCTGCAACTCCGGGACCAGCCGGCCCGAGATTGCGTCGAGATCGTCCACCGCGACCCCGGGGCGCAAACGGAACCCGTCGATTCCCTTCTCCTGCCACGCGATCAGGAGATCCGCCAAGGCTGAGACCGATCCGGCAAAAATGTAGGCATCTGACCGGTATTCGTTGCCGGATAATGCATCCAGCCGATCAAGGCGATCCTGCCCCGATTCGCCGTCCGCGTCGAGGAATACGACGACGTCCGCGTACACACGCAGCGCCTCGCCCCGACGCCCGACGCGTTCCTGCGCCGCGTTCACCTCACCGATGATCGGTGCGACCTGCTCGGCGCCTGGTGGCGTCACGAAAACCAGATCAGCTGCCCGAGCGGCTAATTCGTAGGCAACGCGCTGGTGCGCCAACGCGGTGACGACAGGTTGCCCCTGCGGAGGCCGCGGCGTGATCGATGGTCCCCGAACGGACAGATACTTACCTTCGAAATCGATGGTGTGCACCTTGTCTCGATCGATGAAGCGCCGCTGCGCCACGTCACGGATCTCGGCGTCGTCCTCCCAACTGTCCCAGAGGCGCCGCACGATATCCGCGGCCTCCGCCGATTCGTCGAACAGATCCCGCACGAAATCCGGAAGCACACCCGCGACGATCGACTCCCGGTCCTGCTCGCTGAGCTCCGGAATCGATCGTCGCCCGAACTGTCCGGACTCGAGTGCCGACGCCGAGACCTTCACCTGCCATCCCGCTCGACCACGTGAGGTGTAGTCCAGTGTTGCAACAGCTTTGGAGACGTGGAACGGCTCGGTATGCGTCGTAGTGACGGTCGGAACCAAACCGATGTTGCGAGTGACCGGCGCCAGCCTCGCGGCCACAAGATGCGCGTCCAGCCGGGCACGAACCTGATCGACACTGTTGTCAACCGGCCCGAAGGGATGCGCAGTCGGCACGGAGAGGCTGTCTTCGATGGTCACGAAATCGAGCAACCCACGCTCGGCGGTGGTCACCAAGTCTGTCCAATACGACGCGCTGAACAACTCACTCGGGCGCGAGTGGGGTTCTCGCCACGCAGCGGGATGCCATCCGGCGCCGTCCAGCGCGACGGCTAGGTGGAGAGGGAAGGTTGACGTCATCAGGCGATACTCCTGTTCGAGGACTACTCGGGAGCGCGCAGTGTCGGCCGCGAAACCACCAGCACCTTCGCTGCTGGTTCGTGCCACGACTGCCGCTTGCGACACACACCGCGTGTGCCGCCAGGTGTGATTCCGGGGCACCCCATCGGCATGAAGGGTTGCCGTCCAGCTAGCCGGTCCTTGTTGCTGGAGCTCTGCACCTGTCGTCGAGGTTACGAAAGCCCGGACGCGCCGGCAATCCAACCGCATCACCACGCACTTCCCGAAAGCCGCCCTACCTCAGACGATCACAGGCTGAACAGTTTCATTCTCGACGATTCGAAGTAGTCCGCGGCAACGTCTGCGGGCGGATCATGCCCGCGATGCAGATCCTTGTCGACGTTCGATCGTCAGCAGTGTCTGCACGATTCTCTCTGCAGCCGCCGCCGGAGACAGCGCTGTCGTATCCAGGCGAAGTCGAGCGCCGGGCCACGGCTCGTAGACCCGCGTTCGGACAGCCTCCCACTGCGGGAGTTCGAATCCCGGAATGTCGATCACGCGCGTTTCCACGCGCCGCTGATGCGTAGCCGCATCGGCGCAGAACAGTTCGATTTCCAGGATGTCCGCGCCGGACGACGCAGCCACGCCCCGCCACGCCCGACGCGTGATCTCGATCGGGTTGACGCACTCGACAAGTACCCGATTACCCGCCCGTAGGAGGTCCCGCGCTACGGCATAGCCGACGCGATACCCGGATTCATTCGGGTCTCCCGATCGCAACTCCCCTGACTCGCGGAGTGCCTGCTCGATAGTGTCGATCCGAACGTAGGCAAAGCGCGCCCGCTGTTGGAGTTCTGCTGCAACGGTGGATTTTCCGGTTGCCGGGAGACCTCCGAGGACGACCAGGGTGCGATGGGACACTGGTCGATCCTACGGAAAACTCCACCGACCGTGGACCCTCCGGAGTCGAAGCGTCATGGTGCTAGCGGGAAACCCGCGCCCCGATGCCTTTGCCGCCCGCAGCAAGGGCTGGGATCAACGCGACAGCAGTTGCCGAGACGACGAATACCCACGTGTATCCCGCTGCCGATGCAACAAATCCCAGCGCAATCGCGCCTATTCCAGTGCCGGCGTCGTAGGCAATGTTCCAGATCGCGCTGGCCGATCCGATTCGTTTCGGCCCTGCCGCCGAGAAAGCCATGACCAGGGATTCATTCTGCACCGCACCGAATCCGAACCCGAAAAGCACTGCAGCGCCGATCAAGACCACCATCTGGCCGTTGTCGACACTCTGGGCGAACAGGAGGAGACCGCCTGCCGCCGACACCAATGCCGGCGCGAGCATCTTGCCGCTACCGAACCGATCGGAGATCAATCCCGCCGAGTATCGACCAACCAACATGGACGCACTGGCCGTCGCCAGCACCACGCCGGCAATCGCAGCGCGATCCGACATTGCGATGGGCAACAGTGAGGACAGACCGCCGAACGAAGCTGACACGCACGCGAGCGCGACCACGGGGACAAGAACCGTGAACACACTCACTCGCGCGGACGTGCCCGTGGGTTGAGCATGAAGTTTCGGCAAGCGGCTTACGGCAATCACCGCGAGCGCCGGGACCACGGCGCCCAGGATGAAGACCGGCGTCGCCGACCATCGTGACGCTATCGCCAAACCCAGTGGCAAACCTGCCATTTGAGAGGCCGCAATCGCAATGCCCTGCGCGCCGGTAGCTCGGCCCAGGACCCGCCGGGGCGCCAATTCCGCAACCAGGGCGCCGCCTGCCACCGTGAGCAACCCGAATCCGATGCCGCGCACTGCCGACACGGACAACGCCGCAATCGAATTGGAAGAAATCAGCAGCACCAGCGACGGCGGCCCGAGCAACATGCACCCCGCAGCGAGCACGGGGCGATAGCCACGGGTCCGCAACAACCGCGGCACCAGCAGCTGTGTCAGCACAGTGGTCGCCATGAAGACGCCCGTCACGGCTCCTGCCAAAGCATCGGAACCACCGGACTGGGCCACCACCAGCGGAACAACCGGAAGCAGTAGGGACCAGCCACCAAAAGCGGCAGCCGCCATGACCAGGACACTGATCATGCCCGGGGTTCGGAGCAACCCCGGGGATGATGTGCGTTCGACCATCAGATGCGCAGCGCGCCCGCAACCGCCGCCAGAATTGCCAGTGCCAGAAGAATTCCCGACGCCAATTTGTTCACCTTGAACATCGAATACGCTCCGCCCACAGCGATTCCCGCACCGATGAACAGCAGATAGGTAAAGAGGACGCTCACAGGGTGCCCTTCGTCGACGGCACGCCACTCACGCGCGGATCCGGCTCGACTGCCTCACGCAGAGCGCGAGCAACAGCCTTGTACTCGGCCTCCGTGATGTGGTGCTGATCTCGTCCGTACAGAACCCGAACATGCAGCGCGATACGCGCATTGAGCGCGATCGACTCGAAGACGTGGCGATTGATCACAGCGTGGTACGGAACTCCGGGGTACCCACCGATGACGGAATGCACCATGTAATCCGGTTCCCCGGTGTGCACGCAGTACGGACGGCCGGACACGTCGACGGACGCGTGCGCGAGGGTTTCGTCCATCGGAATGAAGGAATCACCGAACCGGCGAATACCCTTCTTGTCTCCCAAAGCCTGACCCAACGCCTGACCGAGAACGATGGCGGTGTCCTCGACGGTGTGGTGAGCGTCGATCTCGACGTCACCCTTGGCCTGAACACTCAGGTCGAAGCTGGCGTGAGTACCCAGAGCCGTGAGCATGTGATCGAAGAACGGAACGCCGGTGGAGACGTCCACGATGCCGGTCCCGTCGAGGTTCAATTCGACGACGATGCTGGATTCCCGCGTCGTCCGTTCGATCCGCGCAATGCGATCGCTCATACCGTTTCTCCTGCGTTGATGAGTGCTGTACCGGCGATCTCGTCACTGGCTTTGATGAACGCGTCGTTCTCGGCTTCGAGTCCGACAGTCGCCCGCAGATATCCGGGGATACCGATGTCGCGAATGAGGACGCCGCGATCGAGGTAGGCCTGCCAAGCAGCGGCACTGTCGGCGAACTGGCCGAACAAGATGAAGTTCGCGTCACTGGGAATCACTCGGAAACCGGAGTCCGCGAGCGCCTTCGACACCCGATCACGCTCAGCCGACAGTGCGTGCACGCTCGCGAGGGTCTCGTCTGCGTGACGCAGCGCGGCGCGCGCGGCAGCCTGGGTGACCACCGAGAGGTGATACGGCAAGCGCACCAACAACAGTGCGTCGATGAACGCGGGAGCGGCAGCAAGGTAGCCGAGTCGGCCACCGGCAAACGCAAACGCCTTACTCATCGTGCGCGTGACCACGATCTTGGCCGGGAACTCGTCGATGAGCGTCATCGCACTCGGCGCTGCGGAGAACTCCGCGTATGCCTCGTCGACGATCACGATGCCAGGCGCAACCTCGAGGATGCGTCGCAGTTCCGCGATGCCGACACTATGTCCGGTCGGATTGTTGGGACTCGTGACGAAGACGACGTCCGGTCGACGCTCCGCGATCACGGTGACGGCAGCATCCACGTCGAGCGCGAAGTCGCCGCGGCGGAATACCTCTACCCACTCGGTGTCGGTGCCGTCGGCGATGATCGGGTGCATCGAGTACGACGGCACAAATCCCATCGCGCTGCGTCCCGGACCGGCAAAGGCCTGAAGCAGTTGCTGCAGGATTTCGTTGGATCCGTTGGCGGCCCACAGATTGTCGACGGTGACCGGCACTCCCGTCTGCTTCGACAGGTAGGCAGCCAGATCCGTCCGCAGCGCCACGGCGTCACGGTCGGGATAGCGGTGCAGTTCCTTTGCGGCCTCACGAACGGATTCAGCGACGTCGTCGATGAGTGCCTGCGTCGGCGGGTGCGGGTTCTCGTTGGTGTTGAGCTGGACGGGAACCGTCAACTGCGGAGCGCCGTAAGCGGACTTACCGCGCAGGTTCTCGCGAATCGGGAGCGCGTCGACTGAAATAGATGCTCCGGGAACAGTACTCATCGCAGAGCCTCGAACCGCAGACGCACAGCCTCGCCGTGAGCCGGCAGGTCTTCGGCATTGGCAAGCGTGATGACATGTCCGGCAACGTCTTTCAACGCCGATTCGGAGTAGTCGATCACGTGGATGCCGCGCAGGAAGGTTTGCACACTCAGACCGGACGAGTGACGAGCACAGCCGGCCGTCGGCAGGACGTGGTTGGAACCGGCGCAGTAGTCACCGAGACTGACCGGTGCCCACGGCCCGACAAAAACCGCTCCGGCGCTGGTGACCTGTGCTGCGACACCGGTTGCATCTTCGGTCTGGATCTCGAGGTGCTCCGCCGCATAGGCGTTGACGACGCGCAGACCGGCTTCGACATCCGAGACCAGAACGGTTCCGGACTGACTTCCGGTGAGTGCGGTGTTGACGCGCTCGCGGTGCTTGGTGATCTCGAGCTGCGCGGCCAGCGCCTTGTCGACGGCGTCGGCCAATTCGACGCTGGTCGTGACGAGGACACTGGCGGCCATCACGTCGTGCTCGGCCTGACTGATGAGGTCGGCGGCAACGTGGACCGGGTCAGCGGTGTGGTCGGCGAGGATCGCGATCTCGGTCGGTCCGGCTTCGGCATCGATGCCGACCAGTCCGCGGCAGAGGCGCTTGGCGGCAGTGACATAGATGTTGCCGGGGCCGGTGATGAGGTCTACCGGTACGAGCTCGGTTCCGTCGGTGTCGGTTCCGCCGTAGGTCAGAAGCGCAACGCCCTGGCCGCCGCCGACGGCCCATACCTCGTCTACTCCGAGCATGGCCGCTGCGGCAAGAATCGTGGGGTGAGGCAATCCGCCGAAATCAGCTTGAGGAGGCGAAGCCACGACAAGCGATCCGACGCCGGCAGTCTGGGCCGGGACGACGTTCATGACAACGCTCGACGGGTACACGGCGTTGCCGCCGGGCACATAGAGGCCGACGCGCTCGACCGGAACCCAACGCTCGGTGACCGTACCGCCAGGAACTACTTCGGTGACGGTGTCCTTACGGCGCTGATCGGCGTGCACCTTGCGGGTGCGCTCGATCGCAACCTCGAGGGCTTCCTTGACGGCCGGGTCGAGTTCACGAAGTGCGCGCTCGAGCTCAGCTGCCGGTACCCGAACCGAATCGGGGCGAACGCCATCGAACTTCTCACCGAACTCGAGAGCAGCTTCTGCGCCGCGATCGCGAACAGCCTCGACCATAGGGCGAACCTGATGCAGCACCGCATCCACATCCACTCCACCTCGCGGAAGCGCGGCACGAAGTTCGGCCGTGGATGGGGTACGACCACGCAGGTCGGTGCGGGCAAGCATGAGAGTTCCTCTCGTACGCAAACGGGGGACCTGGTTCTCGCGGAGAGAACACAGAACTGACGTCAATTATTCAGGATAGTCGCACTCAGTTATCCACCGGTCCACCTGCGGCGCTCAGCGGCCGCACGCCGTCGCCGGCTGTGGCAGGGGTCACGGTCGACCTGCGCCGGCGGATCGAGCGATTTGCACATCCGGACATTTCGAAGGTCGCTGTGTTTATAACAAAGGCGTCACGCACCGCTAGGGTCGAAAGTCGTGACAGACAGCGACGTGGCCGTGGCCGCACCTCTCAACCCGCCGATTCCGCAGCGCGCCGCGGGACACACACGCGCACGGACGGTGGCAATTGTTGCCTCCATTCTCGGAATCCTCGCGTGTGTATCCGTCCCCTTCCTGCCCATCTCGCAGGACACGGCAAGTATCAACTGGCCGCAGGCCGGTTCCACGACCAGCGTCGAATCCCCACTCGTCTCGTACACACCCCAGCGGTTCGAGGCGTCAATTCCGTGTGCGTCGATCGACGAGTTGGCGGCATCAGGTGGAACGCTCGTATCCACCGCACCGGTAGGAGCCCCCGACGCGCGTCGCTACGGCTTCGTGGCGACAGTGTCCCCCGCATCCGCGGACGCCCCCGCTCGCGTCGATGCGATTCTGCGCGACGAAGTCGTGTTCTCCGGTTCAGTAGACGAACTCCCCAGCGGTTGCGCGTTCACTGTGCTCGCCGAGCCCACCCGAACAACGGTCTCTGCCACCGGGTCCGAACCACGGATTCTCGACGGTGACCACCGGCCGCAAGTTGTCGGCGTGTTCAGTGACCTGGACACCGCGGCAACCGGGTTGAACGTCTCGATGGTCTCCGATTCGCGATTCACGTCGAGCCCGTCCACGATCAAAATGCTCGCCATGATTCTCGGCGCGCTGACCACGATCATCTCGCTTGTCGCGTTGCACCGCCTCGATAATCTCGACGGCCGTGGCAGCCGCAAATTCCTGCCGACGAGGTGGTGGAAGTTCACCCGCGTCGACGGTGTTGTCATCGGAACATTGGTGCTGTGGCATTTCATCGGAGCCACCACGACCGACGACGGCTACCAGTTCACAATGGCCCGGGCAGCCGAGCAATCCGGGTACATGTCGAACTACTTCCGCTGGTTTGCGGTCCCGGAAACTCCGTTCGGAACTCCGTACTACAACATCCTCGGACTGCTGGCGCACGTCAGCCCGGCCAGTCCGTGGGTCCGGCTCCCAGCACTGATTGCGGGCATTGTCGCGTGGCTTGTCATCAGCCGTGAGGTCGCCCCGCGCCTCGGCGCGGCCATCCGCGGAAACCGTCTTGCGCTCTGGACCGGCGCGCTCGTTTTCCTCGCATTCTGGCTCCCGTTCAACAACGGATTGCGGCCCGAACCGATCGTTGCACTCGGCGTTCTCCTGACGTGGTGCTCGATCGAACGCGCCATCGCGACGCGTCGACTTCTGCCGGTTGCAGTCGCAATCCTCGTCGCTGGATTCACCCTGACCGCCGGACCGTCCGGCCTCATCTGCTTTGCCGCATTGATCGCCGGTATCCGTCCCATCATCGGCATCATCGTCGAACGTGCCCGCACCACGGGGTACATCGCTGCCGTCGGCCCATTGCTTGCGGCGGGACTCTCGATTCTCATCCCGGCGTTCGGCGATCAGTCTCTGGCTGCCGTCATCGAGATGCAGCGCGTTCACTCGATCTCGCCGAACGCTCCGTGGTTCGACGAATACCTGCGCTATCAGTACCTACTCAATATCTCCGTCGACGGTTCACTTACGCGCCGCTTCGGTGTTTTTGTCATGTTCCTGTGCCTCGGTGTCTGCACCGCGATGATGCTGCGCAAGGGTGGCCGGATCCCGGGCCTTGCCGCCGGCCCGTCGCGGCGGGTTGTCGGTCTCACCATCGGCGCCTTGCCGTTGCTGATGTTCTCGCCCACCAAGTGGACTCACCACTTCGGAATCTTCGCCGGTCTGACAGCAGTTCTCGCAATGATGACGGCTGTTGCGGTCGGCACCACGCTGCTGCGTTCCCCTCGCAATCGCGCACTGTTCGCTGCGGGCGTGCTGTTCCTGCTCGCGATGGCGTTCACCGGCAGCAACGGTTACTACTACGTCTCCAGTTACAGCGTTCCCTGGTGGGACAAGCCGGTATCGATCAGTGGGCTCGGTGCGAGCACCGTCCTACTCGGTCTGACTGTGCTGATGCTCGGACTCGCCGCGTGGTTCTTCTTCCGCGAGCCGTACACCGTCGGCAAGGAACTCTCGCCACGTCGTGCTCGCCTCCTGGCGATCTCACCGCTCACGGTGGCGGCCGGCGCCATGGTCCTCTTCGAAGTTCTCTCCATGTCCAAGGGAGTGATCAGCCAGTACCCGGCTTACTCGGTGGGTCGCTCGAACGTGGACGCGGTACTCGGACAACCATGTGGCCTTGCCAACGACGTCCTGCTCGAAACGGATCCGAACGCATCGATGCTGACGCCACTGTCCGGCGACGTCGCCACCGCGCTGGCGGCCGGCGGCGCCACCGGATTTGAACCCAACGGTGTTGCCGGTGACCTCAGTGCCGACAAGGAAGCGTCAGCGACCGGCGGCGCCAACACCGTCGACAGCGCCGAGACCACAGCCGGAAACTCCGCCGGAACGGGTGGCGGCGCCGGAGTGACCGGCGTCAACGGCAGTTCGGTCGCACTACCGTTCGGCCTCGATCCCGCAACGACGCCGGTGATGGGCAGCTACGGCCAAGCCGCACCCGGCACCCTGACAAGCGGTTGGTACCAACTTCCTGATCTCAGTGCCGGCGGCACCCGCGGAGACATCATTTCCATCGCCGCAGCCGGACGCGTCCGATCCGTCGACACCGACGGCATTGTCACCTACGGCCAGAACGTCGAGGTCGAATACGGCACCGCACGTGGTGTCGATGACGTGGAAGTCGGTGGCCGTATCGCACCGCTCGATATCGGTCCGTCGCCGTCGTGGCGTAACCTTCGCGTTCCTCTCGATCAAATTCCGGTGGAAGCCAATTCCATTCGACTTGTTGTCAGCGACTTCGACAGCAAGGACGATCAGTGGGTGGCCGTCACCCCGCCGCGTGTACCGCAGACCCAGAAACTGCAAGACGTTGTCGGTTCCGACACGCCGGTGATGTTGGATTGGGCCGTGGGTCTGGCCTTCCCGTGCCAGCGGCCGTTCGATCATCGCGTCGGCATCGCCGAGGTTCCCGAGTACCGCATCCTGCCCGATCACAGCGGAGCGCTCGTGACCACGGCGTGGCAGGACCACTTCGGCGGCGGCCCGCTCGGGTGGATCGATCTGCTCGTCAGCGCGCAGACGATACCGTCGTATCTGGACAACGACTGGGATAACGACTGGGGTTCGATCGAGAAATACACTCGACGGGATCCCTCGGCAGTACCTGCGGAACTCGACGAATCCCGCGTGCAGCGATCGGGTATGTGGACCCCCGGTCCGATGACAATTGAATTCTGATCCTGCAAAAGCCACCTTTCTGGACACCTGTATGACTTAACCTCCCCTCATGGGAGTCACGTCACGATCGATTGCCGCCGCCCTGCTCGCCCTCGTGATCGGGGCGGCGGCATCACCGGCGCAGGCAGCAGGCACCCCGCCCGAGGAGTTCCTGTGGGGTGTCGCCACCTCCGGTTTTCAGTCCGAAGGTTCCTCCCCTGACAGCAACTGGTCGCGATACTCCGCATCCGGTCGCACTCACGACGCCATCGGCGACTCAGTTGACTTCCGGCACCGCTACGCCGAAGACATCGACCGGGCTGCAGATCTCGGGGCGCGAGTGTTCCGCTTCGGGGTCGAATGGGCGCGGGTACAACCCTCCCCCGGAACGTGGAACGAGACCGAATTCGCCTACTACGACGCTGTTGTCGCGCATGTCCTTGCCCGCGGGATGACGCCTATGATCACACTCGATCACTGGGTGTATCCCGGTTGGGTCGCCGACCAAGGCGGGTGGACAAACCCGAAAACCGAAGCCGACTGGCTGGCCAACGCCGAAAAGGTAGTTACCCGATATTCGGATGTCGGCGCGTTGTGGATCACGATCAACGAACCGACGGTGTACGTGCAACGTGAATTGACGTACGGCGGAATCACGCTCCCCCAGGCCCCCGCAATGTTCGATGCCCTGGTTCGAGTTCACCGCTCGATCTACGACCGCATCCACGTCCTCGACCCGGACGCTCGCGTCAGCAGCAACTTCGCGTTCATTCCCGGCGTCTCCGAGGCAATCGACTCCGTATTCACCGATCGGATCCGCGACAAACTCGACTTCCTCGGCATCGACTACTACTACGGTGTGGCACTGGACAACCCGACCGCGGCCTATGCCGCGATCGACGAGTTCTACAACGTCACACCACAACCCGAAGGTTTGTACGACGCACTGATGCGCTACTCGCGTAAGTACCCGGAACTCCCCCTCTATATCGTCGAGAACGGAATGCCCACCGACAACGCGAATCCACGCCCCGACGGATACACACGCTCGAATCATCTGAGCGACCACGTCTATTGGATGGAACGAGCCCGCGAGGACGGCGCCGACGTTATCGGATACAACTACTGGTCCATTACCGACAACTACGAATGGGGTTCGTATCGGCCACGTTTCGGCCTGTACACCGTCGACGTACTGTCCGACCCCACCCTCACCCGCACCCCTACCGACGGCGTCGAAACGTACCGGAACATCATCCGCGACAACGGAGTCGGGCCGGACTACGTGCCTGTGAAGGCTCCGGCATTCTGCTCCCTTGTCGATCCCCCACTCAGTTGCACCAACACCACCCGATAGGAACGCTCATGTCCACGTTCGGAAAGACCATCGCCACTGCAACGATCTCTGCAGCAATGATTTTTGCCGGCGCATCACTTGCCCATGCTGCACCGGACTCGCCGCGAGAGGCACAGGCCCGGGCCTACATCGACGCCTTGGTCTCTCACGACGTCACCGATGTGCACTTCGCTCCGGATGCCACGCGCGTGGAAGCGGGCATCCAAACCGGGTTTTCGGGCCCTCAGTTGAGCGCCGACCTCGATCACGGTGTGCAGTACACCGTGATCCAGTCTGTGCGTGACCTTCGGATGACCGAAGCCGGGGACGTCGTAACGGCCGTCTACCTCCTCGACGCAGGCGTTGCCGACACGCGCCTGATGACGGTCGAGATCCGCGAGACCTTCGAGATCCGGGACGGCCTCATCCATGTCATCGTCGCAGACATCATGCCCGTCTCACTGTCCTGACCTCACCCCATACCGCAGGTAGATCACGCCACTACGAAATACCCTCTGCTCCAACAACTCGAGGTCGACCTGGACGTCGGCCGATAATGCGCGCAGTCCACTACCGATGATCACGGGGCAGAGGAACAAGTGAATCTCGTCAACCAGGCCTGCGGCTATCGCGTGCGTGGCCAGCGTAGGACCACTGATCGAAATATCCTGCGTCGCGCTAGCTTTCATCGCGCGCACAATCTCGGGGTCAAATGTTCGCTCGATTCGGGTTCGCGGAGTCGACGGCTCGGCCAGCGTCGTGGAGTACACAACTTTGTCCGCGCTTCGCCAGGTCCGACCGAACTCTTCGGCAATCGGGTCGGGATCTGCCATCGTTTCCCACACCGCCATGACCTCGTACATCCGGCGCCCGTACAGGTGCATTCCCACGTCCCGTTCGAGGTTGTTGGCAAAGCCGTGTACCTCGCCGTCCGGCATTGCCCAGTCGAAGTTCCCCTCGGCGTCGGCGACGTAGCCGTCGAGCGAGCACATCGCCGAATAGCTGAGGTTCACCATCGGTCGATGTGCAGAATGTTGTCGATCGGCTCGCGTGCCGCCGGTTTGAAAGTTTCCCCGGTGAAGTACGCGGTGGGTATCAGTGCACCTTGGTGGAAGCCCTCCGGTATTCCCAGCAGTTCGGCTACTTCGGCTTCACGCGAAAGGTGCAGTGTCGTCCACGCCGTTCCCAACCCACGAGCGCGCGCTGCCAGCGCGTAACTCCACACGGCGGGAAGCAGCGACCCCCACAGTCCCGCCTGATTACCGGCAGGCAGGGTCCGCTCCGCCTTGATGCACGGAATCATCAGAACCGGAACTTCACCCATGTGCTGTCCGAGCCACTCGGCGCTACTGCCCACTCGCGCCTGGACCGCAGCCCGATCCGGATCGTCACTGAACAACTGTGCGGCAGATCCTTGTGAGGCGAGATAGCTCTCGGTGACGTCTCGGTAGATGTCACCGATCTGTCGACGCAATTCCGGGTCGGTCACCACCATCCACTGCCATCCCTGGCGATTGGATCCCGACGGAGCTTGCAATGCGATCTCGAGGCATTCCTTGATCAAATCCAAGGGAACAGGCCTTGTCAGGTCCAGGCGTTTTCGCACGGTCCGCGTTGTCGTCAGCAATTCGTCGGGCGTCAGGTCCAGAACCGGAAATTCACTCATCGCTCGATCATTGCACCGACAGGCCGAGCAGCGCGACGACAACGTGCGTCCGATCCGGACTACTGCGCCGACCGATCAGCAACGACGCGGTTGCGACCATCCGACTTCGCCGCGTACATCGCTTTGTCCGCGCGAGACAAGGCTTCCTTGATCTGTTCCTGCCCTGTCAGTCGTTCGCGGGTGACCGGAGCCAGCTCTGCAACACCGATACTGACCGTGATCGGAACGTCGTCCGAATCGACGTCCACCTCACCCCGAATCGTTTCGGCAAGCCTGGTCAGCACGGCCAGATCTCCACGTACTGCGATGGCAAATTCGTCGCCACCTGTTCGAGCTACTGCTGCCTCCGGCCCGACCACCCGCTCGAGCCGACGGGAGAGCAACCGCAACACGATGTCGCCACTATCGTGACCAGTTCCGTCGTTCACCGCTTTGAAGTTGTCGATGTCGGGCAGCAAGACGCCCGATCGACCGGGCTCGTGTTCTTCCGCAATCTGCATCCACAATTCGAATCCACGTCGATTGAGTAATCCCGTCAACGGATCGCGGTTGGCGTTCGCAAACTGAGTGCGATACGACGTCAACATGCCCGCGGAAAACGACCTCAACAGGACAAGCGTCGCGTTGACAGCGATCATCGACGTTGCCGCCCTCGCAAGAATTCCCGCGATGTCGTGGTATCCCTGACGCCACGTGAGAACGCCGAAAACGGCGATCACACAACTCGTGAATGCCATGTGCGCCACGGTCGCAGGCCACCGGACGAAATGCGCCACGTACACGCTGATCACCGCAAACAGAGCTGTGCCGTACATCGCCAACTCGTGGTTGGCAAACGTCGCCAGGACTGCGGTCACGCCCAGATCCGCGTAGAGAACGAAGTATGTGCTCGCCCGCGGAACGGAGTGATGCCCGATATCCCGGTTCCACCAGATGCTGCCGAACCGAATGCGACTGACCAAATACGCCGCTGGAAGGGTACTGAACAGGACCATCAACGCGACAAATCTCCGAAGAGGCGTGTCCTGCCCTTCATCGGAAAAGACAGAACACACCCCGACAAGGGCAAAAATGGGTACCAGCACGGCGATCCCGTAACGCATACGGGTTTCGGACACCTCGATCTGATTTCGAATCAACGAACGCGGCCCCATGTCACCGCCAAGATCCTTCACGCCGATCCCCCACCTGGCAAATATTCAGACAACAAGTGCGAATGTACCGTGTCAGACCGGTCGTTACCACTCGGAACCGATCAAGCGAAGCCGTTACACTTTTTCAGTCCTGTTGCGCTCACGGGCCTGGCACATTTTCCGAGTCTGAGGAATGACGTATGAGTTGGCACGTATGGTTGGCGTTCTTCGGCGCAAGTTGGGTGATCAGCCTGTCGCCCGGCGCTGGGGCAATCGCTTCGATGTCCTCCGGTCTGGCCGTCGGTCTGCGCCGCGGCTACTGGAACATTCTCGGATTGCAACTGGGGCTACTCCTTCAGATCGGAATCGTCGCGGCCGGCGTGGGCGCGATCCTCGCCAACTCGACGGCGGCGTTCTCGATCATCAAATGGCTGGGCGTCGCCTACCTGGTCTACCTCGGCGTGCGGCAGTGGCGGTCCGCTCCCAGCGAGGTAACCACCGACTCCGAAGCAGCGCGCCGCTCCGGCCCGATGATGATGGTTCGTGGGTTCCTGGTAAATGCCAGCAATCCCAAAGCCGTCGTGTTCATGCTCGCGGTGCTTCCGCAGTTCCTCGATCCGAACGCACCGCTGGTACCGCAATACCTGATCATCGCGGCGACCATGTGCGCCGTCGATGTCGTCGTGATGACCGGATACACCGGCCTCGCTGCTCGGGTCCTGCGGCTCATGCGGTCACCGAAACAACAACGAACCACCAACCGTGTTTTTGCCGGACTCTTCTTCGGGGCGGCGGGTTTCCTGTCGAGCATCGGCCGTGCCGCAGCCTGATCTGCCGGCACGCACGTCAGCTCACAAACCGGCGATCAAATTGACAACCGAAGCGACGATGACAGAGCCGAACAGATAGGACAACAACGCGTGGCCGAGCGCCATTGCCCGCATGTCCGAGGACTGCAGATTGGTGTCCGAGATCGCGAAGCTCATGCCGACGGTATAGGCAACGTAGGCAAAGTCGCTGTACCGCGGCGGTTCCTCCTGATTGAAGTCGATTCCCCCGTCCGGCCCCGAGTAGTAGAGCCGGGCGTATCCCAGAGCGAACAACGTGTGCACCGCCATCCACGAAATGACAACGCTGACAACCGCAACCGATGCGGCGACAACTTGGTATCGACGGCCGTCAGGTGATGCAACAAGCAAAAGCGCGATACCGACCAAACTCGCCACAGCAGCACCGAGAACGAGAAGGTGCGCGACGTTTCGTGCCGGCTCCTCCCGAGTCGCGTGACCGGCCGTCATCACAGCGTCGAACGGCCACACCAGGATCCACGTCCACACCGTGAACACCAATGCCGCGATATCCCAGCCGATCAGAAAAGAGAACCGCGGAAAGCCCGCCACCCACATGACAATTCCAGCGACAACTCCGAGTAGCAGCCCCGCAGTGACTCTCAGCGCAGGACCGGCACCCAAACCGCTCTGGTCAGCCGGAACAGGCAAGTCTTGCGATGGCTCGTTCACCCGTTCAGTCAACCATCGACGCATCGAACGTGCCCATGATCCGGTTCAGCAATACCAGTCGCGTCGCGATCGCGGCATACCACTTGATCCTCGTTCACCGGGTTTCACCGCCAGCACCTGATGAATGGTCAGTCGATGCGCCACCTCGAAGCCGAGAGCGCTGGCCGCAAGGTACAACAACCACGTGCGGACTCGCGCGTCGCCGACCTCAGCAACAGCGGCGTCCCAGTTCTCGCGCAGATTCGCCACCCACGCACGCAGTGTCAGCGCATAGTGTTCGCGCAACGCATCACTATCCCGAGTCTCGAAGCCTGAACGCTCCAGAGCGTCAACCGTTTTACTCAACGGGAGAATCTCGCCGTCCGGGAAGATGTATCTGTCGATGAAACCAGGCGCGTCCACAACTTTGTCCGGCAACGATTTCACCGAAGCAATGGCGTGATTGAGAAAGCGTCCCTCCGGCTTCAGCAACTCGTACAGATGGGCCGTATAGATCGGCAAATTCGCCAAACCCACGTGCTCCGACATACCGATACTCGAAATAGCGTCGTACGGGCCGTCATCCACATCGCGGTAATCCTGCACGCGAACATCGATACGGTCCGTCAACCCGGCGTCTGCAACCCGGGCCTTGGCGTACTCCACCTGTTCGCGGCTGAGTGAAACACCGACAACGTCGACGCCGTAGTTCTGCGCCGCATGCAGTGCCATCGATCCCCACCCGCACCCGACATCGAGAAGGCGCATTCCCGGCTTCAACTCCAGCTTCCGACAGATCAGATCAAGTTTCTCGCGCTGCGCATCCTCGAGCGACACCGTTCCGTCCGGCCAGTACCCACACGAATACACCATGCTCGGACCGAGAAACAGTTCGTAGAAACGGTTTCCGACGTCGTAGTGATGAGAGACAGTCGCCGAATCGCGAGACTTGCTGTGCCGCTTGCCACGTTTGGCCCGCATCTCGATCTCCGGCGGCGCCGGCGGAAGCCCGAGCGCTCCCAGGCCGGCAAACGTCATCACCGACCGGGCAATCGTACGTGCCGACATCCCGGCCAGGCGATGCTCGCCAATCCGCGAAATCAGGTCCGGAACATCCAGCAGGGCAAAGATATCGCCGTCGACGTCCAAGTCTCCGGAGACATACGCCCGCGCCAAACCCAATTCATTCGGCGAGTAGAGAACTCTGCGCAGCGCTCGCCGGTTCCGGAAAAAGACCCGAGCCTGCGCGTCGGCGGGTCCGGCCTCCGACCCGTCCCAACAGCGCACATGAATCGGGAGTTCAATCCCTACCAGTTCCTCGAACACCGTCAGAATCTTGGTTGCGGCACCGCTCACCCATCCGTCCCTTCTACGAAACGACAGCCTCTGCTACTCGAAATCTACGCCCGCGTCGGCGAAATTTCGCGGCATATGTGAGGTTTGGTGCATCCCCCCTTCCGAGCGAACGTACCTTTCATCGCCTTCACAGCGATGGGCGTACCTTTCGCTCAAACGGGGGGCGATGCACAGCCCAGGTCAGGGTTCCACGAGCCCAGCCAGGAATTCCACCAGCAGACGCGTAGTGACCTCGCGGGGCAAGGACTCAACAGCGGCGAGAACCGCAGCCATGTCGAGGGGCGAGTCGCCTTCGCCCTTCGGATCCAGCCCCGCCGACACGAGCGCAGCCGCAACAGCCGCACTGGGCAATGCCCGAACATCGTCGACGCTCACATCGCCACGCTCGAATGCGCCGGCCAGCTCCGCCAGTGCGGGCGGCGGCCCGGCCGCGGGTAGGCCCCGAACATCATCGGCGCCCAATTCCAATGCACTGGTCAGCTCGCTCAGGACACTGTCCGTGACGGGCGTGATCGTGAGATGCGTGGTTCGAGGCAAGGCAGTGCCGTCGGGTTGCGTCGACGCAGGTTGCCCCTGGAGCACAAACCCTCGAACGCCGACGGCGGTGGCCCAGCGATGCGGATCGACCTGCCGATCCTGCGGCACTCCCGCATCCGCTGCTACCGCGAACAGTGGGCCGACTGGAGTTCCGACGACGCGTAACCCGTCGATGCCGGCAACGGTGTCCACGAGGGAGGCAGTCGCTCGGTGGGCGCGCGCTACCAGGTCTGCGTAGCCCGATTCGCCGAGCACTTGGGTGATGGACCAGGCTCCGGCCAGGGCTGCAACGGATTTCGAACCCATCAAGGTCGGGTTGACCACGGGATATCCGGGCCACCCGGTGAGACCGAAGTACTGCTTGCGGTGCAGATCGCGCCCCCGGTACAGAAGAACCGACGCTCCCTTTGGCGAGTAGCCGTACTTATGTACGTCGGCCGAGATGCTGGTGACACCGGGAACCTGGAAGTCCCAGGCCGGAAGCTCACCCCACCACGGCAGAGCAAACCCTCCGATGCAGGCATCGACGTGAAATGGAACAGACTGTGTGCGAGCAATTTCCGCTATCTCGGCGATCGGGTCGAGTGCAGCAAACGGATAGCTCGGTGCTGACGCCACGATCAGCACCGTGTCACCTCGCAACGCTGACGCTATGTCGGCGGCGCGCACCCGACCGGATTCGGGATCGACGGCCACCAAGACCAGTTCGAGACCGAGTAGGTGCGCCGCCTTGTGGAAGGCTGCATGAGCAGTCGTCGGTAGGACGATCGACCCCTGCCCCGGCGGAAGGCCACGCAGGTCGCGAGCAGCTTTGACTGCCAGCACACAACTTTCGGTCCCGCCGCTGGTGACGTTGCCGACCACGTCACCGTCTCCGTGCAGGAATCCGCGCACAAACCCGACAAGTTCGCGTTCCATCACCGCAGTGGACGGAAACACCGTGGGATCAAGCCCGTTGACGGGTTGCACTAATTGCGCTGCGTCCGTGGCCAACTGATCAAGTGTGGCCAGTCCGCTGTCGTACACGTAGGACAGAACTCGACCACCATGCGTCGGAGCGTCCTGTTCACGCAGGCTGCGGAGTCTCTCAAGCACCTCCGCGGACCGTTTCTCGATCGCAGTATTACCAAGAATCGCAGTATTACCAAGAAAAGAGTTGGTGTCACTGACGGTCATCATGCTCCTGTTCACTGCTGTATGCGCGTAAGACGAGAAGGCTGATCGCGACCAGGGCGGCCGGGGCCAGCGAGAATCCGAGGGCGATGCCGGTGATTGCGGAGCCCGGCTGGGAGGCGGTCTCCCCTGCCTGCGAGGACACGAAGCCCGTCGACGCCAGAAACAGCAGGAACACTGCCGGTCCGAGGGCCAGTCCCGCGGTCTCGGCCGCCGTCCAGATCCCGCTCAACGACCCGCCGCGTTGGCGTCCACCGATGCGAGCATCGTCCTCGATCACATCGGGAAGCATGGCTAACGGAAATACCTGCATTCCGGCGTAGCCGACGCCCGCAAGACCGACTGCGCCGTAGATCCACGCTCCGGCGTCTACTGCGGCGAACGCCAAAAGCAGTGTCGCGACAACAAAAACCGTCGACGCGACAACATACCCTCGGAGCTTGCCGTGGCGATGGGAATAGCGGTACCACAGCGGCATGATGATCAGCGCCGGACCGACCAACGCCGCGAACAGTCCGGTGATGGCGTCTTCGTTCCCCATGACGTACGTTGCGAGATACTGGGCACCGCCCAACATCACGGCCGTCGCGAGCGCCTGCAGGACAAACACGATCACGAGCAAACGGAACGACCGAGTACTGCGAACGGCGTCGAACCCGTCTCGGTACTGCGAGAGCAATGATCCCACCGGCGCATCAGCGCGCGTCACCGTTCGACGGGCGGCGCCGAACACCGCCCACAACATTGCGGCGCACATCAAAGCCGACACACCCACGGCCATCACGAGATAGCCGCCTGCGCCACCTCCAGCGGCGTTGCGCAGCGCCGGTCCACCTCCGCCGATCACCAGAATCGCCAAGGCCAGCACCGCTATTCGTACGGATACCAACCGAGTGCGCTCGTGATAGTCGCCGGTCAGCTCTGTTGGCAGGGCAATGTACGGCACTTGGAACAGGCTGTAAGCGCTCGCTGCAAGCAGGAAGAACACCAGTACCCACACCGCGCCGACGCCCGGGCCGGCTGAGACCGGTGCGGCAAAGGTCAGCACGAAGAGCAACGGAAGAGCCAGTGACCCCATCAGCATCAGAGGTACGCGCGTGCCCATTCGGTGCGAACTTCGGTCACTGACCGTTCCGATCAGCGGATCGACAAGCACGTCCGCGATCTTCGGAACGATTACCACCAGCGATGCGATACCGGCAGCTACGCCCAAGGTGTCGGTGAGGTAGTACGCCAGTACCAATCCAGGCAGGACGCCAAATCCACCGGTGCCGATGCTTCCCGCGGCGTAGGCGGCAACAACGCCCCGCGACAACCGTCCGGCCGCGCGGCGTCCGCTGCCCTGCATGGGTTTTTCTGTGGTCACGAACCACACACTAGGGGCGACCCGCACCGTCAGGAGGTGAAAGCGTGTGAGACACGTACAAGGTGGTCTGTCCTCGTCGAAAGTTGAAAGTCAGCGATCGGTGGAAGCACCGGAGTTGCTCGAAGTTCGGCGGTACCACTGCCAACCTGCGGTAATCAGGACGGCGCCCACCAACGAGCCGATGATTCCGCTGGGGCGCAGTGAAAGTCCGTCACCCGCAATCAGACTCACGAGGAGGCCACCGACCAGAGAACCACCTATTCCGGCGGCGAATGCAAAAGGCCAGTCCAATCGTCGGGTATTGCCACCGAGAATCAGCTGGGCAACCGCTCCGATGACGGTTCCGAACAAGATAATTCCGATAATGAGCATGAAATAAAGCCCTTCCAGCTAGGCACAATCCACGAACCGAACACAACCTTTCGCGCAATCTATCCTTTATGTCAGCATTTTTGTTGCTGAAATGAGCGCAGAGCCCACTGCCAGTCGGCATCACCCGGCGAGTACTTAATTTTTTCCCATCCGCGCAAAACCGACCCGGGACTGGTGGGTCCCGGGTCGGCTGTGTTGAGTTCGACGCACACTACCGCGCGTGTGCCGTTGCTTTCCCTCGAGTGAGTGCCAGCGCCGACAGGGCGATGAGCGCACTGACGACCATCGCGATCGCCATAGGCAGGGCCGTGTCTTCGCCGCCGATACCAACGAGTGGAGAAATCGCGGCAGCAAGGAGGAACTGCAGCGCGCCGAGCACTGCCGATCCCGTGCCGGCGGCCTGCCTCGCCTCACCGAGTGCCAGGGTCGTGGCATTGGCGATAACAAGTCCGAGACTGCCCATCGTGCACCACAACGCAATCAGTGTCACCCACAGCACCGGCCCTGCCAATGCGTTGATCAGCATCACTATCGAGAACACCGAAAGCAGCGTCAAGCCGATCCGAAGTGTGACCCGGTCGCCGAGCTTGGCGACAATCGCGCCGTTGGCGACGCTGAAGATCACGAGTCCCAGAGCATTTGCCGTGAAAACGGCTGTGTACCAGGACGTCGACAGTCCGTGGACATTCTGCAGCACGAAGGGCGAAGCCGAGATGTACGCGAACATGACGCCGAAGGCAAACGCGTACGCCAGAAGGAAGCCGACGTATCGGCGGTTCCGCAGTACGTTGCCCGCTTCGCGGAGCATCGCGGAAGTTCCCCCTGTTGTGCGGCGTTCCTTCGGGTGGGTTTCGGCGACAAGAACCACCACACACACGAACATCAGCGCCGAGAGAACGGTCAGAACCCAGAACACCCCGCGCCAACCGAAGCCGGTCACTACAACGCCGCCGAGCAACGGCGCCACCACGGGCGCTATGGCATTGATGACGACCAGCAAGCCGAACAGTTTTGCAGCGGCAGCACCCTGCGCGCGGTCGGAGATGACGGCGCGGCCGAGGACGATACCGGCGCCTCCGGCAAAGCCCTGTACAAAGCGTGCGCCGGCCAGAAGTTCGATGCTCGGGGCGAGCGCAGCGCCGGCGCTGAACACGGCACACGCAGCTGTGCCGATGAGGAGAAGTGGTCGGCGACCGTACCGGTCCGAGAGCGGTCCGAACACTAGTTGCCCGAGTGCAAGACCCACGAGGAAGGTCGTGAGCGTCAACTGCACAGCGGAGGCACTGGTGCCGAACTCCACTGCCATCTCGGGGAAGGCCGGCAGATACATATCGATAGCCAGCGGAGCGACAGCCGCCAGCAGCGCAAGCGTCGCAATAATCTTGGTGGGTAGATGAGTCGCCTGCTCCGCCTTCGCCGTGGGCACCTGGTCGGACGGCGCCGCGGTGTCGACTTCCTGCACGAGATGTTTCACATCAATCCTTTATCACTTGCAACACGGCTATATCTAAAAGTAGATATAGATTTATATATATCTTAACCGCTAGACTCCAATCGTGTCCAACGAACCAGCCGAAGTAGCCGAAGTAGCCGATGACGACGTCCAACGCCTCGCACAGACGGCACGCTCCGCGGTGTGGGCACTGCGTCGATTCGGCGAGAAAGAAGCAGGCTTGTCGCGGCTTCCCCACTCCGAAATCGAAGTCCTGCGCGCCATCGAGGAACAGCCGGGATGCACGGTGTCCGACATTGCTCGCGTATTGAATCTGCAGAGCAGCAACGTCAGCACCACGGTTCGCCACCTGGTAGACCGAGGTCTGCTCGAGAAGCGATCCGACCCCAGTGACGGGCGCTCGTTCCGCCTTCATCAGACACCTGTCGCGGAACGCAACAACCAGAAAATCGACGAAATGTGGGCCGACGGCATCCGTAGCCTTCTCATGGGTATGGATCCCGAGGACGCGGCCAAACTTGTCGAGGCAGCGCCACTGCTCGCCCGCCTGGGATCCATGCCGACCAACTGAAAGCGCGTTCGAGGTCGATTTCCGGCACCGGAACTTTCAATAGACTTGAAAGTTTGAGGAAGGCTAGCCTATGCTTCCCATTGCGCCAGTAAGCCTTGTTCGCGGATCAACGACGAGCATGCAGAGCATCCTGACGCCTCGACAGTGAAAGGCCTTACATGCGATACGCATCCACGCGATCCCTCCGCCGGACTGCTCTTCTGAGTGGACTTGTCATTGCCGCCCTGACGATCAGCGGCTGCACCAGTTCCAGCAGCGACGCCGCCGATACCGGTAACAGTGACTTCGAGACCGTTTCCATCGAGTCCGCCCTCGGCACCGCGGTCATCACCGAGAAGCCGGAGCGAATCGTCACTCTTGGTATGGGCTCAGCCGAAACAGTCATCGCACTGGGCACGATTCCCGTCGGCGTCGAGAAATATGCGTGGGGCAGTGATGAATCCGGCTACCTCCCGTGGGTTCACGAAGCAGTTACCGAACAGGGCGGCGAGCTCCCCGAGCAGTTCACCGGCGGAGCCGATCTCAACATCGAAGCGATCATCGCACTCGATCCCGACCTGATCCTCGCGCCGTGGTCCGGCATCACCCAGCCACAATTCGACGCACTCAATGCCTTTGCACCCACCGTTGCGTACGAGGAAAGCCCGTGGACCATCACGTGGGAAGAGCAGATCAACGTGATCGGCAAGGCCATGGGCGAACCTGAGAAGGCCACCGCCGAGATCGACAAGATCAAGGACCAGTTCGCGAAATCGTCTGCAGCACATCCAGATTACGCAAACGTGAGCTTCTCGTTCATCTACAACACCGGCCCGGGAACACTCGGTGTGTTCTTTGCCGAAGAGCAGCGCGTAGCCATGGTTCGCGGACTGGGCTTGCAGGTTGATCCCGTCGTGTACACGCTGACCGAGTCCGAGGGCACCGATTCCGCAGTCATCGGTCTCGAGAATGCTCACCTGCTCAACAATTCGGATCTGTTGTTCACCTTCTACTCCGATCCCGCGAACCGAGCGGAGATCGAAGCACAGCCCGCCTATCAGCAGATTCCGGCCGTCGCACGAGGAACAACCATCGCGCCGACAGACCAGCCTTTTGTGACGGGATCGTCGATGATCAATCCGTTGACAGTCCCGTGGTCACTCGAGCGCTACGCGCCGATGATCGACGAAGCAGTCGCCAAACTGAACAAATAAAGCCGGCGAGACCCACAGGGCCCGTACCTTATTCAGGTGCGGGCCCTACCTCGCCCTGATCTGCCCCGTCCCGCTCTGCCCCGTCCCGCTCTTCCTTGAATCGTGCCCATTCGCTACCGAGCATGCGATTGTCGATGATCCAGCCCATGTAGTCGCGCATGTTCAGGACACGAATGTAGGCAGGGCCGTTGGGGTTTGCATACTGGAGCGCCTCGGTCGCGAGCGCACGTTGATTCTCGAGGTACCGGTGCTCGTTCTCGAGGAAGCCGCCCCACACGTCGGAATCCATGACGTAGTAATGAGTTCGATCACGCGGCTTACGAACGAGCTTCACAAAACCTCGATCGATGAGCCGCCGGATGTAGTTGGAGACAGATCCACGACTGGTGTCGAGAGCACCCGCCAACTCTTCGGCACTGACCCCCGGGGATTCGCTGATGAGCAGATAGCCGGCGATCCGACCCTCGATGCGGGCACCCCCGCCCGACTGCCAATACGTCGCGAACTGTTCGATGAACCACGCGGAAAAGTCCCCACCCCGCGCCGGGCTGACGTCGCCCATCTCTTGTGGCCTCCAGCTAGTCGAAGCGGCAAATATCCTCTGATTCTGCCAGTTCCATCACCTGGGCCCTAGCTCGGTACGATTTCGAGACCGGGCGACCGAGCAATCAACTCGAGTTGCTCGATCACCAGCGGCGACGTCGTTCGCGTCACCGTTCGCACAACAACCGTCTCGCCGGACGGGCGAGCGACGGTCACCGAACTTGTTCCGCTGCCCTCGGTACGGCTGATCAACGTGCCGTCCGGGAAGATTCTGCCACTGCCTGTCATACGGAATTCGTTCTGGGTGACCACGATCTGGAGGTTGGCAACCGCCCCCGGTCCGGTTACCACAACGTCCCCGCACAACCCGTGACCCGAACCGTCGGCCGACAGCGAACCCAACGGCCGATCAAGCCGCACGCCCGACGTTCCGAGCGACTGCCAACTGTCGTCGAGCACAGCGTTCAGTCTCGACACCACATCCCAATCCACACCGTCCTCTTCCATCACAGTCAGGATGCCGCACAACGTCATAGACCGAACATCTTCTGTCACAGCAAAACCTGGCGCGAGCGCGACGTCAACCAACTCGTCCGTGGACAGGACCTGTGTGGATGTGCCGTCAAATCGCGTTACGGAGGCGAAGACGCGACTGACACCGGGGACGTAAGCGACGACAAAGTCCTGTGCATAGGGACTGGCAGCATCTTTCGTCTCGTAGATGTCGAGAACTGTTCCGTCGGCACGCACTTCACGCCGATCGATCGAACCTTCGACACAGGGCGGGATCGCTCCAATCCATTCGCGAACATCTACCGAGATCGTTGCGCGCGTATCACCGCGGGCGATGTCTCCGTGGGCAGTGGTCGAACCACCGAGGGTCAGTTCCTCCCCGGTGTCAGTCGACCCAGCCTCACCGAAGTTGCGCACTGCCGGAAATACGAAGTCGAAGCCCGGATCTTCACGTCTGGCGTCCACCGGTAGTGCCTCGATCACCGCCTCACGCATCGCGACTGCTTTCGACTTCGAAAACCACGGATAGTCAGGATCGTTGTACCCGGGGTCCTCACCCCCGATCGTGGTGATCGAAACCATTTCGGACTCCCTGGCAGCCTGGACGGACTCGCAACCGGGAATCGCGGCCGGGCCCTCGTCCTGCGTCAGACGCGCCGCACCTGCGCCCAGTAACACGACCACCGCGATAAACGCGGTGTCTCGCCACGTCCAACGTTGACGCCGATCGTTCGGCGGGCGCTCCTCGGTGCCAGGCATTGTTCGATCATGACCGACTGTGTTCAGCAGCCGGTCACCTGCCCCGGGCTAGGCGGTGTAACCGCTCAGGTCGTAGACCGTTGCGTTCCCGACGGTCACGCCTTCGAAATTGGCTTCCACCCAGGCCCCGATCGCGCTCGACGTACTGTCCCCACCGCCGCGTCCGCCGCCCTGACCGCCTGCGATGTAGTAGTGGACATCGCCGTTCACGACATAGGAGATGAACTGGTCCAACGTGGGCGCGGGGTCCGAACTCCAACCACCGATTGCCATCACGGCCGTATTACTCGCCAACTCGTATGTCGCCGCACTCTGCGAACCGTTGGTTGCCGCGGACCACCGGGTTCCTGCACCAACCAGCATGGCTGTCAGCTCGGAACTACTGGCGCTGCCGTCCGTACCGGCCGACGGGGTCGACGCAGTTGGTGCGGCGGCCGTAGCCTCGGACGCATCCGTACCGTCGCCAGGTACCTGACCTGGAGCCATGCTCCCGTCGGGTGCCTGGCCTCGAGTCATCCCGCCACCCATCCCTGAATCGGAGACGGCGCCGGCCGGGCCGGCAGTGGGGATCGATCCACCGTGAGGTGTTGCAGCGGTAGCGATCGCGTACGACGCGGAACCTCCGATGCCGGCCAACGACCCGACGAGCAGACCCACAATCGCCAGCTTCCGAAGTTGATTCCCGCCGCCGAGGAGAATCAGTGCCGCTCCGACGACAGTCCCCGCCAGTAAGATCCATTTGAGGGCCGGAAGCCACTCGGAATTGCGATGCAGGAGAACCCAACTCCAGATCCCCGCTGCAAGCATCATTGACGCCAGGCCGAGTCGCCCGATCCACCGCGACCGTTCCAGCCACAATGCGTAGCCGCCGGTTCCGATCATTCCGGCAATCGCGGGCGCCAATGCCACGGTGTAGTAGGGATGGATCGTGCCGGACATGTAGCTGAAGATCAGCCCCGTCACCAGGAACCAACCACCCCAGACGATCATTGACGCCCGCAGCAGATCGGTTCGCGGGGCACGGCCACGCGCGATCAGTCCGAGAACCAGTGCAATCAGCGCAGCGGGGATCAGCCATGAAATCTGAATTCCCATTTCACTGCCGAACAGCCGATCCAGGCCTGTGCTGCCACCGAAGCTCGAACCTGCAGCGCCGCCGGTCATTCCGCCGCCGCCACCGGTGCTGCCGAAGATTCGGCCAAGTCCGTTGTACCCGAGGACCAGATCCATGACGCTGTTGTTGGTCGAGCCACCGATGTACGGCCGCGAATCTGCGGGCCACAGCCACACGGCCAGTACCCACCACCCCGCCGACACGATCACCGCACCGACACCGAGTGCAAGGTGGAGGACTCGGGCGCGCAACCTGACCTGTCCGGCAACCAGATACGCCAGACCGAACGCGGGCAGCACCATCAGGCCCTGCAGCATCTTGGTGAGGAAGGCAAAGCCCAGAGCAATGCCGGTGAGAGCGATCCACATCGCGGCGCGTCGACCCACCGACGTCTCTACTGCTCGAATGACACAGTAACCGGCGAGAGTCATGAGAAGCACGAGCAAGGCATCAGGATTGTCGAACTTGAACATGAGCGCAGCAGCGGGTGTTGCCGCGAGAACGCCACCGGCAATGAGGCCCGCCGTCGGCGTCGCGACACGCTTCACTGCCGCATAGACGAGGGCGACCGAACCAACTCCCATCAGTGCTTGCGGCACAAGGAGACTCAGGCTCGAGAACCCGAAAATCCGCCCGGACAAGCCCATCACCCACAGCGATGCGGGCGGCTTGTCGACGGTAATGAAGTTGGACGTATCCAGCGAACCGAAAAACCAGGCTTTCCAGTCCTGCGAACCTGCCTGCGCCGCGGCCGCATAGAAGGTGTTGGCGTAGCCACTCGCGCTCAGGTTCCACAAGTACAGAACCGCGGTGCCTACGAGAAGCGCAGTCAAAGCTACTGCGGTGCCGCGGGTACGAATCCACGACGGTGACGGGTCGCCGTGATGGACAGGCGGTGCCGGCGGCCGCGTCGGCGCCGGATTCAGAACTGCGGTCATCATGAGTCCCTTCACAGGTGGTGGTACTCACTACCATCGCGCGCGGACCCGCGACACCACTGCGAACTGGCTGCAAGATTCCTGTGAGTACCGATCGCCTAGGGTGGAGCCGTGGACACACAAGGCGACACCACCATGAAGATTCGGCCATATCAGCCCTCTGACGAGGATGCCGTCATCGAATTGTGGTCTCAGGCATCAAAACTCGCACACCCCTTCTTGGCCGGCGAGGGCGAAGGTGATCGTGAGGCGAAAATGCGCGACGTCTACCTCGTGAACGCAGACAATTGGGTTGCCGAGACCGACGATCAGGTCGTCGGCCTACTCGGCCTGCTCGGGGCAGAGATCGGCGGCCTGTTCGTCTCACCGCGGGCCCAACGACTCGGAATCGGGCGGCTACTCGTCGAACACGCGACCACTCTTCACCCCGCGGTGACCCTCGAGGTCTACGCACTCAACGGATCGGCACGACGCTTCTACGAGATCATGGGTTTCGAAGAAACGGGACGCTATACCGATGCCGAGACCGACCACGTGTTGATTCAGCTTCGCCTGACGACCTGACCACAGCTGCCCACCCCGAGGGGTGGGCAGCTGTGGGGAGTCACATATCCAGACCGAGATCCAGAACGGTCACGGAGTGCGTGAGAGCACCGACCGCGAGGAAATCGACTCCGGTACCGGCGTAGTCAGCTGCAACGTCGAGACTCAGCCCACCGGACGACTCGAGCTTGGTAGCAGGCGACGCGGTGTTGCGTCGCTGCACCGCGATCTGGGTCTGCCACAGCGGGAAGTTGTCCAGCAGAACTAGTTCGGCGTTTTCGGCGAGTACCAGATCAAGCTGCTCGAGGGTGTCTACTTCGACCTCGCACTCGATGTCGGGAGCAAGTTCGCGCACAGCCCGCAGTGCTGCGACAACGGACCCGGCGGCAGCAACGTGGTTGTCCTTGATCAGAGCCGCGTCACCGAGGCCCATGCGGTGATTCACTCCGCCACCGACATGGACGGCGTACTTCTGCAGCGAACGCAGACCGGGAAGGGTCTTCCGGCTGTCGCGGATCTTGGCATCGGTGCCGGCAACTGCATCCACCCAGGCAGCTGTGGCAGTAGCGATTCCGGACAGGTGACACACGAGATTGAGCATCGTTCGTTCCGCAGTGAGCAAGCCGCGGGTAGGCGCCGTCACCGTGAGCACCGATTGCCCCGGAACCACACGGGTACCGTCGGCAACACGATCGACTACGTCGTAATTGCCCGCGCCGATCACTTCGTCGAGGACAAGCAGTCCGACATCGATTCCCGCAACGGTTCCTTCGGCGCGCGAGACCACCGCGGCCTTGGCGGTCGCGTCGGCGGGAACCGTCGCAACGGAGGTAATGTCCGGTCCGTAGCGAAGATCCTCGTCCAAGGCGAGTCGAACCAGCGTCAGGACTTCATCAAGCTCGAGGGGGGCCGGCAAGCTCTTCTGCGCGGTCATCGGTGTGCTCCTGTCAGCAACATGTCGTGTATTTCCATCTCGCCATCGGCACCGCGCTTGATACGGATGCTGCGGCGCTGCTCGGGATCGGTTTCCGGATAATCGGTGCGAGTGTGGCATCCACGACTCTCGGTACGGGCAGCGGCGAGCGCAACCAGTGCTTTCGCTGTCACCGTCAATGCCGCGTCCTCGAGTTCCGCAGCAGTCACTGCAAGGGTGAGTTCCGCATTCGCAAGGCCGATGCGCGCTGCTTCAAGTCCGGCGCCGTCGCGCACGACCGATGCGTGCGAGGTCATGATCGCCTGGACTCTCTCGCGCGGCAGTATCGGCAACGGCGCGCTCGCGACGTTGACAACCTCCGCGTGAACTTCACGTCGCTCCGCGGCGGCGATACCGGCCCGCTCCCCTATGACCAATCCTTCGAGAAGGCTGTTGGACGCAAGACGATTGGCTCCGTGCAGACCGGTACGGGCAACTTCTCCCGCCGCATACAGTCCGGGAACTCCGGTACGTCCGTGCACGTCCGTCGCCACCCCACCGCACGAATAGTGCGCGGCCGGAGCAACCGGAATCAGTTGCGTCCGAGGATCTATACCCGCTTCGAGGCACGAGGCGGTGATGTTCGGGAATCGAGTCGAGAACCCGTCGAGTTTTCGGGCGTCGAGGTAGACGTGATCGGTGCCGAGGTCACGCAGACGAGCGGCAATTGCCCGCGAGACAACGTCGCGGGGAGCCAGATCACCCAGAGGATGTACTCCGGCAGTAACCGAATCACCGTTGGTGTCAACAAGAATCGCACCCTCACCACGTACGGCCTCACTGATCAGCGGCCGCCGACCAAGGCCTCCGGGAGTGAACAGAACCGTCGGGTGAAACTGCACGAATTCGAGGTCGGCCACGGAGGCACCGGCAGTCAACGCCAACGCGATACCGTCGGCGGTGGCACCGGGCGGATTGGTGCTGCACGAATACAACTGGCCGAGACCACCCGTCGCGAGCAGAACCGCTGGAGCGTGGATAACGCCCAGGCCGTCCGGGGAAGACACGACAAGCCCGCAGACACCACGGCGATTGGTGACAACCTGCATGGCAGCGGCACCGAACAGAACCGGCAGCCCAGCGGCATTGAGCGCCCGCTGCACTTCCGCGCCGGTGGCATCTCCACCCGCATGGATGATGCGCCTGGTGCTGTGGCCACCCTCGCGAGTCCGGGACACTTCGCCGTCACGCCCACGATCGAACACCGCACCGAGCGCGGCCAGCGCAGCGACTGCCTCGTGTCCGGCCTCCACAACGGAGTACACCGCCGCTTCGTCGCACAGTCCGACACCCGCTTCGCACGTGTCGGCGACATGCGACTCCACCGAATCGGTGCTCAAGTCGCCTACGACGGCGATGCCGCCCTGCGCGTACTGCGTCGACGTGTCGGTCGGACCGCCCTTGCTGACAGTGAGTACCTTCAACCCGCGCATCGACGCGACGCGCGCGGCCGTGAGCCCCGCAACGCCGCCGCCGATCACAACCAGATCGGCGTGCGCCTCCCAGGCGTAACGCCCGGCAGGACTCGTCACTCGCCGCCGCCCGGATTTCCGATCTCGATCATGCGCTGCACCGATTTCTGCGCTCGCTTGGCCATCTCGAGGTCGACGTGAACCTCGTCCTTGCCTTCGAGAAGGCAACGCAGCAATGCGGCCGGAGTGATCATCTTCATGTACGGGCACGACGCGCGGTCGTTCACCGCCTGGAAGTCGACATCCGGTGCGGCCTTACGCAACTGATGGAGCATGCCGATTTCCGTGGCGACCAGAACCTGCTTGCTCTTCGTGACACGGGCAGCGTCGAGCATGCCGCCGGTGGACAGGATCTTGACCTTGTCCGCCGGTACAGCACCTTCGCCCGCCAGGTACAGAGCAGAAGTGGCACAACCACATTCGGGGTGCACAAAAAGCTCGGCATCGGGGTGAGCCTTGGACTTCGCCGTCAATTCGTCGCCGTTGATGCCCGCATGAACGTGGCATTCACCGGCCCAGATCTGCATGTTGGTGCGGCCGGTGACGCGCTTGACGTGCGCTCCGAGGAACTGGTCCGGAAGGAAGAGAACTTCTCGGTCCGGATCGATGGAGTTGACCACGTCGACGGCATTGGACGACGTGCAGCAGATGTCCGTCAGGCCCTTGACCTCAGCCGTGGTGTTGACGTACGACACCACCAGGGCATTGGGGTTGTCGGCTTTCCACTCGCGAAGCTGCTCCGCGTTGATGGAATCAGCCAACGAGCAACCGGCGCGCTCGTCCGGAATCAGCACCGTCTTGGACGGCGAGAGGATCTTGGCGGTTTCGGCCATGAAGTGGACGCCGCAGAACACGATGGTGTCTTCGGGGGCCTCTGCCGCGATGCGCGAGAGGGCAAGAGAGTCGCCGACATGATCGGCGACATCCTGAATAGCAGGAAGCTGGTAGTTGTGCGCCAGAATCGTGGCACCGCGTGCGCGAGCCAGACGCTTGACCTCGGCAGCCCACTCGGGCGTCGCTTCGACACCTGCGTATCCGCCGGGGCCGTCGTGAATCTGCGAGGTCGATCCCTCCCACAACGTCGTGGTCGTCATGGCGTTCTCCTTCACCGTGAACCCAGGCTCATCACCCAGTTCAAATCCGAACGGGCTGGCCCGGATTTCCGTATTCGAGGTTTTCGACTTAGGATCGAAAACGTGCCCAATAGTAACACCACCCACGAAGTGCTCACAGCGGTGTTCCAGGTTCGCGCCTTCCCGACCGACATCACCGCAGGTGACGGCGCTCACAGGGCCGATGGTCATGAAGAACTGGCCGTCCTGCTGTGGCAGCGCGCGCTCAATCCCCAGAAGGGCACATGGTCTCTGCCCGGCGGCACCCTGCGTGATGACGAAGACCTCACCACGTCGGCGCGCAGACTCCTCGCGGAGAAGGTCGATCTGCGCAAGATCGCACACCTCGAACAACTATCCGTCTTCAGCGATCCGCATCGCGTTCCAGGTTCGCGCCGAATCGCGTCGACCTTCCTCGGGCTTGTCCCCCTCAGTGCAGATCCGCAACTTCCACCGGACACCGCCTGGCACCCGGTTTCGAATCTGCCGGAGATGTCCTTCGACCACGGCACCGTCGTTCGGCACGCCCGCAATCGACTGGCCGCCAAGCTCTCGTACACGAACATCGGCTTCGGCCTGGCACCTGACGAGTTCGCTATGTCAACCTTGCGCGAAATCTATTGCGCCGCACTCGGTTACCAGGTAGATGCAACCAACCTCCATCGAGTCCTGTGCCGTCGCGGCGTGCTCACGGCGACCGGCAACACAGCACCGTCCGGGAAGTCGGGCGGGCGCCCACCCGCTCTCTACCGCTTCACCGACTCCACACTGCGCGTGACAGACGAGTTTGCGGCGCTACGACCACCCAGTTGACTGCGAATGTTGCTGTCAGGCAACGGCATCGATGCTCTCCCGCCCGTGCCAGACCGACGCGACCACTCCCGTCGGATCGACGATCCTGTTGATCGTGCCGAAACGCGCCGTCACCCGATCGAGGATTCGATCCGCCTGCCACCGATCCGTCGGATCCGCGACAACCGCGAAGAACCGATGAGCCGGCTTGCCCGCCATGATCCGAACCAGCTCGGTGACGCTCCGAGCTGTCACAGCCACATTCCATCCCGCAGCGAGAAACTCCGCAGCAACGCGTGTCCCGTGATCGCGGCCGATATCGGTCACCAGCACCACTCCCCGATCGGGATCAATTGTGTGAGCACTCATTGCGGTATCTCCTTCGAGGAATCAATCACTGTGACTCCTATGTAAGTCCGCAATCTTGTGCTGCCGTTGTGCTCATTCTGTGAGAACTCTGGGGATTCGGCCTAGCTACGAGATCCACGGTTCACCGTCACCAACCGGGAGCAGCCTGCACCGTTCCACCGGCAATCGCCGCAACCAACTGTGCGTGATCGCGTTCGTTCTGATCGGCGTACCGGCGCGCGAACTTCGCCAACGCCAGCACGGCTTTGTCCGACTGACCGAGATAGTCGGAAATCGCGCTCGCGTCGCCGCTCCGCGCGTGCGCGCGGGCCAGCACTTCCCCACACGCACTTGCGAATTCGGCGAGGTACGGCCCGATGGTGGCGCCGTCCGGAATGACCTTCATGTCGCGGAATTGTCGGACGTAGAAATCCATGCCGTCAACAGTGGTCCAACCGACGAACATGTCAGTCGCACTCTGAAGCATGCGTTGTCCCTGGACAACTCGCTCACCGTAGTTGGAGTACCTACTCGGTTCGGCGTATGTCTCGTACACCGACGGCCCGGCCTGTTTGATCTGAAGGAAAAACGGATCGCCGGTCCGACGCTCTTCGAGAAGCGCAAGATAGACACGCATCCCGACGCTCCCGACCCCCACCACTTGCCGCACCACGTCCGATGCCCGGTAACGCGAGAGCAAGCTCCAAATATGGTCCGGCACCGATGTGCTGTAACCGGCCACGACTTCGGTGACAAGTTCGACCTGATTGTCACCGACGTGCGTGCGGAACGGTGGCTCCTCACGGATGCGTCTGCGCCCGTCGACCATCTCCGTGAGCTTGCGCGATGCGCCCCTGCTGGTTCGGCGCTGGGCTTTGGTCTCGATCATCTTCCCGGCGCGCATGGCAGTGTCCGGCGTGAAGTAGCCCAGCAGACGGTCGACGTCGATGCAGTCGTACCAGATGTCGATTTCGGGGGTTGCAGCATAGGACTCGATCTTGTCCCGGTAGGCCCGCATCGCTGCCACCGTCGCCGCAGCTGCGCGGTCCTCGGTCACTCCGTTCTCACGGGCGAGGACAAAAATACTTGCCGCAAGCCTTTTGACATCCCACTCGAACGGCCCTGGAAGAGTTTCGTCGAAATCACGAAGATCGAAGGACAAGTTGCGTTCCGGGGTCGCCCAGAGCCCGAAGTTCAGCACGTGGGCATCTCCGCACAACTGCACCCCGATGCCGGTGTTCGGCGCCGATCCGAGATCCGCTGCCATGACCGCGGCCGCGCCCCGGAAGTACGTCCACGGCGATGCCGCCATCCGGCCATGCCGAATCGGTAGCAAATCCTGAGCCCGAATCGTGTTCTGCGCCAGTATTGTTGCCAGCGAATCGTGGCCCCGCTCAGCGTGGTTCCACTCTGCTAATTGTGAACGGGTCACAACCTTGCGGGCAGACTTACCACGCAGCAGCACCTCGGGGGTGGTTACCGTGGCGCGCGGGCGGGCGATATCAGCTTCGAATACATGCACGCGCTGAGTATGAACGAAAACGGACAATTAGGCGTCCGCTAGAACAATCCTCAGGATAATTCCTGTGTCGTGGGTTCCGACAGAGCATCCGCCTCGGCCTCTGCGTCATCCGCATGATCAGCCACCCCGAGGTCGTCGTACGGACTCAGTGCCACGAGGATCAAGGTCATGATGCACGCCGCCAACGGCTGAACGATCAACACCAGCAACGTGCCGATCCCGGGCGCCCGGGCGATGATCTCCCCCACTGCCGGATTGTCGACGGCCGGAAAACGCAGCTTCGCGACGCCGGTACCCACCGCTGCCATCAGTGCAGTACCGAGCGCCGAACCTACGATCAACCCGCCGAGCGCATACGGGCCTCGACTGAGTCTCGCGAGCCACGCCGCGACGCCCGTGAGAACACCGAGAATCACGGCAAGAAGAACAAAGATCGCAACCGCATCGAACTGATGAAGACTCTCCCCGGTCAGCGCAATTCCGCGGCCCTCGGAGACAACCAACAGGTGCTCGGCCGGTGCCAGGAATGCCCACAGCACTCCGACCAGTGCGCTGACCGCCGCGCTCGAGCAACCGATGAGAAGTGCAGTGCGTAGTCGAGTCCGCCGAAGAGAAATCACACTGTGTGACGCTACCTTCCCTCATCCCGGAGCCGAGAATCTCTCCGGAACCATGGCGTTCACCGCTACGCTGACCTGACGGACCAGGGTCCGCCGTTATTTGCGTCGCGAGCGAGGAGCAATCGTGGTTGCAGCGCACCAGCCGTGGTTGCTCTCGTCTCTGCAATCGCCTGGACAGATTCTCGGCAATCTCGGGCCCAATTGGTTCGCGTCCGTCATGGGCACCGGAATTGTAGCGATCGCAGCCACAACACTCCCTGTTCAAGTTCGGGGCCAACACGTGTTTGCACTGGCGATGTGGGCGCTCGCCTCGATCTTGCTCGTGGTACTCGTGGTCGCTGTGCTGGCGCACTGGGTACGCCATCCGACGGTGGCTCGCAGCCACGCCCACAACCCGCAGATGGCACATTTCTACGGCGCTGCGCCGATGGCATTCCTTACGGTGGGAGCCGGAGCGCTGCTCATCGGACACACGCTCATCGGGGAACGCGCCGCAGTGGTGCTCGACGCATCGCTGTGGACGGTGGGAACGGTCGGTGGACTGTTCACCGCCATGACCATCCCGTACCTCATGTTCACCCAATACAAGGTCGAAGCGGATGCGGCCTTCGGCGGGTGGCTGATGCCAGTCGTACCGCCCATGGTCTCCGCGGCCACCGGCGCGCTGCTCATCCCTCACATGCCGCCAGGCATCGGACGCACAACAATGCTCTACGGCTGTTATGCCATGTTCGGCCTCTCGTTGTTCGCGTCGTTCATCATCATCACGATGGTCTGGAGTCGCCTCGCGCACTTCGGTACGTCCGGAACCGCCCGCGTGCCGACTCTGTGGATCGTCCTGGGTCCGCTGGGCCAGTCCATCACCGCAGTCGGCGTCCTCGGAACAAATGCGCATCTTGCCGTTTCACCTCAATTGGCTTCCGGCATGGGAATCTTCGCGATCTTGTTCGGAGTTCCCGTCTGGGGATTCGCGGTGTTGTGGATCGGATTGGCCACAGCGCTCACAGTCCGGACCGCACGGCAGGGAATGCCGTTTGCCCTGACGTGGTGGAGTTTGACTTTTCCTGTCGGAACTTTTGTCACCGGCACAACACAATTGGCCATTCATACTGAATTGCCGGCCTTCCGATACGCCGCTGCTATCGCGTACATCGGACTGTTGGCCACGTGGTGCCTGGTGGCAGTCCGAACTGCCCGCGGCAGCCTTCGCGGAAATCTGTTCCTGCCGCCTCCGACCACCGGGGCGATCAAAGCACACAAATTCCCGCCGGTGACAACGCCTCCGATGTGAGTGCGACGATAACCGCTACCGAAGCTTTGCGTCGATCGAGTCGACCACCCCGTGACGTGAGCATTGTGCCCACCAACCGTCAGGACTGATCTGCACGATCATTCGTCGACCGCAATGCTCGCAGAACCGGGGTGGTTCGAGTCCCAACGACGCAGCGGCCGGCGTCAGATCTTCGACACCCCCGACAAGTCGACGCCCGGTGTACGGGTTGTACCGCTCGTTCGTGGCGGACTCGGTCACAGCGTGTCGTTGAGGGCTTTGATCGGCATCTGCAGATCGATGAGCAAATCAAGATCACTTTCGGCCGGACGGCCGAGCGTCGTGAGGTAGTTGCCGACAATCACGGCATTGATGCCGCCGAGAATGCCCTGCTTGGCGCCAAGATCTCCAAGGGTGATCTCACGCCCACCGGCAAACCGCAGGATAGTGCGCGGCAACGCGAGGCGGAATGCCGCCACCGACTTCAGAGCCTCGCTCGCGGGCAGCACCTCGAGGTCGCCGAAGGGCGTACCTGGACGAGGATTGAGGAAGTTGAGCGGAACCTCGTCCGGTTCGAGTTCAGCAAGGTTCGCGGCAAATTCCGCTCGCTGCTCCAGCGTCTCGCCCATTCCCAGAATTCCGCCGCAGCACACTTCCATGCCGGCTTCGCGAACCATGCGCAGCGTGTTCCACCGCTCGTCCCACGTGTGTGTGGTGACCACGTTCGGGAAATGCGACTTCGACGTTTCCAGGTTGTGGTTGTAGCGGTGGACGCCCATCGCGGCGAGTTGATCAACCTGCTCTTGCGTCAGCATGCCGAGCGAGCAGGCGATCTGGATGTCGACCTCATTGCGGATCGCTTCGATTCCGGCCGCGACCTGGGCCAACAACTTCGCGTCTGGGCCACGGACGGCGGCAACGATGCAGAACTCCGTCGCGCCCGATTTTGCGGTCTGCTTCGCAGCTTCGACGAGGCTGGGGATATCGAGCCACGCCGCCCGTACGGGAGATTGGAAAAGCCCCGACTGCGAGCAGAAATGGCAGTCCTCGGGGCACCCGCCGGTCTTGAGGCTGATGATGCCTTCGACCTCGACTTCCGGTCCACACCATTTCATACGCACATCGTGGGCGAGAGCCAGCAGGTCCTCTAGGCGTTCGTCGCCCAGTCGAAGCACGTCGAGCACCTGGCTTTCGCTCAGGCCTTCGCCGCGTTCGAGAACCTGCTCGCGGGCGTGGTCGAGGATGTCGATCGTAGCGGGGGCCGTGCTTACCGAGGTCGGAGTCACCGGGACGTCTCCTTCAAGACTGGAAAATTGAACACCGTACAAGTTGAACGGTGTTCACGTTAGAGACGAGGTGGAATACTGTCAAAGGCAAGCTCTGATGAGGCCGACAGTTACATCCACAGAAAACTAGGGGCAAACACGTGCAGTTGAGACGCGGAGACGTTCTGGACGGCGCTATGGCGATCCTTGACGAATTCGGCTTGGCCGACCTCACGATGCGCAGACTTGCCACGTCCCTCGGCGTTCAACCTGGCGCCCTGTACTGGCATTTCCCGAACAAGCAGACTTTGCTCGGCGCAGTGGTCGACAAAATCCTCGAGGGTGTCGACGCCCCGATCGATGCCGACAGCTGGGAAGAATCCTATTCCGAACTGGCACACAGACTTCGGGCCGCGCTGCTCGCACACCGCGATGGCGCGGAGTTGGTGAGTGCCACCTTCGCATCACGGATGACGACAAGTGCGGTGCGTGAGAACTTCGTGACGGCCGGTCTCACCTCAGGACTGTCGCGCGAACACGCCGAACTCGCAGCCTACGCAGTTCTGTACTACGTCCTCGGGCATACCGTCGACGAACAGTCTCGCGCCCAAATGGAAGAATTCGGCGCCCTGACCAGGGCGCCCATCTCCCCCGATGCCCCGGAGATCATCGGCGGCGGATCCGACGACGATCTCCTCGCGGGCGATCCCACCGTCCGTTTCCAGTTCGGCCTCGACCTGTTCATCGACGGAATACGCGCACGATTGGCGAACCCGCACGCTGCGCTACGCAATTCCTGACAGTCGCAACAGTGCGGTTACGCCCGCCGCTACGAGAACCACGGCAACCAGTGGCGCTTTGAACCACGCCGCAATAGCGCCGACGCTCACGCCGATGACGCGTGCGAGCCCACCAAAATCGTTGCCGTCGAATAGCGTCGACGTGAGCGCAACGGCAACCAGGAGACATACGACGGCGCGGTCGAGAGATGCGAGCGCAACCGCAGACAGCGCAACCCGAGCCCGTAGCAGGACTCCACTGACCCGTAACGCGTAAGTGCCACAGGCAAATACAACGATCGCAACACTCACGCCCAGCGTGCTCACCTAGCCTTCTCCCGAAACGGGAGGACAGCAACCATGCCCAGTAAGGCCACCAGTGGGGCTGTCCCCGGCGGCAAGAAGGTCGAAGTGCCCACCGCCACACCGGCGCCGACGCACGCTGCAATCAACGTGATCTTCTCCTTCAACGCCGGCAGCACCAAAGCGACGATCACGACCGGAAACGCCGCGTCCAGTCCGAGCGTCGCCGGATCCTGGATCACCGAGCCGAGGATTCCGCCCGCCAAGGCGCCGAGTGGCCAGCAGATCGCGATACCGATTCCGCACAGCCAGAAAGCGGCTCGCTTTCCCACGAGAGTTGACGGAGCAGTGGCAATCGCCACGGATTCGTCATTGACCAGATGCGCACCCAGCATTCGTCGCCAGCCCTGACCAAGGATTGAGCCGACCGATAATCCGTACGCAAAATTCCGTGAATTGATCAGCAACCCGGCAAGAATCGCCGTGAGAGGACTCCCACCGGCAGCGATAATCCCGATAAAGAGAAACTCCGACGACGCCCCGAGCACCAGGATCGCCAGCGCAAGTAGCTGCCAGAGCGAGAACCCGGCGGATCCAGCGCTCACGCCATAGGACACTCCCACTACTGCCACAGACGCGCAGATCAACACGGACACCCGGACGGTGTCCCGATCAAGTGTTCGCCATATAGAACGCATGTATTCTATGTTGAACGAATTGACACCGTTCGTCAAGGCGAACGAACGATCGGAGTATCGAACGATGGTGAATGGCGACAGCACACCACAGCAACTGGTTGCGAAAGCGCTCAAGCGGGAGCGCAACCGGGCGGGACTGAGCATCTCCGAAGTCGCACGACGAGCCGACATCGCCAAATCGACACTCTCCCAACTCGAATCCGGTCTGGGAAACCCCAGCCTGGAAACGTTGTGGGCTCTCGGAAACGCGCTGGGCGTTCCGTTCTCGCAACTCGTCGACGCCCCGTCACAACCCGTCCAGCTGATTCGCGCCGGTGACGGGCCGGCAATTGCGTCGGCAACCGCGTCGTACATTGCAACACTTCTGGCTCCCAGCCCTCCGAATGCCCGCCGCGACCTCTACCGGATAGTCGCCGAGCCGGGTGAACCGCGCATCTCCACGCCGCACGCACGCGGAACGACCGAACACGTTGTCATCGGACATGGTCGAGCCGAAGTCGGACCGACTGCTGACCCTGTCGAACTGGGCTCTGGTGACTACCTCTCGTACCCCGGCGACGAAGAACATATATTCCGCGCGCTCGAACCGGGCACAACCGCAATCCTGGTGTCCGAACATATCTGAGTGTCGTGCGATGACTTTTGCGGAAGTGGGAAGTCTATAAATCTAGGCAGTCCTTCTCGACTCGCCCGTACGGCTACCAGCAGGAGGAAGCATGTCCGGATCCAGCATCGGGAGCATTTTGCTCTCCAGTACCAACCCAGATCGCCTGCGCGACTTGGTACGCGCAAGCATTCGCACCGAAAGTCGACCGCACACCCGGAGAACCCGGCTACGACGTCCTCGACTTCAACGGCTTCTACATGATGATCGACAAACGCGACGACATCGGCGACACCAACACAGAACCCGGCCGGATGTTCCTCAATATCGAAACAGACGATGCACGCGCAATTGCGGAGCGGATCGATGCACTCGGAGGAGCCTGGTTCGCCCCGCTCGAAGACCGTGACGGAAGTTGGTTTGCCACCGCGATCGACCCCGATGGCAACTACATTCAGATCATCGAGTTCAGTGAGGTGGCCCGCGCGGAGATGGAGTCGACTATGAGCGAGGACAAGAAATGAGCGCACTAGGAAGCACCAAAGCAATCAGCGGATTTTCTGTCGACGACATCGAAGCAGCGAAAAAATTCTACGGTGAAACCCTTGGACTGAAGGTCACCGACGAGGAAATGGGAATTATCCGCCTACACCTGGCAGGTGGGACCGAAATACTCGTCTACCCCAAGCCGACTCATGAGCCTGCGTCGTACACGATCCTGAATTTCCTCGTGGACGATATCGACAGTGCGGTCGACGAACTGACCGGCCGCGGTGTGGAGTTCGTCAAATACGACGGATTCCCTCAGGAGGAGAACGGCATCATGCGAGGCAACGGACCCGACATCGCCTGGTTCACCGACCCGGCCGGCAACGTGATCTCCGTCCTGAAAGAATCCTGACGCGTCTTCACATCGAACAACTACCCGCTGAACAGTTGCGACTGGCGCTGTTCAGCGGTGTCGGCATTGGAACGTTCCGCCACCGAAGCGGTGCGTTCGGACGCCAATTCCTCTGCCGTTTTTTCGATCTCGGCCGACTCCGTCGCGCTGGAGTCGGAAAACAAATTCGATTCGTACATGTGCCACCCTTGTGATTTTCACCCGCCGCGATTTTCACCCTATTGCCGTAGTAAACAACACCTATCCGGAACGGATGACTCAGCGGTTCGTACACCAGTCTTGCACGCCATCCAACTACCGGAAAAAACGGTATCCACGGGTTGTCATCGAGCCCTCTCCGGAGGAGCGTGGAAAGTGATCGCACAGCGGGAGAAACAAACACGGATCGCGGCCCCACGATTCGCGAAATCCCATGTCGATCGGACTATGTCGATCGGATCATGTCGATCGGATCGGCAAAGGAAGCCAGGGAGGAATCATGTTGGGAATTGCACTCGGTCTCGGCGGAGCCGCGATCGGGATCGGGATCGCCGTACTCGGAGCGGGGATCGGAATCCTGCTCAGCGACGCAACGATCAAGACAGACAGACGTGATCTCACCACGTGACACCACGGTCGCCGACGCTCGCGCACGAACCCGTGCTCGGGCCAGCATCCGCCACCCCGTGCGATGGGTTGGCTCACACCTCGGGCACAGACGCGGCGTCACTGCCGCGGCACCCGAACCTACAAGCACACAAGAGGTACTGGACCGACTCTGCCGGCTTCAGATCAGCACCTGGACTTACGGTTTCGATCACGAATCCGTCCGTCACCTCGGGCCGATGGCGCAAGACTTCGCAGCGGCATTCGGACTGGGCGCGAATGACCGGCACATCGACGCCGTCGACGCCAACGGAGTGTGCATGGCAAGCATCCAAGCGCTGCAGAAACGCATAGCTGCGCTGGAAGCCGAACTAGCCCGCGCCACGGCCGGCGCCGCAGCGGTCTCAGCGCCGCCAACAGAGAAGAAGGGTTCGAATAACAATCAATAACGAAATCGCCGTCTCCTCCTGAGGAAATGCTATTCTCCATTTAGAGAGTTTCATACTCTTGATAGTGACCGCAGGCCGAGAGGGCGAACATGCTGTTGGAGACAACTCCCGACCAAGACTTCTTCCGCGACACCACAGCCCGATTCCTGAGCAGCCAGGTGCCAAGTTCAACTCTGCGACTCCTGCGCGACAACCCAGCGGGATACGACGCCGAGTACTGGCGTCGCGGCGCAGAACTCGGTTGGACCAGTCTGCTCGTGGACGAAGCACACGGCGGCGGAACGATCAGCGAACGCGGACTCGTCGACCTCACCCTTGTCGCGTATGAGTTCGGCCGCACCGCTGCACCTGGCCCACTCACCCCGACCAACGTCGTCGCCGCACTTCTGAGCAACTACTCCAGCGAGGGCACAGACCAAGTACTTGCTCAGCTCCTGTCCGGAACTTCCACCGCAGCATGGTGTTTCACGGAGCCGCAAGCGAACAGCCTCGTGAGCAGCCCACCACTGGAGATTCGCGTCGAGGGCAACGACGTAGTGGTATCCGGCGTCAAACGCCCGGTCGAAGCTGCCCAGACCGCAGATATCCTCCTGGTAACCGGCCAGAGCGGCGATTCCGGCGCGCAAGTCCTGATGCCCGTCAACACAGCGGGCGTGCACGTAAAACCTTTGCGATCAATCGATCTGACACGGCGCTACGCCGAGGTGACGTTCGACAACGTGCGGCTCCCCCGGAGTTCCATGATCGGCGACGCAGCGGATGCAGCACGTGACATCGAGCGTTCACGACAACTCGCGATCGTGCTCAGTTGCGCCGAGTCCGTCGGCGCCATGCACGCCGCCTTCGACCTCACCGTCGCGTGGGCCTTCGACCGATACTCGTTCGGACGCCCACTGGCCTCGTACCAAGAACTCAAACACCGCTTCGCCGATATGAAGACCTGGCTCGAAGCCAGCCACGGTCTTGCCGACGCCGCGGCCGCCGCAGTTGCGGCCGACAGCCCGGACTCCGCTGAACTCACCAGCGCCGCACACGCATACATCGGTGATCGGGGCGGCGAGCTACTTCAGGATTGTGTACAGATCCACGGCGGAATCGGTGTGACATTCGAACACGACCTGCACCTGTTCATGCGGCGAGCCGCGGCGAACCGGTCCAGCTACGGCACTCCCGCCGAGCACCGTCAATTGATCGCCGCCATCGCCATACGTCAGGAGAGCATCCGATGAGCACCCAGACTGTCGTGGACATGGAATCGGTAGAGCACTTCCGCACTCGTGCCCGCGACTGGATCCGCGACAATCTCGGCCCCACCGACCCGAAGGCGAACATCGGCGTCATGCGTGCCGAGGGACCCGACGAAGACGAACTCGCCTACGTCGCGGAGCAACGTGCACTTCAGCGACGACTGTTCGACGCAGGCCTTGCCGGGATCTGCTTTCCCCGGGAGTACGGCGGGCAGGGCCTCACTCGCGCTCACCAGCGGGCATTGAACGAGGAACTCGCCGGTTACGCATACGCCGAACGATTGCAATCTCCGACATTTGTGCCGTGCGCCGCAGTGCTTCTCGAATTCGGCACCGAAGAACAGAAGCAGCGCCACATCCCCGCCATCTTGAAGGGCGAGGAGATCTGGATGCAAATGCTCTCCGAGCCGAGTGGCGGCTCCGACGTTGCCGGTGCGGTCACTTCCGCTGTTCGAGACGGCGACGACTGGGTTCTGAACGGATCGAAGATCTGGACTACCGGTGCATGGTGGTCCGATTGGGCTCTGTGCCTGGCCAGAACAAACTGGGACGTACCCAAGCATCGCGGCCTGACCGTGTTCATGGTGCCGCTCGATTGCGTCGGCATGGAAGTGAACCGCATCGAGTTGCTCAGTGGCTCGCGCGAATTCTGTCAAGAGTTCATGACCGACGTCAGGGTTCCGGACAGTGACCGAATCGGCGAAATCAACGACGGCTGGACCGTCGGCACACGCTGGATGTTCCACGAACGAATGCTGTCGAATTCCCCGTACGCGACCATGGCCGCGGGCAGCACACAACGAGGAACCAAGATGCCGGAACTGCTTGCCGTCGCGCGCGATGCGGGACGATTGAACGACCCCGTCAGCCGTGATCTCATCGGTGAGGCACGGATGCTGGAGCTGGCCAACAACGCGTTACAGCATCGAGTTGTCCAGGGCATCACCACCGGCGTCATGTCAGATCAGGCCGCGAGTATCGCCCGATTAATGGCCGGTCTGATGTCTACCCGGTTGGTGACGATCATCTACGAGTTCACCGGACCTGCCGGGGCCGCATGGGACGACGACGACGGTACAGTCGGCGACTGCGCCACGGACTATCTCGGTCAACAGGTATGGTGCATCGCCGGCGGGACCACCGAAATGGCTCGCAACGCCATCAGCGAGCGAGTCCTCGGTATGCCGCGTGAACGCACGCACGAGCAGAACATCGCCTTCCGGGACATCCCGAAGAGCCGATCAACTTCTGGCAGTTAGAGACACGGTGCAGTTGCGGTCGAACTTCTTTGCCAGATACAGCGCTTCGTCGGCGCAATCGATCATGCCGGCCACGTCGGCGTCACCGTTTGGCGAACACGCCACACCGATACTGACAGTCGGACCGAGTTCTCCGAGCGTTGTCATCGATTGCTCCTGCTGCGCCTCGCGAATTATTTCTGCTGTTCGCGTTGCCTCGTCGAGATCCGTGTCGATCAACAGCACGACGAACTCCTCACCGCCCAGGCGTGCAAACAGTGCAGTGTGATCAAGATGGCGCCGCACTTGATCTGCAAAGGCAACAAGGACGGTGTCCCCGGTCCGATGGCCCAAAGTGTCGTTGACCTTCTTGAAGTGGTCAAGGTCCATCATCAGGACGCTCACCGGCAGGCCAGACTGGAGGGATTCGATGGCATCGGTACTTTTGCGCATGAATTCGTCGCGGCGAAGCGCTCCAGTCAGATCGTCGAGCATCACAGCTTCGGTCAGAGCATCGAGAGCGCGTCGACGTTCATAGATCACGCAGGCAACCGCGATCGGTGCGGTTGCCAACAGCGCCAAGCCGATCCGCACGGAAGCACTGACAGCGGACAACCCTTCGACAGCGGTTCCCAGATGCCCGTCGGCGGTCAAGACCAACGTACATACGGTCGAAATGGCTGTCATCAGTGACGTGACGAAGACATTGGTCAGTAGTGCCGCCGTGACAAGTGCAGGCATAGCAAACGCAATTGCCCCGGCACCACCAATGACCCATTCGAGCAGAATGCAGACTCCTAACAACACTGCCGGAATCACGGACAGGCCAAGGATCCTGGCCGAGGCCTCAGGGTCTCGGTCCTCCTGTCGAAGTGACGGGAAGGTCAGTACCAGCGGAACAATTGTCATGTAGTTGACGAGGTTGCCCGAGAACCAGAGAATCCAACCTGCCGACCACGTGCCGCCGAACAGGACCACGTTCGCGGCGCCGCCGACGCATCCTGTAATCGCCGCAGCAACCATGGTCATGGATACGAGGTAAACCACCGACCGGATACTCGAAAGCTGCCGGTCTTCCATTCCGACCCATCGAAAGGCGTAGAACCCTCCCACAACGCCGATCATGTTGCTGGCGCCGAGCCACAGAGCTGACTCGAACGAAGCGCCGGTGACAAGATCGGCGGCAAGATAACCGCCTACCGCACACACCCACATGGGAACAGTTGCCAAACGTGGGGCACGAACAAGCAGGCCGAGTAGCAACGCATTTGTCGGCCAGAACACGGCGAGGGTCCCGGGAAGCCTACTGAGAATCCCGACCAGGCACGCCACAAAAACAATGACACCGATCAGCAGGCTGTGTCGCAGCGCCGCAGTTGACGTCGACTTTTCTACCGCAAACAACTACACACCTGGTCTCCTTGGATCAGTCGTGACAGGCGATCGAACCTCCTACACAAAATCCCCGCCTAGAGAACAGGCGAATTGCGCTAATTATCCCTTTCGTAGCGATCTAATCAATGACATTCGTCGTTACATTGATTGCGCGATCCAGTAGCGACACCGTAGTCGGTCTGGTCCCGAGAGATGAACTGGTCGATCTGCGCATCAAGACCCTTCTTTGCCAGGCGCAAGAATTCCTCGGGAGTTACCCCGCCACTGCCGGCAGGCATCGATCCAAGCAACGGAACTCCGGTCACTGATTCCAGATCCTCTTGGTTGCATCGCTCGGCCAGGCCAGGTTCATCCGGCCACGACCCGATCACCAGTCCGGAGCACCGAACACCTCGGTGCTTCAGTGCTTCCACACTGAGCGCGCAGTGGTTGAGCGTTCCCAACCCAGCAGCAGCAACCAGAACGGCAGGAACCTCGAGTTTCGCTGCGACATCGCGCACGGTGAAATTGTCGACGCCGAGGCGAACCAGCACTCCGCCGGCACCTTCGATCAGTGTCAGGTCGTGAGTGGCATCCAATTCTCGGGCACGGGCCACCACAGCGTCCATGGTCAACATCGGAAGGCCGCTACGGCGCGCGGCGGTGTCGGGCGCCAAGGGATCGGGGTAGCGCGCCAATTCGGCCAACGTGACGCCGCCGCCAGTCAGACGATCGATGTCGGCCAGGTCGCCGGGTTCACCGAGTTCGACGCCGGTCTGCGCCGGCTTGAGGACGGCAACCGAGCGACCGGACTGCAGCGCCAGCGACGCCAATGCTGCCGTCACCACGGTCTTTCCGACGTCCGTTGACGTCCCCGTCACTACAAGAATGCTCATACTCGGGCCTCCGCCAGGACATGTCCGAGAATCTGGCCGATCCGGCCCATATCGGCCTGCGACAGGGACGCGCGAGCGGTGAGCCGCAGACGCGACGTTCCCTCGGGAACCGACGGCGGCCGGAAACAACCGACAGCCAACCCCTGCCGACGACACTCCGCGGCCGCGTCGTACGCCCGCTGCGGATCACCGAGAACAACTGATACGACTGCAGATTCGGGTGTTCCGACGCCGGTGATCGCGGCCAGTTCGGACGCACGATCCAATACGTCCATCGCGCGGGACGGCTCGCGGCGAAGAACCGTCAGCGCTGCCCTTGCCGCACCCACCGCTGCAGGCGCCAGCCCGGTGTCGAAGATGAAGGTTCGTGCAGAATCGATCAAATGTGCGCGGATCTTGCTGTGCCCCAAGACAACCCCACCCTGACTGGCGAGAGACTTGGACAACGTTGCTGTCACCACGACATCCGGCTGCCCCGCAAGGCCGACTTCGTGCACGAGTCCGCGCCCACCACTCCCCCGGACACCGATACCGTGGGCCTCGTCGACCAGTAGTAATGCGCTGTTGTCGCGGCAGACGCCGTGCAGCTCGCGAAGCGGTGCGAGATCGCCGTCTGCACTGAACACCGAATCCGTGACCACCAGGGCTCGCTCCTCGGTTCGTGACGCGAGCTGCTCCGCGACGAAGTCGACGTCCGAATGCGGAGCAACCACGACTCTCGCCCGCGAGAGGCGGCACGCGTCGACCAACGACGCATGGGAACCCGCGTCGGAAATGATCAACGATTCAGGTCCGGACAAGGCCGTCACCGCGCCGAGATTGGCGGTGTAGCCGGACGAGAAGACCAAGGCGGAATCCGACCCGACAAACTCTGCGAGTTCGAGCTCGAGTAATTCGTGATCGGTGGTTGTTCCCGTCACGAGTCGCGAACCCGTGGAACCCGCGCCCCACTTCTCCAACGCGGTCATGGCGCCGGCAATCACTTCGGGATGACGAACCAATCCGAGGTAGTCATTGGACGCGAGGTCGATCAGCGGCGAGTCGGCAGTTCGCGGGCGCACGTCGCGGCGCAATCCGGCGGCGCGGCGTTCCGTTTCGACGGCAGTGAGCCAGTTCAACGAGGTAGTCACATTTCCGACCATACTTGAACGCCGTTCAAGCATGTCGCTATGGTGCATGTGTGCACACACTCGGACTGGAATCAGACACCGTCTCCGCAATCGACGCCGCGCATCTCTGGCATCCGTACGGAGCCTTTCCGGCAACAACCGAACCACTGGTCGTCGACAGCGCACAGGGCGCCACCTTGACCTTGTCCGACGGCACCCAACTCGTCGACGGTATGAGTTCGTGGTGGGCCGCGATCCACGGCTACCGCAATCCTGTTCTCGATGCCGCCGCAGTAGCCCAACTCGGCAAGATGAGTCACGTCATGTTCGGCGGACTCACTCATGAACCTGCGGCAAAGCTCGCCAAACTCCTCGTAGATATAACCCCAGTGGGGCTCGACAAGGTTTTTCTCTCGGACTCCGGTTCCGTTGCCGTCGAGGTTGCCGTCAAGATGTGCCTGCAGTACTGGCGCAGTCTCGGAAAACCGTCGAAGAACCGCCTGATGACGTGGCGCGGCGGGTACCACGGCGACACGTTCACCCCGATGAGTGTCTGTGATCCCGACGGCGGCATGCACTCCCTGTGGACCGACGTACTCCGCGCTCAGGTGTTTGCGGACGCACCGCCAACCGAGTATCAAGCCGAGTACGTTCGGCACCTCGACGGACTGCTCGCGGCACATCACCACGAACTGGCGGCGGTCATCGTCGAGCCGGTCGTGCAGGGCGCCGGCGGTATGCGATTCCACGACCCCGCCTATCTTGTCGACCTTCGAGTGCTCTGCGACAAATACAACGTCCTTCTGGTCTTCGACGAAATCGCGACCGGATTCGGCCGAACCGGCAAACTGTTCGCCGCCGATCACGCCGACGTCAGCCCGGATGTCCTGTGCGTCGGTAAAGCACTGACCGGTGGATATGTGAGCTTGGCGGCCACTCTGTGCACCACCGACATAGCCGAGGCCATCACCGCCGGCGAGGGCGGCGGCCTGATGCACGGACCGACGTTCATGGGCAATCCACTGGCCTGCGCAATCGCCGTCGCGTCCACCGAACTACTGCTGGCGATGGACTGGCGACGCGACGTGCGGAGACTGACCGAGGGACTCGATCGAGGACTCGCCGACGCACGGTCGATCCGAGGCGTGAAAGACGCCCGAGTCCTCGGCGGCATCGGAGTCCTCGAACTCGACCACCCGGTCGACATGCGCAGCGCCACCGACGCTGCAGTCCGATCCGGTGTGTGGCTGCGCCCGTTCCGCAATCTCATTTACACGATGCCGCCCTATCTCTGCTCCACCGACGAAGTGGAACAGATCACGGCCGCAATGCTCGAAGTCGCCCGCAGCCAGGCCCGACGAGGTTGACGGCAAAGCGGTTCGACAGGAGGGTGTCCGACGTGGGCGATAGGGTTCGTTCATGGAGCAGTCGCCGACAGACAAACCTGCCAGCACACCGATCGCCGTGTGGCCGGGCAGCGCATACCCTCTTGGCGCGACGTACGACGGCGCAGGCACCAACTTCTCACTGTTCTCCGAAGTGGCCGACGCCGTCGAGCTATGCCTGATCGCCAAGGACGGAACCGAAACCCGAATCCGGATGGACGAGGTGGACGGATACGTCTGGCACGCCTATCTGCCCTCGGTATCTCCCGGCCAGCGCTACGGCTACCGGGTGCACGGTCCGTACGATCCATCGGCCGGATTGCGCTGTGATCCCAGCAAGTTGTTGCTCGACCCGTACGGCAAGGCCTTTGCCGGCGACTTCGACGGTGATCGTTCGCTGTTCTCTTACGACATCGAAGCGCCTGCCATCGAAGCGGCCGACATGGCTGAACCCAACACCGAAGACACGACTCCCGACATCAGCGAAGAATCCACTCCCGACACGACAGTGGTCGAAGAAGCCGAGGCCGAAGAAACAGCGATTTCGGAAACAGCGATCCTGGAGACAGCGATCCTGAAAACCGGGGCGGAGGAAACACCCGACGACGACACCGACGACACTGCAATCGAAGTCACTGCGATCGACGACGACGAGTTGGTCGACGAACCCGCGACACTGTCTTTCCCACAGCATGATTCACTCGGCCACACGATGTCCACGGTCGTGATAAATCCGTTCTTCGACTGGGCGTCGGATCGATCACCTGGGCGTCCGTACCACGAAACCGTGATCTACGAGGCACACGTCAAGGGCATGACAGCGGCACACCCCGGAATTCCGGAGGAGCTGCGCGGAACCTATGCCGGACTGGCGCATCCGGTCATCATCGACCACCTGACCAACCTCGGAGTCACGGCCATCGAACTGATGCCGGTACACCAATTCATGCACGATCAGGTTCTCCTCGACCAGGGACTGCGAAACTACTGGGGATACAACACCTTCGGATTCCTTGCCCCGCACACCGACTACTCGTCGGCCACCAAACCCGATGCTGCGGTGGCGGAGTTCAAGGCGATGGTGCGCAGTTTCCATCAGGCCGGCATCGAGGTAATCCTCGACGTCGTCTACAACCACACCGCAGAAGGTAACCATCTGGGGCCCACCATCTGTTTCCGCGGCATCGACAACGCTGCATACTATCGCCTGGTCGACGGCGACGGCGCTCACTACATGGACTACACCGGCACCGGTAACAGCCTCAATGCGCGCCATCCGCACACGTTGCAACTCATCATGGACTCGCTGCGTTACTGGGTCACCGAAATGCACGTCGACGGATTCCGCTTCGACCTCGCGTCCACACTGGCCCGCGAACTGCACGACGTCGACCGGCTGTCCGCATTCTTCGATCTGGTGCAACAAGATCCGGTTGTCAGTCAGGTCAAACTGATTGCCGAGCCGTGGGACATCGGGGAAGGCGGCTACCAGGTCGGAAACTTCCCCGGACTGTGGACCGAATGGAACGGCAAGTACCGCGACACGGTTCGTGACTACTGGCGCGGTGAGCCGGCGACACTCGGTGAATTCGCATCCAGGCTCACCGGATCGTCCGATCTCTACGAAGCGACCGGTCGACGCCCCGGCGCCAGCATCAATTTTGTCATCGCCCACGACGGTTTCACTCTTCACGACCTCGTCTCGTACAACGAGAAGCACAACGAAGCCAATGGCGAGGACAACAACGACGGTGAATCGCACAATCGATCCTGGAACTGCGGGGTCGAAGGCCCCACCGACGATCCTGAGATCCTCGAACTCCGGGCGCGCCAAAGTCGCAACATTCTTGCCACCTTGATGCTGAGCCAGGGCACCCCGATGCTCGCCCACGGCGACGAGATGGGCCGAACTCAGCTGGGCAACAACAACGTCTACTGTCAGGACTCCGAACTGTCCTGGATGGACTGGTCACTGGCGGAGACCAACGCCGACCTTGTCGAGTTCACCAAACGGGCTATCGCATTGCGCGCCAAGAACCCCGTGTTCCGGCGTCGACGATTCTTCGAGGGACGGCCCATCCGCAGTGGTGATCAGAGCCGCGACATCGCGTGGCTCACTCCCGCCGGCGAGGAAATGACACCGGCGGACTGGGACAGCGGCTTCGGAAAATCGTTGGCTGTGTTCCTCAACGGCGAAGCTATCCCCGAGCCCAACTATCGCGGCGAGCGTGTTGTCGGCGATTCGTTCCTGCTGTGTTTCAACGCCCACTACGAAGATATGGAATTCTCGACACCTAATTCCGACTACGCGGCGGAGTGGACGGTGGTGCTCGATACCTCGGTGCCCACCGGCGAAAGTGATGTCGTCATCAAAGCCGGAACAGTGCTCGACGTCCGGGCTCGTGCATTGATGGTCCTTCGCAGAACGGCCTGAGGAGAAGAACGATGGCGCCGATCACCAGCACGTACCGCCTGCAACTGCGGCCAGACGCTTTCACGCTGCACGACGCTGCCGGCATCGTCGACTACCTTGACGCTCTGGGAGTTTCGCATCTCTATCTCTCCCCCATCCTGACCGCAACGTCCGGATCGATACACGGATACGACGTCACCGACCCCACCACCGTCGCCGAGGGTCTCGGTGGGCGAGACGCACTGGTCACGCTGTCGGGGGTGTGCCGAGAACACGGCATGGGATTGATCGTCGATCTGGTGCCCAATCACGTCGGAGTGGCCAAACCCCACGAAAATGCCTGGTGGTGGGATGTTCTCACCTACGGACAGGAATCTGCGTACGCAGACTTCTTCGACATCGATTGGGAAAGCGACAACGGCGCGGACGGAAAGTTGGCTCTCCCGGTGTTGGGGAAGGCCGCTGATCTCGACACACTGACCGTCGACAACACCACCGGGACACCACTTCTCGCTTTCTACGAACACCGGTTCCCCATCGCCCCGGGAACCGGCACCGGATCTGCTCGGGAAATCCATGCCCGTCAGGCGTACCGGCTTGTTCCGTGGAACGCGGGAATCATCACCTACCGCAGATTTTTTGCCGTCAACGAACTGGCGGCGTTGCGCCAAGAAGATCCCCGAGTTTTCGAACTCTGCCACCGTGAGCTGAAATCGTGGGTCGACGAGGGTTTGATCGACGGGGTTCGGATCGATCATCCCGATGGACTTGCCGATCCGGCGGACTACCTCGAACGCCTTCGTTCGTTGCTGGGACCGGATCAGTGGATCGTGATCGAGAAAATTCTCGGGCACAACGAGCCGCTCGATCCGCTGCTGCCCGTCGACGGCACTACCGGGTACGACGCTTTGAACCAGCTGGGCGGAGTATTTGTCGATCCCAGTGGCGAGGACGAGCTTTCCGAACTGTCCGGCGCCTTGACCGGTAACGACGGCGACAGCACTTGGCTACATCACACGGAACGTCAGTTCAAACGCGAGACGGCCCGCGGTGAACTCGCGTCCGAAATCCGACGCCTGGTGCGGGCTATTCGTGCCGAAACGACTACCCGCTGCAGCGACAAGGCGCTCAACGACGCGGTTGTGGTCGCCATCGCACGGATGCCGGTGTACCGCTCCGACTACAGCCCTCTTGCCGGGTTGACTGCTCGGATTGTCGGTGGAATCCACGAACTGGCTCCTGGCCACGAAGAAGCCTTCAACGCCGTGGCACAGGCACTGTCCGGTGGCGGCGAGGCGGCAGTGCGCTTCCAACAGGTGTGCGGCGCAGTCATGGCAAAATCCGTCGAGGACCGATTGTTCTATCGGACTGCACGATTGATCTCACGGCAAGAAGTCGGGGGCAATCCCGCCGCGTTCTCCGTCTCGGTCGCCGAGTTCCACCTTGCCAATTCCGATCGAGCTCGTCTGTGGCCCGCAGCCATGACCTCGCTGTCCACACACGACACCAAACGCGGCGAAGACGTCCGCGCTCGGATCAACGTCCTTTCTCAGACGCCGGCCCTGTGGTCGAGGCTGGTGCAGGACTGGGAAAACGTGGAGCCCAGCCCCGAACCGATGACGGGATTGTTCCTGTGGCAGAACATCGTCGGTGTCTGGCCGGTGGTTGAGCCTGCGCCCGACTTCCGCTCGCGCCTTCACGCGTACGCCGAGAAGGCAATTCGCGAGGCCGCGCTTGTGACCACGTGGAATTCTCCGGATTCGGAGTTCGAGACCGCTGTGCACACGTGGATCGACAACGTCATCGACGGCCCGGTCGCCGCGTCGATCAGACAACTGGTCTCGCGGATCGCCCACCACGCTTGGTCGGACTCGTTGGGACAGAAACTGCTTCAGATCTGCGGCCCTGGAATTCCGGACGTCTACCAAGGCACCGAACTCTGGGAAGATTCGCTCGTCGACCCGGACAACCGCCGATTGGTCGACTTCGATATCCGGCGCGCGCTGCTCGACAATGACGCTACGTCCGTCGACGCCACCGGGGCGGCAAAACTCCATCTGGTTCGCACCGCCCTGGCACTGCGACGAGAGAACCCCGACTGGTTTGTCGGCGGCACCTACCTCCCGGTTCTGGCGTCGGGTGAGAGTTCCGGGCACGTCGTCGGGTTTTCTCGCGGACCCGAAGACGGGCAACCCGCAGTTGTCGCGCTGGCCACCCGACATTCGATGGTCCTGGCTGATCACGGCTGGGGTGAGACGGTGATCGAGCTACCGGAGGGCCGCTGGACCGATATCTCGACCGGCACAGCAGTCGTGTCACAGCGGGCACGGGATATCTTCCGCGCCGGTCCTACTGCTCTGCTGATTCGCTCATTCCGGTGAGCGGGCTACGTGTCCTACAACACACTTTCCCACGCTAACTTTCTTGGTACCAGCTCAACAGGATCATCGAGAGGTTGCACACTATGTCCACAGGTCGCTACACCGGCAAGGTCGCATTCATCACGGGAGCCGCTCGCGGCCAGGGCCGCGCCGAAGCAGTTCGGCTCGCCGAGGAAGGTGCCGACATCATCGCCGTCGACGCGTGCGTCCAATTCGATTCCACGTCGTACACCGGAGCAACCGAAGACGACCTCGCCGAAACCGTCGAGCTGGTCAAGGCCCTCGACCGTCGAATTGTCGCCACCAAGACCGATGTCCGCGACTTCGACGCTCTGTCGGCGGCACTCGACGCCGGTATCGCCGAACTCGGCCGCCTCGACGTCGTAGTTGCCAATGCGGGAATCTGTTCCGCCAACATGTCCTGGGAGATCACACCCGAGCAGTGGAAGGAAACCTTGGACGTCAACCTCACCGGCGTCTTCTACACTGCGAAGGCAGCAATTCCGCATCTGATCAAGCAGGGCACCGGCGGCTCGATCATCTTCACGAGTTCCGTGGCCGGTCTGCGCGGACTTCCGTTCCTCGGCCACTACGTCGCCAGCAAGCACGGCATCACCGGCCTCGCGAAGACCATGGCATCCGAGTTGGGGCAGTACAACATTCGGGTCAACACCATCCACCCGCATGGTGTCGCCACCGGAATGCAGATGACGGATATGCAGCCCCTCATCGCGGAACACGCGCACACACTCGGACCGATCTTCATGCAGACATTGCCCGATCCGGTCAGCCAGCCCGAAGACATCGCCGCTGCGGTCGCTTTCCTCGGATCGGACGAGGCCCACCACATCACCGGTATCGCCATGCCACTCGATCTGGGCACGTTGCTCCGCTGATCGATTCCGTCCACGGATGCGACGGGTCTCGGGGAATACCGCTCCCCCGAGACTCGTTGCGCCACACATGACCAAAACAGTGGTAGCGCAGAAATACGGAAGCCCCGACGTTCTGAAGCTGATCGACGTGGAGGTTCCGTCGCCGGCGCGCGGAGAAGTACGCGTCGACGTCAAAGCAATTGGTGTCAATCCCTTCGACTACAAGCTCTACAGCGGCGCCTTCGGCACCGATTCGAGCAAGCTGCCGATACATCTCGGCGGTGAGGCCGCTGGGGTCGTGTCCGCGATCGGCCCCGACGCTACGGGTGTTGCCGTCGGCGACGAGGTGATCGTCAGTCCGGGAAGCGGCTTGTACTCCGAGCAGGTCGTGGTCCCGGTCTCGTCCGTTACGGCAAAACCGGCCTCCCTGAGCTGGGAGCAAGCAGCCGGACTTCTGCTTGTCGGCGGCACTGCCGTCGATGCCCTCGATACAATCCGCGTCAGCGCGGGTGACACCGTGTTGATTCACGGCGCATCCGGCGGTGTCGGATCACTTGCCGTGCAACTGGCCGTCGCTCGCGGTGCAACGGTGATCGGAACCGCCGGCGCATCCAATCAGGAGTATGTCCGTTCCTTGGGAGCAACGCCGGTGCTCTACGGCGACGGGCTCGAATCCCGCGTTCGGGAACTGGGTTCGGTGGACGCCGCCTTCGACACTGCGGGCACCGACGAAGCCGTCGACGTGTCCCTGGCCCTGGTTGCCGACAAGAGCCGAATCGTCACAATCGTGGCGTTCGGACGAGCAGAATCCGACGGATTCAATGCCGTCGGTGGCGGAAATCCGCAGAGTGCCCAGGCCAGGCTGAAAGCTCGTGCCGAACTCGTCGAACTCGCCGGGGCCGGACGCTTGAACGTGAACGTCGCCAAGACTTTTCCCTTGGCCGAGGCCGCCCAGGCTCACGCCGAACTTCAGAGTTCGCACCCGGCCGGTAAGTTCATTCTGATCCCGTAAGAACCGGTCAGACTCCGCCGACAGTGCCGTCACCGCGCTGCTGCTTCGCGATCCGTCGCTGCTCCTCCGCACGCGCACGGCACTGTCTCAGGAATTCTTCGTCGGCGGCCGGATCGGCGGCAACGGCCCGGCCCGGTCGTTCGTATTCGCCGTACCCGGTCGGTCCGACATACCCCGCCGAAGCGTTGTGTCCACGTCCGACGATCAGCCACAGCACCGACCCGAGCGTCGGCAGGAAGATGATCACAAGAATCCAGACCACCTTGGGTAGGTGCTGGATGTATGCATCGTCGCGGGTGATGGCGTCCACGATGCAGAAGATCCACAACAGCATCGTGATGAGTCCGAACAATGCGTAAGGCACGCTGGATTTCCCTCCCAGGTTCGAAAAACTCTCGCAATGCTAGCTAAAACAGACCAATTAGTACATTAGATTTGTGCGAATCGCGAATTCGAGCCACTCCCGATAGTCGCCGACATTCCATCCGCCGATCGACCGCAATTGCTGATGCACGTGCGGCGAAACCAGGGCCGCCAGAACGCCGGACGCCTTGTCCACCGAAATGTCGGTGCGCAGCAATCCATGCTCGGCCAGACCTTCCGCAATCGACGTGGCGTTCGCAAAGGACTGTTCCGAGGATTCCGCGGCCAGTCGCCGCATGTCAGCGTCCGCGCCCGATGACTGGATCGCCGTCATCATGAGCGGACCGGCGCGTTCGAGAAGTCCGATGCTCTGCTCGACGATCTGCGCAACCAGCCTGCGAACGTCGTCGGGATCGGAGTGATCACGGTGCACGGACGCAGTGCTGTCGACAGACTCCGCCTCGAGCGCATGGCTGAATGCGGCCTCGAAGATCTCGAGTTTGCCGCCGGGGAAAGCCGTGAAAACAGTGCGGGGTGCAACACCAGCTGCGAGGGCGATGTCCTTGGCAGTCGCGCTCACATAGCCTTTGTCGACAAAAAGCGCGGCCCCGGCATCTCGGATCAATTCACGAGTGCGACGGGCCGCGTCACCTCGAACCTTCGATTGATAGTGCCGCTTCTCGATCACAGCAGAACTCTAGCGGCACCTTCTGTCAGCTGCATTCAATGCACTACGGATGCAAAGAAAGTAGTTGCAGGTCAGAGACTACTTTTTCGGATGATCAATCCATCCGTCACTGCCAGGGAACACCAGAACTTCGTGACCGTCGTCATAGCGCACAAGATATGGCGGAGCGCCGTTCTCGCCGTGCACTTCGATCACTTCTGCCGACGTCTCGGGCTGACCCACTACTCGACCCTGCACATGTAGACGATCACCTACCTGGGCATGCATGTGAATTCCTCCCTCCGACGAATACTCACAATTCGTGTTCCCCACCTCGTCGCCGAATAACCCATCCACGCCCCTGTGACAAAATCCACAGGGGATTGCGTAGCGTCGGCGAGGAGTGATTCACTCACTGGTGAACACCTATTCACCTCGTCGAGGAAGGCCCCACCTTGGCTCTGCACTCGGCCCCTGAAGCCCGCCGTTCCAGCGGACTCATCACCGGAGTCCTCTGCCTCTCCGGAACTGTCATCGCTCTACAGCAGACGATGTTCATCCCGCTTCTGCCTGATTTTCCGAAGATTCTCGGAGTCAGTTCCGACAACGCGTCGTGGCTCGTCACGATCACGCTGCTCACGAGTGCGATATCAACACCCATCGTGTCGCGTCTGGCGGACATGTTCGGAAAACGCCGAATGATGCTGATCTCGATGACGATGATCGTCCTCGGATCTGTGATCGCGGCTGCCGGTGGCACGTTTGTGACACTGCTCATCGGACGCGGATTGCAGGGATTTGCCATCTCGATGATTCCAATCGGAATCAGCATCATGCGAGACGAGTTACCTAAGGACAAGGTCGCATCCGCTACGGCATTGATGAGCGCCACCCTCGGAATCGGCGCCGCGTTAGGGCTCCCGCTAGCAGGATTGATCTACGAGCAGTTCGGGTGGGAAGCGATATTTTGGCTCTCCGCTGCTGTCGGCGCGATGCTGATAGTCACTGTTGCGCTTGTCATTCCCGAATCCAGCGTGCGCACCCGCGGAAAATTCGATTTCCTGGGCGCGGTCATGCTGTCCGTTGCTCTGGCAGCACTCCTCCTAGCCGTCTCCAAGGGAGCGAGGTGGGGTTGGACCAGCGAGCCGACGATCCTGATGTTCGTTCTCGGCTTCGCGGTATTGGCACTGTGGTTCCCCTACGAGCTTCGCGTCACACAACCTATGGTCGACCTGCGAACCTCGGCCAAACGTCCGGTCCTGCTGACCAACCTCGCGTCGGTCATGGTCGGTTTCTCCATGTACGCCAATAACCTGTCGACGACGCAGCAACTGCAGATGCCGAAAATCTCCGGCTACGGCTTCGAACTCGGCGTGATGGCAGCCGGAATCTGCATGATCCCAGCGGGTCTCGCAATGGTGGTCTTCGCGCCGGTGTCCGCGAAAATCACCAAACGATTCGGAGCAAAGACAACGCTGATGGTCGGCGCAGTCGTACTCGCGGGAGCGTACGTAGCCCGCGTATTCCTGACTGGTTCGATTGCGCTGATCGTAATCAGTGCCGCCGTCGTCAGCATCGGCACAGCCATCGCCTACTCCGCGATGCCGATGCTGATCATGAGGTCAGTGCCCATCACGGAAACCGCGTCGGCGAACGGACTCAACTCGCTCCTGCGGTCCGTGGGTACCTCGATGTCGAGTGCCGTGGTTGCCGCGATGCTCACCGCGCTGGTGATCCCGGCCGGCCCCGGCGCAGGACTACCGTCGCTCGACGCATTCAAGAACATATTCTGGCTCGCGGCTCTTGCTGCTGTTGCCGCACTTGTCGCAGCAGCATTCATTCCGCGCTACGGCGCCAAGCCCGAATCGGCAGTACGTCCTGTCACACCCGAGGGCTTCGAGATTACGTCCACCGACACTGACATCGTCGTGGCGGGAAATGTCATCCGCGCTGACGGCCGTTCGGTGAAGCAGGCCGTCGTGACCGTCATGGACATGACGGGGGCACCCGTGGACTGGAGCCGCGCCGACAACGAAGGTGTTTTCTCGCTGGCGTTGCCCGAGCCCGGCCGCTACCTCGTGGTGACCAGTGCCGACGGATGGTCTCCGACGTCGCAGGTCGTGCGGTTCGATGGTGCGGAATCAACACATACCGTGACGCTGGGCGAACGGCTCACCATCTCCGGACAGGTCACCATTGCCGGCGTCCCAACTTCGGGAACTATTGTCACGTTGACCAAACCGACCGGCGAATTCGTGGCGTCCACCGTCACCGACCACACCGGACGCTACGGAATTGCGCTTCCCTCGTCGGGGCGATACATCCTTACGGCACTCGCCGACGACGGCGCGGGTTCGCAAGCGAGACAGATTGCCGTGATCGCGCAATCGACGTCCGTGGACTTCGATGTACCGCTGGACCCGGCCTTCGCGCTGACCCGGTCCTGAATGCACACAAGTCACCTCGCCCGGTCGCATCCCACCATCTGCGACCGGGTTGGGTGCACTCAGGCACGGCGCAGCAGCGCAAAACCAGGCATGCTGATGCCGTGCACACTTTCGAGGTCTGGGCGCCCACTCCGGAATCAGTACAGGTCGACGTCGACGGCGTAGTTCACGCGATGACGCGCGATACCGAGGGTTGGTGGCGCACGACCGTCGACTGCGCTGAAGATGCTCGGTACGGCTTTGTTGTCGACGGCGACACGCTTCCCGATCCGCGATCCCCGCGCCAGCCCGACGGGGTTCACGAACGCTCACAACTGCACACCCTCGACGACGCGGCGTGGTCCGATGCCAGCTGGACCGGACGTCAACTCGCGGGCTCGACGTTGTACGAACTCCACATCGGAACCTTCACTCCCGAGGGAACATTCGACGCCGCAATCGAACGCCTCGATCACCTGGTCAATCTAGGAATCGGGTTCGTGGAAATCATGCCGGTGAACGACTTCAACGGAACCCACAACTGGGGCTACGACGGCGTTCTCTGGTACACGGTCCACGAGGCTTATGGCGGCCCGGACGGATTGCAGCGCTTGGTGAATGCGGCACATCAGCGCGGCTTGGGAGTTCTGCTGGACGTTGTCTACAACCACCTCGGTCCGTCCGGAAACTATCTCGAACGGTTTGGCCCCTACCTCACCGACGGCGCAAACACGTGGGGACGCACCATCAACATCGGTGGTCCACAGTCCGGTGAAGTACGCGAGTACATCATCGAGAACGCTCTGCGATGGATGCGTGACTTCCACATCGACGGCCTCCGCCTCGACGCCGTTCACGCGCTGGTCGATCACACCGGCACCCACATCCTCGAGGAACTTGCCGTCGGTACCGAAACACTGTCCGCCCATCTCGGCCGGCCACTGACGCTGATCGCCGAGAGCGATCTCAACGACGCCACCCTGATCACGGCGCGCTCGGCGGGAGGTTTCGGCCTGAACGCACAGTGGGACGACGACATCCACCACGCAATCCACACTGCAGTCTCCGGTGAACGTCAGGGCTACTACGCAGACTTCGGTTCACTGGAAGCGCTCGCGGCCACGTTGCGCCTCGGCTTCTTTCACGCGGGAACCTACTCGTCGTTCCGCGGACGGGTCCACGGCCGACCCATCGACATCGCACATCAACCGGCGAGCTCACTGCTGGCCTACACGTGCACTCACGACCAAATCGGCAATCGTGCGCTCGGCGACCGTCCGAGTGCCTACCTGACACCAGGACAATTGGCGGTCAAAGCCGCACTCGTGTTGCTCTCCCCCTACACTCCGATGCTCTTCATGGGCGAAGAATGGGGTGCGTCAACACCTTTCCAGTTCTTCACCTCACATCCGGAGCCCGAACTGGGCGAGGCAACCGCCAAAGGACGCAAAGCGGAGTTCGCGGCTCACGGTTGGGACACCGACGACATCCCGGATCCGCAAGACCCCCAGACATTCCTGAGATCAAAACTGAACTGGGACGAACTCACCGCGCTGCCGCACAATCGAATCCTGGAGTGCTACCGCGATCTGATTGCATTACGCAAGAGCCGAAGCGACTTCACCGACCCGTGGCTCGGGCATCTGCATGTCGACTACGACGAGGACAAGCGGTGGATAACGCTGCGCCGCAGCACAATACAGGTGGTCTGCAATCTGGGACCGGACGCGGCCCACGTCCCGGCCGGCGGAACCCCCATACTCTGGTGGGATCAACCGACACAGGACGAGACCGCGTCCGCAACAGTGGTACCCGGCTATTCATTTGTCGTATTGGAAAACTGACTAACGCTTCGCATTCTCTGGTGTACTGCGCAACATCCTCAGAACCAGCGCCGCACAGATGAACAACACGAGCGCAGTCGCACCGGTGGCTACATGCATGCCGTCGACAAACGCCGCCTTCGCGGAATCGACAAGCACCGAACTCGCTTCGCCCGGAAGATGAGCAGCTTCCGCAATGGCGCCGCCAAGAGTTCCCTGCGCCGCATGCGCCTGATCCGCGTCGAGCATCGACGTGTCGATTCCCTTGCGGAAGATCGCCATGACCACACTGCCGAGGATCGCCACGCCGAGCGCGATACCCAGTTCGTATGCGGTCTCCGATACCGCCGAGGCGGCGCCGGCACGCTCCGGTTCCACTGAGCTGACCACCAGGTCAGAGGTGAGCGTCAGCGCAATACCCACACCGGCGCCGACCAGACCGAAGCCGATCACGAACATCACCGGACCACTGTCGACACCGAGGGCCAGCAGCATGGCCGCACCGACGCCGGCGATGATCAGGCCCGCACTGAGCACCTGCATGACCGTCCAACGCCGAACCAGCCAGGCTGCGGCGACGGCGGTGAATGCGCTGAGCAACATGCCGGGCAGCATCAGCAGACCAGCGTCGAAGGCGCCGTTACCGAGAACCAACTGCAGGTACTGCGAACCGAAGAACAGCACACCGGCAAGCGCGAAGATCGACAGCAGGTTTGTCAGAACCGCCGTGGTGAAGGCCGCATTGGCGAACAGCTTCAGATCCAGCATCGGATCCTTCAAGCTCCGCTGGCGCCGGACGAACGCGACACCCGCAGCCAAACCGAATGCAGCGACTCCGAGCATCGTGAGGTCGATACCGTGCACCACCGATTCCTTGACGGCGTAGACCAGTGGCAGCATGGTTGCCATCGACAATGCGGCACTGATCAGGTCGAATCGGCCGGGGTTGGGATCCTTGGACTCGGGAATCAGAATCGGGCCGAGCGCGACCAGTGCGATCATGACCGGAATGTTGATGAGGAACACCGAACCCCACCAGAAATGCTCGAGCATCCAGCCACCGATCAGCGGACCGGCTGCCGTACCACCGCCGGCCATCGCGCCCCAGATGCCGATGGCTTCGGTGCGCTGGCGAGGGTTGACGAAGATGGTGCGGATCAGACCCAGCGTGGCGGGCATGAGCGTTGCACCTGAAATGCCTTGCAGCACTCGGGCACCGATGAGCATTTCCGGGCTGGTCGAGACGGCCGCGATTATCGATGCCAGGCCGAAGCCGACAGCACCGATCAGCAACAACTTTCGGCGCCCGATCCGGTCGCCGAGCGTACCCATCGTGATCAGGAGACCGGCAAGGATGAACGAGTAGACGTCGATGATCCACAGCAACTGGGTGCTACTCGGTTCGAGGTCCGCGCTGATGAACGGCAGCGCAAGATCGAGCACCGTGCCGTCGACCGCGATGAGCAACACGGCAAAGGCCAGGACCACCAGTCCTGCCCAGTCACGTTTTGTTGCCCGAACATCCTCGGGATTGAGTGCAGACGTGTGATCTGCTGACACTGACATGGCTCTTCTCGCAACTTTCCGTGAGTCGACTACGAATTTCACTGAACCGTCCAGCCGGTACAGTGGTGTTGACACTAACAGTGAACCGTCTGGGCGGTAAAGTTATTTCCCGGTACAGTTTCATCACATGGCTGAAGGCACACGCGATCGCATTCTCGACGCACTGGAGAAGTTACTGCTGGTCAACGGGGTCGCACAGGTAACCCTCGAGGCAGTCGCCGCTCAGGCAGGAGTATCCAAGGGCGGACTTCTGTACCACTTCCCCAGTAAGGAAGCTCTCCTCGCGGCCATGGTTCGCAGACTCGGCGAACGCTCCGATCAGCAGCTTGCGGACGCCATTGCCGGGGGAACGTCGGTGACAGAGTTCTATCTACACATTCCGGACGCGAACGAAGACGAAGACTTAGGCCTGTTCCGTTCGATCATCGCCGCACTTCGCACCGTCGACGGGCAGCACGACGAAATCCAGAAGGCTGTCACCGAGGTGATGCGTAGCTGGGATCAAGGTCTACAGACGGAGATCTCCGACCCCGTTCAAGCCGAGATCGTCCGCCTTGTCGGCGACGGCCTCTACCTCGCGGCGATGCTCGGACTCCCCCAGCCCGATCCCGAACTCCATCGCCAGGTGGTCGAGCGTCTACTGCCGTGACCACCCGGCGCACGAGGAATTACGTCAGATAGCGATAGGCCGGGCTTCCCGGCTCCAGTCGCTCGGACTGCATCGGGGCACGCTCCATCCGCTCGAGCAACGACGCCAACCCGTCAGCAGAACCCAATTCGATACCCACGAGCGCGGCGCCGGTCTCCCGGTTGTTGCGCTTGACGTACTCGAACAACGCGATGTCGTCGTCGGGACCCAGAACCTCGGACAGGAAACGGCGCAACGCGCCCGGCTCCTGCGGGAAGTCCACCAAGAAGTAGTGCTTGAGACCCAGATGCACCAGTGATCGCTCGAGAATTTCGCCGTAGCGGGAGACGTCGTTGTTACCGCCCGAGATCAGGCACACCACGGTGGAACCGGGTTCGAGCGTCAAATTCTGAAGGGCCGCAACGGAAAGCGCTCCCGCAGGTTCGGCGATGATGCCCTCGTTCTGATAGATCTCGAGCATCGCCGTGCAGATGGCGCCTTCGTCGATCTGGTTCACGACAAACGATCCGGTACCCGGAATCGCGGCCAACTGCTTGGCAACCAACGGCAACGACGCGTGCGAAACCACGGCAGCCCCGAGCCTCGACACCACCTCGAACGGAACGTCACCGATTCGCTTGACCGCAGCGCCGTCCACAAACGGATCGACGACGGGCAGCGTCACCGGAGCGCCGGCAACCAGTGCAGCTGTCATGGACGCCGCACCCGAAGGTTCGATGCCAACGATCGACGTCTTCGGCGAACGCTCGTGCAGGTACGTGGCAATGCCGGCGATGCACCCACCGCCGCCGACCGGAACAACAATCGCGTCGAGGGGGCCGTCCAATTGATTCAGGATTTCCGCGGCAATGGTCCCCTGCCCCGCGGCGGTACGCACATCGTCGAACGGCGGAACCATCGTGGCGCCGGTCCGGGCGACATCCTCGGCCGCAGCGGCAGCCGCCGCGTCGTACGTTTCCCCCACCATGAACAGTTCGACGAAATCGCCGCCGTGAGCGCGGATACGGTCACGCTTCTGCTTCGGGGTGTTAGCCGGAACGTAGATCCGTCCGTGAATCTCCATGGTGCGGCACGCGTACGCAACACCCTGGGCATGATTTCCGGCACTGGCAGTGACGGCGCCGGCCGCACGTTCCGCCTCGGTCAGCTGGGACATGAGGTTGTAGGCACCGCGGATCTTGTACGAACGCACACCTTGCAGGTCTTCACGCTTGAGGTAGACCTTGGCGCCGGTCAGCTCAGACAGACGCTCGCTGTACTGCAACGGTGTAGCCGCAATAACGTCCTGAATTCGCTCGATGGCCGCGTCGATTTCCCGCGCATCGAGCGCGGGCAGAGTGGACTTGGTAGCTACGACATCGGGCGAGTTAGACACTCCGCCATTTTTGCACGTCCGGGCGCAAGGTTCCCACCGCGGTCACCTATCCTCTCGGATTGAACTGCGATGGACGCGGCACATTCCGTAGATTCGACTTCGCCATCTGAACGGCTTCACCGACGCCACCGTTCATCACCATCTTTGACATCGCAAGGGCAAAGCCCTTGACTTGACCACCGGTGATGGTGGGCGGCAACGACAATGCCAGTGGATCCGTCACAAGATCAACCAATGCCGGGCCGTCGTGATCGAGTGCCGCACGTAAACCGGACTCGATGTCGGCGGGATTCTCGATCCGCCGGGAGAAGATCCCCAGCGCCGCCGCGACACCCGCGTAGTCGACGGCGGGAACGTCGACTCCGAAATCAGGCAGACCGTCCACCAGCATCTCGAGCTTGACCATTCCGAGCGTGGAGTTGTTAAACACGACGATTTTGATCGGCAACTTGTACATCGCCACTGTCACCAACTCGCCCAACAGCATCGACAGACCGCCGTCACCGGATACCGAAATGACCTGGCGACCCGGACTTGCCCACTGCGCACCCATCGCGTGTGGCAAGGCATTAGCCATCGACCCATGCAGCGCCGACGACAGGAATCGCCGCGATCCGTTGGGATTGAGATAGCGCGCCGTCCAGACGTTGCACATTCCCGTATCCGCGGTGAAGATCGCATCCTCGGCGGCGAGGTCGTCGAGGATCGACGCCGCATACTCGGGGTGAATCGGAGTGCGCTGTTTCACGGGATCGGTATACGCCCCGACAACTTTGGTCATCAACGTGCTGTGCACCTCGAGCATGTCATCGAGGAACGCTCGATCCGACTTCCGGTCCACCTGGGGAATCAATGCCGCCAGTGTGGCGGCAGCATCTCCGTGGACCGCCAGATCAAGGCTGGTTCGACGCCCCAATTTCTCTGCGGCAGAATCGATCTGTGCGGTCCGGACGGTGTGCGGCAAGAACTGGTCGTACGGAAAGTCCGTACCGATCAGCAGCAACAAGTCGGCACCGTGCATACCGTCGTGGGCCGCGCCGTAACCGAGCAGACCGGTCATGCCCACGTCATAGGGATTGTCGTACTGAATCCACTCCTTACCGCGGAGCGTGTGCCCGATCGGAGCGCCGACCGCCTCTGCCAGTGCGAGCACTTCGTCGCGGGCACCTCGCACTCCCGCTCCGGCAAAGATCGCCACCTTCCGCGACGCATTGATCACATCTGCCAGTGCGCGCACGTCACCGGCATCCGGCACCAATGTCGGACGACGCGTCGCGACCAGCGTCGGCGGCTCTCCCTCGACCGGGCAGTCTGCAATGTCGCCGGGAAGGACGATCACGGACACCCCCCTCCGGGCAACCGCGTGCGTGATCGCCGACTGGACCACACGCGGCGCCTGAGCCGCCGTGCTGATCAGTTCGGTATAGCTCGAACACTCGATGAAAATCCGCTCGGGATGGGTTTCCTGGAAATAGCCCATACCAATTTGAGCACTCGGAATGTGCGACGCAATCGCCAGGACCGGCGCGCCCGAGCGATGTGCGTCGTAGAGTCCGTTGATCAAATGCAGATTCCCCGGTCCGCACGAGCCCGCACACACGGCCAACTCGCCGGTGATCTGGGCGTCGGCCGCAGCCGCGAATGCGGCCGCTTCTTCGTGACGAACATGAATCCAGTCGATACCACCCTTGGCAGAACCACCGGTGCGCCGCACGGCGTCCACCACAGGATTGAGACTGTCTCCCACGATGCCGTAGATCCGGGAAACCCCGGCATCCACGAGCTGTTGAACCAATTGATCTGCAACAGATTTCGGACTCATCAGGCCTCCGTGACGCTACGTCGGTTCTGAACTACCTACATTTCTGAACTGCCTGTATTCGAGCAACTACTTGGGTTCGAGCACGAACACCGGAATCTCTCGGTCTGTCTTCTTCTGATAGTTCGCGTAATCGGGGAACGCCTCAACCGCGCGCTCCCACCAGATCGCCTTTTCGTCTCCCGTTACCTCACGCGCAACCATGTCGAAGACCTGCGTCGCGTCACGCAATGTGACATTGGGGTTCGCCTTGACGTTGTAGTACCAGACGGGGTTCTTGGGCGCGCCACCCAAGGACGCAACGACGGCATATTTCCCGTCGTGCTCGACGCGCATCAATGGCGTCTTGCGCACCTTGCCGGACTTTGCGCCGACGGTCGTGAGGATGACAACGGCCATCCCGTTGAGTTCGTTCCCCTCGGTGCCGCCGGAGTTCTCGATCTGTGCGACCTGATCTGCTGCCCACGTAGCGGGACTGGGTTCGTATTCACCTGTAATTGGCATGGGTACCAGTGAACACCGACTGCCTGACCTTGGCCACCGCAACACGCACACTGCACGTTGATCGATACAGTGAGGCACCCATCAATAAAGTTCGCTTGCCCGAAACCAGCTATCTGGATACCCTTAAAGTCCAGCACGGACCCCAGAATTAACCACAGAGACGGCAGGTGACCTCATGACAACCGCAGGTTTCGATACTCGCGTGTCACGCCGCACCACCGACAACAGCGTCGACATTGCCGGCACCCTGTGGCCGCTGTACAAACTCGAGGCGCTGGCAATCGGTCTGATCGTCTTTGTTGCCATCCTCGCGATCACCACATCGATGCAGCCGGCCGTTCTCACCGCCGCAGCCGCCGCAGTGGTTACGTGGTGGGTTCGCAGAAACTACTACTCCCGTAGCTGAATCTCTCACTCCGCACGATCCGATCTCCAACAAAAACAAAAGCGTCTCGCTTACCTGCTTCCCAAGTAAGCGAGACGATTTTTGTCTATGGCCCTAGACCGCTAGGCAGCCGGGCCCCAGCAGAGCCTTCAGATCGCCCATCAGCGCCGACGACGGCTCTACCCGAAGGACGTCGTCGACCTTCCACATCGTGATCTCGTTACTTCCGATCAATCGGACATGCACATCCGACGTTCCGGGGTGGCGAGTCAGAATCTGCTTGAGCGCACCCAGCTTGTCCTTGGTGCATTGACGCAGTGGCAACGACACCGAGAGCGGTCGTGCCACGCCGATAGCCGAAAGATCCGGCACCGCAAGATCGTTGCCGATCAACGACATTCGGTCATCTCGGATGGATACCCGCGCCTTGACCAGCACGATCGCATCCTCCGCGATGTCCATTCCGTACACGGCGTACGCCTGCGGGAAGAACAGCACCTCGATGCCGCCGACCAGATCCTCGAGTTGCACGATGCACCACGTGAGGCCGTTCTTGTTTACTCGGCGATCGACCGACGCGATGATGCCGCCCAGCGTGACCTGCGCCCCGTCCTGAACACCACCGTCGAGGATCGAGGCGATCGAAGTGTCGGACTGCTGCTTGAGAATGTGTTCGACGCCGTTGAGTGGGTGCCCGGAAACGTACAGCCCCAACATTTCTCGTTCGAGCGCAAGACGATGCTTGGTTTCCCACTCCTCTTCGGGAATCCGAACGTCGAACACCGACGCGATGGACTCGTCCACTTCGGACCCGCCGAACAGATCGAACTGCCCGATGGCCTCGGCCTTCTTGGTGCTCATGACGGCATCGATGGCGTCCGCGTGTACCAACATCAGGCCCTTGCGCGGATGTTCGAGAGAGTCGAATCCGCCTGCCTTGATGAGAGATTCGGTGACCTTCTTGTTGCACGCCATCGCGTCGATCTTGCCGAGATAGTCGGAGAAGTCGGTGAACTTTCCCTTCTCCGTGCGCGCCTTGATGATGGATGCCACCACGTTGGCGCCGACGTTGCGCACCGACCCCATTCCGAAGCGGATGTCCTCCCCCACCGTCGCGAAGTCGACCCGCGACTCGTTGACGTCCGGCGGCAGCACGGTGATGCCCATCTTGCGGCAGTCGGCGAGATAGACGGCGGACTTGTCCTTGTCGTCGCCGACGGAGGTGAGCAGACCGGCCATGTACTCGGCCGGATAGTTCGCCTTGAGGTACGCGGTCCAGAACGAGACGAGCCCGTAGCCGGCGGAGTGCGATTTGTTGAACGCGTAGCCGGCGAACGGGAGAACGGTGTCCCACAGTGCCTTGATGGCGGCTTCGCTGAAGTTGTTGTCCAACATGCCCTGACGGAAACCGGCGTACGCCTTCTCCAGTTCGGACAGCTTCTTCTTACCCATGGCGCGGCGCAGCAGGTCGGCCTGGCCCAGGGTGTACCCGGCGACCTTCTGTGCCAGTTGCATGATCTGCTCCTGGTAGATGATCAGGCCGTACGTCTCCGACAGGATCTCCGCGAGCGGCTCTTCCAGTTCGGGGTGAATCGGGCTGACTTCTTCGAGTGCATTCTTGCGTTTGGCGTACGAGATGTGGGCGTCCACACCCATCGGACCCGGCCGGTACAGCGCCAATGCGGCCACGATGTCGCCGAAACCGGTGGGCTGCATCAGTTTCAGAAGCTCACGCATGCCGCCGCCGTCGAGCTGGAACACGCCAAGGGTGTCGCCGCGGGCCAGCAGTTCGTACGTGGCTGGGTCGTCCATCGGCAACGTGTCGAGATCGATGTCGATGCCGCGGTTGGCCTTGATGTTCTCGAGGGTGTCGCCGATGACGGTGAGGTTTCGCAGACCCAGGAAGTCCATCTTGAGCAGGCCGATGGCCTCACACGACGGGTAATCCCAGCCCGTGATGATGGCGCCGTCCTGCGCGCGCTTCCACACCGGAATCGCGTCCATCAACGGTTCGGACGACATGATCACGGCACAGGCGTGCACACCCGCGTTGCGGATCAGACCTTCCAGACCCACCGCGGTCTTGTAGATTTTCGCGACATCCGGGCTGGAGTCGATGAGTGAGCGAACCTCGGCTGCTTCCTTGTACCGCTCGTGCTTGGGATCGGTGATACCGGACACCGAGATGTCCTTGGCCATGATCGGCGGCGGCAATGCCTTGGTGATCTGGTCGGCAATGGCAAAACCGGGCTTGCCGAACTGCACGCGAGCGGAGTCCTTGATGGCTGCCTTGGTCTTGATGGTGCCGAAGGTGATGACCTGAGCGACGCGGTCCTCTCCCCACTTCTCCGTGGCGTAACGCACCATCTCGCCGCGACGGCGATCGTCGAAGTCGATATCGATATCAGGCATCGACACACGCTCGGGATTGAGGAATCGCTCGAACAGCAGGCCGTACGGAAGCGGGTCGATGTTGGTGATACCCATCGCGTACGCCACCAATGAACCGGCCGCGGATCCACGGCCGGGTCCGACGTGGATGCCCACTGCCTTGGCGTGGTTGATGAGGTCACCGACCACGAGGAAGTAGGCCGGGAAGCCCATCTCGTTGATGACGCCGATCTCGTAGTCGGCACGCGCGAGGTACTCCTCGGGCGGGCCGCTGGGGAAACGCCGATCCAATCCGCGCATGACCTCGGCGCGCAGGAACGTCTGCTGTGTGTGGCCCTCGGGAACGGGGAAGATCGGCATCCGGTCGTGGAACTTCCACACGTCCTCGTAGGACTGGACGCGCTCGCCGATCGTTACGGTGTTGTCGCAGGCTCCCGGAACTTCGCTGTCCCAGATCGCGCGCATCTCGGCGGCTGACTTGAGGTAGTAGCCGTCGCCGTCGAACTTGAAACGCGTGGGATCCGAGAGCGTTTTACCGGTTTGGATGCAGAGCAGCGCCTCGTGGTTCTCGGCCGCATCCTTGGTCACGTAATGGCAGTCGTTGGTCGCGAGCGGCGGAATGCCGAGCTGCTGACCGATATTGAGCAAACCCTCGCGCACCCGACGCTCGATCGACAGACCGTGGTCCATCACCTCGAGGAAGAAATTGTCCGGGCCCCAGATCTCCTGCCACTTCGCGGCAGCTTCGAGAGCCTCGCGCTCGTGACCGAGCCGCAGGCGCGTCTGGATCTCACCGGACGGGCAACCCGTGGTGGCGATGATGCCCTCGGCATGCGAGGCGATGAGCTCCTCGTCCATACGCGGCCATTTACCCAACTGCCCCTCGATGGACGCGAGCGAAGACAGTTTGAAGAGATTGCGCAGACCCGTCGCGTTCTCCGCGACCATCGTCATGTGCGTGTACGCGCCACTACCGGAGACGTCGTCGGATTTCTGGCTACGATCGCCCCACAACACACGCTTGGTGTTGAACCGGGATTCCGGCGCGATGTACGCCTCGATCCCGATAATCGGCTTGATTCCGGCCTTGACCGCCTCGTTGTAGAACTGGCTGGCGCCGTACATGTTTCCGTGGTCGGTCATGCCGACAGCGGTCATGCCGAGCCGGTTAGCCTCCTCGAACATGGCGCCGACCTTGGCCGCGCCGTCGAGCATCGAGTACTCGGTGTGATTGTGAAGATGAACGAACGAGTCAGCCACGTGCGCCTCTCTGAAAGTCTGGGAGCTTGGACGAGTCTATGCCCCGCTACCGACAGAGTCGGCGACCGATCGATTGACCGGAGCACGGCGCGAGGTGAATTACGGGAGCGGCTCCTGCTTGGACGCCATCGACCCCTGTGAACGCCGATTCGCGCGGATGATGTCTGTCGTGAAGATCACCAGCGCCAGCCAGATCAACGCAAACCCGATCCAACGCGACGCCGGCATGTCCTCGTGCATCACCGCGACGCCCCACATCATCTGCAGTGCCGGTGTCAGGTACTGCAACATGCCCATCGTGGAGAGTTTCACTCGCTGCGCGGCAACACCGAACAGCAACAGCGGCAAAGCCGTCACAGGACCAGCTGCCAAGAGGAGCAGGCTTTGCCCCGTGCCACCGGATACAAACGAGCCGGCGCCGGTGAGACCGAGGAAGAGGAGGTACCCCACCGCGAACGGAGCAGCTACGACGCCCTCTGCCGTCAGGCTGGTTCGTGGGTCGAGCGGAACCACCTTCTTGATCAGTCCGTAGGTCGCAAACGACCCGGCCAGAACAAGCGCAACAATCGGCGGTTTGCCGTAGTCGACGGTGATCACCACTACCGCCGTCGCTGCGAGCACCAGAGCCGCGATCTGTGCACGCCGCAGTCGCTCCCGGAAGATCACGACACCGAGCAATACGGTCACCAACGGATTGATGAAGTATCCGAGCGCGGCTTCCACCACTCGCCCCGACACCACCGCGTAGATGTACATGCCCCAGTTGACTGCGATCGCCGCCGACGCTGCCGCGACCAGCAACCACGTTCGCCCACTGATTCCCCGAAGAGACGCGAGTCGGCCGAGAACCGCCAACACGATCAGCATCAGAACAAGGGTCCACACCACCCGGTGGGCGAGAACCTCGAGCGGGTCGGCAAAATCGAGCAATCCGAAGAACGCCGGAAACGTTCCCCACACCAAGAAGGCCCCGACGCCGAACGCGATACCCGAACTCGAGCCGGATTTCGTCGAAACAGCGGACTCCACTACTTCATCGGCACTCATGGCACCGGTCCGTCATCCGGTCCAACCCGAACAACATCCACGTACTCCGGCAACAGCGGCCGAAGGGCTGCGCGCCACGGAGTGCCGTCTGCGGGGAGTGCTTCGAGCGCTCGGATCGGCGGCGTGCCCGCCAGCGCTGCGAGATCCTTCGCGCTGCCGTGCACGACGGCGCCGATCGCGCACGCACACCCCTGAGACAACTGAAGACTCGAGACTTCCGCGACCCGTTTCTGCCGTTCGTCGACCCCCGACATGGCAGCAAGTCGAGTCGCCGCGGCTCCGGGAGATCGCCGAATCGCTTCGTTGTTGTCCGGTACCGCGATCACGACCAGTGGAGTCTGAACTCGGTCGAGCGAGACTCGGAACAGCACCTCGGACACGCGTACTCCGGGAGTGGCCGCTATCACATCGTCCGCAGTCATCGGCGCGGCAAACGATGCGAGGGCCCACGCGGACTCCTCGACCGTGTCCAGTGTTTCACGCGCCCGTTCGAGGTAATCGGATACCAGTTCGCCACCGTCGGGGCCCAGTGAATCGGTTCCCACCGGTGGGGTGCGAACCGGATTCAGCAGGCCGACCCCGACTACGAGCGCAACAATTGCCATTCCCGCCAGCGCGGAACCGACTGCTCGCGCGCTCATGCGGATCGAAGTACCTCTAGCGCATGTTCGAGGTCCTTCGGGTACTTGCTCTTGATCTCGACCCAGCGCCCGTCCGCCGGGTGCGCAAACCCGAGAGACACAGCATGAAGCCACTGCCGCTCGAGTCCCAACCGCTCGGCAAGGCGGGGGTCCGCTCCGTACGTCAGGTCGCCACAGCACGGGTGCCGCAGCGCGGAGAAGTGCACGCGAATCTGGTGTGTCCGGCCCGTTTCGAGATGCACGTCCAGCAGACTTGCCGCCTGAAATGCCTCGATGGTGTCGTAATGCGTCACGCTCGCCTTGCCGTCGGCGGTGACGGCAAAACGCCAGTCGTTCCCGTGGTGCCGCCCGATCGGAGCGTCGATTGTTCCGCTACTCGGATCGGGGTGCCCCTGGACCAATGCGTGGTAACGCTTGTCGATGGTGCGCTGCTTGAAAGCCCGCTTGAGCACCGTGTATGCCCGCTCGGACGTGGCAACAACCATGACACCGGACGTGCCGACATCCAGCCTGTGAACAATGCCCTGACGCTCGTGTGCGCCCGACGTCGAAATCCGAAAACCTGCGGCGGCAAGCCCGCCGATGACCGTCGGACCGGTCCACCCCACACTCGCATGCGCGGCGACGCCGACCGGCTTGTCCACGGCAACAACATCATCGTCCGCGTAGAGAATTTCCATGCCCTCGACCGGTGTTGCTTCCACGGTCAGCGGACGCGGCGGCTCGGGCAGGACAACTTCGAGCCACGAACCTGCGGTCAACCGATCGGACTTACCGACGGCAACACCGTCGAGCAGTACCGAACCTTCTTCCGCAAGGTTGGCCGAGACCGTTCGAGAGAGACCGAGCAAGCGCGCCAAACCGGCGTCGACGCGCATCGCGTCGAGTCCGTCGGGCACCGGCATCGAACGCGATTCCCTCATTTGCTCTCCCCCTGGTCCTCGCTGGAAGCGTTGGACTTGTCACTGCGGAGGCGCTCGCCGTTGGGTTCGAACCCGAACAGAGTCAAGGCGACCAACAGAATGGCTCCGCAGACGATCGCGGAATCTGCGATGTTGAACACTGGCCACCAGCCGATGGACATGAAGTCGACGACGTGTCCGCGCATGAAGCCCGGGGCGCGGAACAATCTGTCGATGAGGTTGCCGAGTGCGCCACCGAGCACCAAACCCAGACCCAGCGCCCACCACGGTGACCGCAGGGTGCGACCGATCTTGATCACTCCGATGACAACGCCGATCGCAACCAACGTGAGGATCCACGTCATGGACGTTGCCATGGAGAACGCCGCACCGGGGTTACGGACCAGCGTGAAAGTGACGACGTCGCCGATGATTTCGATTGGTTTGCCCGGCGTGATCGCAGCCACAGCCCAGACCTTCGTCAGAACGTCCGCGATCAGGATGACTGCCGCGATGGCGATCAGCATCGCCAACCGTCGTGGTCTTGTCGGTGATGCGGACTTCGACAAATCGGTAATCGGCTGATCCTCCGCGCTGAGATCTCGGTCTGGGTGGTCTGTACTCACGCCCACCATCATCCCCTATGTCCGCTGCTCTGCACGCACGCGCTCCCCGACCCGACCGGGCACTCCGGCGAAGCGGTTAGCCTGGAGCGCGTGCCACAGTTGTCTATCTCCGGCCGGCGCGTTCCGTATGTGTTCGCCGCCGCCCTTGCTCTCGTCACCGTTCTCACCTCATGCGGCGACCCCGAGCAGTCGCCCGATACGCCTTCGGCGACTCCGACCGAGTTCACCGTCCCCGTGACTGTGGCTACCGTCGAGGTACTCGACGCGGGCAGTGAGCCCAGGCAGAGCCTGCGGATGAACCTGCTCGCCGGAACCACTCAGGCAACAACTCTGGTTACGTCAACGGATGTGCGCCAGCAGATCGATCAGCAGCCGGTTCAGGACATCTCCTCGCCTGAAGTCACCATTCCGCTCAATGCCGTCGTGACGACGGCCGCCTCTCCCGAGAATTCGACAGCCGTGGTTGATCTCACCCTCTCCGGCATGACGACGCCGGACGAGACGCTCCAGGCAGCGCTCGGAGGCGCCGAAGGTTCCGGGGCCGGTTTGACCGTCACCGAATCCGGGGCCATCACAGCACTTCGGTTACGCCCGTCAGCCGGGTCGGCCAATTCTGCCCGGGCGGCAATCGAACAGGCCTTCGGCCAAGCGGTGTATCGCGCAGTTGCACTGCCGACGGAGCCCGTCGGCGTCGGCGCACGGTGGGTGGTGAAACAAGACGTCAGTAGTGAGATACAGCTTGATCAGACAACAACCGTCACCGTGACTGCGCGTGACGGCGACCGCCTCACCCTGGCTGTGGAACTGTCACAGTCCCCGCAGAGCAACGTCTGGAATCTCGCCGGCAACGCCGGAACACTCGACATCGATCAGTACGTGATGGCCGGGTCCGGAACCATGACCATCGATTTGAACCTGCCACTTCCCGTCAGCGGCGAACTGTCCGTCGGCGGCGACCAGGCTTACAGCGACCCGGACGGCACCTCTGTCATCCGGCAGAGCATTACCAACAACATTCGGTGGACATCGTGATGTCGCGTCGCGTCGTCGCTGGACTCGGCGCGGTGGCTGTTCTCTTCGTGGGTGGGTGCGGATCCGAAACATCCTCTCCGACAGCCCCGGATTCGACGCCTGTTTCGACGCCGGTACCCGGCGTTGCCCTCGCCCCGTTCAGCGCGGCACCTGTCCCGACCGCGCTCACCGGCACTCCCCTGGACAAGGTCGCGTTGGCGCAGACCGTGCTCACGCTGAGCGAACTTCCGGCGGATTTCGACATCGTGCCGGATCCGGTCGAGGATCTGGGTCTCGCGCCGGCGCCCGCCACGTCGGAATCCGACAAGTCCAGTACCGATCCCGCCGCGTGTGCCGCTGTGCTCGCACCGATCGCCACGCAAGTTCCCGGGTCCGTGTCCTCGATCTCGAAGATGTTCACGGGCCCCGATTTCACGAGCATCGATCAGGACAGCGCATCGTTCGCCGACGGCGCCGCGGCCGCCGCAGCATTCGAAACCATGCAGCAGACTGTGACGTCGTGCAGCCAATTCACCGGTACGGATGCCGACGGCATCAACATCACATATCAGGTGGGGGCGGGGTATCAGCCGACCGTCGGTGACGCGTCGTTCTCCTACCGAATCATGACGGCGAGTGAAGGATTCACACTTGTCGCCGACGTAGTCGTCGCCGCCGCGGGATCCAACCTGACCCAAATTTCGGCGACAGCGCCGACGCCCATCGCACCCGAGGTTCTGGGATCGATGGCCGGCACCGCCGTGGAGCGCCTGCGAACTCCGGCCGCGTAATCAGTACGGCCGGAGACACTCTCGCGAACCTTTCGGATTCTGTCCTACTGAACGGGAGTGCCAGGCTGAAGTAACTGTGATCCTCGTTACCTTCCGGACGACAACGTAGTCGGACAGAAGGAGCAGAATGCCCGGACGGCTAGCAGGGAAAGTCGCCTTCATCACCGGCGCAGCACGTGGCCAGGGCCGCAGTCACGCACTCCGACTTGCCGAAGAGGGCGCCGACATCATCGCCCTCGATCTCGCCGACGGCATCGATACAGTCACTCGGTTCTATCCTCCCGCCACGGCGGACGACCTCGCCGAGACCGTTCGGCTCGTCGAGAAAACCGGGCGTCGCATCCACGCCGGAATTGCCGATGTCCGCGACTTCGACTCGGTGCGCACGCTGCTCGACCGCGGAGTCGCGGAACTCGGCCGCGTCGACATCGTGGTGGCAAACGCCGGAGTCTTCATCAGTGGCGAACCGGCACACCGGATTACCGAAGACGAGTGGGACGACGTACTCGACGTCAATCTCAAGGGCGTGTGGCACACCTGCAAAGCTGCCGCTCCGCACTTGATCGAGCAGGGCGACGGCGGATCGATAGTTATCACCAGTTCGACTGCCGGAATCAAGGGCACGCGCAACGCCGGTGCTTACGCCGCCAGCAAGCATGCTGTGGTCGGATTGATGCGGACACTCGTCAGCGAACTCGGCGAATACGGAATTCGGGCGAACACCGTGCACCCGGGCGCAACCGATACCGACATGATCATGAATGAACGCTGCTTCAACCTCTTCTTGCCCGGCGTCCGGAATCCGACCAAGGAACAGGTGGCGCCGCTGTTCACCGGTACCAATGCGTTGCCCGTCCCCTGGGCTGAGTCGATCGACGTCTCCAATGCGGTCCTCTTTCTGGCTTCGGACGAGGCCCGCTACGTCACCGGCACCGAACTCAAGGTCGACGCCGGATTCACTACCCGCTGATTTCAAGGAAAGTGCGGTTATGACAACACAATTGGATTCTCCCGAGCTAGACACGGTCGCAGTCGAAGCGACGGCACGACAATGGCTCTCCCATTTTGCCGATCTCCTCCGCACCGGCGCCGGCGCCGCGACGGTTCTGCACTCCGACGTGTGGTGGCGCGACCTGCTTGCCTTATCCGGCGACTTGCGAAGCCTGAACGGCAGCACGAGGATCGAGTCGCTGGTCGCATCGGCCGTAGAACAGCACGTGCGCGGCGAGCACCTCGATCCGGCTGCCGCACCAGCGCTGGTTCCCACACTGTCCGGATCTACGGTCCAACTACTGTTCCGTTTCGACACCGATCTCGGTCATGTTCGTGGTGTTGCCCGTCTGATCTTCGACGACGGCGCCTGGCGGGCCCGGAACCTGCTCACCGCTCTGGACACCCTGACGGGGCACGAACCGACTACCGGCGAGCATCGACCGGACGGCGCAGGCGATCATCCGGAGTACTGGTCGGCACGGCGCACCCGTGAACTCGAGTGCCACGACGGCGATCCGGATGTCCTCGTCATCGGCGCCGGTCACTCGGGCCTGGCACTCGCCGCTCAACTCGGTGTACTCGGAGTCAGAACACTGCTGGTCGACCGCGCCGATCGAGTCGGCGACAACTGGCGCGGGCGCTACGACTCGCTGGTGTTGCACGACGCTGTCTGGTCGAATCATCTTCCGCTGATGCCGTTCCCATCGTCCTGGCCGGTTTTCACGCCAAAGGACAAGATGGGCGACTGGCTCGAAATATACTCCCGCGCGCTGGATTTGAATGTGTGGACGCGGTCGGAGATCGTAGAGTCAACCTTCGACCCCGTCGAGCGACGCTGGAGCGTTGTCGTCGATCGCGACGGCACGCGGCGCACGCTGAATCCGCAGCACGTGGTTCTCGCCACCGGTCTCAGCGGTACCGAACCTGTCCTTCCAGAATTTGCAGGCGCCGAGAACTTTGCCGGCGAACTGCTGCATTCGAGCCGATATCGCACCGAACCCGCACGCCGCGGAACCCACACCGTGGTGATCGGAACGGGCAACAGCGGCCACGACATCGCGCAGGATCTCTACGAGTCGGGTGCACACGTGACGCTGATCCAGCGCGGACCCACACACGTGGTCAGTGGGCACACCCTGTCCGATCGTGGCCGGATGCGCTACGGCGAACACACGTCCACGGACGTGGCCGATCTGCTCGATGCGTCGGCCGCGAGGCTCGATCCCCAATTTCTCGCAGCTTTGCGGTATGGCTCCGCCGCAATGGCCGAGGACGACCGCGAACTGCTCGATGCCCTCGCAGCCAAGGGTTTCGCGCTCTCCGACGGCGTGGACGGCACCGGAGTCATGATGCTGTTCCTGACCCGCAACGGCGGTTACTACATCGACGTCGGCGCCTCCCCGCTCATCGCCGACGGCAGCATCGGGTTGGTATCGGGGGCGACGGTCGAGCGGTTGGTCTCGGACGGGCTGATCCTGTCCGACGGCACCCACGTCCGCGCCGACACCATCGTGTGCGCGACCGGATACCGCGGCATTCTCGACACCGCACGACGTGTCCTCGGCGACGCCGTAGCCGACGCCTGCGGACCGGTCTGGGATCTGGACGACGAGGGTGAACTGCAATCAGTCTGGCGCGCGTCCGGGCACGACCGATTCTGGATCCACGGCGGCAACTTCATGCTCGTGCGCAACTACAGCAAGTACCTCGCGCTGCAGATCACAGCGGACCTGGCAGGTATAGCCCTGCCCACGCTCGACTGACAACCAGCGTCGCCGGCCGCAGTTCGACGACGAGCACGCAGACCGGCCGAGAAACTCATCAGTTCGTTTTGCTTCGAACCCCCTGGAACGTGTTCTAGATTCAGGTTCATTCGCCTCGACATCGTGGCGCTGCCCTTGAAAGGCTTGAAAGGAATGACGATGCAGTTCAACCTCGCAGACGTTTTCGAGACGGTCGCCAGCGCAGTACCTGACCGTATTGCATTGAGCTATGAGGGCGAGAACCTCTCCTACGCCCAGCTGGACGCAGAGGCCAACCGGACCGCACACCTACTCGCGCGGGCAGGTATCTCCCCCGGCGAGCATGTGGCCCTGTTCCTGAAGAACAGCGTCGACCATGTCACGTCGATCCTCGGACTGATCAAGATCCGCGCGGTCCCGATCAACGTGAACTACCGATACACACCCGCCGAACTCGAATACATTTTCACCAACTCCGACTCGGTTGCGGTGGTCGTCGAACTTCCCGAGCATCAGCGTGTGCTTGCTTCACTCTTCGATGCGTGCCCGATGGTGCGGACAGTGATCGTGATCGGCGACATCGCCGCCGAACTGACCGCCGCCGCGAAAGCACACGAAATTTCCGTGCTTTCCTTCGCCGAGAGTCGCGACATGTCACCCGAAGGAGAGTTCGATTCCCGTTCGGGCGACGACCTGTACCTGCTGTACACAGGAGGGACGACCGGATACCCGAAAGGTGTCATGTGGCGGCACGACGACTTCTTCCGTAAACCCCTCTCCGGCGGAAACCCGTACGGCGAGGGTACCCGTCAGGATCTTGCCGAGATTGCCAGTGCTGCAAAGGAATTTCCCGAACTTTCGTTCCTCATCGCCGCCCCTCTCATGCATGGCGCCGCGTTGTACTCGCTTTTCACTTTCTTCACCCTCGGTGCTCGCGTGGTTCTTCGGCGCGACTTCGATCCGAAGAAGGTCGTCGAAGCCATCGAAAAAGACGCAGTACAGGTGATCCTGATCGTCGGCGACGGTATGGGGTTACCGTTGGTAGACGAGATGGAACGACGCCAGGGCGAGGTCGATCTCAGCTCCCTGTTCTCGATCACGTCGGGTGGCGCAATCTGGTCCGTCAGTGTTCGGGAGCGCATGCTGGCAGTGAAGCCGGACCTGCTCTTGCGAGATAACTTCGGCGCTTCGGAAACCGGTAACGACGGCGCCTTCTCCGTCGACGAGGCCGGCAATCTGCGAATGCCGCCGTCCCCGAACATGATCCTGGTCGACGAACGCCTCGACGAGATTCCTGCCGGATCCGAGGACGTGGGCTACATCGCGCGAATCGGCAACGTCCCGCTCGGTTACTACAAGGATGCGGAGAAGACTGCACGGACGTTCCCGACCCGTCCCGACGGCACCCGCCTGTCGGTGCTCGGCGACATGGGCAAGGTGGAAGCAGACGGCACCATCGTCTTCCTCGGCCGTGGCTCGCAGTGCATCAACACCGGCGGTGAGAAGGTCTTTGCCGAAGAAGTCGAGGCAACCCTTCACGCACACCCGTCGATTGTCGATGCGCTTGTCGTCCCCGCACCGGACGAGCGTATGGGGCAGCAAGTTGCAGCGGTGATCGCGACCTATCCCGACTCGCCAGAACTAACCCTCGAGGCCGTTCAGGAACACTGCCGTAAGACGTTGGCCGGATACAAGATCCCGCGCACAATTGTGCTGGTCGAGGAAGTCAAGCGCACTCCGGCCGGCAAAGCGGACTACCGCTGGGCGACGACACTGGCATCCACTTAACATCTAGTCGCACCTAGAGCGATCCAGTGCCGAAAGGTAAGGACGCGTCCTCGGTTCCACCGCATCAACCCGCTCCACCGCATCAACCCTGTGAAACCGAGTTCGCGTCATTACCCACACCCGCGCAGAGGCCGGCTCAACTCCATGACCCCAACCTCTGCTGCCGCACCCGCGGCGATGAAAGTCAGGCTGGGTTGTACGCGGCAGCGACGTCGAGCACCCACACAACACCGAAAGCGTCCCTGAGCATTCCGTACGCCGGGGAGAAGAACGACGGCGCCAGGTCCTCGACGATCGTGGAGCCTTCCATCAGCCTGCCCCACAGCTCCTCGATCTGCTCGACCGAGTCGCCGCGAACGGAAACGAAAAGTGACTTCTCGCCCTGGTCGTAGGCGAGACTCGCCGGGACATCGTAGGCCATGATCTGAAAACCGTTCTCGCCCAATACCTGGCCGAACTTGACGTGCTGCGCCTCCGCAGGCGCCTCCACGCTGTGAGCGTCTTCATTGGTGAGGACGACGAGCTGACCTCCGAACACAGAGTGATAAAACTCCAATGCTGCACGGGCGTCGCCGCGGAAGTTGAGATGCGGGGTGGTGGTGACAGTCATGCTTGCTCCTGGATACTCGCGTGATTGCCGAGGCTGATCCCCCGGTGACAGACAGCTTCTCAGCAGTAGAGGTCAGATCCTGTCCTCTACTGAAACTAGAGTTGCAATATGAGCTCACCGACATCGCGTCTGCTGCTGTTGCTGTCACTTCTGCAAACGCGACGCGATTGGCCGGGCCAGATCCTCGCCGACCGACTGGACATCAGCCATCGCACGGTGAGACGAGATATAGACCGGTTGCGCGAGATGGGTTACCGAATCCAGGCAGCGAAGGGACCCGATGGCGGTTACCGCCTCGATGCCGGTACCGAACTTCCTCCGCTTCTTTTCGACGACGATCAAGCCATTGCTCTCACGCTCGCACTTCAGGCAGCCACCGTCTCGGGCGCAGGAATCGAAGAAAGCGCGGTACGCGCCCTCACCACGGTAAGGCAGGTGATGCCACCCCGACTTCGACACCGCCTCGACGCCATCGAATTCACCGCCATCCCCAGGACTTCCGGATCCGCCTCAGAATCGGTCTCCCCCGATGTGCTCGTTGCACTGTCCACGGCAATTCGCGCACACACAATGTTGCGCTTCGACTATGCGAGCCGTCGAGCGCACGAACACTCCAGCGCACCGCAGCCACCGCGACAGGTTGAACCGCACCATCTGGTCGCCTCGAACAGCCGATGGTATCTGGTCGCTTGGGATCTCGATCGAGGCGACTGGCGCATCTTCCGGGCTGATCGCATTACCCCGCGCATACCTGCCGGCCCGCGTTTCACGCCCCGGCAGATCCCGGGCGGCACCGTCCACGACTACGTAGCGGCCAGGTTCAAAGGATCAGAACAAGCCAATACATGGCAGTGCATCGGCCGAGTCATCCTCAACCTGCCGGCCCGCGGCGTCCTCCGTTCGCCGGCGACGGAACTGTCGAAGAACTCGACTCCGGCCGGTGCAGCCTCGAGATGGGGTCGTGGTCCTGGATTGCACTCGCGTCTTCCATCGGGCAGTTCGACACCGACATCGAAGTGGTGAGCCCACCCGAACTCGCAGAAGCGTTCACGGCACTCGCATCACGCTACGCCGCAGCCGGTAAGAGCAGTGAGAGCTGACCTCGACGCGCCAATCGCCTCGATACAGCTTGCCCTGGATCCCGAAAATCGTTGCGCCCCTGCGCCGGAACGATCAATATCGCGCTTCGAAGCGTGTGCGTAGGCGGCAACAGAGAAGACCTAGAGCGTGTTCATCGACCCGAGGGGCTCCGTCCCAGGAATCTACGTCGTTCCACACCACCGAATCCGGAGTCCCGAACGGGCGGACGAAAACGTGCTGATGAAAATGGGAGACACTGCGGCCTGCGATGGCGGAAAATACGTACTCCGGAACCAACTCCGCTTCGAGCACCCCCGAAATGCACCAGACTGCACGGGAAACAGCTAACGCTTCACGTTCGGTCATCGAAGACAGTCCGCGCACATGACGTTTGGTCTCGACAAAGACGTACCCTGGAACCGCTATACCCTGCGATAGTGGGCGGTGGGAGACCGCGACGAGATCGTCCTCGAAAATCAACGGACTTACCAACGGTCCGCTTCCTCGGTGTTTCGCACAAATTGTGCAGTCGCCAGCGATGAGAATCTTCAGACCCAGTCAGCTCAGTGAACGCCCTCGCCAGTTACTCAGGATGCTTCTGCAGCAAGCACTTTTCGGTACCTGCGCGGGCCCGTGCCGTAGTCGTCGATGGCGTAGTGCCAAGTGGCCAGATTGTTCCACAGCACGAAATCTCCTGCACTCCAACCGAACCTGATTGTGTATTGCGGGGATGACGCGTGCGACAAGAGGAAGGCAAGTACCGATCGTCCTTCGGACTCCGGCAATCCCGTCAACCCCAAAGCGCTACTGCTGATGAACAGACCTTTGCGACCATTACGGTCGAGACGCACGAGCGGGTGTTCGATCGTTGTCTCGATCTTTCCCTTCTCTGCGCCCTGCGCATAGTGCCGAGAATCGGAATCGTAGACCGCCGATACTCCCTCGAGAAGCTCCTTGTACGGCTCCGACAAATCGTCGTACGCTGCTTGCAGATCTGCCCACAATGTATTGCCGCCGAGTTCCGAAACCTCCTCGAATACCAAGGATTCAATCGAGAAGGGCGGATTTCGCCACAGTCCCCCGATATGCCAGGTACTGGCTTTGCCCGTGGTCTTCACATCGTAGGGATAGACCAGCGGGTTCTCACTGTGACGCACAGCTGTGGGGTGATCGAACGGTTCGTCGAAGATCCTTACCGCATCGACTTGCTGATCAGGACTCAGATGCTGCCCGCGAAAGACAAGCACTTTGTGTTCACGAAAGTCTCGAACCAACGACTCTCGAATACCCTCGGATACAGGGACTCTCAGATCAATTCCGTTGATCTCCGCTCCGAACCGAGTTCCCGTACGGCGCAGCTGATACTCATTCAAAGTGGTTGTCATACTCCACGACTCTAAGTGCTCGAGGTTCGTCGAACGAGAGTTTGAATCAGCGCTTTTCGAAGTCGACGCAATCTGCGTGGTTACCAGTACCTTGACAATCGTTGAACGACAGTCAGATACGAAACAGAATGGGATACTCATGAAACGAGGATTGTCGATCCTCGCGGTCGTAGTCACCACTGCCGCCATCGCAAGTTGCAGCGCCACCTCCGACGCAACGGGAACCGTCGCGGCGGAACCTCGTTCCGGCGGCCATCTCACAGTCGGGATCATCGCACCGTGCGGATTGGACAAGGCACAGACATCCGGCTGCAATTTCACCAACGTCGAAGTAGTCGACAATCTCACCGAGCAACTTCCGGGCACCGGCGAGGTCGTGCCCTGGCTTGCAGAATCTTGGGACGTCTCCGCGGACGGCACCTCGTACATTTTCCACCTCAAGGACGGAGTGACCTTCAGCAACGGCGAAAAGTTCGATGCCGAAGCCGTCAAGTTGAACTTCGACAACGTCATCGAACTCGGTAAACAAGGCAGAGCGTTCCAGTCCTCGGCCTATCTACTGGGATATCAGGGATCGACCGTCGTCGACCCGCGCACGATCGAGGTAAAGTTCAACCAACCCAAGGCCGGTTTCCTGCAGGCACTTTCAGAGAAGCCTCTGGGAATCATCGCCCCGGAGACCATCACCACAAAGACACCGGAAGAGAGGCTTGCCGGCGGAGTCATCGGCAGTGGCCCCTTCGTGATCAGCGATGTTGTCCAGGACCAGAAGATCGAGGTGAAACGACGCGACGACTACCAGTGGTCCTCGCCGAAGAACGCCCATACCGGCCCGGCCTACCTCGACGGAATCACCTTCCAGATCTTGCCTGAGAACGCAGTCCGCACCGGAGCTCTTCTCAGCGATCAAATTCAAGTCGCGACCACTGTGCCGGCGAACGACTCCGCGAACATCTCGGCCCAGGGATTCGACATCGCCTCACGCTCATCCGCCGGTATCGTCTACAGCTATTTCGCAAACGTGAAAGATCCGGTTCTCTCTGACGAATCGGCGCGCAGGGCGATCCAACTGGGTCTTGATCGAAACGAAATCCACGACACCATCTTCGACGAGTATCAGAAAGTACCCACCAGCATCCTTTCCTCAACTCACCCCAATTACACCGACTTGGGTGCAGATCTCGACTACAACCCCGAAAAAGCGAAGGAAATTCTCGACGCAGCCGGATGGAAACCGAGCGCGGACGGAACACGAGAGAAGGACGGCCGGAAACTTTCCGTCAGTATCCAATTCAGCGCCTCGAGCGACAAGCCACTTCACGAGCTCGCCCAGCAAGAACTGAAAAAGATCGGTGTCGAGCTTCGCATCGACCAGGTAACCGCCGCCGAACTGATCGCCAACCGAACATCCGGAAACTGGCAACTGCAGTACGGCAACCTGACAAGACCTGACCCTGACGTCCTGGTGTCATCCTTCAGCCCCGGATTCAGCCTGTATTTCACCAAGGACTACGACCCCGAACTACAAGGCCTGTTGACGGCGCAGAGCACCGAACTCGACCCAGCCAAGCGAAACGCGCAAACCGCCGAAATTCAGCAGATCATCGTCGAAAAAGGATACGCGTTCCCTGCCACCGAAGGCAGCCAGACACAGGCGGCAGGCCCGAAGATACACGGCCTTTCCTTCCAGGCACCGTGGTGGCCGTCGTATGTCGACGCGTGGATCGAAAACTAGACACCAACGATGACCGAAAACCCATCTACAGTCGACGCACCCGCACCCACTCGTGCACCGAAGGTACGTCCGCAACGGACCGGGAAATACGCGACGCGGTCGCACTTCGCAGGTCGGTCGTCCGCTTGTCCACTGGGGGGGCATAGGACCGAGTGCTCACAGTGCTCTGGTTCAGATCGAAAGATACGACAACCACTTTCACCGATACGGGTCTTCGAGACGCTGTGTCACATCGAGAACGGGTCAGGAAATTCTCATGGTCACAACTGACAACCGGAAATCCGACGCCCTCGCGCTCGGTGTGTACGAATCGGTCGCAGATGCAATCGGAAACACCCCGCTCGTCAGGCTCAACAGCGTGACCGAGGGAGTAGCCGCGACGGTCTACGTGAAGCTCGAATACCTCAATCCCGGTGGGAGCGTGAAGGATCGTGCCGCGTTGTCGATGATCCGTGCCGCCGAGGCCTCGGGTGATCTTCGTCCCGGCGGAACCGTGGTCGAAGGGACATCAGGAAACACCGGCGTCGGCTTGGCCATGATCGCAGCTTCACGTGGATATCGAACCGTTGTCGTGGTGCCAGACAAGACAAGCGTGGAGAAGATTGCTCTGTTGCGTGCACATGGCGCAGAAGTGCGGGTGACGCCGGGTGGGCGCCCTTCGCATCATCCCGAATTCGTCCGAAATGTCGCGGCCCGCCTTGCTCAGGAAATTCCGGGTGGCTGGCTGGCCGGGCAGTACGACAATCCCGCCAACCCGGCAGCTCATCGCACCACCACTGGGCCGGAGATCTGGAACCAGACCTCGGGCCGGATAAGTCATCTCGTCGCCGGAATAGGAACAGGTGGAACACTTTCCGGGGCCGGCGGGTACCTGAAGGAAGTGTCCGGTGGGACGGTATCCGTCATCGGAGCCGACCCGAAACACTCCGTCTACGGCGGCGGCGACGGGCGCGCCTGGTATGTGGAAGCGGTTGGTCACTTCCTGCATCCACAGACAGAGGAGGACGACTGGCCGGACTCCTATCACCCCGAGATCGTGGACCAGATCGAACAGATCACCGATGTCGAAGCAATTTCCACCCTGCATCGACTGGCCCGCGAGGAAGGACTGCTGCTGGGAGGCTCGAGCGGCGTAGCGGTGGCAGCGGCCTTGAGAGCGGCGCGCAACCTCGGCAAGGACGACATAGTCGTCGTGATTGCACCGGATTCCGGGAGGGCGTACCTCTCCAAGTACTTCGATGACGACTGGCTCGGTCCACTCGGATTTCCCTTGTACCACAAAACTTCCGGCGCAACCGTCCGCGACACATTGCAGAACCGCTACCGCCCTTTCGACTACGTCCCGTCATCCGCCTCGCTCGCCGCGGCACGAGAACTGATCGGCAATCGCGATTCACTACCTGTCGCCTTGGAGCGATCTGCCAGCGGCTCCGTTCCGATCGCCGAAATCCTGGGGATCGTGAGTGCCGCAGGGTTGAGCGGGTCGCGCGATACCGAACCGGTGACCGCACATGTGGAACCCCCTCTGCCCACGATCGGGCTGACGGAACCGACATCAGCAGCTGCACGTCGGCTCTCCGGGCACACCGGCTACGTCGTCGTTGCCGACGCAGGCACAGCCGTCGGACTCGCAGATGTCAGCGACTTCACCGGGCCGGTCACACTCACGACCCCTGGCCGTCTTTTCATTAATCCCTGAGTCGATCGAGGATCCATACGCTCAGGGCCGCAGTAGCGTACGCACCACCCAGAATGCTCGCAGCACTCCAACCAGCAGCCTGAAAAACAATAGTGGTCGAGGTCGCTCCGATTGCGCTGCCCAACGAATAGAACACCATGTAACTGCCGATGATCCGGCCGGCCAATTCCGGTGCTTCGGCGACAATCAGGTTCTGACTTGTCACATGCACAGCTTGGACAGCAAAATCCAGTGCGATCACTCCGACCGCGAGCAGAACAAGGGAGTGCATCGCCTGCCCGCTCAATACCCATGAGAGTACGAGAACGACCAGGGAGAGACCTGTGACTTGTTGCCCTTTCCCCTGATCGGACCACCGGCCGGCGCCGACCGCACCCAGTGCACCTACCAGTCCGGCGACACCGAACAGCCCGATTTGTGTTGTCGACAACCGCCACGATTCCTCGCTCAGCGGCAACGCCATGCCGCTCCAGAGTGCGCCGAAGGATGCGAACAGGAACAGAGCGATGAGTGCACGGGTGCGAAATACTCGGTTCGTGGCCGTCAGTGTCACGACAGACCCTATTGCGCGCACATACGTGCCTTGTTTCGGCTGCTGGCGTACATCTTTCGGCAACATCGCCAAGGCAACTGCGGCGATCACGATGGAAATCACAGCAGACCCCAAGTAGACCACGCGCCAACCGGCCAGATCGGCAACCACCCCGGCCACAGTGCGGGCGAGGATGATGCCCACCACGACGCTGCTTGTGATGACACCGATATTTGCGCCTCGCTCGTCGGGGTCGCTGATCGCCGCGGCATAAGCGACGATAACTTGAACGACTACCGAGAACACTCCTACGACAGTGATGCCGATCAGGAGTTGCACGTTCGTGGCAGAGAACGCGACAAGCAGTGTTCCTGTTGCAGCAGCGGCAATCTGGAGTCCGATCAATTTCCTGCGGTCCACCAGGTCTCCCAGCGGTACCAGCGCAATCAACCCCACCAGGTAGCCGAGTTGTGCAAGTGCGACGATCAGTCCGAGACTTGCCGTAGGAAGAGAAAGGTCCGATCCGATCTGTTCGAGAAGCGGCTGGGCGTAATACATGTTCGCCACAGCGACACCGCAAAGCACGGCCAGCACGATGCGCAATCTGCGAGACATACTCGGCCCGGCCGGCGCGACTTGGCGTGCGGCACAATCGACCATTTCCACCTCATTTGGTTGCATTTTGATACCATTTGGACACTACGTCAATACGGTTTCAGAACGCAACCAATCGAGGATATTTGACTGATCGCGCGCAGTGGACGGACCCGCATTGCCCCGTCGCCAGGACTACCGACATCGTCGGCGACCGATGGTCACTGCTGATCGTGCGAGATGCCTTCGACGGCACACGCAGATTCAGTCAGTTTCAGCGCAATCTGGGTATCGCGAAGAACATCCTGACCGACAGGCTGCGAGGACTTGTCGAACAGGGAATTCTGGAAGCTCGATCAAACGAACAGGGAACCAGGAATGAGTACGTGCTGACCGACCGTGGCATGGATCTGTTCACGGTGATCGTGAGCTTGCGACAGTGGGGCGAGCGGCACGCGTTCAGTGACGGCGAACCGCACTCGACGCTCGTCGACGACAGCACAGGAGATCCCGTGCCCATGCTTCGGTTGGTCAACGCGCAGAACATCGAACTGGATACAGCGAACACACACGTACACAAAATCGGACAGGATTGACACCAACCGCGAATGGCGGACGTTCCAGCGCCGGAAAGTCGGGTGGCCCATCGCCGCCCCTGGCGGGACCTCACCGCACACAGCCTCGGCCCGATCGGCGATGCACTGACGACCCTCCTCGCCGCCGGCAAAACTGACGGAACAATCCGATCCGACGTCGACGCCCGCGACGCCATCCTCCTCATCGGCTACCTCACCAGACTCGACGAAAAGGAATGGGACACGCTGGCCCGTCACCTACTCACCATCGTCCTCGACGGACTACGCCAACCCGACGCGGCAGCAAAACCGATGACCGGAATGCACTAAGATCTTTCTCCCAAGTAGAGCCTCCTCTTGAAAGTCACGAATGCGGATCAAGGCCAACGATCCACGTGGTTCGAGCGAGCGGAGTCGGTCGACCACGGGGTCACCAGGCGACCCACGAGTAGGGTCCACGTATGAATCGCACCGACCGGCTATACGCACTGGTCGAGGAGCTTCGCGCCGTTGCCCCGCGGCCGCGCAGCGCCCGACGACTCGCCGAACAGTTCGAGGTGAGCACCCGCACGATCGAACGGGACCTGTCGGCGTTGCAACAAGCCGGCGTGCCCATCTGGGCGGAGCCCGGCCGGACCGGGGGCTACTGCATCGACACCTCGCACACACTCGCCCCACTCGCGCTCACCGTCGACGAAGCCCTCACCGTCACCATCGCACTGGGCATGCTCTCCACCAGCCCCTTCCACACCGCAGCAACCTCCGCACGACGCAAAGTCGTCGCGGTGATGGACCAGAGCACACTCCACGAGACAGCCGAACTCGCATCACGCATCCACCTGCTCGACGACGGCCCCGTCCCGGACGCCCCGCCCGAACTCGCGGGCGCTCTCCGCTCGGGGAACGTGCTACGAATCGCGTACCGGGATCGAGGCGGCGCCGACACACGTCGCGACGTCGAGCCCCTCGGCTACGTCGGGAAAGGACGCGACTGGTACCTGATCGGCTGGTGCCGACTCCGCGACGGCATTCGCGCGTTCCGAGGTGACCGCGTGATATCGGCGGACGCCACCGGCGAGCGGGCGCCTCGCCGATCACTGCGAGCAGAAGACCTCGACATCGCCTACGGCACCCTCCGCTCCGTCAGCACCGGTTAGAAAGTCTTCAAAACACCGACATGACGTTGTCGCTGAGGCGGTGCACCATAAAGGCATCGGGTCGAACGACCCGCCCGAAAGGATCACCGTGGACTTCGCATCTATCCGCATCATCACCGACGACATCGAACGCCTCGTCCAATTCTACGAGCTCGTGACAGCAACGCCCGCGACCCGTCCCGCTCCCGTGTTCGCCGAGTTCCGCACCGCCGCAGGGACGCTCGCGATTGGCAGCACGGCAACCGTCGCAATGCTCGGCGAACACGCCCCACAGCCCGGCCGCAAAGACTCCGTCATTATCGAGTTCCTCGTCGCAGACGTCGACGCGGAGTTCGCTCGCCTGCAAGCAGCGTTGGACGTCATCGTCCTCGCGCCGACCACAATGCCCTGGGGCAACCGGTCCGCGATGTTCCGCGACCCTGACGGGAACCTGGTCAACCTGTTCACCCGACCCACGCCCGAACCCCGCTAGCGAGAATCGCGCTGGCCCTGCCGAACAAGAAACAATAGCGAAAGACCAGATCAATGCGGCGGGGCGGCGGGAAATCAGGCCTGCCCGACGCGCGCTTGACCCGCTTTCCGAGAATTGGCCACGAGCGGGAAGGCATAGTCCGCCATGCGGACTTGATAGCCGGAGATTGCTTCTACCAGAGGCATATCGGTGGCAACTGCATCCGTGAGCGCTCGGGTCAGCTCGGAAGCATCCCGAATGGCGGTATTGGCTCCCATCGCCAATACCGGGCTCATCGCGTGGATGGCATCGCCGATCAGTGTTACCCGACTGGGCTCCCAGGATGACACCGGTGCCGCGGTGGAGATTCGAAGAGGCAGAAGCGATTCGGTTTCCCAGAACGCCAGAAGCCGGTGTATTTCCGGGTGCCAGTTCTCGTCGATAAGTTGTTCGGCCACCTCACGTAGGGATTGGGGGTCAAGTTGACGTAGCGTAGCGACCGGCGGCATGGCCGGGTGATCGGCCGGAGTGCCGATCATGAATGCGAGGTAGTCGTCGACGGCAGTCACGATGACCGGCGGGTTGGTGGCCAACCCCGCCAGATCAGGTCGCTGTTCGAATTGCACCGGCCCCATCCCGATGTGGGGTTGACCTGGCCCTGCGGTAACGACGCTGAAGATGCTCTCGAATACCCAGGCGGGCAACAACTCCAACGTCTCGGCATTGAGCGGTATCTTGCCGTAGATCAGGCGCAGTCCGGTGTCTTCGACCTCGGCTTCCGGGAGAAGAAACTTGCGCACGGTCGATCCGACACCGTCGGCACCTACCAGCAGGTCGGCAGTCTCGACCCGTCCGTCGGCAAACTGTGCAGTGACGGTGTCGTCCGCTTCCTGGGTGTAGCCCCGCAACTGGGCCCCGTAATGCACGTACTCCCCGAGGCCTGACAACAGTATTTCTCTCAGAGTGGACCGATTGAACGAACGAGCAACAGTTGCGCCTGCGGAGTGGCTTTGCTCTGCCGCGGCGGGATCGGACAGCATCTCGAGGTGACGGTTTCGGACGGTTACTCGCGGAGGAGGCGATCCTGCAGTCGCCACCGACAAGTCGAACAGGTGCGGTGGCAGGCAGTGCCGCAAGCCGCTGAGTCCAGGTTCGTCGAGTTGGATCCGGTATCCCTGCGGACGCGCAGTTGGGTGCGAATCCCGTTCGTACACTGCAACATCAAAGCCGTTGTTACCGAGGCCGTGAGCAAGCACGAGGCCACCCAGTCCAGCACCGATGATCATGACACGATTTTTTTGCATAGCTCAGCCTTCGTTTCAAATACGAAGGAAGCACTGGATTCCACTGAGGGAATGACGCCGCAAGGGCGCAGCTCTGAAAGACCATTCGGGAGCTATTTTTTGTACGTTCCATTTGACGTGGACAGACTAGCACCCGCCGTGCCTGGCACGTCAACACAATCAGCGTCCATGTGCGCTCCGAGCAGGACTGCATGACAACCACCATTGACGATCTCGAAGAGGCACGCCGACGGCTCAATCGCTTGATCGAACTCACTGAATACCCGGACGCGGCGCACTGCGAGTACATATTCGTGCGTCGCCGTTGTCGACTTCGGCGAGGCGTCCCACGCGAAATGCGTCGACTCACCCCGACTGTCCGGAATAGAGATTCCGGTTAGAGTGCTAGTGTCATCGAAGCGGAATTACGGCTCCGCTTCACTGAGGAGTTACTTCATGACCGAGACGGCACCCCCCACGAGTGTGACTGCTGCCTACCGACTCACCTATCTGATACTCGCACTCGCAATCACGGCCTATTCGTTGCTGCAGTCACTGGTCGCGCCGGTACTGCCACTGCTGCAGCACGATCTGAACACCGATCGAAATACCGTCACCTGGATCCTCACGGCTTACCTACTCGCAGCGGCAGTCGCTACCCCGATAGTCGGTCGCATCGGCGACATGATCGGTAAGAAAAAAGTACTGACGGCGGTATTGATCATCGGTTGCGCCGGTTCGGTTCTCGGGGCCCTGGCATCGTCGATCACCGTCATGATCGCAGCCCGGGCGATTCAAGGAATCGCCAGCGGCATCATCCCCTTGACTTTCGGAATTGTTCGCGACGAATTCCCCCGCAACAAGGTCACCGGAGCGGTGGGCCTCATATCTGCCTTGCTCGGCGTTGGCGGCGGTCTGGGTCTCGTGCTGGGAGGACCGATCGTCGATGCACTCAACCCGCACTGGCTGTTCTGGATTCCTGCTATCACCTTCGGCATCACTGCCATCGCAGCACACCTGATCGTTCCCGAGTCCCCGACCCGAACTCCCGGTAACGTGAGTTGGATTGCAGCCCTACTACTTTCGTCCTGGCTGATTGCGTTGCTCGTCGCAATCAGTGAGGCCCCGAAGTGGGGGTGGGCGTCGAGTTCGGTCCTCGGCCTGCTCGTGGTGGCGCTCGTTCTGGCAGTGCTCTGGATGAAATGCGAACTACGAAGTAAGAGTCCATTGATAGACATGGCGATGATGCGTATTCCCGCGATATGGACCACCAACCTGGCAGCATTGTTGATCGGAATCGCAATGTACTCGATTTTCGCATTTGTACCGGCCTTCCTCCAAGGAACACCGGAAGCCGGCTACGGATTCAATTCGACTATCACCGAATCCGGCTTGATCGTGTTGCCACTGTCGGCAGCGTTCCTTCTTGCAGGAATCGGTTCCGGCCCCCTGTCGCATCGTTTCGGAGCGAAGTCAGTGTTGGTGGGCGGTTCCGTAGTCGCCACTGCGTCCCTCCTGATCCTGGCGTTCGCACATTCAGCGATCTGGCAGATCATGGCATCGATGCTGCTGATGGGAATCGGCTTCGGCCTCGCCTTCTCCTCGATGTCGGGCATCATCGTGCACGCAGCTCCTTCGCACCAGACAGGTTCCGCCAGTGGCACCAATGCAAACATCCGCACAATCGGTGGCGCGCTGGGCTCGGCAATGATGGCCAGCGTAGTAACGGCGCACGTACTACCCGGCGGGCTTCCCGCCGAATCCGGTTACACCACAGGGTTTGCCATACTGGCCGTCGCCAGCGCACTCGGCGGCACCGCAGCACTACTCATCCCGAACAAGCACACACCCATCGCCGTTCCGGACGATGTGTCACTCAAGGATGAGTCAAGCACAGCTACTATGTCGAACTGACATGGCAACACACAAGACAACGAGTGACAAACCGCTCCGCAAGGACGCGGCGGAGAACCGTCGACGGATCCTCGACGCCGCAGCTCAGGTGTTTTTCGCCTCCGGCCTCGAAGCCGGCGTCGAAGAAATAGCCCGCGTCGCCGGCGTCGGCATCGGCACCTTGTATCGACGATTTCCCAGCAAACAAGCACTGATCGACGAAATGGTCGGCGAGATGAGGCTGGGGCTGGCCGCGGCAGCTCGCGAGGCGACAGGCCGAGAAGACGGGTCGGGCCTCGAAGCGCTGGTGCTCGAAACTGGCAAACTCCAAGTAGTGCAGTGGGCGTGCCTACCCCAGTTGTGGGATCACTCGAACGCAGAACCTGAGGCCCTCGCAGAATTTCGCACTCGCACCGCCGAACTTCTCGAGACCGCTCAGCAGTGTGGTCGCATTCGTAGCGACATCACTCCCACCGACATCACCATGCTGTTCTGGGCATTGCGAGGCATAAGCGAGACATCACATTCCGCTGCGCCCGATGCGTGGCAGCGTCACCTGGAAATCGTGTTCGCCGGAATGCGGCCGGTAACCGACGGACCCTTCGCTGGGCCACTGCACACGAAGGCACTCTCGGCCACGCAGGTGCGCAAGATCAACAGGTAACGCTACCGCCGACACCAATGCCGACTGATACTCGAGCCCAACAGTGTTGGTAACCTACGAAAGTGACACTCTCAGCTCCGTCGAGCACGCGGCTGACACCGCGACGCGCTACAGAATCTGATAAAGAGGTTTGCGCCGCCGAATCGGTGTGGCACCGTCACAAGCCCGGATCGCCTTCCCGCGGCATCGTCAGCTGCCTGCGTTCACGAGAATCGCGCTCGAAACAACATCGAAGAGGCGATCCGCGCGTGGCGCGAGCGAGGCTTGATCTCCTAGCCAGGCGAGCGCCACCACCGGCGCAAAGAGATCTGTGCCGTCAAGGTCGGATCGCGCCATGCCCGCGTCTTGGGCACGAATGAGGAGCCGCGCACCTGCAGCCCGCATGGTCACGCACGAACCATGGAGTGCCATCAGGGTCGTCACACCTCGAAACCACCGTCCGGTACCACTCGACGCCAACGTGACGGTACTGATCAATGGCGCGGCAGGCGGGGTGGGGCACTTCGCGTTGCAGTTGGCGAAGTGGAAAGGAGCAAGGGTCATCGCAGTGGCATCGGGCGGGTATGAAGCCGGTCACCCCCGCCAGCAGATAGCCGCGAAACCGCTCCGCATAATCTTCTTAGTACGTCGCCATTTGACTCCGCCGTTTCTCGGTTGGTCAGCGCAGCAATCGGGGCGTAGTCCGCAAGATTCCGCGGCGTATCAGCACTCCCCGCAGACTGAATCCGGACATCGTGACAATCATATTTACGTCCGATTTCGTTGGCCCGGAACGAATCCGTGCACACGCGCTGCGACCACCACAATAATAACCACGACGATCATCACCAGCGCGGCGAACGGGAAGAAGCCCGGACCGGACGCACCCAGTGCGATTCCGCCAAGCGCCCCACCTCCGAAGATCGCCAAATTGGCCACGGTGGTGAGCATCGAGTTCGCTACGTCGGCATCCGGCCCCGACGCATCCGCTAGCGCAGTTTGCAGTAGGGGTGCAGCTCCACCGAAAGACATGCCCCACAACACAACTGATACGACAAATATGATGGGGTTGCTGCCAAGGGTCGCCAAAATGGCGGTACTGACCGCGAAAATAGTCAAGCTCGACAAAACAAGTGGTCGCAACATGCGATCAACCAGAACACCAGTCACACCAAGCCCTGCAAGAGAAGCAACTCCGAAGATCGCCAACGCGACGTCCACCCTGATTCCCACGTCCAGATGTTCGATGATTGGGGAAATGTATGTATAGAGCACGTTGTGCGCGAGGAACCAGCCAAGGACCACCGCGAGGATCGACCCCACGCCCGGAATGAGTACAACCCGGCGCAGCGGGGTTTGGGCCGTTCGGTTCTGCCCCGAGGCGTCCGGGACCGCCGAGATGATCCACACAATGAGCGCGACTGCGGCAACCGACATGACCACAAATGTTGCGCGCCAACCGGTCACTGTGCCGAGGAACGTTGCCAGCGGGGTCCCGAGGGCAAAGGCAACGGGAGTCCCTGCCATCGCAACGGTGAGTGCGGTTCCGGCAACAGCCGGGGGCGATATCTTTCGGGCGTACCCCGCGAGCATCCCCCAGACCATTCCCGAAAATGCACCGGCCACAAATCTCGCTCCGAGTGCGATAGCAAAGTCAGGTGCCACGGCAGTCAACGTGTTAGCCACGACGAATCCACTGACCGCGACGATCAAGATCGGCTTACGTCGATATCCACGAGTGAGAGCGATCGCCGGTATCGCGCACAAGACCGCTCCAAGTGCGTACGCGCTGATCAACTGACCGGCCGCGGCCTCACTGATCACAAGCCCGTCCGAGATTTCGAGAAGTAAACCGGCGGGCAGCGTCTCGGTCATGATGACGATGAATGCTGTTGCAGCCATTGCCAACAGCGCCGACCACGGTAGCTGGTGACCGGACGAATGCCGGCCGAGCGAAGTATCATTTTCAGCGATACGAGGAGTTGTTGTCGTCTCAGATACCAATTTCGGATCATTCACTCCATAACTCAAACATTCGCAATCACTCTGCCGCAAGCCATTATGGATCAAACAGTCTGTAATTCGCGACACACCAAACCCTTAGGGAGCGTTGCCAATGCGCGAAACAAAACCTGCGCAGGAGGGGCGTGGCCGCAACGTAGATCTGGATATGCCACTGACACTGCTGCTCTTTCACATTCGATCGCCAATAGATCGGCTACCGCCACCGGGGTGGCGGTTTGAGCCATAGACGAGAACACGAGCAAACAACGCGGTTCGTCGAGCGTCACATCTGCTCGATCTCGGCAAAGACGGTCGCAGCCTCCACATTCGGAGACTTTGCATGGGGCAGTTGGGAATCCGGTCAGGCCACCTTGGCTGACGTAGGCCAAATTGCGAGCACGGCGTCCGCCGCGGCGTGGAGGTCTCGGGCGGGCACGTCGTCGCACACTTGCGTGGAAACCCCGAGCAGGAAGCTATGGATCATCGATGTGAAACCATCCACATCGGTGTCTTCCGGCAGCTCCCCCACCTCGATGCCACGAACGACGCATCGCCTGATCCCTGCCCGGTCCGCGGCGCGGCGTGCCGACATCATCTGGCGCACCGCGGCTTCGCCGTCGCCCGGCGCGCGGACGGTGCCTGACAGGGCGACGAGGCAGCCTCGGGGGTGGGAGGTGTCGGTCTGCATGTCGATCGATGCATGTAGCAGCCCGGCGACCGCCTCACGCGGACTCAGGGTCTCGTCGGCGAGGACTTCGCTCACGCTGCCCGGCCCGGCAATGTAGTACTCGGCCACTCGTTCGAATAATCCGTGCTTGGAACCGAAAGCCCCGTACAGGCTTGCCGAGGACAGGCCGGTAGCCTCACGCAGCTGCGTCACCGAGGTCGCGTCGTAGCCTTGTTCCCAGAACAGCCGCATCGCAGCTTGGAGAACCTTCGGCATGTCGAAGGCCCGGGGACGGCCGAGGGTGGACACAGCGACCTCCTTATTGGAACGAGTAATCCATTATAGCAGCGCGGCCCGCCGGGGCGTGTAACCTGCCCCCGGCGGACCGTCCCGAAAATTGCGATACCCGGTTACACAGCCTCGGAAAGAGCCGCGAACTCGTTGTCGGACAGTTCAATTCCGGCAGCGTTGATGTTGTCCTCGAGATGTGCCACGGATGATGTTCCCGGAATAGGCAGGATCGCCGGGGAACGTTTGAGGAGCCATGCCAGGGCGAGTTGCGACGGCGTCGCACCACGTTGTTCGGCCAGCGCCGCCAGCGGGGTGCCTTCCTGCGCGAGCTTTCCAGTGGCTAGCGGGAACCACGGAATGAAACCGATGCCGTGTTCCGTGGCGTAGTCCAGCAGTGGCTCGGCCGTACGATCAGCCAGATTGAACAAGTTCTGGACCGAGACGATCTCGACTATCGCCGACGCGGCCTCGACATCGTCGACGGACACCTCCGAGAGACCGATGTGGCGAATCTTCCCTTCCTCTTGTAGCTCTTTCAACACCCCGACCTGCTCCTCGAGGGGGACTTTGGGGTCGATGCGGTGCAACTGGAACAAGTCGATGCGGTCCAGACAGAGGTGCCGCAGGCTCATTTCGGCCTGTTGGCGAAGATACTCAGGTCTGCCCACCGGACGCCACTGGTCGGGGCCCTGACGGGTGAGCCCGGCCTTGGTGGCGATGACCAGACCCTTCGGGTAGGGATACAACGCCTTCTTGATGAGCGGTTCGGCGACGGCCGGACCGTACGAGTCGGCCGTATCGATGAAGTCGACGCCGAGCTCCACCGCCCGGCGTAGTACCCGTACAGCTTCGTCCGGATTCTTCGGATCTCCCCAGACTCCCGGGCCGGTCAGCTGCATCGATCCGAAGCCGAGGCGGGTGACCGTCAGGTCGTTTCCGAGGGTGTGGCTCCCCGCTGCCGAGGCGGGCCGCTGGTCTGTGCTCATAACAAATCTCCTTGGTGTGTTGCCAGTTGGACGCGCCTGTCACTTTGCGCGCGTACATGTCTGTGATTGCGGTGGCGGAGTGGGCGTCAGCGAGCGTCTATCGCGTCGGTCCAGGGGCGCCAACGCCCGGATTCCACGGTCCCCATTTGCTGATCCGCGAAGTGAACACCGAAGCCGTATACCCCTTCTCTCGTGAGGTAGTCGATGAGCCGGAGCCGTGAGCGTTCGGCCTCGTTTCTGTCGGCGTCGAGGAGCACCTCCCAATCGGGGTGCATCACCTGGACTGGTGAGTGCAGGGCGTCACCGAATGCCACGACCTCCCGGCCGTCACCGGTGTCGAGGATCCAGGCGGTGTGTCCCGGGGTATGTCCGGGGAGGGACCACGCTCGGATACCGTCCGCGATTTCGGTCCCGTCAGTCACGACGACTGTTCGTTCGTTCTGACCGGCTAGTACCGGCGCCGCTCCGTCCGCGACGCTCTCCAATTCTCCCTCGCCGACCATCCACCGCGCCGTGCTGAACAGGCTCCGGGAGTCCCCGGTGGCGTCGGGTCGGGCCCACCCGGTGTGGTCGCCGTGGAAGTGGGTGAAGGCAACCATCTCCAACCCGGCCGGGTCCACGCCCAGCGCCGCGAGTGATGCAGGAAGGTCCCGGACATGACCGAAGGCGTGCTGGAAATGCTCCACTTCGTCACCGGAGATGTGGCCGTGGCCGGCGTCGATGAGCAACCGGGTGTCGCCCCTCTCTACTAGTAGGGCTCCACATCCCATGGACAGGTGGCCGGCGCCGGTCATATGCGGGCCGTGCTCGCCCCATTCCTCTTCCGTGGAGGACGGGTACAGCCGGTCCGGGATCATCGTCACTCCTGCATCCGGGAGGTAGCTCAGGGTCAGTTCACCCAGCGTGCGTGTCCAGAGTCCGGGCACCCGGAATCCTGAGTCGTCGCAACTCGGGCCGTCATGCCGCACACGATCGTCCCTCTCGGCACTGTCCGTCGCGTTCAGTCGATCGTGCGTTTCTTGCGTGGTCACGGAATCGTGCCTTTCGTCATCGTGTGCATGAGAATTCGAGAGGTGCGGTCTACTCACTGGTCGACCACGCGGATCGGCGTACCGGCGCCGTAGGCGAGGATGTTCTTGAGCGCGTCGGCGTAGAAGATCTTGTAGGCCCCCTCGGTGACGTATCCGAGATGCGGGGTGAGCACCGTGCGCGGGGAGGTTCGCCACGGCGAGTCTGCTGGGAGCGGCTCGATGGAGTGGACGTCAAGGCCGGCCCCGCCGATCACCCCGGCGTGGAGGGCCGCGAGTAGCGCCTCCTCGTCGACGACAGCACTACGAGAGGTGTTGACCAGGAACGCATCCGGTCGCATGAGTGCCAGCTCTTCTCGACCCAGAAGCCCGGCAGTGCGGGCGGAAAGTTTGAGGTGAACCGTCACCACATCGGAGGTCGTCAGCAATTCCTCCTTGCCGACCGGAGTGACACCTAAAGCTCGAGCGTGCACGTCGTCGAGGTTGCTGCTCCACGCAACGACGTCCATCCCGAAAGCGAGCCCTACCCGCGCCACGCGGGTGCCGACGCCGCCGAGCCCGATAACACCGAGACGGGCGCCGTGCAGGTCGCGCCCGACGGTCCGCTGCCAAGCTCCCTCACGTACACTGCGGTCCTCGGCGGGGACGGAGCGGGCAAGTGCGTGGATCAGCCCCCAGGTCAGCTCGGCTGTCGAGGTCAGTCCTGCCCCGCGCGTGCCCGACACCACGATCCCTCGCTGCCTGGCCGCCGCCACGTCGATAGCCGCATTGGCAGGACCGGTCGTCACCAGCAGTTGCAGATCCGGCAGCCGGCTGATGATCGCGGCAGGAAACGCGGTGCGCTCACGCATGGCAACAATGACGTCGAACGGCCGCAGTGCAGCTATCACGTCGTCGGGATCGCCCAGGGGTTCAGTGAACACAGCGACGTGAGCACCGTCCGGCAAAGCGTTCCAGTCGGCGTACTGGCGTGCGACTCCCTGGTAGTCGTCGAGGATCGCCACTCGGCGGATTTCAGACACGGTCGACCCCTTGACGGTTGACGGAGATCGGGCTCTGTCGAGTTCCGGTGGTGCCTGCTGTGGCCGACGGCACGGCAAGCGGTCCGGAAGGGCTGGGGTGGAGAATCTCCAATACCCACGTCCCGACACCGATTAGCGCAATCACCATGCCGAGCACGCACATCCCCAGCCACCCTACGACCGGGTACAGCGCCGCCGTCAACGCTGAGGCGACGGTGCTGCCGGCGAATGCGGAAACCATAAGGGCTGTCGTCACCCTGCTCCGAGCATGCGGGGCTCGGTGGTAAATCGCGCTCTGGTGGCTGATCAACAAGGACTGCTGAGCTAAGTTGAGCACCACGATTCCAGCAACCAGCGCGATCAAGCCACCCAGTCCGCCCATGTCGGCGATGGCGAGCACAGGCCAGCTGACGGTCAGCAGGATCAATCCGCCCGTAGTCACCTGACGGCCGCGCCCGCGGTCGGCGAGCCTACCGGCACCCATCGCGGCGAAAGCTCCGACGACCCCGGCCAGTCCGAACAATCCGATGGCCGCGGGCCCATACGCATACGGCTCGTCGGCCAGCAGGAACGACGACGCGGTCCAGAGAACGGTGAAGCAGCCCATACCGGCCGCTGCCAAGACCATGCGCCTGCGAAGCAGAGATTCGGAACGCACCAACGTCAGCACGGAGCGCAGAAGTTGAGGATAAGTAGTGTGCTCCGAGGGTGGTACGGGGTCCAGGACCAGCCGCAACACAACTGCCAGGACTGCCATCAGGACCGCGGCGAAGACGTACACCAGATGCCAATCGCCGATTTCGGCAAGCAGCCCGGCGATTGTCCGCGCAATCATGATTCCGATGAGCAGACCGCTCGTCACTGTGCCTACCACTGCCCCACGCTGGTGGCTCGGCGCCAGCGACGCGGCCAGCGGCACAACGATTTGCGCCACCGCAGAAGTAACCCCGACCACCGCGATCGCGGCGAGCAGCGATGCGAGTGCCGGGGACGCGGCCGCACCGAGGAGAGCGGCGGCACTCGCGCCGAGCAGCACAGTCACCAGGCGACGCCGTTCGAGCACATCACCCAGAGGCACCAAGAGCGCCAATGACAGCGCATAGCCGACCTGCGAGACAGTAACCACCAGTCCACTGGCCCCCTGGGACACCCCGAGCGACTGCGCAATCACCGGGAGCAACGGCTGGGCGTAGTAGATGTTCGCCACTGCCGCGCCACAGACCACCGCCAGCAACAATACGGTCGCCTGACTCAAAGCCTTTGGGCCACTGGATAATTCCTCCATATCCAAGGTCGCTGAGCGAGTTCGGACCGTTTCACTCTCACCTATATCTGGATCAGTCATTCCGTAATAGTTGCCGTCACAAGTCCGACGGTCAAGCCTTTTGCGGATCAATCAATCCATAAGTGAGTAGAGTCACTGTCCAGACCGCTTCGAACGAGACGCGGCCACATCGACTACTTCTCGACTCGTTCGATCCGGCAACTGCCCAGTACGGCTCGGATCAGACGACGCCTGGCCGGGGTTCGGATACCAGCCACACCGTTCCACGAAGGCGTCATGTTCATGGAAGTTCAGATCAGCGACGCGAACGCTTACCCCGAGATTTGCGAACCGCCGGCCTCGGATCCTTGTTCGCAACTTCCGACAACAAGAACTCGTCACTCAACGCACACCACAATATTCGCGTACACGTCATCATCCGCTGCGGGTTGGCAGGCCGTCCGCGACGAACATCGCGTGGGCATCCCCCGAGGACGCGCAGCGACCTGGAAAACTCAAACTCCTGCTATGCGGGATTCTGCACACCCCAAGAGTTTTGAGCCGTGACCGCAACCCAAAACAACGTCCACAACGCGGCCTAGGGCTGGTCTTCGCCTCCTGGGCTATAGGCCGAGGCCACGCTCATTTGCCTCCGCCTTGAGCAGGCGGACAGTGAGTGCGAGCCAGCGTGCCCGCTCCGGCCCGGTCAAGGCCGCGAAGGTATTTTCCACGTCGCTCTCGAACCGGGAGCTCGCAGCGTCGATCAAGGCTCGACCGGCAGGCTCCAGACGCACACGAACCGCCCGCCCGTCCTGCTCATGCTGCGTGCGGGTTACGAAACCGCTGCGCTCGGCGCGGATCACCAGACCGCTCACGCTGGATTTATCTACACCCAGATGCACTGTGAGTTCGTTGATGGTCGGTTCGCGGTCACGCAGGATGCCCAGTAGACGCATCTGCTGAATCGACAGCCCCGCCTCCGAAGCGCGCGCTTCCATACGCGCGTTCGTCACGAACGAGAGCCGCCCCAGAACCTCGGCCTCGGACAGTTCGCTCTCTTCACTCACGTCACCAGTCTAGCAATAGTACGTCGCACGCACTATATTAGTGCGTGTCACGTACTAACTAGGAGATTTCATGGAACACATCAATGCCGCCCTCATCGAGTCACTCGGAGAACCGCCGCGCTATCGGTCCGTCCCTGCGCCACAGGCTGATCCACACCATGAGGTGGCGGAGGTGCTCGCCGTCGGGATCCACCCGGTCACTCGGGCAATCGCCTCGGGTAGTCACTACGCCAGTTCGGGGACGCTCCCCTTCATCCCCGGCATCGACGGCGTCGTTCGCAGGGCAGATGGGTCACTCGCCTACGTCGGCGGCCCAGGCAGCGGCACGATGGCCGAGAGAATACTCATCAACCCTCGCTCCGCCGTCCCCCTGCCCGCGGACGCAGACCCCGCGACCGTGGCAGCCTCGATGAATCCGGCGATGTCGTCCTGGATTGCGCTTCACGCCCGTGTTCCGTTCAGGCCTGGCCAGTCAGTACTGGTGATCGGTGCCACCGGCGCCGCCGGATCAATCGCGATCAAGGTCGCGCGCCATCTCGGAGCCGGACAAGTGATCGCGGCCGGCCGCAACCAAGAGCGCCTCCACCAACTCCTTTCCGAAGGGGCAGACAAGGTTGTTTCGCTTTCCCCGGACGATGACGTGACCACCGCGGCACTCGCCGGCGCCGCGGCCGACGTCGACATCGTCCTCGACTACGTATGGGGAGCGCCGACGGAACTCGCCATGCGCGCCATCCTCGACGCGCGTACGGATCACACCCAACTGCTCGACTGGGTGCACATCGGTGGCACCGGAGGACCTACGATCACGCTTGACGGTTCCGATCTCCGGTCAAATGCCCTTCGGCTCAGCGGAAGCGGATTCGGCTCCATCGACATGCAGCACGCCGGTCTGCCCGAGCTCGCCTCGGCCGTCGCTTCGGGCGCATTGACGATCCGCCCGCGCCCCGCCGCCCTCGTAGACATCGAAGAAGCATGGACGTATCAGAACTCGCCAGGCGAGAGGACCGTCATCATTCCCTGACCTGCATTGTCTGCCGCTTCAGATGTCTACGATGACAATTGGTCGCGATGACGTTCAACGGCGCCTTGACGCCTCTGCTGACGCGCAGGCCGACCCGGCACACATGTGAAATCGAAACTGGGCGTAGGCTCCGAAATCGCAACCTCGCATGGAAGATGTTACTGCGGAGCATCTTTCATCGAGCGGTCCACCGGGTGGTCGTCAGAGTGTTACAACGATCTTGCCAACCTGCTGCCCCTGATCGAGGTAGTGGTGCGCGTCAACAATGTCGTCGAGACGGAATACTTTGTCAACGGTCGGTTTGAGCGCACCAGTTCGGATACCGGCAGACAGGAATGTCGCGATACGATGCACCACCTCGCTGTCGAGGACATGCTCGAAGCTCATGTAGCCGAAGATGGTCAGGGGCCAGTTCATGGGAAACTCCGCGGGACGGGGGTCCAACCAGCCCACCGCTACCAGGGTGCCACCGAACTTCGCAACCTTGGCCAGATCGACCAGCCCGGGTCCCATGACCGAGTCCAGAATGATGTCCGCTCCAGCCCCGTGGGTGTATTCGCGAACCACGTCAACCACGTCGTCGCGGTCGGTAGCGACGGCCACAGCGGCACCGGCCGCCAACAGGATGTCTTTCTTCGCAGCGTGCCGGGTGATCGCGATGGGGATCGCGCCGATCAGGTTGGCGATCTGAATGGCAGCCAAGCCGACCGCGCTGGAGGCGGCTGTGATCACGACATGGTCGCCGGGTTGCATCTTGGCTTTCTCGACGAGCGCACCGTAAGCGGTGGAATACGCCACCCACAGCGCGGCAGCGCTGGTGGCGTCCAACCCCTCGGGCCGCGCGATGACCGCGTTGGCCGGCATCAACACATACTCGGCGTACGTCCCGTTGACGTCCATATCGGGTACTGCTGTGACGATGACCGCATCGCCAACGCTGAACCCCTCCACTGCCGAACCCACAGCATCGACTAGTCCTGTGCCTTCACAGCCAAGTCGGCTCCGCGGTAAATGAACAGGACCGGGATAGGAACCTGAACGCATCATCTGGTCCAAACGGTTGATACCGATAGCCTCGATCTTTATCCTCAGCTCGCCCGCAGCGGGGACTGCGACCGGCTCTTCGACGATCTGCAGGACTTCTGGACCACCGAACTCGTTGAACACGACAACTCGGGACATGGGAAGGACTCCAATTCTCTTTGCGCGGTGTGTCAGTGGCGAAGGATCAGCTTCCGTTCGGCTGACCCGACTGCACGCCGACAACGCTACTGAGCCGACGGTTACCTCCTGGTACCTTCATGGACATGGATCCGATGACTGGAGATGTTCTATTCGTCGACTGCCCCGCCCGTCTGGCAATCGAGATCATCGCCGACAAATGGTCCGTCGTCGTGGTGTTCGCACTCAGTCAACAACCGTGCCGCCACAGTGAACTCGTCGATCGCATCGGTGGCATCTCGCGAAAGGTGCTCACCCAGACGCTGCGCAAACTCCAGGGATATGGGCTCGTCGAACACCAGTCCAGCACCACTACGCCGACACTCAGTAAGTACCAGCTCACCGAACTAGGCCGGACGTTGATCGAGCCCATCGAGGTCCTCACGGAATGGGCCCGAATGCACGGCGAAGCCGTCGCCGACTTCCAAGAGTCCGAACAGGCTCGACCCCTTGGTGAACAGCGTTGAATTCCGTTACCCGAAAACGATATTGAACAATCTCATTTCTGCTCGAACGCCCTCGACTCCCCTACCCCGGCGCCGGTTCTCTGCAGATAGCTTGTCCCGCTACTGTTTCCGGACGGCAGCAGGCGCCCCGGGTGGCGCAGGGCACAGTCGAACTCTAGTGGAAGGCCACCGCCTGCGATCATTCGCTGCCTCACGCTGTCACGATCCGTTCTCCAAGCGTTCCCGGTAAACGAGGAGCTGGTGCCCGGGCGCACTCGACACACCAAAAGCGTGGAAATCGATTGTCAGAAGACCTCGTTCGTGATGAAACAGTTCCTTTGTTTCGTACGTCTTCGGCTGAACGTCGTGCATGGCCCAGAACGCCGGAAATTCCGGACTGTTCCGACGCAATTTCTCGATGAGTTCACGAAACCTCGCCGGAGTAGCTCCGAAATCAGCGCTAGCCCGTAAATTCGCCACAGTAGAACGCGCCGACGCTTCCCAATCAACGAAGAACGAGCGCCCAAATGGGTCGAGAAGCACCATCTCCAGAAGATTCCTTCTTGCATCGAATCCACTGAACAAGTCCTCAGCGTGCGCGTTGAGCGCGATGACATCGAGGACGGGATCAAGGACAATTGCTCCTGCCTCCTGCCATGTCTGAAGCAGCATGAGAAGTTCCTGGGGCACAGGAGGGTTCACAGCCTCGCCATCGAGTTTCCATGCGACACCGGCGAGGGTGTAGAGATGTCGTTGCTCATCGAGCGTGAGCCTCAGCGTGCGCGCCAAGGACGCGAGGATCTGTTCGGAAGGGTGACGTTCCCGCCCCTGCTCCATACGCCGGTAGTAGTCCACGCTGATGTCGGCATCCATCGCTACCTCGTCGCGCCGAAGGCCCGGAACGCGTCGATGCCCGACAAGTGGAATGCCGAGCAATTCGGGCTGAACCCTTGCGCGTCGGGTCTGGAGGAATTGTCCCAAGTCTGCATGCGGCATGGTCGAAGCTTACGGCCGGACGACAATCCGACCTCCCTTGTGAGGGTGGCCCTGTCGCGGCCTCCCTCACTGACCGTCGGACACGCAGGCTGGTGATGTGAACACAACACAGCAGACCACCAGCACCGCCCAGATCATCGCCGGGACACCCCTCGCCGGCCGAGTCGCCGTCGTCACCGGAGCCTCCAGCGGCATCGGTGCCGCCACCGCGCAGCGCTTCGCCGAACTCGGCGCCACAGTCGCTCTCATCGCCCGCCGCGGCGACCGCATCGATGCACTGGAAGATCACATTCGCGCCAATGGCGGCACAGCTCTTGCACTTCCGACCGACATCACCGACCGCGACGCCGTCCTTGCGACCGCGAATCGGATCGCCAACGAACTCGGCACAGTTGACCTTCTCTTCGCCAACGCAGGTGTGCAGCTCATCTCCGGAATCAGCGACCTCGCCGTCGCGGACTGGGAGGCTCAAATCGATCTCAACATCAAAGGCACAATGAACACCATCGCGGCGTTCGTCGGCCCATTGCAAGCGGCCGCCGCATCAGGAGGACCGGCAGACCTCATCGTCACATCCTCAACCGCCGCCGTCCGATATCTCGAAGGATTCCAGGTGTACTCGGCCACCAAGGCGTACCTCACGCAGCTCACCCGACTGCTCCGAATGGAACTCGGCAGAAAGAAGATCCGCGTTTCCGCCATCGAACCAGGCATGGTCGACACCGAACTCCCCGACCATGTAACCGACACCTCTGCAAGCAAGCTCATGGCTGACCTCATCGAACAGATCGACGTGCTGCAGTCCGAGGACATCGCCGAAGCTGTTGCATTCATCGCTTCCGTGCCCAAGCACGTGAACCTCACCGAAATCCACATCCTCCCTACGGAACAGGCCATCTGACCCGGAATTGAGCATGTCGGGTGGGGCGACACCTCACGCGTCTCCTCACCCGACACGTCCCGAAACTTCGGTTGTCCCGAGTACTGATCAGACTGCCTGCACTTTCGCCGCATCAACGCCTGCGGCGGCTCGCGAACCCTCAACGAGCGGTGAGCTATCAACCGTTAAACAGCGTCGAGAACACTCACGTAGTTTGCAACCGCCGGCCCACCCATGTTGTGCACCACACTGCGGCGAGCAGAGCCCAGCTGCATGGCCCCGACGGTGCAGCTGAGTTGCATTGCCGCCAGAACATGTTGGGAAACTCCCGTTGCGCCCACCGGATGCCCCTTGGATTTGAGACCACCGGATAGGCTGACGGATAGCCGACCACCCGGCAGCACTGTGCCGTCGTGCTGGTGGCGCCGGAATTCCCGCTTTCTACAGGCCACCGGGGTCGCAACCGAAGTCGTCGATGGGAAACCCCACGCCGATTTCGACGGCCGAACCTACGCGCACTCGAACGCGGAATCGTCGCGGACGTCGCACTTGTGCGTACACACATCTCGGACGCTGACGGCAACCCCACGAACTTCGGAGTGCGCCGTTCAGCGTCGGCGGTCATTCCCCGACGTCCCAGAACCGCCCGAAAGTCGTTCGACGATTCAAGGTTTGCGTCTCATGTCCATACATTTCGTTCACTGATAGTAGACATTTGGGTTAGAATCATCCGATGACTGCTTCGGACTCGATCGACACGCACCGCAACACCGGCGATCCCGCGACAGGGTCGCGAGCGATACGCCCACTGGTCTGGATCTCGAATGAGTCATCGCCAAACAAGTTCGCGCACTGTGGCGTTCGACAGGTCTGTCAGCAGGCAACATGGCGGCGAAGGTCGGTGTTCCGAAGGCAATGTCGACAAAAATCTGTTCCGCAGAGCTGACCCGACGCGTGAAGCCGTCTATGTCGAGGCCGGCCGCGACGCAGGGATCGCGGGGCGTGGAACCCGGGTGGGCCACCGTGATCGACACCAGCAAAGTGCCTCCTCCATTCCGGCATCCGGGTACCGAAATCCTCTATATGTTCGAAGGCGTCACGGTGTGTGGCCACGGAGAATCCGAATACACACTGCGCCGCAATGATTCACTGCTTCTCGACGGTGAGGGCCTGCACGGTCCACCCGATTTGGTCCGACTGCCGATCAAATTCCTGGCAGTAACCGCCTACCCGATCATCACGAGGACTGAACCGGCTTCAACATCGAAGCGCCCTCGGCTGCAAGGAGCCTTACAGTGCCACTCCCCACCGAACTGATCCGGCGCGGAGACCGCCGACGAGTACCGTGGAAAAACGGCGCGGGCGTGACCGACGAGATCGCAGTCGACGCCACGGTGGCACCTCGGTGGCGCGTGAGCGTCGCTGATCTCGGCGACGCCGCAACAGAGTTCTCCGCATTCGAGGGCCGCAGCCGCGTGTTCACCGTCATCGGCGCATACGGTGTCACGTTCGAATGGAGGGGCGGAACAACCGCGATCGAACCGCTGCAGCCGTTCGGCTTCGACGGCGAGAGAACCCCCAGGTGCATCCCGGATGGCACGACAAGTGCATTCAACGTCATGGTGGACCGACGTACGACGACAGCATCCGTGTCCGTGCACGACCTCGTCGACTCTACTGTGGACACGGATATACACGCTGTCACCGTCTTCTACGTGCACAGCGGCCGTGTCGAAGCCGGATCTCGGTCGGCCGACGCAGGAGACTGCATCGTCATTCGCCTCGACTCGGTCGAAATCCGCGGGACCGGAAAGGTTCTCATCGCCGAAATTCGCGATCGGCCAATCCCAGGGTGACACCTACAGCGATACGCCTCCGTTCGTGCACTACCATCGCATGCCCGAATTCCCCCCAGTTACCCGCAAGAGTGGCCCTCGACACGCAGGGCATCATCGACGACGTCGGTTTTGGCATTTCCTCGAATCCGCGCGATACCCCTGGCATTCCGGCGGATGCCAATCGAAGCAGTCGCGTGAATCGGCCGGATGACGGTCGAAAACCTCACGCAGGCATTGCTATCCAAAAATCTCTGTCACGTCGAGCTGACAAAGACGTAACACGAATGACATAACCGATGTGTTTCATAGTGGATAACAACGATTCATCCGCTGAAACAGTTTCGAACTACTTGGTCCGGCTTACCGGCCCACACCACAGAACTCTCCGCACCGAAAAGGATCGACACGTGAGCGACACGACCAAGTTCTTGATCATCGGCGGCGGCCTGGAAGGACTGGCCATCGCGTATTCCCTTGCAGAACGAGGGGAAACCGACGTTCTGGTTCTCGAGCGGGATACTCTGTGCTCGGGCATGACCGGCAAGTCCAGCGGCGTCGTTCGCTGCCACTACGGCACACCGTCATTGGCCGCAATGTCCTGGTACGGCATCGATACCTTTACTCGCGCCACCGAAATCTTCGACGACGACATGGCATTTCGACAGTGTGGATACGTCGTCGGAGTTGCCGAGAACAATGTCAAACCGCTCGAAGCCAACATCGCCATGATGCAGCGCCTGGGCATTGCCACCGAATTCATCGCTCACGACAAGATGGCCGAGCTGTGGCCGGGTCTGCACCTCGACGACTTCGCGCTGTTCGCCTACGAACCACTCGGCGGTCGCGGCGAGGCATACATGGCGGGCATGGCATTTGCCGCAACCGCCCGTAAGATGGGCGTCAAGATCCGACAAAGCACCCCCGTCGTGTCACTGTTGCAGAACTCGGCAGGTACGGTCTACGGCGCTACCTTGACCGACGGTTCCGAGGTACATGCCGAGCACGTCATCCTCGCCACCGGCCCATGGGCACCCACCCTCGCCGCGGGCGTCGGTGTCGACATCGACGTCAAAGCTCAACGTGCACAACTGGTTCTGGTCGATCAAGGTGCTCCCACACCGGAAGTTCCGGTACTCTCGGATCTGGCTGGGCTACAGTACATCTGCCGAGAGCCCAACGGCGAACTCCTTGTCGGAAACTCCGATCATCAGGCGCCGGAGTACATCGACCCGGACAAGTACGTCAATCGCGCCGACGACGCTGCGATCGAGAAGAACATCATGAAGCTCGGACACCGGTTGCCCGACATGCCGGACCCACGGATCACCAGCTCGTACGTCGGCGCCTATGACGTGACGCCGGACTACAACCCGATCATCGGGCCCTCTCCTGCCGACGGGCTGTTCCTCGCGACCGGATTCTCCGGCCATGGATTCAAGATCTCTCCCGCAGTCGGCAAGCTTGTCGCCGATCTGCTGATCGACGGCCACACCACACTCCCCAACGTCAACGCGGCGGACTTCCGCTACTCGCGGTTCGCCGAGGACGACTTCCTCTTCAGCCTTCATCCCTATGAAGGTGCAGGCGAAATGCGTTGACACCGAACTGCATCGGTTCCCACACCCTACTTCCCAGAAGGACCTTCCATCATGGCTGTAGACACTTCTGAAGCCGCACCCTCCACCGCGACGGCACTGGATCCCTTACCGACGCTGTCGGAGGTCGCCCACGCGAGCAACACCACCTTCATCCTCGCCCTGTTCGTGACGATGTCCGGCAAACCCTGCGCCAAACTCGTCCCCATCCAAGCCGTCAGGCAACTCGAAGAGGACGGCGTCGGATTCGCCGGTTACGCAGCGGGTCACATGGGTCAGGAACCCAAGGACTCCGATCTTGTCGCGATCCCGGACGTCAGTTCCTTCACCCCGATTCCTTTCGTCAAACCCGGACTCGCCCTGGTCCACTGCGATCCATACGTCGAAGGCAAGCCGTGGCCGTACGCACCACGCATCATCCTCAAGGAACAACTCCGAAAAGCCGCCGAACTCGGTATGACCGTCAATGTGGGCGCCGAGATCGAGTACTTTCTCGTCAACCGCGTGGACGGGGAACTCGTTACCGCCGACCGCTCGGACACGAGCAACAATCCGTGCTACGACGCCCGCGACGTGACCCGGATGTACGACCACCTCACCGAGGTGTCCGAAGCGATGAACACCCTCGGCTGGGGCAACTACGCAAACGACCACGAAGACGGAAACGGTCAATTCGAGCAGAATTTCGACTATGCCGACGCTATGACCACAGCCGACCGTGTGATCACCCTGCGCTACCTTCTCTCCGTCATCGCCGAGAAGCGCGGAATGCAAGCGACATTCATGCCGAAGCCGTTTACCACCCGCACCGGAAGCGGGCTGCACATGCACCTGTCGCTGTGGAACGACGCCGGCGCGGTCTTCCCAGACCCCCGCGACGAACTGGGACTCGGACTCTCCCCCACCGCGTACTCCTTTGTCGCCGGCATTCTCGAGCACGCCTGCGCGCTCCAGGGCCTCATCGCTCCAACCGTGAACTCGTACAAGCGAACCGGCGCTACTGCGACCACCAGTGGCGCAACGTGGTCACCTCGCTACGCCACCTACGGCGGCAATGATCGAACTCACTACCTCCGGGTGCCGGACAAGAACCGCGTCGAACTGCGCGGCGGGGACGGATCGGCAAATCCGTACCTCGCGGCTGCGGGTGCGATCGCCGCCGGCCTCGACGGTGTACGGCGAAATCTCCACCCCGGGAAGCCCGGCAGCGGGGATTCCCCGAGCGAGATGCTCCCCATGACACTGCTCCACGCGATGGACGCCTTGGAAACCGACTCGGTCCTGACCGACGCGCTCGACGTCGCGGGCACCGGCGTCGCCGAGTATTTCGCGAAGACCAAGCGTGAGGAGTTCTTCGCCTGGCACAACACCGTGTCTTCGTGGGAAGTCGACCACTACCTGACAGCGTTCTAGCTCATTTTCCGATACTTTCGAGGAGGCATTCCATGTGTGGAATCGTCGGGCTTCACCTACGTGACGCCACGCTCTACCCCCAACTCGGTGCATTGCTGACCGACATGCTCGACGCGATGTGTGATCGCGGACCCGACTCGGCCGGAATGGCGATCTACGGCAACCCAACCTGGTCACCGGCCGGCGAGGCAACCGTCTCAGTTCTCGATTCTCCGGTCAGCGCAATTGAACTCGCAGAACAGCTGACTCATCGGCTCGCTGTCGCGGTGACCGGGCACGACCTCGACCCCACCGTAGTGGTGCATGCCCCGGTAGCCGCAGACACCCTGGCAGATGCGGTCCGTGCTATCGCCCCCACAGCCCGGATCATCGGATTCGGCGACGAGCTGACTGTGCTCAAGGGCATGGGCAACCCCACCGACCTTGCACACCGGTTCGGTCTCCCCCAGGCCGGCGGATGGCAAGGCGTCGCACATACCCGGATGGCCACCGAATCCGCTGTCACGGCGGAAGGTTCTCATCCTTTTGCCGTCGGACCGGATCAGTGCCTGGTACACAACGGTTCGTTCTCGAATCACATGAGCATCAAGCACGACCTCGAACGCGCCGGCGTGCACTTCGACAGCGAAAACGACACCGAGGTGGGCGCCCGCTTCGTCGCCAAACAGCTCGCCGAGGGGGTCGACCTCGAGAAGGCACTGCTGATGCTCAACGAGACATTCGACGGCTTCTACACACTGTTGGTGTCGAACAGCGATTCGTTTGCCGTCGTTCGCGACCCGATCGCCTGCAAGCCGGCGATCATTGCCGAGACCGATCGTTGGGTGGCCATGGCATCCGAATACCGCGCCCTGGCACATCTGCCAGGCATCGAGAACGCCCGAATCTTCGAACCAGAACCGGAAGAGGTGTACGTATGGCACCGTCAGTGACGACCACACACGAAATCGCAACCAGCGTCATCGATCTGCAGACGTCGAGCACCCGCGCAGTCAACGAACTGCTGAGTTCTCCGGACGCCCCGACAAGTCTGACCATTACCCAACCGCAAGGCGCACACGCCCTTGCATGCGGGCTGGACAAGGATATCGACGTCACCATCGACGGTCATGTCGGCTACTACTGCGCCGGAATGAACCAACATGCCAGCGTCACGGTTACCGGAAATGCCGGTGTCGGAGTGGCCGAGAACATGATGTCGGGCACCGTCCATGTCAAAGGGGACGCGTCGCAATCCGCCGGCGCCACCGCACACGGCGGACTACTGATCATCGACGGCAACGCTGCCGCACGATGCGGAATCTCGATGAAGGGTGTCGACATCGTCGTCGGCGGCGACATCGGTCACATGAGCGCTTTCATGGGACAAGCGGGTAGGCTCGTTGTTTGCGGCAATGCCGGTGAAGCACTAGGTGATTCACTGTACGAGGCCAGAATCTACGTGCGTGGCACGGTGGCGTCGCTGGGTGCTGACTGCATCAAGAAGGACATGCGTCCCGAGCACCTGAAGGAACTCGGCGAACTACTCACCGCCGCAGGTCTGCACCACGATCCCACCGAATTCAGCCGTTACGGCTCTGCCCGTCAGCTGTACAACTTCCACGTCGACAACGCCAGCGCGTATTAGGAGAGGTTCGCCATGACAACAGAAGTACCCGGCACCGTATTGCGCGAATCCGCAACCTACGACCGCAGCGTCATCGCCGAGATCCAGCGCGCCGCCGAGACCGGAATCTACGATATTCGTGGTTGGGGTGCCAAGCGTAAGCTCCCCCACTTCGACGACCTACTGTTCCTCGGCGCCTCGATGTCGCGCTACCCGCTCGAGGGTTACCGCGAGAAATGCGATACCGACGTCGTTCTCGGCGACACACACGCGAAGTTCCCGCTACACCTGGACATCCCGATCACCATCGCCGGTATGAGCTTCGGCGCGCTGTCCGGTCAAGCCAAGGAGGCACTCGGACGCGGAGCCAGTGCGGTCGGAACCTCGACCACCACCGGCGACGGCGGAATGACACCGGAGGAACGCGGTCAATCCAAGAACCTCGTCTACCAGTACCTCCCGTCGCGCTACGGCATGAACCCCGACGACCTGCGCAAAGCCGACGCCATCGAGATCGTTCTCGGACAGGGCGCCAAGCCCGGTGGCGGCGGGATGCTCCTGGGCCAGAAGATCACCGAGCGAGTCGCCGGCATGCGAACCCTGCCGATGGGCGTCGACCAGCGCAGCGCCTGCCGCCACCCCGACTGGACCGGGCCAGACGACCTCGCGATCAAGATCATCGAACTCCGCGAGATCACCAACTGGGAGAAGCCGATCTACGTCAAGGTCGGCGCAACACGCACCTACTACGACGTCAAGCTTGCCGTGAAAGCCGGCGCCGACGTAGTCGTCGTCGACGGCATGCAGGGTGGAACCGCCGCAACCCAGGACGTGTTCATCGAACATGTCGGCATCCCGACTCTGGCCGCGATTCCCCAAGCGGTGCAGGCTTTGCAGGAAATGGGCGTGCATCGCAAGGTCCAGCTCATCATCTCCGGCGGAATCCGCAGCGGAGCCGATGTCGCCAAAGCGATGGCACTCGGTGCCGACGCCGTAGCCATCGGTACCGCAGCCCTGATAGCTCTGGGAGACAACAGCCCTCGCTACGCAAAAGAGTACGAAGCACTCGGTAGCGCGGCAGGTTTCTACGACGACTTCCAGGCCGGGCGCGACCCAGCGGGTATCACCACTCAAGACCCGGAACTGTCGAAGAACCTCGACCCCGTCGAAGGTGGCCGACGCCTCGCCAACTACCTCCGAGTCCTCACCATGGAAGCCCAGACCTTGGCACGGGCCTGCGGAAAATCGCACCTGCGCAATCTCGAGCCCGAGGACCTTGTCGCACTCACCGTCGAAGCATCCGCGATGGCGCGCGTTCCCCTCGCCGGTACCACCTGGATTCCCGGTCGGTACTGAAAACCCACGTTCCACGCCAGGAAAGAGGGGTACGCCATGACGTCAACCGAGACACCGGGAATCGTGCACGACACCGAACCACGCGAGGTCACACCAGACTCCGCGTCCGACGGCTCGCTCGAAGCCGTGATCGGGGCCCAGGTTCGCAATCTTCGGATCAGCGCCGGACTCTCGCTCAGTGACATGGCTACCCGGGTCGGTATCTCCAAAGCCATGCTCTCCAAAATCGAGAATGCGCAGGCATCGTGCAGCCTCGCGACGCTGTCAAGACTCTCGACCGGCCTTGACGTTCCGGTGACCACGCTGTTTCGCGGGGCCGGAACGCAGCGTGAATCGGTGTACACGCGGGCCGGAAGCGGCGCGCACATTGTCGGCAGAGGGACGCGCTCAGGCCATCACTACGAGATGCTCGGTGCGCTACGTGGACAACACCGTCGACTCGAAGCAGTGGTAGTGACACTCGAACAGGAGTCGACGATCTCGCCGCGTTTCCAGCATCCCGGTACCGAACTGTTGTTCATGCTGCAAGGAGACATGGTCTACACCCACGACGGATCCGACTATCGGCTTCGCGCCGGCGATTCACTACTCCTCGACGGAGAAGGGTTGCACGGTCCGAAAGATCTGTTCGAACTCCCCATCACGTTTCTCGCAGTCACTGCGTACCCCGACAACCACGTCGCGTGAGAATTCCGAACACGCTTCTCCCGAGAGGACCCCTACTTCCGTGACTTCCTTCGACACTCTGTGGTCGACAATCCTCGATGTCGGCCAGCACCGAAATACCCGAGGATATCGCCGATTCGCCTGGGGTGACGCTGATCTGACTCTGCGCGAGTGGTTTCGCGACAACGCATCGAAGCGTGGAATGGACGTCGAAGAGGACCGCAACGGCAATCTGTGGGCATGGTGGATGCCGACGGGGTGGGTTGGCGAGCCCACCGGAGCGTTCGTCACCGGCTCGCACCTCGATTCCGTTCCCGACGGTGGTGCGTACGACGGTCCACTCGGGGTCGTGTCCGCCTTCGCCGCCATCGACATCGTCCGCGAACGCGGTATCGAACCGACGATCCCCATCGCGATCACCGCGTTCTCCGACGAAGAAGGCGCTCGGTTCGGAGTTGCCTGCGTCGGAAGCCAATTGACGACGGGCGCACTCAAACCCGAACGCGCATTGGCCCTCCGGGACGTTGACGGCATCACGCTGGCAGAAGCCATGTCCAAAGCAGGCCGGTCAACCACGCACATCGGGACCGACGACACCCTCGAGAGCAAGGTCGGTGTCTACGTAGAACTACACGTGGAGCAGGGGCGCGCACTCGACTTGGTCGACAAGCCCATTGCCGTCGCCTCGTCCATCTGGCCTCACGGCCGGTGGGAATTCACGTTCAGCGGCGAGGCAAACCACGCCGGAGCAACCCGACTCGTGGACCGGCGTGATCCGATGCTCGCCTTCGCGTCCTCCGTGCACAGCGCACGTACAGCAGCAACCGCACACGGCGCCGTCGCGACATTCGGCAAAGTACACGTGCTTCCCAACGGCGCAAACGCAATACCGTCGGAGATCAAAGCGTGGCTCGATGCCCGCGCCGCCGATGAAGAGACTCTGACCAAACTCGTCGAACAGATCGAAGCCGACGCACGAACTCACTCGACATCCGACCGCATCGCACTCGAGGTGTTCGCCGAATCCATCACACCCATCGTCGAATTCCCTTCGGAACCACGCGAGAAGCTCAAACGCGCACTTGCTCACCTCGGAGACGTACCGGTACTTCCCACTGCAGCGGGCCACGACGCCGGAATCCTCTCCGCGAAGGTTCCAACCGCAATGTTGTTCGTGCGCAACCCGACCGGAGTCTCCCATTCCCCGGACGAGTTCGCCGAAGCTACCGATTGCAACATCGGTGCCGAAGCACTGGCAGACGTCATGGCAGATTGGGTCACCGACTGAATGACGCACCGGTACATTCGGCGACCACCCGACGTTATCGGATATCTACTATTGGCGATAGACCTGCACGTGAGCATCGGTGATCACGCCGACATTCAACGAGGGAGCACCCCAATTCGTGCTGCATCCCCCCCATACCGTTACCTGTCGGCACAAATGAGGGACTGGACTGGCGATACGGACCGATCGCATAGAGCGGAAAGGCATTGGGGATGCCGTGAATGCCCCAGCAGTCGACGATCAGCGCATACTCTCTGCCGGCGGCGCGTCGGTGTCATGGCAGGTTGCCATCGCACTGAAGACATTTCGCTCGATGACGCAATCCTGGGTATCCGCCTGGGCGGTGCCGGAACCGATTGTCGCAGCGAAGGCCAGCCCCGATACAACCGTCGCCGTAACGCGTGCTGCACCGACAATTCCGCTCCTCATTGAGTTCCTTCCCGTAGCGAATATCAATACTGTCGGCCCCGAGCAACAAGGTGGTACCACTGTCTGACTTCCTTGCCGGCCTCACACTCTCATGCCCATGGAATGGCGACTGCGCGCATCAGGACGTACCGAAAGTCCAGTACATCGAAGCGTGGAACGAGCCCGACGCCCCCGGATCGACAATCCAGCCCGCGCAGGTCTACCAGTCCTATATCCCGCTCTACCAAGCGGTCAACAGCATCAACCACTCGCTGAGCACCGATCGCGGCTACACCCCGCTCGAAGTCGGCGGGCCAGCCTTGTACTACTTCAACACTCCATTACTCACCACGTTCCTCGACGCCTACGTAGCCGACTCAGATCCCGACAAACGCCTGGACTTCGTGTCCTACCATGCCTACGTCAACGTCCTCCCCGACGGGAGCAGGCAGTTCTACAAGTCCGATCCCAGTTTGGTGAAGGGATACCGTGATCAGTTGGACAGCGTGCTCGCCGAACGCGGCCTGCCAGAGAACCTTCCGGTCTATATCACTGAGACCGGTATCCCGGCCCGATGTGTGACAACTGCGACAGCACCGACTACGCACGTCAAGCTGCCGGCATGCCATCACTTGCCTACTGGTTCTCGCAACAGCACGACACCTACCCGCTGAACTGGGTCGCGCGACGAACCGGACTCAAGGACCAATTCGTCACCCAAAACGCAGTCGGCCCGTACATGGACCTGCGAACGCAACAGATCCTGTGGAAGCCATACAACCCCCTACCGGTGAACGCGCTCACCCCCTACGGGAACGTAATGCTCATGCAGTCAAAGATGAAAGACGCCAAAGTTTCTGCGACGTCAGACCAACTCGACAACGGACTCGGCATCTACGCACTCGCAGCCAAGGATGCCCACAAACCCGAAGCGTCCGTCATGGTGTGGAACTACCAAGGCTGCTCCGGAATTCCGCCAAAAACCAATTGCCCCACCACCGCCCACGACGTCACCATCGACATGACTGCACTACCGAAGAACCTCGCTCACGGAAACCTCACTGTGACGGCCTACCGAGTCGATCAGAACACGAGCAACTTCTACTCCGACCCGACGAACACCGACGTGAGCAAGGCGAACCTTCATAAGGTCGACGAACGCACGGTCCAACCCGACAACGCAACGTTCACCTACAACGCGAACCTCGAACCCAACGCCGTCTACCTCATCCTGTTAGGAAAAGGCCCAGCCGAATACACCGGATCTCTGCAACACACAGGATCTCTGCAACATCGGTAACCAAGTGACCCGCAAGTAGTTTCACGCAGACGCTCGGCCGGAATACCACCAGCCGGGCGTCTTACGGACAACGACAACCGCAACACACGCCTATGTTGCAGCCATGTCGAATACCGGCACCTTGACTGACAGTCCCCCCGAGGGCGGCCAAAGCGTATGTAGTGCCAGACCCGAGCCGGCGCTACAAACACCTACATGCGATTCAGTTCGCTACGAGCCGGAAGAGTTGGGGAGGCTGTTTTTGCGCTGGAGCACCCAGGTTGCGATCCTGGTGCGCGAGCCGTATCCGAGTTTGTTCCGTATGTGATCGACGTGGCCGTCGACGGTTCGCTGGGAAATGACCAGTTTCTCTGCAATTGCCTTGTTGGTCAGTCCTTGCGCTACGAGTTCGGCCACCTGAAGTTCCCGCGGAGTCAGTATGGAGTCATCGGTCGTCGTTTTCGGTGATCGACTGAGCGGCTGTTCCCTCAGTGCGTGGGCTATCGCGTCGTCAAGGGTGAGAACTTTTCCGTGATCGAAGGCTTGTTGGAAATCCTTGTCTCCGATCTTGTTACGGGCGTCGAGCGCGCCTGCTTCGTGGTAGGCGACCATGCTCCCGAAGGTGGCCATGGGACTGCCCGTGGCGGCGAACAGTGTGTCGGCCGCGCCCATCAGTGTGGCTGCTAGCTTCGCGTCCCCGTCGACAAGCGTCCACGCGAGTTCCTCGAGGCACCATGCGCATCCGAACTGGTTTCCTAACCCCTGCATCAATCGTAGGGAGTCTTCCAGTAGCTCGATACCGCGAGTGTGGTCGCCGTGACGCCACAGCGCGGACCCGTAGTCCGACATCGTCATCGACCGCCACACGATTTCGCCCTGCGATTCGGAGATCGTCAGTTCCTGCTCGTAGATGCCTGCTGCCCGATCCGTTTCGCCGAGTGCGTCGACGACGAATGCGAACCAGTAGAGCGCGGGTACCAGACGGGTGATGTTGTCGTTTGCCTGGAATGCCTCGATAGCCTGGTCGAGGTACTCGGCGCCGCGCGCGAGATCGCCGTCGGCGACCGCGACGAATCCGAGCGCGTACGTCGCTAGTACGCGTCCGTCGTCGTTGCGCTGGATCTCGGCCTGGAGCCGAGCTTTTTCGGTGAGGTTTGTCGCTGAGGCGATATCGCGTTGGAGGGCTGCCAGCAGGGCGCCGGTCACGGTGGCTTCGACTACCGCGTCACCGAGGGTGCCCTCGATTCGAGCGGGTACCGCGGTCAGAGCACGGTCCAACCAGTAGCGACCTTCGTTGAATCGACCACGCGTGAGCCAGTAATCGTGCAGAGCACTTGCGGCATGCAGTGTGTCTTCGATCGAGTCAAGATCGGTCAGGCTGAACTCCAATGCGCTGCGCACGTTGGGCAGATCGCAGTCGATCCGCGCCATCCAATCGATTTGGTGCGGTCCGATCCAATCCTTCTCGGCGCAGAAGATGAGCTGCCTGAACCAGTTACAGTGTCGGTGCTGCAGTGAGTCCCACTCGTCGTCCGGCACCAGGCCGCGTCCGTACTCGCGAAGAGTCTCGAGTATGCGGTATCGGACGTACGGGCCGTCTTGTTCGCGAATGAGGATTGATTTGTCGACCAGGGACATCACCAGATCGTCCAGATCTTCGTTCTCGAATTCCTCGGAGAAAATTCCCTCGACCGATTCTAGATCGAAGCTGCCCGCAAAAACGCTCAAGTGTGCCCACAAAAACTGCTCCGGCGGAGTACACAGATCGAAGCTCCAGTCGATGCTCTGTGCAAGGGTCTGTTGCCGTTCCGGTGCGTTCCGGCTGCCCTGCGTCAGTAGCTGGAAACGGTCGTTGAGTCGTTGCAGGATCTGATCGACCGACATTGCCTTCAGGCGAGCAGCTGCCAGCTCGATTGGCAGAGGCAGCCCCTCCAACTGGCGAACGATCTTTTCGACGACCGCACTGTTCTCGTTGGTGATCCGGAAGTCTGTGACCGTGGACTGTGCCCGCTGCTCGAAGAGCGCCATCGCGTCACCATTACTGTCATCGGTGGGCAATGAGGCGTTGGTGGGTAGCTTCATCGGCGGTACTCGCAATACCGCCTCGCCTTGGATGTCCAGCGGTTCTCGACTGGTTGCCAGCAGTGCCAGTCGGGCACAGTGGCGAAGTAGTTCGGCGACGGTATCGGCCACCCACTCGATGAGGTGTTCGCAGTTGTCCAGAACTAGCAGGATCCGGTCGTTGACGAGTCGGTCGATCAGTACCGATCGTGGTGACCGTGTGGATCGGTCTTGTACTCCGAGCGCAGTCAGAATTGTCTGGTCGAGGAGCGCCGGCTCCTGCAGTTCGCTGAAGTCGACGAACCATACGCCCCCGGGGAACGCTCGGGTGGACTCACTGGCGACACGGAGAGCCAACCGGGTCTTGCCGACCCCGCCGAGGCCTGTCAGAGTCACGAGGCGTTGCTCCGACAGTAGACGGTGGACTTCTTTGGTTTCGGATCGTCGACCGACGAAACTGCTTAGTTCGATCGGTAGTTTTCCTCGCGTAGCCGCCATGTGGACCGTGCCGAATTATAATGTGTCGGGGAAGATTTACCCCCCACAGTGTACGCGGAATGATATATGCGCAATGTGCGGTCTCACCTCCCACAATTGCTGAGTCGGCTGGACGTGATCCGCCGAGTTAGTGCCCCGAGTTTGAAGTTGTTTTACAGTCAGCTTTCGCCAGGATCCGCTCGGCGGTTTTCGTCCACACGAACGGCTGCGCCCGCGGATTCCACCCGTTGATGAAGTCCCGAATCTTGCTCGTCAGTTCTCGGACACTGCGGAAAGTGCCGCGGTGGATCGCTTGGCGTTCGATGATCCCGAACCACACCTCGACCAGGTTCATCCACGACGCCGATGTCGGGGTGAAATGGACGTGAATCCGCGGGTTCGCCGCCAACCACTGACGGACCTCGGCCTTCTTGTGGGTGGCATAGTTGTCCATCACCAGATGCAGTTCCTGCTTCGGATACGCCCGCGCCACATGCTTGAGGAACACCAGAAACTCCTGGTGACGGTGCCGGGGCCGGCAGATCCCGGTCACCTCTCCGGTTACGATCTCCAACGCAGCGAACAAGGTGGTGGTGCCATGGCGAACGTAGTCGTGTGTCTGCTTCTCGGGGATTCCGATCTGCGTCGGCAACGTCGGCGCAGTCCGATCCAACGCTTGAATTTGCGATTTCTCGTCCACGCACAGGACGATCGCGTTCTCCGGCGGATCGAGATACAACCCGACGATGTCGGTGACTTTCGCGACGAGTTCCGGATCGGTGGAGAACTTGAATGTCTCACTGCGCCACGGCTGCACCCCGTACTCACGCCAAATCCGTGCGACCGTCCCGTACCCGATCCCCAAATGTTTCGCAAGCAGACGCGAACTCCATTGTGTGACACCGTATTTCTTCGGTGGCGGCATCAAGGTCGCCGAGACGATCTCCCGATGATCGAGACTACGCGGTCGGCCCGAACGCGCATCATCCTCGAGGCCGGCCAACCCGTCCGCGTCGTAGCGAGCGCGCCAGGAAATCACCGTCGGCCTCGACACCCCGACCAACTCCGCAATCGACGAATTCGACTCACCTTGAGACGCGAGCAATACAATCCGTGCCCGCGCCGCACCCGAAGGAATCGACCTCGACCGTACCCGTCTGGCCAACTCGAGATCGTCGCCGTCTCGCAAGATCAGGGGCTTAATCCGCATGCCTGAAGTATCTCAAACCGCACTGTCAAAGAACTTTAGGCGCGCGACATTAGCTGTCCCGATTCCGATTGTTGTACTGATCTGTCGGATGCGTTCGAGGGCATCGGGCGGTGATACGACCAGCACGACACCGCCTGCCACGCACGATCACGCGCGTGAGGGTCGGCTTCAGTCATGATCCTGTGCCGCCCCATCCCCGCGTGACCGACAAGTTTCGGGTACGACCTGCGGGGCCGCAGCCCCAGCCGTACCGAGTGGGCCGGGGTTGTCGAGGCCTAGCAGTCGCAATCGCCGGGAGATCATCTCCGAGTCGCCAATGTCGGCACCGAAGGAATACGTTGTCACACGATGGAGTTCGTGGATATTCGCGACCCGCCGGTGTATCTGGTGCCGCACCTCGTTGCCTACAGCACGGTCAAGCCGGGCGGACGCTTTCACATCCATCGGGCTTAACTCGCGACACCAACTGAATCAGCAGGCGAGATTGATCCATGGGAGTTGTGTGGCTCCGGTACGAGCCGGATCTTCCATCGAAGGATCCCACCGAATGCCCTCCCTGCCGAATTCTTCAATGACACCCTCAAGATACTTGCTGAAACAGATTTGGCTCGACGTCAGTTTGGACTGCTGGAGCGACCACAATGCGGCGTTTCCGATTGCGTGTTCGTACTGTGGACCAAGGTTGAGTGCGTCCATCCCCGCGGCCTTGAGCATCCCGAGCCCGACTGCATTAAAGCCATTTTGAATGTCTCCGCTGAAAACCTTTTCCCAGCCGTCCGCGAATATGTCTACACCTTCCGCTGTGGACAAAGCGCCGTGTTCGACCACATTCGTTGCGAAATTCCATGCCGTTTCGGCGGCACCGGACACCGCGTCGTACGCCGTCTCTGCAGCGCCGGCCACTGCATGATATGCCGACTTGAATGCATCGGATATTGAACTCCAAATGGACATGATTACTTAGTGCAATCGATCCACGGGAAAGTCAAAGCGGCAGTCGCTGCCTCCGTCTTGAGTTCAGCAGTCCAGGGGAGTCCATTTGACACCCAATTCTTTTCTGTTTCCTTTAGATAATCCGTCAGCGAACCTCTAACGTTGTCCGTTTTCGCCTTGGTTGCGATTGCTTTATTCAGTCCATACATGATGCCGAACGCGATTCCGGCGCCGACGACGCCCTTGGTTACAAACCATGAAGCCTCCTTGACAGCCTTCCAAAACGGACTGGTGCCACTTTCGGCGAGACGCCTTATAGCGGCGCCGGCGTCGGGCGCATCGTTATTGGCGAGGGCGTTGTCCAGCGGTCCGTCCCCGGCGGCCATTTCCTCGACTACCGGTAGCGCTTCGACTTGGAGGGCCTCCCCAGCTGCAACTTCCGCGGCACCAGCCACCCCGTCCTCTATACCTGCCATGATGTCCTCGATATCAAATTCCATTTTTCGTGTCCGATCTTGAAACTTCTGCGGCTCCGACTACCAACTCGGCAAGGGAAGTTTGCCAAAAAAATCGACCAATTGCACCAATTCAGACAAGCTGGCCAGATATGGCCAATTTAAGCGTCACTGGGTCACAAAAGGACGGATCTGTCCAATTTGACTTGCGACGGCAGTTTGGCGATCAGACCAGAGCAACTGCCGAACCCCCGCCCCTCTGCAAGGGGTCGGAGCTGGAGGCACTCAATCCCGCTCTTACTTGCTGGCGCGCTAATTGGCGATACCTGCCTTGCGGGCGCACTTGGCACACAGCATGCCAATGCCCGCAGGCATTTGCATGGACGGTCGAGCCAACAAACAGGAGTTGGAGGCCACGTGGCGGCAGAGGTCGCACAGGTTGTCGAAGGCGGGCCTCATCCTTAGTGCAGGCACCGCGATTTGCCATTGCGGTTCCAGTCGTCGGCGGCGAGGGCGCCGATAGTTGCGCTGTTGATGTTCGGGTTCCCGGTCGCGGCCAGGCGTTCGAAGATAAGGGTTCCGTCGCCGGATTCGAGGACCGGGCCCGCCGCCTCAGGGTGGGATTGCTCCCAGCCTACGATCTCCCCGCCCGTCAGCTCCATCTCCGCGACCGAGTGCGATCGACCGCCGCGAGCGAAATATCGCCGGGGATAACCTAACCGGTTAGATACCAAAGCAATACGTATCGTGGCGCTCATCCCAGTTCGGGGTGAGCCGCCAGTCTGTCATAACTGATCCTCCGAGTCTTCACTGTCAGCATCACCCTATGCGAGCACTTCATCAAGAACGACGTCCGCAACATTCTCTTCAGGGTCGACCTGATCCGCACTCGCTGGACTGCTACCAACCGGGCTCGACCTCCCCTCTGCCGCAACAACAATGCTCACCGACACAGCAACCAGAACCGATGTCTCTCTCTTGGGTACGGAAGCCACAGCATCGGCCTCGAAGATCACCAACCAAACCCAGAAGGTGGACCTGAGCGGGCTGACCGGCCCCTGACTGCGATAGCCACATCCTCCCAGTTTGCCGACTGCAACAACGTGACAGTGCCCAATGACCGACCTACCCCTTGACAGATACATGTATATACAGGACTATACATTCATAAATAGTGAGATGGAGCACACTGCGAGGGACCTGCGTGCACGTTCCCAACAGGCGTTCCACGCCGATCGACGGAGTTCTGATGACTGAACCACTTCTGGTGGATGATCCGGAAGTAGCGCTGGATGGCTCGACACTGACCGTGGGACGGGTAGCGGGACTCGCAGGGGCGCCCATCGTCGTGTTGCCTACCGTTCGGGCGCTCGAACTGACGCTACAGTCCTGGGAGACAGCTGTCGGAATAGCGGCCCGTCAGCCCGTGTATGGGAGAACCACCGGAGTTGGTGGGAATCGCGATACCTCGGTGGCAGACGGTGCCGAGCAGGACCTTCGTTTGTTGCGAAGCCATGCGACAGGGTCAGGACCGGCGCTACCCGATCACATTGTGCGCGCGGCCATGATTATCAGGATCAACCAGATTCTCAATGGCGGATCCGGAATGCACCCCGATATCGTCGGTGCGCTGGTGGATTCCGTCGCGTCCAGTCAACTACCGATCGTCCATGCGCGTGGAGCGATCGGGACAGGCGACCTCAGCGCATTTTCCGAGATTGCGCTCGGATTGATGGGAGAAAGTGTGCGAAGTGACGGGTCAGTTCACACCGCGTGGGCCCCACATCAAGGTGATGCCTTGCCACTTATCTCGACAAATGCCATGACAGTCGCGATCGCCAGTAACACGGCCGTCGACGTCGCGGACTGGCTGCGGCACTGTCTTGTTGTTAGCGTCCTGTCGACCATCGCTACCCGAAGCTCATCGGAACCCTTTGCTGCACAGGTGCAATCGGCAAGAAAGCACCCTGGACAAGAAGAAGTTGCTGCTCGGATTCGTGAACTTCTTGCGCCGCACATTGTCGTAGCCGCGAGAGTGCAGGACTCGTTCGGGTTTCGCGCATTGCCACAAATTCTGGGAGCGACGTGGCAGGCACTCCAACGATTGAATGTGACGTTAAGCGTCGAGATGAACTCGTCGTCGGAGAATCCCCTGGTATCGGTCGAGGACGACAAAGTCTTTCACAACGGTAACTTTCACGGAATGCCCATCGCATTGGCTATCGACGAAGCGAAGTTGGCGTTGGCCAGTGCCGCACTGCTGTCGCAGTGCCGACTCGCGAACCTCTCGGATCCGAGCGTCACCGGCCTGCGTGCGTTTCTGGCCGACGGGCCCGCGGGTAGTAGCGGGACGATGCTGCTCGAGTACACGACCTCGGCAGCCATCGCGGAAATTCGGTCGTCCGCTGCACCGGGTTCGCTGGGGCATACGGTTATTTCTCGAGGGACCGAGGACCATGCCAGCTTCGCCTCTCAGGCCGCAACACAACTCACTGACATCCTTGTTCAATCAAGGCTCGTGCTTGCGTGCGAATTGATTTCGGCAATCCGAGCGCTGAGGCAGCAGAACCGTGTGCTCGATCCGGTCACCGAGTTGGGTGCCTACGTGCTGCGTGCCCAAAGCGTTCTCGACGCGCGCACCGAGGATCGGCCGCTCAGTGCAGACCTCGCTGCCGCGGTGACATTTCTTGCGCGAACTCCATGACTTCAGCGAATCACCAGAGCTTCACTCCCCTCCCGAGTGGGTCAGCACTCGGTTCGACACGAAAGTAGTACGCCGATGATCAAATTCGACAAGGTAAGCAAAGCGTATCCAGACGGTACGGTCGCCGTCGACAAGCTCGATCTCGAATGTCCGACAGGAAGGATCACTGCTCTTGTCGGCCCCTCCGGCTGTGGTAAGACCACCTCGCTGCGAATGATCAACAGACTGATCGAGCCGACTTCGGGAACTATCTCTCTGGACGGGGAATCGACGTCGGGTATGGATCCTGCATTACTGCGTCGCCGCATCGGCTACGTGATCCAGCATGCAGGTCTGTTTCCCCATCGGACCATCGTGGACAACATCGCCACTATGCCGCGACTTCTTGGCAAATCGAAGAAGGAATCACGCTCGCGTGCAATGGAGTTGCTGGAGACGGTTGGACTCGCGGTCAATTTCGCAGACCGGTATCCTTGGCAGCTGTCCGGTGGGCAACAGCAGCGAGTCGGGGTGGCTCGAGCTTTGGCGGCCGACCCGTCCTTCATGTTGATGGACGAACCCTTCAGTGCGGTGGATCCGGTGGTTCGTGGTCAGTTGCAGGACGAATTCCTACGTTTGCAGAAGGAGCTAGGAAAGACGATTATCATCGTCACCCACGACATCGACGAGGCTCTCAAGCTGGGCGACCAGGTGGTTGTTCTCCGGACCGGAGGCATCCTGGCTCAAGCGGCGACCCCACTCGAATTGTTGACGCAACCCGCAGACGAATTCGTGGCTGATTTCGTGGGGCGAGACCGTGGCTATCGATCATTGGGATTTGCAACATTGGATGGAAGTTTGCCCACCTCCCCCGAACCCATTGCGCACCTGGGAGATACGGCGGAGTCTGCGCGCGGTGCAACATCGGATAACTGGCTACTAATCGTCGACTCCGGAGGGAAGCCGCTCGGCTGGGTGGAGCCTGCTCGGCTCACCGGCATCATCCGGCCTGATGATCTGAATCTCAGTGGCACGGTTGCGAACTCCAGCGGAACGATGCGCGCTCTGCTGGACGCAGCGCTGTCGGCACCAAGCAAGCGAGGCGTAGTAGTGGACGACCACGGCGAACTCATCGGCGCGGTTACCGCTCATGCGGCAATTGACGCCATCGAGGCGGCAGACTTGGTCTCTGCAGGGGTCGGTGCCCAATGAACTTCGAATGGCTCGGACGACAATCCGACCGCATCGTCGATCTTGTGGGGTGGCACATCCTGTTGTCGCTGATTCCGTTGGTGATCGGACTGGTCGTGGCACTGCCGATCGGTTGGGTGGCGCATCGCAGTCGACGCCTGCACCCCTATGTAGTGGGGACCGCCGGATTGCTCTATACGATTCCGTCGTTGGCGCTGTTCGTATTGTTGCCACCGCTACTGGGAACCAAGATATTGGATCCGATGAACATCATCGTGGCGCTCACCGTTTACACGGTGGCACTCTTGGTGCGGGTTGTTGCGGACGCGCTGGACGCGGTTCCGCCGGAAACGGTCTTGGCGGCAACCGCGATGGGTTATCGCCCGTATCAAACCTTGCTGAAAGTACAGTTGCCGGTTGGTGTTCCGGTGATCTGTGCCGGACTTCGAGTGGCTGTCGTCTCCAATGTCAGCCTGGTCTCGCTCGGGGCGCTCTTGGGAATCCCGCAGATAGGCTCACTGTTCACGCAGGGGTTCCAACTCCGGTTCTACACCCCCATCATCGCGGGTATCGCGCTGTGTCTGGTGCTGGCCCTCATTCTCGACCTCCTCATCATGTTGGCGAATCGGCTGTTGACGCCGTGGACCCCGAAAGTGACGACATCATGATCGACTTCCTGCTCGATTCCGCTCATTGGAGTGGCTCTGACGGTATCCCGACTCTGGTTCTGCAGCACCTCATGTACACCTTCTTGGCGCTCGTCGTCGCCGCAGCCATCGCGATTCCTCTCGGCCTGTACATCGGCCATACCGGCAGGGGTTCGGTAGTGGTTGCGGGGCTGGCGAATTCACTGCGCGCGTTGCCCACGATCGGCCTGCTGATCCTGTTGGTCCTGATCATTGCCCCCTCGTTCTCGAATCGACTCGCCTATTTGATTCCCAGCTTGATCGTTCTGGTATTGCTGGCGATCCCACCGATTCTTACGAACACGTACGCCGGCGTACGTGCCGTCGATCAAGCGGCTGTCGACGCGGCGCGTGGAATGGGTTTTCGATCCATGCGCATTCTTACCGAGGTGGAAATTCCTTGTGCATTGCCATTGATGCTCTCCGGTGTCCGCAGCGCAGTGCTCCAGATCGTTTCCACTGCAACGGTTGCCGCATACATCTCGCTGGGAGGTCTCGGACGGTTGCTCATCGACGGCAAGGCCCAGAGCGACTACGGGCAAATGGCCGCCGGCGCTGTTCTGGTTTCACTCATTGCACTCGTATTCGATGTGGGAATCGGCGCGTTGACGACTCGAATCGTCTCGCCTGGACTGACCAGGCGAGACCGCTCGAAGGTCAAGCAGTCGATCATAGCGCCGACGCCCACCGCCGTACCGGCACCTACACCCATCTAAGGACATTCGACATGAAGAAGTTGTTGACGGCCGCTCTGGTCGGCGCCACTGTAGTAGCGCTCTCCGCGTGCGGAATCGGCAAGGATCCCCTGGCTGCGGGCGGTGGTGGTAGCAGTGAGGGCGCGATCGTCATCGGTTCCGCGGACTTTCCCGAGAGTCAATTGATTGCGACCATATACGCAGAAGCATTGAAGGCCAATGGCATAGATGTGTCCGAGAAGTTCAATATCGGTAGCCGGGAGCTGTACATTCCGGCGCTGCGCGACGGTTCCATTGATCTGATCCCCGAATATTCGGGGGCTCTGTTGCAGTATCTCGACAGCAAGACCACGGCCACTGCGTCGGACGAGGTGGCCACCGAACTAGAAGCCAAGCTTCCCGCCGGCTTGGTGGCTTTGGAATCTTCACCCGCGGAAGACAAGGACGTCCTCGCCGTCAAACAGGAAACCGCCGACAAGTATTCGCTCGAGACCGTCGAAGACCTCGTGGAGCATGCCGACAAATTGACTCTCGGTGGGCCACCTGAGTGGAAGACGAGGGAAAACGGTGTGGCCGGTTTGAAGAGTCGATACGGTTTGACGTTTCGGGAGTTCCTGGCGCTCGATGCGGGTGGGCCGTTAACGCTCAATGCACTGCTGAGCGGTCAGATCCAGGTTGCGGATATCTTCAGCACCGACCCGTCGATGCGGTCCGAGAATCTGGTGGCGCTCGAGGATACGAAGCACCTGTTTCTTGCTGAGAACATCACGCCCGTTATCAACGAGTTGAAGGCGCGTGAGGATGTCCGTCAGGTGCTTGCCGGCGTCTCGGCAGCGTTGACCACGGAAGATCTGATCGAGATGAATCAGCGTGTTGCAGACCTGGACGACATGACGGATATCGCTCAGGAATGGTTGCAGGAGAACAGTTTGATGCCTTGACCGGGCTTGGTCCGGATGCACAAACGGCCGCCGCGCCAGGAAGTCTTCCTGGTGCGGCGGCCGTTGCGATCGAGGAGATGGTCAGAGCGGACGTGCTACGGGGACGTGCTTGGTGACTACCCTGTGGATCAGTCTCGCCGCAGCGCGTGCAGTTCGATTGTCGATATCCAGGGACGGATTCAGTTCGGCCACGTCGAGAACGGCGAGTTTTCCACTTTTCGTTACCCGGTCGCACACGTACTGAATTGTTTCCATCGGAACGCCGTACGACGCCGGGGCGCTGACACCGGGGGCGACTGAGGCCGGAAGAACGTCGAGATCGATGGTGAGATAGACGATGTCAACGCTGCCGAGGAAGCCGTCCAGAAAGTGCTCCACGTGGTGGCGGTCGCCGACACCGCACTGATCGTCCAGGAGGTACGTCACTCCGAGATCGTGTGCTGTGTCGAACAGAGCCGTGGTGTTGCTCGGTTGGCTGATGCCGACGACGGCATACCGATGCGAGGTGTCCGCAGCGGCTTCGTCCTCGGCGATCTGACAAAAGGGTGTGCCGGAACTCGGGATCAGATCTGCGCGGAGGTCGAAATGCGCATCGAGGTTCAAGATGCCGAGAACCGTGTCAGGTGTGCGAAGCGCCGCATCGGCCACCCCGAGGTATGTCCCGTATGCAATCTCATGCCCGCCCCCGAGCACTACGGGGAAGTGTCCGTCATCGAGCGCCGTACATACAGCAGTGCCAAGGGTTGTTTGACCCGCTTCGAGATTTTCACCGGACACCACGACGGTGCCTGCGTCCTGCAGAATCAATGGTTCTGCCAGAGCCATCGACGACAACGCCGACCGCAGTGCCGCCGGGCCGTGGGCGGCACCGCGACGGCCTTTGTTTCGGCGCACGCCTTCGTCGCTCGAGAAGCCGATCAGCAGACAATCTCCGGGAGGGAGGTTCGCACTGTGGGGTTGCATCGCTTGGTGCCACCGCAGGTGTTCTGGACTGAGCCCGTCTGACCGGCCAGTCCACGGTTTGGGCGCGATGTCGACGGTGATGGCATGTGCCACAGGGACCTCCCGATAATTGATGTCAATAAGTGGTGGTGAGTTGCCCGTTCTTCCACACGTCCCGCACCAGCGGAACTCCCGGCCGGTAGGCCAGATGGAGATAGGACGGGGCGTCTAGGGATATCGCGTCGGCGCGGGTTCCGATGCTCAGAGTCCCGATGTCGGTGCGTTGCAGGGCCTGAGCGCCGCCGGCGGTGGCCGACCAGACGGCTTCGGCCGGGGTCATGTGCATGTCGCGCACCGCTACGGCGATGCAGAACGGAAGACTGGTGGTGTAGCAGGTGCCGGGATTGCAGTCGGCGCCTAAGGCAACTGTGACGCCGGCATCGAGCAGTGCGCGAGCATCAGGGTATTTGTTGCGGGTCGAAAAGTCCGCGCCAGGCAGCAGAGTTGCGACAGTGGAACTCTGAGCCAGGGCGTCGATGTCGTCTGCGGTGACGTAGGTGACGTGATCGACCGATGCAGCACCCATCTCGACAGCAAGTTGCACTCCGGGGCCTTCGCCGAGTTGGTTTCCGTGCACACGCGGGATCAGCCCAGCGGCGACGCCGGCACTCAGAACAGCGTGTGCCTGTTCACGATTGAATGCTCCGCGCTCACAGAAGACATCGATCCACTTCGCGTGCGGTGCGCAGGTTGGGATCATCTCGTCGCACGCCATCGCGACGTAATCATCAGCGCGGCCGGCGAATTCGGGTGGAGGAACGTGAGCAGCCAACAGCGTTACCTCGTCGGTGAACTGCCCGGCAATCAGCGTGCTGCGCAGTTCGCTCTCCGTGTTCTGTCCGTATCCGGTCTTGCATTCGACGGTGGTACTGCCCGAGCGCAAGGACTCATCTAGTAGGCGTCGGACGTTGGCCCTCAACTCGTCTTCGGTGGAGCGGCGGGTGGCCTCGATGGTGTTGCGAATGCCGCCAGCCGCATACTTCTCGCCGGCCATGCGGGCGGCGAACTCCTCAGCTCGTTCACCGCCGAACACCAAGTGCGAGTGGCTCTCCACAAAGCCGGGAATGACTGCCCGGCCGCCGATATCCTGACCGATATCGGCAGCCGGGGCGTCAGTGGAATTGCCGACCCATACAACGACGCCTGCGTCGAAAACGACTGCGGCATCGCGGAGTACGCCCAATTTTCCCTCACCGAGAGACGGGTCGTTGGTGACGAGCGTTCCGATGTTGGTCAGAACTGTGGTTCGAAAACCGTTCGTGGTCACTTTATTCCTTGTCTCGGGAGTGGGCGTCGGAGATGGTTCAGTTTTCGTTCATCGGGATACGTACGCCCCGTGTGGCAGCTGTGTCGAGAGCGTGGTCGTAGCCCGCGTCCGCATGGCGGATGACGCCCATTCCCGGATCGTTGGTGAGAACGGCTTCGAGCTTGCGCGCCGCCAGATCGGTACCGTCTGCGATGCACACCTGACCTGCGTGCATCGACCGCCCCATGCCCACGCCGCCACCCTGGTGCAGTGATACCCAGGATGCGCCGGAAGCTGTGTTGACCAGCGCGTTGAGGAGTGGCCAGTCCGCGATTGCGTCGGACCCGTCGATCATGGACTCCGTCTCGCGATAAGGGGAGGCAACGGAACCCGAGTCCAGGTGGTCTCGGCCGATGGCGATCGGTGCCGATAGTTCTCCGGACGCGACCATCTCGTTGAACTTGAGTCCGGCAAGATGCCGTTCGCCGTATCCGAGCCAGCAGATGCGGGCCGGGAGGCCTTCGTAGGCAACCTTTTCACCTGCCATGGTGATCCAGCGACGCAGGTGCTCGTTGTCCGGGAAGAGTTCGAGAATGGCCTTGTCGGTTGCCTCGATATCCTTCGGGTCGCCCGACAGGGCCGCCCAGCGGAAGGGGCCGAGGCCTTCCTCGAAGAGCGGACGGATGTACGCCGGAACAAATCCGGGAAAGTCGAAGGCACGGTCGTACCCGGCTTTGCGGGCTTCGTCGCGGATGGAGTTTCCGTAGTCGAAGACCTCGGCGCCGGCGTCCATGAAACCGACCATGGCTCGGACGTGTGCGGCCATCGCGTCACGCGAGTCCTCGGTGAACTTCTGCGGATCCTTCTTCGACATGGTCTTCATGTCGCCGAAGTCGATGCCGATCGGCAGGTAGGCGAGGGGATCGTGCGCCGAGGTCTGGTCGGTCACGATGTCGATGGGGGCCTTCATCTCCAGCAGCGCCGGGAAGATCTCTGCCGCATTGCCTTCGAGGCCGATGGAGAGCGGCTTCTTCGCATCGCGTGCCGCGGTCGCCAGTTCGAGCGCGTGCTCGATACTCTCGGCCTTGGTGTCGAGATACCGGTGAGCGATGCGACGGTCGATGCGCGTGACGTCACAGTCGACGCAGATCGCTACACCGTCGTTCATCGTGACGGCGAGCGGCTGAGCACCACCCATACCGCCGAGTCCGGCTGTGAGCGTGATGGTTCCGGCGAGCGAACCGTTGTAGCGTTTCTTGGCGATGGCGCCGAAGGTCTCGTAGGTACCCTGCAAGATTCCCTGAGTTCCGATGTAGATCCACGAGCCTGCCGTCATCTGGCCGTACATAGTCAAGCCGAGGTCTTCAAGCCGTCGGAACTCCTCCCAGTTCGCCCAGTCGCCCACCAGATTCGAGTTGGCGATCAGTACACGGGGCGCCCACTCGTTGGTGCGAAAGACACCGACCGGCTTACCCGACTGGACCAGCATGGTCTCGTCGTTCTTCAGCGTCTTCAGCGTGGCGACCATGGCATCGAAGGCTGCCCAACTACGTGCTGCGCGACCGGTTCCGCCGTACACGACAAGGCTGTCGGGATGCTCGGCAACATCGGGGTCGAGGTTGTTCATGAGCATCCGGAGGGCGCCCTCCTGCTGCCATCCGAGTGTGGTGAGTTCAGGGCCGCGGGGAGCGCGCACGAGGCGGGCCTCGTGGCCGGGGGTACTGATTTCCATGTTGATCTCCTTGCTGTGCCGAAGTGTGGTGCGGTCGGTGCGTCGGTCCAAGTGCTCGTTTCGACGCAGGGAGTCAGTTCGACACGAGTCGCTCCAACGGAGGTGCTGATGCGGACCGTTTGTGTGCTGAGTCACTGCCACCGAAATTTAAATGTATAGGCCTGTATATACAATGTCAATGAACATGCTTGAATGCGTCCCGTGTGACGGTTGTGCCTAGGCTCACATTCTGAAATGATCATCTTGTCTAGTCCTGTATAGACAACACCACATCAAGATTCCAACAAGTCGAGAGCAGCGTGGCTCCCGACGGAAGGTGCTGACATGAAGCCGGTTTCAGCCGACGCGAAGCCCATGGCCGCTCGAGTGCGCACGTTGTGCGGCCCGTATTTCGAGGGGTTGTCGGCGAAACAATACGCTGCGCTGAGCGATCAGCGGAAGCAAGCAGTGGTCGCCTCGCACGCCGAAGTCGCGAGAAGTCGCGGATCAGCCTCGTCCGTGGTTCGCGACTTCCCGGCTGGTGTATTGGGTACCGGCCCGGCACTTCAGGTCGTCAGTGCGGATATGCCGCACCTCGTCGACGCCGTCCTCGAAACGCTCTCTCGTTCGCGAGTAGAAGCGGAATTGACCCTGCACCCCGTCCTTGGCGTTGTATACGACGCTGACGGCGTTCCGGCTCTTGCCTCTGAGAACGTAGACAGGGAGGCCGTACGGGTCGAGTCCTGGATCCACCTCGGGCTCCACGAGAGTTGCACGGATGATCAAGCGACCCGAGTGGTATCGGACATCCGCGCCGTGCTTGACCGAATCGCTCGAGTTCATGAAGATAGTGAAGCTCTGGGCCGCGCAGCGGACCAGGCCAGGGAGCAGTTGCTGTCGGCGGGCTGCGGTGAAGAATCGGAATTCTTAAGGTGGTGCATCGCCGGCAACTTCGCCTTCGCCGGTTGTGTTCAGCAGACGGCGACCGAGTCGATGTCGCTCGGTGTGCTTCCCTCTCAGAGTTTCACGACGATCCCACGAAGCGACGATTCGCCGATGACGGTCGGCATCGTTCACCTCGGTCGGCAGTACGGGAGATCCGAGTACGTCACCGCAATCGACATCCGTCTCCAGGAGAGCCGTCACCGATTCGTCGGATCCTTCACGGCTACCGGTGAGGGTGTCGACGTGCGTGACGTGCCGTTGGTTCGAGACCGAGTCGGACAGGTGCTGAGTTCGGTTGGGTATGACGGCGACTCATATACCGGGCAGGCAATGTTGGCAGTGGTGCAATCCATTCCGCTGGCCGAGATACTGATCACCAGCCCTTCCGACCTCGCAGACGTGCTGGACGAGTTGACGTCAGTCGAGGGGCGACGTTCGATGCACGCCTTCATACGTTCGGTGGGTGACGGTCGTGAGATCGCAGTGCTGCTGTTCGTGCCACGAGAGAAGTTCAGCACCACGATCAGGATCACAGCGGAATCCGTGCTCGCGAGCGCTTTGAGAGCCGAGAACATCGAATTTTCCAGCCGCGTATCGGAATCCCCTTTGGCGGTAGTGCATTTCACGGCAACTGTGGATCACGACGCGGAGTTCGTTTCGGTGCGTCGCGCGCGTGAGCTCCGTGATCGAATAGTCGAAGCCTGCTTGACGTGGGACGACCGTTTTCTTGTCGGCGTCACGCAGTTCGAAGAGCGGAACCGCCGCAGATGTTTTGCCGACCGACTCCCACCGGCCTACAAGCAGGATTTCGACGCCGCGCGAGCACTTACGGACATGTCGGTCATCGAGGATCTTGAAGCCGGCTCCGTAGATCTGAGGTTGTCGGCTGTCACAAATGAGCGTGGTAGTCATCGGCTTTCGTTGTTCGTCGCGGGGGCGCCTCTCTCGCTGGGCGAGGTATTGCCCGCGCTGCAGAGCTTTGGTATCGAGGTGCTCGACGAGCGCCCGTACCTTCTCTCTGGGGACGCTGACGACGCGTACTGGATCTACGATTTCACTCTGAAATTTGCCAATGCCCCGACCGACGGATTCGACGAATTCGCACAGCGGCTCGCCGCCGCCTTTGTCGCCGTCCAGACAGGACGCGCCGAGGCGGATCCGTTCAACGAGTTGATTGCTCTGTCCGGTCTGAACTGGCGTCAGGTTGTTGTCCTGAGGGCGTACTCGGAGTTTCTCCAGCAAGCACGATTCCCCTACAGCGCATCCCGCATCGCGGAAGTGCTGTGCGCGCATTCCGGCATTGCCGCGCAATTGATCGAGTTCTTCGTACAGCGGTTCGACCCCTTAGCGGAGAACGGCGACGGTGGCGTGGCAAGTGCCGTCGCTGCAGAAACGGCTGTGGCGCACGTGAGTGGACTCGACGCGGACCGAATACTGCGGGGTCTTCTCGGTCTGATCCGACATACATTGCGAACCAACTACTTTGTCCGTGACGAGCTCGAGTTCGACCACTTGTCTCTCAAGTTCGACTCGGAGAGGATTAGTGAATTACCCGCTCCGCGACCCAAGTTCGAGATTCTTGTCTATTCGCCGTCGGTGGCGGGTGTACACCTACGTTTCGGTTCGGTGGCCAGGGGTGGACTTCGATGGTCCGATCGCAAAGAGGATTATCGAACCGAAGTACTCGGGCTGGTCAAGGCGCAAGCTGTCAAGAATGCTGTGATCGTGCCGGTCGGAGCCAAGGGCGGGTTCGTGGTGAAGCGTCCTCCGCTCCCCACGGGCGTGGCTGCCATCGATCGAGAAGCGTTACTGGCGTCGGGGATCAGCAACTATCGAACGTTCATCGGTGGACTCTTGGATGTGACCGACAACGTCGATTCGCAGTCGGGAACGGTATTACCTGCGCCGAAGGTGGTTCGGCATGACGCCGACGACACGTATCTTGTCGTAGCTGCGGACAAAGGGACGGCAAAGTTCTCCGATATCGCGAACGATGTTGCAGCGCAATACGACTTCTGGCTCGGTGATGCCTTCGCGTCTGGTGGATCGGTGGGATACGACCACAAGGCAATGGGAATCACCGCGCGGGGAGCATGGGAAAGCGTGCGACGTCACTTTCGGGAACTTGGCGTCGATACCCAGACCGAGGATTTCACCGTGGTCGGTATCGGCGACATGAGTGGCGACGTGTTCGGCAACGGAATGCTGTGCAGCAGGAAGATTCGACTGATTGCCGCGTTCGATCACCGTCACATCTTTGTCGATCCTGATCCGTCCGCGGGTGATTCCTTCGAGGAACGATCGCGTCTGTTCGCTTTACCTCGGTCCTCCTGGGCGGACTACGACTCGACGATGATCAGCTCCGGCGGCGGAGTGTGGGATCGCTCCGCGAAATCCGTGCCGATCAGCGCAGAAATGAGGGCTGCGCTTGGCCTCGATTCGGATGTCACCGCGATGACTCCGCCGGAACTGGTTCGTGTGATCCTGAGGGCGCCGGTAGATCTGCTGTGGAACGGCGGAATCGGAACGTATGTCAAATGCGTGGCGGAGTCCGACCTCGACGTCGGTGACAAGAGCAACGATTCCGTTCGGGTGAACGGGAACGAATTGCGCGTTCGAGTGGTCGGTGAAGGCGGCAACCTCGGTCTGACTCAGGCGGGGCGCATCGAGTTCGCACGTACCGGTGGCCGCATCAACACCGATGCGCTGGACAACTCGGCGGGAGTCGACTGCTCGGACCACGAAGTCAACATCAAGGTGCTAGTCGATGGATTGATTGCGTTAGGTTCGCGAACGCGAGAGGAGCGTTCGGAACTTCTTGCCTCCATGACGGGCGAAGTATCCGCTCTTGTCCTGGCGGACAACCATTCTCAGAACGAACTGATGGGAACAACCCGCGCTGACTGCGCCCAGATGCTCGGAGTGCACAGTCGCCTGATCAGCAGCCTGGAGGCTAAGGGATCGCTGGACCGCCGTCTCGAAGTACTGCCGACAAAAAAGGAGGTGGCGGCACTGCGAAAATCCGGGCTCGGCTTGTCCTCTCCGGAACTCGCGACGTTGACGGCTCACATCAAACTCGACCTGAAAGCGGAACTTCTGCAGGGCGACTTGATCGACAATCCCGTATTTCTTCCGGTTCTCGTGCAGTACTTCCCGGAGCAATTGCGTGATCACTGCGAAGGCATCGTCCGGCATCCACTTCGCCGCGAGATCATTGCCACCGTACTCACCAACGAGGTTGTCGACCGTGGCGGAATCACCTACGTTTTCCGGCTCGGAGAGGAAATCGGGGCGAGGCCCGAAGACGCTGTGCGTGCTTTCACGATCGTCACCGCGGTTTTCGGATTACGTGAACTGTGGGCCGAGATTCGAGATGCTCGGACCACAACAGATGTGTCCGACGAGCTGATTCTCCTCACCAGGAGACTGCTCGATCGTGCGTCACGGTGGATGCTGACGCGACGGCCACAACCCTTGGCCGTCGGTGCTGAAATCCTGTCGTTCCGTAAACCGTTCGTTTCAGCTTCGGAGTTGTTGCGTGAATGGATGGTGGGTTCCGACCTGCAGAACCTTGCCGCGCGATCGAGCGCGATCACGGAGAAAGGCGCTCCCGAGACAGTTGTGCACCGAGTTGAGTTGCTTCTCGATCAATTCGGCCTTCTCGATGTTGTCGAAATCTCCGATCGTGCAGGCCGCGATCTTGACGAGACCGGATCACTATACTTCCGCTTGAGTGAATACGTCGGTCTTGTTCCGATGCTCAACCGTGTGTCCCGTCTGAGCAAGGACGGACGGTGGAATGCGTTGGCGAGACTGTCGCTGCGGGACGAGTTGTACGCCACGATACGGGCCCTCACACTCGACGTCCTGAACACGGGGGCAGCGGGTGAGTCCACCGAGTCGAAGCTTGCAGGCTGGGAGGTGAGAAATGCTCCCAGGATCGAACGGTCCCGACTGACGTTGGCAGAGATCGAAGATTCAGGTGAACGTGACCTGGCCGCGCTTTCCGTCGCGACCAGCCAATTGCGGCGGATGGTCAACCAGTGATGCGGAGGCCAGCGGTGCAGACTGGCAGAATGCCCGAAACGGATAGACTTCGATCACCGGGTGGGAGAACCGACTTGGTGGTTTCCTACGAACAGGTGCAGACGATGGCGATTGCCGAGGTAGACGCAGAACTCGCGCTGCTGTTCAACGAGGCAGGCGGCGAATCCGCTCCGGCGTACGAGCGTGTCAAGAACTTGGTGATCTCCCAAATCAATTCCGGACGATGGACCGAGGGTGATCAACTACCGTCGGAGAACCAGTTGGTCAGTGCGCTGGGACTTTCGCGTATGACGATCAACCGTGCGCTTCGTGAACTAACCAATGACGGCCTCATCGTGCGGATGATCGGCGTCGGAACATTTGTAGCGGCGACCAAGGCTGCGTCGCCGTTGTTCGAGGTCAAGAACATCGCCGACGAAATTCAACGACGGGGTCACCGACATCGCACGGAGGTTGCCTTCGTCCGAGAAGAGGAAACCGACCACACACAGACGTTCCTTCGGGAATCTGTCGGGAAGACGATCTTCCATTCGCTGATGGTGCATTTCGAGGACGAGACGCCAATCCAGGTCGAGGACCGATACGTGAATCCGCGTGAGGCCCCGGAGTACTTGTCTCAGGATTTTGCGACCGTGACTCCCAATAATTATCTCAGCGAGGTGGCACCCCTGGTACGTGGTGAGCACATCGTGGAAGCAGTATTGGGCAGCGCCGACGAATGCAAACTCCTGCACATCGATCGCGCCGAACCCTGCTTGTTGATCCGCCGGCGCACATGGTCAGCCCACGGGTTGGTCAGCGCAGCCCGGTTGATTCATCCCGGCTCACGCAACCGACTGGAAGGCACATTCGAGCGGTGACCCCACGGCTGCACTGGCACTCGTTGTGTGGCCGGGCGGGATAACCTGCCGCGCGGCTTGGCTCCGGGGGGGTCAGCTAAGACCCTCACTACAACGACCCATTTCTCTTGCACGAGAACCTGCAAGTTGGTAGATCCTGGAGCTGCGGTGTACGTCAACGCCTCACAATTTGGAACCTGAGACATTGACTCTCAGGTGGGGCAACCGAGATCGCATTGTTATCGATGATGTTTCTCTCCGAAAACCATACGAACTCCGCTGAGACCTGCACACACGTAGGTCTCTGTGACTCGGTCCGATTGAGTCAGGTGTTTGCTCCGAAGCACGGCCTTGAGCGTTTCTGCCTTCTCGATCGCGTTCCATCGACGCGCACGGCGCAGCGCATTGCGGATCTCCGGTGATCGACAATCTCGCAGCCGTCGATGGTGTCGGTGCCTGGGGCGGCCTGCACCGTCGACCGTTTGAAGCGCGACGAAGGACCGAAGGGGTGGCCAGGGCAGACAGCACCGAACCACAATTCCAGGAGACAAGGACAGTCGGGGGACACCGGACGTGCTCGATCGCGATTTCACCGCCCAAGCTCCGAACCGCGCATGGGTTATACCGATTTCACCTATTGCCGAACGTGGGCAGGGTTCGTCTACGTCACATTCGTGATCGACTGCTTCTCCCAGGCAATCGTCGGCTGGCACGCCTCCACAGTGAAGGACACGGCCATAGTCACCACGGTGTTGAAGATGGCGTTGTGACGACGCGATCACTGCGGACATCGGGTCGGCAATGGGTTGATCCATCACAGCGATGCCGATAGCCAACATACATCTATTTCCTTCGCGGAAACGCTTGTGTTGGAAGGGATTGCAGCTGCAATTGGAAGTGTCGGCGACGCCTACGACAATGCCCTCACGGAGTCGACGATCGGACTGCTGAAAGACAGAAGCGATTTCCAAGAGCAGTCCGTTTCGGCAAGGGCCCGATCAAGACAATCGACGACCTCGAATTCTTGGGCAATGGAGTGGGTGGATTGGTCCAATGCCCGTTGCCTGCACAGCACCTTGGACTACGTCCCTCCGGACTAGTTCGAAGCCGTCTGAATACTCTCAACTACCGATTCTCCAGCCGGAGATATCGCCCGTATAGAGCGGCAAGAAACCCGGCACGGTTCAAAGTAGATCAGAACCAAAACTCAGATGCCGCTGACACCATTCACGGTGCAAGTCGGACTACTCTGAACTTAAGCAGTTGATGTGGGCGTGCTGCTCACTGGATTGATTGGCCTCAATTGCGGGGCGTATGAGGGTGACGTGGATGAGTGATTTCGATCCACACTCAACACAGCGGGACACCGCCCGCGTTATCGCCGAGGAACTCATCGCGACAGGGTTCGCTGATGTCCGTGCGATCGGTCGTGGCGGGTTCGGTGTTGTGTTCCGCTGCCGGCAACCGGCCTTGGACCGCGTGGTCGCGGTGAAGGTACTCACCGCTGATGTCGACTCGGAGAGTAAGGCGCGTTTCTTGCGCGAACAACGTGCGATGGGCCGGGTCTCTGGTCATCCTCATATCGTGACCGTGCACGATGTCGGCACAACCGGTAGCGGTCGCCCGTTCATCGTTATGCAATATCATCCACGTGGTTCGCTAGAGGCCGAGATCCGCCAGAACGGTACGCTTCCGTGGACCGAAGTCCTTCGGGTTGGTGCCAAGCTTGCGGGTGCGCTCGAGACCCTGCATCGGATGGGCGTACTTCACCGGGATGTCAAGCCCGGAAACATCCTCATCACTGATTACGGGCAACCCCAATTGACCGACTTCGGTATCGCGCGCATCGCCGGGGAGTTCGAGACTGTCGCGGGAACAGTTATGGGTTCGCCTGCCTTCACCGCGCCGGAAGTACTTCGAGGAGAAGCTCCTTCGGTGGCCTCCGATATCTACGGTTTGGGAGCAACACTGTTCTGTGCTCTCACAGGGCATGCCGCCTTCGAGCGGCACAGCGGTGAACATGTAGTGGCGCAATTCCTGCGCATCACATCTGAACCGACTCCCGAACTGACTGGTGCAGATATCCCTGAGGATCTCCGCGTGATAATCGAACGGTCGATGGCTCGCACAGTCGGCGACCGGCCGGTGTCTGCGGAAGAAGTGGGAAACCTCCTTGTCGATGCTGCACGCCACAACAACCGGAACGTGGACGAGATGGAACTTCAGGCCGGGTCGCGCGATTACCGAGCAGATGAGGTGGGCGCAGATCGCGGCGCTGTGTCGACGGGACGTGAGCAATGCTCTGTAGGAGAGATCTCGTCATCACCGGGCCTGCCACGACGTACCAAAGACGGAAGCCTGCCGTGCGAGTTGACCAGCTTCATCGGTCGTCGCCACGAGTTGACCGAGGCCAAACGTCTTCTGTCGGGCTCTCGGTTGGTGACGTTTACAGGGACAGGTGGCGTCGGTAAGACGCGGTTGGCGTTGAAAGTCGGCTCGGATGTGCGTCGCACTTTTGCCGATGGGGTGTGGTTGGTGGAACTGGGACAGCTTCGCGATCCGGCACTGCTGGCACATACTTTCGCCGACACGGTCGGCTTGCAGCAACGTTCCGCGCAGCCACCATTGACAATGCTGGTCGAATACCTCACGGAAAAGCAGTTACTGCTGATCGTCGACAACTGTGAGCACATGATCCTCCCGGTCGCAGAACTAGTCGAAGCGCTGCTCCATGTGTGTCCTGACCTGAAGGTCCTCGCTACCAGCCGTGAACCTCTGGGCATTGGCGGTGAGACAGTAATGAGGGTGCCTCCACTTACGGTTCCGGGGACCACCCTCCCTCGCCAACCCCGGCATGGAGCAGCGATTTCCGACGCGGTCGCACTTTTCGTCGAGCGGGCGAAAGCGGCGGTACCGAACTTCGACCTCACCGATGCCGATCAAGCAGCGATCATGCAGATCTGCCGACAGCTCGACGGGTTGCCATTGTCGATCGAGCTGGCGGCGGTGCGGTTGCGATCGATGTCAGCGACACAGATCCTCGACAGAATGACCGACAGGTACGCCCTGCTGACCCGGGGCCACCGCGGCGCACCGAGTCGACAGCAGTCGCTACGCTTGTCGATCGACTGGAGCTACTGGCTGTGCTCCCCGGACGAGCAGCGACTGTGGGCGCAGGTCTCCATATTTGCAGGTTCCTTCGACCTCGACGATGTCGGAGGGGTAAGCGGTCGACTGTTCGGCGCGGTGCCACTAGTGGACGTTGTCGACTCACTGGTAGGTAAGTCGGTTCTCACTCGTGAAGAAACTGCCGCCAGGGTGCGATTTAGCCTGTTGGAGACTCTCCGCGCGTACGGTCGTGGAAGACTTCGGGAAGCCGGTGAGTATGCAACTCTGCAGCGCAGGCATCGGGATTACTACCTCCAGATGGTGAAACAATCGGAGTCCGAGTGGATTTCGCCAAAACAGGCAGAATGGATCACCCGGTTGCGGCAAGAACAACCGAACATCCGCGATGCTCTCGAGTACTCTGCCTCGGAGATCGGTGAGGCCGTTACCGGCCTGGAAATGGCAAGCGGCTTGTACCCATTCTGGTACACCCGCGGTTTGTTCAGTGAGGGCCGGCGTTGGATGGGCAGACTTCTCGCCGTCGACAAGGAATCCGCGACGGCGCAACGAATAAAAACCATGTGCTGGAGCGCCGAGATGGCAGGCATGCAAGGGGATTTCGTCGCGGCGACACCCCTTTTGGTGAAGGCCCGAGAACTGGCCCAACATCTGGGCGAGGACGAAATCAGCGCGGTGGTGTCCTATGTGGAAGGGAACTTGGCGTTGTACAGCGGTGACACGAGCCGAGCGGTCACTCTATTCGAGCGCGCTCTCGACGGTTTGCACCCTGAGACGAATCTCGTTCGACGGATCGAAGCCCTGGTATCTCTCGGAGTCGCCGGATGGGTGCTCGGAGATGCCCCGCTCGCCGTCGCATCACATCACGAAGTGTTGACAGTCACCCGAGAACATGGTGAATCCGTGTACCGCGCATATTCACTGTGGTCACTCGGCCTCGTGTCGTGGACTCAGGGACAATTACGCGAGGGAAGTGAGTTCTTGTCGGAAGGAATACGATCCGCTCATCACGTCGACGATCCAGTTACCGGTGCACTGTGTGTCGAAGCGTTGAGTTGGATTGCTGCAGAAGAAGGTCGAGACGAAAGAGCGGCGGTGCTCATGGGTGCTGCCCGAGCGCTCCGAAAGATCGTGAGCGGTCCGACAGTGCACATTCCGGGGATCGTCGACAACCATACTCAGTGCGTACGCCGAACACGAAAGGCGCTCGGTGTCGACGCGTATGCGGCGGCTTATCGGAGCGGGAAGGCCCTCAGTTTCGACGAAATCACTGCGATAGCTCTCAACGAGACACCTCCCGTTCCCTCAACCCGGCCAAGCGAGGCAGGTAGTAGTTTGACCAAACGCGAGCGCCAAGTAGCAGAATTGGTCAGTGAGGGTCTGACCAACAAAGAGATTGCGACGAGGCTGTTCATTTCACCCCGTACCGCTCAGGGGCACGTAGAGAACATTCTGATCAAGCTAGGGTTTACGTCACGAACCCAGATCGCGGCGTGGCATATCGAACGTGCCCACTAGGCCATAGCGCAGATTCATCGTCGCTGGGCAGCGTCGTGTTTACCGAAACACCATATCGAGTCGGCTGGGCCGGCGCTCCGACGAACTGAACGACGCGATTGGTTTGTACGCGTGTGCCGAGTTCGACGACCCACGCGTACAAACCGTCTCAGTCAGATTCGCGGCGCGGTCACGGTCTCGAGACCCGCTAATTGACCAGTGGGGCGTGTGGCTCCCACACCGGCGACCGAAGACACTTCTTCCAACGATCGACCCTTTGTTTCCGGAGACATGAGGAGACAGATCACAAAGGCGACCGCCGTCAGAATCGCTCCGAAGAACATCGTCGTTCCCGTTCCCAACGTGGAAATGCTCATCGGCAGCAGGTAGGTGCCGGTGGCCGCACCGAAACGGCTGACCGCCGTGGCGATACCGACCGCCGTCGCTCGAAATTCTGTCGGAAAGAGTTCGTTGGGGTAGATCCACACCAGGATGCTCGGCCCGCCGGAGATGAACGCGTATGCACAAAAAGCTGCGACAACGAACCAGAGCGGCCCGTCCGCCCATAGCCATAACCCGGTCAACGGTAGAACCATCAGCGCCAATGGGATGACGGCGATGGGGCGTCTACCCCACTTTTCCACGAGAAACAGTGCAGGAATCGATCCGGCCACGATAAGTCCGATAATGACGGTCTCTACGATGAGACCCACGGATCCGTCGCCGGAAATGGCGAACCCGGACAAGATGGTGGGCAGGAAGGTCAGCAATGCGTACAGCGGTGTAACCACTGCCAAATAGAGAGCGCTGCACATGATCAGCCGGGCAAGATACTGACCGCGGAAGTAGATCCGGAGGTCCACCTTCGGTTTGTCGGCCACGGCGTCGATCGCGACTGTGCTCAAGTCCAATCTGGTCCCGTATATCTTTTCGACCACGGCCTCGGCATCCGCCACGCGGCCGTTCTTGAGGAGCCACCGCGGCGACTCTGGAATCCCACGTCGCACGAGGATCACAATCACACCCAGAATCGCGCTGGAGGCGAGAAGTAACCGCCAATGGTCGTTACCGCCGGAGATACCTACCACGAGCGCCCCGACTATGTATGCGGCGACTGCACCCGCTGACCACGCGACGGCGGACATCCCGACCATTGCTCCACGCTTCTTGGTTGGGGTGAATTCAGTGAGAAGCGAGGTGGCTATCGGATAGTCCGCACCGATCGCAGCGCCGATGACAAAGCGCAAGATGATGAGCTGCCAGGGCATTTGGACGAACACCGACAAGGCGCAGGCGAGGACCAATACGACAAGATCGAGCGCATACATCTTCTCGCGGCCTATCCGATCGGTGAGAAATCCGAATATGCTGGCGCCGAAGAAGATCCCGATGAGTGAGGCGGCGCCGATGAGACCTGATTCGGCGGTTGTCGGGTGAAGCTGTTCGGATACCCCGAGCAGTGCCACGCCGATGATACTCATAACGTAGCCGTCCAGGAAAGGACCACCACAGCATGCGACCAAAAGTTTGGTGTGAAACCCGCGTTTTGCGGGCCTGTCCATCACGTCGAAAGAACTCATTTCGTCTCCACGTAGATTTGTGCCCGCACCGACGAGGCGGCGGGCGGGTCAGCCGGGCTCAGCGGGGTGCCATCGGGCGATGTCTTGTTGAGCGTCGAGTAGGCGAGCTGCTCGAGCAGTAGTGCGGCATGGTGCGGTGTGTCGGCGCTGACGTCCAGAACTTGCTTGGTCACGCTCAACGCCAGGGATGAATGTGCCGCGAACTCATGAGCGATTCGCAGCGCATGCGCAAAATGATCTGCAGGATAGGCGATCTCACTGACGATCCCCCACCTCTCGGCTTCGGTTGTGTCAAATCGACGTCCGCGTAGGACGAGGTCGCGAGCACGCCCTGCCCCCGCGATTCGCGAGATGCGAGCCACCCCACCCGAGGACGGCAGGATTCCGATTCCGATCTCGGGGAATCCGAACACTGCTGCCGGATCTGCAACTCGGATGTCGGTAGCGAGTGCGAGCTCGAGTCCACCACCGAGGCAATAGCCCGTGATTGCGGACACGGTCGGTTGTGGCAGCCCGGCAAGCACCTCGTACACCGAACCGGAAGTCCGGTAATACTCTGCGATCGCCTCAGGTGTCATGGATCGGAGTTCAGTGACGTCTGCGCCGGCCGAGAACACCGAGTCACCACCGGTGAGAACTACTGCCCGACTGGACTTCACCTCCGGCGATCGCAATGCTTCGAGCATCTCGGCCTCCAGATGGGTGGACAGGGCGTTGCGTTTGCGTACTCGCCGCAGCGTGATGGTCGCGACGCCGTTGTCGCGAGCCACCTCGACGGTGCCGGCGCTTTCATTGGACACGGACTACTCCCCGTTCGTGGCATAGCGGAACGACAGCAGATCGTCCAGGCCCCGCTTGTTGGCCTCGTTCGCGATGACCAGACGCTGGATTTCCGACGTTCCTTCCCAGATGCGATCGACGCGCAGTTCTCGCCACAACCGCTCGACGGGGTAGTCGCGAATGTAACCGCGGCCGCCGAAAATCTGGACGGCCCGGTCAACCACTCGATTCGACGCCTCGGAGGCTGCTAACTTCACCGTGGCAGCTTTGGCATGCAGTGTCTTTCGGAGTTCCGCGTCGTCCGGATCGGCCTGATCGAATTCCCATGCGATCTGGTGGGTGAGAGCGCGGTTGGTCGTGATGTCGACAACGGAATCGGCGATCATCCCTTGGATCAGTTGACGATTGATCAGCGGCTCGCCGCCTTGAATACGCTCGCGCGCCCAGTCGACGGCCAGGGTCAGTGCACGCTCGGCGGCACCTATCGTGCGCGCTCCGATCATCAGCCGTTCTTCGGTGAACCAGTCACGGGTCAGGTCGTGGCCCTGTCCGATTCTCCCGAGGACGGCGTCCGCTCCCACGCGTACGTTCTCGAAGCGGAATTCGGGATGCTCGTACACGAACGTGTGTGTGTATCGCGGGGTGTGCGTGATCTTCACACCCGGGGTGTCGACGTCGACAAGAAATATAGTTGCCGCGTTCTCTGGCTCGACGTTAGCCAGCACGATGAGAAAGTCGGCGACGTCACCTACTGTGACAAACCATTTCTCACCGTTGATGAGGTACCCGCCGCTGCCGTCGGGAGTGGCGGTGGTGCTCGCAGCGGAGAAGTCCGAACCTGCGTTGGCTTCCGAGATCGCTACTGCGTCCCGGCGGTCTCCGCGGGCGCCGGGGATCAGATAGCGTTCCCGCTGTTCCGGTGTGGCATGGGTGAGCGGGTTGGCCGGACGCCATACGGTGTCCCACAACGCATTTGTGAGCTTGCCGAGTTCGTCCTGCACTACAGCCTGCTCGAGTACTGTCAGTCCGGCACCGCCGTATTCGACAGGGGTGTTGATTGCTTGCAGTCCCGAGGCGAGAACCGCCGCCTTGATGGTGGCGTGCGCATCGTCGGAGAGTCCGTTGTTCTTCTCGCACTCGTTCTCGAACTGCATAATCGTGTCGGTGAGGGCGCGTGCTCTCTTCTTGAGGTCGGCAAGGCGCGGGCTGTATGCAAATTCCATAATGTCGGTGCTCCTGTGTCAGTGGGTAGTAGGTGAGGCGAGTACGATTCGTGCGTCGAGCCCGAGAGCATGCTTCGGAGTGACGAACAGAGGGTTGATCTCGAGTTCCGCGATTTCCGGGTGTGCCGTGGCCACAGCCGTGACAACCGCGATTGCATCTGCGGCGGCGTTGATAGCGACGGGGAGATGCCCCCGGACGCCTCGGAGCAGCGCAGAGGCCCGCAAGCTTTCGAGCAACCGGCGCGCAGTCTCCGCGTCCACCGGAGCGAGCGCAAAGGCAACATCTGCAAGGACTTCGGTGTAGATGCCACCGAAACCCACCATGGCAACGGGCCCGAACCTGGCGTCGGTCTGCACTCCTACGATGAGTTCGACACCGTCGTTCAGGTCGGCCATCGCTTCGACGCAGTATCCAGATGCACTGAGTGCGTCATCCATCAACCGGAAGGCGTCGGAAAGTCGCTGCTCCGTTTCCAATCCGAGTGCCACGCCGCCGGAGTCGGATTTGTGGAGCAATCCCATTGCTTTAAGGACCACCGGATATCCGATACTGTTCGCCGCCGCGATTGCCTCGTCACAGGTGGAAACCATTCTGGCTGAGGGAAACTCGACGCCCGCGCTCCGAAACAGTTCACGGGCATCCCAGTAACCGTCGCCGGTTACCGGGTCGCCGCCGCCACATGGTAGTTGCGAACAGACCGTCGGCGCGCATCTGGCGGCAAGAGCACCGAGAGTGCCCGCTGCGTCCTCAACAGCGCCGAAGACCGGCACGCCGCTCGCGGCCAAGACCTTGGCTGCCACGCTCTCAGGATGCATCGTATGCACGACAACAGGTTTGCCGTGTAGTCGAGTCGCCATGACCATCGCCCGTGCGGTCTCGATCTCGGCATGTGCGAGACTCTCACCATAGCTGCCGTAACCACCGAAATAGCCGGTGAGCAGAACCGAATCGACTGTCGGATCGGCAAGAACGATGCCGAGGACCGATGCGAACGATGTGATGTCCTGCTCCCCTGCACCGGCAAGGTCGATCGGGTTGCTCACTCCCGCAGACGGCGGCAAGAGCGCACGCAGTGCGGCAGTAACGTCGGACGGAAACTCCGGCACCGAGAGACCAACCGCCTCCAGCACGTCCGCAGCGACGCCGGCATGGCCACCACCGTCGGCGATGACGCCGACTCGGTGGACATCCGCAGGCCCGTAACTGAGTAGCGTCGCGGCGACATCGGCAAGCTGCCGCGGGCTTGCGACCCTGTAAACACCGGCCGCGCGGCAGGCTGCATCAATCACGGCACTGTCCGAGGTCAGCGACCCTGTGTGTGACTGCGCCCCGCGGATCGACGCTTCGCTGCCACCGACGGTGAGGAGAAGGACGGGCTTGCCCGCCTCAGCGGCATAGGCAGCGGCGGCCACGAAGGCGCGCCCGTCTCCGAAATCCTCGCAGTACACCGCAATGAGATCGGTGTCCTTGTGGTCCACACAAGATCGGATGAGATCAGCTATACCGAGATCCGCCTGGTTACCCAATGATACGAACCTGGAGAAGCCGTGCCCACGAGCGGCGAAGAACTGGCTGAGCTCGAGTGCCATGTTGCCGCTCTGCGAGAGCAGCGCAACACGACCTGCAGGTAGCGAATTCGAAGCCAGTGTCAACGACGTGCTCGAATCGAGCACCCCCAAGCAGTTCGGCCCGAGCAAGACAGCCCCTGCGTCTCGTACCCGTGCGACGACCCTCTCCTGCAGAGCCCGGCCGGCAGCACCGAGTTCGGCAAAGCCGGCGGTGACCCCGACAATCGCAGAGGCTCCAGCAGCGAGGGCATCATCCACGGCCTCCTCGAAACCCTCCGCTGGAACGGTGATTACAACGAGATCGACCCGTTCGTCCAGTTCCGAGAGACTTCGAATTGAAGGATGATCCAGGATCCGCTCGCCGCGCCGGTTGACAAGGTGAACGGACCGGCGCCCCTTCATACGCAGAGCCTGAACGCTAAGCCAATTGCCGTACTTGGACTCATCGTTGCTCGCCCCGAGAATGGCCACTGAGTCTGGGTTGAACAGTGCTGTCAGGTCGCGGCCGACAATGGCGTTCATCGAGTTTTCCCGACCATCGGCGCAGGGTGGCCTGCACCCCAGGCATCCGCCCCGCCGTCAATGACGACAGTGGTACCGGTGACGTAACTTCCTGCGGGCGAGGCGAGAAAGGTGACGACTCCCGACACGTCCTCGGCACTACCCAGACGTCCGAGCGGCACCGCAGAAGCCCACCGCGCACGTGCCTCGTCGCTGTAGTTTTCTTTCATCCCGTCGGTGGCGATGGTTCCTGGAGCGATACAAATCGACCTGATTCCGTACCGACTCCACTCCAATGAGAGTCCCGACGCGAGGTTTTCCAGAGCAGCCCGTGCGGAAGTGGCATGAACCATCGATGATATCCCCCGCCGAGGGGAGAACGCCATGAAGAAGATGGAACCGGACCCCTGCGGAATCATTGCGCGAACGGCCACCTCCCGGGTCACTGCCCATGTGGCGTCGACGGCAAGGCGGTGTACAGCGCGCCAGCCTCTATTCGTGATGTCTTCCGCAGCCGCGGCGAATTGTCCGCCCGCATTGTTGACCAATGTGTCGATGCGACCGAACCGTTCGAGGGCTTGACCCACCAGGGCGGTCACTTCGGTTTCTTCTCGAACGTCTGCTGACACGGCGAGAGCCCGAACTCCGAGCGCCTCGATCTCGGATGCGGTGTTCTCGAGGGGCTCTGGCCTACGGCCGCTGATAACGACATCCGCTCCACATCTGGCCATGTCGAGGGCAATCGCGCGCCCTATTCCGGTGCCTCCACCGGTAACCAGTGCCACCCGGCCGCGATGGACGTCAGGTTGCAACAGCTGCCCGACTCCACCGCCTGAGTTGTCCCATTCCATCGAGCGTCTGCCTCTCATAATGATTTCATCCGTCGACTGACTGATGAATCAGTTATACAGTGACGCAGTGCACACCTGTCAAGGGTTTTCCGAAAAACTTCTCACCGGCCCCGTGGAGGCAAGCTCAAAAACACCGGCGCTGAACTGGTAATTTCTGAAATAGCCCAGCGATGTGAGACTCATTAGACTTTCCGAAATTTGACTGACTAGTGCGTCAGTTTCCGACGTATGATTTGATGGATCAGTCAGTGACAAAGAAGGGCGAACAAGGAGACACTGTGACCACTCAACTCACCGAGGATGCGCGACGATCTGCGATTCTCGACGCAGCCGCCACACTGATCGCCGAACGTGGCTACCACTCAGTCCGGATCTCCGACATCGCCAAAGTCGTCGGCACCAGTACAGGCGCGGTGCATTACTACTTCCCCGGTAAGAGCGACGTGTTGACAGCGGCCCTCCGACACGCGATCGACAACGCGTTCGACCGGCAAAGCCGAGAACTCCAGGCCATCGACGATGCCCACCAGCGCCTGCTGCGCCTGATCGACATGCAACTGCCCCGCCTCGGACCAGTGCGGGACGAGTGGTCTATCTGGCTCCAATTCTGGACGGAAGCGACACTGCGGCCTGAACTCCGCCCGTTCCACAACACCTACTACGCCCGGTGGCACGACACCGTGGTCCGGATCGTCCTCCGCGGACAACGCCAGGGAGTTTTCCGCTCCGACGTCGACCCGGAAACCATCGCCCAACGACTCACCGCGCTCACCGACGGCGTCGCGATCCAGGTGTTGACTGGCGCACCAAATATGACGGTCGCTGCTATGAAGGAACTTCTCGTGCAGTTCGTCCACGACTCACTCGTCAAACCGCGGACGTGGTGACACACGCTCGACGACAACCGCCCTGGTCCTGATTCCAAAGTCGACGAAAGGTGAACTCTCACAGAATATTCGAGAAGCGACCCTCACATCGCGAGCACAAGCCCTCACCCGAAAGCTGCGCCACCCCAGCTCACGAGATAGCGACGATTGGGCGAAGGCTACGTCAATGGCAAGGAGCGGTGCCCCATTCGATTGGCAGATCAACAGTCATCCCCATGATGTGATCCTGGTAAGTCGAGATTTTTTCATAGCCGAGGAATTTTCTCGCCTTAACTGATTCAGAGTTACTTCGTCTCACCGCGACAGCCTTCTACGGGCGATCCGGAACCAGAGCGGCACTTGGGCGGTTTCTACACGACCTCGCGACAGGCCGAATCACCTCCCGCGGTATCGGACCCCACCATGCCACCGTTGACGAAGTCTGCGACTTTGCGCGCAATCTTGCGACCTACTCTCCGCTCATCCCCGCAACAGACAAACCACTTCCGGGCCGCTGCCACGGTAGGAGGTAGCGAGTCGATGAATCGGTTCGAGAAAAAAGTGGCATTAGTGACAGGTGCTGCGAGTGGTATCGGCCGTGCAGTCGCGGAACAGATCGCTACAGAGGGAGGGGCAGTTATCGTCGCGGACATCCAAGATGACCTCGGTTCCGCTGTGGTGCAGTCGATCGTGTCCGCCGGCGGTCGAGCTGTTTACCGTCATCTAGATGTCTCGTCCGAAGCCGATTGGGATAGGGCGGTGACCGAAGCTGTGGACACCTTCGGCGCCTTGGGAATTCTGGTCAACAACGCTGGTATCGCTCATCCGCAGCTCATCGAGGACACCAGCAAAGATCTCTACGATCGAGTCATCGCGGTAACTCAGACCAGTGTCTTCCTCGGACAGCGGTCGGCGAGTTCCGCATTGAAGGCCTCAGGGTACGGTTCTGTCGTCAATGTAAGTTCGATGTTCGGCGTTGTCGGGGGATTTGGATCGGCGCCGGCATACGCGGCTGCGAAGGGCGCAGTGCGGACGTTGTCCAAGAACACCGCGATCGCGTGGGCCAAGGAAGGCGTCCGCGTGAACTCCGTGCATCCAGGATTCATCGACACTCCCACCCTCGGAGACGAGGGTCGAGCACAGATGATCGCCGTGACCCCAATGGGAAGACTCGGTACCGCAAGCGAAGTGGCCGGACTCGTTGCCTTTCTGGCGAGCGACGAGGCATCGTTCATTACGGGTGGAGAGTTCCTCGTGGATGGCGGATACACAGCGCAGTAGCATTGCGCGTGTGGCTGGCACTAGTTTCATGCCAGCCACACGTCCTAGTGTGGCGGGGAATCCCGCAGTGTGGGTGACTCTCCGGCACCGGGGATGCTCTGGTACCACTGCGATCTCAGCTGACCCCGTCGCGCACGACCAGACTCGGCAGTGATGGATCGCACCAACTACAGCAAATACGATCCGTCAGCGCCGCAACATTTCATTCCTACTCGCCGACATTCCCGGATCGTCGATCGCAGTGGGGGTCAGAAATTCCTTGTCCGGCTCGGTCCCGTCGGACGGCCAGCCCACAACATCGGGATATCCGTAGCGGCAGGCCAACATTCCGATGACGTCCTCCCCCACCTGGTCGTACTTCAACCACGACGGCGGCAGCACCGGAGGCGTCGAGCACCCAACACGGAAGTGCCACTTACAGCTGGTGAGTGGCACTTCCGGCCGTCGATTTACCTGCGTTTCAAACCCTCTACGACGAACAAATCGCCACACTCCCCGCAGTGCAGCGCGTCAGCTCCACCCTCGTCATGAAAAGCGTTGCACACGACAGACCACTACCCCTATGACGACGCCGGGAAGCCTTGGGCTGGAATCGATATCGAATGATCAGTCACTGGGCGAGGAAACAGAATCAGCTAGTACATTCCTATAAATGCTTCTCTTCACGACCGGGGCCGGTGATAACCTGCGGTTCAGTGAACCCGTAATACCCCCAGATGCCGTTCTCGACGCCTATCCCAATCCACTTCCTGCCGCTGAACGGTAGGTCCATTCTCAAACCGCCGCTATGTGTATGCACCGAAACCTGACCGCAATCGAGACGAGCTGCGAGTCTGTATGCACTCTCCTGATCAGCACTCCACACCGACGCAGTGAGACCATATGGTGAATTGTTCGCGCGCAGTATCGCCTCGTCCTCGTCGCGGAATGTCAGTACCGGAATGACCGGCCCAAACTGTTCTTCCGCTACGACTGGCATGTCGTCTGTCACGCAATCGACAATAGTCGGCGGATAGAAGTATCCGGCGCGGTCGAGCGGAGTTCCACCCGCCACGACGGACTGCGTCGTCCACGAGCCCCTTCACGCGATCGAACTGGGCCAGGTTGTTTGTGCTTCGGCGGAGTTGATCGCGTCGAAGCTCTCATCGGGTCCGGATCCTCAACTCAACGTGCGGCGCAGCCAGTGGGTACTGCGCAAGATGCTCTTCGGCCGGGCCGCCGACCAGGTCGCACTGCCAGGATGGATGCCATGGTGGGTTACCGGAGCCAGATTGCGGCTCGGCGCCGTAGCCTCAGGCAGCCTCACCCGCTACGGCCTGCCCCGGCCATCGCACAAGCCGAGCCAGTCGCACCCGGTGCAATCCGAGCAACTGCGCGCACGACTCAATGCCGGCGCGATCATCCCACGCCCGGGCATCGATCGATTCGACAGCGACACAGTGGTTTTCACCGACGGGCGCAGCACGCGAGCCGACCTGATCGTCTGGGCCATCGGCTACCGGGTCAGTTTTCCGTTCCTGGACACGGATCTGATTCGCGCCCGCGACAACGATCTTCCGCTGTGGAAGCGGACCGTGCACCCGGACCTTCCACTGGGCCGAACAACTCCACGTTCAGAGATATAAACACAAACCTAGCGCTCTTTGAACCGGTCGGACTGACAGATAATCACAACACGCAGGTAGACCGGAACGCGCCGAGACCGCATACCGGAGCGTTCTGTGGGTATACGTCAGGCATGACGGTTCCTGTGAATGCACAATCACAATTACAGGTGCTCGTGGTGAGCACTCTTGTTCTCAGTGCTGTATTTCTCGCCGTCGCCGGAATTCTCGAAGGTGATTTCGGTACGGCCGTCTGGGTCGCGGTGGTTCTGCCACTCCTCTTCGATTGGCGGATCACCGTGCGAGGCAAGCCTTCTGCGATCCGCCCCGACTCACCGCGGTGGCAGGCAGCAAAACTCACGTACGTCCTCGCTCTCGGGGTGGCGGGCACGGCGCTTCTGGTTTTCGACGACCGCGCCTTCGCCCGCATCTCGGGCCTACTCCTGATTGTCACCACCGTGTGCTATCTCGCGGCTTTCTACGATGCACGCAGGCTCAGACCTCAGACGGCGTAATCGACTGATCGCGGTCCCCTTTGACAACTTCCCTTGCACAATGGACGGTAAGGGTAGCTGGATGCGAACAAACAGGACACCGACCACCGTGAAATACCGTTGTGAGGAGCAGAAGTTCATGCCAGAGCCGAGAAGAGCCGAACACACCGACTTCGTCGCCGCAAATCCCATCTTCTCCAGACCCGGGGAAGATTCGGTCGCCTCGAAATACACCCTCGAACCTGACGGCATGCTTCCCGAGACCGCGTATCAAATCGTCCACGACGAAACGATGTTGGACGGAAATGCGCGGCTGAATCTCGCGACCTTTGTCGGCACGTGGATGGATGACCATGCCACACGCCTGTATTCGGAGTCGTTCGACAAGAACATGATCGACAAGGATGAATACCCACAGACGGCCGCGATCGAAACATACTGCTGGCGAATGCTCGCCGACCTGTGGAACGCACCGTCCCCGAAGGACGCGATCGGCACGTCGACCATCGGCTCGTCGGAAGCCTGCATGCTTGGCGGGCTCGCTCTCAAGCGCCGCTGGCAGCATGCGAGGCGAGCGGCAGGCAAGCCGGCTGATCGGCCGAACATGATCATGAGTTCGGCCGTACAAGTCTGTTGGGAAAAGTTCTGCAACTACTGGGACGTCGAAGCACGATACGTCCCCATCAGCGAGGAACATCGCACGCTCGACGGACACGATCTGGAGAAGTACGTCGACGAGAACACCATCGGTGTTGTCGCGATCATGGGTGTCACCTACACCGGGATGTACGAACCCGTCCTCGAGATTTCCAACGCACTCGACGCGATCCAGAAGAAGACCGGACTCGACATCCCGATCCACGTCGACGGGGCGTCAGGCGCAATGATCGCACCGTTCCTCCAACCGGAAATCGAATGGGACTTCCGGCTCCCCCGAGTTCATTCCATCAACACGTCGGCGCACAAATACGGCCTCGTGTATCCGGGCCTCGGTTGGGTGGTGTGGCGCTCGGAGGATCTGCTCCCCGAGGATCTGGTGTTCAAAGTCAGCTATCTCGGCGGCAGTATGCCGACCTTTGCACTCAACTTCTCGCGCCCCGGCGCCCAGGTGATCTTGCAGTTCTACATGTTCCTGCGGCTCGGCCACGACGGTTATCGTTCGATCCAGCAGTCGTCGCAGGACGTCGCAAAATTCCTCGCCGAAGGAATCGGCAAGCTCGACGCCTTCGAACTCTGGAACGACGGCAGCGACATTCCGGTGTTCGCGTGGCGACTGAAGGCCGGGCACACCGAGAATTGGACGCTCTACGACCTGTCGGATCGGTTGCGCGCCAAAGGCTGGCTCGTACCGGCGTATCCCATGCCAGACAACCTCACCGACCTCACCGTGCAGCGCATTGTCGTGCGCAACGGCCTGAGCATGGACTTGGCTGCCAACTTGCTGGGTGTCATCGAGGAAGAAACCGCATTCCTCGACGAACTGTCCAGCCCGATGCCCAAGCCCCGCGTCACCGAGGGATTCCACCACTGAACGCGCCTTACAGAACAAATGCGGCCGTCAGACCCGTGAGGGTCTGACGGCCGCATTTGTTCAGCCAGGTAAAGATCAAGCAGCGCAAGCCGGGGTGGTCAGCTGAGCAAAGCTGACGATCTGGCACGCGGTGGTCTTGGACAGAGCCCAGTCACCATCGAGGTTCACGAAAACAGCGTTCATGCCACCGGCGAGGGGCTGGCCATTGAGAATGATGCTCAACGGTGCGGTAGCCGTGCCGCTGCCCGAATCGGTGACGGGGTCGACAACCTCGACCTGTGCGCCGGCAGCCTTGGCGGCAGCGGCGACCTGGTTGATCAGCTCGGGATCGGCGTCTGCGCCCTCCACGAACTTGACCTTCTCAGAAGACGGAACGCTCTCGTCGAGTGCCGTCACGATCTTGGCATTGAGCTCGGCTGCGGTGGGCAGCGCGATATCGACCTCGACCGTGGTGGTCGTGGCCTTTGCCGAGGTGGTGGTCTTGGGGGCGGGCTCGGCCTCTTCGGAACTGCAGGCAGTCATCGTCAGGGCCGCTGCAATCGCGACGGCTGCGACGGTCATGTTACGAAGCTTCAACTTCTCAGTCCTATCCATTCCGGTTTTCACATACGAACGTTCTCAGCACTGACGTGCATCGCTCGCGGTCCGCTACAACATTACCCAACGGTAAGCCGAAAAAGTCTAAGGGTGTCCTTAGAGAAGGCTGTCGAGCGCATCCGCCACCTGAAGCGACGCGTCGTCCTCGGTAAAGGTTTTGGCGATTCCTGTTCCGGTGGAACGGGTTTCGAATCGAATAGTCACCACTCCATGACCGGCGCCCTGCACCCATCCGTGCCCGAATTCGGGATGGCTCACATCCAGACCGGGGTGCCAGTACCGCTCCGGAACTCGCGCCGGAACGGGACTCTCGTCGAGATCCTCGGCGAGAGTATCGATCGGATACCCGGGAACATCCTGATCCAACTCCGGGAACAGGGAGCCCTGACGAACAGTCGACAGCCCGGCAAATCCCACCCCCACCAGTCGGATCGGCCCCAATTCCACCGGATCGATCACTTGCTTCTGCGCCGTGGCAATCAGGATGGCTCGATCGAGTGTGGCGTATGGCAAGGTCACCGACCTGGTCAGCACACTCATGTCGGATTTTTTCAGCTTGAGCACTACCGTCCGCGCCGCCCGGCCGTCCTTTTCGAGACGGGAGAATGCCGACGCGCCGCTGCTCTCCACCGCCACGCGCAACTGCCCCAACGTCACGATGTCACTTGCGAATGTCGATTCCGCACTGATCTGCTTGGAGTCGGCACGCTCGGCCACGGGGCGATCGTCGATGCCCTGTGCCAGGCGATGTAGGCCAGGGCCCACCGTCGTACCCAGGATGGACGCGACCTCCGATATCGGGGTGCGCGCAAAACCACCAATCGTCACGATCCCCAACTTTTTGAGCTTCTCCTCCGCCACCGGGCCGATTCCCCACAGTTTCCGAACCGGCAGCGAATCGAGGAGTTCATGCTGCTGCCCCGGCGGCACGACGGCCACCCCGTTCGGCTTGGCGAGCCCAGACGCGATCTTCGCGACCTGCTTGCCCGCACCCGCCCCGATGGAGGCAACCATCCCGGTCTCCGCCAGCACCAAGGCCCGCAGTTCCTCACAAAACGCCCGTACCTCATCGGCACCGGCTCCGGCCAACTCGACCGGTTCGCCAAAGGCCTCGTCCACCGACAACTGCTCGAGCACCGGCATGCGCAGCCGCAACGCGTCGAACGCCCCTTTACTGAGCACCGAATACAGCGACATACGCGGCGGGAGAACCACTGCACCGCCGCCCACCAGACGCCGCGCCTGATGCATCGGCATGGCCGACCGAGCCCCGAATGCACGGGCTTCGTAGCTGGCACCGGCAACCACACCCCGGCCACCCAGCCCACCCACCATGACGGGCCGTCCGCGCAATGTCGGACGGGTCAATTGCTCAGCAGAGGCAAAAAACGCATCCATGTCGAGATGAAGCACCCACCGGCGGCTTCGTGTGGGATCACCCTGGTTCATCGGCGGTCACAGTTCTCGATCTCGGCGCGTGGAGGATTACTTCTGGACCTTCGGCTTGGCCTTCTTGGGAGATTTCTTCTTGGGCAGCGCAAGCGCGTCAGCTGTTCGCTGGATGAACGCGTGTAGCCGATCCACATCGTGAAACCGCTCCTCCGGAACCCGGTAATACGGCTTTGCACCTGGGTACGGCGGAGCAAGGTCGGCGTCCGATCCGAACTCCGCACCGACCTCGGTTGGCTTGACGAACAGAACGTCACCGCAGATCAAACCCACAACCTTTTCGTCGCAGTACAGGCCGTACTCACCGAACATGGCCCGCGCCCGGACGTCGAGCGGCTCCAGCTGCTCGAGAATGCGTGCGACGGTTTCCTGGCTCGTGCCCATGACAGCAAACTACTCCGGTGCTCCGACATATTTCGGGGCACCGGAGTAGGCATGCCTGCTAGACCTTCGTGATCGCCGCGCGGATACCGTCGCCGAGATCGACGGCGCTGTCCCCCGCCTCGCCGATCGTGAACGACGTGGCCAGAACCTCACCGGCGATCAAGTCGCGATGGCGGTCAGCCCAGTCCTTGCGATCCTCGGGCACCTCGAGAACGACGTTGATGCGATCCGAGACATCGAGTCCCGCAGCGCGACGCGCATCCTGGAGTTGACGGATCCTGTCCTTGGCCCAACCTTCGGCCTCGAGCTCTTCCGTCACGACGGAGTCGAGCACGACAAGTCCCGCACCATTGGGCAGTGCTGCCGTCGAATCAGGCTCGGCTGCAACCAGTTTCTGCGTGTACTCCTCGGGCAGGAGCTCGATGCCGGCGGCAACGACCACTCCGTCGGCGTTTTCGGTCCAGTCGCCGGCCTTGACGGCCTTGATGACGGTCTGCACGGACTTGCCCAGACGCGGACCCGCAGCACGTGCGTTGACCGCAATCTCGAACCGACCGTGAACGTCCACATCGTCGGTCAGGTCGACCTTCTTGACGTTGACCTCGTCAGCGATCAGTCCGAGGAACGGACGCAAGCGCTCGGCATCCGGTGCCGCAACCGTGACCTCGGGCAGCGGCAGACGAACACGCAGATTCTGCGCCTTACGCAGGCTCAAAACCGTCGAGCACACCGTGCGCACGTCGTCCATAGCCGAAACGAGTTCCGGATCGGCGGGCAACTCGGACTCCGTCGGCCAATCGGCAAGATGCACCGAGCGTTCCCCGGTCAATCCACGCCAGATCACCTCGGACACCAACGGCAGCAAGGGCGCAGCCAGACGCGTCACAACCTCGAGCACAGTGTGCAGCGTGTCGATGGCTTCACGATCCTCGTCCCAGAAACGTGAACGTGACCGTCGCACATACCAATTGGTGAGCGCATCACAGAACAACCGAAGCTCGTCACAGGCTCCCGCGATGTCGTTGGCCTCGAGAGCGTCGGTGATGACGTCACGTGTGCCCGCAAGCTTCGCGAGGATGTACTTGTCGAGGATGTTCTCCGAATCCGTGCGCCACACACCACATTCCGGTGCGTACAGCTGCAGGAAGCTCCAGGCATTCCACAACGGAAGCAAGGCCTGACGCACACCTTCACGGATGCCCTGCTCCGTCACGACCAGGTTGCCACCACGCAAGATGGGCGAGGACATGAGGAACCAGCGCATGGCATCACTGCCGTCGCGGTCGAACACCTCTTTGACATCCGGGTAGTTACCCTTGGACTTGCTCATCTTGAGTCCGTCGTCACCGAGGACGATGCCGTGGGCTGCAACAGTTTTGAACGCCGGCCGATCGAACAGAGCCGTCGCCAGAACATGCAGGGTGTAGAACCAGCCACGAGTCTGACCGTTGTACTCGACGATGAAGTCACCCGGGTAGTGGCTCTCGAACCAGTCACGGTTCTCGAAGGGGTAGTGAACCTGGGCATACGGCATCGAGCCGGATTCGAACCAGCAGTCCAGAACCTCGGGAACTCGACGCATCATCGACTTGCCGGTCGGGTCGTCCGGGTTCGGGCGCACGAGATCGTCGATCATCGGACGGTGCAGGTCGGTCGGACGCACACCGAAGTCTGCCTCCAACTGATCCAACGAACCGTAGACGTCGGTACGTGGGTACTGCGGGTCGTCCGAGACCCACACCGGGATGGGGCTGCCCCAGTAGCGGTTTCGGCTGATGTTCCAGTCGCGGGCACCTTCGAGCCACTTGCCGAACTGACCGTCGCGGATGTGCTCGGGAACCCAGGTGATGTCCTGGTTGAGTTCGACCATCCGGTCACGGAACTTGGTGACAGCCACGAACCATGACGGAACCGCCATGTAGATGAGCGGCTGACCACTACGCCAACTGTGCGGGTACGAGTGCTCGATCGTCTCGTGCCGCAACAGCTTTCCGGCCGCCTTGAGATCCTTGATGATGACGGGGTTGGCGTCGAACACCATCAGGCCCTCGTACGGCGGCACCATCGACGTGAACTTTCCACCGGGGTCGAGAGGCTGAACGACCTCGATGCCGTTGGCAGTGGCAACATCCATGTCCTCTTCACCGAAAGCCGGTGCAAGGTGGACGATTCCGGTACCCGAATCGGTGGTGACGTAGTCAGCCGACAGTACGACGTGAGAGTTCGGGTGCCCGACAAAGAAGTCGAACGGCGGCGTGTACGACAGGCCGACCAGTTCGCTGCCCTTGTGCCGGGACACGACCTCGGGCTCGTCCCCCAGTTCACGGGCGTAGTGGGCAACCCGAGCTTCGGCGAGCACGTAACGCTTGCCGTCCTGGCCGAGAACCTGGACATAGTCGATGTCGGGGTGAACAGCCAAAGCAAGGTTGGACGGCAGTGTCCACGGCGTCGTGGTCCAGATGATCGCATTCGCGCCGTCGAGCGGGGAGCCGGCCGCGACCAACGGCATCTCGACCGTGACCGCCGGATCCTGACGCATCTTGTACGCGTCGTCGAGACGGGTCTCCTGGTTGGACAGCGGCGTCTGCTCGTACCAGCTGTACGGGAGAACCCGGAAACCCTGGTAGATCAGGCCCTTGTCGAAGAGTTCCTTGAACGCCCACATGACCGACTCCATGAAGTCGAGGTCCAGGGTCTTGTAGTCGTTGTCGAAGTCGACCCAACGAGCCTGCCGGGTGACGTACTCACGCCACTCGTCGGTGTACTTGAGAACCGACGCCTTGCAGTACTCGTTGAATTTGGCGAGGCCCATCACATCGATCTCGGACTTGTCCTTGATGCCGAGCTGCTTTTCCGCCTCGAGCTCCGCGGGCAGACCGTGGCAATCCCAGCCGAATCGGCGCTCCACCTTGCGTCCACGCATGGTCTGGAAGCGCGGCACCAAATCCTTGACGTACCCCGTCAGAAGGTGGCCGTAGTGGGGCAAGCCATTGGCAAACGGAGGTCCGTCGTAGAAGACGAACTCCTCGTTGCCGTCACGATTGCTGACCGATGCCCGGAACGTATCGTCATCGGCCCACTCTTTCAGGACCTTCTGCTCCAGAGCCGGAAATTTGACTCCGGTGTCGGCGGGGACGTCGTAATCGACTTTGGGATACCGGTTATTCGCCACTGCGATCTCCTCGTGCCAGTTCTACTCGGCACGGGGACGATATGTGCGCCTCTGCGCACGTACCGCGGTACCACCCCGCTTGCAACCCGTGAATCCGGCGATGAGTACCGGGCTTTCCGAGTTGCCTCTCTTCGCGAGCTGTGACGGGCTCACCCGTTCGGTTCTACTGAGCGTCTGACAGGCCATTACCTGTCTGAACACCGTTCTTCCGAAGGCTCCCCGGTGATTGCCGGTTCATCGCCTGTAGTTGCTGACGAACAGTCTAATGCTCGCCGTTTTCGTTTGCCGACCCGCCGTGGTTTTTCGGCAAATCCGTATTGCCCGGCGTATCGGCGTCGGCGGCTGTATCTGGCTCGTCCAACGGCAGAACCGCCCTCTTACCGGTCAATGCACTGACCAGCAGGAGGACGGCACCCGCCAAACAAATTGCAATACATGCCCACGCCCAGATAATCGACCCGGTGGTCAGGGCGATGATCAGGAAGGCAAACCCTGCCGCCGCGAGTCCTATCGTCACGACCAGCACGTGTCAACCTCTACCCGATGTCGGCACTGACCTGTCGAGTATCCCTCGGTCAGCTGTTTCCCTTTGCGAACGACGGACTGCTGAAGGACTCCTGGCCACCGTCGACCGGCACCGCGGAACCACGCTGTTCGAGTTCCTCGAGCTGCGACTCCAGGTAGGACTTGAGACGTACCCGGTATTCACGCTCGAACGTCTTGAGCTGCTCGATTCGGCCTTCGAGGACCGATCGCTGCTGGTTGATGGTCGCCATGATCTCGGTGTGCTTCTTCTCGGCGTCTGCCTTGAGAGCATCGGCCTTCTCCTGAGCCTGGCGAAGCTGGGTCTCGGAGCGAGTCTGCGCGTCGGTGAGCATTGCTTCCGACTTGTTGCGAGCGTCCGCGATCATGCCGTCAGCCTTGCTGCGAGCCTCGCTCATCAGCTGCTCGGAGTTGGTGCGGGCACTGCCGAGCAGCTGCTCGGACTCTGCCTTGGCATCGCCGGTGAGGCGATCTGCCATCTCCTGAGCCAGGCCGAGAACCTTGGCCGCCTGCATGTGGGTGTCGCCGCTCTGCGGAGCAGGGGCAGCAGCAGCCACGGGAACCGGCGCCACAACGGGAGCGGGCTTGGGAGCCTCGACCACGCGAGCCGGTTCGGGCTTGGGCTGCGCTACCGGGGCACCTGCATTGGCAGCCGGGGCCGGCGCCTTCTTTGCAGCAGCAAGTTCCTGATCCAGCTCGCTAACTCGCTGTTGCAGATCTGCATTTTCCTCGATGAGCTGCGAGAGCGCCTGCTCGACGAGATCAAGAAATGCGTCGACCTCGTCTTCGTTGTAGCCACGCTTGCCGATAGGCGGCTTGCTGAACGCAACGTTGTGCACGTCAGCTGGAGTCAGTTGCGGCATGGAAGGATCCCTTCACGCGTCATTTGGCGGTCAAGCAAGCATTCAGTTACAGCACGGTGTGCGTAGCAGCTAACCACTACGCGAGTTATGGGTTCCATTCTGGCACACCCCACTCAATTACCGGGCCGAGCCGACAACCGACATCAGGATGATGACGATGAAAAGCAAGACCATGATGGATAGATCCAAGCGAACCCCACCCAGGTTGATCGGGGGGATCAACCTACGGAGAAGTTTCACCGGCGGATCGGTGATCGTAAAAACGGTTTCGAGAATGATGGCGACCACTCCCGACGGACGCCAGTCTCTGGCGAACGAACGAACGAACTCGACAATCACTCTGCCGATCAGCAAAAGCCAAAACACAACCAGCACGAGGTAGATCACATCGAAAAGCGCGTTCACACCCTCACTCTGCCTGACTTCTGCGTCGCGTCCAAAACAGACACTCGCTATCCGAGGCCGGATAACGAGGCTGAGAACTCACCAAGCCGCGACCGTGAACACCCCTGGCATGCGACCCCTGCACAGGTCCCAGCGCAACAAAATGTCCGGCATTTCGGCTGTTCAACGAACTATCTACGATCGAGAGCATCATTTCTGACTGTAGAAGCCCGTCTCCGCGATACGACGACGCTCCTCGGCCGAAACGTCGATGTCAGCCGGTGAGAGAAGAAACACTTTGGTGGCTACCTTGTCGAACGAGCCGCGCAGAGCAAATGCGAGACCCGCAGCGAAGTCGACCAGGCGCTTCGCGTCGGCGTTGCTCATGTCGACCAAATCCATGATGACCGGTGTGCCGTCGCGGAAGCGCTCACCGATCGTGCGGGCTTCGGCGTAGCTCTGCGGACGCAAAGTCGTGATCTTGGCCAGCGGGCCGCCGTCGTCGACTGCGGGCGCACGGCGAGCCTCGGGGCGCTCTGCGCGGGCGTCAACTGCAAGATTGCCCCGACTGGTGGGACGAGGCGCCATCGACGGACGGGGTGCGCGGGAGGCGACCGTGTCCATTCTCGGACGCGACTCGTAGCGATCGAACTCGGCTTCTTCCTCATCCCGACGGCTGGGCGCATACCCTGCCTTCGAGAAAGCCGGCTCGGCAAACTCGCGGTCATCGCGTTCGGCATAGCCGTCGTGGCTACGACGAGGAGCGCGACGAGCCTGATCGGGTTCTTCTACGTACTCGTCCTCGTAGTCGTCGAGGGGAACCATGCCGAAATAAGCCTTGAACTTGTGCAGGTTGCTCATTGATCGACCTTCCTTGGCGCGGCGGATTGTCTCCGACTGCGACCGGTCGCGGTGTGGACGGGTTGGGCGATCACCAGAGCGATCATTTCGAGATTACTGGTCGTGAGCCGAGCAGTGCGGTTCCGACACGCACGCAAGTCGATCCGTGGCGAACCGCAGCCTCGAGATCGCCGGTCATTCCTGCCGACAACTCGACTGCCCGCGGATGTGACTCGAGGACTCTCTGATGGACCTCGTGTAGGCGAGCAAACTGCTCGTCGGCGTCCGAACCCAGCGGCGGAACGGCCATCAATCCGGCCAATTCCAGACCGTCGGCGGTTTCGATCCGTTCTGCGAGAGCGGGCAACTCGTCGAGCGCGATACCACCACGCGTCGGATCGGCGTCGAGGCTCACCTGAATGAGAACTCGCAACGGTGCAGTGCGATCACCACTGGACAGGGCGCCCTGCGCGGCGCGATCAAGAGCGTCGGCGAGCCGGGCACTGTCGACCGAGTGGATGGCATATGCCCATTTCGCAACCGAACGTGCCTTGTTTCGCTGCAACTGACCGATCATGTGCCACCGAACCGGATCGGCTCCGTCGATGCCGCCACCGACAGCCGCGGCTGTGAACTCCGCAACCTTGCCTATCGCTTCCTGCTCGCGCGACTCACCGAACTCACGGCAACCCAGGTCGTACAGAATCCGCGCATCCGACGCGGGGAAGAACTTGGTTACCGGGAGAAGTGTCACCTCGGACACCGGCCGCCCGGCCGCAACACACGCCGCGGCCAGGCGGGACCGAACCGAATCCAGCGCCGCCGAGATCTCGGCCACGCGTGCAGAATTGTCGCCGTTCATGCGAGTGGCCTAGTTGTCTTCCGCATTGTCTTCCGCAGCGACGATCGGATCCATCCAGATCACTGCCGCCTGACGCCCGGTGAGGGAATCCCGGCGGTGACTGAACAGCGCACGGTCCTCGATCGTGCAACGAGGATCCTCGGCGACACCCGAAACACCGGCATCGAGAAGTTGCTTGCGGATTCCGGCTCGCAGATCCAGACCGGGCGTGCCCTTGGCAGTGCGAGTTGCACTGCCAGGCAGATGCCTCTCGACATCGGCGCGCATGTCGGCAGGAACCTCGTACTGCCGGCCACTCGCTGCCGGACCGAGGAAAGCTCCGATCCGAGACACGTCGGCGCCCTGGCGAACCATCTCGGCCAGCACCCGCGGCACGATACCGATACGCGCACCGATCCGGCCGGCATGCACGGCCGCAATGACGCCGGCCTGCTCGTCGGACAGGAGAACCGGCACACAGTCTGCGCTGAGCGTCGCGAGCGCCAAACCGGGGACGGTGGTGACCAATGCGTCGGTCACCTCGATGACCTCGTCGGTCGGCTCGGTGACCACGGTGACGTTTCTGGAGTGGATTTGTTCCATCCAGACAAGGTGATTCGGCTCGACGCCGATCTCACGGGCGAGGCGTCGACGGTTTGCGTCGACGGCTTCGGCGTTGTCGCCGACGTGATCACCGAGATTGAACGAGTCGTACGGCGCTTCCGAAACACCGCCGGCGCGACTGGTCACGACACGGCGGACTCGGAAATTGGCGGTCGAGTTCTCGGTACTCAAAATTTTGTGCTCACAAACGTCGAATGTTCACTGCTGCACGGGACATGATCCCGCGGCAGCTTCCGGACAGAGATAAGGGATCAATCAAGAACAGGGTACCCAGAAAAACTGGATACCCTGCTCTCGAAAGCCTGCGCGACGCTCTACTCAGCGGCGCATGAAGACGGGAACGTCGACGTCGTCATCGCCGTCGTCTTCCTGTGGTGCAACGTGACGCGGCGGAGCAATCGGCGGCAGCGATGCCGACCCGATGGGCTCGCGCGCAACCGGAACCTGCTGCTCCACAGGCGGTTCCGCAGCTACCGGTGAACGTCCGACCTCGCCGGCGCGCCCTGCTCCGATAGCTCCACGGCCGGGTGCCGTGGACTCGACGGGGCGACGCGCGGGCGCTCCCCCGTCGAAACCGGCAGCGATGACCGTCACACGAACTTCGTCGCCGAGTGAATCGTCGATCACCGTTCCGAAGATGATGTTGGCGTCGATGTGCGCGGCTTCCTGCACGAGCGATGCCGCTTCGTTGATCTCGAAGAGACCAAGATCGCTGCCACCGGCGATCGACAGCAGAACGCCGCGGGCGCCTTCCATCGATGCTTCGAGAAGCGGTGAGTTGATAGCGGACTCAGCGGCTTTGATCGCGCGACCTTCGCCTCGCGAGGAACCGATGCCCATCAGTGCGCTACCGGCACCGGACATGACACCCTTCACGTCCGCGAAGTCGACGTTGATCAGTCCGGGAGTGGTGATCAGGTCGGTGATGCCCTGAACACCGTTGAGGAGAACCTCGTCAGCGCTGCGGAATGCGTCCATCAAACTGACAGCCGCGTCCCCGAGTTGAAGGAGTCGATCATTGGGGATGACGATGAGCGTGTCACACGACTCGCGCAGCGCCTGGATGCCCGTATCGGCCTGGCCGCCACGACGCTTGCCTTCGAAGGAGAACGGTCGGGTCACGACGCCGACGGTGAGGGCACCCAACTTCCGGGCGATGCTTGCGACGACCGGGGCGCCACCGGTTCCGGTGCCACCACCTTCGCCTGCGGTCACGAACACCATGTCGGCGCCCTTGATGACCTCTTCGATTTCGTCCTTGTGATCCTCGGCAGCCTTGCGGCCGACCTCGGGATCTGCACCGGCGCCGAGGCCTCGGGTCAGTTCACGACCGACGTCAAGCTTGACGTCGGCGTCGCTCATCAGGAGGGCTTGCGCGTCCGTGTTGACCGCGATGAACTCGACTCCCTTGAGTCCTTGTTCGATCATGCGGTTGACTGCGTTCACGCCGCCGCCGCCGATGCCGACGACCTTGATTACGGCGAGGTAGTTGTGCGGGGGCGTCATCGGCTCTCGCCTTCCGTGTCGTATTACGCGCTGTTGTCTATTGCTGGGTAAAGCGGGTGAATCTCAACTCTCAACCTCAACCACAGGGTTAGAGTTATGTCAAGTATTCGATCTGAAACCAAACGCTATGCATCGTCGTCACGATCCGCCATTAGGCGCGCCGAAACTTCGGGAAGTATTTGACGTGAGTTCGCACATTCTGCTTCTGAACTAACGCACCGCCTGAACTAACGCACCGTCGGAAGGTCGGGACTCGACACGTCGTACGTCTGGCCCGGCTGCGTCAACAACGGCAATGTCACGACCGCTTTGCGATCCGACTTCTCGACACCGCCCCAGTTGACGACGCGTCCGTCTACCAACGTCATCGAGACATCCGAAATGGACCGGGCAGCAACCTCTCCCACCTGCATCCGCAACTCCGGCGGCAACGTCCCCAATACCTCGAGTGCGGCCAATGTCGGCGGGTCGTTCCATCCGGGTGTCGCCGTCACCAGTCGGGGTACGCCGGGCGGCGGAACGCCGATCTCGAAATCGACGCCCTTCTCGTCCAGCAGATGGGTACCTTCCGGCGAATCCACGAACACCATGGGAACACGCTCGGTCACCGTCACCCGAATTGTCGACGGATACATCCGCTGCACCCGCGCAGACGCGACCTTCGGAATTGCGGCGACACGTGCCGCCGCCGAACCGGCGTCGACGCGCATCAACGGGGTGCCGGCAGGGATCGCCAACAATTCCAGGATCTGCTCCTCGGAGACCGTGGTCGCACCCCTGACTTCGGTGCCGCGGACCGAGAGAACAGGTGACAACCACGCCGTCAGAAAGAGCCCCACCACAACGACCGCCGTCAACGGCACCATCACTACCGGCCGTTTGTACCACGGCGATTTTGGTGTCGGCGGCGGCTTCGGCGTCGTGGTGCGGGTCGAGTAGCGCGATTCCGTGCGGGTACCCCGCCGCCGAGTGCTGCCAGCACGCCGGGCCGCCGGATCACGACGACCGCGGCGGCTCCGTGCATCCGAACTCATCGCGACTGCGTGCGCGAAGCCTGATGAGGAACTGCGCGCAACGCGTCGAGGATCTGCTTGCCCAGCATGGTCACATCGCCGGCGCCCATCGTGATGACGATGTCACCGGGACCTGCGAGACCAGCTACCTGACGCGGTGCGAGCGACAGATCAGGCTGGTAGTGAACGGGTTTGGTGACAGCCTGCGCAACCAATGCCCCACTGACACCAGGCAACGGTTCTTCGCGCGCACCGTAGACGTCGAGAACAACAACCTCGTCTGCAAGGTCCAACGCGGCCGCGAACTCGTCGGCGAACGTCGCCGTGCGCGAGTACAGGTGCGGCTGGAAAACCACGATCACGCGGCCGGCAGCGGAGTTCGCCACCGATGAATCATCTTGTGGTCGAACAAGATCCGCGGCTGCGCCGAGAACCGCTCGCACCTCGGTGGGATGGTGGGCATAGTCGTCGAACACACGCACACCACGCTCACGACCGGTGAACTGGAACCGCCGATGGACTCCCCCGAATCCGGCGAGCCCTTCGACGATCTCGTCGATCTCCGCACCGGCATCACGCGCAGCGAGCAGCGCGGCCAGCGCGTTCAACGCCATGTGGCGGCCGGGAACAGCCATCCGAACCGTTCGCGCGGCCTTTTCGCCGGCCAGTTGGAACTGCAGGACGCCGCCGACGTCGTGTGCCCGGAAATCGAGTAGTCGCACACCCACCTCGACCCCGTCCACCGGTTCGAACGCCGTATCCGCGGCATCGGCACTGCCGTAGCCGATGACCCGAATATCGTCGCGGCCGGCGGCAACGATCCGCTTGGCCAGATCTGCCGAGCCCGCATCGTCGAGGCACGCGATCAGCAGGCCACCGGGAGCCAGTTTGTCGACAAAATCGTCGAATACCTGCACGTACTTCTCGACGCTTCCGAAGTAGTCCAGGTGATCGGCTTCGATGTTGGTGACAACAATGACGTCGGGGTCGTATTGCAGCAGCGATCCGTCACTCTCGTCGGCTTCCGCCACGAAGACGTCGCCGCTGCCGTGATGCGCATTGGTTCCCGCCTCGTTGAGTTCGCCTCCCACCGCAAACGACGGATCGAATCCACAATGCTGCAGGGCAACGACCAACATCGACGTGGTCGACGTCTTACCGTGGGTACCCGACACCAGGAACGTGCGGTTTCCCTCCATCAACGACGCGAGAACCGCCGGCCGGAGAATCACAGGGATCCCACGACGCGCTGCTTCGACCAGTTCCGGGTTGTCCTTGGGGATGGCGGCATGCGTGGTGACGACAACTGTGGGACCGCCGGGAAGGAGATCAAGAGCGTCGGCGTCGTGGCCGATCCTGACCTGCGCTCCGCGCGCCCGCAAAGCCAACACACCGCGACTTTCCTTGGCGTCGGAACCTGATACGAGTCCGCCGCGGGACAACAGAATTCGTGCGATGCCGGACATGCCGGCACCACCTATACCCACCATGTGTACTCGCTCGAGGTGGGCGGGCAGCGCGGTCATCGGTTTCCCCTATTTGTGTTGCGTACTGCGGTGTTGTTGCGTGCTTCCGTGTTGCTGATCCGGGCTGTGTCCAGAACGATCCGCGCGATCTCGGTCGCCGCGGTCCGGTGTCCGACACCGGCGGCCGCCTCGCTCATCGCCTGCAACCGCGGCGCATCGGTGAGCAGGGGCACTACGGTGTCGGCGACAAATGCCGGAGTCAGGTCGGCGTCACTGACGATCACCGCGCCGCCCGCTGCGACGACGGGCTTGGCGTTCAACTCCTGCTCACCGTTTCCGTGTGGCAACGGAACGTAGACGGCCGGCAGTCCGACGGAGGACACCTCCGCCACCGTCATCGCGCCGGAGCGGCAGATCGCGGCATCGGCTGCGGCATACGCAAGATCCATGCGCGAGAGATACGGCACGGCAACGTACGGCGCAGCCTCCGAGAACTGCGGGGCGTCGAGCGTGTTCTTGGGTCCGTGCGCGTGCAGCACCGAAATCCCCGCGTCTGCCAATTCTCGGGCAGCGCCGGACACCGCGTCGTTGAGCGACTTCGCCCCCTGCGAACCGCCGAAAACGAGAAGGACCGGACCATCGAGCGGAAGGCCGAAATACTCACGTGCCTGCGCCCGCAAACCGGCGCGGTCGAAATTCGCGATCGATGCCCGCACCGGAATACCGACGATGTCCGCATCACTCGCGCCGCGATTCTTCACTCCGGACCCGGGAACTGCAGCCAGGACACGTGTCGCCAGGCGCGCACCGATCTTGTTCGCGATACCGGCACTGGCGTTGGCCTCGTGGATGACGATGGGAATGGTGCGACGGCGGCGCAACACCCCACCGCGAGCGGCGAGATACGCGGGAAGTGCCACATACCCACCAAAACCTACGATGACGTCGGCGTCGACCGCGTCGAGCACCTCGCGTGTCTTACGCACCGATGCTCGAATGCGCAGGGGAAGTTTCACCAGGTCCATCGTCGGCTTACGCGGCAACGGGACCGGTGGAATCAGTTCGAGCGTGTATCCCCGGGCGGGAACCAGCGTTGTCTCGAGCCCACGGGCGGTTCCCAACGCGGTGATCGTGGTGTCGGGTGCAAGCGCCTTCACGGCGTCCGCAACTGCCAGAGCAGGCTCGATATGACCAGCGGTTCCTCCACCTGCCACCACTACCGACAGAGCTGAATTATTGCCGCTCACCTACGAATTCCTCGCTCTCGAACTTCATGTGCATTGTGTGTCTTGCGCGTCGGCGCCTGCCGACGTCGTCCATTCTGCCCTGCTGGGGCCCTGCGCTTCGATTCCGCACTGCCGCGAGAGCGGTTCGATTCCGCACTGCCGCGAGGGCGGTTCGATTCCGCACTGCCGCGAGGCCGGCTCGGCCTGACCGAATGAAACGGCACCGGCATCGGTAGCCGCAGCAGCTTCGAAATCCTACCGTCCTGACCGGAGTGCAGGGCAGCGATCGCTTCCGGTTCGTGACGTGCAGCATTGGCGACGACGCCGAACATGAACAACGTGGTCGCCGTCGACGTTCCGCCGGCAGACACCAACGGCAATTGCAGACCCGTGACGGGCAGAAGCCCCACGACGTAACCGATATTGATGAACGCCTGCCCGGTGATCCATGTCGTCACCGTCGCGGTCAGGATTCGCAGGAACGGATCCGAGGACCGCGCCGCAATCCGCAGACCGGTGTAGACGAACAGAGCAAACAGGCCGATGACGGCAGCGCCACCGACAAATCCGAGTTCCTCACCGATGATCGCGAAGATGAAATCGTTGTGCGAGTTGGGCAGGTAATTCCACTTGGCCACACTCTGGCCGAGTCCACGTCCGAATATCCCGCCGTCGGCCAGCGAGTACATCGCCTGACGGGCTTGGTACCCGGAGCCTTGCGGATCTGCATCCGAATCGAAGAACGCGCGTACTCGGTCGGAGCGGTAACCCGCGGTCAGCGCCAGAATTGCCACCGACACCACGCCGGTTCCGAGAATCGCGAGGAACAGTTTGACGGGCAATCCGCCGTACCAGAGCAGCGCAAAAAGAATGATGATGAGCGACACGGTTGTACCGAGGTCGGGCTGCAGGATGATCAACACGAAAACCACCAGCGCTGCCGGAACCAGCGGTACGAGGAGTTCCTTGATGGTGGTGATCTCACCGCGACGCGACGCCAACACATGTGCGCCCCAGATCGCGAACGCGATTTTTGCCAACTCCGACGGCTGCACCGACAGTGGACCGACGACAAACCACCCGCGGGTGCCCTGCGACTCGGTCCCGATTCCCGGAACGAGAACAAGGACAAGGAGCACGACGGTGGTCACGAACACCGGGAACGACATCGCCCGCATGGAACGAATCGGCAATCGCAACGCGACGTAGAACAACACAAAACCCAAGGCGGCGAACATCGCCTGCTTCAAGAACATCGAGTACGCCGACTTGTTCGCGGCATAAGCCTCGACGCTCGACGCCGAGAGAACCATGACCAGTCCCAAGACCGTCAGCATCACTGCGACGGTTACCACCAGGTGAAATGACGCCAACGGCCGCGCCAGCCAGGCACCGATTCGGGTCTTGGGACCCTTGGTCATTCCGCGATCCCAGCCTTGTTCGCGCTTCCCGGCGGATCCGACAACGCACCGACCGCGGCGGCAAAACTGTCCCCGCGATGCCCGTAACTGTCGAACATGTCCAACGACGCCGCCGCGGGAGCAAGAACCACCGCACTACCCGGCGATGCCATGATGGCGGCTTCTCTCACCACCGCGGTCATCACGGCATCGGCATCCGTTCCGGACGGCAGCCGAATCACCTGCGTCGACGAGCTGTGATTTTCACTCACCTCTGCATCGTCCCCCGTCACCACACGGACGACGGGGACCTCGGGCGCGTGTCGCGTCAGTGCCTGCTCGATGTCGCCGGCATCTCGTCCGAGGAGCACCACACCGGCAAGTCGGCTGCGGACCTCGGTCACCAACCCGTCGACACTGGCCCCTTTGAGCAGACCACCCGCAACCCACACGACTCGATCGTGGGCCAGGATCGACGGGCGGGCAGCATGCGGATTGGTTGCCTTCGAATCGTCGACGTAGCGCACCGACCCGACATCGCCGACGACTGCGCCGCGGTGCGGTCCAACCTTGTGGGCCGTCAATCCGGCCCGCACAGCGTCGGCGTCGATTCCCACAGCCCGTGCGAGTGCCGCTGCGGCAAGCGCATCCATGACGCCGGCAGGACCAGGCGGATCGATGTCTGCGGCCTCGGCCAACTGCACGCCGTCGCCAAAGGCGTTGTCGACCAGATGTCCTGCCGCCACCCCCAGCTCACCGCGGGCCGGAGCGCCTAACCGAAATCCCACCACGATGTCGGCCACGGCACCATTACCGAGTTTCGCGGCAATCGCGTCGTCGAGTCCGACGACAGCGACCTTGCCACTCAGAGCCCGGGCCTTGGCTTCTGCGTACGCAGCCATCCCGCCGTGCCAGTCGAGGTGATCTTCGGCCACATTGAGGACAACCCCGGCGTCCGGGCGAACCGACGGCGCCCAGTGCAACTGGAAGGACGACAACTCGACAGCCAGGTACTCGACCCGCGGGGAGGTGTCCGCCAGAGCCGCCAGCACTGGAAGCCCGATATTGCCGCACGCCCGCCCGGCGAGACCCGCAGCCTCCAGGATGGACGCAAGCATCGATGTGGTGGTCGTCTTGCCGTTGGTACCGGTGACCACCAGCCACTTTCGCGGCGGGCCGAAAAGACCACTGTGATCGACACGCCACGAGAGTTCGACGTCACCCCAGATAGGAATGCCATGTCCGGCGGCAGCAGCCAGAATCGGGGCGTCCGGCCGGAACCCGGGGCTCGTGACTACCAGCGCGAACCGGGTGATCGATTCACGATCTTCCTCGATCGAACTGGTCGTGACCGTGGTGTCTGCACCGAGCTCGGCGCAACGATCGGCAAAATCCAGGGTGGAGTCTGCGACCGTCACCGAAGCACCCAGCGCAACCAGCGGTTCGATGGTGGCCTGGCCGGATACTCGGCCACCAGCGACCAGAACACGTTGTCCGCGTAGCCAACTCAGGTCGTTTGCTCCAGCTGCGGTCACGGTCAGCCTCCGATAGCTGCGAGGAATTCGCTGTAGAAGAGTGCAAGACCGATCGCCGACGCAATCGCGGCGAGCAGCCAGAACCTGATGATGACCGTGGTTTCCGCCCACCCGGCAAGTTCGAAGTGATGGTGGAACGGTGCCATCCGGAATACCCGTCGACGGCTGGACTTGAACACTGCTACCTGGATCACCACCGACGCAGCCTCAGCGACGAACAGAGCGCCGATGACAACCATCAGAAGTTCGGTGTTGGTGGTGATCGAGAGTCCGGCAAGCATGCCGCCGAGGGCAAGCGAACCGGTATCACCCATGAAGATCTTTGCCGGAGCGGCGTTCCACCACAGGAATCCGATACACGCACCGGCACCGGCCGCGCAGATCAAAGCCAGATCGAGCGGGTCACGGACGTCGTAGCAGCCCTTGACCGGACTGGTCTCGCACGAGTTCCGGAACTGCCAGAACGTGATGATGACGTAGGCCCCGAGAACGAAGCTCATGGCGCCGGCGGCAAGTCCGTCGAGGCCGTCGGTGAGGTTGACGGCGTTCGACCACGCACTGACCAGCAAGTAGCAGAACGCGATGAAGACAACCGAGCCGAGCGAGACCGTGGCGATGTCACGCACGTAGGACAGGTGGACGCTGCCCGGAGTGAGTCCGTCGGCGCCGCGGAACTGCAGCGCGAGGATTCCGAAGATCACGGCCGCGACAAACTGTCCGACCAGCTTGGCCGTCTTGTTCAGCCCGAGGTTGCGCTGCTTGCGGATCTTGATGAAGTCGTCGAGGAAGCCGACGCCGCCGAGTGCTGTCGTCAGCCCGAGAACCAGCAACCCGGATGCAGTCGGACCCTCCGCCCCGTCGATACCCATTCCGATGAGGTGAGTTCCGAAGTAACCCGCCCAGATTCCCGCAAGAATAGCGACGCCACCCATCGTGGGTGTGCCGCGCTTCGCCTGATGACTGGCCGGGCCCTCGGTCCGAATCTCCTGGCCGAATCCTTGTTTTGCAAACGCCTTGATCAAGATCGGGGTGAGCATGATCGAGACCGCAAGCGCGATGCCGGCGGCCAGCAGAATCTGGATCACTCCGACACCTGCTTCTGCGCCAGGACCGCCTCGGCGACCGTCCAGAGGCCGATCGACTGCGAAGCCTTGACCAGCACCAGATCACCTGGCTCGAGTTCAGCCTCGAGAACCTCCAGAGCCGCGGCGGCATCCGGGACAACCATCGACTCGTCTCCCCACGAGCCCTCCATCACTGCGCCTTGGTGCATCGCGCGGGCCGGGCGACCGGTGCCGACGACAATGAGCTTCGTGACGTCGAGTCGCACGGCCAGTCGGCCGATCGCGTCGTGCTCGACTACCGATTCGGGGCCGAGTTCCGCCATCTCACCGAGCACAGCCCAACTGCGCCGGCCGAAATGACGGTCCGATCTGGCCATCGACACCAATGCCTTGAGCGCTGCGCGCATCGAATCCGGATTGGCGTTGTAACTGTCGTTGATCACGGTGACGCCGTCGCTTCGTTCGCTCACGTCCATACGCCGAGCCGACGCGGCCCTCGTGTCTTCGAGGATGCGGGCGATCTCGGCGACGCTCACCCCGTTCTCGAGCGCAACTGCCGCAGCGGCAAGCGCGTTGCCGACCTGATGTTCACCGTGAACCGCGAGACGGATTCGCGCAGAACCCTTCTCCGAGTTCAGTGTGAAACTCGCCCGGGCCTGATCGTCGACAGTCACATCCGTGGCGCGCACGTGTGCACCTTCGGACTGTCCGACCAGAACCACCCGCGCTGCCGTCCGCGACGCCATGGCCGCGACCATGCGATCATCGGCGTTGAGGATGGCGACGCCGCCCTCTGCCGCCGACGGAAGTGCTTCGACCAGTTCACCTTTGGTGGCCGCAATCGCCTCACGGGAACCGAACTCACCGAGGTGCGCCGTGCCCACATTCAAGACGACACCGATCTTGGGCGGAGCGATCTTCGCCAACTCCGCAATGTGACCGAGGCCGCGGGCCGACATTTCCAGCACCAGGAATTTGGTGTGCTCGTCAGCGCGAAGCGCGGTCCACGGGTGACCAAGTTCGTTGTTGAACGAACCGGGCGGAGCGACAACCTCGCCGGAACCACGCAGAACAGCAGCAACAAGATCCTTGGTGGACGTCTTGCCAGCCGATCCGGTGATCCCCACAACGGTGAGACCGTTCTTCGCCGACAACGTGTCGACCACCGCACGGGCCAACAAGCCCAACGCGTTCAATACCGCCGCACCGGAACCGTCCGAGTCGTGCTCGAGTGCCATGACCGAACTCGGGCCGGACGTCTGCGTCGGCGTCACCACGATGGCGGGTACTCCCACCGGCCGCGCGGCGAGCACAGCTACCGCGCCGGCTGCCACCGCAGCTTCAGCGTGCTCGTGACCGTCGACGCGGGCGCCTGGCAGTGCCAGGAAAAGTCCACCCGGACCTATTCTGCGAGAATCGAATTCGACGGTCCCTGTCACTGTTACCGACGGATCGTCGACGTCGTGCAGAGTTCCTCCGACGATCTCGGCAATCCGAGAGAGCGTCATCGGGATCATTTCGTGCCTCCATGCGCTGTGTCGATCGCGATCCGGTCGATCGCGTCTCCCAGCACCTCGCGGTCGTCGAACGGGTGCTTGACCCCGTCGATTTCCTGACCTGTTTCGTGACCCTTGCCGGCCACCAGTACTACGTCGCCGGGCTGTGCCCAACGAACGGCTTGTTCGATAGCTTCCGCTCGGTCCCCCACCTCGAGCACAACCCCACGCTCCGATTCCGGCACCGCCAGAGCCCCGGCCATCACCGCGGCGCGAATCGTGGCAGGCACTTCGGTCCGGGGGTTGTCGTCGGTGACGATCAGAAGATCACTGCCTCGTGCGCCGGCCTCACCCATCAGGGCACGTTTACCCGCATCACGGTCGCCGCCTGCACCGACAACGACCCCGACGCGTCCGGAAACCTGATTGCGCAGCGTCGCGATGACAGCCTCGAGCGCGGCGGGCTTGTGCGCGTAGTCGACCACGGCGAGGAATCCTTGACCACGGTCGATGCGCTGCACGCGACCTGGAACGTCGACCGTTCCCACCGCCACCACCGCCGACGCCACATCGATACCAGCCTGCGCACTCACCGTCAGGGCCAGCGCCGCGTTTGCCACGTTGTACCGCCCCGGCAGACGCAAGGACACCGGCCACGACTGCCCATTCGGTGCCGAAAGATCGAACAACTGGGAACCGTCGGCCGCGACATCGACCGAACCGACCTTCCAGTCGCACTCGGCTTCTGTCGTCGCCACCGTTGTCACGTCTGCGGCCGACGCCAGTTCTGCCATCCGGCGTCCCCACACGTCGTCGACGCAGATGACGGAGCTTTCGGCGTGAACCGTCGACTCCGGATCGAACAGACGGGCCTTCGCCGCGAAGTACTCTTCGAAATTCCGGTGAAAGTCCAGGTGATCCTGCGAAAGATTGGTAAACGCTCCAATATCGAATCGGATGCCGTCGACGCGGCCGAGAGAGAGCGCGTGACTCGACACTTCCATCACAACGGTATCGATACCCTGCTCTGCCATCACGGCAAACAAGGCATGGAGCTGTGGAGCCTCCGGCGTGGTGAGGGCGCTCGGAACCCGCCGTCCATGGATCCTGGTCTCGATGGTGCCAACGAGACCGGGGTTGCGTCCCGCACCCGTCAGTGCCGCTTCCAGCAGATAGGACGTGGTGGTCTTACCCGACGTACCGGTGATGCCGATGACCTGCATCTTCTCCGAGGGTCGGCCGTAAATCTCAGCCGAGATCTCACCGAGGACGTCCCGAGGCTTCGGGTGAACGAGAACCATGACCGGGCGGTCGACGCTCGGGTGCGACTCACGCAACAGCGCCAATCCGTCGTCGTCGGTCAAGATCGCGGCAGCTCCGCTGGCCAGGGCGTCGCCGGCGAACTGCGCGCCGTGCGCACGGGCACCCGGTAGTGCGGCGAACAAATCGCCGGAGACAATGTCTTGCGCACGCAGGTCGACTCCGGATACGACGGTGGCGGCCTTCCCGGCCCCCGACCACTCGACAGCCAGCCAGTCGAGTCGCGCTCCTGACAACTCCGCCAAGGCCGTGATCGCCGTCTCAATCGGGTTCGCCGGTCGTGCGTTCACCACTACACCCGGCTCTGACGATTGCGAACGATTCGGCACTGTCACTCGACTCCTGGCGATTGTCGTTGGTCATGGCAGTCGCAGATTCGAACAACCGAAAACTGCGACGTATGAGATTACCGCGTACAGGAACACCCCGAAGACCGCGTGGATCGTGATCCGTGACAAAACTGTGAATCGTGATCCGCTCGATCAGTCCGCCTGCAGCACCAACTTACGACCCGGATCCGGCGACATCGGCACGCTGTCACGCTGCAGCATCCACGACGCAATGTTGTGGAACAACGGAGCAGCCGATTGTCCGCCGCCACCGTCGACACCGCGGACGGGTGCATCCAGCATGATTCCGATCACGAACCGAGGATTGTCGGCCGGTGCGATGCCCGCAAACGTGATCCAGTAATTGGAGTTGGAATAGCACTTGCACGCCGGATCGATCTGCTGCGCCGTGCCGGTCTTGCCGCTGACCTGATAGCCCTCGACCCCCGCAGCCACACCGGTGCCGCGCTGATTTCCGGTGTCGTCCTGCGTGACCGATCGGAACATGTCCCGCACCGTCGCCGCGGTTTCCGGGCTCACCACCTCGATGCCCTCAGGCTGCGGGGCTTCCGTCTGCTCCCCCGACGAGTTCACGGTGGATTTGACGATTCGCGGCGGAATGCGCACACCGTCGTTCGCAATCGCCTGGTACATACCCGTCATCTGCAGCAATGTCATGGACAAGCCCTGACCGATCGGCAAGTTGGCGAACGTGCCGCCAGACCACTGGTCACGGCTGGGCACGATGCCCGCACTCTCGTCGGGAAGCCCGACCTCGGTGCGCTGGCCCAAACCGAACTTGTCGAGCATCTCCGCATAGCGATCCTCGCCGACCCGCTCCGCGAGCATCAGCGTTCCGACATTGGACGACTTACCGAACACGCCGGTAGACGTGTACGGAACGACGCCGTGATCCCACGCGTCCTTGACCGTCGCCCCCGACATCGTGATGCTTCCCGGGACCTGCAGAACCTCGTCCGCTGTGGTCAGCCCGTCCTCGATGGCGGCCGCCGCAGTGATGATCTTGTTCACGGAGCCGGGCTCGAACGGGCTCGTGACCGACAGGTTGCCGGTCTCGACCGATCGCAGATTGTTCTCGAGGCCGATACCGGGGTTGAACGTGTTGTCGTTGGCCATGGCCAGAATCTGACCGGTCGCAACGTCCTGGACGACAACCGATGCGTTCTTCGCACCCGACTTGTCCTTGGCGATCTGAACCTGCTGCTGCACGAAGAACTGGAGATCGGAATCAATGGTGAGCTGAACTCCCGAGCCGTTGACGGCAGGCTGCTTGTCGCGCCAACTACCCGGAATCACCGCGCCGTCGCTGCCGCGGTCGTAGGTCTGGGAACCGTCGATACCGGCAAGGGTCGAGTCCATCGAATCCTCGAGGCCGAGGAGTCCGTGCCCGTCCCACCCGGTTGCACCGACCATATTGGCCGCGAGAGACCCACCCGGATACTCGCGAATATCCTGCCGTTCGAGGCCGACCTCACGGAAGCTGTCCGAAATCTCAGCTGCCACGGCCGGATCGACGCTCCGCGCCAGGTAGACAAACGTCTCCTCGCTGTTCAACTTCGCAAGAATGTCTTTTTCCGGGGCTGCATCACCCAGCTTGGCGTGGACGCCGGCCGCGATCTCGGCGAGGCGCGTCGACACCTCGGGTGGCTGCTGATCTGGTTCCACCCCCGCTTCGATGCTCTTGGTCCGGGCTTCTTCCAGTTCTTTGCGAACGGCTTTCGGCTGGAATGTCAGCGCCTTCGCTTCCATCGTGAATGCGAGCGTGGTGCCGTTCCGGTCCGTGATCGATCCTCGAACCGCCGGATCGATCTGAGTAGTCGTGCGCTGATTAGCCGACTCCGCAGCCAGGCTCGGAGCATCAACGCCTTGAATCCACAACAACTGCAGCGCCGCGACAGCAAGCGCCCCACACATCGTCCACCGACCTACACGCTGTCGAAACGGGAAGGTCGCGGACTTCGATCCGCGAGGACTCTTCTTTCCTGTCGGCGCGGCAGGTTTACGACGCGGATCTCGCCGAGGCGCGTCGTACTGGGGATCTCGGCGCCGCGCGTCGTAGTGCGGATCGCGATTCACCGACGGTCCTCAGTCGGGGACGGCACCACCGTCGTGGTCGGGGACGGCGGAGCGGACGTGACGGGGATCAATTGCTCACTCCGAGCGAGGTTTTGCGGGTTGAGCGGGGCCGGCGTTGTAGTCCCGGCAACCGGGGGCGCCGTAGGCGTGGTAGTTGCCACCCTGGGCGGCGACACCACGACCGGTGCGTCGAGCGGCGGCAGCGGTTCGGCACTCGCAGGCGCGGGTGTACCGACGACCTCGACACTGCCGTCCGGGTGCACTACAAGGCGAGCCGGATCCTTCGCCGGCACCATGCCGAGCGCACTCGCCTGATTGGCAAGCTCGGGTGCGGAATTACGCGACTGGAAATCTCGCTCCAGGGCAGCCTTCTGCTCCACCAGGGACTGATTGAAAGCGCGGGCATCGCTGAGTTGATAGGAGTCCTCGGCAGACCGGGTCGTAAGGAGCAACGTCACGGCCAAACCGATCGAGAACAACCCGATGATGGAGACTACAAACGGAATTCGTGCCTTGAACTCGCCGCTACGGGAGAGAGCTGTGGCACCGGAAACCGTCGAACCGTGCCCGAGCGCCCTGGCAGTGCGCTTTTCGTAGGCACGCTGCGCTGCACCGGAACGGCGCTTGGCCGAGGATTCGTCCACCGTGGTGCTCTGCTTCGTCATGCCCGCCTCCTGGCAATGCGTTCAGCGGCACGCAAGCGCACCGGAGCTGCTCGTGGGTTCTCCTCGATTTCCTGCTCCGAAGCTCGCTCCGCGCCACGGGTGAGGATCTTGAACTCCGGCCCCATGCCGGGTAGCTCGACCGGAAGCCCCTCGGGACTGGTCGACTTGGAGCGAGGGACCAACTCCGCCTTGACAACTCGATCCTCGAGCGATTGGTACGACATGAAGACGACGCGGCCGCCAACTGCGAGGGCGTCCAATCCAGCGGGCACCGCGGCACGCAAGGAATCCAATTCGGCGTTGACCTCGATCCGCAGAGCCTGGAACGTGCGCTTGGCCGGATGCCCACCAGTGCGACGGGTGGCCGCGGGAATGGTCCGATACAACAGTTCGACCAGAGCGGCGCTGGTGGTGAACGGCTCCTTCTCACGCTGCCGAAGTATCTCGGACGCAATCTTTCCCGCAAAACGCTCTTCGCCGTACGTGCTCAGGATTCGAGCGAGATCGCCGTGACTGTAGGTATTGAGAACCTCGGCGGCGGTAAGCCCGACGGTCTGATCCATCCGCATGTCCAACGGCGCATCGATCGAATACGCAAAACCACGATCGGCTTCGTCCAACTGCATGGACGAAACCCCGAGGTCGAAGAGAATGGCGTGAACCGACTCCGTCGTCGGCAGGCCCGCCTGCTCGAGGGCATCTTCGATGCCGTCATAGGTGGTGTGCACGAACGTGGTTCGATCAGCGAACGGAGCAAGACGCTCCGACGCGATCTCGAGCGCATTGGTGTCGCGGTCGAGACCGATGAGGTGCAGTCCCGGGTACTTCCCGAGGAAGAACTCGGAATGCCCACCAAGCCCGAGTGTCGCGTCGATCATGACAGCGCCGGCGCCGCCGTCGCCGACCGCGGTGATAGCGGGACCGAGGAGATCATCTGCGCGATGCAGAAGAACAGGAACGTGCGCGAAGCCGTCGGTGTCCGAGGGTTCGTTCACCTCGCGATCAACCATGTGTGCTCCGGCTCCTACTTTCATGATTCCGATGAAGAATGACTGTTCGAACGGGCGAATGCTCCGAGGTCCCTGCCCGAAGGAGAACCTGGCGCTGGGGAAGTGCGTCAGGGTCTTTCCGGGCAGAGGCCTCGTGGCATTCGCCACAAACTATCCGCCTAGACGATCTCGCTGAGAGATTCGCCAATTGCTTGGGAATAGTCCTCTTCGTTGTCTCCGAGATACCTCTCCCAGGCTTCGAGATCCCAGATTTCGAGGTAGTCGACAGACCCGGTCACTACGCATTCCTTGGAAAGGTTTGCGTAACGCCGATGATCAGCCGAGAGGGTGATACGCCCCTGGGCATCGGCGTGCTGTTCATCCGTGCCGGCTGCCAGAGCGCGAACATACGCTCGTGCGGCCGGATCATTACGTGGAGCTGCCGCTGCTTTACGAGCCAGCTTGACGAACTCGTCCCGTGGGTAGACAGCAAGGCTGTGATCCTGACTCTTGGTGATCATCAACCCTCCTGACAACTCTTCTCGGAACTTGGCCGGCAAGGTGAGCCGGCCTTTATCGTCGAGCTTCGGCGTGAAGGTTCCGAGAAACACTCGACACCTCCTGCGAGCTTTTGCCGAAACCCTCCCAATTGGGCGAAATACGGCTTCAAGCTCTCCGCCCGCACCCACAGTACCCCACTTTCCCCCACACACAAGGAGCTATCGGGCACTAACCGGGCTGATTTGCTGAGTATTAGCAGCTCAAAGCAGGTGGGGAAAGATGGGGAATTTTCATCAGGGGTGTCCCCACACACATGGCCGACAAGGTCCGTTCCGCGCCACACACACCCACATTCGACCTATAAGTCCAGTTCAACGAAAGGATTCAACTGCCTCGGCCCTACCGCGCCCATCGCGATGCCAGAACGGCCTATAGCAGGGGAGGAAAGTGGGGAGGACCATCGTCCCCCTCTTACGCGACAGACGGCCGGCAACCTGTGGTTGCCGACCGTCATGTTTTTCTAAATTGTGTGGCTTGCGAGGGCGCACGACCTATCCCCCGCAGGCGGAATCACATCAGGTGAAATTGACCACCATGACTCACTCGCCGGCCTAGGCAGACGAGGTCATCGACTTGCGACAGAGCTAGTCCTGCTCGAACCGGCGACGGAAACGATCTTCCATACGGGAAGAGAATCCTCCACCTGACCGCCGACCGCGTGAATGCCCTCGGCCGCTCGACCCACCCGCGCCCGGAGGCCCGGACTGGTGTTCACCGCCCTGGGCACCATCCGCAGTTGGTGTCCCTGTCCGTCGACCGCCGCCCCACAAGAGCATGACGCCGGCGCCGAACATACACAGGAACCCGACCAAGCTGAGAATCGGAAACGAGCCCAGTTTCAGGACTTGAAGGCCTGCAATCAACAGGATCAAGCCCACAACAAAGAGCGCCGCAGCTTGAAAACGCCGTCTACTCGACGGCGCCCTCATACGGCCGCCCCTCACATTGGAGGCGAACTTGGGGTCTTCGGCATAGAGAGCGCTCTCGATCTGATCGAGCATGCGCTGCTCGTGCTCGGAGAGTGGCACGGTACCTCCCCCGGCACTGGAAGTTAGGCAACCACCCCACGGTGTGAGGCGGCGGGTAGTCAACCTGAACGACTACCTGCTTTTTATACTACGAGGAGTTTAGGTCGCGGACCACCACTCTGGGTACGAGTTCTGCCACAAGCGTACGTATTTGCCCGGTCGAACCGTAAATCAGCTCCCATCAGGCTGTAAGGACCTGCAATTTCAGTGAAATCGGTCATCCGCGACACCAAAAAATTCAGGAAGCTCTCAGATCGATTCGACGAGCCTGGCCGACAAAATCTTCGACCGCGGTCAGAAATCTGCCCACCTCGACGGAAAATCCATCGGCATCAGCATCGCTGATATCCACCTGCATGCCGGTTTCGACCGCTGCCCGGGTATTCGACCAGCCGGCAAAGTAACTCGACCAGGCTCCGAATGTGGGTGCGTCCGCATCCAAACGGATCCAAGCGTTCCCGCTCTTCTTACGGCGGCTACTTCCCGTCGCTCCCACTGCCAGAACTGCGCCGGCCCCGCGCAACGCTGCCAGATAAGCGCACCGAAAGCGTTCCGACGCATCGCCGGCTCCGACCGACTCCGCCAACAAGGAATCGGCTTTCCCCAACAGATTCCAGGCGAGTCCGCCCGCTGACCCAGATCCGGCACACGCAGCGGTAGACGATCGCACTACTCGCTCCGGCATTTTCGCTGATTCCGGGAGCCGCGACAGCGCCGACCGCGAGGGGCACGCCAGTTCCGCCGGCAGCATCCTGTCGGACTTCGGTGTTCTTTCGGACTTCGCTCGATCGGACATCCGGGGCACCTCCCGCGCCAAAGGGGATTGCATTCACAAGGATCGAAATCTGGTGCGGTGGGGATGCCCGCTTCCCTTCGGGCATCCCCACCTCGGGTGTCATTTCCAGATCACCCTTATCGAACATCCGTTCGACCTATTCAATATAACTGCACCCACCGACAAGTAGTCAAGAGAAGAGGTGAGACCGGTCGACCCGCAGATCGCCTGGACTCCGCACACGGTCGACCTCGACCGCGAGGAATTCGCGAAACGACTACACGAGGCGCTGTCCGTGTATGTCACCGCGATGGACTATCCACGTGGCACCGAGTTCCACCGCGCGCCCATGTGGACGGAGCATTCGACCAGGCCGGGATGGAAAGCCGTCGGCGCATACGCCGGACAGGCGGACGCCGCTTCGCCCCTGATCGGAATCGCCTACGGCTATCGCGGAAGTTCGGATCAGTGGTGGCACCAGCAGGTACTGCACGGGCTACGCCGCAGCGGCAGACCGCACTCCGAGATCTCCGCCATTCTCGACGACTACTTCGAACTGACCGAGTTGCACGTCCATCCCAACGGCCAGGGGCATCGACTGGGCGAATCCCTGCTTCGACACCTCTTGCGTGACCGGACGGAGCGCTCCGTCCTCCTGTCCACACCCGAGGTGTACGACGAGGACAACCGCGCGTGGCGGCTGTACCGACGACTGGGGTTCCAGGACGTACTCAGGCGATTCCGCTTCGCGGGAGACAACAGACCATTTGCGGTACTCGGCCGGGGATTGCCGTTATGACACCCGTTCTCGACGCAGTGGTAGTCGGCGCAGGACACAACGCATTGGTTTCAGCGGCCTACCTCGCCCGCGAAGGCTGGTCGGTGCAGGTCCTCGAGAAGGACACCGTCCCCGGCGGTGCCGTCTCGACCGTCGAGCGATTCCCTGGACACAAAGTCGACCGTGGTTCGTCGGCGCACATCATGATTCGACATACCGGAATCATCGAAGAGCTCGGGCTCGCGGCCCACGGACTTCGGTACATCGATTGCGATCCCTGGGCGTACGCGCCACCGCCGGCCGGTTCCGATCGCCCGGGAATCGTTTTTCACCGCGACCTCGACGCCACCTGCCGATCGATCGAACACGCCTGTGGCGCACGTGATGCCGACGCCTACCGCAGGTTCGTGAACATCTGGTCGGAACGCAGCGCTCGGGTGATGCGCGCGTTCTCCGCCCCGCCCACCGGACCCAATCTGCTGTCGTCGTTCTGGGGCCTCGACACCGGGAGCGGCGGTAACGATCTCGCGCGACAGTTCCTCGCAACCGGCGACGCGCTCCTGGACGAATACTTCGACAGCGAACCGCTCAAAGCCGCGCTGGCATGGTTCGGAGCGCAATCGGGACCGCCGATGTCGGAGCCGGGTACCGCGCCGATGGTCGGATTTGCCGCGCTCATGCACATTCTTCCGCCGGGACGCGCCGTCGGTGGCAGTGGCGCACTCAGCGCCGCGCTCATCTCGAGGCTGACAACGGACGGAGCGAGGGTCAGCCTCGGCGACGCGGTGACGTCGCTGACTCGCGACGGCGATCACTGGACGGTGAGAACGGCCGGTGGACAACGGGTTCAGGCTCGCACCGTCATCGCCGGCTGTCACATCCTGACAACGCTGGATTTACTCGGCAACGGAGGCTTCGACGCAGCCGTCCTGGATCGGTGGCGCCGGAGAATCCGCGTCGGTCCGGGTATCGGCATGGTCCTGCGATTGGCTACGTCGTCGCTTCCGCGATACCCGTCGGCGTCGATGGCCGAGAGCACATCAGGCCTGCAACTACTGGTGTCCGATCGCGCGCACCTACGAACAGCTCACGGCGCAGCGCTCGGCGGCGAACTTCCCCCGCGCCCCGCGGTTCTCGGTATGAGTTTCAGTGGGATCGATCCGAGCATCGCTCCCCCGAACGAGCATCAAGTGACGTTGTGGTCGCAGTGGCAGCCGTATCGGTTGAGTGCAGATCGAGACTGGGCGTCGCTCGCGGAGTCCGAAGCCGATCGCGTTGTCGCCGAAATGGAGGCGTCGGCCCCCGGATTCACGGACAGCATCCGTCACCGGCACATCCAGACTCCGCGCGACATCGAGTCCGAGATGGGATTGATCGGCGGCAACGTCATGCACGTCGAGATGTCCCTGGATCAGATGATGATGTGGCGCCCTCTGCCCGAGTTGTCGGTGCACCGCGTGCCCGGCGCGGAGAGCCTGTACCTCACTGGCGCGTCGACGCACCCCGGCGGTGGCGTGTCCGGAGCGAGCGGTCGGAGCGCGGCGCGTATCGCGCTCTCCGACCGCCGCGGAAATTCGATCATCAGTCGGATACGTCGAAAGAAGTGAGACCTCAACGTGTTCCGCTGATTCTTGCGTTGGCGGCGCTCGGCGCTCAGATTGTGTATCCGTTGGTGGACGGCAGCGCTCGCGATGCCGTCACCGTCGCTGTGGTGGGGTTACTTGCCGCCGCGTCGATCAGCCACGCGGCGATCAACCGTGGCGCGGCCTGGACCGTCACCCTGATCGCGGTCACCGCGGGAGTCGGGCTGGCGTCGGAGATTGTGGGCACGGCCACCGGAATGCCGTACGGCTGTTACGAGTACAGCGTCGATCGGCTCGGGCCGGCATTGTCCGGTGTCCCGCTGATCGTGCCGTTCGCGTGGACTGCCGGCTTCTATCCGATCTGGTGTGTGGCCACTCGCCTGGTTCGACGATTCACACCGGCCTCGCGACGAGTCGGCCGCGTCGTGCTCACGGTCACGGGGTTGCTCGGCTGGGATCTGTATCTCGATCCGCAGATGGTGGCCGATCATCAGTGGACGTGGTGCGTCGACGACGCCGGACTTGCCGGCATCGCTCACATTCCCCTGACCAACTACGCGGGGTGGATCGTGGTCGGTCTGATCATGGCAACGATCATGGAAGTGATCGCGAGTCGATACGAAGAGCCGACGCACTCCGACGCCGTTCCCTACGGGCTGTTTCTGTGGACGTGGCTCGGTTCTGCCCTCGCACATGCGGTGTTCCTCAGTGCACCCGAGCTGCGCTACTCGGCAATGTACGGGTTTGTCGTGATGGGAATTCTCGGGGTCTGGCTACTGGCCACCTTCGCCGTCACTTTCGCCCGGTATCGGACTTCCTACGCCGACACACCCCCTCGTAGCTGACTACCGATGCAGCGGCTGGCACGATGACGACTGTGCAACAGTCCACGGATGACAACACGCGGCCGCGTCGTCGGAAGCAACTCCTTGCCACGGCAGCGCTCGCGCTGATGCTGGTGCCGCTACTCGCGGGCTGCCTACGGGTCCAGGTCTCGATGGGTGTCTCGGCCGATGATCGTGTGTCAGGACAGATCGTCGCGGCCGTGATTCCGGAGAACGAGGCCGATCCCGGGCCACAACTGGTAGCGCCCACATCGCTCGCGGAGAACATCCGAGTTCAGGAATACAAGAAAGACGGCTACGTCGGTTCACAGGTTTTCTTCTGGGATCTCAGCTTCGGCGACGTCTCGCAACTGGCTGCGATGACGGACGAAGGCGCCGGCTCCTTCCAACTCACCCTTCAGCGGAGCGGTGACACCGTCGCGCTGGACGGAAAGGCCGACCTCAAATCCCTGCCTGCCCAGGGATCCGACATCCAATTCAGTATTGCCTTCCCGGCACGCATCTCCACGACAAACGGCAACCGCGACGGCGACTCACGGGTCTCGTGGACGCTGCCGGCCGGCGAAGTATCCACCGTTCGCGCAGAAGTGAACTACGCCGATCCGAGCACCCGCAGTTTCGCGGGCTGGGCAGGCATCATGGCCGGCCTCACGCTCGGGGTCGCGATTATCGTCGGCGCGATGGCCTGGATGGTGCGCAATCGCGCACCCGTCTCGCCGGCACCGAAGAGTCCACAACCGACAAAGGCCGATACCCACTCACCGTAAGTTCCGCACTTGCGGTCGGGCGCTAGACGCTTGCCTGCGTATCGGTCGACACATCCGATGTCAGTCCCAGACGTTCCAGAACCTCGCTGGTGGCTCGGGCGAAGTTCAGCGTGATGAAGTGCAGGCACGGAGCGCCTTCGGCGATCAGGCGCTCGCCCATTTCGGTAGCGAGGTCGATCCCCAGCTCACGCACTGCTGCTCGGTTCTCCTGCGAGCCCGAACCGGCAGCGGCGTCGAACCGGCGCTCGAGGGCTGGCGGCAACGAAGACCCGGACAGTTCGAGCATGCGCCGCACCGATCGCAGTGAGGTGACCGGCATGATCTCCGGGATGATCGGCTTGGCGCCCTGCTCGGGGTCGAACGCGCTCACGCGATCACGCAGACGCAGGTAGTCGTCGACGTCGAAGAACATCTGCGTAATGGAGTATTCGGCTCCGGCGCGCAGCTTCGAGACGAGGTACTTCGTGTCGTGGGCCAGGTCAGGCGCTCGGTAGTGCCCTTCCGGGAACGATGCGACGCCGACATGGAAATCACCGAGGTCGCGGACCATCCGCACAAGCTCTTCGGCGTACTCGACGCCGTCCGGATGTTTCTTCCATTCGCCGAGAGGGTCACCCGGAGGATCGCCGCGCAGAACGAGGATGTTGCTGATCCCACGATCGGCATAGGCGCCGACCATGGATCGGAGCTCGTCGATGCTGTGCGACACCGCGGTGAGGTGTGCAACGGGTAGCAACGTGGTCTCTTCGGCCAGTTCTCCGGTTACCCGCACCGTGCGGTCGCGGGTAGAGCCGCCGGCGCCGTAGGTCATCGACACAAATGCCGGACCGAGCCTCTCGAATGTGCGCACGGCGCGCCACAGACGCGCCTCGGCTTCAGCGTCGCGCGGCGGTGAGAACTCGACCGAGAACGGAATCCGACTTCCTGTGGAAGATGTGATCCGATCGACGATCGATGGTGTTCGGCTGGCCCAGCCATCGCTGGAGCGTCCCCTGACTGCATCGAATGTCACGAGGTAAGCATATGTTTTGTCGCAGCAGAACGGGGCATCGCGTCCGTGAACACGTCCCGGATACCAGGATCGTGCAGTTCACGGCCCACACCGGACATCGGCAGGCACCCCACTAAGCTGGACTCTACGCTCACTGCCTGGCCCTGTTCGCCGGTATGAGAAGTTACCGACCTTGGAGGCCATCCTGTCCACTCGAACCGACGCCGCCTATCCGTCCTCGCTCGAGTTGCCGGCCTTGTTCGAACAGAACTTGCGTGACTTCTTTGCCTCGAGGCGCGAAGCAGTCGAGACCATCGGCGGCGGATACGAAAGCGCCGTCGACACTCTCGAGAGCTTTGTTCTGCGCGGCGGCAAGCGGGTGCGACCGGCGTTTGCGTGGACGGGATGGCTGGGCGCCGGCGGCGACCCCCACGGCGACGACGCCGCCGGTATCATGCGCGCCTGCACGGCGCTGGAACTGGTCCAGGCGTGCGCGCTGGTTCATGACGACATCATCGACGCTTCCACGACGCGCCGCGGATTCCCCACCGTGCACGTCGAGTTCGAGAACCTGCACCGCACTGGCAAGTGGAACGGCGACGGCGCCCACTTCGGGGAGGCGGTCGCAATTCTGCTCGGCGATCTGGCGCTCGCGTGGGCCGACGACATGATTCGCGAATCCGGCATCGACCCCGACGCCGCTCTCCGGATCAGCCCCGTGTGGTCGGCGATGCGCACCGAAGTGCTCGGTGGTCAGTTCCTCGACATCAGCAACGAAGCTCGCGGCGACGAGAGCGTCGAGGCAGCCATGCGCGTGAACCGCTTCAAGACTGCGGCATACACGATCGAGCGCCCCCTGCACCTGGGTGCGGCCCTCTTCGGAGCCGACGCGACGCTGATCGACGCGTACCGGAAATTCGGCACCGACATCGGCGTCGCATTCCAACTCCGCGACGACCTGCTCGGAGTGTTCGGCGATCCGTCGGTGACCGGCAAGCCGTCCGGCGACGACCTCCGCACCGGTAAGCGGACAACACTGTTCGCCGCCGCCCTGGCTCGCGCCGACGAGACCGATCCTGCTGCGGCGCAACAACTCCGAGCCGGAATCGGCGCGGAATTGACCGACACCGACGTCGATACACTGCGCACCCTGATCACCGATCTCGGCGCGGTGGACGATGCCGAAGCGCGCATCGCCGCGCTGGTCGAATCTGCGGCGGCCGCACTGGAATCGAGCAGCGCCACCCCGGAGGCCAAGACCCGGCTCAGCGAGATGGCCCTCGCAGCCACGTCGCGAACCTACTGACAGCAACGACGATTGATGAGTGATCCGTCACTGTTGGACGCCGAACGGGTCGTCGCCAACCCCGAATGTCGGAGTTCCGACCGCCTTTCCATCGAGACGACCAACCTCCGGATGCGTCACCGGCGCGCGCAAACGAGTCGACGGCAGGGTTCGGCCTCCGGAGCAACTAAACTATCCCCTCGTAACCGACTATTCGCCAGCAATTCACCACGTACGCGCTACCGCATCCGAACACCTCGGGGGAGGAAACTGCACTCATGACGCCCTCTGCCGCAGCCACCACACCAACGTGGCATCGCAGGGCCGCTGATTTCCTTCGCACACCCGAAGGACACAGCGCTCTACTCGGATTCCTCGGTGCCGCCATGATCATGTTCGGCGGCTTCGGCGCAGGTAGCGTCCGGCGTGAAGACCCGTTGCTCGAGTCGATGCATCTGTCCTGGCTCCGGTTCGGGCACGGTTCGATACTGTCGGCGGCGATCGTCTGGATCGGCGTGTTGTGCATGATCGGCGCCTGGGCACGACTGGGTCGCTCGACACTACGAGGCGACGTCGGACTGCGCGGGTTGCGATTCATCGTTCCACTGTGGACGTTCCCCCTGCTCTTCGCCGTTCCGATGTTCAGTCGTGACGCGTTCTCGTACCTCGCCCAGGGCGCCCTGCTGCGTGACGGATTCGACCCGTACGAAGTGGGTCCGGTAGTCAATCCCGGCATCCTGCTCGACAACGTCTCCAATGTCTGGACCACCACCACAACGCCGTACGGTCCGGTTCATCTGCTGCTGACCGATGCCATTGTCAGTCTGACCGGTGACAACGTCATCGCCGGCACGATGTTGCTGCGGATCACCATGCTGCCCGGCCTCGCATTGATGATGTGGGGTGTCCCCCATCTCGCGCGCAAACTCGGCGGAAACCCGGCGATTGCCCTGTGGCTCGCAGTCCTCAATCCCCTCGTCCTGATCCATCTGATCGGTGGCGTGCACAACGAGATGCTGATGGTCGGCCTGATGGTCGCCGGCATCGCGCTTGCCCTCGAACGCAAACACATGTTCGGCATCGGCCTGATCGCCTTTGCCGTAGCCATCAAGGCAACGGCCGGGTTGGCTCTGCCGTTCATCGTCTGGATCTGGATGATTCACGAGCGCGAGGACGCCGCAGCGCAGGGAACGGAAGCACCGAATCCGATCCGATCCTTCATCCGGACAGCCGGTAGCGGATTTGCGATGTTTGTTGTCGTGCTCGGTTCCACGTCGTTGATCGCCGGCGTCGGACTCGGCTGGACGACGGCACTCTCCGGCTCCAACAAGATCATCAACTGGCTGTCGTTGCCGACCCTCGTCGCCCACCTGTCCACCGTCGCGACATCATGGTTCGCCGGCAATCACTTCAACGACATACTCCAAGTCACCCGAGCCGTCAGCGCTGTCGTTCTCATCGGCATCATCGCCTTTGTCTGGTGGCGATTCCGTACCACCGAACGCGACGCCGTGATGGGCATCGTGATCGTCATGGTTGCCATCGTGATTCTCTCCCCGGCGGCACTCCCCTGGTACTACTCGTGGCCGTTGGCCATCGCTGCCGGCTTTGCGCTCTCCCCGACAACCCTGGCAATTCTGGTGGGCCTGTCCAGTTGGCTCATGCTGATCTTCCAGCCGGACGGATCGATCGGCATGTACTCGTTTCCGCACGTCGCATTGGCAACCTTCGCCTCCGTCATTGCGGCGATGTCGCTCCGAACGGAAGACCCACTACGCCTGCGCGGACACAGCCCGGAGAAAGTGCCGGCAGAAGCGACCTCGACGGCGCCATGAGTTCGGTTGCCGGCACGAGCCTGCGGGTCGCCGTACCGGCACCGGTCCGGTCGGCGACCTACGCCAGGGCCTGAATCAGACTCAGAAAGCCATTGCCTGCGCTCGGCGAATAACCTCACGGGCGAGGTGGCCGTGCAGAGCGTCGACGGGGCGTCCGGGGAGGGAATCGTCGGCCTGGAAAAGCCAGCGCAGCGACGCTACGTCGGAATATCCACCGTCGTGCAGAACTGCCAGCAAACCGGGAAGCCACTTCACGATCTGGCCGTCTTCGTCGAAGAATTCCTCGGGAACCCCGAGAACGCCGTTGCGCTTGACTGCAATGATCTTGCGATCGCGGAGCAACTGGTGCACTTTCGCGACCGGCAATCTGACGCTCTTCGCTACATCGGCCAACTGAAAAAGGGATACCGAGGAATCCAGGACATCATCACAATAAGGAATCGCGCTCACCACGGAAGTTTATCGGGTCGGCTTGTCGCCCAGCACGTGGGTGGAACTTTCCGTCGGCAGCGCTGGCTACGATGGACGAGGCGGATGCGACCACAGATTTTTACTGCACCACAGATTTTCACAACGGAGGTCAAGGGTTGATCGGCGAAATGCTCGAACGCCGCTATCGCGTGGATGCGCCCATCGCACGCGGCGGAATGTCGACTGTGTATCGAGGTCTCGATACCCGGTTGGATCGGCCTGTCGCTATCAAGGTCATGGATCCGCAGTTTGCCGCCGATCCCGCTTTTCTCACACGTTTCGAGTTCGAGGCGCGCGCCGTCGCACGCCTCAAGCACCCGGCCCTGGTTGCCGTGTACGACCAGGGCAGCGATCGCGGCCATGCCTTCCTCGTCATGGAGTTGGTCGACGGCGGCACCTTGCGTGAGTTGCTGCGTGAGCGTGGTCCGATGCCGCCGCACGCGGTTGCCGCCGTCGTCGGGCCGGTCCTCGACGCGTTGGCAGTTGCACACCGGGCCGGATTGGTGCACCGCGACGTCAAACCGGAGAACATCCTGATCTCCGATTCAGGCGAAGTGAAGATCGCCGATTTCGGCTTGGTGCGCGCTGCCGCTGCCGCGACGACAACGTCCAACAGCGTCATTCTCGGCACCGCCGCCTACCTCTCCCCCGAGCAAGTCACCTCCGGGGTGGCCGATCCTCGCAGCGACGTGTATTCCACCGGCGTCCTCATGTTCGAACTCCTCACCGGTACAACACCTTTCACCGGAGACACTTCACTCTCGATCGCGTACCAGAGAATTCACGACGACGTTCCGCCACCGGGTTCGCGAATCGCCGGCGTACCGGCGCAGTTCGACCGCCTTGTCACGCAGGCCACCAATCGTGAACCTGCACATCGGTTTACCGATGCAGGCGAAATGGCAGCCGCCCTGCGCATCGTGTGCGAACAACTCGAACTGCCTGCGTATCGCGTGCCTGCGCCGCGGCGATCCGCACAGCATCACAGTGCCGCCGCAGCACCGGCACCCCAGTCCCGCCCCGCAACACCCCGTCCCGCGGCCCCTGGTTCGCCGGCTACCACCGTTATCGGCGGCGCCGGTGCACCAATCGGCGGCGCCACCACAGCTTTTGCGGCCGGTGCACAAGCTCCGCCGACCACGGCTCTGGCTCCCCCGACAACAGCGCTGGCGCCGCATGCACCGCCGGACGGAATTCAGCACACCCGCGCAGTCACCGCGCAAACCGTCCGTCCGCCCGTCGCTGACACGGACGACGACTCGGCCGAGGTCGACGACGATGACCCACACGACCACTTTTCGCAGGCACGACGACGCTCTCGCCGAACCACCCTCATCTGGCTTCTTGTCATCGCATTGCTTGCGCTTACCCTGGGGTTCGGCGGTTGGTGGATGGGCTCGGGCAGATTCACCGCGGTCCCGCAGATCGGTGGCCTGAACAAGGATGCGGCAGTCACGGCGCTCGAGAATGCCGGACTGTCGTCGGAAGTGCGGGGAACATACTCGGACACCGAAGTTCTCGACACCGTGACCGGCACCGATCCCGAAGCCGGCTCGCGGATCTCGCGCGGTTCGAGTGTTGTGCTCTTCACTTCTCTCGGGCGTCCGACTGTGCCGCCGATACCAGCGGGCGGCGCCGTCGACGCCACCCGAGATCAGCTCACCGCGCGCACCCTCGTTGCCGTCGACGGCGGTGAGACGTTCAGTTCCAAGATCCCCATCGGTGGTGTCGCGGCTCTCGACCCGGCCCCGGGAACTACAGTGCCGGTTGGTTCTTCGGTCAAAGTTGTCACCTCCAAGGGATCACCGCCCGTTGACGTTCCCGACGTGAAAGGCATGTCGGAGAACGCCGCCCGCGCTGCCCTCGACAAGCTGGGCATCACCGTCAGCGAAACCCGATCTTCCTTCGACGACGGCGTCGACGGCGGAAAGGTCATCGGCACCGACCCTGCTGCGGGTTCGTCGGTCAACGCCGGAACGTCCGTTGCCCTTCTCGTGTCCAACTCCGTGAAGGTTCCCAACCTGCTGGGGCGTAGCGTCGCGTCGGCCCGCGAGGAACTGACCCGCCTCGGTCTCACGCTCACCGTTCGCCAGCTGACTCAGAACGACAGCTCGCTGATTGTCAGTCAGAGCGACAAGAACGATCGTGTGGAGAAGGGCTCCAACGTCACCGTTGTCGCGATTCCGTAAAACGCCCCCACCCGCGCGCGGCGAGTGAGGGCGTTCGATACAACTGGTAAGCGTCAGCCACGGAGCATTTCGGCGACGAGGAACGCAAGCTCCAGCGACTGCTGGGTATTCAGGCGGGGATCGCAGGCCGTCTCGTAACGACCCGACAGGTCGCCATCCGAAATATCCTGCGCACCACCGAGGCACTCGGTGACGTTCTCGCCGGTCAACTCGACGTGTATTCCACCCGGGTGGGTGCCCAGACCGTTGTGGACCTCGAAGAAGCCCTGTACCTCGTCGACGATGCGATCGAAGTGACGCGTCTTGTAACCGGTGGAGGCCTCGTGGGTGTTGCCGTGCATGGGATCGCACTGCCAGATGACCTGATGGCCGGTGGCCTGGACCTTCTCGATGATCGCGGGAAGGAGGTCACGGACCTTGCCGTTGCCCATCCGCGAGATCAACGTCAGGCGGCCGGGCTTGTTGGTCGGGTCGAGACGCTCGACGTATTCGACGGCCATCTCGGGAGTGGTCGTGGGCCCGATCTTGAGACCGATCGGGTTGGACACCAACTCTGCAAAGGCGATGTGGGCGCCGTCGAGCTGACGAGTGCGGTCGCCGATCCACAGGAAGTGAGCGGAGAGGTCGTAGAGCTTGGGGTGATCGCTGTCGTTGTCGAGACGCAGCATCGCACGCTCGTAGTCGAGGACCAATGCTTCGTGGCTCGCGAAGATCTGCGCCTGGTGCAGGCTCGGATCGGTGACACCGCAGGCGTTCATGAACTGCAGACCACGATCGATTTCCGACGCGAGCTGCTCGTAGCGGGCTCCTGCGGGAGAAGCTGCGACGAACTCGCGGTTCCAGTCGTGGACCTTGTGGAGATCGGCCATGCCTGCGCCGGTGAGCGCACGAACCAGGTTCATCGCGGCACTGGCATTTGCGTACGCCCGTACCAAACGTGACGGATCGTGTGCACGAACGGCCTCGTCCGCGACAATCGAGTTGACCATGTCGCCGCGGTAGGACTTGAGGCCCAGCGAGTCGATGTCGGCAGACCGAGGCTTGGCGTACTGACCTGCAATACGTGCGACCTTGACCACCGGCATGGACGACCCGTACGTCAAGACGACAGCCATCTGCAGCAGAGTGCGGATGTTGCCCTTGATGTGCGGCTCGGTGTTATCGGCAAACGTCTCGGCGCAGTCACCGCCCTGCAGCAGGAAGGCTTCGCCGCGTGCTACCTGAGCAAGGCGATCCGACAGTGCCTCGACTTCGCTTGCCACGGTGATCGGCGGCACGCTTTCGAGGACAGTGCGCATCGCGGCCGCCTGATCAGCGGGCCACGAAGGCTGCTGCGCGGCAGGTTTCGCAAGGGCCTCGTCGAGCTGCTGACGCAGTCCGGCGGGCAGCGGCGGAAGTTCGGGCAAGCGGTCGATCGGCACGTCGACAGTCCAGTTCACTAGTACAGGATATTCGCTTACCTACCCGCGCGTCACACAGGCTCTCGTTAGCGCCCGGCCTCGTCTCACCGAGTTCAGCGTCACAGCAGGTCAACGAAGTGATCGGACACGGGCAATCGCGTCGAACTTCACGAGGTTGTGCCGAGCATCGGCAAGTGCGTCGTGCGCGTCAGCAGGTGCCGGCGGCAACGCCGGACTGCCGTTGTCCTCCCAGAACTGGCGCAGCTCCCGTGTGTATCGCGGCAACGACTGCGGCAGCTCGGTCATGTCTCCCCACAGCTGACACAGCGCGACGTGGTCGTACGCCGCGACCCACGCCCACAGCTCGGGAACCACCATCGGCCGCGGAACGAAAAACTTCAGAAGGTCGTCACGAATCTTCTCGCGTGACTTCCAGAGCGGAGACGACGGCGCGGGAAGTTTCGGCAGAACGTTCTTGCGCACCCAACTTCCGGCCCGCGCCGGATCGAATTCCGTCGAGACGGCGTAGTACTCACGGCCGTCCTCGCAGACGACGCCGATGGACACGAGGTCGATGGTTCGGCCGTCCTCGATGAATTCACAGTCGTAGAAGTAGCGCACGGATCAAAACTATGCCGCACAGCCCGTCCCGAGAGCTAATGAGAGTACGGCGGTTGTGGGAAATCTCTAACTGGCGCGCGTGTCCGGGACGTGCGGCCCATCTGTCTGCTCGGTATCGGGGTCGGCAACAGCAGCAAGTGGGGCGGCAGGCTCGTCGGACTCGCCGGTCTGGGGCTCCTCGGCCTTGGCCGGCGTCGGGTTCTTGAGGCTGGCCGCATAGATGTCGACGTATTCCTGGCCTGACAGCTTCATCAGCTTGTACATGACCTCGTCGGTGACAGCCCGCTCCACGAAGCGGTTGCCGCCCATACCCTCGAAACGCGAGAAGTCGATCGGTTCCCCGACGATGACGGTGACCTTGGCCGGACGCCACATCCTCGAACCGATGGGGTTCATCTTGTCGGTGCCGACCATCGCCACGGGAATCACCTTGACACCGGATTCGAGTGCAAGACGAGCCATTCCGGTCTTGCCCTTGTACAGACGACCATCCGGCGAGCGGGTGCCCTCGGGATAGATACCGAGCAACTTGCCGGCGTCGAGGACTCGCAGACCGGCATTGAGTGCGTCCTGGGCTGCGTCCGCACCGGTGCGATCGATCGGAACCTGACCGACAGCGGTGAAGAACCACCGTTGGAACGCACCCTTGAGTCCGGTCCCGGTGAAGTACTCACTCTTCGCGAGGAACGTGATTCGACGGTTCGAGCGCAGCGGAAGATAGAACGAGTCCAGAACCGCTTGATGGTTGCTGGCGAGAATCGCCGCACCGTCAGTGGGAATGTTCTCGTGCCCCTTGATCGTCGGACGCCCGAGCAGCAGGAGAATCGGCCCCAACAACACATACTTGAAGAGCCAATACCACACGGCGTCCCTCCCATTCACAACCCGAATTGCCTTGTGCACGACCTTACTGCGCGCCGGTTAGCCTCGCTACACATGCCCCGACCGGGCCACGGTGATCACACGTGTGGCTCAGCGCCTGGCAGGCGAAATGATGCCTGGGACCACCGAACGTGCCAACGCTGCCGCCCCCACCATCCCCGCGGCCTCCCCCAACTGAGCTGTGCGAATTCGAGCGAGGGGTCGATACTTCGCACCCGTCAACAACGTTGCGTACTGCTCGCGGGCGTCATCGAGAAACAGCGGCGCCGAACTCGCGACGCCGCCGGCGATCACCACGACATCGGGGTCATACGCGTCCGCGACCATCGCCAGACCGACCGCCAGCCAATGCGTGAACTCCGCCATCGTCGCCAGCGCGAGCGGGTCACCGTCGTACGCGGCGTTGGCGATTCGACGCCCGGTCAACCCGCCTGGGTCAACGGCAACTTCTCTCGCCAGGACGGTGGACGCGGCCGGGTCTTCGGCCAGCAGTTCAATTGCTGTGTCTACCAACGCAGTTCCGCTGCAATATCGCTCCCAGCAACCGCGTTTGCCACACGCACACGGTCGGCCGTCCGGCACGACCTGGACGTGACCGAATTCCGGTGCAACCCCGTAACTCCCCCGGTACAGTTCACCGCCGATCAGCAACGCCCCACCGATACCTGTTCCGATCGCCACCGTGACGACGTTCCGGCCACCGGCCGCGGCACCGAATCGATACTCCGCGTATGCCGCCGCATTGGCATCGTGTTCCAGGACCACCGGTAACCCCAGCCGTGCGCTCAGGTCCTTGCCGACCGGCGCATTCACCCACGGCAGGTGCGGAGCAAAAAGCACGACCCCGTGATCCGAGGTGACAAATCCGGCGACAGCTAAACCCACCGCGGCGACGTCGTGCCTGCTGACCAGTTCACGCACCACTCGATCCAGCGCATCCTCGAGCGACCGCGCGGACTGGGGCGTCGGAGCCTGCGTCGTATCAAGTACCTGGCCGTCGACGTCGACCACCGAAGCCCGGATACTGGTGCCGCCCACATCTATTCCGACGGTCAGGACGTCGGCATGTACGTTGCGCTTGGTGATCATCCGGTCCACACTCCAGAGTCGGTACGCGTTCTTGACGATTGTGCCCACGAACGGCACCGAAGTACCAGCTTTACCGCTTGACGGTCACGGTGATCGGAACGAAGGACGACGGGCGAGACTTCGCCGGTGCGGTACCGTCCGGCGTCGGCACGCCACCGTCAGGACCACTGCCCGGTTTACCCTGTCCGCCGAAAAACTCGTCCAACAGCTCACGCAGCAACGCCAGGATAACGGCCACATGCCCGGCGAGCACTGCAAGTAACTCGTGATGCTCGCCCCGCATCAAGGCAGCAAGAGCGCACACCGGGCACCAACTGCAGCCGCTGAATGCCGGCAATTCTTCCGAGGATTCGACATCAGCCGATACGTTCGTGCGTCCCTCCGCCATCTGTGCCACGATCGGCTCGATTCGGGACAGGACGGTTTCGGCCAACACCCGAAACTCGGCGAGGAGCTTGGTGTGATCGTCGTTCATGCAGGCCACACCGCAGGATCCGGTGCAAAACGAACGATCAGATAGGCGCCGTCGAGTTCGGCACCGGTCACGACGCATCGCCGCAACACCGACGCAAGTCTCACTCTCCGTCGCACCCCGTCCGCTCCCACCAGCACATCGTCCTCCACCCGGCCCAACGTCAACGACGATGGATCGACGAGCGGCAAATACATCCGCATCGCGTAGACCGACTCCAACCCCGTCCCCGATTCCAGCGACACCGCTATCGGGTCGAGATGGCGGTGCGACTGCGCGGCGGCCCCGTCGCCCCGTGCAACGGCAGGATCGCCCAGTGCAACGGCAGGATCGCCCAGCGCAACTGCAATGTCGCCCAGGGCCGCCAACCCTACCGGTTCGGTGCCGACATGTTCGACAACCGTGACGGCAATCCCATCCGCTGCGTCGCGAACCGCTTCCAGCACCGACAGTTGCGCCACGCGCAGATTCGACAGCCAGCGCGAGCCCTCATCGGAGGTTTCCTGCGAAACAAACTGCGGAACAACACTATTGACGATTATCCGCACAACCGGAAGGGCCGAGAGTGCAAGACCGGACAATGTGCGCCGCATCGCCAGCGCCGCGGATTCCTGCGCCGACGTCACGAGATGTACCTCGGTGTGCGCAGAGTCGGCGAGAAACGCCGAGATCTCGTCGACCGATGAGACGATGCGCTCGATCACGGACACCAGCAGCATCAACCGCACGTCGGTCGCCGCCACCGCGGCAAGCCGTCGGTGGCGCGGCCACAGCCGCTCGAGGTACTCGGACACCATCGCGGGAGCGCCGAGAATCCGCAACGCCTCCGGCGACGACGGGCAATCCACGACCACGACGTCGTAGTCGCCGCTCGATGCCATCCGAACCACCTCGGCAAGCGCCAGAATGTCCGCGATGCCGAGCGAACCCGTCAGTTCCTCAGGCTCCAAAGTCTGGAGCGACGCACCGTGCTCGTGGGAGCCTGCGGCATCGAGTAGCGCTGACACACCACGGAACTTGTCTTCGACAAGCGTCAGCGTGTCGAGCTGCCAGACATCCACCTGTTCGAACAGTGGAGTCACTACGAGCGGAACCGGAATCGCCAGCACATCCGCGAGCGAATGAAGCCGATCGATCGACATCAGCAGAACCTTGGAACCGGCGCTCGCCGCCGACAGCGCCGCGGCGGACGCCAGCGTCGTCGTTCCACTGCCGCCCTTGCCGATGAAGAGTTGAAGACGGGCCCGCGCGGCGTTCAGCCCTCGACTCGTTTCTTCAGTTCCTTCAATGCCGTGTCCGTGATGATCTTCTCGGCCTTGCGTTTGAACAACCCGATCATCGGGATGGTCAGGTCGACCGTCAGCTCGTAGGTAACCGACGTGCTACCGCCCGGCTCGGAACGCAAAGTGTACGAACCGGATTGGGACTTCTGAATTTCCCCGCTCACCAGTTTCCAGCTCACCGACATGCCGTCGGGCGCCCACGTGTACGCCAGCTCGTACTTGTCTTTCACAACCCCGGCATCGAGGACGAACCGCACTCGATTCGCGCGACCGTTGCTGCCCACGTCCAGAACCTCGACGGACTTGGCCGCCGCAACCCACGCGGGGTACTCCTCGAAATCGGCGATCACGGCCATGACAGCGTCAGGCTGAGCGTCGATGCTGATCAACCCCTTGGTTTTCTCGGCCATCCGACTACTCTTCCTTCCCTCGAGACTTCGTGGTCCCCGCAATTCTCCCCGAACGCGGGCGTAAAACTGTTACCGCGTCACACAGATCCCGGAGCCACACCCGCCGGGCGACCCGCTTCCAGCTCACGCTTGAGTTCGAAAGACATGACCTTGCCGTCGACGCGCCGTGCACGGTTCATCGCGGCCAGGTCGAGATCGGCCAGGCCGGACGGCGACACACCCACTGGTTCCGCGTGCAGGAAATAGTGAACGATGGCGCCGTCCATGACTGGTTCCAGCCACACCTCCATGGTGCCGACAAGGCTGCCGGACACACCCCACCGAAAGCCTGCGGGACCGCGGTCCTCACGCACCTCGAGCTGGAGATCTCGCCACCATCGGCGCCACTGCGCGCGCGAAGACAACAGTTCGGCGACACGCTCGGGCGGTGCCGCGATGAAAGTCTGGTCTGCGACCTGAATGCTGCTCACGACAGTTAGCTTCACATATCGCGTCGACGAGTGAGCGCACGGTGTCACACCACTGCAAAACGGACAGACTGTAAGCCGGGCCACAACTATGCCGGACGTGCGACTACAGTGAATAGAGTCAAACCCTACTCGTCAGTATTTCGCAGTGTCGGAGGTATTTCGTGCCTGAATACAGCGCACCCCAGACGTTCACGATTCCCGAGGATGCCTCTGCGGTCGACTCGGTGTTCGCATTTGCGAAGACGAAGCCTGCGGCCGTCGTCTACAAGCGCAAAGTCGGCTCTGCGTGGGTCGACGTCACTGCCGGCGAGTTCGCCGCCCAGGTAACCGCAGTTGCCAAAGGCTTGATCGCGATCGGCGTCAAGCAGGGCGATCGCGTCGCGCTGATGTCCGCGACCCGCTACGAGTGGCCGCTGATCGACTACGCGATCTGGGCTGCAGGCGGCGTGACGGTTCCGATCTACGAAACATCCGCCGCCGAGCAGGTGCGCTGGATCCTCGAAGATTCCGACGCCATCGACCTCGTTGTCGAGAACGACATCCACGCAGCCACGGTCAAGGACGTCGCAGAAGCCTCGCCGGCGCTGCGCACCGTGTACCGGATCGAGGCTCCCGCCGGCGGACGCGGCGCAGTCGAAGAGCTGTCTGCCCTGGGCGCCGACATCTCCGACGACGAGGTTCAGACGCGCATCAACGCTCTGAAGGCCTCCGATCCCGCAACTCTGATCTACACCTCCGGCACCACCGGCCGCCCCAAGGGTTGCCAACTGACGCACTCCAACCTCATTGCTGAGTCGAAGGGAATCCTGGACTCCAACCTCGGTGATCTGCTCAAGACGCCGGGGGTGCGCACGCTGATGTTCCTGCCCCTGGCCCATGTCTTGGCGCGCGCGGTCAGCATCGCCTCGTTCGACGCCGGCGCCACACTCGGACACACCAGCGACATCCCGAACCTCGTCCCCACCTTCGGCGAGTTCAAGCCCGACTTCATCCTGTCGGTACCGCGCGTGTTCGAGAAGGTCTACAACAGCGCCCGCGCAAAGGCCCACGGCGAGGGCAAGGGCAAGATCTTCGACGCGGCCGCGGAAACGGCGATCGCATGGAGCGAGGCCCAGGACAAGGGCGGCGCCGGCATCGTCCTCAAGGCCAAGCACGCGTTGTTCGACAAACTCGTCTACTCCAAGCTGCGGGCAGCCCTCGGCGGACAGTGCCAACTCGCCATTTCCGGCGGCGCCCCGCTCGGTGCCCGCCTCGGTCACTTCTTCCGCGGCATCGGTGTCACGATCTACGAGGGCTACGGTCTCACGGAAACCACCGCTGCATTTGCCGTCAACACCATCGGCTCCCAGAAGGTCGGAACCGTCGGAAAACCGTTGGCCGGCAACTCTGTTCGCATCGCCGACGACGGTGAGATCCTCCTCTCCGGACCCGTGGTCTTCACCGGATACTGGCGAAACGAGAAGGCAACCGCAGAGTCGATCGAGAACGGCTGGTTCCACACCGGCGACCTGGGAACCGTCGACGCGGACGGGTTCATCACGATCACCGGACGCAAGAAGGAAATCATCGTCACGGCAGGCGGAAAGAACGTCTCCCCCGCCCAACTCGAAGACTCACTGCGCGCGCATCCGCTCATCAGCCAGGCAATCGTGGTGGGCGATCAGAAGCCGTTCATCGGCGCACTGATCACCATCGACGCCGAAGCTCTACCGGCCTGGAACGAGCGCAACAACAAGGCAGCCGGCACCACAGCAGCCGATCTGGTCAGCGACGGCGAACTGGTCGGCGAGATCCAGGACGCGATCGACGAGGCCAACAAGCTGGTTTCGCATGCCGAGGCAATCAAGAAATTCAAGATCCTGCCGGTCGACTTCTCCGAGGACACAGGCGAACTCACCCCGACGATGAAGCTCAAGCGCAATGTCGTGCACACCAGCTTCGCCGCGGAGATCGAGATGATCTACGCGAAGTAGCACCCTCGCACTAGTCGCTGTGGCCGCCACACTTTTCCAAGGTGTGGCGGCCACAGCGGTTCGAGAGTCTCAGCCGAGCAGTGCCTGCAACTTCGACGCGAGCGTGTCCCACTTCCAGTCGCTTGCCACCCAGTCCCGACCGGCAGCGCCCATTGCGGCAGCCCGATCACGGTCTGACAGGATCTCGATCACCGACGCAGCAACGTCGGCAACCGACGTACCGTCGACGACCAGCCCGGTCTTGTTCTGCTGCACCGTTTCCGGGGCGCCGCCACTGCGACCGGCGATGACGGGAACACCCGTCGCCGACGCTTCCAGATACACGATCCCGAGACCTTCGACGTCGAGTCCCGCTCCGCGGGTGCGACAGGGCATCGCAAAAACATCCGCGATGGTGTGGTGGGCAGCCAATTCCGCTGCAGGCACTGTGCCGGTGAATACGACGTGATCGTCCATCCCAGTCTTGTGGGCGAGTTCACGTAGCTTCTCGTCGTACGGCCCACCCCCGACTATGACAAGTACAGCGCCGTCGATGCTCGCGCGAATAGTCGGCATCGCTTTGATCAACATGTCCTGGCCCTTGCGCGGCACCAGCCGCGAGAGGCAGAGAATTGTCGGGCGCTCCCCCAGACCGTACCGCGTCCGCAGTTCTGCGCGAGCGGCCGAATCAGGGTGGAAGACAGACGTATCCACTCCTGACGGCAGATGCTCCAGCGCGGCCTGCGGCCCGAAGGCCGCCGCGAAACGTCCTCGCGTGTACTTGCTGACAAAAGTAACCGTGTCGGTGTTTTCACCGATTGTCCGCAACGACTGCCGTGCACCCGGAATCATCGACCAACCCACTTCGTGACCGTGAGTGCTCGCGATCACCCGCGACGCGCCAGCCCGGCGGACCACAGGCGCCAACAGCGCAAGGGGCGCCGCCGCCCCGAACCACACGGACTCGCAATCATGTTTCTTGACCAGTTTCGCGGCACGTCTGGCGACAAACGGAGTCGGAAGCATCAATGTCGTGGGATGCCTGACTACCTCGAAAGGTTGAGCGGCATCGAACTTCTTGTGCGAATCACCGCGCCACCGCGGCGCGTAGACAACCAACTTGTCAGCCGGAAGGTGCTTCGCGAACGTGTGTAGATACGACTGGATCCCGCCCGGTCGGGGCGGAAAATCATTGGTCACCAAAAGGGTCCGGCGCATTGGTCCACCGTAAGGCACGGGCGAGTGAGCTCACGCTGCGGTGCAGCCTTTCGGTGCAGCCTTTCAACCCAGTGTGCGGTGCAGCCAATCGACCCAGCCGTCGCGCAGGTCGTCGATGCTCACGCCGAGTACGTCGACGATGTGCTGGTTGATCTCCTCCGGTGTCGACGGACCTACGGACAGCGAGCGGAACAGTTCCGTCAGTTTGGTTTCGCCGAATCGATCAGCCACATAGGCGTTGATCGACCACGCCGATTCGTACGCAAGGGAACTCACGACCGGCACACCCCCGAACTGTGAATCCTCGGGAAACCCGGAGGGCACGTCACCGGAACGGACCGCGGCTGCAAGGGTCGGCGCAATTTCCCGCGCAGCCCGACCGGAATTACGGTTGCCGGCATACTCCGCATACCCTTCGAGCACCCACATGGGTGATCCGTCCCGGGTCTGGGATCGCGCCGCGATATGCATCATCTCGTGGCGAAGCACCGCCTGCCGCGTCGTCGGAGTCAGGCGCGACGCAGCGGCGGGTGAGAATATGATGCGCTGCCCACTTACGTCACGGGAACCGTCGCGCACCGTATCCGCCACCGACACAGCTGCAATGGACGATCCGTCGTGCTGCGAACCGACCATCGCCGTGAATTCCTCGGGTGAACCGGCGACCATCACGACGGCACGCTCGGACCAGCCATCGCCCCACAATTGCGTCGTATTCTTCACAGCCCCGTCGAGATCCGCGGCCAACGCATCGACAAATGCCTGCTGGCCGGGATGTCCGACGACTATCGAATCTTCCGCCGCGTTGGTCGCGACCGCGAGTGGGCCGAAATCCCATGGACCGTGCCACGAGTCGACGCTCAATTCCGAACCGGTCGAGGCAGAACCCAGCACGTCGACAATCGAACCATCCGCGAACACGAACCACGCGCCGTCACGCTCTGCAAACGTCATCAACACGGACTTGCGCGTCGGCGCGGTGTCCACGCCGTCGAGTGCATAGCGCAAAATCACCTGAGCGCCCCACAACGTGACGCCGTCGGGCGATCCGGTGCGGGAAGCCTCGACAAGAGTTCCCGGCGAAACCTCGTACGCCCAGTCCGAAAAACTCAGTGCACCAGCGGCTGTGGAGCGCCGTATCTCTGCGTCGAGCAATCCCGGAGTGGCAGCAGCGTCCACGAACTGTGCCAACGACGTCGGATCGTCGGACATCTGGGCGCGTGCCCACGAATCGAGAAGAGCCTGGACCTCGCTGACGCGCGCGACATCGGCTTCTGCAGCAGAGCGCTCGGACGAGCCTTGGGAGTCGGTCAGAACAACGGTCAATCCGAGAATCACCACGACGGCACACCCCAGCGCGATGAGAGCTGGATACTCCCAACGGCGTTTGCGGTTCGTCCCGGCTTCGGGGGACGTCATGGGGTCACTCGACACGATGCCGAGTGTAGGAGACGGCGTGGACCCCCAGTCGCAGCGGCCGAGCCACTTGCGAGGATGCGCTGGTCAGTAACGGCGAGCAGTCGAGAACGGCATGCCTGCCATCGACTCCACCTTCACCGGCACGCCGAACGTCGACGCGTGAAGGATGTTGCCGTCGCCGGCGTAGATACCGACGTGCGAATTGTCGCTGTAGAAAGTGACGATGTCGCCGGGCTGCAATTGGTCACGCGATATCGGTGTGCCCCCGGCTGCCTGCGCTTGGCTGGACCGCGGCAGAGTCTTACCGATCTGCTTGTACGACCACACGACAAGACCGGAACAATCGAACTCGTTCGGTCCGGTAGCTCCCCAGACGTACGGATCACCGATGCGGGTCAAACCGGCCTGCAATGCCGCGGTGCCCGACCCGGGAGTCAAGTTAGCCAGGATTTTGCTGGCGTCGACGCCATCGGGAAAGGTCGACCCACTCAACTGCACACGTTCGGCATCGGTCAGATCGTCGAACGCCTTGGTCACCTCGGCAACCTGAGCCTGAAGTTCACTCTGCTTGCGCTGCAGATCATCACTGAGCGCCTTCGCCTGATCGGCCGCAACTCGAGCCGCGTCCGCGGACTGCTGCGACGAGTCCGCCGCCTGGCGAGCGTCGAGCGTCGCTTCGTTGAACTGGCGGACCTGCACCGCCGCGTCGTTGGAGATGACATCGAGTGCCGACATCTGATCGAGCAACTGCTGCGGTGAATCGCTGACCATCAAGGCAAAGAGCCGATTGGTCCGCGCGCCCTGATAATTTGCCGTCGCAATACGGTTCACAGCGGGCGCTACCTCGGCAACCTTCGCCTTTGCGGCGTCGTACCGTCCCCGATCCTCGGCAAGTCGAGCTTCGGCGTCGAGCTGCACGGACGTCTTGGCGTCTAGGTCGATCTGCGCGTTGTGCAAAGCCTCGTTGGTCTGCTCGGACACTCGGGCGAGTTCACCGAGCTTCTCGAGCGCCTCGGTGGGATTCGTGATCGCCGGGTCTGCAGTGGCGGGCATCGAGGGCAATGCAACAAGCCCGATGGCCAGCGCACCGACCGTCAGTGCGATGCGAACTCGGCTGTACTTACTCGATGAAACCACGGAACGCGACTCTCCGTCTCATGTCTTGTGATGCCTGCTGGTGATACCTGCCGGAGCGGGTCGGAATCTGTTAGCCAGATGTCAACTACACACACTACCTGTCCGCGGCGCCTAATGTCTCGATCAGGTTACGGAATGGCATACGTTTGTGTCTACTCGCCAGTAGCGATAACAGTGCGAAGCCTCCGGAAAAACAAAAGTGGGCCTCGAATCAGCTGATTCGAGGCCCACATCTGCTCAGAATGGAACTGCCACTTTTCCAGTGGATCAGGTCGACCTTCACAGGGACCCGATCGGTGACACCGGATCAGAAGCGGCGAGCACCGTCGTACGGCATGGACGACACGGGTGCCAGCTTCACGGGCTGACCGGCGGTCGAAGCGTGGATGACATTTCCGTTGCCCGCGTAGATGCCCGAGTGCGATCCACCGTAGAAGGAGATGACGTCACCGACACGGAGATCGGACTGCGCGACTGCGACACCGGCAGCGGCCTGGTCGTAGCTCGTGCGGGGGATGTTGAGGCCGGCCTGCTTGTAGGCCCACTGGATCAGACCGGAGCAGTCGAACGCGTCCGGGCCTGCCGCGCCGTACACGTACGGGGCGCCCAGCTTGCTCTCTGCGGCGCGAACAGCCTGCTCACCAAGGGTGGAGATGGGAGCGACGGGGGCGGCCTGCGCAATCGGCGCAAACGCGGGGTTGTCCGTGACACCGGGGATCACGGGAAGTTCGGGGATCGAGACGCCCGGGATGTCGAACGTACCGACACCGGGGATGGTGATGGGGTCTGCCGAGGCAGGTGCAGCGGTGGTAGCAAAGGCTCCGGCTGCAAGTGCGCCGGCGACAACCAGTGTTGCCGAACGCTTCAAACTTTGTGACGCCACTTAAATGGTGCTCCATTTCTTCCATCGTCCGCCGACCGAGTTAGCTGACGGGTTCGGGCTGGGAAGATCAGCCCTACCCGCGTGGTCCGTAGCGATGACGCTTTGCTACACCCCAGGCGGGATTCACCCCAGTGAAACTTGGGTTCCCGGTTCGGGTTCCTCGCGGAGATCCCGATTAGGCGGTTCCTGACGAAGCCGGTCCTGTGTGGCCCGGCAAGACTTCGTTAGGTCTCAGGAAGATTACGAAATGATCGCGGCGATGTCGACCGCATCGCCGAATTCCCGCGCGATTCATCCGAATTTGCGCGCAGTCGCGCTCGATACGTCAAAACGGTCACAACGGGATAACGATACGTCCGGTTTCCGTGGCGCCATGGTCCGCTTCTCACAAATCAAACCAATTCGACCCGGGTCGGCAATCCAGGACTTATCCCAGATCAGCACTACTTACGTACCGGTAGGCCCCTTTTCGGCCGAGGCGGATTACAAGTCGGCACACGCCAGGCAACACGCGCGGATCCACCCCGTCCGAAAGCAACGCCGAGGGTGCCGACGCACGTCGAAAATCCCCCAACTGTGACGCTCGTCTCTTTTGTGTCAGGGGCGGCCAAATACCGGAGTGCACCCAATGCCCGTTAGTCCCGAATTCAACTTTCGAAGGTCCTCGAGCCCAAGATGGCCGATTCGTGTCGGACCATCCCTCTACTGTCTTGCGCTGTGAGTCATGCCGACGCTGTCACCGCCGCCGTTGACGCCGATCCGGATATCGGCCGTCAACTGTCGTTCGACGAGCTGGACACTCCGCTCAGCGAGACGACGTTTGTGGTCGTCGACCTCGAGACCACCGGTGGAAGCGCGGACACCGATTCGATCACCGAAATCGGTGCCGTCAAGATTCGCGGCGGCCAGGTACTCGGCGAGATGGCAACCCTGGTCGATCCCGGGCGGTCGATCCCGCCGTACATCGTCGAACTGACCGGCATCACCGACGCAATGCTGATCAACGCTCCGCGCATCGATCGCGTCCTTCCGGCCTTCCTCGAGTTCGCGAAGGGTTCTGTTCTTGTTGCCCACAACGCTCCCTTCGATATCGGGTTCCTCAAGGCGGCGGCCTCTCGCACAGCCCGGCCGTGGCCGCCGTTCCAAGTCCTCTGCACCGTCAAACTCGCCAGACGTGTCCTGACCCGCGACGAAGCACCCTCCGTGAAGCTCTCGGCGCTCGCGCATCTGTTCCGCGTATCCACCCAGCCCACGCACCGAGCCCTCGACGACGCCAGAGCCACTGTCGACGTGCTCCACGGCTTGATAGATCGAGTCGGCAATCAAGGCGTACACAGTTACAGCGAGCTGATCGACTATCTCCCCAACATCTCGGCTCACCAACGCGCCAAACGCTCCTTCGCCGCAGACCTCCCACGAAGGCCCGGCGTCTACCTCTTTCGTGGCCCGTCCGACGAAGCGCTGTATATAGGGACGGCAGTGGACCTGCGCCGCCGCGTCCGGGGCTATTTCACCGGTTCGGAGACGCGTGGCCGGATGAAGGAGATGGTGGCCTTGGCCACCCGGGTCGACCATGTGGAGTGTGCTCACGCTCTCGAAGCCGGGGTACGGGAACTCCGGCTCCTCGTTGCACACACCCCGCCGTACAACCGACGCTCGAAGTTCCCCAAACGCGGATGGTGGATCGTCCTCACGGACGAGGCCTTTCCCCGACTGTCCGTGGTGCGTACCCCCGCCCCACACTCGATCGGACCGTTCACCTCGCGCGCGAGCGCACAGGAGATAGCCGAGACCGTGTGCGAGTTCAGCGGCCTGCGCACCTGCACCAAGCGAATCCCCCAAGGCGCGGTTCACGGGCCTGCCTGCCCCGCACGCGAACTCAGCTCGTGCCCGGCAGCCCACGATGACACCGCGGAACGATACGCGGTCACAGTCGCCGAAGTTCGAGAGTTCTTCAGCGGCGTCCACGACACACCACTTCAGCGTATGAGGGAACGCATCGAGCAACTCTCTGCCACCGCACTGTTCGAGAACGCGGCCAGACTGCGCGACCGGACGGCCGCAGTTGCCGTAGCAGTCCGACGCACTCAAAAGCTTGCCGCCGTCGCCGCAATCGATCAGTTGGTAGTGGCGCGACCCGCGGCGGAAGGCGGCTGGGAATTGGCCGTCATCCGTGCAGGCAGGCTCGCCTCCGCCGGCCTCGCCCGGGCCGGCACCCATCCCATGCCAGTTGTCGACGCGCTCGTCGCCTCGGCCGAAACCGCACTGCCCGACAACTCACCACTTCGCGGAGCGCCCCCGGAGGAACTAGCGCTGGTGGTGCGCTGGCTCGGATCGGACGGCGTCAGAATCGTCTCCGCCTCGTCCGGCTACACCGAGCCCGCATTCGGCGCGGGGAGTTGGGAGGACTGGTGCCGACTCGCCAAGGCCGGAACCGAATCCGAGCCGGCAGCGAACCATCGTGATGCCTGGCACGGACGCACCGACACAAGGACATAAGCTCGACCGCAGCACTGCCCAGCGCGACTAGAGGAGCGACATGATCAACGCGATCGTCATGATCCACGCCGAATCGGCCCGGATCCCGGAGACGGCTCAGGCCGTCGCCGACATCCCCGGCGTCAGCGAGGTGTACTCCTGCGCAGGCGACGTCGACCTCATCGCAGTGGTCAGGGTCCGCGACCACGCCCAGATCGCAGAGGTCATCACCGGCCGCATCAACAAGGTTCCCGGAGTGACGCGAACCGCAACCCACATTGCGTTCCAGTCCTTCTCCAGCGCCGACGTCGAGGCTGGGTTCTCGCTCGGCGAGTGACGGCTCAGGCGCCTTCTGTCAGCGCCGTGGTGAGCGATGCCCACCTACGCAACAGTTCCGCGGCCGCGCCGCTGTCGATAGCGAGCGCGGCCGAGGCCATGCCAGCGGCAATCGCAGCTTCCAGATCGTCACCGACGCCGTTGAAGGCCGCAATGGCCGCACCCGCGTTGAGTAGTACCGCATCCCGGACCGGGCCGGGCTGACCGGACAGGAGCGTGCGCGCGACCTGAGCATTGACTTCGGCGTCGCCGCCTCGCAATTCGTCCAACGGCACCCGCGCGATGCCGAGGTCTCGCGGATCCAACGTGACGGTGCGAACGGCTCCGTCGGCAACGACGTACACCGTCGACGTCGTGGACGTCGTCAGTTCGTCGAGACCGTCGTCGCCGCGAACCACCAATGCCGAGTTACCGCGCTGCGCAAGAACTCCAGCGACAACGGAGATCAACTTCGGGAAAGCGCAACCGATCAATCCGGCACGCGGCCGGGCGGGATTCGTCAGGGGTCCGAGCACGTTGAAGGCCGTCGGGATACCGATTTCCTTGCGTGGCACGGCCGCAAATCGAAGTGCCGGGTGGAAAACCGGCGCAAAACAGAAACCGATCCCGACCTCGTCGACACATCGCGCCACGTCTTCCGGACCCAGGTTGATCCGAACGCCGAGAGCTTCGAGCACGTCGGCGCCGCCACTCTTCGAGGACGCTGCTCGGTTGCCGTGTTTGACCACTCGAATTCCGGAGGCGGCCACCACGATCGAGGCCATAGTCGAGATGTTCACGGTGTTGGAGCGGTCGCCGCCGGTTCCGACGATGTCGACCACATCGGAATCGACGGGCACCGCTTTGGCATGTTCGAGCATCGCGTCGGCGAGACCCTGCAACTCGGCCGGTGTCTCGCCCTTCATCTTCAACCCGACACCAAATGCGGCTATCTGCGCCGAACTTGCGTTGTCGGACATGATCTCGCCCATCGCCCAACGGGAATCGTCGCTCGACAGATCGCGCCCATCGGTGAGCTGACCGAGAATCATCGGCCAGGACCGCACTACACCGCTCGAATCGGAGTTCACAGCGTTGGTTGCGTCGGTGCCGGCCATCTACTTCGGTCCCCTAGGTTCAGTCGAATCGTGTCGTCGTGTATCTGACCTGTGCAGCCTAGTCAGTCACCGTGCAGCGGTCGCGAATTGGTCCACTCACACTGTGCGTCGGCCCTTCCCGGAACCTGACTGCGCCGCAGCACTCGGCTGCAGCGCATCCCAACCCGCGACGGACCCACCCAGCCGCTGAGCCAGACCGGCCATCCGCGATCGCTCCTGCGAGCAGTGCAATGCGTCCAGAACCTGGACACGTTCGAAGACCACGCGAACCACACCCTCGTCATCGCTCGACGCGCCGTCCGAGGCTGTCACCGCGCGCCGATATCCGTCTTGAGCAACGATCGACTCGGCATCGTCGAGCGCGACCTCCGGAAGATCGAGATGGTGACGCAGCACCGCTTCCGAATCCGGTTGCCAACGCGGCTCGACGGAAGCACCTCGCTCCAACGCCGCCGAGCACGATTCGACGTCGTCGAAACCTTCGACGACGATCTCGAGATCATCCCTCGACGGATCGAGCGGGGGCGAAACTTTTCTGTTGAAAATTCTCAGGTACCAACGTCTACTCTGGTGTGTAGCTGCCATCGCGTCAGCATATTCACAGTGCCGCCACCTGCGCGTACGCCGACCGAAATCGCGATCTCGAGCCTCACGACGCGCCGATGGCAGACCCGAGTGGCCGTCTCTTACGACGAAGCGTCATACTTCTGTCTGTGACGAGCGCAGTAGGGACTTCAGGATCGGCAATCACCCAACGCGTGCACTCGCTGAACCGGCCGAATATGGTCAGCGTTGGCACCATCGTGTGGTTGTCCAGTGAGCTCATGTTTTTCGCAGGGCTCTTCGCCATGTACTTCGTGGCACGGGCGCAGGCACCGGAAGGCCAGTGGCCGCCGGAGCCGACCGAATTGAACCTGTATTTGGCTGTACCGGTGACGTTGGTGCTGATCGCATCGTCGTTCACCTGCCAGATGGGTGTATTCGCGGCCGAGCGTGGCGACGTCTTCGGACTTCGTCGTTGGTACACGATCACCTTGGCTATGGGAGCGTTCTTCGTCGCCGGACAGGCGTACGAGTACATCCACCTCGTCGATCACGGCACCACCATCTCCAGCAGTGTGTACGGCTCGGTGTTCTACATGACCACCGGTTTCCACGGCATGCACGTCATCGGCGGTCTTATCGCCTTCGTTTTCTTGATCGCACGCACCCGAGTCAGCAAGTTCACGCCGGCTCAGGCAACCGCAGCGATCGTCGTTTCGTATTACTGGCACTTCGTTGACATCGTGTGGATCGCGCTGTTCGCAACGATTTATTTCATCCGTTAATCAGCTGAACGCCACAGGCAGCCCCTGACGTCCAGTCCGTCCCGACATACCAAAGGGATACAGATGAGTTCATCCCCCCCTCCCACATCCGATACAACAGCGACCGCCGCGAAGACGCGTCGCCAGCGGAAGATCCGCCGGCGTGTCACCGGAGCGCTCGTACTGATGATGGGATTGATCAGCGCAGGTTTCCTCGCCTCGGCACTGACACCCGCTCCGCAGGTCGCTACTGCTAGCGACGATTCAGCCGCGCTTATCCGCGAAGGCAAGCAGTTGTACGACACGTCGTGCATCACGTGCCACGGCGCCAACCTTCAGGGCGTCGCGGACCGCGGTCCCAGCCTTATCGGTGTCGGCGAGGCAGCGGTGTACTTCCAGGTTTCGACCGGTCGTATGCCTGCAGCACGCAACGAGGCCCAGGCTCAACGCAAGGACCCCAAGTTCGACGCTGCACAGACCGATGCCCTGGGTGCATTCATCCAGGCCAACGGCGGCGGCCCGACGCTCATTCGTGACGAGAACGGCGAAATCGCTCAGTCCTCGCTTCGCGGTGGCGACATCGGCCGAGGCAGCGAACTGTTCCGCCTCAACTGCGCGTCCTGCCACAACTTCACCGGTCGCGGTGGCGCACTGTCCTCGGGCAAGTACGCACCGGTCCTGGATCCGGCGAACGAGCAGCAGATCTACGCCGCTATGGTCACCGGCCCCCAGAACATGCCGAAGTTCTCCGATCGTCAGCTGACGCTCGAGGAAAAGAAAGACATCATCGCCTACGTGAAGTCGTCCGGAGAGGCCAAGAACCCCGGTGGTTACGGTCTCGGCGGCATCGGTCCGGCCTCTGAAGGTCTCTTCATGTGGGCCGCCGGAATCGTCGCTGTCGTTGGTGCAGCATTGTGGATCGGAGCAAGGTCATGAGCGACGCTGGCCAGCAGGGCGGCGATACGCCAAAGAAGTACACGGATGAAGAACTCGAGGCGATGACTCGCGACGAGTTGGTCACCCTTGGCACCAATCTCGACGGCGTCGACGTTGTCTACCGTCGTGACCGTTGGGCCGTCGAAGGCACCAAGGCCGAGAAGCGTGCCGAGCGGAATGTTGCATTCTGGTTCGGCCTCGCCGGTGTCTCCGCGATCGCATTCATCGCGATCTACTTGTTCTGGCCCTGGCAGTACGCCGGCGCCGGCGACGAGAACTACGGCAAGTACAGCCTGTACACACCGTTGATCGGTCTGACCATGGGTCTCGCGATCCTCGGTGTCGGAATCGGCGCGGTGCAGTTCACCAAGAAGTTCATCCCCGAAGAGGTGTCCATTCAGGACCGCCACGACGGTGGATCTGCTGAGGTGGATCGCCGCACGATCGTCGCCGAACTCAGTGACACGTTGGAGACGTCCACCTTCCCCCGCCGCAAGGCCATCAAGCGCAGCTTGATGTTCGGTGGTGGCGCACTCGGCGTCATGATGATCATGCCTCTCGGCGGCCTCATCAAGAACCCGTGGGCCAAGGGCGACGATTCCCCGCTCTGGGTGTCCGGCTGGACCCCGAACTACCCCGGCGAGACCATCTACCTCCGTCGTGACACCGGACGCCCCGAGGACATCGTTCTCGTGCGCCCGGAGGACCTCGACGCCGGTTCCATGGAAACGGTCTTCCCCTTCCGTGAATCCGATCGTGGCGACGAGCACGCATTGCTCGCAGCTCTGCGCGGTATCCGTAACTCGGTCATGCTCATCCGTCTCCGCACGGAAGACACCCAGCGGGTCACGAAGCGCAAGGGCCAGGAGAGCTTCAACTACGGCGATTACTTCGCGTACTCGAAGATCTGCACGCACCTGGGTTGCCCCACCTCGCTCTACGAACAGCAGAGCAACCGTATTCTCTGCCCCTGCCACCAGTCGCAGTTCGATGCACTGCAGTACGGCAAGCCGATTTTCGGTCCCGCTGCTCGCGCACTTCCGCAGTTGCCTATTACAGTGAACGAAGAGGGCTTCCTGGTCGCCGATGGTGACTTCATCGAAGCACTCGGCCCGGCATTTTGGGAGCGTCGACCGTGACCACAACCACTACAAAACCGACAAAGATCGCCGCTGCTGCAGCAGGTCAAGCGGAGGCAATGGACTCGCGCTACCACCTCGCTGCAGGTATGCGCCGTCAGATCAACAAGGTCTTCCCGACCCACTGGTCTTTCATGCTCGGCGAGATCGCGCTGTACAGCTTCCTGATCCTGCTCATCTCGGGTGTGTTCCTGACGCTGTTCTTCGATCCGTCGATGGCACACGTCACCTACCAGGGCGCATACCAGCCGCTCCGTGGTGTGACCATGTCACGCGCGTACGAGACCACCCTGAACATCTCGTTCGAGGTTCGCGGCGGTCTGTTCGTTCGCCAGATTCACCACTGGGCTGCACTGATGTTCGCCGCGTCGATCATCGTGCACCTCGCACGCATCTTCTTCACCGGTGCGTTCCGACGCCCGCGTGAGGCCAACTGGGTCATCGGCTGCTTGCTGCTGGTCCTGGCGATGTTCGAAGGCTTCTTCGGCTACACCATCCCTGACGACCTGCTTTCCGGCACCGGCCTCCGCGCCGCGTTCGGTGGTATCACGATGAGTATCCCGATCGTGGGCACCTGGCTGCACTGGATGATCTTCGACGGCGACTTCCCCGGCGACCTCATCATCCCGCGTCTCTACGTTGCTCACGTGCTGCTCTTCCCCGGCATCATCCTCGCGCTGATCGCCGGCCACCTCGCACTGGTCTGGTACCAGAAGCACACGCAGTTCCCCGGCCCCGGTCGTACCGAAGAGAACGTCGTCGGCGTTCGCATTCTTCCGGTCTTCGCCATGAAGGGTGGCGCATTCTTCGCCATCACGTTCGGCGTGCTTGCACTGCTCGGTGGTCTGTTCCAGATCAACCCGGTGTGGAATATCGGTCCGTACAACCCATCTCAGGTCTCCGCTGGTTCCCAGCCTGACATTTACATGATGTGGACAGACGGACTCGCGCGACTGTGGCCCGCCTGGGAGATCTACCTGTTCGACCGGTACACGATCCCCGCAGTGTTCGCCGTCGCCTTGATCATGGGCCTCGTCTTCGGCCTGCTGTTCGCGTACCCGTGGATCGAGAAGCGTCTCACCGGAGACGACGCTCACCACAACATCCTGCAGCGTCCCCGCGACGTTCCGGTTCGTACCGCAATCGGCGCAATGGCTATCGCGTTCTACGCAGTGCTGACGATCTCCTGCATCAACGACATCATCGCGTACCACTTGCATATCTCGTTGAACGCGATGACGTGGATCGGCCGCATCGGCATGATCGTGCTTCCGCCGCTCGCGTACTTCATTACGTACCGCTTCTGCATCGGTCTGCAGCGCAGTGACCGTGCAGTGCTCGAGCACGGCATCGAAACCGGCATCATCAAGCGGATGCCGAACGGCCAGTACATCGAAATCCACCAGCCGCTCGGACCCGTCGACGATCACGGTCACCCGATCCCCCTCGAGTACCAGGGTGCAGCTGTTCCGAAGAAGATGAACAAGCTCGGCCTCGCCGGCAAGCCCGGCTCGGGCAGCCTCACCAAGGCAGACCCGGTGGAGGAGAGCGCAGCTCTCGAAGCCGCGCAGCATGCCGGTGAGCATGAGCAGCTTCAGATTCTGCTCGACTACCAGAACCGTATTCACGGCAACGGCAAGTCGGACGATTCCACTGGAGAACTCCACTAGATCGTCGCAAGAAATCGAATAACGACAAGGTCGCCGCAACACTCTCACTGAGAGGTTGCGGCGACCTTGTCGTTTCCCCAGATACCTTATCCCCAGATACCTAGTGGTCGCGTGCGGCGTTCCAGGCGGCACCGAGCGAGAATTGGCTGGACACACCGTAATGGCGCATTGCGTCGGCGACCCGACGCCTCCCCGTCCTCGGAGTCAATCCCAGGGAGATCGAGGCGGATTCCATGGTCAAACCGGCGTTCATCAGTTTCAGTATCGGATCCCACGGGTTTTCCCACGAGTGGCCGTGCCCGAGGACGGGAACTGATTCCTCCCACACACGATGGTAGATCCAGGTCATGATGGATGCGAATGTCGGGGACTGAACGGCCATCACACTGCTGGGCCACGCCTCTCCCCAGGTAAAAGGGATTCCCACAGTCTTGTGATCGAGAATCCAGAAGAAGCTCGGTGGATTCGGGTGCATCCGAACCTGGGAGCCGGCCTCGATCTCATCCGTGAGTTGATTACGGCACAGATCGGTGTTCGCGTCGGCAGTGCTGACGATGAGGCGGATGTCGTGGTTGGGCCCGCCGTTCTCCTTCCAGTACGACACCGGCTTCTTCTCGGCCAGCACCGTATACAGAGGCACCGTGTCAGGCATACACGCGTACGAGGCGACGGGCTTCGAGCGTGAGGCCTGTATTTTGTACATGTCCGGAGCGGCAAACGGTCCGTGCATCACGTCGACGGGCAACCCGTGGACATCGGCGTCACCGTGCTCCCAGGCCTGTATCAGTTTGGGAAGCAATTCGAGTACCCCTTGGGTCCTCGCAATACCGGACTCGAGGTCGTGCGTCACGCCGGCCAGAATGCGCTGTGTGACATCGGCGATGGTGGCGTCGGGGCGCCGGTAGGTGATGACTCCGTCTGCTAGAGAGAGGAATCCGAACTCTTCGAGTCGCGCTACTTTCTTTTCCGTAGAATCCATCGAGCCGCCCGTCACTTCGGCAAGATCGGGGACGCTCTCGATCCGACCGCGTAGCGCGATATCGAGGAATTCTGCGAGTTCGGTAGTCCGGTTCATGTCCAGGACCCTTCCTCGAACACCGTCTCGTAGTGCTCGACGGTCGGGAAGGGGTCGTAGAAGCGATGGAGAAGCTCGCGCCACCGCTGGTAGCCCTCGGACTGCCGGAAGTCCACCGTGTGCGCCTCGAGGCTCTCCCACTCCACGAGCAGTAGGTACTGCTGTGGCGTCTCCATACAGTGCGACAGGCGCAGACGGATGAAGCCAGGCACCGCAGAGATGATGGTTTTTGCTGTAGCGAACGCGGTCTCGAATTCTTCGGAGAGAGCCGGATCAACTTGGAGCAGTGCATGTTCGAGGATCATGTGTCGAGTGTCGCAGAGATCAGCGGTACCTCTTGTACTCCCCCGCCGAAACACAAGAGGCGCCGAACCCCGCGAGGGATTCGGCGCCTCTAGTAGAGAGCGTTTGTACTAGTGCTTCTCAGGTCCGACGTGGTACTCGAACACGAGACCGGCTGCGGTCGCGATGATGAGGACAACTCCAACCACGATCATCCAGGGCTGGAAGTATGCCAGTGACACCGCGGCGATGGCAGCAGAAGCAGCCAGCAGCATGGGCCAGAAGCTACCGGGGCTGAAGAAGCCCAACTCGCCTGAACCATCCGAGATTTCAGCGTCGTCGTAGTCCTCGGGACGAGTGTCCAGACGACGGGCGACGAAACGGAAGTAGGTTCCGACGATGAGGGTCAGGCCCGCAGACAGAACGATGGCCGTGAGTCCGGCCCACTCGATTCCCGTACGGGACAGAGCAGTGAACACACCGTAGATGATCGCGACGAGGATGAAAAACAGCGTCAGGATCTCGAAGAGCTTGGCTTCGATCTTCATATCAGCACTTGTCCTTGTTCAGTGAGGAGGCTGGCCGGCTCAGTTGCCTGCGGTGGCGACTGTTGCCTGACGGTACTCGCGGTCGGTGTTGAACGGCGTGGTCGACGTAGCCACCGGCGACTGACCGATTGCCGACAATGCCTCAGCGGTGCTCAGACCGCCGTTGCCCTGAGCGTCACCCTTGCGCAGTTCGATGTACTTGGCGAAGTCCTCGGGCGAAACCGCACGAACCTCGAAGTTCATCATCGCGTGGAACGTGCCACACATTTCTGCACAGCGCCCGACAAATGCGCCTTCCTTCTCGATCTCACTGATCTGGAAGATGTTGTCGGAGTGGTTTTCCTTGGGGTTCGGCATGACGTCGCGCTTGAACAGGAACTCGGGAACCCAGAACGCGTGAATCACGTCGGAGGAAGCCAGTTCGAACTGGATGCGCTTGCCGGTCGGGAGAACGAGAATCGGGATTTCGGAGCTGGTTCCGACGGTCTCGATCTTGTCGTAGTGCAGGTAGCTCAGGTCCTGGACGCTGTTGCCGTGAATCGGTCCGGGGACCTCTTCGCCGTGCGCGTCGACCGTCGTGCTCTCGGCCTTGGCGGCCTCTTCGGCTTCGAGATCGATGCCGTTGTACTTGGCGGTTCCGTCACCGAACTCGATGGAGCGGTAACCGAACTTCCAGTTCCACTGGAATGCGGTGACGTCGACGACGACGTCGGGGTTCTCCGTGCGCTCGAGAACATGGTTCTGGACGACAACGGTGAAGTAGAACAGAACCGCGATGATCACGAACGGAACTGCCGTGTAACCGAGCTCGAGCGGCACGTTGTATGCCGTCTGACGCGGGAACTCCGGCGAGTCCTTCTTCTTACGGTGGAAGATAACTGCCCAGAAGACAAGTCCCCACACCAGCACACCCATGAAGAGGGCGGCGACAACCGACCACGTCCACAGTTCTCGCATGCGCGTCGCTTCAGGAGTGATGCCCGAGGGCCACCCGAAACGAAGCACTTCATTGTCGATGGAGCAACCCGACAGCAGCAAGGCAGCAATGCCCAAAGATACTGCCAGCCCAGCTCGCCGAAGGATCCGACCTTGCGCCACGTTCACGCCTTCCTGATCGCCGCAAAATTCAACTAGGGCACCTCGAATGGAAGGCCCAATTACTACGCAGCGTAGACCAAAGGTGGCCGGTATCCATCTCCGGGTCCTACACCGTGTCGCGTCGGACGTCACACAAATCTCTCAGGCGCAGCTCAGGAACAGGTCAGGCATCGTCAGCGACCTACATCACTGCGATTCGCTCGCCGCTGATCGGCGCAGAGACGGATCTGCGGCATACTTTCCAGGAAGAGTTCGTTGACCTCTCCCCGATGCTTACGTCCGGGAGCCTTCTGCAATAAAAAATTCTGAATCGAGGAACCGGACGCTGTGTGTGGACTGCTCGGGCTACTGACATCTGGCGGAACCAGCGACGACGCCGTCGCGCAGGTCGACCAGGCACTGCACTGCCTGCGTCACCGCGGACCCGACGAACAGGGGACGTGGCATGACGACCACCTTGTGTTCGGATTCAATCGATTGTCGATCATCGACATCGCGCACTCGCATCAGCCGTTGCGCTGGGGACCGCCGGAGAATCCGGAGCGTTATGCGCTGACGTTCAACGGTGAGATCTACAACTACCTCGAGATTCGCGCGGAACTCGCGAAGGATCACGACGCGAAGTTCTTCACCGAAGGCGACTCCGAAGCCATCGTCGCCGCGTTTCACTACTGGGGCGAGGACGCGGTACGACGCCTCCGCGGAATGTTTGCGTTCGCGATCTGGGACACCGATACGCGCGAGCTGTTCATCGCGCGCGACCCCTTCGGCATCAAGCCACTCTTCATCGCGACGGGCACCGGCGGCACCGCATTCGGCAGTGAGAAGAAGAGCCTGCTCGAGTTGACGGATCTGATCGGCATCGGCACCGAGTTGGATCCGCGGGCGATCGAGCACTACACGGTCCTGCAGTACGTTCCGGAGCCGGAAACTCTGCACAAGGAGATTCGCCGGCTCGAATCGGGCAGTTTCGCGCGGGTGCGTCCGGGTGAGCAGCCGCAGATCACGCGATACTTCACGCCCAAGTTCCCGGCCAAGCCGTTCGCGCCTGGCACGGAGAAGGCGCGGTACCAGGAAATCGCGGAAGCGCTCGAGGATTCCGTCGCAAAGCACATGCGTGCCGATGTGACGGTCGGTTCGTTCCTGTCCGGCGGTATCGACTCGACCGCGATCGCCGCGCTGGCCATGCGTCACAACCCGAACCTCATCACCTTCACGACCGGTTTCGAGCGCGAGGGTTACTCCGAGGTCGACGTGGCTGCCGAGTCGGCTGCCGCGATCGGCGCAAAGCACATCGTCAAGGTGGTCTCCCCCGCCGAGTTCGCTGCCGCGATCCCCGAGATCGTCTGGTACCTCGACGACCCCGTCGCGGACCCCGCGTTGATCCCCCTGTGGTTCATCGCAAAGGAAGCGCGCAAGCACGTCAAGGTTGTTCTGTCCGGCGAAGGTGCGGACGAGCTGTTCGGCGGCTACACGATCTACCGTGAACCGCTGTCCCTGAAGCCGTTCGAGTATCTCCCCAAGGGACTGCGCCGAGCGGCCGGCAAGTTGTCGGAGCGAATCCCAGACGGTACACGCGGCAAGAGCCTGCTCAATCGCGGTTCACTGACGCTAGAAGAGCGGTACTACGGCAACGCGCGCAGCTTCAACGACGCCCAGTTGCGGGCCGTTCTGCGCGACTTCCGTCCGGAGTGGACGCATCAGGACGTCACGGCGCCGATCTACGCGCAGTCTCGCGATTGGGATCCGGTCGCGCGCATGCAGCACCTGGACCTGTTCACCTGGCTTCGCGGCGACATCCTCGTCAAGGCAGACAAGGTCACGATGGCGAACTCACTCGAACTACGAGTGCCTTTCCTCGACAACGAGGTGTTCGACGTCGCGTCTCGCGTGCCGCTGGATCAGAAGATCACCAAGGACACTACGAAGTATGCCTTGCGTCAGGCCCTCGAAGGCATTGTGCCGCACCATGTTCTGCATCGTGCCAAGCTCGGATTCCCCGTGCCGCTGCGTCACTGGCTGCGCGGAACAGAACTCTTCGATTGGGCACATCTGCAGATCGAGGAGTCGGGAACCGACCACATCTTCGACAAGCAGGCCGTTGTGAAGATGCTCAACGATCACCGCGAGGGAGTGTCCGACCACAGCCGACGCCTGTGGACTGTGCTGACCTTCATGGTGTGGCACGGAATCTTCGTGGAGAAGCGCATCGTGCCGCAGATCCAGGAACCGGTGTACCCGGTCAATCTCTAGGTCGTTCGGCAACAGGGGTGCCTTTTCCGGTAGTTCGCACCACCGGAAAAGGCACCCCTGTTGCTTGCCCCTAGGGCAGGATCGTCGCGATCTCGTCGGCCGCGGCGCTTCCGTAGGCGTCGGTGAGACGCTTGAGCGCCTCGTCGCGATTGAAGACCCACTCCTGCGTTCCGACGGTCTCGAGGACCAGCACGGCCACGAGTGAGCCCAACTGTGCGGCGCGCTCGAAGCTCAGTCCGGCGCCGTGGGCAAGCAGGAAACCGGCACGGAAAGCGTCGCCGACACCCGTCGGATCAACCTTGCCGGTTTCGGGCACAACGTCGACGCGCACCCAATTACCCTCGCCGTCAACGATTTCGACGCCCTTCGAGCCGAGCGTCGTGACGCGGATGCCGACCTGTGCGCGAATCTCTTCCTCGCTCAGGCCCGTCTTCTGCTGGAGCAGTCCCCACTCGTATTCGTTGGTGAAGAGGTACTTGGCGCCGTGGATCAGTGCCTTGGCTTCCTCTCCCGACAGGCGTGCGAGTTGCTGGGACGGATCGGCGGCAAACGGAATTCCGAGTTCGCGGCATTCGTCGGTGTGGCGGACCATGGCCTCGGGATCGTTGGCACCGATCAGAACCAGATCGAGTGCACCGGCCGTCTTGGCTACGGACGCGAGTTCGATGTCGCGCGCCTCGCTCATCGCTCCGGGGTAGAACGACGCGATCTGCGCCATGTCCTCGTCCGTGGTGCACACAAAACGCGCCGTATGCGCTGTGTCGGAGATCCGGACTGCACTGCAATCAACGCCGTTGTCCTCGAGCCACGTGCGGTATTCCGCGAAGTCGGCGCCGACCGCACCGACCAGCAGCGGCGATCCACCGAGAACGCCCATCGCGTACGCGATGTTTCCACCGACTCCGCCGCGACGAATGACGAGGTCGTCCACCAGGAAGCTCAGCGAGATGTGCGCAAGCTGGTCGGCAAGCAGCTGATCTGCGAAGCGGCCGGGGAATCGCATCAGATGGTCGGTGGCAATGGAACCGGTTACCGCAATAGTCACGGATCGAGGCCTTTCAGCGAAAGTGAGTGGAATGTGTTTTCGAAGAATTCATACAACTGACGCGGAACCGATTTCCGGTTCCGCGTCAGTTGTTGTGTCTGAAATTGTGATCGACTCGACTCAGTTGAACGAGTCGCCGCAGGCGCAAGAGCCCGTGGCGTTGGGGTTGTCGATCGAGAAGCCCTGCTGCTCGATGGTGTCGAGGAAATCGATGGATGCACCTTCGACGTACGGTGCACTCATCCGGTCGACAACCAGGTTGACGCCGTTGAAGTTGACGGTGAGGTCGCCGTCGAGGGCTCGGTCGTCGAAGAACAGCTGGTACTTCAGTCCGGCACAGCCGCCCGGCTGCACTGCAATACGCAGTGCGAGGTCGTCGCGACCTTCCTGATCGAAGAGTGCCTTCGCCTTGGCGGACGCGGACTCGGTCATCGTGACGCCGTGGGTGGCGGTCTCGTTCTGCACAGTCATGGGCTCTCCCTAATGTTCATACCAACCCGTGAACGCTTCAACGGTACGCCTCTGCCGACTTATTCCCGCCAGTTCCTACCGTGTGCGATTCGTCTTCATCCTAACCTTTCCACGCTCGTCGGCAACGACGCCTTCGCGACCTTCACCGGTCTCGCCAGATGCTCCACTCGCGAGCGGTGACTTCGGCCAGTCCGCGCAGGTGGGCCGACGCATCGCGCATGGCGTCCTCGATCGATCCGGCGAAGTCGGTGACGGACCCCGCGCCGACTATCCCGAAGCCCTCGTAGTCGGACGCCGAGAGTTCGACCTGACCGGCCAGAACAAGCGTCGGCACCCCGTACGACGCACTTGCGGCTGCGAGGGCCGTGACCAGTTTTCCGCGCAGCGATTGGCTGTCGAATTTCCCTTCGCCGGTGATGACCAGGTCGGCCGTCTGCAGAAGTTCCACCTGGTCGGTCCGCTCCGCCACCACTTCCGCACCGGAACGGCGGTCGGCGCCCATGGCAAAGAGCGCGGCGCCGATTCCCCCCGCCGCACCCGCACCCGGCAACTCGGCGACGGAGCGGCCGACTCCGTTTTCGAGAGTCGATGCCCAGTCCCGGTTTCGTTGTTCCAAGATCTCGACAGCGCTGCCGTCCGCTCCCTTTTGCGGCCCGAACACCGCGGCCGCGCCGATCTCGCCCAATAGTGGGTTCTCGACGTCGGTGGCGGCGACCAGGTCGATGCCTCGCAGTGCATCGCGGGCAGACTGCACCCCACCCAATGCGTCGACAAGCCCGCGCCCACCGTCGGTGCAACAACTTCCACCGAGTCCGATGACGATCTTCGTTGCGCCGGCACCCAGAGCGGCGACGATCAAGTCCCCGACACCGCGACTGTGCGCCGCGAGTGCACTTTCGCGGGTTGGCGGGCCGCCGAGTAGCGCAAGTCCACAGGCCTGGGCGGATTCGATGTATGCAGTCTCCGAATCGAGAAGCCACCGAGCGTCGACCGAGGTCGTCAGCGGGCCTGAGACGTGCGCTGTCTGCATCTCTCCGCCCGAAACGGCCAGTGCATCGACAAATCCGGGGCCGCCGTCCGACTGTGGTGCGCAGATGATCTCGTCGCCGGATCGCGCCTGTCCCCAACCGTCGGAAATGGCCTGTGCCGCGGCGCCCGCTGTCAAGGTGTCACCGAAGGAGTCAGGAGCAACTATTACCCGCATGGGCGAAGTGTATGGGCGGTCGATGTCGCAGATGTTTCACAATCAGCAGAAATACCGAGGTCGGTTTCCCAGAGGACGCACTTATCCAATAGCCTGGAGGGGTGAAATTGCTACGCCGCGGTGACTCAGACAACTCCGACAAAAATGACGTCGAGGTCACTGAGGCGTCCTCAGCCTCTGACGAGGCGTCCACCGAGCAGGTGGGCAAGGGTCGCCCCACACCCAAGCGTCGCGACGCCGAAGCCAAGAAGCGTGGACCGGTCGCGCCCGCTCCGCTGACGTCCAAGGAAGCCCGCGCGCGCCGAAAAGCGACACGCGGCTCCAAGGAAGAGCGCAAGGTCGAAGCTGCCGAGCGCCGCGCCTCGTCGGCAGACCGTCGCGCGCGCATGCTCGCCGGTGAGGACAAGTACCTCCTCCCCCGCGACAAGGGACCCGTCCGCGCATACGTTCGCGACTTCATCGACGCCCGCCGCAACCTCGTCGGCCTGTTCATGCCACTTGCACTCATCCTGATCATGACGATGTTCGTGACGCCGCAGCTGCAGGCAATCGTCACACTCGCCATGCTCGTGATGATGGTCTTCATGGTCATCGAAGGAATCTGGCTCGGACGCACGATCAACAACCGCGTCGCGGAGCGCTTCCCCGAGAGCACCGACGGTGGATTCAAGCTCGGTTGGTACGCGTTCGTTCGCGCATCGCAGATCCGCAAGCTTCGCGCGCCGAAGCCTCGCGTGGGACCCGGCGACGCAATCTGAGCGTGTCGAACCCTGTCAGAACTCTGGTCCTCGGCGGCGCGCGGTCAGGTAAGTCCGCGCACGCCGAGGCTTTGTTTTCTCCCGGATCACCGGTTCGCTACGTCGCCACGGCTCGGCGCGACCGTACCGACACCGACTGGGAAAGCCGTATCGACCAGCACCGCGTCCGGCGGCCGGCGCACTGGTCGACCGTCGAGACGGCGGCTGACGGTGATCTCGACCGCACGCTCCGTGAGGAAGATTCGACGGACACCCTGGTCGATGATCTTGGTACCTGGCTGACCGGCGAGTTCGATCGACGCGATGCCTGGGATGCACCGCGCGGCACCATCACACCCGCGGTAGACGCACTGATCGAGAGCGTCCGCGATTACCGCGGATCACTGGTCCTGGTCAGCCCGGAAGTCGGCTTGGCCGTCATTCCGGAAACCCGATCGGGTCGGTTGTTCCGCGACGAGATCGGCTCGTTGAATGCCCGCGTCGCAGCGGTATGCGATCGTGTTGTGCTGGTTGTCGCAGGACTGCCACTCGTCTTGAAAGAGCCCTCAGCGTGAAAATTACTGTTGCACAACCGGAAGGCACGAAGTGAGCACCGAAGCGAACTCCACCAGTAGCGCGGCTGTCAGTAGCGCGCCTGTCAGTAGTGCGGAGTTCGAGCCGGTTACTCCGCCGGATCGCGACGTTCGGGCCCTCGCGGATGCCCGCCAACTCGACCTCACCAAGCCCGCCGGATCGCTGGGCCGGTTGGAGGCACTCGCGGGCTGGGCGTCCGCATGCCAAGGCGTATGTCCCCCACATGCTTTCGTCCGACCCCGCGTGGTTGTGTTCGCGGGCGACCACGGCATTGCCCGCAACGGCGTCTCCGCATACCCGCCTGAGGTGACTGCGCAGATGGTCGCCAACTTCCTCGGTGGCGGCGCAGCGGTGAACGTACTCGCCGAGGTTGCCGGCGCGAGTGTCCGCGTTGTCGACATCGCGGTGGAAGTGGATACCGATCCCGCGGTCTCGAACTACAAGGTGCGCCGCTCCTCCGGTTCCATCGATCGCGAAGACGCCATGACCCACGAGGAAACTCTGCAGGCCATCGCAGCGGGCCGGGCTATCGCGGACGAGGAAATCGACGGCGGCGCAGACCTTCTCATTGCCGGCGACATGGGCATCGGCAACACCACGCCGGCCACGGTACTGATCGCAGCTCTGACAGACACCGAGCCTGTCGCAGCAGTGGGCCGCGGCACGGGCATCGACGATGCAGGCTGGATCCGCAAGACCGCAGCCATCCGTGACGCACTCCGCCGCGCCCGTCCGCACGTCCGCGATACCGTCGCCCTGCTGCGCACGGTTTCCGGTGCAGATCTTGCAGCGATGGCCGGCTTCCTCGCCCAGGCTGCGTCGCGTCGCACCCCCGTCATCCTCGACGGCGTTGTGGTGACCGCTGCCGCTATGGCTGCCGACGAGTTGGCGTTCGGCGCCCGGGAATGGTGGGTGGCCGGACACCGCTCCACCGAACCCGCCCACACCATTGCGTTGACCCGCATGGGACTGACACCGATCGTCGAATTCGACATGCGACTCGGCGAAGGCTCAGGCGCAGTGACAGCCCTGCCGATCCTGCAGGGTGCGGTGGCTATTCTCGCGAAGATGGCCACGTTCAGCGAAGCCGGCGTCAGCACCGAGGGCAGCAAGCCGGCCGCTGAAGCCGAGTCGATCGATCTCACCAAGACAGACACGGTGGACTGACCATGGCCGGCGCGCTTTCCGGTGTGCCACTGGCGTTTTCCTGGCTGACCGTACTGCCGGTTCGCGGTCCGTCCGACATCGACCGCACAGCTGGTCGGCGCGCCATCGCAGCGGCACCTCTGACCGGGATTGCACTTGGGGCCTTTGCCCTCGCAATCTTGTGGGGCGCGACCAGCATCGGCCTCAACCCCTACCTTGCGGGCTTACTGACCGTGGGCGGGCTCGCGCTGGGAACCCGCGGTATGCATGTCGACGGTCTCGCGGATACCGTCGACGGTTTGGGATGCTACGGCCCACCGGAGCGAGCACGCGAAGTCATGCACAGCGGCGGCGCCGGGCCGTTCGGAGTTGCCGCGCTGTTCATAATCCTTGGGCTGCAAGCAGTATCGTTCGGGGTTTTGGCCGGCGCAGACTCCCCGCCGAACTGGGGCGGCGTAATTGTCGCCGTTGCTGCGGGACGCGTAGCCGTCGTCTTCGCCTGTCGCCGAGGGATTCCCGCGTCGAGCACCACCGGATTCGGTGCGCTGGTTGCAGATTCGCAGCCGTGGTGGGCCGCTGCCGTCTGGACCGCTCCCCTGCTCGCCGCGTCGATCCTGGTGACGGACCGATGGTGGCTCGGACCGCTCGTGACTGCCGTGGCGCTGCTGATCAGTATTGCGTGCGTGCGTCACTGCGTCCGCAGGTTCGGTGGCCTCAACGGCGATGTCCTCGGATTTGCACTGGAGTTGACCGTCACGATCACTGCCGTCGGCCTCACTCTCGGACTGTGATCCAGCGTCGTGCGAATCGGATTCCTTGCATACGAGGGTTGCCTGGCGGCCGAGATCTTCGTTTTCACCGACATACTCCTGATCGCAAATCGCGTCGCTGATGAAGCGTCCACCGACCCCTTCGAGGTATCGGTCATCGCAGCGTCCGGCACACCCGTCGTTGCGGCAGGTGGATTTTCGATCGACGCACAAGAGTCGCATCACGACATCGATCACCTGGTGGTGCCGGGGTTCGAACTCGTACCGTCCGAAGACCCGGCATCACGCTTGTCGCTGTGTGCCAGAGAAATCGAGTTCATCCGTGCCTGCGAGGCGCGCGGCGTTCGCGTGTCGTCAGTCTGCGTCGGCGCGTACCTGCTGGGCGAAGCCGGACTTCTCGACGGACGCCGCGCTACGACGTCGTGACTGTACGGTGCGGACCTCGCGAGTCGCTACCCCGGTGCGACGGTTCGAGCCGACTCACTGATCGTCCATGACGACGGCGTTACCACCACTGCGGCATTCACGGCAGCGCTCGACCTCGCAACAGCACTCGTGCGCGAGCATCTCGGCGACAAGGTTGCGCGAACGACGGCAAGAATTGCTCTGGCGCCGGAGAATCGCACCAGTCAATCTCCCTACGTTGTCGACTCGATGCTGCCGGTGAAACACACCCAGTTTGCCGAGGACGTCGGCAGTTGGTTGGTCGAACGGATAGCGGAGCCCTACGACTTAGATCTGCTGTCCGATGCTTTTCGTGTCAGCACACGAACAATGCTTCGGAAGTTCAAAGACGAGGCCGGGAATCGCCGCGCGCCTACCTGCAGCGTGCACGGGTGCGAAAGGCAAAACGCCTGCTGGAATCAACCGACTGGCCGCTCGGAAAGATCCTGGGGCACATCGGTTATCAGGATCCTGGAACTTTCCGTCGACTGTTCGTCGACCGTGTCGGAATCAGCCCGGCTGACTATCGAAAGCAATTCCGCAACGGCGGATAAGTCGCACGCGTGGCGAGCCCGCCCGGAAACGTGGCGAACCACCCTCTTCTGTAGTTGATCCCGCACCGAAAGACTGTGCAGAGGAATTACTTCGACTACTTGGGAGGGCCCACCGTGCCGAACCGCAGCATGACAAAAGACGATCCGCTCGAAGACTTCGACCGTCGAACGATCACGATCGGCGGAGTCTCGAAGTGCGTGTACGTGGCGGGCAGCGGTCCCGCAGTAATCGTCATGCCGGAAATGCCGGGTATCAGCCCGCATGTTGCGCGATTCGCCCGCTGGGTACGCGACGCCGGTTTCACGGTCTATGTTCCGTCGCTGTTCGGCCGCGACGGCGCGGTCCCCACCGTGGACGAGGGACTCGTCGTTTTCAAGCGAGCCTGTGTCAGCGCAGAGTTCCGCGCGCTCGCTGCCGACGAACCGAGTCCGACGGTCCGTTGGCTGCGTTCGCTCGCCGCTTCGGCACACGAGGAGTGCGGTGGCCCAGGAGTTGGTGTGATCGGGATGTGCTTCACCGGCAACTTCGCGCTGTCGATGATGCTCGAACCGTCGGTGATTGCGCCGGTTCTCGCGCAGCCGTCGTTACCTCTCGATCGACTAGGCAAAACCGACAGTGGGCCCGAAGAACTCGAAACCGTGCGCACGAGGCTCGAGGCCGAAAACCTCACGGTGCTTGCCTACCGCTTTCACGGCGACCCGTTCTGCCGCGCACAGCGATTCGCGGCCTACTCGAAGGCCTTGGGCGAGCGCTTCGTCGGAAAGGTACTCCCCGACGAAGCGGCCAACGCGGCAACGTCACCGTTCTTCGAACACGTCATTGCTCATCCGCACAGTGTGGTGACAGCTCATCTCGTGGACGAGGCCGGATCACCCACCACCGTCGCACGAGACGAGATTCTGCAGTTCTTCCGCGAGCGATTGCTCGCCGAGGAAACCAGCGATCAGTGAAGCTTGGTCATCCAGCCGTGGGTGTCGGCGAAGGTGCCACGCTGAATGCCGGTGAGGGTGTCACGCAGCGCCATGGTGACCTCGCCAGGTTCGCCGTCGGCGATGGTGAATTCGCCCTCAGCGGACTTGACGCGCCCGACCGGGGTGATGACTGCCGCTGTGCCGCAAGCAAATACCTCGGTGATTTCACCGCTCTTGCACTTGGTACGCCACTCGTCGGTGCTGATCTTGCGCTCTTCGACGGCAAAGCCCGAGTCGGCAGCCAGTGTCAGCAGCGAATTGCGGGTGATACCGGGCAACAACGAACCCGAGAGCGACGGCGTGACAAGGCGAGCGTCGGGGCCGGAACCGAAGACGAAGAACAAGTTCATGCCTCCCATTTCCTCGACGTAGGTGCGCTCGATCGCGTCGAGCCACACCACCTGGTCGCAGCCTTCGTCAGCAGCCTGAGCCTGGGCAAGCAGTGATGCCGCGTAGTTACCCGCGAACTTGGCTGCGCCCGTTCCACCCGGAGCGGCGCGCACGTACTCGGTGGACAGCCACACACTGACCGGCTTCACGCCACGTGGGAAGTACGCGCCGGCCGGTGATGCGATCAGCAGGTAGCGGTATTCCTTGGCGGGACGCACGCCGAGACCGGCCTCGGTCGAGAACATGAACGGACGCAGGTAGAGAGCATCTTCGCCGCCCGCCGCCGGAACCCACTCGATGTCGACGTCGACCAACTCGGTGATGGAGTCCACGAACATCTCCGTCGGCAACTCGGGCATCGCGAGGCGACGAGCCGAAGCCGCGAACCGCTCGGCGTTGGCCTCGACGCGGAACGAGCTGATGTCGCCGCTCGGCTGGCGGTAAGCCTTGAGTCCTTCGAAGATGGCCTGACCGTAGTGAAGGACCATAGCCGCTGGGTCGAGCTCGATGTTTCCGTACGGCAACACCTGAGCGTTATGCCAGCCCTTGCCCTCGGCGTAATCGATGGAGACCATGTGATCGGTGAAATACTTCCCGAAACCGGGCGCCGCCAAGATGTCACGGCGCTCGGCGTCGGACTTCGGGGTCGAGCTCTGGACACGAACGAAATTGGCGGCACCAGTCATGGCCGCAATCCTATCGAACGCGCACAATCCCCTTACTTGGTGCTGGTCTCCACAAACGGCGGCGACACGACAACACACCGAAGCGCACGCCCACGGACGTCGACCTCGATCTCGTCACCGGCCGCGATTCCCACACCGGAATCAAGAAGCGCCAACGCAATTCCGACCTTGAGCGTCGGCGAGAACGTTCCGGACGTGGTCTCCCCGACCGGTTCGCCGTCACGCAGAACACTCAGTCCCGCACGCAGCACACCACGGTCGAGTGCCTTGATTCCCCACAACTTGCGTGCCGGGCCGGCAGCCTTTTCGTCGACCAGGGTTTCCTTGCCCCAGAATGTGGGCTTCTTCCAGCCGACAGCCCAACCGCAGCGAGCTTCGAGGGGTGAAATCTCGAGCGAAAGCTCGTGTCCGTGCAGCGGATAGCCCATCTCGGTACGCAGCGTGTCGCGCGCACCGAGCCCGGCCGCCTGTCCGCCCTGAGCCTCGACAACCTCGAGGAGCGCCCGGAAGAGCGGCTCACTGTCTGCCCATCGCGGCAGAAGTTCGTAGCCGATCTCTCCCGTGTAGCCACTGCGACACACGCGGACCGGTACGCCGTTCCACTCGGCATCCTCGAATGCCATGTACTCGATGTCGGTAGGCAAACCCAGCGCTGTCAGAACGTCAACCGACTTCGGTCCCTGCACGGCCAACACGCCGTACTCACGATGCTGATCTTCGATGGTGATTCCGTCCGGCGCGACCGCCACCATCGCTGCGACAACATCTGCCGTGTTTGCCGCATTCGGCACGAGGAAGATTTCCTCGTCGTTGACGTAGTAGACGATCAGATCGTCGATGACGCCACCGGACTCGTTGCAGCACAACGTGTATTGCGCCTTACCTGGACCGATCTTGCCCAAATCGTTGGTCAGCGCCGCGTTCACGAACTCCGCAGCACCGGTGCCGCGCACCACAGCCTTGCCGAGGTGACTGACGTCGAACAAGCCGACATTCTCACGGACAGAGGTGTGTTCGGCCACGACGCCGGCGTACGACACCGGCATCTGCCAGCCACCGAACGGGGCAAACGTCGCACCCAATTCGACGTGCACAGCGTGGATCGGACCCTGCAAGAGTTGTTCGTCGGTCATGGCCCACAACCTATCGGACTTCCGTCGACGAAACATGTTCGCCGCAGACACGCACCGAGGACGTCGGGGCCTACCATCAACTCAGGCGTCCGCCCGAACCGGACGCATCGCACACTCACCACGCAGGAGACATCTTGAGCACTCGTACAGCCCGATCATTGGGACCCGACCTGGTTCTCGCCGGAAAGCTCGGCAAGCGCGCCGACGTATTGGTGGTCGGTCTCACATCGGGTCCCGACGGCCCCGAACTCGCCCTCAGCGAAGGCATCGTCGACGAGAACATTTTGGCCGAGGTACTCGACAGCCTCATCGCCGTCGGCGCCACGGGCAAGCCGGAGCAGCTCACCCGAATCCCCGCGCCGAGCGATCTCCCGGTGGTCAGTGTTCTCGCCGTCGGCCTCGGTTCGGCCGAGAAGCTGGGCAGCGAGCAGATCCGTAAGTCGGCCGGCGCCGCTGCACGCTCACTGTCGGGCATCGACACCGCAGCGACGACACTGTCCGTCCTCGACCTCGCCGCCGCAGTCGAAGGATTTGCGCTCGGCGCGTACACCTTCACCGAATTCAAGTCGTCGAAGTCCGCTCCGGGCCCCGACGCTCAGCCCCTCGCTCGCGTCGAACTTCTTGTGCCGTCGCCGCGCGCCAAGGAAACCAAAGCGACGTTGACGCGTTCGGCCGCTATTGCCGAGGCAGTCGCAACCGCACGCGAATTCGTCAACACTCCCCCCAGCCACCTCTACCCGGCAGAGTTCGCGGACCGCGCCAAGGCTCTGGGCATCGAAGCGGGCCTGACCGTTCAGATTCTGGACGAGAAGGCACTCGCGAAGGGCGGGTATGGCGGAATCCTCGGCGTCGGCAAGGGATCGTCACGCCAGCCTCGACTCGTCCGGATGGAATACGCGTCGAAGAAGCGCGGCGCATCCAAGGTCGCACTCGTCGGCAAGGGCATCACGTTCGACACCGGCGGAATCTCCATCAAGCCGGCCGCCGGCATGGAGAACATGACCTCCGACATGGGCGGCGCAGCAGCCGTCATCGCCACCGTGGTGCTTGCTGCGAAGCTCGGCCTGCCGGTCAACGTCGTCGCCTACATCCCGATGGCGGAGAACATGCCGTCGGCCACCGCGCAGCGTCCCGGCGACGTACTGACGCAGTACGGCGGAATCACCGTCGAGGTCATCAACACCGACGCCGAGGGCCGCTTGGTCCTCGCCGACGCCATGGTCCGCGCCGGCGAAGACAACCCCGATTACATGATCGACACCGCAACCTTGACCGGTGCGCAGATGGTCGCCCTCGGCAACCGCACTCCCGGAGTCATGGGAACCGACGAATTCCGCGACCGCGTTGCATCCATCTCCCAGAGCATCGGCGAGAACGCCTGGGCGATGCCACTGCCGGAAGAACTGCGCGGCGACCTCGATTCCAAGGTTGCCGACATGGCAAACGTCACTCCCCACCGTTGGGGCGGCATGCTTGCGGCAGCTCACTACCTGAAGGAATTTGTTCCCGAGGGCGTGCAGTGGGCGCACATCGACGTTGCCGGCCCGGCCTACAACACCGCCGGTCCGTGGGGTTACACGGGCAAGGGCGGCACTGGCGTTCCGGTTCGCACGATGATTTCGGTCCTCGAGGACATTTCGGTCAACGGTTAACCCTTTTGCTGTGCGCCTTTGTTAACCGCCCCGGTTAACAAAGGCGCACAGCACATCAGCTCCCGTCCCGCAGTTCTTCCGTGCGAGCGCGCTTGCGTTCGATGCGCTGACGCTCGTCGTGATCGCGCATACGCTGCGGATATCCCGTCTTGCGTACGTCGTACACGGGAATCTTCAGGTCCTGACCTAGTTTGCGGGCACCGCGCTCACCACCGACCCGGCGACGCGTCCATTCCCCGTACTTGTCGACGAGCACGACTGTGACCTCGGTGACGGTTGTTTCCGGCTCCACGAAAGCCTCGACGCCTTCGTGCGCCTGAGCCCAGTTGGCCAGGTGCTCTGCGTCGCCCTGAGCTGCCAGATGCGCTGCACTGGGTCGGCGTTTGAATCGATCGAACAATCCCACGCGTGGATCCCTCCTCGGTGCCGGGACCGCGGTAGAACCCCGGCCGTATGTCAAGTTTGCCAGCGTTCAACCGCAGCGACCGGCAAGAGACATACCGTTTGGTCCCATTCGCGCGTTACACCTGCTACCTACTGACGGGTAGCGACACACCGAACACCGGTGGCATCCCCCTCAGCGGACGCGCCCGGCGTATCAATGGAAAGATGAACGACGGTGACGCCGCGCCTGCGCGTCGACATCGGCAAAATAGCTACAAGTAGCCGCACGTCGCGCGCAACTCGAGCACAACGCATTAACGACCACAAGTCGACAAATTAAACAACCCGAACACAACTGTCGAGGAGTCAAAAGACATGGCCTTCTCCGTCCAGATGCCAGCCCTAGGTGAGAGCGTCACCGAGGGAACTGTCACACGGTGGCTCAAGCAGGAAGGAGACACGGTCGAAGTCGACGAACCCTTGCTCGAAGTCTCCACGGACAAGGTCGACACCGAGATCCCGTCTCCAGTCGCCGGCGTCCTGACAAAGATTGTCGCGCAGGAAGACGACACCGTGGATATCGGTGGCGAACTCGCTGTCATCGGCGAAGCCGGTGAAGCGCCCGCCGCAGCGGCACCCGCGCCCGCCGCCGAAGCACCGGCAGCAGAAGCACCCGCAGCAGAAGCTCCGGTAGAAGCAGCAGCTCCCGCACCGGCAGCAGAAGCGCCGGCAGCCGCTCCCAGCAGCGGAGCCGAAGGCACCCCGGTGACGATGCCCGCCCTCGGCGAGTCCGTCACCGAAGGAACCGTCACCCGTTGGCTCAAGGCCGTGGGCGATGAAGTTGCCGTCGACGAACCGCTTCTCGAGGTTTCCACCGACAAGGTCGACACGGAGATCCCGTCGCCTGTTGCCGGAATTCTGCTCGAGATCAGTGCGCAGGAAGACGACACCGTAGACATCGGCGGCCAGTTGGCTGTCATCGGCTCCGGCACCCCCGCGGCTGCAGCACCGGCGGCACCCGCACCGGCAGCACCGGCAGCGGCTCCCGCACCCAAGGCGCAAGCCCCCGCACCTACACCGGCTCCCGCAGCCCCGGCTCCGGCAACCCCGGCTCCCGCGCCTGCTGCTCCGGCAGCGCCGGCAGCACCGGCAGCCCCCGCGGCATCGGGTGACAGCAGCCCGTACGTCACCCCGTTGGTGCGCAAGCTCGCCAACGACAATGGCGTCGACCTCGCCACTGTCACCGGCACCGGCGTCGGTGGACGCATCCGTAAGCAGGATGTCCTTGCCGCCGCGGAAGCCAAGAAGGCTCCGGCCGCCGCTGCCCCGGCAGCACCCGCCGCTGCTGCAGCCGCTCCGGCAGCGAAGGCAGCCGCAGGCGTCCGCCCCGAGCTGGCTCATCTGCGCGGAACAACGCAGAAGGCCAACCGGATCCGCCAGATCACGGCCACCAAGACCCGTGAATCGCTGCAGACCACGGCGCAGCTCACGCAGACCTTCGAGGTGGATGTCACCAAGATCGTCGCGCTGCGTGCCCGTGCCAAGGCCGGCTTCATCGAGCGAGAAGGCGTCAACCTGACGTTCCTCCCGTTCTTCGCCAAGGCAGTTGTCGAGGCGTTGAAGTCACACCCCAACATCAATGCCAGCTACGACGAGACGGCAAAGCAGATCACGTACTACGACTCCGAGCACCTCGGAATCGCAGTCGACACCGATCAGGGCCTGCTCTCTCCCGTCATCCACAATGCCGGTGACCTCGGCTTGGCCGGCATCGCTCGCGCTATCGCGGACATCGCGAAGCGTGCGCGTTCAGGTGGACTGAAGCCGGACGAGTTGTCCGGTGGAACGTTCACGATCACCAACATCGGCAGCCAGGGCGCGCTGTTCGACACCCCGATCCTGGTCCCGCCGCAGGCAGCCATGCTCGGAACCGGCGCGATCGTGAAGCGTCCGATGGTGGTCACCGACGAAAACGGCAACGAGTCCATCGGTGTTCGTTCGATGATCTACTTGCCGCTGACCTACGATCACCGTCTGGTGGACGGCGCCGACGCCGGCCGATTCCTCACCACTGTCAAGCAGCGGTTGGAAGAAGCCTCGTTCGAAGCTGATCTGGGCCTGTAAGCACGCTGTGTTTCGGCCGGGGCGCCATCTCCATCAGGAGGTGGCGCCCCGGCTTTTTCAGTACGGTCGTAGAGAGAAGCCCACTGGATCGAAGGAGGCATTTTCCGAATGCGAGTAGTCGTAGCCGGTTCGTCCGGTCTGATCGGAACGGCCTTGGTGTCGTCGTTGCGCTCGGACAACCACGATGTGGTGCGCTTGGTGCGTCGCCCGACCACCGGTCCCGACGAGTCCCGGTGGGACCCCAATCGTGACCGCCTGGACACATCGGTGCTGCACGGAGTTGATGCCGTGGTCAATCTTTGTGGCGTCGGCATCGGCGACAAACGGTGGTCCGGTTCCTACAAGCAAGAGATTCGTGACAGTCGCATCAGTGCGACGGACGTGCTCGCGGACGCCGTCGTCAGCGCAAAAATTCCGGTTCTCGCCAATGCCAGCGCGGTTGGCTACTACGGCGATACCGGCGACCGCATCGTCGACGAGGACTCGCCCGCCGGCACCGATTTCCTGGCGACGACATGTCGTGACTGGGAACTGGCCACCGAACCGGCCCGCAAAGGCGGCGCTCGGGTGGTCAATCTGCGCTCGGGCGTTGTGCTCTCGCCGCATGGCGGAATGCTCGGACGTCTGCGTCGCATCTATTCACTCGGCCTCGGCGGTCGGTTGGGCAACGGTCGTCAGTACTTTCCGTGGATATCACTCGAAGACGAGTGCAACGCAATCAAATTCGCCATCACCAATCCCGCACTCTCAGGTCCGGTAAATCTGACCGGACCCGCACCGGTCACCAATGCACAGTTCAACGACGCGATGTCGCGGATCATGCATCGCCCGGCGCCGTGGATCGTTCCAGGTTTCGCCCTCGAAGCACTGATCGGCGAGTTCGCGAAAAGTGGCATCCTCGGTGGCCAACGGGCTATACCGTCGGCGCTCGAAAATGCTGGATTCACGTTCCGCCACAACACCATCGGTGAAGCGCTGGCGGCCGCACTGAATTGACTTCGCATTCGGGCGTAATCTCTAGTGCCATGAGTAGCGCTGCCGGATCCGCACGATTGTCGCAACTGCCGATCACCGTCGACAACCTCGGGTTGATCGACTACACAGCGGCGTGGGATCGCCAGCGTGAACTGGCCGCGGAGCGCGCGGACAACGTCGGACAAGACAGGCTGCTCTTGCTCGAGCATCCTCCGGTGTACACGGCGGGACGACGAACGGAACCCGCGGATCGCCCCGTCGACGGCACTCCCGTCATCGATGTCGATCGCGGCGGAAAAATCACGTGGCACGGGCCGGGTCAGTTGGTCGGGTACCCGATCGTGAAGCTCGCCGAACCGGTCGACGTTGTGCGCTATGTCCGACTCATCGAAGAAGCACTGATCACGGTCTGCACCGACATGGGTTTGACGTGCGGCAGAATCGACGGCCGCTCCGGTGTCTGGCTGCCCGCTGAACTGTCCGGCGGCCAGTGGAAGCCCGAACGCAAGGTTTCCGCCATCGGCGTTCGCGTCCAACGTGGCGTCGCGCTGCACGGTTTTGCACTGAACTGCAACTCGGTCCTGACCGGATTCGACAACATCATTCCCTGTGGCATCCGCGACGCCGGAGTGACGACGCTGTCGCAGGAACTCGGTCGAGACGTCACCGTTTCCGAGGTCACCCCGGCGGTCACCGAAGCGATCATCGCTGCGCTGGACGGCAACCTGCCCGTCACGGTGCGGGACATCGAACGCGTCACCTTCGAGAAAGCCTCACCTACGCCGACTTTTACTACCGTTCAGTACAGCTGACGCGCTCGCCCGAACCCCGTTGCAGTAATCACCGGGCGTAGGATCACCCTCGTGACTATCGCCCCAGAAGGACGTAAGCTGCTCCGTCTCGAGATCCGAAACGCGGAGACGCCCATCGAACGCAAACCCAACTGGATCAAGACCCGCGCAAAGATGGGCCCCGAGTACTCGGAGCTCAAGGGCCTGGTCAAGCGCGAAGGGTTGCACACCGTCTGCGAGGAAGCAGGCTGCCCCAACATCTACGAATGCTGGGAAGACCGCGAAGCTACCTTCCTCATCGGCGGCGAACAGTGCACACGGCGCTGCGACTTCTGCCAGATCGACACCGGCAAACCCGAGGCCCTCGACCGCGACGAACCGCGTCGCGTCGCCGAAAGCGTTCAGGCCATGGGACTTCGGTACTCCACCATCACGGGTGTCGCCCGCGACGACCTCCCCGACGGCGGCGCCTGGCTCTACGCCGAAACCGTCCGCAAGATCCACGAACTCAACCCGGGCACCGGCGTAGAGAACCTGGTACCGGACTTCAACGGCAAGCCCGAACTGCTCGACGAGGTCTTCGCCTCCCGTCCCGAGGTACTCGCACACAACCTCGAGACCGTCCCCCGCATCTTCAAGCGAATCCGTCCCGCGTTCCGGTACCAGCGCAGCCTCGACGTCATCACCGCTGCCCGCGAGTACGGACTGGTCACCAAGTCCAACCTCATCCTCGGCATGGGCGAAACCCCCGAAGAGGTCACCGAGGCGATGGCCGACCTGCATGCCGCCGGTTGCGACATCCTCACCATCACCCAGTACCTGCGTCCCTCGCCGCGGCACCACCCGGTCGAGCGGTGGGTCAAGCCCGAAGAGTTCGTCGAGCACTCCAAGGCAGCCGAAGAAATGGGATTCGCCGGCGTCATGGCCGGGCCGCTCGTGCGCTCGTCGTACCGCGCCGGACGCCTGTATGCGCAGGCCATGGCCCATCACGGCCGCGAACTCCCCGAAGCACAGCGCCATCTCACCGAGGGCGGAGACGCTTCCCAGGAAGCCAGCTCACTCATGGCGCGCCTCGCTCGCTGATCCACTTTTTGCTGTGCGCCTTTATTAACCGCGGGCGGTTAGTAAAGGCGCACAGCAATGGACGTATCCTGGTCACATGGCGAACGGCAGCAAATCCGGTAAGGGCAAACCCACCAAAGAGGCAAAGGCTGCAGCGAAGGCTGCCCGCAAGCAGGCTTCCAAGGAACGCAGAACTCAGCTCTGGCAGGCATTCCAGATGCAGCGCAAGGACGACAAGCTCCTTCTGCCGCTGATGATCGGCACCCTGGTGGGCGCCGCTCTGGTCTTCTTCCTGGTGGGCCTCATCTGGGGCATCGAGTGGTTCCTGCTGCCGATCGGCCTCGTTCTCGGCATTCTCGGTGCCTTCATCATCTTCGGTCGCCGTGTGCAGAAATCGGTGTACAAGAAGGCTGAAGGCCAGGCCGGGGCCGCTGCCTGGGCACTCGACAACATGCAGGGCGCGTGGCGCGTCACGAATGCCGTCGCCGGCACCACCCAGCTCGATGCCGTTCACCGCGTCGTTGGACGGCCGGGCGTCATTCTCGTCGCCGAGGGTTCGCCGCAACGCGTCAAGGGCCTCCTCGCGCAGGAGAAGAAGAAGACTGCTCGCCTCATCGGCGACACCCCGATCTACGACATCATCATCGGCAACGACGAGGGCCAGGTTCCTCTCTCGCAGCTCCAGCGTTACCTGAACAAGCTGCCGCGCAACATCGACACCAAGCGCATGGACAACATCGAGGGTCGCCTCGCTGCATTGAGCGCGCGCGGCGGCGGAGCAGCTTTGCCGAAGGGCCCGATGCCCGGCGGCGCAAAGATGAAGGGTATGCAGCGCACGATTCGTCGCCGCTGATTCCGCTCACACAAGAATGACCCGAGTCCGTCGAGGACTCGGGTCATTTTTTGTTCTATCGAGTGTTCAGCGTGAGCGAACGAGGAGCGTGCCCGTCGCTCGGTCCTGCATTCCGCGACCGTCGATGTCGGTGATTGTTGCCGGGATGACAAACACGAGCAGCGCCTGGCGAGCGAGAGCGCGAACGAACCCGACCCGGATGGGTCCTTCGATTCGCGCCACCTGCAGACCCATCACGAATTGCCCGGGTGTGAAGTTGAAGAGGGTGAGCGTGAGCACTCCCACGATGAACCACACGATCAAGGTGATGGTCGACGTCTGGCCGTCGAAAAAGTCACCAGTGATCAGTGAGGCAACGCCGACCGCCATGACCCAGTCGATCATGAGCGCGCCCAGGCGTCGGCCGGAGCCGACAAGCGATCCCGGTCCGTCCTGCGGGAAGCCAAGATTCTCACCGCGGTACGCCTGCTCACGTCCATCGGCGTTCTTCGGCAAAGCTGCTTGCGGCCCCGAGAGCCAAGTTCCGGTGATACGTGCCATGCTGTCCAGGATAGGCGTCGTAGCACCGTAGTCCAGATTGCCGTGTTTTAACTGTGGAGCTGATCACACAGATTTCGGAAATCCCCAGGACAATTCGACGTGTAACACTGGCGAAACAAAGGGTTGACGAGCGGGCAACACCAGATACCTACCGTCTGGCTCGACGGATTCAACCTTTCATACAGTTGGCTGAAGCGACTTAAGGAGCACCAGCGTGGCATTCACCACGGCCGAAGAGGTCATAAAGTACATCGCGGACGAGAACATCGAGTACGTCGACATTCGCTTCAGCGACTTGCCTGGCGTACAGCAGCACTTCTCGATCCCCGCGTCTGCTTTCAACCAGGACGTGTTCGAAGACGGCCTTGCGTTCGACGGTTCGTCCGTCCGCGGGTTCCAGTCGATTCACGAATCCGACATGATGTTGCTTCCTGACGTCACCACGGCCCAGATCGACCCTTTCCGCAAGGCGAAGACCCTCAACATCAACTTCTTCGTCCACGATCCGTTCACTCGTGAGTCCTACAGCCGCGACCCGCGCAACGTTGCCCGCAAGGCCGAGGAGTACTTGGTCAGCACCGGCATCGCGGACACCGCATTCTTCGGCGCCGAGGCCGAGTTCTACATCTTCGACTCGGTTCGTTACGACTCCGGCATGAACTCCGCTTTCTACGAGCTGGATTCCATCTCCGGATCCTGGAACACCGGCGCTGAGACCAACGCCGACGGCTCCCCCAACCTCGGCTACAAGGTTCGCGCCAAGGGTGGCTACTTCCCCGTCGCTCCGTACGACCACTACGTGGACCTGCGCGATGAAATCTCCACCAACCTGACCAATGCGGGCTTCGAGCTCGAGCGCGGCCACCACGAGGTCGGCACCGGCGGACAGCAGGAGATCAACTACAAGTTCAACACGCTGCTCGCAGCTGCTGACGACCTGCAGCTCTTCAAGTACATCGTCAAGAACACCTGCTGGCAGCACGGCAAGTCCGCCACCTTCATGCCGAAGCCGCTCTTCGGTGACAACGGCTCGGGCATGCACGTCCACCAGTCCCTGTGGAAGGACGGCAAGCCCCTCTTCCACGACGAGTCCGGCTACGCAGGCCTCTCGGACATGGCTCGCCACTACATCGGCGGCATCCTGCACCACGCTCCGTCGCTGTTGGCCTTCACCAACCCGACCATCAACTCGTACCACCGTCTGGTGCCGGGCTACGAAGCTCCCATCAACCTCGTGTACAGCCAGCGCAACCGCTCGGCAGCCGTCCGTATCCCGATCACGGGCAACAACCCGAAGGCAAAGCGTCTCGAGTTCCGCGCACCCGACTCCTCGGGTAACCCGTACCTCAACTTCGCTGCACAGATGATGGCCGGCCTGGACGGCATCAAGAACAAGATCGAGCCGATGGCTCCGGTCGACAAGGACCTCTACGAGCTTCCCCCGGAGGAGGCTCGCAACATCCCGCAGGCTCCGACCAGCCTCGAAACGGTTATCAACCGCCTCGAAGCCGATCACGAGTACCTGACAGAGGGTGGCGTCTTCACCACCGACCTGATCGAGACCTGGATCTCGCTCAAGCGTGAGCAGGAAATCGCTCCCGTCAACCTGCGTCCGCACCCGTACGAGTTCGAGCTCTACTACGACGTGTGATCTGTATCGGTCGCTGACCTGCGCTGGAACCGGCTGACTTAGCCTTCCGTCCGCAGAGCGTCCGCAGCAGTTTTAGCCGAGTCCATCCGCTTAGTGATCACAGCATCGATCGCAGAGCGGGTGGACTCGTCTGCGTCCGGCCACAGATGGCCGTAGACGTCGAGAGTTGTCTTAGCACTCGCGTGCCGCATCCGTGCTTGAACCGTCTTGATATCTGCACCCGACGCGATGAGCAGCGATGCCAAGTAGTGACGCAAATCGTGGTAGCTGAACTCCTCAGGCAGATCGATCTCCCCCGCGTCCTTCACATCCCGCAATGCTCGCTCGACCAACCATGGCGCCGCGGCTTTGCCCGCGCCATTCGTGACCATCTGCTCGTGCGGCCACTGCTTCACGGATGCCGACAGCATGAGAGCCAGCGTCTGAGGCACCGGAATCGACGCGTCACTCCCTCGGGTCTTCAGCGGTCTGTCCGGCCATTGCCGTTTCGGGTGGACAGCTCCTCTGATGAAATCCACATCATTCACTCGAAGTGCCGACGCTTCGGCGATACGAAGGCCGGCGAATGCACCAAGCAGAATCGCAACCCGATAGTGCTCGGGCATTGCATCGTGCAGCGCCCACAACTGTTCTGTAGTGATGACGTAGACCTTCGCGTGCCCCATAGGCGGCGATGTCCGACGGGAGCATGGGTTGCGACCGAGCAGTCCATCATGAACCGCGTCGCCGAGTATTTGTGACAGCCGCGAATGTAACGCGTACACGTACGAATCCGCGAACCCGTCTGCCTTCAGCTTCGACGTCCAGGTCTTCACTGCCGACGGGCGCACCGCCGCGAGTCGCATCTTCCCGAACTCTGTCGCGATCTGGGCAATGTGAGTACGTGCTTGTCTCACGGTCGAGTCTCGATGGACTTCGTATCCAAGAATCCACTGATCGCACCATTGCTGCACCGTTATCTGGGCGTCACGTGGGGCGACGTGAGTGCCTTGACCGAGTGCGGTCGTGGCCGCATTTAGCCAGATTTGAGCATCGACCTTCTTGTCGAAGCCTTTGGCATGCTCTGTGCCGAGGTCATCGACGTACCGCGCCCGCCAGCGCTTGCCCTTGCCATCATTCGCTGATGGAACCTTCTTTTCGACCTCACCCTCGCGGACGGTTTTAGTCCATCGATCCTCAACGCCAGCGCGCCGATTACGCACCATGTCCGGAACCTTCGGACTGATGGTTCTTTCTAGTCTCTTCGTCGCCACTCTCGAGAATGTTGGTGCGCGCAGCCTCGACTTGATTTCGGTATCGACTGAATCGCGAAGGCGGCAGCGTCATTACGAATCCGTCGTTCGATGGCAAGCCAGACTCTGCACGTGCAACAACGTCTTGAATGACCGATTCCACCGAGTCAGCGACGGTGGCCAGCATGCCTTCGAAAGCATCAATCGAGAGCTGATCTCGAAGGTTTCGTCGTTCATCATCGTCGATTCCGACGGTCAGGGCATTCAACTCTGAACTTAGTTGCCTACCCTTGGCTATCAGTAATTCCATCTCATTGATGTAGGCACCGGTCTGGTTTCCGAGCGTACGAATGCGATTCCCGGCCGACTGATACATCGAGTCAACCGAGAGCCCGAAGGCCTTCGCTATCGCTTCCGCTTCATCCAAACGGATCGCACGAGGGCGTGCCACGTTGCGCAACTCGATTTTCGCAATTGCTGACGGGTGCAGATTTAGCCCAACCCTTTGCAGTTCCCGAGCAAGGTCCGCCTGAGTCCACCCACGAGCCTCACGCTCCTGGCGCACTCGCTTTCCGAACCGATCTTCCGGACCTGCATCCTCAGCACTGCCAACCCAGTCGTTTCCCATACGAGCAAACTATCACCACGAGGAGGTTGCAAGCTACCTTGAACTGGTGTACTTCTTATTTGGCAAGAACAAACCTAATGGAGGAAGCAATGCACCTTTCGAGCCCCGCCCGAACGGAACAAATCGAACCCATGATCGAGAAGCATCTGACCACCACAGAAGTAAGCAAATTGACAGGAATTGCCCCTGGCACCTTGAGATTCTGGCGAAGCGTCGATCGCGGCCCGGCAAGCTTTGCGTTGACCCCAAAGCGGGTCGTGTATCGCCTCAGCGAACTGGAGAAATGGATTGCCGCGAGAGAGGCCGCAACGACTCGCGGCGGCATTCTCTAGATGCCCGCCAACACAAGAAACGACACCAGCCACGCGGCGGCAACCGCATATGTGACTAGCGCCGTTCCGAACTTCAATCTCCTTCAAAGAAAGAGTTCAAAGTGAACAATACAACCGTCCCGAGTGCGAGTGAGGTCGTGGACCTGACTATTCCGGCAGCGCGCACCCAGCGTGACACCCTCGCTGCACGCACCGAAGTGCTCGACAAGGTGAAGGTATTGTCCTTGCTCCCCGACGACATGCATGCAACCACCGAGCAGGTAGCAACCTTCTTTGAGGTTGATGTCGAAGCGATTCGCTGGCACGTGAAGATGAACCGCGAAGAGCTCGAATCAGATGGCTACCGAATCGTCACTCGGTCGATTTTTGAGACGGAGTTCGGCTCCCTCTCAAATTTGAGCCCTCAAGCTCGTCAGATCGCGCTTTTTAATCGGCGCGCAATGACTCGGCTGGCGATGCTGTTCCGCGATTCCCCCGTGGCCCGGCAGGTGCGATCCCACCTTCTCGATATCGAGGAACGTGCCGCCACGCCAAAGCCCAAGAGTGAGTTCGACATCCTGCGCGGAATGATCGACCAGCTCGAAGAATCTCGGCGCGAAGCGTCCGAGGCCAAGGCTCTCGCAATTAAGAGTGAAGCCCAGTCAGCCAAGACAGAGGCACGTCTCGACGCGATCGAGGGGCGTCACGATTGGTTTGCCGGACTTGGCTACGCCCGACTTCATGACCTGAACACCAGTGCCGCCCACCTTCGGAAGGTCGGCCTGAAGGCGACCACGATTGCCAAGCAAAGCGGCATTGAAGCAGTGAAGGTATCGCACCAGATCTACGGAAAGGTGAATTCGTATCCCGCATGGGTCTGGGAACTTGCCTTCGCAGAAGTATCCTGACCCGACGAATTCAACCACGCCAAGCGGCGATTGGGGCTATTCAGTCGCCGCTTCCATCACGCTTCTTCAGCATCTGATCAAGTTCGCTGTCGAGCCGCCTTGCAAGCTCCAATGCCAGTTGAGCATCTGTCGCCGTTGACAGGGTCGTGCCGTCACTGTCCATGAAAGTGAAAACCTCGTCGTGAGTGAGGATTCCAAGTTCCACAAGAGCATCAGCAGGGTTCAAGTTGAGGGCCCGACTAAGGGCAATTAAATCGCCAGCCTCCAGCCCTTCAGTAATCCTGGTCTGAGCAGTCTTCCGTGATACGCCGAGATGGTCGGCTATCTCGGTCACGGTGATTCGCCTTTTGGCCATTTCACTAAACCACTGTCTTGGATCAGGCATGTCCACACTGTAGTGGGTAACTTTTTACCCGTCAAATGTAACCCAACCTGCACGTATGAGTAGTTAACTTCCCGAAAAGTGAGTTACATGGTTGCCATTCACTCGCAACAGGGTTAGTTTTTACCCATATCGAACAGATTGGAGGTGAAAAAGAGAATGTTTTTACTCAGTCTGGACGAGATCGAGAGAGTGAAGCGAGTTAACGGCATCTGCACCTTGCTCGAACTCGAGCGCCGAACGGGGATGACTCGAAAGTCCTGGTCGACCGCAATCCGGACCCGCCGACCGACCCCTCAAATACTCGACGCCCTAGCCGTTCTGGGCGCCAAGCCGTCCAAAGTCCTTATCTCCGAGGAACTTACTTCAGTCCCTTGAGCTGGGCCGAATGGCCGTACATCTGAAGCGTTTACACCAACCACCACGAAAGAAGCACCTACATGTCATCATTCACCAGCCTCGACGCCCTCAAGTATCTCACTGCATTCGTTCAGACACAGACTGATTGGGCCGTGGATGCGATTGGCTGCAACGCGTACTCCGATCTATCCCGCGAAGATGCAGACCGGATCGAGAACGCGATCAGCGATCCGATCGACACCATCGAGCACCTCGCGAAGCACATGCTCGAAGTGGTCCAGGTACTTGAGCCCGGTTTCGATCCTTCAACTGGCAAGTATTCGGACGGCCGCCGGGTCCGCTCACATGTCGAGATCGAATACGGTCGTAGCTTCTCGAATCTGTGGCACTGCGACCCGAATCAGGATTCCGCTCAAACGCTCACGGGGACACTGTCGGCCGACCCCGGCCAGTATCGGGGAACCTACGAGATCTCGATCATTCCGCCGCAGTCAATCGAGGTAACGCTCAAGCCCGCGACATTCGCGTTCTATGCCGAGCCTGTCGAGCCGATCGAGAACGGGGTCGCGTTCGTGGGCTTGGGCGACTTCGACGGCGAGAACGAAAGCATCGCCCTGGATATTGGCGACAGTGTTGAACGTCGGACGGTGTACCTCACCGCCGCGGAGGCCGGCCAGTTGGGCCGGACGTTGGTTGAGTTCGAAGAGCAGCATCCAACCGACACAGACAGCGACCACTAACGCAAGTGTCCCCGGATCTGTTCGAGCAGATCCGGGGACGTGACAAGCAATCCCAACCACCAGAAGGAATTGAATCACCATGATGCTACCAAGTATTCCCACTAGCGCCGAAGTTCTCGCAGAATCCGAGCCGGGCTGGGGCAAAACCACCGTGGCTCTCGCTCAGGCGGTCGGGCAGCTTAATCACAACGCCACGCGGGTTGAGCTAGGCAGGTTCGACGTGCATGACGAAGACGGCACGATCCCGGAACCGGCATGGAGTATCGAGTTTCGCAAGTGTGGGGGTTGCGATGCGTCGATCCACCCCTCCGAAGTACCCCAGTTGATCGATGTACTGACCAAGTTTCATCGAGCATGGCTGGAGTTCGACCCGGAGGCCCCTCGTGACCATCACTGAGTGCATTCTCAGCACCCTCCTCATCATGCAATCTGCGCTGTGGATTTCAGTCGACTTCCGGCGCTTCTGCAGGAAATTCGACGAGTGGGCTGACCGATGACCGAGGTTGATGACTCACTGCCGTGGCCGCCGCCTGACAAGCGGGCGAACGTAATTCGAGAGCTGCGGCGCGAGAACGGGAAACTGCTAGAGATTGTCGTCGGCACCCTGGGGGTCGGTTCTGATACCGACCCCCGCAAGGGGCAAGCCGGCACCAACCGGAAGCGCCACGCGATCGAGATCCTGCAGGCAATCGGCCAGGCCCGCAACGATCGCCACACCGCGCACTACATCCGGCTTGGCCGGCAATACGGACTGACATTCCCGACGATTGCAAACCTCCTCGACATCACCGAGGGCGACGTGCACGAGATTCTGGACAGAACAGGGGTGAAGTAGTGGCTTGGGGACTGACCGACGACAAGCTCCACAGTCATCGGAAAACGCTGCGCATTCCGCGATCAAAGCGGTGTGAATCGATGGGCCTGTGGACGCTCGTAAACAGTTGGTGCAACGACCATGGGACTGACGGTGCTGTCCCGCGGGACATTTGGGACGAGTTCGGGACAACTGTCGAATCGGCCGAACTATTGGTCGCCGCGGGCTTCTGGGAGGACACCGCCGAGGGCTATCAGGTCGTGAATTGGGCCGAGTACAACAAGACTTCGGCCGAGTTGGACGAGAAGCGAACAGCCGAAGCGGAGCGAAAACGCAAGTGGCGTGAAGAGAAGGCCCGCAAGGCCGCCGAGGAAAAGGCCAGATCAGAGGGCAGTCCCCCGAATGTCCCAGCGGGACAAGCGGGACCGTCCGACGATGTCCCATCTGAGTCCGCTCTTACCCATACCCATACCCATACCCAATTAAAAGATATGTCCGAACCTCCGGCATCGAACACGCCGACGAACTCCTACCCTGCCGAGTTCGAGAAGTTCTGGGCTGCGTATCCACGGAAGGAACAAAAGCGGGACGCGTCCAAGGCATGGCAGGCAGCGCTCAAGCGGGCATCGAACGAGGAACTCATCGAAGGCGCGACCAGGTACGGCGCCGATCCCAATCGTGAAAGCCAGTACACCAAGCTTCCGGCTGGCTGGCTCAGAGCTGACATGTGGCTCGACGGCCCGATTCAAGGCAAGAACGGCAACCAGGTTCGGGACGGGAAGTCCGGACTGCTGGTGGAGCGATGAACGGCCATTCCGGGCGCCTGCTCGTCGACTGCCCCGAATGCGCCAAGGCTCAAGGCTGGCAGAACGTAACCGGGATGCGCTTCGCAGCGCAGAACATCCGTCACGAAGCCGAAACCGAGCAAGATCTCGACCTCGCCGAACTGTGCCAGTGGATGGTCGATACGCACTATCCCGATCCGCAGAACGGCAACCACTGCGTTGCCTGCGGCGAGCGCTGGTTCCAGGACGTCAACGCCGGGCCGCTTCAATGCCAGGCGTTCCTTGAGGTCCGAATTCAAAACAACCTGTGGGTAATGCGGAAGGTCTGGAAGATCCGCGAGAAATGGAAGGCGACACGATGAGCGAGCTCAACGATCTGGGCGCCGAGGCCACCGTCCTCGCTGCCGGCCTCGCACAGCGGGGGTTGATCAAAACGATGGTCGAACTCGACCCTGGTGTGTTCACGACACCGATCCACCAGATCATCCACACGGCTCTCGTTGACTGCTTCCGAGCCAACGACCCTCGGGACCACTCAACAGTGTCCAGGCGAGCGATGCAGATGGCAGCAAGCGTGCACCAGTCCAAGGCGGTGGCCGAGTCGATCATGAACATGCTCGGCAAAGGCGAGGACTACGCGATCGGTTTCTACCTCGACCGCCTCAACCACCTGCACACCTTGCGGTCAGTCCGTGACACGGCGCTACGCCTCGTGCACGCCACGGAGGAAGTCGCCGAGACGGAAGATGCGGAAATGCTCGAACTGGGCATCGATCGGGCGCAGGAAGAGCTCGCTGCCGTCAACCGCACCGCAAGCCCCACCGAGGCGGATCTACCGATGAGTCTCGACGAGCTGCTCGGGAAGAAGTTCACGCACGACTGGTTGATCCCAGACTTACTCGAGCGCACTGACCGTCTGATCCTGACCGGCTTCGAGGGCACCGGGAAGAGTTACCTTGTCGCGCAGATGGTCATGACGATCGCCGCGGGCATGCACCCATTCCTGGGCACCCGGGTATCCGATCACAATCAGGTATTGGTGATCGACGCGGAGAACTCGGAACGTCAGACCGGGCGCCGGTATCGGATGCTGCGAGAGAGGATTACAAGGCTCGCCGACAAGTATTCGGTCCCGGTGCCGGACTGGTCGAAGATGGTTCGCTTCGTGATCCGGCCGGAAGGTATCGCGCTCAACGATCCGGCACAGATGAAACGGATCGAACGTGCCATCGCGGCAACGCAACCGAAGTTCGTCGCACTCGGCCCGCTCTACCGTCTGCACAAGCTCGACACCCGCGACGAGCAGGCCGCGAAGGAACTCACCGACGCCATCGACAGGCTTCGCGTGAAGTACAAATTCGCGGTCGTATGCGAGGCGCACGTCGCACACGGTCAGGCCGGATCACAGCGACTCCTCCGGCCGACCGGATCCTCACTGTTCCTGCGGTGGCCCGAGTTTGGTTTCGGGCTTCGACCGGCGCAGGGCACCGAGTCTGAACAGCACCCGTCACGCGTTGACCTCGCAACCTGGCGCGGTGGCCGCGAGGAACGAATGTGGCCGAGCACCCTGCAGCACGGCAAGGAGGACTACCAACTCCCCTGGCAGAACGGCGATCCCGACTACTACGACAAAATGCGAGCGAAGGGGTACCTGTGAGGTTACTGTCGCTCTGGCGTGCCGCCAAATTTCATCTGAGCCAACGGACGCTAGAAAGGCAATCGTGGTGCCATCTCCAGGAACTCGCCATCGTGAAGAGACCGAAAATTCATTGCGATCTTCCAGTCCTGCTCCGGGCAGTTTTCGGTTTTGAAATAGTCCCAGAACCTAGTAATGCTGGTTGTGCCATCCGCGTTCCTGCCGAGCTTATCAATCGCAGTGAATACCACGCTTATTCGCGTCGATGACCGCGTTGCCGAGTGGAGATACTCGTTGTAGTGCTCCTCGAGTAAAGGGCCAACCCACGGCATCGGTATGCGCATGAACACGAAACCTGTTTGCCCTTTCGGGAGTTGGCTACCCGCCCTCTTGATCGTTTGCTTGATGGTTTGCTCGCTAAACTCGGTGTTGTCTTCCTTCGTTTTGGCTTCGATCGCGATCGGCGTCTCGCGAACCCAAAACAGAAGGTCGAAGTCCTCCCCCTTAATGCCGGTCTCACTGACACGATCGACACGCAGCGGAAGTGCCATGAGATAGGTAGCGACGTCCAACTCGAAGGCGGCGCCAGATAACTGGGTCGTGCGCACATGTTCGATCGTTGATGGAAACCAGTCGAAGGTCTGGAGTTGATGAAGTCGACGCGCTAACTCGTGCTTGCGGTGGGAAGTGTACGTACGCAGATATTGGTCAACGTTGGGGAGTTCGTGAGTTGGGTATAAGTAGCCCCGGGTCTGGTCATTGACTTTGCCCATTGTGAAATTCTGTTCGTACCAATGCTGCCCCAAATGGGATGACACGATCGTCGCTGTGAGGATGTCAGCGACCATAGATCGAATCTCTGCTGATGTCCTGTCGGGGTATTGGCGTTTGCAAACCTCAGCCAATGCGTAAACCTCAGAATCAACATGGTTGGTGTAGCGCGCGAGGCACGCTTCGAAAGGCTCCAACTGCTGGGCAGCTGGCAGCTTCGCTACGAAATCTGCATACGTCGGGATCAGAGGCTTCATCGAAAGAAGGTAGCGCATGCCAAAGAACACCCGGCCACAAAGCCCTCAGTGCACCCAATTCCAGAGCTCTCAGTGTATTCAATCCCGTTGTGGCGCAATGTAACTGGGTATGGTATGTGGTAGAATCGGTAGCATGAGCGACTACTTCATCTCACGCGCTGCCCAGCATTTGCTCGTGAAGTTGCTCCGCGAGATCCCCGGCCTGGTCGAGGATCTCGCGGTCACGATTTGCCGCCTTGATCGGACAGGTAAGGGTGGGATCAAGGTCAGCTCGGGATCGGACGAGCAGCCGTTGCCCATTAACCTCGCCGCATCGGACGCCAAAGATGAGTTGCACAACGAGCTGGCATCGTGGGCACGGCATGTGTGCGAGTCGCGTGGGTTGAAGTACAGGCCAATCGGATTCACGCACGATGGCGACTTCATCGGACCGTTGCGAGTGGATGACAAGCGGGTGCCGTACGGATACCAAGAGTCACTGCTCGGCTTGGCGCACTGGCTGGACACGTACATCATTGCGTTGGCGATGACCGAGGGCAGCGAAGAGGCTTACAGCAGCATCGAGAAGGCGATGGGCAAGTGCCGGCGGGCGATGGATATTGCGCCTGAGGATGACGTGCCTGTGCGCGAGAAGGATGATGTGCTCGATCAGGTTGGCAGTCGGATGCTTCACCGTGCTGGCATCGTTCAGGTGGCTGCACTGTTGGCGCGGCACTATCCCGAGTATCGAGGGCTGACGGAGAATCGGGTGGACTCGCTTCGAAAGGGTGGGCACATCGTGGCTGACAGATGTGGCGTGGTGACGCAGGCTGAAATCTTCTGCATGGGGCAGGTATTGGAGAAGCACTTGACGGTGCCGACGAGAGCGAAGAAGGTTGCGGCATGACGATTGTGGAGTTTCTCGAGGCGCGGCTGGCCGAGGACGAAGCCGTTGCGCTGGCCTGCATTGATGGCCCGCCAGATGGAGGTTCGTGGCCCGACTCGAGATATGAGGCGCGAACGGCCGAGTTGATTCATTCGCGCCGTCATGATCCTGCCCGCGCCCTTCGTGAGGTGGCAGCAAAGCGAGCGATCCTCACTGAGTACGTCAATGAGAATTGGGTCCAGGAGCAGGGGCATCGCACAGCCTGGACCGAGGGCGGGCAAGCTGCACGGGAGACCGCCCTACGCCTGTTTGCGTCCATCTATTCGGATCACCCTGACTATCAATCGGAGTGGTCGATTCCTTAGCCGCACCCTTGGTGGTACGCTAGCCGCGAAGCGCGAGTTCCTTGTCAATGAGGTCTCGCGCTTTTGCTATGTCTGGGCATCTCGCCCCACCTACTTGCCGCACGCGCCCACTTCCCAGCGGCGCACCCTTATGAGGGAACATGCGGCAACCACCCCAGTGCAGCAGCTTGCCAGCGCGCCTGGGGTTCAACTTGCAGGAGGTCATGATGTTTGAAACCTGTCGAATCATCTGGGCCATCATCCGCATGTGGATTCTCTGAATCCTTTCGCCGACCAATAGATCCCAACAAATAGAAACCCCGGTAAGCGCTCTAACGCTTCCGGGGTCATAGCCAGCTGTAAAGGAGCTGACATGCACAACGGTATCGCAGAACAGTGGAAGTCCATTCAGGGGTACGAGGGCGTCTACGAGGTGAGTGATCGCGGTCGGGTGCGAAGCCTGGCCCGCACAGTCACCTTCAAGGATGGACGATCTCGGATGTGGCCCAGTCAGACTCTGGCGCAGACCTCCGACAACAGTGGGCATTTGAGAGTTAGCCTCAACAAGGCTGGCATCGGGGCAATGACCCTGGTGCATCAAGTCGTTGCTGCCGCGTTCATTGGACCCGCAGTGGACGGCATGGAGATTCGTCATCTCAATGACCAGAAGGGTGACAACCGGCTAGCGAACCTCGCTTACGGAACCAGGTCGGAGAACATTCTGGACCGCGTTCGGAACGGTATTCATCATCATTCGATCAAGACGCATTGCCGGCGCGGACACCGACTGGCCGAGCCGAACCTGGTGGAGAGTTCGCTCCGCCGTGGCAAGCGGGATTGCAAGGCGTGTCGATACGCACACAATGACCTGCACCGAAAAGGGCAGCCGACCGAGAGTCAGCTAAAGACGCTGGCAGACATTAAGTACCTCAACTGTGGACTGGGTAGCCCAGTGACCACATAGGAGGCAACAGTGGCTCTGACGGTAGTCATCGGCCCGCCATGCGCTGGCAAGTCAACTTGGTGCCGTGAGCATGCGGGGCCCGAGGATGTTGTGATTGATTACGATCTCCTCGCCAACGCCCTGTCTGCACCGCGTGAGGGTGACTCGAAGCATGAGCACGCCAAGGGCGTGAAGGCTGTGACCAAGGCTGCGAGACAAGCGGCCATCGACAAGGCCATCACGCTCCGAGACATTGACGTCTACCTCATCCACTCCACACCCTCGACTCAGCTCCTCGCCAAGTACCGCAGCTACGGCGCCCGCATCGTCACCGTGGACCCCGGCATGGACGTCGTCATGGAGCGAGCCAAGAGACTCCGGCCGTACTGGATGCAACCCGTCATCAAGAAGTGGTACGCCGAACGAGGCGCCAAGACGATCGGTGCGCCGGCCAAGCCACTGACTCGGACACAGCGCGGACTCGGCACAGCACACGACCATCAGCGCACACGGTTGCTCGTGGCTCACGTCGACGGGACGCTGTGCTGGTGGTGCAACGAGCCCATGTACCGGGACGATGCTCGCAACTTCGATCAGGCCGGCCTTGAGGCTGACCACAGCATCGCTCGATCTCAGGGCGGCACTGTGGCCGACCGACTGTTGCATCGACGCTGTAACCGCTCGCGACAGGGTGGCAACAGGGACCACTTGCGCCCTGCCCTTGAAGGTGCTAGTGCTCCGCTGACGACCCGCCAATGGCTCTGAGGGGCAATGGATCTGGGCTCGTACTGGCTCGCTGACGTGAGGGGCTGAGCGGCCCTGTGACGGCCTGGATCGCCTGGGTGTGACCCGGTATGCCTGCCCTGGGGAGGGGCCCTCAGATCGCTGTACATCGCCATCTTCGGACTCCTCCGGTCGCCGACAGTCCCGCATATCCCCCCGACGTGCAGAGCTACGTGCAGAGGAGGCCTCAGGTGCCCTCAGGTGACCCAGCAGCCACGCTGCGACCACGCGACATGGGCGAGGCGGGAGAGACGGTCTGGGAGGCGCTGACAGCAGGTCATCGGACGGTGGCCGAGCTGGCCCTCATCGCCGAGGCTGCACGCGTCACTGACCGCCTCCGCAAGCTCGACGACGCCATTGCCGGCAACGACGACCGGTGGGCAACGCTCGTCGCCGCACGAGACAACGGCGATGAATTGATCATCCGCATCGACGGAGCCCTTCAGGAGGCACGTCAACAGGCGGTGGTCCTCAAGCAGATCCTCGCTCAGATCGAGATCGAGCCGGCCAAGAAGGAGGCGTCGCCAGATGACATCGACTTTGGAAGCCTCACCGTTGTTCGGGGCACAGGTACCGAGAGTTGAGCATGGCCCGCAAGGTGTCGGCTCACAGGGTGCTGGCGCTGTTGAGCTTGCTCGGCGGGCTGGCATTGACCTGTTCCCTTGGCAGGAGCGCGTTCTGGACCGCTCGATGCGGGTCGATGACGACGGTAAGTGGGCAGCCCCCGAGGTTGCGCTGATCGTCTCCCGTCAGAACGGCAAGGGTGAGGTGCTGACGGCGCGCTGCCTGTACGGGCTGTTCGTGCTGGGTGAGAACATCTTCCACTCGGCGCACGAGTTCAAGACTGCAGCGGACGCGTACCGGCGAATCAAGGCTGTGATCGTGGCGACGCCGGCGCTTCATCGCCGGGTGGTTCGGTACAATAACTCTCACGGCCAGGAGGGTATTGAGCTGGACACGGGCAATCGCCTGATGTTCATTGCTCGCACTGCCGGTTCCGGTCGAGGCTTCTCGTCGATCGACCTGTTGATCTTGGATGAGGCGTACAACCTGCCGGATCACGCGATGTCGGCGCTGTTGCCGACGCAGATGGTGTCGAAGAACTCGCAGACGCTGTACACGTCGTCGGCGGTCGATATTGACGAGCATCCGCAGGGGTATGTCCTGTCGGCGATCCGTGAACGTGGCCTCGCTGATGAGCCTGGCGTTTATCTTGCGGAGTTCTCTGCGGCGCCCGAGTTGGAGCGTGACGATCCTGCTGCGGCTGCGCAGGCGAATCCTTCGATGGGCCGGTTGTTTCCGGTCGAGAAGATCATGTCGAAGATGCGGTCGATGGCGACGCCGGCGATGCAGCGGGCGTATGACGTCGAGTTCCTCTCTCGCGGCAAGTGGCCGACCGCTGGTGAGCAGGAGATCGTCTATGTCATCGACCCGGGCACCTGGTCTGACCTGACCGATACGGCGCCGGCGCTGACTGATGATTTCGCGATTGCTGTTGACATGCCGCCCGATCGGTCGGTGTGCACGATCGGCGCGGCGACTCGTCGTGTCGACGATGGTGTGCACTTCGAGATCATCTTTCACGGCTCGCCCCGTGATGCGGCACAGTTGGTGCGGACGATCGTGGCGAATCAGCCTCCGCGCGCGGTGGTGATTGCGCGTACGTCTCCGGCTGCGGCACTGGTGCCCGAGCTTGTGGGCATCGACGTGATGCTGACGAATGACACTCAGATGGCGCAGGCGTGCGGCTCGATCGTGGATGAGATCCCCGAGGGCCTGATCTCCACTACTGGCGATCCACTGTTGGCGGAGGCGAATGCTTCGGCTTCCAAGCGTGATGTCGGCTCGGGTGGCGCGTGGGCGTGGGATCGCCGCGGCGAGTTCGTGATCACTCCGATGGTTGCGATCACCCTGGCCCGCTTCGGACTGTGGGCGGAAGTGGAAGAACCTCAACCCGATTCGGTCTACGAGACCGAAGACCTCTTTGTCGTCTAGGAGCCCCATGCAATACAAGCACCTGCAGGCGAAACCTCGGGTGGTCGTCAACCTTCTGTCCGGAACTTCGGTCAGCGGTGTTGTCGTATCCACCCGCGGGCCACTGCTCACTCTCAAGTCGGCGTACGTCCACGAGGACGGCGCAGAAGCCATGCCCGCTGACGGTGAGATTGCGATCGACAAATCGAATATCGACTTCATTCAAGCCTTGTAGGAGGTGCCGCATGGCGTTCGTGACCTCCGAAGGCAAGCTGAAAAGTCTGTCTCGACTGGAACTTCCGTCGAGCTCGATGCTCAGGCTGACCGATTCCGTGTCGATGGATTACTACGAGCTATGGAAGAAGCAGTCGGCGGTGCGGACTGCTGTTACTTTCCTCGCCCGCAACATCGCCCACCTCGGATTGCATGTCTTCGAGCGCAAGGGTGACGACGATCGCCAGCGCTTGACTGATCATCCGTTGGCGGCGCTGTTCAGTCGACCGAACCCGGCGACGACACGCTATCGGCTAATGGACGCCCTGGTCCACGATCTTGCGATCTACGACATGGCGTACTGGCAGAAGGTGAAGACATCGGCCGGCACCCCTGGCCTAGTCCGCCTCCCTCCTGCGTTCGTGACACCGAAGGGTGAGAATTGGTTCTCGCCTGAATATTTCGAGGTCAAGGGCTCAAGAGGCAAGATCGAGGTCAAGGCCGACGAGATCGTGTTCTTTCACGGCTACTCGAACACCGGCATTGCTGGCGAGTCGCCGATCGAGTCCCTGCGCAGCACACTGTCCGAAGAGTACGAGGCTTCGGCGATGCGCGAGCAGATGCTCAAGAACGGCGCCCGTGCGAGCGGCTATCTCGAGCGCCCGGTCGGCGCGGTGTCCTGGTCGCCTGAGGCGAAAGCGAAGTTCGCGAAGGGCTGGCGCTCGCAGTACTCGGGCGGCGGCACAAACGTGGGCGGTACGCCAATCCTCGAAGACGGCATGAAGTTCGTGCCGGCGTCTCAGTCGGCGAAGGATCTGCAGTACATCGAGGCGCGCAAGCTGACTCGCGAGGAAGTGGCTTCGGCGTACTTCATTCCGCCGACGATGCTCGGACTGATGGGTGGGGCTACCTACTCGAATATCACTGAGCAGCACAAGATGCTGTATCAGGACACGCTCGGGCCGTGGCTGCAGATGATCAAGGAAGAGATCGAACTGCAGCTCGTTCCCGATCTTGCTGACGGCGATGTCTACGTCGAGTTCAATCTTCGCGAGAAGTTGACCGGCTCGTTCGAGGAGCGACAGGCAGCGATCACCGGCGCCGTGGGCGGTCCGACGATGACCATCAACGAAGCTCGGGCGCTCGATAATCGCACCCCGCTTGATGGCGGCGACGTTCTCATTCGTCCACTCAACGTCACGCAAGACGGCGATCCCAAACCTATTCCTGCCGAGCCTGCCGGCACCAATCCCGAGGAGGTCGTGCAGTGAAGACCAAAAGCACTGCGGCATATTTCAAGGCGGAACCCGAGGGCGCTGACGGCAGCTTCACGGCTTACGCGAGCGTGTTCGGGAACATCGACAGCTATGGCGAGATTGTGATGCCCGGCGCGTTCAAAGCGGATCTCGAGCGCTGGGAAGCAAAGGGCGATCCGATCCCGCTCCTCTTCGGCCACAACATGAGTGATCCCGACTTCAACATCGGACACATCGTCAAGGCCGAAGAGGACGATGTCGGGCTGAAGGTTCACGCGCAGATTGACATGGAGTCGCCGAAGGGTCCGCAGGTGTACCGGCTCTTGAAGTCGCGGCGCGTCTCTCAGATGTCGTTCGCGTTCGATGTCCTCTCTGGCGCCCCATCGAAGCGTGCCAAGTCGGACGGCGACGGCGAGGACAACGTATACGAGCTGCACAAGCTCAAGTTGCATGAAGTCTCCGTGGTGCCGCTCGGCGCCAATCAGGAGACGGACGTGCTGTCTGTGAAGTCGGTGACCGACCTGCTCGCAGAAGTCAAGGCGGGCCGTGCGCTGTCCTCAAAGAACGAGGAGTCGCTGCGCGGTGCGTACGAGTCCATCGGTCAAGTCCTCGAATCTCTCACTCCTGGCGAGGTTGTCGAAAAATCGGCACCCACTCCGCGCAGGAACTCCGCGATGGCAGACGTCATCGACGCGGAACTTTCATTCCTCTAGCCCTCGAAAGGGGTACGCCATCATGGCATCTACCGCACGCATTGCCCGGCTCAAGGGCCAGTCCGATCTCGTTCTCAAGGCCATGCGAGACATTGCATCCAAGGCTGACGAAGAGGCTCGCGACCTCACTGACGCAGAGCAGGGAGAGTTCGACGCATTCAAGGCACAGGCCACTGAACTCGTCGCGAACCTGCAGGCTGCTCGCGAGGATGTGGAGATCATGTCCGCAGCGGAGACCCTGTCCAAGCAAGTTGGCGTTGAGCCTGTAGAGAGCGACGAGGAGCCGAAGGGTTACCGCGCTCGCGCCAAGTCGCTCGGCTTGCAGGTCGTGGACTCGCTGCAGTTCAAGAACGCGATGGCGCCATACAAAGAAGGCACCGTCCCGGAACGTGCTCGTTTCCAGACTGATCCCGTATCGGTCAAGGGCCTGTTCACCGGTTCGGCCGACACTTCGGGTGGCGCGTTCGTTGTTGCCGAGCAGACCGGCATCGTGGAGATGCTGGGCCGCAAGGAACTGACGATCCGCGATCTGGTCTCGGTGCGTCGCACCGGCTCCGACACGGTTGAGTACGTGGCGCAGACCTCGCACACCAACGCTGCTGCGACGGTCCCGGAAGCGACGTCGTCCGCCTCTCCGACCGCCCCCGGCACTGCCGGCGCATTGGTTCCCGCGGCCGGTGGCGGTTACAAGCCCGAAGGCTCATGGGCCTTCGAGCGCAAGACGGCGGTCGTCAAGACCATCGCAGAATGGGTGCCTGCCACCAAGCGCGCACTCGCCGACGTCGCATCCCTCGAAGGGCTGATCAACGACGAGTTGGCAGCCGATATCAAGGAAGCCGAAGAGGGTCAGATCCTCAATGGTGACGGCACAGGCGAGAACCTGACCGGCATCAACTCCTGGTCGGGAGTGCAGACGCAGACCTACGCCACCGACTTGCTGACCACGGTCCGCAAGGCAGTAACCAAGGCTCGAATCGTGGGCCGTGTCGCCCCGAATGCCATCGTGGTCAACCCGGCTGTGGCCGAGGCAATCGACCTTCTGCAGGATCTCAACGGCATCTACCGCTTCGGTGGACCGCAGGCGATCGGGCAGCGCACCATCTGGGGCCTGCCTGTCATCGAGTCCGAATCGCAGCCGGTCGCAACCGCACTCCTGGGCGACTTCCAGAAGGCGGTCCTGTGGGATCGCGAGCAGACCACGGTCACCGTGACCGACTCGCATGCGGACTTCTTCATTCGCAACATGGTTGCGATCTTGGCTGAAGAGCGCATCGGGTTCGCGGTCACGCGCCCGACCGCATTCGTCAAGGTCGGCACCGGCGTCAGCTAATCGACGATCACACGGAAGGAGGTTCCGATGGGACTCTCTGAATACAACGTGGTGATCGACGGATTTGCAACGACGCTGCAGCTCTCCGACGAGGATGCCAAGGCTCGCGGGTTGGTGGCGGCGAAAGCTGTCACTGCTCCGCCGAACAAGGCGCGCACTCGCACTCGTACGAAGAAGGTGTGACGTGGAGCCGCTGATCAGTGTCCAGGAAATTGAGGCTCGACTCGGCGGCAGTGGCGTCACTCAGGCGTACGTGGACGGGGTGTCTGCAGCGATCCGTAGTTATTGCGGTTGGCATGTGGCCCCCGTCCTCGAGCAAACGTTCGTCGTCGACGGCACCGGTGGTTCGGTGTTGAATCTGCCGACGCTGCGTCTGGTCTCGGTGGTCGAGGTCAAGGTGCAGGGTGCTGCGATTGCGGAGCCTGAGTGGTCGCATGACGGGACGATGCGCGGGTCATGGCCGGATGTTTATCGCGCTGTCGAGGCGAAGGTGACACATGGTTTCGATGATGCTCACGATGTCATGTCGGTGGCGATGGATGCTCTTGCTCGGGCGGTGAATTCGGAGTTGGGCGGCGGCGAGGAAACTATCGGGCCGTTCAGCTTCGGGGCATCGCAGGGTGGTGTGAGTTTCTACGCTCATGAGCTGGATGTGTTGAACCGCTACAGATTGCCGAACATGCCATGAGCGAAGAAGTGATTCGCATCCGCCGCAATCCTGGCGGACTGGATGACAACAACGATCCGATCCCGTCGTCCGTTTCGCGTGACCCGCTCAAAGCTAAGGCTGTCGCTCCTGGTGCGTCGAAGCGCAATGCGTCGCTGGCGCGCCAGGGCGAGACCATCGAGCACACCGTGTACTTCATGCCAGCCCCGGATCTGACTAACGATGACGAACTCGAGATAAGAGGCCTCGTCTGCAAGGTCCGGATTTTGGATTGGCGGTCCGCGTTCGGCACTGGCCGGCGCGGGCTCGAAGTCCTGGCCGTCACAGGGAGGGGGTAGTCGTGGCGAGCAAGTTCAAACTCGACAAGGCTGGCGTAGGTCAGATCCTCAATTCCCCTGAGGCGCAGGCGGCGTGCATGGAGTTGGCCGAGCAGATTGCGGGCAACGTTTCCGTCAAGGATGGCGTCGACGTGATCGTGCGGCCGTACAACTCGGACCGAGCTGGCGCGTCGGTGTTCATCGCCCACCCTGGCGGGTTGGGGATGCAAGCGAAGCATGGCGCTCTCTCTCGGGCTGCGGCGTCGGTGGGTCTCACGGTGAAGCCGCGGTGAAGGCGCTTCGTCAGCCGGGTGAGGCCGCTGTCCCGGTAAAAGATTTTCTTGTCTCCCGGCTGGCAGTAGCGCAGCCGGGCGTGAAGGCGGCACTCAATCTGGACTCGAAGTGGACGCCTGCGAATGGTTCTGGCGTTGCGTCGAATCCGGCTGTCGTCGTCTTTGATGACTCGGGCTCGCTGGATTGGCCGGTGTCGACGACGCATCAGATTCGCGTGACGGTCTGGTCGGACTCGCGCACCAAGTCCCGGAAGATCGCGGGCATGTGTCTCGGTTGGCTGCTGTGCTCGAAAGTCCCTGGCATCACTCACATAGGGCCTGGCTCCCATCTCATCGAAACCCTGGACCCCGACAACGGTGGTCGCATGGTGTCTTTCACGGTCAACGCGAAGGTGCGGACCGTCTCACTCTGATTGCCACCTCGGTGGCCCAATCCCCTGGAAGGGGTGCTTTTCTATGTCCGGACTTATCAATCCCGACCTGTCTCGGATTTGGGACGAGGCCGAGGTGTACGTCATCTTGAATGCGGACGTCCCGAGTGGCGGCATTTCGACGCTGATCCCGGCAACGGTTGACGCTGCGATTGCTGCCGACTGGGAGTTCGTCGGCCTGCTCGATGCAGCCAAGGGAATCCCTGTGACGCCCGCGATCGAGATCACGCACTACGACGGCTACGGTCACCCGCGGTACCGGTCGAAGGCGAAGAAGGGCACGCTCACGACGGGCTTCACTGCGCTGGAAGACAATGCGGTCACTCGCAAGCTGGTGCTGCCCGGTTCGGCGGCGAACAAGATCGGTGCGCCGAAGAACATTCGCGGCTACACGCTGTACGTCCTGCGCGATGAGGACATTGCGACCGATATTCGCGTGTCGACTCGGCCGGCGCTCTTCGAATTGGCCAGCCACACCGGCGCCATCGAGGGCGGGGCGGAAGCATACGAGATCACGTGCCATCACGCGAATGACGCTAACGGTGACGTGTTCACTCGTATCGAGACTGACACAACCCCTTAGGGGCCGCGTCGGTACCTGATCCCGAACCCGACGCGGCGTTCGCCCCCGAGGACGACGAACCTCCCGAGGACGTCATCTGATACCCCGGCCGCCAGCGGTGTGCAGCCCGCTGGCGGCCGGTTCTCAATGCTGCACAGGGAGAGTCATGCGACAGAGAATCCCGAGCATCGCGGAACGTACGGAAGTCGCCATCGAGCTCGGCATCATCAAGCCGGGCGAGGAACTGACGCCGCGCCTGCAGAAGAAGCTCGCGCAGACAATCCAGATCGCCGAAGGAGAAGAGGCCGAAGCTGTGGAAGCGGCTGCCTCTGATCCTGTCGTGCTGATCGCCAAAGTCCATGCCGACCTACTTAAGGCCGGCCTCACATCTTTCGCCGCCGACCGTATTGCGGCGGCCATCGCGCCACAAATTTGGCGCGACAACTAAGGAGCTGCACATGCCCTCAAATACTGATTTTGACGCCTTTGACGACGGCAATAAGAGCGTCGAGGAATTGGCTGTCGAGGTCGCTGAAGCGCGACTGGCAGCCGCACGAGCCCGCGCCGACGAGTCCGAAGACTACGACGATGTCGAGGAAGTGGAGGCTGCAGTTCCTGCGCCCGCCCCTAGCCCGAATCGTGCGACTCGACGAGCTGCGGCACGAGCGCCGAAGCCGAAAGCCGAACCGAAGCAGGAGCAGTCGACGGGCCGCGAGGATGAGGCAGTCGAGGACACCCTCGAATTCAACTTCAACGGAGTCGCGTACACCGCGCCGGTCGCAGGCCGCACTCGAGGTCTCGTCGCCGCCATGGAGGATCAGAGCGTTCGGCGCATCCTCATCTCAATTCTCGGACATGAGCAGTATGAGGATTTCCTCGAGACGGACCCGTACGACTCCGAATACATGGAACTGTTCCGCACCTGGGCAAAGGCGGCAGGTTTCCGGATGCCGGGAAACTAGTCAGCCTCCTGGTCGCGATCCGCGACCGGGGGGACGCTATCGAGGCGGACCTGATGCGCTACTACCGAGTTGAATTGCGGGATCTTTTTCGGCCTAGTGGTGGCGCATCCAAACTCACCCTGCGGTTGCTGTGGGTGTACATCCGGCACTTGCCGGCAGATTCAGCGCTCGCGATATCTGAGAACGGCGGCACTCAGCCGTGGACGCTTGCCGATCATCTCGCAGCCGATACATGGCTGGCGATCGTGCAGTCGAACTCACCCAAGGGCAAGGCCCCGAAGGATCACCCGGCACGTGAACGTGTCAAGAAGAAGTTGACCTCCAGCAAGGCGACCAAGAGTCGCAGTGCTCACGATCGAGCAAAAGCGCGCAACGCCGAAAGGCTCAGGCTCGCAGGACGATAGGAGGCGACAGCCGTGGCATCAATCGGGTGGGCAGGCCTGCAGATCATCCCGACCATCAATGGTGTGGCGGGGCAGATCAGCAGTCAACTCGTTACGCCGCTTCAGCAGGGTGGACAGCAGGCCGGCCAGGCTGCGGGACAGGGTGTGGCGAGTGGCCTCACCTCGCAGCGTACGACTGTCGAGAAGGCTTCGGCGCAGCTCGCGGCGGCTCGCGGTAAGGAAGCTGACGCCGCGGGCAAGGTCCGTGTCGCAGAGCTGAAGCTGCAAGAACTCCGGGACAAGGGCACCGCGTCGGCGTCACAGATCGCCGCCGCCGAGGAGCGTCTCGCCACCGCCAACCGTGGACATGACAACGCGATGGCGGGCCGAGTCCGGGCGGTCAACAACCTGACCGAGGCTCGTGCTCGTGCCGCGAACGGCGCCGACGAAGAAGCCGATGCCGTCGATGACGCCACCGACGCACAGGAACGCAACGGTGACAGTGCTGTCGATCTGGCAAAGAAGCTCGGCGGCCTTGCCATCGCAGCCGCAGGTATCGGGTCGGCAATGGACCTCGCCACACAGAGTATGGAGAAGTCTCAGCTCGGCTCGAAGCTCGCCGCATCGCTGGGCGAGTCACCGGAAGAGGCAAAGCGGTACGGCGAGGTTGCAGGCAATCTGTACGCCTCCGGCATTGGCGAGTCCATGGAAGACGTTGCCGCATCCGTTGCCGCAGTAAGCGGAACCTTCGGATCACTCGACAGCATGGGCGCCGGTCGCCTGGAGGAACTCTCGGGCAAGGCGTCGAATTTCGCGGCGGTATTCGATCAGGATGTCGCAGGGTCGATCGAGACTGCCGGCCTGATGATGCAGAACGGTCTCGCGGACAATGCCGATCAGGCATTCGACCTGATGACTCGCGGCATGCAAGAGGTTTCGGTTGGGATGCGGGAAGAGATTCCGGCGATCCTGAACGAGTACGGCACAAACTTCCGCGCTCTTGGCTTCAATGGCCAGGACGCTTTCAACATGCTGATCTCAGCATCGCAGGGCGGTGCGATCGCCCTCGATAAAACGGGTGACGCGCTTAAGGAATTCACGATCCGTGGCGCTGACATGTCCACATCATCGGTCGATACGTTCAAGCTGATTGGACTGTCGGGCGAGGAGATGGCGAATGCTATCGCGACTGGTGGCGCGGGCGCGCAGGAGGCCTTGCAGAAGACTGCTGCCGGACTGCTCAAGATCGAGAATCCTGCAGAACGAGCAAATGCTGCGATCGCACTCTTCGGTGCACCGCTCGAGGATATGTCCGTCGACAAGATCCCAGGATTCCTCGAGTCTCTCGCCGGGACTGAAGATGTCATGGGCGACGTCACGGGCGCCACCGATGAGATGACGGCGACTCTAAACGACAATGCGGGGTCGGCATTCGAGAACATGAAGCGGGCCATCACCGGCGAGCTTCTGGGTGGTCTCGAGTCGATGGCGGACTGGGTTGGTCGAAATACCGAGCTACTGAAAACTATTGGCACAGTCATTGCGCCACTCGTTATCGGGCTCGTGGCGTACAAGGCCATCACACTCGGCATGGCCGCCGCGACTGCGACATGGAATGCGATCCAGATGGTTCTCAACGGGACCATGATGCTCAACCCGGTCGGGTTGATCGTCGCGGCAATTGCTGGACTCGTGGCGATCGTCATCCTGATTGCCACGAAAACGACATGGTTTCAAACGATTTGGGAAGTCGTTTGGAATGCCGTGTCGGCGGCGTGGGACTGGGTATGGGGAAAACTCAAGGAAGGCTTCGAACTTCTCAAGGGTGCGTTCCAGGCTATCGGCGACAAGGCCGGTGAGGTCAAGGATTGGGTCGTCCGCAAGTGGGACGAGATGGTCGGATTCGTCACTGGGCTCCCGGGCCGGATCTCATCTGCAGTTTCTGGTATGTGGGACGGCGTCAAGGATGCTTTCAAGGGCGCCTTGAATTGGATCATCGACAAGTGGAATAACTTCCGCATCCCGGCGATACGTGTGGCTGGCGTTCAGGTCAGTCCGGAGATCAACTTTCCGGACATCGCACGTTTCGCTGCGGGTGGTGATGTGACCGGTGGCGTTCGAGGCAAGGACTCGGTCCTGGCGATGCTCATGCCAGACGAGCACGTGTGGACGACTAAGGAAGTCGCTGCAGTCGGCGGTCACGGTGCCATGTTCCGGATGCGTGAGGCTGCCCTGATGGGTGACCTTCCAGCCTTCGCAACGGGCGGCGCGGTCCAGGGTCCAGGCATCAACCGGGACAAGCCGAAGTCCGCTTTCGCGGGCGTGCAAACTACCGCAACGGCATCGGTTCCAACGTCAGCTTTCGCGGGCGTGACAACCGGGGCAACGGCTACCGCATCCGGGCCGCCATCAACGTTCTACAAGGATATGTACGGCAACGGAACATCAGCTCCGGCTCCGACGATTGCCGTCACGGGCAATGGTGGTGGTGGTGGTGGCGCGTCTGGAAACTCTGGAACCTCGGGCGCATCGGGCGCATCGGGCGGTGGCGGCGGCACATCCAGTGGTGGAGCAAGTACGGCCACCGCGGCGATCTCGGGAACGGCGACTGTCGACGGCCTGGTGGAGTTCGCCAAGGGTGTTGAGGGTGCGCCGTACGTGTGGGGTGGCGTCAACTGGGGCGACTGCTCTGGCGCAATCTCAGCCATCGCCAACTATGTCACCGGCAGAGCACCTTTCGGTTCTCGTTTCGCGACGATGACCGAAGGTGCGGAGCTGGCGGCACGCGGTTTCCAGTCCGGCCTCGGCCCTGCCGGGTCGCTGAACATCGGCTGGTATAACGGCGGCGAATGGGGCGGTCACACGGCCGCGACACTTCCCAATGGCGTCAACTTCGAGATGGGTGGAGCGGGCGGCGACGGCCAGTATGGCGGATCTGCTGCAGGCGCTCGTGATTCGATGTTCACCGACCACAAATTCCTGCCTGCAAGTTTCTTTGCATCCACGGCGGGCGGCGCCAGTGGAAGTGATTCGGCATCGAACGGCGGAACGTCAGATAGCTCGTCGGGTTCGGATAGCTCGGGCAGTGGAACATCAGCGTCGAGCGAGCCGAAGCAAGTGTTCTCGGGTCGCGACCGTGTCAAGACGATGTTCACGGATATCGCGGGCATCTGGTCCGACTCCCTGATTGAGATGACGGGCGTCGGCGAGTATCTCGATCTCGCTGACCGGTACACGATCGAGGACAGCAATGCCAGCACGGCGGAGATCAGCACCCCGTCGACCGGGCAGGAAGGCAAGGTCGGCAACGAGAACATCGCACCGTGGATCGAGCAGGCGCAAAACTTCCTCAGTGGCGTTGGACTCTTTGACACGGGCGGTGTTTGGGAACCGGGAACTTTCGGGTTCAACGGACTCAATGAGCGCGAGTACGTCCTGAAAGACGCTCACTGGAACACAGCCCAGGCCAACATCGCCAAGGTCGACGAACTTGTCGGCGCCGGCGTGGGTGGCGGCCCTCGGGTGCAGATCACCAACAACAACAACCAGATCATCGCCGACCAGGCCTCCTGGCAGCGCGATCAGGCGAGCCGTGACCGGTTCGCGCTCATGAGATACGGGGGGAACTAGTGCTCGATATCGCCATCATCGGCGCGAACGGCCACCGTCTCGACATTGCCGGACGTAACGCCGGTACCCAGGGTGTCGTCGCTGCAGCCGGTCAGCTCCAGGGCATCCTTGGCGCCCCAATCAGCAGCGAGTGGAAGCGTGCAGCACGGGAAAGGGGCGGGCGATTCAAGTCCCGCACCTTCCCGTGGCGCGATATGGCCATCGGGCTGCATCTTTTCGGAGATGACGGCCCGATGGACATCGAGCAACTCGACGGTCTGCTGGATCAGATGATCACCGACGCCCCGGACGAGTGGGATGACGACGAGGAACTCGCTCGGGTCGTCGTCAAGTCCAAGCGTGACATTCGGCGTCTGTTCATTCAGCGGTACGACAACACGGATCTTGATCCTGAGTACGATCCGACGCTCGAAGATGAGCAGTACCTGAATCCGATCTACAAAGTTCGTTCGGCTCAACCGTTCTGGGAGGGCCGACCGGACGTCACGCACTTCGAGGCGGGTGCGACGTCGGCTTCTGGATTCATTGAGGTCTGGAATCCGACGCCGATCACCATGATTCAGACATGGGTGCTCACTCGGGCGCAGTGGAATGTCCCGGACACGTCGTGGGTCGGCAAGAAGGGGCGGCGCGTTCCGGGCGGCAGGTTCGTCAACCGCATTGTGCCGCTCCTGCCGATCGACTCCGTTCATGCCGGGGCTCGTATCAACTATGACCCGATGCGTCTGATGCTCGAATCCTGGTCCGGTACGAACCTTCTCGGCGCGAGCGGTGGCCAGAACTTCTTCATGCACAAGATTCCGCCGTACACCCCGCGGACTCTGCTGCCAATCAGTTACACGGGCGCCCCCGCGGGGGGTGCTCGGGCGGAACTACATCAGCCGCGGCTATGGCCGAAGCCATTTGGAGGTGAGCTGATGTGACAGCAGTCGATTTCGACCTGACCCTCGCCGAACAATGCGCCGCGATCATGGAGGAAACCGATCGGATTCATCGTGAACTCGAGCGGATGCGCAATACTCCACCGCTGCTCCGCCTCTGGACGGGCGCGAACTGCGACCTAGTCCACATTGTCGAGTGCGAAGACGATGCGAGATGGGAAGATCCGGAGCTTGATACCGGTGTCGGCACCCTGAAAATCGATTTTTCGATGCCGCAAGCACAGTGGCTCAACGACATGCACGGCCGTATGGAGCGCGGCGAGAAGATCAACGTCATTGTTTCGGTCGATTACATGGGCATTCGCTGGTCGGGGCTCATGAAAGAGGTCGGTGTCGAGACGGATGACCTCGGATATTCGGTACTGACGGCCACGTTCCTGTCCGATTTTCAGCAGCTCAAGACGAAGCTGCTGTGGTCGACGCCGGTTATGCCTGCGATTTTCCAGCCGATCAAGGTGTTCGGGCTTGCGGGCCCGATCCCGTGGGTGGTTCTCGGCGCACTGCATATCAATTTGCGGCGCGAGAACTCGCCGATCCTCACCCTTCCCGATGATCCGCTGAAGTTTTCGTCGTGGTGGGAGGGCTACGACATGTCCACATGGACTGTCGTCACCAAGCCTGGCAGCTTCATGGACGGGGTTGCCTCGGGTGTTCCGTGGGGCAAGCTGACGTCCCGCTTCAAGTACTGGCATGAGGCTGCAACGGCGATGCTCGCGGACGGCGAGCAGTCGCTGCAGTGGCGGCGCTGGTTCACCGGTGACCCGCTTCCGTGGCCCAACGCGAAATTGCGTCACGGCGCGCTCGTTGTGTGGGTCGAGGACAAGTCCGGAATCTTCGCAGGAACGTCCAATGGCGGCACCTGGTTCGACGGACTCAAGCGAAACATTCGCTCGTACACCGATGACTTCTACGAGGACATTGACGAGGCGATTACGGGGATGCCGACTGTCGCGGACTACCGCGTTCCGGGCAAACGCCTGACGGACGCCCGAGTTCCGTACGTCTACTACCCGCCTGACAGCCCTGGTGTCATTCGCTCGAGCTTCCGGCAGAAGTTGCCGGGCCCGGTGCAGCTCGTCACCGGTGGTTCGTCGATGCCGGGCGTCAATGAAACTATGGGTGCCCTCGTGCAGGGCGTCTTCGATGTCGTCGGCAACGCTCTGCAGTTCGGATCGGTCGGCGGGTCCATTGACCGAATCCTGGCCCCGTTCTACGAGGACACTGTGGCCGCGTGGATTGCGGTCAAACTGCTACGGCGGGCGCAACAGGTGGGTGACTTCCGGGAGTTCGAGTACTTCATTGCCTCCGGCGGCAAGGCGTACACGCTGGACTCACTGGCGGCGATCCGTGCCGGCGCTTACGAGACGCGCACGATCTTCTCAGGCTCGATGGAAATCGCCAATGCCGCACCGTATGTCATCGGCGCACCGGGTATCGGTCACTTCGACCGCGGTGATCGTGTCGCAACCCGTATCCCTGGTGATCTGACGCAGCGGATTCATGTCGAGCGTGTCTCGAATCGAATCATCGCGTGGGGTGTGGACCGGGTTGTGGATGTCGAGATCGTTCTCGGCGGCGAGAAGCTGCAGCAAGACCCGATCCTGCGACTGATGTCCGAGATCGCCACCACGAAATCCGAACTGAAGGACATGGGGGTCATGGGGTGAAGAAAGAAGAGATCCCGCAGCGGGCATCGTGCGACCTCGATGATCCGGAGGAGATGTTCTGGTGGATGTTCGTCTCGATGCCTGGACTCAAGGGCGCGTTGGCGATGGTCCCGCTCATCTATTACCGGCTGATGTCGAAGCGTCTGCATGATCTGGGCGCCCGGCTCAAGTGCGATGCGTGCGGTCACATGGCCGAGCCGACACTGAAGCTGAGATTGCCGCAGACGGAAGAGCATTGGATGACCGGACTCGGCAAATGGGTGCCGGTTGACGAGCCTGATCCGCCGCAACCACAGGCAATCGACATTGTTCGGAAGATGCCGCAAGCGGCCCGAGATGACTTAGACCAAGCCCTCGCCATTTTGAAGGCTGAGGGCACCATGCAACCCCTGAACGAGGAGGAATCGTGACCTGGACAGGAGATCCCGTCTGGCTTGCAGATGTATTGCGGGCCGAGGGAGTGAAGGTTGTCGAGTATCCCGGCTGGAAAGACCGCGGGCACGGCGACATGGGCACGATCTGGGGCGTCATTGCGCACCACACCGGCAACAATCCACCCGGCAACAACCCCGGCTACATCGCGAATCACCCCTCACTAGGACTGTGTTCGCAGATTCACCTCTCCCGAGATGGTGTCGCAACCGTCGTGGGTGTCGGTGTCGCATGGCATGCAGGAAGTGGCGCATACCCGGGCCTGCCGACGAACGGTGCGAACGAACGCACCATCGGCATCGAAGCCGAAAACAATGGCACCGAAGGCTGGACGCCCGCGCAATATGACGCCTACGTGCGTTGCTGCGCTGCGATCCTCCGCAAGGTGGGCCAACCCGCATCCCATGCCATCGGCCACAAAGAGTGGGCCGGTGCCGCACAGGGCAAGTGGGACCCGGGCGGAATGGATATGAGCAAGTTCCGCGCAGACATTCAGGCTCGCATCGACAACAGCCCCAAGGAGGGTGAGATGGATTTCGCAACATTCAAGAAGTACATGGACGCAGTGGTGTCCGACGTGAAGGACATTCGCGAACAGTTGTGCGGTTCGGGGCAGCGTGACGCCGGCCAGTTCAAGGGTTGGTCTCAGCTTGGTGGCAAGACGGTGGTCGATGCGCTCGCCGACATTCAGGCACGGCTCACGAAGCTGGAGGGCAAGTGATGTCTGAGAATTCAACCGTTGCAACACAGACCGCGTACCCGTGGCGTGCAGTCGCTCGTACTGTCGTCGCGTTCCTGATTGCGATCCTGCCGTATGTCGCAGCGGCGCTGGCAGATGCTTCGACGGCAACACAGTCCACCGCCCTGATTGCGGGCGCCGGCGTCGCGGGCGCGGTCACGAAGGCGCTGGCGAACCCGGCGGTCGACGCGATCCTGAAGAAGTACATTCCCGCGCTCGCAACTGCACCCAAGCAAGGGTGATCCCCATGTCAGGGGTACGCATCGTCTCCCTGATCATGGGATTGATGTCAGTTCTCGTCGGCGTCACCTACTGGGGACCTACCCATTGGGTGCGCCGACCCCTACCGCCCGGCCAGGAAACGCTCGTCGTGATCATCGAGTCCATTGGCCCGGTGTGGCCGGTCATCTTCACGGTGACCGGCGTCCTACTGGTGATGTCGGCGCTGTTCAACCGCTATCCGGTCGCAGCACATGTCGTCGGAATCTTCGCGTGGATGTTTTACGGCAGCGCGATCCTGGCAGGCTCCATCCTCGCTGAACCTCCCGCGCCGATCGTGACGGGTCTGATCTCTATCAGCATTGCTGGCATCCATTTTGGGATGACCAGGGCACATCAGGAGGTCGGTGAGTGAGCGCAGAATCCTTGGGCGTCCTACTTGCGCTGATCGTTGCGTTCAGTACCGCTTTGGCCGGTGCCGTGACGGCGTGGAAGCGCGCACCCCAAGACAACATCACGACCCTTGCTGCACGGCTGGATAATTCGGAGGCTCGCGCAGACAAGGCAGACCGACGAACGGACGAACTCGAAGCGAAGGTTTCAGCTCGAGACAAAGTGATTGACCACATGGACCGCTGGCAGCTCGCGGCGCGCATTCACATCGCTCGACTTCAGAACACTTTGGCGGATAACGGAATTGTTGTGCCCGCCCCGCCCGCTGATCTGGAAATTACACCAAAGGGGGTTGTCCGTGACCTCCCCTGACCCCACTACCGGCGACGGCTTTTTCGACGGCCTCGGTGGTCTCGCGGCGTTCTCGCAGAAGACGCAAGCCCAGTGGGAGGCCGAGCGCGAGGCCGAGATGTTCAGCCTGGTCAATCCGATCGAGGGTTTCGGCACCTGGGTTCAGTCGCTGATCTCATGGGCTGGCGGCATCATCCACGACGGCATTGTGGTCCTGCAGGATCTCGCAACCCGGGTGCTGGTGTGGATCAAGAATGCGATCGCGAATGTGCTCGAGCTGTTCTCGGGCGTGCCGTTCATCGGTGACGCGATCGGCGGTCTCGCGGACCTGTTGCGTGGCACTGACGACAAGGCGACTGAGGCTGTCGAGGTCGCGATGACGTCGGCGGAAGATGCTGCAGAGGCAGCAACGAAGGCGTCGGCGAACGAGGCCGGCAACATCGCGAACTCCTTCGCCATCGCCGAAGCGAACCTTGCGCTCGGCACGAAGGCTGACATCTCCGCGATTCCGACGAACGTGCCCGGTTACGTCACGCTCAATCCCGTTGAAGATGCAGTGTTCCCGCGTACAGGACTTGCCCCGATCCCCATTGGCGTCACCGGAAAGACATCCCTCGAATTCGGTGGAGAGAATTACCAGCACGACCACACCTTGAGTTCAGTCTCCATTGCATGGGCGCAGCCGATCTACACGACCGCACTGAACCGCTACGACATCGGCTACATCAATGCGACCAGAGACCGGATCTACAACACCGTGGGCTTTGTGATCGCAGCGCAAACCGTCACAACCAAGGCGTACATGTTCGTGACGATCTACAAGATGGACCGCGACCCGACGAGTCACTTCCCGAACGGAAACCTCACCCGAGTCTGGACCAGCGGAGTCGGCAACGTGAACACGATTCCCTCGACATTCGGCAACGCTGCCCAAGACGTACGCATTGACCTCGGCATGGACATTGTCGCAGACCAAGGGGACTGGTACGCGGTTCTGATCAGCCAGTACGGGGCGGGTCGAACTCCACGCAACCTCCTCGGCATGAGAACCGCGACGATCAGCGCCATGTCTGGGGTTCACCCGACGCGACTCGCCATGAATAAGTCCACGACCACCGTGGAACCACCGGCCACCCTGACCGCTGCTGAACTCGACAACACATCTGAGTGGATTCCGTGGGTGTGCATGGGCCAGACATTGGGCCTGATCAAGGTGAGTCTGGCTGACCTGTTTGATCGTGCCAATGCTGCGACTCTTGGCCCGAACTGGGCTGTGTACGGCGTCGGCATGGACATCGTTTCCGGTATCGCCCGGTGTAAGCGTATCGACCATGGCCGCTTCACGTCCCGCAAAGTGGATTACGCGCAGGCCGTGTACGTCTCCCAGTTGGCGACGGACGCACAAGCGGCGTCGGTGAAGATCGACGCCTTCGACCGAACGAACGCGGACCTCGAGGACAATCCGGCCGCGATGGTTGCAGTGCGAGCGAACTCCGACATGAGTCATTGCGTCCGCATCGGCATCCGGTGGGGCCTGATCGAGATCCGTCTCTACAACGCGGCGAATCCGAATGGTGTCACCAAGAATTCGACGACGCGTACATGGGCGGCGGGTGACGTTGTGGAGCTTCGGGCGACTGACGATGTGGTTACCGGCAAGACGGACTTCACGGCGTACGTCAATGGCGATTCAGTCCTGACGTGGCCCGACCTCGCCAGTGAAGCATCCAAGGGCGCCGCGTTCCGACGCGCAGCCTTCGAGACAGCGTCCACACACCGCGGCGCAATCTTCGGTTACCTGTCGATCCCTTCTGTGGGAGCAAATGAATGGAAGGCGAGAGACCTTTGAGCGCAACATTTTCGGTCCCCGGACTTGGCGGGATCACGTTCACGGCAGAGTTCGATCCAGACCTGAACTGGCTGACGATCGCTGGCCGCAATGCCGACGACAAACTGGTCTCGAAGACCGGCATCTCGGTAACGCCCGACGTTGTCGAGGATGTCCCGATCTTGCCCGAGCCGATCATCCCCGAGGGCGGCACGGAAGCCACTGCCGCGCACATCGAAAGCTTCGCCCCACCTGAGGAGGTGTCCGAATGACCATTGTCAGAGCCTCTTTCGTGGATGGTGTCCGTGTCCCGTTGGGTAGCGGCACGATCACGTACACGCCGACGCGCCCTCTTCCGTCGACGGAGGATGCGAGCAAGACGGTTATGCCGGTTCATGCTCAGGCTTCGGTGACGGCTGGCGTGGTGCAGGAGAAGGATCTCAACCCTGGACCGTACGACGCGAAGATCGACATCAACGGCAACGCGTGGTTCACGGAGACGTACAAGATCATCGTCCCCGAGACCGGTCCTGTGAATCTGATGGATCTGGTCGAGGAGACGACGGAGTATCAGCCACCGGTGGTTGGTGCTGTCACGGCACTGCGGAATGAGGTCGTTGCCGCTGTTGCTGCGGTCGAGGGTTTGTCGACGGCGCAGGATGCTGCGGTGGCTGATCTGGTCGCTCCGGGTACCGCGACGAAGGCGGCACTGGACGGCACCTACGCCCCGAGTTCACTGTCCACAACAAAGGCGGATGCGTCGTCACTGACTGCGATCGCGCCCGCTGGCGGCGTGCGTGCAGTCGGCAAAGGCGAGTTGATCTTCAACGTCAGGGATTACGGTGCAGTCGGTAACGGCATCACCGACGACGGTCCTGCAATCGAAGCGGCAATCGCCGCGATCAATGCCGTACCAAACGCCTACAGTGCCGCAGGAGTTCTACTCTTCCCGCCTGGCAAATTTATGGACTCCAAGAATCATGTGATCCCGTCCAACAAGCGGATCCATATTCGAGGATCGCAGATTTACACGAGCATCGTTACCCGGACAGGCGCAGCGTCTGGGGACTGGTGGACTCTAAACAGCAACTCGGGAGGGATGGAGACCATCACCCTGGAAGGTGGTCGCTACCAAGGGGCGACGGGTGACGCTGTAGTTCTGAACGGCGCTTACGGGTATCTGACCGACGTTCAGATAGTGAAGTCTGGTGGCAGTGGCCTAGTTGTCGGCAAAGCTGCGCCCGCTATCGCTCCCAGGATCACGCACGTATCGATCAGTGAGTGCGCTCAATACGGTGCTCAGATAGTTGCAGGGTCCGGGTCCACTGATGGCATGTGGGTAAATGTCGTCATCTCTGCCACTGGGTGGACGGGGTTCAAGATCGAGGAATCCGCGCAGAACATTCTCAACCTTCACGTGTGGGGTTGTGGTGTCGAATCCACCACCGACTATCACGGAGTGTGGATCACCGCTACCGGTTGCCTGTTCGCCACGTGGCAGTCGGAGAAGAACCTCGGTTCAGGGATATACATCCAAGGCAACAACAACCAATTTGTCGGCGGGCGCGCATGGGGCAACGGGCTGTCAGGAATTAGATCCTTGGCATCCAACCGAAACAACTACGTCGGTAATGAGATTTATTGGAACGGCGTCAAGAACACAACCCTGACCTCGACCATCAGTTTCTCGGGTATCCACATGGACAACTCGCAAGAGAACGTCCTCACGGGAAATAATGTGTGGGATTCCGCCGTCGAAATCCCAGCGGGTAACTACGTCACCGTTCCGACACACCCTTATCCGGGACGAACTGCGACACAAACGCAGCCGTACAACTACGCGGAGGCCGGGACTTCCGACTTCAACGTACTGGTAGGAAATTCGATGCGGAAAGAACGTGCACGCTCGGGTGCGTACAACACAACAGATGGCGCAACGTTCGGCAATAGCAACATATGGTCCGGGAACGACCTTGGGTCTGCGCCCGTGCCGACCAAGTCGGTTGCCGGCGGTGCGGTACGTATCGCGGCGGAATCGGACACTGCCATAGTGTCGGCGTCGCAAGAGATTACAAGTATCCTTGGTCATCGAGCAGGCAGGGTGGTGCGCCTGATCTTCACAAACGCCAGCCCACAGCCTGTCCGCGACAACGGCACCACTTTGAATCTCAATGGCGACTTCGCCCCTACACAGAACGATGTTCTGTCACTTGTCAGTGACGGAACCAACTGGTATGAGGTCAGCCGCTCCGCTAACTGACAGGCGGCATTCAGGGCGGTTTCGAGCGTGCGCATGTAGGACTGTGCGATGTCCGACTTATCCCGATGCGCATCATATTGCCAACAACGGCCGCAACTCCTATCGCTGCCTGATCGGCCTAGCCTTGCGCGAGAGAAGCCCTTCAGTGATTCGAAAGTTACTGATGAGATGGATGGCGCAATCGCCGACATTCACGCCTGGTGGACTGGACGCTAATCGCGGCAACGATTCGGCTGCTTCTCACGCTTTTCCGCACGTCGCAGTTCGGCGGCTGATTCTTCGAGGTCAGTGTGGCTGATTGCACGACCGATCCAGAAGGCAGCTAACGTGCCCACGACGATCCAGACGGCGACAATTCCGACAATCCACCACATAGCTGGAAGTGTGCCACAGGTTGTCTCGTATTACTGGACCTTGGTCCAGTTTGAGTGGAAGGTTCACCCCCGAATTCACCCGCCCAGGATCCTCTTCGCGCGAAACTTCGGACCTGGAGTTAGCGACGATGGCATCATCGGCAGATGATCAATCCAGAACTGACCGTGCAGGAGATCGCGGACGACATCGCTCGACAGATCCCCATGATTACGAGCGCGTATGAAAACACCCCGTCAGAGTTGGAGAAGTATCGACTGCGTGGCCGCGTGGGGGTTCTTCTTGAGATGATGCTTGCGATCGATCCCGAGTTGGGTGAGATGCTAAAGGCTGAATGGGACACGCGCACTACGAGCGCAAGTTGGACTGATGAGTTGAATCCGTAACCCGCCCAGAATTGCTCATTATGCCCCGCCCCGAGATCCGGGTGCGGGGCGTTTTGTGCGTTCGGGGTGGACCCGCCGGCGCCAAACCTGTGAGTGAGCGCCAGCGGGTGCACATCGCCTTCCGATGCGATGCACTTTCCCCTTCGTCCATCTTCTGGCTGTGACCGCATGAGAAGGTGGACCTCCTGCGGCGTACCACTTTCCCGTGATCTCAGCGCCGCACCACCGGCATACCCAAACGGCGAACCTCAAACACGGATTCTGTCCCGCCCCGGCACGTCAGGTGGCTTACCGGGTTGGGGGTTTGTGTATCCAACCCGGTAAGCCGATGGCCCGCCGGAAAGGTCGGGGGGACATTCCGGTGAGCCAACCCGTATATCGCCCGAACCTGTTGAACCGTAAACTGTTCGTGGCACAGTTCACAGACCCGCGCCTGAGATACTCGACGGCATGGCATTCGAACCTGCTCCCGACGAGGGTCAACCCGGCACCGTCCTACTCCCGGACGGCTCCTGGGCGTACCGATGGAAAGACGCACCCGACGCCGAACTGATCATCATGAAGAAACCCGAGTCGATCTACACGCCGCCGCCGGCGAAAAGCTGACAGCAAAATACCCCGCACCTGACGGATCAGGTGCGGGGTATTTTTGTGCGTTCAGGAATTAGCTAGGCCCTGTGGCTTGCCTGGATATCCGCAAGGGTATTGATTCGGCGCTGCAGGTATCGAGTTTGCGACCCGAACCATGCTGGCGCCCATAGCCATGCCATGACCGGCGAAACCGTTACGGGCGAATTCGCGATCCCGTGGGCTTGGTTCAACCGCTTCGCAGTGCGCGACAATCCTACGAGGCCGTAAAACGGGATGATCTGCGACCACCATCGCGTCCAGCCCTCACGCTCGCTGCCCGTGAATGCTGCCAACTCGCCGTTGATACGGTCGTACCAGACGAGGTAGTAGATCCCGAAGGTGATCACGGTCAGCCACCACAGCCCCCACGGCCCCTGCTTCCGGATTGCCGATTGCTGAACCGGCGACTGAATCCCCTGTTGCGTCATTGCGCTGCCCTTCGAGTCTTTGCCCACGCGTTACTCGGTGGGCGCTAGATACTCATACCAGACGGAACGGTCGTAACGGGGCCTATTGCTTCTGTGAATGCCAGGAGGTGAGACGTGATGCGGGGCCGGCTGGTCTTCCCTTACCCTCCGGACCCCGCGCGACAGACGATAGCAGAATTTCGAACGTGTGTGCGAAACTATGAATATGTCCATTGAAGCAGCGCCCCCGTTCTGTCCCAATGGGCACACGCTCGCGGCGAACACCTGCCTCGTCGGCTGGGAAGTCTGCGGCTGCGAGTTGGCCGAGAACGGCGGGCATCGGACGCACTACTGCAAGACCTGCGGCGAAACCGTTCGCACTCCCCCATGTGCCGGCGCCATGCCGCAGGCGGATCGGTGGGCGAGTCGAACGTGAAAATGCCCCAACCTCTTGAGGTTGGGGCATTCGGCGTGGCGCACTCTAACTGGCCAGCGAGATTCTGAATCCGTTTCTTGCCCTGTTGCCGAAAACCGGCGCGTCAACCTCAGTATCGCCGGTTGTGGCTTCCGCGAGAAGCCGCTGATTGAGTACCTCATAAACACCAGATGCGGCCATCAGGTCGCGGATCGTTGACCCCAGCGTTAGGCCAGCATCCGACAAGGTTTCCATTGACCTGTCGGGCTCGACTGCTTTATGACCGGACAGGCCACTGACGGCTGAGATCGTCCAATTATTGTCTGGGTCATGCAATGCAGTCGTTACCACAACACTGTCATTCTCGGTCATCTGCTCAAGGACCGAGTCGATGGTGTCAGTCTCCAGGCAGGCAATAACAAGTGCTGTGCCATCCTCGGCTGTCCCCCAGCGACGAATCTTCTCAGCACCGACTTTTTCATGCCGAGTCGTTGCAAGGAATTTGAGCGCGACATGCTTTCTCCACTCCTCGTCCGGACCAAGCGCGTATCGAAGCCAGAAACCATCTGGGGTGCGCGTCTGCAGATGAGAAATGACGGTCGAGAGATCGTTGGGTACGTCAATCGGCACAGGAGGTGAAGCCTTGAAGAGTCGCTTCCATACCTCAGCCATCACCTCGGGAGCGCCGTACTTTTCTCGGGGGATCGTCTCCCAACTCTGAGGATTGTCGCCGTCAACCTTCACGATGAGATGAGTCGCGGCGTTCGCGCCTTCGTCGAGGGCGAGGTATATCTCACCGGTCTCGGCATTTTCTTCAGCGACGATTGCCGAGAATCGTAGGTCTTCCATGTCATCGAGTGCTGTCACTCGGTCGCCAACGCTGACTGGACCGTCTGCCCAACTCCTGAGAGCGACGACCTTGCCACCGCGTGCGAGGTCGTTGAAATCGACCAAAACTGTCGTTGTCACTTCATCCCCTTCGCAGGATTCGGTTCGGGCTCTCCGAAGCATCCAATCAGTCGCTCAACTGCTTCATCCGACACGTCAGACCCAAATTCCACATGGTGGTGGTTCGGATTCGCGCCGTCAGACAGTTCCAGAGTAAGCGAAAAACCAGCTGTATACAGCGAATTTACCATGGCAACCATCACTTGACCGTTCTTCAGCCCAACAGAAGCTCGCAACACAACGTCATCACGAGAATCGCCCGGAAGCCACAGTTCAGCTTGCACCGAAATGACGTTGCCCTTATTTCGCTCGTTTGCGTTCGAGAGCTTTCTTCGGATTGCTTCTGGAGTGCAACGCATCCCACCTAGAACTGCAACTCCACGTGCGTCTTTCGCAAAGGCAGTCATGCACTCTGGCTCGGCCGTCTAAAGCGGACACTAGGACCTGCCCATGCCAACTCAGGCACAAGCCTATAATTCGTCATGTCGACACTTCACCTGTCGGCCGGGCCTCGGAGATGTTTGCCGCATCTGCCGAGGCTGATCTTCACAATCCGAAAATCATCGCATGCCACAAACTGCAAGCATCATCCGAACCGACTTTTCGGTCGGAGACCAGACGCCTTGCCCTCTGCTTGAATCAGCAATCCGACGCCTTCGGCGAACTCGACCGAGTCAACCGATAGAGATTGCTCGACTCAGTTCTGTCTAATTCCGTATTTGCTGGTCGGGCGCCGTTGAAACCTGTCGGCATCGTCGCGATGGATTCGCCATGTGCCGTTCGGGGTGGTGACTTGATATCCGACGAGTCCGGTTCCTGCGGTGATCTGCTCACTGGCGAGGAGTCGTAGGACTGTCTTCTGATGAATGCGCAGATAATCTGCGGCTTCTTTGACTGTCATCCAGGCATGCGAGTCTTCAGGTCTCGCCGCGAGTCCCTGTGCAGTCGATGCCATCGCCGAACTGCCACGTTCTGCCAACAGTTCGGCGACCAGCTCGGCTACCAGAGGACGCATCACATTGCGAATGACGTCGACGAGCTCGGTAGGAATCTCAAGTGGGATCTGATTCTGTTTCATTCGCGGACGGTACCCGCGGTCGGAGTAATAAGGTCCCGTCAACGCCGACGTCTCTTGTTTGGCTTCTCGCCTCGGATGTACAGCTCGACATCATCCCTATTGATTCGCCAGCTCGCCTTGGGTCCCGACTGATATCCGATCATCTGCTTGGTTCTCAACAATCTGAGGACCGTGAGCACGGAGCAGCCCATGTACTCCGCGACCTCGCTGGTGCTCATCCACTGCTTAGCCTTGGGCGTACGCGTCGGCAATGGAGTTGGTGTTGCCGCAGTGAGTTGCGCACTAATCCCGCTGTCGCGAAGCTGCCTAGCCAGTTCAGGGATCAGTGGTCGGAGGACATCGCGGATCGCCTCAGCGTCCCCACCCTGAAGGTCGATGGTGATCTCAAGTTTCATACATCCATCGAATCCGGAAGCTCGACTATTTGCGACCCCAATTTACGTGGCCGCAGCCAGATGCCTATCCCCTACGTCGAGACGCAATGAACGCGTCAAGATCCTCTGGTGCGATTCGTCGCTTGCGCGGCGAAAGCATGATGCACGGCAGCTCGCGACGCCGGCACATCCGGGCATCTACCGCTGCGGACACGTTCAGTATTTCGCCGGCCTCGGCGGAGGTGAGAAGTGGTCGAGTCATTCAGCACTCACGCTCGCGAATCCCTGCAGCTTCCTGCTCGGCAATCCAGGCGAGAATGACGCTCTTACGCCAGACTCTGCGTCGGCCAAGCTTGAAGCTCACCGGCCCTTTGCCGATGTGCGCCCAGTAGAGCCAGGTTCCCTTGGGGGCACCGGTGGCGATTTGGCACTGAGGCGCTTGCCAGAACTCATCTCCGTCCGGCGCGATGGTCAGGATGGGCCTCTTTGCAGGTACCCCGTTTTCATCTGGTCTCATCGCTCAATGATCTGGCTCAACCCGTCGGCGGGTGTACGGTTCCGCGAAAATCGTGCATCGCCGATGGGGCAAACAGCCATTCCGTCCGCAGAGCGTCCGCAGCACTACCGGTACACGACAACGCAAGCAGTCACTACCAACGATAAACATGCAGGTCAAAGGGACTCAACCAACATTGCCAACGCACACAAACGCCCAGGTGGTAATCCGAGCTCTACTACGACGTGTAACCCCGGTGGAGTAGCTGACCTGCACAGTAGTTCGTAGGTCCAGCCCTCCGTCCGCAGTACCTATAGCCGAGTCCACCCGCTTCGTGATCACAGCATCGATCGCCAAGCGGGTGGACTCGTCTGCGTCCGGCCACAGATGGCCGTAGACATCGAGCGTCGTCTTCGCACTCGCGTGCCGCATCCGAGCCTGGACCGTCTTGATGTCCGCGCCGGACGCAATGAGCAGCGACGCCAAGTAGTGATGCAAGTAGTGATGCAAGTCGTGTCGAAATCGCTGAACTCATCCGGTAGACCACGCGCCGCCCCGGGTGAGGCTAACTGCCACTGCCACGAATTGAACGGCTCTTGTGGAGAGGGCCTATTCGTCACCATTCCAGCGCTGGCAGATCCGGAAGGCGATGACATTGGCGAGAACGCCAGAGTCGGCGGTCAGAAGGAATTCGAAAGATGCAATCGCCACGGTAGGGACTCCTCGATGATCGAGAGTGAGTGCCCGGCCCACAACCGGCAGCGATTTGGCTTTCGCCGCATGTGGGGTTGGGCGGTGGGGTGTCCCGGAACGATGAACAGGATGCCCGCCCCCGCGTTCAGACGGCCGATCATTTAACGGCTTGCAGAGGATGGCATCCCGTTCGTCATCCACACTAAACGTGGAGCCGTGGTCAAAATGACCACAGTTGGCGCGCGATGGACATTGCGCCGGAGGATGGGGTGCTCAGCCGGGTCGATGATCGGATGCTGCACCGCGCCGGGATCATCCAGTTAGCAAAGCTTTTGGCTCGGCAGCATCCGGAGTATCGAGGGCTGACCGGAAAACGAGTAGACACCCCTCGTCGATCAGGGCATATTCAGGCTCGATATCGCGAAGTCCTTTCACGCGCACAAGCGTTCCGGCTTGGCGACGTAAATGATGCGCACCTAGCGCACGCATCGAGAGAGCGAAAGGCAGCTTGAGATGGGAGCAGACGCTTACCTTTATGCGGTCGGCCCGGTTACCGACGACGAACTTGCCGCAGCCAACAAGTACATGCTCGGGCGCGATCACGGATTCGGTGACAACTGCGAGGGCGAGTACCTGATGAGGAGCGAGTACCCACCTGAATATGATCGGATTGAATTTCACAACGCGCGACGACTCTACGATCGGGAGTACACCAAAGGGAATTGGCCAATCATCTACGGGGCCATACGACTGATGCAGACGGCTTTTCCTCAATGCCTCATCCACTACGGAAGTGATGGCCTTGACGACTGTCCTGTGGTGACCGATGAACTAATGGACGAGATCTGGGAGCTCTACTTGGGGCCGGATGGGAAGCGACCGGGATATTAGGTTTCACCAGCAGGCTTAACGGCACCGCCCGTGGTAAGCCAAGCAGAGCGCGGGTAGTGAATGAAATCATCTTGTCGGTGGTCGACGATACATTTTTCCCGTGCGTAATCTAGTGGAGTTCGCCGAAGAGCTGGCAGCTGTCGTCGATCCGATCACCGATGATGAGGGTCGTCGCTCCCACAGAATCTCGTTTGACTGTGGAGAGCCGATGTCTGTCATTCAGATGGCGGTGGGCAGTGCTGCCATCAATCACTTTCCGATTCCTGATCGACTCCTTGATGAGGCGTGGTATTGGGGCATTGAGCTGAATGGGGTTCGTCCTCGCGCGCAGGCCAAGTTTCGGCAGTGGATAGCCGAACTCCGAACACTCGCCAGTCCGTGAGTGACGTTGCCGCACCTGCACATCTGTGCCGGCGCATGAAGGCAAGCTGAAGTATGAAGGCCGGGAAAGGATCCCGGTTCCGTATGACACGCACCTCGCTCATCCGGGCGAGGTGTTTTGCTGTGGCTTCTGTCGTCGATATTGCGATGCTCGTCGACAACTTCACGCCGACACCTAGGGACCAACCCTGACCCGGCGGGAGTCGGCCAAATCGTCAGCAAAGCAAAAAGATACGCACCGCTGTCGAACTCGATTCGCTACAGCGCCTCGCGTGCACCGACTTGCCTATATAAGCGTCCGCACACGTGTTGCACTCCTTCGCGAAGTGGCCACTACCGTTCACCGCGCTATTTCTTCCGCTTGTCGACCTGACACGCAAGTGGGACTTAAGTCCCTTAGCTATACATACCAGACGGAATATTCTTGCTTGTGTACGGACTTCGTGGACCGATGTGCTTCAGCCCGGGGGACGTGCAGGCCTTGCCGGATCGACCGCAAAGTCGCCCCGGCAAGGCCCCAGCATCTGTTCCTCCCACTCCGACGGTTGGACAGAACAGCATTGATTGCGAGAGTAGCCATGCCCAAAGAACATCGAACCAGTAGCGACATCGCAATCATTGCAGTCGCTGCCGGCACCACAGGCGGGTTCATGTGCGGCGCAGGCTACGGTCCGGTTGCGGCGATCACGGTAGGCGGTTTTCTCGCGGGCGGATTTGCACTTGCGAGGTACGTGATCAAAGGCCGTTGACCGCTGCCGGACATCCGCGGTGCATGTCGGCGCAGCTAGCCGCGACACCCCCTGATCGAGCCTCCGCTCGATCACTCTGAACGCGCAGCCTCGTATGCAGGCGGGCGACGCACTCACTCTTGGGTGCAGCCACCCAGGAGTTGTTACAACCAGGCGCGCTGCGCCCTTTCCTGCTCAGCGTGATTGATGGCGCGGCCCAACCAGACTGCGAGGAAGGCCGCGGTTGCCGTCCAGCCCGTCAAAATTTCAACAATCATCATGCCGTGATTGTGACATATGTCTGGTATCTGTAACTACAGATCGGGTCGATATGTAACGCGGCTCACCGACGAGGTCGGCAACCGAACAAACGAAAAAATAGGTATCGCCCTAGGTAATTCAGCCCGCGCACACAGAGCCTTGCGCTGACAGGGTCAAAACGTACCGACAACGTGATCGAAGGTGGCGGCAACGATGAACCTCAGAGATCAACTGGACACTTGTCAGTTTCTACTGAACCGTGCCCAACTCGCGGGGGACGTCGACGCCGTTCGGCGGCTCTCAGAACGTCGACTCATGCTGGTTAAGCAGCTAGCCAGCATGAGAGCTCACCTCCGCTTGGTGTAGGTACCGCAGTCGGGCCGCCGTCATTGCGGCCCGGCTGCGATAGTCGCAATGTTCCCCCTCGGTCGAATTGTCCACGTAGAGACCGGTCCAGCAAGATTCACGCGTCCAGTGCAGTCGGCAAGCCGCCGTCCAGGAGGTCGAGCACGTTGGTCGCACCACGAAGTGTGTCGACAACGCACGCCACTGGTGACGCGAACACCTGCGGGTAGTCGATCTCCCCCACAGTCGGATCGACCGGCCACGCAAGCCGTTCCGTGCCGAGCGAGAATTCTGCGTCGACTCCAACCTTGTTCCCTCGCGGATCTTGGCGATGCCAGGATCCTTCGAGATAGATCGCGACCAAGCCGTGAAGCACGAACCCGTCACGATCCGCGAGTCGCTGGTAGCAGAGGCCCGTGGGGATGCCCTCGGATCGCAAAAGCGCAGTGAGCAAGTGCGCCTTGGCATAACAGAGCCCCACTCGCGCATCGAGAACCTCGGTCGCGGTCAACGTCACTCTCGGATCCTGAACATCGTTGGAGTGCCCGACATTATCTCGCGCCCATTCGAATGCAGCCTTGGCGAACGCTGTTTTGTTGTCCGACGCCTGGCGTAACTGTTGCGCCAAAGATCGAACAGCCGGGTCGTCAACGTCGATAATCTCGTCGTGCCCCAGGTAGTTCTGCGGAACTCCCACGTCAAGCATCAGTTTTCGAATCGACATCTCCAGAACCCTAGTTACAGCCGCTGATATCCAGCAGCTCGGCCGGCAGATCGTTCTGCATGACAACCTCGTTTCCGTCCCAGACGAATGTTGCGGTCGCCAAGCCACTCGGATTTGCATTCGAGTCCCTACCGCGCGGCCACCTGTACTGCACTGTTGCACTCTCACTGGTGGAATCGACAACGGTAGTGAATCCGAACGCACAGGACGTCGCAGTTCCGAGGTACTCGCCTCGATGAAAGAACATCACATGTTCCGGTGAACTGCCCGTACCTCCCTTGGTTTCGGCTAGGGCGTAGCTCAGATCCGCACACGGATCAAAGTTTGTGTCCCCCAGAAAGATCCATTCGATGTCAGGAATCCTGGGGTCGGCAGGAACTCGCGCGACGCCATTCGTGATCGCAATGTTCGGAGACTCGGTACCGCACTTGACGGTTGACGCGGTTGCGGGATCGACAGCATTGGCGCCACAGAGCCACGGCCACCCTGCCAGCTGTCCGAGATTCTGCGGCTCCGCACTGTAGGTTTCCTCTTGCCCGAACATCGAGCCGTCCCCGAACTGGCCGCCGTTGGCAGCTCCATAGGTATACGAGGTGACCTTCATCGATGGCTGCGCGGTGGATCCGCCGTATGGCGAGGTGAGATTCCAGACCTCGATCGGTCGATCGGTGTCGCCCGTGCAGCGGACCGCAGTCTCGTATCCCTCGCCCCTGTGCAACGTCCACTCAACTGGGTTGCCTTCGTACAGCGAGACCGGCGGCGACATCACCGCAAGCGTCGAGTCCCCCCACGACCAGACCTTGTACGCGGCGCTGCCACCGAGATCGGATGTCGCGATGATTACTTCGGCCCCCGGACGCCCGTCGATGTCCCACGCTCCGACAAATCCACCTGTTCGTTGAACCGCCGGATCCGAGAGCTTGGCGGACTCGGTCCCCGCCACCTCGGCTTCGATGCCGGCCATCGTCAGAACAACAATCCGATCGTCGACTCGACCGATCGAGTCGTCGTTGCCGTCTCCATCGACGTCGACGGTCGCCACATCGATGCAGCGCAGTCGTCCCGCACAGACGTCGGGTGCGGTTGCCTCCGGCGTCGCCGCGCTGGAGGTTTCCGGGCTCTCCCCCGCCATCGCAGCCCCGTCTACCGATTCCGATCCACAGGCAGCGAGGACCACTACCGCCGACGCACACACCAAAACAGCCAACGTAGTTCTCACATTGCCCCCTGATCCGATCACCGTGGATATCGAGAATCATAAAAGTCACCCTGAGATAAGTAGGGCTAGGCTCGCGAAGGCACCTTCGACATAACCAAGGACGGACTCTATGAACACTTTCCAGAAGTCTGCGGCCGCGATCAACAAGGTTGTCCTCGCGGCGATGCGAGTGCCGCTCATCGAGAAGCTCATCGGCGGCTCGACGGCCCAGATCACCTACACCGGACGCAAATCCGGAAAGACCTTCACCTTGCCTGTGTCGTACCGCCAGAGGAACGACGAAGTGCTCATCAGAGTTGCACTTCCCCAGAAGAAGAACTGGTGGCGCAATTTTCTGAATGAGGGCGGTCGGATGCGCGTCAATATTCGGGGAATCGATCGCACAGGCCATGCGGTGAGTACCCGGGACGAGAAAGGAAACGTGTCTGTGAAGGTAACCCTGGACCCGGTCAGCTGAGCAACTACGGCTCCAGGGTGACGACGACGCCAACGTCACCGTAGGGGAATGAGCCCTTGCCGATATGGCCGAGGACGTTGAAGAATTTCGAAATCGGCACCATCACACCATATTTCGCTTTCACTTTACTCTGAATCTCGTCGAAGTCGGAACCTGAGCGCACTAAGGTCGCGACCCCGCGGACCGGCACAGCTCCGGGTGTCACTTTGCCCCGGCTGTTACACGGCACCACCGTGACCTGCGGATTGTTCCGCAACCGTTTTGCCTTACCGGATTTCGAGGACGTCCAGAACCCGATGCGACCGTCGGACAGCGGGACGACCCAGGTGGGCGTCACGACGCCGTCGCCGCTCTTTCGGAAGGTTGTTACCGAGATCGTTTTCTCTTCGCCGAGGGACATCGACCGAGCGTATTCCTGTTCCACTGAGGTGGCCACAGAAACAGCCACAGAAACACTCGACTCGCGCCGTGAAACTCGTGCGGCCGGGTCCGTTTCACCCGCCCTTCCTGCGGGAACATCAGTACACGTGAATGCGGAACTGATCGTTCTCCTCGTTGTTGTTGTCACCGCGCTCGCATTCGACTTCACCAATGGTTTTCACGACACCGGAAACGCGATGGCTACCTCGATCGCTACGGGTGCGCTCCGCCCCAAGGTTGCTGTCGCCCTCTCCGCATCACTCAACCTGGTCGGGGCCTTCCTCTCCGTCGAGGTGGCCGCGACTGTGGCCAAGGGCGTGGTGAATCTCGGAAATGTCGGCGGCCCAGCACTGCTGACGATCGTCTTCGCAGGCCTTGTGGGCGGCATCATCTGGAACCTCGCCACGTGGCTGCTGGGCATCCCGTCGAGCTCCTCACATGCATTGTTCGGTGGCTTGATCGGCGCAGCAGTTGCCTCGTTGGGCATGAATGGCGTCGCCTGGAACGGCGTCCTGAGCAAGGTCGTCATCCCGGCTGCGTTGGCACCCCTGGTCGCTGGCCTGGTGGCGGCAGCCGGCACGTGGCTCGTCTACCGAATCACGTCGAAGGTCCGCGAGGATACCCAGGAGCGAGGTTTCCGTTTGGGCCAAATCGGTTCGGCCTCACTGGTTTCCCTCGCTCACGGGACCAACGACGCTCAGAAGACCATGGGCGTCATCTTCCTGGCGCTGGTCGCGCACGGCACCATCTCCGCTGACGCTCCGATGCCGTTCTGGGTCAAGTTGACGTGTGCGCTCGCGATCGCGGCCGGCACTTATCTCGGCGGGTGGCGGGTCATCCGTACACTCGGCAAAGGTCTGGTCGAAATTGCGGCGCCGCAAGGCATGGCTGCCGAAGCATCCTCTGCTGCAATAATTCTCACCTCCAGCCACCTCGGCCTCCCGCTATCCACCACCCACGTGGCGACGGGTTCGATCCTCGGAACCGGGCTCGGACGCAAAGGAGCTACGGTTCGCTGGAGCGTCGCAGGCCGCATGGGTATTGCTTGGTTGATCACGCTCCCCTCCGCCGCAATCGTGGGAGCTGCGTGTTGGGGCCTGGTAAATATCGTCGGTGGATTACCTGGTGTGCTCGTGGTTTTTGCGATCCTCATCGCGATGGCCGCCTGGATGTACATCCGCTCCCGCAGGGCGCCGATCGATTCCAGCAACGTCAACGCCGAATGGGACGACGCGCTCGTTCCCACCGAAGTTCCCGCCGAAGTTCCCGGACCGGACTCCGAAATCCCCACCGTCACCACGGCCCTGCACCTACCGAACCGAAAGTGACCACATTGCCCCCACCGATCCCGTCACTGGCTCAGTCGATCCTTGCGTGGCTACGCGCCGGTTATCCGGAAGGTATCCCACCGAAGGATCGAATCCCGCTGATCGCCCTGCTGCGACGCCGACTCACCGATGTAGAAGTGCGTGAAATCGCGATCGGCGCCGCGCTCGCGGAATTGATCGACGAAAACAGCGACCAGGTAATCCGAGGTGACGAGATCAGCGCTCAAATCACGGATGTGACCAGCCAGAACGCCTCCGACGAGGACATCGCACGCGTTGCGGCAGTCTTGTCCGCAGCGGGATGGCCGCTCGCCGATCTCGACACAGACGCAGATTCAGGGACCTGAACTGTGTACGGCATTCGCCCTATTTCTGTATCGAAGCAGTAACGGATACGCGATACCGCCGTACCGACCGCTCCATGTTCGCCAGAGTTGAACGACTCGGGGGCACAATCTGAAATCTCGGGGCACACCACTAAGGGGCGGGAGTGGCTGGAATGCGAATTTTCCGAAGAGGCGTATCAAAACAGTTCAGGCGGGCGCGGTCAGGGTCGGCGGTACTGGCACTGACAATTCCATTGGCGATGGGCCTGATCGGATCTTCGACCGCGACTGCGGCACCGGTTCGAACCGCACAATCGGGCGGCTACGAAGAAGTCTTCGTCGACTCCTCGATGGGGCCAATCAAGGTTCAGATCCAGTGGGCATCCCGTGGTGGCAACGCTGCCCTGTACCTGCTCGACGGCCTCCGCGCTCGCAATGATCGCAACGCGTGGAGCTTCGAGACAAACGCATTCGATCAGTTCCGCGAGAACAACATCACGTTGGTGATGCCGGTCGGTGGCCAGTCCAGTTTCTACTCCGACTGGTATTCCACCAGCAACCTCAACCGCCAACCCGTCACATACAAATGGGAAACATTTCTCACTCAGGAACTTCCCGCATACCTCGACACCCGAGGCGTTTCGCGCACCAATAACGGTGTCCTCGGCCTCTCGATGGGCGGCAGCGCAGCACTGACCCTGGCCGCCTACCACCGTGATCAGTTCAAGTTCGCGGGATCGTTCTCCGGGTACCTCAACATCTCCGCACCCGGTATGCGTGAAGCCATCCGGGTCGCGATGATCAGCGCCGGATCCTTCAACGTCGACGCGATGTGGGGCCCACCGTGGAATCCGGCCTGGCTGCGCAACGATCCCCTCGTTTTTGCACCGGAACTCAGAGGTCTGTCGATGTACATCTCGGCGGCAAGTGGATTGCCCGGCGAACTCGACAAACCCCGACGCCCGGTCGACTTCGTCAACACCGGCAGCGCAATGGGACTCGAAGCACTCGCCTTGCTGAACACCCGAGCGTTCCAGGTGCGTCTCAACACACTCGGCATTCCTGCCACTTTCAGCTTCCCGTCCAACGGAACCCATTCGTGGCCGTACTGGGGTTCGGAACTGTGGAAGGCGCGCGGTCAGATCCTCGACACACTCAACGCTTGGTGAGTTCACCAGTGACACATACCCGACTCACTGAACCCGATAGGTGTCTCCCCGAGCAGGATCCACCAGAATCCGCATGATGTCGTACGCCCGATCGGGATCGACGTACGGCGGAATCATCATCAACACGAGTTGCCGACCGTAGATGTCGTCGAGATACATCAAATCTGCGGGTTGACCTGGATACGGACCTCGAACTTCGAGTCCGTCGACCTCGTCGATACGACGCTGCACAGTACTCACCGTGTTCCAGTCGAATGCAACGCGTGTAATCGGCCCTAGGCGCAGTGAGAGTGCTGAAATCAGATCGTGGAGCTCCGCTGTGACGTTGGTGGTCCATGGGAACCAAGCACCGTCGACATGCGACTTCACCGCGCCCTGACCCCGTAGTAGGAACCGCGGTGTTCGGGTAGGCGAGGGAAATGGTTGACCTGGGTGTCGCGGTTGCGTTTCCAACCCGAAGTCGACTGTGTTCGTGTGCGCCATGACGGACGCCCCTTAGAAAAAATGGTCATGGGACCGTCAGGCAAACGCCGGATCATGAGACCCATGTAGTCCACGGTACTCCGTCCAGGCTGTCCGAAATCTCCTGCGCGCCGTTCAACCGCCCAATTCGGCGATCATCTGGCTCAATGACGCAGCAGCCAAAGTCAATTCACCTTCGACAGGTGATTTTCCGCCGGACGGAAGTCGCTCGCTGAGTTGCTCCCGGGTCACCACTGAGATGCCGTCGGATTGGAACCCTTCCTCATGGGGCTCGAAGACTGTGATGCCGCCATCGACGGCCACCAGTTCCGCGTGCGGACTACTCCTGAGAAGTGCGCGAAGGTGTTCGGCAGTCACAGTCAGATCGTTCATGAGCGTCTCTTTCGCGTCGACAACTCCACATCCGGGCATCCAGTAGGTACCCACTGGCGGTGACTCGAAATCAGAGCCGGCAATTCCGGTTTCGCAACGCCGGTGACCGGGCACAGCGATCGAGTACAGCGCGAAGACGAATGGACGTGACGGCTATGAGCACGGAGAAGAAGGTATTCCTCGCGACACGTTTGGACGAGTTGATCAGAGACCTCGAAGCGGACGTACCTGCGCCTTCGCCGGGTCCCCCCGGTCATCCCGACGGGTTACTGGTCACAGCACAACGGCATCGGGCCGAGGTGGACACAGCTGACGCCAAGCACATCGACGAAATCATGGGCTTTCACCCGGAGATAGCCGCTGCGTGGTCGAGCCGATCGACGTGATCATGAAGGCGTTGCCGGCGATTCTGGCGAGCGTCGTGATTGTGGGCGTCGTCGCAGTCGGTGCTTATCTCGTGATCCATAAATCGCCGCAAGCCGAGACTTCTCGCACCCTCGCCGATACGCCGGCCGTCATCGACGGGCAACCGACAACGTGCGCCGAGCTGTTCGGCGAGGCGTGCAGCTTCGACTTGCAAACCGAGTACAACCAGTGGGGCCACGCAATCGACAGTTTCGTCCACTCCGGAGTGCTCGGTCCCTACGCACGCAGCGTCGGCTTCGCCCCCGCCGCGAAGCTGAGTCTGCAGGCATGCGGAGTCAGCAGTACCGCAGGCCGAACGGTTTTCGATTTCAACGATCTGGCTCTGACGGATCACCCCGATGCGAGCACGACCGACCTCTTTCCGTTCTGGAACGCATCCCGCCAATTCCTTTGTCCTGCTGTGCCCTAGCTTTCTCCTGATATGTCCGAGTATCGGGACATTTGGTCACGCCCTGCCACATACTGATTTCCATGACAACTGGCGTACCCGAACGCGATCAACGTCAACGCTTGGTGGGATCACTGGCCCAGGTCGTCGTCGGACTGCCGCTAGGCCTGATCGCCGCGGGAGCGCTCTGGCGAACGCTGCCCTTTCAATCCGGGATCGCCGTATTCGTGACCGCCGTCGTGACCACTCTCGCGCTCGCTGCATTCGTGGCCGTGCGCTTTCGAACTTTCCTACCCGGCGCTGTCACCTTCGCGGTATCGGCGACTCTGCTCAACCTGCTCGTAGCAGTCGTCGTTCTCGGACCCTGAAATATGCCGGAAGCGATCGGTCAGAGCGCGGCAAACAGATCGACCGTGTTTCCGTCCGGGTCGAGGAGCACCGCGTAACGCTGGCCCCACACGGCGTCGAAGGGTTCCTTGTGCCCGGCAAAGTCTGCGGTGATTCGTGCGTACGCTTCGTCGACGGCCCCGGGGGTACCGAAATCGAAGGCCAACGCCACGGGATGTCGGCCGGCCGCTGTCGCATAGTCAGGGTCGAAACTCTTGATCGTCGACTCGGCATCCCACGCCAGCCTCAGTCCGCCCTCGAAGGTGAACTCGACGTGCGGGGCATCGGACGGCGTCTCGGGGATCTCGAGGCCCAGGCTGCGGTAGAACGCAAGGGAACGATCGAGATCGCCGGTGACAATTCCGACAAGATCAAGACGAGGTGACACCGACACTGTGTTCTCCTGTTTTCGGTTCGAAAAGTAGTCGACGAGTGTGTGACGATCAAGAGATGACTGCCACGGACGCTCGCACCACACACGGTAGTCGCAGCGCGGACACCGGTCTTGAACAAAACGGCCACATGTACGCGGAAAAACGCATCGATGGCACAGACCTCTTCGGTTGCCTGTGGACAAGCACGTCCAGCGCCGAGAACACCGATGCCGTTCATCGGATCATTCCGGATCTCTGCGCAGACTTCATAGCCGACAGCACGGGCAAAGCCTGGCTGGTCGGGCCGGCGACCGCCGCGGATCTGGTCACGACGACGCCGGGAGTAACCCGGTGGGGAGTTCGAATCAGTCCACCTGCCCTACGTTCGATACTCGGGACCGATGCGGAAGCTGTGCAGGACACCAAAGTCGACTTCGACGGCATTCTCCCCTCCCGAACGGCCCGAATCCTGGCGGACGCGTTGCGTTGCGAACGCGTCGATGCGGCCCTCCTCGAAAAACTGTGGCCGAGTATCTATCCCGAAGAGATGGCCCAGATCGGATATGCAGCATTGACCGCGTCGCCGCAAGCCAAGGTCCGCGACATAGCGGCAGATCTCGGAGTCTCCGAACGACATTTCCGGCGCACAATCGTTGCGTCGACGGGGCTCGCACCGAAGATGATCCAGAAAGTCCAGCGTATGCAGAACATACTGACGTCATCGCGCAGCACGAACGTTCCCTTGGCCGTTCATGCGGCGCACGCCGGATACGCCGATCAGGCTCACCTGTCCCGTGATGTTCAGGCGCTGACCGGCGTAACTCCGACCCAGCTACTGCGCGAGTACCGCTAGAGCAGCACTCAGTCCAGTTCGTCGAATCGCGGAATCAGGTACTCCGACACCCATTTTGCTTCTTCGATCAGCGGCCATCCCGCGAGAATGAGTGCGGTCAGGCCGGTGCGCTGCCGAAGGGTGCGCACCGAATCGGTGATCGAATCGGGGTCGCCAACATAGTAGACCGCCGACGAACCAGTTCCGAAGATATCGAGTGGAGACCACGCGGTAATGCCGGCATAGAGTCCGTCACCGACATACAAGTCTTCAGGTTCGGGGAGCCGACCGGCCGCGATTGCATCGACCCACCCTTGGCGCTGCGAGTCGCGGGCGGTGAAGGTCTTGAGATCCTGCGCGCCGTGTGTGCGTCGACGCACCGCGTTGTCGAGAATATCGGCAATCTGCTCGATGCCCGTCTTCTCGAACAGCGATCGGAATCGTTCGAGCGCTTCGCCTTTCGTGGGCCGTACGATCACTCCGGTCAGGGCACCGAAGTCTGTGAATTCGCGTCCAGCGGCAGTTGCCGCGTCCCGCGCGGCCGAGAACTTCTCCTCGATGAAGGACGTTTCGCGGAGCATCGCCAGGTACGTGTCGAGGACCTTGCCTGAATTTGCCAGGCCTGCAGGCGAATCCCCGGTTCCCCACAGCGGAACCTGGTGGCCCACCGGTGCATCGATCCGCAACGGTGTGTTCGGGAAGTTGGACTCGGTGCCCTCGGCGTAGATGCGTCGGAAATCAGCCCAGTACTGCTCGCCCAGTTCGTACCGCTGGTCGTGGTCGACGTTCATGTCGTACTTGGTCAGGATGTTCTCGCGGCCGTTGACCGAGTTGATCATCAACCTGCCGCCGCTGAAAGCGTCGAAGGTCAGTGCCTTCTCGGCCAGCAAACGTGCCGGTGTCATGTTCGCGTAGATCGCGACCAGGAACTTCATGCGACTGGTATGAGCTGCTGCCCAGGTCGCGGAAATGAACGGATCATTCGGCCAGGTGGCTACCAGTGCACCTTCGAATCCGCCGTCGTCGATCGTCTTGGCAAGTTCGATCTGCCGCGCGCCGTCCACCGGGTACAACCCGCCGGGGCTCCACGGGTAGTCACCGTCAGCCTGGGTGAGGTACCAGAAAGTCTTGACGCTCATCAGTTCTGCACTCCGGCCGGCAGTTCGAAGGATTCGACGCGAGCTCGCGCGCGAATGGTGTCGGCGTCTACGGCGTAGAGCGCGTCCAGGTAGGCAACCGCAAACGATCCTGGGCCGGTGGAGTTCGCCTCAGCGATCTCGGACGCAACGGCAACGTGAGTGTGGGCCGCAACAAGTCCTTCCAACGGAGTCGGTGCCACAGCAAGATACGCAGCAACAAGGCCACCCAACGAGCATCCCGTGCTGGTGACACGGGGAAGAAGTGCGCTGCCGCCCGAAATCTTGACACCGACGACGCCGCCGTCACGGTCGCGCCCGACAACGTAATCGACCGGACCCGAAGCAGATACGGCGTCCGCGTACTTCAACAGAGCGAGCGCTGCCGGAACAGCGTCGACCGAATCGGACGCGCTGTCGACGCCACGGGTATCTCCGCCCAGACCGGCGAGCGCGATGATCTCCGACGCATTACCGCGGATTGCGGTCGGACGGAACTGAAGGAGGTCCACGGCAATCTCGCTGCGCCAGGGCAATCCACCGACACCGACCGGGTCGAGAACCCAGGGTGTGCCTGCGGTCTGAGCTGCTTCGGCAGCAACACGGAAAGCTGCGGCAGTCGCGTCGTCAGGAGTGCCGAGATTGACCAGAACTCCCCCGGCGATCGCTGCAAAACCGGCCGCTTCGTGCACATTGTCGATATGCGCATTGCTTGCCCCTGCCGCCAGAAGAACATTGGTCAGGAAGTTGGCCGAGACGATGTTGGTCAGTGATTGAACGAGCGGCACCTGCGCACGAAGCGCCTCGAGCGCCGAGACAACAGTTTCTGCAGAAATATCGGCCGTATTGATGTCAGACATGAATTTTCCTTCGAGAATGTGAGGTCGGTACGGGGCCGGGCGATCAGGACTCGCGACATCGATCGCTGTCGGTGGGCCCGGTTCCCGCAACCATCGGCAAGGTGGGATCAGCTGTCCATTCCTCGAGGGAACCGTCGTATACCTTGATGGCGTCGTAGCCGCTCATCACCAGGCTGAGCGCGGTCAGGCACGCGGAAACGCCTCCGCCGCAATAGATGATGATCGGAGCGACACTCGCCGACAGCACGTGCGCCCGCGACGCGAGATCGGTGGCCGGCAGCATCAATCCGTTGTCGTCCAGCAGGCTTTTTGCCGACAGATTCCGGCTTCCCGGGATGTGCCCACGCCGCGAATATCTCGTTTTCTCGGTTCCGGCAAATTGTTCGGGGGCCAGCGCGCAGACCAGGGTGCCAGGCTGCTCGCCGGTCGAGACCGCTGCAACATCGTCGCGATCAGCCCACAGGTCCAGATCGGCAACGTCCCAGGCCGCAACAGACTGCGCCGGTGTTCGTTCTTCCCCGGATTCGACCGCAAATCCGTGCCACGTCCAGGCGGCGAGTCCGCCGTCGAGTACCCGCGCACCGATTCCCGCGTTGCGCAGCACCCACCACAGCCGCGACGCCCAGGTCATCGAGCCTTGGTCGTAGATCACGATCGTTGCGTCCGCCCCGATCCCGGCCGCTGCCAGGTCGAGTGCCAGTTGTTCGGCCGTGGGCTTGGTGAAATGCAATGATGCGCCGCGGTCGGAGAACGTTGTCATGAGATCGACGTGGCGGGATCCCGGAATATGAGCCTCGGTCCAGCCTGCGTAGCCCGACTCGGGGCGGTAGTCACCGTCGAAGCGCGCTGGCGGGAAATGCACCGTGACGTCGAGAACCACGACGTTGCCGCCGGGCAACAGCTGCGACAGTGTCTCACTGTCGATCAACGGTGTGACCGAAGTTTGTGTCACCGACGCACCTCTTCCGTAACTGCAACCACGTGAGCTGAAACCCACCGAACCGAAACCAACGTCCACGAACTTATGTGAGTACTAGCGTATACGCAAGTACTCACGCGTTGTCAGTGGCATAATCAAACGCGCTTCACTCACGAAGAAGGAACGGGGAAACATGGGCGTCGAGGAAACCACGACCAGCGCAGACATACTGGTGCCGGAGGCAGCACTGGGACGTTCCGACCAGACTTCCCGCCAGTACCTACGCTTGCGCGCCGACATCCTCGACGGAAAGTTCGCCCAGGGCGCCCCATTACATGAAACCCAATTGTGCGAAACCTACGGCGCTTCCCGCACTCCTATCCGGGAAGCCCTCAATTGGCTTGCGCACGACGGCCTTCTCGAGCGCGCCGCCCGCGGATTCCGCGTACGCTCCGGGACCCCCGAAGACGTGATCGAAATCTATGCTGCGCGAGTGGCTTTGGAGTCCGAAGCCGCCGGGGCGGCCGCACTGCGCCACACCGAACTGGATCTTGCACGCCTCGAAGGGCTTCACGAACAGTGCTGCACGGCCACCGACGGCGCCGCGGTTCGGGCCGGCAATTTCAAGTTCCACGAAGCACTCTGGCAGTCTGCGCACAACGCCACGATCACATCACTTCTGATCAGATTGACTACCCAACTACGGATCTACGACAGCGGCCCGCCGTCCAACTACGGTGAACCCGACCTGCTGAACTCCGAACATCAGGACATCCTGGCCGCAATCCGCGGTCGCGACGAGAAGTCCGCCCGCGAACATATGCGGGCTCACCTCGAACGCAGTCGTGAGCAACGCATCAAAATGTTTGCAGGTCGCTGACCCGCCAGCACTGACTCACCAGCACTACTGACAACACGACCGCTCGATCCGTCAGACGGATGGAGCGGTCTTTGTCATGTCTATCGCGCCACAAAATTAGGCAAGTCAACCCTTAGCAAGGCTATGCTAGCTTTACTTCCGCTAGAAATTGATTTCAGTTTTCGATAACCATCACCACGCCAAGTCTTTTCGGAGAAACCATGCCCCCGAAGCACACCCCATCCCCTCTTGCCGGCGCCCTGACGCGGCGCCAACTCATCCGCTCGATGGGCGTCGCAGCGGCAGCACTCGGAGCTTTCGGCGTTACAGCGTGCTCGTCTCGGACGCCGGTGTCCGAGACTGCGTCGACCGGCCCCAGCACCGGTCCGTTTACCGTAGTGGATCAGTACCAGAACACGATTACCTTCGACACCCCGGTCGGCCGGATCGCGTCCGCAATCATCCCCGTTCCGTCGATGATTGCCGGTTCCGATCAGTCGATCTCGCGCAACGTCGGCGTCAACTCGAGCGCGATCTCGCTTGCCAAGAACGGCATGCTCGGAGTGATGTTCCCCGAATTCCTCAATACCCCAGTCGTTTCGGGACCCGACTTCGTCCCGAACGTCGAACAGATTCTCTCCCTCAACCCGGATGTCGTCATACAGTGGGGCGACAAGGGCGACGACATTGTTGCGCCACTGCGCAACGCAGGCCTCAAGGTCATCCTCCTCAAGTACGGCACGCAGGAAGATCTCGAAGCCTGGATCAACATCTTCGGCGACCTTCTCGACAAGAAGGAAGAAGCGCAGGAAATCCTCGCGCGCATGGCAACTGACCGCAAGACCGTCGAATCCATTGCCGCTGCCAATACGGCCAAGGCGCCTCGAGCGATGTACTTCTACAGCACTCCCGAGACCAAGGTGTCCGCCGACAACACGTACATGGACTTCTGGATCACCCTCGCCGGCGGCAAGAACGTCGCCCGCGGCGCCGGAAAAGGCACGAGCGTAGCCGTCACCAAGGAGCAGATCCTCACGTGGGATCCCGAAGTCCTGGTTCTCGGAAACTTCGACGCGGCCACCCCGCAGGACATCTACGACGACCCCAACTGGGCATCGTTGAGCGCGGTGAAGAACAAGCGCGTCTACAAGGCGCCGATCGGCGGATTCTCGTGGGATCCCCCGTGCAACGAGTCGAACCTGATGTGGCTCTGGGTCGCTGAGATCTTCTATCCCGAAGCGAAACTCGATCTCGATCTGCGCAATCGTATTCGTGAGACGTACACGTCGCTGTACGCCTACGACGTCACCGACGCCGAAATCGATCGCATCCTGCATCTCGAGTCCAATCAGGTGAGCACCGGATATGACTCGTTCCGCGCTTGAGCCCAACCCGGCAGCCTCCGATAGCGAGAAATCCGCCGGAAGGTCCTCCCGGTACAAAGCTTTCGCCGTTCCACTGATCTTGACGTTCGGAATCCTCGCGATCGGCCTGGCAGCCCTTGCCATCGGCCGGTACACGATCCCGGTCAACGAGGTCGCCCGGATCCTCATCGATCGGGTGATCCCACTCGAGCAGACCTGGACCGATGTCGAGTCGCAAGTTGTTCTCGGCGTGCGGTTCCCGCGACTTCTGCTCGGAATGCTGGTCGGCGGCGGCCTCGCCCTGGGTGGTTCCGCCCTGCAAGCAGTATTCCGGAACCCTTTGGTAAGCCCTCAGGTTCTGGGCGTCTCGTCCGGAGCTTCCTTCGGCGGAGTCCTTGTCCTGATGCTCGGACTCGGTTCGGCATTCCTGGTCGGTGGAGCATTCATTTTCGGTATCGCCGCCCTGATCATGGTGATGGCGATCGGAAAAACCCGTTCCGGCAGTTCGATTCTCATGATCGTGCTCGGCGGCGTGGTAACCAGTGCGTTTTTCTCGGCACTGGTCTCGTTGATCACCTACCTCGCCGATCCGTACAGCACACTTCCGTCAATTGTCTTCTGGCTCATGGGCTCTTTGGCCACTGCCGACATGGGCAAGGTGGCAATTGCCGCCGTTCCCATCCTTCTCGGCAGCGCGGTCATCCTCGGGTTGCGCTGGCGAGTGAACATCCTCTCGCTCGGCGACGACGACGCCGCGTCGCTCGGTGTGAAACCGCACCGGCTGCGCATGCTGCTTCTGGTCATGGTGGCGTTCATGACGGCAGGTGCAGTCGCTGTGTCCGGTGTCATCGGCTGGGTCGGCCTGGTTGTCCCGCATCTGGCCCGGTTGTGGGTCGGCCCGGACCACCGCATCTCGATGCCGACGACGTTTGTTCTCGGAGCTGCGTACCTCACGGTGATCGACACGCTGTCGCGCACGATCAGTCCGGGCGAGATCCCACTGGGAATCCTGACGGCAATCATCGGTGCGCCGGTATTTGTCGTTCTCCTTCGCAACTCGAGCAGAAGGGCGTTCATCGATGCTTGAACTGGTTGACCTCGGATTCCGGTATCCCGGGCAGGACTGGGTATTTCGCCACACGAACCTCACCATCACGTCGGGCTCGATCACGTCGATCCTCGGTCCCAACGGCAAGGGCAAGACCACGCTGCTGCGGTGCATTGCCGGGCTGTCCACCCCGGAGGAAGGTCGGGTGCTCGAGCACCCGAACATCGGCTACGTCCCGCAGGCCACGGGTTCCAGCTTTGCCTACACAGTCTTCGACATGGTGCTGATGGGCCGAGCGAAAAAGGTTTCGACCTTCGGGGTTCCCAGCAAAGCTGATGTGGCACTGACTCGTACGGTACTCGAACGAGTCGGCATCGATCATCTCGCGACATCGAATTTCACCGAACTGTCCGGTGGGCAACGACAACTGGTCCTGATCGCCCGTGCACTCAACACCGACTGCACCTTCATGATCCTCGACGAACCCGTCTCGGCGCTCGACCTCCGAAACCAGGCGCACGTACTCGGGCTTCTGCGTGAACTCGCAGCGGAAGGAATGGGCATCCTGCTGACCACACATCACCCCGATCACGCGCTCCATCTCGGCGGCGACGCGGTAATCATGTTCAGCCCCGAGGAGATCGTCGTCGGCCGAGTGGAAACTCTCGTGACGGGCGAAACCCTGTCGCGGCTCTACGGCATCGACGTCGTCACCGACACGGTCGACGACCGCGGGAAGCCCCGCACCGTGGTCTACACCCGCTACGACAATTTTGCGGCGGCCGGAAACGACCTTCGCCTCACAGAAAGTTCGCTCACATGACCGCCGCAACACACGCAACAACTCCGGTTCTGCACTTCGTGATGGGCTCCAACGCCGGTATGGCCGGCGGCACGTCGGACACGGCTGTCGTCCGCAACGTCGACCTCTACGAACTCGACGCACTGGACTTGACCAGTGTCACCGGACTCATCGTCAACGGCAACTGCGATCAGATCTACTTGGAACGACGCAAAGACGTCCTCACGGACTTCGTCGTAGGCGGCGGCCGGATCGCGATCATGGGGCATCCCCTGACGGATTTTCTTCCCGGACTGGGACAGTGGCGCAAACTGCAGTACTCCGGCCCCAAGGATCTGGCAATCTCGGCCGGTAGCCCCCACCCCGTCTGGGAAGGAGTCGATCCCGCCGATCTCAGTTTCCGCAAGGAAGTCTCCGGCTTCTACGGGCGCGGCTACAGTCAGAAACTTCCGGACAACGCCATCGTCACCAACTACATCGGCCGTCACGGCCTGCCTGTCGACTACGTCTACCCACTCGGCAATGGCGAAGTGCTGGTACACGCAGGAATCGATCTGGCTGTGTTCCAGTCCGATCCGAATACGTCCGCACGTGTCTACCCCCAGCTGCTTTCCTGGCTTGCTCAGCTCGACCGAACGGAAATCTGATGACCACCACCGAAACGACAACCCTCGAAGCATTCAACCGCACCGACCGCGCTCCCCTGTCCACTCGCAACCTCGCACTGGTGCACGGCGGCTCACACTTTCATCTCCAGACGCTCAAGGATCCGGCCGTTGTCGCGCACCAGCCGGACTTCCATTACCTCGCCGACCTGCAGCCTGGCGACCTTGACGACGTCACGACGCTGATTCTCGCCGATCGCTTGCATCCGGAGCTACTCCGCAAGCACGCCGCCGAGTTCCTGGCAGTCGCCGAACGCGGTGGCACACTTGTCGTGCTGGGTGAAAATGCCGCGCACACCTGGCTTCCCGGCGTGACCTGGAGCCCGCGTCCGACCAACTTCTGGTGGTGGCGAACCGGCGAGGATCCGTTGATCCGTACACGCAGCCACGACCACGAATCGTGGAAGTATCTCACCACGAAGTCTGTGATCTGGCACCACCACGGCCTCCTTCATACCGACGCAGACGTTGTCCCGCTCCTGATTTCGGAGGAGCCTGACGCAAACGGCAATCCACATGATGCCGGCATGATGCTCTTCGAGGACACCACCTCGACGCCTGGTCGTATCATCGCCACGACACTGGATCCGACGTATCACCACGGCAACAACTTCATGCCGGGCTCGACGCGCTTCCTCTACGCACTGCTGCGCTGGGTCGACCACACCTGATCGTTCGCCAATCGAAGAACGGTGCCCGCATCAATGTATTTCATTTGATACGGGCACCGTCAGGTCGTTACCCGAATGGACCAGCACGTAGCCATCACCCAATGGGTATACATAGTCGAGAGGCAGCTGCTCTCGGCCGATGCGAGTAGTGACGACGGCTCCAGCCGGAAGTTTCTGCGGGTATCCGCGAGCGTAAAAACCCGAAACACCCTTGCGGGTGGTCAATTCCGCGGCGTCCACCCCCTGCCACACCGGGTGCGGTTCACTCAGGCGATGCGACCACCGGAAGACGCAATGGCCGTCAAGCGCTCTCGTCGCCGTTCGAGGAAGATCTGATCGCAATCCGAGCTGACGACAAGTGCATCGATCGTGGACAGATCGAGATCGTCGAAGGTGTAGAGGTCGACGTATCGAACTCGCGAATCGCCGGGATAGGTGGATCCCGCGCGCATCACGAGATTCACGATGGACGAGGTCACTGCGAAACCGTGCTCGGGACCACGTCGTAGATCTGGTCAGCCGGACTTGCCATGACACGATCGGTCATCTCGAGCTTCAGCACGACCAACCGTGCGTCCTCCTCGGTTGTTCTGTCGGCCTTTCCGACAAGCTCGATGAATTCGTCGACCACAATTCCTTCACGAATGATCAGCGTCACGCTCTGGTCGCGGTAGTCGATCTGGAAAACGTACTGCGCCAACGTGTTACCACGCTCCGGACGAGCAAGCGCCTTGTCGACGGTGTATCGCCCCTCCGTGACCGCGCGGGTGACCAGTTCGAAGGTGTCGCGCACGCCGGGTCCGCCGTGTGACGTTGTGATGACCAGTTCGCGGCGCTCGACCGGTCCGTCCACGGCCAACTCCCCGAGCGCGCGCTCGATCACCTTGTAGGCGTGTGCAACGCCTCCCGGAGCGAGGGGACCGTGGTATCGCAATGCGTCGTCGAAGGTGAAGTCGAGGATTGTTCCCTGATCGATCACGGAGAGAGTGTTGGTCATGATGTTGTCCTTACAGATTTTTGGCTGAAGTTCGAAATCCACGGCATGAAGCCGGCGAGGAATTATTCGGTTGTGGGCATGAAATATGCACCGTAATGCGACATCGGGTCCAATGTGGCAACTACCAACGTACCTCCGGACGTACCCCCACAGACAAAAGGGCTCTCCGGCACGAATGCCGGAGAGCCCTGGTCAAGCACGAGCAAGGTCAGTAATCGGCCTCGGTGTACAGGATCATGCCGCGCAGATTCTTTCCGGCGAGCATGTCTGCGTAGCCCTCGTTGATCTCCTCGAGCTTGTAGGTGTTGGTCACCAACTCGTCGAGTTTGAGTGCGCCACTGCGGTAGTGATCGAGCAGCTTGGGAATCTGGGAACGCGGGCCGACACCGCCGAAGATGGCTCCCTGCAAGCGCTTCTGGAGCAATGTCAGCTCGAACAGGCTGAGTGTCACCTGCGAATCGGCATAATGGCCCATGCCGACCACCACAACCTGACCGCCCTTACCTGTGGCACTGAGGGCAGGTTGAATCATGTCGCCGTGGATCTCACCGACTGTGATCACGGTGACGTCGGCCATCTTGCCCCACGTGAGTTCGCCGATCGCCGGGATAGCTTCTTCGAGGGAAGCGTAGGTATGTGTTGCGCCGAATTCCATGGCCTTCTGCCGCTTGAATTCAACCGGGTCGATCGCGATGACAAAGCGAGCACCGGCAGACGCAGCACCCTGCACGGAGTTGATGCCGACGCCGCCAACTCCGATCACCACTACCGTGTCACCGACCTTGGCGCCACCGATCGCCGTCGCCGATCCCCATCCCGTTGCGACGCCACACCCGAGCAGTGCCGCCTTGTCGAGTGGGATGTCCTTCTCGATCTTGATCACCGAGGACTCGTTGACCGTCACGTACGGAGAGAACGTGCCGAGCAGGCACATCTGAATGACGGGCTCACCATCGAGGGTGACTCGATACGAATTGTCCGAGATGGACTGCCCCGTAAGAAGTCCGGCACCCTGGTCGCAGATATTCTGCAATCCCTTCGCGCACGACGGACAGCGTCCACACGCCGGAATGAACGCAAGGACAACATGATCGCCTTCGACGACGCTCGTCACACCGGGCCCCACCTTCGTCACCACTCCGGCGCCTTCGTGCCCACCCACGGCGGGATAGAAGGGAAGCGGACTTGCACCCGTCCGCAGGTGCTCGTCCGAATGGCACAGCCCCGATGCGGCAAGCCGAACCTGCACTTCTCCGGAAATCGGATCACCCAAATCAACCTGTTCGATTTCCCACGGCTGACCTGGCGCCTTGACTACTGCTGCCTTGACCTTCACCAGCACTCCTCGAAATTCTTCGTGATGCACGGACGACGACGGATCGAACCGAGGCACTGTGTCCCCGATCACACTCCACTGACGAGTGTGCCCGATGATGACAAAAAATGTTGCCGCTCAGACAATCACTTTCCGACGCGACAATGCCGCCACACGACAATGCCGCCACCGAGAAAATTCGGTGACGGCATTGTCGGGAGAAAGTGCTCTGCGGTCAGACAGCGGTACCGATCGGGCCACGCGCCGCTTCGTACGCCGCACCGACGCGGTACAGACGCTCGTCCGCCATGGCCGGAGCCATGATCTGCAGACCGACGGGCAGATTGTCGTCCGCCGAGAGACCCGACGGCACCGACATGGCGCAATGGCCGGCCAGGTTGGTGGGCAGGGTGCAGAGGTCGGAGAGGTACATCGCGAGCGGATCGCCCACCTTCTCCCCCAACTTCCACGGCGTGAACGGACTGGTCGGCGAGACCAGAACGTCGACCTGCTCGTACGCCTTGTCGAAATCGCGAGCGATCAGAGTGCGAACCTTCAGCGCCGAGCCGTAGTAGGCCTCGTAGTAACCCGAGGACAAGGCGTAGGTACCGATCATGATGCGGCGCTTGACCTCCGGACCGAAGCCGGCAGCGCGGGTGGCTGCCATGACCTGGTCGGCGCTCATGTTGCCGTCGTCGACACGCATGCCGTAACGCATCGCGTCGAAGCGGGCCAGGTTGGACGAGACCTCACTGGGCAGCACGAGGTAGTACGACGCGAGCGCGTACTCGAAGCTCGGGCACGACACCTCGACAACCTCGGCGCCGAGAGCCTCGAGCTGCTCGACTGCTGCGTCGAAGGACGCGATGACGCCGGGCTGGTAACTGTCGGAGTGCAGTTCCTTGACGACGCCGACCTTGACGCCGCGCAGGTCGCCGTTGGCACCCTCGCGAGCGGCGGCAACCACCGGACGCACCGGGGCGTCGATGGACGTGGAGTCCCGCGGATCATGTCCGGCGATGACCTCGTGCAGCAGCGCGGTATCGAGCACGGTACGACCGCACGGGCCACCCTGATCGAGCGAAGACGCGCACGCGACAAGACCGAAACGCGAGACGGTTCCGTACGTCGGCTTGGTCCCGACGGTTGCCGTGACAGCAGCCGGCTGACGAATGGATCCACCGGTGTCGGTGCCGATGGCCAACGGCGCCTGACGGGACGCGAGCGCCGCTGCGCTACCACCGCCAGAGCCGCCGGGGATACGCGTGGTGTCCCACGGGTTACGCGTCGGGCCGTACGCCGAGTTCTCGGTGGAGGATCCCATCGCGAATTCGTCGAGGTTGGTCTTGCCGAGGATCGGAATGCCTGCGGCGCGAAGCTTGCTCGTCAGGGTCGCGTCGTACGGCGCTACCCATCCTTCGAGCATCTTCGACGCACAGGTCGTCGGCATGTCGGTGGTGGTGAAGATGTCCTTGAGCGCAATCGGGACACCGGCGAGCGCAGACGCGGGCTCGTTTCCGGCGGCCAGGGAGCTGTCGACGGCAGCGGCGGCTTCGAGGGCCTGCTCACCGGCGACGTGCAGGAAGGCGTGGTACTCGGAGTCGACAGCAGCGATGCGATCGAGGTGCGCCTGAGTGACCTCTACCGAGGACACCTCACGCGAATGGATCTTGTCTGCCAGAACCGATGCGTCCAGCGTGGTCAGGTCGGCGGTCATTCGCCCTCTCCAAGGATCTGCGGAACGGCAAAGCGATCCTGTTCGACTGCGGGTGCACCGGACAACGCCTGATCCGGGGTCAATCCCGGCACGATGACGTCCGGTCGGGTGACGTTGGTGACGGCATTGGGGTTCGCCATGGGCGGAACGTCGTCGGCCGCAACCTCGGTGACCACCTTGACGTGGTTGAGAATCGAATCCAACTGACCGGCGAACTCGTCGAGTTCTGCGTCGGACAGTGCGAGTCTGGACAGCCGCGCGAGGTGCGCGACCTCGTCACGGGAGATGGCAGGCACCGCGGGGCCCCTTTCGGAAGAGGACGTATTCATTGCCGGTCCAGCCTAGTTGCTCGGCTCCCGAGACCTGTAGTCGCGCCTCGCGTGTCCACCGCCACGTCCGGTTCGACCGAAGTGTTTCGGTCATGTCACAACCTCGTATTGCGGGCGTGACAGGGCCGCGGCGCCGACCATCGACAAGGCGACAAGTGCAAAGATGACTTACAGCGCGAGTCATCACGGCCCGGGCGAAAACCGAAAGTGAAAGGACGAACGTGTCATACCTGCTCCGCGTCAGTCTGCCCGATCGACCCGGTAGCCTCGGCGCACTCGCCGTCGCACTGGGTTCCGTCGGAGCCGACATTCTCTCCCTCGACGTCGTGGAGCGAGGCGACGGTTTTGCCATCGACGATCTTGTCGTCGACGTCGAACCGGGAGCGCTACCGGACACGCTCATCACGGCAGCTGAGCATCTCCCCGGTGTATCGGTGGATTCCATTCGTCCGTACGCGGGAATCCTCGACACCCATCGTGAACTCGAACTCATCGACTCCGTCGCCACCGCGAAGGACGATCGCCTGCAGGTACTCGTCGACGGCGCCCCGCGAGTGCTGCGCGTGGGCTGGTCCGTGATCATCGACATCGGCCCGCAAGGTGCATATCGGGTGGTCGGCAGCTCGGGCGCGCCCGAAACTCACGCCACCGAGGTCCCATGGATGCCCCTCGAGAAGCCGGCCGTCCTCGACGGTGAGGCCGACTGGGTGCCCGAGGTGTGGCGCGACATGGACACCAGCCTCGCCGCTGCGCCGCTGGGCTCCGGTGGTCGTGTCCTGATGCTCGGACGCCCCGGCGGGCCGGAATTCCGGCCGTCGGAAATTGCCCGTCTGGGCTATCTCGCCGGGATCATCGCGACAGTCCTGGGCTGACTGCTCAGGGCTTACCTACTCGGGGCTTACTACTCAAGCCAGGTCCCGCACCATCACGGTCAACTCCATACCCCGGATCGGCTCCCACGCCCGGTCCGGGTCCGGAACAAATCCGTTGCGATCGTAGATACGACGCGCATCGACCATCTCGGGTTGAGTCGACATGACTACCGAGTGATCACCCCGGTCGTAGGCCTCGGCTATTACTGCGCGCACCAAAGCCGTACCCGCTCCCGACCCGCGAGCATCGGGTGAAACTGCAAGCATGCGGAATTCGAGTTCGCCGGTCTTCGCGACGTCCGCGAGCTGGGTTCCGGGTTCCGCCACGGTGAGCGATCCCACAACGCGGTCCCCGAGAACTGCAACCAGCACTCGGCCGTCCTGCACCCGAGTTGCCGTGTCGCGCAGACGCTCCGCATACGGGGTTCCCTCGGCAACAAACCCGCCACCCACGTACGCCTGCACCGTCAGCTCCCCCACGGTGTCGAACTCGTTGGGGAGGATTTCGCGAATCTCGATCATGGCGCCACTATTGCACCCTGCCTACCGAACTCGGAAATCGCAGAGCGCGGTGGCTATTCGTCCAATTCGGTGGGCATGACCGCGTCAGGGCCACCTTCGAGCAACCGGCGGAACCCGTCCTCGTCGAGCACGGGCACGCCCAATTCGACGGCCTTGTCGTGCTTGGAACCCGGCGCTTCACCGACAACCACAAACGCCGTTTTCTTCGAGACGGAACCAGCCGCCTTGCCGCCGCGCACGAGGATCGCCTCCTTCGCCTGATCGCGGGAGAACGTCTCGAGTGACCCGGTGACGACGATGGAGAGGCCCTCGAGATTGCGCGGAATGGAATCGTCTCGCTCGTCCTCCATCCGTACGCCGGCGGCTGCCCACTTGTCCACGATCTGCTGATGCCAGTCCACGGTGAACCACTCGACCACCGCGGCAGCGATCGTGGATCCGACGCCGTCCACCGCTGCCAACTGCTCCATCGACGCTTCCCGAATGCGTTGCAGCGAACCGAATTCCCCCGCCAACGCTCGCGCCGCCGTTGGCCCGACATGCCGAATGGACAGTGCCACAAGCACTCTCCACAGCGGCTTGTCCTTGGCCGAATCCAGGTTGGCCAGCAAGCGTTTTCCGTTTGCCGACAACGCTCCGGCATTGGTCCGGAAAATCGGCACACCGATCAGAGTGTCGGCGTCGAGCGAGAAGAGATCACCCTCGTCGTCGATGGCCTTCGCTTCGAGAAGACCGGTCGCAGCCTCGTATCCGAGCACTTCGATGTCGAAGGCGCCGCGGCCGGCCACGTGGAACACCCGCTCACGCAACTGGGCCGGGCAGTGCTGCTGATTGGGGCAGCGCACGTCGACGTCGCCCTCTTTGGCCGGCGCCAATTCGGTGCCGCATTCCGGGCAATGCGTCGGCATGACAAACTCACGCTCGGTGCCGTCGCGGACGTCGGCCACCGGGCCGAGAACCTCGGGGATGACGTCACCTGCCTTACGCAGCACCACGGTGTCACCGATCAACACGCCCTTGCGCTTGACCTCGCTGCCGTTGTGCAGCGTGGCCAACGACACAGTGGAACCGGCTACCGTCACCGGTTCCATGTACGCAAACGGCGTCACTCGTCCGGTGCGCCCGACGCTGACACGAATGTCGAGGAGCTTGGTCGTGACCTCCTCGGGCGGGTACTTGTAGGCAATCGCCCAACGCGGCGCTCGTGACGTGGTGCCGAGACGGCGATGCAACGACATCTCGTCGACCTTGACGACCAGGCCGTCGATCTCATGTTCGACGTCGTGGCGGTGCTCGCCCCAGTACTTCATCTTCTCGACCACGGCGTCCGCTCCGACCACCCGGCTGGTGTGCGTCGAGACCGGCAGACCCCACGCGGCGAGCGCCACGTACGCGTCGTACTGCGATGCGGGCTCGAAACCCTCCATCCGGCCGAAACCGTGACAGATCATGCCCAGGCGTCGGCGCGCCGTGACCGCGGGATTCTTCTGACGCAACGATCCGGCGGCGGAGTTGCGCGGGTTCGCGAAGGGCGCCTTGCCTTCTGCGACCAACGACGCGTTGAGCGCGGCAAAATCCTCGAGCCGGAAGAACACCTCGCCGCGCACTTCGAGCACGCTGGGGATCGGGTACTCCGGGGTAGCAGTGAGGTACTCCGGAATGTCGTTGATGGTGAGCGCGTTGAGCGTGACCAATTCACCGGTGCGGCCGTCACCACGCGTGGCCGCCCGCACGAGCTTGCCGTTCTCGTAGACGAGGTTGAGTGCAACGCCGTCGATCTTGACCTCGCAGAGGTAGTGCAGATCCGGCCCGGTTTCCTGCTCCACCTTGGCAATCCAGCCGCGGAGTTCGGACTCGTCGAAAACATTGTCGAGGCTGAGCATGCGCTCGAGGTGATCAACCGAGGTGAAATCCGTTGCGAACCCGCCGCCCACCAACTGTGTCGGTGAGTCAGGAGTCCGCAGATCCGGATACTGCTCTTCGAGAGCATTGAGCTGACCGAGCAGCGTGTCGAATGCGCCGTCCGAAATAGTCGGTGCATCACGAACGTAGTAGCGGAACTGATGCTGACGGACCTCCTCAGCCAGCTCCATCCACTGCTCACGCGCCTCGTTCGGCGCAGGCTGCACGGTTCCCTCGGTGGTTTCACTCACAAGGCAGAAGAATATCGGGTGGCACTGACATGTACGTGCGGCCATGTCAGTGCGGCGCGTCAGAACGCGGACGGATCGTCCACCAAAGCCTTGCTGACGTCGGTGCACAACTTCAGCGCCGTGCGGGCGTAGTCGAGGCCGGCGCCGGCCAGACCGCATCGCGGCGTCACTGCCACCTGCGTCTGCAGAAGCTCCCGCGAGAACCCCAGACGGTCGATCAGCGTCACCGCAGGCATCGCGCATTCTTTCCACGTCAGCGGCTTCTCGGGCGCCGTGGACGGAACCACACCCAACACCAACTGCTTGTCGGCATCGAACAACTGCCCGATACCGTCCAGGTCGCGCGAGGAAATCAGGGATAGATCGAAGCTCACGGCAAACGCCTTGCTGCGCCGCAGAAGGTCCCACGGGAGGTCCGCGCTGCAACTGTGCACGATGGTCGGCAATCCGCAGCCTTCGATGGCGGAGTCCAGAATTGCCAGAGCCTCCGGCTCGGGGAGCGCCGGGACAGTTTCCATTCTAGTGCGGCCCGGCAAAGATCCCGCGAGCACAGCAGGCATCTGCGGCTCGTCGAGTTGAATGATCACGCGGGCCCCCGTTCGGCGGGTCACCTCGGCGGCATGTCGGGCCAATCCTTCGCCCAACGATTCGGCGATATCGCGCAATGCCCCGTGATCCACGAGCACACGTGAACCGTTTGCGACCTCGATCTCGGCGCCAAGCGTCAGCGGTCCGGCGGCCTGCAGTTTGATCACGTGATCTCCGCCGACCAAGCGGGCAGATTCCCAGGCTTCCTCGAGCGCGTCGAGATCCTGGTTCAGGAAGTCCTCGCCGCGCTTCGCGATGGCGCCGCGCCGGGGCACAACCCGGTAAGAGCGCGTCGACGCGTCGAGGTTGATGTCGACGAGGATGGCACCGGTTCGGCCGACGGTGTCTGAGCCGAGACCCCGCGCCGGTAGCTCCACCAGGTGCGGAAATCCGCCAAGCTCACCGAGGATCGTGGCTGCGCTCTCCCGGGCATCCGTGCCCGGCCAGGATCCGATTCCGGTGACCAGGCCACCGATGGAAACCTGCTGTGTCACAGTGTGTTCGGCTCGGATTCGGTTCCGGCGATGGTGCCACTGCCGAGCACCTGATCGCCCAGTTCGCTGTCGGGACGGTACAGAACCACTGCCTGCCCCTTCGCGACACCGGTCAGCGGTTCACGCAGGGAAATCGTGATGCCACCGTTTACAGCTTCGGCGACTGCCTGAGCCAGCCCGCCGTGCGCCCGTACCTGCACCATGCACTCGACCGGGCCGTCGGGAGCCTCACCGGACGTCCAGATCGCACGCTGCGCCGTGATCGCCCACACGTCGAGATTCTTGGCCGAACCGACTCGGACAGTGCCGGTTTCGGGTTCGATCGACGTCACGTACCGCGGACGTCCGTCCACCGCGGGACCTTCGACGCCCAGTCCCTTACGCTGACCGATCGTGAAGCCGTGAACACCGTCGTGCGCTGCCAGGACTTCACCCGAATCGGCGTCGACGACGCTTCCCGGGCGAACACCGATCCGGGCGCCGAGGAAAGCCCGGGTGTCGCCGGTCGGGATGAAGCAGATGTCGTGGCTGTCCGGCTTGTTCGCGACGGCCAGTCCGCGCTCGGCCGCCTCTTCGCGGATCTGCTCCTTCGGTGTGTCACCGATCGGGAACATCGCGCGCGAGAGCTGCGCTGCGGTCAGGACACCCAGAACGTACGACTGATCCTTGTCGGGATCGACGGCGCGGCGCAGGACGCCGTCTTCGAGGCGCGCGTAATGGCCGGTGGCGACCGCGTCGAATCCGAGTGCAACCGCGCGATCGGCGAGAGCGGTGAACTTGATCTTCTCGTTGCAGCGCAGGCACGGGTTGGGCGTCTCACCCGCTGCGTACGACGCCACAAAATCGTCGATCACGTCTTCTTTGAAGCGATCCGCAAAGTCCCAGACGTAGAAGGGAATTCCCAGAACGTCGGCGGCGCGCCTGGCATCGCCCGCGTCTTCCTTGGAACAGCATCCACGCGAACCCGTGCGCAAAGCGCCAGGTGCCGTCGACAACGCCAGATGAACTCCCACGACGTCATGTCCGGCGGCAACTGCGCGGGCGGCGGCAACGGCGGAGTCGACGCCTCCGCTCATGGCTGCGAGTACTCGCATCAGCGATCCCCTCCACGCGAACCGGCACCGGCAAGACCGGCGGCCCGAGCGCGCTCTACTACTTGTGGCAGCGCTGCGATGAGCGCATCCACATCGGTGACACTCGACGTATGTCCGAGTGAGAATCTCAAGGAGCCCCGCGCAGTCGACGGTTCGACGCCCATCGCGATCAGCACGTGGCTGGCCCGGGCAACACCTGCGGTGCATGCCGAACCGGTGGAGCATTCGATTCCGGCAGCGTCGAGGAGCATCAGTAGTGAGTCCCCTTCGCAACCGGGAAACGTGAAGTGCACGTTGCCGGGCAGGCGATCCGAACCGGTCGGGCCGTTGAGCACCGACTCGGGGAGAATCCGGAAAACACCCTCGATCAAACGATCGCGCAGCTCGGCCAATTCCCGTGCGCTGGAATCGATGTGCGCGGTGTTCTCCCGCAGGGCCGCAGCCATGCCCACCACACCTGCGGTATCCGGGGTTCCCGAACGAAGATCACGCTCGTGTCCCCCACCGTGCAGAAGCGGCACACACGGAACCTGACGTCCCAGCAGCAGCGCACCGACGCCGTGCGGCCCACCGAACTTGTGCGCCGCAATACTCAGCGCCGATAGCTTGCTCGCGGCAAAATCGACCGGCAACTGGGCGACGGCCTGAACCGCGTCACTGTGCATCGGGATCTCGAATTCCGCTGATATCTGGGCTAATTCGAGGATCGGCATGATGGTGCCGACCTCATTGTTGGCCCACATGATCGTGACCAGTGCAACCTCGTCGGCGTGCACCGACAGCTCGTCTCGCAGAGTCTGCGGGTCGACTACACCGTTGGCGTCCACCGGCAACCAGGTGACCCGGGCACCCTCGTGCTTTTCGAGCCACTCCACGGTGTCGAGAACGGCGTGGTGTTCTACCGAGCTCGCCAGGATTCGGGTGCGCTTCGGGTCTGCGTCGCGGCGCGCCCAGAAGATGCCCTTGACCGCGAGGTTGTCACTCTCGGTGCCGCCGGACGTGAAGATGACCTCCGACGGGCGAGCACCCAGGCTCGCCGCGATCGACTCGCGCGATTCCTCGACGCGGCGCCGCGCCGCGCGGCCGGAACCGTGCAGCGAGGACGCATTGCCCACAGTGGCGAAGGTATCGGTCATCGCCTCGATAGCAGCTGCCGTCATCGGTGTGGTGGCGGCATGATCGAGGTACACCGGAAATGCGGTGTCAACACGGTGTGCAGGCAGAGTCATGGCCTGACCAGGATAGCCCAGCACGGCGGCTCTCTTCGCGCCGCTTACCCGACCAGGCGAACATCTTCCGGCCGTACTGTGACCCGCATCTCCAGATCCGGCACCAGAGCAGTGGCACCTCGCACTGCCCTCTCGCATCGCTGCGCAAGATCGCGTCTGCACTCTCCGGCCTCTTCCAGCGGCGCCAACCGGACCTCCACCTCGACATCCTTCTGGCGCAAGATTCGCCCGATGGATTGACCGATCGTCTCGCTGCCGACAAAACACGGTCCGGTACACAGGGTGCCGTCGCCGTTTGCATACCGGATCGCCATGGGCTGGACCGGGCACTGCGAATCGACCGCGGCCTGGAACATGGCCGGGCGGAATCCGCCGTACGCGCGCCCGCACCACGTGGTTCCCTCCGGAAAAGCCATGACCCGCACGCCGCGTTCCAGACGCTCACGCACAGTGCCCACGACGTCGGGCAGCTCACGCAGTCGAGCGCGATCGATCGGTACCACCCGCATCCGACGCGCCAGCGATCCGAGGACCGCCCACTCCAGCAGATCGGCACGGGCGACGAAGTTCGCGGGCGCAACAGCACTGGCAACCAGCACGTCCGTCCAGGACACGTGGCCGGCCACCACCAAAACCCCATCCGGTTCCGGCCTGCCCAATCGCTGATCGTCGACGCTCAGTTTCATACCGAGGCAGCGGAGCAGCAGGCGTGAATACCCGCGCTGCAGCTGGGCCCGCCAGATTCGCGGCAGTAACCAGCCCGCCGACAATATCGGCGCAGTCAGTAGGGCGCAGCCGACCAGCACCGCTCGAACCACCACCGTGATTTTCGACACACGTGCTGGATCGGGCGGTAGACACCCGTCGCCGCAGGGGCTCGACGGCACCCAGTACGGGGCCATCCCACGAGGCGGGGTCATCCCACGAGCCCGTGCTGGGTCGACGCCGCCGATCGCAGCCGATCGAGGTACCGCTTGTTTGCGGAGTGCAGACCCTGCAGCGCAACAAAGTCCGCGACGCCGAAGGCGGGATCGTAGGCTGGTTCACCACAGATCACGGCGCCCATGCGCAGGTACCCGCGCAGCAGGGGCGGCATGGTCACGCGCGTGGGCGGTGCGATCTGGTCCAACGTGCGCCCGCCAAGCACCACTGGATTGCGCGGAACGGCCCGACGCCCCAGCGCACTCCCGTGCTTGTTCAGCACAAAATCTCGGACGCCGCGCACCTCAGCCCCTGGTACGGCGCCGGGGTGCGGTGTGATCGGAACGGAAACGCACCCCATCACCCATTCGTGGCCCGTCAGTTCGAGGTACTGCAGAATCCCGGACCACATGAGCCCGAGAACCGAACCGTTGCGATGCGCCGGATCGACACACGCGCGGCCCATCTCGACAATTCGGAGCGCTACCGGATCCAGAGCCGATATGTCGAATTCCGTTGCGGTGTAATACCCGCCCGCTTTTGCCGCGGCGTCCGGGGTGAGCATGCGATAGCACCCGACGTAGTCGCCGGTGATGTCGTCGCGGACCAGAATATGGTCACAGAATTCGTCGAACGCATCTGCGTCCAGCTCGAAAGGTGAAGCGGGAATCGAGAATCCGGGTTCGGAGACGAATACCCGGTATCGAAGGCGCTGCGCGGCCACTCGATGTTCACGGTCGGAGGAGACGATCAGGGAATATCTCGGCGCGGCGACCTCACGGCCGAGATTGTCACTCGCGGGGCGAAGGACTGACGTAATTGTCATGCGCCAGGTTTATCCACCAGACGCAACGCTGCGGCATCAGCAAAGTGACGGGCCGATGCAGGCCGGGTGAATAACGCACTGTGCGCCTTTATCAACCGCGGGGGGTTGATAAAGGCGCACAGCAGATCGTGCTTTTTAGCCCTTGTGAGCCTTCACAGCTTCGGTGAGCTGCGGTGCGACGTTGAACAGGTCGCCCACGATGCCGAAGTCGGCGATCTCGAAGATGGGTGCCTCTTCGTCCTTGTTGACCGCGACGATGGTCTTGGACGTCTGCATGCCGGCGCGGTGCTGGATGGCACCGGAAATGCCGAGTGCGATGTACAGCTGCGGGGAGACCGTCTTACCGGTCTGACCGACCTGGAACTGTCCGGGGTAGTAACCCGAGTCCACAGCGGCACGCGAAGCGCCGACTGCAGCACCGAGGGAATCGGCGAGCTCTTCGACGACGGAGAACTTGTCCGCGCTGCCGACGCCGCGTCCACCGGAAACCACAACGCTGGCTTCGGTGAGCTCGGGGCGGTCGCCACCGACGATGGGCTCACGCGAGGTGACCTTGACGGCACTCTCGTCCTGAGCCGGAACCTCGACAGCGATCTGCTCGCCGGCACCGGCCTGCGGAGCTGCCTCGACTGCACCCGGGCGAACCGAGTAGACGGGGACCTCTCCGTTGGCCTTGGCCTCGACGGTGAACGCGCCACCGAAGATGGAGTGGACGCCGGTTCCGTCAGCCTTGATCTCGATGACGTCGGTCAGCAGACCGGAGCCCAGACGTGCGGCCAGACGACCGGCAACCTCCTTGCCCTCGGTGCCGGCAGCGGTGATGACCGCTGCGGGGCTGGTGGACTCGACGAGTGCGGCGAGAACGTCGACCTTGGGGGTGACGAGGTAGCCCTCGATGTCGTCGGACTCGGCGACGTAGATCTTCTCGGCGCCGGCTGCTGCCAACGCGTCGGCGAGCTTGGCTGCGGTGCCTGCGGGGCCGGCGACAACTGCCGACGGCTCACCGAGTACGCGTGCAGCGGTGATGAGTTCGGTGCTGACCTTCTTCAGCGCACCTTCTGCGTGCTCTACGAGCACAAGTACTTCTGCCATGACTTAACTCTCCCTGAGTTTTTCTGCTGGTTGCCTAGAAGGGCGCGATCAGATGACCTTGTTGCTGACGAGGTACGCGGCAATCTTGGTGCCACCGTCTCCCTCGTCGGCGATGCGCTCACCAGCGGTGCGGGGGGGCTTCGGAGTGGAGGAGGTCACGGTCGTGCCGGCGTTGGCAACACCCACGGTCTCCGGGTCGACACCGAGGTCGGCCAGTGTGTAGACGAGAACTTCCTTCTTCTTCGCGGCCATGATGCCCTTGAAGGAGGGGAAGCGCGGCTCGTTGATCTTCTCGGTGACCGAGACGATTGCGGGCAGCGAAGCCTCGAGGCCGAAAACGCCCTCGTCGGTCTCGCGCTCGCCGGTGACGGTGCCGTCGGCGACGACGAGCTTGCGCAGCTGCGTGAGCTGGGGAATGCCCAGGTACTCGGCAATGATGGCCGGAACAGCGCCGACGCGGCCGTCAGTGGCCTCGTTTCCGGCGATGATCAGGTCTGCGGGCTCTTCGTTCTCGAACGTGATCTGTCCGAGTGCGGCAGCAAGGGTCCACGCGGTCTGGATGGCGTCGGAGCCGTGCAGCGCGGGGTCGTTGATGTGGACGGCCTTGTCGGCGCCCATCGACAGTGCCTTGCGGATAGCGTCGGTGGCGCGGTCGGGACCTGCGGACAGCACCGTCACCTCACCGCCCTGAGCTTCCTTGATGAGGAGTGCTTCTTCGACGGAGCGCTCGTTGATCTCGTCGAGCACTGCGTCTGCGGCTTCACGGTCAAGCGTGTAGTCGCCGTCGGTCAGCTTGCGCTCGGACCATGTGTCGGGGACCTGCTTGATCAAAACAACGATATTCGTCATGGGTCTTCGTCGACCTCCTGTGTGTATTTCACCTGATAAATCGTCTGTGTTGCTACGCGCAGGCCGAGGGATTCCGGAAAAGGATTTCTCGTCTCACGTCGGCTGTGCGTTAGATTACCTCACGTTAAGTTACCCGTCGGTAACTTAGCGTGGAACCACCCTCACCATAACGGCACGCGGTGCAAATTATCGCTGTGATCTGAACCACGTGAACATGTTCTAGCCGATTGGCACTAATCTCCCTGGGGTGAGTGAAACAAGTGTCAGCAACCACGAGGACGCACCCCTTCCCCTGACGGGCGAACGAACGGTGCCGGGAATCCCCGAAGAGAACTACTGGTTCCGGCGCCACGAAGTTGTCTACCGCGCGTTGCTGGGGCGCTGCACCGACCGCCGCGTGCTCGAAGCCGGATCCGGAGAAGGCTACGGCGCCAACATGATTGCCGATGTCGCCACCAAGGTCACCGGCCTCGATTACGACATCTCCGCCGTCGAGCACGTCCGCGCCCGATACCCCCGCGTCGAGATGATCCACGGCAATCTCGCCGAACTGCCACTCGAAGACAACTCGGTGGACGTCGTAGTGAACTTCCAGGTAATCGAGCACCTGTGGGACCAGGGACAGTTCCTGCGCGAATGCTTCCGGGTTTTGTCTCCCGGCGGCGAACTTCTGATCAGCACCCCCAACCGGATCACCTTCTCCCCCGGCCGGGACACACCGCTCAACCCGTTTCACACCCGCGAACTCAATGCGGACGAGATGACGGAACTACTGGTCGACGCCGGATTCCGCGTCCAACTCATGACCGGTGTCCATCACGGCCGCAGGCTGAAGGATCTCGACGCGAAACATGGCGGATCGTTCATCGATGCGCAGATCGACCGCGCCCTCGCCGGTGAGCCGTGGCCGGCAGACCTGACCCGCGACGTCGAAGGCATCACCGTCGACGACTTCACACTGTCCGTCCCCGACATCGACGCGAGCCTCGACCTCGTTGCCATCGCTGTGAAAGATGCCGCAGTGAAAGATCCTGCCGAGTGAGAAACGCAACACCTGTCCAAGAACCGGGGATGTTCGCCCTGGTCCTGCACTCGCACCTGCCGTGGCTCGCCAACCACGGACGGTGGCCCGTCGGCGAAGAATGGCTCTACCAGTCGTGGGCCGGGTCGTACCTCCCCCTCACCGCGGCGCTACGACGCCTCGCCGACGAAGGTCGATCCAACCTCCTGACGCTGGGAATCACGCCGGTACTCGCGGCGCAGCTCGACGATCCGCACTGCCTGGCCGGTATGCACCACTGGCTCGGCAATTGGCAAATCCGAGCGCACGAAGCTGCCGGGATGCCAGACGCGGCGCACCGTGAACTCGGCGCGCGTGAGCACCGTGCGTCGGCTGCAGCGTTGGAGGACTTCGAAACCCGTTGGCAGCACGGCGCTTCCCCGGTTTTCCGCGATCTCATCGACCGTGGCGCTTTCGAATTGCTCGGGGGCCCGTTGGCTCATCCGTTCCAGCCGCTCCTCGACCCACGACTGCGTGCGTTCTCCCTCCGCGAGGGCCTCGCCGACGCTCAGGCGCGGTGGAACCACACCCCGACCGGCATCTGGGGACCCGAATGCGGATACACACCCGGCATGGAACGTGGCTACGCCGAAGCCGGCGTCACTCACTTCATGGTCGACGGTCCCGCGCTGCGCGGTGACACGACCCTCGGTCGACCGGTCCGCGACTCCGACGTTGTGGCCTTCGGCCGCGACCTGCAGGTCAGCTACCGCGTCTGGTCGCCGAAATCCGGATATCCGGGCCACGGCGCGTACCGCGATTTCCATACCTACGACCACGAGACCGGCCTGAAGCCGTCCCGGGTCACGGGCCGAACCGTCGACTCCGCCGACAAGGCTCCTTACGATCCCGAGTTGGCGGCACGTGCAGTCGACAAGCACGTCGCCGACTTCGTCGAGGCTGTCCGGGCGCGCCTGCGCAGTGAATCCGCGCGTATCGGGCGCGACGCTCTGGTTGTCGCGGCGTTCGACACCGAACTGTTCGGACACTGGTGGCACGAGGGTCCGCAGTGGCTCGAAAAAGTGCTGCGCGCCCTACCCGAGGCGGGCATCCGCGTCGGAACCCTCAACGATGCTCAGGCCGCCGGATACGTGGGTGAGCCTGTGCAACTGGAGGATTCGTCGTGGGGATCAGGTAAGGACTGGCGCGTGTGGGCCGGTGACCAAGTCAGCGATCTCGTGCAACTCAACGCCGAAGTCGTCGACACCGCACTGGGCGCGGTGGACAAATCCCGTGGACACGACAATGCCCCAGGACGTCCGGAACTGCGAAACCGGGTAAACGATCAGGTGCTTCGGGAGACACTGATGACAGTGTCGAGCGATTGGGCGTTCATGGTGAGCAAGGATTCCGCGGCGGGGTACGCCCGCGAGCGCGCACACAAGCATGCCCACGCAACCAGAGAGATCGCCGAAGCGGTGGTCTCCGGCAAGGACGCGGTCGCCACTCGCCTCGCCGACGGCTGGAACCGCGCGGACGGCCTGTTCCCCGGTCTGGACGCGCGCCGTCTGCCTGACACAGAACTGAGCCCGTCGTGAAAATTCTCATCGTCTCGTGGGAGTACCCCCCGGTTGTGGTCGGCGGACTCGGTCGGCACGTCCACCATCTCGCCACCGAGTTGGCTGCGGCCGGGCACGAGGTGGTGGTTCTGTCGCGTCGTCCGTCCGGTACCGACGCGTCGACGCACCCGACACTCACGCACATTTCCGAAGGCGTGCTTGTGGTCGCGGTTGCCGAGGATCCCGCGCACTTCGTGTTCGGTGAAGACATGCTCGCCTGGACGCTCGCGATGGGTCACGCGATGGTCCGAGCCGGAATGGCACTGCACAAGCCCGGCGTCGGCGAGGGCTGGCAGCCCGATGTGGTCCACGCCCACGATTGGCTGGTTGCCCACCCCGCAATCGCCTTGGCCGAATTCTACGACGTGCCATTGGTTTCCACGCTCCACGCCACGGAAGCTGGACGGCACAGCGGCTGGATCTCCGGCCGCATCAACCGTCAGGTCCACTCCGTCGAATGGTGGCTGGCCAATGAATCCGACGCTCTCATAACGTGTTCCGCGTCGATGCAGGACGAGGTCACCGAACTCTACGGCCCCACGCTTCCGCCGGTCAGTGTCATCCGTAACGGAATCGACTTGACCACGTGGAACTTTCGCGAACGCGCGCCACGATCCGGGCCGCCGAAACTGCTCTTTGTCGGACGGCTCGAATACGAGAAGGGTGTCCAGGACGCCATTGCGGCGCTCCCGCGAATCCGTCGTAGCCACCCCGGCACCACGCTCGCGATCGCGGGCGAGGGCACTCAGTTCGGCTGGCTCGCCGAACAGGCGCGCGCCCATCGCGTCGTCCGGTCCGTGAATTTCCTCGGCAACCTCGATCACACCGAACTGCTGAGTTGGCTGCACGGCGCGGACGCCATAGTCCTGCCGTCACGGTACGAACCGTTCGGCATCATCGCTCTCGAAGCTGCGGCGGCAGGCACACCGCTGATTACGTCTACTGCAGGCGGACTGGGTGAGGCCGTCGTCGACGGTGTCACCGGCATGTCCTTCCAACCGGGCGATGTTGCGGGGCTGACGTCGGCCGTGCGCGAAGTGCTCGACGATCCGGCCGGCGCTCAGGAACGGGCGCTCGCAGCGCGGGCACGTCTCACCTCGGACTTCGACTGGCACCAAGTCGCCGAGGAAACCGCACATGTCTACGCGGGAGCCAAGCGCCGAGTGCGCCATCCCCTGGCCCGGCCGGTGATTCCGGAGCGACCGCTACCCGGCCGCTGACGTGAACCGCATCCGCGCGTCGCCGAGCAAGTAGCCCGGCGGCAGGATGCGGCCACACAGCACCATCAGCAAGTCCTGTGCGGCGCCGTGTACTTCGGCACCGGCGCCGAATTCCCAGTCCCGGTCGTCGGCGCGCAGACGCACGCCTTCGAGGTCTGCTCCGAAGTACTTCACGTTCTTCGGTGACAGGCCGTCCAGAACACGACTGAGGCGATCTTCGGGCACGACATAGTCGTCGCCGAGTGCAACGCGGATGTCCTGGCCGTGAATGACGTCGTGGGACAGCGCCCCGTCGAAGCCACCTCCCGGCGGTTTCCAGGGGTACGCGACGTTGTCGCGCAGGGAGCTGAGCAACTGCTGCTCGGTCAACTCCTGTGCATCGGCGAGTGCACGACGGTTGGACATGCGGTTGAAGTTGCCTCGGGATTTCACCATCTCGAGAACGAATCTCGATGCGGGATAGCGGTACGGCATGGTGATGTGCGCGACCACCTCACGCACGCGCCACCCCTCGCACAGCGACTGTGTGTCCCATTGCGCAGCGGTGAGGCCGTCCAGGAAGGCCACCAGTTCGCGTCGGTGCTCGACAACCCACTCGGGTGTCTGTTCACTCATGCCGCACTCCCCTCCCGCTTATCGCTTGGCCGACTCGTCCGCCTCGGCTGCTGCCTTCTTACGCGCGATGTCTTCGAGGGCCGCGATGTACTCGGCGCGATCCGCTGCGCCCGCTTCCCAGTCGGACTTGCGGTTCTTGACGACCTTGGCCGGCGAACCGACGGCGATGCTGTAGTCCGGGATGTCGCCCTTGACCACGGCGTGGGCCCCGAGAACACAACCCCGGCCGACGCGGGTGTTGCGCAGGACGGTGACCTTGGCGGCGACCCAGGTGTCCGGGCCGATACGGACCGGTCCCTTGACGATGCCCTGGTCCTTGATGGGTGTGTTGACATCGTCCATGCGGTGGTCGAAGTCGCAGATGTAGCACCAGTCGGCCACCAGTGTGGAGGCGCCGATTTCGATGTCGAGGTACGTGTTGACGACGTTGTCCTTGCCGAAGACAACCTTGTCCCCGATACGCAGGGAGCCTTCGTGGCAGCGGATCGCGTTACCGTCGCCGATGTGGACCCAGCGCCCGATTTCGAGGCGGGACAGATCGGGAGTCGAGTGAATTTCGACGTTCTTGCCGAGAAACACCATGCCGCGCAGAATCACGTGCGGGTTGGCCATCTTGAACTTGGCAAGACGGTAGTACCGCACCAGGTACCAGGGGGTATATGCCTTGTTCGCCAGAACCCATTTGAGGGAATCGACGGTCAGGAACTTGGCCTGATCGCTGTCGTTTCGGCGTGATCCCCGCCACCGAGTGCGCAACGGTGCGCCCCACATGCTCGTCATGAGTATTCAGACTACGGGCAGTCGACGCACCGACCCTCGGGGTGTGCCCCGTCACGTTGCCTACGGCGGGATAGTCTCTGCTCCGAACTACTTTCGCAAGCGGCAGGGAGATGTGAGATGCGGCGGGTCCTACGGTCGTCCGTGATGGTGATGGCGGCGATCGCTACGGTGATGGCTGCCGGGTGCGGAAGCGAGTCTTCCGTAGTCGACCGTTACGCAACTGCCGGGTGGCCGGCGATGCACGCCGACGCCCGCAACAGCGACACCAGCCCGGTCACGGGATCCCGCGATCTCGAGTTCTCGTGGTCTCGTCCGCTCGGCGGCCCGGTTGCCGCCTATGCGTCCGTAGGAGCGAACGGCCAGAGTTTCGTGACGGCGCGCGCCGAGAACGGTTGCAACCTCTTCTCGTTCCAGCTCGATACCGGCCGCAAGGTGTGGTGTACCCGGATGAACGACGGTGTTGCCGCGTCGACGCCCATCGTGGACACCGCGACCAACGTCTACGTGGGTGAGAGCGGCGCGATGGCGTCGTACACCCGCAATGGCCAGTTGCGTTGGCGCACACTTGTTGTCGGCACTCCCCTCTCGGCGCAGTTCACCGGCGACGGCAATCTGCTGTTCATCACGCAGCTCGGCCAGATCAATGTGCTGAATCCGCAGACCGGCGCGAAGGTCGTCTCGTCGTACAACCTGATTCCGCCGCCGACGTTCGACCAGCAGCCCAATGCCGAACTCATTCCCGACAATCAGGGACTCGACGAGTGCTTCCTCGGCACGGCCGGCTGCCCGGTGGCAAACACTCCCGCAATCGATCTGGCAAGCGGCACGTTCTACTTCACGTTCTTCGGGCCCAATTCGCTTGCCGCCGATCTGGTCGCCATGAAGTACACGGGCGGCGAGAACCCGTCGATCACTCCCGAGTGGTCCACCGACGCACTGCCCGGCGGAACCGCGTCGAGCCCTGACCTGTCGAAGGACGGAAAGACCGTCTACACCACCGACAACAACGGCACCCTGTGGGCGATCGACGCGGCAACCGGCGACACCGTGTGGAGTTACGGCATAGGCTTCAACTCCGCAGGGAGCCCGTCCACCTCCGACGACGGATTGATCATCCCCGCCGGCGCCGGCGACGGTCACCTGCTTGCCGTCCAGGACAAGGGCGATCACGCCGAACTCGTCTGGGAGCGTAAAGATCTGCTGCAGTTGGGTGTTCCGGCTCAAACCGCGGGCAACACCGGGTACACCGTCGTCCGCGAAGGCGACAACGGGCTGAGCCTGGTCACATTCGACACCCGATCCGGTGAAACCGTGGCTCAGAACACCTTGCCGGGAGCGGTCGGCTTCACTGTCGGCACCTCTGTGGGCCCGAACGGTGAAGTGGTGACACCCAGCGCAATCGGCGAATTGTTCGTCTTCAAGTGAGCTAGCGGGACGCCTCACAGATGAAGGCAGACGCCGAGCGTCCGATCCGCACGATCACGACGCTGAGCGAGCGCGAACCCTTGAGTTTGAGTCGCGGGCGCAGCACAGCCGGATCGACGTCGACGCCGCGCACGAGGATCTCCACGATGCCGCAGTCGCGCTTGGAGAGAGTCTGCTTCAACAGCTTTTCGGAGTACTTGATCTGTTCGAGAATCCGGAATCCACGAACACCATCGGGGACGCTGCTTCCCGTGAGATAGGCAATGCGTGGGTCCAGTTGCCACAGACCATGTCTGGCCGCATAGTGGCGCACCAGACCCGCCCGAACCACGGCGCCGTCCGGGTCGATGATCCACTCCCCCGGTTCCTGCTCGGGGATGGTGTCGTCCTCGGCGTCGGTCACCGACCACCCGGTACCGTCCGATCGCAAAACCGACGCCCGACGCGTCACGCCGGACCCGGCCAGTCCCGCCGACCACAGGCAAGCCTCTTTGACACCACCGTCGAGTGAGACGACCTCGACCTCGCCGTCCCAGCCGAGGTTGTCGAAATCGAGTCCGGGAGCGCATTTCACGGCGATGTCGCGGCCGTCGTATGCATCGAGCAGGTCCGGCAGCGGCGGCATCAACGCCGCCGGGTCGTGGGTTCGCCGTCCGCCAGAACGACGTGCCGGGTCGGCAAGGATCACGGTGCCGCGCGTTGTGGGACGCAGAGCGTCAGCACGCAGCAAGGCCGCCGACGGCACATTGTGACGGGCCATCGCCAGTCGGACGCCGTCGATGTCGCTGCCGACTACCCGATCCGCCACGCCGGTGAGGGCGTGCAGTTCCGCACCGATCGAACACGTCACGTCGTGCACGTTGCGTCCGGTCAGTCGCTGCGCACGGTGATCTGCGACGGCCGCCGGGGTGGCCTGCTGCATCGCGTCGTCGGTGAACAACCACCCCCCGCTGCCGGGCAGTTTTGCGGCTGCCTTTCGGCGCAGCAGAACCGTGTCGACAAGCGCGGGCATGTGGTCGCCGAAACGCGTACGCGCCCGGCCGATGTCGGCCAGACGCGTACGCGTGGACAGCTCGAACTGTTCTATCTCGGCCAATGCCGCTATGCCGGAATCACTTTCCAGATAGGCGACGTCGTCGAGGGTGAAGTCATAGCCCACTGTCTCGAGGTGCCGGGTCTCAGCTGCCGGGCTTTACGCCGGTGATCATGACGTTGTAGAAGAATCCGCGCGGAACGACGTGGCGCAGAATCTTCTCGTCCACCCAGCTGAGGGTCTTCCACCCGCCGAATGCGAAGCGTCCCCAGCCCCAACCGAGCTTTTCTTGCGGGACTGCGGCTTCGAAGGTGCGAACCGGCCAACCGAGAAGTGCTGCGGCAAATTCCTCGGTGGCGGCGTGAACCTGATCGGCGCCTGCGGACTTCGCCATGTTCTCGAGATCCGTCGGGTCGAACGTGTGAATGTCGACAACCGCTTCGAGTGCGGCTGCGCGCGAGGACTCGTCGAGCTCCTCCTGCGGACGACGCCAGTCGGCGAGGAACGGCAACTTGGTGACGGTGGTGGTGGCTTCCCACGTCGCGCGGCCGAGCCAGCGAGCGTAGAAGTTACCGACGGTGGTCGGTTCACCCGCAAACACAAAGCGCCCGCCGGGCTTGAGGACTCGAAGGACCTCGCGCAGCGACTTCTCCACGTCGGGAATGTGGTGCAGCACAGCGTGTCCGACCACGAGGTCGAACGTGTTGTCCTCGTAGGGAATGGTCTCCGCGTCGGCGACCCGGCCGTCGACGGGCAGACCGAGGTTCTCGGCGTTACGCATCGCAACCTTGACCATGCCGGGCGAGAGGTCCGTGACCGAACCTGTCTTGGCAACGCCACCCTGCATCAGGTTGAGGAGGAAGAAGCCGGTGCCGCAACCCAGTTCCAGTGCCCGCTCGTACGGCAGAGGCTGATCACCGGCGACGGCGTCGAACCGACCCCTGGCGTAGTCGATGCAGCGCTCGTCGTACGAGATCGACCACTTGTCGTCGTACGTCTCGGCTTCCCAGTCGTGGTAGAGCACCTGGGCAAGCTTGGTGTCCTTGCGAGCGGCCTCGACCTCTTCGGCCGTGGCGTGCGGCCGCGGTGCGGGGTCCACTACTGATGTCTCGGCAGCAGCAGGCGGCGTGACAATGTCGTCGTCAGTGGGGCTGGCAGTCATTCGGCTATCCTACTCGCTGGTAAGAGATGAACAAGTTCTAATTTAGGGAAGCCTACCGGCCTGTGAACTCGGCCTTGCCGGGGCCGTTCGCGATGAACGACGCCATGCCGATCGACTGATCCTGCGTCGCGAACAGTCCCGCGAACAGATGCTGCTCGATCTTGAGGCCTGTCTCCAGATCCGTGTTCAGGCCCTCGTCGATGGCCGCCTTCGCAGCGGCCAGCGCTCGGGAAGCACCGCCCACGAACTGCGACGCCCACTTCCGGGCAGCGGTGTACACGTCGTCCGGCGCGACGACCTCGTCGACCAAGCCGATCGCCAACGCCTCGTCAGCACCGACAAAGCGGCCGGTGAACACCAGATCCTTGGCCTTGGCCGGTCCGATGAGACGGGCCAACCGCTGAGTGCCACCGCCGCCGGGAATGATGCCGAGCAAGATCTCCGGGACACCGACCTTGACGTTGTCTCCGGCGATACGACGGTCTGCGGACAGTGCAACTTCGAGTCCGCCGCCCAGCGCATAGCCGGTGATCGCCGCAACGGTCGGCTTCGGGATCGCGGCGATGGCACCGATTCCGGCCTGGATCCCGGCGACTGCGTCACTGATCTGACCGAAGTCCATCTCGGCCATTTCCTTGACGTCCGCACCCGCGGCAAAGACCTTCTCGCCGCCGTACACGATGACGGCCTTGACTGCCGGATCGAGCGCCGTAGCGCGCGCGGCGACCGCTAGTTCGTCCTGGACCTGACGGTTCAGGGCGTTCATCGGGGGGCGCGCGAGGCGGATCGTGCCGATGCCGTCGGAAACCTCGAGAGTTACAAATTCAGCCATGCTCGAGAGGCTACTTGGCGGGCCCGGCAGCCCACGGATGCGGCCCGGGGATGTAGTAGTCGTCTTGATTCGGGAAGTCGATCCGGAAGGTCGTCTCGTCGCGGTACAGCGTCGGGAGAATGATCGGGATCTCGGGTTCGGCGGCCAGGACATCGGCAACGGAGTTGTACTTCGCCAACTCCGTCAGCTGAGTCCAGGTGGGCGGCAACAGGATACTGCCGCCGGCGCGCCAATGATCCAGTGCGTCCTGCGGACTCTGCCAGCGAACCTCGGCGGCCTCGGAGGTAACTCCGTCGGCCACCTGCCCCTTGGGCGACGCGGCCACGAAGAAGCGGGTGTCATATCGACGGCCCTCCCCGATCGGGGTAATCCAGTTCGCCCACGGACGCAGCAGATCCGTACGCAGAACCAGATTCTCCCGCTTCAGGAAATCGCTGAACGTGAGTTCGTGATTCTCGAGAGCCGCTCGCGCCGCCGAGTAGCCGAATGTGTCGGCGACGACGGTATCCGCGCTCGGCCCGGCGAGCAGAACACCGCATTCCTCGAACGTCTCGCGGACCGCAGCCAACACGAGCGCCTTCGCGCGCGCGACATCGGTACTGAAACGCTCCGCCCACCACTCGGCCGACGGACCCGCCCACTCGACCTCTGCCGTGCCGTCCGATTTGTCGACGCCACCGCCGGGGAACACGGTCATCCCGCCGGCAAACGCCATCCCCTTCACCCGCTGGAGCAGGAAGATCTCAATTCCCGATGCCGCGCCTTCCGCGTCACGGACCAGAATTACCGTCGACGCATCTTTGGGTGTGGGGACCGCGTCCGCAAACTCGTTAGCCATGTTTCCGGAACCTACACGGTGACGGGTGCGCGGTGCGCTCCGGACGCTCGGGTACGACGCGCGAAGTACCGGCCGTCGACCTGATCGAGGGTGATCGCCTGGCTGAACGCGTTGCTGAGGTTCTCCTCGGTGATGACGTCCTCGAGCAGCCCCTGGGCCACGACGCCACCTTCTTTGAGCAGGAGTGCGTGGGTGAATCCCGGCGGAATCTCTTCGACGTGATGGGTGATCAGGACTGTCGCGGGTGCATCTGGGTCAGCCGCGAGGACAGCGAGGCGAGCCACGAGTTCTTCGCGGCCGCCGAGGTCGAGTCCGGCCGCGGGTTCGTCGAGGAGCAGCAGTTCCGGATCGGTCATCAGGGCACGCGCGATGAGGACTCGCTTGCGTTCGCCTTCGGACAGAGTCCCGTACGTGCGGTCGGCGAGGTGTTCGGCGCCGAGGCTCTCGAGCATCTCGACGGCACGGGATGTGTCCATCGACTCGTACTCCTCGCGCCAGCGACCGAGGACCGCATAACCGGCCGACACGACGAGGTCGCTGACCTTTTCGTCGGCGGGAACCCGGTTGGCCAGCGAGGACGACGACAGGCCGATGCGCGGCTTGAGTTCGTTGACGTCGACGCGGCCGAGCACCTCGCCCAGCAGATGCGCGGTACCGCTGGTGGGAAACACCTCACCGGCCGCGATACGCAGCAGCGACGTCTTGCCCGCACCGTTGGGTCCGAGCACCACCCATCGCTCGTCGAGCTCCACCTTCCACGTCACCGGACCCACAAGGGTGGACCCGCCGCGGCGGATGAGAACGTTGTCGAAATCGATGAGGAGGTCAGGATCAGGTGTTGGCACCCGACCATCTTCCCGCACATTCTCCGCCCATCCACGGCAGGATCTACTTGCGTGTCGCCTCTAGATGAATCTCACACCCCGCTTCCGGGTTCTCCGTTCCCGCTCGGAGCAACCGTCGTCGAGGGTGGAACCCAGTTCGCTGTCCATTCACCGGACGCCACCGCGGTGCAGATCTGCCTGATCAACAGTGCCGGCGGGGAAGAACGTGTGGACCTCCGCCAGCACACGTACGGGATCTGGCACGGAGTGCTCAGCGGCGTCGGGGCCGGGCAGCGATACGGCGTGCGCGCCGACGGGCCATGGAGTCCGCGCGAAGGTCTGCGGTTCAATCCTCACAAACTTCTGCTCGACCCGTGGGCCCGCCGCATCGAAGGCGACCTCGGCGACGCGGCTGCGCTACGCGACTACAGCCATGACCCGTTCGGTGATCGGTCGACGGTCGACTCCCTCGGCCACGTTCCCGTCTCCGTCGTGACGGCCGACCTGACACCGCCGCGCCATCGGCTCGAGACGCCGTGGGAGGAAACGGTGATCTACGAACTTCACGTCGGCGCCTTCACCGCCGCCCACCCGGACGTACCGTTCGCACACCGCGGAACCTATCTCGGGCTCGCGGCCCCCGCTGTCGTCGACTACCTGGTCAACCTCGGCGTCACGGCGGTGGAACTGCTTCCCGTCCAAGCATTTCTGACCGAAGACAGCGTGCGGGCGCGCGGAATGCGCAATCACTGGGGCTATTCGACGGCGTCGTACTTCGCGCCGCACCCCGGCTACGCGGCTACCCCGGGGAACGAGGTCCTCGAGTTCCGGTTCATGGTCGACGCGTTGCACAACGCCGGAATCGAGGTGATCCTCGACGTCGTCTACAACCACACCTGCGAGCAGGGCGTCGACGGAATCAGCGTCAGCTGGCGCGGATTGGACGCGCGCGGTTACTACCTCCTGAGCGAGAACGGCAGCGATATCGATCTCACCGGATGCGGCAATACCGTCGATGCCTCCTCCCCCGTCGCCGTTCGGATGATCACCGACAGCCTGCGTTACTGGGCCGACGTGATGGGCGTCGACGGCTTCCGCTTCGACCTTGCCAGCGCACTGGGACGACCACGCGGTGGAGCCTTCGATCCTCGCGCCGCGGTGCTCTCCGCCATCTCGTCCGACCCCGTTCTGACGCGCCGCAAGTTGATCGCCGAACCGTGGGACGCGACTGGCGACGGCTACCAGGTGGGTAACTTCGGCTTGCAGTGGTCCGAGTGGAACGACAAGTACCGCAGCAGTATTCGACGCTTTTGGAACGGCGATTCCAGCGTCAGGGAGGTTGCGTCACGACTCGCGGGCTCGGAGGACGTTTTTGCCGGCAACGGCAGGCGGCCGTGGGCGTCCATCAATTTCGTGACCGCCCACGACGGCTTCACCGCGGCCGACCTCGTGTCGTACAACACGAAACACAACGAGGCCAACGGTGAGGACAACCGCGACGGCGCCGACAACAACGATTCGTTCAACCACGGAATCGAGGGCCCCAGTTACGATTCCGAGGTCATCGAAGCCCGCCGCCGACATGTCCGAGCCCTCCTCGCCACACTCGTCCTCTCCACCGGCACACCGATGCTGACGGCCGGCGACGAGTTCGGCCGCAGCCTCGGCGGCAACAACAACGCTTACTGCGTACCCACGCTCGCCACTGCGGCTCAATCGTGGGCACTCGATTGGGCGAGTGCTGATCCCACCCTGATCAGTTTTGTCTCCCGAGCACTGGCGTTGCGCAGATCGGCGCCTGCTTTGCGGCAGCCCGAGTTCTTCGAAGGGCGCCGACGCATCGACCATCCCGACCTCGTGTGGTTCGACGCCACCGGAACCGAATTCGACGACCGCGCCTGGTACGACGAGCGCAACCGGACGGTCCAGGCGTGGATTGACGGCGCGGACGTCCGCTCGCATACGCGTACCGGGCGGCCTCTCGGCGACAGCAGCTGGCTATTGATCCTGCATTCCGGCGGGCCAAGTCAGATCACTGTCGGAACGCCGGAATGGTTCGACGGTTCGCTGGTTCCGGTGTTCGACTCGGCGACCGCCACGGGAGAGCCTGGATCGGCCGGCCCCGTGGCCGTGGGGGCCACACTCGCGGTTACGGGTCCGACCGTCCTGGCCTTGCGGGTACCCGTTACCGCTGCCGTCATGGAATCAGGCAGCACCCTGATCAAGAGCTGAATCGTGGGCCCGATACCCAAGGCGTACAGCACGGTTCCCACACCGACTGTGCCGCCGAGGGTCCACCCCACGGCAAGCACAACAACCTCGATGCTGGTGCGAACCAGGCGAACGGACAAGCCGGTGCGCGCGACAAATCCCGTCATCAGGCCGTCGCGTGGGCCGGGGCCCATTCCCGCCCCGATGTACAGGACACTGGCCAACCCGTTGAGAAGGACACCGGATACCAGGACGAGGATTCGAATTGGCATGGAATCGAAGTCCGGCAAAAAGGCCAGTGATGTATCCACTGAGATCGCAATGACAATTACGTTGGCGACGGTTCCGAATCCCGGTCGTTGACGGAGTGGGATCCACAGCAGCAGCACGAGCACACCCGTGATTGCGGTGACAACACCGAAACTCAACGAGAACCGCTGCGCCACACCCTGGTGAAAAACGTCCCACGGGTCCAGGCCGAGTCCGGCGGCGATCATCATCGCCATCGAGAAGCCGTACAGCCACAGTCCAAGGAACAGCGAGGCGAATCTACGTATGAGCACTCGGCCATCCTGGCGCACCACTGGATACTTAACCCATAGCCAAGATGGCGATACTGGACTGGTGGCTCAGGATGCCAGATATTCAGGATGCCAGATGCAGCGGAACCGCAGCCGTCCTGAGCGCACGGATGGCGGCGGCCACCGCCGGCCGCTCCAGCGAAGCACGACGGTACGTGACTCCGATCTCACGGGCGCCGTTCGCGATCGGGCACGCGATGAGGTGCTTGGCCGATTCCGGTACCGCCATCTCGGGCAGCACGGTCACTCCGAAACCGTGATCCACCATCTCCGCCATCGCGCTGAAACTTCCCGATCGATGTTCGATCCGCGGTGCGAACCCGGACTGCCTGCAGGAGAATGCAATCGACGCAACGGACGGTGCGCCGTCGGGAGCGGCGATCCAGTCGGCGTCGGCTACTGCTATGAAGCCGTGCCGGCGAACTCGCTCTTGCAGCGGGGCAGGTGCCAGTAACACGAGCGGATCGGTGAACAAGAACTCCGACTCCAACCCGACCGGCAGCACACTCGTCTGGAAGGAGTACGTGTAGGTGATCGCCAGATCGACTTCCAGTTGCCGGACAGCAGAAACCGAGTCGACGGGCACAGCGTCCACCAATCGCACGCGCAGACCTTGATGGTCTCCGCGGAGCCAAGTTGCTGCCGGAATGGCGAGGCGGGTGAGAGCCGAGGTGAACGTCGCGATGGTCAGGACACCCGTAGCCGCCTCGCCTGTCGCGGCAACGGCGCTCTCCGCCTCCTCGAGTGCGGCGACGATGCGCGCCGTGTGGTCGACCAGAACGCGGCCCGCGTGGGTGAGGCGCAGGACTCGGCCCACTCTCCGAGTGAGAACCTTGCCCACTTCCTCCTCGAGGAGTCGCATCTGCTGGGAGACTGCGGAAGTGGTTATTCCGTGACGTTCGGAGACCGCCGTCATCGTCGTCAGTTCCGCGAGGTCGTGAAGCAGAATCAATCGTCGTATGTCGTACATTTCATGTCCTCGCGGCCGGGCAGTCGAGCGGATAGCCCGTGTGGACATCATTGCGGAAATCTCCGCGGCGCGGCAGGGTTAGGATCACCGAGATCGAAGGAGCGCCTTCGTTTCGTCACAAACTGTTCATCGCACTCCAGGCCCGGTGCAGCGCAGCATAACGTCCACCGGCAGAGATCAATTCGGCATGTGAGCCCCGCTCCACGAGTTGACCGTCATGGAAGAGCAGCACGGTGTCCGCAGTTTCCGCGGTGATCATCCGGTGGGCGATCGTGACGGTCGTGCGGCCCTTCGTCAAGTGCCCCAAAGCTCGCTGCACCGTGACGTCGGTGGCGGGATCCACGCCGCTCGTCGCCTCGTCCAGTACCAGCAAGTCCGGGTCGACCAGCGCGGTGCGGGCGAGCGCCACCAATTGCCGCTCGCCCGCGGACAACGCATCGCCCCGCGTGCCGACGACGGTGTCGAGTCCGTTGCCGAGTCCCTGCACCCACGCGGACAAACCCAGATCGCCCAGCACGTCCATGACGTCGGCGCGGGTGGCACCGGGGCTACCCATCGCGATGTTCTCGAACACGGTGCGGTCGAACAAGAACCCTTCCTGCGGCACGATAGCGACGCGTCTGGCAAACGAACCGTCGGTGATGGTGCGAATGTCGGTTGCACCGAGTTCGATCGTTCCCTGCGTCGGGAGAAGTTGACGGGTCAGCAGTTTGGCGAACGTCGTTTTTCCCGAACCTGTTTCGCCCACCACTGCCACATGTTCGTGCGGCTCGATGTCGAGGTCGAGGTGACGAATCGCGCGCTTGGTGGGGCTGTACGAAAAATCGACCCCTCGCATCCGGACTCCGATACCACCGACCGGTAGTGGCACACCGGTGTGGGTATCCACTGCGACCGAGGGCTCGGACAGCAGGTGAAACACCCGGCGCAACCCCGCCACGGCGCTCTGCGACTCCCCCAGAATCGACACGGAGAACTGAAGTGGCCGCACGAAGAACGTGATGAGGAACAGGAATGCGACCAGCTGACCTGCGGTCAGATCCATCCACCCGATGTGGCCTGTGCCCACCGCAGCACCGAACAGCACGACGGCCGTGGTGATGGCTCCGCTGGCGGCTTCGCCCAGAGACATGTTGACGCCCAAAGGCAATTGGGTGTGCAGCAGCGATCGCCTCGTGGTGTCGATCAAGCCGTCCACCCGCGCCGCGATGCGCGCATCGGCTCCGTAGGAACGAGTCACCTCCGCGCCGTTCACCATGTCGGATACACCGTCGTACAAATTCGCCACTGCCACCCGGACTTCACCGAACCGGCGGGCTATCACGCGTTGAATCAACCGCATGCTCACTACCGCCACGACGGATACCCCGATCACAAGCAGCGCCAACTGCCAGCTGTACACCAGCATGATCGACGACGCGACCAGCATCTGTGCGCAGTTCGCCACGAGAGTGACGCCGCCGGTCTGAACGAACTGGGACACAGTGTCGACATCGCTCGTGACGCGGGCCACCAGCGATCCACGCGCCGTGTCGTCGAATCGTGCGGGCGGCAACCTGAAGATGTGCGTGAACGCCGCTATCCGCACCGCAGCCAATGCATTTTCGCTGGTGCGGATCAGACGACGGTTGAGCAACCACGATGCCGCCCCCGCTGCCGCGACACCCAGCGCTCCCACACTCACAGCGGTGAGCAGCACCGTCGAATTGTCTTTACCCGCATTGCCTTGCAGCAGTGCGTGATCGAGGGCGTACTGCACCGTCAGTGGCACGACGATACGTCCGCTGGCAGCAACGAACGCCAGCACAACCGTCAACCACATTCCGCGCAGCAACCCGGGGTAGAGCGCGCGGGTCACGCGAATCTTCGACACTACCGACTCGTTCACGAGCGCAAACCGTCGGCGTAGGCGTCCACGATCGCGCGGTAGGCGGCATTCGCTGCCAGCAGTTGTGCATGAGTGCCGGATGCTTCAACTAACCCGTTGTCGAGCAACAAGACTCGATCCGCCAACGTCACCGTGCTCTTTCGCGCCGCGGTCATCACGACCGTACATCGGCGCCCGCCGTCCGACGCGCTCACGAACTCACGGCGAATGTTGTCGAGTACATCGCGCTCGACAGCAGGGTCGAGCGCACTGGTCGCGTCGTCGAGAATCAGCAATGACGGCGAGCCGGCCAATCCCCGGGCCAGCGCAATCCGTTGGCGTTGGCCACCACTCAGAGAGGCTCCTCGTTTTCCGACGCCGGCGTCGAGGCCTCCGGAAAGGCCGCGGACGAATTCTGCCGCTTCGGCCACTTCGAGTGCCTTCCACACCTGATGATCGTCGATGTCTCGCCCCAACGTCACGTTGTCTCGAACAGTGTCGTCGAACAGGAACGCCGTCTGGCTCACCACCGCTACCCGAGACTCGATCTCCCCTGCCGCAAGAGATCTCACGTCGATCCCGTCGTAGTGCACAGTTCCCGAATCAGGATCCGCGAGTCGCGCGAGGACGCGAACCAGCGTCGTTTTTCCGGACCCGGTGGCACCGACGACAGCAACAACATCACCGGCAACAAACTGTAGGTCCACCGGACCGAGTGCGTCCCGGGTCGCGCCGTCGTACGCGAAGCGTGCCGCCGTCACCCGTACGCCCAACGCCCGCTCGCCGTGCGATGTTTCGGAGCCGTTCAGTGTTTCGGTGCCGAACTGCGTGTAGTCGACAGAATCGAGCACCGCACCGGTTCGCATGTTGCCCACCACGGCCAGCGGAAGCACACTGAGGAATCGCCCGATCATGCCCAACGGCAATGCCATCGTGAGAAACAGGTAAATGGTCTCGACCAGGGTGCCGACGGTCAGTTCGCCCGCGGACACCCGTCCCGATCCGATGAGCAGTACCACCAATACCGTTGCAGTCGGCGCAAGTTCGATGACAGGGTCAAAAGCGGCGCTGACGAAGGACATTCGAGTATTCGCGACTCGCGTATTCTCCGCCGCGCGCACGAATCGGTCGGACTCGTCCTCGACAATTCCGAGGGTGCGGATAACCTGCTCCCCCTCCACCGCTTCGTGCGCAACGGAGCTGACTGCGGCCCTGGCCCGTTGGGCGTCGCGCGCCCGCGGCGACATCACGCGCTGGTAGACGAAATTGGCAAGCAACACGACAAGAACCAGCATGACCGCAACCACTGCGAGGTACCAGTCCGAGCGCGCGATGTTCGCGAGCGCCACCATGAGCATGAACACACTGCCCATCGCAAAAGCGAAGAACTGCATGGGCGCCCACTGAACTTCGACGTCCGACACCACATTGGACAGAAGCTGCCCGGTCGAGTGCCGCCGATGCCAGGGGACTCCGAGCTTCGCGTACTGCCGTATCAGTGCGCGGCGCGTCGACGCCTGATTGCCGTACTGCACATGGGCCGCCGCCACCGCACGGGTGACGATGGTGATCACACGCAGCACGGAGACGCCGGCGATTGCGCCCAGTGCGATCCACCAGGACCTGGTCGGAACGGCGTGGTCGGTGAACGCCGGGATTATCAGGTGATCAGTAGCCCAGCCGATGGCAACTGCGCTGAAGACCATGGTCGATCCGTTGACCAATCCCGCGATGATCGACAGCGGAGTTGCCAGGCGATATCCGAGGCTGCCTTTGGCCATCACCCGCACACCGGTTCTCAGGACCGCGCCGGTGTCCATCGAATCGAGATCGTTGCCGGACAACGAGAATGCCGTACCTCCACGTATGGACAAAAGAACTACGACTGCGGCGATACGGATTCGACAACGGCCATTGCTGCTGGGGCAATGACCGGCGTAACCAGAGCTGGTTCGTTCTCGAGCGGCATGAAGGTCCTTCGGAGTTCGCGGTACTGAAAATAGATGCACGATTTAGATGCACGTGCACTCAATCGAGTCTGCACAGCCGACGGCGCGAGAACAAGGAAGCTGATCTACGAAGTTCGTTTAGATTTCCTTCACCGCGATCACGGTCATCGACCCTGGCGCCACTTCGGTGTATCCCGCATCCCGCACTGCGACAGCTTCCGAACTGTTCACACGGGCGAGTGCGTCGGCCCACTGAGCCTTGTCGGCATCACGAACCGAGCACCGAAATCCTGTTTGGGCCCAGCGCCACGCTTCCTCGTCGGACATGGCCGCCGCCAACAGCATTGACGCATGCCCGACCTGTGCCGATGCTTTTCCCACCGTCATCTCGAGCGCGGGATCAATCCACAGCACGGGCAATCCGGGTACGGGCGGGCCCGGGTTGTCGTGGTCGAGATCGGTGCCGCCGATCTGCATCTTCTTGATCCGCGGATCAAGGTCCCCGACAGGTCCGGGCACCAGAGCACGGGCTTGGGCGCCGCCGACCTCGACGGTGATTCCCGCTACATCCTGCGCGGCCAACCACTGCGCTCCCCGAGCACGGCGTGACACCTTGCGGATACGTCCGCTCACCCACGCAACGAAGTCTTCCTGCCACGGTCCGGGTTCACCGTCCTCGGCCACACCGACTCGCTCGTCGAGACACAGAGCCACCGCAGCTGACGCGGCCGCTTCGAGGAGCGAACTGCGCAGGGGCGGATCAGCTTTCGGGATATGCAGGACGATCGGCATCGCCAAGACCTGCGCCGGGTCGGCCGGATCCGGCCGGCCACCGTAGCCCGCCGCCAGCACGGCGTGCCGGGCGCGCCAGAGCGCGTCCGGTCCCGACATCACCGCGGCACTGGGGTCGTCGATCATGGGATCGGCACGCGCCGAACGCCGCCGTCGATCGCGTCTGCTGCTTCGACCTCGTCGCGGGTGACGCCAAGGATGAACAGAACGGCATCGAGGAACGGATGCGACAGAGCCGCATCGGCAACCTCGCGTAGTGCCGGCTTGGCGTTGAACGCCACACCCAAGCCCGCAGCGTTGAGCATGTCGATATCGTTGGCGCCGTCACCGACAGCCACGGTCTGCTCCATGGGGACGCCGACCTGATCGGCGAACTTCCGGAGAGCAACGGCCTTGGCGGCACGGTCGACGATCTCGCCGATAACGCGGCCGGTCAACTTGCCGTCGACAATCTCCAAGGTGTTGGCGTGAACGAAGTCCAGTTCGAGTTCGTGCGCCAAGCCTTCGATGACCTGACGGAATCCGCCCGAGACAACGCCGCAATGGAAGCCGAGACGACGCAGGGTGCGGATGGTGGTGCGTGCACCCGGTGTCAGTTCGATGCTCGCGGCCACCTCGTCGATCACCGAAGCGTCCAGCCCCGCGAGGGTTGCCACCCGCTGATGGAGCGATTCGGTGAAGTCGATCTCACCGCGCATCGCGGCTTCCGTGACAGCGCGAACCTCGTCTTCGACGCCGGCCTTGGCAGCGAGCATCTCGATGACTTCACCCTGAACGAGCGTCGAGTCGACGTCGAACACGATGAGCCGCTTGGCGCGCCTCGCCAAACCGGCCCGCTCGACCGCGATGTCGACGTTCTCGAGTGCCGCGACTTCGGCAAGTCCGGTGCGCAGCTTCGCATCGGCGTCCGCACTGTCCGCCGAGCTGACACTGAGTTCCAATCCCGTCACCGGGTAGTCGGCAACACCGCGAATGGAATCGATGTTGGCGCCCTGCTTGGCCAACTCGCGTGCCACTCCGCGCATCGCACGAGCGTTGACCGGACTGCCGAGGACAACAACCGCGTGGGTGGATACTGCTGGCCGACCGGGGTCCGCACCGATTTCGATGTCGACGTTCATACCGACCGTCGCCATTGCCTGCTCGAGTTCTTCCTGCAATGCCTCCGGATCGTTCGGGCAGGCAACGAGGACGCCAAGCGTGAGCCGACCTCGGATGACCACCTGCTCGACATCGAGCAGGTTCACATTGTGCCGCGACAATGCGGCGAACAGTACCGAGGTGACGCCGGGCCGGTCAGGCCCGGTCACGGTCACCAGAACAGTGGTGTCTGAGGCACCCACCGAGAACTCCGATCATTTCTTGGAAATCGTGTCGTGATCGACATGCGTCGACACCTATTGTGCCAATCGGCAATCGAACAAGCGAAAGGCCCCACCCGTTGTTCGGGCGGGGCCTTTGGCGTTGACCTACGTGTAGGTCGGGTTGCTCATCTAGTGAGAACTGCCTTCGAGGGCGTCGTTCTTACTGTTGTGGCCGGGGCCGACGTGCGCTTCTGCGCGCATCCGCTCAACCATGTGCGGGTAGTGCAGTTCGAATGCCGGACGCTCGCTGCGGATGCGCGGCAACTCGGTGAAGTTGTGACGCGGCGGCGGGCAACTGGTTGCCCATTCGAGCGAGTTTCCGTAACCCCACGGATCGTCGACCGTGACAACTTCTCCGTATCGGTAGCTCTTGAAGACGTTCCAGATGAACGGCAGCGTCGAGGCACCGAGCACGAAGGCAAAGATTGTCGAGACCGTGTTCAGCGACGTGAAGCCGTCGGACGGCAGGTAGTCGGCGTAACGACGCGGCATACCTTCGGCTCCGAGCCAGTGCTGCACGAGGAACGTGCCGTGGAAGCCGACGAACGTGGTCCAGAAGTGCCACTTGCCGAGGCGCTCGTCCATCATGCGACCGGTCATCTTCGGGAACCAGAAGTAGATACCGGCGTAGGTGGCGAACACGACGGTGCCGAAGACCACGTAGTGGAAGTGAGCGACAACGAAGTAGCTGTCCGTGACGTGGAAGTCGAGCGGCGGGCTCGCGAGGATGACACCCGACAGACCACCGAACAGGAAGGTGATCAGGAAGCCGATCGAGAAGAGCATCGGCGACTCGAAGGTCAATTGCCCCTTCCACATCGTTCCGATCCAGTTGAATATCTTCACGCCTGTCGGCACTGCGATCAAGAACGTCATGAACGAGAAGTACGGGAGCAGAACAGCGCCGGTTGCGTACATGTGGTGCGCCCACACGGCGATCGACAGAGCTGCAATTGCGAGCGTTGCGTACACCAGACCGCTGTAACCGAAGATCGGCTTACGGCTGAAGACCGGGAAGATCTCCGAGACGATGCCGAAGAACGGCAGCGCGATGATGTACACCTCGGGGTGACCGAAGAACCAGAACAGGTGTTGCCAGAGCAACACACCGCCCGTTGCCGGGTCGAAGATGTGACCACCTAGATGACGGTCGACAAACAGGCCGAGCAGTGCAGCGGTCAGCAGCGGGAACGCCAGCAGGATGAGGATGCTGGTGATGAAGATGTTCCAGGTGAAGATCGGCATGCGGAACATGGTCATACCGGGTGCACGCAGGCAGATCACGGTGGTGATCATGTTGACGCCACCGAGGATGGTTCCGAGACCACCGACAGCGAGACCCATGATCCAGAGGTCAGCGCCAACGCCCGGCGAATGCAGTGCATTCGTCAACGGGGTGTATGCCGTCCAACCGAAGTCGGCTGCGCCACCGGGGGTGACGAATCCGGCCGTCGCGATGATCGCGCCGAACAGGTACAGCCAGTAGCTGAAGGCGTTCAGACGCGGGAATGCAACGTCGGGCGCGCCGATCTGCAGCGGAAGAATGTAGTTGGCGAAGCCGAAGACGATCGGCGTCGCGTACAGCAGCAGCATGATGGTGCCGTGCATGGTGAACAGCTGGTTGAACTGTTCGTTCGAGAGAAACTGCATGCCGGGCACAGCTAGCTCGGCACGCATCATCAGGGCCATCAGGCCACCGATGAGGAAGAAGGCGATGGAAGTCGCCAAGTACATGATTCCGAGCACCTTGGGGTCGGTGGTCGTGATCATCTTGTAAATGAATGAGCCCTTGGGTCCCTGCCGCGGCGGGTAAGGCCTGGCTGCAGCTATCGCGGGGACTGGCTGGGGCGCTACGGCAGTCACTGATCCTCCTGAATGTGCCTTTGGTCGCTCCGCAGGCTCCTTCGACAGAGCCATTGGTCGCGCCGCAGGGTCCATTTCCCGGCGTGCGGGAAACGGCTTCTGGCTTGCGCTCATCGAATCGTAGACCGTGACCCTGACGCCTCGCGACCCGGTCCTACTCAGCGTCGTACTCGAGAGACCGTTTTGGCGCCCACTAAACGATCGACCTGCAGTTTATGTTCCCGAAGTGACGAGTGTGATCTCGTATTGCGGCGTGTCGCACCCGGGACTCGCGCCGCCGGGACGCCGACTCCCGATTTCTCCTTTTGTTAGGGTCTGGCTTGCCTAACCTAATACAGGAGTACCCGTGAAACACTTTGCTCGTCGAACCGCGGCGGTAACCGTCGTTGCTGCCCTTGCATTGATCGTCCCTGCGTGTTCGAGTGACGAGACGGACACCACCGCGACATCGACCGAACAAGGGGCATTCCCCCGCACGATCGAACACTTCCGCGGTAGTACCGAGATTCCGTCGCAGCCGCAGAGAATCGTTGCACTCGACAACAGCTTCACCGACGCAACACTGCTCCTGGAATCACCGCTCGTGGGATACGTCGACTACCGCGAACCGGGATTGCCCGATTACCTCGGATCCACGCGCGACGAGTTTGCCGCCGACGCGATATCCGTCGGAACAGTCGGGGCGGTCAGCCTCGAGAAGATCGCAGCACTCCAACCCGATCTGATCATCTCCGCCGAGGTCCGCGACGGAAAGAACTACGAACAACTCTCCGCCATCGCCCCCACCGTGTTCACCCAGACGACGGGGCCGACGTGGAAGGACAACATCCGACTCGTCGGTGAGGCCCTCGGCAAGGAAGATCTTGCCGCGCAGAAGATCGGCGAATACGAAGCGCGCGCCGCCGCCGTCGGAAGTGCCATAAACAAGACCGCGAACAACCCGGTCATCTCCGTCGTCCGCTTCGCCGGCGAGCCGACGGCACGCCTGTACCGCACCACATCGTTCAGCGGCATCGTCCTCGAGGACGCCGGACTCGCCCGCCCCGAGAACCAGGGCCCCGATCCCGCCGATCCGGGCAACATCATGATGAAGATCAGCCCGGAACTGATCAACGAGGCCGACGCCGACGTGATCTTCGTCAGCACGTGGCAGGATGCCGAGGCAAGAGCGCCGAAGCCGCGAAGCCGTTCCTCACGAGTCCGCTGTGGCAAACACTGCGTGGCCGAACCGTCGACGTCGACGATTCCGAATGGATGTCTCCGGTCAGCATTCAGGGCGCACACCTGATTCTGGACGACCTCGCGGACACGTTCGGAGTGGACAAGTCGAGCAGCTAACCTAAAGCGGCGCCCGCCCACACAGGAAGCCGTCGACTTGACCGTTCTCTCCCGCATCACTCTCCGCCGCGTCACTGTCCGCCGCATCTCGATACTCGGCGTCGCGGCCTCACTCCTTGTATTGAGTGGCTGTTCGTCGGATACCTCCGACGACATCGCCAGCAGTATCGTGCGCACCACGACGTCCATCGCCGGAGCCGGTGTCATGGGGCTCGCACGCGACACGGCATCTGCGTGCCCCGCCCCGACAGCAGCCGACGCGGGCAGCGGCCCCACGGTGACGCGACGCGTCGTGCACACAGCCGGCGAGACCGAGGTTCCCTCGGACCCCGCGCGCATTGTTGTGCTCGACAGCGCGTCGATGGACGCGGTCTGCGCGTTGGGATTGTGGGAACGTGTGGTGGGCGCCGCGACGGGCGTCGATTCCCCTCAGCCGTCGTACCTCGGTTTCGGCATTTCGGAAATTCCGAGCGTCGGCCCGGTCAGCGCTCCCGATGTCAATGCGATCAGGGCAGCCGCGCCGGATCTGATTCTCGGATCGAGCCCGGCGTCGGCAGACCTGTACGGGCAGCTGACCGGCATCGCTCCGACGGTGTTCGCCGGTTCCGACCCGGTCTATTGGAAGGCGCAGTTCGCGCTGGCCGGCCAGGCCCTCGGACGATCCGCGGCCGCCGCCGCGGCTCTGGACAGTTACCAACAGGACGCTCGGGAACTGGGCGAGTCGCTCAATTCAGCGCAGACGCAGGCATCTGTGGTCCGGTTCGATTCGGACTCCCTGAACATCGAGGGGCCCGCCTCGTTCTCCGGTCAGATTCTCAGCGACGTCGGGGTGCGCCGGCCGTCGGCACAACGACTCGCAGACACGGTGACCGCCGAGATCCCCGCCGACGATCTCAGCGCCGCCGAAGGTGATCTGATCTACGTGCTGTTCGACGGCCCGAACGGGCTGAAGTACGGAACCGACGTGATGAAGAGCGACCAGTGGCACGACCTGGGAGCGCCCGCCGGAAACCGTGTCTTTGTTGCCGAAGACGAAATCTGGAACGGTAACGGCCTGACTGCCGCTCGCGCCGTCCTCTCCGATCTTCAGCACACCCTCAACGGATACGCGAGCTGACGCGATGCCGATACCTGAGTTCATCATCGCGCTGCGCGAAAAAATCGGTCACGCGCCACTCTGGCTGTCCGGAGTCAGCGTCGTCATTCGCGACGACGCCGGCCGAGTGCTCCTGACCCGGCGCGCCGACAACGGTCTGTGGGCCGTGGTGTCCGGCGTCCTCGAGCCCGGTGAAGAGCCGGCGTCGGCCGCCGTTCGCGAGGCCAAGGAAGAGACGGGCGTCGACGCGGAGTTGGTTCGCATCACGAGTGTTGATGTGACAGAGCCCATTACGTACCCCAATGGGGACATCACGCAGTATCTCGACGTATGTTTCCTGGCCCGTTGGACGGGCGGCGACGCACATGTCGCGGACGACGAGAATCTCGAGGTTGCGTGGTTCGCGCCCGACAACTTGCCGGCGGATCTGACCGACACGTCGCGTCTGCGTCTGGATAAGGCGTTGCAGGACAAGGCAGAAGCCTGGTTTTGCGCGAACTGAGCCCGATTCCCGCGAGTGCAGGAATCGGGCTCAGTTGTCAGAGAGCGTCAGCGACTAGAAGTCCCAGTCGTCGTCTTCGGTGTTGATGGCCTTGCCGATGACGTAGGAGCTTCCCGAGCCGGAGAAGAAATCGTGATTCTCGTCGGCGTTGGGTGAAAGTGCCGACAGGATAGCCGGATTGACGTCCGTCTCGTCCTTCGGGAACAGTCCTTCGTATCCGAGGTTGTTGAGTGCCTTGTTCGCGTTGTAGCGCAGGAACTTCTTGACGTCCTCGGTCAGTCCGACCTCGTCGTACAGATCCTGGGTGTACTCGACCTCGTTCTCGTACAGCTCGAAGAGAAGCTCGAACGTGTAGTTCTTGAGTTCTTCGCGCTCCGCCTCGGACAGCTGCTCGAGGCCCTTCTGGTACTTGTAGCCGATGTAGTAACCGTGCACGGCCTCGTCGCGGATGATGAGGCGGATGAGGTCGGCGGTGTTGGTGAGCTTGGCCCGCGAGGACCAGTACATCGGCAGGTAGAAGCCCGAGTAGAAGAGGAAGCTCTCGAGCAGGGTCGACGCGACCTTGCGCTTGAGCGGCGACTCACCGTTGTAGTAGTCGAGAACGATCTGAGCCTTGCGCTGCAGGTTCGGGTTTTCCTCCGACCAGCGGAAGGCGTCGTCGATGTCGGGCGTGGAGCACAGCGTCGAGAAGATGGAGCTGTAGCTCTTGGCGTGCACCGATTCCATGAAGGCGATGTTGGTGTACACCGCTTCTTCGTGCGGAGTGATGGCGTCGGGGATGAGGCTGACGGCACCGACGGTTCCCTGGATGGTGTCGAGCAGCGTCAGACCCGTGAATACGCGCATCGTGAGTTGCTGCTCGGGAGCGGTCAGAGTCCCCCAGGACGGGATGTCGTTGGAGACCGGCACCTTTTCGGGCAGCCAGAAGTTGCTGACGAGGCGGTCCCACACCTCGGCGTCCTTCTCGTCCTGGACGCGATTCCAGTTGATTGCGGAAACGCGACTGACCAGCTTGACCATGATTCCTACCTAGCGCGAGAGATACTGCCGAATGTTGGCTTGCCTGAACACTACCCGTTGTGTCCGACTCCAGACGCCAACACAACAACATGTGTCGCACACGCCCGCCCAACGAGACCATAAATGTGATATCAATTAAATATCACTTACCGATGAGGAAGCGAGTCTCACATGAACAGCACGCCCACCGTGGCCGAGAAACCAACCGGAGTTCCCACCACCACAATCGCCGAACGCCCAGGTTGGGACCTGTCGGGCAGTTGGATGCTCCTCGGCGGACTGATTTTGTTCCTCGGCGGAATTGCTCTGGCCATTGTCGGAGGAATCCTCGGACTCATAGCGCTGATCCCCATCGGAGTGGTGCTGTTCCTCGCGTCACTCCCCGCACTGATCGGCCTGACCCTGGTGCAGCCGAACCAGGCTCGCGTTCTGCAATTCCTGGGAAGCTCGTACAGCGGCACATTGCGCACGCCCGGACTGCGCTGGACCAACCCGCTGACCGTGCGTCGTTCCATCTCCACCCGCATCAGAAACCACGAGACCGGCCAGTCCAAAGTCAACGACGCCGACGGTAATCCCATCGAGATCTCGGCCGTCGTCGTCTGGCAGGTTGCCGATACCGCGCTCGCGTCCTTCCAGGTGGACGACTACGAGGAGTTCGTCTCAGTGCAGACCGAGGCAGCTGTCCGTCATATCGCCGGCAGTTACCCGTACGACGCTGAAGGCCGAGTCTCGTTGCGGGAGAACGCCGACATCATCACGACGACCTTGTCGGAGGAAGTTCACGCCCGCGTGCGGTCGGCGGGAGTCGAAGTGATCGAGACCCGCATCAACCGGCTTTCCTATGCACCGGAAATCGCGAGTGCGATGCTTCGACGCCAACAGGCGGGCGCTGTCATCGCGGCCCGGAAGCAAATCGTCGAGGGAGCAGTGTCGATGGTCGACATGGCACTCAAACAGCTCGAGGAAAAGCACGTCGTCGAACTCGACGAGGAACGCAAGGCCACGATGATCAGTAACCTTCTGGTCGTGCTGTGCGGTGACCGCGACGCACAGCCGGTGATCAACACCGGTTCGCTCTACCAGTAAAGGGAAGGCCACATGGCCACGGATCCAGCTCCGAGATCGGAGCGTAAGAAGCTCCTTCTTCGGTTGGACCCGGCGGTGCACGATGCTCTTGCCCGCTGGGCCGCCGACGATCTCCGAAGTACAAACGCTCAGATCGAATTTCTACTCCGACGGGCGCTCACCGAGCACGGCCGAATGCCGAAGAACGCCGGCAAGATGCACGGTCCCGGCCGTCCGCCCTCGTAGCAAAGAACGCCGTAGCAAAGAAAACGCCCCCGTGCGCCTTCCGGTAGTGGTCACTACCGGAAAGGCGAACGGGGGCGAAGCCCTTACAACATGCAGGAAACGCAGCCCTCGACCTCGGTGCCTTCGAGCGCCAGCTGACGCAGACGGATGTAGTAGAGCGTCTTGATGCCCTTACGCCATGCGTAGATCTGCGCCTTGTTGATGTCGCGGGTGGTGGCGGTGTCCTTGAAGAACAAGGTCAGGGACAGGCCCTGATCGACGTGCTGCGTCGCGGCAGCGTAGGTGTCGACGATCTTCTCGTACCCGATTTCGTAGGCATCCTGGTAGTACTCCAGGTTGTCGTTGGTCAGGTAGGGCGCCGGGTAGTAGACGCGACCGATCTTGCCTTCCTTGCGGATCTCGATCTTCGACGCCACCGGGTGGATGGAGCTGGTGGAGTAGTTGATGTACGAGATCGAACCGGTGGGCGGGACGGCCTGCAGGTTCTGGTTGTAGATGCCGTGCTTCTGCACTGACGCCTTGAGCTCACGCCAGTCGTCCTGCGTGGGGATGTGAAGGTCAGCTCCGGCGAACAGTCCACGAACCTTGTCCGTAGCCGGCTCCCACACCTGGTCGGTGTACTTGTCGAAGAATTCACCCGACGCGTACTTCGACTGCGGGAAGCCCTTGAAGTAGGAACCGCGCTCGATGGAGATCCGGTTCGATGCCCGCAGAGCGTGGAACAGCACGGTGTAGAAGTAGATGTTCGTGAAGTCGATGCCTTCTTCGCTGCCGTAGAAGATCCGCTCACGAGCGAGGTAGCCGTGCAGGTTCATCTGGCCCAGGCCGATGGCGTGAGAGTCGTTGTTGCCCTGCTCGATCGACGGCACGGAGTAGATGTGCGTCTGATCCGACACTGCGGTCAACCCGCGGATCGCGACCTCGATGGTCTTGGCGAAGTCGGGCGAATCCATGGTCTTCGCGATGTTCAGCGAACCGAGGTTGCAGGAAATGTCCTTGCCGACGTGGCTGTAGGTCAGGTCCTCGTTGAACTCGGACGGCGTGGAGACCTGCAGGATCTCCGAGCACAGGTTCGAGTGCGTGATCTTGCCTTCGATGGGGTTGGCCTTGTTCACCGTGTCCTCGAACATGATGTACGGGTAACCCGATTCGAACTGCAGCTCTGCGACGGTCTGGAAGAATTCGCGAGCCTTGATCTTGGACTTGCGAATTCGCTTGTCGTCGACCATCTCGTAGTACTTCTCGGAGACGTTGATGTCGGAGAACGGAACGCCGTAGATGCGCTCGACGTCGTACGGCGAGAACAGGTACATGTCCTCGTTCTTTTTCGCCAGCTCGAACGTGATGTCCGGGATCACGATGCCGAGGGACAGCGTCTTGATGCGGATCTTCTCGTCGGCGTTTTCACGCTTGGTGTCGAGGAAGCGGTAGATGTCGGGGTGGTGTGCGTGCAGGTAGACGGCACCGGCACCCTGACGCGCTCCGAGCTGGTTGGCGTACGAGAACGAGTCTTCGAGGAGCTTCATGATCGGGATGACACCCGAGCTCTGGTTCTCGATCTTCTTGATCGGTGCGCCGTGCTCACGAATGTTGGTGAGCAGCAAGGCAACTCCACCGCCGCGCTTGGAGAGCTGCAGGGCCGAGTTGATGGAGCGCCCGATGGACTCCATGTTGTCTTCGATACGAAGCAGGAAGCAGGACACGGGCTCGCCGCGCTGCTTCTTGCCGGAGTTGAGGAACGTGGGGGTGGCGGGCTGGAAGCGTCCGGCGATGATTTCGTCGACAAGTTCGACGGCCAGATCTTCATTGCCGGCAGCCAACGTCAGGGCCACCATGCACACACGATCTTCGAAACGCTCGAGGTAGCGCTTACCGTCGAACGTCTTGAGCGTGTAGGACGTGTAGTACTTGAACGCACCCAGGAACGTCGGGAAGCGGAACTTCTTGGAGTACGCGTGATCGATCAGGAACTTCACGAACGTGCGTGAGTACTGATCGAGAACCTCAGGCTCGTAATAGTTTTCCTCGACGAGGTAGTCGAGCTTCTCGTCGAGATTGTGGAAGAACACCGTGTTCTGGTTGACGTGCTGCAGGAAGTACTGACGGGCCGCCGCGACATCCATCTCGAACTGGATCTCGCCGTTTGCGCCGTACAGGTTGAGCATGGCATTGAGTGCGTGGTAGTCGAGACCGTTGGTGGAATCACCGCCGCGTGCGTCACGCTCTACGCTTCCAGCCGCGATCGTGTCAGTGATGGTTGGCGCCACTGCCCGTTCTCCTTCTCTGCTTCGAGATGATTCCAGAACTCCCCCAAGCCTTCTCGTACGCGTTCGACGTCCTCGGCAGTGCCCATGAGTTCGAAGCGGTACAGAAAAGGAACGTGGCATTTCTGGGAAATGATGTTTCCTGCGTAACAAAAGGATTCACCGAAATTGGTGTTTCCTGCCGCGATCACTGCTCGGATCAACGACCTGTTGTGTGGATTGTTCAAAAAACGAATGACCGGCTTGGGCACATAGCTGGTGTCGCGGCCTGTCACTGTGGTCCCGCCGCCGTAAGTCGGCAGGATCAGTACATAGGGCTCGTCGACGTGAAATGAGCCGTCACGGTCATGGATGGGTATACGTGTCGCAGGCAACCCGAGACGTTGAACGAATCGGTGGGTGTTCTCCGACACGCTGGAAAAATAAACCAGCGAAGTCATCGGTTGTCACCATTTTCCTCATGCGGTGCCCGGAACTTTCGACTATTCAGAACTTTCAACTACTGCACACGGGGCCAACAGCGTCGTCGGCCCCCGGCGCGGTCGCGCTTCAAGCAGCGACGGCCAGCGTCTTGATGCGATCGGGACGGAAGCCCGACCAGTGATCTTCACCGGCAACCACGACGGGTGCCTGGAGGTATCCGAGCGCCATGACGTAGTCACGTGCCTCGGCATCCTCGGTGATGTCGATGATGTCGTATTCGAGACCGGCCTTGTCGAGGGCGCGGTAGGTGGCATTGCACTGAACGCAAGCGGGCTTGGTGTAGACGGTGATGCTCATGAGAGTCCCTCTTTCGCTTAGCCAACAAAGGCCGATGTAGTGATGTTCAGCACCGATTCGACCGATTGCCGGAGCTTCGCTCAAGGCGTTCCGCGTTGTGGTCTCTCAGTGCTCAAGACACTACACCTAGTGGCCGACAGAATCACATAACCGAAGATGTTGTGAGTCACACAGATGAAATTCCCAGGTCGACCCAGCTCAGCGGCCATAACTCGGCGGCGTGTCGGCGTGTCGGCGCTCACATGTGCGTCGGCCACTCGACCGGGTCTCAGGATCCCTCTCGGCCCTACCATGAGCGACGTGGAATCACCCCGGATCGACCTCCCCAGCGACGAAGCCCCACGCCACCTGGCAACTGTTCTCAGGGCCACGCAGATCACACCCGGAATGCGCAGAATCACCTTCGGCGGCGCCGGGCTGACCGACTTCGCATCGAGCGGACTACCCGACGAACGGGTGCTTGTCCGGTTCCCACTCGAGCCCCCACACGCGCGTAGTTACACAGTGCGTCGCTGGAGCCCCGACACCGGCGAGCTCGATATCGACTTCGTTCTACACGGACACGGCGGGGCGGGCCTCTGGGCCGAGACCGCGAGCCCCGGCGACACCGTGCAACTGTCGACCGCCAGCGGGTGGTTCCGCCCACCCGAGAACCTCGAGTGGCTGACGCTACTCGCCGACCACGCCGCACTTCCCGCAGTCAGCCGGATTCTCGAGGGCCTGCCCGCCGGAATTTCCGTCCAGGTGATCGCGCAGATTCCCGATCCGGGCGAGCAGCAGACCTTCACTACCGCAGCCGACGCCGATATCCGATGGATCGGCGGCGCCGATTCCCTTCTCACCGAGTTGGCCGCCCATCCCCTACCGCCGGGCACCGGCTACGTCTGGTGCGCAGTCGAGGCCGCCGCCGCGCGCAGGGTCCGCACCTACCTGCGGCACACACTGAAGATCCCCGCGGCCGCCGTGCACACCATGGGTTACTGGCGTGCAGACAAGGACAACTGGGAACGTCGCTACGCACTTGCCGCCGAGCGCATCGACGCGGCGATGGGCGCAGCAATGATGGCGGGCAAGGACTTCGAGTCCGTCCGTGATGCCGTCGACGAGGCCATGGAGCAAGAGGGGCTGTAGCAAGAAGGGCTGTAGCTCACACAAAACAGCTCACACAAAACGAGGGCCACGCCGGAAGGCGTGACCCTCGTTTACGAACTGGTGCAGATTATGCGTCGACGAGCGTCTTCGTGGCGTCTACCAGGTCTGCGACAACCTTGGACACCTGTGCGACAACCTCAGCGTTTTCACGTGCGTGCGCGGTGCCGAACTTGTCGAACGTGCTGGCGACAGCCAGAGCGGAATCGCTGAGCACGTTGCCGCCGGCGATGCCGACAGCCTTGACGGTGTCGTCGTTGGCCCACTTCGCACCGTTGCCGCTGGGCGATGCGCTGATGACTGCAACCGGCTTGCCGGAGACAGCACCTGCGCCGTACGGACGCGAGATCCAGTCGATGGCGTTCTTGAGTACGGCGGGAATGGTGCCGTTGTACTCGGGGGTGACGAGCAGGAAGGCATCGGCGTTGCCGGCTGCGGCGCGCAGGGCGTCGACAGCGGGGATCGATGCACCTTCGACGTCGAGGTCTTCGTTGTAGAAGGGCACGTCAGCGAGACCTTCGAAGATCGTCAGGGCAGCACCCTCCGGCGCAGCGGACACTGCAGTCTCCGCGAGCTGACGGTTGACGGATCCGGCGCGCAGGCTTCCGACGAGAACGAGAACATTGCTCTGTGACATTGGGTGATTCCTTCGAGATTGGTGCGGTGGGTGGCTCTGGTTGAAAGTTATACCCTCTAAACGGACCACGGTCCACTTATATTCCGCAGCCATGTAATCTCAGTCAGGTGAGCGCAATCCCTCTCCCCCAGATCGGCGCGCAACCGGCCGAGCGCGGCGACGCCGCACGTAACCGGGCACTTCTGCTCGACGCCGCAGCACTGCTCGTGGCCGAACGCGGAGTCGACGCCGTCACCATGGACGCCGTTGCGTGCCGCGCAGGTGTGGGCAAGGGCACAGTCTTTCGCCGATTCGGCAGCCGCGCGGGATTGATGCAGGCACTCCTCGACCACACCGAGCGAGAGTTGCAGCACGCCTTCATGTTCGGTCCGCCGCCCTTGGGGCCTGGTGCGCCGCCGATAGACCGGCTGGTCGCCTTCGGCCGGGCGCGCATTGCCATGGTCGAGGTGCAGGGCGATGTTCTGCGCGCCGCCGAGAACGCGCCGGAGTTTCGCTTCGGTGGCCCAGCCCGCTCGCTGAGCATCGCGCACGTGATCAATTTGCTCCGCACGGCCGGCGTCGAGGGCGATCTGGAACTTCTCGCCTCGGCACTACTCGCACCACTCGAAGCGTCGTTGGTTCTCTACCAGGTTCGCGATCTCGGAATGACGCCGGAAAGGCTCGCTGACGGTTGGGAAAATCTTGCCCGGCGCGTTACCCGATGTTGAAGACCTCGAGCACATTCCAGCGCCTAGTCTGAGCCAATGCGCATCGCAGCCGCCGTCCTCGGCCTCCTCACCATCGCAGCCGTCAGCGGCTGTTCCAGCAACTCCGATACATCCGATACACCGGACTCGGTCGCCGATCCCGCGGGGCGGGTCTTCATCTCCACTCAGGTGGACGGAACCCCGATTCCCGGCGGCGGCCCGCTATCCCTCGACTTCACGACGCCCGGCCTGGTAGCGGCAACCGCGGGCTGCAATACCGCCAGCGGCGCAGTCGAATTCACCGACGGCAAGATAAGCACCGACACGCTGGCCTCTACCATGATGGCGTGCGAACCCACCGTCATGGAATCCGATACCTGGGTGACGACGCTCCTCACCGCGCAACCCTCCTGGACGCTGTCCGGCGACACACTCACGCTCACCACCGACACGACCACCGTCACGCTGGCCGACAAGAAGGTCGTCGACCCGGACCGTCCGGTCCAGGGCACAGCGTGGACAGTGACGTCGCTCATCAGTCCGGACGCCATCAGCACCAGCGCTGCACTCGAAACCTCGGCCCCGGAATTCACGATCGCCGCCGACGGATCGCTCACCGGCAGCACCGGCTGCAACCGCATGATGGGCTCCGCGACGGTTACCGACACCACCATCACCTTCGCCCCGGCGGGTACCACGAGGATGGCCTGCGAGGCAGAAGTCGCCGACATCGAAGGACATGTCCTGGCTATACTCGACGGTGAGGTCACCTACACCCTCGACGCTGGAACCATGACGCTCCGTAAGCCAGACGGCAACGGCTTGATCCTGACCGCTCAGGCTTGATCCACCGAGTCAAACTCAGACGTTCTCGGTCAGCCAGCGCCCCAATTCGCGGGCGCTGGCGTCGATTTGGGCCGGCCAGTCCAAAGCGGAATCGTCAGCCTGATCGCTCACGTGCTTGACCAACCGGCACCGAGCACCGGCGGCGTGCGCCGCGTAGGCAACGGCAAAACCTTCCATGTCCACCAAATCCGCCCGTTGCGCGAGCGCATCCCGAACGGCCGCGTCGGAGACAAACGCGTCGCCGGTCGCCAGCACCGAATCGTCACCCTCATCGAGGACCAGACGATCGACAACGTCATGGCCGAACGACCTGATGGCTGCACTGCTGATGTCGTGGTTGATCACGACCCCCGGCACGAACAGTCCGCCGTGATGCACGTGCAGCGCGCCTGCGGTACCGATATTGACGACCATCGGCAACTCGCCAGGGAGAAATCGTGCCAGCGCCGACGCTACAGCCGTTGCCGCACTGACCTTTCCGATTCCCGTGATCACCAACTCGAACTCCTGCGGAACGTATACCGCTTCCGCCTTCGTTGCGCTGACCACCAGAACTTGCTTCGCACTCATGCGCGAGACGATACCTGTCGCTAAAGTTCCCTCATGGCCACATTGCGCGAGAGCATCATCGACGAACTGGGCGCAAAGCCGTCCATCGAGCCGGCAGCCGAAGTCCGCACCCGGGTTCAGTTCCTGAAGGACTACTTGCTGTCCACTCCTGCCAAGGGATATGTCCTGGGCATCAGCGGTGGGCAGGACAGCACGCTCACCGGTGCGCTCGCTCAGCGCGCGGTGGCAGAACTACGCGAGGAGGGTCACAGCGCCGAGTTCGTGGCCGTTCGGTTGCCGTACGGAGAGCAGGCCGACGAATCCGACGCGCAGATCGCGCTCGGTTTCATCAAGCCGGACCGCAGCCTGACCGTCAACGTCAAGCCCGGCGCCGACGCCACAGCCCGTGAAGCATCCGAGGCCCTGGGCGACGGTGAACTGCGAGACTTCGTGCGCGGCAACATCAAAGCCCGTGAGCGTATGATGATCCAGTACGCCATCGCGGGTCAGTTGGGGTACATCGTGATCGGTACCGATCACGCTGCCGAGGCCATCACGGGATTCTTCACCAAATTCGGTGACGGCGGAGTCGACATCACGCCGCTCACCGGCCTGAGCAAGCGGCAGGGCGCGGCGCTGTTGCAGGAACTGGGTGCACCCGAGAGCACGTGGCGCAAAGTGCCCACCGCAGACCTCGAGGACGACCGTCCTGCCCTTCCCGACGAGGTGGCGCTCGGACTCACCTACGCCCAGATCGACGACTACCTCGAAGGCAAGGACGTCTCCACCGACGTATCCGACAAACTCGAGAAGATGTACCTGAACACTCGCCACAAGCGGACCGTTCCGGTTACCCCGCTCGACACCTGGTGGCGTTAGCCTCCACGTCCCACAGACGCACGGCGCCCACCTTCCGAGAGGAAGGTGGGCGCCGTGCGTCGTTCTGGTGTTGTCAGCTGGCCGAGAGGCTGCCGAAGATGTTGCCCAGGCTTCCGAGGGAGCCGGTGCTCGTCTCGGGATCGTTCTTGGCGAAGTTGGTGGTGCAGCCGTTGAACTTCACGGCGTCGACGTGAGTGGAGGTGCCGATTTCGCCGCGTCCGACGCTCACGCCGTAGTGCTCAATCGTGGCACCCGGGTTGCCTGCGATGATGTCGTCCAGATCGGACGGAACGTTCTTGGGAGCACCCTCGATGTCGCGGGTACTGATCCACTTGCCGTTCTGGATGTTGGCGTGCGTACCGCCGGTGGTGGTGTCAACGGAGTCGTTTCCGTTTGCGACCCAGTACAGCGTCGCGAAGCCGTTCTCGCCCGCAGCCGGGTTGGTGGTGCCGGTCAGACGCAACTGGAACGAAGTCTGCGACGTGGCGGCCTTCTCCGCGAAACCGATCTCGTTCTTGACGGCGTCAGCGAGCGGGATCGAACCGGCGGAGTGGTACCACGCCGAACGGTTGTCGGGAGAGGCCTTGACGATATCCAGCTTCAGCGAGCCATCCTCATCGAGAACCTTGGTGTCCGAATAGAAAGCAAGCTGATTCTTTTCATCGTCGAACGGAATACCCCAACCATCGGGGGTTGCCTCGGTCGAGAGTGCCGAGCAGGTGAAGCCGGCAGCATCGGAAGAACCGAGTGAGCCCGTGGTCGCTCCGGCAAGTGCCGGAGCGGTAAGTGCTGCTGCGCCTACGAGGGCAAAAGCGAGGCCGAGACGACGCGTGGAATTGCGGGACATGTAAGTACCTTTCACCAATTACGGGGGGGAATTACGACAAAAGGTAACACATGAATTTGGATGAAGATATTGGCTCAGAATGTCCTTTGTCATTCATTTGAATGACTTCTACTTGAATGCCAAGAACGTTACATCCCCCAAAAGTACGAATTCATTCAGACAATTCCAACTAATCGGAGCTGCAATCAAATTTCAGTCGAACACCGCGACAAACTGCGCTGACCAGCACAAAGAAACGAAAACGGGGATCAGGCAGACTCGTCATTTTCAGACTATTAGGACATCCGATCTCATCATTTAGGTCGGTATCTGTAATCGAAAGTACACGACAAAAGATTTCAGTGATTTTTTGGGCCGACCGAGCTAGCCACCGGCAAAAGGTGGCAAGACGTCCACCTCGGGTCCCGCGACGCGGTCGATGTCACGCGTCAATTCCTCACCGACAAGGAAGGCGGAAACAGACAACACACGCTTCATATCGGATCCGTATTTGTCGGACAGAACAGCAACAAGTTCGGCGAGCGTGCTCGAATGCGGCAGCACTACAGTTTCGCTGCGGCACCCGGAAGCGTCTGCTGCTGCAGCGAAGTACCTCACCGAGATCGATTCCGAATCAGCCACCGATTGCACCCATACTTCGCTCTGGCGGCACAAATCCTTCTGCCGCAATCCCATGACCTGCCCACTTGTTCCACATTGCGCCCCGCCACAGGTCAGCGATCTCATCGTCACCAGCACCCGACCGCAGTGCTGCCCGCAGGTCCACTTCACGATCACTGAACAAGCAGGAACGAATAGTTCCCTCGGCCGTCATACGTGTGCGGTCGCAGTCGGCGCAGAAAGATCGAGTCACCGAGGCGATAATTCCCACTGTCGCCGGGCCGCCGTCGATACTCCATTCCTCGGCGGGCGCACTGGGGTCTTCACGGCCGATCGCGGTCAACGTGAACCGTGTACCCAATACCGTGAGCAGTTCCTCGGCAGTCACCATGTTCTCTCGTGCCCACGTGTGATCGGCGTCGAGCGGCATCTGTTCGATGAATCGCAATTCCACGCCGGCGTCCACACACCATTGGAGTAGCTCCGCCGCCCCACTCAATGTTTCGCGCATAAGAACCGCGTTCACTTTCAATGGAGCCAGACCAACTTGCGCAGCGGCATGAATTCCTGCTAACACCGACGGTAGTCTGTCCCGACGCGTCAATTCGGCAAAATGCGCGCGATCCACGGAATCGAGTGACACATTGACACGGGTCAAGCCGGCCGTCGCTAATTGCGCGGCACGGTGTTCCAATCCGACGGCATTTGTTGTCATCGCCAAAGGAATCCCGGGAACTCGCTCGGCGCAACCGGAGATAATCTTCTCGAGATCTTTGCGCATCAACGGTTCCCCGCCGGTAAAACGAACTTCTCGAATGCCTAAACGGTCGACTCCGATACCAACTACGCGAACAATTTCTTCGGTGGATAACAGGTCTTCGGCGGGAATGACCGGCAGGCCTTCCTCCGGCATGCAATATGTGCAACGCAGCGAACACTTTTCGGTTATCGAGATCCGGAGGTCACGAGCAACCCGCCCGAACTTGTCGATCAACACATCGGTTTCGGGACGTCCGGCCATTGACGCAGAATCGCCACGGACAGTGGGGATCCCCACTACAACCGGAGTCATCGCTGCACCAGGTTCCACATCACTCCAGTATGGCCCAACGGACGATGCGACGTGTCACGCGGATCACTCCGCCTGGAATCAGACCATCTAGAATCGGACCATGTCGAGGCAATCGCTGTGAGCGCACATTCCGTCGAAGACCATCAGGCGCACGTGTCAGGACTATTGGCCGCGTTGCACACTTTGGCGCCCACGTCCCTGCCCCTCACCGAGGCACTCGGGTCGATAGTCTCGGCAGACGTCACGTCCCCTGTCGATCTTCCGCTGTTCCGCAATTCGCAGATGGACGGTTACGCGGTCGACGCGCAGTCTGTGCGCCAGGTTCCCGTCACGCTCGCCGTGCGAGGAGTTCTCGCGGCCGGCAGTGGCACTCCCCCGAAACACCTCGCAGGCTCGGCGTTTCGGATCATGACCGGCGCGCCGATTCCCGAGGGCGCAGACACCATCATTCCGGTCGAGGACACCACCGGCACGTCGGAGCACGCAGTCACGATCAACCGTGGACGCACCGCCGGAGAGTTCGTCCGTGAACGCGGAAGCGACATCACTGCGGGCATGCTCCTCGCTCGAGAAGGCACTCGACTGGAACCGCGGCACATCGCGGCACTCGCGGCCGTCGGCGCAGCAACAGTCACCACCTACACTCCGCCGAGGGTTGCCGTCATCACCACGGGCGCCGAATTGAAAAGCGCGGGAACACAACTCAACCCTGGCGAGATCTACGACTCCAACGGGCCCGCCCTGGCAAGCTTGGCTCGTGCCAACGGAGCCGACGTCGTATCCGTTGCACGCAGCACAGACGATCCGGCCATATTCCGCGAATTACTCTCGTATGCAACATCTGTCGCTGATCTCGTCTTCACCTCCGGCGGCGTGTCCATGGGCGATTTCGAGGTCGTGAAGGAGACGCTGCAGCCCTTGGGCGCTCGGTTCGGTCACGTCGCGATGCAGCCTGGCGGCCCGCAGGGCACCGCCGTTGTCAACGAAGTGCCGATATTGAGCTTCCCGGGAAATCCGGTCAGCACGATGGTGTCATTCGAAGTATTTGCGCGCGAGAACATCAGACGCGCCGCAGGTCTGCCTCCCGTCGCATCCGAACGTCGTGCATTGACCACCGCGCTGCGATCGATCCCCGGTAAGCGCCAGTTCCTCCGCGGACGACGCTCCGGCGAAGGCGTCGAGCCGGTGTCCGGCGCCGGGTCGCATCTTGTTGCCATGATGGCCTGGGCAGACGTACTTCTCGACATTCCGGCCGACGTCACCGAACTTGATGCCGGAGCGCCAGTGGACGTCATTCCACTCTCTGCGTGGAACTAAATATGGCTGGAACTGAATAAGGACGGTAAGGACTTTTAATGACCGAATTGACACACGTGGACGGTGAAGGCCGCGCCCGCATGGTCGACGTCAGCGCAAAAGCCGAGACGACGCGCATTGCGGTGGCCGCAGGTGAACTTGTCACCACCCCAGAGGTCATCCGCCTTGTCCGGGCCGACGGCATGCCCAAAGCCGATGTCCTCTCGACAGCAAGAATCGCCGGAATTGCGGGCGCAAAGAAGACATCCGAACTCATACCCCTGTGTCACCAACTCGCGTTGTCGTCCGTCAAAGTGGAGTTCGGATTCACCGAGACCTCGATCACCGTCGAAGCGACGGCAAAGACTCGCGGACAGACGGGCGTCGAAATGGAAGCCCTGACAGCGGTTGCCGTGGCCGGGCTCACGTTGCACGACATGGTCAAGGCCATCGACCCGGCCGCCACCATGAACGGCGTCCGACTGCTCACCAAAGACGGTGGCAAACGCGGACATTGGACCCGCGAGAATCAGAACCCCGCCCAATCCAGCACTGCACCTGAATCCAGCACTGCCCCGCACACATTCGACACCACACGCTCAGCGGCAGTCCTTGTCGCGTCTACCGGTGGCGCCGCTGGGACCCGCCCGGACACAACGGGTCCGGCCATCGAACAATGGCTCCGGGATCGCGATTTCGAGGTGCGCGGCCCACTGGTCTACGCCGACGCCGACATCGCCGCGGGCATCGACGACGCCAAAACCGGTTCGCCGGCCTTGATCATCAGTACCGGCGGAACCGGCGCTTCCCCGACTGATGCCACGCCGGAAGCGACGCTCGCCGTTCTCACCCGCGAACTGCCGGGAATTGCAGAAGCGATCCGCGCAAAGGGGCTCGAAAAGACCCCGCACGCGTCGCTGAGCCGCGGAGTGGCAGGACTCACAGAGCGCACTGTCATCGTCAACCTTCCCGGATCTCCGGGCGGCGTGAAGGACGGTCTTGCCGTCCTCGACCCCATCATCAATCACTTGCTCGCGCAGGTTGCAGGCGGAGGAATGCACGATGAGTGAACTGCTCGCAAAAATTTCCGAACATCCGATTCAGGCCGCCACGGTGGATGCGGCCGTCGCCGGACCGAAGAACGGCGCTGTTGTCGTCTTTACCGGCACGGTGCGCAATCATGATGGCGGCCAAGCTGTTTCAGCCCTCGAGTATCAGGCACACCCCGACGCCGAACGGTTTCTGCGTACCTGCTGCGAGGAAGTGTCAGCGTCCACCGGCCTACCCGTCGCCGCGATTCACCGCGTCGGGCATCTCGAGATCGGCGATCATGCTTTGGTTGCCGCAGTTGCTGCCCCACATCGCGCGGAAGCATTTGCAGCGTGCGCCGAACTGGTGGAACGAATCAAGGCGGAAGTGCCGATCTGGAAGCGTCAGCGCTTCGCCAACGGCGTTTCCGAGTGGGTCGGGTTGTAGAGAGGCCGCGGCGTCCGGGTAGACTCGACATCACTAGGTGCCCGAAAGTGGGCACCCAGCGTCGAAAGAACGCAACTTCAGTTCGCGAAGAGTGCTTAACGCACCCGAACTTCTTACGGCGAAGAAGCCTGCCGACCGGCAGCGCCGCCACCACTGTGCTTGATTGTCAGACCGGCTATTTGCCGTGTCGGCATCCGGGCACGCAAAGTGCCCCGAAAGGCTCTGAACACACTTGTCTGACACCTCGACTGTCACCACGACTACCGCTACCTTCGCTTCCCTCGGTGTACGTCCGCCGCTGGTCAAGGCTCTCGAAGACGGCGGAATCACCTCCCCCTTCCCGATCCAGATCGACACCCTCCCCGACACTCTGTCGGGTCGCGACGTCCTGGGCCGCGGAAAGACCGGCAGCGGCAAAACGCTTGCCTTCTCCATCCCGATGGTCTCGCGCCTCGCGGGCGAACTGGCCGGCGGCAAGCGTCGTCCGGGCCGCCCACTCGGACTGGTTCTCGCACCGACCCGCGAGCTCGCCACCCAGATCACCGCAACCCTCGAGCCGCTTGCCACGGCCTACGACTTGCGCGTCACCACCATCTTCGGCGGCGTCTCGCAGCACCGTCAGGTCCAGGCACTCAAGGCCGGAGTCGACATCGTCGTCGCGTGCCCCGGTCGCCTCGAAGACCTCATGAAGCAGAAGTTCGTGAGCCTCGACGCCGTCGAGATCACCGTCCTCGACGAGGCCGACCACATGGCCGACCTCGGCTTCCTTCCCGTCGTCACCCGCATTCTCTCGTCCACTCCGGCCGACGGCCAGCGCCTGCTGTTCTCCGCCACCTTGGACAACGGCGTCGACAAGCTCGTCAAGCGTTTCCTCAAGAACGAGGTCATGCACTCCGTCGACGAGGCCAACTCCCCCGTCGCCGCGATGACGCACCACGTGTTCGACGTCGACGGCGCCGAAGCGAAGAAGGCACTCGTCGAGAAGCTTGCGTCCGGCACCGGCCGACGCATCCTCTTCATGCGCACCAAGCATCAGGCTCGTAAGTTGGCTCGCCAGCTCACCGAGTCGGGAATCCCGTCCGTCGATCTGCACGGCAACTTGTCGCAGGCTGCCCGCGACCGCAACCTTGCGGCATTCTCTGCCGGCGAGGCTCGCGTTCTCGTTGCCACCGACGTCGCCGCTCGCGGCGTTCACGTCGATGACGTCGAGTTGGTTGTGCACGTCGATCCCCCGGCCGAGCACAAGGCGTACCTGCACCGCAGTGGCCGTACCGCTCGCGCCGGTAGCGCCGGTGACGTGGTCACCGTTGTCCTGCCCGAGCAGCGCAAAGATCTCGCGATCCTCATGCGTAAGGCAGCTATCAAGGTGACGCCGGTTCGATCGACTGCAAATTCCGAGCACGTCGTGAAGCTCGTCGGCGACATCGCACCGCATGTCACCCCCGCGCCCAAGACTCCGGTGGCACCGCAGGGCGGCGGCCGCGGAGCTCGCCCGGCACGTTCGGGCCAGGGCGGTCAGGCTCGTAGCGGCCAGGCACGTTCCGGTCAGGGCGGTCAGGGCGGTCAGGCTCGCAGCGGTCAGGGCGGTCAGTCACGTGGCGCTCGTTCCGGCGGCGCAGGCCGGGCCCGCACCGGTGGACGCCCCGCAGCCCGCTAACTGCGAGCCGACAACTCAATAGGTTTCGAAGTGGACAGCGTCGGCCAATGGCCGGCGCTGTTTCCATCCGAAGCGCTCGAGATCCGGAACCTGTTGGAACTGAGTCACTTTCCCGATGCACAGCCACGCGATCGGCCGCACCGGAGCCGGAATGTTCATCAGTTCGGTGAGGTATTCCTCGTCGTAGAACGACACCCATCCGATGCCGATGTCCTCGGCGACCGCGGCCAGCCACAGGTTCTGGATCGCGAGAACGGCGGAGAACAGGCCGGTGTCGTCGACCGTGTGACGGCCGAGAATGTTAGGGCCGCCGCGCGAGGGGTCGTAGGTGACCACGATCCCGGTTCCACTCTCCGTGATCCCCTCGATCTTGATGGGGTCGAACGTCTCGCGCCGATCCTCGGGCAGGGACTGCGCAAAATTCACTCTCGCCTCCGCGACGTGCGCGGCAAACGTCGAGAGCGTGTCCGGATTTCGGACCACCACAAAATCCCACGGCTGTGTGTTGCCGACGCTCGGCGCTCGATGGGCCGCGCCGAGGATGCGCATCAGCACATCGTCAGGAATAACCTCACCGGAAAACTCTGCCCGCACGTCGCGTCGGCGCCGGATCGCTTCGTACACAGATACAGCTGATTCACTCACGCTCCGACGGTATAGCGGTGCAATCCCAGCATCGCATCGGGGTGCAACTCGACTCCCTCGACGCGAATGCAATCATTCAACGTGTCCCTGACGACGGCACTGTCCATGCCGCTACCGATCACCACCAACTGCGTGGTCCGTCGCTCGCCGGCCTTCCACCGCAGTGGTGTGATCCGCACGTGATCGCCGACGGTTTGCACTTCGAATTTGCCTGTGTACCCGCGGATGTCAAAGTTCACGAAACCCTTGATGCGGTACACACCCGCTGGTTGGTTCTCGAGAAATCGTGTGACAGCGCGCGCGTCGAGGGCTGTGTCCGACACAAAATCGACGGCCTCGTAGTGGGTGTGGATGTGGTCGTGATGATCGTCGCGCAGCAGTTCGTCGAGGCTCATTTGTTGACCGGGTAGCGGCTGCGGCGCAGCCGCGAAATCGAACAGCAGTGCCGGGTCAACCCGCGAGTGAATGGTATCCACAATCGGCGCTCGGGGGTTGAGCCCACGAATCACCTCCGTGAAGGCCTCGCGCTCCGCCGAGTCGACGCAGTCGATCTTGTTCACCACCAGCAGGTCCGCCAACCCGACGTGCTGGTCGAGTTCGGGATGGGTACTGCGGGTCGAACGGAAGTTGGCCCCGTCGACAACAACAACAAGACCGCCGTACACAACCCGCGGATTCTCGCTGCCCAGGACCAACCTGATCATGTTGCGCGGCTCCGCCAGTCCGCTGGCCTCGATGACGATGACGTCGATCTCGGACTGACTGTGCGCCAACTTGTCGAGCATCTCGTCCATGTCGGAGACATCAACCGCGCAGCACAGGCACCCGTTGCTGAGTGAGAGTGTCGAGTCGACTTGGCCGGCCACCATCATCGAATCGATGTTGACCGAACCGAAGTCGTTGACGATCACCCCGATGCGTACGCCGTTGTTGTTGTGCAGAAGGTGATTGAGCAGCGTCGTCTTTCCCGAACCCAGAAATCCTGCGACGACGATCACGGGAATCTGTTTTTTCACCAAGAAGTCCTAGCCACCTGGCAATCCTAGCGGGCCGTCAGATCGTGCAGAGCGGCTGAATCTCCTTCTTGCCTTCGGTTGTCGGTGACGTCACGATCGTGCACGCGTTGTACCCGCGACTCTCGGCCACTCGGCGTATCTCACTCCACCCCGCGCCGTCGACTGCGGGTGAACGCGAAAGTACAAACCCTGACGTTCGAAGCGGGTCACCCACAAGTGCCCACGAATAGTCGTCGGCGATGTAGGTGACGACGTAGTTCGGCGGCCCGTCCAATCCGTCCTGAAAAGGCACGCCCGGGAAACTGACATGCAGTTGCGCAGAGGACTGAGTATCGGTAACTCGCGCATTACCGGCAATGCCGCTCTGGTCCCCAGCCCAGGTTGTACAGGTGTTCCGGACACTCACATTCGACGCATCGAGCACCTCGTACCGCGCCTGAGTGTCCTTGGCGCACATCAGGTTGAAGGGCTGCGGCACAGCTGCCAACTGGTACCAGTCACCGACGTAGCGTTCGACATCCAGCTTCTCGACAGGCTGCAACGGTTCCCACAATTCCGCTGACGTCCCCCCTTGCAGCGGTGCGCTGTGCGCCGGCATAGCCATCATGGCCACACCGACACTCGCCCCGGCTACCGCAATGGCACATCTCCCCGACCAGTTCATAGTGCTACCTCCCGCTAGTTTCGACAAAGTCCGACAACCCGCCCGCGGATTGCTCTACCTGACATTCGGAGCGGTTGGTCGCGCGGATTGGCCGGGTGGAAAACTACTTTTAGTTTGTTATAGACCTTAGTACCCAACCTTCTGTACTCTTTGCCAGTAGGTAACTGGAAGTTGGAACGGAGCGTCAGACATGAACGTTGTCGACCTAGGGCTGGAACGGACGAGGTACGCCGTCATCGACGAGACAATCGAATCCCGGTGGCGCCGCGTCACCTCGATGCAGCACGACACCGTTGCCATCGTCACCCCACGCGATGAAATCACCTTCGCCGACCTCGAAGTCCGCGCAGACGCCCTCGCTCGTGAACTCGATATTCGCGGACCACACGGCCGCTGCCCGATTGCTGTCGAGCTCGACCCCACTGCCGAGGCCGTTGTCCAACTCCTTGCGACGCTGATTTCCGGTCGCCCACTGGTCATGATCGACCCACAACTTCCGCCCGCGAGGCGCGAGCACATCCTGTCCACGTCCGGTGCGGTTCCCATCAGCACAGTCCTCGATCACGCCGCGGCCACACCGTTCCGGTTCGGCAACGCACTCGAGTCGCTCAGCTCGGATCCCGCCATGATCGCTTTCACCTCCGGCACCAGCGGCGCGCCGAAAGGAGTAGTGCTCAGTCACTCGATGTGCCTGAACAAGGCGGACGAGCTTGCTGCGGCCATCGATCTGCGACCCGACGATCACATCGGCAATCTCCTGCCCGTCAGCTTCGGCGCAGGCATCACCGCACTGATCATGGGTTTGATGAACGGCGTCACCGTGTACTGCTGGGATCCCCGCGTCGACGGCACATCCAACCTGGAGCACTGGATGCGCAGAAATACGATCACCACCGCGCATTGCGCACCGTCGTTCCTGCGGGCGTGGACGGAACAAGATACTGCCCAACCCGGCGTTGATCCCGAAAGCTCGCTACGCGTTGTCGTCACCTACGGCGAAGCAGTTCACGGCGACGACTACCAACGCCATCGTGATCGCGGATTCGCAGACGCGACCTACGTCAACTGGATGGCAACCACCGAGACGGGTGTCGTCGCCTACAACGCTTTTCCTCCCAACGCCACCTTCCCGCAGGGCATCATCCCGGCTGGTCGGGCGCGCGACGGGAAGGACGTCCGGATCGTCGATTCCGAGGGCAACCAACTGCCCGACGGCGAGATCGGCGAAATCCATGTCATCTCCAGCGACCTGGCCGACGGCTACCACGGCGACCCGGAGCGGACAGCACAACGATTCACGCAACTCGACGACGGTATCTGCCTGTACCGCACCGGCGACCGCGGATGCATCGACAGCGATGGCGAATTGCAGCTCAAGGGCAGGCTAGACGACGCTGTGAAAATCCGCGGATACCTTGTCGAACCCACCGAAGTCGACGTCGCCCTCCGCGCTGTCGGCGGCGTCGTCGACGCGGCCGTCGTCGTCCGCACCGAGAACGACCATCCGGAACTCTGCGCATATGTGGTGAGCGATTCACAGCGAATTGCTCTGTCGCCGGCAGAAATTCGACGCGAACTGTCTCAGCGCCTGCCCGGCTGGATGGTTCCACGCCACATCATCATGCTGGCCTCGATCCCCCGTAACGAACGCGGCAAAGTCGACCGCAACGCACTGCCCGCACCGGCGCCCGTCGCCGCCTCAACCGCCACGCCGACTCTCGAAACCATCACCGAATTTCGGGTCGCCATCATCTGGTCCAAGATCATCGGGATCGAATCACTCGATCGCGACGACGACTTCTTTGCACTCGGCGCAGATTCGCTCGCTGCGGCAGAAATGCTCACCGCGCTACGGGCCGCTGTACTGGTCACTGTCAGCGGCGCCCAGTTTGCCGGCGCCACCACCATCCGGGAACTCGCCGCACTCGTCGACGCGATGCTCTGCAACAAGAAGCGTGACGAGGGTCGAGCGTCTGTGCTGGTTCCACTTTCGACAAGCGGTTCCCAGACTCCGCTCTTCCTGATCACCGGTGCCGGTGCGCCGGCGCTGAGCTTTCTCGCGACGGTACAGGCCATGTCCGGCGATCGACCGGTGTACGCGCTGCAAGCACACGGAATGGAATCTCGCGGCCTCCCCGATCGCACCGTCACCAAGATGGCCGACCGATACATCCGCGAGATCAGGAAGGTCCGGCCGCACGGGCCGTACGCGCTCGGCGGCTACTCCCACGGCGGGTTTGTCACCCTCGAGATTGCGAATCGCCTCCACGCGGAAGGCGAAGTTGTCGAACAGGTTGTCATTCTGGACACTCGGTTGCGGGAGAACATGCTCGGGCCGCGGCCTGACACCGCCGAGCCGCAGGCCACATCGGACGCTGCCGAGCCGGTGCTGAATGCCCGAGCCCAGACATCGAAAAAGTCGGTTCTGGGTATCTGGCTCCGGTACCAAGTTGCCGGCATCATGCAATTCGACCCGTCGATGCAGTGGTATCTCTTCTACCATCGCGGTCTGGCGTCCCTACGTAAGTACACCCCCAGCCCGTATCGCGGTTCGGTTGTGGTCATCCGGGGCGACGGCAACCGACAGGACGCGCACGACTGGTCGGCCATTGCTACCGGCCAGATCACCTTCGAGGATGTTGCCGGCTCGCACGAAGACATTCTGCGGGCCCCGTACGCCGTAGCTACCGGCGAGGCACTCGAGCGCGCGTTGGTTCCGCAGCAGTCCCGTCCCTGGCGAATCCGGGCATAGAAAATAAGAAAAGCTCCTCACTCGCGAATGTTCGCAAGTGAGGAGCTTTTCTTGTGGGTGGAGCTAAGGGGACTCGAACCCCTGACCCCCACACTGCCAGTGTGGTGCGCTACCAGCTGCGCCATAGCCCCGTATTCAGTTCATTCTCGCATCAATCTTGCAGGCGGTTGTTCTGCTTGCCGCTTGCTTGAAGAAAGTTACACCACTTGCGCGGCGAGCAACAAATCGCCTGGTCAAGCCGGTGCGGCCGCTCCGGGTTTCAGAGCGGCCGCACACTGCTCAGGAAGCGAACTGCGAAACCCAATCGCTGTTCTTGGTGCTGACGATCTTGCCCTCGGCGACAACCGTCGGGGTGCCCGTTCCGCCGGCTGCGGAGAGCGCTTCGCTCGCTGCAGCAGCGTTGGCCGCGGCGGCCTCCACGTTGGCTCCAGAGGAGATGCAGGCGGTGGCTGCATCCGATGCACCGGCTTCGCCGGCTATCCGAGCCAAATCGTCGTTGGTGTGATCGCTCTTGCCACCTTCAGCCGGCTGGTTGTCCGGCGCGAAGAGTGCGGTGTGCAGATTCGAGTAGGCAATCGCGTTGCCATCCTGCGCGACGCACAGCAATGCCGCGCCGGCGCGAGTGGAGTAATCACCGCTGCTCGAAGCCCTGTTGAGGAAGTTGAGCATGTGATAGCGAACAGCCACGTCACCGGTGTCGATCGCTTCCGACACCGATTGTCCACTCAGGTGCTCGAGTGCGGCGCACGCCGGGCACAGTGGATCTTCGAAAATATCGAGAGTGGTACGTGCGTCCGGCTTCCCGATCAGAACGACACCGTTGTCCTCCACGGTGACAACCACCTCGGAGTTCTGAACCGAACCGTAGCCGTCGTTTTGCACCTCGTTCTTGCTCGACTGCCACAGGATGCCGCCGATGACGAGGGCTGCGATCACCAGGACGGCGAGACCACCGATGATGTAGGTGGACCGACTCGACACCGGTTCCGGTTTGTACTTGTTGTTCTTGGCGCTCACGCTGATGCAGTCCTTCGTGCGTCGAAACGATTTTACCGAGGGGTTACCTTGCCCGGGTACTCACCTTGCCATTGAAGACTGTGCTTCAACTGAGAATGCGGTACGTGATCCCTGTCCCAATGCGATCGGTGACCGCGGGAAGAAACACAACCACAGAGCCAACGCAAGGAACCCGACGTCTCTCAGGATCTCGGTCAGGTAGTCCCACGCGTCGACGTCGGCAGCGCCACCACCCCCGAAACAGCCGCAGTCTATGGACAATCCGCGGGCCCAGACCGAGATGATCACGCTGATGAGCACAACAAGCATGAGCACCGACACCGCGGCCGACGCTCGTACGGCAAGGCCTACGAGCAGCAGCAATCCGAGAACGATCTCGACCAACGGCATTGCCATCGCCACCGGGCCGACGAGACTCTCCGGCAACAATTGATACGCCCGGACAGCAATCTTCGTCTGAACCGGATCGAGGAATTTGATGCCACCCGAAATCAGCCACACGGCTGCCAAACCCAAGCGGGCCACAAGACTCACGATGCGAATAGCCACGGGTCGAGCCTACAGAGGGACTTCCGAGGTGACGGTTTTTGCGGCCACAGCCTTCGCCGGCACTAGCAGCCAACCCACGCTCGCGACGATCACCACAGCGCCCATTGCGGCAAAAGCCACGGAGTACGAGAAGTGCTCAACCAACAGGCCGGCACAGATCGGCGCGACCACACCGCCGACGTCGGACATCATCTGGAACACCGCCAGCACAGGGCCGCCACGCGCCTTGGATCCGACAACATCGGCAACCGCGGCCTGCTGCGACGGACTCATCAAACCGGAACCCGCACCCGTCACGGCGGCAATCACGAAAAACGCCACCAGGTTGTGCGTGAATCCGATCGCCATCGTTCCCGCGCCGCAGACGAGCAGTCCCGCGAGCACAAAGGGTTTGCGCCCGTATTTGTCCGAGAGCCGACCTGAAAAGGTCAGAACCAGAGCATTTCCGACCGCAAAAACTGCCAGCGCGTACGCGGCTACCGCGTCGCCGCGCCCGAGAGACTCAACGACAAAAAGCGGAACCATCGCAACGCGGACGCCGAAGATGACACCACCGAATGCCAGGTTCGAGCCCAGAGCAGCGCGGTAGACCGGGGAGCGTAGACCTTCCGCCAATGTCATCGGTGTGATCGACGCGCCCTTGTCCGGCGACGCGAGATGTGAACCGCGCAGACTGAAGAAAACCACAGCGGCAGCAATGACCAGCGTCGCCGCATAAATGAGGAACGGCATCCGCAAGCCGAACTGCAGCAAGGCGCCGCCGAATATCGGGCCGGTAATCGAGCCCATCAAGAAGCTCGTTGCATATAGACCGGATACGCGTCCCCGGTGGTCAGGCGGCGACATCCGAATAAGCAGGCCAAGCGCCGACACCGTGAACATGGTGGAACCGATACCGCCGAGTGACCGGAACAGCAGCAGTTGCCAATACTCCTGCGCAAACGCGCACGCTCCGGTGGACAAGGCGACGATCAACAGTCCCAAGATGTATACCGGGCGCTCGCCGAGTTTCTGCACCAAGGTGCCGCTCATCGGCGCAAATACCAAGCGCATGAACGCAAACGACGAAATGACGACTGTGGCGGCCGTAACCGATACATCGAAGCTGCGAGCGAACTGCGGTAGCGCCGGGGCGACGATGCCGAATCCGAGAGCGATGACGAAGCTGGCGGAAACCAGCACCCAGATTTCCTGTGGCAGCCTGGCTGCGCGAGTTTTCATGTCGCCCGGGATTCTAGCCGGGCGACACGAGCGGGCCGCGAGCTAGTTCGCGTTCAAGACACCGGACACCAAGTCCTTCGCCGCCGACTGAACCTGAGCCAGATGCTCGGCGCCCTTCATCGACTCGGCGTAAATCTTGTACACGTCCTCGGTTCCCGACGGCCTGGCCGCAAACCATGCGTTCTCGGTGGTCACTTTCAAACCGCCGATTGCGGCGCCGTTCCCCGGCGCTGCCGTCAGCGCCGCGGTGATCGGCTCCCCCGCCAGTTCCGTCGCGGTGACCTGCTCCGGTGACAGTTTTGCCAGGACCGCCTTCTGCGCGCGACTGGCGGGCGCGTCAATGCGGGCGTAGGCCGGGCTACCGAACTTCTCGGTCAGCGCGCTGTAGTGCGCCGACGGCGTCTTGCCGGTCACCGCTGTGATTTCGGACGCGAGCAGCGCAAGAATGATGCCGTCCTTGTCTGTCGTCCACACCGAGCCGTCGTGACGCAAGAAGGACGCTCCCGCGCTTTCCTCGCCGCCGAACCCGACCGAACCGTCGAGCAACCCCGGCACGAACCACTTGAAGCCGACGGGTACCTCCAGGAGCTCCCGCCCGAGTCCGTTCACCACGCGGTCGATCATCGACGAACTGACCAGGGTCTTCCCCACCTTCGTGCCGGCTGCCCACTTCGGACGGTTCGCAAAGAGATATTCGATGGCAACGGCCAGATAGTGATTGGGGTTCATCAAACCGCCGTCGGGGGTGACAATTCCGTGGCGATCGGAATCGGCATCGTTTCCGGTGGCGATGTCGTAGCGATCCCGAATACCGATCAACGACGCCATCGCGTCAGGCGAGGAGCAATCCATTCGAATCTTGCCGTCGGTGTCGAGCGTCATGAATCGCCAGGTCGGATCGACCAGAGGATTGACGACCTCGAGGTCGAGGTGATGAGTCTCGGCGATGGCTCCCCAGTAGTCGACACTGGCGCCGCCGAGCGGATCTGCGCCGATGCGGATACCCGCGTCGCGAATCGCGTCGAGGTTGAGCACAGAGGGCAGGTCGTCGACGTAGTACCGCAGGAAGTCGTATCGCTCGACCCTGGCCAGCGCCTGTTCCGTCGTGACGCGCCGGACGCCGGCAAGACCGTCGCGAAGCAGTTGGTTGGCACGGTCTGCGATGACCGACGTGGCATCGGTATCTGCGGGGCCACCGTGGGGCGGGTTGTACTTGAACCCGCCGTCGCGCGGCGGATTATGCGAAGGCGTCACGACGATGCCGTCGGCCTTGGCTTCGGGCGCGGTGGAGTTGTATCGCAGAATCGCGTGACTCACGGCGGGCGTGGGGGTGTAGGCGTCGCGCGAATCCACCAGCACCACTACGTCATTGGCAACAAGGACTTCGAGCGCGGACAGCCACGCCGGCTCGGACAACGCATGCGTATCGCGGCCGATGAACAACGGCCCGTCAATGCCCTGCGATGCGCGATACTCCACGATCGCCTGCGTCGTCGCCAGAATATGCGCCTCGTTGAAGGCACTGTCAAGGCTGGAACCGCGATGCCCCGACGTCCCGAACAGCACCTGCTGCATCGGATCCTCAGGATCGGGTGTTCGTGTGTAATACGCAGAAACCAAGTGCGGTACGTCGACCAAATCCTGTGGTTGCGCCACCTGTCCTGCTCGTTCGTGCGCCACGAATCCCCCTAAGCCCGGTGGTCGACCACACGGCCGACACGACTGCCGCTCATTCTCTACCCTGTGATCTGAATTCCCAACCAGGCGACGCTCAGTCCCACGACAAGACTGGCGATGATGTACACCAGCGACAGCGCCGTCTGACGCTTGTCCAACATGCCGACATTTTCGGTCGCAAACGTCGAGTACGTGGACAAACCGCCGCAGAACCCGGTCGCGAGCAGTGCCGCCATAGCTGTGGAGAGTGTTGCGCCGGTGAACAATCCGAGGAGAAAGCAACCCAGGACGTTAGCCATGAATGTTGCTGCCGGAAATCCTCTGTATGCCGGGACGTATTTCGCGAGCAAGTACCTGCCGGTCGCACCGGCGCCGCCGCCGATCGCCACGAGGAGAACCGTCATACCGCCACCCCTTCACGACGACGCATCCAGCGCTCGCCGATGGCCTTGCCCCACGCTGCGGCCAGGATCGCCGGAACCAAGGTGCCGAGAACGTACAGAATGGATCGCATCGGACTCTCGGTAACCGCGTGAACCGCGAACGACGAGAACGTCGTGAAGCCACCACAGAAACCCGTACCCAGGAAGATGTACCAGACCTTGTCGTGAATCAGCAGCGCCGCAAGCACTCCGAGGATCAACGAACCGACGACGTTGATCACGAGAGTGGTCCAGATATGTGGAAACCACTCGCCCAACCCGTATCTCGTCAGCGCTCCGAGTGCACCACCCGCAGCCACCGCCCCGATGGCCGCAGGCAAGCCAAGCTCACTCATTCGCGCTCCTCACTCGATCGAGCCAGATCTGTCTCGGCTCTATCTGGGCTCTATCTCGGCGGCCGAGGAATGAAGTAGCTCGTCCGCTCCTGGTACTCACGATAACCGGGACGGTGCGCCATGTGCCTCTCGAGAAGTCGCGCGCCGGTCGCAAATACAAGAAAGTACGTCATCGCGACCGGCGAAAGAAACGTCAACACACCTGGCCACACCGAGGCCGCGACGAGGAATATCCCCCACCACACACAGGCGTCACCGAAGTAGTTGGGATGACGCGTCCACGCCCACAGTCCCTGATCCATGATGTGCCCGTAACTGCCGGGATCGGATTTGAACTCGGCCATCTGACGATCGGCGACTGCCTCGAACGTCACTCCGACCAGCCACAACACAACGCCCAAGAGCACCAACAAGTTGAACCCGCCTGTCGACACCGCGGACACCTGAATCGGCAGCGACACAAACCACAGGGAGATACCTTGCGTCACATATATTTTCCGTATCGCATACAGAGTTCGACTGCCAGACGCCTTTCCCAGCATCTGCTCGTACCGAGGATCTTCACCTTTACCCCGTGAACGCACCGCCATATGCCACGCCAGCCGCAGGCCCCAGATACCTACCAACACGAGCATCAGTAGTCGGCGCCACAGATCACCTGCACCGCCAACTGCGGACACTGCGGCGATGACCACAAAACCCACACCCCAGGACACGTCGACAACATTGTGCCGGCCGATCCGTATCCCGATCGCCGCAGTCACCGCTATCACGACAACAACGGCCACGAAGCTCGCAAGCATCATCGAACCAAGCGTCATCGTAGACATAACGGCCTCACTGAGAGAATCTGATCCACACCCATCCGCCCGTCACGAAACGCCATGCCACCGCCGACGAAGTACAGGCGCCACACCCGCGCGACCTCCACACCGACCAGCTCGACCACACGATCGAAATTGGATTCGAACGTCTCGATCCACGCGTCGACTGTCCGCACGTAGTGCTCCCGAAGTGCCTGAACGTCACGCACTTCCAGCCCACCCTCCTCGATCATCGCCACGGTGCGCCCGACCGGACGCATATACATGTCGGGTGCGATGAAGGATTCGATGAACGGTCCGCCACCAGGATGAGCCCCGGTACGCGACATCTGCTGGATCAGCACGCGCCCGCCCTCGACCACATTGTCGTGCAGCGCTTTCACATACGTCGGATAGTTGTCCTCGCCGACATGCTCGCCCATTTCGATCGACGCGACGGCGTCGTACGGTCCGTCCGGAATCTCGCGGTAGTCCTGTAATCGGACCTCAACCCGATCCTCGAGGCCAAGCGACTGGATCCTCGCGTCGACAAACGCCTTCTGCTCCGCCGAAATCGTCACTCCGACAACGTGGGCGCCGTACTCATGAGCAGCATGCACACTCAGCGAACCCCACCCGCAACCAACATCGAGCAAGCGTTGCCCGCGCGCCCGATCGAGCCCGATCTTGCGGCATACCAAGTCAAGCTTGTCTTTCTGAGAGTCGTCGAGAGTGTAATCCGGTGCGTCGGATGTCCAGTATCCCGAGGAATACGCCATATTCTCGTCCAGGATCAGCGAGTAGAAGTCATTCGACAAGTCGTAGTGATGACCGATTGCCGCCCGATCCCTCGACACACTGTGCAAGCGGCCCTTGACGCGCGCCTGCGACACCGGCGGTGGCAACGGGCGTCCGAACACCCCCAAGGATCTCGCGGCCCTCACCGCCGCGAGGATGACCGACGGCGTCGGAGTGACAGGCCCCAGACCACGCTCGGCGGACACTTTCCACACATGCGTGAGTGCTTCGCCAAGATCGCCGTCGACGTCGAGTTCGCCCAGAACATAGGCCTGCGCCGCACCCAACTCTCCGGGATTCCACAACAGCCGCCGAAGCACGTTTGCGCTGTGGAGCGTCACCTTCGGCGCATCGACCGGCCCTGCCACACTGCCGTCCCACGCAGTCAACCGCACCGGAAGTTCACCGCCGACAGCCGGACTGAGGAGCTCAGCCAACCGCTCGGCGATCGCAGTACCTGTCATCGCTGGTTCCTCCGATCGAGAATTACTTGCTGAACGTCGAGATATCCGGAACGGAAACCCGCTTCGGAGTAGCAGAGATAGAAGTGCCACATGCGGGCAAATACATCGTCGAATCCAAGCGCTGCAACTTCATCCGCACGGGCGCTGAACCTCTCATCCCATAAGCGGAGCGTCTGCGCATAGTGATCACCCATCGACATTCGTTCACGCACACGAAGAGTGGTCATGCGTTCGGTGACGTCCTCGATCGCCCGCACAGACGGCAGGAAGCCTCCGGGGAAGATGTATTTGTGAACCCAGGTATAGGTGTTGCGGGTAGCCAACATTCGATCGTGCGGCATGGTGATTGCTTGGATCGCGGCGCGCCCGCCCGGCGCCAATAGAGAGTCGATCTTCTGGAAGTAGCTTCCCCAGTATTGGTGGCCGACAGCCTCGATCATCTCGACCGACACCACGGCGTCGTACTCCCCCCGCACTTGCCGATAGTCGAGAAGGTCGATCTGGACGCGATCCGCCAGTCCCGCAGCGCTTATCCGCTTGGCTGCCAATTCCTGCTGTTCCACCGACAACGTCACTGAACGAACCGTTGCACCGCGCTGGGCAGCTCGGATCGCCAATTCTCCCCAGCCCGTACCGATTTCAAGCAATCGCGAACCAGGGCCGACGCCCGCCCCGTCCAGTAGGCGATCGATCTTGCGGTGCTGCGCCGCAGCGAACACGTCCCACGACGGGGAATCCCCCACCGACAGATCGTCGAACAGGGCACTGGAATAGGTCATTGTGCCGTCGAGGAACAATTCGAACAACTCGTTCGAGAGGTCGTAGTGGCGCGCGATATTGGAACGGGTGTTCTGCGTCGAATTTCGCTCACTACGAGGCTGCTTGGGAATGTAGAGGCCGCGTAGCCGCTGCAAGAAGTCAGGAATCAATGTCGCTACCCGAGAGGCAAAAACTTCCAGGACTGCGGTGAGATCGGAGGCTTCCCAATCGCCAGCCATGTATGACTCCCCGAATCCGATCAGACCGCTGTCGCCCACCCGAGCAGCAAAGTCATCCGGACGATGAATCACCATCAACGGCGAATCGGGGCTACCGCCGCCCGAAAACTCACCACTAGGCATCTGCACACGCAGCGGCAATCGCGCAACAGCTTTGTGAAACAGCGCTCTCGCGACCGGCGACGCCACCCGCACTTTGAGGCCACTGGGGACAGTGGTGACTCCCGGCCAGCGCTCTGCCTCGGCACTACGAAGGATCGTAGTCATCGCACTGCCTCCTGCGGTTGATGATGCGGCGGTTGATGATGCGGCCGGGGAACTACCGGTAACCGTCTGGACCACAACCGAATCCCTTGATATCGAATCTGCGCGGACACTCTTAGTGGCGCGAGCGGAATCGCGAGGACACTTCGAATTATCGCGCCCGCGGTAGCCGGAACACATCTCCCTCGTACTGTCGCTGTAAAGGGGGCCTGATCCGGCCTGGTGAGAACTATCGACAACTGCACCGAATCATTGGGCAGCGGCAATCTCATCCGGTACTCGCCGGACACGTCGTTGAACGGCGAGACGTAGAACTCCTTCGCCGTGCGGGCCGAACCGGCGTCGTCGGTCTCGAGCAGGTAGCAGTGCCGTTCACCGTAGGTGTTGTGGACCTCAGCCACCACGCAGCGCACGGCGCCATCGTCATTGAGGCACCAGAACACGCTCAACGGGTTGAAGACATAACCGAGGACCCGAGCGTTCGCGAGCATCAGAATTCGCCCACCGACAAAGGAGACTCCGCGTGAGTCAAGAAAGGATTCGACATTGGCCCGCAAGGATGCGGTTGAATCTCCGACGTGATCGGCCGCATCGAATCGAGCCAAAGGACGCAACGGTTTCGGAAGTACCGGTAGCGCGTCCACGTCGACCAGCCAACTGTAGCTCCGGTATTCGAACTCGTTGCGCATCGGCGCGGATCGCACATGCCGTATCCGGGTGTGAACGATCGACGGAGTAATCGGCGGGGCGGGGGTGCTCATGACCATCGCCCACCCACACGCTCAGCCGCGCGCAAACCCGACAATGCACCGTCCTCGTGGAAACCCCACCCGTGATACGCCCCGGCAAAAGCAAGCACATTCGTATCGAGCTCGGGCAGGCGACTCTGTGCCGCAACCGAAATCGGCGTGTATTGCGGGTGCTCGTAGGTCATCTGATCGATGACGGAATCCGGAGCGATCATGTCCTTGCCCCCGAGAGTCACGATGTACCGTCGACCGGTCTCCGGTAGGCGTTGCAACCGGGTCATGTCGTAGCTGACGAGCACGTGATCGGGCGTCGCATCACACTGCGGCAGGTAGTAGTTCCACGATGCCCGCGCATTCGAATTATCAGGCAGCACACTCTCATCCGTGTGCAATTGGGTGTGATTGATCGAATAGGGCATCGCGCCGAGGACCTCGTGCTCCGTGGCCGTCGGATCGGCAAGAATCTTCAGCGCTTGCTGGGGATGCGTCGCGATCACTACGGCGTCATAGGTCTCGAGTTGATCATCTCCGCCACGAATCTCGACTGAATCAGCGTGCCGATACACGGCGTGAACCGGCGTGCTCAGCCGAACGGCACTGATGCTCTGTGCCACTGCTTTCACGTACTCGACCGAACCACCGGTTACCGTCCGCCACGTCGGCGAACCGGAGATAGTGAGCATGCCGTGGTGATCGAGGAACGCGAAGAGGTACCGCGCCGGATACTCGAGAGCCGCCGACGGGTCACACGACCACACCGCGGACACCAGCGGGGTCATGAAGTGAGCGGTGAAATAGTCGGAGAATCTGCCGCTTCGCAGGAAAACACCTAACGTCTCATCGGGTGTCGATGCATCGGACCGCGCGAGCACCGCACGGGCTCGTCGATGAAACCTCTTGACCTCCATCAACATCGAAAGAAAGCTGCCGTTCACCAGCAGTCCAGGTGTTGGCAGGACCCCGCGCAACCCCTGTCCGCCGGAATACTCGAGACCACAACCCTCACAGCGGACAGACATACTCATGTCCGATTCCTGTGTCACGACGCCCAGTTCGGCGAACAATCTCAACAGCGTCGGATAGGTGCGGTCGTTGTGCACGATGAAGCCGGTATCAACAGCGAAGTTGCGACCTTCGGGATCCGTCACCGCGTGCGTGTCTGCGTGGCCACCGAGCCGCGAATCTGCCTCGTACAGAGTCACATCTGAGTCCTTGCCGAGAACCCAGGCCGCAGTCAATCCCGCGACTCCACTGCCCACGACAGCAACCTTGCGCTTGTCAGAACTTGCCGAACTCCGTCTGCCCGAATTCATCGTCGTTCTCCTGCCTTCGCTTCGGTTGTTTCCACTGCCGTATCCGAAATTGCTGCCGTATCCGAAACTGCTGCCATTTCCGAGACCGCATCTGCCGCCAGTCGATGCCACAGCGATGCCCGTCGCAGCATGAAGTGCCCAGCACCCTCGACGCCGATCCATTCGGCATCGAGACCGGATCTTCGTGCTCGTTCAACGACTGCTTTCGAGATATCCGGGTCAGTCCAGCGATCCGCCGTGCCGTGCGCTACCCGCAGTGGGCAACGCTGCCGCGGTCGAACTTCCGTCCCCGCCGGCCACCATGGAGCCAATGCAACGATGCCTACGACGGCCGCATCACCCGACAGGGCAGCGGCTACCCGTCCACCCATCGAATGTCCGAGCAGAATGACCTTCGCGTCAGAGTTTCCCGCCTTGATCGAATCGAGCACGTGTCGCGCATCTGCAACCGGGCTCTGCTCAGCGTCATTCCACCCGCGTGTGCGATATCTGACCGGCGTGACATCGAATCCACGTTGCTGAAGTGCCACCGAGAAGGGACGCATCCGGAGGTTCGACAGATGCCAGGCTCGCGAACGACGGTGACTCGCGACCTTCCCACCGGGCAGAACCATTACCGTGAGGTGTTGATCTTCCCGGTGCTGCTCTTCCCGGTGCTGCGGCCGATGCTGAAGCGTCATATAGGGCATTCGGCGCCGGAAACCCCGCGGATGGGATTTGTAGGATTTCTTTTCATGGCGAGGCGTCCCCGCGGGGACGCTTTTCGCAATCTGTCGGTACCCCCAGCTACTGTCGAATGAACATTCGAACCGGGGGGTCGGCATGGACACAAACAAGCTCGTCAACGATCACGACAGTGACACCGAACAAGTCATGAGCGTCGTGGACAAGCGAGAAGCCGTCGATACCATCGGCGTGGAAATCTGTGCACTAGCTGGGCAGATCGCAGCGGCTACCGCGCGCTTCCTCACCCTATTGGCCGACTTCGACGAACAACGAGGCTGGGCCGGTCCCGGACTACATTCGTGCGCCCATTGGCTGTCATGGAAATGTGGCATGAGCCTGCACACCGGACGTGAGTACGTTCGTGTCGCCAAGGCCCTCCGTCCACTGCCCGAGATGCGGAAGGCGTTCGAACAAGGCAATTTGTCCTACTCAAAGGTTCGAACACTGACCCGAGTCGCAACCCCTACAAACGAGAAGCAGATGGTCCGGCTCGGCCGCGAAGCACCTGCGTCCCAGATCGACCGCCTCACTGCCGGACTACGTAAAGTTGCCGACAACGAATCCGGCAAAAGTAAGGCGCCGGAACGCTTTCAGGTGCGCTGGCACTGGGACGCAGACACCGGAGATTTTGTCATCAAAGGTCGCCTCGCCGCACAGGACGGCGCTCGCATCCTCACCATCCTCTCCTCTGCAGAACGGGAGCGTACCCGGACGGAAGGCACTTCACAGGAGGACGAGCCAACCACCGAACAGAATGCGGCGAAAAAGCCGCCCGGGGATATCGGACCCGCGATCCTCGCTATGGCCGAAATCGCAGCCACAGTCGACGCGAACACCACGACCCGCACCGGCACCTCCGCAGAGGTGGTGTTCTTCCACGAACACGACAACCTCCGAATTCCCGGCGGACCTGCACTGACCAACAGCGACTCCGAGGAAGTCCTCTGCAACGCCCACCTCCGCTTGGCGAAGACCAAGAAGCAGTGCGTGCTCAATCTGGGCCGGAAGACCCGCGTCACCAGCCACAAGCAAATGCTGGCGCTGAATTACCGTGACGGAAGCTGTCGCACGCCAGGGTGCGGGCGAACCAGATTTCTACATGCTCACCATGTCCGATTCTGGGGTCGCGGCGGAGAAACCAACCTCGACAACCTGATCATGCTGTGCGGGACTTGCCACCGAGCACTACACCGTGGCCAATTCACAATCACTGCCCTCGGTGATCAGCAGTTCGAATTTCACTACACCGATGGAGGGGTCATCGACCCGGCACCGCCGACGGAGGGGTTCGCCGATCAACTACTGCGCGGAGACATACCCGATGATGCGATCATCCCGAGATGGGGCGGCGATCCACTACACCTGGACCATGCCGTCAGCGTCATCCTTGACGGACTGGGCCGCGAAAGCATATTGGTCTAGTCCAATCTGAACGGTTGATGAACAATCGAACAATCATCGCGTTTGAGTGATGCAATTGGTCTAGTCCTATTGCAAGATCCTTGGCGTGACCAAGAAAATCGCTCGCACCTCAGCCGCCATCACCCTCCTCCTCGCCGGCGCAGTAGCCGCCGGAACTTCCACCGCTGCAGCAATTCCCGGTTCGTCCGACCTCAATTCGATCGCTGCCCAGAAGACCGTCGTCATCGGACTTGACGGCACCATGCTCAGCCACATCAAGACCGCCGACGCCCCGAATCTGAACAAACTGATTGCCGAAGGAACCAGTGCAGAATCGTCCATCCTCGGCCTCACCACCATCTCCGGGCCCTCCTGGTCAACGATTCTCACAGGGGTCTGGGACACCAAGCACGGCGTGAAGGACAACACATTTGTCGGTGCTCGCTACGACTTGTATCCCACCGTCTTCACCCAGATCGAGAAGGCAAAGCCTGCCCTTGTCACCGAATCGATCTCAACGTGGGGAGGCATCGACAACATTGCATCCAGCGGTGAGCCCAAGGCCGACGTAGTTGTCACTACACCCGACGCCGGCTCGGTGGCAGCGACGGACAGTGCAACCGCGGACGCTGTAGCCGCCTCCATCATCGACAAGGGACCGGACCTCATCTTCACCCAGCTCGATCAGGTCGACGGCGCCGGACACAGCGGTGGAACAAATGCCCCTGCCTACGCCGAGTCCATTGCGTCGGTAGATGTAGAGGTCGGAAAGATCATCAACGCCGTCGACGAGCGCGCAGCAAAGACCGGCGAAAAGTGGACCGTGCTGGTCACAGCCGACCACGGTCACACGCCGACCGGCGGACACGGCGGCCAGAGCGCAGCCGAGGCAACGACGTTCGTTATCGCTCGTGGCGCCGGCTACACCGCGGGAAAGAATACCGCCGACTACACGATCGCCGATATCACCCCGACCGTCCTGCAGAGTCTCGACGTTGCGCTGCCTGCCGACCTGGACGGTAAGCCGCTGGCCAAGGAAGCTCCCGGCTTCGTCGGCTCAATCGACCTGGGATTCTTCGGGTCCTGATCGCGGTACACGTAGGGATGGGCGGTCAAAGTGTTGTAGATGTGAAGCCTTAGAGCTTTAACCGCACCCACTCGCACGCCTGTTCAATTCCTGCTCCCGCCGTCCGCGTTGGGCAGGAGACGGAAGGGAAACCGTCACAGATTGCCATCGCCCACACACAACTGAATCGACCGATGACCACCACGCTCCATTCCGGCACGCGTAGGTGGTCATCGGCGTCCCGCAGATGAAACTAGCCGTGCGCTAGCTGAGATTACGTCGAAGTGGCGGGTTTAGACCTTGCTAATATCGAACCGAACGTTCTCTACATTTTCTGCCACTTGGAGTTGTTAGCCCATGCGTAAGCAAAGCCTGGCAGTCGTCGTGCCTGCATATAACGAGGCCGACCACATCAGAGACTGCATCAACGCCATACTGCACCAAGGCGATCTGGTTGACGAGATCTTGATTGTTGACAACAACTCCACCGACGAGACAGCAGCGATCGTTCACGCATTTAAGTCACCGAAGATCCGCTATCTGGTTGAGCGCAGGCAGGGCGTTGTCCATGCCCGGAACGCAGGATTCGATGCGGTTTCAACGGACCTCATCGGCCGCATCGATGCCGACACCCGAGTCCATGACGGATGGGCGCAAGCAATACACGCACATTTCGATGACACTGATTCCTTCGCCGCGGCCGGCGTCACCCACATCTACGATTCCCCGTTCGCGTTCCTGCATCGACTGATCATTAAACGACAAGTCAAACGATTGAGGAACGCAACTAATCCCCATGTCTCCGCTGCGGTCGGAGCAAACATGGCCATCCGAACTTCTGCGTGGATGTCCGTACGGCCACATTTGAGCGACCGCACGGACATCCATGAGGATTTGGACCTATCATTTTGCCTCCGCAAAATCGGTCACACCATCAGCCATCTACCCACCATGCAGGCATCCGCATCCGCAAGACGCGGTGTCACACCGCCCAGGAAGTATCTGCGGTACAATGACGCCTCCCGCGCCGTGATCGAGCACCACGGACTTATGAACCGCAGATTGAGTTTGATGATCACCGTGGACTCGATTCTTCATGCTTTGTTGTGGCCCGCATACAAGGTATTCGCGCCCGTGAAGGCACGCGATTTGCCAATTAGGTGATGTGGGATGAAGGTCACGGCTTCAATCACCGAGTTGATCACCGCTGGACACTGCAATATCGGTTGGCGTGAATATCGGTTGGCGTGATCGAAACTGTGTAAGTGCCGGTGCTTGAAGACGCGGTTACAGTTTGAGTTGCCAGAACAGTGGATCCGCGGCGTACCTCAACTCTGTAGGTCTGGTTGAAGTATTGGCGCGTGAATACGACAGTGACTTCGAGCGTGGCGGTCTTTGTGCCCGATGCGACCAGAGACGTGTACTTCGGTCTCAAAGTGTTGAGCAGCTGTTGACCGGGCTGATTTTGAGCATAAGAAAAGGCAGGCCATCCAGTGCGGATACACTGTCTGACCTGCCTCTTTGTGGAGCTGCCGGGAATTGAACCCGGGTCCTACGTTGAATCGCTAGGGCTTCTCCGTGTGCAGTTCGCTAAGTCTCTACTTGGATCTCCCAGTCTCGCGAACAAGCCAGGATGACGATCCCAGTCACTGTTTGATGTCCCATTCGACTCCGTGACCGAGCCAAACAGTAAAGCCCTCTAGCTGATGCCAGGAACCGGGTCGAGGGCAACCCCGGGCTGACAGACACGCTTCGCTACTTAGGCAGCGAGAGCGTAGTCGCGCTGATTGGAATCGGCGCTTATAGGTTTGCAGCGACGCTTACGGTGGTCTCTTGCCTGCACCGACACGCTTCCCCTAACTCAACACACGCAGTCGAAACCGTTCAGCCCCGTGTGTGCCCCGCGTCTTTCGTGGGGCTACCTACTATAACGCGCCAATGCGCGGAAGTCATACCAATTAAACCGTGCGTTCTGCTGTGCTGGTGATGTTGGCGATCATGCCTTCGAATACGACACCGTGAAAGGGCAGGATCGAGTACCAGTACAGCCGACCGGCCAAGCCTCGCGGGAAAAATACTGCGCGCTGATCGAGGTGCGAACCCACTGCCTGACCATCCGGACCCGCGGGCCCCTCCGAGACTCTGAGCTCCAACCACGCTCCCCCGGGAACTTTCATTTCGGCCCGCAATCGCAGCAGCTTTCCCCTGTCGATCTCTTCGACCCGCCAGAAGTCCAGGGCTTCACCGGTATTGAGGTGACGCGGATCACGCCGCCCCCGGCGCAACCCGACGCCGCCCACCGCCCGGTCCATCCACCCCCGAATTGCCCAGGCCAAAGGGAATGAGTACCAACCGTTCTCACCGCCGATGGATTCGACCACCTTCCATAGTGTCTCCGGATCCGCAGCACAATCACGTTCACGATGGTCGACATACACCGCTTCACCGGCCCAATCCGGATCGGACGGTAGCGGATCCGACGGTGCGCCGGCGATGGTGGCACCGGACCAAGAGGTTTCGACCTCTCCGTTCTCGATCTTGCGCAGCGCCAGTCGCACGGCTTCGCGATACGTGGTGAGTCCGCCTTCGGGCGGCGGGATGAAGCCGTCGATGTCGTGATCGTGCATGACGGCATCGTTTTGCAGTGACTCGATCAGCGGCATTGCGAGCCCGTGCGGAATCGGCGTGACCAACCCCACCCAGAGACCGGCCAGCCTCGGGGTCAGCACTGGCAGAACGACAATGCGTCGACGCACCAATCCCGCGACATCGGCATAGGTGTTCATCATCTCGCCGTACTGCATGACGTCCGGACCGCCGATATCGAACGCACGGTTGATCTCCGGGACTGTGGCCGCCGCAGCCACCAGATAGTGAAGTACGTCGCGCACGGCAATCGGCTGAATGTTGTTGTGCACCCATTTCGGCGTGGTCATCACCGGTAGGCGGTTGGTCAGGTGTCGAACCATCTCGAAGGACGCCGAACCCGAACCGATCACCACTCCAGCCTGGAACACGACTGTCGGAACGGCAGAGTCGAGAAGTATCTGGCCAACTTCCAGCCGAGACTTCAGATGCGTCGACAACTCACGCTGCGTTGATAGTTCATGCTGCGTCGGATGGAGCCCGCCGAGGTAGACGATTCTGCGAACTCCCGCGGCCGCTGCCGCTTCGGCCACGTTTGCCGCGCTGCGCTTGTCGACATCGGAAAACGAGCCACCACCACCCATTGCGTGGACAAGATAGTAGACAACGTCAATCTCGTCGAAAGCGCCTGTGAGGGAATCCTTGTCACTCAGATCAGCACGAACTACCTCGACGGAATCACGCCACGGAACATCGCGCAGTTTCTCGGGACTGCGCACCAGCACGCGGACCTGATGCCCCGCCGTAACCAACCTGGGGGCAAGACGCCCGCCGATGTAGCCCGTTGCTCCTGTGATCAACACTCGCACCGTTTCCATCACACCACGCTACGCAGAAAACCAACTGCTAGGCAGAAATGAGACTAGGCAGAAATCGAGCCGCGCAAAGCCAACGCTGCCGCCAGATCGTCGGCGGTGAGCGCCATGTTGATTCCCGCGCCGGCCTTCGCACCTGCGGCCGCGGCCATGATGACCTGCGCACTCGGATCGACAACGTTGCCTGCCGCAAAGACACCAGCCACGCTGGTTGCACCCATCATGTCCACGGTGACGAACTCCCCCATCATCGTCTCCGCCGTTGCGGCACCGAACGACCGCAGGATCGAATCATTCGGGTCCATCGTGACCGCGCCGCCGACAAAGATCGCCGACCGCGCAACCGTCGAGCCGTCAGCCAACTGCACACCGACAAATCGATCGTCCTCGATCACCGGCGCAGACACCTCGCCTTCGACGATCGAAATATCGAGCGCTGCAAGCTTTTCCCGGTCCTCGGCGCTGAGATTCTCGATTCGATGAAGGAACAGAACAACGTCGTCGGACCACTGACGAATCATCGGCGCCTGGTGCATTGCGAACTCGACGCTCTTTGCAATGACACCCAACGGCTGATCGCGAACGTCGTATCCGTGGCAGTACGGGCAGTGCAAGACGTCGCGGCCCCATCGCTCACCGAAAGCACTGAGTTCGTCGGGCAGCCTGTCGGTCAAGCCCGTCGCGACAAGCACCTTGCGCACCAAGATTCGCGCGCCATCAGCCAGAGTGATCGCGAATCCGCCACGAGAGTCTTCATCGCCGTCACGCTGCACAGCAACAACAGTTCCGTCGTGGAACTCTCCACCGTATTTTCGGACTTCGTCGCGTCCGATGGAGAGAAGTTCGGCTGGATTCATCCTGTCGCGTGAGAGGAATCCGTTCATGTGATCTGCTGCCGCGTTTCGCGGTACACCGTTGTCGAAAACAACAACGGATCTGCGGGCTTGACCGAGAATGAGCGCCGCATTGAGCCCGGCCGCGCCGCCACCGATCACTGCTACGTCGTACGTGTCTGCTGCATCGTAAGAGGTCTGTGTCATGAACTCAGGATTGCAGCACGACGCCAACTTGACAAACATCATTGCCAATTTGGCAAAATAGAAGAATGACCGAAACATCGTTCGACGCCGTCCTCGCGGGTATCGGTCCGCGTCTGCGCACACTGCGCCAGCAATCCGGTATGACGTTGACCGACCTCTCCGAGGCCACCGGCATCAACGTCAGCACGTTGTCGCGACTCGAATCCGGCACTCGCCGAGCCAACTTGGAACTACTGCTGCCGATTGCGAAGGCGCACGGAGTCCCACTGGACGACCTCGTCAACAGCAAGATCGCAGACCCCCGGGTGCGAGAAGAACCGCAAAAGGTCGGATCCATGACGATCATTCCGTTGACCAGTCAGCCAGGAAACCTCCAGGCCTACAAGATGATCCTCGCGCCCACCGAGGACATCCGTGAGCCGGGCACCCACGAAGGGTATGAGTGGCTCTACGTGCTGTCGGGTCGGGTCCGGCTACAGCTCGGTGATCGCGATTTTGTCATGGGCGCAGGCGAAGCTGCCGAGTTCGATACGCATATCCCCCACCGATTCAGCGCTGCAGACGGTCGACCAGCCGAGGTGATCAGTTTGTTCGGCAAGCAAGGCGAACGAGTGCACCTTCGCGCCGCGCCGGCTGACCGCCGCGGCTGAGGTCGTGCGAGCTGCTACCCGCGCATGCCCTTGATCCGACGGCCCAACTCGCGGGTCACCTCGCGTTCGGCGGTGCGCTTGGCCATATCCTGACGCTTGTCGTAGTCCTGCTTACCCTTGGCGAGGGCAAGCTCGACCTTGACCTTGCCGTCAGAGAAGTACATCGACAACGGAACCAGCGTCTGGTTACCCTCGCGGGTCTTCCCTACAAGGTGTTCGATCTCGCGCTTGTGCAGCAACAACTTCCGGGTCCGACGCGGCGAGTGGTTGGTCCACGAACCCTGTGTGTACTCCGGAATGTGCAGCGATCGAAGCCACACCTCACCGTTGTCGACGGTTGCGAATGCGTCCACGAGCGACGCCTTACCTTCGCGCAAACTCTTGACCTCGGTCCCGACGAGCGCGATTCCCGCTTCGTAAGTGTCGATGATCGTGTAGTTGTGACGCGCTTTGCGATTGGTCGCAATGACCTTGCGGCCCTTTTCCTTCACTGTCCGGGCCTCTCAGTCCGCTGTCTTACCCAATAATGCAAACAACTCTTGCTCTCAGCATAGAAGGCCGTGCAAACCAATTACTCGCGCACGTACAAACGAAGCGTGACGTACGAGGTTATCGCTGCCATTCCCACGCCTGCGAGTACCAGGAACGGTGAGACGAACAGGATGTCGCTGTTGGAAATGCGGGCGACGATGTTGGCTTCGTAGACATCGGAGAGCACTCCGTCGATGAACAGATTTTTTGCTGTGAAGAGCCCGGCGATCGCCAGCACCGCACCGATCAAGGCGGCCACAATTGCCTCGAGGAGGAACGGAAGCTGTGTGTACCAGCGTGTTGCGCCCACCAGTCGCATGATGCTGACCTCGGTACGACGCGTGAATGCGGCGATCTGAACCATGTTGGCGATCAAAAGGATTGCGGCGATGGCCTGCACGACGGCAATGGCAAAGGCAGCGTTTCGGACACCACCGAGGACGCTGAAGAGGCGGTCGACGAGCTCACGCTGGTTGAGAACGCTCTCGACACCCGGCCGGGAACCGAACGTGTCGTTGATGACGCCAAACCGTTCCGGGTCACTGAGCTTGACCTTGAACGACGCCGGGAAGCTGTCCGGGCTGACCAGTGCGGCCAGCTCGGGCTGGTCCTTGAACACTCGCTCGGTCGCATCCTTCACCGCGTCGTCACGATTGAGGAACTGAACCGCAACGACGGACGGCGTCTGCTCGAGTTCCTGCCGCAGGGTGCTGCAGATTTCTTGCTCACAACCGGGGTCTGCGGCGGAAATATCGTCCGTCAGGAAGATCTGAACCTCGACGCGCTCGAGGAAGATTTGTTGCGTCTTACCGGCCATCTGAACCACCAGGAGGCCACCACCGAAGAGACCCAGCGAAATTGCGGTCGTCAAGATCATGGCAATGGTCATCGTGATGTTGCGGCGCAGGCCGGTCAGGACCTCGCTGAAAATAAAACTGGCACGCATCGGGGAATCCGATTCCTTCTCGAATGATCGGCGGCTTCGCAGCTACCGGTGGGCGTTCGGACGAGTGGTGAGCAGTCGGCGTTTACCTGCCGACGCCGTACACACCCCGCGCTTCGTCTCTGCTGACCTTGCCGAGATCGAGTTCGATGACTCGTCGACGCATCGAGTCGACGATGTGGTGGTCGTGCGTGGCCATGACAACGGTGGTGCCGGTGCGGTTGATTCGCTCGAGCAGCAGCATGATGTCCTGGCTGGTCTCAGGGTCGAGGTTGCCGGTGGGCTCGTCGGCGAGCAGGACCAGCGGCCGGTTCACGAAAGCGCGCGCAATAGCTACGCGCTGCTGCTCGCCGCCGGACAGTTCGGTCGGAAGTCGGTCAGCTTTGCCGGCGAGGCCGACCATGTCGAGGACTTCGGGAACGGTACGTGCAATCACATCGCGTGGCTTGCCGATTACTTCCAACGCAAACGCGACATTCTCGGACACTGTCTTCTGCTGCAGCAGCCGGAAATCCTGGAACACGCAACCCATTGCCTGCCGCAGCTTCGGAACCCGACGGGCCGACAACTTGTTGACGTGAAAATCTGCGACCTCGATGTCACCGGACGTCGGCGACTCCATCTTGAGCAGTAATCGCATGAAGGTCGACTTGCCAGAGCCGGAGGGGCCGATGAGGAAGACGAACTCCCCCTTCTCCACCTCCACACTGACATTGTCGAGCGCCGGCCTGGTGGAGGCTTTGTAGGACTTCGACACGTTCTTCATGCTGATCACAACAAGCCAGTCTAGCCGTTATCGAACAGTGACCTTGGAGCAACGCGCGGCGAGTGCGCCCGCTTTACCCGGTTCCACTGGTTGTCGCGGCTGTTGTGCTCGGAATTGTCGTGGCTGTGCTGTTGGAATTGCCGACCGGAGGGCCAGGGGCCGGTGCTGTTGTCGTCGCCGTCGACGAAACACCACTCTGCGCTGAACCCGGAGTCGCTGAACCCGGAGTTACTGAACCGGAAGACTCGGTCGTCGACGGCGCCGATTCCGAGGACGGAGGCGTCGAAGATTCCGGGACAGTTGTGGTCGAAGTCCCCACCGGCGGCGGCGTGTACGGCTCCGTCACCGACGATCCTGCGGCCGGCGCAGGCGTGGCTGCCGCGGGCACCTCCGGGTTGAGACTCGTGTTGGCGACGTAGGCGAGGATCCAGGCCACGATCAGAAGGAATGTCGATGTCCGCATCCGGCCACCGAATAACCGGGACGGCATCCAATCGAAGTGGATGATCCGGTCGAGACCGCGCCGGGGTTCTTGCTCGGTCATTCGCTCGCCTCCTCGATGTTGCCCGTGTGCAGTCCCGGCGTGACGGTGATTCCTTGACGGCGTAGTGCCGCGGCAACGCGCACACGCAGCGCCCGTCCGACCTGGAACTGCTTGCCCGGTAGCGTGCGCGCCACCATCCGAATGCTGACCTGATCCACCTCGAGGCTTTCGATACCCATGACCGTCGGCTCGTCCAGGAGGAGCTTCTTGAGTCCACGGTCAGACATCGCGTCGACGCCGACCTGGCGAAGTACCTCGTTGACCCGGGTGAGGTCGGCTGTCGCCGGAACCGGAACGTCGATGACGGCGCGCGCCCAGTCCTTGGACAGGTTGGTCGCTTTCACGATCTGGCCGTTGGGAACGGTAATCACTTCACCGTCTGCGTTCCGCATTCGAGTGACTCGCAACGTCACGTCTTCGATGACACCTTCGGCATCATCGGACGAACCTGTGATCGCAAGCCGCACGGTGTCGCCGAATCCGTATTGGCGTTCGGTGATGATGAAGAATCCCGCCAGGATGTCCTGCACGACGCGCTGCGCACCAAAACCCAGTGCCGCGCCGAGCACTGTCGCCGGTGCGACCAAACTACCGATCGGCAGGCTCAACAGATCGAGAACCTTCAGTGTCGCGATCACATAGATGAACGTGATGATCACCCAGGTGATGACCTGAGCCACGGAATGACGGTGCTTGGTGGCCTCGGATCGGACCAGAGCGTCACCCAGCTGATAGTTGGCATCGATCTGGTCGGTGACCTTGTTGCCGCCCCAACTGACCAGACGGGCAAGGATCAAGGCTCCGAGCACGGTCATGAGGACCGACAACCCAGGGTTCTGGAGCCAATTGAGCAGGTTCTGCCCAGGTCTGAGAAAAGTCATCGTGCCTTTCGGTTGCCGCTATGCGGACTGGTTCTCGCTCATGCGCCAGCGAATGCCGGCCTCGAGGAAACCGTCGATGTCACCGTCGAGCACTGCGGACGGGTTGTTGACCTCGTATTCGGTGCGCAGGTCCTTGACCATCTGGTACGGGTGCAGGACGTACGAACGCATCTGGTTGCCCCACGAGCTTCCGCTGTCGCCCTTGAGCGCATCCATCTCGGCGCGCTCTTCCAGACGCTTGACCGCCAGCAGCTTTGCCTGCAGGACGCGCATCGCGGACACCTTGTTCTGGAGCTGCGACTTCTCGTTCTGACACGTCACGACGATGCCCGTCGGGATGTGCGTCAGGCGCACCGCCGAGTCGGTGGTGTTGACGGACTGACCACCGGGACCGGACGAGCGGTAGACATCGACGCGGATGTCGTTCTCGTTGATCTCGATGTGGTCGGTGGTCTCGACGACCGGCAGGACCTCGACCTCGGCAAACGACGTCTGGCGACGGCCCTGGTTGTCGAACGGGCTGATCCGGACGAGGCGGTGGGTGCCCATCTCCACAGACAGGGTGCCATAGGTGTACGGCCCCTTGATCGCGAATGTGGCGCTCTTGAGTCCGGCTTCTTCGGCATACGACGTGTCGTAGACCTCGACGCCGTAATCGTGCTTTTCCGCCCAACGGATGTACATGCGCATGAGCATCTCGGCCCAGTCTGCGGCGTCGACTCCGCCGGCGCCGGAGCGGATGTTGATCAGCGCGTCGCGCTCGTCGTACTCACCCGAGAGCATGGTCTTGACTTCCATCGCGGCGATGTCCTCGCGCAGGCTGGCGCGTTCGGCGTCGGCATCAGCGATCGCGTCAGGGCCTTCGTCCTCTGCCAATTCGTACAGAATCGGCATCTCGTCGAGCCTCTCGCGCAACGCCACGATTCGGCGAAGCTCCGATTGGGCATGCGACAGCTGGCTGGTTACTTGCTGAGCGTGGTCCTGGTCGTTCCACAAGCCCGGATCGGCAGCCTGATGCTCGAGCTCGTCGATGCGTCGACGCAGCTCTTCGACGTCCACGACCGACTCGCAGGTGCGAAGGGTGGTGTCGAGCGCGTTCAGGTCTGCAATTACGTCAGGATGCACGGTTCTCAAGGCTACCGGGTGTCCTCCCCTGCAATAACCGCGACTCGAACCAGGAACCGGACAAGAACCGAACAAGCACCGAACAAGCACCCAACAAGAAGGGCTTATCGATGACCGTCACCGACGAATACCTGCAGAACAACGCCGCATATGCCGAGCAGTTCTCCGGACCGCTCCCCCTCCCACCGAGTAAGCACGTTGCCGTTCTCGCCTGCATGGATGCGCGTCTGGACGTCTACCGGATGCTCGGCATCAAAGAGGGCGAATCACACGTCATTCGCAACGCCGGCGGTGTGGTCACCGACGACGAGATTCGGTCGCTTGCCATCAGCCAGCGCCTGCTCGGCACCACCGAGATCATCCTCATCCATCACACGGATTGCGGGATGCTGACGTTCACGGATGACAATTTCAAGCGCTCGATCCAGGACGAGATCGGCGTCAAACCGGCCTGGTCACCCGAATCGTTCCCCGACGTGGACGAAGACGTACGGCAATCGCTACGCCGAATCGAGAGCAGTCCGTTCATCACCGCGACAACCTCCCTGCGTGGATTTGTCTTCGATGTGGCGACCGGAAAGCTGAACGAAGTTCTGCCCGCGTAGGTAGGGCGCGCAGGTAGGGACTGTGCGGGCAAGACGGTAGGTTGTGTTCCCGTGACCGACCTCGCATCCGACCGCGTTTCCGATCTAGCGTCCGACCTAGCCTTGGCCCTGCGTCTCGCCGACGAGGCCGACGCGATCACTCGCGCCCGCTTCGGCGCTCTCGATCTGCGAGTGGACGACAAACCCGACCTCACACCGGTCTCCGACGCCGACCTCGCCGTCGAACGCGCCGTGCGAGCGACACTGTCCGAGGCTCGACCGGGCGACTCGGTGCTGGGTGAAGAGTTCGGCGGCGACGCGGTGTTCGACGGACGGCAGTGGGTGGTCGATCCGATCGACGGCACCAAGAACTTCGTACGTAACGTGCCGGTCTGGGCAACCCTGATCAGTTTGCTCGCGGACGGCGTTCCCGTCGTCGGCGTCGTCAGTGCACCCGCCCTGAACCGACGATGGTGGGCAGCAACAGGTTTGGGCGCCTTCACCTCCTACGACGGCGGCGACGCCCGAGCGATTCGAGTATCCGCCGTCGACCGCGGCGAATCGGCGAGCCTGAGCTTCTCGAGCCTGTCCGGGTGGAAGGACCGCGGAATCCGCGATCAGTTCATCGATCTCACCGATCATGTGTGGCGAGTACGCGGGTACGGAGACTTCTTCTCGTACTGCCTGGTCGCTGAAGGCGCAGTGGATATCGCTGCCGAACCCGAGGTTTCCCTATGGGACCTCGCTGCCTTGGACGTGTTGATCCGCGAAGCCGGTGGAACCTTTACCGACCTTGACGGCGGAACCGGCCCGCACGGCGGCAGCGCCGTTGCCACGAACGGCTTGCTGCACGAGGATGTGCTCGCGCGTCTGCGGTAGCTAGCCGGGTACCAGAACTCCCCACTCGCCGCAAGGGCCGTAGGGAGGAGCCCCGGCGGGTCCGTCGGCAGGATTCGTCACGGCATCTCGAACCGTTGACTTGAAGTAGTCGATCACGCACTACTTCAGGAGAATGATGAACCGGATTTCCCGGCGCACGATACTGTTCGGCCTTGCTGCCGCGCCCCTCGGACTTGCGGTGGGCTGCGGCGCCGACTCCGCAGGCGCATTACGGCCTACGGCAGCAGCAGGGTCTTCGCGTCCGTTACCGATTCCGCCGCTGGCTCCATCAACTGTCGACGACTCCGGCGTCCGCCACTTCACACTCCGCGCCGCTGCCGGAACCACCGAGATTGTCGCGGGAAAGCTCACCGACACTTGGGGGTTCAACGGATCCATCCTGGGACCGACTGTTCGAGCCGCACGCGGAGAATCTGTGGCATTCACGATCGACAACACACTGACAGAGCCCACGACCGTCCATTGGCACGGCATGCACCTGCCCGCTCGGTTCGACGGTGGCCCGCACCAGACCATCGAAGCCGGCGGTCGCTGGGAACCGGCGTGGACGATCGACCAAGCGGCCTCGACGCTCTGGTATCACCCGCACCCGCACGGATCCACCGAACGGCACGTACAGCGCGGACTAGCCGGACTGTTCCTGATCGACGACGCCGACACCGATAGGCTGGACATCCCCAAAACCTATGGGATTGATGATGTTCCGCTGATAATCCAGGATCGCCGATTCCGCGCCGACGGCAGTTTCGACGAATCCGATCCGACCGACGTCGGCTTGCTGGGCGACACGATCGTCACCAATGGCATCTCCGACGCCTACTTCGACGTCACCACCGGGGTTGTGCGACTGCGCATCCTGAACGGCTCCTCCGGTCGTCTCTACAACCTGGGGTTCCCCGACGACCGGTCTTTCGATCTGATCGCCACCGACGGCGGACTGCTCGAATCACCGATTCCGATCAAGCGGATTCAGCTCAGCCCCGGCGAACGAGTCGAGGTCGTAGTTCGCGTCGATCCCGGTGCGACGACCACATTGGTGTCGTTTCCGATCGAGAACAGTGGTGGGGTGAATTTCTCCGACGCAGAGAACTTCGGCATGAACGACCGCTTCGACATCGTCGAACTTCGAGGCGTCGGCACCCGCGTGTCACGGTCGACCCTCCCGCCGCAGTTGGCCACCTTGTCGCGCCTCGAGCCGTCGACTGCAAGTGTTTCCCGGTCCTTCGATCTGCAGTGGTACATGATCAACGGACAACGAATGGACATGAACCGCATCGACTTCGAAGCCGTGGTCGGGGCCACCGAAGTGTGGACGATCACCAACAAGGACAACTGGCCGCACAACTTCCACGTCCACGACGTGCAATTCCAGGTCCTCGACGTCGACGGCCGAACTCCCCCACCGCACCTGCGTGGCCTCAAGGACACCGTCTACACGCCTCCGGGCAGCAGTATTCGCGTCGCACTGCAGTGGTCCGAATACACCGATCCCACTGTGCCGTACATGTTCCACTGCCACCTGCTGATGCACGAGGATCAAGGCATGATGGGCCAATTCCTCGTCCTCGAACCGGGACAGAAAGCTGCGCCGATGCAGATGGACATGGAGATGGACATGCACACCGGTCATTGACGGTTCTGTAAGTGGTACACGGCAAGGCGGACCCGATTGTCGCAGCCCGTCTTCGACATCAGGTTTGCCACATGAGTCTTGACCGTCGTCACACCCAAATGCAGCACGTCCCCGATTTCCTGATTGCTCTTCCCTTCCGCAACCAGGGCGAGAACCTGCGATTCGCGTTCGGTCAGCGAAACCGCCTCTGTCACAGCAGTGCCCGCGGCGGCGCCAATCACCGCTCGATCCACGACGCGGCGAAGCAGTTCCGGGGAGAACACCATCTCGCCCTCGGCTACCCGGCGAATGGCACCGAGCAACTCGGCAGGTTCGGTGTCCTTGACGAGAAACCCCGAAGCACCGGCAGCAAGCGCGGGATACAGATGATCGTCGTCGTCGAAAGTGGTGAGCACGAGAATGCGTGAGCGCCGCCCGGACTTGACTATCTGCCGGGTGGCATCGATCCCGTCGAGGCCGGGCATCCTCAAGTCCATCAGGATCACGTCGGGATCCAGTTCAGCAGCAAGCGCTATCGCCTCGACGCCGTTCGACGCCTCACCGGATATGGTCATATCCTCGGCCGCAGTGCACAGCATCCGCAAACCGGCGCGCACAAGTCGCTGGTCGTCGACGACCAACACAGTGATCACGAGTCGCCACCCTCGGCTACCAGCGGAATACTCACGTATAACTCCCATCTGCCGTCACCGAGCGTGCCGGCGGTCATCTCACCGCCGACCAACTTTGCACGCTCCCTCATTCCGACGAGGCCGTGTCCGGCGCCCTTCGCCGATCCATCGAAATTGTTGCTCACCCTGACCTCGACCCGACCGTCCTTGCGCCGCACAGATACCGAGACGGGTTCCTTCTTGCGTCCGTGCTTCATGACGTTGGTCAGCGATTCCTGAATTACCCGCAACAACGTCAGCCGGCCGATGGCGTCGAGGTCAGCGGCGCCCGACTCGACGTGCGCCTGAACCTGGAAGTCGGCTGCACGGACACGATCGACCGCGGCCTCGATTTCCGCACCGACGGCGTCCGGTTCGACCAGAGCAACCTCGCCGAGCGAGGGATCGCGCAATGCGACGAGAAGGCGGCGAATATCGGTCAGCGCATCCGATGCCGTCGCATGCACGTCGGTGAGGACTTCCTGCACGGCTTCGTCCTGCGGTGCCAATACGTGTTGAGCGACTCCGATTCTCAGGACGATCGACGCCATGTGGTGCGCAACGAGGTCATGCAATTCGCGGGCGAGCGCACTGCGCTCCGCTGCGCGGGTCTGCGCGAGATTATTCGCGGCCAATTCACGCTGCGAGCGCAGATACAATCCGAGCAGCAGCGGCAAACCCACGTATGCAAGCACTTTCACAGCAGTGGTGACCGACCAGAATGCGTCGTGAGATTCGAACCAGATCCCTGCCAGTACGGAACCGCACCACCCGGTTGCCGATACGGCGACCAGTTCCCGGCGCTCGGCCCGCATCGTGACGTCGACAACGGCTACCGCGCCGAGATACGGGACAAGTTCGGACAGCCCCCACGCGTCGGCGACGAACATCGGAACGGCGAGCGCCGAGATGGCCAGGGACGCGAGGACCGGCCATCGACGGCCGGTGACGAAGACGAGCACCGACAGCATCGAGAAGATCCAGTAGGTGACGGGGACCCGATACTCCCCGGGATACGTGCTGGCGATCAGCAGGCAAGGAACCACCACCAACGGCACGTAGCGCACATACCGCTGAATCCGATCTGGCACCTCTGTCCGGTTCACCTGTCGAGCCTATGACGTGCGTCATTTTGCCGTTTCTCGACAACTGACCTTACTCCCGAGTAAGATAAGGGAGTCCAACGCCCCGACACCGAGAAACCCCTGGTGATCATGACCAAGCAAGACAGTGTGGCCCCGAGCAAGAGCCATGCCACGGCGCACCCTCGCGACACGTCCGCAGTCGGCCTCAACCCCGTCAAACGCGATGCGATGGGTGCTGCCATGCGCGTGCTGACCAAGATCACCGGTTCTGAGTTCGCAGACAAGTTCAACCTGCGCCAGACTATCGACCGGGTTACCTACGAGGGCACCAAGACCGGCTTCAAGACTCTCGGCGCCGCTACGCGTGGCTTCAAGAAGGTCGCCGGCAACGACGCTCCCAAGCGGTTGCCGGACAACCCCGCCAAGAACGCCGACTACTTCGATCTGACGCCCGACGACGACCAGAAGATGATCGTCGAGACCGTGCGCGAGTTCGCGTCGGAAATCCTGCGCACCGCAGCACACGACGCCGATGAGGCCGCTGCCGCTCCCGCCGATCTGACGAAGCGCGCAGCCGAACTCGGGATCACCTTGATCAACGTCCCCGAGGAACTCGACGGCGCCGCATCCGATCGTGGCGCGGTCACCAACTCGCTTGTTGCCGAAGCACTCTCACACGGAGACATGGGGCTGGCGCTGCCGATCCTCGCTCCCAGCGGCGTAGCCGTAGCCCTCACTCAGTGGGGCACCGACGCGCAGCAGAAGACGTACCTCCCCGCATTCACCGGTGAACAGGTTCCCGGCGCCGCAGTGGTAGTCAACGAGCCTCGCGCACTGTTCGATCCCTTTGCTCTGCAGACCAAAGCTGTTCGCTCCCCCAGCGGATACCGACTCAACGGTGTCAAGAGCCTGGTACCGGCCGCCGCGACATCGGAACTTTTTGTCATCGCCGCGGAACTCGACGGCAAGCCGTCCTTCTTCATCGTGGAGTCGGACACCAAAGGCCTTGTCGTCGAAGCTGATCCCAGTATGGGACTGCGGGCCGCATCGCTGGGCCGCTTGATCCTCACCGATGTCTCGGTTCCGGAATCCGCACTTCTCGGCGACGGCAACGCTGATCAGCGTAAGGCCGAATACGCCGACGCGATCCGCCTCGCCCGCCTCGGTTGGGCGTCGATGGCGGTAGGCACCAGCCAGGCTGTCCTGGACTACGTGATTCCGTACGTGAACGAGCGCGAAGCCTTCGGTGAGCCGATCAGCCATCGTCAGGCAGTTGCCTTCATGGTGGCCAACATCGCCATCGAACTGGACGGGATGCGTCTGGTCACGCTACGCGGCGCTTCGCGCGCCGAGCAGGGGTTGTCCTTTGCTCGTGAATCCGCCCTGGCCCGGAAGCTGGCTTCCGAGAAGGGCATGCAGATCGGCCTCGACGGTGTGCAACTCCTCGGTGGACACGGATTCACCAAGGAACATCCGGTCGAGCGCTGGTACCGCGATCTTCGAGCCATCGGCGTTGCCGAGGGCATTGTCCTCATCTGACGCCGCTGACTTTCCAGGAGAACCACGATGATCAATCTCGAACTTCCCAAGAAGCTCAAAGCATCCGCGAACCAGGCGCATCAGGTCGCAGCTCAGATCTTCCGACCCATCTCGCGTAAATACGATCTAGCCGAACACGAATACCCGGTCGAACTCGACACGATGGCCGCCATGGTCGAGGGTCTGTCCGACTCCGGTGGCGACATCGGCGGCGCTGCCGGCGGCCGAGCGGATTCCGGTAAGACCGGCAACGCCAACGGTGGCAATATGTCGGCACTGCTCAACTCCCTCGAAACCTCTTGGGGCGACGTTGGTCTCATGCTCTCGATCCCTTACCAGGGACTCGGCAACGCGGCCATCGCGGCCGTCTCCACCGACGAGCAACTCGAACGGTTCGGCAAGGTATGGGCTTCGATGGCCATCACCGAGCCCAGCTTCGGATCCGACTCGGCAGCGGTCACCACCACAGCTGTTCTGGACGGTGACGAGTGGGTTCTCAACGGCGAGAAGATCTTTGTCACCGCCGGTGAGCGTTCCACGCACATCGTCGTCTGGGCGTCAGTCGACAAGTCCAAGGGCCGGGCGGCAATCAAGTCATTTGTCGTGCCGCGTGACGCGCCGGGCCTGAGCGTCGCTCGTCTCGAGCACAAACTGGGTATCAAAGCGTCCGACACCGCCGTACTGCTGCTCCAGGACTGCCGAATCCCCGCGGACAACATCCTCGGCAGCGCAGAGGTCAACGTCGAGAAGGGCTTTGCCGGCGTCATGCAGACGTTCGACAACACCCGTCCGATGGTCGCCGCGATGGCTATCGGCGTCGGCCGCGCCGCCCTCGAAGAATTGCGCACCATCTTTACGGAAGCGGGCGTCGAGGTCTCGTACGACACACCGGCCTACAACCAGCACGCGGCAGCCGCCGAGTTCCTTCGGATGGAAGCTGATTGGGAAGCTGCCTACCTGCTCGCACTGCGCGCGGCCTGGATGGCGGACAACAAGAAGCCGAACTCCCTCGAGGCATCGATGTCCAAGGCCAAGGCCGGCCGCACGGGCACCGACATCACCCTCAAGGCAGTGGAACTCGCCGGAACGTACGGCTACTCACAGCGTCCGTTGCTCGAGAAGTGGGGTCGAGACTCCAAGATCCTCGACATCTTCGAGGGTACTCAGCAGATTCAGCAGCTGATCATCGCTCGTCGTCTGCTGGGTAAGACCTCTGCCGAACTGAAGTAAAACAAGGCACCGAGATCGTCGGTGAAAGTCTCTGATTTCGATTAGTCTGAGATCCGGTCCTTTCACCGACGCTCGGAAGAGGTTTACCCATGCCCGGATTGGCCACCAAGATCGCAGACACCATCGGCGCCGTGGGAGTAATGGCTCGAGCGGGCCTGATTCCATTTCCCCGCCTCGACAAGGGCCTGAAATCCATTGCAGCCGTGGACAAATACGGCCCCTTTGCCGGACCCGTCCATGCGCATGCAGAAGGTGGTCTCGACGCGGTAGCCATCATCGACGAACGTGGATCCATCACGTATACCGAACTGGAACGACAGAGCAACGCACTCGTTCGGGCCTGGCAGGCCGACGGCATCACATCCGAATCCGTAATGGGCGCTATGTGCCGGAACCATCGAGGCCTGGTTCTGACCATGCTCGCGGCAGCCAAGAACGGCACCAAACTTGTCCTCATGAACACGGGCTTTGCGCGCCCTCAACTGGTCGACGTCGCGGCCCGTGAAAATGTCGCGGCATTCGTCTACGACGACGAGTTCACCGAAGTCGCCGACGCCCTCCCCGCGGCCAGCAGACGATACCGATCCTGGACAGAGCGGGAAAACACCACCATCCGCACCCTCGATGACGTCATTGCGGGTCGAAGCACCTCCGCGGTGCCCGCGCCGGAGCGCAATGGTGGGTTTGTACTTCTGACCAGCGGAACCACCGGAACCCCGAAAGGCGCGCCGCGCAGCCACACGTCACCGTTGGCGTCGGCGCAGTTCCTCGACCGGGTACCACTGCGCCGCGGGCAGACGATGATGATGGCAGCACCCGCGTTCCACGGCACCGGCGTCTCCCAGTTCGCGCTCGCGCTCGGATTGGGACAGACCGTCGTGATGCATCGGAAATTCGACCCCGAGAACACGATCAGGCTTGTGGCGCAACACAAGTGCGACAGCCTTGTCGTGGTTCCGACTATGCTGACCCGCATCATCGACCTCGGCCCCGAAGTACTGTCGAAGTACGACACTTCACATCTGAAGATCATTTTCTCCGCCGGGTCGTCGCTCTCACCCGATCTGTGCAAACGAGTAACGGAGGCATTCGGCTACGTTCTCTATAACCTGTACGGATCCACCGAAGTAGCGGTCGCCACTGTCGCCACACCCGAAGATCTCACCATCGCACCGGGCACCGCCGGCCGGGCGCCCGTCACGTGCCACGTCGAACTGTTCGACGACAAAAACCAGAAAATCAACTCCCCCCACACAATCGGGCGAATCTTCGTCTCGAGCGGCCTCAGCTTCGAGGGGTACACAGACGGCCGCGACAAGGAGCGCATCAACGGACTCCTCTCCACCGGCGACGTCGGGCACTTCGACGCCAACGGTCTACTGTTTGTCGACGGCCGCGACGACGACATGATCGTCTCCGGCGGCGAAAATGTGTATCCCCTCGAAGTCGAGAACCTACTTGCTGATCACGCGGATGTACTGGAAGCTGCGGTAATCGGTGTGGAGGACGCAGACTTCGGGCACCGACTGCGCGCGTTTGTCGTCATCGCCCCCGGCGCAGACAAGAACGCCGAGGATCTGAAAACGCATGTTCGTTCCAACTTGGCGCGCTACAAGGTGCCCCGTGAAATCCTGTTCATCGACGAACTCCCCCGCAATGCAACGGGAAAGCTGTTGCGCCGCGTACTGATCGAGATGGACGTCGACGAACACTAGCCTTCACCGGTGCGATCGTCACAGCGCCGTGAGTGCACTGATCAACTCCACCTCGTCCACCCGCGTCGAGTGCCCGTCGCGAATGACAACCTCACCGGCAACCAGAACGGTGTCGACGATCTGCCGGGTGCCGGTCGTGAGAATGGATGCACCCGGGTCGCGCACCGGCAGGCATCCGAAGTCTCTCTCGAACCGAATCATGGTGAGATCAGCAGCATCTCCCACCGACACACCGCCGGATCGCGGCGGCAAGCCGAGCGCACTGTTGGCGCCGCCGGTAGCGATATCGAGCATGACACCAAAACCGAGCAGGTCCGCACGTGATCGGGTGGCCCGCTGCACGTAGGCACCGGTACGCAGGGTTTCGAGCATGTCCTGCGTGTCGTTACTGGCTGCGCCGTCCACCCCCAGACCCACAGCGAGACCAGCTTCGAGGAAACTCGGAACCGGCGCAACCCCGCTACCGAGTCGCATGTTGCTCACCGGGTTGTACGAGACACCAACTCCCCTCTCTGCCAGCACTTTTTGACCACGATCATCGAGTTCGACACAATGAACCGCGAGAACTCGATCCCACAGGAAATCATTCGAGTCCAGAAACTCGACCGCACCCATCCCCGCATGTTCGGTGCACATCATATTGTCGGTCTGAGTCTCGAGAAGATGTATCGATACGGTCAGTCCTCGCGCCTGCGCGAATTCCCGCACCTGCGCCATCCCCTCCGGAGTGAGCGATCGCGGATTCGGCACTGCCACAGCAGCATCGATGCGCGAACCGGCGACATCTCGCATTATCTGATCGGTGTGGGCGAGGACGTCGCCGAGTGGCTGCAAAAGCCTGGGATCGAACCCCCACTTACGCGTCGGGTCCGAGCGATCCCCCACCCCGCGACCCAGAAGGGCACGAATCCCCGTGTCCCGCAATCCCCGGATGACGGCGTCGTGGACCTCGCTCGACGGGTGCGGCCACATGTGTTCCACCAAGGTTGTGGTGCCGCTCCGCAGGGCCTCCAGGCTGGCCGCAACTGTTGCGGTATATGCCTTCTCCGGAGTGATCAGCACCGATTCCTCGGCAACGGCCAGCAGCCATTCGAGTAGTGGGGTTCCCTCCGCGATACCTCGCATCAGCGACTGCTGGATGTGCGTGTGGGTGTTGACGAATCCGGGAATCAGGTACGCCCCGGACCCGTCCACCCTCCCGGAGTTCGGGCCGCTCGGAGCCGCGGTACCGCGCGACGCCTCGATCGCGGTGACAATTCCGTCCGTCACAACGACGTCGCGACCTTCGAGCCAATGCCTGCCGCTGTAGACAGTGACATCGGTGATGGTGGTGCTGGCGGGTGCGGTACTCATCGTTTTCTCCGTATCTTCGGTCGCCTCAGCGGGCGAAGTTGGCGTTCACGCGCTGGTAGATGTAGTCCTCGGCGGTGATCGGCGGATACTTCCCGGCCGGACCTTCGATCACGATGTCGCGGTTGGCCTGCGCGAAGAATGCCAGGCTGTATCGAGGGCCGCGGTAGTCGTCCGGGCCAGGGCTCTTGACGCGATGGAAGTTCGACGGCAGTACATCGTCGCTCCATCGCATCAGCATGTCACCGATGTTGCAGGTGATGGCTTCCTCGGCGGGTTCCACCGACGTCCATTCCTGGGTCTCCATCTCCTTTCCTGGGCACAACTGCAGTCCGCCCTGACCGTCGCGTTGGAAAAGCAACGTCAGGCAGTCGAAATCGGTGTGGGCGCCGGCCCGCCACATTCCCTCGACATCGGCATCCGGAGCAAGCGGGAAGTAGTGCAGCAACCGGAGAGTGCTCTGGTAGCTGGCGAGAGACGGATCGTGAGCCTTCGTGAAGAAGTCGCGCTCGAATCCGAGTTTGTCAGCGAAGCACGACAGCAGTGCCATCGCGACGCCCCAGCATCGTGACTCGAAGTCGAGAATAGTTTCGCGGAAACCCGCAAGTTCCTCGTCCGTGGGCCACAGGTCACCCATGTGGGGCCGAGTTACCTGGTAGGACTCCTTCTGGTCGGGCGTCCCGATCGACGGCCGCACTTGCGACATGCTCTCCCAGCCGGAATTGAATCCCCTCTTCAGCGGATACTGGGCCTTGACCTCGCTTTGCAGCGCAAAGAAGTTCTCGGTCGCGGCAAACGCCTTGCGCACTTCACCGATGTCGATTCCGTGGTTGATTACCTGAAAGAATCCGATATCCGTTGCAGCCGACCATAACTCGTCGGCTATTTCACTTCGACGGTTCTCGAAATCGGAGAGATCGATCCGACGCACTTCGCGGTCGGTTGTTTCGGTACCAAGGCCGCCCATACGGCTCTCGCGGTTGAGTTCTGTCATCTCGTACGTCATGATTTTCCAGGCTCCTGATCAGCGGATTCCGATGGACGGATTGGTGAACTGGTTGGTATAGATCTGCTGCGCGGTCAGTGAATCCGGAATCGCGGCACCGCCTGCCACCAGGACGGGCGTCAGGTCAGCGACGTTTCGGGCGACTCGGGCCATGTCATAGGTTCCCACAGAACCGTCGGCCTCGTTTGCAATCAATCCTTCGTCCTTCAACATCTGAGCACTGAAGGCAGCTTCGCCCTCGGTGTAGGGGCTGAACGAAATATCCTGCGAGACAACGTCGACGATCGTGTCATTCGCCGCGCCCGGATCACTGATGTAGTCGGCGCTCGCCTGCTGGATGATCGGTACCAACTTGGTCAGGCACGACGAGAGCGATTCTACTTTGTCGGCGCGGACCGACACGTTGGACGCATAGATATCGAAGCCCGAATCCTTCAGCAGGTCAAAGGAAACCGGCTTGTCCCATGCCGGGGTCTCGTTCTCGTACGTATACGGTTCGGAATTCGCGAACCCCTGCTGCGCAATGGTCGGATCGCCGACGAAACGCGACGGTGCGCCGTCGTAACTCGTGTCGAGTTGCGACTGCTTCAACAACCCCTTCGCAACCAGCCACTGCGGAAACAACTGTTCCTTCGAGACCACGACGCTTGCATCGGTTTTCCCGATATCGGCAACACTCTTCCACTCGGGGTGCGACGCGGGGTCCCACATCACGATTGCCGGACTGTACTTGAGCAGTGGGGTCACCGCCATGACGGGCTGGCTCGCCGACGCGGCAATCACCTGGTCGCCATGGATCAGCCCCAGCGTGATCGAATCGTCGACGTACATCTGAGAACTGACGGACTGAAATCCGATAGCGGGGCCGCCGGCCCGAAGTGTGAGATCGACGCCGGTATCCTTGCCGCCCGCGACCAGAGTGCCGCTGACCGACTTGTCGTCGGTATCGACCGTATATCCCGGCCCGAGCATCTCGAACAGCGCGCCCATATCCGACTGGGGCTGCCATTGCAGCTGCACTACAACGTTTTCCGGGCACGCTCCGGCAAGCATCTGTGCTTCCGCCGCCGGTTCGAGCGCCTCTGACGCAACTGCCGTGTCGGCGTCACTCGAACTGCATGCACTCAATCCGAATGCAGCAAGCAGTGCGAGGGCGATACTGGCGGTTCCCACAGTTGTGCGATTGGGACTCACGGGGTTCTCCTCGAATGACTCTTGAATGAACTAGCTCTGACATGCAGATTGTGGATGAGCAGAGTCTGTATCACTTCGATTACATGCAGATTCCGCATTGTTTCTCGCAGGTTAAACATTCGAGATAACCAATTTACCTGCGATGTCACAGCCAATTAACACTGAGAAATCCGCACGACATACATGCAATCCAAACTCGAACGCAGCAGAATACAGATATTTTGCATGCATCACACGATCCGGAGGCACGGATGAAACTCGCAAACACGATGCAGGACACCGACGCACGCAGACTGACCACGTCCATGCAGATGGCCTTCACCGATGTCGTGAAGAAGTTCGACACCGGCACGGTGGCACTGGACGGCATCAACCTCGATGTGCGTCGTGGCGACTTCGTGGCCGTGGTCGGCCCGTCCGGCTGCGGAAAGTCGACACTGTTGCGCATGGCAGCCGGTCTCGAGCGCCCTACCAGTGGATCCGTTGCACTCGACACCGAGTCAGTTGGCTTCATCTTCCAGGAACCGACGCTGTTGCCGTGGCGAACAGTGCAATCCAATGTCGAGTTGTCGGCCGAGTTGGGCGGTGTACCCAAAGCTCTCCGTCGTGAACGCGGCACCGACGCCATCAATGCAGTCGGCCTGCGCGACTTCTCGGGGCAACTGCCCAATGCACTGTCCGGCGGCATGAAGATGCGAGTGTCTCTCGCCCGGGCTCTGACCCTGGCTCCGGAGGTCATGCTCCTGGACGAGCCGTTCGGCGCTCTCGACGAAATGACTCGCCTCGACATGCAGGTCGAACTTCAACGGCTGTACGCGGACAAGGGATTCACCGCGATGTTCATCACGCATTCGGTGTCCGAGGCGGTGTACCTCGCCAACAAGGTTGTCATCATGACCGCGCGACCTGGTCGCATCCATTCTGTCGTCGACATCGACTTTCCTTACCCACGCAGCCCGGAACTGCGGTACGACGCCCGCTTCACCGAATACGTCGCCGAAATTTCGGCCAGTCTGCACGGGAGCATCCGATGACCGAAGCACTCACACTTCGTCGCGAAGCAGTAAGCACCGCAGCAACTTCCCTACCCACGCAGTCCTGGAAGCCACGCCTGAAGAAAATCGGGAGCATAATCCTGTTTCCCCTTCTCTCGTTGGCCGGCGCCCTCGCACTCTGGTCGATAGTGAGCAACCTAGTCCTCTCACCCGAACGCCAGTTCATGCTGCCGCCACCCAGTCGAGTGCTCACGCAGTCGCTACTCGACTGGAAACACTTGGGCCCGATGCTCGAAGCTCTGGCCGTCACCGCACAGGTCGCGGCTGTGGGCTTTGTCGTCGCCGTTGCGATCGGCGTCGGAACCGGTGTGCTGATGAGTCAGGCCAAGTGGATCGAACGGATCGTCTACCCGTATGCCGTTGTGCTTCAGGTCATTCCCATTCTCGCGATCGTCCCGTTGATCGGCCTGTGGTTCGGCTACGGCATGACTGCCCGCACCTTGGTGTGTGTACTGATCGCAGCGTTCCCCATCATCACGAACACCCACTTCGGTTTGCAGTCCGTCGACCGGGGACTGCACGAACTCTTCACTCTCGGACGCGCATCCCGCTGGGACCGGCTGGTAAAGCTCGAACTGCGGGCTGCGATGCCTGCCATTCTGACCGGCATCCGCACCGCGTCCGGACTGGTCGTTGTCGGCGCCATTATCGGCGACATGTTCTTCGCGAAAGGACAGCCAGGCATCGGCACCCTTCTCGACGTCTACCGCAGCCGACTCCAGTCCGAGGATCTGATCGGCGCAATCGTCATCGCATCGCTTTTCGGCGTTCTGGTCTTCTCCGTCTTCGGATACCTCGCCCGCGTGCTGGTCGGTAAGTGGCACACGTCAGGCCGCTGATCGACTTGCTCTTACTTGAAAAGGACATACTGACATGAGCTTCGAGATTCCCACTATCGACATCAGCCCCTACCTCGCGAACTCGCCCGACGAACGCCACCACGCCGCCCGCGCTGCCGTCGCTACCGAACTGGACCGGGCCTGCCGCGAAGTCGGCTTCATTCAGATTGTGGGACACGGCATTCCCCGTGAGTCGATCGACGGACTGGCCTGTGCGCTGGACGAATTCTTCGACCTGCCGTTGAACGTGAAGAAGACATACGCTCGCTCGTCTTCCGAGAATCGCGGCTACTCGCCGCCGAAATCGGAGTCGTTGAGCATGAGCCTGGGCGTCGCGTCCGCAAACATGATGAACGACTTCTACGAAGCTGTTGTCGTCGGAACCGAGGTTACCGACTATCCAGGACTCGACCTCCCCGAATCCAGCTACGCCGCCAACACCTGGCCGGACGCCACACCCGGGTTCCGGCCGGCCGTCGAGCACTACTTCTCCCATGCGGAGACTTTGGCCGCAATCCTGATGCGCGCCTTCACCGATGCGTTGGGTTTGGAGAAGGGATATTTCGACTCCATGCTCGACCATTCGATCAACGCGTTGAAGATGAACAACTACGCGCTCGAAGAAGGCGACATCGATGTCGCCGGCGAAATGACCGGCATGGGCGCACACACCGACTTCGGGATTCTGACCATTCTGTGGGCCGATCAGGTTCCCGGCCTTCAGATTCTGGGCGCCGACAATCTCTGGCACGACGCCCAACCCGCAGACAACGCACTGCTGATCAATCTCGGCGACGCAATGGCTCGATGGACCAACGACCGCTGGCGGTCCACGATTCACCGCGTGGACCCGCCGATCGTCGGCGGCCGGATCATCAGACGGCGTTCTGCCGCATTCTTTTTCGACGGCAACTACGACGCCGTAATCGAGGCTCTGCCGGGAACACTGGCGCCAGGTGAGGTCGGATATCCGCCGATCACGATTGCCGAGAACATCGCGGCAAAAGTCGCCGGATTGAAGGGTGGGATCGCCCCGGGTGGGGACTTGCGAGAAGCCGAACGGGTGCGTGCGGCCGGGTAATGTCAGCACTGTGCAAGGGGACCGCGAAAACTATGACCAGCGAATCTATGACCAGCGAGAAATCATGACCACAACCGAACGTGCGCCACTGACCGAATCGGTGCACGAGAGTCTCCGAGAGCTCATCTTCTCCGGCGAACTTGCGCCGGGTACGCCGCTGAGTGTCCCCGCGCTCGCAACCAAGCTGAATGTCAGTAGAACACCGGTTCGTGAGGCCGTGCAGCAGTTGATCTACGAGGGCATCGCGGTGCATACCCGCAACGCCGGTGCGAGGGTCGAATCACTCGATGCGGACTCACTGCGCGCGGTGTTCGAGGTCCGGGAGGTCTTGGACGGCCTGGCAGCATTCAGCGCCACAACGCGCGCAACGCACGACGTCGTGTCGCAACTGAACACGATGGTCGAGGAGCAACGCGAATTGCTGGACACCACACCGGATCGGAGACGCGATTCCGCATTGGATCTCGAGTTCCACAATCTGATTCGAGAGACAGCGGCCAATGTCCCACTCAGCGAGGCTCTGCACCGTCTGGATGGCCAGTCGCACCTGTTTCGGACGGATATGTGGGGTTCGGATCTGAACCGGCGCCTCGCCGTAGCCGAGCATGCCCGGATCGTCTCGGCCATCGAGACCGGTGACGCCATTGGTGCCCGCGCCGCAGCGAGCGCTCACGTCGCCGGACTACTCGTCCGTACGACGCGCTGCTGACCACCACAACACGCGAACAAAAAAGAACCGCCGCACTGGATTCCAGTGCGGCGGTTCTTTCTTTAGTAGCGGGGACAGGATTTGAACCTGCGACCTCTGGGTTATGAGCCCAGCGAGCTACCGAGCTGCTCCACCCCGCGATGCATGGATAAAACTACACGAGCCGGCGAACAGATTGCAAATCGCCTGCGCCAGAGTCACATCCAGGCCTCGAACCGCGATTTTTCGTGACCGGCTTCACAATTTACCCGTGACCATCAACACATAACGAGTATGTAACGGCGCCGCTTCGAATCCGCATCGGTGGGAGTTGACCTGGCGATTGTCCGAAAAATCCCGACCCATACCGAACAGTTCGCTCGTAAAACTGTGAAGTGAACCTTGAAAGCAACTGCCGTACGGTCGATCCCGGCCCGAATCAACCGGGCGAACGCCGACCCGCCGCTGCTTGACTCTGCCCCGCGGGATCGGAACCCCCGAAACCTTCGAGGGGCAGAGACACGGAGAGACAAGCGCCCGGGACGAACGCACCACCTCGACCCGCAGGCCCGCCGTTGTCAGCGAGCGCGGAGAGGATTTACCCCATGTCTTACACCAGCATCAGCAAGCGTGCAGTAGGCACATTGGCCGTAGCCGGCGCCCTCGTTGCAGTGCCCCTCACCATCTCCGCCGGCACAGCATCCGCAGCCACCCACAACTGGGACGGCGTCGCAGCCTGCGAAAGCGGCGGAAACTGGAACATCAACACCGGCAACGGCTACTACGGCGGCCTGCAGTTCTCACAGAGCACCTGGACCGCCAACGGTGGCTCCGGCTCCCCCGCAAACGCGTCGAAGGAAGAGCAGATCCGCGTTGCCGAGAACACCCTGCAGTCCCAGGGTCCGGGCGCATGGCCCAGCTGCGGCAGGCACCTGACCGTCGCATCCGAGGAGCAGGCTCCCGCACCGGCACCGGCCCCCGAAGCAGCACCGGTCGTCGCAGAAGCACCCATCGCCGCATTCCAGATCCCGGCCGAGTTCAAGCCCGCAGCACAGCAGGCCTACGACTCCGCTCGCGCACTTGCCGACCAGTACGGATTCGGCGCGCAGTTCCAGCAGCTCGCCGACACCAACCCGCAGGTGCTCGCAGCACTTCGCTGACACCGGTCGCACAGGAACACACGCACACAAACACGCGTACACAAACACCAAGGCCCACCATCCGATTGGATGGTGGGCCTTCGTGTTCTGCTACAAAGTGTTCTGCTACAAAACCTTACTTCGGCAGCGCCTGGTAGGCGTCAACTGCCTTCTGCAGACGATCCAACGCGGCGCCGTACGCAGCGAAGTCGCCACTCTGCTGGGTAGCTCGCAGATTGGTCAATGCCGCATCGAGCTCCGCGACCACTGCAGCGGTGTCCGTCGGTGCCGGCGCCGGGGCACCGGGCGTCGGATTGGTTTCCGTGCTCGTATCCGGAGTCGGGGCTGTCTCGGCCGTTCCGCCCGGAGCCGTTGCCACCCCGGCAGCACCGCCGTTGTCGAAGATCTGACCGAGAGCCTCGGCCAGCGTCGACGCGTAGCCGACCCGGACACGTCCGGACACACCCGGTTCCTGGTAACTCGCCAAGACACGAGAGAGCTGCGGGAACGACGTACTGGCATTACTGCGTTCGGTGTACATCGGCTCGACGTAGAGAATGCCGCCCTTTGCGATCGGCAACGCCAACTGGTTGCCGTATCGAATCGTGTTGGTTCTCTCGAGGATCGATTTCTCCGAACCCACTCGCGGATCCGAGATCATCGAGTTCTGAGACTGCGACGGACCCTGCGTCTGTTTGTCCGTCGGCAACTGCAGGACGGTGATCTTGCCGTAGTTCTTCGGATCCGAATCCACCGAAATGTGCGCCGAGAGGAACTCACGGCGGAAGCCGACCATCGGGCTGATGAGTCGGAACGACGGCTCACCGGTCTCCTGATCGCCGACCATCACGTAGAACGGCGGCTCGTTCTGATTGGAACCTTCGACCGTCGGCTCGTTGGGCACCGACCAGAACGCGTTGTTGGTGAAGAATTCGGTCGGGTTGTCGACGTGGTACTTCGCCAGCATTTCGCGCTGGACCTTGAACAGATCCTCCGGGTAACGGAAGTGCGCACGCAGATCGTCGGAGATCGCGCTCTGCGGCTGGACGGTGTTCGGGAACACACCCTTCCAGGCGTTGAGGACGGGATCGTTGTCGTCGACCTGGTACAGCGTGACCGTGCCGTCGTAAGCGTCGACGGTGGCCTTCACCGAGTTACGGATGTACGACACCTCCTTCTTCGGGAGAAGTCGGCCGGTGGTGGCGTCGACACTGTCGGCCACCAAGCCCTCTAGCGAACTGCGCTGCGCGTACGGGTAGTTCTCGAGCGTTGTGTACGCGTCGACGATCCAGACGATCTTGCCGTCCACGGCAGCCGGGTAGGCGTCGCCGTCCATCGTCAGCCACGGAGCAACCTGGCCGACGCGATCGCGCGGGTCACGGTTGTAGATGATCTTCGAATCGGAGCCGACCGCACCCGAGAACAGGATGTTGCGCTCGGTGTACTTGGCAGCAAACGCCAACCGGTTGAACCAGTTTCCGATGTCGACACCGCCGGATCCGGTGTACGTGTACTTGGTCTGCTCGGTGTCGTACTCACGCGGTTCCGAGCCGCTCGACCCGCCGACGATCGCGTAGTCCGCAGTGCCCTGAGCGATGACCTCGCCGTAGTAGACACGCGGCTGGTCGACCGGGATGACCTGCGTTCCCGCGGCCAGCGACGCGATGTCACTGACCGTGTAGATCGGGTAACCCGCGTTGTTGTTGGCTGCTTCCTTGGTCGGGTCGAGGACCGGAGCGGTGATCCTGTTGGCCGGTGCTGCCACCAGGCCGTCACCGTGCGTGTAGACGGTGTGCTTGTTGATCCAGTCCGTCTGGTTGCCCTGCAGGTTGTTCGGCGAGAGTTCACGCGCCGCGACGATGTAGTCCTGCATTTCGCCGGCGACCTCGTAGCGGTCGATGTCGAGCGACGGCGGGAACCCGTAGAAGTTCTGACGCTGCTGCTGCTGCGTGAACGTGGGCGAAAGAATGTTGGGATCGAGCAAGCGCGCGTTTGCAATGGTCGTGACATCGGCCGGAACGTCCCGCGGAATTGCGGTGGCGTCACCCGAGTACGGCTGATACGTCACCTTGTCGTCGGTGATGCCGTACGCCTGCCTGGTGGCAGCAATATTGCGCTCGATGTACGTGCTTTCCTTGTCTGCAGCGTTCGGCTTGACCGAGAACTGTTCGACGATCATCGGCCACACGGCACCGACAAGTACCGACGACAGCACGAGCAGAGCAACAGCCATCGCCGGGATACGAAGATCACGCGTGAAGATGGCCGCGAAAAACGCCAGGGCACAGATCACTGCGATCGACAGCAGGATCAGCTTGGCCGGCAGCACCGCGTTGATGTCGGTGTAACCGGGGCCGGTGAATGTGGGCTCCTTACGATCACTCGAGAGCAGCGAGTACCGGTCGAACCAGTACGCCACTGCCTTGAGCAGAACGAAAGTCCCTGCCAAGACTGCCAATTGGATACGCGCAGCCGACGTGAACGTTCCCCCACGGCCGGCGAGTTTGATGCCACCGAAGATGTAGTGCGTGAGAAGGTTCGCCACGAATGCCAGGAGAACCGCGACGAAGAGCCAGTTCAGCACGAAGCGGTAGAACGGCAGATCGAACGTGTAGAAACCGACGTCGAGGTTGAACTGCGGATCGGTGATCCCGAACGAACCGCCGTTGAAGAACAACTGGATCGTGACCCAGTTGGCCTGAGCGATCAACCCGGACAGCAATCCGATCGCGATCGGGACGATGACACCGAACAGACGCAGACGCGACATGACGGTGGTGCGGTAGCGCGCGATCGGATCATTCGGACCCGACACCGGAACGAAAACCGGACGCGAGCGATACGCGAGCATCATCGCCAACCACACGATGGCACCGACTACAACACCCACGACGAGGAAGAGCAGCGCCCGGGTGAGCAGAACCTTGGTGAAAACGCCTCGGAAATTGACCTCGCCGAACCACAGCCAATCGGTGTACATGCTGATCAGCCGGGGACCGATCAGCAGGAGGACCGCAACAATTACGGCTACCCCCAACAGAATTCGACTGCGTCTGGACAGAGAGGGTAAACCTGCGGGGGGCCGCATGCCCACGTGCCACGCTCCAAGATTCGGCGACGCCGAGACGTCGCAACCGAGTGCATCGATCAGTGCAGCCAGGTCCGAGTGGACTTGGCCGTTTCGGACCACTCTACGTAACAACAGTCACGGCATGACAACACGAGGTGCAAGGATGAACGGGTGAGTGAAGAAAATCCGAACAGGTCACCGAAGGCTCTTGCCCGGTGCGTTCATGAAGTTGTCGACCACATCGACGCCGAAGGCTGGGATCAGCCGCCCAAGTTGTATGCCTTGGTACCCACCGAGTTGCTTGCCGCAGCCGAACCGGGCCTCCTCGATCAACTCGAGGACGGGGCCGAATACACCCCGATCGAACAGGAGCCGCTCCCCGACGACATCATCGGCGGATCACGAGCGCTCGAAGAGTTCCTGGCAACGACCAACTGGCCCGAGTCCGTCGAGGGTTGCATCCTCGTTCAGGAAATCGTGGTTCTGCCGCCCGCCGCGGAATCCGATCTCGACCATGCCGTCGAGCCGGTCGTGACCGACGAGCACGCAGCCGACGAAATTGCTCGACTGACGGCCGATGCCCACCCGGATCGACGTGCGGCACGCCTCTTTGTCGGCGTTCTCCGCGACGGCCCGTCCCTGTCGCTGTTGCAGATGCGCCCGGACGAGGACGCAGATCCTTACGCCGAGCCGGCGCTTTTGACGTACGACGGGTTGGCTCCTCACCTCGTTCACGCGCTGTACGCGACGCTCGACGAGGTCGAAGAGGACTAGCACGGAAGAACTAGCAGCTGGGTGCGTCGCCGCCCGAGTTGATGCTGTCGAGTGCGTCCACCGCGCCGGACAGGTTGTCGACCTTCACGAGTCGAAGACCGTCCGGCGCGTTCTGTTTTGCCTCGTCGCAGTTCTGCGCGGGGACGAGGAACGTCGTGGCACCGGCGTCGGCGGCGGCGATGAGCTTGAAGCGGATTCCTCCGATGGGGCCCACGGTGCCGTCCGAATCGATGGTTCCGGTTCCTGCGACGAACTGCCCGCCGTTGAGTTCGCCCGGCGTCAACTTGTCCAGCAGAGCGAGGGTGAACATCAGTCCGGCCGACGGCCCTCCGATATCGGCAAGATTGAACGTCACGTCGAACGGAACGTCGGGAACTTCTTCCGGTGTGATGCCGAGGTAGCCGGACTCCGGTTGGTTGGGCCGGGCTCCGACCGTGACGGGCACAACCGTTTCGGCTCCGTCGCGAATCACGGTGACCGGTACCTGCGTGCCCGGCGCTATCGCCGCAACAGTTTGTTGCACCGCACCGACCGTGTCTACCGGGGTGTCGCCGATCTTCACTAGAGTGTCGCCTTCGGCCAACGCGCCACTGGCAGGGCCGTCTTCGGTGACCTTCGTGACGGTCAACGCGACTGGCTTGCCCAGGAAATTGAGGGCCGCGAGTTCCGCACTGTTCTCGGACTGCTGGAAGTCGGCGGTGTTGGCCTGCTGAATTTCTTCCTTGGTCTTGCTCGGCGGGTACACCTCGGCGCGAGGAACCAATCCGTGGTCGCCGCTGGCCCAGAGACCGAAGGCCTCGAAGAGATTGAGACCGTCGCGAACGGAGACAGTGGTCATATTGAGGTTGCCGGTCGTTGGATCGAGCTCGGTGCCCTCGATGTCGACCACCGACTTCGTGACCTGCTTGCCGTCGACAGTGGTGTCGACTGTGCCCAGCGTGTTGAACGTCGGTCCCGGACCGAGCGCGACGTACGGAACGGTGACGAGGGATCCGACGATGCCCAAGACGACGATGGGAGCTAAGGCGGCCAGGAGAGTCACGATCCGTCGATTCACCTTGTCCAGGGTAGAGCCATTGCCTTCACTGTTCGCCATCAGCGTGACAGCGCGCATTACTCGAGGCCTCGAACCCTTGTACCGTTGAGGTATGAGCAACATGCCGTTCGGCTTCTCCAACTCCGACGACGATCCCGACCGCGACAAGAACGCGGCCGGTGGCAATCCGTTCGGGGGTGGTGACATGCCGTTCGGGTTCGGCGCTGGCGGTGAAGGTTTCGACCCCGCACAACTCGGGCAGATGCTGACCCAGTTCGGCCAGATGCTCAGCGGCATGGGGTCGTCGATGGGTTCCGGCGGGTCCGGTCCTGTCAATTACGACGTCGCGAAGAAACTCGCGCGCCAGCAGATCGGTTCTGTCACACCGATCACGGAGGGCAACGTCAAGGCCATCGCCGACGCGGCTCATCTCGCGGAACTATGGCTGGACGCTGCAACGACGCTGCCTGCCGGCGCCACCAAGACGGTTGCGTGGACGGCTAACGACTGGCTCGACAACACCATCGACACCTGGAAGCGCCTGTGCGATCCGGTTGCCGAGAAGGTGTCTGGCATGTGGGCGCAGGGTTTGCCGCCGGAGGCCGCTCAGATGGCCGGCCCGATGATGGGAATGCTCACGCAGATGGGTGGACTCGCGTTCGGTTCGCAGCTCGGTCAGGCTCTCGGCCAGTTGTCCAAGGAAGTGCTGTCCTCCACCGACATCGGTCTCCCCCTCGGTCCCGCCGGCACCGCCGCGCTTCTTCCCGCAGCAGTTCAGTCGTTCAGTGACGGGCTCGAACAGCCCAATCAGGAAATCCTGGTGTTCCTCGCCGCACGTGAGGCTGCTCACCATCGCCTGTACAGCCATGTGCCGTGGTTGCGCCAGCGAGTGCTGTCCACCGTCGAGGAATATGCCCGTGGGATCACCATGGACTTCTCGGCAATGGAGGAATTCGCGAAGGACCTCGACCCGTCGGCCCTGGCCGACCCGTCCAAGCTCGAAGCCCTCATGCAACAGGGCACCTTCGAACCGCAGACAACACCGGAGCAGAAGGCCGCTCTCGAGCGCCTCGAAACACTGCTGGCCCTGGTCGAGGGCTGGGTGGAGACGGTAGTCACCGCCGGACTCGGCGAACGCCTGCCTGGTGTTGCCGCGATGAGCGAGACGCTTCGCCGTCGACGCGCCACGGGCGGACCGGCAGAGCAGACCTTCGCAACACTCGTCGGTCTCGAACTTCGTCCGCGCAAGGTCCGCGAGGCCGCAACACTGTGGCAGCGCTTGACCGCCGAAGCCGGAATGGAAGCTCGCGACGGCGTCTGGTCGCACCCGGACCTGCTGCCTGACTCCACTGACCTCGATGCCCCGACGTCGTTCATCGAACGTGTCACCGGCGGCGGCGAGGCCGGTAACTTCGACGATCCGATGGCTCAGCTCGAGGCATTGCTGGCCAAGGAACGGGCCGCCGAGGAAGCCATGGACAAGACACAGACAGACAAGACACAGACAGACAAGACACAAGACAAGTCCGCTGAGGACGATCAGGACGGCAAGTAAACCGAAAAGTTGCGATCCACGTCGAAGGGCGAGGTCAGCGCCTCGAAAGCCTGTGGATAACTACGATTTTCGCGATCAGGCGAGCTCAGCTCACTGTCATCATCGGTGAATGAGCACACCGAACACCACACGATCCGTGGGTCCCGAATGGGATTCACGGATCGTTGTTCTTCTGCGCCCGGACGGCCGGCTTCAACTCGGATGGCGACCGGGGAAAGCTGTGGTCCTGACTCCCCCTGCCGGAGTCGACGGCAGGGACCTGCAAGCCCTACTCCGCTTGATGGACGGACGCACGAGTATTGCGACCATCATGTGGACTGCGACCCGGCGCGGCATCAGCACCGCGGTCATGACCGAACTGCTCGCCGAACTCACCACAGGCGGATACCTGCGGCCAGTCCGGGGCGGCACCAGCCGAACCGGAGCAATTCGTGTCCACGGGCAAGGTCCGTTGTCGGACTCCATCACGCAGGCACTACGCCACGGCAGCACGCACATCCAACGCTCGCACGGCTACCGCAGCAGCCATGTCGTTGCCGGGTGGCGGAATGTACTTGTCGTCCTGACCGATGACGTCGTCACCGATCCTCGCCTGGTTGCCGACCTCGTTCGGTGCGGCATCCCCCACCTTGCAGTTCACCTGCGCGACGGCTGCGGCGTCGTCGGACCGTTGGTACTGCCCGGACACTCGAGTTGTCTGCGATGCGCCGACATCACCCGGGCTGCCCACGATCCGGACTGGCTGCACCTGGCTGCGCAGTTGCTCGGTAGCGCCGGCTACGCCGAACCCGCGATGATCCATGCGACCACCGCGCTCGCTCTGTCCGAAATCGAGTCCGCGATCAGTGCGTCCGAAGCGACGCCGCCGGTCAGCTTGTTCTCCACCCTCGAGATTGATCTTGTCCCGTATCGCATCACCACACGTCGCTGGCCTCGGCAAACGTCGTGCAGTTGCCATTACCTCGCACCCGTGACGGGCGCAGGCGGCGTCCGTCAGACATGATGGTGTGGTGTCCGACATCCCGCGCAAAAGCTCCGCCCGTACCGCCAAACTCGCAAGCATTCCGATTGGGATGGCCGGGCGGGCCGCAATGGGCTTCGGGCGCAAGCTCGCCGGTGGTGACAAAGACCAGATCGACGCCCAGCTCAGTGCCCGGGCCGCGGAACAGTTGTTTTCGGTTCTGGGGGAACTCAAGGGCGGCGCCATGAAGCTGGGCCAAGCACTCAGCGTCATGGAAGCGGCCATTCCGGAGGAATTCGCCGAGCCGTATCGCGAGTCCCTGAACAAGCTCCAGGCCGCCGCGCCGCCGTTGCCCGTCAAGCAGGTCCACAAGATGTTGGATCAGCAGCTGGGAACCAAATGGCGTGATCGGTTCCAGTCCTTCGACGACACACCCACCGCGTCGGCAAGCCTCGGGCAGGTCCATCGGGCCGTGTGGTCGGATGGACGGGACGTGGCCGTCAAGGTGCAGTACCCCGGCGCCGACGACGCCCTGCGCGCCGACCTCAAGACTCTCGCCCGATTTGCGGGCCTCTTCGGATCGGTGATGCCCGGCGTCGACGTGCGTCCGGTCATCGAGGAGTTCACCGCGCGCACCGAGGAAGAACTCGACTACCGGATCGAAGCCGACAATCAGCGAGCATTCGCTGCGGAGTTCGACGGCGATCCGCAGTTCGTCGTCCCGCGCGTCGTTGCGAGCGCGCCGAAAGTTGTTGTCACCGAATGGATGACGGCAACACCGCTGACCAGGATCATCGAGAGCGGAACCCCGAACCAGCGCAATGCCGCCGGTGCACTCCTCGCCGAGTTCCACTTCGCGTCACCGGCGCGCGTCGGCCTGTTGCATTGCGATCCGCACCCCGGGAACTTCATGTTGCTCGACGACGGCCGACTGGGTGTCATCGATTTCGGCGCGGCGGCACCGTTCCCGAACGGACTCCCGACAGTCTTGGGAACAATGGTGAGGTTGGCCGTCGACGAACGATTCGACGAACTGACGGAACTGTTGCGCGCCAACGGTTTTGTCATTCCGGGCCGCACGGTCACCGACCAGGAAATCGCCGACTACCTACGCCCGTTCACCGATCCGATCCAGACCGAGTCTTTCCACTTCACTCGAACGTGGCTTCAACGAGCCGCCGGAACTGCGACCGATTTCAACAGCGCGCAGTTCCGGACGGCCCGGGCACTCAACTTGCCGCCCGAGTACCTGATGATCTTCAGAGTCCTCCTCGGCTCGGTGGGCATTTGTGCCCAGTTGGACGCGTACGCCCCGTACATGGAGATCCTGACCCGGTGGCTGCCGGGATTTGCGGAACCGCAGGTGTAACAGGCTCCTCAGGCGCACACGAGTTGCTTACGGGGTCTGCCCCTGGGCCTCTTGGTTGCTATGACCGCACCGTGGTCGAGGATTTCTCCGCCCCACACTCCCCACGGCTCGCCGCGGTCGAGAGCTGCACCCAGGCAGAGGGAGCGGATGGGGCACTGCGCGCAGAGGGCCTTGGCTTGTTCGAGTTCTGCCGGGGACTCCGCGAACCACAGATCGGGATCGGACACGCGGCACGGCAAGTCGTGGCGGGTGGAAGCGATCTCGATGAATGTGACGGCTCGACATGTCTGGGTAGACAACTCGTCTCTCCTAGCTTGGATGCGACGTGGATGTGTCGCAAAAAATGGGTTCGATGGGTGCGAACCACAACCGAGCGGGGAAACCGGAAAGCACGGGATCCAACACAAAGGCCACGGTCCGCGTAATGCGGGGTCCGTGGCCGTAAGTGAACGGATGCGTCTTATCGAGGATTTTCTCGATGGCTTAGAGACACGGACCAGATTGCTGCTGCGCGCAGCTTGGCGGCGGCAACAGCGAAGTGTTCACGCACCGGGTACGAAATCATGTTCGTCATTTTTGCCACCTCCATTTCTGATCGGTCCGGATAATTTCAGCGCACGAGTCTCCCCGTAGCACTGGAAACCAGACTAGAGAATTCTCGGAAACTGCACAACCTATTTTTGACCTGCGGTTTTGCAGATAATGAGGACGTCTTCGCCGTAGTCCTCGAGTTTTTTCGGCCCGATTCCATTGATGGCAACCAAGCCCCGAGCGTCCTGCGGGCGTTGCTCGGCAATGGCGGTCAGTGTGTTGTCACTGAACACGACGTAGGCGGGCACCTTCTTTTCCCTCGACTTGTCGAGGCGCCACGCGCGCAGGTTCTCGAGTAATTCGACGTCGATGTTGGACGGGCATTTCTCGCATCGACCGAGCATCGTGGCCGACGTTCCCATGAGCGGCTTTCCACAGACACGGCAGCGCTGACGCTTCTTGCCCGACTGCGCCGGTGTGGCAATCCGTGAGGCCGGGGAATCCTCGGGGATCAACCCGTTCAGGAACCGTGAGCGGCGTCGGGATTTTCGGCCACCCTCGTTGCGCGCCAATGCCCAGGACAAGTGCAGATGCTCACGGGCGCGCGTGACACCGACGTAGAGGAGCCGACGCTCTTCTTCGACGGCGGCCTCGTCCGGGGCGGAGTTGGCGTCACCGAGCACGTGCTGGATGGGGAGCGTGCCGTCGTTGAGGCCGACCAGGAATACGGCGTCCCACTCGAGGCCCTTGGCGGCATGCAACGACGCCAGCGTGACCCCTTGGACTGTTGGTGGGTGCCGCGCTTCGGCGCGCGCCGTCAGTTCCTGCAAGAGGCCGGGAAGTGTCAGTTCGGGATCGTGGACCAACTGCTCTTCGGTGAGTGCAACGAGCGCGGTCAATGACGCCCAGCGTTCACGCGCCTGGGTGCCTGCCGGTTCCTCGTTGGTCAGTCCGAGTGGTGCCAGTACCGCCCGGACCAGCGAGAGAAGTCCGGTGCCACTGTCTGCGCCGTCAGGGAGATCGTCTCGGCCGCCGGCTTGCCGCAGCGCCGTCACCGCCTGACGAACCTCGGTGCGAGTGAAGAAACCCTCGCCGCCCCGCACCTGGAATGGGATGCCCAGCTTGGTGAGTGCCTGCTCGTGCACTTCGGATTGCGCGTTGATCCGGTACAGGATCGCGATCTCGGCGGCCGGTGTTCCGGCGGCGATCAGACGTTTCACCGACCGGGCAATGGCAAGCGCCTCGGACGGTTCGTCGTTGAATTCCGCGAACTCGGGCTCGGGACCCGGCGCGCGTTGTCCGATGAGCTGCAATCGGGTGCCGGCGATTCGCCCGGTGGCAGCGCCGATGACCCGGTTGGCCAGCGAGACGACCTCCGGCGTCGAGCGATAGTCACGTTCGAGCCGGACCACCGTTGCCTCGGGAAATTTCCGTGAGAAGTCGAGGAGGTAGTTCGGGGTAGCTCCGGTGAACGAGTAGATGGTCTGGTTGGCGTCGCCGACAACGGTGAGGTCGTCGCGGTCACCGAGCCACGCGTCGAGAACGCGCTGCTGCAGCGGCGTGACGTCCTGATACTCGTCCACCACAAAGCAGCGGTAGCGCTCACGGAACTCGTCGGCCACGGACGAGTGCTCCTCGAGTGCGGCAGCGGTGTGCAGGAGGAGATCGTCGAAATCGAGCAGCATGCCGTCCTGGCCGCGCGCCTTCAGTTCTTCGTACGCTGCGTAGACCTGCGCCACCTTCGCCGGATCGGCAGGTGCCTCCCGGCGGAACTTGGCAATAGTGCGGGGGTAGTCCTCCGGCGCGATCAGCGACGCCTTGGACCACTCGATCTCACTCGCGAGGTCGCGCACGCTTTCGGTGCTGGTCGGCAAACCGACCCGGGCAGCGGCGCTGCTGACAACCGCGAACTTGCGATCCAGCAGGCGCCATTCGGTATCGCCGATCACCTGCGGCCAGAAGTACTTGAGTTGCCGCAGCGCAGCAGCGTGGAACGTGCGAGCCTGCACCTGGGGGCCGCTGCCGCCAACACCCAACTCTCGCAGTCGGCCACGCATTTCACCGGCGGCGCGCGCGGTGAACGTGACCGCCAGGACCTGCCCGGCCTGCACATGACCGTCGGCAACCAGGTGGGCAATTCGCCGGGTAATCGTGCGTGTCTTGCCTGTTCCGGCGCCCGCGAGTACACATACCGGGCCGCGTGGAGCGAGCACGGCGGCTGATTGTTCCGGGTCCAGTCCGGTGTCCGCAGGCATGCGCACCATCATGGCAGGGCGTACCGACAGCTCCGCCGCGTGCCCGAGCGGATGTGGGCAAGCGAACACGGCCGGTTACGGAACAACAACCGAACTCGTGGTGTTATATGCGCCGTGACTACTTCCGAAAAAGCTCCTGCCCTCACCATCTACTCGACCACGTGGTGCGGCTACTGCCGTCGCCTCAAGACTCAGCTCAACGCGTCGGGCATCGAGTACACCGAAATCGACATCGAGGACAATCCCTCGGCAGCCGAATTTGTCGGCAGTGTCAACGACGGCAACCACATCGTCCCGACCGTGAAGTACGCCGACGGCAGTGTGGCCACCAACCCCTCGCTCAATCAGGTGAAGGCGGCTCTCGGCCTGTAAGGCGCTACTTGACCCAGCTCTCGAGCATTCCTCGCGCAATCGAGATGGAACCGGGCAGGAGCAGCGGCGCGTCCGCGTCGGATGCCCAGTCCCCCAGTTCGAGAGCAGATCGCACCTCGTCTTTGGTGAACCACCGTCCCTCGGCGATCTCGCCGTCCGCGAACACCAGCGGATCGGCGGGGTCGCCGATGGCCGTGAATCCCAACATCACCGAACGTGGGAACGGCCACGGCTGACTGCCCAGGTAGCGGACGCTGTGGACGTCGACGCCCACCTCTTCCTTGATCTCGCGCACCACACACGTCTCGAGCGACTCCCCGGCTTCGACGAAGCCGGCGAGGATCGAGAACCGTCGCTGCGGCCACGTCGGCTGACGAGCCAGCAGCACTCGATCCGCGCCGTCGTGTACCAGGCAGATCACTGCCGGGTCGGTGCGCGGAAACTCCTCGTGGCCCGTGGTCGTGGAAATGCGTGACCACCCGGACATCGTCGGCTCACTCGGAGCCCCGTCGATCGAGCTGAATCCGGCACTGTCGTGCCAGTTGAGAATGGCGATCGCGCCCGTCAGTAGACCCGCGTCCGCATCGTCGAGGGTTCCGCCCAACATCCGGAGATCCGACAGTTCGCCGGCAAGGAGTGACACGCGCACAGCCCACACATGCTTGTTGTCGCGAATTCCGAGAAACACCGCACCGCGAACAGGTTCCGCACCCAGGTCAGTGGCCTCGCCGAACACCAACTGCCCACCGGAGACCTTCACCTGACTGCGCGAGTTGACGCGCAAGAGCAGCGCGTCACCCCACCCCGCGGTCAGAGCGGCTGCGTCGGACCGCAATTCCTCGGCGCGGCCGACACTCGAGCGGGAAAGCAGAGGGGTTTCGGTCAGCTGGAAGTCGTTCACGCTGACGACATTACTGGGCGCCGAAATATCAGCTGACGAGTATCAGCTGACGACGCGACGGATGTACAACAGTCGATCGTTTGCCTCGACAGCATCGACCTCCGGTGAACCGACCCGAACCAGACGCCCGTCGCGGACAACTCCCAGCACGATGTCGGACAGGTGACGCGGCGATCCACCGACCTCGTCACGTTCGACAGCACGCTCGGCAATCGCGAATCCCGCCTCCGGCGTCAACAGATCCTCGATCATCTCGACAACCGTGGGTGTGGTGGTGGCGATGCCGAGGAGCCTGCCCGCGGTTTCCGAGGAGAGAACCACCGAATCGGCGCCGGACTGACGCAGGAGATGCGCGTTGTCCGCCTCACGAATAGCCGCGGCAATTCGTGCCTTCGGCGCGATCTCGCGAGCGGTCAACGTCACGAGCACCGCCGTGTCGTCGCGGTTGGTTGCGACGATGATCGAATTTGCCCGCTGCGCTCCCGCGAGGCGAAGCACGTCCGACTTGGTCGCCGAACCGAATACCGTCACCAGGCCCTTGGCCTCAGCGGCGTCCAACACAGCCCGATCGGTGTCCACGACCACGATCTCGGATGCGGACACACCGTCGCCGATCATGGCTTCGATTGCTGTGCGCCCCTTGGTGCCGTATCCGACGACGACGGTGTGATTACGCACTTGCTGCCTCCAACGCTGAATTTTGAACGCCTGACGCGAACTCTCGGTCAGAGCTGACAGTGTGGTTCCGACCAACACGATCAAGAAGAAGATACGAAGCGGCGTGATCAACAAAACGTTGACCAGACGCGCCGACGGAGTGAACGGCGTGATGTCGCCGTAGCCGGTAGTCGAGAGCGACACCGTGGCGTAGTAGATGCAGTCGAGAAGCGAGAGCTCGTTGTCCTGCGCGTCGCGATACCCCGCCCGGTCGATGTACACGATGAGCACGGCGGCCGCGAGCGCGCCGAGTGCCACCAGAACCCGTTTGTAGATAGCGCGGGCAGGACTGGTCTGCAGCTGCGGAATTCGCAGCACCCCGACAAGGGCAAAGTCAGGCTGGTCGGCCAATGATTCCGACCTGGAAAAACGCGCCCGGAGCTTACCGGCCATACTTGCAACTCTCTCACTAGTAACTTCGCAGACGCATCACAGTAGTGGCACGGACTGACTCTGTGAGGCAGGGTAGGCCAATGTCCTCGAAAAGTACGACGTCCTCGAAAAGTACGACATCCAGCCAGGCCGCGGCAATTCGACTCTCTGTTTTGTTGCTCGGCGCCGGAACCATGCACTTCGTAGCCCCGTCATTCTTCGACAGCACCGTCCCACGCCAACTCCCCGGCGAAGCTCGCACGTACACCCAGGTATCGGGTGTCGCAGAACTGGCAATCGGGGCTGCCCTGGCGATTCCGAAGACGCGCCGGTTGGGTGCCGGTCTGGCAGCGGCGCTGTTTGTTGCAGTGTTCCCCGCCAACATCCAGATGGCGGTGGACTGGTGCCGCAGCAACAAGACGTCCACAGCCCAGAAGGTGGGGTCGATCGCGCGCCTTCCGGTGCAAATCCCCTTGGTGACCGAAGCTCTCAAGGCGCGACGGAACGCGGGCTAGCTCTCCTCGCGGGCTCCTGCCGTGCGGATGAGGTGCGCCAGCGCTTCACCGTCCGGCAGGTTCTCGGGCGAGATGGTGCGCCCGGTCCGCACGTAATGGAATGCCGCGCGAACCTTGTGCAGTGGAAACTCGTCCTTCCGTCCCGACGCGCGGGCCCGCGCGGACATCAATTCACCCCACGCCACACGGTAGGCGGCCAACTGCATCACGACGGCGTCTTCGTTGGCCGCGGACGGTTCGGCTCCGGTCTTCCAGTCGATGACCGTCCACCCCCCGTCCGAGTCCGCGAACACCGCGTCGATTCGGCCGCGCAAAACCGTTCCGGCAATGGAGGTTTCGAACGGAACCTCCACTTCGACGGGGCTGCGGTTGGCCCACGGAGAACGCAGGAAGGCATCCTGCAGTTTGACCAGATCAGTCTCCGGGCCCGCTCCGGTATCGGCGGCGCCGGGCAGTTCGTCCAGATCCAACAACCGCGTTGCGCCGAAACGTCGCTCGATCCATGCATGGAACGCGGTGCCGCGCCGGGCCAGCGGGTTGGGCGGATATGGTAGCGGCCGACGCAAACGCGCCGCGAGTTCATCGGGATCGGCTTTGAGGTCGACCAACTGTGTGACCGAAAGCTGCGCCGGGAGAATCACTTCGGCACGTGCGTTGGCGCGGGCCTCTCGCTCGGCCAGGAGCACAGTGACATCCGATGCCCAGTTCTCCGGGTCGTCTTCCGGTTTCAGCTCGTCGGGCTCAGCCTCGGAAGGCTCAGTCGCAGTCGGTTTAGCCAACTCTGCCAGTACCGCGGCCGCGCCGGCCTCCACCGCTCCGCGCCGTGAACCGAGCGGATCCGGTGGCCACTGAGCAGTTCTCGGTGTGGATGCCAAGGGGTTCTCGGTATCGGGCTCGGGGTCCGGCGCCCAGGTCTCGACAACTCCGATGCCCGGAGTCTCGGTAACCGTCTGGTGCAATTCGGCCAGGAACTCCGACGGCCCCTTGGGCTCGGCTCCCGACTCGGCCCAGTGGTGCGCCGAAATGAACAGTGCCCGTTCGGTTCGTGTGAGGGCAACGTAGAACAGTCGCCTGTCCTCGTCGAGTCGACGATCTCCGAGAGCCTGCTTGTGTGCGTCGATCGCGTTCTGCAGATCCTTGCGGTTGTAGACATTCTCGAGATCGAGCACGGGGACACCGTCCGCCGAGTCTGCGTCGACGGCACGGTCACCGCGCAACGACGGCGGCAATTCTGCGAGCGCTCCCAGCCACGAACCGGATGCCGTCGACGATGGAAACACCCCGTCACTGACGTGCGGGACGGCAACCACTTCCCATTCCAGGCCCTTCGCGGAGTGCACCGTCAGAATCTGCACCCGATCCGGTGCGACTTCCACTTCGCCGGGCGTCAGCCCCTTTTCGATCTGTTCGGCGGCAGCAAAGAAAGCAAGCATTCCCGTGAGATTCGAGGTGGGCCGCGTGGCGTAGTTGGCAACAACATCGGCAAAGGCGTCGAGGTGCTCGCGACCGGCTGTTCCCAGCACACCGAGCCGGGTGCGCGCGCCTGCCTCGATTCCGATGCCGAGCACCCGCTCGACTTCTGCCACCAATTCTGTGAGCGGTTGTCCGATGCGCTCGCGCAACGACGCCAGTTCACCGGCCACGGCGCCAATGCGCGCATAGCCGAGTGCCGAATAGTTCTCTGCCGGACCAGGGTCCGATATCGCGTCGACAAGTCCTGCCTGCTCGGCCTGCTCACCGGGCAGCGAATCCTGCACGGCTTCGGCGAGCGCTGCCGAATCGGTAACGGCTCCGGCCGTGCCGTAGCCGGCGGAAATCGCGAGCTCCCGGGATCGCTTCGACAGCGCCGCCACGTCCTTGGCGCCGATCTGCCAGCGCGCCCCGGTCAGCAGGCGCACCGCGGCACTGCCCGCCAACGGATCGGCTACTACCCGCAGCATCGCAATGACGTCGGCAACTTCGGGTGTGTGCAGGAGTCCGCCGAGGCCAACCACCTCGACCGGCAAGCCGGCTGCCCGCAGTGCTTCGGCCAGCGGCGCGGCGTCGGCATTGCGGCGGATCAGGACTGCTGCGGTGGGCGGTGGCCGGTTGTCCGCGCGGGCCGCGTCGTACTGCTCGGCAATTTTCTGCGCCACCCACAGCCGTTCCTGCTCGACGTCAGGCAACAACGCGAGCCGGACGTCGCCGGCAACTGCCCCCGGCCGGGCCTTCAATGTGCTGACGGCAACCCCGCGTCGACGAAGCGGCGCCGACGAGAGATTGGCAAGTTCGAGTGCCTCCGGGGGATTGCGCCAGCTGGTCAGCAATTCGAGGGTCGGGGCCGGGTTTCCGTTCGCGAGTGGGAAATCCGACGCAAAACGCGGGAGGTTGGCTGCCGATGCGCCGCGCCACCCGTAGATGGATTGCATCGGATCGCCGACTGCCGTCAAGGCCAGACGAGCATCGGTGCCGCCGCCGAACAGCGAAGACAGCAACACACGCTGAGCGTGACCGGTGTCCTGATACTCGTCGAGAAGGACCACCCGGAAGCGGCTCCGTTCCGCTTCTCCTACTTCGGGGTGCCCCGACGCAACGCGGGCGGAGAGCGACATCTGACTACCGAAGTCGAGGGCTCCTTCCCACCGCAGTGTCTCGGACAGCCTCGCTACCAGCGGCAGGAGTTCGACGCGCTTGTGCTGGACGTCGAGATATCCGAGCAGTTCCTTGCTCGGCCCGCCGCGCTGCTTCGGGCCGGCAGGCAATGTGTGGATCAACGCGTCGAGTTCCGCGTGAGCGCCGCGCAATTGATCCGGGTCGACGAGATGCTCGGAAAGCTGACCGGCAAGTGCCAGAACGGTTTCGGTGATCGACCCGGGATTCTTGTCGGTATCGAGATCACCATCCCAGCCGCTGACAACCCGGTGCGCCACCTGCCACAGTTCCGTCTCCGAGAGAAGTGTCGCCGACGGTTCGATAGGCAGAAGCAGACCGTGTTCGGACAGCAACCGGCCCGCGTACGCGTGATAGGTGCTGACCTCGGGTTCACCGGCCAGGATCCGTCCGCGCACTCCACCGGTGGGGTCGAGGGCGCGCAGAACATCGGAACCGGCCAGCCGCGCGAGGCGCTTGCGGATACGAGTGGTGAGCTGTTGCGCGGCTTTTCGGGTGAACGTCAGGCCCAACACAGCCTCGGGGTCGACAAATCCGTTGGCCACCAGCCAGACGACGCGAGCTGCCATCGTTTCGGTCTTGCCGGCCCCGGCGCCTGCAACCACCAGCGTCGGGCCCAGTGGTGCGGCAATGACCGCTGCCTGTTCCGGCGTCGGCGGATGCTGACCGAGAGCTACCGCTAGATCGACCGGGCTGATCTTGGGTCGCCTCGCTTTGGATGGCATCTAGGAACTCACCTGCCGTCCTTCGTCATGGGCGGGACAACTGGACCGCACCGGGCAGTGGCGGCATCCGTCGTTGACCCTGGCCAGATACTGCGGGCCCTGCGTCGCCGCAGCGGCGTTGTGGATGACATCACGCCACATCTCGACGGCCTCGGCGGTCAACGGCGGCTGAACACGCTGCGTTGCACCGTCTTTCTTGTTGGACTTCGCCACGAATACCAACCGGGCCCCACCCGGTTGCGTAGCCGGCTCACCCGCTATCGCCCCTTCCGCTGCTGCCACCTGATAGGCCGCCAACTGCGCGTGGGACTGCGCCGCGTCGTTGCTGACGGGGTTTCGCGCAGTCTTGACATCGATGACAACGGGGCGCCCCTCGGTGTCGCGCTCGAGTCGGTCGATACGTCCCCGGAGTTTGACGGCCGGTTCCCCTTCTTCGCGCGGCTCGAGGATTCCCTCGACCGCGACCTCCACCCCCACTTCGGTGAGTTCGCCGCGGGTGGAGCTCATCCAGGCGGTGAACGTAGCCAACATTTCCCGAGTGCGATTGAGTTCGCGGCGCGAGTACCACTGCGAACCCAAATCGATGGATTCCCAGGCATTCTCGAGCGCTTTCTCGACCTGATCCGGGGGAATACGCCCCGCGAGCGCCTGCACGAGAGTGTGGACAAGTGTGCCCGCGATGGCATGCGTGTTGTCTCCGTCGGAACCGCCATGACGCTCGAACACCCAACGTAGCGGACATGTTTCGAGCAACTCGATGGTGGACGGCGAGAGTGCCACCGGACCGTCCTCCGGCTGCCATAACGGTTCCAGGGTGCTGGGTGAGCTGGTGCCGTACCACTGATCGGGGTGCGCGCCGCGCACTCCCGCGGCGGCGAGACGCGCCAACTGGCGAGCCGCCCGCGCATGCTTCTCGGGATCGCCCGCGGCGAGATCCGGATCGCACACCACACTGCGCAGTTGGGCAACCAACGCCGGTAAGGACAGCACTCGGGTGTCGCCGGGTTCGGGGGCAAGCACGGCCGGTTCACCCGTGCCGTCGTCATCGAACTGATCACCGCGCAGCAGCTCGTCGACAAACCGTGACGGCACCAGATCGGTGTCACCCGAGGCGGATTCGACGGCTGTCACCAATAATCGACGGCGCGCCCGACTGCACGCCACCAGGAAGAGCCGACGCTCCTCGGCCAGCAGCGGAGCCGTCCGCGACAACCGCTCCTCGGCGGAATCGCTGCCGTCCGAGACACCGTTGATCAGGTCGATGAGCGCCTCGGTCCGAAGAAGCGAACCGCGTGCCCGCAAGCTGGGCCACAGTCCTTCCTGAACACCGGCCACCGCGACAACTGCCCATTCGCGTCCGGCCGCTGCGTGCGCACTGACGACGGTCACAGCATCGGGCGCGATCACCGACCGCGAGCGTGAATCGGTGGGGATTTCCTGACTGGTGAGGTAGTCGACAAAACCCGCGAGCTGCGAACGTGGCAGCCGATCCACGTAGGTGGCTGCGGCATCGAAGAGCGCAACCACTGCGTCGAGGTCGCGATCGGCCTGCGAGCCGATCGGGCCGCCGCGCGCCGACGCGGCCGCCCAGCGGCGTTCGAGCCCGGTGGCCTGCCACGCTGCCCAGAGAACTTCCTCGACGCCGAGCCCCCGATCGAGCGGCACGCGGGCTTTACGCAACACGGACAGCACACGATTCAACGCGGCGGATTCGACGTCGGTGAGCTTGGCGGTCAACCGCTTGGATTCTGCGCGGTCCTCGTCGATCAGAATGAGCCGCAACAGTTCTGCGGAATCGCGATCCTTCCCCGAAGCAAGTTCGATGCGGCGCAGACCACGACGCAACCGCCGCAGCGTGACGGGTTCGGCGCCGCCTACAGGGCCGGACATGAGCGCCAAGGCGTCGTCGCCCGTGAACCCGTCTCGCCCGAGAGCCCGCAGCAGCAGAAGTAGCCCGGACACCCCGTGCTGGCGGGCAAGTGGCAGTTCGGTGGCTGCGGTGGTGACGGGGACGCCTGCCGCCAGCAAGGCGCGCCGCAGCGGAGCCAAGGTACGCGGAACCGAACGCACGATGACCGCCATGTCCGACCACGCAATACCGTCGAGGAGGTGCGCACGCCGCAACGTGTCCGCGACGACGGCCGCTTCCTTGGCCGTGGTGCCCAAGACGCGAACCGACGCGTGACCGGGATTGTCGTCCGACAGGTCGGCGGGTACCGCAATGCGGTGAGCAAGGTTGCCGGGCAATCGTGCGGCGATCTTCGCGGCAATTGCCGCGACGTCGGCGTTGTTGCGGTGCGTAGTCGGCAGGATGACTGCCCGCTCGTCGCCCTTGTCCGCCAGGTCGAGGAGGAAACGGGAATCGGCCCCGCGGAATCCGAACACGGACTGATCCGGGTCGCCGGCGACGACCGTCGTCGCCGTTCCGGTTCCGATCAGCCGAACCAACTGCGCGGCTTGCGGATCCAGATGTTGAGCATCGTCGACCAGGAGGTGACGGATGCGGGCGCGTTCGGATCGCAACAACTCGGGATCCGTGGCAAACGCAGTGAGCGCGGCACCGATCAACTCTGCGGCATCAAGGGCCGGCGCGGTTGCCTCCGGGGCCTCGACGCCGACGGATGCACGCAACAGAACACCCTGCTCGTAGACCTCGGCGAATCGGCCGGCAGCCACCCATTCCGGACGGCCTTTACGCTTGCCGAGCTTGATCAGATCTTCCGGTCCGAGGCCGCGTTCGTTGGCACGCAACATCAGATCGCGCAGTTCGACCGCAAACCCGTTCATGCCCAGCGCCGGCCTCAGTCGCTCCGGCCAGTACTGCGCGCCGTCCTCGATGTCGCCGCGCAACATCTCACGCAACACCGCGTCCTGTTCGGCGCCGGTGATCAACCGCGGCGGAGCATTACCGTGCGCTGCTGCCTGCAACCGCAGCACGGCAAACGCGTAGGAGTGCACGGTACGGACCAGCGGTTCACGAGTTGCCTGCGGGCCACGCTCGCGTTCGAACCCGAAGAGCCCTGCGGTGATCTGTTCACGCACCGCTGTTGCCGCCCGACGCGACTGCGTGAGGACCAGAACGGATTCCGGATCTTCGCCGCCGGAAATCTTGGCCACCGCAAGATCGACCAGCAGTGACGTCTTGCCCGTTCCCGGACCGCCCAGCACTTGCCAGGGATTCCACTGGGCACCGCCGAAGGCCAGCATGAACGGGTCGTCGTCTGGCTCGGCGAACAACTGCGCAGCGGCATCGTCCCACTTCCGCGGAACGAGTGAGGGCGCGGCCCGATGCACCAACCGCGCCCGCGGGATGGTGTTCTTGGTGCGCACTAACGTCTCACTCACCCAGGCATTCCATCAGAGGGCACCGACACGGCACACATTGCCCACGTCGGGCAAGATTGGCCTGTGCCTGCACTCCACACCTATCTGTACGGCCCGGCCGATGCGCCGGAGATACTCTCGCTGCACGGTCTGACCGGCCACGGCCGACGGTGGCAGTCGATGGCCGAGAATCAGCTTCCCGACGCTCGCTGGATCGCTCCCGATCTGCGTGGGCACGGCCGCTCGACCTGGGCTCCGCCGTGGAACATCGAGGCACATGTCGCCAGCCTGATCGATACCCTGGACGAGCATGCACGCGGCCCGGTCCTGATAGTTGCCCACTCGTTCGGCGGCGCTGTGGCACTCCATCTTGCGGCGACGGCGCCGGAGCGCGTCCGCGGCTTGGTGTTGCTCGATCCTGCCATCGGACTCGATCCGGAATTCATGGGCAGAGTGGCCGAACTCACGATCGGTTCCCCCGATTACACGGATGCCGCCGAGGCACGTTCGGAAAAAGTTCACGGTTCCTGGGGCGAGGTGCCCACCGCAGTCCTCGACGAAGAATTCGAGGAACATCTCATCCACCTCGACAACGGACGCGTCAACTGGCGACTCTCCACTCCCGCCGTCGTCACCGCGTGGGGAGAACTCGCGCGGCCACTGGTGCTCCCGCCGAGTTCCATGCCAACGGTGATCGTCCAAGCCATGAAAGTGCAACCGCCTTACGTCACCGACGAGTTCCGGGCGGCAATGACCGAACACCTCGGCCCGCACCTGACCAGCGTGGAGTTCGACTGCGACCACATGGTGCCGCACGTGCGCGCCGACGAGGTTGCGGCCCTGATCCGCACATTGCTCTGACCCTCACTGCTTGCTCTGACCCTTGCACCGAGAGGCACACCATGGCAGCCACCACGGACGAACAGATCGAAGAGGTCCGCCGACTCGTCGCATCCATTCCCTCCGGATTTGTCGCCACCTACGGCGACATCGCCGACGCCGTAGGGCTTTCCAGCCCACGAACGGTCGGGTGGATCATGCGTACCGACTCCTCCGATCTCCCCTGGCATCGGGTTCTGGGTGCATCCGGCAAACCCGCAGCGCACCTGGCCCATCGCCAGATTGCGAAGTTGGAATTGGAAGGCGTGCCGATCAAGGACGGCCGGATCGACATGTCGCGCGCACGGCACACCTTCCCGTAGGGCAGCATGGACTCATGACCGCCCATCCGCCCACGTGTGCGCTGATACTTGCCGGCGGGCGCGGCACCCGGATGGGTGGTGTCGACAAACCCGGACTTGTGGTGCACGGCCGCCGTCTACTCGACATTGCGCTCGCTGCCACAGCACATTTAGGCACCACGGTGGTGGTCGGACCGCATCGCGGGGACCTCGACGCCGGGGTCGTGCAAACCCAGGAGTCACCGATCGGCACCGGGCCGGTAGCCGCACTCTGGGCCGGACTCAATGCCGTCGATCTACCCGACGACGCAGTAGTGGTCGTCCTGGCAGCCGATCTGCCGCAGATCAGTCGCGGCGTCGTCGACGCCCTCGTGGATACTCTCGACACCGCCCCACCCGATAACCCGGTGACGTGCGCCGTCGACGAGAACAACCGAACACAATTTCTGTTGTCCGCGTGGCTATTCCATGAACTTCGCGACCGCATCGCAGCACTGCGCGAACGCGAAGGCCTCGACAATCAGCCGATGAAAAAGATACTGACCCCAGGATTCTCGACACTTCAGGTAAGCGGCACAGCCGATTGTGATACTCCCGAGGATCTCGAACGGGCGCGGGAGCTACCTCGACTGACAATCACCGAGGCCCGCGCCGCGATTCTGGAGTCGCTCACACCCCTGCGCCCCCGCCGAGCCGTGCTAGCAGAGAGTCTGGGCGCCGCACTGGCCGAACCCCTTGTCGCACAGGGCGATCTACCGCGATCGCCCGTCTCCGCGATGGACGGCTATGCCGTCGCAGGTGACGGCCCCTGGCGGATCCGCCAGGAAATCCGCGTCGCCGGCGCCGACGCCACACTTGAATTGGCAGACGGTGAAGCGATCCGCATTGCGACGGGAGCGCACCTTCCGACCGGCGCCAGCGCAGTAGTCCGAGACGAACACGTGGTCGCCGAGGACACTCCCCCGCGGTTGACGCTGCTACCGAACACGCCGCTACGCAACGACGCTCGACCCCAGGGCGAAGACTGGACCGTCGGTTTCACCATCGCACCGGCCGGTACACCGGTGACACCGGTAACCGTTTCGGCAGCCACCAGCGGAGAAGTTGTCGAAGGCGCGGTTCGCGGTCCGGTGCGTGCGCGGGTCGTGACAACCGGTGACGAAATCCGCCGAGACGGACCGCTGCGCGAAGGCCAGACGCGTGATTCCATCGGCGGCATCCTTCCCCTTCTGCTCGAGCGATGCGGTGCGACGTGCATCTCCGACACCCATTTACGCGACACCGCCGACGGTTTCGCGAACACCCTCGCAGCTGACGACAACGCCGATCTCATCGTGATCGTCGGTGCGACAGGCGGCGGCGCTGCCGACGAAATGCGTTCCGCGTTAGACCGTCTCGGTGCCCGAATTGTTGTCGGCCGGGTCGCGTCGCGTCCCGGCGGTTCACAGATCACGGCAGTCCTGCCCACCGGAAAAGTGGTTCTCGGCCTCCCCGGTAATCCCTATGCGGCAGTCACGACGTTGTTGACGATGCTGCCTACCATTGTCAGTGCGCTCACCGGGCGAACTCCCGTGCCGCCGTTGCTCGGCGTTGTCGCGAATGCCTCCCAAGTCAGCTCAGATGCTTTGCGGTTACTTCCGGTGACGCAGATCGATGACGGCCGCTGGCACGCAGATCCTTCGGTACGAACCTCGCATCTGGCGGGTTTGATCGGCAGGGCAGCGTTTGCACTTGTGCCCGCATCTGCACCCGACAATGTCGTTGCCGAACTTGTACTGCTGGGATGAGGTCACCATTCCCGGTATGACGTACCCTGGTACAGCGTGGGCGCGGTGCTCCGGTTGCGTCTGCGGAGTAACACCGCATACAGCACACTCATTGTGACAATCGCGCCGAGCAACAACGAGTACACACCCCACAACACCAGGAATGGTTGCAACCAACCGGCGTCCACGGATTGACCGCGCGCGCCGACGCAGTACAGCGTGAAGTTGGTCGACGTGCCGTCGTCGGTGGCAAAGGTGTCGGAAATAACCATGCCCGTCGGCGCCGGGTCCGCGCAGAACAGTGGTGCCAGGTGTGCAACTTGGCCGGGCCAGATCACCGACGAGATCAGGGCGACAAAAATCGCCACCACGACAACAACGACGGTGGAGATGAACACCGTTCCGAGGCGCCGGCTCACAGCGGCTGCACCATCGTCGGTGTTCCTGACGGATCGAAGACCACCAGGACACGACTGCGGGGTGACTCGACCAGCACCGCCGCGTGGACGGATTCAGTTCTGCTCACGGAGATTCCGGTGACCTCACCATCCTCGAGAGCACTATTCGCGAGTGCGTCGTCGACCAGCATCTCGACGTTGCGCAGGGCCGGAATCTCGTCCAGGGTGAACGATCGCGCGTCGAGATCGTCGGTCACGCTGACCATCACCGGGCTCGGGTCACCGAGCCTGGCGCCGTCGAAGTTGAATCTGTCGAGCTGATCGAGATTATCTGGATCACGCACGGTGACACCCATAGTCGTGTCCGGGCTGATGTCGATGCTCGTCACCGCCAGAGAATTCACCTGGTAGTGCTCGGCGAGTTGCCGAAATCCGTCGTCGACCAAAGCGGTGGTCATCCCACCGCCACGCTCACGCATCTCTTGTTCGAAATCAGCGCGATCCACCGCACCGATGCATCCGCTCAGAGTCGCCGCAGTCAGGCCGGCTCCCACCATCCACACCGTCGAATGCCGCTTCCACCTACCCGACAACATGACGGCAGGATACCCGAACGGCCTGTACCTGAACGACCTCAGATCACCACTACGCCGCGGCGAGCGGCCGAATACCGGTTGACCACAAGGTCCACGACGCCGGGATCAACACCGAGAGGTTCGGTGACGCCGTCGGCGCCGGCCGCACCAAGACGTTCGTGAAACAAACCGTGAGCAAGAAGATACGACGCGATGAACACTCGGCGCGCACCGCGAACCCGCGCCGCTGCAACAACATCCGCAACCTTGGGTGTCCCGGTTGCGATGTACCCGATATCGACCCGCATGTCGGCCTGTTCCGCCAACATCAGTGCGGCGCGCTCGACGTCGCGGAGCGCGCGCGAATCGGAAGAACCGGCTGCGGCAAGGACTATCGCATCGCCGCTGCGCCATCCGGCATCACGCAACCGCCGCATCAGGACGCCGGCCAACGCGGGATCGGGACCGAGTGCGGGCGTCACCGTGACGCCCCTGTGCCCACTTTCTTCCACCTCGCGTCGTACGTCGGTGTGCACGTGATATCCCGACGCCAGGAACGCGGGTACCAAAATGGCCCGGCCGGGAATATCGCGGAGAACCTCCGACGGCGACGGACCCAGGACGTCGACAAAGGCCACCCGAGTTGTCCCTACCCGGGCACTGACCGCTTCGGCCAGTGCGGCAACCATTTCCACGCCCTTCGCACTACGTGTGCCGTGGGCGACCAGAACCAGGACGTCGCTAGAGTTCGGCGTATTCGGTGGGATCGAGCGCAAGACGATAACCTCGTTTCACAACGGTTTGAACGGCTTTGGGAGCGCCGAGGCACGCACGCAGGCGTGCGACGGCGGTTTCGACGGCGTGTGTGTCGTCTCCGCTTCCCGGAAGGGCGGCCAACAGTTCGGCTCGCGAGACGACGTGCCCCGGCCTCGCCCCGAGGGATCGCATGAGCGACATACCCGCCGGTGAGACTGCTCGGACTTCTCCGTCCACGACAACACAGCCACCGCGGATACTGATTTCGTGGTCGCCGGCCTGAATCCGGTTGGCACGCTGCGGAAGTTCGTCGACGATGTGTCTCGCCAGAGCGCCAAGACGGGCCCGAGCCGGCGCTGTGGTCGGAACGTGCAATGCCTCCAGCGGCGCCGAAGTCACCGGCCCGACACACACCGCTGTTACCGGTCCGCGCATGGCATCGAGAATGGTGTCGAGTCGCCCCGTCGTATCCGCGCGCATCAGGATCGACGCAACCGCCGGTGCACTGGTAAAACTGACGGCATCGATTGCGGACGACGCGATGGCGTCGATCATCCGGTCGAGCAGTGTCGGATCTTCCGGCGGTTCCCAGCGATAGACCGGGACTGCGATGACCTGGGCACCCGCGTCACGCAGCACCTGGCAGAAATCGGGGATCGGTTCCCATTCCGTAGTCGCGCCGTGTAGCTGGACGGCAACTACCTTTCCCGAAACTCCCTCGGCCAGCAGATGTTCGAGTACTTCAGCCGAGGATTCGGATGCCGGAGACCATTCTTCGCGCAGGTCCGCTGCCCGAATCGCACCCTTTGCTTTGGGTCCGCGGGCCAGTAGTCGTGCCGAATTGAGTGCGGCGGAGAGATTCTCGGCTTCACCCCACCCGTCCGCAGCTTCGAGCCAACCACGGAATCCGATGCCGGTCGTGGCAACAACCACCTCGGGTGGACTCGCGATAATCTGCCGCGTCACCCGTTCCAATTCGCGGTCGTCGGCGAGCGGGATGATGCGGATAGCCGGAGCGTGCACCACTTCCGCTCCCCGACGGGTCAGCAGCATCGCAAATTCATCGGCACGGCGCGATGCCGTGATCCCGACCGTGAACCCCGCCAGTGGCATGTTGTCAATCACGAGACGGATTCGACAGCCCGAATAGTGCTGTGCACCTGCACGACGCCGGCCCAGACTCTGATCTCGTACACCGGAAGCGACACCGACTCGTCGTCGAGTGCCCGGCCGTCGATCAGCGAGAACGCCTGCTTGAGCAACGGCGACACCACGATCGGTTCACCGTCACGGTCTCCGACGAGTCCTCGCGACATCACCGATGCGCGTCCGTACGGATCGAAGTTGCCGACGGCCCGCAAGGTGCCGTCCTCGAGGAGGAACAGCGCCACCTGCTCACCGCCGCGGAGCAGCACTGCAACCCCGCGTCCCGGGATGAGATGACTCAGTGGGCACGCCGAAGTCCATTCCAGTCGTTCGGAATCCAGCTTGGCGATCTGTGCATCGATGACACTCATCGAAGTCCTCCTGTCGATCCGGCGAGCGCGTCGCACGGGTTCTTGTCTTAGTTTGTACGGACCCCGTGTTACCCACGGGTTACGCAGCGATTACCGGCGCGTGGGGATGCTCGGCATACCCATCAGGACGGGAACCTTGCGCACTCCGGTCACGTCGAACACAACCGTCGGGTCGGCTTCTTCCGGCGCGTTGACAAACGAGACGAACCGCGACAACTTCTCCGGATCACCCAGTACACCAGCCCATTCGTCCTGGTAGCCCTCGACGTGCTTGGCCATCAACGCCTCGAGTTCCTCGCCGATACCCAGACTGTCCTCGCAAATCACGGACTTGAGGTGGTCGAGCCCACCGTCGAGCGAATCCACCCACGGCGCGGTGCGCTGAAGGCGATCAGCGGTGCGGATGTAGAACATGAGATAGCGGTCGATGTACTTGACCAAGGTGACGTCGTCGAGGCCACCAGCGAGCAACTGAGCGTGTTTGGGAGACTGTCCGCCGTTGCCACCCACATACAGATTCCAACCGTTCTCCGTCGCGATGACACCGACGTCCTTGCCGCGGGCTTCCGCACATTCGCGGGCACATCCCGAGACGCCGAACTTGATCTTGTGCGGCGAGCGAAGACCGCGATAGCGGTTCTCGAGGTCGACGGCCATTCCCACCGAGTCCTGAACGCCGTAGCGGCACCAGCTCGACCCGACGCAACTCTTGACCGTTCGCAGGGACTTGCCGTACGCCTGCCCCGACTCCATTCCTGCATCGACCAGGCGCTTCCAGATTGCCGGCAACTGCTCGACCCGAGCGCCGAACAGATCGATGCGCTGGCCGCCGGTCACCTTGGTGTACAGACCGAAATCGCGCGCTACCTCACCGATCACGATGAGCTGTTCCCCGGTGACCTCACCGCCGGGCATGCGCGGCACGACCGAGTACGTACCGTTCTTCTGAATGTTGGCCAGGAAGTGGTCGTTGGTGTCCTGCAACGACGCCTGCTGACGGTGGAGGATGTGATCGGAATCCGTGGATGCCAGGATCGACGCGACGACGGGCTTGCAGATGTCGCAACCGGAACCCTTGCCGTACTTGGAAATCAGAGCCGAGAACGTTCGGGTTTGCGTCGACTGCACGATCTGGAACAGCTCTGCCCGCGACTGCGCGAAGTGCTCGCAGAGCGCCTTCGACATCACGACGCCGGAATCGGCGAGCAACTGCTTGACAGTCGGAAGGCAACCGCCACAGGTGGTTCCTGCGCTGGTGCACGCCTTCACCGACGCGATGTCGCACGCGCCCGCCGCAATCGCACCGCAGATGGCACCCTTGGTCACTCCGTTGCACGAGCACACCTCGGCGTCGTCCGGCAGCGATCCCGCACCCGGCTTCTCCCCCGCGGGCGAAATCAATGCCGCTGGGTCGCCGGGCAATTCGCGACCGACCAGTGGGCGCAGTGACGCGTAGGCTGACGCGTCACCGACAAGAATGCCGCCGAGCAGGATCTTCGCGTCGTCCGAAACGACGAGCTTGGCGTACGTTCCCTTGGCTGCGTCGCTGAGAACAACTTCGAGAGCACCGGGCGAGGTGGCCATGGCATCACCGAAGCTGGCGACGTCGACGCCCATGAGCTTGAGCTTGGTGGACATGTCGGCACCGGGGAAATCTGCGCCGCCGCCGAGCAGACGGTCGGCGACGATCTCGGCCGTCGTGTAGCCGGGAGCGACCAGACCGTAGCAACGGCCCTCTACCGCAGCACATTCACCGACTGCATAGACGTGTCCGTCCGACGTCACGCAACCTAGGTCGGTCAGGATACCGCCGCGCTCACCGACTGCGATGCCGGCGTCGCGGGCCAGCTGATCGCGCGGACGGACTCCGGCGGAGAAGACGAGCAACGACGCGTCGATAGTGGAGCCGTCGGACAGTTCGACCACAACTCCGTTGTCGGACTGTGAGATTCCGGCCGTACCGACGCCGGTGTGGACGGTGAGCCCCAACTCGGTGACGAGCCGAGCGAGCAAAGCACCGCCACCCTCGTCGACCTGCATCGGCATCAGGCGCGCGTTGTGCTCGACGACGTGTGCCGTCATTCCCATGAGCGAGAGCGCATTTGCGGCCTCCAGCCCGAGCAGACCGCCGCCCACTACTACGCCGACAGCGCCTGGGCCTGCCTTCTCTGCTGCGGCCCGGATACCGTCCAGGTCGTCGAGGGTCCGGTAGACAAAGCATCCGTCGCCGTCATGGCCGGGCACCGGCGGAACAAAGGGGTACGAACCGGTTGCCATCACCAGCGCGTCGTAGGAGATCGTGTTGCCGGCCGTTGTCGTGACCGTTCGTGCGTCCTTGTCGATCGAGAGCGCACCCTCCCCCACCCGGAGATCGACCAGGCTGTCACCGACGTAGTCGTTGCCTGCCAGCGCCAATTCCTTCGGATCCCACACTCCCACATAGGAAGACAATCCGACGCGATCGTAGGCGGCGTACTGTTCGTCGCAGAGTACGGTCACCGACCAGACGTTTGCCTCGTCGCGCGAACGTAGTGCCTCGACGAAGCGATGTCCGACCATTCCGTGTCCGATGACAACTACCGATTTGCTCATGACGCGCCTACTTCCAAAGGTAACGAGGGAGTTCTCGAGATTGTGCGGGCCGATCGTCAGGCTGTGACTGAAACCTTCACGTCGTCGACGTCTGTGGTCAGCGTGGACGGCTTGCGCAGGAAGACGAACCAGGTCACCGCGATGCAGGCGATGTAGAAGGCGAGGAACACCCAGAACGCCATGGTGGCCGACTTGGCGGGGCTGGTGTACGACGCGCGCAGCACCAGGTTGATGCCGACACCGCCCAAACCGCCTACCGCACCGGCAAATCCGATGAGCGCACCGGATATGCTGCGCGACCACGTTGCCTTTTCGGCCCGATCCATGTGGTCGAAGCTCTGAGCCTTCGCCTCGAAGATCGCGGGGATCATCTTGTACACGGATCCGTTGCCGATACCCGAGAGCAGGAACAGGGCGATGAACCCGAGAACGAACGTCACCATGATCCCGGCACTTGCGACGCCTGCGGTGTTGTCGTCCATCGTTCCGGCCGTCACGAGGATCGATGCCGCGAATGCCATGGCGACAAACGTCCACATCGTGATCTTGCCGCCGCCGATCCGGTCGGCCAGTTTGCCGCCGAGGGGGCGAGCGATCGAGCCGAGGAGCGGTCCGATGAACGCGATCTGTGCTGCATGCAGCGCCGCCGCGGCCGGAGTGGCACCGCCGGCGAGGAAGTTGATCTGCAGAACCTGACCGAAGGCGAAGCTGAATCCGATGAAGGAGCCGAACGTACCGATGTACAGGAAGCTGATCACCCAGGACTCGGAGAACTTGAGCGCCTTGGCCATCGAACGCAGGTCCGACTTCTGGTTGCCCAGGTTGTCCATGAACAGTGCAGCGCCGACCGCTGCCGCCGCGATGAACACGAGGTAAACAGCGCACACGATCCACGGAGCGCGGTTGCCGACGGTGGCGATCACCAGCAGACCGATCAGCTGGATCATCGGAACACCGATGTTTCCGCCGCCTGCGTTGAGACCGAGCGCCCATCCCTTGAGTCGCTGCGGGTAGAAGGCGTTGATGTTGGTCATCGACGACGCGAAGTTACCGCCGCCGATGCCGGCCGTGGCCGCCACCAACATGAAGGTGGTGTACGACGCACCCGGGTTCATCATCAGATACAGCGTGAGAAGTGTTGGTATGAAAAGGAACAGCGCACTCATAACTGTCCAGTTGCGACCACCGAAGCGCGCGGTGGCGACCGTGTATGGAATGCGGAGGATCGAACCCACCAAGGTGGGAACCGCGACGAGGAAGAACTTTCCGGCCGCGTCGATGCCGTAGATCTCTGTGGGCATGAACAGCACCATGACGGACCAGATCGACCAGATCGAGAAGCCGACGTGTTCGGCTACGACTGACCAGATCAGGTTTCGCTTCGCGATGTCCTTGCCGCCGGATTCCCAGGCGTCGACGTCCTCTGCATCCCAATGCTCGATGTAATGACTCACCAGGGCCTCCTGAATGTGTGGGAGACCTAAAGGTAGAAAACGGTTATTGCGCCGGTGCTGCGCGCCGTGACCGAGAAGTCAATTGATCCTCACCCCGTAACAGGACCTCGTGTGAGAACTATCGAGCGTGCCAGGAGTCCTCGAGCATCCGCGGCTTGCAGGCCTGATAGGCGCCGACCAGCACCACGACGACAGCAACGACGAGCAATCCGAAGGGCGCCGCATAGCCGTCCGTCGCGTCGTGAAACACGCCGAACAGCAACGGTCCAAGGCAGGCCACCGTGTAACCGATGCCCTGAGTGAAGCCGGACAACGCCGATGATCCGACGTGCGAACGCGTACGGAGGTTGATCAGTGTCAGCGCCATCGGGAAGGTGCTCGGACCAAGGCCCAGGACAACCACCCAGACGATCGGTGCGGCCATCGGCGCAAAGTACAGGCCGGCAAAGCCGATGAGATAACAAGCAGCACACGCGATCACTACGGGGAACGGATTGGCGATCCGGGCGCAGAGCGTCGGCGCACCGAAGGCCGAGACCAGACCCATCACCGAGAAAACACCGACCATGGTTCCACCGAAGGCATCACTGGCGCCGGCGTCGCCGAGGATCGACGGGATCCACGTGAACATCGAGTAGGTGATCAGCGACGTCATACCGAACATGCCTGCCATCCCCCAGGCAACGGGTGAACGCCACACCTGACCGCGGCGACTCGCGTCGGCGACCGGTGCCACAACCGTTTCTGCGTCGGCGTTGCGCGAGCGTGCCAGAGTGATCAACCACGGAACGGCGGCGGCAAATCCGAAGGCAGCCCACCATCCGATGGAGAATCTCCATCCGAAGGCGTCGGCCACGGGAACCGCGACAAAGGCCGGAACGATGGTGCCGATCTGCACGGCCACGATGTAGACCGAACTCATGGTGGCAAGGCGATCGGAGAAGTACCGCTTGACCAACGGTGGGATCACGACGTTGCCGATACCCATACCCGCCAGCGCGAGAGCCGACAGGGCCAGCAACGACCAGGTTTGAGACATCATGGCGCGCAACAGCATTCCGACCGCCGCCATGATCATGGCAATCAACGCGGTACGTTCGAGACCGAGCCGCTTCGCCAGGGCCGGCGTGATGAGACCGAAGGCGGCGAACATAGCCGTCGGCACCATCCCGAAGACGCCGACCACAGAACCGGAAAAACCGAACTCGTCCTGGATCTGCGATGCGAGCGGAGAGAACGACGTCACCGCAAGGCGAAGTACGAGCGCAGACATGGCAATGGCAGCGAAGACGAGCACACGGCCTTTGACGAGCGAGCGGGGTTCTGTTCTCTCCAGTTGAGCAGTCACCGAGAAATCATAGGATGACCGGACGAAATGACACAAGGGAGATAATCTAGCGTCACCACCGCTCAGTCACCCGGAAACCGAGGAACACCACGTGCAACCCGTTCGACGCGCCAGCCTCATCTCACAGGTCACCGAACAACTCCGCGACGAAATACGGAGCGGAACGTGGCCCGTCGGAACGAGGATCCCCACCGAACCCGAACTGACGGAACTGACGGGCACCGGGCGCAACACCGTGCGCGAGGCCGTGCAGGCACTGGTCCACGCGGGCATGCTCGAGCGCCGACAAGGCTCGGGAACCTACGTTGTCGCACTCTCCGATCTGGGAAGCACCCTCGGCAACTACTTCGCCGGAGCGCACGAGCGCGACGTACTCGAACTCCGGCGAGCACTCGATATCACCGCGGCGACGCTAGCGGCCGCCCGGCGCACAGACGACGACGTCGCCGAGCTGACACGCCTGCTCGCGGTCCGGGCAGCCACCTGGGAGGGTCACGACACCACAGCGGCCGCCGTCGCCGACGCGGCACTACACCGCGCGATTGTCGCGGCCAGCCACAATGTGGTGTACCTGGAGTTCTACGACTCCCTGCTTCCCGTCATCGAATCAACGATCCATCAGCACATCGACGCCACCGGAGAGGGATTCCACAGCCGGCACCAAAACCTCGTGGCGGCGGTCATCGCTGGCGACGCTCGGGCCGCCTCGGATGCAGCGCGCGATCTTTTCGAAGGCCTGGTCGCCGACTTCGGCTGAGCTCGAGCTAGAGAACTCGAGCTAGAGAAGCAACCGGACGATATCGGAGGTGCGGGCCAGACCGGGAAACGCGTCCGCCGTCGACCGGGGGTGCAGCACATGAACGGCCAAGCGGAACATCACGGCGCGAAGCAGCATCTGCGGCCACTCCGGCAGATCCTCCCACCGACCCACCAGAGCCTCGTCGGCGCCGCCCCACGATATGGCGTCGACAACCGCAACAGCTGCGGCCCAGGCCGCCGGTCGCCAGTACGGCGTGATGTCGGTGATTCCGGGCGCCATGCTGCCCGAGAACAGAACGGTGCCGAACAGGTCACCGTGCACCAATTGGTCGGGACTCTGAACCGGTTTACGGAGCGTGGCAAGGCCCGCGATCAGTTCGAGGCTCTTCCGTCCATCGGGTGTCGGCGACTCGAGCTGCTCGACGCCCTTCGCAATTCTCAGCGGAACCGTTTCCCAGGCCGCGCGGTCGGCGGCGACAAACACGTCGACCTCGGCCCACGGCGGGACAGGCGGCTGGGCGAGGAACCGTGGACGCTCCAGCGACGCCGTAGCGGCGTGGAGCCGGCACGACATGGAGACAACCTCGTCGTGCCGTGGTTCAGGCGTTCCGACGATGAAAGTGTCTGCACGCCAGCCCGATACGACGTATCGACCGTCAGTGGAACGGACCGGACGGGCCAGACGCACCCCGTCGACTTCGAGATTCTCACGCACTTTTGCCGACCAGGCCGCGCGCGCATGATCCGCGACAGCAGAGAGGACGACGTCTCCACACAGCCAACCGCCGTCCCAATCCGCACCGAGTGGGATGGGCTCAACTTCGCGGAGGCCGAAGGTGGAGCACACGTGCTGGGGAGGTTGGCCTGTGCTCACCACCCCAACGCTACCGGTGCGAACCCGGTACGCGGCGCAAGGCACGCCTAGTAGAGCGGCAGAGAAGTATCCACCTGTTTTGCCCACGCGATGGCACCACCCTGCAGATGGACGGCATCGGCGAACCCCGCGCTCTTGACGACAGCAAGCGCCTCGGCCGACCGGATACCGGTTTTGCAGTACAGAACTATCTGCTTGTTCTGCGGCAACGACGCCAACGCCTCACCCGAGACGATCCGCCCCTTCGGAACCAGAACCGCATCCGGCAAGTGCATGATGTCCCACTCGACGGGTTCTCGCACGTCAACGAGCTGCAACCCGCGACCGCTCGCGATCAACTGCGCGAGTTCGGGTGCGGTGATCGTCGAACCGGTCGCAGCGGCACTCGCTTCGTCGGACACCACGCCACAGAACTCGTCGTAATCGATCAGTTCCGTTACCGGCGTCCGCGACGGATCACGTTGCAACCGGATTGTGCGGAACGTCATCGACAACGCGTCGTACATCATCAGGCGGCCCAGCAACGGTTCGCCGATTCCCGTGATCAGTTTCACGGCCTCGGTTGCCATGATCGAACCCACAGTGGCGGGCAGGACGCCGAGCACACCGCCCTCCGCACACGACGGCACCATGCCCGGCGGCGGAGCTTCGGGATACAGATCGCGATAGTTCAGACCCACTCCCCCCGGCGCGTCTTCCCAGAACACGGAAACCTGGCCTTCGAAGCGATAAATCGAACCCCACACGTACGGCTTGCCTGCGATGACGGCCGCGTCGTTCACGAGATAGCGCGTCGCGAAGTTGTCGGTGCCGTCGAGGATGAGGTCGTACTGCGAGAACAATTCCACCGCATTGGAGTTGTCGAGGCGGAACTCGTGCAAGCGCACGTCGACGTGGTCGTTGATCTCGAGAATCGACTCGCGTGCGCTGACCGCCTTGGAGCGGCCGACGTCCGAGCGGCCGTGAATGACCTGCCGCTGCAAATTCGACATGTCGACTTCGTCGAAATCGACGATGCCGATCGTTCCCACTCCCGCCGCAGCGAGGTAGAGCAGAGCGGGCGATCCGAGTCCGCCGGCCCCGATGAACAGGACCTTCGCGTTCTTGAGTCGCTTCTGACCCGACATCCCGACGTTCGGAATGATCAGGTGCCTGCTGTACCTGGCAACTTCTTCCCGGCTCAACTCAGTGGCTGGTTCCACCAGAGGTGGCAGGACGACGGGTGATGCGGACACGCTCAAACTCCTGAATTAGCTACTGACGCTCTCGGATACGGCTCACGCTCTCGGATACGGCCACGGGTTGAAGCGGCAGGTCAGTCCGTTCATCGGGACGACCCCGTCCGGATCGAGGACCGCGATGTCGTTGTTCGCGGTTCCGAACGTCTGCTGCATCATGATCGGCGCCAAACCACCTTCGGTTTCGCACGGCTGATGTTGGGCGTACCCGATGGCATGGCCGACTTCGTGGTTGATCTGATATTGCCGGTACGAACCGATGTCACCCTGGAACGAGATTGCTCCACGAACCCATCGCGGCTCGTTGAGCAGAACTCGATCCATACCCGGGTTGTAGCACGAGCCTTCGAGTTCGATCTCGTAGCCACAACCTTCACGGATGGTCATCTGGGAGGTCAACGAGATACGGAAATCGGGAGAACCGGAATCGATCCGCCGGAACGCAACCTTCGGATCGTTGGTCCAACTCTTGGGATTGGCCAGCGTCTGATCGATCATCCGGCCGTACGACTCGTCGCCACCGAATCCGGTCGTATCGACACCGTCCTCGATTTCGACGGTATAGGTGAACTCACGCTCCGTGCCCTGGCCGACCTTGCCGGTAGTTCCGGGGACGATGTGCCACGTGCCACCACCGGTGACCGCAAACGGTCCGCCCTCCGGAAGCGCTCCGGACGGTATCGACGCCGCGAACTGGCCGTCGGCAGCCGGCGGCGCCCCGATGACATCGGTCCCGTCGGTGCTGTGCGCGAGATCGGCAGTTGCCTTCGTCGACGACGAGGAATCCGAGACAGGATCGGAACGCAGAGCGTCGAAGATCACGAATATCGTCAGAATCACGAGCACGGGAATTGCGTACGCCCGCCACCCGTACGTCGCAACGAACTTGCCCAACCGGCTCTGCTTGCGGGCGCTGCGATCCGGCCGCGGGGTGCGTGGGGTCTTTCCCACCTGTCTCTTCGTGGGATCCCACTGCGCTCGCAACGGCTGGTGCGACGCAATTCCTCGGTAGTCGCGCTCTCCGTACATACGGTCCTCGTGCGTACGGTCTTCCTGCATCGGCGCTTCCTGCACACGCTCTTCACCGTCGGGGTTGCCCCACGGCTCGCTCACTCCGCTGCGCATTCGAAGCTCGTCACGGTCAGGGTTCTGCGTAGATCGTCCACGCATGCGCGGTCCCCCTGGGTCAGTCACGGCTCCAGAATCTCACATCCCACAAGCGGCAGGCTCCGACCGCGCAAAACCCGCAGGCAAGGGCGTGTCAGATGTGCCGACCACCACATCAGACCGATCGAGGATTCCGCTTGCCGAGACGGAAAAACGCGAGCGCGCGACACACGGTATCGTTCATTCAGCTACGGCCGATGTGACGGAGGATACTGGCGAGTACGCATTCGTGACTCGACATATTCGTGCCGCGGCCGAATTTTACTTTTGCTCAGATTGGACAGCGACATGACAGAACTCGCGGATCGGACAGAATCCGATCGCGGTACATCGGCCGGTAAGCCGGCTGGAACCCGTCGCAGCACCCGCCTTCCGCGAGATGCACGCCGACTCCAACTCCTCGCCGCTGCCAGCGAGGTGTTCGTAGCCAACGGCTACCACTCTGCGGGTATGGACGAGATCGCCGAATGCGCGGGCGTCAGCAAGCCGGTCTTGTACCAGCATTTCCCAGGCAAACTCGAACTGTATGTAGCAGTTCTGCAGAGCTACGTCGACAGTCTCATCTCCGGTGTCCGACAGGCCCTGCGCTCCACTACCGACAACAAACAACGCGTACGCGCCGCCGTGCAGGCATTCTTCGATTTTGTCGACAACGATTCACAGGGCTTCCGCCTCGTCTTCGAGTCCGACATCATGGGTGAGCCGCAGGTCCAGACGCGGGTCGAGCAAGCCACCGAAGCGTGCGTCGACGCAGTCTTCGACCTGGTCAGCCACGATTCCGGCCTCGACCCCTACCGGGCGCGCATCCTTGCCGTCGGCCTGGTGGGCGCTAGCCAGTACACAGCACGGTACTGGCTGGAGGCAGCTCGCCCGATCCCCAAGGAAGAAGCCATCGAGATCACGGTGACTCTGGCGTGGGGCGGTCTGTCGAGAGTGCCACTGCAGTCCTAAGACACTGCAGTCCTAAAACACTGCAGTCCTGAACACGTTCGACGAAAAAAGGCGGGCAGTCTCATCCGAGACTGCCCGCCTTTTTCATTTACCTAACGCATCAGACGGTAGGCGCAAACCCAACCTTGCGGATATCGGACGGACCGATCTCCACGTATGCAACGCGGCTCGCCTGCACCAGGAACTTGCGGCCCTTGTCGTCGACGAGCGAAAGAACGGGCTCGCCGCCACCGAGGACGCCTGAGACCAATGCCTCAACCTCGTCCGGGGTCTGTTCGCTGTTGACGATGAGCTCACGCGGGCTGTCGATTACACCGATCTTGACCTCCACGGTCAACCTCCGAACTGTTCGTGAAATACATCAGCTGTCCTGGCCAGGCTAGTGCAGCATCACTCCCACATGCTCGCTGCCGCTCTGTGCCGATAGCGAACAGGCTCAGACCAGTCCGAGCGTGGCCATCCGCTCGGCATGCTTTTCCTGCATACCGTCGAACAACGCGACCACGCCATTGAGATCACCCGAGGCGGAAATCACCAGGTCGGTGAGATCGTCGCGCTGTGCGAGAACAAACTGCGCCTGGGTGATCGCCTCACCGAGCAGTCGGCGTCCCCACAGCATGAGACGGTCCTTGACGCGGCTACTCGCCTCCACTGCGGCCTTCACTTCGAGGACCACGAATTCGGAATGTCCGGTCTGGGAGAGAACGTCCTCGACGATCTCGGCCACGTCCTCCGGCAACGAGTGACCGATTTCCCGATAGAAGTCGGCAGCAATTCCGTCGCCGACGTACGCCTTCACGAGGGATTCCATCCACGTCGACGGGGTGGTCGACGCGTGGTAGTTGTCCAGTGCTCGAACGAAGGGATCCATGACCGCAAAAATCTCGTGCCCACGTTCCGTCAGAGCTGTACTCAACGTCTCGAAGTGCGCCATCTCGGCCGCTGCCATGCTGGCAAATGCAACCTTCCCATGCAGGTCAGGTGCCATCTGCGCGTCTTCGGACAAGCGATAGAACGCTGATATCTCGCCGTACGCGAGTACCGCGAACAAATCGATCACGCCGGGATGGTCGGAAGGCACCCGGCCGGCGGTTCCAGTGTCAGTCGAAGCATCAAGATCGTGTGCGCCCATGCCTACGAACTCTAGTGCCACATCCCCGCTCGGTCCCCTCGATCACCCCATGTCGACAGGGGTGATCTAGGCCATGCTTTGCTGGGAATTGCCCGGTTACCGTTACAATGGTTTCGGGAGTCCGCTTAGTTTCCCCCGCCCGTTCATTCAGCGGGGATGATCTAGTACTCACGGACCCCACAGATAATGTGCGCGCACCTGCATCGAAGGTTGTTGCCCGCTTCGCCGAGATTTCACGGACGGCATCAGAACATCGGTCCGCGAAACCCCAGTGCTGAGGCGTAGGCAAGGCCGACGAACAAGAGGGCATCGACTTCGGCCGATTTACGGCCAGGCCCCTTACCTTGTGCGTGCGTACCGCAACGAGGAAAGGCTAGTCCCCTGAGCAAGATCACGATCGACCACGAAGACGAAGCAACAGAAAACACCGTGTCAGTCCAGCTCGACGACACCCATGTACCCCCGACGTTTGCCGAACTCGGTGTCCGCGACGAAATCGTCCGCGCGCTGAACGAGATCGGCATCGAACGCACTTTTGCCATCCAGGAACTCACACTTCCGTTGGCTCTCGCCGGCGACGACCTCATCGGTCAGGCCCGCACCGGAATGGGCAAGACCTTCGGTTTCGGCGTCCCGCTGCTGCACCGCATCGCCACTGCCTCCAATGGCACCGCTGCCCTCGACGGCACGCCCCGCGCCTTGATCATCGTCCCGACCCGCGAACTGTGCATCCAGGTTGCTCGCGACCTCGAGAACGCCAGTAAGTACCTCCGCGTCGGAGATCGCGGTCTCCAGGTTCTGCCCATCTACGGCGGCCGTCCCTACGAAGCTCAGATCGCGGCACTCCAGAAGGGCGTCGACGTTGTTGTCGGCACCCCGGGCCGCCTGCTCGACCTCGCGAACCAGTCGCACCTGATTCTCGGCAAGGTCGGCGTTCTCGTCCTCGACGAAGCCGACGAAATGCTCGACCTCGGCTTCCTGCCCGACATCGAACGCCTCATGGGCATGGTCCCCGACAAGCGTCAGACGATGCTGTTCTCCGCGACCATGCCTGGCCCGATCATCACCCTGGCGCGCACCTTCCTGACGCAGCCGACGCACATCCGTGCCGAGGAAGCCGAATCGTCCGCCGTGCACGATCGCACGAGCCAGCACATCTACCGTGCACACGCACTCGACAAGGCCGAGATGGTCGCCCGCGTGCTGCAGGCCGAAGGTCGCGGCGCAACCATGATCTTCACCCGCACCAAACGCACCGCCCAGAAAGTCGCCGACGATCTCGCCGAGCGCGGCTTCTCCGTCGGCGCCGTCCACGGTGACCTCGGACAGATCGCCCGCGAGAAGGCTCTGAAGGGCTTCCGCAACGGCAAGGTCGACGTTCTGGTCGCCACCGACGTCGCTGCTCGCGGTATCGACATCGACGACGTCACCCACGTCATCAACTACCAGTGCCCTGAAGACGAGAAGACGTACGTCCACCGCATCGGCCGCACCGGCCGCGCCGGACGCACCGGCATTGCCGTCACGCTGGTCGACTGGGACGACATCCCTCGCTGGCAGCTCATCGACAAGGCACTGAGCCTCGGAATGCCCGACCCGGTCGAGACGTACTCGAGCTCTCCGCACCTGTACGAAGAGTTGTCCATCCCGGCCGACGCCAAGGGGACCATCCGCAAGGCTGCGCCGGAGAAGGCACAAGCCGCACCCGAAAAGGCGAACGCGGAAAAGAAGGCTGCTGCCGACTCCGACGGCACCGAAGAGAAGGCCGCTCCTCGCCGCAACCGGACCCGTCGCCGTACCCGGGCGGGCAGCGAGTCAGCTGACGCAACTCAGACCACAGCAGCTCAGACCACAGCAGCTCAGACCACAGCAGCTCAGACCACAGCAGCACCTACTGCGGATGCTGCTGCACCTGCCGACGATGCTGCCGCGTCAGCCGACTCCGACGCCGCATCCAAGCCGCGCCGCCGCCGTCGTCGTCGCCCGGCGCAAGCCGTTGCGGCAGCCGCAGCAGAGTAAGCTCCCCATGTGCTGGCACCTGAACGGCGTACTCGCTCTGATGTAATCGCGGCGCTCGGTATCGCGCTGGCCGTGATCGTGGCGGTGACCGTGGTGTGGTTGCGCAGTGATGCGCGCGGAACCACCTCGGTCACCGCTGACACGACTCTCCCGCCGTTGACGACGTCCGTGGCTCTTCCGGACGTCTTGCGTGAAGTGTGGGCGTTCCCGAGCGCGGACTCCACGGCTCCGATCGCCGTGGGCAACGCGGCAGTCACAGCGGACGGCTCAGACGTGGTCGGGCGCGACCCGGCTACCGGGGACGAAGTGTGGCGCTACTCGCGCAACTATCCGCTGTGCGGAGCTATCGGATCCTGGGATCGAGTCGTCGCGGTGTACCAGGACAATCGTGGGTGCTCACAGGTCACCTCTCTGGTTGCCGACACCGGAGCGCGTAAAGACCAGCGCAACAGCGACGCCGACCCGTCGGTGACGCTGTCCGCCGACGGCACCTATGTCATCTCACTCGGCGACACCCGCATGGAACTGTGGCGCTCCGATCTGGTGCGCACACTCGAGTACGGCCGCGTCGACGCCCCGGTCAATCCCAACAAGCAGCCGCACGCCGGGTGCGAATTACTCAGTGCCGCTTCCAGTTCCAGCCGTGTATCCGTCCTCCAGAAATGCGAGGGCGACGCGTCGAACCGCCTGACGATCATCAATCCCGCACCGAAGGACGCACAGGAACCGCAGGAATACGGCACCGTTGTCCTTCCGGATTCCGAGGGTGCCCGCGTAGTCGCTGTATCCGGTGAAAAGACCGCCGTCTATCTCCCCGCCGGCAATGGAACCGTCTCACGGCTCAGCATTTTCGACGGCGCCGGCACCGCACTGGTCGACTACCCCGTCGAGGGCGTCGACTCGGAGCGCGCAACCCTACGTGTCGACAAGAATTCCATCACCTGGTGGACAGGCACCCAGACGATCAATCTTCGATCGAACGACTTGACCCCCACCTGGATCGTCGAGGGAACCTCCGGCCCTGGCACCCTGGTGTCCGATCAACTGCTTGTCCCCGTACCCAACGGGATTACCGTGATCAACCCCGCCGACGGCGCCGTCATCCGCATGATCGGCGTCGACCGCGGCGACGTCACGTCACCGATCGTCATCGCGAGCGCCGGCGACACTGTCCTCGAACAGCGCGACGGCACCCTGGTCGCGCTGCGCTGAACTACCGTCAGACCGTCAGATCCGGCACAAAGGTGACGACTTCGCTTCCGGCCCAATGCTTTACGAGGTTCGCCGCCAAATCGCGATACGCGTCGGCGCCCTTGTTCTTTCGGCCGGCCAAGACCGTCGCACCCGACGCCGACGCCTCGGCGAACTTGACGGTCCGCGGGATCGGCGGAGCGAGCACAGGCAACGAGTAGCGATCGCTCACGTCGGCGAGAACGTCACGACTGTGCGTTGTCCGAGCGTCGTAGAGCGTCGGCAGTGCACCGAGCAGAACCAGGTCCGGATTGGTGATGGCCTGCACTTCGCGGACCGTTCGCAAAAGCTGCCCCACACCGCGATGCGCCAGCGTTTCGCATTGCAGCGGAACAAGAACCGACTGCGCCGCCGTCAATCCGTTGAGCGTCAACACACCCAGCGACGGCGGGCAGTCGATGATGACGACATCGTAGTTTCCGAGCAGCGGAGACAGTGCACGCTTGAGCGCGAACTCCCGGCCGGGACGCATCAGCAGGAGCGCCTCCGCTCCCGCCAGATCGATGGTTGCCGGCAACAGGTCCATACCGTCACCGGTCGGCAGGATTGCATCGGCGGCGTCCAGATCCCCCGCCAGGACTTCGTTGACCGACCGTTCGAGCCGATCGGGATTGTGTCCGAGCGAGAACGTCAGGCATCCCTGAGGATCAAGATCCACCACCAGTACGCGTTGACCGAGGGCGGACAATGCCGCACCGAGGGAGGCGACGGTCGTGGTCTTGGCCACGCCGCCCTTTTGATTTGCCACTGCGAGAACCGTCGTCACAGATAGATCCTTGCGCATTTCGAGCGAAGAGGCGAACGCTACACGCGGATGCCGCGTCTCGAGTTGTCCTGCAATGATGGGCACATGGCCTCTTCGGTTCGCAGCACCGGCACGTCCGATCCCCGCGTGATTCTCCTACGTCACGGCGAAACCGAATGGGCCCGCAGCGGTAAACACACCAGCCGCACCGAAGTCCCACTCACCGCGCTCGGCGAGATCCAGGCCACCGCGACCGGCAACCGCATTCGGGCACTCGGCCTCCGCAATCCCATGATCCTGACCAGCCCACGGCTGCGCGCCCAACGCACCGGCGACCTTGCCGGCCTTCCGGACGAGCGGACATGGGATGCATTGTCGGAGTGGGATTACGGGGACTACGAGGGACTCACCACGCCCGAAATTCGGCGAAGCGTCCCCGAGTGGACCGTGTGGACTCATCCGTGCCCTGGCGGCGAGCATGCCGATGAGATCGGCGCCCGCACGGATATGGTGCTGAGCCTCGTGACATCCCAATTGCCCGAGCGGGACGTCATCCTGATCGGACACGGGCACTTCTCCCGCGCTCTCATATCGCGATGGCTCGAACTGCCCGTCTCCGAGGGCCGACGATTTGCCCTCTCCCCCGGCGCCTATTCCGTGCTCGGGTACGAACACGGGTCGACCCATCTCCTGCACCACAACGTGCCACCGCTCGTGGAAGGGTGAGTGCCATGATCCGACGCGCCACTCCCGCCGACATCCAGCCGATCACCGACATGATCTACGAACTGGCCGACTATCAGAAGGCCATCGACGAGTGCACCGTCAAGCCCGCGCAGATCAGCGAAGCCCTCTTCGGTGACGCGGCGTCCGCTTTTGCCCATGTCGCGGTCTCCGACAATGGCGATGTTGTCGGCATGGCGCTGTGGTTCCGCAATTTCTCGACCTGGGAAGGCGTCTACGGCATCTACCTCGAAGACCTGTACGTGAAGCCCTCCGAGCGCGGATCAGGCCACGGCAAAGCCTTGTTGGCGGCGCTCGCGAAGGAATGCACGGACAACAACTACTCACGCCTGTCGTGGTCGGTGCTCAAGTGGAACACACCGTCCATCGAGTTCTACGAGTCCCTCGGCGCCGAGGCCAAAACGGAATGGACCACCTACCGACTGACCGGCGACCACCTGGGTTCGCTGGCCGCGCTGGCTCGCTAGAGCCTCAGCTGTCGGTCTTGTCCTGGTTTGTCTTGTCCTGGGCCGTTTCGGTCTCTTCGGTCTCGATCTCGTCGGAAAACGATCCGTACTCGAGCGCCATCCACTTGGACGTGGGCGCGGAGAACAGGAAAACCAGCGTGGCGAGAACAACCGCGCCGAGTACAACGCCGAGAAACACCTGGTGCGAGTCGGTCAAAAGCGACCAGGCAACCGGCAGAAGAAGCAGCTGCGCGACAACGGCAATAGCTCGTCCCCACCGCCGGCCCGTCAATAGCGCGATACCCGCGGCCAACACGGCACCACCGAGAATCGCCACCCACGCGGCCAACCCGTACCCGTTGGTCACGCTCTGATCGTGCCCGGTCAGACCCCGAATTACCGCTACCACGGCAAAGCCGGCTGCAACAAGACCTTGCAGCGTCACGAGGGCACCCGCCCACCTGACTGTGTTGGGAAGGGTATTCGGACTGGCAGTATTCGGCACGAGACCAGCCTAGAACACGACACCGGATAGGCTGATGCCCCGTGCGCGCACTGCTGATCGTCAATCCCAATGCCACCTCGACCACCGCGGCCGGTCGTGATCTGTTGGCTCACGCTCTCGAGAGCCGGGTGCGACTGACCGTGACGCACACAACCCACCGGGGTCACGCCGCCGAACTCGCACGGCAAGCACACGAAGACGGTTTCGGTGTGGTGATCGTCCACGGCGGCGACGGCACCGTCAACGAAGTGGTCAACGGCCTTCTCGGGTCACCGCACCCCACCTCGATGAAAGCCGTGCCCGTCGGACCCATTCCGACCGTCGCGGTTGTTCCGGGTGGATCAGCCAACGTATTTGCCCGCTCGTTGGGTATCGCGCCTGATCCTGTCGACGCCACCAATCAACTCATCGATCTCCTGAGCGAGCGGACGCGTCGACGCATCGGACTCGCACACGCAGACAATCGTTGGTTCACGTTCAACGCCGGCATGGGCCTCGACGCCGATGTGTGCGAGGCCGTCGACGCCAGTCGTAAGAACGGTGATCCTGCTACACCGAGTCGATACGTGCGCACCGCGATCGCCGCATTCTTCCGGGCCAAGCGAGCCGAACCTGCACTGACCGTCCACCTTCCGGGCCAGGATCCGATTCCGGGCGTCCACTATGCCTTCGTGTCCAATTCCAGCCCGTGGACCTATCTCGAAGCGCGCCCCGTACACACCAATCCCGGAACGACTTTCGACTCGGGGCTCGGACTCTTCGCTATGACGAGCACCAAAGTCCTTCCCTCGCTGAAGGTTGTCCGGCAACTGTTGGCGAGCGGCGCGGAACCGAAATCGAAAGTGCTCGTACGCACCGATGACGTCGCAACCATCACCATCGAATCGTCACGGCCGATCGGTTTTCAGATGGACGGAGATTTCATCGGACTACGCAAATCGGTCGAATTTACCGCCGTACCGGACGCGCTCGAGGTGTTCGCTCCGCTTCCCGCGTGATCCACACAACTGCTTTGACCTGCATAAACAGTGGAAAAACGCCATTGCGCTCCGGTAAAATGCCGATGACTACAAGGTTGCCAACCGGTACGTCCGAATTTAGTGAGTTGGCCCACGAACCTGTCGAAATCTATTGACATACTGCGAGTTCGTGAAAGCATTCACAAGTAACAGTGCGGAAACATTGATTACGCACACACAAACTCATTGGTACCAAACGGTGTATTCACACCCAGCTTAAGGAGCGAAAAGGATGGACTGGCGCCACAACGCAATCTGTCGCGACGAGGATCCCGAACTGTTTTTCCCCGTGGGAAACAGCGGACCGGCCCTCGCACAGATTGCTGATGCCAAGGTTGTCTGCAACCGCTGCCCCGTCACCGCCGAATGCTTGTCCTGGGCTCTCGAGTCCGGTCAGGATGCAGGCGTATGGGGCGGCATGAGCGAAGACGAGCGTCGCGCACTCAAGCGTCGCAACGCACGTACTCGCGCACGCACTTCCGTCTAGGCAAGTACCTCAGACGTTCGACGAGAACGCGAGTACAGCCCCTCCCGTTTTGCCGTCGAAGACGACAGCCCGGCACACCATGGTGCCGGGCTTTTTGTCTGCTCGAAATATCGCGATCGACGCGAATCAGTAACGCGCACTTCGCCTGCCGAGCGGCACACGGAGCACCGCATCGGTTCCGCCGCCACTTCCCGGGTGCAATCCGAGCGAACCACCGAGCTCCGCACCGAGCAGCGTCCGCACGATCTGCAACCCCAGACGGTCGGATTTCTCGAGACTGAAACCCGCAGGCAAACCACGCCCGTTGTCGTGAATGATCACGTCCAGCCACCGCGCCGAACGCTCCGCGCTGAGAGTCACGGTGCCGGCGACGCCTGGATCGAACGCATGCTCTATCGCGTTCTGTACCAACTCCGTCAGCACCATCACCAGCGGCGTCGCCCGCTCGGCGGAGAACACCCCGAAACTGCCCTCACGCCGGATCGTCACGGGCGCACCGACTCCCGCGACATCGGAAAGCATCGGAACCAACCGGTCGATCACTTCGTCGAGGTCGACTTCCTCGTCCACCGACATCGAGAGCGTGTCGTGCACCAACGCAATCGACGTCACTCGTCGTACCGATTCGGTCAGGGCCTGACGCGCTTCGTCATTGCTGGTTCGCCGAGCCTGCAGGCGCAACAGCGCCGCGACGGTCTGCAAATTGTTCTTCACACGGTGGTGAATCTCGCGGATGGTCGCGTCCTTGCTGAGCAGGGCACGATCTCGCCGTTTCACCTCGGTGACGTCACGGACGACAACAGCAGCGCCCACATGGCGTCCACCCGGCTTGAGAACCAACGCACGCAGCAGCACGGTCGCACCGCGCGCTTCGATCTCCATCCGTCGACCGGGCTTGTCCGCCAAAGTATCTCGGATGTAGCCGGCAGCCTCTTGCGATTCGAACGGGTCGGTCACCAGCATCCGCGTCACCGCGGCGAGATCCTGGCCCACGAGGTCCGCACTCAACCCCATCCGGTGATAGGCCGACAACGCATTCGGGCTCGCGTAGACCACCCTTCCCTCGGTATCGAGCCGGATGAAACCGTCGCCCGCACGCGGACTCGAGTTGGTATCCGAACGCGATTCCCGAACCGGGAACGTGCCGTCACTGATCATCTGACACAGGTCGGCGGCACAATCCAGGTATGCCACTTCCAACGGACTCTGCGCCCGCTGCTGCGACAGGTTGGTATCGCGACTCAGGGCGGCAATGACACGGCCGTCCAGTCGCACCGGCAATGCCTCCCGGCGCGGCGGCATACCTTCGCGCCAGTCTGCGTCCTCCGCCCGTACCACCTGTCCCTCGACCAACGCACGCAGAACTTGCGGATGCTCGGACTCCGACACGAGCGTTCCGACAGCGTCCTCCGGGAACGCCGTCGACGCAGTGGTCGGGCGGCAATGCGCGACGCAGATCACGCTTCCGGACGGCTCGGACTGATCCGATTCGGCGGCCACCCACAGGAGGACGTCGGCGAACGAGAGGTCGGCGAGGAGTTGCCACTCACCGACCACCCGTTGCAGATGATCGACGGCGACGCCGGGGAGGTCGGTGTGTTCGGCCAGGAGGTCGCTGAGCGTGGACATTCGCGAACGCTTAGGAGATCACGGCGATCAAGTCGCCTTGCTGAATGACATCGCCGACCTTGACACCCACGGTGGTCACGGTTCCCGCGACCTCTGCCAGCACCGGAATCTCCATCTTCATGGACTCCAGGATGACCAGAGTGTCACCGTCCGCGACAACATCGCCCTCGCTCACGACAACTTGGAACACCGTGGACACCATTTCCGCGCGCACATCTTCTGCCATCGTGAACCTCACTTCTGCCGAGAACCGGTAAGACTTCCGTCGCCGGGAGACCCGATCGACCTGCCAATGGAACCACACCGGCGTGGGCGTGAAAGAATGACGCGAAAGAAACAGAAGGGAGACCAATCATGGGTAAGCGCGGTCGTAAGAAGCGTAGCCGTAAGGGCAGTGCAGCTAACCATGGCAAGCGTCCAAACGCCTGACATGTAGTGCACCAACAACAAGGGGCGGGGAAGCAATGATTGGCTTCCCCGCCCCTTGTTTGTTCTTGACGTCTCAGACGCCCCCAGCCGGACTATTTGTCGGTTTCGGTACTCGTCACGATGATCGTGCGTCGCAACTCGATGGTGAGCCTCTGACGCAGGCTCTCGGGTGCATGTTCGCCACCGCACTTGCGGCTGATCAGACTCTTGACCTTCTCTTCGATTCCGTACGCGGCGAGGCAGGAACCGCAATCGTCGATATGCCGCTGCAGACGTGCGCGACTGGCATCGTCGCATTCACCGTCGAGCATCAACCACACGTCGGCAATGACCGCCGAGCAGTCGAGTCTTTCGAATTCGTCCTGCGTGCTCATCGGACAACACCTTCCGCTTCGGCAGCCACGTCCTTCTCGCCGCGGTTGAACCCGCGGTCCTTCGCGACGTCAGCCAACAATCCGCGCAATTGCTTACGGCCGCGATGCAGCCGCGACATCACAGTTCCGATGGGCGTGCCCATGATCTCCGCGATTTCCTTGTACGGGAAACCCTCGACATCCGCGTAGTACACGGCCATCCGGAACTCTTCGGGCAGCTCTTGCAGGGCAGCCTTGATGTCGTCGTCCGGAAGCGCGTCGAGCGCCTCGACCTCAGCGGAACGCAGCCCGGTGGACGTGTGTTCCGCCGTGGCAGCCAACTGCCAGTCGGTGATCTCGTCGGTCGGATACTGCGCCGGCTGGCGCTGCTTCTTCCGATACGAGTTGATGTACGTGTTGGTGAGAATCCGGTACAGCCAGGCCTTGAGATTGGTTCCGTCGCGGAACGACCGGAAGGCCGTGTACGCCTTGATGTACGTTTCCTGAACCAGATCCTCGGCGTCCGAGGGATTACGCGTCATCCGCAGTGCGGCGCCGTAGAGCTGGTCGAGCAAGGGCAGCGCATCCCGCTCGAAACGGGCAATCAACTCATCCGCAGTTTCGGGCGTTTCGGACGCGACAGCATCGGCGGGTTCGGTGACCTCCGACTGTTCGTCCTTGGGCCGGTCGTGTTCCAGCACTCTGATCCCTTCACTAGCCGTGGGGATCAAGGTTACCGCCATCGTCAGTTCCGACCTATGGGCCGGTCGTGGCTCGCACACAGCCAGCACGGTCGCTCCTTCACTTTTTCCGGATGTATCAAGCAGTACCAACACCACTGCCTCGGACAACATTCCCTCTCTACAGGCGGTACGGACATAGAGTGTCGGAATGGCCGGAACTGCGACCCCTGCGACCAAACTCCTCGAGAACTCGAAGACCGCGCATCATGTTCACAGCTACGACCACGACCCGCGCGCGGAATCCTTCGGCGACGAAGCCGTCACCGCCCTCGCCGGGTCCGTCGGAGTCACGGCAGATCAGATATTCAAGACGCTGGTCATCAAACTCGACACCGGGAAATTGGCCGTCGCCGTACTCCCCGTCCCGAACAAACTCTCACTGAAAGCTGCTGCCGCCGCACTCGGCGCAAGCAAAGCCGCCATGGCCGACCGCGCCGACGCAGAGCGCTCGAGCGGCTACGTCTTCGGTGGCATTTCCCCCTTGGGGCAACGCAAGAAACTGCCAACAGTGATCGACGAGTCAGCACTCGCGTGGGATCGCATCCTGTGCAGCGCGGGTCGACGCGGACTCGAAATCGAACTGGCGCCCGGTGATCTTGTCGAACTGTGCGGCGCAACGACAGCGTCGATTACAGCCGGCTGAGTTTCGAATACTGCGGTTTCGGGCCTGTGGGCCTAAGGTCCCGACCGTCCCTACACCTAAGGTCCCGTCAATAGCCAGCCGACGGGACATTTCTCGGCAAGATTCACCCCTGAAATCACCCTTTGTCCCGAATTCGAAATGCGTTACGACGCAATGGATTAGCGCACTTCTGTGAAATAGCGCACGTTCAGCAAATCGGACTTGACGGACATAGCGACCATCGAGTTACCTTAAGTTGAACATTTGATCAACTACCCGCCGCCATCGGCGCACTCTTCGATCTGCCCTGCCCGGCCCTGATGTGCCGTGCCTCCGATTCGAGCTGTGCATCGCCGCTTCCGGGACCCGAAAGGTCATACTGTCGTGAAGAATCAGCGCGGACGTACCAAGATCTACGCAGCAGCAGTAGCCGTCGCAAGTTTCACCGCATTCGCGGGAGCGGCGCCGGCGGCGGCAACCGACGACGACAACGGCGAGGCGACTACAGCGCAGACAACCGCCGAGTCGCCCACGACCACTGAGTCGGCAACTCCCTCCGAGTCCGCGCCAGCAACAACTCCAGCAACGTCATCGGCAACGTCTGAGACGACAACGACTGCCACCGCGACCACCACGGCAGGCACGACAACACCGTCAGTCGCCGCAAAGTCGACCCCGGCCTGGAACTCACCGACAGACGGAATCGCCGCAGGTGGGCGCGAATATTCGGTCTCCCCTGGAACCGTCACGGTGTATTACCCCGACGGCCAGAGCGCTGCGATGGGCCAGCACATCAACTTGACGATCAAGAACCCTGACACTGGCGCCACCATGCAGCTGGGAACACACATCGACGGCAACGGGCAGTGGACCGAGAAGTACATCGGCCAATCCCCCTGGGTGCTCGACATATCCTCACACCCCAATTTCCCGGGGTGGGAAAACTTCGAGATCGTCTGGGTTCAGGTCGACGGGCAGAACTACCACTACGGCGAGCACGGCGAACCGCCGATGCCCTCCGATCTCAAGACACCCGAAACAACAACCAGCACAACAACACCGGCGACGACCACACCCGCAACCACCACGCCTGTAACGACGACACCAGACACGACGACGACCGTTCCAGACGGCCCGACTCCCCCGACGACAACCGCAGTCGCGACGACCACCGACACCACCGAACCGACCACCACCACGTCCCCGCCTGTCACCATCTCTTCCGCAGTGTCGACACCGTCGGCGACGTCGATTCCCACAACAACCACTCGGGTGATCCTGATTCCCCCGATCATCGTGGGAATCCCGAAAAGCGACGGCGCGACCCCGGCACCCACGACGGGACCGTCGAAGGAACGGGTGTACGTGGTCACTACGCCCGAGGGTTACAAAGTCCACGGTTACGACGATCCACAGGGCACGTTTGTCCCCCTGGCCTACGACGACGCTCTGGTGTTCCAGACCGGGGCAAGTGAGTCCACAGGACCGTCCGGTGTGGTGATCGCGGGAATCGGTGGCGCGGCTTTGCTGGTCTCCGCTGCGGGTGCGTTTGCTCTGCGTCGCAAGAATGCACTGCGCCGGCACTGAGATGCACTGCGCCAGCACTGATCGGTGGCGTGTCCTGATCCTGGCAGTGCTTTTTCTCCTACTGCCAGGGTGCGGGGTCTCCGGGCAAGCTCGGCCGGAGACCCCGCACACATCGGTCGACACGATTCCTCCCGATTCGCTTCAATCGCAGTCGGTCCCGATGGCACAGCCGAGGCAGCTGTCGATCGCCGATCTGGGAATCGATGTACCCGTGCTCCCGATGCCTGCCGGTGCTTGCCCCGTGCTCGATCCGCCGACGTTGGCGGACGCGTACTGGGTCGGGTGCCGCAGTGAACCTGGAACAGACAGTGACGGAACGGTTTTTGTCATCGGGCATGCGGGTGCCGGGACTCCGGCAGTGTTCGACACACTGCCCGAGATCGTGGTCGGCAGCACGGTGCTGATCGAAACGGATTCCGGCACACTCGAGTACACAGTTCGTTCGACCGCGCTGTACGAGAAGCTCGGCGAAGCGCAGGAGTCGCCGGAGTTACGCCTTCGACAGCCGGGACGACTGGTCCTGGTGACGTGTTACCTGGAGAACGGAACAACGCTGTCGTCGAAGAATTTTGTTGCCTACGCCGAGATCACCGGCGCCCGGGCTCGATGACGGGATTCGACCACGCGGCGTAGCGGGAGTCGCTAGCCTCTGGGCCATGAACTTCACGGCCGTCCGACCACACCTGACAACGCTTGCGGTAGCCGCGGCGCTCGCGATCTCGCTCACCGCATGCGCAAGCACCGATAACACGACCAAAGAGGTCACCGTCGTCGGAACAGGTGAGGTGCGCGGGGCCCCCGACATTCTCAGCGCGGGCATCGGAGTCGAGGTTGTTGCTCCGGACGTGTCGGGAGCGGTCTCCCAAGCGAACGAGAGAGCGCGGGCGACGATCGACGCGATGGTCGCCGCAGGTGTGGCTGCCGAAGACATTCAGACCAGTGATCTGTCCATCCAGCCGCAGTACGACGGGACAGGTGGTCCGTTCGGCGGCGCAGCCGTGACGGGTTACCGCGCGACGAACTCGGTGCGAATTGTCGTCCGGGATCTCAGTAAGGCGTCCGCCGTGCTCGACGCGGGAATCGCTGCCGGCGGTGATGCGGCACGCCTGAACACCGTCGCCTTCGATATCGACGACGATTCGGCGTTGCTCGCCGACGCTCGGACCCGCGCATTCGAGGACGCCCAGAACCGTGCAGAGCAATACGCCGATCTTTCCGGGACATCACTCGCGAACGTTGTCACCATCACTGAGGCTCACAACACCACCGGCAACCAGAACATGATGCGTTCCCCGGACGCCTCGATGAGCGACATGGTGATCGCGCCGGGAACCCAGCAGGTGTCCTTCGAGGTCACCGTGACGTGGGCGCTCGATTAGAGGAGGCTGATCTGCTCGCCCGCGCGGTCGATGTCCGGCTCGATCAGTTCGTGTCCGTTGTTCTTGACACTGTTGACGAGGGGCCGGACTCGATCGATCTCGATCTGGTCGAAGAGGTCGGGTACCGGTTCGAGCAACGACGGGTTCGCGCCGTGATCGGGGTCGAGCCACGCCTCCCAGCGGTCGCGAGGTAGCGCCAGTGGCATCCGGTCGTGGACCTGTTCGAGGTGACCGAGTGAGTCGACAGTGACGATGGAGCAGCTCAGGGCGGGGCTCGCATTCTCGACCTTCGGGTCCCGCCACGCTGACCACACGCCTGCCATGAACAGCCGTGATCCATCGCCTGGGTGCATGTAGTACGGGATCTTCGACACTTTTTTGCCGCCCTGCGGTTCGGTCTGCCACTCGTACCACCCGTCCATCGGGACCAGGCAGCGCTTGTACTTGAACGCGGTCCGAAAGGCCGGTTTCTCCGCCAACGAGTCGGCACGAGCGTTGAACAGGACCGGGCCTTTGCCCAGTTCTTTCGTCCACGAGGGCACCAACCCCCATCGCATCTGCCGAATCCGCTTTGTCGGATCACTGTCGGGGTTCTCGCGATCGTGGCGCTCGACAACCGTCAGCACCGGCGTTGTCGGTGCAACGTTGTAGTCCGCTGCGACGGCCGACGAATGTTCCGTCTCGTCGATTGCATCGAGTTCGACTGCCAGGCTCGCCGGGTCCGCTGTGGTCGCATACCTTCCGCACATGACACCCAGGGTGGCACGGTTTCGACCAATCTCCCACCGATGAGAGAAGATGGACCTCGTGAGTCTGAGTCTGTGGAGCGCCCCTGTAGCCAAAACGCCGGTCGACGCAGTGGTGACACTGCCCGGATCGAAGTCCATCACCAACCGAGCTTTGATCCTGGCAGCGTTGGCGGACGGTCCGTCCACCCTCACCGGAGCACTCCGCAGCCGCGACGCCGACCTCATGATCGCGGCATTGCGCGACCTCGGGATCGGTATCGAGGAAGCGGGCGATCCCAGCACGCTTGCCGTCACACCCGGCCCGCTGCGCGGCGGCGACGTCGATTGTGGGCTCGCCGGTACCGTCATGCGATTCCTCCCGCCCCTGGCTGCCATGGCTGACGGCATTGTCCGTTTCGATGGCGACGAGCAGGCCCGGACGCGACCGCTCGGCACCATCCTCGAGGCTCTGCGAGGGCTGGGTGCGCAAATCGACGGCGACGCTCTCCCGTTCACGGTGACCGGCACGGGATCACTGCGCGGCGGAACAGTCACCATCGACGCGTCCGGTTCGTCACAGTTCGTCTCCGGGTTGCTGCTCTCGGCCGCAGCGTTCGAGGAGGGCGTCACCGTGCACCACAGCGGCAAGCCGGTTCCGTCGATGCCCCACATCGACATGACCGTCGACATGCTGCGCGCCGCCGGTGTGTCCGTCACGACACCGGCCACCGGCGGCGACGCCGACACCTGGCGGGTCGAACCCGGACCGGTGCGCGCGATCGACTGGGTCATCGAACCCGATCTGTCCAACGCCACCCCGTTCCTAGCAGCGGCGGCCGTCACCGGCGGAACCGTCAGCGTGCCGTTGTGGCCGTCGTCGACAACGCAGCCCGGTGACGCGATCCGCGACATTCTCACTTCGATGGGAGCCGAGGTCACACTCGCCGACGGCACCCTCACCGTGCGAGGCCCCGAAATCCTGCGTGGCATCGACATCGACCTGCACGACGTCGGTGAACTCACCCCGACAGTCGCGGCGCTCGCAGCCCTCGCAGAGGGAACGTCCCATCTGCGCGGCATCGCGCATCTGCGTGGCCACGAGACGGATCGCCTGGCTGCACTGGCCGACGAGATCAACAAGCTGGGCGGATCCGTCACCGAAACCGATGACGGACTGACCATCGTTCCCGCGAAACTGCATGGCGGGCAATGGCTCTCGTATGCAGATCACCGCATGGCCACGGCCGGCGCGATCATCGGCCTGGTCGTAGACGGTGTCGAGGTCGACGACGTCGCAACGACGGCCAAGACGCTGCCGGGCTTCGAGAACATGTGGACAGACATGCTGACATCCTCCACGCGAAAGGCAAGCTTCTGAGCCCGCGGCAGTACGACGAGTCCGACGTCCGGGTCCGCCCCGGCCGCGGATCACGTCCTCGCACCAAGACCCGTCCCGAACATCTGTCGGCCGAATCGGGGATGGTGGTGTCGAAGGATCGTGGCCGTTGGGGTTGCGTCCTGGGCGGCGATCCCGACCGGCTGATCGTGACGATGCGCGCCCGCGAACTCGGCCGAACACCCATCGTCGTCGGCGATCAGGTGGACATAGTCGGCGATCTGTCGGGCAAAACCGATACGCTCGCTCGCATTGTCCGGGTCTCCGAGCGTTCCACCGTGCTTCGACGCACCGCCGACGATACGGATCCGTTCGAGCGGATCGTGGTCGCCAACGCGCAGCAACTGTTGATCGTGGTTGCGTTGGCCGATCCGCCGCCGCGCACCGGCTTTGTCGAGCGCGCCCTGGTCGCGGCGTACGTGGGCGGTCTCACGCCTATCGTGTGCCTGACCAAGAGCGACCTGGAACCGCCGGAGGAGTTCGCCAGCACGTTCGCCGACCTCGACATCCAGGTGGTTGTAGCCGGTCGTGACGATCCGCTGGACGAACTCACCGCCATCCTGCACGACAAGTTGACGGCCCTGATCGGACACTCGGGCGTCGGCAAGTCAACGTTGGTGAATCGTCTTGTCCCCGATGCCAATCGAGCCGTCGGCATCGTCTCCGGCGTGGGTAAGGGACGGCATACGTCGACACAGTCGGTGGCGCTCCCTCTCGCCGAGGGCGGTTGGGTGATCGACACGCCAGGTATCCGCTCGTTCGGCTTGGCCCACATTTCACCGGAGAATGTCGTCGCCGCTTTCTCCGACCTCGCGGCACAGATCGAGGACTGCCCCCGGGGATGCACGCACCTCGGCCCGCCGGCGGACCCGGAGTGCAAACTCGATCTTCTCGAAGGAAAATCGGCCCGTCGAGTAATTGCCGTGCGGCAACTCCTCGAAGCCATCAAATCCAACGACCAGTACTGACGAACGACCAGTACCGACGAACGACCAGTACCGACGAACGACAAAGCCCAGATACCGAAATCGGTATCTGGGCTTTGTCGGCAGCTGATCAGCGCAAGCCGAGCAGGCTCCGCAGCTTTCCACTCTTACGCTTTTGCGCGATGGCGCTCTTGAGTCCACGACGACGGCCAGTGACAGGATCGATAGTCGAGGAGGCCTCGCCGTCGAACATCAACTCGGATGCCGTTTCCGGCGCATTGTCGACGGTGTCCTTGAGGTACTTGTTGGGCAGCGACAACTTGGCGATGGTGCGCCACGACTTGGCGTACTGCACCAGGAAAGGCCCTGTCGTGTAAGGCAAGTCGTACTTGTCGGTGAGCTCGCGAACCTTGACCGCGATGGCCGGGTACCGGTTGCTCGGCAGGTCGGGGAACAGGTGGTGTTCGATCTGGTAGCTGAGGTTTCCGGACATGAAGTCCATCAGCTTGCTGCCGTCGATATTGGCACTACCGAGCATCTGACGCAGGTACCACTGCGCCTGCGATTCACCGTCGATGTCTGCCTTGGTGAACTTCTCAGCGCCGTCCGGGAAGTGCCCGCAGAAGATGATGGCGTTTGTCCACACGTTGCGGATGATGTTGGCGGTGAAGTTGGCACTGAGCGTGCTCTTCCACGCCGGTCCCGTGAGGGCCGGGTACACGACGTAGTCCTTGACGAGTTGCTTGCCGACCTTTTCGCCGACCTCGCGCAATTTACGACGCGTGTCGTCCATGTCCGCGCGACCCTTGGCCACCTTGCCGAGCTCGAGGTGCTGCGCGGCGATGCCCCACTCGAAGAAGAGCGCAAGCAGAGTGTTGTAGACGAGGTTGCCGGAGTTGAACGGCTTCCATCGCTGGTCGCGGGTGACGCGGAGCAATCCGTATCCGACGTCGTCGTCCATGCCGAGCACGTTGGTGTACTTGTGGTGCAGGAAGTTGTGCGTCTGCTTCCAGTGCGCCGACGGGCCGGTGACGTCCCACTCCCACGAGCTCGAGTGGATTTCCGGATCGTTCATCCAGTCCCACTGCCCGTGCATGACGTTGTGGCCGAGCTCCATGTTCTCGATGATCTTTGCAACACCGAGGATGCCGGTGCCGAGCAGCCACGCGGGGCGCTTGCGGCTGGCAAACAGGATCGCGCGACCACTGACCTCGAGGGTTCGCTGGAGACGAATGACATTGCGGACGTAGCGTGCGTCTTTCTCGCCACGCGAATCTTCTATGTCACGACGGATCGCATCGAGTTCACGACCGAGCGCTTCGACGTCGGCTTCGGTGAGATGCGCATATTCCTTGACGTCTGCAATCGCCATGCGGGCCTCCTACGGTGAGTTCTTGTCGAAAAGTTCATGCCGAACGGATTCAACACGACCTACTCTAGCGTAAGTTACGGCACCGTAGGTTAGCTTTTGCTCGATGTAATCTATATCACTTCTTGCGCTTCGGCAGGCGGGAACGCGCTTGCGACTTCAAAGCAGTCAACAGACCCATTCGCTTGCCGGTCACCGGATCGGTCCGCAGATCGTCGACCATCGCCATTGCAGCACCTTTGATGCCCGGCTCCCGGAACCGCAGTTCCGAGGACGTTTCCGGCGCATTGTCCGAGGTCGCGATCAACCACTTGTCCGGCAAAGCCAGTTTGTGAATGGTGCGAAGCGCAAGCAGATACTGCTTGAACAACGAACCTGTCGTGTACGGAAGATCGAACTTCTCGCACAAGGCCCGCATCTTCACAGCGATCTCCGGATAGCGGTTGCTCGGCAGATCCGGGAACACGTGATGCTCGATCTGGTAACTCAGGTTGCCGCTCATGAACCCCATGAGCTTGCCGGAATTGAAGTTGGCACTGCCGAGCATCTGACGCAGGTACCACTCGTGACGGGTTTCCTGCTCGAACTCGGCGACGGTGAACTTTTCCGCACCATCGGGAAAGTGGCCGCAGAAGATGACGACGTACGCCCACAGGTTGCGAACGAGATTCGCGGTGGCATTGGCCGTCAGCGTCGATTTCCAGGCAGGCCCGGTCAGCAACGGGAAGACCACAAAATCCTTGCCGACCTGCCGGACGATCTTGCGCGCAAAATCCTTGTTGGCCTGAGAATTCAGCTGCCCCTTCGCGGCACCCTCCAACTCCGAAGCCGCAGTCAGGTCGTGGAGCGCGATGCCCCACTCGAACGTCGCCGCCAGAATCACATTGGCGATCGGCTGCAGGAGGTTGATCGGCTTCCACGCCTCGTCCCGCGTCATCCGCAGGATCCCGAAGCCCAGATCCTCGTCCATCCCGACAACATTGGTGTACGTGTGATGCTGGTAGTTGTGTGCACGTTTCCAGTGCTCGGACGGACCCGTCTGATCCCATTCCCACGAGCAGGAATGAATCTCCGGATCGTTCATCCAGTCCCACTGCCCGTGCATCACGTTGTGCCCGAGTTCCATGTTCTCGATGATCTTCGAGATGCTCAGCAGCGCCGTGCCCGCCAACCAGGCGGGCCGGTACTTGCTGCCGAACAGTGCGATTCGGCCGCCGAGTTCCAAGGCGCGCTGAACGCGAATGACCCGACGAATATAGCGAGCATCCCGGATTCCACGAGAGTCTTCGACATCAAGTCGAATCTGGTCCAGTTCACGCCCGAGCGCTTCGACATCAGCTGCGGTGAGGTGCGAAAACTCTTTGATGTCGGTGATTGCCACCGTTGTCCTCCGTGTGCCTAGAAGCTATGCGTCCAGCGTACAGTCGCCCGCCGCAGCGGAAATGCATGTCTGGATGCGTTCACCCTCGACATGCTGCTTTCCCGAGCGTAGGTCGATTGCATGACCGGAAACGAGAGGTACAACACAAGTCTGGCAAATGCCCATTCGGCAACCGAAAGGCATCAGGGCGCCAGATTGCTCCCCAGCTTCGAGAAGGGTTGTCGCACCGTCCACTGTGACGGTCTTTCCCGACTTCTCGAACGTGACGGTGCCACCGTCTGCGGACGCATCGATCCTCGACACCGCGAACCGCTCCATGTGCAGGCGGTCTTCGATCCCCTCGGCCTTCCACACGTCGTCGATCTCGTCGAGCAACGGCAGGGGCCCACACGCCCAGGTGTGGCGCTCACGCCAATCCGGGCACACCTGATCAAGCGAACTGAGCTTGAACTTTCCGTCCCGGCGGGTGAGCTGAATGTGGCTGACAAAATCCTCGTGCTCGCCGTGCAGTGCCGTCAACTCGTCCGCGAACATGACATCGGATTCCGTGGGAGCGGAGTGCACGTGCATGACATCGGGCAACTGGCCGCGCCGGTTCATCGTGCGCAGCATGCCCATGACCGGAGTGATTCCGCTGCCTGCCGTGATGAACAGGATCTTCTCCGGCGGCGGGTCTGGCAACGCGAAGTTGCCGGCCGGCGTGGCCAGGCGGACGATCGTTCCGGACGGAACGGCGCCGCTCACGAGGTGACTCGAGAGGAAGCCCTCGGGCATCGCCTTCACCGCGATGGAAATCTTCTTGTTCTCCCAGTTGGGCGGCGACGTCAACGAGTACGACCGCCAATGCCATCGCCCGTCGATGTGCAGGCCGATGCCGATGTACTGCCCCGGCTGGTAGTTGAAGTCGAACCCCCAACCCGGCTTGATCACGATCGTCGCGGAGTCCTGCGTTTCCGGCCGAACTTCGACGATCCGGCCACGCAGTTCGCGCGCCGACCACAACGGATTTGCCAGATGAAGGTAGTCGTCAGGCAAGAGAGGTGTGGTCAATCGTGCTGCGGCACCGCGCAGCAAATTGAGCTTCGACCGCGCTGCCGGAACTACCGACGCTGCCGGTGCCTCGATCCAGTCCTTCAGACCCATCAGACCTCCACCTCTCACCTGCGATGCTCACGCGCAATACCTATGCCTACGCTATCGTAGGTTATCAGGTTACGGTACCGTAGGTTACTTCATAGTAAGGACAGCGGGTGTCCGATATCAGAGCAGGTCGAGCAGGAACGGCAACTCTTGCGCCGCGTACCACGCCAACTCGTGATCTTCCGCGTCACCGAGGGTGAACTCCGCGTCCGTATCGCCGAGATCAGCAGCATCGACAATCCCCGCAGCCCGCTCGATATCCGGTTCGGCCTGGGCCAGATCAACATGGACGGACGCGACCTGCGCCATCGTGACCGGACCGGCCAAGCGGACCACCGCATCGTCGAGATCCGGACGCAACTTCGCGTCGTCGACATCCGCGGCAACCACCGCGCGGCGGAACGTCACCGGTCCGTCGGCGCCGGCGATCAAACGCAACGACGCGCGCGCCGCCTCACTCATCGCGACTTCCGCCAATTCGTCGTCGTCCCCGGCTGCATAGGCCTCACGCAATGCCGGGGTGACGGCAAACGCAGTCCGACTCATCGGGTCGAACTCCTGATCGGCAACCAAACGCTGCAGAATTTCCACAGTTGCCGGTACGAACACCCTCATGAGACCACCTTCGTTTGACTGTCACGACGCGCGAGAAACACTTACCGACTGGCGTCGGTCAACTCCTCGAGAGACTCGAAGAGCAACGAACGCACCACGTCGACATCCGACATCGCGTCACGGTCGGCATTCAAACCGTAGTAGACATTCCCGTCATACGACGTCAAGGCAATACTGAGTGTCTGATTCTTCAGCAACGGCGAGACCGGATACATCTCTTCCATCCGCGCACCACCGATGTAGAGCGGAAACTGCGGACCCGGCGCATTGGTGATCATGAGATTGAACATGCGCTGCGAGAGACTGCTGGCCGCGCGCGCACTCATCGCGTGGAGAGTGGCCGGCGCGAACCCCGACATCTTCACCATCGTCTGAGCGGTCACCCGACGGCCCTGACGCGCAAAGGCCTCCGTGGCGTGCGCGACGTGCGACAACCGGACGACGGCATTGGGCTCCCCCACCGGCAGGTCGATCAGGAACGACGACACGTGACCCGGCGCCTGCGGGTCTTCGACGTCCGGGCTGTCCGGACCGTCGATGTACACGGACATCGGCACCATCGCGCGGACAACGCTCGCCTCGGTGACCGGCTCTCCCCGCGACAACAGCCAGTTCCGCAAGGCGCCGGTGACCACCGTGAGGATCACGTCGTTGATCTCGCACCCGTACTTCGCCCGGATCCGCCGATAGTCGTTCAGTGGAGTCTTTGCGACGGACAATCGTCGACTCCGCGAGATCGGCGCATTGAGTGGACTGTTAGGGGCTACCTGCGCGGCCGTACGCACGACAGCGGCAACCTTGCCGACAGCACTGACCGCCTCCGTCATCGACGTCGTCACGTCGCCCAGCGCGGCCCTCGCCCGGGCAACACCCTCACCCGGACTCGTCACCAGATCAGCGAGCGCACCGATGAGCAGATTCAGATCACTCGGCGGCGGGGCAGGCATCCACAACTCTTCCGCACCGGGCGAACGCTTCTCTTGCGGGTCGAACAAGACCTGACTGATCTCGAGTGCGGTATCACCGTCGACCAAAGCCGAATGCGATTTTGTGAAGATTGCAAACCTGTCGTCGGCCAGACCCTCCACGAGGTACATCTCCCATAGGGGCCGAGTGTTGTCCAGCGGCCGGGAAATGAGGCGCGCGATCAGATCGTTCAACTGCTCGGCCGACCCCGGTTTCGGTAGCGCCGACCGGCGGACGTGGTACGTGATGTCGAAATCTCGATCGTCGACCCACACCGGACGCGCCAGACCCAGAACAACTTCGCGGACCTTCTGCCGGTACCGCGGCACCAGGCTGAGTCGCTCCTCCACGAGTCGCAGCAATTCGTTGTGATCGATCCCCGTGCCCGGCTGCCGGAAAATCCCCAGCGAACCGACATGCATCGGAGTACTACCGGCTTCGAGAAAGTAGAAGGCCGCGTCCTGAGTCGTCAATCTGTTCACCATGATTGTTCACCCGCTGGTAGATCGTCCAAACCAGCCGCATCATCCAAACCGTCCGCACCGTCTAGGTCGAGCAGTATCGACAACTCCTCGATCGTGCCGGCCGGGTCGTAGTGATGGACACCCACCATGCCGACGGCGACGGCGCCTCGAACATTTTCCTCGAGGTCGTCCACGAACACGCAGTCCTGCGGACGCAGACCCAGCCGTGTCGCGGCCAGAAGATAGATATCGGCATCCGGCTTTGCCATCCCGACGTCACCGGAGAGCACGACGTCGTCCACCAACACCCCGTCGCCGAGATCACGGAGCCACTGCGCGTCCGATCCGCCGGGATCGTTGCTCACGATGCCCGTCACGATGCCCGCGCTACGAGCCCGCCGAACCACCGCACTGAGACCGTCCAGGTCAGACCCCGGACCGAACAGCACGCCACCCACATCCAACAGAAGTCCCCGCACGAGATTTACATTAAGGTGCGGCCGTGATCTCTGCGACATCTGTGGGTGTTCGTGTCATACTTCTCACCATCGTTCGGGGGAGCGATGAAAGAAATCCGCGTTGAAAAATATCCGGGGGGATACATCATGACCATCGACCAACACGTCGACGTGCACAACACACCACAACGATTTCTCCGACCGGCGCCGCAGAGCGAACCGCCGGCCGATTCCCTGATGATCAGGCGAGCACCTGCCCGAACCGAACGAGTGCTGGGCAGCGCGCGCAAAACACCACACAGCGGAACATCGGGACACAGTGCAGCATCGGGACACAGTGCAGTACAAGACAGGCCCGCGGCCGAACCGGTCGCACCCGGTGCCGATGTCTTCTGGAACACGTCACTGCGCCTCGTCCTCGAAGTCCTCGATCAACGACGAAGTCCCGCACATCTCAAGTCCATACTGTCCCCGACGGTGATGGAACTTGTTCAGCGCCTGTCCATTTCACATGATCCCACGCGCGGACTCGGCGCCGCTCGGACACATGTGAACACCACTTCGCCGCACGCCGCCGAAGTGTGCGCGACCTTTCGACGCGGCCCACGAACCTTCGCGATTGCAGCCAAGATCGAGAACACCGACAACAAAGGCTGGATGGTCACCGCACTACACGTGGTGTGACCATCCAGCCTTTGTAGGTGGAAAAATCAGCGCTTGCGCTTGGACTTGGGTGCGCGGTTGCCCTTTGCCTGCGTGCGAGCCGCTTCACGACGCTCTCGACGCGACGCGGTCTCCCCCGCGTCGACGGCCGGATCGCGAGTGGCCTTTGCCTTCCCGTCCTCGTCCGGACCGGTGTACGTCAGCCTGGACGGGCCGTCGTCGTCAAGCCCCTTGGCGCGCAACGCCGATGGAGCCGGCGTACCGGTGTTGCCAGCAGCAGCTTGCTGTGTCGGCAGCGGCTTCGGTGCGGTCGCGGACGCCGCGGCAGCGGAGCCAGCCGTCACCGAGATACCCGAAGTGGGCTGCGCGGGAGCAGATTCGACCTGAAGGTTGAAGAGGAATCCGACGGACTCCTCCTTCAAGCCTTCGAGCATCCCGATGAACATGTCGTAGCCCTCGCGCTGGTACTCGACCAACGGGTCGCGCTGCGCCATGGCACGCAGGCCGATACCTTCCTTGAGGTAGTCCATCTCGTAGAGGTGTTCACGCCACTTGCGGTCGAGCACGGACAGGAATACCCGGCGTTCGAGTTCGCGCATTCCGTTCTCGCCGGCAATCGCGTCGATCTCGGCTTCGCGCTTCTTGTACGCAGCATGCGCGTCGTCGAGCAGGGCGGTGCGCAGTTCGTCCCGCGTGAGGTCGCTGGCGATTCCACCGTCTTCGCCCACGAGAGCCTTGTAGTCGATGCCCACCGGGTAGAGGGTCTTGAGTGCCGTCCACAGCTGCTCGAGATCCCAGTCCTCGACGTATCCCTCGGCGGTCGCGCCGTCGACGTACGCGGTGACGACGTCGGTGATCATCTGTTCGACCTGGCCCTCCATGTCCTCACCCTCGAGGATCTGGCGGCGTTCCTTGTAGATCACGGTGCGCTGCTGATTCATGACCTCGTCGTACTTGAGGACGTTCTTACGAATCTCGAAGTTCTGCTGCTCGACCTGGGTCTGCGCGCTCTTGATGGCCTTGGAGACCATCTTGGCTTCGATCGGAACGTCGTCAGGCAGGTTGAGGCGCGTCATGATCGATTCGAGCGCGGAACCGTTGAATCGGCGCATGAGCTCGTCACCGAGCGAGAGGTAGAACCGCGATTCTCCCGGGTCGCCCTGACGACCGGAACGGCCGCGAAGCTGGTTGTCGATACGACGCGATTCATGGCGTTCGGTGCCCAACACGTACAGGCCGCCGGCTGCGCGAACCTTGTCGGCATCGGCCTTGACGTCTTCCTTCACCCGGCTCAGGACGTCGTCCCACGCGGCTTCGTACTCTTCCGGCGTCGTAACCGGGTCGAGGCCGTTCTTGCGCAACGCGATGTCGGCGATGATGTCCGGGTTACCGCCCAGCACGACGTCGGTACCGCGGCCGGCCATGTTCGTGGCGACCGTCACCGCACCGGAACGACCGGCCTCGGCGATGATGGTTGCTTCCTTCTCGTGGAACTTGGCGTTGAGGACGTTGTGCGCCACGCCGCGCTTGGTGAACTGCTTGGACAGGTACTCCGAGCGTTCGACGCTGGTGGTACCGATCAGAACCGGCTGACCGTTCTCGTGGCGCTCGACGACGTCGTCGACCACGGCGTCGAACTTGGCTTCCTCGGTCTTGTAGATGAGGTCGCCGTTGTCGACACGGATCATGGGGCGGTTGGTCGGGATCGGAATGACGCCAAGGGTGTAGGTCTGGTGAAGCTCGGCGGCCTCGGTCTCGGCGGTACCCGTCATGCCGGACAATTTTTCGTACAGACGGAAGTAGTTCTGCAGGGTGATCGTGGCGAGGGTCTGGTTCTCAGCCTTGATCTCGACTTTTTCCTTGGCCTCGATGGCCTGGTGCATGCCCTCGTTGTATCGACGGCCGACCAGCACGCGGCCGGTGAACTCGTCGACGATGATGACCTCGCCGTCGCGGACGATGTAGTCCTTGTCCTTGGTGTAGAGCTCTTTTGCCTTGATGGCGTTGTTCAGGTAGCTCACCAGCGGCGAGTTCGCGGCCTCGTACAGATTGTCGATTCCGAGCTGATCCTCGACGAGTTCGACTCCGGCCTCGTGAACACCGATGGTGCGCTTGCGGATGTCCACCTCGTAGTGGACGTCCTTCTTCAGGAGCGGCGCGATACGCGCGAACTCGCTGTACCACTTGCTGGAGCCGTCGGCCGGACCCGAGATGATCAGCGGCGTGCGGGCCTCGTCGATCAGGATGGAGTCGACCTCGTCCACGATGGCAAACGCATGTCCACGCTGGACCAGATCGTCCAGGGAGTGCGTCATGTTGTCACGCAGGTAGTCGAACCCGAACTCGTTGTTGGTGCCGTACGTGATGTCGGCCGCATACGCGACCCGACGCTCGGCCGGCGTCATACCGGAGAGGATCACACTGGTCTCGAGACCGAGCGAACGGTGAACACGGCCCATCCACTCGGAGTCACGCTTGGCCAGGTAGTCGTTGACTGTCACGACGTGAACGCCTTCACCCGCGATGGCGTTGAGGTACGCGGGCAACACACAGGTCAGGGTTTTGCCCTCACCGGTCTTCATCTCCGCGACATTGCCGAAGTGCAGGGCCGCGCCACCCATGATCTGCACGTGGAAGTGCTTCTGGTCGATGACTCGCCACGACGCTTCACGCGCGACAGAAAACGCCTCAGGCAGCAGCTCGTCCAGCGTCTCACCAGCGGCGTAACGCTCACGGAACTCGTCGGTCTTGGCCTTGAGTTGATCGTCTGTCAGGCCTTCTACCTCGGGCGACAGTGATTCGACATGCTCAGCAATGTGCTTGAGGCGCTTGACCATGCGACCTTCACCAACACGGAGCAGCTTCGATAGCGACAGCGACGGCACAGTCTTGTTCGTCCTCAATCTTCGGCAACAAATGGGTGACACACTAAAAATCCGGCCGGGGTCCGAAAACTCCGGCCGGATTCCATGGTAGGCGCTAACTCGAGGTTGCGAGGCAACCCCACCTACAGATCGGTCATGTCAGGCGGATCAACCCGTAGTCGAATGCGTGCCGACGGTAGACGACGGACGGCTTGTCCGACTCCTTGTCGTGGAAGAGGAAGAAGTCGTGACCGACCAGTTCCATCTCGTAGAGAGCGTCGTCGATCGTCATCGGCTCTGCCGGGTGATCCTTCGTGCGGACCACGCGTCCTGGGCCGTCGTACTCGTCCGGCTCTTGGCCGTTCAGAGAAATATCGGGTGCGACACCGAGTGAGTCTGCGTCGACGAGCGAGGCGGTTGCCTCGGCGACGGACAGCGGTCGCTTGTCACCGTAATGGACCTTCTTGCGGTCCTTGGTTCGACGGAGGCGGCTCTCGAGTTTGTCGATCACCGATTCGAATGCAGCGTAGAAGCTGTCCGCGGCGGCTTCTGCTCGCGCTACCGGCCCTTTGCCGCGGGCAGTGATCTCGACTCGCTGGCAATTCTTGGACTGACGTCGATTGCGTTCGTGCTGAAGTTCCACATCGAAGTGGAATATGGAGGGGTCGAAGTGTTCCAATCGCGCCAGCTTGTCCGAAACATAAACTCGGAAGTGATCGGGTATCTCGACATTGCGTCCCTTGACGACGATGTCGGACCTCGGAACAGCGGATTGCGCGGAACGCTCGGTGGTGGCGTCCTCGATGAAAAACGAGGCTTGCGAAGGGGTCGTCACTCGTACCTCCCAATTACGGCCCCGCTCAATGATTGAGCGGCGGCAAGTTCTTCAATACCGAGAGGGGATCCGCCCGGCATCAGGATTGAAGTACCACCTCCCACCTGTTTTCGGGTGTGCCGCCGACGCTAGTACGTAATCCGCGCGAGTGCCACTGTTAGCCGGAAATTCATTCACACGCCAGCGATCACGAGCACGAGATTTGTCCGGATTCCAATCCTCGCGAGCGCCCGAATCGATTCTGCCGCAGTCGCTCCCGTCGTCAGAACGTCGTCGAGTAGTACCACGTCGACGTGACGATTCACCAATCCGACCCCCGCGCGTGTCACCGCGATCTTCTCGGCCACATTGGTGGCCCGAGCAGCGGCGGACAAGCCGACGGAATCGCGGACGCCACGTGTCATGGCCAATGCCGAATGAACTTCGACACAGTGCGTCGGCAGGACCTCGCGGGCCGCACGAGCAATGCGGCGGACCGGATCACCGCCGCGTGAACGGGCGGCGCGCGAACGGGACGGGGCCGGGATCAGGACCAAAGGCCGACGCGTCGGATGGTGGAGCTCACCCCACCGGACCAGATGCGTCAGCGCTTCGGCCACAGCGTCTCCCAGTGGCTCAGCGAGGTCGCGTCGGCCCCGCTCCTTGATCTCGATCACGCTGCGCCGTCTGGGGCCACTGTATGGACCGAGCGCCCAGGCCGGCGCGCCGGGATCGACTCGAGGTGTGAGGCGGATCGGATGGTCGCGAAGCGTGGCGGCGCACTCCTCACACCAGCGCACGCCGATCCGTCCGCATCCCCCGCACTCACGCGGCAACACCAGATCGAGCGCTGCTCCCCCGAGACCGCTCCATGTCCGAAATCCACCGACCCCCATACCCGTCAGTGTGCAGAGGCCCACCGACAGCAACCCTCGTGCACCGCCGGATTCCTCAGCCTGGCAGTACCGGAATCGCCTTCTGCCCCGTCAATCCAGGCACCTCACGCCACAACCTGTCGCCCGCGGGATCGTTGTTGTTCAACTGGAAAACCGCCCGGGCGTCGGCAACGTACTCGGTGGTCGGCGACGCGTCGACGGACACCACGGGCGCCGTCAGATTGCCCCGGGGCAACGAGTCCATTCGAGAGCCGTCGATCGCGACTTGCACAACCGGGACATCGGAGTTGTTGCGTGCGATCACGATGGTGTCGCTGTTACTCCAGTCGAGTGAGAGCGCCGTGCTCCCCAATCCCGGAGCCACAGCCCGTGGATTGGTCAAAGCGAAAACTCCGCTGGGCAGGCGGACCACGATCGCCAGATACACCTTGCCGTCGATGATCATCGCCGCTCGAACTCCGTCACGGGACAGGCGCAGTTCGGTGATGTTCGATCCCATGGGGATCAATGCGCCCACGTCCACGTTCATGACCGATACCCGGCCGCTGGTGGGCTCTCGAACCACGCGCACGACGGTGTTGCCGTTGACCGCCGCCCAAATGGTGTTGTTGTCGAGTTCCCACGTCGGCCGGGTGATCACCGGCGCGTCGAGTACCGGAACAGCACCTTCGGCATAGGTGCCCAGCGACAACGAAAACCTTTTTGCAGGATCAGGATTCGCGGTATCCGCCACTGCGGCTACGGCCTTGCCGTCGCGAGAGAGCGCAACGGATGCAAGATTGCCGGCAGTGCCGGCAAATCCGGGAACCGGAGTCACGCCCTGTTCGCCGACACTGACCAGTGAACCGTCACGAAGGGCGTGCAATCCGACTGTCGCACCTGTCGTCGCCAACGGATTCGTGGACGCGACGTCGGCAGTTGTCCAGCCTTCCGGATGTGCAGCATCGAGGGGCGCCCCGTCCACCAGCAGTACGTAGGGTCCGGCGACGTCAGCGCTGGCCAATGTCCAGATGATCTGCGCGGCAAACAATCCGCGAGTTTCGGGGTCCATCGACTGATCGATCCGGAAATCGATGCGGACGCCGCCGAGACCGACACCTACCTGACCGGATCGACCGTCGGCCTTCGTGATGGGCCCGATCACCGAGACACCCGTGCCCAGTTCGTTGCGGACAGCCGACGCGAGCGCCTCCTTGGGCCCCTCGATCAACAGGCCGACCAACTGAGCGGTCACCTGGTCCTGGGAGCCCGATATCCACCGCAGATCCGGAACCATGGTCTGACCGCTGGGATCCGGGAAGAACAACGACTTCCGTTGATACGCACCGAGGAACGCCGGACGCTCCATGATCACACCCGAAGGAAGATCGTTGATCCGCCACTCACCGTCGACCAGAGTCAACGTCATCTTGGCTTCGTAACTGCCGTCTTCGGGAACGTAAATTCCCCCGGGCTCGAGCCGCCCGACCTTGTTCACGCGAATCGTGTAGACCGCTTCCTGATCTGTTCGCGATTCGGACAGTGTGTCGACCTTGTCGACAATGATCGCCGTCGCCGCGTCGTCCCATTTCGCGGACATCTCGGGGGTCAGGTACTGCCGGGCCGCCAGGTGCCGGTTCGCGGGTTCGGTGTTCGCTTTCACGAAGTCCCGCAACAACAAATCGGGCTCACGGCCCGAGGCCGGCGGCGAGACGGGAGTTCCCGGTGCCGCAGTGGCAAGTGTCCCGATCGCCTGCGGCGACGACGATGCCGGCAGACTCGCACACGCGCCGGTCAGGAGCACCGCGCTCAGCCCCAGCGCCAACAGACCACGGCGATATCGCTGCATCACGAACGCTCACCTCCTTGCGAGCCGGTTCGTGATTCGGTGTCGTGCGGCGTCGGAATCGACGACGTGACCTCCCCGACCTCTTCGGCGACGATGTCCGCGTTCGACGGGGTGCGTACGAACTTGGCCGTCGTCGGCTTGAGCGGAAGCGGGCTGGACACCAGCTTCTTGCCGCGCACTCGCGGCAATGTCAGACGGAAGCACGCCCCGACACCTGGCTCACCCCAGGCTTCGAGTTTGCCGTCGTGCAGATTGGCGTCCTCGACGCTGATCGCCAAGCCCAGACCCGTGCCGCCGCTACGACGGACCCGCGACGGATCGGATCGCCAGAAACGGTTGAACACAAGTTTCTCCTCGCCGGGACGCAGTCCGACGCCACTGTCTCGAACGATGAAGGCCAGAGCGTCGTCGTCGGCTCGCAGGCGCAGCAGGATGGGTTTACCTTCCCCGTGATCTATGGCGTTGGCGAGGAGGTTCCGCAGGACCCGTTCGACTCGGCGTGGATCGACGTCGGCGATGACCGGATCGTCTGGCATGTCGACTATCAATTCGGTACCGGATTCACGGGCGAGGTGGCGAACAGTGGACACCGCGGCGCGCGCACACATCCTGACGTCGAGTTGCTCGGACGCCAGTTCCGCAACGCCGGCGTCGTGCCGGGAAATCTCGAGCAGATCGGCCAGCAGACCTTCGAATCGGTCGAGTTCGGCGACAAGCAGTTCCGACGAGCGTCGGAGTATCGGATCGAGGCTCTCGCTGCCGTCGTGGATGAGGTCCGCGGCCATTCGCACCGTAGTGAGCGGGGTGCGCAGTTCGTGGCTGACATCGGACGTGAAGCGTTTCTGCAGATTGCCGAATTCCTCCAGCTGGGTGATCTGCTTCGAGAGGCTCTCGGCCATTTCGTTGAAAGACATTGCGAGACGAGCCATGTCGTCCTCGCCGCGAACCGGCATGCGTTCCTTGAGTCGGCCGTCGGCGAAGCGCACGGCGATCCTCGACGCGGATCGGATCGGCAGCACTACCTGCCGCGCGACGAGCAGCGAGATCGCGGCCAACAGGACCAGCAGGACGGCGCCACCGATCAACAGGGTGCTGCGGACCAGCGACAGGCTGCGATCCTCGCTGGCGAGCGGGAACACGAGATACAACTCGAGGCCCGAGATCGACGACGCTGTGGGACTGCCGATGATCAAGGCCGGACCGGAGTAGCCTTCCGGATCCGAGACCGTCGCGAACTGGTAAGCGATCTGGCCGTTGTGAACGAACTCACGCAAGTTTTCGGGGATCTGGTCCGCCGGTCCGGCATATACCGGATCTCGGGGCCCGTCTTGCTCGACGATCAGCGCGGGATCGAAAGTGCCCGCGGAACCCGATGCTTGACCGCCCGATTGATTGCGGCTCGTCAAGCTTGACGCCGCACTCTCGAGTTGGTCTTTGAGCGCTGCACTGCCGTCGACTCCGGCCAGTTGATCTTCGACGACGCCTCTGGCGCGATCCATCTCCTCCGTGGCGGCGGTGATTTTCGCTTCGAGCAGTCGGTCGGTGATCTGGCTCGTGAGCACAACACCGAGAATCACGATCACGATCAACGACAACGACAGCGTCGAGACGACAACCCGCAGTTGCAGCGATCGTCGCCAGGTGTGGGCGAGGGTGTTGCTCAGTGAGTGGCACCACCGCAGAAAAGGCGTCAGCCACCGATTGAGGCGGCGACGCCAACGAGAAACGCCACCGGTCACGGCGGTCCGGCCTTGTAGCCGACACCCCTCACCGTCAAAACCACTTCGGGATTCTCGGGATCGGTTTCGACCTTGGCGCGCAGACGCTGGACGTGGACGTTGACCAGGCGGGTGTCAGCAGCGTGGCGGTAACCCCACACCTGTTCCAGGAGCACCTCACGGGTGAACACCTGTCGGGGCTTACGCGCAAGAGCAACGAGGAGATCGAATTCGAGCGGGGTGAGCGAAATCTGCTCGCCGCCGCGACTGACCTTGTGCGCCGGCACGTCGATCACGATGTCGGCAATACTCAGCAGTTCTGCCGGTTCTTCCTCGGTGCGACGCAGTCGAGCGCGAACCCGGGCGACCAGTTCCTTGGGCTTGAACGGCTTCATGATGTAGTCGTCCGCGCCGGACTCGAGGCCGAGGCCAACGTCCACGGTGTCGGTCTTTGCAGTCAGCATCACGATGGGAACGCCGGAATCCGCACGCAGGACCCGACATACGTCGATGCCGTTCATGCCGGGCAGCATCAGGTCGAGCAGGACTAGGTCGGGCCGAGTCTCGCGCACTGCCGCAAGTGCAAGAGTTCCGTCGCCTACCACGTAGGGATCAAAACCCTCACCCCGCAGTACGATCGTGAGCATCTCGGCGAGTGCCGTGTCGTCGTCGACAACCAGAATCCTTGGTTTCATATCCCTATCGTTGCATCTTCGAGTCGTAATTAAGACCGTTACGTGACTGTGCGGCGTGCCGCGTGTTCCCTCTACTGTGCCGGAAACTTCCGAATCGGGTCGTCATCGTGACGCATCACGCGAAATCGGCCAGTTTGCGGGCAAGATCCGACGGGTCCGTATCGGGACCAATGACCCACCACGGCGACACCCACTCGGTTGCCGCCAGCTGTGAGTACAGTTCGCCGGTTCGGATCTGCAGGTCTCCGTCGCGCTCGTAAGCATCACGCTCGCGAGTCGAATCTTCCACCTCACGACTGCGAGCACGCTCGTTCGCGAGCGCGATCGGTACGTCGAGGTACATCTGGAGATCAGGTACCGGGAGGCCGAGGCGACTCAGTTCCAGATCGCGAACCCACGCCACCATCTCGCCGTCGACGCCCTGATGCACGCGCGCCGCGTTGTACGCGGCATTGGACGCAACGTAGCGATCGAGTAGGACAATGTCGTTGGCGCTCAACATTTCCGAGATCTGCGACGAAGCGCCGGCCCGATCAAGAGCGAACAGCACCGCCATCGCGTTCACCGAAGCGGCGAGGTCGCCGTGAGCACCCTTGAGCGCCTCTGCGGCAAGGTCCGCATGGATCGACTGACCGTAGCGGGGAAAATCGAGTGTGGCGATCGAAGTACCGCTCCGCTCGAGTTCGTCGACGACCTTGCCGATCAACGTCCGCTTGCCGGCTCCGTCGAGCCCTTCCAACGCCACGAGTACTCCCACGGCTGACAAGCCTATCCCCCAGCCCGCAGACGCGGACCGGGGGACGGTGAGAGCTGGTGACGACCGAACCGAAACAGCTCAGTAGCGGTAGTGCTCGGGCTTGTACGGGCCTTCGACGTCGACGCCGATGTACTCTGCCTGCTCCTTGGTGAGCTTGGTCAGCGTGCCACCGAGTGCCTCGACGTGGATCTTCGCGACCTTCTCGTCGAGGTGCTTCGGGAGGCGGTAAACCTCGTTGTCGTACTCCTCCGGCTTGGTCCACAGTTCGATCTGCGCGATGACCTGGTTGGAGAAGCTGTTGCTCATCACGAACGACGGGTGGCCCGTCGCGTTGCCGAGGTTGAGCAGACGACCCTCGGACAGCACGATGATCGAGTGACCGTCGGCGAACGTGAATTCGTCGACCTGCGGCTTGATGTTGATCCGCGTGACGTCGCCCGACTTCTCGAGGCCGGCCATGTCGATCTCGTTGTCGAAGTGACCGATGTTGCCCAGGATGGCCTGGTGCTTCATGGCCTTCATGTGCTCGAACGTGATGATGTCCTTGTTACCGGTGGACGTGATCACGATGTCGGCCCAGCCGATGGCCTGCTCGACGGTCTTGACCTCGAAGCCGTCCATCAGTGCCTGAAGGGCGTTGATCGGGTCGACCTCGGTGACCGCGACGCGAGCGCCCTGGCCGCGAAGTGCCTCGGCACAACCCTTGCCGACGTCTCCGTAACCGCAGACCAGCGCAGCCTTGCCGCCGATCAGAACGTCGGTGCCGCGGTTGATGCCGTCGAGCAGCGAGTGGCGCGTGCCGTACTTGTTGTCGAACTTGCTCTTGGTGACCGAGTCGTTGACGTTGATAGCGGGGAACGTGAGTTCACCGGCAGCGGCAACCTGGTACAGGCGCAGAACGCCCGTGGTGGTCTCCTCGGTGACGCCCTGGACGGACTCGGCGATTGCCGTCCACTTTCCCTTGTCGGACTCGAGGGACTGACGCAGAAGTGCAAGGAAGACCTTGTACTCGTCGGAATCCTGGTCGTCGTCCGTCGGCGGGACGACGCCGGCCTTCTCGAACTGTGCGCCCTTGAGCACCAGCATGGTGGCGTCGCCGCCATCGTCGAGAATCATGTTGGCAGGCTCACCCGGCCAGGTCAGCATCTGCTCGGCTGCCCACCAGTACTCTTCGAGGGTTTCACCCTTCCAGGCGAAAACCGGAACGCCCTTGGGCTCTTCCGGGGTGCCGTGCGGACCGACGACGATAGCCGCGGCAGCGTGATCCTGCGTGGAGAAGATGTTGCATGAAGCCCAGCGGACCTCGGCGCCGAGCGCGGTCAGCGTCTCGATCAGCACCGCAGTCTGAATGGTCATGTGGAGCGAACCGGAAACGCGAGCGCCCTTGAGCGGCAAGACCTCTGCATATTCACGGCGAAGTGCCATGAGACCCGGCATCTCGTGCTCGGCGAGTCGAATTTCCTTGCGACCGAATTCCGCGAGCGAAAGATCTGCAACTTTGAAGTCGACACCGTTACGGTTGTCGGCCACGGGTGTTGTTGAAACTGAGGTCGTCATCGTCCCTCTCCTGGTTGACGTGCATACTCCACTCAAGGCTATCCGCTCGACCCACGCAGTAGGACATCACCGTGATCACGGCGAGACTCATACCGTGCCGCGCGCACCTCGGGCAACATCGATGAACGGTCCGAGCAGCGCACCAAGATCCTCCGCGACCGACGCCCCCGACTCGGGCGGCATCGAGATGTAACTGAGCCCCAGTCTCGCAATTGCCCTGGCCAGGATGCCCGCGTCCTGGGCCGACGCCTGAATCCATCCACGCTGAAAGCTCTCCGACAACCGGGTCGATGCCCGGTCGATGATCACGGCACTGTCCGTTGTGATCAAACGCAACAAATCGGGTTTCGCCTCCCCCGTCAGGAGCGAATGCACCAATGGATCCATCGCACTCGAGGCAAAAAACGCCCCGAACCCTGACATCAGGGCATCGACACTGCGTCCCTCGTTTGCCGCAACGGCGTCGTCCACAGCGTCGACAAACCCGTCCGCCAGCCGCAGTGCGTACGCCTGCGCCAGGCCTTGCCGCGAACCGAACTCGTTGTAGAGCGTCTGCCGGCTGACACCCGCGTGCTTGGCCAGAACGGTCAGACTCACCTCGGACCAGTCGCGCTCGGTCAGCAATTCGCGCATCGAATCGAGCACCGCCCCGCGCAGCAGCAATCGCGACGCCTCTTTCTGCGACAGGCGGGTGGGCGTCGACATCATGGTCACGAGACTACCGCCGCACCCGCCGACCCACTCAGGCCCGTTCGATCTCCACCATGAAGAAATCACTTTTCGCCGCGCCGCAATCCGGGCAACTCCAGTCGTCCGGAATATCGTCCCAGCGAGTGCCCGGCTCGATGCCGTCGTCGGGCCAGCCTTGCGCCTCGTCGTACTCGAATCCGCACTGCGCGCACTGATACAGCTTGTAGTCGTTCATGATTCACTCCCCTGTCATTGCCGGAACAGCTTCGAAGTCCAATTTTTCTCGAACGCCACAATCCGGACAGCACCAGTCGTCGTGGACCGCTTCCCACGGCGTTCCTGCCGGAAACCCTTCTCGCGGAGCGCCCTTCACCTCGTCGTAGACGTACTCACACACTGGGCATTTGTAGGCACTCATGCGCTCGCTCCGTACCGCGCGAGGATCTTCTCGCGCTTGGCCGGCTGGATATTGACGCGGGTGATATCACCGTCATAGTGAGCAATGACCTTGGGGTCCATTACTTTTCGCCACAGCGGTGGTACGTAGGCCAGCATGATCATGCTGGCATACCCACTCGGAAGATTCGGTGCACCATCCATGCTGCGGAGCGTCTGATAGCGGCGCGTGGGGTTGGCGTGATGATCACTGTGACGCTGCAGGTGATACAGGAAGATGTTGGTGCAGATGTGATCACTGTTCCAGCTGTGTGCCGGAGCGGCACGCTCGTATCGGCCGCTGGCCAACTTCGTCCGCTTCAGTCCGTAATGCTCGAGATAGTTGACCGTCTCGAGCAGGCAGAAGCCGAAGACCGCCTGCAGGAACAGGAACGGCAGAATCGACAGCCCGAACACTGCGGTGAGCACAGCGAACAGCACTACCGACATCAACCACGAATGCAGGACGTCGTTGCGAATTGTCCACGGCTTCTTACCCAATCGATCCAGCCGCGACTTTTCGAGTTCCCATGACGATCGCAGGGATCCCCACACACTGCGCGGCAAGAAGGCCCAGAAGCTCTCACCGAATCGAGAGGACGCGGGATCCTCCGGAGTTGCCACCCGGACGTGATGACCGCGATTGTGCTCGATGTAGAAGTGACCGTAGAAGGACTGCGCCAGGGTGATCTTGGACAGCCATCGTTCGAGATCGTCTTTCTTGTGGCCGAGTTCGTGCGCCGTGTTGATTCCGATGCCCGCAACGCATCCGACGGTGATTGCCACACCGATCTTCGATACCAATCCGAGTCCGCCGTCGATACCGAGCCACGAGAGGTCCGTCGCCGACCACAGGTAGCAGGCCATGACAAGGCTGACCAGCTGGAACGGAATGTAGATGTACGTGCAGTAGCGGTAGTACTTGTCGTTCTCGAGCCTTTCCATGACGTCGTCCGGCGGGTTCTCGCCATCCGGCCCGAAGAAGATATCGAGGATCGGCAGCAGCACGTACACCAGCAGCGGTCCGATCCACCACCACACCGGCGAGACCGCGCCGAGACCGATGTTGTTGAACAGAGCCACCATTCCCACTGCTATGAAAATCGCGACCGGGGGAACCAGGCCGAGCAGCCAGAGATGCCGTTTCTTGTCGCGCCACTCCCCCGATATCTGATCGGATTGTGCGCCCACGTGTGTCGACACTGCGTGCCTCCTCCATCCGGAACGACCCACGACTGTGAGTCACTTCACTCTGAAGTAGACAATACTGGCTATGTTGTAAAAAAACTATACAAATACTGAAATTTGTACACTCATTCGATTTCGCCGCGCTCGCGCTTTCCGATCAACGAATGGCGACGGCTGTACGCGAAGTAGATGACTACGCCGATCGCCATCCAGACGACAAACCGCAACCAGGTCTCCACCGACAGATTGAACATGAGCCACACGCACGCCAGCACCGCAAGAATCGGAACAACCGGAACCCACGGAACTCGGAATCCGCGGGGCAGGTCCGGACGGGTCCTGCGCAGAACAATCACTCCGATCGAGACGAGGACAAACGCGAACAACGTTCCGATGTTCACCATTTCCTCGAGCGTGCCGATCGGAAAAACGCCGGCCAGTACGGCAACCACCACACCGACAAGCACGGTGATCCTGACCGGAGTCCCATGCTTTCCGGTCGGCGCCAACCGACGCGGCATCAAACCGTCGCGGGCCATCGCAAAAAGCACACGGGTCTGCCCCAGCATCAACACCATGACTACGGTTGTGAGTCCGGCGAGGGCACCGAACGAGATCACGTTCTTTGCCCACGTGATGTCGTGGAACGCGAATGCCGTTGCCAGATTGGACGTGTCGCCTTCGAGTTCGCGGTAGTTCACCATCCCCGTGAGTACCAGCGTCACCGCCACGTACAGCACGGTGACGATGAGGAGTGAGCCGAGAATTCCACGCGGCAGGGCCTTCTGCGGTTCCTTCGTTTCCTCCGCGGTGGTGGCGACGACGTCGAATCCGATGAACGCGAAGAACACCAGGCTCGCTGCCGCCAGGAGTCCGTACCACCCGAACGTGCTGCCGCCGGCGCCGGTGACGTACGAGAACAGCGACTGATGGATGCCCTCGCCGGTGCTACCGGGCTGCGACGGCGGAATGTACGGCGTGTAGTTGTCGGTGTCGATGTAGAACATGCCGACGATGATCACGAGCAGCACCACGGCCACCTTGATCGACGTGATCACCAGCGACACCCGTGAGGAGAGCTTGGTTCCGGTCACCAGCAACACCGTGATGACCACGATGATCAGCACGGCGCCCCAGTCGAAGGAGATCGGCCCGAGTTCGACGATCGGACTCCGTGAGCCCATCACCTCGCCGAGATACAGCGACCACCCTTTTGCCACCACCGATGACGCCAACGCGAATTCGAGGATGAGGTCCCAGCCGATGATCCAGGCGACGAACTCGCCGAACGTTGCGTACGAGAAGGTGTACGCGCTTCCCGCGACAGGAACCGTCGACGCGAATTCTGCGTAACAGAGCGCCGCCAGGCCGCAGGCGATCGCGGCGATGACAAAGGCCAGGGACACAGACGGCCCGGCGACATTGCCTGCCGTCCGAGCCGTGAGTGTGAAGATTCCTGCGCCGATGACCACCGCAACACCGAATACGGTGAGATCCCAGGAGTTCAGATCTTTTCGGAGTTTCGTCTCCGGTTCGTCGGTGTCCTTGATGGACTGCTCTATCGATTTGGTTCGGAACAACTTGGAACGACCGGATCCGGCCTCGTCCTTGATCGCCACTGCCGCCTCCTTAGAGATGGCATCAGCCTAAGCCTGTGCGAGAGGCTTTGTTCAGGGTTTGCGAGTGACCAGTTTGTCCAGATCAGGTTCGAGGTAGATCACGCGTGCCGCCGGAACAGCAGCACGCACACGCGCTTCCGCCTCGTCGATTGCGGTCGCGACATCCGAGATGGTCGAACCGAACGGCACGGCAACCTTGGCCGCAACCAGAATCTCCTCGGGACCGAGGTACTGGGTCTTGCAATGGATGACTCGTTCGATGCGGGTTCCGTCGACCAACGCGGCCAGGATCAGATCGGTTTCGGCGCTGGTCGCGCCTTCCCCGATCAACAGGGATTGCATTTCGACGATCAGGACTATCGCGATGATGCCGAGCAGCACGCCGATGCACAGGGTGCCGATGCCGTCGAACACCGGATTGCCGGTCACCATCGTCAGGCCGACGCCGCCCAGTGCCAGTACCAGTCCGATCAGTGCGCCGGTGTCCTCGAGGAGGACTACCGGCAGTTCAGGACTGCGCGACGTACGGATGAACGACCACCACGACGCGTTTCCCTTCAGTGGACGCGATTCCTTCATCGCGGTGAAGAAACTGAACCCTTCCAAGCACATGGCGATGACCAGAATCGCAATGGCCACGAAGGGCGAGTTGAGTTCCTCCGGATGTTGAATCTTGTGAATGCCCTCGTAGATCGCGAACAGCGAACCCAGGGTGAAGAGCACCAGAGCAACCACGAACGAGTAGAAGTAGCGATTGCGCCCGTATCCGAACGGGTGCAGTTGGTCGGCTTCCTTCTCGGCCTTCTTCTGTCCGAGTAGTAGCAGTCCCTGATTGGAGGTGTCGGCCACCGAGTGCACCGACTCGGCGAGCATCGACGACGACCCGGTGATCAAGAATCCAGCAAATTTAGCTACGGCAATTCCGGCATTGGCTCCCAATGCGGCCAGGATTGCTTTCTTTCCGCCCTCTGCCGACACGACTACCTGCCGACCGTGGCGCTGAAAACCTGTGCCGTTTTGCTTCGCGCCGAGATTTCCACGAGCGGTTCGTCCGCGGAAATCCACGCTGCGCGACCACGATCGAGTTTCAGTTCGCCGGCCCCACACCGCAGCGTCACGGAACCGTCCGTGCACATCAGGATGCGTGGTTCCCCGGCCGGAACGACGCTGTCCGTCACATCCCCACCCAACTCGATCCGCGTCAGCCGAAATTCCGGAGCGGGCGTCGGATAGACGATGTCCGCGCTGCCCGCGTGCGGCGCCGGGTCGAGAATCGTGATGTCGGAACCGTTGAAGTCGAGGACTCGAAGCAATTCAGGTACATCGACGTATTTGGGGGTCAGTCCGCCGCGCAGAACGTTGTCGGAGTTCGCCATGATCTCGACAGCCAGCCCGTGCAGGTAGGCATGGAGGTTTCCGGCGGCCAGGAAGAGTCCCTGACCTGGTTCGAGTGTGACCCGATTCAGCAGCAGCGCGGCCAGCACTCCGGCATCACCCGGGTACGACTCGCCGAGTTCGAGTGCTGTGCGGATCTCGGCGGCAAATTCGACGTCTCGGGACGACGCGTAACCGATGCATCCCGCGAGGACGGCCGGCAGCAATGTTCCGAGTGCGGTGGACGGCAAAGTTATCCACGTCGTGAACAACGCCCGCAGACCGTCCGAATCCGGTTGTCCTTCAAGAAGACCGATGTACGGCTCCAGCTCGGGCACCGCCAGTGCGCGCAGCATCTTGACTGTCCTCGTCGGTTCGCGGAATCCCGCGAGCGCTTCGAAGGTGCTCAGCGCGACAACCAGTTCCGGTTTGTGGCTGCCGTCCTTGTAATTGCGGACAGGTGAGTCCATCGGAACACCGAGGTGGTTTTCCCGGTGGAAGCCCTCTTCTGCCTGGCGTGCGCTCGGGTGCGCTTGCAAGGACAGTGGCTCCTCCGCCGCCAACAGCTTGAGCAGGAACGGCAGGCGTTCCCCGAAGTCCTCGATGTTCTGTTCGCCCAATTGCCGTGCCGGATCACTGGCGAGCACATCGAGCAACGACTCGGTGCCATCGTCGGTGACGACGCGCGCAGGATCGCCCGGATGGGCGCCGAGCCACAACTCCGCCTCGGGATGTGTGGATGGCACGGGAAGCCCACGAAGTTCGGCAATAGCCGTACGCGACCCCCAGGCGTAGGACCGCAGAGCGCCCTCGAGTTCTTGCACTAGCGCGACCCACCCGTCAACTGCACGTACGCGGACGCCATGTCCACTCTCGATGCCAAGACAAACACCTGTTCCACTTCCGATACCCCCGTATTGGCGCTGTCCTCGTCTGATGTGATCACCAGATCCGCATCGGCCAGCGCATCCATGCGTCGCGTGACCTCACCGCGTCCCGCTTCCATGGCAAACACGAATGCCCGAACCGGGTCGATCGGCAACGGGCCGTCGAGCTCCGGATCGTGGAAGAACGGATCGTGAAAAACCGAATCGCGAGCCCCGGCTGTCGGAGCGAACAGGGCCCGGGCCGCTGCGATCACATCCGACAGTTCACCGGAAGCCGCGGAGCGCCCTGAGGCCAGAAGCGACGCGCTTGCGTAGTCGGCAAGACCAGTGGCAACCGCGCCAAGGCCACACACGACCACGCGGCGATCACGCATCCTGGTAGCCAGGGATTTGGCCGGATTGTGAAACACCTCGTTCGACACACCGTCGCTGATAGCTTCGGCGTCGACGGCGTCCGCAATCCGATCGAGGGACGACGGTCCGGCTTCGGTCTTCTCACGGTGGTCGATCTCACGGTGGTCGAGCGCCGAAACCACCGCAACGAAGACCGCGAGAAAACGCATCATCGTGTGGCGCGGAGCCGTGAACACACGCGCAGGCAAAGTCATCGTGCGCCCGGCCGCTGCTGCCCGCATCGGTCCCTCTTCGGGAACCGCGACAACAACTTCTGCGCCGCGGCGTACCGCCCCGTCGACGGACTCCACGAGACGCGGATCCCCGGCGTCGTCACCGGCGACCACCACGACGTCGAGGGGTCCCACCCACGACGGCGTCCGATCGAGCAACACCAGAGGGCACGGCACAGCATTGCCGAGCAGGGCGACCGCGATCCGGGCGGCGTATCTGGCGCCGGCCGATCCCGCGATCAACACGACGCTTCGTGGACGCAGCCCGGCCAACCGATCGAGCGAGCCTTCCGCGACGGCCGAAGCCGTCGAACGAATCTGTGCGCCCCCCATGGCTACCGAACGCAGTAGCCCCTCCGAATCGGCAGCTGACAATGCGTCACTGTCGTCGAGGTCGAGGAGCGGTGTCGGCGCTGTCATCTCACCGCACCCCCTTCTCCGTAACAACTTCTCTCGCAACCAACGTCGACCGCAGCACTGCGTGCGCGGATAGTCCCCCAACTATCCCAGGCGGCCGACGCGCCGACAAACCGATCGGGCAGAAAAATGAACTCAGCCTCGAACGATCGCCAGAATCTCGCCGACCAACGCGTCGACATCTGCCTGCGTCGGAGCTTCGACGTTGAGTCGGAGCAACGGTTCCGTGTTGGATGCCCGCAGGTTGAACCACGCATTACCGGACAAGTTGACCGTGACACCGTCGAGGCGGTCGACGGAGTCGGTGCGGTCCGCGAACGCCGCAAGCACGGCCGCGGTTCGATCGGCTGCATCGGCAACGGTCGAGTTGATCTCACCGGATGCGCTGTACCGGGTGTACTCGGCCATCAGTTCCGACAGCGGCCGGTCCTGCTCACCGAGTGCGGCCAGCACGTGCAATGCGGCCAGCATGCCGGAATCGGCACCCCAGAAATCGCGGAAGTAGTAGTGAGCGGAATGTTCGCCGCCGAAAACTGCGCCCGTTTCGGCCATCTGCTGCTTGATGAACGAATGGCCGACGCGGGTGCGGATCGGAACGCCACCCAGTTCGGTGACCAGTTCCGGCACCGCGTGCGAGGTGATGAGGTTGTAGATGATCGACGCGCCTGGCTCCTTGGCCAACTCGCGCTGCGCAACCAGTGCCGTCACGGCGGACGGGGACACCGGATCGCCCTTTTCGTCGACCACGAAGCAGCGGTCCGCGTCACCGTCGAAGGCAAGACCGACATCTGCGCCCGTCTCACGGACATATGCCTGCAGATCGACCAGGTTGGCCGGATCAAGCGGGTTCGCTTCGTGATTGGGGAACGAGCCGTCCAATTCGAAGTACAAGGGCAGAACATCGAGCGGCATCGGACCGAAGACGGCGGGCGCAGTGTGTCCACCCATCCCGTTACCCGCGTCGACGGCAACCTTCATCGCACGCATCTCGGACAGGTCGACAAGCCCGCGCAAGTAGCTTGCGTACTCGTCGAGCACATCCTTACTGCTGACCTGACCGGCCGGACCGTCGAACTCGGGAACTCCGGAGACAACCTCACCCGAGATGACAGCAAGACCGGTGTCCTGACCGACCGGCTTGGCACCGGCGCGGCACAACTTGATGCCGTTGTACTTCGCGGGGTTGTGGCTTGCGGTGAACATCGCACCGGGGCAGTTCAACAACCCGGAAGCAAAATAGAGCTCGTCGGTCGACGCCAGTCCGATGTGCACGACGTCGAGGCCCTGCGCGACGACACCCTCGGCAAACGCAGCCGACAGCGCAGGTGAGGACTCGCGCATGTCGTGACCGATCACGACGGTCGACGCGGCGCCCTCCTCGTCGCGAACCAAACGGGCGAACGACGCGCCGACATCACGGACAAAATCTTCGTCGATCTGCTCACCGACCACGCCACGGACGTCGTACGCCTTGATGATTGCAGCAACCGACTCGGCTGTTCGCCCCACTGAATTCATTCTCCTTGTGTGCGCATCCCGACGGACATTTCCGCAGGACACTGGAAGTTCGCAAGACGCTGGAAGTTCTGAGCAAGCCTAATGCTTCACGCGCGACTACGGGATGTCAGGCGAAAGCGGCCGACAATTCAGGCCGACGGATCCGGCAGAACACGCAGGTGACCGCGACGACCGGTGCGGACCGTGGGAGGTGCAACGGAACGGGCGTCCTCGCCTGCGGACACGCCGGTGTCCTCACGTCCCTTGGCGCGGTCACCGAAACCTGCCTCACGGACAGCTTCGGCAAGAGCGGTCAAATCGTCTTCGTCCGGGGTGCTGGTCGAGAATCCACCCTCGTACCGGACCATTTCCCAGCCCTTCGGGACCGTGATACGCGACGCATGGTTGTCACACAGATCCCACGAGTGCGGTTCAGCGACGGTCGCGAGAGGACCGACTACCGCAGTGGAGTCCGAGTAGACATACGTCAACGTCGCGACGGCGGGGTTCTTGCACCCGGGGCGGCAGCAGCGACGCAGAGATCTCACAGGTACGGAGCCTAGCCCTCCCCGCGGCGGGAACCTACTCGGACACACCGACGGAGCGTCACTGTCGTAATCTCGACGGCATGTCACGCTCCCCCCGCCGACGGTCGGTCACCACCCGTTCGATCGAACGGCACGGCCGCGGCCTGCGCGGACCCTTGTTGCCGCCGGAAGTTCCGGCACGGCGCACCCGAGCGGAGAAATTCGATCTCCTCGTGATGGACGCGTTTGCTCCGGTGGACCTGGCTTGGCACGACCGGCTGAAAAAACTCGACATCGCCGTCGACGAGGTTCCCAAGATTTTTGCCCGTGATCCGGATTCGGTGAACTGGCCACCGGAAGTCGTCGCAGACGGACCTGTTCCGCTCTCACGTTTGATTCCTGCGGGCATCGATCGCCACGGCAAGACGACACGTGCGCGGATTGTGTTGTTCCGTAGACCGTTGGAGCAGCGTGCCAAGAATCCGGACGAACTCACGGATCTGGTTCACGACGTGCTGGTGCATCAGGTCAGTACGTTTCTCGGTGTCGACCCGTCTGTGATCGATCCGACGTTTCCCGAAGAAGACTGAGCTAAGAAAAAGACTGAGCTAAGAAGAAGACTGAATACCCTTACATCAGGGCCGAAAGTCCATATTCCCGAAAGACAAGTATCTCTGAAAGTCTGTGCACGACCTGCAATTCCCCGTTGCAGGTCAAGACTTTTCGCAGACCGTCCCGTCAGCCCCGACGCTGACAGAACCGATTCAGCAGCAGATCAGATGATCCCCCGCTTGAGACGCCGACGCTCGCGCTCCGACAACCCTCCCCAGATTCCGAACCGTTCGTCGTTGGCGAGTGCGTAGTCGAGGCACTCGTCACGAACCTCACAACCGAGGCAAATACGCTTGGCTTCCCGAGTAGATCCACCCTTTTCGGGGAAGAACGCTTCGGGATCGGTCTGTGCACAGAGTGCACGTTCCTGCCATTGATCCTCGATGGTGTCGAACAGTTCCTCGAAGCCGGTCACGAGACTCAGCACCGGCCGAGTTGTCACCGCCTCGATATCACTGCAGGCACCTTCTGCTGCGCCTGCTTGGGAATCGGTCTGCGGTTCGTAGCTCACTGTCATTGCCAGAGCACTGATCTCGACATTTTCATTGGGCATCGTTCCGCCTCCTCACCTGTAATAGCGCAGAATTTCACTCCGTATTTCAACCCTTTTCAACCCCACCCCGTTGACCACTCGAAACTACGTTCGAATGTGATCCCGCTGCAGGCAAACTCGCCGACATCGGTGGAATGACACATTTGAGATTACACACGTCCAGCGTGTCGCGGTCAAGCTAATGCACAGGAATCCATTAGTATTCCGGCCCGAGTTTTGCCTCTGACACACCGCCCAGCAGACACGGCAAGTCGAGCACCGCCTAGGCTTTGTCAAGTGAACGTGACTGTATTGGTTGGCGGCGTCGGCGGAGCTCGTTTCCTCCAAGGAGTGCAACATGCACTCGGCATCTCCGGTGGTGAAACGCTCGAGAAATATCAAGGCCCACACCGGATCACAGCAGTGGTCAACGTCGGCGACGACGTCTGGATGCACGGTCTGCGCATCTGCCCCGACCTCGATACCTGCATGTACACCCTCGGCGGCGGCATCGACACCGAGCGCGGCTGGGGCCACAAAGGCGAGAGTTGGAACGCAAAGGAAGAGCTCGCCGCGTACGGCGCAAAGCCGGACTGGTTCGGGCTCGGCGACCGCGATATCGCCACCCATTTGATCCGGAGCCAGATGCTCCGAACGGGCTATCCACTCTCCGCAGTTACCGAAGCGTTGTGCAATCGTTGGAATCCCGGCGTTGATCTGATACCTGTCAGCGACGATCGCAGCGAAACGCACGTCGTGATCACCGACCCGGAAGACGGCGAGCAAAAAGCTATCCATTTCCAGGAATGGTGGGTACGTCACCGCGCTCACGTCCCGACCCACAGCTTTGCTCACGTCGGCGCCGAACAGGCCAAGCCGGCTCCCGGAGTGCTCGAGGCGATCGAGAACGCGGACGTCGTCCTGATCGCTCCGTCCAACCCGGTTGTCAGTGTCGGCGCGATTCTGGCCGTGCCCGGCATCCGTGGCGCACTACGCACCACCGCTGCCAAGGTGATCGGCCTCTCCCCCGTGATCGGCGGAAAACCGTTGCGCGGAATGGCGGACGAATGCCTCGACGTCATCGGTGTCGAGACGACGTCAGAAGCAATCGGTCGCCACTACGGCGCCCGGTCGATCAACGGCATCCTCGACGGCTGGCTGATCGACGAAGGTGACACCGCCGACGTCGACGGCGTGGATGTGCGCGCCGTCCCGCTGATCATGTCCTCCCCCGCGGCCACCGCCGAGATGGTGGCCACAGCATTCGATATCGCCGGAGTGTCGCTGTGACAACAAACACGACCGAACAGGCCCCCGGCGATCACTCGCCCGGCGCAGCCATCGAAGTGATTCCCGTTCAGGGTCTTCCGGAGTTCCGCCCCGGTGACGATCTGGCGGGCGCCCTCATCGAGGCAACGCCGTGGCTCCGCGACGGCGACGTTCTTGTCGTGACGAGCAAGGTGTTCTCGAAGGTCGAAGGCCGCATCGTCTCGTCCCCGACCGACCCAGACGAGCGTGATGCTGCGCGGCGCGTTCTGGTCGATCAGGAAGCCGTACGCGTCGTAGCGCGCAAAGGCCGAACCCTCATCACGGAGAACAAGCTCGGGATCGTTCAGGCCGCATCCGGCATCGACGGCTCCAACGTCGACGGAGCCGAGTTGGCTTTGCTGCCCGTCGATCCCGACGGTAGCGCTGCCGCGCTCCGCGCTCGGGTGTTCGAGAGCACCGGCAAGTCCGTCGCCGTCGTGGTGACGGACACCATGGGCCGGGCGTGGCGCAACGGACAGACCGACGCTGCGATCGGCGCCGCCGGCATCCCGGTGTTGCACGGCTACCTCGGAGCACAGGACAGTCAAGGCAACGATCTGATCGTGACCGAGATCGCCGTGGCCGACGAAATCGCCGCAGCCGGCGATCTGGTCAAGGGCAAGCTCGGCGGTGTACCGGTTGCCGTCGTGCGCGGACTGCGTTTCCAGGACAACGGTTCCACGGCCCAGGACCTCATCCGGCGCGGAGCCGACGATCTGTTCTGGCTCGGTACGGCAGAAGCAACGACCATGGGCCGCGGCCAGGCACTGCTTCTGCGCCGCTCCATTCGCACGTTCAGCGAGGACCCTGTCGACGCCGACGCAATTCGGTTGTCCATCGCCGAGGCGTTGACCGCGCCGGCGCCGCACCATACCCGACCCGTTCGCTTCGTATGGTTGCGCACCAACACTATTCGTCAGCAGCTACTGGAAGCACTGCGCGAGAAGTGGCTGGCCGATCTGCGCGCAGACGGCCGCACCGAGGAGTCCGCACAGGCCCGTGTCGCCCGCGGCAACATCTTGTTCGACGCCCCGGAAATTGTCATCCCGTTCTGCGTCCCGGACGGCGCGCACAGTTACCCGGACGAGCGCCGCAGCGCTGCGGAGTCCACGATGTTCACCGTGGCTGCCGGAGCGGCAGTGCAGGGCTTGCTGGTCGCGCTCGCCACCCGCGAGATCGGAAGTTGCTGGATCGGTTCGACGATCTTTGCCGCCGACACGGTGCGCGAACATCTTGGCGTACCCGCCGATTGGCAACCACTCGGCGCCATCGCTATCGGCCACCCCCTCGAACCGCTCACTCCCCGTACGGCTCCGACGCCCGGCGACGCATTGGTGGAGATGTAGGTGAGCGCCGAGACTCTGCACGCGTCCGCCACAGGCGTTCTGGAACAGTGGATTACGCCGTCGGCGCACAACGAGTCCCTCCGGCACACCATGTTGGCGTTTCTCGGCTCCGCACCCGACGGATGCCTTCGTCGTCATGCGGCCGGACACATCACCGCGTCGTCGCTGGTTGTCGACGAGAGCCTCCAGCACGTCCTGCTCACTCTGCATCCGCGCGTCGGGAAGTGGATTCAGCTCGGCGGACACTGCGAACCGAGCGATGACACCGTGATCGATTCGGCGTTGCGGGAGGCTCGCGAGGAATCGGGGATTCACGATCTGCACATCGACCCCGCACTTCTCTCCGCGCACACGCACCCCATCACCTGTTCGCTCGGCGTCCCGACGCGTCACCTCGACCTGAGGTTTCTTGTTGTGGCACCGGACAACTCACCGATCGTGCGCAGCGACGAGTCGACGGACCTGCAGTGGTGGCCCGTCGACTCTCTCCCCGACAACGCCGAGCACGAGACCGTCAACCACATGATCTCGCTGGCGAGGTTGCGTCGCCGCGCCTGAACCTTCAGGCTTGGAAAGCGGGCGCCAACTCGGGCCGTTTGGCGCTGACTCCATCACCGGAGGACACACCCTTGACCCGCCGAGCCAGCCACGGCACCAGGAACTCTCGGGTCCATTGACGGTCTTCGCGCCGGGCTTCATTCTTGGTCTGCACCGGCACGGGTCCGAGATCGGGTGCGGTGAGCGTGTGGTCCACACCGATGGCGTCGAGCACGTGAGCGGCCATGTTCTGATGTCCGGCAGGTGACATGTGCAGGCGGTCGAAGTCCCACATCCGCAGATCCTGGTACTCGGCGAACCGCCAGAAGTCGACGATGGTCGCGCCGTGCCGGTCGGCTACTTCACGCACCAATTCGTTGTAGATGGCCATGCGTCCACGGAGTTTGCCGAAGAACGCGGACCACCCGGTGTCGTAGGCGGTGAACATCACTACGCGAGCACCGGATTCGGTGAGCGCGGCAATCGCGGTGTCATAGCGGGCGACCACGGCGTCGAGGTCCAACTTCGGTCGCATCATGTCGTTGCCGCCGGCGTAGATCGTCACGAGGTCCGGCTTCATGGCAAGTGCAGGCCCCAACTGCTCCTCGATGATGGGACCGAGCAGTCGACCCCGAATCGCCAGATTCGCGTACCGGAAGTCCGGGTTGCCGATTGCCAACTGCTCCGCGACACGCTCGGACCAACCTCGTAGTCCGTTGGGGAATCGCTCGTCTGTGTCGCCGACACCCTCGGTGAACGAATCACCGAGGGCGACGTAGCGGCTCGGAAATGAAGTCATCCGACCAGTATTCCAGTTGCGAAGCTCAACAATCACACATCTGTGCTGAAGCGCACGCCGCCGTCCGGCAGCGTCACGCCGGGCCACACCCGCGCGCCGCGGAGCAATTCGCAGCGCGCACCGATATCGGCACCGTCACCGATCACCGCGTCGCGGATGAGAGCGCGAGGCCCCACCCGAACACCGAATCCGAGGATCGATCGCTCGACGACTGCCCCGGCTTCCACCACTGCGCCGTCGAACAGGATTGCGCCGTCGAGGCGGGCGCCGGCGCCCACTTCAGCGCCACGCCCGACAACCGTGCCGCCGATCAGTACCGCTCCGGGCGCCACGCCGGCCCCTGGGTGCACCAGGGACTCGCCGCGCGGGCCGTCGAGTGCGGGTGACGGTGCGATACCGCGAACCAGGTCGGCGGAACCACGCACGAAGTCCTCCGGAGTACCCATGTCACGCCAGTACGACGTGTCGACGTGACCGAAGACGCGTTTGCCCTCCGCCAGCAGGTTCGGGAACACCTCACGCTCGACCGACACCGGGCGACCCTCGGGGATCTGCTCGATGATCTCGCGCTTGAAGACGTAGCAGCCGGCGTTGATCTGATCCGTCGGCGGATCCTGGGTCTTCTCCAGGAATGCGGACACCCGGCCTTCTTCGTCGGTGGGCACACAGCCGAACGCGCGCGGATCGCCGACTCGGACGAGGTGCAGGGTGACGTCCGCATCCGTTTTCGTGTGTGTGTCGAGGATCGCGTTCAGGTCGGTGCCGCCGAGTACGTCACCGTTGAACACCATGATGTTGTCGCCGCGAAGTTTCGGAAGGACGTTGCGGATACCGCCACCGGTTCCGAGCGGTTCGCTTTCGAAGACGTAGTCGATCTCGAGGCCCATCTTCGATCCGTCGCCGAAGTAGTCCTCGAACACCTCTGCCTTGAACGACGTACCGAGCACGACGTGCTTGATGCCCGCAGCTTCGATCCGCGCGAGCAGGTGCGTCAGGAAAGGCAGACCGGCCGTCGGCAACATCGGCTTGGGGGCCGACAAGGTCAGCGGGCGCAGGCGAGTGCCCTTGCCGCCTACCAGGATTACCGCGTCGGTCGGAGTAGGTTCGGTCATCGTTGTTGTCCCCTGGGATTCGAAACTGAAGTGTCATCGGTCGGGTGGTCTGTGCGAGCGCGCGAGCGCACTATTCGTCTGCAGCGCGTTCGCGGACTGCGGATGCGACGGCGATCTTGGAACGAAGTGCCAGGCCGCCGCGCAGCGCCAGACGCAGCGGGGCCTGCCACCAATGCGGGTGGCGGTCGGCTTGGAAACGGTAGGCACTGCGGTGGTGCGCCGGCAGCATCAACTCCGGATGACGCCCTGCCGCATGCCCTTTCGCGTGGGTTACCTCCGCGGAGGGCACAAACACGTTGAGCCAACCCGCTTTTCCGAGGCGATCACCGAAATCGACGTCCTCCATGTACATGAAGTAGCGGGAGTCGAACCCGGAGATCGCATCGAAGGCATCCCGGCGAACGAGCAGGCACGACCCGGACAACCAGCCGACTGCGCGCTCGGTGAGTGCCTCGTTCTCCTGGCGGTAGCGAGTGGTCCACGGATTCTTCGGCCACACCGTGCCCAGAATTGCGTGTCCCGCACCGGAAGTGATGTCGGGCACCGATCGCGCCGACGGGTACACGCTGCCGTCGGGTTCGAGGACCTTGGGCCCCAGCGCACCGGCCCTTGGCCACCGATTTGCCGCAGACACCAATTCGTCGAGTGAACCGGGGCTCCATTGGACGTCCGGATTGGAAATCACGATGAATTCGATAGCGGGATCGATCTCCGCTACAGCCCGATTTATCGCGCCTCCGTACCCGATATTTCCACCGGTACGGAGCAGTCGGACGTGCTCGTACTTGCGCTCAGCGGCCTCGGGAGTTCCGTCGGTCGACCCATTGTCGGCCATGATGACCTGGGGTTTTTCTGTCGTCGCGTCGGCGAGTGTGCTCAAAAAGTTCTCGAGATGCTCGCCGGGCGAGTACGTCACCGTTACCACGGCCAGCTTGGGACTCACGCCGGTCAGCCTAGCCGCCCGGAGCGCTCCATCTGAACTTTGCTCACGCGATTGCGTCGTGAAGCGCCTCACGCCACGGGCGCAACGGGGTCAAGCCAGCGGCCGCCCACGCATCACCGGACAACACGGAGTACGCGGGGCGCGGTGCCGGGCGTACAAATGCGGCGCTGGTGCACGGGCGTACTCGATTCGGATCGGCACCGACCTCCTCGAACACCGCGCGCGCCAGATCGAACCAACTGGCCTGCCCGGCATTGGTGGCGTGCAGCGTCGAGGACCCCGTGAAGGGACGTGACGCCAGTTCCAGCAGACCGGCCGCCAGGTCGACGCTGTACGTCGGCGAACCGATCTGATCGTCGACGACGTCGATGAAGTCCCGTTCACTTTCGAGGCGGCGCATCGTGCCGACAAAATCGCCGGCCTCGCCCGAGTAGACCCAGGCCGTGCGAACGATCACGGAGTCAGCGCCGGATTTGCGGACGGCTTCCTCGCCGGCGAGCTTCGTGCGGCCGTAGACCGTCGACGGCCCGGTGGGCGAATCGACCTCGTAGGGGCTGTGTGCGTCACCGGGGAAGACGTAGTCGGTGGATACGTGGATCAATCGGGCACCCGCCCGAGCGCAGGCCCACGCCAGATTGCTCGGCCCGGTCTCGTTCACTGCCGTAGCCGCTGCCTCATCCGACTCCGCGGCATCCACTGCCGTGTACGCGGCGCAGTTGATCACCACCGTCTCGGGAGAGAGAACATCGGACGTCAGAGCCCGTTCGACGGCGTCATGATCGGTGATGTCCAGCTGCGCTGAACCCAGGGCGACAACGCCTCGACCCGCCGAGAGCGCAAGCGATTCGATACGGCTTCCGAGCTGGCCGCGTGCCCCTGTGAGCAGGATATTAGTCATACCCGTCAGTTTGGCACGCCGCTGCCAGGTACCCGACCTGGAGCGAAGAGACCAGTAACCTGGATGGGTGTCACACCAGCAACCCCCACGTCGCGTGCGTCCGCAGCCTGCGCCTAGTCGAGCGAAGACCAGCCCAGGCCGGATAGCCGTCGCCGTCGTGTCGGTCCTGGTGTTGCTGGTCACCGGCTTCGCGTGGCGCGGGGTGGATTCACTGCGCAACTCCCTGGCCACCGCCAGCGGTCTCGGTTTGGGCGGCGGCAAGGACGGCGCCATCGACATCCTCATGGTGGGAACCGACAGCCGCACGGATGCGCACGGAAATCCACTCACCCAAAGCGAGTTGGATTCACTGCGCGCCGGTGAAGAAGTTGCCTCCAATACCGACACCATCATCTTGATCCGTGTTCCCAACGACGGCAGTTCCGCCACCGCGATCTCCATTCCCCGCGACGCGTACGTCAACGTCCCCGGCATCGGGATGTCGAAGATCAACGGAGCCTTCGGAGCAACCAAGGAGACCGAGCGTCTGCGTCTGGTCAACAACGGAGCCAGCGAATCGGAGTCGGACCGCAAATCCACCGAAGCCGGTCGCGAAGCTCTCATCGAATCCGTCGCGAACCTGACGGGTATCACCGTCGACCACTACGCCGAAGTCGGTCTGCTCGGATTTGTCCTGCTCACCAATGCAGTCGGCGGCGTCGACGTGTGCCTCAACGCTGCAGTGAACGAACCGCTCTCGGGCGCAAACTTTCCGGCCGGCCAACAGACTCTCGACGGATCGAACGCTCTCAGCTTCGTCCGGCAACGTCACGATCTCCCCCGCGGCGACCTCGACCGCATCGTGCGTCAGCAAGTCTTCATGGCCTCCCTCGTGAGCCAGGTCCTCAGTGCAAAAACACTCAGCGATCCCGGCAAACTCAGCTCGTTGACCAACGCCGTTTCACGCTCGGTCGTGATCGACGACGATTGGGACATCATCGAATTCGCGAAACAGCTGCAAAATCTGGCGGGCGGCAAGGTCCAGTTCGAAACCATCCCGGTGCTCGACATCAACGGTATGACCGACTACGGCGAGTCGATAGTCAAGGTCGATCCGAAAGAGGTCAAGAAGTACGTCGCGAACCTCGTCGGCGCCGACGTCGAGGAAGAGGAGACGACTTCGGCGGCGCCCACCGTCGATGCGTCGAAGTTCACCGTCGACGTCGCAAACGCCAGCGATATCGCCGGCCTTGCGAGCGGAGTCTCCGAAGCGCTGAGCGCACTCGGCTACCGCGAGGGTGACGTCGGAAACAACACGGGCGCAGACGTATCCGAGTCAACGGTCTTCGCGAAATCCAAGGACGACGACGCAGCCCTTGCCGTCGCCGAAGCATTGGGCGGTTTGAGTGTGAAAGCGGATTCGTCGTTGCCCTCGAACACCGTTCGGGTTGTTCTCGCCTCCGACTACTCCGGTCCCACGTCCGCCGATTCCGTGTCACCGACGGATTCCGGGTCGGTGTCGGCGTCCGGGACACCGGACTCCGCGAGCACCACCGAAACCAGTCCGACGCCCGCTCCCGCCGGCCCGCCGATCGATGCGGCATCCAGCGGACCACGCTGTGTGAATTAAAGCTCTGCGTAAACTGAGCGGATGCCTTCAACTCCCGACAATCTGACCGACGCACTCCTCGGACCGATCCTCGTGGCCGACCCTGCCGGACCACGGGTCACGTACTACGACGACGCGAGCGGCGAGCGCATCGAGTTGTCGGCAAGCACCCTGGCGAACTGGGCTGCCAAGACCGCAAACATGGTACGAGACGAGTTCGCTCTCGAGCCGGGAGCAAAAGTGGTTGTGCTGCTGCCGGCCCACTGGCAGAGCGTTGCCGTCCTACTCGGGGTGTGGTGGGCCGGGTGCGAGGTTGTCCTCTCCCCCGAGTCCGACGCCGAACTGGCTTTTGTGACGGCGGATCGCCTCGATGACGTCGCCGATGTCCCCGAGGTCGCAGCTCTGTCCCTCGACGCATTCGGCAAAGGACTCAGTGACCTGCCGATCGGAGTTGCCGACTACGCGACGTCCATCCGCGTGCACGGCGATCAGTTCCGCGGCACCGGCGCCGGCGCTGCTCTGGAAGGCCGATCGGTTGCGGAAACCGTGCGCGCGGCAACGGAATCCGCCGCTGCTCGCGACCTCACGTCTTCCGATCGTGTGATGTCCGGTGCGTCGTGGGATTCGGCTGAAGAAATGATCGACGGATTGCTGTCGGTGCTGGCGGCCGGCGCGTCGCTCGTGCAGGTAGCCCACCCGGACGCGGATGCCACCGCGCGCCGAGTGGGCACCGAGAAGGTCACGAAGCAGTTCTGATCGCACTCAACCAGGCAGTCTCAACTCGACAGTGCTGTGACGGGTGAGACCATCCCGGCCCGGCGGGCTGGCAGGAGTGAGGCGATTACTCCTGCGATCCCGCCGATCAAGGTGATGGCCACCAACTGTGCCCAGGGCACGGCGCCGAGCGACACGTCGCCGAGTCCGAAGACCGACGCCGTTCCCGCGACTCCGAACACCAGACCGAAGACAACACCGATCACCGAGGCGACTCCCGCAACCAACAGTGCTTCCCAGATCAGCATCGCTCGAATTCCCTTCCTGGTCAGTCCGAGTGCGCGCAGCAGTCCGGATTCTCGACGCCGCTCGAGAACGGAAAGTGCCAGGGTGTTCCCGACGCCGATCAGCGCGATGATGACGGCAACGGACAGCAAGCCCGCAACCACCATGAGCATGGTGTCGAGGATCGAATCGAGCGTCGAACGCATCTCGGTCATACCTTGAACGTCGCTACCCGGCGCCACCTGACGCGCGAGTTCGGTGATGCGGTCGGTGGCGGCGAGCGCCTCCTCGTCAGTGGGGGTGTCGAGTCTGACCCAGTACGCGTCGATAGTTGGGGTGGATGCCATCGCCAGGTCTGCTCGATCCACCAATGCGGGTTGACCTTTCACACCCTCGATCACACTCACGGTCAGTGGTCCACGATCTCCGCGAACGGTGACGGTGTCACCGGCGCCGAGTCCGTAGTCGCTCAGGTCGGCGGGTGAGAGCACGAGTTGGCCCGGCGCCGGCACTGAAATATCGGTACGCAGAACGTCTTTCACCTGCGCTGCGTCCACGCCGTATCCCTGCAGGTTCCCGTGCCCGTCGAGCAACAGGTCGGCATTGACCAGGCCGCTGACGGCCTGCACTCCCGCTATCGCGTCGATGCCGGTACCCAGGGCCTGCGGCAGTGGCGCGGATCCGGAACTGCTCACCATGACATCGACCGGAAACTGGCTGTCCATCGCGCCCGGCGCAGCGTCTTTCACCGTGGCGATACCCACCACCATGGTGCTCGTCAATGCCACCCCGATCAGCAAAGCCAGTGCTGTCGCAGAGGTTCGGCGCGGATTCCGGCCGGCGTTACCCGCTGCGAGTTCACCCACCGAGCCGATCATCCGCCCGAGGACGCCGCCGGCCGCAGTGATCAGCGCCGGCACGATCCGACCCGCCAGGGCCGCGACGCCGACAAACGAGAGCAACCCGCCGACTGTTGCCACCAGCACTTGCTGCCCGATGACACCCAGCACTGTCGCCGCGACTCCGCCGAGTAGCGCCACGATGCCGAAGGCAACCCGAATCGCCGACGTCGCAGCGCGTTCGGGCTTCGACTCCATCGGTACCAGGGCCGCCAACGGCGACAACCGCGTTGCCGCACGGCCGGGTGCCGATGCCGCAACCATCGTCATCACGATTCCGACGACCAGCCCGACCAGCAGAGTCATCGGTGTGACGGTCAGGGTCGACAGCGGCACCGGTACGTCCGCTGCAGTGGACACCGCACCGATCGTGGCCGCCAATCCGATGCCCAGTCCCACTCCGAGTATCGATGCGATCACACCGACGGCGCCGGCTTCGGTCCGGATGCTGCGACGCACCTGCGTGGCGGTCGCGCCCACACACCGCAGTAACGCGAGTTCCTGCGTTCGAGCGGCCAACAGGACCGCAAACGTGTTGGCGATGACCAGTGCCGCGACAACTACCGCAACCGCACCAAAGGCCAGCAGCACGGTGCTGAGAATGTCCGTGCCGCCGAGGTACTGGGCTGCGGCGGCGTCGGTGGCGGATTCCGCACTGACAACGCTCGACCCGGCCGGCAGCGCGTGGGCCACCCGCTCCACAAGTTGATCCGGCGTCACCGAGCCGTCACCGACGATGCGGAACTCGCGGGTGGCCGAGTCCCCGGCCCACGTCGCTGCCTGCTCCGGTGTAGCAAACACCTTGGTACCGCCGAGCCGTTGCGCCGACCCGCTCAGATCAACAAACCCGACAACCCGACCACGCGGGTCGGCGGCGCCGTCCTCCGAATTCGCAGCGGTCACGATGATCCCGCCGCCGAGGGGAATTCCCGAATCAGCGCTCACGAGAACCTCTCCCGGCGACGTCGGCCATTCCCCTCGGGTGAGGTTTTGCCAACGCAGCTGCGGGCTGTCGGCCACGGACAGCACATCTCCGTAGGACACGCCCTGCTCCGCGGAATCGACCCGCACGTAGCCCGCGATATCCTCGGCCACTGCCGACACACCCGGTACGCCGCGCACGGCCTCGAGGCTCACGTCCGGACCCGACGCGACCGCGTCCGTCATGTTGTACTGCGCCGCAAGCGATGTCCGGACGCTGGCGGTCACCGTCGAACTCAACGTCAACGTCGCGACGATGTAGCCGACGGCGATCACGACGGCCAGTATCGACGCAACATATCGGCCCGCGTGTGCTCGGGCCTGAGCAAAAGCCAGCGCTCTCATCGGAAGACACCGGTAGGTTGCGCGGCATTGTTCGTACCGGCGGTGGTGAGATCGTCCGCCCCGAGTCCACGCATCGCAGCCATCACCGAATCAACGGTGGGGCCGGAGATCTCACCGGCAGTACGACCGTCCGCAATCAACACCACGCGGTCGGCGTACGACGCCGCAACCGGATCATGGGTCACCATGACCACGGTCTGACCACTCTCCCGGACCGCGGTGCGCAGTAACCCGAGAACTTCTGTGCCGGAACGTGAATCCAGATTTCCGGTGGGCTCGTCGGCAAAAATGACGTCCGGCTGCGGCAACAATGCTCGCGCCACCGCGACGCGCTGCTGCTGTCCGCCGGACAGCTCGTGCGGAAGGTGGTCAAGTCGCTGGGTCAGGCCGAGCGTTGTGACCACCTGGTCCATCCACGCCGGTTCGGGTTCACTGCCGGCCAGCTTCATCGGAAGCACCATATTTGCGCGGGCCGTGAGCACCGGAAGCAAGTTGAAGGCCTGGAATACGAAACCGATCCGCTCGCGGCGCAATTCGGTGAGTTCGGTGTCGCCGAGCTTGGTGATCTCCGTGTCTCCGAGATAGACCTGCCCACCCGTCACCGTGTCGAGGCCGGCCAGGCAATGCATGAGCGTCGATTTTCCGGAGCCGGACGGACCCATGATCGCCGTGAACATTCCCCGGCCGAAATCCACGTCGATGCCGCCCAAGGCGTGGACGGCGGTATCGCCGTTGCCGTAGACCTTGGTGACACCGCGCGCCGTGATTGCAGGCGCATTATTCCTGTGCTGATTCATGTTTACGACGCTATGGGAGCACCGGGGGCGGGCGCGTCGGAGCGCGGACCGATTTCGGGTTCACCGGTGTCCTCCCACAGGAGGACACCGGATCAGTCTTCAGCAGTACAAGGCTAGGAGTCAGCACTCAACAAGTCGGCGCGACGGACCAGTCCGATCTGGAACGCAAAGACAACTGCCTGCACCCGATCGCGGGATCGGGTTTTCGAAAGAACCCGTCCCACATGAGTTTTCACGGTCGTTTCGGAGACATGGAACTTGGCGGCGATTTCCGAGTTCGAGAGCCCGTAAGCCATGGCCTCGAGTACTTCGATCTCCCGCGGGGTGAGATCACCTGGCAACGCAGCCTCGGGGGCAGAGCCTTCGAGGAGTGGCCCGACATGCTGAAGCAGACGCCGCGTGGCCCGCGCCTCGATGACGGCGTCGCCTCGGTGAACCGTGCGAATGGCGTCGAGCAACTGCTCCGGCGGCACGTCCTTGAGCAGGAATCCACTGGCACCTGCCCTGATGGCGGACATCACGTACTCGTCGTTGTCGAATGTGGTCAGTACCACAACCTTTGGAGCATCCGCAGTGGTCAACAGCCGCCGCGTTGCCTCGATCCCGTCCATGTTCGGCATCTGGACGTCCATGAGCACCACGTCGACCCGCCGGGTTGCCAACTGCGCCAGGCCTTGCTGCCCGTCGGACGCCTCCAGCACCACTTCGAGGTCGGGTTGCGAGTCGATCACCATCCGGAAGCCCGCTCGAACCAATTGCTGATCGTCGACAAGAGCCACTGCAATCGGGGCCACCGGGTTGTCCATGGATGACACCCTAGATCCTCTCGTACGGCAGCACCGCATGCACGGCGTATCCGCCGCCTGCCTGGGGGCCGGCGGTAATGGTCCCGCCGTGCAGTCGCACACGTTCCGACATCCCGATCAGCCCCTGCCCACCAGGCGAGGATTCGACCAGCGCAGCACTACCGCCGCGGCCGTCGTCGGCGATGCGCAGTACGAGTTGGGTATCGGTCCAGGTGATCTCGACGCCCGCATGGGCACCGGGTCCGGCGTGCTTGAGTACGTTGGTCAGCGATTCCTGCACGATCCGGTACGCGGTCAGACCGGCACCGGCGGACAGGTCGCGTGGTTCGCCGGTCACGGTCGCGTCGACATCGAGTCCACTGCGCCGCAGGTCTCCCAGCAGAGTGTCGATGTCGCCGGCGCCTGGGATCACCGCAAAATCTCGCGGTCGATCTTCGCGGAGTACCGAAAGAAGTGCCCGCATGTCGGTCAAGGCCGCCCGTCCCGTCGACGCGATGGTTTCCAGCGCTCGAACCGCTGCCTGCGGATCCTTGGCTGCGCTGTATCGACCGCCGTCCGCCTGGGCAATCACGACGGTGAGCGAGTGGGCAACGATGTCGTGCATCTCACGGGCGATCCGCGAACGCTCACTGATGGTGGCGATCTCGGCTTCCTGCGCCCGCTCGAGTTCGAGCAGTCGCGCGCGTTCGGTGAGGCCCTCCAACTGCTTGGTGCGCACGCGGCGCAAGTCACCGAATGCCCAGACAGCGAGCATCAAAATCATGAGGCCGACCGATTGAAACATCTGCGCGGAAAGCGTGATGCCGTCGTAGCCGAAATATCGGAACTCCGCGGCGACCGCCCCGAGCAACGCAATCCCCAAGCCGGTGTAACTGCTCCACCGTGCGCCGTAGGCGGCAAGGGCGTACAGCGAGATGGGAACTGCGACAGCCGAGCCGAGCAGAGTGTTCCCGATGACAAGCAGATGCAACACAGCGAATGCAGCGATCAGCATGCCGGACAACTCCGGGCGGGATCGTCGCCACGCCAACGGGATGCTCATTCCGAGCGAGACGATAACGGCCCAGACTCCGGCAGTAGCGGCAGTCACCAAGCTCAGTAAGGCAACCGCGGCGGCAAACGTGATATCGATGCCGCGCGCATGTTCCGTGGTCCAGCGCACAAATCGTTCACTAGTCGGAAAACGAGCCATGCCGCCCACAGTAGCGCTACTCAAACTCGGTAACCGCCGTCTTCCAACCCGGCTTCGATCTCGAACGCGTTGCGCGGGCCGGGGTGGCGCAGTTCCTCACACAGGTACTTCGGACCGAATGTCAGTCCGTGCCTGGCCCATTGGTCGGCGTGAATCGCTTCGTGACGTAACACTGCCCGAGTGGTGTTCCGGCGGGTCAGATACACACCACCGAGAGTTGTTCCGCCGCGGACAAATCCGTGTCGCATCCCGGAAGCCACGAAGATCCCGAACTCGTCGTCGAAGGTGACGTCGGCACCGAGGGCGCGTGCGTAGATCAGTGCCACCCGCGTGACGAAAGCGGCCTGCGCGCTGCCCCGACTCGCTCGGATCAGCGGCAGACCGCTCGGTACGTTCACGAAAACTCAGCCCAGCAATTTTTCGCGCAGCGCCTTGTCCTTCTCGAGCACCATGGCCTCGAGGCTTTCCTGGAAGGTCACCATGGCTGCCTGCAGCGCCGGATCCGAAGCACCGAGGATGCGGGCCGCGAGCAGTCCGGCGTTGCGGGCGCCGCCGATCGACACCGTTGCGACGGGGACACCCGCGGGCATCTGCACGATCGAGAGCAGCGAGTCCATACCGTCGAGGTACTTCAGCGGAACCGGCACACCGATGACCGGCAACGGCGTTGCCGAGGCGACCATTCCGGGCAGGTGCGCGGCGCCGCCCGCGCCGGCGATGATGACCTTGATGCCGCGGCCGGCAGCGTCCTTCGCGTAGTCGAGCATGCGCTGCGGCGTGCGGTGCGCCGAGACCACACCGACCTCGAACCGAATCCCGAACTCTGCGAGCGCTTCGGCTGCGGCTTCCATCGTCGGCCAATCGGAGTCGCTGCCCATGATCAGGCCGACCTGTGCGCTCATGCTCTCACTCACCGTGTACATCCCATCCGTCGGTCCATACTGCATACGAAAGCCAGTGCGCTGCCCGCTCAGCTCGTTCCCGAACTGCGGCAACGTAATTCGGGTCGTCGATCGACCCTGCCCCGCCCACGATGTTGACGTGACCGATCTTGCGGTCCTTGCGCTCACCTTTGCCGTACAGGTGAATCTTGGCGTCGGGCATCCGCGCGAAGAGATGGTGGACACGCTCGTCCATGCTCATCTCGGGAGCTTCGGGAGCGCCCAGAACATTGGCCATCACCGTGACCGGAGCGATCGGTGACGTGTCGCCGAGCGGGTAGTCGAGCACGGCGCGCAGGTGCTGCTCGAACTGCGACGTCCGGGCACCGTCCATGGTCCAGTGACCCGAGTTGTGCGGGCGCATCGCCAATTCGTTGACCACCAGGCGGCCGTCGGTCGTCTCGAAGAGTTCCATGGCCATAGCGCCGACAACCCCGAGCTCCGAGGCGATCCGCAGCGCAAGCTGTTCGGCTTCTGCAGCGACAGCATCAGTCAGATCCGGAGCCGGCGCGATGACAACGGCGCACTGGCCGTTTCGCTGCACGGTCTCCACGACAGGCCACGACGCACCCTGGCCGAACGGTGACCGCGCCACCATCGCCGACAATTCCCGGCGCATCGACACCATTTCCTCGACGATCAGCGGAACACCCTTGTCCAGCTGCTCGGTGACGATCGCCTCGGCTTCGTCGGAGTCGTCGGTAATCCACACACCGCGGCCGTCGTATCCGCCGCGTGTTGCCTTGATGACAACCGGCCAGCCGTGCTCGGCGCCGAAACGCACGACATCCTCGGCCCACGTCACCTCGGCGTACGCGGGCACCGGTGCGCCCAGCTCGGCCAATTTACGACGCATCAGCAGTTTGTCCTGAGCGAAGATCAGTGCCTGCGGCGGCGGCTGCACGTTGACGCCCTCGGCCACCAGCACCTCGAGATGCTCGGTCGGAACCTGCTCGTGATCGAACGTGAGCGCTGTGGATCCGACGGCGGCGCGGCGCAGTGCGTCCAAGTCGTCGTGGCTGCCGAGAACAACGTCGGGGCTGACCTGAGCGGCCGGCTCGCCGGCCGTCCCGGACAACACCCGGAGCGTCTGGCCGAGGGCAACAGCTGCCTGGTGAGTCATGCGCGCGAGCTGTCCACCACCGATCATGGTGACGACAGGCATGGCCTTGTTCGCCGGTCGCGCGGTGGTCGGGCGGGGGGAAGACTGAACTGTGTCGTTATTGCCGGTCACGGCTCTCTATGTTGTCATGCGCCGGATGTTGTCATGCGCCGGGGCGGGCGCATGGCCTGGCAGAGCGTATCTGTGATTCTGCTGATGATTTCCGAACAAAACCATGACTCGGCGGTTTTCTTTCGTAAACTCATCTGTTGTGTCATTTGTCGACGGGGTAATAGCCCGCATACCCCAGCCGTTCCGAGACATTGCCCTGCGTCACAGCGAGCTGATCAAGTTCGCAATCGTCGGCGGCACAACCTTCCTGATCGACTCGGGCATCTTCTACACACTCAAACTCTCGATCCTCGAATCGAAGCCCGTCACGGCCAAGATCATCGCCGGCGTGGTCGCGGTGATCGCGTCGTACATCCTCAATCGTGAGTGGTCGTTCAAGAATCGTGGTGGGCGCGAACCCGCGCACGAGGCAGCGCTGTTCTTCATGATCAGCGCGATCGGCGTGGTGATCAGCTTCATTCCGCTGTACATCTCGAGCTACGTCTTCAACCTGCGCGTTCCCGAAGTCAGCTTGACGACGGAGAACATCGCCGACTTCATCAGCGCCTACGTCATCGGCAATCTTCTGCAGATGGTGTTCCGCTTCTGGTCGTTCCGTAAGTTCGTGTTCCCGGAAGAGAACGCAGAGATCGTGAGCGACGACACCGTCGTTGGTCAGGACACCGTCGTTGGTCAGGACACCGTCGTGGTCGACCCCAACCGCACCGAAGAGGAACTCGACCAAGCCTGACGCGTCGCGTCAAACAAGATTCTCAGCGAGGTTCGCGCAGTCTGTCGACGTCCACCGGCTTTTCGGACGCCACTGGCAGGAACACGGCAAACAGGGCTGGCATGCGACGTTGCAGCTCGAGTCGGCCGCCGTCCGCTTCGATCAGTGCCCGCGCGAGCGCCAATCCGACGCCCGTCGAACCGGCGCCGGAGAAGCCCCGATCGAAAATGTGCGGAGCGAGGTTGTTGTCGACCCCGCCGCCCTCGTCGGTCACCTCGATACAGACCATTGCTTCGCGCTTGGGAACTCCGTCGATCAAGCGAACGGATACGGTGCAGGTTCCGTCGCCGTGGGCAAATGCGTTGTCGACCAGCACGGACACGGCTTCGCGCAGACGAGATCCTGTTGTCGACGCGCTCACGCCGCGGTCGCCGATCAACCGGAGTTGCCGTCCGGCATCTTCGAACTGCGGCCGCCAATCCCGACAGACGCCGTCGAGTTCGCTGACCACCGAGACTGTGGTGGCCGCGGAACCACTGCTGCGCGAGGACCGCACCAGCTCGTCGATGCCCTCCGTCAACCGATCCACTTGGGCCATGGCTTCTTCGGCTTCGTGAACGACGTCAGGATCGCTGTGCACCGACAACTCGTCCAGACGCAGCCGCACTGCGGTGAGTCGGCTGCGCAGTTGATGCGAGACGTCAGCGACCAGCGCTCGCTCCCGCTGTAGCCGGCCGGCAATTTCGACGGTCGCGGCATCGAGAACATCGGACACGCGGTCGAGTTCGGGAATGTCATGGCGTCGTGGGTCGGGCCGGAAATCCCCTTCGGCCAACCTCGCCGCCCGTTCGGCGACGTCTTGCAGGGGGCCGGCCAGTCGACGCGCCGTGACCACCGCGACAACGGCTCCGGTGGTGATCGCAAGGAGGACCAATACCCCCACCGCGCCTACGGCCTGCTTCTGCTGCGTCCGCAATCTCTCCGACGGCACTTCGAGGCGCAGTGACCCGGACGATCCCATCGCCAACGACTCGACCAGCGGATTTTTCACCGTCGCCTCGCCGATGTCGACGCGAGCGGCCCCGTCCGACCGGGTGGGGTACACGACAACCAGTCGAGCGTCGTTCGGAGTGAGCAAGCGGAGCGCGTCGGTATTGAGGGCTCCGTCGACAACGCCGAGAGAACCTTCCTGCGCGATCACCTCGGTGGCCATGCGATCGAGCCGTACCCGCAAATCGTTGCGGCTCACGTCTTCGACCCACAACCAGGCTGTGTAGATGAGCGGAACGCCCAGCAACAACGCCGTGAGGATGACGACCCCGAGAATCGATTGGAGAATCCGCCGACGCATCGTGCGAACTAGTCCGTGTTGATGCGGAAGCCGACCCCACGCACGGTAGCGATCCGACGTTCGACCGCAGGGCCCTCGTCGCCGATCTTCCGTCGCAGCCACGACATGTGCATGTCCAAGGTTTTCGAGCCGCGTAGCTCGACGTCGCCCCAGACCTCACGCAGGATCGTATCGCGCGAAACCACTTCACCAGCGTGCTCGAGGAGCACCCGCAGAAGCTCGTATTCCTTGTTCGCCAAGGCGATCTCGGATCCGTTGACGAGGACGCGCCTGGCGGCCGGTTCGAGGCGGATGCCGCCGACCTCGACGATGCTGTCCTCGCGGCTGCCGTGTCGACGCAGGAGTGCGCGCACTCGGGCCATGAGTTCGGCCAACCGGAACGGCTTGCCCACGTAATCGTCTGCGCCGGCGTCGAGACCGACGACAAAATCGACCTCGTCGGTTCGGGCCGTGAGCATCAGTACGGCCAGGGACGTCCGGTGAGCGCGAATCTGTCGGCACACCTCGAGACCGTCCATTCCGGGCAGGCCCAGGTCGAGGATCAACAGATCGAAGTCACCTTCGAGCGCCTGCTGCAGTGCCGCAGGACCGGTCTGTTCCACCGTGACCGTGTACCCCTCCCGCCCCAATGCTCGGGCAAGTGGTGCGGCAATGGCCTCGTCGTCTTCGGCTAGCAATACGGCAGTCACAGGGACAGCGTACGGACAGCGGGCCTTTGCGCGGTCATTACCAAGCGTTTTCGTCGTCCTCGCCGCGGTCCTCGGGCCGGTTCCGCTCGTGCTGTTGCTGGGTGGAATCGAAAACCTGGTGATAGAGCAGGGAATGCACGTGCTCCACGTCCGGGATGTCGTCGAATTCGAGCGGATCGTCACTGGCCGAGGCGATCACGAGCGTGCCGGTCTTGAGAAGCCTGTCTACCGGGCCGTGCCGGAACTGGACGTTACTGATCCGGCCCATCGGGATGTCGATTCCGGTGTGGGTCAACACACCTTGCCGGATCAGGACCCGTCGATCGGTGACGATGAAATGCGTGAACTTCCAGACGGTGAACGGCGCCACCGATCGCCACGCGATCACTCCCAGCCAGGCAACGCCGATCACGATCGACAGCACGGTGCGCGCCGTCCCGTCGACCTGTTTCTGGGTCACGCCGAGCAAAAACCCCGCCACCGCCGTCGCCAGGACAAACGTGAGCGCGGGAACCACCAGCATCTTCCAATGTGGATGCCGATGCAGGATCAGTTCCTCGTCCTGGGCGAGCGCATCTTCCGGATATCCCATGACGGGAAGTGTGCCATCTCCCCCCGACGGATTACGGCTGGGAGAGCTTGCGCAACACGAACGGCGTGACGACGATGACGATGCCGTAGAGCAGCATCCAGACACCGACGACGATGCGGAAGACCTCGAGCGACAACTCGGGCTGCAGCAGCACAACCGCGCCGGCCACGATGCTGATGACACCGAGCACTATCGACAGGCCACGATCTGCCGTGCCACCCGACGCCGCGTCGACGATGTCGAGCACGCCGCGGAACACCCACCACGCGCCGATCACCAGTGCGATCAGCACGACGGTCTGCAGTGGGCTACGCAGGACGAGGAACCCGAGGAGCACCGCCAGCGCGCCCGAGATCGCGACGAGCGTCCGAGTACCACCGCTCGCGGTGACGTCCGCAAACGATCGGATGATCTGCACGATCCCGAAGGCGAACAGCTGAATGGCGATCACGACCGCGACGACAAAGAGTGTGGCATTGGGCCACACGAGCACCGCGATACCGAGGCCGAGCGTCAAGAGGCCGAACAGGACCGTCATTCCGGTCAGAACGCGCCGTGCGCTTTCTGCCATTTCTGAGTCGGTCGGAAGCACGATCGGTGTGGTCATAACCGAAAAATATCACCCGAAGGCCCAAAAAAGGACAGGACGCGCGGTTCGGCTAGTCGGCGATCGGCGCCGCCCGCAGATGCGTGATGTCGCCTGCGGCAACGGCAAACGTCTCGCCACCACTTCCCTCGATCTCGATGACCACACGACCGGACGTGTCGATGTCCGTCGCCGTGCCGAAAACTTCCTTGTCACCCGGCAGGACCGCCCGCACCCGCTTGCCGAGAGTTCCGCACCGCTCGCGGTACTCGGCTGCCAGCACGCTTGTATCCCATCCCGAGTTCTCCCAGCTGCGGAACTGCGTCGCCAGTTCCCGCGCCAGAGCCCGCACCAACGTGTCCCGATCAACGGTCTCCGCGTTTTCGAGAAGAAGCGACGTGGCCGTCGGCACCGGCAGTTCCTCGGCGCCGAGACTTACGTTCAATCCGATTCCCACGACCACCGCGGGTTCCGGGGTGGTCCGAGCGACCTCGGCGAGAATGCCGGCCACTTTCTTGTCACCGATCAGAACGTCGTTGGGCCACTTCAGTTCTGCGGGCACCTCGGCCACCGTGCGCAACGCGTCGACGACGGCGATTCCGGTGAGCAGCGGCAGCCAACCCATGTCCGCGAGGTTCAGTCCGGGCATGCCGAGCAGAACCGACATCGATATCTGTGCCTGCGCCGGGCTGACCCACGTGCGCGAGTGTCGCCCGCGGGCGCTTTCCTGGTGTTCGGCGAGCAGCACATGGCGATCGGCGCCGAGATCCGACGCGCGCGCCAGAAGGTCCGCGTTGGTCGACCCGGTGCGCTCGACGACGTCGAGCCGATTCCAGAACGCACGCGAATCGCTGGTGCCGTCACTGCGTACGAGTGCGCGTCGCAACGCCGCTTGATCGAGGGGTGGTCGGTTCAGATCAGTCCACATAGCCCCAGCCTAAAGCGACGAGCAGTATGTACTGGTCAGTAGCTTAGGCGGATGAAATCGCAACAATCGGACCTGCCGTCGAACCGGCCCGAGTCGGCTCGTTAAGCTCACGACTCATGACCACTGTCCAAGAGCCCAACGCGCCGGAGGCGGCGACCGCACCCGATATCCATACGACCGCGGGAAAGCTCGCGGATCTGCGGATCCGGCAAGCACAGGCGCAAGCACCGAGTGGCGAAGCCGCCATCGACAAGGTGCACGCCAAAGGCAAGCTGACCGCCCGTGAGCGCATCACCGCCCTCCTCGACGAGGGCTCGTTCGTCGAACTCGACGCCCTCGCCCGTCACCGCTCGGTGAACTTCGGCCTCGCCGAGAACCGTCCCGTCGGCGACGGCGTCGTCACCGGTTACGGCACCATCGACGGCCGCGACGTCTGCGTCTTCAGCCAGGACGCCACCGTCTTCGGTGGATCACTCGGCGAAATCTACGGCGAGAAGATCGTCAAGGTCATGGACCTCGCGATCCGCACCGGCCGCCCGCTGGTCGGCATCAACGAAGGCGCCGGAGCACGTATCCAGGAAGGCGTCGTCTCGCTCGGCCTGTACGGCGAGATCTTCCACCGCAACGTCCAGGCGTCCGGCGTCATCCCGCAGATCTCCCTGATCATGGGCCCCGCCGCCGGTGGCCACGTGTACTCCCCCGCGCTGACCGACTTCGTCGTGATGGTCGACGAGACTTCGCAGATGTTCGTCACCGGCCCCGACGTCATCAAGACCGTCACCGGCGAAGACGTCACCATGGAAGACCTGGGCGGCGCACGCACCCACATGGTCAAGTCCGGTGTCGCGCACTACGTCGCGTCCGGCGAGCAGGATGCCCTCGACTACGTCAAGGACCTGCTGAGCTACCTGCCGTCCAACAACCAGGCAGCAGCACCGCGCGGCGAGATCACCGATCCGATCGTCGGGTCCATCGAGGAGAGCCTCACCGCCGAGGACGTCGAACTCGACACCCTCATCCCGGATTCGGCGAACCAGCCGTACGACATGCACGAGGTCATCCGTCGCATCCTCGACGACGACGAGTTCCTCGAGGTCCAGGCCGAGCGCGCGATGAACATCATCGTCGGCTTCGGTCGCGTCGACGGCCGCAGCGTCGGCATCGTCGCGAACCAGCCGATGCAGTTCGCCGGTTGCCTCGACATCGACGCATCCGAGAAGGCTGCGCGCTTCGTCCGCACCTGCGACGCGTTCAACGTGCCGATCATCACCCTCGTCGACGTTCCGGGCTTCCTGCCTGGCACCGAGCAGGAGTACAACGGCATCATCCGCCGCGGCGCGAAGTTGCTGTACGCGTACGGCGAGGCCACTGTGGGCAAGATCACCGTCATCACCCGCAAGGCTTACGGCGGAGCGTACGACGTCATGGGCTCCAAGCACATGGGCGCGGACCTCAACCTGGCGTGGCCGACCGCACAGATCGCCGTCATGGGCGCATCGGGAGCCGTCGGATTCGTCTACCGCAAGCAGCTTCTCGAAGCAGCGAAGAACGGTGACGACGTCGACGCATTGCGTTTGAAGCTGCAGAACGAGTACGAGGACACCCTCGTCAACCCGTACGTCGCCGCCGAGCGTGGATACGTCGACGCAGTCATCCCGCCGTCGCACACCCGCGGTCAGATCGTTTCCGCTCTGCGCCTGCTCGAGCGCAAGTCCGTTTCCCTTCCGCCCAAGAAGCATGGGAACATTCCCCTATGACCACAATTACCGAGGACATCACGACGGAAGAGGTCACAGTTGTGGCGACTTCGTCCGTCAACGGTGCCGATGTCGACGGCGCCGTCGCTGACGCCGCGGTGACCGAAAAGGCCGAGACTCCGGTTTCGGATGCGGCGGTCATCAAGATCGTCAAGGGCTCGCCCACCGACGTCGAGATTGCCGCGCTGGTCAGCGTTCTTGCCGCTGCATCGGGTGGTTCGGCTCCCGCCGAGTCGCTCCCGACGGAAACGTGGGGAGATCCGACGCAGTTCCATCGCACGCGTGCGCCGTTCTCGCCGTACTCGTACCTGAACCCGTTCGGACGGCGTACCTGATCTAGCCTGCTTGTGTGACTCAACTAGTTCTGGCTTCGGCATCCCCGGCACGCCTCGCAGTTTTGCGGGCGGCCGGGGTTTTGCCTGTTGTACGTGTTTCCGGTGTCGACGAAGACAAGATCGCGGGTGAACTCGGATCGGATGCGGCCCCACAGAAGGTGGTCACGGTGCTGGCCGAGGCAAAGGCCGCGGAGATCGTTCCCGGCCTACTGGGAGACGGCTTGACCGATGTTGTTGTCGTCGGCTGTGATTCGATGCTTCTGATCGACGGGGAGCTTCAGGGAAAACCGGGCAGTGTCGATGTTGCGCGGCGTCGTTGGGCCGCGATGGCTGGCCGTAGCGCCACACTGCTCACCGGCCATTGTGTGATGCGGGCGATCGAAGGGCAGATCGTGCGCGTCGCGTCCGATCACAGTGCCACGGTGGTGCATTTCGCGAATCCGTCCACCGAAGACCTCGAGGCGTACCTCGCCACCGGTGAACCCCTGCAGGTTGCCGGCGCTTTCACGCTGGACAGCTTGGGCGGATGGTTCGTCGAGAAGATCGAAGGCGACCCGTCGAGCGTGATCGGCATCGGATTACCTTTGGTGCGAACCCTTTTGGAGCGCGTCGGTGTGTCCGTCTCCGACTTGTGGCGCACTCAGAGCGTCTTCTGATCTTCCATCACCAGAGTATTGACCTTCGGCAGGCCCAGCGAGGCAAGAGCAATCGCCAGCGCTATGACGGAAATGATCGTCAGCACGCTGCGCTGGGCCTGCAGGAAGGCTTCACCCGCCGCTGATCTGGTGGACGCGTATGCCGCTGTGACGGCCACCTGGGCTGGGCCGCTCGCTGCGGCCGCGGAACCTTTCGAACTGCATTCCGGCGCCACCGTCATCGGTGAGCCGGATTCGAGTTGGCTTGTCGCACAGTCGACAAAGGTCTTTTCGGCAATGTCGCGAATACCGGCGTTCAGGCCTGCAGCTTCGAGGGTAGCGACGTAGTTTTCTCGCTCCCCCTGCACGGCGGCGGGTGCATTGCCGGCGACAAGCGAGAAGAAAACAACTCCGATCAATGCCAGTCCGATCGAGCTGCCTACTTGCTGCACGGTGGGCAGCAGGCCAGACACCGAACCTGCGTGTTGTGGCCGCACGGAAGCGAGAATGGCCGTCTGCAACGGTGCGACGAACAGACCGAGTCCGGCGCCGCCGATCAGGAGTGGTCCAGCCAGCGAAAGCCAGGACGGGTCTGTCCCTACCCGGCCGAGAATGGTCGAGAGTGTCAGTAGTGATCCGGCAAAAACCACCATGCCCACAATGAGCACGCGGTTGCCGAGCAACCGGTACACGGCCGACGAGAGCACTGCCGCCACCCCCATTCCCACCGCCCACGGCAATGTCATGACTCCGGCGCGAAGTGGGGAGAACCCGAAACCGAACTGCAGTGTCAGGCTGATCGTGAAGATCAACGACGTCAGCGTGCCGAAGAAGACGAAGGCCAGGGCTGCGCCCACGGCAAAGGCCCGGTCACGAAAGAGTTCGAGGCGCAGAACAGGATCGCCGCCGCGTTTTCCCAATCTGTATTCATAGAGGACAAACGCCACCGCGATCGGAACCGACGCCGCGATCATCACCACGAGCGGGGTGGGCCACCCGCGGGCACGGCCCTCGGCCAACGGGAAGATGAGCAGGAAGAGCGCCAGTGACGACAACAGCGCGCCCACCAGGTCAAGCGTGCGTACGGCATCCGCCTTGGCGTCGGAAAGGTGGAAGTAGCCCACGATCAGAGCGGCGATGCCGATCGGGATATTGACGAAGAAGATCAGCCGCCAACCCCAGTCGAAGAGATTCCACTCGATGAGCAGTCCGCCGATCAGCGGGCCACTGACCGTCGCCAGACCGATGGTTGCTCCGTAGATCCCGAACACGCGTGGATGACGGGATTTGGGAAACAACCCCGAGATGATCGCAAACGTCTGTGCGGACATCGAACCGGCCGCAAGACCCTGCAAGCCACGACAGACGATGAGCATCGTGGCACTCTGCGCCAGTCCACAGAGCAGCGATGCGACCACGAACACCGACAATGCGGTCAGGAAGACCGCTCGGCGCCCCCACAGGTCACCCAAGCGCGCTGCGGTGATGAGCGAACAGGCAAACGCCAGGACGTACACGCTCACCATCAGCAACTGAGCTGAGACACCGGCGCCCAAATCGACAGCGATGCTGGGCAACGCTACGTTCACGATCGTTGCATCGAGTAACTGCATGAATGCCGCAGCGAGGCTGGTCGCAAGACCGAGCCACGGCGTCAGTGACGATCGGGTGGACGACCGGGTGGACGACCGGTCACGGGTAGTGGGAAGCACCCGGCCACAGTAGACGAGGTAGTTGCCACCCTGTCCGTCTGACGGCATCCTGGATACGTCACTATGGATATCACCCCAATGTTCGACTGATGTGGTTGTGATCATTATCGGTTTAGAAAAGGGAAGAACAGACAATCCGTTCTCCCGAATGGGATAGTTCATCATCTGTCCAACTCCAGGACGGATCTTCTCTCACGACATGCGCAGGAGCCCTACTCGATGGATCTGAACCTGATCACCCATTGGCGTCCACAACCCGGGAGGGTGGTCGAATGGGGGGTCACCGACACGTGCGCCGCGAGCGCTGCCGGAGCACAGATCAATCGGGATCTACCTCCTACGACGATGCAGGATCGTCACTTTCGACGTGCACGGATCGCCGCCGAGAACGGTGATCACCAGTCGCCCTGGATCGGCATCGCCTTCGATTTCGACGGCCCGCTCGACCGGGCGGCGATGACGCGCGCCCTGACGAAGTACGTCCGCCGGCACGACACCCTGCACAGTTGGTTCTCGTTCGACGCCGCAATGACAGATCCTGCAGACACCGACTTCCCGGTTCGACGCCATGTGGTGCCGCCCGAGACCATCGATCTCACATACCGGGAAGGTCCGGAACTGAGCGATCCGGAGGACGTCCGGGCTCTGGTCGAGCAGAAGTTCGCCGCCGAAACCAGTGGATTGGGTTGGCCTGCGTTTGTCTTCGGTGCGATCGAACACCTCTCGACCCCATCACCGCGCTTCACTCTGTTCCACGCGATCGATCACGCGCACACCGACATGTATTCGATGGTGCTGACGTACGCGGAGCTGCGCGCACGCTACGCCGCGGAAACGGCCGGAACCGAAGTCGAGCTTCCGCCTGCGGGCAGTTATGCGCAGCTGGGTCGAGCCGAGAAGGACCTCGCCGCGACCCTGACCATGGAATCTCCTGCGGTTCACGAGTGGCTCGGCTACCTCATGCGCAGCGGTGGGTCCTTCCCCGGATTTGCGCTGCCGCTCGGCGCCGAGGACGCCCCGAAACCGGCGATCGGATCGCGGTTCGATTTGGCCGACGATATTGAATGCGAGAAATTCGGCGCAGTCTGCAAGGAAAACGGATCGAATTTCATCGGTGGAATTTTCACTGCGCTCGCTATTACCGAATTCGAACTGGCAGGCCGGGACAAGTACATCGCGCTCTCGCCGGTCAGCACTCGATCCGAGGCCGACACATTCTCACAAGGTTGGTACGTCAATCTGATTCCGGTCGGAATCGATATCGGGGAGCAACACACGTTCACGCAGTTGGCGGAGATCGGCCAGCAGGCGTATCACCGGGGCAAGGAACTTCTGGACGTTTCCGTTCAGCAAGTGATCGACGTCGTCCTCGCTGCCATGGGTGACGCGGGAGCGTCGACCGGAATTACGAAGACGTTGACGCCGCCCCCCATCGTCTCTTACATCGACGGCCGCCGCACACCGGGAGCGGAAACCTACGTCGAGACCAATGCCACCGGCATCGTCGGTGGTAAGGAAACACAGATCGCCTCGATGTGGATCAATCGGGTGCAAACCGGTACCTGGATGGCCATTTCTCATCCCGACACACCGACGGCACACGAGTCGGTCACCCGCTTCGCCAAGCACTTGTCGAATGTCATCACAACTGTTGCCACACAGGGTGATTACTCGATCTCACGCGCGTCCGGCGTCGCCTGATGCATGTCACATCGATCGATCGATACGGCCTCGAACCTGGCGTAGTCACCGAATGGTCGCTGCAGCCGGCCGACGGCGCGGTCACGGAATCCGCGATTCCACCGTCGTACAATCAGCATTTCCACCTCGAGACTGCGCGCACTCATGGCGTCGGCCGAAGTGTCTGGATGGCAGCAGCTTTCGACCTTCCCGGACAATTGAACCGCCCGGCACTGGATCTGGCTCTTCGCCTGTTCATCAGTCGGCACGACACGTTGCACACCGGCTTCGAGGTCGGCGAGTTCGGTGCGGTTCGAATGGATCTGGACCATGCGACCGCAACCATTGTCACGTCCGAGCCGCTGACGACCGCAACCACCGCTGAATTGCGCAGCCATCTCAAGAAGCGATTCACCGAGGTCTGCGATCCTTTGACCTTCCCCGCGTACACCTTCGCGACCGTCGAGCGCGCCGAGCATTACACGGTCCTGAGCGCGTTCGACCACACCTTGGTGGACGGCTATTCACTGGTCATCGCCCTCGGCGAGCTTCGTCAGATCTACGAAGGTCTGAACGCGCTGCCCGCACTCGACGACGCGGGCGCTGTTGCCGACGTGATGAGCCACCTGGGTGATCCGGGCAGCTTCGTGCGCTACTGCGAACTCGAAGCAGACGGATTGGTTCCCATCGAGAACGATCCGCGTCTGCGGGAGTGGGAGCGGTTCTACGAGATCTGCGGCGGCACGTCGCCGAGTTTCCCCCTCGATCTCGGTGTGGAGGGCGGACATCCGGCGCCGCAAGGTGCGGACGTGCGGGTTCTCCTCGATGCCGATCGCACTGCGGAGTTCGACTCGATCTGCACAGCGGCGGGCGGCAGTGTCTTCACCGGAGTTCTCACGGCGATGGGGATGACGGTGGAATCGACTACCGGGAAATCCACACTGCCCCTGCAGTTTCCGTTGCACATTCGCAAGGATCCGCGCTGGGCGGACGCGATCGGGTGGCTCACCACCAGCGCACCGATCACCGTGCGGGTCACTCCGGACCGCGATTTCGGTGCGTCGCTGGCACATACACACGCGTCGTTCCGCGTGGCACTGACACTCGAAGGTCTCACGATGGCGCAGGTTCGTGATGCGTTGGGCGAGAAGATCCGTCGCACTCGCACCGATGTCTTCATGGTTTCCTACATCGACTACCGCAGGCTTCCCGGCACCGACGATCACGACGAACTGAACGCCCACCACATCAGCAACGTCACAGTGGCCGACGACGCACAGTTCTGGATCTCACGGACGAATCGCGGCCTGTCCTTGCGGTCGCGGTTCCCGGACACCGACGTAGCGAACGTCACGATGGTGAAGTTCCTCACCGAACTCGACCGTGTACTCCACGACATCTGCGATCGCGGCGTGACGCCGATCGGAAGTCTGACCGAACAATTGAGGGATTCGGCGATCGGAGCGGGAACACCGCGGATCTAGCCCGATCCGAGTGCGTGGGCAGCGCGAGCAGGTGCCCACGCACTCGTTCGAGCGACTCTCACGCGGGGAGCGCCTAGAATCGTTGAAGTCCGTCTATCGACCCGATCGATTCGCCTTACAGGAGCCACCCGTGCCCGTTGCCCCCGATCCTTCACCCGCGTTTGCCGAGTTCAGTAATCCCGACCGGTTGGTCTCCACTGAATGGCTGTCGGCAAATATCGGTGCGCCGGGACTGAAGGTGGTCGAATCCGACGAGGACGTGCTGCTCTACGACATCGGGCACATCCCCGGCGCAGTCAAGATCGACTGGCACCTCGACCTCAACGATCGAGTCACGCGCGATTACATCGACGGCGAGGCCTTTGCCGAGCTGATGAATCGCAAGGGCATCAGCCGCGACGACACCGTGGTCATCTACGGCGACAAGAGCAACTGGTGGGCGGCATACGCGCTGTGGGTGTTCACGCTGTTCGGCCATGAGGACGTCCGTCTGCTCGACGGCGGTCGCGACGTGTGGATCGCGGAGAACCGCGACACGTCGTTCGACGTCCCCTTTGCCACCTCCACCGGTTATCCGGTGATCCCGCGCAACGACGCTCCTATCCGCGCCTTCAAGGACGATGTCCTGGCGCATCTCGGTGACGGCCCGCTGATCGATGTGCGGTCGCCGCAGGAGTACACCGGCGAGCGCACCCATATGCCCGATTACCCGGAAGAGGGTGCGCTGCGCGGCGGTCATATCCCCAGCGCCCGGAGCATTCCGTGGGCCAAGGCCGCAGCACCCGACAGCCGGTTCCGCACCCGCGCGGAACTCGACGAGATCTACGGCGATCTGTCACGCGAAGACAAGATCGTGGCGTACTGCCGTATCGGCGAGCGGTCGAGCCACACGTGGTTTGTCCTCACCCACCTCCTCGGGTACCCCGACGTCCGCAACTACGACGGTTCCTGGACCGAGTGGGGCAACGCCGTGCGTGTTCCGATCGCTGTCGGCGAAGAGCCCGGAGACGTTCCCGCCGGAGTATCGGCATGAGCGGATTGCCGGAGCCACTGGCGGAGATCGTCGACGACTTCGCAGCCGTCGGCACCTCGGACAAGCTCACTCTTCTTCTCGAGTTCAGTCGCGAGTTGCCACCGCTGCCGGCCGAGCTCGAACAAGACGCCATGGAACCCGTTCCCGAATGCCAGTCGCCGCTGTTCCTTTCGGTGGACGATTCCGATCGTGACAAGGTCCGTCTGTATTTCAGCGCGCCTGCCGAAGCTCCCACCACTCGCGGTTTTGCCTCCATCCTGGCCCAGGGCCTCGACGGGCAGAGCGCCGACGCGATCCTTGCGGTTCCCGACGATTTCTACTCGGCACTCGGCCTCGCGGAAGCAGTCAGTCCCCTTCGCCTGCGCGGCATGTCCGCGATGCTCGCGCGTATCAAGCGCCGCTTGCGGGGCTGAACACAAGAACATGGAATTCACCGAACTTGCCGACTACGCGATTCCCAGTGGATCGCTCGTCGAATGGCTTCCGTGCGCAACCGGTCAATGGACTCCTGATCCGCGGCCGGCGTCGTACATCCATGAGGCACACCTGCAGCGCTCGTCCGCGGGCGCCGGCGAACAATCTTGGCTGGGAACAGCTTTCGAGATCCCGGGGCCGCTCGACCTCGACGCCTTCCGAACTACTCTGCAGCAGTGGATCGATCGACACGAGGTTCTGCGCTCGCACACGTCGCTCGATACGGAGTCGGGTGAGATCACTCGGCACACGGTTCCCGTGAACGGGATCGATATCGGTGTTGTCGACCACGGATACAACTCGCCGAGCCAGGTCAACTTCGAGCACCTGCACCGTCTGTTCGACGAGTTTGCGTCGCCGCACAGTTGGCCGTCGTACGTCTTCGCGACTCTCACTCCGCGAAGCGACGACGCCCCGTTCACAGTATTCTTCGCGGCCGATCATTCGATCATCGACGGTTTTTCCATCGTCTTGATCGCTCACGAGATCGCGTCGCTGTATCGCGAGAATCTGACCGGTCAGCCTGCCAACTTGTTCCCGGTCGGCAGTTATGTCGATTTCGGGGCTCAGGAACGCGAACAGATGGCCGATCAGGATGCCGAAGACGCTGCTCTCGATGTCTGGCGTGAGGCCCTGGCAGGCAGCGGACTCCCCCAGTTTCCGCTGCCTATCGGCGACCGGGGAACCGAGTCGCAGAACGGGCTGTCGACGTGGCTTCTCGATACCGATCAATCGAAGGCGTTCAGCGCCAGGTGCGCCGCGAGCGGGGTGGGCTACTTCGCGGGACTGCTCAGCCGTCTGGCAGCCGTCGGACACGATGTCGCGGGCGTTGATCGATTCCGGGTCGTGACGCCGATCCACACTCGTACCGCTCAGGAATGGGCCGGCGCGCTGGGGTGGTTCGTCGGTTTGTGTCCACTCGACATCGCGGTTGATTCGGAGCTTTCGTTCGACACTCTCGCCGAGCGCGCGGCGGCATCGATGTCCGCGCGCAAACCAGCCGCGGCGATACCGTTCGATCGCATCGGAGAGAAACTCGGAACTCCGATCCGGCCTCGATTTGTGGTGTCCTACATGGATGTTCGATTTGTCCCTGAAGCGGCGCAGTGGCCCGAATGGAAAGCACGAGCGCTGCGCAGCAAGGCATACACCCATGACGTCTACCTCTGGATCAATCGAACCCCACAGGGCCTCAATCTTGCCGTGCGCTATCCCAACAACGACACCGCGAACTCGTCGGTGCACAGGTATGTGGCAGCGTTCCGTCGAGCGATCGAGGAATCGGTCGCAGGCAACGAAGAGAAGAACCCTACAATCGACGCTCCCGGCTACTCACCGGTAGCTTTGCAAACCGTTTCATGAGCCAGGTCCAGGTAGACCGATCCGGTTGCAACCTGCATCGAAGCAGTGAATACACTCCAAAACGATGCCAGTAAGACTTCGACGGTGACCCCTCGTGAATACACCGGAGGAGACAGATAATGCGAACTACAGGAGGCTCAGTGCCCAGTCATGCCAGCGCGCACATTACGAAGGTGCTTGTCGCGAACCGCGGTGAGATCGCGGTGCGGGTCATTCGGGCAGCCAAGGACGCCGGCTACGGCAGCGTCGCTGTCTACGCCGAACCCGATGCCAACGCACAGTTCGTAAAGCTCGCAGACGAGGCGTTTGCCCTCGGTGGACAGACGTCCGCCGAGTCCTACCTCGTATTCGACAAGATCCTCGACGCTGCCCGTAAGTCCGGTGCAGACGCCATCCACCCGGGCTACGGTTTCCTCTCCGAGAACGCCGACTTCGCGCAGGCCGTCATCGACGCGAACCTGATCTGGATCGGTCCGTCACCGCAGTCCATCCGCGACCTCGGCGACAAGGTCACCGCTCGCCACATCGCAGAGCGCGCCAAGGCTCCCATGGCAGCCGGCACCAAGGACCCGGTCAAGGGCGCCGACGAGGTTGTCGCGTTCGCCAAGGAGTTCGGTGTCCCGGTCGCGATCAAGGCTGCCTTCGGCGGCGGTGGACGCGGCATGAAGGTCGCGCAGACCATCGAGGAAATCCCCGAGCTCTTCGAATCCGCTACGCGTGAGGCCATCGCCGCTTTCGGTCGCGGTGAGTGCTTCGTCGAGCAGTACCTCGACAAGGCCCGCCACGTCGAAGCTCAGGTCATCGCCGACCAGCACGGCAACGTCGTTGTCGCCGGTACCCGCGACTGCTCGCTGCAGCGTCGCTTCCAGAAGCTCGTCGAAGAGGCTCCGGCCCCCTTCCTGACGGACGACCAGCGCGCACGCATCCACGCGTCCGCGAAGGCCATCTGCAAGGAAGCCGGCTACTACGGCGCCGGAACGGTCGAGTACCTGGTTCAGGGCGACACCATCTCCTTCCTCGAGGTCAACACGCGCCTGCAGGTCGAGCACCCGGTCACGGAAGAGACCGCGGGCATCGACCTCGTGCGTCAGCAGTTCCTCATCGCCAACGGCGAAGAACTCTCCATCAAGGAAGATCCCACCCCGCGTGGACACTCCTTCGAGTTCCGCATCAACGGTGAAGATGCCGGCCGCGGCTTCATGCCTGCTCCCGGCCCGGTCTCCGTCTACCGCGAGCCCACGGGCCCCGGCGTTCGCGTCGACTCCGGTGTTGTCGCCGGCGACGTCATCGGCGGACAGTTCGACTCCATGCTCGCCAAGCTCATCGTTACGGGAGCCACCCGCGAAGAAGCTCTCCAGCGGGCTTCGCGCGCGTTGGCCGAGTTCGAGATCGACGGCCTCGCGACCGTCCTCCCGTTCCACCGCCACATCGTCGAGAACCCGGCATTCGTCGGTGACGGCGAGAAGTTCGACATCTACACCAAGTGGATCGAAACCGACTGGGAAAACACCATCGAGCCGTACGCCGGTTCCGGTGCTCCTGTCGACGACGAGGACGAGGCTCTGCCGCGTCAGAACGTTGTCGTCGAGGTCGGTGGACGTCGTGTCGAGGTTTCCCTCCCGGGTCAGTTCTCGCTCGGCAACGGCGGCGGCGCGGCATCCGGTGCCATCCGCAAGAAGCCGAAGGCACGCAAGCGCGGCGGCGCGGGCGGCGGCGCAGCATCCGGTGACGCCGTCACCGCTCCGATGCAGGGCACCGTCGTCAAGGTTGCCGTCACCGAAGGCCAGGAAGTTGCCGAAGGCGACCTCATCGCTGTCCTCGAGGCCATGAAGATGGAAAACCCCGTCAACGCGCACAAGGCCGGTATCGTCACCGGACTGTCCGTCGAGGCCGGCGCAGCCATCACGCAGGGAACGGTTCTCGCAGAACTGAAGTAAGACCATCTGCCTCTGTGCGCCTTCTCGGTAGTTTCCCACTACCGAGAAGGCGCACAGTCGTTTCCGGCCACTAGTCTGTAGCCATGGCTGACGTTCCCGACATTCGTATCGGTACCACTGAACGCGAACAAGCGCTCTCGCTCCTGAGCGAGCACTTTGCCGCCGGTCGCCTCACTGTCTCCGAGTTCGACGAGCGCAGCGCAATCGTCACTGCGGCAACCACCCGCAGCGAACTGACCCCGGTGTTCCAGGACCTGCCAGGTACGGTGCCGACTCCAGCGGTAGACACTGCTCCCGCGGCCCGGAAATTCGACCCCGACTGGTCCGGTCGCATCATGGCGGTCATCCCGATTCTTGCCCTCATCCTCTTCTTCGTCACCGGCACGTGGCTGTGGTTTCTTGCTATCCCCCTGGCCGGTGCCCTGCTGTTCGGGACGGACGCCGAACGCAAGAAGGCACGCAAGAAAAAACGTCGCGACGACAGGAATTCCTGATTCATGGACCCGATAGAAATCAACGCGGGCGCGTGGTATCTGCGAGCGTTGCGCGCAGACGAGCGTGTCGACGACAGACCGGCGCTTGCCGACGGCGGTATCACCGACCCCGAATACGTCGGTCAGCGGAGCGCTCAGTGGCGTGAAAACAGCGTCTACTCGTGGGCGGTGTGCCAACCCAACACCGGTGAGCTTCTCGCGGAGGTCGTCCTGACGCCGCACGCCCCCACTGCCACCCTCGACGGTTGGGCGAGGACCGGTCACGACGACGCTCTCACGACGGCGTGTGCTGCCGTCGCGAGGTTCGCCGAAGGTGCACTGGATCTGAGCGTGACGCAGCAGTGAAGAACCACCGGTACTGGCCACTGGCGATAGCCGTGGTCATCGCGTTGATCATGCTGTTCTCTCCCGGCTCCACCGTTCCGTCCGGGCCGGAGAACAGCGACAAGGTCACCCATACGGTGATGTTCGTCGTTCTGGCGATGACGTCGTTGTACGCCCGAATCCCCTGGTGGCTCACGGCGCTGTGGCTGATCGCCTTTGCCGCGGTATCCGAAGTCCTGCAGGGTGTGTTGCCGATTTCGCGTTCAGGCTCGGTGTGGGACGCGGCCGCGGATCTGGTCGGTATCGCGATCGGCATCGGGATCGCCGCGGCGGTGGGATACCGGCGACGGGCCCGCGCCGTCTGACCCGCGCCGTTTGACCCGAGATCAGCCGATCAGGTTGCTGCGCAAGCGAGTCTGGGTGTCCTGGTCGATCTTCAATCCGTCCGTGAAGTACGACTCGATGGAACCGTGCACCGATTCCACTTCGGCCAGTGACGCCTCCAGGTACTCCGGCCGTACCCCCAGGACACCTTCGAGCAGCGTCGGGTTCCCACCCGAGGCGGCAAATTTCTCGAAGAGCGGCGCGAACAGTGGAAGCAGGATCGTGTTGGTCAGCAGGTAGTCCTCGAACACCGCGTCCTTCGACGCGCCGAGGAAGAGCAGCAGCGCCGCCGCGGCCCATCCCGTCCGGTCTTTCCCCGTCGTGCAGTGGATGAGTGCCGGCGCACTCGACGGCTCTGCCAGATCGAGGAACAACTGGCGGTACGACGCCACCGCGCTTGGCAAGGTCACGAAATCGCGGTAGCTGCCCTCGAAGTACTCGAGCGCCTGACCGCTTCCCAGCAACTCCGACGCGGCCCGCGGATCCGCGATCATCTGCTGCATCTGGGCGGGGATGGCTCGATACTGCTTGTCCGCCAATACGTCCAGTCCGAGTTCCCGGATTCCGGCCGGCGTCCGGTCTGGTGCTGTTTCACGCTCGGAGGCGGTTCGCAGGTCGTAGATCGTGGTGACTGCCAAGTCGGCCAGCGTTTTCTCTCCTTCTGCGTCGAGTGACGCCAGATCGGTAGAGCGGTACACCGCGCCGGTTCGCACCGAACCGCCGAATCGACACTCCGGTCCCCCGATGTCGCGCAGGTTCGCCAGGGAAGGAACAACGGAGGACGGCCGGGGATTGTCAGTCATGTCTATGAAGATACTCACCATGGTGCACAGGACAATTGCGACTGAGCGATCTCCCGTAATTGCTGCGCTACATTTCCGAAACATGTTCGGATAATGCTGTGGACATGCCTACAACGAATTCCAGTGGTCTCGATGCGTTCAACGCACTCGCTGACCAGTCGGCGGCGTCGGCACTGCTCGAATGCTGTCACTCGGACTCCTGGGCGGGCGCGCTCGCGGCGGCGCGGCCTTTCGAGAGCGTCGACGCTCTGCTGGAGTGCGCGGATTCCGTGCTGCGCGACCTACCCGAATCAGAGATCGACAAGGCCCTCGCGGGGCACCCTCGTATCGGTGAGCGCACCGATAGTGCGTCGTCGAGCCGGGAACAGGCCGCGGTATCCACCGCCGGCGACGACGTTCTCGAGCAGTTGCGGATCAAGAACGCCGAGTACGAGGGCAAGTTCGCGCACGTCTATCTGGTCTGTGCGAGCGGCCGGTCGGCCACCGAACTTCTCGACGTTCTCGGCAAGCGCCTGGGAAACGACCCGGAGACCGAACGCCGCGTGCTACGAATCGAGTTGGCCGCTATCAATCGCATCAGACTCACTCGTCTGATCGACTCGTTGTCCGGAGATGACGCATGAGCAAGGTACTGAGTACGCACGTCCTCGATTCGACAACCGGCAACCCGGCGCAGGGTGTCCACGTCCAGCTCTGTGCGTCGGACGGTTCACCGATTTCGCAGGCCGAGACCGACTCCGACGGCCGGGTCGCCGAACTTGCCACAGCCGGCCTGACTCCCGGCATCTACCGCCTGATCTTCGACACCGGAACATATTTCGAGTCGATCGGACAGGAATCCTTCTATCCGGAAGTGACAGTGACCTTCCGGATCGACAACACGAGCCGTGGGTATCACGTCCCGCTGTTGCTGTCCCCCTTTGCCTATTCCACCTATCGCGGAAGCTGAGAACCACTGTGAACACCATCAACACGACCGCCGCACCGCTCTCCGGAACCATCGAACTCACGGGGCATCAGTACGGCAAAGCCGAGAACCGGGTAGTCCGGATCTACCGCGACACCCCTCGCCACGAGATTCACGACGTCAACGTCTCCACTTGTCTGCGAGGCGATTTCGCCGATGCGTATCTCACCGGTGATCAGTCGAAGGTGCTTCCCACCGACACGCAGAAGCAGACCGCATACGCGTACGCCAAGGAGAAGGGGCTGATCTCGATCGAGTCGTACGGACTCGAACTCGCATCGCATTTTGTCGACGACATCGAACCGGTGACGGGCGCCCGGATCGAGATCGAGGAGTACGCCTGGGAGCGCGCGGTGGTCGACGGCGCCGAGCACGATCACACGTGGATTCGTAAGGGCCAGGAAGTGCGCACCGCCTCGATCACGCACGACGACACCGGAACCTGGGTGATCGGCGGCCTGAAGGACCTGGTTCTGCTCAAGTCCACCGGCAGTGAGTTCTCCGGGTTCCTGCAGGACCCGTACACCGTCCTCGAACCCACGCAGGACCGCGTCATGGCCACGACGCTGGTGGCGCAGTGGCGATTTGTCACCACCGACGTCGACTGGGAAGCGGTGTACGTCGCCGTCAAGGCCCAAATCGTCAAGCAGTTCGCGACGGTGCACTCACTTGCACTGCAGCAGACACTTTTTCAGATCGCCAAGGCAATCCTCGAGGAGTTCCCGATCATTGCCGAGGTGCGGTTGTCCGCACCCAACAAGCATCACTTCGATTACGCGCTCGGCCGTTTCGGAATCGAGAACGACAACGAGGTGTTCCATGCCGCGGATCGCCCGTACGGTCTGATCCAGGCTGCCGTCAGCCGCTCGGACGCGCCGGACGCCGGCCCGTCGTGGACCACCTACGCCGGATGGCTTTCGTGACCGACTTCGTCATCAACAGTGCAAACTCCGTGACCGACTTCGTCATCACGGGTGCGCACGTCGTCACGATGGACGGCGCCCGCACCGAATTCACCGACGGATACGTCGCCGTCACCGGGAACACGATCAGCGCCATCGGGCGCGGGCCCGCCCCGGAGTTTCCCGGGGCACAGACCGTCGACGCCCGCGGTTGCCTCGTCACGCCGGGTCTGGTGAACACCCACCACCATCTGTACCAGTGGATCACTCGCGGCCTGGCTGCCGATTCGACGTTGTTCCAGTGGCTGACCACCCTGTACCCGATCTGGGCGGGCATCGACGCCGACGCCGTGCACACAGCCGCGACCGGTGGCCTCGCTGCGTTGGCAAAAACGGGATGCACCACCACCACCGATCATCACTACGTGGTTCCACGCGATGCCGGTGACGTGTTCGAAGCGGAGATCACGGCGGCAGCTCAGGTTGGTCTGCGATTCCATCCGACTCGTGGGTCGATGGACCTCGGGCAGAGTTCTGGTGGACTACCACCCGATCACGTGGTGGAAAAGCTGGACGACATCCTCGCAGGCACCGCATCCGTCATCGACCGGTGGCACGACCCCAGCCCCGATTCGATGCTGCGAATCGCGGTGGCGCCATGCTCCCCGTTCTCGGTCACCGAGGCGTTACTCCGGGAGTCCGCGGTTCTGGCCCGCGAGGCCGGCGTCCGGATGCACACGCATTTGGCGGAGACCCTGGATGAGCAGGACTTCTGCGCAGAACTGTTCGGATGTACTCCGATGGAGTACATGGAGCGAGTCGGTTGGGTCGGCCCGGACGTGTGGTTCGCGCACGCCGTCCACCTCGACGATTCCGCGATTGAAACGATGGCACGCACGGGAACCGCTGCGGCACACTGCCCTACGTCCAATGCGCGACTCGGCGCCGGGATAGCCCGCACCCGCGAATTACTCGACGCCGGCGTCACGATCGGGCTCGGAGTCGACGGCGCAGCCAGCAACGAGGCGTGCAGTCTGGTCGAGGAATCACGTCACGCCCTGCTTTTCGCCCGCGCACGCGGCGGCCCCCAGGCTCTGACGGTTCGCACCGCACTGGAACTCGGGACAATCGGGGGCGCGCGGGTTCTCGGCCGTGAGCACGAGATCGGCTCCCTCGAAGTGGGAAAACTGGCCGACCTCGCGGTGTGGGATCTGAACACACTCGCGCACACCGGAATCACCGACCCGGTCGCGGCATTGGTACTCGGCTCGACACCACCACTGAAACTGCTGATGGTGAACGGAGCGGTTGTTGTCGCAGGCGATCGGGTAACCACAATCGACGAGGACGTCGTCGCATCGGACGTCGCTCGCGCACACCTCGACCTGGTGCGAAAGGCCGGGTGAGCGACGCAATGGATCTGCACACCGTCGATCAGGTTCTGGTACCGGCCACGCGGACCGATCTTCCCGGTCCGTCGACCGGTGTCGGATTCATCGGGGGCGGCACCTGGCTGTACTCGGAACCGCAACCCCATCTGAGCACTCTTGTCGATCTGGCCGGTTTCGGCTGGGAACCGCTCATCGTCAACGAGCGCGGCCTCGAAATCGCCGCGACGTGCACGATCGAAGAGCTGTGCCGCTCGGAACTCTCGGGGCAGTTCCGGGCCGCACAGTTGTTTCGGGACTGCGCGGACGCACTATTGGCATCGTGGAAAGTGTTGCGCCACGCCACCGTCGGCGGAAATATCGCACTGTCGTTTCCCGCCGGCGCCATGACAACGATGGCCGTCACTCTCGATGGCGAACTGACCGTCTGGAGTCCGTGCGGGCGTGAGTACCGAGTGGCCGTGAAGGATTTTGTGACCGGGAACGGCACGAACTCGCTGGCCGTCGGCGAGATCATTCGGAGCATCACGCTCCCCACCCGGTCGCTGCTCGCGCGCACCGCGCTACGCAAGCTGGCTCAGACCTCGCTCGGGCGGTCTGCGGTTGTCGTGGCGGGCCGAAAAGACGTCGCGGGCTTCACGCTCAGTGTCACAGCAGCGACGCAGCGACCCCACGTCTTGCGATTCGACGCGCACCCGACCGCTGCGGAACTGGCCGAATCACTACGCCTGATTCCGAACGACGAATTTTTCACGGACGTCCACGGCAGCGCCCCCTGGCGCGAGTCGATGACAGCACTACTGGCCGAAGAGGTCAGGGAGGAACTCACATGAAGTACTCCGTCGACGGGGTTCCCCGCGACGACGAACCGCGTCCGGGACAGTGTTTGCGGACGTTCCTGCGCGAGCACGGCACCACGTCCGTCAAGAAAGGCTGCGACGCCGGAGATTGCGGCGCGTGTTCGGTGCTGCTGGACGGCACCCCGACCCATTCGTGCATCTTCCCGGCGCACCGCGTCGGCGGACACGAGATTGTGACCGCAACCGGACTCGGCACCGAAGGTGCTCTGCACCCGACGCAACAGGCGTTTGTCGACGCCGGCGGATTTCAGTGTGGTTTCTGCACCGCAGGCATGGTCGTGACGGCGTCGGCGCTCACGTGTGCACAGAAGGCGAACCTGCCGCAGTCGATGAAGGGAAACCTGTGCCGCTGCACAGGATATCGCTCGATCCGCGACGCCTTGGCTGGAACGAAGAACATCGAAAACGTGGATCGCGACGCGGCGCAGGGACGTTCGGTTGCGGCCCCGGCATCGAGTCGAATCGTCACCGGAACGGAACCTTTCACGCTGGATCTGGCCGAAGGCGACGTCCCGTCCGGCCTGACACACGCGGCGGTCCTCAGCAGCCCACACCCCCATGCATACATCAAGAACATCAACACTGCGGCAGCGCAGTCCGCGCCCGGCGTCGTTGCCATCCTGACCTATCTCGACAGCCCGGATGTTCTCTTTTCCACGGCACGCCATCAGGACCGCAGCGACGACCCGGACGACACCCGCATCTTCGACCGCACCGTGCGTTTCATCGGTCAGCGAGTTGCCGCCGTCATCGCAGAAACACCGCGGGACGCGCAGCGTGCATTGGCATTGATCGAGGTCGACTTCGAGGTTCGCGCCGCGGTGTTCGATCCCGAGCCGGCGCGCTCGCCCGGCGCGCCGCTTCTGCACGCGGACAAGGATGTTGCTGCGCGTATCGCCGAGCCGGCGCGCAACGTCGTCGCCGCCCTGCACGACGGCGTGGGCGATGTCGAGAAAGCGCTCCGTGCATCCGCTGCCGTCGTCGAAGGCACCTGGCAGACTGCTCGCGTTCAGCATGTCGCCATGGAAACCCACGCCGCGGTGGGCTGGCTGGACTCAGGTGGCCGGCTTGTCATTCGCAGCAGCACGCAGGTGCCGTTCCTGGTTCGCGACGAGCTGGCGCACATCTTCGGTCTCGCCCGCGAGGAAGTCCGTGTGTTCACCGCGCGTGTGGGCGGCGGTTTCGGCGGCAAGCAGGAAATGCTGACCGAGGACCTGGTTGCCCTTGCCGTCCGGAAGACCCAGCGGCCGGTCCAGTACGAGTTCAGCCGCAGCGATCAGTTCACGACGGCCCCGTCGCGGCATCCCATGCGGGTGTCTGTCCGGCTGGGCGCTGACGAGCACGGCCGTCTGAGCGCGCTGGCGATCGACGTCCTCTCCGACGCCGGGGCGTACGGCAATCATTCGGTCGGAGTGATGTTCCACGGCTGCGCGGAATCGATTGCCGTCTACCGTTGCCCGAACAAACGCGTCGACGCCGAGGCGGTGTACACGAACAACGTGCCGTCTGGTGCGTTCCGCGGCTACGGCCTGGGGCAGATCATCTTTGCCGTCGAATCCGCGATGGATCAGCTTGCTCGGAAAGTCGGTATCGACCCGTTCGAATTCCGTCGGCGCAACGTGGTGGTTCCGGGAGACGACTTCGTGGACTGGCACGTCGAGGACGGCGACCTCGAGTTCGGAAGTTACGGTCTCGACCAGTGTCTTGACCTGGTCGAGCGCGCGCTGTCGAGTGGACGAGGACTGCCGTCGCCCGACGGACACCGATGGCGAACCGGGCAGGGCATGGCTGTCGCGATGATCGCCACGATCCCGCCCCGCGGACATTTTGCCGACACCACGGTCACCCTCGAATCCGACGGGCGGTACGTGGTTCGGATCGGCACAGCCGAATTCGGTAACGGGACAACAACAGTGCATCACCAGATAGCCGCCACCGAGTTGCGCACCACGGTGGATCGCATTGTGATCGCTCAATCCGACACCGATATCGGCGGACACGACACCGGGGCCTTCGGCTCGGCCGGCACGGTCGTGGCGGGCAAGGCTCTCCAGATCGCGTGCGAGCGCCTGCGCGATCGGATACTCGCACGCGCACAGTCCATGGGTGGGCATGCGGTCGAACTCACCGCGGACGGCGTCACCACCACAACCGATCTCATCGGATTCCCGGCGCTCCTCGACGGCGGACCGCTCGCGGCGGACGGGCACCACGACGGCTCGCCGCGGTCGGTGGCGTTCAACGTCCACGGATTTCGGGTCGCGGTGGATACCGCAACGGGCCGGGTGGTCATTCTGCAGTCGGTCCAGGCCGCTGACGCCGGTACCGTGCTGAACCCGGCGCAATTGCGTGGTCAGGTGGAAGGTGGTGTGGGACAAGCACTCGGCGCGGCACTGTTCGAGGAAATCGTCATAGAGGACGGGCGCGTGGTGAATCCGCAACTGCGCAACTATCACGTTCCGCAGTTGGCTGATCTCCCGATCACGGAGGTACTTTTTGCCGACACTTACGACAAGTTGGGACCATTCGGCGCCAAGTCCATGAGCGAAGCGCCGTTCAATCCCGTTGCCCCGGCGCTGGCCAATGCCATCTTCGACGCGGTGGGTGTTCGGTGCCGTGCCACTCCCATGACACCGGATCGGATCTGGGCTCAGCTCACCTCGTAAGCCCGCAAGACCCGCTCGATCGCGTCCACCGCTGCGTCCAACTCACCGGTTGTCACGGTCAGCGGTGGACGGAACCGGATTCCCCGCCGCCCGCTCGGCAGGACGAGAACATGCTCGTTCTCGCGCAGTTCGGCCACCACTCGGTCGCGTAAGTCGCTACTGCTCAGGGTGATAGCGCACAGCAGGCCGCGCCCGCGGGGTTCGGTGACGTCGTCGAACATCTCGCTCGTCGCGGTCAGCCGCGCAAGGAGGTGCGCGCCGGTGAATCGAACCCGGTCGATCAATCGGTCGCGTTCGATGACTTCGAAAATACGCCGGGCGCGCACCATGTCGGTGAGATTGCCGCCCCAGGTCGAGTTGATTCGCGAGCTGACGTGGAAGACGTTGTCCGGCACTTCGTCGACACGGCCGCCGGCCATGATGCCGCAGACTTGAGTCTTCTTCCCGAAGGCAACGACGTCCGGCGTCAACCCCAATTGCTGGTAGGCCCAGGCAGTTCCGGTTGTTCCGCACCCGGTCTGCACTTCGTCGAGGACAAACAAGGTGTCGTTCTCGTGGCACATGTCCTGCATTGCCTGGAGAAACTGCGGCCGGAAATGGTGGTCACCGCCCTCTCCCTGGATGGGTTCGGCGATGAAACAGGCGATGTCGTGCGGATTCTCGTGAAATGCGCGGCGGGCCTGCGCCAGGCTGCCTTGCTCGACTGCCTCGACGTCACGTCCGTCCGCGAGATACGGCGAGTCGATCCGCGGCCAGTCGAACTTGGGGAAGCGGGCAACCTTTCCCGGATCCGTATTGGTAAGCGACATCGTATAGCCACTGCGCCCGTGGAACGCCTCGGTCAAATGCAGGACTTTGGTCCCGAGATCCGGTGAGCGCCCGGCACTTTCGTTCAGCCTGCTCTTCCAGTCGAACGCCACTTTGAGCGCGTTCTCCACAGCAAGTGCGCCACCGTCGACAAAAAACAGGTGCGGCAACGCCGGGTCGCCAAGCACCCGGACGAAGGCCTCGACGAATCGAGCCATAGCCACGCTGTAGATGTCGGAATTGCTCGGTTTGTTTGCTGCAACCATTGCCAATTCGCGCGCGAACGCCTCGTCATCGGCGACGTCGGGATGGTTCATTCCGAGCGCGGATGACCCGAAGAACCCGAACATGTCCAGATAGTCGACACCGGTGCGGAGATCTCGTAGATACACACCGTGTGAGCGCTCGAGATCGAGAACCAGATCAAATCCGTCCGTGAGAATACTGGCGGACAGAACCTCGAACACCGGGAAATCCGCACTGCCGCCGAAGCCTTGCGTCGCGGTACTCATACGCAAAGATTAAGTCAAAATTATTGCCATGTCGATGATTCGATGGAAAAATTACTGCAGATTGGTCATTCGTCGTAAAATGTTTGAAGAATGACCGTACTACGGGTGCTCACATTGGCCGCCGTCCGGATCTCCTGCAACAACGCCTCCAACGCCCGAGGCGAGGCGACCCGAACCAGGAGCACGTAGCTTTCGGCCCCGGCTACCGAGTGGCAGGACACCACTTGGGGCAAGTGCCGAAGCCTGGCCGGCGCATCGTCGGGCTGAGAAGGGTCCAGAGGGGAGATCGCGACAAATGCCGATAGATTCTGACCTACGGCTTCCGGATCGATCTTGGCCGAGTATCCCCGGATCACGTTACGCGATTCAAGCCGACGCACCCGCGATTGCACAGCCGAGATCGACAATCCCGCTTTGTCGGCAAGACTCGCCAAAGTGGCACGCCCGTCCACAACGAGCTCTCGAATCAACAACTTGTCCGTGTCGTCGACCGGAGGAATACCGCCGTCATTCTGTTCGTCACCCACCCGCGAAGATTAACGTAACCGGACATACACATGCTTGAAAAGTGGCAGTTACGTTCTCGGTTCGCCGCCGAGCTTTCGCGGATGTACGGCAACGAGGTTCCCGCATACAACACCCTGGTCGACGTAACACGGCAGGTCAATCGGGATTACACCGCCGCTCATCCTGGATCGGAGCGCTGGGGAACCCTGGGCCGGATCAGTGCGGAACGGCACGGCGCGATCCGGCTGGGCACTCTCGGCGAACTGCGTGACGTCGCGGTGATCTTCGACGCTCTCGGGATGTCTGCCGTGGGGTTCTACGATCTCAGGCTCACCGATCCCCCCGTTCCCGTCGTCTCGACCGCGTTCCGTCCCACGGATCCGGAAGAACTCGCGTTGAATCCGTTCCGCGTCTTCACCTCGGTGCTCGCGACGGGAGACACGCGCTTCTTCAGCGCCGATCTCCAGCGCCGTATCACCGCGTACCTCGACACCCGGTCGCTCTTCTCCCCCGAACTGCTTCGCCTGGCCGCTGCCGCCCAGCGCGATAACGGGTTGCCGGAGCCACAGGCCACACATTTTGTCGACGCCGCCACACGCGCCTTCCGCCTCGGAACCGAGCCGATCGACGCGCCCTGGTACCGAGAACTTGCGCGCATCTCCCCCGTTGCCGCAGATATCGCGGGCCAAAGCTCGACCCACCTCAACCATCTCACCCCGCGCGTCCTCGACATCGACGAGCTGTACCGGCGTATGACCGAGCGCGGTATCACCATGATCGACCGTATTCAGGGACCACCGCGATGGGCTGGACCACCACTCCTGCTGCGGCAGACCTCGTTTCGGGCGTTGGCGGAGAACCGCCCGTTCCGAGAACCCGACGGCTCGGTGCATGATGTCCCCGTCCGGGTGCGCTTCGGCGAAGTCGAGGCTCGCGGGATAGCGTTGACCCGCACAGGCCGCGATATCTACGACGCTCTCATCTCGTCCCCCGAGACGGCGGTATGGGAGGATGCTTTTCCCGCCACCGAGGACGGTCTTGCGGACGCCGGACTGGCATATTTCACCTACCGACGTGACGGCTCGACGATCATTCGGGAACCTATCGTCTACGAGGACTTCTTGCCGGCGTCGGCCGCCGGGATCTTTGCGTCCAACCTCGATTCGCCCGGCGGGTTCGTTTCCGATGCGGACGGCGCCGATTACGGGCAGGATCGACTGGAGGTAGCGATCGGACGCCGCATCCTCGACCCTTTCGAGTTGTACCGCACGCAGCAGGACGCCTCCCGTGAAAGGACTCACCCGTGAACCTTCCCGATCCCTCTGCTCTCACCGAGCGCGCCCGCGCTGCGCTCGCTCGGTGCGGAGCCGAGTGGCCCGCCGGCAACCTGACGGCTCGCACCCCGATTACGGGCACCGAACTTCGCACTCTGGAACAACATTCCGCGAACGATGTCCACAGCGCGGTTGCCGCAGCACATGATGCGTTCGCGGACTGGCGCACAGTTCCCGCGCCGATTCGCGGCGGCGTCGTGCGGCAACTCGGCCGCCTACTGAGCGAGCACAAGGCTGATCTCGCGGAACTCGTCACCCTCGAGGCCGGCAAGATCTCGTCGGAAGCACTTGGCGAGGTGCAGGAAATGATCGACATCTGCGAGTTCGCGGTTGGTCTCTCACGTCAACTCTACGGGCGGACAATGCCTTCGGAACGGCCAGGGCACAGACTGATGGAGACGTGGCATCCGATCGGTGTTGTCGGTGTCATCTCGGCCTTCAACTTCCCGGTCGCGGTCTGGTCGTGGAACACGGCAATTGCCCTGGTGTGCGGTGACACCGTGGTCTGGAAGCCGTCCGAGACCACTCCCTTGACGGCGCTTGCGTGTCATACCTTGATCAGACGCGCCCTCGCTGACTGCGACGCCCCACACGACGTTCACCAACTCGTGATCGGTGGACGCGACGTCGGCGCAGCCCTGGTGGACAATCCGCAGGTCGCTCTGGTGAGTGCTACCGGGTCGGTTCGCATGGGGCGCGAGGTGGCGCCGCGCGTGGCCGCGAGGTTCGGACGGAGCCTGCTCGAACTGGGCGGGAACAACGCCGCCGTTGTCACCCCGTCAGCTGATCTTGATCTCGCAGTCCGCGGAATTGTCTTCTCGGCGGCCGGAACTGCCGGGCAGCGGTGTACGTCGCTGCGCCGGTTGATCGTTCACGAATCGATTGCCGACGAGCTGGTCGCAAAAATTTCTTCCGCCTACGCGCAACTGCGGGTAGGTAATCCGTTCGACGACGGCGTCCTGGTCGGGCCACTGATCAACGACGTCGCATTCGAAGCGATGCAGTCCGCGCTCACCGCCGCGCAGTCGAGCGGCGGCACCGTCGTGTGCGGCGGTGAGCGCGTGGGCGAAACCGGCTGCTATGTGCGCCCGGCTCTGGTTCGGATGCCGACGCAGAGCGAGATCATGCACACCGAAACCTTTGCACCGATCCTCTACGTCGTCACCTACCGCGAGTTCGACGACGCCATCGCACTCCACAATGCTGTACCGCAGGGGCTTTCATCCTCGATTTTCACGCTCGACCAGCGGGAAGCCGAACGGTTCCTCGCTGCTGACGGTTCCGATTGTGGTATTGCCAACGTCAACATCGGTACGTCGGGTGCCGAGATCGGTGGCGCCTTCGGCGGTGAGAAGGACACCGGTGGCGGACGCGAATCGGGTTCCGACGCCTGGAAGGCGTACATGCGCCGCGCAACCAACACGATCAACTACTCGAACCAACTGCCACTGGCTCAAGGCGTCGAGTTCGGCTGAGCGCGTCCCCGGCGAATTCGGTGATTGCGCGAACCAATTCGGCGCGCGCCGACAGCTGCGGTGCATGATCGGTTTCGAGGCTCACCACGCTCGCGCCGGGCACTCGCTGCTGCATTCCCCGCTGCGTCTCGATCGGAACCGTACGGTCCAGCGTGCATTCGACGTACAGGCGAGCAACCGTTCCGAAGCGCTCGGGGGTGATCGTCGGTGCCATCAGGCGGGCGGTTTCCTGTTGGGGAACAAGTTGGCGGGCCGCGGCGATCGCGTCGGCGACCGGCGCCTCGTGGAAGAACACCGCGGCACCGGCTTCGGGCGGAACCACGCTGGAGAACCCGTCATCGGCACTGACCACCCATCGTGAGATCCCGACGGGCGCGGGCAATTCCAGTTCGTTGCACAGCATGCCGAAATCCATGCCGGACGGCAGCATCATCCCGGCGACGTACACGATTCCCGCAACTGCCGCGGGAACGCGCTCCGCAACCTGCGACACCACTATGCCGCCACCCGAGTGACCGACCAGCAGTGCCGGTCCGTCCAGTGAATCGAGGACCGCAACAACGTGATCGGTCACCGTGTCCAAGTCGACGACAGCGTCCTTGTCGAGAACACCGACCCCGGGCAGAGTGACCACTACCGGGTTGAACCCTTGCTCTCGCAGCGGTTCCAGCATCGAGTCCCAGACCCAGCCTCCGGCCCACGCACCATGGACCAGAACAAGATTGCGAGCACTCACGACGTCGCCTCCAGCTGCGCTGCGACGCGAACTCGCTCCGCTTCGCGCCCGGCGGCGGTGTTGGACTTACCCTGACGCGATCCGGCCAGTTTGGCCTTGATGTGATCACGAACGGAGACAGGTTCGTAGGCCAGCCCGGACTCATCGAAGAAGCTCGGCAGAGTTTCGATCACGGCATCGACGTTGCCGTCGTGGAAGAACGCGGCGGACCGACGACGCTTGATAGTGCCGTTCACGACGGGAGGCGCAACGCGGTGCAGCGTCGACATCCAGCGGTCGTTCGTCAGCTGCGCTGTCAGATCACCCAGATTGACCAGTAGCGCATCGTCTTCCGGCCACACGTCGTGCCACCTCTGGTCGCTCCCGAGCACTTGCAGCCCCTCGACCTGATCGGCCCACAGCACGGTGACAAGCCCGAAGTCGGTGTGCTCACCCATCCCCTTCAGCTCCCCGTCCAACGTCACTGTCCCCGCGGGCAACGCGTAGTTGTTCATTCTCAGCACGTCGATCGAGTGGTCGGTAATCGAGTCGAAAAATCCGGGCGCCAGGCCGAGCGCGTCGTCGAAAATTGTTGTCAGTGTGCGGGCCACTCGGGCGGCATGGGTGTAGTACGACTCGATTCGTTCCCGGAATTCGTCGACGTCCGGCCAGACATTGGTACCGTAATCCGCCTCGGAGAGATCAAGATCGGTGAACGACCGTGCCTCGATGCCGATGTTGAACGCCTCGAAAAAATCGTTCATTCGGGTCGCGGATTCCACTCCGAGACTCAGACTCAGCGATTCGCTCTTGGGTGGGCTGTACCCGCGGTTAGCTCCGGCAACGCGGTACTCGTTCTTGGCCGCCATCGGCAGCGCAAAAAAAATCGTCCATCGCTGCGGCGAGACCGGCCGCTGCTCCCGCGGGAATTCCATGACCCCGAATCTGGATGAATCCCACTCTGCTGCACGCGTCGTCGATCTCCGCGGCTACGCGGGCCCGCTCCTGCGGTGTACCGCCCAGAACGTAGGGGGAAATATCGATGACGGGAACTTCGAAGGAGTCAGACGGTGACTGCGACATTGGTGTCTCCTGTATTGACCGGGGATTGCGCGACTGCTGGTGATCCGGGCAAACTCTCGCGTGAACTGCGGGCGAGTTCGCCCAGTCGTGTGTGATTGAACAGCAAGTTGAGTGTGAAGGCGGACGCCGCCGCCAGAGTGATTCCGCTACCGAGCAGGATCTGCGCCGACGACGGGAACTTCTCGAACATTCCTTCCGCGAATTCGGGAAGGAGACCGATTCCGACGGAGACCGCGGCAATGGTCGTATTGATCGGGTCGCTGAGATCAACCTTGCGGAGTGTGTTGATGCCGACAACGGCAACCGTGGAGAACAAGATGATGCCGACGCCGCCCACCACCGGATCAGGCAGTGCTGCAACAACTTCACCCATTCGTGGGATCAGTCCGAGAACAATGAGGATGGCGCCGCTGGTAGCGGTGACGTATCGGCTGTACACGCGAGTGGTCGCAACCGCGCCGACGTTCTGCGAGAACACGGTGTCGACAAAGGCGTTGAAGATTCCGCCGAGCACTCCGGACATTCCGTCGGCCACCAGGCCGCGCGCCAAATCCGCTTTCTTCAAGGGCTTTCCGGTGATCTCACTGACCGCCAACATGCTGGCTGTCGATTCTGCGAAGACGACTGCCATGACGATGCTCATGGCCACCACTGCGGTGACCGGGAACTCGGGTGCTCCGAAGTGGAAGGGCATGGGAATACCGACCCACGCGGAACCGGATACACCACCAAGGTCGATCAGGCCCATCGGAATGGCGATCACGGTGCCGATGACCAGCGCGATCAGCACTCCCAGCTGTGTCCACATACCGCGTCCGAGGCAGATGAAACCGACTGCGATCGCAACGACCGCCGCGGCCAGCGCGAGATTCTTAGGATCTGCGAACGACGCTGCGGTGGGATCGTTTCCGACGATCAGACCACCGGCGACGCCGATCAGCGAGATGCCGATCACTGTCAGAACCACTCCGGTGACGAGTGGCGGGAAGTAACGAACGATCTTGGCAAACGGTACTGCCAGCGCGATTCCGACCACACCACCGACCAGCATGGAGCCGTACACGGCCTGCAATCCGTATTCCTGGGCGATGAGAATCATCGGTGTCAGGCCGGCAAACGTAGCGCCGCAGACGATCGGAAGTCGTACGCCCGCAACCTTCCCCACGCCCAGGCTCTGAATGATGGTGATAATGCCGGCAACAAGCAGATCGGCGCTGATCAGCATGGCAACGGTGCTACGGTCCAGGCCCACGGCCGCACCGAACACCAGCGGTACCGTGATGCAGCCTGTGTACATGATCAGGACGTGCTGAAGAGCAAAAGCTGACTGGCGGGCAAAGGGCAACCGCTCGTCGACTGGATGGATGGCCATGCGCCGATCTCCGTCCGTAGCTGGGAGTGTTTTGTGTACTGCCCTATTGAGCAGGTCGATAATTTCTTACTGTGGTCAATTTTGTTTCGCGCATGTAATGAAATTCTCCGCTCGAAAGCGCCGCCTCGGCACTGCTATGTTCAGCACATGGACGACGACCAAGTGGCGATCGCAACGGCAATCGGAACAGCAGTGCGTCACGCGCGCAAGGAAGCCGGATTGACCATGCGCGAGGTTGCAATGAAATCCGGTCTCTCACAGCCATTTCTGAGTCAGACCGAGAACGGCCGCGCAGTACCGAGTGTGATGAATCTGCACCGACTCGCACAATCGCTGGGCACTACCGCTCACGCGCTTCTCGCCCAAGGCGAGCGCACGCCGTCCAGCCTGGTGCGGGCGAATGAGGGGCGAAAGTTCGAACTGGCCCACGATTCTTCGATCCGATTCTGTTCCACCGGGTCGCACACCATGGAGCCGAACGAAATCACGGCCGGGCCGCACTCCGAAGCGGGTGAGCACACCGAACATGCCGGCGAGGAGTTCATTCACGTTCTCGAGGGGACTGTCGACGTCGAGGTCGGTCTGGACGAACGGCATCGTCTGAACGTCGGGGACACACTGCTGTACGCGGCGACCATTCCTCATCGGTGGTTCAACCGAACCGATCGAATTGCTCGGTTCCTGATCGTGAGTTCTCCCCCGTCCTTCTGACACACCGCATACCCTGAAGCAGTGACCATGTGGCCGGAACTTGCGCGCGAGATCGCCGATACCGTTCTGTTCCCCGTCGCCGACAGCGTCGACGCGGACGGCGAAATTCCCAGCAGTCATTTCGACGCGCTCGCGGCCGACGGGTTCTACGGTCTGGCCGCGCTGGGCGAGGACGGACCATCGGCGGCCGAGCTTGTCGAGGTTGTCGAAACACTGTGCGGCGGTTGCCTCGCGACCGCATTCACCTGGATGCAGCATCACGGCGTCGTCGGCGCCTTGGCATCGACCACCAACACCGCATTGCACGAGCAGTACTGGGACGGGCTCGTCAGCGGAGAACTCCAGGGTGGTGTGGCCTACGCCGGCGCCATCCCCCGACCTCCACTGTTGTGGGCGCGCCGCGTCGATCACGGATACGTCCTCGACGGGATAGCCCCGTTTGTCACCGGTTGGGGAATAGTCGACGTTCTTCTCGTATCCGCCCGCGACGAATTCGACAATTCCATCGTCCACTCGGTTGTCCAGGCAACCGACACCCTCGGCCTGTCGATCGAAGAACTCCCCCTGATCGCCGCTCGCGGAAGCAACACCGTCCGAATAGCTTTCGACGGTTTTGCCGTCCCCGACACCCGCGTCACCGCAGTTGTCGACGACGAGCAGTTCCAGAACAGTCAACTGCCCGGCCTGTGGTTCAACGGAGCCATGGCGATGGGGGTCGCGCGGCGCGCAATGGCAGAGTTGGCGGATCTCGGAGTCGACGCGGAACCGTTCCACGGCCAAGCCGAACTGGCGCGTGCACACCTCGACAGTGCCCTGGCGGGCAACGCCGACATGTCTGCCGCCCGCGCCGGGGCCTCCGAGCTCGCAGTCCGAGTAGCCGCGGCTCTCGTCACCGCCACCGGCTCTCGCTCGCTGGTGGGCAGCAACACAGCCGAACGTCTGATGCGTGAAGCCACCTTCACACTGGTAGCCGCCACCCGCCCCGGCATCAAGACTGCCCTGGTCGAACGCCTGCGCGATTAGCCGAGTGCACCCCGCCGCCCTGGATTACGCTCGGTGTCATGAACAGTGTCATGAACAGTCTTGCGAACGACGGTGCACCTGTACTCATTCCGGCCGGAACCATCTTCACTCCGGACGATCTGACGTTCTACTCCGATCGTGAATCACGCACACTCGACGACGCGATCGCGGGCGCCGATCTTCTTGTGAGCTGCCCGCATTCGGGTTCGGCCATCCCGGAAGAGCTCGCCGAGTTTCTGGCACCCGAGTTCACCAGGCGCCTGCAGTTCGATTTCACCGACATGTCGACCAGCGCGATCGTGCGTCGGTGGGCCGAGATCGATCCGCGCATCGTGTACGTGGAGAATCCTCATCCGCGCATGATCCGCGACCCCAATCGCGCGAAACCGGAAAATCTGGAAGCCTCACTGCGCGAAGCATTTGCACGTGTTCATGAAGCTGGAGCGGGTAACAAGGTCGACCTCACGGGTGTCGACGCCGTCCGCCCCGTCACGTTCTCCTTCTACCCGTTGCTGCTGGAACCGACCGACGACGCAGGATGGAAGCGTCTGGCCGACACGTTCACCGAGACAGCCGAACACGGTTTGCGAGTCTACGAAACAACTCGTGACGCTCTGATCGAATCCATGACGGAGAAGAGTTTCGAGCTGGGTCGATCCTTCGCAACCTTGTCATTCCACGACACGATGAACCACACCACCCGGCGAGACGGTGCCGTCAATGTGCTTCGCCCCGAGGAGGATCGGCTCCCTGACGTTGTGGCACTGTCCAATCGCGGTGATCACGACGGCAATCGACGCGGCGACAATCCCGTGACAATGGACCCCGAACTCATTCGAGCGCTCGCGGCCGCACATCGCAAGGGATTTCACGTCGACGATCCGGGCGCCGTCGCACTCAATCAGCCGTATCTCGGCAGCTTCGAGATCATCGCAGCGGGTGCGCGATTCGCCGAGCAGTCGGCACGCGCGGATGCTGCCGGCATCACACTCAGCGCCGTGCAGGCAGAGTTCAAACGCGAATTCCTGCTCGGCGATGCCCTCGCCGCGCACATCATGGAACCGGGCGTCGACTGGCCGAACTCCGATCCGGAGCGGGTGGACCAGCTCGCCCACGCGTGCAAGGCGAGCTGGGACCACTACCGCGACAGCTAGCCGAGCACCACTCCGAATATCGCGCCGGCGATAATCGTGGTCACGGCCAGGATTATCGTCGGCAGGAAGAACGAGTGGTCAACGAGCTTGGTACCGAGCTTCGTGCTGCCGGAGAGGTCGAAGTTCGCGGCCGCGATCTGCGAACCGTTTGTGGGCAGCAGATAGATACCGGCAAACGCTCCGGCCCACATACCGGTGAGCAGGCCAGGGGCGATACCGGCCGCGAGTCCGATCGGCACAATGGTCCTGGTAGCGGTCGACTGGCTGGTGGTGAGCACACACACCAGGAAGACACCGAGCGCGAAGATCCACGGTGCGGCGCTGACCAAGTCGCCAACGGTGCTGGTGATCAGTTCCAAGTGAGCGCTGATGAACGTATCGGTGAGCCACGCGAGACCGAACAGTGCAATCGCCGAGACCATACCGGCGCGGAACACCGTCGATGTCGGAACGTCGGCAACGTTGGGCCTGCACACGAGCAGGATGAGGGTTCCGACCAGGAACATCAGCATCTCGATGATCGGGGTCATTCCCAGCGGAGAGCCGTCGGCGGCTTCGGGGCGAATTCCCTTGAAGAGTCCGAAGATCACGATCGCCAGAACACCCGCGAGGAAGATCAGCGCAGCGTTGCGGCCGGTCTTGGTCGAAACCAGTTCGGTGGTGGCCGCAGCGCCGGGGCCGGCCAGTTCGCCGGACTTCAGCTTTGCCTGCACCTCAGGATCGTCGGCCAATTCCTTGCCGAGACGGTTCACCGCGAACGACGAGATGATGATGCCGATCACCGCTGCCGGGAAGGTGATCTTGATGATGTCGATGAGCTCGAAATCGTAGGGCGACACGTCCGTCAACGTCACCATCGCCGCCATGGCCGCTGAAACCGGGCTACACGCCAGCGCAACACCGGTCGAGACCACGGACAGTGACAGCGGCCGCGAAGGACGCACCCCGTTCTTGTACGACACGTCGTAGATCACGGGCAGCAGCGGATACAGAATGTTGGACGTTCCGGCGCCGACCGAGAACAGAAACGACACCAATGGCGCGATCAAGGTGATCTGTTTGGGCCTGGATTCGATCAGTTTGGCCGCGATGGTGACCATCCAGTCGATACCGCCCGCTGCCTGCATCATCGACGACGCGAGAACGACGGACAGCACGATCAGAAGAGCGTCGACCGGCGGCGAACCTACGTCCTCCCCGAACACGAACACAAGGACGGCGACGCCCGCACCGCCCCACAGGCCGAGCGCAACACCACTCGATCGAGTGCCCATGACGATTGCCCCGAGCACCACTATGAGCTCAAGAACAATAATTACAGCTTCCATCTGGCACTCGCCTTCTCGAAAAACAGCCAAACCGTCCCGATTACAGAAAAAATATAGTCCCGCTGAGGTCTTCGACAGGTTTGAACACGCTGTCGGTAGGCAGGTGCACTATGGATACGTGACCGACGTCCTCGAAAAGTTCTCGCCCGCGACACGAGAATGGTTCGACGGTGCCTTCAGCGCCCCAACACCGGCTCAACTCGGCGCGTGGGAATCCATAGCAAGCGGCGCGCACACCCTCGTCGTAGCGCCCACCGGATCCGGCAAGACACTGTCCGCTTTTCTGTGGGCACTCGACCAGTTGGCTGCGCGGGACGACAATCACCGCACCACCAAGGTGCTGTACATCTCACCGCTCAAGGCACTCGGGGTGGATGTCGAGCGCAATCTCCGCGCGCCGTTGGTCGGCATCACCCAAACCGCCAAACGCCTCGGTCTCACGCCGCCCGAAATCACCGTCGGCGTCCGCTCCGGTGACACCTCCCCCGCCGATCGACGCTCGTTGATCAAACGGCCGCCGGACATCCTCATCACGACGCCGGAATCGCTGTTCCTGATGCTCACCTCCGCGGCCCGCGAGACGCTGGCCGGCGTCGACACCGTCATCGTCGACGAGGTCCACGCCGTAGCCGGAACCAAACGCGGCTCGCATCTTGCTCTGTCGCTGGAGCGTCTCGACGCACTACTCGAGTCCCCTGCTCAGCGCATCGGTTTGTCCGCGACCGTCCGCCCCCACGAAGAAGTGGGACGATTCCTTTCGGGGTCCGCGCCCATCAGGATCGTTGCGCCGCCGGCCGCCAAGACCTTCGACCTCACCGTCCGTGTTCCCGTCGAGGACATGACCGAACTGGGCATCGCGACACCGGCTGACGGTTCCGAATCCCCGACGCCCCAAGCAGGTTCCATCTGGCCACACGTCGAGGAGCAGATAGTCGATCTTGTCCTCGAACACCGTTCGTCCATCGTGTTCGCCAACTCCCGGCGGCTCGCCGAGCGGTTGACGGCTCGGCTCAACGAAATCCACGCCGAGAGAACCGGTGTTGCAGTCGACAAAATGCCGAAGCCACCGTCACAGATCGGCACACCCACCGAAGTCAATTTCGGTGCCGAACCGCTCCTCGCACGCGCTCACCACGGTTCGGTCAGCAAAGATCAGCGCGCCATCATCGAAGACGACCTCAAGTCAGGGCGATTGCGGTGCGTCGTCGCGACCAGCAGCCTCGAACTCGGAATCGACATGGGCGCAGTCGATCTGGTTATCCAGGTCGAGGCGCCGCCGTCGGTTGCGAGTGGACTCCAGCGCGTCGGCCGGGCCGGGCACCAGGTCGGCGAGATATCCCGCGGTGTGGTGTTTCCGAAACATCGAACCGATCTCATTCACTGCGCCGTAACCGTCGAGCGCATGGTCGAAGGCAAGATCGAAGCCCTGGCCGTTCCTGCCAATCCGCTCGATATACTGGCGCAGCAGACGGTGGCGGCCACCGCACTCGAACCCATCGACGTCGACGACTGGTTCGACACCGTCCGCCGAAGTGGTTCGTTTGCAACACTTCCCCGCTCCGCGTACGAATCCACGCTCGATCTGCTGGCCGGCCGGTACCCCTCGGACGAGTTTGCCGAACTGCGTCCACGCCTGGTCTGGGATCGCGAAGCCAACACACTCACCGGGCGTCCCGGGGCTCAGCGTCTGGCCGTCACCTCCGGCGGCGCCATCCCCGACCGCGGCCTCTTCACCGTCTACATGGTGGGTGAGCGTGCTTCGAGAGTCGGCGAACTCGACGAGGAAATGGTCTACGAATCCCGCGTCGGCGACGTCTTCGCCCTGGGCGCGACCAGTTGGCGCATCGAGGAAATCACCTTCGATCGTGTTCTGGTCAGCCCCGCCTACGGACAACCGGGGCGCCTCCCCTTCTGGCACGGTGACGGTCTCGGACGGCCGGCAGAACTCGGCCAGGCTCTCGGCCAGTTCGTCCGCGAGACCGCGCTCGGCAACGAGGCCGACGTGGTCGAACGCTGCCGAATCGGCGGCCTCGATCACAACGCCACCACCAACCTCATCCAACTGGTGGGCGAGCAGAAAAACGCGACCGGGCAGGTACCGTCGGATCGCACATTGGTGGTCGAGCGGTTCCGCGACGAACTCGGTGACTGGCGCCTGGTCCTGCACTCCCCGTACGGCCAGCGGGTGCACGCTCCGTGGGCGCTTGCCATCGGCGCACGGCTGCAGGAACGATACGGCGTGGATTCCAGCCCCACCGCCTCCGACGACGGCATCATCATCCGTCTCCCGGACACCGAGAACGATCCACCCGGCGCCGAACTCTTTGCATTCGACGTCGAGGACATCGAAGACCTGGTCACCCAAGAAGTCGGCGGGTCCGCGCTGTTTGCTTCACGGTTTCGTGAATGTGCCGCTCGCGCACTGCTTCTGCCCCGCCGAAATCCCGGCAAGCGCGCACCGCTGTGGCAGCAGCGTCAGCGCAGCGCCCAACTCCTCGACGTGGCTCGCAAGTTTCCGACGTTCCCGATCCTGCTCGAGACTGTGCGCGAATGCCTCCAGGACGTCTACGACCTTCCGGCGCTCATGGAACTTCTCGGCAAGATCGCCAAACGTCAGATCCGCATCGTCGATGTCGAGACGGCGTCACCGTCGCCATTTGCGAGTGCGCTGCTGTTCAGCTACGTCGGCGCCTTCATGTACGAAGGCGACAGTCCGCTCGCCGAAAGACGCGCAGCGGCACTTTCTCTCGACTCCACACTGCTCGCCGAACTGTTGGGCCGCGTCGAATTGCGGGAGCTGCTCGACGGCAGTGTCATCGAGCAAGCCGAGCGTGAGCTGCAACGGCTGGTGCCGGAGCGCAAGGCAAAAGACCTCGAAGGTGTTGCTGATCTACTGCGCATGCTCGGCCCACTCACGACGGAGGAGGTAGCGGCGCGTTCCCTCGAAGACCCACACGCGTGGCTCGAAACGCTGGTGTCGGACAAACGCGCCCTTCATGTTTCGTTTGCCGGGCAACAGTGGTGGACAGCCATCGAAGACTCCGCCCGCTTGCGTGACGGCCTCGGAGTGCCCCTACCCATCGGCGTGCCCGCCGCATTCATAGAACCCGTGGATCAGCCGCTCGAGGACTTGTTGAGCCGCTATGCGCGCACGCACGGACCTTTCACGCTCGCCGACGCGGCCGCCAGATTCGGTATCGGCGTTTCGGTAGCGCGCGACGTTCTCGGCCGTCTGGCCTTGGAGAAGCGAGTACTCGAGGGTGAATTCCGGCCCGGATCAGCGGGGAGCGAATGGTGCGACGCCGAGGTTCTCCGGCGATTGCGTCGTCGCTCACTCGCTGCTGCCCGCGCGGATGTGGAACCGGTCAGCACCGCCACGCTGGGCCGCTTCCTCCCCAGCTGGCAGCATGTCGGTGGCACTCTCCGCGGCATCGACGGTGTTGCGACTGTCGTGGATCAGCTTGCCGGAGTTCCTATTCCGGCGTCGGCACTCGAATCGCTGATCCTGCCGAGTCGCATCCCCGACTACTCGCCGGCCATGCTCGACGAACTGACGTCGACGGGTGAAGTCCTGTGGTCGGGGTCCGGAGCCATCTCAGCCAAGGACGGATGGGTTGTCCTGCACCCGGCGGATCTTGCCCCGGCTACCCTCAATCCACCTGCCGACACCGATGTCTCGGACCTGCAGCGGCAAGTCCTCGACGTCCTGACCGCTGGTGGCGCCTACTTCTTCCGTCAATTGGCCGACGCGCTGGACAACCCGGAAGACGGCGCGCTCACGACCGCACTGTGGGAATTGGTGTGGCTCGGACACATCGGTAACGACACTCTGGCTCCCCTTCGGGCCCTACTGTCCGATACCACTCGAACCACAACCAGCCACCGCGCGCCGAGGCGTGTTCCCCGGGCCCGTCCCTATCGACGAATGATGCGTCCGGCGGTGCCCGCGCGCACCGGACCGGCCACCGCCGCCGGACGCTGGTTCCTGCTGCCGGCGGCCGAACCCGATCCGACGGTGCGGGCACACGCGACTGCGGACCTCCTGCTCGAACGTTACGGAGTTGTCACGCGTGGCAGCGTGGTCAGCGAGAACGTCCCCGGCGGATTTGCGTTGATCTACAAGGTACTCAGCACTTTCGAGGACAACGGCCGGGCCAGGCGCGGCTACTTCGTCGACACCTTGGGGGGTGCGCAGTTCTCCACACCAGCCGTCGTGGATCGCCTGCGTACGTTCGGGGAATCCATCGAGGGTCGCCATACCTCGTCTGCCACACTCACTCTTGCTGCCTGCGACCCCGCCAACCCGTACGGCGCGGCTCTCCCGTGGCCTGCATCGAACGCCGAAGAATCACCTGGTCACAGACCAGGCCGCAAAGCGGGCGCGCTTGTCGTTCTTGTCGAAGGCGAGCTGGTGCTCTATGTCGAACGCGGCGGTCGAACCATCCTCACGTTCACCGACGACCCCGGCGTACTCCGCACGGCAGCAACGTCTCTGGCTCAGATCGTGAAGAACAGGTCCGTCGAGAAGATCGTCGTCGAGAAGGTGAACGGAGAAACCATCCACGGCAACAATTTTGCGCCGGTCCTGGTCGAAGCCGGCTTTGCCGCCACCCCACGCGGTTTCAGGTTGAGATCGTGAAGGGCGCTTGACTGATGCCCGAAGGCGATACCGTCTGGCAGACCGCCAATGCGCTTCGCGCGGCACTCGACGGCAAGGTACTCACCACCTGCGACGTACGCGTCCCGCGATATGCCACCGTCGACCTGACCGGCGCACGTGTCGACTCCGTTGTCAGTCGCGGAAAGCACCTGTTGATCCGCGTCGGCGACGCCTCCGTTCACACCCATCTGAAGATGGAGGGCTCTTGGCAGATCTACGCACCGGGTGAGCGGTGGCATCGCCCCGCCCATCAGGCGCGCATCATTCTGGCCACCGAAGATGCTGTTGCCGTAGGTTTTTCGCTTGGCGTCACCGAAGTAATCGAACGCGACCAGGAAGGCTCCGTCGTCGGACATCTTGGTCCGGATCTCCTCGGCCCGGACTGGGACAGTACTGTTGCCGAGGACAATCTGCGCGCTGCGGGCTCCGCGCCGATCGGGGTGGCGCTGCTCGACCAACGGGTCATTGCCGGACTCGGCAACGTGTATCGCAATGAAATCTGTTTTCTCCGTGGGCTTCATCCACGAACTCCGACGGACCTGGTCACCGATCTCGGGGCGGTGGTCGACCTGTCGTACCGCATTATCGGTGCCAACAAGTCACGTCGCGTTCGGGTGACCACCGGCGATACCCGCCCGGGGCGACAGACATGGGTGTACGGCCGCCGCGGGAAACCGTGTCGGCGTTGCGGAACCCGAATCCGCGAAGAGCTGCTCGGACCCGACCAGCTCACCGAACGACAGATATTCTTCTGCCCCTCCTGCCAGCCGATTACGCGCGATTAGCTTTTGTCAGCAGGCGGACGCAGTGCGCGACAAAACGATCACGGCTCACGTCGATTGTGCCGTCGAGGTATCCGATGAACAGGGTGAACAGCGCACCCACCAAGCCCACAGCAGTCAGCTGCTTCTCCACCGGATCACTGATTTCGGAGAGCTGCGCGTACACAAGGTCCACGAAGGCCGGCATCGATTCGATTCCACGGCCGCCGAGAACCGGTTCGGAGAGCGGAGCGATCAACAGCACTCGCCCCATCGCGGGATCGTCGACCATCAACTTCACGAAGGTATCGACCGCTGCGGTGGCAATCGCTTCGGAACCGGTTTCCATCGCCACTGCTGCTGCCAGTGCGGTTTGGGCACGCTCCGCCACAAACGAGTGAACCGACACCACGTACTGGTCGCGGTCGGTGAAGCTCTCGTAGAAATACCGTTCCGTCAGCCCGGCGGCCTTGCAGACTGCTCGCACGTTGACGGCCGGACCGTCGACTGCCCCGAGTAGCGTCACGCCCACATCGAACAGCGATGCCCGTCGCGCTGCACGCCGTTCCTCGATACCCACTGCCCAGCTCCGATGCCTTGACTACTGATGTTGTCGATCCTAATCTGACAACATGCGTAGTCAAAGTGATGACGTGCCGACACCGACACCGCTCGGGCCCGATTCTTTGACCTGGAAGTATTTCGGCGATTGGCGAGGCATGCTTCAGGGCGTGTGGGCGGGTTCGATGCAGAACATGCATCCAGGACTCGGGGCCGGCGTCGAGGAGCATTCGCAGTTCTTCGACGAGCGCTGGGAACGGCTGTACCGATCGCTCTACCCCATCGCCGGAGTTGTCTTCGACGGCGACAGGGCCCAGGAAACCGCTGAACAGGTACGCGGTTACCACACCACCATCAAGGGCGTCGACAAGCTGGGGCGCCGCTACCACGCCCTCGACCCGGACACCTTCTACTGGGCACACGCAACCTTCTTCATGGGCACAATCGTGACGGCGGAGAACTTTTCCGGCGGCCTCACCGAAGCACAGAAACGGCAGTTGTTCACCGAACACATCCAGTGGTATCGCCTCTACGGCATGAGCATGCGCCCCGTCCCCGAAACATGGGAGGCGTTCCAAGAGTACTGGGATCACATGTGCCGCAACGTTCTCGAAGACAACAAGGCCACGCGTGACGTGCTCGACCTCTCCGGCCTGGGTAAGCCGCCATTCATGACGTGGCTACCCGAGCCGATCTGGCGTCTCGCACGCATCCCCGTTGCCCGAGGCTTTGTGTGGCTGACTGTCGGCATGTACGACCAACCGGTGCGCGACCTACTCGGATACTCGTGGAGCGAGCGCGACGCGCGGATTCACACGGTCGTGGGCAAGGCCGTCAACGCGGTCTTCCACCTTGTCCCGTGGCGCTACCGCTATCAACCACGCGCTCGCGCAGGCTGGGACCGAGCCACGGGCAGGACTACTCCCGATGCCCCACTCGTTCACACACCGGCCCGAAATCTGCCTCCCACAACGCGCCGAGACAGTCCGATGCACTACAGCCCAAATGTCTGATCTGCCATAATCAAGCGATGCCGCGGAGCCTACGTACCCTGCTCAATCGCCCGATCACCACCCGCGGTCGCCACCTCGGGCAAGAACGCATCGCTGCCCGAACCACCGCTTACGTGTACGGCAATATCCTGGCTCTGGCCGCTCTGATTCCGGTCACCCAATCGCAGGAATCGCTCGGCGTTGCCATCGTCATCGGCACCGCTCTGTCTACATATATCGCGCATACCTTCGCTGAGGGTGTGGGCGAGAGCATCCGCAATGATCGAGAACTCACTACCGCGGAAAGAATCGAAGCTCTCCGCGATTCTGTGCCTATTCTGACGTCGGCCGTGGTTCCCATCGTCATTCTGGCGACCGCCTGGTTCAACATTCTCGAGCCTCGCACGGCGCAATTGATTGCGGAATTCCTGTTGGTTTTGCGCATCGGGTCGACCAGCTATGTCATCAGCCACCTTCGCGGTGAAAAAGTAAGCACAACAACCCATGTCGTTGCATTCGGTCTCGCGGCAGTCGCGACGCTGATCGTCGCCCTCAAGATCGTGCTGACTCACTAATTTCGGGTTCTGTTCTCACCCACTGCAGCGCCGCGACAAAGCAAGCAGCCAGCGCGATCGGAATGAAAAAGCCATAGGCAACCAGGTGCGGTCGGGATGCAAAGAAGGCACCGAAAGCTCCGAACACCAGAAGTACGGCGACCGTAACGGCAACCCACCGACGAGGTACTACGGCCGGGATTACGCACATCAGAGTCGGCACGGCCAGCCACACAAGAATTGACCAGCCCAGATAGCCCACGATCGATTCACGCAATCACAGCCCATGCCGATCGGAAGAATTTCGTTGCGCTCATCCGGCAAAAGTTACCGTGTCCCCCTGATCCGATATACATAACGCAGACAATTCACCCTCATGACTGATCCGGAGAACCTGCCGATATGAACGCCCCACAACCGCCATATCCGTGGGATTCCCAACCACAGCGAAATTCTCAGTCCCAGCGAAATTCTGAAACGCAGCAGAATGCTCAACCAGAGCCACCCCAAACACCGGCATGGGTGTGGGTTCTTCTCGGTGCCGGGATAGCTGCGATCGTTGTGGTTGTGGGGCTTGTCTGGGTGCGGCCGATACTGTTCGACACAGACACGAATCAATCCGCGCGGTCCTCGACTCAGCTCAGCACAACACCGTCCACCACAACATCTTCATCTGCCGCAACGTCGGCAGCTCCTCGAACCACCACTTCCGCGCCAACGTCAGGTACGGCCGTCCCGGCAAACGCAACTCGCTGCGGACCTGTGTTCTCGAACAACGAATTGCCGAACTCGGCCACTGGGAGCAACGCCACGTCATGCGAGTTCGCCGAAGAAGTGCGGTATCAGTACGTCAGTCAGGGCAAACGAAATACAACAGTGTCGATCAGCGCTGTCAGCCCTGTCACCAATACCCGCTATTCGATGAGTTGCACCGGTAAGAAGGTTGTCACCTGCACTGGCGGTAACAACGCAATTGTTTATCTGTATTGATATTCGTCGAACTCGGCTTCAAAATGGCGGAGGGTCGTCGCCGTAGTCGACGAGCCTTCGCGGCGGGCATTTTCGCGGTGTGGAGATCGGGAAAGTCTGCCGGCGTTTCCGATCCGACTGTTTCGCTGTGCGACGCCGAATCTTTGCTTGTTGATGTTTCCGTTCGGCCCGGATGCGGGCAGCTTTGTTCTCCAACCGTGTCCGTCGCCGGGTGCCGCCTTCCGGTGGCGGCGGTTCCTGTTGTCCCGCGAGTAGCCCGGCCGCTCGGGTGCGGTAGCGATGCCCGGTCTGCGAGGTCAGGGTGATGCTGCGATCCGGGTTCGGGTCTAGCTGCCAGGCTCCGGAATGCTTGAGTCGGTGATGGTTCCGGCAGAACGCACTCAGGTTCGACGCCACCGTCCGCCCGCCGTTCGTGGGATCAGTGTGGTTGAACGGATCGTTGTGGTCGAGGTCGCAGTTCCAGGCCGGGACATCGCAGTGCGGCCACTGGCAGCTCCCCGCGAGGACCCGCAGCCAGGTGTCGAGGGCGGCGCCGGGACGGTACACAAACGCCGATGCAGGCACAGACTCGGGTGTTTCCGGTACCCGTACTTCCCGGACCTGTGCGTCTTTCGCGATGTCACGGGCATGCTCGGCGCTGATCACCCCATACCCGTCCAGATGAGCGGGCTCGTTCGCATCCGGGGTGTCACCGTCGGCCCGCAGAGTGGTTTCGTACATCACCACATGCACGAGTGGTCGGCGCACAACAACGAGGCCACTGCGGTCCTGCGGGCAATCATCACGGCCGCAGTCACACACCAACACCGTCGAACCGCTCACCAGTACCCCCAACGCGTCGGCGCGGCGCTGCTCGTACGTTCGCGAATCATGGCGGCAGACCGACATCGCCAACTCCCGCAACCGCCCGTCGAACGCGCGTGCTTGCTCCGCCGGGATACTGCCCAGGATGCGGGCCATCCCGTCTTCGGCGGCACTGACCCCGACAAACCGATCCGCCACAGCGCGTCGTCGGCGCTCCCGCAGTCCTTCCGGATCGATCCGGGCGACGATCCGGTCGATCGCCGCCGTCAATCGGCGACCCGTCAACCCGATCCCACCGTCCACGGGTGGGGCCAACACCTGCTCGAGGAGCAACCGTTCGACCTCGTCGATCAACTCGTCACCGACATTCGCGGTCGCCGACTCGATCAACGACACCCGGTAGAAGTCGAGTTCACCGCGCGCCATCGCCGCCCGCGTCCGATGCAACCGCGTCTTCAAAGCGAACCCCAACCCGATGAGCTTCCCGGCCGCAGCGCGCCCCATCGTGAGCACTGCGCCGACCTCGGATTCGGCCAACTCGTGCGCCGACGACGTCCACGCTCCGCCCTCGACATGCTCGGCGCTGCGGCGGGTGAAGAATTCCGCCACCACCGCCAGCTTCCGCTCGACCAGCATCGCCTCACACGCATGCAACTCGGCCATCAGATCAATTAGGGCGCAATCGGTTTCGGCACCACTCAGCTGTGCCGAGTTACCGAAAATCCCCACCCCCGGATCGAACATTCCTCAATCTTATTCGAAACTATGTTCGGAGACAACAGTCACAGCCAAATCGGTCGGATATGTCTGGATATTTCTTATGGTTGCCCGCAAAACAAACGCAACGCCACGCCAGGCTTTGGGTTAAGCCCTTGGGGCACGCGGGAGTAGACGCCCCGACTCGATATGAAGCTATCCCTCGATTCGCTCGAACATGCAGACAGCACTCCCAGTTCGTCGAGTACAGCTGTGCCAGTGAGGAATCCGCGCCGTGACAAGGACTTGATCAGGCGGATGAATCGACCTAGGCTGCTTGCGCGGATATGGGATTGACGAGCGGTTCGCATCGCCCGAAAATTCCAACCACTCATCGGATTTGGCCATACCTCGACCGGGGTGGCGTCGCGGCCAGATAGTTATTCGTATGCTGATAGCCGTGCGCGATATTGCGGTTTTTCTTGCAGCTGCCGAGCGGGGGGTCCACGCCGTTGTCGGCGCCGTTGAGTCGGCAGTGAGAGATGCGGCCAGTTCCGACTTCGCGCGGGGGTGAACACGTGCCGGGGATTCTGCGCGCTGTGGATGATGCCCGGGCCGCTGCCGGGTTGGCGCTCGGCGAACTACGGTCCGGGGACGATACGTACCGCATCGGGGTCATGCGCCGCACGAAGGCGTCGAGTCGGGCATGGGGACTGGACCGGCCTTCGCCCGAGTTGCTCTACACCATCGACTGTCCGTGCGGCGGAATGAATGTGTGGCAGCTGCCGAACACGGAATCGAAGCCCGATGAAGGCGACTGCGACTCGTGCGGGCGCACCCTGTTCGACTCTGCCGGTGCCCCGATCGCGCCCATGGTGGTCGAGCCCGCCTGACTACACCCGGTCTTGGACCTCCACTACAGGCTCGAGGATTTCCACGCGCGATTCCGGTGCCGCTGCCCGCAGCGCATCCGCTGCTTCATCGTCGGGCTGAGCCTGCGATTCAACTTCGGCCTTGACCCGGGCACGGTAGGTGTCAACCTCACGATCGACAGCTTCGGCGTCCCAACCCAATACCGGGGCAACAAGTTCTGCCACTTGCTGGGCACAATTGACGCCGCGGTGCGGGTACTCGATCGCAATGCGCGTGCGGCGCGCCAAGATGTCGTCGAGGTGGAGCGCCCCTTCCGCCGCCGCGGCGTACACTGCCTCGACCTGAAGGTAATCGGGCGCATCAGTGATGGGCTGCAACAACTCCGGTGTCTCGCGACCCAATTCCAACACTTCGGTGATCAAGGAGCCATACCGGTCGAGGAGATGCTTGACGCGATACGGATGCAGGCCGTACGTCTCACCCAACTGCATTGTCTGGTTGACCAACGCAAAATATCCGTCGGCACCCACGAGCGGCACCTTCTCGGTGATCGACGAGGCAACTCGCGCCGGAATGTCTTCGGATGCAACGTCAACCGCATCCTCGGCCATAACGCGATACGTCGTGTACTTTCCGCCGGCAATGGCAACAAGACCAGGTGCGACTCGCGCAACGGCATGCTCACGGGACAGCTTCGACGTCTCGTCACTCTCGCCGGCCAGCAGCGGACGAAGGCCGGCATACACACCGTCGATGTCGGCATGGGTCAATGGCGTCACGAGCACCGAATTTACGTGCCCGAGAATGTAATCGATATCAGCTTTGGTTGCGGCGGGATGCGCGAGGTCGAGATTCCAATCGGTATCCGTCGTTCCGATGATCCAGTGGTTGCCCCACGGAATCACGAACAGCACTGATTTTTCGGTGCGCAGGATGATCGCCGCTTCACTGACGATGCGGTCACGAGGAACAACGATGTGGACGCCCTTCGACGCCCGAACCCGGAACCGACCACGCTGACGCGACAGTGCCTGAATCTCATCGGTCCACACGCCCGTCGCATTGATGACGACGTGTCCCTTGACCTCAGCGGTCCGTCCGTCTTCGCAGTCACGAACACGTACACCCGACACCCGATCTGCTTCGCGGAGGAAGCCGACAACCTGCGTCGACGTCCGCACCACAGCGCCGTAGTGCGCCGCAGTCCGCGCAACGGTCATGGTGTGACGGGCGTCGTCGACGACTGTGTCGTAGTACTGGATTCCGCCGGTCAGCGAGCTGCGCTTGAGACTCGGCGACATGCGCAACGCCCCGGCCCGTGTGAGGTGCTTCTGCGAGGGCACCGATTTGGCCCCACCCATCCGGTCGTACAGGAAGATTCCAGCCGCCATGTACGGGCGTTCCCAGACACGGTGAGCCAACGGGAACAGAAATTTGAGGGGCTTGACCAGGTGCGGTGCCAGCGTCGTCAGAGAGAGCTCACGTTCGCGCAATGCCTCACGGACCAGCCCGAATTCGAGTTGCTCTAGATAGCGCAAACCGCCGTGGAACATCTTCGACGATCGAGAAGACGTACCCGACGCATAGTCACGAGCCTCGACCAGCGCGACTTTGAGTCCACGCGTCGCCGCGTCGAGCGCTGTGCCGACACCGACAACGCCGCCACCGACGACGATAACGTCGAACTGCTCGCTCTGAAGCTGCTCCCAGGCAGCTTCTCGCTGCTGTGGGCCGAGAAACTGCACACCCTGCTGCTTACTCAACCCGTATCTCCTGTAAGTCGACGACGAATTCGCATCCAGGCTAGTAGCTTCATGCTCAGACTGCGACAGCGCACGAACCAAGGAGACATGTGAACCAGTACATCGCCGCCATCGACCAAGGCACCACGTCGAGCCGATGCATGATCTTCGACCACGACGGCGCTGTTGTCAGCGTTGCCCAGAAGGAACACGAACAGATCTTTCCGCAAGCCGGTTGGGTCGAACACGACCCGGTGGCGCTGTGGATCAACACTCGCGAAGTGGTGGCGGGCGCACTCGCCAAAGCCGACATCACCCGCGCCGATATCGCGGCCGTCGGAATCACGAATCAACGTGAGACGACGGTGGTCTGGGAGCGAAAGACCGGAAAACCCGTCTACAACGCCATCGTCTGGCAGGACACGCGCACCGATCAGCTGTGCCAGGAACTCGGCGGAGACGCCGGGCCCGAAAAGTACCGCGCCCAGACCGGGCTGCCACTGTCGACGTATTTCTCGGGCCCGAAAGTCCGGTGGATTCTCGACAACGTCGACGGGGCGCGCGCCAAGGCAGAGGCCGGCGAATTGTGCTTCGGCACCATCGACACCTGGATTTTGTGGCACCTCACCGAGGGGCAGCACGTGACAGATGTCACCAATGCGTCACGCACAATGCTGATGGATCTGGAGACTTTGCAGTGGGACGAGTCGATTTGCGCGGATTTCGGGATTCCGATGTCGATGCTTCCGGAAATCCGCAGTTCTTCCGAGATCTACGGCAAAGGTCGTCCGCGGGGCAATCTGGCCGGCGTTCCTGTTGCAGGCATTCTCGGAGACCAGCAGGCAGCCACCTTCGGTCAGGCCTGCCTGTCGGTGGGTGAAGCAAAAAACACCTACGGCACCGGCAATTTTCTCCTGCTCAACACCGGCACCACTCCGGTCCACAGCAAGCACGGCCTCCTGACCACGCTCTGCTACAAACTGGGCGACGCCCCGGCCGTCTATGCGCTGGAAGGTTCTGTTGCCGTATCCGGCTCCCTGATCCAGTGGCTGCGTGACAACCTCGGGATCATTCAGAATGCCAAGGACGTCGAGGCACTAGCCGCCACCGTCGACGACAACGGCGGCGCCTACATCGTTCCCGCCTTCTCCGGTCTGTTCGCCCCGCGCTGGCGTCCCGACGCCCGGGGAGTCATCGTCGGCCTTACCCGCTTCGTGAACAAAGGCCACTTGGCCCGGGCAGCACTCGAAGCCACCGCCTACCAAACCCGCGAGGTCATCGACGCCATGCGCGCCGATTCCGGCGTCGAACTCTCCGCCCTGAAGGTCGACGGAGGCATGGTTGTCAACGAGACCCTGATGCAATTCCAGTCCGACATTCTCGGAGTGCCGGTCATCCGTCCCGTCGTCAACGAGACGACAGCCTTGGGCGCCGCCTACGCTGCCGGTTTGGCCGTTGGCTACTGGTCGGATACCGACGACATCCGCCGCAACTGGGCAGTTGGCAAGACGTGGGAGCCCGACATGGAGGAATCCGAGCGCGCCCGCCTGTACGCGGAATGGAACAAGGCCGTCGAGCGGACCTACAACTGGTCCGATTAGTCAGTTTCAACGGTTCACCCACACTCAATGACAAGTGCTGTGGCGCGGAGTTCAGCCCCGAGACTGAGCGGAAGCATCCCGGAAGGCGTCGCCCAGTTTCTGTGCGGCGTCTTCCAGCACGGTTTCCGGATACGTCGCAAAGCACAGACGGGCTGATCGGCTCAGGTCTGCGTCGACACCGAAGGCCGCACCGGGCACAAAGGCAACACCGTGCTTGACTGCGACGTCGAGAACCACGGCAGTATCAACCGGATCAGCGCTCTCCATCCAACAGAACATGCCGCCCCGCACTGGCGAGAATCGTGCACTGTCGCCGAAACCGGCCTCCAACGCACTGACAAGCGTCTTCGCACGGCCACCGTAGGATGTCCGCAACATGTCCAGATGACCGTCGAACCACGCAGTGTCCGAGAACAAATCAGCCGCGATCTGTTGAGTGAGTGACGACCCGCACAGATCTGCACCCTGTTTGATCAATTCGACGGCCTCGCAGACGCGCCGGTCACCGTGCAGCCACCCCACACGCAAGGCGGGCGCCAGCACCTTCGACGCACTGGACAGCCGAATCACCCTGTCCGACAACGCTGCAACCGGGATCGGCGGCGGCCCGTCGAAGTACAGTTCCCCGTACGGGTCGTCCTCGAGAATCCAGAAGCCGTACGTATCTGCCAGTTTCGCCAGATGCGTGCGGCGTTCGAGCGAGAGAACAGAACCGCGCGGGTTGTGAAAGTTGCTCACGGTATGAACAACTTTCGGACGCAGCCCGCCCGCAAGTTTCTCTTCGAGCACCCCGGTATCCATGCCGTCCGCGTCGACCGGGACGGGGACCAGGCATGCCTGCGCCGTCCGAAAGACCTGCAGGGCGCCGGTATACGCCGGATCCTCCACGACGACGGTGTCACCGGCGTCGAGCAACACCTGAGCCAGCAAACTCAGGCCCTGCTGGGAGCCGTGCGTGACAACCACGTCGGTCGATTCGAGTGTGCGACCGATCTTGACGGATTCGCGGGCCGCAATCACCTCACGAAGATGCCGCAATCCCGAGGTCTCACCGTATTGAACGGACGACGCATCACCGAGAGCGGCAGTCGCCGCCTGTGAAATACGCTCTCGCGGAATGAAATTCGGATCCGGCAAGCCGCCGGCCAAACTGATCACATCAGGGCGAGCAGTCAGGGTGAGCAAGTCACGAATTGCAGAACTACGGAGTCCACCCATTCGAGCAGACAGCGCGGCGTGTTTCATAGAAACTCCCAGGCACGCAAAAAGAAAGATCAGAGGAAAAACACCCTGAGCCGCCGAGGGGTCTACGGGGCGGGGAGAGCGCCGTGGTACCGGTCCATGATTCGACCGATACCACGACTATCCCACCATCACGCCAATATGTGAAATCGAGTTCTCAGATTTCGGGAAACCACATGACGGAGAATCAGTCGAGGTCGTCGTGACGCATGAGCTGACGCGCCGCCTCGGTGATCGAACCGGTCAGCGACGGGTAGACGGAGAAGGTCTGGGCGAGGTCATTGACGCTCAGGTTGTTCTGCACGGCCATCGCGAGCGGCAGGATCAACTCGGATCCGTTGGGCGCGACCACAACTCCGCCGATCACCACACCGGTTGCGGGACGGCAGAAGATCTTCACGAAGCCACGACGCAGTCCGGACATCTTGGCGCGCGGGTTGGTGTTGAGCGGCAACATGACGGTACGGGCCGGAACTTCACCGTTGTCGATTGCAGCCTGCGTCACACCCACCGTCGCGATCTCAGGACGTGTGAATACCGCCGACGCCACCGTCTTCAACTTGATGGGGCTCACGCCTTCACCGAGTGCGTGGTACATCGCGATACGGCCCTGCATGGCGGCCACGGATGCGAGCGGGAGCAGGCCGGTGCAGTCGCCAGCTGCGTAAATACCCGAGACAGCCGTGCGGGAGACGCGGTCGACGCGCAGGTAGCCGCCCTTGTCGAGCTCGATGCCAACCCTCTCGAGACCGAGTCCGTCGGTGTTGGGAACCGAGCCGACGGTCATGAGGGCATGGCTGCCCTCGACGGTGCGGCCGTCGGAAAGCTTGACGATGATTCCGTCCTCGGTGCGCTCGACAGCATCAGCGCGCGCGTGCTTGACCAGGATCACACCGCGCTCGGCCAATGCGTCTTCGAGTACGAGTGCCGCGTCGGCGTCCTCACCCGGGAGCACACGGTCACGGCTGGACACCAGCGTCACCTTGACGCCCATCTCGGTGTACGCGGACACGAACTCGGCACCGGTCACACCGGAACCGACAACAACGAGGTGCGAGGGCAGCTCTTCCAAGTCGTAGAGCTGACGCCACGTCATGATGCGCTCACCGTCCGGCTCGGCGCCGGGGATGATGCGAGGGCTTGCGCCGGTCGCGATGAGGACGACGTCGGCTGCGATGGTGCGCTGTTCACCATCGGCGAGTGTCGCTCGCACCTGGTGCGTCGCCAATCCGAGTTCCTGGTCCGTCAGCTCTGCGGTACCGGAGAGAACCTCGACGCCCACCGTCTGCAGTCGAGCGCGAATGTCCGAGGACTGGGACAACGCGAGTGCCTTCACGCGGGAGTGAATCTTGGGGAGCGAGACAGACGCCTGCTCGGGATCGAGCGTAATTCCCAGATCGGACGCGCGGCGCATGTCGGTGCGGATGCCGGTCGAGGCGATGAACGTCTTCGACGGCACACAGTCGAAGAGGACACACGCACCGCCGACGCCGTCCGAATCGACCAGGGTGACGGTTGCGCCGTGCTGGGCAGCAACCAGCGCTGCCTCATATCCGGCAGGTCCGCCGCCGATGATCACGATCCGGGTCATGTGTCCTCCATGTCGTCAGGCGACCGGCAGGGGTCTCCCGCCAGTCCATACAGCTCAGGTACAGCACGCGTTGGTCACGCTATTGCAGCGATCGAGGTCGCGCAGTGCTTGTACCAGATTACTAGCGTCCGGTGGTCCGCTTCGCGTCACCCTCACACCACCGTTTAGGCTTGCGCCCGTGTCGATTTATGCTGCGTACGGTTCCAACATGCACCCCGAGCAGATGCTGTTGCGCTGCCCACACTCCCCCATGTCGGGAACTGGATGGTTGCGTGGCTGGCGCCTGACCTTCAGTGGCGAAGACCTCGGCTGGGAAGGTGCCCTCGCCACAGTGGTGGAGGACCCGGATTCCAGCGTTTTTGTCGTCCTCTACGACGTGCCGGAAGAGGACGAGGTGAGCCTCGACCGCTGGGAAGGGGCCGAACTCGGACTGCACCGCAAGATCCGCGTACGTGTCGACACCTCTGATGGCGCGGTTCTGGCCTGGCTGTATGTCATGGACGCCTACGAGGGTGGCCTTCCGTCCGCTCGCTACATCGGTGTGATGGCCGACGCCGCCGAGATCGCGGGCGCTCCGGCCGACTACGTCCGGGAACTGCGGACGCGGAACAGCCGGAACGTGGGTCCCGGAAACGGATTGACCGACTGAAGCAGTTCGACCGACTGGCGCAATTCGACCGACTACAGCAGTAAGAAGTAGGCCAGCACCGCGAGCGCGATGATCGCCGCTACGGCGGCTACCGCGATCACGATGCGCGTAGAACCGGACTTGCCACTCTCGGTCTCCGCCACCGACGTACCTTCTGCCTCCGCAGTGGCCACCTGTGCCGCCTCGGCCGACGCGGCAACCCGCGGGACGTTGTCGAATACTTCGGTGACGTCGTGTGACGGCGGCAGTCCGATCGGCACGATCTTGTGCGACGTCGACGTGAAACCGGCAGCAAGAATTGCCGCACCGAGCGCTGCCGACTGTTCCGGCCCCGGTCCGAGTTCACAACGGACATTGAGCTTTTCGGCGACGCCTACAGCAATGGCCGTCATCGCCGCTTTGTCGCCCGCCATGTCACCGTCGCCGGTCACGACAACGGCGTCGAGGTTTTCCGGCATCCATCCGAAGGCGCCGAGCGCCGTCGCGATCCGTGAACTCGGCGAGCTTCCGTCGCCGGCAAATCCGAATGCGCGACCGGCGGCAACACCCGAACGCACCAGGGTGACAGCGGCTCCGGTGTCGTCGACGTGATAGATCCCGATGAGCGTTCCGGCCAGGGCCGCGATTTCCGATTCGAACCACGCCGACACCGCTTCGGCGTCGGAAACCAGGGTGACACGTTCGAGGCCCGCGTAGACCAGCGAATCACGCAGGATCGCCGCCGTCGAAGAATCCCAGCGTGACGGGTACGTCGCCACGATGTCAGGTGCGCCGCCGTCCTTGCCCCCACGATCGGGCAGCGGCTCGCATTCCTGCAACAGACAGCGCAGCGACGTTGCCACCAAATCTTCAGCGCGATAACGGGTATCAGCTGTTCCGGCCACACCGCTCGGATCGCCGACGCGGGCCACGAAACCCGTCCAGCTCTCCGTGAACTCACGGCCGCCGCCCAACTCCGACTCGCCGCCGAGCACGGTGGTGCCGTCCTTGCGTTGATTGAGAACCGTGTCCCGAACGATCACCACCGGATCAGCCGAACCTGGATCGTTCGACGCCACCACTGCCGTCGACACCACTGTGCCGATCCGCACTCCCACACCTATGGACATGCCCGTACCTTCACTCGAACCTTACGAAAAACGGTGCCCCCGACGGGAACCGGAACTAACCGAGAACGAGGCTTGTGAGTACCTTCACACCCACACCGAGCGCGCGCTCGTCGAGATCGAATGTGGGTTGATGGATATCGAGTTGTTCACCTTCGCCGGACCACACGCCCAACCTGGCCATTGCGCCAGGTACGGTCTCGAGGTACCACGAAAAGTCTTCTCCACCACCGGATTGTGGTGTGTCTGCCAGGGCGTCCTGCCCGACGCTGGCGATGGCGTCCTCGAACATACGCGTCGAGACCTCGTCATTGACGACGGGCGGGACACCGCGGCGATAGTTCAGTTGATAGCGGACACCTGTTGGTGCAAGCAGTCCGTGCACGATCTCCTCGACGAGAGGTTCGAGCAGTTCCCAGGTTTCGTGATCGCCGGTTCGGACGGTGCCTGTCATCATGCCGGTCTGCGGGATCGCATTAGGCGCCTGACCGGCGCTGACCGCACCCCACACCATGACGGTTCCGGTGCGCGGATCGATGCGACGGCTGAGCATTCCCGGCAAACCCGTGACAACAGTTCCGAGCGCGTAAATAAGATCGGTGGTCAGGTGAGGCCGCGACGTATGACCACCGGGTGAGTCCAGAACCACTTCGACGGTATCGGCTGCGGACGTGATCGCACCGAGTCGCATACCGACCTGGCCGGCTTCCAGGCGCGGATCACAATGCAGAGCAAAGATTCTCGATACACCGTCGAGCGCTCCGGCCGCGATGACGTCGAGCGCACCGCCGGGCATCACCTCTTCGGCCGGCTGGAAGATCAACCGAACTCCGACGGGAAGTTCCGGCAACGACGCCAAGGCCAGACCCGCGCCCAACAGGATCGTGGTGTGCGCGTCGTGCCCACAAGCATGGGAAACACCCGGGACCGTGGACGAGTACGTGGCGCCCGTCGCCTCCTGCATCGGCAGTGCGTCCATGTCGGCGCGCAGGGCGATGCGGGGTCCGTCCGGACCGATGTCACACGTCAAACCCGTGCCGCCGGGAAGCACCTTCGGTGAGAGTCCCGCCGCGGTGAGCCGCGTCGCGACAAATTCCGTTGTCGCGTACTCGTGGCGAGCCAGTTCGGGGTTGGCGTGAATGTGCCGTCGCCACGCGACCAGATCGTCGGTATGCGCGTGAATCCAAGTATCGATTGCCGCGTTCACCGGCGATCTACTCCTTCCAACAGACGGGCGCGTTCCGAAGGATCGGACGCTACCCGGACAGCAGTGCGAGCCAAGGCTATTGCGCCGTCGACAACAGCGCGATCAGCGGATTCCGTGACACATGCCGCCGCGAACTCCGGCTGATGTGTCACTGCCCCAGCTGAATCCAAACCGATAACGGGATGAATTCCAGGAATCACGTTGGTGACATTACCCATGTCGGTACTCCCGAGCGGACGGGAACGCTCCCATTCCGGTGCCAACGGCACCCGGCCCAGATCCAGGATCTGTTCGCGGTACACATCAGCAAGCCACGGATCTGGAGTCAGCTCGGTGTAGGTAGGCGACACGGTGCGGATCTCGTGAGTGCAGCCGGTGCCCAGAGCGCCGGCGGCAAAACAGGCATCGGCCCGCTCGGACAGATTGGCCAGCGACGCGGCGGTCTCCGCCCGCAGGTAGTACAACAGTTCCGAACGCGCCGGCACGATGTTCGGGGCGGTTCCGCCGTCACTGACGATGCCGTGAATCTGCTGACCGGGGAGCAGGTGCTGGCGCAACAGTCCCACTGCCACCTGAGCCAGTGTTGCCGCATCGGCGGCATTGAGCCCGAATTCCGGCGCCGCGGACGCGTGGGCCTCTCGGCCGTGGTAGCTGACGGCGATATCCGCCAAGGCCAACGACGTCGCACCGATGATGTCGATCGGGCCGGGGTGAACCATCATCGCAGCGCCGACGCCGTCGAACGCGCCGCGTTCGAGCATCAGCACTTTGCCGCCACCGGTTTCCTCGGCGGGCGTTCCGATCACCCGAACCGTGATGCCGAGTTGATCCGCCACCGACGCCAAGGCGATGCCGGCGCCTACCGCCGCCGAAGCGATGATGTTGTGTCCGCACGCGTGACCGATGTCCGGAAGGGCGTCGTACTCGGCGCAGATCGCGATGACGAGTTCTCCGCTGCCGTACGTCGCGTCGAACGCCGTGGGCAGATCGACCAGACCGCGGGTGATCGCGAAGTCGTGCTCCTCCAACAGGTCAGCGGTCTTGGCGCTGCTGCGGTATTCCTCGAATGCGAGCTCCGGATCACCGTGAATCGAGTGCGACAGCGCAATCAGATCGGTCTCCACAGACCTGACTACGCCGTCGACTTCATGATTCACCGAATCATTGTCTCACCCGAACGAGAAGTTGCTCTTGTCAGTCACCCGTCCAAGATCAACCAACAGGTCGCGATGAATCCCGGCCTTGATTCCGGCCAGGTTCGGTCCGTGCGTTGGCGTGAGCGCAGCGGCCTTGGCCACGGCGGTCGCGAGCACCGAATCGCCCTCGACGGTTTCCTGGACAATTCCGGCAGATAGTGCGTCGGCGCCACCGAACCGGCGCCCGGTGGTCATGGCCTCCACGGCCGTCTGCTTGGGAAGTCTGCTGTTCAGCAAGGCCGACATGCCCACGGTGAACGGCATGTTCAGGCCAACCTCGGGCAAGCAGTAGAAGCCGCGGCCGGCGCGCATGATCTGGAAATCGTGCGCCGTCGCGAACATCGCTCCCGCTCCGAAGGCGTGGCCACCGATCGCCGCAACCGTCGCCATCGGGAAGGTCAGCAAGCGGGTGTACAGCGTGTGCACCTTGTCGAGGTACCCCGGAAGGCCGTCGAGATTGGCGAAGATCCACGTCGTGTCGAGACCGTTCGTGTAGAACTTGCCTGTCGCCGTGGTGACCAGCGCAGCCGGCCCCTCGTGTGCTTCGACCTCGTCCAGTGCGCTGTGCACAGTCTGGATCCAGTCAGGAGTGAAACGGTTCTCGTTGTCCGTTTCGCCCTCGTTGCCGAGGTACAGGATGAATACGTCGCCGTCGCGTTCGAGATAAGGCATGAAAGGCAGAGTAATGCCCGGTAGGTCATCCGACGAACCGACCCGACTCGTCAGTAAGGTTGCGCACATGGGAACGATCGCCGAAGCCGCCGCTGCTGCTCTGTCCGCTATGACCGGAAGCGCGCCGCCGTCCGTCGCCGTAGTCCTCGGCTCGGGGTGGACTGACGCTGCCGACCAGTTCGGCGAGCCCACCGCCGAGGTGTCGATGGCCGACCTACCCGGCTTTGCTCCGCCGTCGGCGCTCGGCCATGCCGGAACCATCCGCACCGTCACGGTCGGTGATACCCAGGTTCTGCTGCTCCTCGGGCGCACCCACGCCTACGAGGGCCATGAACTCAGCTCAGTGGTCCATCCCGTTCGCACCGCCATCGCAGCGGGTGCGGACACCGTCATCCTCACCAATGCCGCCGGCGGTATCCGCGAGGACTACACCGTCGGTCAACCGGTCCTGATCAGTGACCACCTCAATCTGACAGCCCGTTCACCGTTGGTCGGCGCGGAATTTGTCGACCTCGTCGACGCGTACTCCCCCGAACTCCGAGCGCTCGCCCGCTCCATCGACCCCGAACTGGTCGAAGGCGTGTACGCCGGACTGCCAGGGCCCCATTACGAAACGCCGGCCGAAATCCGAATGCTGCGTACCCTCGGCGCCGACCTCGTGGGCATGTCGACTGTCCACGAGACCATCGCGGCCCGTGCGCTGGGGGCACGCGTGTTGGGCATCTCGATGGTCACCAATCTTGCGGCGGGCATCACCGGCGCACCACTCGATCACCAGGAAGTGCTCGCGGCAGGCAAGGCTTCCGCCACCCGAGTGGGAACGCTGCTGCGCCAACTGGTCCGCGAACTGTGAACCAAGCGGTACAGGAGTGGATCAACTCCGATCCCGACCCCGAGACGCGGCGCGAACTCGAATCGCTCTCCGAACATGAACTGGCCGAACGTTTTTCCGCCCCACTGACCTTTGGTACAGCGGGGTTGCGCGGTCCGGTACGAGGTGGCCCACACGGAATGAACGTGGCCGTTGTCATCCGCACCACCGCCGGACTCGGAGCGTGGCTGAAAGCGCACGGTCACAGCGGCTCTCACGTTGTTGTCGGCCGCGACGCTCGCCACGGTTCCGAAGCATTTGCGACTGCCGCCGCCGAGGTCCTGGCCGCCGACGGATTCGACGTGACCCTTCTCCCCCGCCCGCTGCCGACTCCGGTGCTCGCATTTGCCGTTCGATCACTCGGCGCCACTGCCGGAATCCAGATCACCGCGTCGCACAACCCCGCCGCGGATAACGGCTACAAGGTGTACTTGGACGGCGGATCGCAACTGGTCTCACCGGCCGATCGTGAGATCGAAAGCGCAATCGCGAAGGTCAGTGGTGCGTCGAGCATCGCCAGAACCCCGGTGACGGCGGTGGACAATACGGCGCCGGATAACTCCGTGATCGACAACTACATACGACGCGTCTCGACCCTTCCGCACGGGCAAGCCCGCAACATTCGCATCGCACTGACACCACTACACGGCGTCGGTGGCGACACCGCACTGGCTGCGTTGCATGCCGCCGGTTTCACCGACGTCCACGTAGTCGCCGAGCAGTTCGATCCCGATCCCGATTTCCCGACCGTCGCCTTTCCCAATCCGGAAGAGCCGGGCGCTGCCGATGCGCTCCTCGCGCTGGCCGACACCGTAAACGCTGATCTCGCGATAGCTCTCGATCCGGATGCCGACCGCTGCGCCGTCGGGGTACACGACGGCGACGGGTGGCGGATGCTCCGTGGAGACGAGACCGGCGTGCTGCTTGCCGACCACGTACTTTCCACGGCGCAACCGAATTCGCTGGTAGCAACCACCATCGTGTCGTCCACTCTGCTCTCGAAATTGGCTCCCACTCGCGGCGCCCGGTTCGCGTGCACCCTCACCGGGTTCAAATGGCTCACCCGAGCGGGCGACGGCCTTGTCTACGCCTACGAAGAAGCGATCGGCCACTGTGTCGACCCCGACGCCGTCCGGGACAAGGACGGAATCTCCGCCGCCGTTCTGGTTGCCGATCTGGTTGCCACCCTCTCGGAAAACGACCGAACCTTGCTGGATGTGCTCGACGACTACGCCCTCGAATTCGGCTACCACCACGGGGACCAAGTTTCCCGCAGAGTCGACGACGTTGCCGACATCACCACGATCATGGATCGCGTGCGGAACAATCCACCACACGAAATCTGCGGCGAAGCAGTCATGTTCGAAGATCTGGCCACACCCGACTCGCCACTGCGCACCGACGCTGTGGTGTTCACCGGCGCGACGACGCGCATCGTCATCCGCCCGTCCGGCACCGAGCCCAAACTCAAGTGCTACCTCGAAGTCGTGATTCCGGTAGCGGCCCGCAGCGAACTCGTCGACGCCCAGGCAGCAGCGAAGGCCCGGACAACACAACTCCGGGCCTTCGCAGAAAATTTGTAGGCTAGCGCGGTCCGAACTGCCGATCGCCCGCGTCGCCGAGTCCGGGCAGGATGAAAGCGTTCTCGTCCAAGCCGTCGTCGATGCTCGCCAGAACCAGCCGAACCGGGTGGCCGGACTCCGCAAGCGCGTCGACGCCACGCGGTGCCGCAACAACACACACTGCCGTGACGTCGGTAGCGCCGCGCGCAACGAGCAGGTCGATCGTGTGAACCATCGATCCACCGGTTGCCAGCATCGGATCGAGTACGAATACCGGGATTCCGGAAAGATCAGCAGGCAGCGACTCGAGATACGGAACGGGTGCGTGAGTCTTCTCGTCGCGCGCCATTCCCACAAAGCCGACACCGGCCGAAGGGATCAACGCACTGGCCTGCTCGACCATGCCCAGACCGGCGCGCAGCACCGGGACCAGCAACGGAGGCTTGGCAAGTCGAATACCTGTTGTCGCCGCCACCGGTGTGTCGACGGGGAACTCTTCGATCTCCGCATCGCGCATTGCCTCGTACACGAGCATGTGCGTGAGTCGACGCAGAGCTGACCGGAATGTCGAATTGTCACTGCGTGCATCACGCATTGTCGTCAGGAGTGCCGCTGCCAGCGGATGGTCGACTACGTGCGTTTGCATGACCATGAGGATAGTTCCTCGGGAACCGAGCGGCCCCCGGCGGCGTCCAAGAAAGGAGTAAGCGCAACGGGGGGAAGAGAAGTTGGACAATTTTCTAGCTCACACAGAAGACATCACGGACTTCGGTTCGCGTCTGGCCGCCATCGCCGACACCGTCGCGCGCGCCCAGGCCGACGCGGCCCGTCACGATCACACTGCGCTCGGCGCAGTCCTGGGATTGATCGCCGAGGACTTCGTCCGTGTCACCGGCGAAGCACAACAGGCTCAGATCGACGACCTCGGCCGTCTCGCCACCGTTGTATCCAGCGCCGCAGCCGCCACACACAGCGCCCGCGACCTGTATGCCGGCACTGACGAGTCGGTTCGCTCCGCCATCGTCGAAGCGGCCCGGACATGATCCCCGTCGAGGCCCTTGCCCGGCCGATCATCGACCTGGTGGCAACCCTGGGGTCCGGCGTCACCGACTCGAACGGACCTGAGGTCGGACTCCGCATCGCGTCGGACGTTCTGGAGATCGCCTACCAACTCGGTACCGCCGCGCTGGGGGAACTGTCCGGCGGCGGAACATCCACCGCGGGCATGAACGCCGCAACAGCGATGACCGAGCAGACCCAAGCGGCAACTCGAACACTCACCGACCGAGGCACCGACATCGCCGGAATTGTCGACGAGGCAACCATGACGGTGTCCGCCGGGATCAACGAATTGAACGGCATCTTGCAGTCGTTTCTCGGTATCGCCGCCAAAGCCGGTCCGGCTCTCCTGACACCACCAGGTCAATTGATGCTCGTTGCAGCGGCATTCGACCATCTGGGGCGCGCAATATCCGTCGTGGAGAGAATGCGCGGCGATCTCACCGGGTCCACCGACAAAATGTCCGCTCTGGTGCCGCCGGTAGCGCTACCGGATACCGCGCCCGGGGCCACGAATGCGGAGTCGTCAACCGGTTCCGTTGCGAGTACCGGCAGTGCGGCAGCGGGATTGCAGATCGATTTGCCCGACGGTTCTGTTGCGACTGCGCCAAACGCCGAAGCCGCCGCTGCGGTGCGCAATGCGCTCACCCAGCAAGGAGTGCCGTACGAGTGGGGCGGAACCTCACCCGGAGTAGGCCTCGACTGCAGTGGTTTGACGCAATGGGCCTACGGACAAGCGGGCGTCGACATTCCGCGCCTTGCTCAGGAACAAGGCATCGGCAGCCCCGTCGATCAGGCCAATCTCCTGCCGGGCGACCTCGCAGTCTGGGACGGCCACGTCGCCATGGTGATCGGCAACGGCCAGATGGTCGAGGCCGGCGACCCCGTCAGCGTCAGCCCCGTCCGAACATCCAACATCGGCATGGGATTTCACGGCTTCTACCGACCCACCGAGTGAAATGAGCACGATTATGCACGACACACCGCGCCCACCGAGCGTCATCACCGCAGTGGCGGCAAATCGCCGCGGGACAATCGCCTTACGGGCCACCGAACAGGGCATTCCCATCGATATCCGAATCCATCACAGCGAATTACGCTACGGCGGTGCTCGGCTGGCAACCGAGATCATGGCCCTCGCCGCCCGGGCCGCCATGGAGGCCGGGGTCCGCCACCGTCTCGAACTGGAAGCGGATGGCGTTCCGGCGGACATCGTAAACGCTTTGGGACTCGCAACACGCGAGCAATTGGCCGACGCCCAAGCAGCCGAAGAGCACACCGACACAGCCCCGGCTACCTGGATGCGATCGATATGAACGAGATGGACCGAATCATGGAGCGCGCCAAGAGTCAGTGCGGTTTGATGCAGGACGCCGTCGGAGGCGTCGACGCTATCCGGGCCACCGCAGCTAGCCCTGACGGCACGGTTGTCGCCTGTGTCAACGGACTGGGCGCGTTAGTCGAACTGACCATCACCGACGCCGTGACCACCATGGAACCGAAGGCTGTCACCGCACTGACCATTGCCACCATCCACCAGGCAGTTCACCGCAGTAACGTCGAACGCGAACGTCTGATGAATCAACTCGGGCGCTCACTCGGCGAGGTGTGAGTAACCCGCGCTATGCGCAGGGCGATCGGGTCGATAGGCTTCCGCCCATGGCTGGAGATATCGTCCCGATCGAAATCGGTCTCACAAGTGGAGACCTCGTCACGTTGTGGGCGCCTCGGTGGCGTGAGGGCGACGACGAATGGGAGGCCTTCCTCGGTCACGAGGAAGATCTGTACGGGTTTGCCTCGGTCGCGGAACTCGCTGCCTTCATCCGCACCGATACCGACAACGATTTGGTCGACCACCCCGCCTGGAGTGTTGTGGCCGGACTTTCCGCTGCGGAACTCGAACCGGAGGAGAACTTCACGTTCGACTTCGTGGGAGTGCCGGAACTTGCTGCCGGGGACCCGGAACCGCTGGTCGTCTCGGAACTCGAAGACACCTTGAACATGGCCCGCAATATCGGTGAAGTCTGCGAACTGGATTCCGTGATCCGGTTCTTCAGCGGCCACCCGATTCTGGGTGCACTCGCGACGGGCGCGAGCACGTTCGACGGTCGTGAAGGACTCGAGATCTGGGATCAGGTCGGCGCAGCCATCGCCAAGGACTGGGACAAGGTTCTCGACGCGATCGACAACGTGGTGACGTCACCCAAGGTTGATGCCGGCGCCGTGGCAGTCGCCGAAGCCGAACTCCTCGCCGCCGCCGAGAACACCGTCGATGCGGACGACGTCGCCGAAGAGGGCGAGGACGAGGAATTCGACGAAGACGACCTCGACGAGGAAGACGAGATCGAGACGTTTTGGGGCGAGGTCGGCGTCGATCCGGTCCGCATCATCACCTCGGCCGACACCTTCTACACTCTGCGCTGCTACATGGGCGAACAGGCAATCTTCCTCGGTAAGGACGGGTTGATCACGGTCTTCCGGTCCGAGCGCGCTCTCGCACGGTATCTCGCCGACAATCACGAGCACGATCTGTCACAGGTGAGCACGTACGGCCTGATCCAGAATGCAGCCGTCGACGGTTCACTCGACATCGAGGTCACCGACGAGAATGTCTACGTTCTCCCCGGCATCGCCGACGACCTTGCCCAGGGCCCGGATGCCGTCGACGTCGAACAGCTCGAACTTGCTGTCGAATTGTTCACCGATGCAGCCGATTTCGCTGACGACGACTCCACCGAGGAAACCCTGTCCGCGTCCAACGAGCTCGGGTGGTACGTCTCGTACCTCCTCAACCCCGATCCGTCCCGGATGGCTCCCAGTGCGCCGTTCACCAAGGAATCCGAAGGATGGCGCGAACTCGAGCGTGAGTTCGAGACACGTCTGCGTCCTGAGTAAACGGCGCTATCCGGTCAGTTCGGCTAGCCGATCAGTACGGCGTACCCGGGCTTGATGACGTCGTCGATGTACGCGAGACGCTGGTCGAACGGGATGAACGCAGATTTCATGGCGTTGATCGTGAATCGTTCGAGGTCGGTCCAGCCGTAGCCGAACGTGTCGACCAGCGCCGCCATCTCGCGACTCATGCTGGTATCACCCATGAGCCGATTGTCGGTGTTGACGGTGACCCGGAACCGCAGGTCTGCCAACAGGCCGAACGGGTGATCGGCCAAGGCGGCTACGGCGCCGGTCTGGACGTTCGAGCTCGGGCACAGCTCCAACGGGATGCGCATGTCTCGAACGAAGTTCGCGAGCCTGCCCAACTCGTGACGACCGTCGATGGCGGTGACGTCGTCCACGATGCGCACACCATGCCCCAACCGGTCGGCTCCACAAAATGCGATAGCTTCGTGAATCGACGGCAACCCGAACGCTTCACCGGCATGGATGGTGAAGTGCGCGTTGGCATCCCGCATGTACTCGAAGGCGTCCAGATGACGACTCGGCGGATTCCCGGCCTCGGCACCGGCGATGTCGAAGCCGACCACACCGCGGTCACGGAATCGCACAGCCAGTTCGGCGATTTCACGAGACCTGGCGGCATGACGCATGGCGGTCAACAAGCAGCCGATCTGGATGTTGCGCCCCTGTGCCTGGGCCGCTGACTCCCCTGCCCGGAATCCTTCGAGCACGTGCTCAACCACTTCGTCGAGCGTCAACCCCTGTTCGAGATGCTGTTCGGGCGCAAACCGCACCTCCGCGTACACCACGTTGTCGTCGGCTAGATCCTCGGCGCATTCCTGCGCCACGCGTGAGAGTCCCTCGGCGGTCTGCATCACGGCCACGGTGTGCGCGAAGGTCTCGAGGTACAACTCGAGCGAACCGCTGTCTGCTGCGGTTCGAAACCACTGCGCGAGTTCGGCAGACGTGTGCGCCGGCAGATCCGTGTATCCGGAATGCTCCGCCAGTTCCAGGATTGTCTGTGGACGCAGACCACCGTCGAGGTGGTCGTGCAGTAGAACTTTGGGCGCGCTACGAATCGAGTTCAACACCGGTGCGTTCATGCAACATAAGCTAACGCGAGTCACCCCCAATCCGCTCGATGAGCAGCGGCCGCGACACTGTGTCGGATTCGGGCCCGATTGCCCAACTCCCGTCGAGACTTCGGCGGGCGGCGTCAAATCGTTCGGGCGTGTCCGTGTGCAGTGTCAGTAACTTCTGCCCGGCACGGACCACGTCACCAGGCTTTGCGTGCATCTGCACCCCGGCACCGGCTTGGACTGCGTCGCCTTGGCGCTCGCGTCCCGCTCCCAGTTTCCACGCTGCGATACCGACGCCCATGGCATCCAATCGGGTGAGAACACCATCGCGGTCGGCAGTCACGACCGCGGTGTGCCGAGCCACCGGCAAGTCCGCATCCGGATTGCCGCCCTGCGCTTCGATCATGGCCCGCCACCGATCCATGGCACTGCCGTCGGCGAGCTTCTGCGCGGGATCCACATCGTCGATTCCGGCCGCCGACAACATTTCCCGAGCCAGGAGGAGGGTGAGTTCGACGACGTCAGCAGGTCCGCCGCCCGCCAGCACCTCGACCGATTCGCGCACTTCAAGGGCGTTACCGGCAGTCAGGCCGAGTGGCGTCCCCATCTCGGTGATGAATGCCGTTGTGCGCATACCGGCGTCGTTGCCCAGTTCGACCATGGTGCGCGCCAACTCCCGCGCGTCGCCGAGTTCCTTCATATATGCACCCGAACCGACCTTCACGTCCAGCACCAGGGCACCGGTTCCTTCGGCGATCTTCTTGCTCATGATCGAACTCGCGATCAGCGGAATGGATTCCACCGTCCCCGTGACGTCCCGCAGGGCGTAGAGCTTCTTGTCTGCCGGCGCGAGATTTGCACCCGCAGCACAGATGACCGCACCGATCTTCGGGTTCGCGAGGATCTCCACCATCTCGGCTGCGGTGAGATCGGCACGCCAACCCGGGATCGCCTCGAGTTTGTCGAGAGTTCCACCGGCATGGCCGAGTCCACGCCCTGACAGCTGCGGAACGGCAAGACCACACGCCGCAACCAGAGGTGCCAGCGGAAGCGTGATCTTGTCTCCCACACCACCGGTCGAATGCTTGTCCACCGTCGCAATCGGCAAGTCCGAAAAGTCCATGGTGCCGCCGGATTCGATCATCGCCCGCGTCCAGCGGCCGGTCTCCGAGCGCGTCATCCCGCGGAAGTAGATCGCCATGGCGAGGGCCGCCATCTGCTCGTCGGGTACAACACCCGCAGTGAACGCCTGCACGATCCAATCGATCTCGGTACCCGAGAGCTCCCGACCGTCACGTTTTGCTCTGATGATCGACACGGCGTCAAACATGGCGAAGTCCTTCCGTTTGATCCGGTCCGAATGCGTCCGGGAGTAACTCCGCGAGTGGGCGCGGTCCGCGAGTGGTGTCGATCAGAAGTTCCGCGCCGCCGTGTTCGAGTAGGAGCTGTCGGCACCGGCCACACGGCATCAGTATCGCGCCGTCGGCGTCGGCGCACGAGAAGGCAATCAAGCGTCCGCCGCCGGTGGCCGCTAAGTTACTCACCAGTCCACATTCGGCGCACAAGCTCAAACCGTATGAGACATTTTCCACATTGCATCCTGAGACGATTCGACCATCGTCCACTAGTGCCGCGGCACCTACCGCATATCCGGAGTACGGGGCATAGGCCCGACGCATGACTTGTTGCGCGTTGTCGCGCAACAACTTCCAGTCGATTTCACCCATGGTTCACAATCCAATCACGCCAACTGAATGCATGCAGAAACGACACGATACGGCCACAATAAAGATTGGAAAGGCAAACCTTACAAAGACATTGGTTGGTGTACGAATCCCACGGCTGATTAGTTCCCCGTTTCACATAGGTTTAGAGTTTGGGTCAAGTCGGTTCAGGACCACGTCGAGCCCGGGCTGAGTACCTCGAAGCTCTCTGCAAGCTCGGCGCGTCCACCAATGACGTTGGAGGCACAGCACTCGATGAGTACTACGACTGAAGCCGCTCCTCAGAAGGAGCGCACGAGGTCGCTTTACCGGGGCGACCCCGGAATGTGGTCCTGGGTTCTACACCGGATCACAGGCGTCGCAACTTTCTTCTTCCTATTCGTACACGTTCTCGATACAGCCCTCGTGCGGGTCAACCCCGACACGTATGACGCTGTCATCGACACGTACAAGAACCCCGTCGTCGGTCTCATGGAGATCGGCCTCGTCGGTGTGGTTCTCTACCACGCCCTCAACGGCGTGCGCGTGATGCTCGTGGACTTCTGGTCGAAGGGCCCGAAGTACCAGCGCGTCATGCTCTGGACCATTCTGGCGATCTGGTTCCTGGTGATGATCCCGGGCGCCGGACGCATCCTCATCAACATGTTTGCGGAGCACTGACATGGCGACTACTCACGGACCCGAAGCCAAGAGCCTCGGCACCTCATACGACCGTCCGGCCAGCCTGGACAACCCGCGTTCCCCGCGGGCAAAGGCCAAGAACAACTTCGAGCTGTACGCGTGGCTGTTCATGCGTTTCTCCGGCGTCGCCCTGATCGTCCTGGTCCTGGGCCACATGTTCATCATGCTGATGCTCGACGGTGGCGTTCACCGTCTGAACTTCGCATTCGTCGCAGGCCGCTGGTCCAGCCCGTTCTGGCAGATCTGGGATCTGACGATGCTCTGGCTGGCGCAGCTTCACGGCGGCAACGGCCTGCGCACGGTCATCGCGGACTACTCCCGCAAGGACTCCACGCGCTTCTGGCTGACCACGATCCTCGTCATCTCGATGATTCTGATCATGGCACTGGGCACGTACGTCATCTTCACCTTCGACCCCAATATCTCGGCGAGCTAGGGGAGCACAGACTTCATGCAGGAACATCGTTATGACGTGGTCATCGTCGGTGCCGGCGGCGCCGGCATGCGTGCGGCAATCGAGGCTGGCCCCCGCGCCCGCACGGCCGTACTGACCAAGCTCTACCCCACCCGCAGCCACACCGGCGCGGCCCAGGGCGGCATGTGTGCCGCACTGGCGAACGTGGAGGAAGACAACTGGGAGTGGCACACCTTCGACACCGTCAAGGGCGGCGACTACCTCGCCGACCAGGACGCCGTCGAGATCATGGCCAAAGAGGCCATCGACGCGGTGCTCGACCTCGAGAAGATGGGCCTGCCGTTCAACCGCACGCCCGAAGGCAAGATCGACCAGCGTCGCTTCGGTGGCCACACCCGCGATCACGGCAAGGCCCCGGTTCGCCGCGCGTGCTACGCCGCCGACCGCACCGGTCACATGATCCTGCAGACGCTCTACCAGAACTGCGTCAAGCACGACGTCGAGTTCTTCAACGAGTTCTACGCACTCGACATCGCCATCACCGAGACCGAAGACGGCCCGGTTGCCACCGGCGTCATCTGCTACGAGCTCTCGACCGGCGAGCTCCACATCTTCCACGCCAAGTCGATCGTCTTCGCGACCGGCGGCTCGGGACGCATGTACAAGACGACGTCCAACGCACACACCCTCACCGGTGACGGCATGGGCATCATCTTCCGCAAGGGCCTCCCCCTCGAGGACATGGAGTTCCACCAGTTCCACCCGACAGGACTCGCCGGCCTCGGCATCCTGATCTCCGAAGCAGTTCGTGGTGAAGGCGGCATTCTCCGTAATGCCGACGGTGAGCGCTTCATGGAGCGCTACGCCCCCACCATCAAGGACCTCGCTCCCCGAGACATCGTCGCTCGCTCGATGGTTCTCGAAGTTCTCGAAGGCCGCGGTGCCGGCCCGAACAAGGACTACGTCTACATCGACGTGACGCACATCCCCGAGGAAGTTCTCGACGAGAAGCTCCCCGACATCATGGAGTTCTCGCGCACCTACCTCGGCGTGGACCCCGTCAAGGAGCCCGTGCCCGTCTACCCGACGTGCCACTACGTCATGGGCGGTATCCCCACCAAGATCAACGGTGAGGTTCTGCGCAACAACGACGAGGTCGTCAAGGGCCTGTACGCCGCCGGCGAATGTGCCTGCGTCTCCGTGCACGGTGCCAACCGCCTCGGCACCAACTCGCTCCTCGACATCAACGTCTTCGGCCGCCGCGCCGGCATCGCCGCCGCCGCGTACGCGAACTCCACCGAGTTCGTCGACCTGCCCGAGACCCCGGCCGCCATGGTCGAGGACTGGGTCGGCGTCATCCTGTCCGATCACGGCCACGAGCGCGTTGCGGACATCCGCACCGAACTCCAGCAGTCGATGGACAACAACGCATCCGTGTTCCGTACCGAAGAGCGCCTCACCCAGGCACTCAAGGACGTGCGCGCTCTCAAGGAGCGCTACAACCACATCACGGTTCAGGACAAGGGCAAGCGCTACAACAGCGACCTGCTCGAAGCCATCGAACTGGGCTTCCTGCTCGAAATGGCAGAGGTCACCGTCGTCGGTGCGCTCAACCGCAAGGAATCACGTGGCGGCCACGCTCGTGAGGACTTCCCGGATCGCAATGACGCCGAGTACATGAAGCACACGATGGCATACAAGGAGGGCGACGGCCTGCTCTCCGACATCCGTCTGGACTACAAGCCGGTGGTACAGACCCGCTACGAGCCGATGGAGCGTAAGTACTGATGTCTGCGCCTGCTGTAGAAGCACCAGCCCTCCCCCCGGTCCCCGAAGGCGCCGTCATGGTGACCCTCAAGATCGCGCGGATGAACCCGGAATCGGGCGACGGTCAGCACTGGGACAGCTTCCAGGTCCCGGCTCTGCCCACCGACCGCATGCTCAACCTGCTGCTGTACGTGAAGGGCTACCTCGACGGCACCCTCACGTTCCGTCGTAGCTGCGCACACGGTGTCTGTGGCTCCGACGCCATGCGCATCAACGGCGTCAACCGCCTGGCGTGCAAGATCCTCATGAAGGACATGCTCCCCAAGGACGGCAAGCCGGTCACCATCACCATCGAGCCCATCCGCGGCTTGCCGGTGGAGAAGGACCTCGTTGTCGACATGGAACCCTTCTTCGACGCATTCCGCGCCGTGAAGCCGTTCCTCATCACCAGTGGCAACGAGCCCACTCGTGAGCGCATCCAGAGCCAGCACGACCGTGCTCGTTTCGACGACACCACCAAGTGCATCCTCTGCGCATGTTGCACCACGTCGTGCCCCGTGTACTGGAGCGACGGCAGCTACTTCGGTCCCGCTGCCATCGTGAATGCACACCGGTTCATCTTCGACAGCCGTGACGAGGCCGCTTCCGAGCGTCTCGACATCCTGAACGACAAGGACGGTGTGTGGCGCTGCCGCACCACGTTCAACTGCACCGACGCCTGCCCCCGCGGCATCCAGGTGACAAAGGCGATTCAGGAAGTCAAGCGAGCACTGCTGTTCGCACGCTAGATCTCTCCACTCGAATGCCCCTTCCGCTGTGCGGGAGGGGCATTCGTCATTTTTCGGGTCGCTACTTCACGGCTGGGTGGTACGCCAGTACCTGAACACCCGAGTTGTATCGACGATCTTCGACCAACTCCAGGACGATCTTGTCCGCCGATTCTGGGAACACTCTTCCACCGGAGCCCAGGATCACTGGAAAAACCATCAAACGCAGCTCGTCGACCAGACCGGCCAACAGCAATGCGTGAACGAGCGTCCGACTTCCCGCCACCAGGATTTCGCCGTCAATCTGTTCCTTGAGCTTCGGGACGGATTCCTCGATAGGGCCGGTGAGAGCCGTCGAGTTATTCCATTCGAGTGGCTCTGTACTGCTCGTGACAACGTACTTCGGCATCTCGTTCATCTTGTCTGCAAAGCCCTGGTCGTCTTCACGCTCAGGCCACGCACCGGCAAAACTCTCGTACGTCCGTCGACCGAGCAGGAGCACATCCGCGGCGAGGGTTTCGTCGAGTTTGAACTTCATCTGGTCGCCCTCCTGATATGGAAAGACCCAGCCGGTGTGCGCGTAGCCCGGTTCACCGCCTGGCGCCTCCATGACCATGTCCAGGGACACGAACTCCGTCACCACAATCTTGCCCATACCGATCCCCTGCCCTTGACGTTGTGCACCGATCGAAAACTGACCCTTCCACTGTGGCAGACGGCACGGCGATTCGGCGGTTACGCGCAATGCGCCTACCCTCGGATAACGATGATGTGGCGTCGAGCGTGTGCAGTTGTTGTTGCCGGAACAGTGATCTCCGGAATCGGAGGGGTGTCTGGAATTGCCGGCACGGTGACCGCGCAACCCGTCCCACCGCCGACTACGTCGGCACCATTCACCACGCCTAATACCGACAGTTGCCCGTTCACGAGCCTGCCGGCTCCCGCAGTGGACCTCTCGGAGATTCCCGCACCCGGAACAACTGTGCCCGCGCCCGTACCGGTACCGGACCAACCGGTCGGAGGTGACCGACTCGGTAGTTGCGGAGTTGTTCTGCCTGCCGGAGCGCCGCCACTGCCCGCCGACATCGCCGCCTCCGGTTGGGTGGTCGCCGACGCGGAAACCGGTGAAGTGCTCGCCGCCAAAGATCCGCACGGCCGCTACCGTCCCGCCAGCACCATCAAGATGCTCCTGGCGCTCGTCGCGCTCGACACGTTGAATCTCGACACCGTCGTCACCGCCACCGCAGAGGATGCAAATGCCGAAGGCAGCGCTGTCGGACTCGGCAAAGGCGGCACGTACACCAATCGGCAGCTGATGCAGGGACTGGTCATGGCGTCGGGCAACGACGCCGCCCACGCGCTGGCCAGTCAGCTCGGAGGTGACGACGCCGCGGTGAAGAAGATGAACGCGCTGGCCGAGGAACTGGGCGCACTCGATACCCGCACCGCCACACCCTCCGGACTGGACGGCCCCGGAATGAGCAGTTCACCCTACGACCTTGCGGTGATATTCCATGCGGCACTGCAGAATCCGACGTTCGCCGAGTTGATCCACACTGAGACGGTTCAGTTTCCGGGATTCCCCAAAGACCCCACAATCCCCGAAGATCAAGACCGCCCAGGTTTCACCCTCGCGAACGACAACCAACTGCTCTACAACTACGACGGCGCGTTGGGCGGCAAGACCGGCTTCACCGACGACGCCCGTCATACCTATGTCGGTGCGGCCCAGCGGAATGGCCGAACCCTCCTGGTCACATTGATGGGCGGCGAAGCACAGCCGATCCGTCCGTGGGAGCAAGCCGCCCGCCTCCTCGACTACGGATTCGGACTCTCCCCCACGATGACCGTCGGAACACTGACCGACACCGTGGCCGACAACAGCCGACCGGAGATCGCCACCACCACCGCACCAGGGGCGCCTGGAGCGGTCTCTGCGGCCGGCACGTCCCCTGACGCCGGATTCAGCTCGACGGCGCGCACAGCCGTCGCAGTCGGCGGCACTGTCGTTGTCCTCGGTCTGATCCTCGGGGCGATCCTGGTGGGCCGCCGTCGCCGTTAGTCGGTTCCACCACACTTCTCAAGCAGTGACATCGCATGTGCCGCGGAGGATCATTGGCACGGACAGACCACCTTTGAACGCAACCCGGCAGCGGCCTGTATGCCCTGAGTCCGTTGCTCGAAGGGATCTCATCGTGAACGGTTTCAAAACCGGTGTCATGGATGCGGCGCTTCACACTAGATACACACCCGATTTCATGATGCGGACCACTCGCCAAATAGCCGCCGCAAGTGGCGCAGACTCCATTTGGATTCCCGACCATCTCAACGGGCTGTTCCCCACCTCGATCTGGAAATCGCAGTACGTCGGCGCGAGCAAGGTCGCGCCATTCGCGAATGCGTATTACGAGCCCTGGACTGTCCTGGGGAATATCGCAGCCCACAATCGTTTCACCCGACTACAACTCGGCGTCGGTGTCACCGACGCCGGCCGGCGCAATCCGGCAGTGACTGCGCAGGCAGCCGCCACCCTTCATCATCTCAGTCGCGGACGAGCAATCCTCGGCATAGGCCCTGGTGAACGCGAAGGCAACGAACCCTATGGCGTCGAATGGAATGCCCCGGTCTCTCGCTTTGAGGAGGCCCTTGCAACCATCCGCGCGTTATGGGACTCGGGCGGAGACCCTGTGACGCGCGATTCACCGTACTTCCCACTGCGCAACGCAGTGTTCGAAATCCCACCCCACAGGAATGGCAGACCCCCGATGTGGGTGGCCGCTCACGGGCCACGAATGCTGAAACTCGCCGGAAAGTACGCAAACGCCTGGTTCCCCGCGTTCGCACAGTTACCAGAACAGTATCGAGACAAACTCGAACGGATCCGATCCGCTGCATCCGACTTCAACCGAGACCCCCAGAGCATCACTCCAGCCGCGTACTTCTTTGTCCTGACATCACGAAGCAGCAACGAGGTAGATGAGATGGTCGAGTCGGTGGGGACCCGTTCGTTTACTCTCGGCGCCCCTGCCGACGCCTGGGCCAGGCACGGCGTGCAGCATCCGATGGGAAGCGACTTCTCCGGTGCGCAGGACTTGGTTCCGCACACCATCGACGAATCGACCGCCTTGAAGTACTCACGACTCGTTCCTGACGGTCTCGTTCGCGACATCTACTTGACTGGAAGACCTTCCGAAATCATCGACAAGATGAGTGTCTGGCGTGACCACGGTGTTCGCTATGCGGTGTTGATGAACCTGGGCGGACTTCATCCGAAATTCCGCACCGGATTCGCATCGTCACTGCCCTTGATGCAGGTACTTCGTGGCCTGCGGAAACTCTGAGCGCTCAACCTTATCGACGGCGCAAGAGCCCTGAAAGTCCGAGTCCAGCCACGGCACCTGTCCCGATCAGTGCGGCGACGCGTGACGGTGACATACCCTCGCTGACGACCACCCGCGGCGCGATGATCGCCGGGTCGGGCGGCGGGATGTAAGCCAATGCCATGCTTTCCTGTGTCGTCGCAGCCCAGGCAGTACAGAAAAGCAGCATGCGCGACGCGGTGAACACGAAGACAAGCAAACCGATGATCGGTCCGAATGCGACGCCGGCGGGGCCGCTACTGACCGCCGAAAGATAAATCGCACCAACCTGTTTGAACACTTCGAAAACCAGAGCTGCCATCAGTGCTGCACCGGCGGCACTGCGTAAGCTCACCGGTTCACGCGGTAATCGTGCGATCACCCACAGGAACACAGCCCAGGTGGCCAGGATCGACAGCAGGGTCGACAAGACTCGCAGTCCGACGCCGACCCCGGTGATGTTCTCGAGGTTGAGCCACACAAGAACCTGACGCGCTACCGGCCCACTGCTGAGCGCCGACATGCCGAGTGAAACGACCAAAGCTGCGCCCAGACCGAGCAGTGCCCCGATGTCACCGACTTTGGTTCTGACAAACCCTTTGGAATCACGCTTGCTCTCCCACATCGCGGTGAGCGCATCGCGGACGTTGGCCATCCAGCCGAGGCCTGCGTACGACGCAACAAGAAGGCCGATAACACCGACGCTGGCGCGGGAATCGATCGCCGATTGAATCAAGCTGTTGATGGTGTCGCCAAGGCTGCCGGGGATGGATTTGGTGATCTCTTCCTGAATGGTAGTGAGATATTCGGGGTGGCCGGCCAGGACAAAACCGGCCACCGCGAACGCAACCATCAGGATCGGAATCAACGCGAGGACGCTGAAGTACGTGATTCCGGCGGCGTAGTAGTCGCCCTTCTGGTTCTGAAATCTCATACCGGCACGAACAAGGTGATCGAGCCACGGCCGTGCCGCGCGCTGTTTGTCGAAAAAGCTCGGCTCCTCGACGACAACTGATTCAGCCACAGATTTCCCCCTGTATTCGTGTCGACCTGTTTCGTGCCAACCGGTTCACGATCCCCGGGATCAGCCCTTGGGCGGCAGGAATCCAACCTTGTCGTACACGGCGGCAAGCGTGCGCGACGAGACCTCACGGGCCCGGTGTGCACCGGCGGCAATGATGCGGTCCAACTCCGCCTCATCGGCAAGATAGCCGTCGACCTTGGCCTTGAGCGGAGTCACGAACTGCGCCAACACGTCTGCCGTATCGGACTTGAGATCGCCGTAGCCCTTGCCCTCGTAGCCCGCGACCAGAGTCTCGATCGGAACACCGGACAGAGCCGACTGAATGGTGAGCAGGTTGCTGACGCCAGGCTTGGCCTGCGGGTCGTAGCGGATCTCACGCTCGTTGTCGGTGACTGCCGACTTGATCTTCTTGGCCGACACCTTGGGATCGTCGAGCAGATTGATCAGACCAGCGTCGCTCGCTGCCGACTTGCTCATCTTCGACGTCGGGTCCTGCAAGTCGTAGATCTTGGCGGTGCCCTTGATGATCTGCGGTTCCGGGATGACAAAGGCTTTGCCGTAGCGACTGTTGAACCGACCGGCCAGATCTCGTGCCAGTTCGAGGTGCTGACGCTGATCCTCACCCACCGGGACGCGTTGCGGGCGGTACAGCAAGATATCGGCGGCCATCAGAACCGGATACGTGAACAGGCCGACACTGGCATTGTCACTGCCCTGTTTGGACGACTTGTCTTTGAACTGCGTCATCCGGCTGGCCTCACCGAAACCGGTGATGCAATTCAGGACCCAGGCAAGTTGAGCGTGCTCGGGAACCTGGCTCTGGACGAAGATCGTGGCGCGGTCGGGGTCGATCCCGATAGCAAGTAGCTGCGCCACGGCAACCTTGGTGCGCCGACGCAGTTCCTTGGGGTCCTGGGTCACGGTGATGGCATGCAAGTCCGGGATGAAGTAGAAGGCATCGAAGTCGTCCTGCAACGGCACCCACTGCTGCAGCGCGCCCAAGTAGTTACCGAGGTGGAAGGAATCCGACGTCGGTTGGATACCGGAGAGCACGCGAGGTTTTGCCGTGGGCTTCTGTTCTGCAGGGGTCGACATGCTTCCGATCTTTCCACGAGGGTGATTCAGTGGGTGTGTGTGGTGTCCGGGTAACGAAGCACCGCGAGTTCCGAGGCAAAAGTTCCTTCGGAGTCCGAGCCGAATTGATATGCGGTGCCGAACACGGTGGGCGCCCATTCTTCGGCGTAGAAATCCATCGACTCCCGGAACCACGGCACCTGATCAGGTTCGCCGCGCAGCAACAGCTCAGTGTCTCGAACGAGAACGACGAACCCGGCGCCGAGTCCGAGTACGTCGTCGAGATCACGCATGACGTCGTCGAAGGCGTCCTTGTTGCGGCCGAAGTGTGACGGAAACTGAAATGCTGCCGCAAATTCGTCGAAGACCTGTGCGGCGGTCTGCATGTGCGATCCGCGAACGACGCGAACAACAAGATCGCGCATCCGGAGATCCCTCGCCAACTCGTCCAGAAGCGCCGGCTCGCCGGACACCGCCACCGACGAGACGCCGGATTCCGGTTCGAGCCACCGGTCCACACTGACAGCTCCGAGATCAGACATCAGCGGATCCTCGTAAAGGTCTCGTAGTGATCGAGGGTGTACCACGCGGAACCGTCGTTGCCGGTGACGATCCGCTCGGCATCACGGCCTTGACCGTTCTTCTTCGGATTGACATCCCACTCCTGGTAGACAACCCGGCCACCACCTGCCCCGACGGCAGGCAATCTGCCCTCGCTGTTGCGGAATGTGACGCCGCCTTTTGTTCCCACCGCATTCGCGGAATCCGGCCACCGTCCGGCGTCGATTTCCACCAACGTTGCGAGTACCCGCGCCGGCGCATCGCTGCTCACTTGCTGGGCTGACGACTTCTGGGCCGATGTTGCCACCGAAGCCGACGTGCTCGAAGTAGCCGAGCCCGCCGTCGCCGAACTGTCGGAGTCCTGAGAGGACAGCACCATCGCGAGTACGACGGCGATCACGGCGACGACGACGGTGCCTAAAGCCTTGAGAGTCTTGGCACTGGGCATATCCGATGCCTACCGGTAGGAGACGGTGACGGGAGCGTGATCGGACCAACGCAGATCGTAGGACTCCGCGCGTTCGATGACGCCTACCTTGGCGCGCTCGGCAAATGCTCGGGTTGCCACCTGGTAGTCGATGCGCCAGCCGGAATCGTTGTCGAATGCCTTACCCCGGTACGACCACCACGAGTACGGCCCCTCGACACCCGGATGCAACGTCCGGAACACGTCGACCCACGCCGACTCGTCTCCGAACAGAACGTCCATCCACTCCCTCTCGCTTGGCAGGAAGCCGGAAGACTTCTTGTTTCCCTTCCAGTTCTTCAAGTCGGCTTCGTTGTGCGCGATGTTCCAGTCACCACTGACCACAACGTGGCGCCCGGCCGACTCGGCCGCAGCGGCGGTGACCGCGAGGTGAGCCGCGAATGAACTCATGAACCGTTCTTTCGCTTCTTGCTTCGGGGTCAGCGCCTCCCCCGTCGGCAGGTACAGACTGGCCACCGTGAGGTCGGCAAAGTCCGCTTCGATGTAGCGTCCGGCGTCCTGAAATTCTTCGTCACCGAAACCGATGCGAACGGCGTCGGCTTCGACGCGGGACAGGACGGCGACGCCGTTGCGTCCCTTGGCCGACGGCTCAGCCGAAACGAGGAACCAACCGTTCGACAGCGCTGGTTCGAGAGTCTCGTGCAACTGCTTGTCGGATGCTCGGGTTTCCTGCAGACAGATGAAATCCGCGTCGGTCTTCTCGAGCCATTCGGTCATGCCCTTGCGGGCTGCGGCTCGAATGCCGTTGACGTTCACCGACGTGATCGTGTGAGGCGCGAGAATATGAGAGTCAGCTGTTTGTGGCACGGCAAGCACCGTAGCCGATGGTGCCGACGTGTTCTCAGTTCACGGCTCTACGCTGCAGGATCACCGCAACCACCAGGACGCCGAGGCCGGCGACGGCAAGAAGAGAGCCGACCGCAGCGGGGGCGGTGTAACCGAAGCCTGCGGCGATAACAACTCCACCGATCCAGGCTCCGAACGCGTTCGCGATGTTGAGGGCGGCGTGGTTGAGCGACGCGGCCAGGGTCTGAGCGTCCTCGGCTACATCCATCAGCCGGGTCTGAAGCCCCGGAACCATGGACGCACCGGCCAAACCGATGAGGAAGACGAAGAGCAACGCCGTGTACGGGTTGCGAACGGCGAGGACAAAGACCGCAAGGATGACCGCAAGCGACGCCATCGACACGAACAGGCCCTTCATGAGCGCCCGATCCGCGAGGAAACCACCGACAAAGTTGCCGGCCACCATGCCGAGGCCGTAGAGCATCAGCGCCAACGGAACAAATGACGCACCCAACCCGGACACGTCTGTCAACGTCGTGCTGATGTAGGTGTAGACGGCAAACATGCCACCGAATCCGACCATGCCGACTATCAGCGTCATCCACACCTGGATGCGGCCCAGTGCCTTGAGTTCGGTGATCGGGTTGGTGATCGGCATGGCGTCGAGGCGCGGGATCCAGACGAGCAGCGACGCCACAGTTGCGACACCGATGACCGCGACCAGTGCGAATGCACTCCGCCAGCCCACGGTTTGCCCGAGCCACGCGGCGGCCGGCACACCGACGACATTGGCAACGGAAAGACCCATCATCACCATGGCAACAGCTTTGGCGCGCTTACCCGGTTCGGCCAGGTGCGCCGCAACCAGGGCGGCAACACCGAAGTAAGCACCGTGCGGCAACCCCGCGACAAATCGGGCGAGCATCAACGTCGTGTACGACGGCGCGAACACCGACGCGGCGTTGCCCACCGTGAACGCGATCATGAGTGCGATCAACAGCGTCCGCCGCGGGATCCGAGCAGTCAGGGCCGCGATTAGCGGCGCACCGACTACAACGCCGAGCGCATACGCGGAGATGACATGCCCGGCGGTGGGCTCGGACACACCCAGCCCGGTTGCCATCTCCGGCAGGAGACCCATCGCCACGAACTCGGTGGTGCCGATTCCGAATCCGCCGAGTGCCAACGCGAGCATCGCCGGGCCCCTGGCAGAACGGAGCCCGGATGTCGGGGCATCAGGGAGTGAAAGGGTAGACGACGTCACTGGTCAATTGTGGTCGCAGACTTGGTTGAACTTCCAAGTGAGAGCCGGTGAGTTCGCTCACGTGAGACCGCAGACACAGAGCAGACACAGATGGGACGCCCGGAGTGCCCGGGCGTCCCATCTGAAGGTGAAGCTGTGGAACTTACTACTTGGCTGCCATCGACTTCTGCAGGTTCACGTCGAGCGCACCGAGGAATTCTTCGGTGGTCAGGTAACCCTGGTCGCCGCCGACCAGCATCGAGAGGTCCTTGGTCATCTGGCCGCTTTCGACGGTCTTGATGACAACGTCTTCGAGCTGCTGCGCGAAGCCGATGACCTCAGGGGTGCTGTCGAGCTTGCCACGGTGCTCGAGCCCACGGGTCCACGCGAAGATGGACGCGATCGGGTTGGTCGAGGTGGGCTTGCCCTGCTGGTGCTGACGGTAGTGACGCGTCACGGTGCCGTGAGCAGCTTCTGCCTCACAGGTCTTTCCGTCCGGTGTCAGCAGAACCGACGTCATGAGGCCGAGCGAGCCGAAGCCCTGGGCCACGGTGTCGGACTGGACGTCGCCGTCGTAGTTCTTGCATGCCCAGACGTAGCCGCCCTCCCACTTGAGTGCGGAAGCGACCATGTCGTCGATGAGGCGGTGCTCGTAGGTCAGACCTGCGGCATCGAACTCGGCCTTGAACTCGGTCTCGTAGACGTGCTGGAAGATGTCCTTGAAGGCACCGTCGTACGCCTTGAGAATGGTGTTCTTGGTGGACAGGTACACCGGGTAGTTCTGCTGCAGACCATAGGTGAGCGACGCGCGAGCGAAGTCACGAATGGAATCGTTGAAGTTGTACTGCCCCTGGACGATGCCGCCATTCTCGGGGAAGTTGACCAGTTCGTGCTCGATCGGTGCGCTTCCGTCCTCAGGCGTGTAGGTGATCATCACCTTGCCGGGGCCGGGGACCTTGAAGTCTGTGGCGCGGTACTGGTCACCGAATGCGTGACGGCCGATGATGATCGGCTTGGTCCAGCCCGGGACGAGTCGCGGAACGTTCGAGATGATGATCGGTGCACGGAAGATCGTGCCGCCGAGAATGTTGCGGATCGTTCCGTTGGGGGAACGCCACATCTTCTTGAGACCGAATTCCTCGACACGTGCCTCGTCCGGCGTGATGGTGGCGCACTTGACGCCCACGCCGTGCTTCTGGATCGCGTGTGCGGCATCGATGGTGACCTGGTCATCCGTCTCGTCGCGGTACTCGATACCGAGGTCGTAGTACTCGAGGTTCACATCGAGGTACGGGTGGATCAACTTGTCTTTGATGAACTGCCAGATAATGCGTGTCATCTCGTCGCCGTCGAGTTCGACGACGGTGCCCTCAACCTTTATTTTGGACATGGGTGCTTCGCGTCCTCCTAGGAAGTTTCCCCTGGTTACACGGTTGCGGTCACACTTTGTGAGTGGGTCCGCGAACGGTTCGATTATCAAACCTAGACTGTGTGGACTGATCCCGGGAGATGAGTCCCAAACAAGACAAGCGTACTGCTAACCCTCGGGACCGCAACCGGCAGCCCCTCCTCCGAGTCGCTACCGACCGGTAACTTTTGCCTGCTAGTGGGCACCCTCGCGCCGAATGGTGACTGGTGACACCGCACACTTCGACCCGCGTCATGCGTCGGCTTCACTCCCGGTAGAATTCAGCTCGGTCATGAGTACCAGCGTCAAGCCCCGGCTCGCTGGACGGCAACCCTCCAACCGCGGTGGGGTGCCCCGGGTGATGACCAGGTCGCCTCGAGGCGAAACTGCGCAGTTGCAGCTTCACCGGATTTCCAGGCGACAAGCGCGGGTCCGACAGGGACGGACCCCAGACCGGGCCGAGCCCCACGGAGGTTTTTCAGTATGTGTCGCACTTGTAGATAGACCCCAGCACGGGGCGGCGATCATTCGCCCCCGTCCGACAGCTATCCGTCAGACCACTGGAGTACACAAATCATGACCGACATCTCAGCTAACTGGTCCTTCGAGACCAAGCAGGTCCACGCCGGACAAACCGCAGACACCGCGACCAACGCACGCGCTCTGCCGATCTACCAGACAACCAGCTACGTGTTCGACAACACCGATCACGCTGCCGCGCTGTTCGGTCTGGCCGAGCCGGGCAACATCTACACGCGCATCATGAATCCGACGCAGGATGCCGTCGAGCAACGCATCGCCGCACTCGAAGGTGGAGTCGCCGCGCTCCTCCTGTCGTCGGGTCAGGCTGCCGAGACCCTCGCGATCCTGAACCTCGCCGAAGCCGGAGACCACATCGTCGCCTCGCCCTACCTCTACGGCGGCACGTACAACCTCCTGCATTACACGCTTCGCAAGCTCGGCATCGAAACCACCTTCGTCGAGGATCCGGACAACCTCGACCAGTGGGCAGCTGCCATCCGCCCCAACACCAAAGCGTTCTTCGGTGAAACCATCGCCAACCCCAAGAACCACATCCTCGACATCCCCGGCATCAGCGCCCTCGCCCATGAGAACGGGCTCCCGCTGATCGTCGACAACACCGTCGCCACCCCGTACCTGCTCCGCCCCCTCGAACACGGCGCGGACATCGTCCTGCACTCCGCCACCAAATACCTCGGCGGGCACGGCACCGCTATCGCCGGCGTCATCGTCGACGGCGGAACCTTCGACTGGACCCAGGGACGGCACACCAACTTCACCACCCCCGACCCGAGCTACAACGGCGTCACCTTCGCCGACCTCGGCGCACCCGCGTACGCACTCAAGGCCCGCGTACAGCTCTTGCGCGACCTCGGCTCCGCCGTGGCACCGTTCAACGCGTTCCTCATCGCCCAAGGCATCGAAACCTTGAGCCTGCGCATCGAACGCCATGTCGCCAACGCAAAGCAGGTGGCCGAATTCCTCGAAGGCCACCCCGCCGTTGCATCCGTCTCCTACGCCGGACTCCCCTCCTCGCCGTGGTACGAACGCGGAAAGCAACTGACCCCCAAGGGAACCGGCGCCATCGTCACCTTCGAGCTGCCCGGCGGTGTCGACGCAGGCAAGAAGTTCGTCAACGCCCTCACCCTGCACAGCCATGTCGCCAACATCGGTGACGTCCGCTCCCTCGTCATCCACCCAGCCTCCACCACCCACGCCCAACTCACCCCCGCGGAACAGCTCGCGGCCGGCGTCACGCCCGGACTCGTCCGACTCGCCGTCGGAATCGAAGGCATCACCGATATCCTCGCCGACCTCGAAACCGGCCTCACCGCGGCGGCGGCATCTTGACCGTCAACGAAGCCCAGACGAAGGTCGCCGATATCCTGCCACCGCCGGACGGCCGGGTCGGAACCGTCGACATCGGCTCACTGCAGCTCGAGAACGGTGCAGTGTTGCCGTCGGTATCACTTGCAGTTCAACGATGGGGTGAGCTGTCTCCGAACCGCGACAACGTCGTTCTGGTCGAGCATGCGCTGACCGGAGACTCACACGTCACCGGCCCGGCATCCGACACCCAGCCCTCCCCCGGTTGGTGGAACGGGATGGTGGGCCCCGGCGAACCTGTCGACACCGGCGAATGGTGTGTCATTGCAACCAATGTTCTGGGCGGTTGCCGTGGTACCACCGGTCCGAGTTCGCTTGCCGAGGACGGCAAGCCGTGGGGTAGCCGGTTTCCGGGCATCTCCATTCGCGATCAGGTCGCAGCCGAAAAGAAGCTGATCGACCTGCTCGGTATCGATCGGCTTGCTTCAGTGGTCGGCGGCTCCATGGGCGGCATGCGGACCCTCGAATGGGCCGTGTCGTACCCGGAGAATCTGAACTCCGCACTGGTCTTGGCCACGGGTTCACGCGCCACTGCCGATCAAATCGGTACCCAGACAACACAAATCGCCGCCATCATGTCCGACCCCGATTGGCAGGGCGGCGATTACCACGGGACCGGACGAACTCCCCGCGCCGGACTCGGGATCGCCAGGCGCATCGCGCACCTCACCTACCGCGCCGAATCGGAACTCGACACCCGGTTCGAGAACACCGCCCAAGGACATGAAAACCCCTGGAACGGTGGTCGATACGCGGTTCAGAGCTACCTCGAACATCAGGCAGACAAGCTCGTGTCGCGTTTCGATCCCAGCACCTACGTGTTGTTGACCGAGGCCATGAACCGTCATGACATTGGCCGCGGACGCGGTGGAGTCGCGGCGGCATTGGCGTCGATCACAGTTCCGGTAGTTGTCGGCGGAGTCGATTCCGATCGGCTCTACCCGCTGCGCCTGCAGGAAGAGATCGCGGCCGGAATCCCGACGTGCACCGGCCTCGAAATCCTGAACTCCAAGGACGGGCACGACGGTTTCCTCACCGAAGCCGACGCCGTGGCAAAATTGCTGCGCCGGACAATGGAGTTGGCCCGCACGGTTCGTTGAGCACTCAGCTACCGGTCACGCTTCCCAGTGATCCGGTAGACGCCGTCTGCGCGCCGAGGGCGATCGAATGGTAAGCCCCGGCCGCGATGGCGGTGTATCCGTCTCCGGTCGGGACACCGCCCAGTTGCCCGTTCTCGTTGTTGCCCCACGCAGTGATCGTTCCGTCGGCAGACAGCGCCACCGAATGACGGAAGCCGCCGGCGATCGCGGTGAAACCACCACCGGTCGGAGTGCCGGCTCGCTGCCCGTATTCGTTGCTGCCCCAGATCACGATGTGACCGTCGGCGGTCAACGCGAGGGAATGGTCCTCACCGGCGGCGATCGCAGTGAACCCACCCTCGGTCGGCAGCCCGTCACGCTGCCCCTCGGCACTGCCGCCCCACATGACGATATGACCGTCGGCAGTCAGCGCCAGGGAATGGAAGTTGCCGGCGGCGATAGCGGTGAACCCACTTTCGGTCGGAACCTCGGCCCGCTGCCCGTACTCCTCGCTTCCCCAGTCGACGATTGTTCCTTCGGGGGTCAACGCCAGCCCATGGTAGGTACCGGCCGCAATCCTGGTGAAACCACCACGGGCCGGGAGATCGTCCTGTTGCCCGAATTCGGAACTTCCCCACGCGACAACGTGACCGTCAGCGGTGAGCGCTACCGCGTGGTCCTCACCTGCCGCGATCGCGGTGAAACCACCGCCGGTCGGAACTCCGTCACGCTCTCCCCATGCACTGTGTCCCCACGCGGTGATATGACCGTCGGTGGTCAACGCCACCGAATGCTGATCACCGGCAGCAAGTGCGGTGTAGCCACCCCGAACGGGGACGCCGTCGCGCTGATTATCGCCCGCCCCGCCCCACATGGTGACGGCACCAGGATGTGCAACGGGAACACCGACCGGCGCGGCGGCGGCACCGGTTGCGGTAGCCAACGCCAGCACTGCCACACCGACAGCAGCGACAAGCACTCGAAAATGCCTGCCTGAGAGATTTATTCGTCGCTTCATGTGGTTCCTTGTTCGCAGGTGTCAGGTGAACGGGATCAACGGACCGATCTGGATCATCGGACAATGACTATCACGTCCGATGCAGGAAAGGTTCGGTTCTCCGGCAGAGCGTGGCCCCTATTCACCGATCACGGCTACCATCGACGCTCGTGACTCAACCGTGCCCGGATCAGCTGCAGGCGACCTACCTTCCCGAAAATATGGCGTTCGGGTTCTGGGGTATGCCGGATACGGCCAGGCATCTTGCGGAGTTGGGGCTCCCGACCGGCAGTGCCGCCGTCGCCCGAATGGCAGTACCGGTCGACGGCGTCATCACGCCTGTAGACGTCGACACTCAAACCGTCGAATTCGCCGAAGCAGTAACCGCATTGCAGGCTGTGAACGCAGATCAACCCGGCATCGGAGAATCGGTGCGCGCCTGGAAGCGAGCGATCGAGAGCGGCGTGCCCGGCACCATGCCACCAGCCGGACACGCCGCTCTCTACCGCGACGACACTGTCATCAGAAGTGCTGCCGCGTCGGTGCAGCGCTTCACCCACGCGCAGACTCTGGTGGACGCACTCGATCGTGCGCAGGTTCAGGCAACTTTGCGTCCGTACCAGGTTCAGGGCGTGGAATGGTTGACGTCGCTGACCGAGACCGGTGGCGGCATACTGGCCGACGAGATGGGCCTGGGTAAGACACTGCAAGCCATTTCGATGATCGCAATCAGAGCCGACGACGGTCCTCATCTTGTTGTGTGCCCGACGTCGGTTATCGGAAACTGGCGGCGCGAATTCGGCCGGTTCGCCCCGCACCTGAGCCTGCACGTGCATCACGGGTCCGGCCGCGCACTTCCTGCCGAACCAGCGGCAGGCACCGTGGTGCTCACCAGCTACAGCGTCTTACGTTCGGATACAGACGAATTGGAGAGCGTGCCATGGGCGTCGGCTGTCTTCGACGAGGCGCAGCAGATCAAGAATCCGTCTTCGCTGGCTGCCAAGGCAGCTATGCGACTCAACGCCACCGTCAAGCTGGCGATGACCGGCACGCCGGTCGAGAACCGCCTCGAAGAGTTGTGGAGTTTGTTTCACGTCGCCAATCCCGCGGTATTGGGTACGCGGGCACGCTTTCGGCAGCGTTTTGCCGTCCCGATCGAATCCGGCCGCTCGGCGTCCGCCGCAACGAGGTTGGCAACGATCATCGACCCCTACGTCCTGCGCCGCACCAAAGATACTGTTGCCAAGGATCTTCCGCCGAAACAGTTCTCCACCGTCGAGTGCACACTCACGTCGGAGCAGGCACGTATCTACCGGGCAGCGGTCTCCGACGCGTTCGATACCGGATTGGGCACCGGCATTGCCCGACGCGGCAACGTCCTGGCACTGCTCACCACTCTCAAACAGGTATGCAATCATCCCGCTCAAGTCACCGGCGACAGCGAGGATCTGCGTGGCCGTTCCGGAAAGTTCGATCGCGCAACCGAAATGCTCGCCGAGATCGTCGACGACGGTGATCGGGCCCTGGTGTTCACGCAGTACCGAACGATGGGCGAACTGCTGTCGAAGCACCTCACGGCCGAGCTGGGCATCGCAGACGTTCCGTTCCTCCACGGCGGCCTGAATGTTGCCAGTCGCGACGCCATGGTCGACGCCTTCCAAACCGACGACGCATCATCGCCCGTTCTCATTCTGAGCCTGCGAGCGGCCGGGTTCGGTCTCAATCTCACCCGCGCCAGTCACGTCGTTCACTACGACAGGTGGTGGAACCCTGCTGTGGAAGACCAAGCCACCGACCGGGCCCATCGAATCGGTCAGCAGCGCACCGTCAACGTCCACACCCTGGTCACCGGAGGAACCGTCGAAGATCACATCGCCGCCATGCACGAATCCAAAAGAGCTGTAGCCGAATCTATTTCCGGAAACTCCGAAGGAGCGCTCGCAGATCTTCCCGACAGTGAACTACGTGAACTACTCGAACTCGATGGTGCGGTGATCATCTGATGGCTACAGAATTCGGAGTGACCGCCTGGGGTCGCGTGTGGTTGCGAACGATCGAGCAAACGTCGACGTCCGGACGTAACCCCGCCCTGCCCACCGCACGCACACTGGCCCGAGGCGGCGGTGTGACCTTCACGGATATTTCTGCGGGCACGCTTGCCGCGCAGGTCACCGCGAAGGGAAAGACCTCGACTGTTGTTGTCAGCGTGCCGCTCTGGGACAAAACACAATCCGACACCGCTGCGCGGCTGATTCGAGCAAGTGGCACCACGAACCGATCCGTATCGACCGGAGAACTACCGGACAGTGTCGTCGCGGATCTACGGGCACGCGATATCACTGTGGCCGTGGATCTTTCCGAATGCAGCGCCACGTGTGACTGTTCGAGTCGGCGCGCCCCGTGCGTCCATCATCTTGCTGCGATCTACGCGCTGGCGGGCCGGATCGACGAAGAACCTGCACTTGCCGTCACGCTACGAACCAAGCAGGGACGAAAGCGGAACTCGACCACAAAGAAGGAACGCGGAGAGTGGATTCCGTTGCGCGAGATAGACGTCGCGACGTTCTACAGCTGAACCTCAGTCGGTGCCGAGTGGATCGATGGTCAGGGCAAGAGTCACGATCAACGCACCCATGACGCCCATCGCCGCCGTATCGAACTTCTTGCCTCGCACCGCAAGCAGTCCCACTCGATTCTCCGGGAAACACCAACGGGCGGCCGCGCCGATAATGACCGCCACCCCCAAGACCAGCGAGCCGCGACGCCACCGGTCGGCCAGGACAAGAACAACCGCGGCTGCAATCACGGCAAGAACCGTGATCATCGGCAGATTCTTCTTCACGAGGCCAACCGGTGAGGTCATCTGCGTCAGACTCCGGCCAGAACTCGCTCGGCCCGCTCCACCACGTTGGTGATCAGGAATGCGCGGGTCAGCGGACCCACTCCACCGGGGTTGGGCGAGACGAAGCCCGCAACGTCGTTGACGTCGGCAGCTACATCGCCGCGCAAACCGTCGTCGGTGCGGCTGACTCCGACGTCGAGCACAGCTGCGCCCGGCTTGACCATGTCGGCGGTGATGAGTCCGGGAACGCCCGCGGCTGCAACGATGATGTCTGCGCGACGAACTTCAGCAGCCAGGTCGCGGGTACCGGTGTGGCACAGCGTGACGGTGGCGTTCTCGCTACGACGCGTCAGCAACAGTCCGATGGGGCGACCGACGGTGACACCGCGCCCGACAACAACGACGTGAGCGCCGGCGATCGGCACCTCGTAGCGGCGGAGCAGGTGCAGGATTCCGCGCGGAGTACACGGCAGCGGGGCTTCCTTGCCGAGAACCAGACGGCCGAGGTTCACCGGATGCAGGCCGTCGGCGTCCTTGTCGGGATCGATGCGCTCGAGCGCTGCGTTCTCGTCGAGGTGCTTGGGCAGCGGCAACTGCACGATGTATCCGGTGCACTCGGGGTTGGCGTTGAGTTCGTCGATGGTGGCGTTGAGCTGCTCTTGCGTGATGTCGGCCGGCAGGTCGCGGCGGAGGGAGTTGATGCCGACCTTGGCGCAGTCGTTGTGCTTGCCCCGCACGTACGCCGCGGATCCCGGGTCGTCGCCGACGAGAATGGTGCCAAGTCCGGGCGTGATACCCGCTGCCTTCAGCGCGTTCACCCGCACCTTCAGGTCTTCGAAGATTTCGTCGCGGGTAGCTTTGCCGTCCAGGATCGTTGCAGTCACGGCGACCATTGTTCCAGGTTAGGGTCGATGCGTGACAACGGCTCCGGAACTACGCGGCCCGAGGGTGGTTCTTACGCCCGTCGACGCCGATGATCACGCCCGATTGCGGGCCATCCATCTACATCCCGACGTACGTGAGTGGTGGCAGAATCCGGCCGACGACTGGCCTGCCGCTCCGGAGCCCGGCACCACTCGCTACAGCATTTTCCACGACGGCACCCTGATCGGATTCATCCAGTGGTATGCCGACGAGGACAACCCCGACTTCCGCCATGCCGGGCTCGATCTTTTTCTCGATCCGGCTGTCCACGGACGCGGATTCGGCCGCGAGTCGATACGCGTTCTGTGCGCGCACCTGATCGACGATCTGAAGTTTCACCGATTGATCATCGATCCGGAAGTGGAGAACACCGTGGCAATCGCGTGTTATCGATCGGTCGGGTTCAAGGACGTCGGGGTGATGCGCGAATACTCACGCGATCGCCACGGCGTGTGGAAGGACGGACTGCTCATGGATCTGCTCGCCCGAGAATTCATCCGCTGACCCCCGGAACGGCAACTCCTGTTCCTTACAGGTCGACAACCAAACCGTGCGCCGACGCGTACGCCACCGCCTGCATCAGTTCGATCTTCGCGTTTGCCACGACTGCAGACGTCCACAGACCCGGATCGACACGCGCGCCGCGCAGGTCCGCACCGTCGAGTTTGAGCCCACCGGTACGGGCACCGGACAGATCCGCCGACACCAGAATCGCATCACGCATATCCGTACGCACGAGATTCGCTTCACGGAAACGGCACGACGTGAAGTCGATCTTCCGCAGATCCGCACCGCCCAACGAGGTGAGTGAGAAGTCCACCTCGTCGAGCGTCAACGGCCGGATGCGACATCCGTCGAATGTAGAGCCCATCAAACTGCAATTGCGGAAAGTGCTGTGCCACAGGCTGGTCCGAGCGAAGTTGCAGGAACGGAACGCGCTACCGATGTGTTCCGACTCCCCCAGATCCGCACCGGTGAAATCACAATTGTCGAAGACAACCGATTCCGTCGTCATGCCCGTGAGGTCTGCATCACGGAACATGCAATTCGTGAACGTGCGCTGACGCCACACCTTGCCGGACAATCGCGCGTCGGAATAGTCTTCGCCGACAACGTCGCCGGTTTCTTCGAGAGCCATGGCCTACATACTGCCCCGCACTACCGACAGCACTGCACTCGACTAGCTCTCGCAGGCCACGCCGTCATTGTCTCGGTCGAGCTTCGACGAGTAACCCGGCTCACCGCGGTAAATCGGCGCAGCACCGGCAGCCTTGACCGCTGAACAGTTCGCGTAATACACCCCCGCGTCAGGCACCTTGACCGGCGGCGGAATGTAGGCGGGCTCGGTTGTCTTCGGCGGCGTATAGGCGGGAGGAGGCGGAACGTACTGGGTCGTCGTGGTCACCTGCGGCACCAACGGGACCACGGCAACTGTTGTCGTGGTGGTGGGAACCACCACCGTGGTCGTGGTGACCGGCGCGAGAGTTGTCGTCGTGACTTTTGTTGTCACCGTTGTGGTTTTTGTGGTGGTTGCTGCCGCTGTGGTCGAGGAAGCGGTGATGGAGGACGTCACCGCAGGGGTTGTGGATTCTTCGGATTCCCCTGTTCCGGCAGCAATTCCGATTGCGGCAACCGCGGCAACAGCGGCGCCGGCGAACCAGGGCCACTTGCGGCGTTTCCCGTCTTCCGGCGCTGTGGGATCCGGCTGCGGCGAGCCTGGTGCTCCGAACACCTGTGTCGGTTCGTTGGAGCCCCCGGGCCGGGTTTGAGCTGTCCACTGCTGGCCATCCCAGTAGCGGTCGATGGTGGGGTCGATGGGGTCGGGATTCCAACCGGCTGGAGTGTTCATTTTGTCCGTTCTATGAAGATTGCGACCCATAGAATTGCACATACTGTCCGGTTTGTTAACCGAATCGAGCAAACCTGCCCTCGCAGCTGACTCAGATGTACCCGGTAGGGTTTTGGTGGTGTTCCGAGTGATGTTCCACGAGCCCCGCATTCCACCCAATACCGGTAACGCGATCCGCATGGTCGCCGGCACCGGTTGTGAATTACACCTGGTGGGCCCGCTCGGGTTCGACCTGTCCGAACCGAAGCTCAAGCGGGCAGGGTTGGACTACCACGACTTGGCGACCGTGACTGTTCACGAGAACCTGGCCGCAGCGTGGGAGGCTGTCACTCCGGCGCGGGTGTTTGCCTTCACCGCGCATGCCACGGTGCCGTATACCGACATCGCGTACGAACGTGGCGATGTTCTGCTGTTCGGCCCCGAACCCACGGGGCTGTCCGAGGAAGTTCTGGCCGACGAGCACATCACCGAGCGTCTGCGGATTCCGATGCTCCCCGGCCGACGCTCACTCAATCTCTCCAACGCGGCAGCGTTGGTCACCTACGAAGCGTGGCGCCAGCACGGCTTCCAAGGCGCGGTCTGACCTGTCAGCGCGAGTGAACGGCAGCGTTGGAGCCGAGTGCGATGTCGAGAAAATCTCGGGCCGCGCCCCGCAATCCGCGTACCGGATCCCAGACTGCCTGCAATCTGCGGGGCATCCGTAGGCCTTCGACGGTCACAGCCACCAATCTGCCGTCGGTGAGATCAGCGGCAACAGCCAAGGACGAGAGCACGGCCGGCGCGTTGCCCGCCACTACTGCGGCCTTGACGGCGGTGCACGACGTCAATTCGAGAAGCGGTGGCGCACAATCGGGTACCGCATTCTCGAGTGTCAGTCGAGTGCCAGATCCCGATTCCCGTTGAATGAGCGGCGTACGGGCCAACTCCTCAACCGGAACGGAAGCGCCGAGCGCCCATTCGTGGTTTGGCGGCACAACAACAACCAGATGGTCACGCGCCACTTCACAGGACGCGAGTGAGGTCGGTACGTCCGGACCTTCGACAAAACCGATATCGGCTCGGCCTGCCTGAACCTGCGCGGAGACGTCGGAAGAATTGTGAAGACTGACCGAAGCTACGACGCTCGGGAACTTGTGGCGCATAGCCACCGTCCACCCCGGTACGAGATATTCGGCGATGGTCATACTTGCCGCAACCGTCACGGCTGCGTCACGTTCGCCGCGCAGCGCCGCAACTCCGGACGCCATCTCTTCCGCTGTGACGAGTATGTGACTGGCCCATTCGAGAATCAGCCCGCCTTCCGCCGTCGGGCGAACACCGGTTGCGGCGCGATCGAAGACTTTGATCCCGAGTTGACGTTCGACCGATCTGACCCGGGCGCTGACAGCCTGTTGGCTCAGTCCGTGCTCCCGACCGGCAGCGCCCATGCTTCCGAGGCGGCCCACGGACAGCAGGACGTCGAGGGCACCGAGTTCCGGCACTCGAGGGGACAGCGACATGAGTTCAGATTAGACCCACAAGCGCCATTTGTGGGCATTCAACAACAGGCCCTCTACCGTCGGTAAACCCAACACCGACACACTGGATTACATGAGCACCGCTACGCCGTCCGCATTCGCCCACATCACGCCGAACTGGTTCGCGGCCGCGATGGGAACGGGAATCGTGTCGGTGGCAGCGGCGTCCCTCCAACACGAGGTTGCGGCTCTGCAGGTCGTGGCAGAACTCTTCTGGTTTCTGGCCGCGATCATCCTGATCACCTTGATCGGCGCCTTTGCCGCGCATTGGATCACCCACCGTGATCTGGCTCTCGCCTACCTCCGTAGCCCCGCGATGTTCCCGTTCTACGGCGCTGTGGCAATGGCCCTGCTGACCGTCGGATCCGCGACCGGTGTCACCGGCGCTACCTACCTGGGGCACAGCGCGGCGGCGACAATATCGATAGCGCTCTGGGTGCTGGGCACAACCCTGGGGCTGTGCACGTACGTCGTCATGATGGTGCGTCTGGTCCGCGACGCCGGGATGGCGACGGCCATGCCGTTCTGGCTCATGCCCGTCGTACCGCCGATGGTTTCCGCCACAACGGGAGCGGCTGTGACGTCGCACCTGACTGAAGGTGCACTCCGTACGTCGGTTCTCGTGTTCTGTTACGTGATGTTCGCCCTGGCACTCTCGGCGGCACTGGTCATCGTTGTTGCCGTCGCTCGGCAGTTCGCCGCCAACCGTGCTCGCGGCGTCGACGCGATCCCCTTCAATGCCATTCCGTCACTGTGGATCCCGCTGGGCGTGATCGGGCAGTCGATCGGCGCCGCCAATCTCTTGGCCGACGCAGCGCGCCACGCCGTGGGCGCAGGCACGGCCGACGCCCTGCACACCTTCGGCCTTGTGTACGGCACTGTGGTCGGCACACTCGGCGTCGTTGCGTTCCTCGCCGTCACGACGGTCACGGTCCGGGCACTACGACGCGGGCTGTCGTTCTCCCTCGGCTGGTGGAGTTTCACCTTCCCGATCGGGGCCTGCGCCGTCGGCGCCAACGCTTTCGGTATCGCCACCGGTTCGCAACTGATCCTCGCCGTGGCCGCTGCGCTGCTGCTCGTACTCATCCCCATCTGGGCCACAGTGGCAGCGCGCACCGTGAACTCCATTCGCAGCGGAGCGTTGCCCGCGCCCGCCTAGAGGCCGCCGGTTTCGACCTGACGCCCGGACTGGTGCCACTCCATCGTTCCGCCTCGTACCGAAACTGCGTTGATCCCGCGGCCCTGGAGGTACTCGGCAACCTGCAGGCTGCGGCCACCGACTGCGCAGATCACGTACACCGTCTCGGCATCGGGGATCTCCCCCATGCGCGATACGAACTCGCTCATCGGGATAAGTACGGCACCGGGGACGCGTACCTGAGCGAACTCGTCGGCCTCCCGCACGTCGATCAACGGCTCACCTGCCGCCAGCGCCGCTTCCAGTGCAGTGATATCGACTTCCAACATTGTGCGCAGTCCTACTCTCGTATCGGCGGTTGCCGGTGTCATCGGTAACCAAGCTTCGCCGTAACGGTACGCGGGTGGTACCGGCACCGGACGCGACGACCTGATCGAATCGTGGGTTCGATAAGGTAAACCTGTGAATCGCCGCACCTTCCTCGTCGCGGCCGGCGCGCTGGTCGCCATCGGCGGAACTGTTGTCGCGTCAGCCGATTCCACCCGAAGCAGTCCCCGTCGTGCATTGGTCTACCGCGGCCCGGCATCCTCGCCCGGTTGCCCGGAGGCGGTAGCTCGGTTACTCGAATCCTCATCCGATCCGTACGACGTCACATTTTGCGGTCCGGACGAAGATGTTCCGTTGACGGCGGCGACGTTGGCGAGCGCATCGCTCTACGCACAACCTGGCGGCGGGGAACTCTCGTCGGCGTGGATCCACATGGAACAACACGCGGAGTCGATCCGAGAGTGGGTCCGAACCGGCGGACACTACCTCGGTTTCTGCCTCGGCGGTTACTTGGCCGGAGCCACACCAGGTTTCGGACTCATCCCCGGCGACACGGCTCGATACATCTCGTCCCGGAAATCCGAGATCGACACAACGAACAACACGATCGTCACGGTCTCCTGGCGGGAGGAGGAGCGCACGATGTTCTTCCAGGACGGCCCGATTTTCGTGTTGCGTGACGATGCCCCGGTGGAGGTCTTGGCCCGCTACCGCAACGGAAAGGTCGCAGCCGTGGTTGCCGACTTCGGCCTCGGCCGCGTCGGCGTTGTCGGACCCCACCCGGAGGCTGAGCGATCCTGGTACACACGCGGTCTCACCAATCCGGACGGAATCCGGTTCGACCTGGGCCACGATCTGATCGATACGGTCACACTTGGTGCGCAGGAGCAGTTGCCGACGCCCTCTCCGTAACCGCCCGCTTGCTTCGATTTGCCACCATCGTCACGAAGGCTTCCAATGGGCCACGCCCGGTAGTCAGCTTCACGAAGAGTCCGATTGCAAGGGCTGCCAGTACCTGCAGGATGTATCCCGTCCACGCGCCGTACGTGTCGTAGTTCGAATTGATGAACCAGATGTGAAGCACGTACAGCGTCAAGGTCATCGAACCGGCCGCAGCCAAAGGCACCATCACGACCTTGACCAGCATGTCGAGCCGTGTCCCCGCCAGATGCCCGAGAAACAGCATCGCCCCGATCACGGCCATCGACGACCCGATGGTTCCCAGGATGTCCAACGGCGTACTGCTGTGCGGGCCGTCGACGGCAAGCCACCACCACGTCGAACCGAACACCGAACCGTCCGCGCCGTAGTCGATGATGTCGAGAATCTCCTCGCGCGACAATGCGCTGCCCGCCATGAGGTGATCGAGTCCACCGAGATGAAAGATCAAGACCTCGGACAGAATTCGTGCGCCGACCGCGAGTGCGGAGCCGAGCACCAACAAGGAACCGGCTACGTTGGCAGACGTCAACTTCAACCGGCCGATGACAATGCCGGCACAGATGTATGCAGCCCACGGAAGCGCCGGGAACTCCCCGTTCAAGAGCAGTTCGACGGTCCATCCGAGTGGATTCTCGACGATGCCGACCACCGTCACATTGTCCAAGCTCGGCGCAGGCAACGACGTCCCGAAGAATTCGATGACAGCCGGCACTGCTACCGCGATGAACAATCCGAGCGCAGCGACCACGCGAGTGGGCAAGAAAACCAGCGGAATCGCGATGACGAAAAGTATCGCGTAGTACGGCAGGATCACAACCGCAAGTTCGGGTTCGGCGTATCCCATGATCAATCCGATGGCACCGACCGCCGCGGCGCGAGCTGCCAGTGACGCTGCGGCGGCGGCTCGATCACCGCGGCCGACACGCGCCCGCCCGGTCGTGAAGGCAATTCCGACACCGGCCAGAACTGCGAACAACGCCGACGATCGCCCCGCCGCAATACCGTACGAGAGCGTCGGCGATCCGTCGTCGCCCACCGCGACCAGCGAGTGGACGGCCATCATTCCCAGCAGCGCGATACCGCGGGCAGCGTCGATCCCGAAAAGTCGCTGTTTTGCCACTACCGGGATCTGTTCCGTCGGCGCGAGTGGACTGACTGTCATCGGGTCATCACCGCGTTGATCAAACGGTAACCCAGATCGGTCGCAAGGTGCTCTGGTTCACGCAAACCGTCTCCCCGATACCAGGATTCGTCCGCTTCGGGATGCGGCCCGACTACCCCGACCCGGCCTTTGCCGTAGTCGATCTTGAGCGCCGCGATACTTCCGTTCTGATACCGCGCGAGAATGGCGGCTTCGGAATCGTAGTAATCCCGGTAGTGCCGATCGAGCGAGAAGTACGGTCCGTCCTGGAAGTACATTTCCTCGATCCGACCGCTCCACTCCACTTCGAGCACAGCACCTTTTGTGTCATGCACTTCGGCGTTCTGCAGCGCGACGTACTGGTCCGCATCGCCGGGAAACAGCTCGAAACCCGGGCTCCGGCCCGCGAGGTAACCACCGAGGCAGAATCCCAGGTACCGTCCACCGGATCGTACGAACTGCTGGATCGCCGGAACGTGGCGGCGCAGGTGCGTGAACGCGCCATCCAGGTCACCGCCGCCGGGTTGTGCATACAGCGCAGCCGAATGGAGTGTGGACTCGTCGATCTGCAACTCCTCGTCGGGGCCGACGAAGCGCACGTCGAAGTTCCAGGCGCTCGACGACAGCAGGTCTGCGACGGCTTCCGGGCATCCCGGCAACGAAGCCGGGCCGCGGTACACGAGTGCCCGCGGGTGTGGCCGCGTGCTGTACGTAGTACTTCGACGAGTCTTGTTGCGGGACAACGATACCCATTTCATGCGGAAACTCCTTCATCGACGATGACGTCGGCGGCAGTCTTGTCGAGGAGAACGCTCGAACCGAGGACAACAGTCGAGCTGTCGTCGGCGCGAATCCCCTCGGCGGGAATTCCGCGCCAACTCGTGTGCGCCGGAAGCTCTTCGCCCTTCATGAGCAACGACAGCGGACTGAGTGATGCTTCCTCGCCGACAATCGTGTCGTAGAGGATGATCGAACGCGTGCCGATGCTGGCCCCGTCCGCGATGGTGATCGTGGACATCTTCATGACACGGTCCTCGAACAGGTGTGTCTGCAGCGACGCCTCGGTTCCGATGGTGGCGTCATCGCCGACATGAACCAGGTCGAATTCGGTGAGATACGTGGTTCCGAACCACACTCGCCTACCGATTGTCGCGCCGAACCACCGCAACACCATCGGCAGGAACGGGGTACCCACCAACATTCCGACGCCGATCGGGACAGCTGCGCTTTCGTAGAGCCCGGTAGCGAACTCGGATCGTCGGACGAACTTGCTCCACAGTGGTTCCACTCGAGGCTTGTATCGTCCCACGGTGTTTCGCTTCACGGCTGCGCAGAATCCGATCACCGCAAGGCTCGACGCCATTGCGACCAGAGGCGCAACCAGCGCCGGAACGGGAAGTGCGCGCCCGAATGCCAGGGATGACAAGACCAACAGATAGAGATAGAAGCTCACGCCGAGAACAGTGGGCGGCAAGGTCGCACGGAAGAACTCGATGACGTAGCGGTCCCGCACGACATCCTGAGGCGGCGTATAGATGAGCGCGTCGTCGTAATCTCCGCTGTCCTGGCGATTCGGCAGGAAGATGGCCGGCGAACCGAGCCAGGACGTACCTTCCGGAACACCGTTCACCGGCGGCACCGTCGCGACACCGATCAACGCATTGTCACCGATCTCCATGCCGGACGGAATCACCGCGGCATTGCCGATGAAGGTGCGATCACCGATGCGGGTGGGCTGGAACATGATCCGGCCGTTCGCGAAGCTCGCACTTCCCACGCTGGCCATGTCGGCGATGAAGCTGTCCTTGCCGACGGTGAGCATGTCCGGGTCGATATGCGAGACGGTGGAAACCTCGGCGCCACGGCCGATGTCCGCCCCGAGCAACCGCAACCACGGCGCGGTGTAGAGCGTTGCGTACAGCGAGTTCGTGAACAACAAACTGAACTCGAGCAACTTGTCGACCATCCACTTGCGGATACCCAGACCCGAACGGACAGGATGCATTCCAGCAGGTGCGTTGCGAAGAACGAGGCGCTTGTTCACCGCGACAAAGACGCACACCGTGATCACGAAAATCGGTCCGGTGAGCAACGTTGCCACCAGTCCCGCCAACACACCCCATGCCAGGAGGGCACCCCAGACCAGCGCGATACCGGGAACCATCAGGGCAATGGCACCCACTTCGAGCGCCGTCAGACCGGCGAGTGCTGCCAGGATGTGACGCACTTTCCAACGCGTCCGGACACTTTCGGCCCGCATCATGGTTTCCACCGCCGGGTCCAAGAACTCGGCAGGCACCGCCGGCGATCCCGCCCACCGCGCCTCCTGCGGCACGATGTGCCCGGTCGGAAGCAGCGACTGATCGCCGAGCGCAGCGCGCGCCCCGACGGTCGATCCAGGTTCGAGCACCACGTTTGCGCCGACAAATGCACCTGACTCGATGACGATCTTCCCGACCGTCACCGAACCGGATTCGACGCGCCACGGCCTGATTGTCGCGCCGTAGCCGATCGATGCACCGTCACCGATCTCGACCAATGTCGGCAACGATATCGAGGATGTCGCGATGGTAGTGCGATGTCCGACGCTCGCACCGAGAATGCGGAGATAGATCGACATCAACGGCGATCCACTGACTACCGGCAAAGCACCGACAGCGAGAAGCAGGTCGAGTGTCCACAGTCGCAGATACGTCGGGCCCCAAAGTTTGTATCGCCCAGGCTTGATTCCGGCGGCAAGTGGACGCGCACTGATCACCGGCAGGAACCAGCGCACGCAGAGATACGTGAGCATGATCGCGGCCAACATCTCGAACAGGACCGGCACCGACACAAAACCGTCGTTCTTCGTGTAGACGTACGAGACGGGAAGCGTCGTGATCAGCAGGAACAGGTAGATCACTGCCAGCTGAATGCCGCCGGCGCGGGCCACGTCCGTATCCGCGTGTTTGACAGACACATTCGGGGCAATCGGATGCTGGGCGCCCACTGCTCCCAGCGCGTGTGTGATCGAGCGAACCGTGGGATGGCTGTATAGATCGCGGATCGACGGAGTTGCACCGATGCCGCTTTCACGCAGAGCGGAGACAACCGTTGCGGCCAGCAGCGAATGGCCACCGAGATCCTCGAAGAAATTCGCTTCGACCGACATCTCTTCTGCCGGTATGCCGAACGCCCGGGCCCAGATATCGCGAACTGCCGCTTCCTGCTCGTTTCGCGGTTCGATGACCGGGCCTGTCGGAGCCGAGAATCGTCGCCGGGTCGGGTCGGGGAGCTTCGATCGATCCACTTTGCCACTGGGCATCACGGGCAATGCGGGGATGAAGTCGACAAATGCCGGTGCCATGTACGCCGGAAGGCGTTGCGACACTGCTTTCGCGAGTTCCCCGACAAGGTACTCGTCTTCCACCGGGTCGACGAGCACCATGTACGCGCACAATTCGGACGGCGTCTCGCCTTCCGACGCGGCGACCAGCGCCACTACGGCCTCCGACACCGACGGATGTTCCAGGAGAACACTTTCGATCTCACCGAGATCGACGCGGTGACCACGAATCTTGACCTCGGCGTCGGCGCGGCCCAGGTACTCGATCTCACCGTCGGGTGTCCAGCGTCCGAGATCGCCGGTCCGGTAGAGCTTCTGACCGGCCGGAACGGAAAAGTGATCGATGAACTTGTCTGCCGTCAGGTCGGGGCGTCCGACATAGCCACGCGCAACACCGCGCCCGCCGATGCAGATTTCCCCGACCTCACCGTGGGGAACCAGTCCGCGGGCCTCGTCGAGAATCACGACGGAATACGTCGGCAACGGGCGACCGATCGTCACCGTCCGACCTGGCAGGAGTTCGCCCCACGTCGCGGTGACCGTCGCCTCGGTCGGTCCGTAGGTGTTGAGGATCTTGCGCCCCGGACGCGCCCACCGTTCCACCAGTTCACGTGGGCATGCTTCACCACCGACCAGCAGGTTACGAATCTTGGGCAGGTCGCGTGGGATCGTGGCAAGCAGCGTCGGCACGCAGTAGAGCGTCGTGATGGCGCGTTCTTCGAGGAAATCCGCCAACTCGCCGCCCAGCCGTCGACTGTCCGTTGGTCCGGCGACGATTGTTGCGCCGCGTGCCCAGGTAGGCCAGATCTCCTCGATCGAGAAGTCGAAGGAAATTGTCATGCCCTGGTAGACACGATCATTCGGCTGAACATCGTAGACGTCAGGGACCACGTCGAGGAAGTTGCAGATACTCGACTGAGCTACTTCGACGCCTTTGGGTCGGCCACTCGAACCCGATGTGTACAGGATGTAGCAGGCCGGATCGGGGTCCGATTGGTCCAGAATCGGCCGATGGTATGGCTGGAAGTTCAACACCGCTACCTGCGTGTCGAGGGTGAGCCGCGCTACGTTGCACTCTTCGGTGTTCGGCGCCAACTCTGTCGAGGTCAGCACGAGCTGAACTCCCGCGTCCTCGACCACGTACGCGACACGATCGGACGGCGCTCCCGGGTCGATCGGTACGAAAGTACCGCCGGCCTTGAGCACACCCAACAGGCTCACATAGGTATCCACCGAACGGTTCAGGAAAATCGCAACACGTGAGCCGGCCCCGACACCCTCACCGATCAACAAGTGGGCCAGCTGATTCGATCGATCTTCGAGCTGACGGTAGGTGATCGCAAATCCATCGCACTCGAGCGCAATTGCGTCCGGAACCGAGTCTGCACTCGCTTCGAAGACGTGATTCAAGCGGCGAGGTGTTGTCGGCCGAGCGCCGTGCGTGGTCCCCAACCCGGACCAGGCATCAGCCCACAGGCCCTTGTGTTCCGACATGATTTCCCTCCGCGGGATCTATCCCGCCCCTCAGCACTGCGTTCCGGCTTCCCAGCTCGGAACCCCGCCCTGCACTTCGCTACCTGTACTTCACTACTCAACTAGCTGATTGATTGCACCGATGGACGCTACGTCGTTCCTATTGAAAAAACCAGCGCGAAAATTGCTCGATTTTAGAGGTTTAAAATCCGAAAGTGCAGTAATTCTTTGTCGCACCAACCGCGAGCATTTCAAGAAATACCCACTGCCAGCAGATTCACGGGTAACTCGCAGACAACTGTCAGCGGAAGCGCCTCGTCCCGTGTCCGTTTTTGGACGGAATGCCGCCTATGTGACTTTCGTCCCATTTCTCTGAAGCGACCCTCTCCAGCACCTACTCAGACATTGCCTTCTGGCAATTTTTCACCGCCAAGGCAACCTGAAAATTGGTCAATAAATCCAGTTCAGACCTATTTGTCGCATGGATTCCTCATCGCGCTACCTCCCTGCTATATCCACCAGGTCGGACCTCCACCGCCGCCGAAGGTCCCTCACAGTGGCGCCGAAACCGCACCGCAACCGCTTCAGGCCGAACATTGCCCGCACGGACGCCCGGGGTTGCCCCGGCGAGTCCTCGAACACCGAGAAGATACTCGAACAATGCGACAAAGAATGAGAAAGAAAGGATGAAACCAGGGGTGAATGACACTACTGCGGTGCCATTCACCAAAAGGGTGATATCGGGGGTGAATTTCATCGATTGAATTGCCAAAAATGCGCTGGATACGCTAATCGCGCGCCGTCAGCGGAAGTCCCGAGACTTCGCAGTGACCCGGAGGTCCATCCGCTGCATTCGGTCTGCCACGACGGTCACAGCGCCCTCCGCGTTTTGCACCCTTCCCCGGATGAGGAGAGCCGGCGCCGTGTTGGCCAGCTTTCGATACTTGGCCCACAACCCCACCGAACACACCACATTGACCATCCCGGTTTCGTCCTCGAGGTTGATGAATGTGACACCACCTGCGGTTGCCGGTCGCTGACGGTGGGTGACCGCTCCCCCGACCAACACTCGATCACCATCCGCAATGTCGAGCAGCCCGGACGCCGGGACCACACCCAGTGCGTCGAGTTGCGGGCGAAGGAACTGCGTCGGATAAGTGTCGGGAGATACTCCGGTAGCCCACACGTCGGCAGCCGCCAGTTCGACGTCGCTCATACCGGGCAAGGTGGGTGCCGTGACCGATGCCCCCATCCCCGGTAACCGGCCAGGACGCTCCCCCGCTGCAGCGCCGGCAGCCCAGAGCGCTTCTCGTCGAGAAATCCCGAAACTACCGAGCGCACCGGCCGTCGCCAGCGATTCCGCCTGGGCCGTCGTAAGTTCCACTCTTCCGGTCAGATCGAGAAACGACGTGAACCGACCTCCGCGAGCGCGTTGTTCGACGATCTTCTCGGCCAGGGCGTCGCCGATACTGCGCACGTCGCCCAGCCCCAATCGCACTTCGAGCCCCGCCGCTTCGACGGTGGCATGCGCCAGGCTGACGTTGACGTCGGCTCCATGCACTCGCACCCCGTGCCTGCGGGCGTCGGCGACCAGCGACTGCGGTGAATAGAACCCCATCGGTTGCGCCCGGAGCAGTCCGGCGCAGAATGCAGCCGGATGATGCAGTTTGAACCACGACGAGTAGAAGACGAGCGCGGCAAAACTCTGCGAATGGCTTTCCGGGAAACCGAAATTGGCAAAGGCGTACAACTTCTCGTAGATACGGTCGGCAACGGTGTCACCGATTCCGTGAAGGTCGCGCATTCCCTGATACAACCGCGCTCGCAGTTGTTCCATCTTCTCCGTGGACCGCTTCGACCCCATAGCCCGACGCAGTTGGTCTGCCTCGGACGGCGTGAATCCCGCGACGTCGACGGCCATCTGCATCAACTGTTCCTGAAACAACGGAACACCGAGTGTGCGCTTCAAGGACTTTTCCAGTGACGGGTGATCGTAGGTGACCGGTTCGAGTTCGTTGCGCCGACGAATATAGGGGTGCACCGACCCGCCTTGGATCGGGCCGGGCCGGATGAGGGCAACCTCGACGACCAGATCGTAGAAATTCCGAGGCTTCAGACGCGGCAGCGTCGCCATCTGCGCACGTGATTCCACCTGGAACACCCCCACGGAATCTGCCCGCTGAAGCATCTCGTACACCGCAGTTTCCTTCAGATCCAGCTGCGCGAGATCAACGGTGATGCCTTTGTGCTCAGCCACCAGATCCATCATGTAGTGCAGAGCCGACAGCATTCCCAGGCCCAGGAGGTCGAACTTGACCAGCCCAGCGGCCGCACAATCGTCTTTGTCCCACTGCAGGACACTACGATTGGCCATGCGCGCCCACTCCACGGGGCAGACGTCGGCAATAGGGCGGTCGCAGATAACCATGCCGCCGGAGTGGATACCGAGATGCCGGGGAAACCCCTCGATCTGTGCAGCCAGTTCCAGCACCGGGCGCGGTATATCCGTCTCGGCATTCTTGTCGATGCCGCCCCACCGTCCGACCTGCTTGCTCCACGCGTCTTGCTGCCCCTGCGAAAAGCCCAGTGCCCGAGCCATATCCCGCACAGACGATTTTCCTCGATAGGTGATGACATTGGCTACCTGCGCGGCGTACTCACGGCCGTACTTGGTGTACACGTGCTGGATAGCCTCTTCGCGGCGGTCGGATTCGATGTCCACGTCGATGTCCGGCGGACCGTCGCGCTCAGGTGCGAGGAATCTCTCGAACAAGAGCTCGTTACGAATCGGGTCGACATTGGTGATGCCGATGGCGTAACACACCGCCGAGTTTGCCGCGGAACCTCTTCCCTGGCAGAGGATGTCATTGTTCTTGCAAAAAGAGACAATGTCGTGGACTACGAGGAAATACCCGGGAAAGTCCAAGGACGTGATGATGTCCAGCTCATGTTCCAGCTGTCGATACGCCTTCTCCGCACCCTCGGGCGGGCCGTAACGATCCAACGCCCCCGCCATCGTGAGCTCACGCAACCACGACGCCTCGGTGTGCCCCGGCGGTACGTCGAACGGTGGCAGTTTGGGAGCGATGAGCCTCAGATCGAAAGCGCACTCGCGGGCAAGTTCGGCAGCTCCGCTGACTGCCTCCGGGTAGAGCGAGAACAGCGACGCCATTTCCTCGCCCGAACGCAAGTGCGCTCCACCCGTCGGAGCCAACCATCCGGCGGCGTCGTCCAGACTTTGCCGGGAGCGGACCGCGGCCATCGCCATGGCCAACCGGCGCCGTGGGGGCGCCGCGAAATGCGCCGCCGTGGTCGCGACTGTTCGCAATCCTTGTTCGGCGGCAAGCTGAGCCAGAACAGCATTGCGCTTGTCGTCCTCCGGTAACCCGTGATGGGTGAGTTCCACCGCCACCCGATCGGCACCGAAACGCTCGACCAGATCTCGCAAGGCCGCTGCGGCGCCACTTTTCCCACTGGAGGTGAGGGCTTGCCGCACATGGCCTTTCCGGCACCCGGTCAGTATCTGCCAGTGCCCACCCGCAGCTTCGGTCAAGGTGTCGAAGTTGTACTGCAACTTCCCTTTCTCACCACCGGCCAGGTGGGCCGCAGCGATCTCGCGGGAGAGCCGGCGGTAGCCTTCCTGCCCCCGTGCGAGGACCAACAGGTGCGTCCCACCTGGATCTGCCGCTCCCACTCGCGGCGTGGAGTCCAAGGACAATTCCGCCCCGAACACCGTCCGCATTCCCCATTCACGAGCAGCCTCGGCAAACCGCACCACTCCGTAGAAACCGTCGTGATCGGTGACAGCAATAGCCTCGAGGCCCAATCGAACGGCTTCTTCCACCAACTCTTCCGGAGGTGAGGCGCCGTCGAGAAAACTGAACGCAGAGTGGGCATGGAGTTCGGCGTACGGCACGGTGCTGTTGCCGCGAGCCAGTTCACCGGCGGAGTACTCCCCGCGCTTGCGTGACCAGGCCGGACTGTCGTTTCCGTCGCCGGGAAACAGATCTTCGTGCTCGACGCGGCCGGCGCGCCCCGACAAAACTCGTTCCATCTCGGACCACGTCGGCGGTCCGTTACCCCAACCCATACTTGCCTCACGACCTGTCGAACTGCTGCGTTGTCGAACAGTGATGATGCTGGGAGGGAAGGCGCATCGCGTATCGAACTCATGTTCGATACCTTCAAAGTCTGGCAGCTCATCCGCCATCCGTCAAACAAGAGCAGCAAGCAACCCCACACGATCCTCGGGTGCACGCTTGGGACAACTGGTGCACTTGGCTTCGCCAGGCACCTCGTAGATCAGGCAACACGACGCCCGCTGGGTGAACCGTCGACGATCCGCCGGCACCGGCGTCAACGGATTCTCGACTCGCGCGGCGCTCTCCCCCGCGCTCACGTCCACGAAACGAGGCCGCGGAATAGGCGCGCCCGCACTTCGAAGGGCATCGATCAATCCAGCGGCACAGGCACTTCCGCGCTCACGCCGCAGCCCGGCCGCGTCGAGCGCGCGGTTGGCAATGGAATCGGTGGTGATCGCCCACAATGCCTTCTCACGCACTCCGGACACCTCGGCGAGCACCTCGATGACAGGCGTCAAGGCCTGGCACATCGCCTGCGCCAACTCGGCAACACCGGTCGTGATCGGGATGAGAGAGGCGGCAGCAAAACCGCCGAGATAGCCGTCGCCGCGCAAGAAGATCCGAGCTCGAGAGAGCGACGGGTCAGCGGCAAAACCGGTGACCAACCCAGTTCCGAGCGGAATGCCGGTCAACGTCGAACTGGCCGAATACCACCACAAGGTGCCGTTGACCCGGCTCTCGTCGCTCCCCCACCGCCTGGCTGTATCCGCGACGCGCGCCGCCATCCAGTCCGGGTCCGTCATCACCTCGGCCGGGATGGTGGCCGGGTAGGCGTCGAGGCTTTCGAAAAACGGAACCGCGGCCGCCATCCGCGCGTAGATCGCGCCTATCTCGTCATTCACGCCAGCCCCACAATCTCCATCCGCGGACGCAGTCCCTGCTCCACGCGAGCCTTGATCCCGAAAACCTCGGCCAGCAACGATTCTTCCAGTACCTCGGCAGTGGCCCCACAGGCGCGCAGGTTTCCCTCGTGAAGCACTGCCAGTCGATCGCAGTATTCGACGGCCAATCGAAGATCATGCATCGTGACGACCACGGCCAATCCCTGTGATGCCAACTCCGTGAGCAGTTCCATCACGATCAACTGGTGCCGCAGGTCGAGATGATTGGTCGGCTCGTCCAACAACAGGATCTTCGGTTGCTGCGCCAGCGCCCGGGCAATGGACACTCGCTGACGCTCACCGCCGGACAACGTCGCGACATCCCGGCCGGACAGCGCCGCGAGACCGACCTGTTCCAGGCACCGATCCACGATAGTGCCATCTCGCTCCGTTGTGCGATCCAGCCAATTTCGATGCGGGGTTCGTCCGAGAGCAACGGATTCACGGACTGAAAGCCCACCGGACACTGCCGGTTCCTGAACACTCGCCGAAACGGTTCGCGCAATCTCCCGGCGCGACAACGATGTCGCGTCCACTCCATCGATCAGCACCGCACCACCGCTGGGGGCCAGTGCGTTGTAACAGCAACGCAGCGCAGTGGTCTTGCCACTGCCGTTCGGGCCGACCAAGCCGAGAATCTCACCTGCGGAAGCCTGGAAACCTATGCCGTGCAGCACTTCACGATTCCCCAGGCGGGCCCGCGTGTCGACGAGTTCCAGAATCACTGCTCCAGCCTCCTGTACTGCCGGTAGAGCATCCAGACGAATATCGGCGCTCCCACCAAGGCGGTGATCACACCCACCGGTAGCTCGGTCGATTCCGACACCGATCGCGCCACCGTGTCAGCGGCTACCATCGCCACTGCGCCCAGCAACGCGGCAGCAGGAAGAAGGCGAATTGCTCTGGTCCCCACCACAAATCCGGCAAGATGCGGAATCAGCAATCCGATGAAACCGATGCCACCGGCGACGCTCACCGCCGCGCCGGCCAGTACCGACACCGCGAGAAGCGACAGCACCCGGAAGCGCCGCACGTTCATACCCAAGGCTGCTGCACCGTCGTCACCGGTCTGCAGGACGTCCATCCACCGCGCGCTGAGCATCAACGCAGCTCCGACGACAAGAAGCGCTACGGTCGGGAAGATCAGCGTCGACCATCTCGAGTCGCCGAATCCGCCTGCTATCCAGTGCATCACGGACGTCACGTGCCGATCGTCGGCCAAAACCAGAATGCAGAACGTGATGAGCGCCGAGAATATCTGGGCCAGAGCAACTCCCACCAGGATGATCGCCGTAGGCTGGGGGTATCTGCCACCGATCACAAGGGCGAGAAACAGCGGAATCATCGCGCCGACAAAGGCCGCGACGGGAATCGTGAAAACTCCCAGGACACCGACACCAATGCCCAGCACGGATACCAGCACCACCATGAAACCCGCGCCGGACGACACACCGAGAAGATAGGGATCAGCCAACGGATTGCGTGTGACCGCCTGCGCCACCGCGCCTGAGATCGCCAACGACGCACCCACCACAGCGGCGGTGAGGGCGCGCGGCAGACGGGAGTCGATCACTATCGACTCCCGCGCCGCCGACCACCAGGTCTCGAAAGTCCCTGGCGCCAAGCGCGCTCCGACTATCGCCCACACGTCACCGACCGGAATGCGCACCGACCCGAAGGACACCGCCAACCCCAGCATCGCTGCCAGGGCTACCAGCAGTCCGGCCAGCAGGGCGCCGTAACCGGAACGTGAAAGTGTCACTTCGACGCGTCGGTGCCTGTTGTGACAGCGCTCGGATGGAAAGCGCTTGCGATGGTGTGCGCCGAGCGCACCAGACGAGAACTCTCGAAGAGATCAGCGAGAGGCACCACAACAAATCGGTTCTGCGCCACAGCCGGAGTGGTTGCCATCAACGGCTGCGACCGCAGGAATTCGATCTTCTGATCCGCTGTCTTGTCGCCGTAGTCGATGACAACTATCGCCTGGGGCGCACGCTCGGCAACAGCCTCCCAGCTTGCATCGACGTAGGGCTTGGCACCTTCGGAGAAGATGTTCGTCACGCCGGAGTACTCGGCAACCAGTTGCCCGACGCCGACGCCGCCGATCGTGGTCGGAACATCCTCACCGCTGTCGTAGAAGAAGGTGGATACCGGTGCGGCGTCGCCGACCGAAGCGCGGACTGCGTCAAGGCCAGAGCTGATCTGTTCGGCTACCGCGCGAGCGGAATCTTCGACGCCCAAGACGCGTCCGAGTTGTGTGTAGTCGTTTTCGAGCAGTCCGATGTCGGGGAAACCGGTGCCGCAGTATTCCGAGAAGAGGAAGGTATTGATCCCTTTCTCGGCAAACGCGTCGCGTGATCTTCCTTGCTTCTCGTTGAATGCGCTGGTCATGCCGCCGACAACGAAGTCCGGGTCCACGTCCAGAATCTGCTCGGCACTCGGAAACGTATCGGACAGACTGGGAATCTTGTTGAACTGTTCAGCCGTCTCCGCGGTGGGCGGATTGTCGCTGTATGCCCGTCCGACAATGCGGTCACCCGCACCGATCTCGATAAGTGCTTCGGTGACATGGCCGTTCAAGGACACAATTCGCTGCGGCGGTGAATCGAAGGTCATTTCACGGTCGCAATTGGTGATGCTGACCGACTGAGCGAACGACTCGGTCGACGCAGAGTTTTCGGTTGCCTCGCCTTTCGAACAACCGGCGGCCACCAACGCGACCCCGATCAACGCGGCAACGGCGCGGGTGGTGGAAATCTTGAGTGACACGGGACCTCACAAAAGGGCTCAGAGCCACGAATGAGAATCCTGGGAGAACACTTACCGCGCATACGGAATCCGCGGGCAGGGCTCTCGCTGGACTTCCGGTTCGTAGACCACGACGAATGGATGTCGCACACCACGCGGCGGGCATTCGGGCTCATTCGTTCTCGATGATTCGACAACGAACCTACCGTTGCGGGTCAGCGCCGGATTTCGACCGGCTTCCCCCACACGCATGGCTTGCAAGTGCTTCCAGCAGTATGCATGACACACCCGAACCGATTCGCAGGCGCCCTCGTCACGCACATTCCGGCCCCGCGGCTGAGCACGGTATTGCGCCATGCACCTCGAAAAAGGATTAGCATGCGGTACCACCGAAATTCGGAGACTCTGGACAGATCGGAATAGACGTGAAAAAGATTCTGAATTCCCTTTCCGAGGACGAATACGTGTTGATCCTCGAGACCAAAAAGGATCAGATTGCCGAACTCGACGAAGACGAACTGATCGCCCTGCACACGCGCATTCGTCGGGCCAGAAACAAGTACACGAAGTTGTACCGACGTGCGGGTTCGGCAAAAGTTGCCGAGAAGAAGGGACGCGGTTCCGGTAAGTCGGCAAATGCGCGCAACGCCGGTAAGGCAGAAGTTTTCGAAGACGCGCTCAGCCGGGTGAGCCGCCGTTTGGCCGCGGTCTCCCGCCAAAGCGCCCGCGAACTCAAGGACGCGCGACTGGGCCGGGCTCGCAAGGACGCTCCGTCGTTCAGCGATATCGACACCGGTAGCGGAAAGGTCGCGTCCGCGGGAAAGGCTCGCGTCGACGAAACTCGTAGCTCTCCTGGCAAGAAGAAGTTCGAAGCGTCCAGTATCGCCGCCGGTGCACGGCGCCAGGCCAAGAAGGACAATCGCTGATTCTGCACACCAGTCGTCGCCCCTGAACGTGATTCGTTCGGGGGCGACTGCGTGTCACCGAGTTCGCACTTCCTCCCAGGCATCGCCAGTCCAGCAGATATCGATGGGATACTCGCTGTTGACACCGACGGCCCAGTAATCGACGACCCCGTGGTCCGGTGAATCGAGTTCGATCCAGCCGATGACAAACTCGTCGCGCAGAGTCTTTTGTGCACGCCGGTCGATATCTCCCAGCGAGGCGCACAGCCCGCGAATCCGCGACTCGATCCAGCCTGCGGACGAATCCGGGACCGTGATCTCCAAGTCGCTCTTGTCACTGAGCGGGATCACGATCAGAAGTTCGGAGTTCGGTCGGATCTCCTTTCTCGCGAACCGCTCATAGGCTCGCAACAGGTCTTCCGGTTCGTAGAGTGCGCGCACGACACCGAGCCGTCTTGACCGACCGAAAGGAAACACGGACTCATTCTCCGACACTGTCGATTCGGCGTTTCACCGCACCGGCTGAACCCCCGATACAGTCGGTACGGCCATGTCCGAAAATTTCACCGGAGTTGATCAATGACACGCTGGGCCCAAACCGTCGTTTCCCGAAAATGGTGGGTGCTCTCGCTCGCAGTTCTCATCGTGCTTATCAGTGGCGTGTGGGGTCTCGGAGTTTTCGGAAAGCTCAGCCAAGGTGGGTTTGTCGACCCGGGAAGTGACTCCGCGAAGGTCGCAGCAATCGTCGAAGAGAACCTCGGACCGCAAACCCCGGACATCATTGCGATCTACACACCGACCGAAGGCAGAAGTCTCGACGACATCGGCCCGGCCGTGACAGCCACAGTCGACGAGTTCACGGCCAACGTCCCGACTGCCTCGGTGAAGTCGTATTGGACAGCCGACGCCGCGACAAAGGCAAATCTGGTCTCCAACGACGGAACGATGGGCGCGGTCGCCATCACCTTGGCACCGGACTCCGGAGTTACCGCCGCCACATTTTCCGATCTGCTCCCCACGCTCGAAGTGGAAGGCGCGCAAGCACAATTCGCCGGAAACACGGTGGTGGGTGTCGCCTTCAACACCACGCTGGAGAAGGATCTTGTTGTCGCCGAGGCGATAGCCATCCCGATCACCCTCGTGTTGTTGGTCTTCATCTTCGGCGGGCTTGTCGCTGCAGCCGTACCGGTTTTTGTCGGGGTCCTGAGCGTGCTGAGTGCCTTGGCCGTCCTGCGAATTCTGACGTCGGTCACCGAGGTCAGTTCGTTCTCGATCAACGTGGCCTCACTACTGGGGCTCGGTCTAGCCATCGACTACGGATTGTTTGTCGTCGGCCGATTCCGAGAGGAACTGAACTCCGGTTCCGAACCCGGCGCCGCAGCCACCCGCACAGTTCTGACGGCCGGTCGTACCGTGATGTTCTCAGGGCTGCTGCTGATCTGCGCGTTCAGCGGCATGCTCGTGTTCCCACAAGCTGTGATTCGTTCACTGGGATTCGGTGCCATCGCCGCCGTGCTGAGCGCTGCCGTACTGTCGTTGACCGCGGTGCCCGCCTTGCTTGCCATCCTGGGCCACCGCATCAACTCGTTGACGTGGCGCAAGGGCGCAGCCCAACGCGGAGAAGAACGCTCACAAAGGTTCTGGGGCCGCGTCGTCTCGTGGGTGATGAAACGACCTGTTGCCGTGTCCATCACGATTGTCACCCTGCTTCTCGTGCTGGCGTCGCCGCTACTGGGCGCACGACTGGGCGAACTCTCGTACACCGCATTACCGGCCGACGACCCCGCCCGTACCGCGATGGACACGCTGGTCAACGACTTTCCCCAAACCGGCAACGGCGCGACCTTGATCCTGCAAGCCGAGGGCGATACCGTACTCAACCCAGCCGAAGGCACGGCAATAGCCGAAGCCGCCAGCCAAGTCGAGGGCATCGGGCAGGCTAGCGTCGTCGCGAGCACCAATTCGCTGATCGCGATCCAAGCGTTCTACAGCGAAGGTTCCACGTCGCAGTCCCAAAGTAATGCGGTCACCGATCTACGCGAGATACCGGCGCCCGACGGCGCCGAATTATTGGTCGGCGGCGGACAAGCCACCGTCGACGACGGCAACAACGCTGTCCTGCACTGGTTGCCGGTCATGATTCTGATCATGGTCGGTTCGACGCTGATCCTGCTGTTCCTCGCGTTCGGATCAATTGTGTTGCCCATCAAGGCTGTGCTGATGGCTGCCTTGAGTTTGGCAACCACCTTCGGTGTCCTCACCTTCGTCTTCCAGGAAGGCCACGGCGTCGAACTTCTCGGTGTCAGCCAGACACCGCTCGAAGCAACATTTGTCGTCCTGATCCTGGCCGTTGTCTTCGGATTGTCCACCGACTACGAAGTGTTCCTGATGTCGCGCATGGTCGAAGCCAAGAACGACGGCGCGACAACGGAAGAGGCCGTCAAGTTCGGCACCGAGCGAACGGGCCGCATCGTGACGGCCGCAGCACTACTCCTCATCGTCGTGACGGGTGCTTTTGCGATGTCAGGTCTGGGAGTGATGAAGTTCCTCGGAGTCGGCATGATCGTGGCACTGATCGTCGACGCGACCATCATCCGCATGCTCCTCGTTCCGTCCCTGGTGAAACTCATGGGCGAAGCAAACTGGTGGGCGCCGGCGTGGATGAAGAAAATCCACGCGAAAGTCGGCATCGGACACTGATCGCTCCTGGTTTCCCCTGATCGGGTAGTCATCCTCCGGGATGACTACCCGATTGCGTATATCGATCCCCGGGGCGATGTTCTTCGGCGTGTGGGTCGTCAGACTTGAAGCATGACAATTTTCGAGTGGGTCCTCACCATCCCCGCCGTCGCCGTTGGCGGGGCATTCCTGTTCTCAGGCATCGTCACGGCGGGACTGGACTTCGATGCCGACGACGGAATCCTGTTGAACTGATGCACGATTCCGGCTAGTTCAACATCAGGCCCGAACCCAGTTCACGAACGGACGTGGCAACAACGGGCCGAACAGGTTTGGGATCCGCCCCACAACTGGGCGGACGCGGAGCCAACTCCGACGTCTGCGTTTCCACTTCCCAACTCCGACCGTCGGCGTGCTCGACAATGCACAGCTGACCGCCCAGATCGTCGACACTCAGATCATCGATGCCACAGGGAATATACTGTCGCACAGCAATTTCCGCGACCTGACCCACCGAGTTCCACTGACTCCGGCCCCGCAGCCCCGGAAGATGAACCTCACCACGAACCGCCGACTCCACCGCCGCGAGGCTTTCCGCCCCGGACAGCCGGCCGTAGGTGTAGCCACTGGGCAACAGGATCATCGACGGCGCAAACCGGTGGCCGCCAGTATGCGAGCATTCCCACACGTTCTCGCCGAACGACGGAACCAACTCCGCTGCAATCGGCCTGCCCAGAACTGCGCAACACTGATCACGCTTTCCGTGCGCGCACACCAACACCACCGGTTCCTCGACCCTGACGCCTAAGCCTGGGGCCGGCCCACCGAGCAACGCGAAGTCGATATCGAGAAGATCGACCGGCGAATCGATCTGCAATCGCTCGCACCACGAATCGTCAGGATCGGAACGCGCAAGAAGCACCGTGTGACCGGCAGACAATGTCTCGTGTCGACCGGGATGCCTGATGAACATCACGCGCACGTCCGCAGCGTCCGCGCGCCGACTCAGTTCAGTGGCAAGCTCCTCCCCGAGCGCTGTGCCGTCGAGAACATCCCGTCCCCATGCACCGACAAACTCGAGGCACACCCAACCGCGCACAACAGCCGCTGTGCCTTCCAACGGTTCGTCGACGGCAGACAGCGCTGAGCAGGTCTTGGCTTCGGTCACGAGTGCCATTGTGTCAGCACTCGTCAGTGAAACTTCTTGCCCTCCTCGAGTTGGCTGATGAAGTTCTGTATCCGGCGGGTCCTGGTCTCGGGACGCTTCGCCTCCTGCAACCGATAGAAGATCGTGAACCGATTGGTCGAATTCAGCGTTTCGTAGAAAGCCTGCGCCTGGGGGTTCAAGGCCAATGCGTCGAGAAAATCCTGCGGCACCTCGGCTTTCGCGGAACCTTCGTACGCGCGTTCCCATCTACCGTCGGATTTGGCTTTCTCGATAGCCGCAATGCCAGCGGGCTCGAGCAATCCTTCGCTCTCGAGCCTCGCAACAATCTCGACGTTACGTTTCGACCACGGGCTACGCGGCGTACGCGGTGAGAACTTCCGCAGAAAGAAGTGGTCGTCGACCTTCCTCGGCAGGCTGTCAATCCAGCCGAAACACAGGGCGACATCAAGCGCCTGGTCGTAGTCGATCGACGAATGGGGTGACGTCTTCTTGGCCATTTTCAGCCACACCCCGGGACTCACCTCGTGGTGTTCGGACAACCACCGACGGAATTCCTCACCGTCCGCGAAGTATTCGATATCCAATTCCGCCGCCATCAATACTCCCTATCGTCGAGTTACCCATACTCTGACAAACCCCAGCGACAGATATCCGAGAGTTCCCAGTGCAAGCACCCATTTGCCGATGCTCACCGCCGTGGTGAGCCGCACCGTCGTATCGGTGATGCCGCCCCGGTTGTCCAGCAGATGCAGTCCGACAACGTTCTCGACATAATCACCGGCAGCGGACAACACCGGCGCCACGGCAATGGCCTTGCGAACAGTCGGCGAGAGCGGCGTGCGCTCCCCCAACCGTCGGCCGGCGGCGCGCAATGCCATCGCGTAGATCGCCGGATGGACAAAGTCCGGGTAATAGTGACTACGGAAACGCGCCGTCTCCGCGCCATTCATCTTCGCCAAAACCTCGTGGTACCGACGTGCGGAGAATGCTGTCTGCACCTCGAGAACCCGCGGACCCACCGGCCCCAGCAGTCTCACGATATTCGCCTGGGAAAGCACAAATACCGCGGACCATACGGCCATGGATCGCTGATTCGAGGTTCTGAACATGTCGGCAATCTTGCCAGCTGCATGACGTCGGCGTTGTCGTCGACGGACCGGGTGAATGAGTTGAGCAAAATTGGGCATCCCCTGACGATCAGAACCGATCGATCACAGGAGAACACATGCCCACTGCCGTCAAACCCACGGTCCTTTTCATCCACGGATTGTGGATGCATCCCAGCGCGTGGGAGCCCTGGACCCAGGTCTTCACCGAACGTGGGTACGGCACCATGGCACCCGGATGGCCCGGCGACGGCGCCACCGTCGGAGAATCCCGAGAACACCCGGAAGAAATCGCCGGACACGGAATCGACGAGATCACCGCCCACTACGCCAAGGTGATCGCCGATTTGGATACTCCACCGATCGTGGTCGGCCATTCCTTCGGCGGACTGATCGCACAGAAGCTTCTCGGGCAGAACCTAGCCTCCGCGGCAATTGCGATCGACCCCGCACAACCGAAAGGTGTGCTGAAACTCCCCCTCGTGCAACTCCGCACGGTTCTCCCGGTCTTGTCCAATCCGGCCAACTACCGGAAGGCTTATTCACACACCAGAGAGTCCTTTCACAAATCCTTTGCCAGTGCGATCACCAAGAGCGAATCCGACGCACTGTACGAGCGGTACGTGATTCCGGCACCCGGGCAACCACTCTTCGAAGCTGCACTCGCCAACTTCAGTCCCCACAGCCCCGCACACGTCGACTTCAACGCCGAGCGCGGACCGCTGCTGATAATCGGCGGCGGAAAAGATCGCACGGTCCCGAAAGCCAGCACGGACAGCTCGTTCAAGATGTATCACAAAGCACCAACAGTCAACGAGTACAAGGTATTCGACGACCGTGGACACTCCCTCACCATCGATCACGGTTGGCGTGAAATTGCGGACTACAGCTTGGCATGGTTGAGCCGCAACACAGCAAGCACTCAGAACGGTGGAGCGAGCACTCAGAACGGTGGTGTGTCGTCGCCATAGTCGACGGGTTTGTGGGGCGCGCGTTTTCGGGGTGTGGTTGTCCGGCGTTTCCGTTCGGCCCGGATGCGGGCAGCCTTGTTCTCAAGTCGAGTTCGCCGTCTGGTGCCGCCTTCCGGTGGCGGTGGATCCTGTTGTCCCGCGAGTAGCCCGGCCGCTCGGGTTCGGTAGCGATGCCCGGTTTGTGAGGTCAGGGTGATGCTGCGGTCCGGATTCGGGTCGAGCTGCCACTTGCCGGAATGCTTGAGGCGGTAGTGGTTCCGGCAGAACGCACTCAGATTCGACGCCACCGTCTGCCCACTGGCAGCTGCCCGCGAGGACCCGTAGCCACGTGTCGAGTGCGGCGCCGGGGCGGTACACCGTCGCCGAGGCGGGCTCAGGTGTCGGTTCGGGGTCTGCGGGTACGCGCACTTCTTTTATCGTGGCGCCTTTTGCGATGTCACGGGCATGCTCAGCGCTGATCACCCCGTACCCGTCGAGATGAGCAGGTTCATTCGATCCTGCGAGTGCGGAATCGTGGATCACCACATGCACCAACGGCCTGCGCATGATCACCAGACCACTACGGTCCTGCGGGCAATCATCGCGATCGCAGTCGCACACCAACACCGTCGACCCACTCACCAGCACACCCAACGCGTCAGCGCGGCGCTGCTCATAGGTGCGCGAATCGTGGCGGCAGACCGACATCGCCAACTCCCGCAACCGTCCATCGAAAGCCCGAGCCTGCTCCGCCGGGATACTCCCCAGGATGCGGGCCATCCCGTCCTCGGCAGCACTGACCCCGACAAACCTGTCGGCGAGGGCGCGTCGCCGGCGTTCCCGTAGACCCTCCGGATCAACCCGGGCGAGAATCCGGTCGATCGCCGCCGTCAACCGGCGACCCGTCAACCCGGTACCGCCATCCACCGGCGGGGCCAACACCTGCTCGAGGAGCAAGCGTTCGACCTCGTCGATCAACTCGTCACCGACATTCGCGGTCGCCGACTCGATCAACGAAACCCGATAGAAGTCGAGTTCACCGCGCGCCATCGCCGCCCGCGTCCGATGCAACCGCGTCCTCAAAGCAAAACCCAACCCGATGAGCTTCCCGGCCGCAGCGCGCCCCATCGTCAAGACCGCACCGACCTCGGATTCCGCCAACTCGTGCGCCCCCGACGTCCACGCACCGCCCTCGACATGCTCGGCGCTGCGGCGGGTGAAGAACTCCGCCACCACCGCCAACTTCCGCTCGACCAGCATCGCCTCACACGCATGCAGTTCAGCCATAAAATCAACGAGGGCACAATCGGTTTCGGATCACTCAGCTGCGCCGAGCAACCGAAAATCCCACCCCCGGATCGAACATTCCCCACCATATTCGAAACTATGTTCGGAGACAACAGTCAGAATCAAATCAGTCGGAAAAGTCCGAATATCGACGGAAAACTCAGGGCGACTTAGCTTTTGGCTCTAACTACCGGCTTCAATCATCACCGCCGCGTCTTCGGCACCGAATTTCTCCTCGAGAGTCTCGGGTGAGTAGTCGAGGTCGATCTCGGCCACGTCGCGCCCACGCGCAGACTCGATTGCAGAGAGCCTCCGCTGCGCACGATCGGCCGCGTACTCGAGAAACTCCTGGTTGTCGAGGCCAAAGGGCTGGACTTCGAATTGATCGTTGACCCAGTTGATCAGGCCAAGAGCCATAGGCATCAGCTCACCCATGCGTTCCTGCACGACATCCCACAGGGCGTCGTCCGCGGCCACGTGCCGACGGCACGTGAAAGTTCCCCACGCCATATGACGACGCTCGTCGTCGCCGATCTTTTTGATCAACTGCTGCATTCCGGGCAGGATTCCCCTTGTGGCACATACTTTTTGCCAGGCGTAGTAGCCCGTCAACGCAAGGCTGCCCTCGATGACATGGTTGTAGGTGACGCTCGCCCGCACTTGGTTGACCGGACTGGGATCGGTCTGGAGAATACGCAGCGACGCCGGCAACTCCTCGTAGAACAGTTGCCGATAGTCCGGATTATCGGCAACGTAGGAATGCAGGTCGTCAGTGAGCCCGACTTCATCCATCCACAGCCGGAAAACCTGAGTGTGCTTGGCTTCCTCGAAGCAGAATTGGGTCAGGTACATCTCGTCACTGAACCGGCCTTCAGCAGACATCGCCTGCATGAACGGTTGGATGTCCTCGGTCACTGCTTCTTCACCGGCGATGAACTGCGCGCACAGATACGTTGCGCTGCGCTGCTGCTCGCTGGTCAACTCCTGCCAGTCTCGAGCGTCTTTCGAAAAATCGAGGTCTGCCGGGTTCCAGAATTTGGCATTTCCTTTTGTGAACAATCGGAGGGGAAAACAATCCCAGTTCAACCCTCCTGATCGGAGGGAACTGAATCCTTCTCGCCCCGGCGAGGTGACGGTCATGACAATCCTTCTTCCCGAAACGAAGACATATGTCCAGCAGGAATGCCCGGAGAACCGCACCGTGAATCAGTTTTGCGGAATATTGCTCGACTCGGCCAGCGAAACACCCTTGGCGTCCATCGCGGCAAAGAGTTTTGCGTTCATCTCGGCTGCTTTGGCGGGCTGGTATGACTCGGAATTGAACGGGTTGGCCAGGTTGTTCGTCTCCAGGGGATCAGCATTCAGGTCGTACAGTTCGTATTGGGGCGCAGCACTTCCCGCCGGGTCGAAGTACATCGTGTACTTCCACCGACTGTCCCGAATGCAGCGAATATGGTTTGGCGCCCTGACGATGTTCTGGCCGTCGGGCGTCGCACAGTTCTGATCGTCGTAGGTGAAGAGAATCGTGTCCTGAACCTGCATGCTGGGCGCGTTCGGATACGCCGCCGCATCGACGAGCACCGGGGTGAGATCGGTGCCGAGAAAGTTCCACGACGCACGGTCCGGCACCTGCGCGAGGTTTGCGAGAGTGGGCATCACGTCGATCAACGACGCCAGGGCATCCGTCTGAACGGGTTGCGGGAACAACAACGGATTGCTGATAACGAGTGGGATGCGCAGAGTTTCCTCGTACGCGTTGAACACCTTCTGCCGCAAGCCTCCATGCGACATCCCCATCTCACCGTGATCGGACATCCGCACGATGACGGTGTCGTCGAGCAACCCCGGTGTGGCTTCCAAGGCGTCGAGAACGCTGCCGATGCGCTCGTCCACGACCTTGTGCATGTAGGCGTAGAAGTTGATGTACTTCCTCGCCTGATCGGGTCCGAGTAGTGGGCCGAGTCCGGCGGCGAGCAACAACTCCGACTGCACCTGAGCGCTCGGCTTGTAATTGAAGGCAAGGATTTCGTCGTAGGTCGGCGGGAGTTCGATGCCCTGCTCGAAAGCGCCAGGCGCATCGGAACCGTAGTTGTCGCACGTACCGCTCATCGCATCCCACGACTGCGGGTACGCAAGGACGTCGTGCGGATTGACAAACGAAACGATCAACGCAAAAGGCTTGTCTCCTCGCGCATCCGGACCGGTGAGAAATTCGACGGCCTCCTCGGCAGCGCGGCGGTCGTGATCGGCACATCCGCCGCCGAAATGGTCGGGGTTGGTGTCCTGCCCGGCATCAGGTGGCGTCCACCCGCCGAAACCGAACGCTGCGACGTCGTCGCTGGACGGATCACCGCCGGACGCACCCTTGCTCAGATGCCATTTCCCCCGGTACTGGACGTTGTACCCGGCGGACGCCAGCATCTTCGCCATGTTCTGTTCCGACGTCTGCAACTGCGGTTCGGTGGGAGAAACCGTGCCGCCCTCGGTCAGGGTTCTGGTCACGCCGTGTTGCGCCGGATACAAACCGGTGAAGAACGTGCTCCGACTGGGAGAACACATCGCCGTGTTGCAGACGGCTTGGTCGAAAGTCAGTCCGTGACGCGCAATGCGTTGGCGGTGAGGAAGATTCCGCTCCGCCCACCCCGCCGGCCAGTACATCGGCCGTCGCTCCTGATCGGTGATGATGACCACGATGTTGGGCTGAGCGGGAAACGAATCACTGGGAGCTGCCCGCGAGGGCGTGGCCGCGGCACCCGCCGACCCGATATCCGTCATACCCGCCAGAGCCAAAGCGCCCATCCCGCCCAAGAACATCCGACGCGGTAATCCGTGACTGCACTGCGGGACGTTCGCGGGTTCTGGGCTCACGTGACGACGTCCTCTCGGAGTGTGTCTGCACAGAGTTGACCGTCGGCGGGTTCTCTACACATCTGGACGCCCGGTTTACGAAATAAAGGGCACCACTGCCGCCTCGAACTCACGGTAACCGTCACGATGCACGCTGTGACCGGTGCGAAATGACTTGACCTCGCAACGCTTGACCGTAGCCGTGACCTCACGTAGCCGGTCGGGATCCACCATGCCGCCGAGGCCGCCGCGCAGGAACAACGTGTCCGCTTCGATCAGCGGCAACGATTCCCACCACAGTTGGTCCGGTTGACGGAACTGCGTCAGCGCCGATCCCGTCATCGACTTGTCGAAGGCCAGAGCAGCCCGCGGGTGACGCACCAAACTTGTTGTTGCGTGCCACAGCTCGGACATACTCGGGAACGTGCGGGAAAACACCTGCTCCGGATCGCCCGGCCGAAGCGGGAGCGGTGCTTCCTCGATGACCAGCTTGCGTACGCCGCTCGTCCGCCGCTGCGCGATCAACGACGCCGCGTGCCCGCCGAGCGAGTGCCCCACCAGATCGACGTGATCGAGTTCCAAGTGATCACACACGTCCATGATGTCCTCGGCAAATTCCTCGAACAGGTACGACGATGCCCGAGCACTGCGCCCGTGCCCACGAAGGTCCACCGAGACGACGCGTCGATCACGGGACCGCAAGGTTCTGGCGAATCGGTCCCACGTGCCGCTGTCGCCGCCCATGCCGTGCACGAGGACAACCGGAGGCAGTTCGGCACTCCCGGAACCAGCCCCCGAATCTCGGTAGCTGATCTCGATTCCACCGGCACTGCGCACGTTAGCGATACTCACGATATTCCAGATTAGCCGTACTCACTCGTACACACCTTCCACAGACCACTCGCCGCCCTCGCAGATCATCAACAACGCGCGTGATTGTTCCAACAACACCTGCGCCCGCGCCGCCGTTCGCACCGCGGCCGTATCCCACCATCGCTCGTCGACCGGCCACGGACCAGCCCACCCCTGCACCGCCCATTCCTTGCTCCCCCACTTCAGCCTCGCCGGATGCGCACTGAACACTCCCCGTTCCGTGACATACACAGCTTTGCCCGACACATCTCCCAGCCACACTCGTGGATTGTCGGCATAAACCGATCCCGGCGACGGCTGCGGCAGCCGCCCTGGCCACGGAGCTTGCGGGTCATGCGCCGCTACCCGCTCATCACCCAAGGGCACCAACGTAATTCGCTCCAAAGGCCCCCTCCCGCCACTGAGGACACCCACCTGGACCGACTCGCCGCCCAAGAGCCCCTGCACTCGTACCAGCGCTCGCTTCGCCCGTTCGTCCTCGTCGCCCACCCCGCCCCAGAGACCCAATTGCAAGGCGCCGGCGTTGACCACCTCCACCGGTTCGAGGCGCAGCACGGTAATTCCTGCGGTGGGCTTGTCCTCACTGCGACCGGTAAGCCATCCGTCGAGTTGCCACCGCACTCGATCAGCAGTTCCTTCCGGCGTCAGTGGCTCGGCGCAGCGCCACGTGCGAGACAGGTGCTCGCCGTTTCCGGTGCTCGCCGATATCAGCAATCGCGTGCAGGCGACGCCGGCGGCAGACAACGTGCCATGTAGAAGAACCGCCAGGGCGCGCCCGGCAAAGGCTGCGGCGTCCACTCGTTCGATAGGCGGATCGTAATGCTGCTCCACATCGAGATCCGGTGGCAACGCCCGGGCCGACGGTGGTCGTTCCGGTTCACCGCGCGCCGCCCGGTGCGCCAGCACAGCGTCGGTACCGAACCGCGACGCCACGTCGACGGCAGGCAAGTCCGCAAAGGCCCCGATGGTTCTGATCCCGAGTCGGCGCAGCAGATCCACCAGCTCACCACGATGCGGCGCGGACAAACTCGGCTCGGCCGCCAACTCCGACATCGGCAGCGGAGCGAGAAACCGAGCGCCCTCACCGAGCGGCACCAGTGCGGCTCGTCGTGCAGCGATCACCGCCGTCGACAACTGATCGGCCACCCCGATCTGGCATTCGACTCCCACGGCAGCAACCTGATCCACCAGCCGTTCTGCCGCGGCCTCCTCGCTGCCGAAATAGCGACTGGCACCGCGTGAACTCAGCACCAACAGCCCCGGACGAAGCACCTCCACACCGGGTGCCGCCGCATCGACAGCCGCTGCAACCGGCTCGAACAACCGGGCATCCCGCTCTGGATCTGCCGCCGCCACATACAGTTCCGGGCACCGTGCCTGCGACTCGCGTCGACGCAGCCCACGACGAACCCCTTCCGATCGGGCCGTCGCGCTGCACGCAATCACCCTGTTGCCGGACGTCACCGCAACCGGGTGGGTAGCCGGAAGGTCGGCTACAGCAGCAGCTGCCACTGCCGGCCAGTCCGGACACCAGAGCGCCAGAACCCTGCTCACAGCGCCACCACCTGAGCTGCACTCACCTCGCGAGCAGGCTTCCATTCCACCCGTCCCGCTGCGCTGCAGATGTCCAGACGTGTGGTGCGAGGCTGGAACGAGCGCCCACGGGCACGCACGGCAAGGCTGAGCGATTCGAGTCGGCCCCGCCCCAACGCGCGTCCGCACCCGAAGCCACCGTAACCGTTGACCTGCGCCTCCAACCGCACCTCCACACCGTCCCAATGACCATCCGTCACAACAAGAGTGGAACCTTTACTGCGCGCGCGGGCCACCACTGCCCGCGCGCGCGACGGCGGCACCGACGCTCCCGCCAATCCCAGAATCACCAGATCCATACCGTCGAGCAGCACTGCGGCAACTTCGACCGGATCCGGCCCCGGATCCGGGACAAACGCGAGACGCTCCAACTGCGCACCCATCTCGTACGCGGCCAACACTCCTAGCTGCGGCTTGCCGACAACGGCAACATGCCCGCCTGACGCAGTCACCGTCGCCACCAACCCCACCAGCAACGACGCGGCCCCGGATACGGACACCACTGTTCCCCGCACCAATCCACCCTGCGGCAGCAACTCGGCGATACCGGCAGGCACCGGCAGGATTCCCGCCTTGTCCGCTCGGTCGCCGACCACTCCTACCGCGGCCTCCCCTACTGCGACCCCGAGGGGAACCGACGACACAACGTGCCCGTCACCGCGAGCAGGGATGGAGGCCATCCGGCTGCGGAGTTCCGCCAACCGATCCTGACGGGACATACCTGCCCCGTCGAATGAGGTCTCCACTGCTGAGGTCTCCACTACTTCGGTCACCTCGTGTACATCCCCGTTCCGCGACATTTCCGTGATATTCGGAAGCCGGCAAACCACGGGGAAGTCGTGGTCTGACACACATCGAACAGACAACAGTCGAACATATTTTCGATTCGTTTCCCAGTAAAGCCTGCCCCTGAGGACTCGTCAAGTAGCGACAAAAGTCCCAGTTCACACAAACCTCGAGGGTCACACCCGTATCAATCCTCTAACCTGGATACGTGACATCTCGAGAGCAGACAGGGAGGGGCATCGGCCCCGAATACCTGCTGGCAGGGCGGTACCGACTCCGATCCAAAATCGGCGGCGGCGGCATGGGCGCCGTCTGGCTGGCCCGCGACACCCTCCTCAGCCGCGACGTCGCGGTGAAACAGGTCACAACCACCGCCGGCCTCGACAACGAGAGCGCCGAGGAGATCCGCGCACGAACACTTCGTGAAGGCCGCAACGCCGCCAAACTCTCGCACCCCCACTCCATCGGCATGTACGACGTCGCTCTCGAAGCCGGCGAACCGTGGCTGGTCATGGAGTACTTCCCGTCTCGCAGCCTCGCACAGGCCATGAACCTCGCCGACACGCTGCCACCCCTCGAAGTTGCCCAGATCGGCGCTCAGATCGCCGCGGCACTCGCAGAATCGCACGCCGCCGGAATCGTCCATCGCGACATCAAACCGGGCAACATCCTCATTGCCGATCGCGGCGACTCCCTGGGCATCGTCAAGATCAGCGACTTCGGAATCGCGCGCGCCAAGAGTGACGGATCGGACCGCCAAGACGAAGTCATCACCGGCACCCCCGCCTACTTCGCCCCCGAAGTCGCCCGCGGCGACGACCCCACCGAAGCCAGCGACGTCTTCTCCCTCGGCTCGACTCTCTTCACGGTGATCGAAGGTCAACCGCCCTTCGGAATCGACTCCGACGCAATTGCATTGCTGCACCGAGTCGCCAAAGCCGAGATCTACCGTCCCACCAGATCCGGACCGCTCACGGACGTACTGCTCCAGCTTCTCGAACCGGATCCGACGCGCCGGCCCACCATGGCACAGGCCCGCGACGCACTCGCCGCGGTGGCAACCGGGGGCGGTTCCGTCGATCAGCTGATCGACATCCCCGTCTACTCATCCGACGGAGCGGTTCCGGCGTGGGCACACCGCACCACCCAACTCCCCGACCCGCACCGACGCAATCGTCTGGTCGGCCACACGGTCACCGGACTGCCTGCGGTGCAACAGAACACGCCACTCGGCTCTGTCCCCAGCCCGCTTGACCTGTTTTCGTGGCCGCCTCGGATACCCACCGGACCCGCCGACGCGAGCACCCGCGACAAAGTGGTCGCCTGGGCGCCGCTGGCCATGACCGCGATGGTGGCGATCATCATCGCGGCAATACTCATCGTGCTTGTCCTGGTGTTCACTGTTTGAGCGCCGATGCAGCCGGCTGGATATTGGCGTTGAGATGAAACACGTTGTCCGGGTCGTACCGTGCCTTGATCTGGGACAGACGCGCGTACTTGCCCGTTCCGTACGAGCTGCGAACCCGCTCTTCGTCCGCGTCGGTCATGAAATTGACGTAGCCACCAGGATTGGTCGACAAGGGACGCAACGCTTCCCAGAGATTCCGCACCCACGTTCGATCCAGATCCAGAGTCCCGGCATCCGTTGCCGTGGCGGTCATGTTGCACACGTAGTGCGGGGAGCGGGAACCACCGAACGCGGTATCGTCCTCGCCGACCGCGGTGAAGGCGCCTTGCAGCGGGAAGATCGGGATGAAAGACATCGGTGACGACTTCTTCACCGCATGTTCGGTCAGAACACCGATCACCTCATCGGAGAGATCCCCCAGGTCCAAAGCCTTCTCGTACGCGTACGCACCCCACGGTTCGGCGTCGTCGAGCATCGACTGCAACCCCGTGTACGGGAGCGGTGTGACGAACTCGAACAACGGCGGCAACGCTTCCCTGATGGGCGCAATCACCTGTGCATGCTCCTGCGCGGAACCGAAACCGGCTACCAGCAAGGCATATCCGGGATGAAAGTGGAATTGCTCCGGCACAAAGGCCGCCGGCGGCGCGGACAGCGTGGAGGCAATCAACGCACCGACGTTACGAGGCAGAGCAGGCACCACGTCGCGGCACAAACGCAGCGCATCCGGCCCGTCGTCCATCCCCCAGAAGAAGAACCCGAGATGCACTTCCGGTCCGATCGCGCTCAGCCGATACTCGAACTCGGTCACCACACCGAAGTTGCCTCCCCCGCCCCGCAACGCCCAGAACAAATCGGGGTGGTCGTCTTGCGACGCGCGCACAACCTCCCCGTCGGCAAGTACCACCTCCGCCGATGCCAGGTTGTCGATCGACAAGCCGAGCGTTCGGGTCAGCCACCCCATACCGCCGCCGAGTGTCAGACCGCCCACTCCGGTATCGCTGATCACCCCACCGGTCACTGCCAGGCCGTGTTCCTGCGTCGCGGCATCCAGGTTTGCCAAGGTCGCCCCGCCGCCTGCTCGCGCCGTACGAGCCGACGGATCCACACTCACGGTGTTCAGCGCGCTGAGATCGATCATCAGGCCGCCCTCGCACACCGAAGCCCCACGATACGAATGCCCACCACCGCGAACAGACACCTCCAGATCGTGTTCTCGCGCATACCCCAGCGCCGCAGCCACGTCCGCCGGCGAAAGACATCGGGCGATCCCAGCCGGCCGGTGATCGATCGAGCCGTTCCAGATGGCCCGAGCGTCGTCGTAGCCCGAATCTTCCGGGCCGAAAACCGGGCCGGTGACAGACGATCTCAACGGCTCGATATCAATGATTGTCATGACGTACTCCTGACACCTGTGACGAGTAGGTACTCCCAGCCCATGCCCGGGGAATCCCCTCCTGCCATGTACCTTCGAGCCAAGTCGACAAGATCCCGGTCGAGGGCCTCCGCCTTGGCGACGTCGTCGGCAATGTTGCGGTAGACGGCGATCGTCGGCCCGTAATTCTCCTTGAAAAAGTCGCGAAACTCTTCCGGATCACGGAACCTGCTCACCTGCAGCACTTCTCGGCGCATCGTCAGGTCGCGAACCCGATCACCGAACAACTCTCGAACATGACCCTCCTCACCCCACAACGGTGGCGGCTGCGAACCAGGAGGCGGGGCAGGTGCATACGGTTTCATGACTTTGAACATCTCTCCGATGAAACCTGTTGGCGTCCAACTCAGTACAGCAATTCTCCCGCCTTCCTTGCATACTCGAACAAGCTCATCTGCTGCTCGCTGGTGATGCGGCGCGAACATGACCCCGACGCACGAGAGCACCACGTCGAACTCACCGTCTGCATAAGGCAGATCCTCGGCATCAGCCTCCCGCCACTCGAGTTCGACACCCGCCTCGGACGCCATCTTCCTTCCCACATCGAACAATTCGGGAGTCAAGTCGGTTGCCACCACCTGCGCTCCGAGCGCCGCCGCGGGAATAGCCACATTGCCGGAACCCGCCGCGATGTCGAGAACCTGATCACCGGCGCGCACGCCACCGGCCGCCGCCACAACAGGGCCGAGTTCCGAGATGACCTCTATTGCCACCGCCGGATAATTGCCCAACCCCCACATCACTCTGTGCTTGGACTTGAGGGCCCGATCCGCCTCCACTGATTCAGATTGCGCTGCCTCAGTCATTATCGTTCTCCTCCATCAATTTTCGAAGTACCGATTTTCGCTCTGACCTCGACGTTACGACCATCGAGCGTCACTGATCCAGTACTGGATCTGTACCAGCCCCACCCATCGGCCTACGATTGACAAGTGGGGTCGTCGTACCGCCAGTTCTGCCCCGTCGCCAAGGCGATGGAGCTACTCGACGAGCGCTGGACGCTCCTGGTCCTGCGTGAACTCATCATGGGAAGTACCCATTTCAACGACCTTCGACGCGGCCTCCCCCGCATGTCGCCGACATTGCTGTCCAAACGTCTGCACCAACTCACTGCTGCCGGAATCACTTACCGAGACAACACCGACGGAGCCGTCACGTACCGCCTCACCGACGCCGGGCACGAGCTCCGCCCCGTCGTCGAGGCATTGGGAATCTGGGGCACCCGCTGGATCGGCGAACTCGGCGATCAGGATCTCGATCCCAAACTCCTTCTGTGGGACATGCATCGACGGGTGGATCACTCCGCTGTACCCGACGGAAAAACAGTGGTGCACTTCATCTTTTCCGAAATCGATCGACATTCACGAAACTGGTGGCTGGTCATCAACTCCGACGACGTCGAGGTCTGCGACCTCGACCCGGGATTCGACGTCACTGTGTCCATATCTGCCGGGCTCAGGCCGCTGACCGAGATCTGGCGCGGCGACCTGACGTGGTCCGACGCCATCCGATCCGGTGAGGTCACCATCTCCGGGCCGGAACCCCTGCGCCGTAGCCTGCCGTCGTGGTTCGAACTCTCCACCTTTGCCGCAACTCCCCGGCCTGTATAGCGCACACCCCACCAGCCCCGTTCCATCCCGTTACAGAGTTGTTGCACACCGTGACACAGTCGACGAACAGTGACCACCTGACGGTGACACTGACCGAGCAGCCTCGTCTGTATGCCCAGCCACCGTGGAATCATCCGCATCCTCGCACTCGGTGCAGTCGCATTCGGAGCACTCACGCTCAGCGCGTGCTCGTACACCGAAGCGGCTGAACCCAAGCGCGGTAACTACCTTGCCACTCAGCCTGATTCAGGACCCTCAGGTGGTGAGATCGAGGACAGTCTCAGCGTGGAGGACACTCATGTGCCCGCACTGGCCCGTCTCGATTCCGCACTTCTCACAGCGCTACAGTCGGCGGCAGCCGATGCCCGGGCGTCAGGGGTGGACATGCACGTCACCTCCGGATGGCGGTCCGCCGCCTACCAACAGAGACTGTTCGACGAAGCCGTTGTCAAGTACGGAAGCGTGAATGAAGCGTCCAAGTGGGTGCACACCCCGAGCCTGTCCAAACACGTCAGCGGACAGGCCGTCGACATCGGTCCGACAGACGCTAACGACTGGCTCGTCAGGCACGGCAGCGACTACGGCCTCTGTCAGACCTATTCCAACGAGATGTGGCATTTCGAATTGGCCACCACCCCGGGTGGAGAATGCCCGCCCCAGCTGAGCAACCCTTCGGACGAGAGAGCGGAAGGCTGACAGTGACACGAGTCAAACCAACGAGACTGATTGCCGCACTGGCACTCTTGATCCTCGGAGTCATCGAGTTCGAAGTGGCGGTCAACACGACCGGAGGTCAGATCGTCGACCAACAACTCATGGTGGGCGCGGCCACGTCCGGAGGACTCAGGGCGTTCTCCACCGAGTTCATCGGCCTCGTCACCCCAATTCTGCTAGTGGGAGGAGTGCTCATGGTGCTCATGATCACGTTGCGCAACAACCCGATTGCGCTGGCACTGCGCGTCGCCGTCGTGACCCTCGGCCCCATCACCACGGCGTGGGTTCTCAAACAATCGCTGGATCGACCTAATCTGAATGGTCTGGTGATGCACAATTCTTTTCCCAGCGGGACGCTGACGGCTATCGCTGCACTCGTCTGCGCGATCGTGCTCGCCACACCCGCCAGATGGCGGGTACTCGTCGCCGTCAACGGCGCGCTCATCACCATCGGGACCGCGATCTCCGTAGTCGTGTTGCAATGGCACCGGCCGAGTGACGTTCTCGGTGCACTACTCCTCGTCGGTTGCTACACCCTCGCGGTGTCGGCATTTCCGTTGAACACCACCGCCGCACGGCACGCGGTACTGGCAAACTCCGGTAACGAACGACTCTCGAGTGTGTGACACCTGTACCGTGGGCTGACCGAGATTCCTCCGACCACGGAAGGCCTGAGATCATGGTGAGCATCCTGTTCATAGAAGACGATCCAGCGGTGGCCGAGGCAATCACGTTGGGGCTGAACCGACTCGGGCACAACGTCAGCCATCGCCCCGACGGTAACGGCGATTTCGACGACGCCCTGGGCGCCACAGATCTCGTCCTGCTCGACCTCGGGCTCCCAGGGGCTGACGGTTACGAGATCTGTCGACGAATCCGCACCCGCAGTTCGATCCCGATCATCATCCTGACCGCTCGATCCGACGACATCGACACCGTTGCCGGTCTCGAGGCCGGCGCCGACGACTACGTCGTCAAACCGGCCAGTCCGCGTGTCCTCGATGCTCGGATCAAAGCCGTCGTGCGGCGCTCGGCGCCCGCAACGACGCGTCCAGACGTGGCGCCGGGTGCAGAGACGTTCGGCGACCTGGAATTGGATCGGTCGTCATTGCAGGTCCGCAAGGCCGGGACGCTGTTGACGCTCACCCCCACCGAACTCCGACTGATACTGGCACTGACCGAGAATCCCGGACAGGTTCTCAGCCGTCGACAGTTGTTGTCCGCAGCCTGGGACCAGGAGTACCTGGGCGATTCCCGAATCGTCGACGCAGCGGTGCAGCGACTGCGTGGAAAGATCGAGGACGACCCAGCAGTACCGACAGTCATCGAAACCGTGCGCGGCTTCGGCTATCGCTTCAACACCGGCTCAGCTCGATGAGACCGACCTGGTTTCGGGTCGACGGCCTGCGGACCCGGCTCGTGCTCGTGTTCATCGCGATCGTCGTGATCATCGCCGGAGGAACAGCCGGCGTCGTCTCGCTCATGGCGCGGTCATGGATCTATTCCAATGCTCAGGACGTGGCAACGGCACAGTTTCGCGACGAACTACAGTCGCTGAACGGCATGCCGGTGGACGGATTGACACCCGCCAATCTCTCCCAGGTCTTCCCCTCCGACATGACACTGATCGCGGGCGGTGAGGTAATCCGCCAAGGATCCGTCGATCCCTCGACGATCCCACCGAGCTTCGACAGCGGTTTGGACAGTGCCAAACTCATTCGCTTCGAACGGCTCGACTCCCAGCGCATTCTGCTGGGAATGTCGGTCTACGTCACGGACACGACCTCGGCGGACGGTTACGACGACCAGACACTCGTGAAGGCCGTCACTGTCCGGCCACTGGTGGGCGTGCAAGACAAGTTCGACGACTTGCTTCGGGCTGTCGGCCTCACCCTCGCTGCGGGCGTATTGGTGAGTGGCCTGCTCGGACTCTGGATCGCGTCGACGCTGGTGCGTCCGCTGAAGCGTCTGGACGACGCTGCGGCCCGTGCCGCCGACGGCGACCTGAGCGTCCGGCTCCCCGAAGACGGAGTAGCCGAACTCGCTCAGGTGACAACAACATTCAACAACCTGGTGGCCCGCAACGAAGCGGTGATCACCGGGCTCGAAGAATCGGAAGAGCAGGCAAGACGGTTCGTCGCCGACGTCTCTCACGAGCTTCGGACGCCATTGGCCGCCCTGGTGCCGGTCAGCGAAATACTTCGCGAAGAGATCCCTAACCTTCCGCCGGACGCCGGCGCCGCCGCGCGCATCGTGAGCAGTGAAATCGGCAAACTCGCCCGACTGGTCGAAGACCTGATCGAAATGTCTCGCCACGACTCACAACAGGCAAAACTCGTCCTCGACGACGTCGACCTCGTCGAACTGGCCGAGCGCACACTCGCAAGCCGAGGCTGGACCGAAACCGTCGAACTGAACGCGCCCGAAAGCATCAGCGGCAGAGTGGATTCGCGTCGGATCGACGTAGTCGTCGCGAACCTCGTCGGCAATGCGCTGCGTCACGGTTCACCCCCGGTTCGCGTCGAGTTGAGCGGCGAATCAGGTTACGCCGTCATCGCCGTCGTCGACCACGGTCCCGGGATTTCGCCCCAGGACCGGCAGGCGGTATTTCGCCGGTTCTACAAGGTGGACACCGCGCGCGGACGGAGCGAGGGCAGCGGGTTGGGACTCTCGCTTGCTGTCGAGAACGTCCACTTGCACGGCGGCACCATCGGCGTCGACCAGGTGGATGGACACACAGTTTTCACAGTTCGCCTCCCCATTGACAACCAATACCCATGACCACATTTTGGGATTCAAGTTTCAGCATGTGAAATAGCCGGAGTACCGTCAGAGCCCTCAGCTAAGAAGAACGGGAGGCTCACCATGACGGAGGCGTCACGGCTGGAAAAATCGGTAGTCACACCGCGGGCGTGGGCGATGCTTGCCCTCGGTGTTGCCGCCCAAGCCGCCGGAACCGTCTTCGTCAGCACACCTGCCTTCCTGATCCCGCTCCTGCATTCCGAGCACGGACTCTCCCTCGCGCAGGCCGGAACACTCGCTGCAGCACCCACTTTCGGCATGGTTCTCACACTCGTCGCATGGGGCGCGCTGGCCGACAGATTCGGCGAGAAGTGGGTCATCTCGATCGGACTTGCCTTGCCGGCAGTTGCCGCTCTGGCGGCCACCACCACCGACAACTACGCGTTGCTCGGTATCGCATTCCTGTTCGGCGGTATGTCGGCCGCCGCCACCAACGCCGCCAGCGGGCGCGTGGTTGTCGGGTGGTTCCCCAAGGACCGCCGCGGATTGGCAATGGGCATCCGGCAGATGTCCCAACCATTGGGCGTCACCATCGCGTCGGTCACCGTCCCGACGCTGGCTGCTCACTCGGGAATAGCTTCGGCGGTTGCTCTGTCCGTGGTTCTGAACGGGGCACTTGCACTTGTCTGCGCACTTGCCCTGGTCAATCCCCCTCGGCCCGTCGCCACCGCGCACGCACCCACCGCGGCCGTCAACCCCTACCGGTCGAACTCGTTCTTGTGGCGCATCCACCTGGCGTCCGCTCTGCTGGTGTTTCCGCAGTTCACACTGTCGACCTTCGGACTGGTCTGGCTGATCAACGAGCAACAGTGGGAGGCCGCACCCGCCGGTCTGCTCATCGGTGCATCGCAGTTCGTCGGGGCACTGGGACGCATCGTCGTCGGAATGTGGAGTGACCGTGCCGGCAGTCGGGTCCGGCCGCTGCGCCTGGTGTCGATATCGGCTGCCGTAGTCATGCTGGCCATGGCCGCCGCCGACGCCGCCCCCTGGGGAATCCCGGCGCTGGTACTGCTGATCGCCACCACCGTCAGTGTCGCGGACAACGGCTTGGCATTCACGTCCGTCGCCGAAGCGTCCGGGTCGCAGTGGCAGGGAAAAGCGTTGGGCGCTCAGAACACCGGGCAATTCATTGCCGCGTCCGCTGTGGGGCCGGTAGTCGGCGCACTCATCGGCGTGGTCGGGTATCCCATCGCGTTTGCGATAGTCGCAGCCTTTCCCGCCGCGGCAATCCCGTTGATACCGACACACGATCGAGATATCAGCGTCTAGTTTCGTCTAGTTCTCGGCCGGATTCGGTTGTACCGCAGGCCCCGTCAGATCACAATGAGGTTTGCAGGCAACCGAATCCGTTTCGGGCATCGGCGGCGCCGCCGGAGTGCGGATCAGTACCGCCGCAATAGCCGCCCCGAGCAACAACAACCCCACGCAGATATACATCGCGATCGTGAATCCGTCGGAGAACAACCCCGGATCCACCAGAGCCTCGGTGCCTATCCCCGCGATTCCCGGCAACGCCGCAACCGCCAGGAGTTGACTGGTGCGGGCAACGGCGTTGTTCACACCCGACGCAATGCCCGACTGTTCCACCGGAACCGAACCCAGCACGGCCGCGGTCAGCGGCGCCACCATCACCGACAACCCCAGACCGAACACGAGCACTCCGGGCAGCACATCGGTGAGGTACGACGCGTCGACCCCGATCCGCGTCATCAACACCAATCCCACTGCTGCCACCGCCGGGCCGGCCGTCATCGGCAACCGCGGTCCGTGAACCTGCGCGTATCTACCGGCACGCGACGAAAAGAGCAGCAGCGCCAGCGTGATCGGCACCGTAGCGACCCCCGCTGCCACCGGTGAATAGCCCGCGACCAGTTGCAACTGCAGCACCAGAAGAAAGAACACACCACCCAGCGCCGCATACACCGCGAGGGTCACCAGATTGGCGGCGACAAACATTCTCGACCGGAACAACGACGGTGGCACCACCGCACTCGGCGACCGCCGCTCCACAACGACGAACAGGCACAACACGAGCCCGCCCACCACTCCCGCGACCAGATTCATCTCGATCAACCCGTAGGTCAATCCGCCGAGACCGAGTACCGCACAGGCAGATCCCAGCACATCCAGACGTTCCGGCGGATGCGGGTCACGGCTCTCGGGAACGTGCCGCACACTCGCCCACACCACAAGAGCAGCCAACGGCAAGTTCAGGAAGAACACCGACCGCCACCCGGCGACCTCCACGAGCCAACCACCGAACAGCGGACCTATCGCTCCCGCAACACCCCCGAGCCCAGACCACAAACCGATTGCAGCGCCCCGATCCTCCTCCCGTAACGACGCCGAGATAATGGCCAGGCTGCCCGGTGTCAGCAATGCCGCACCCACGCCTTGCAAGATTCGTGCCACCACGAGAAACGTGATGTCGGGAGCAATGCCGCACAGCAGCGACGCCACCGCGAACCACACCGTGCCCCACACGAACACCCGGCGCCTGCCCCACCGATCCCCCAGAGCGCCGCCGAGCAGAATCAACGACGCCAAGGCCAACGTGTATCCGCTGAGCGTCCACTGCAAGCCCGCCACCCCGGACCCCAACTCCTCGCCGATGTGCGGTAGCGCGATATTGACCACCGTGCCGTCGAGAAGAGCCATGCTCGAACCCAGAACCGTCGCGGCAACAACCCAGCGCCCCCGTGCCGATGCCAGCGCCAATGGTTCCGTCATGTGGTCCATGGTGCGCGCCCGAGGACGCTCGCGGAAGAGTTCAGTCGATCTGGCGGCGATGAGCCCAACGCGTCAGGGCATTGCGATTGGACTGCTGAGTCTTTCGCAGGACGTTGGACGCATGCGTCTCGACGGTCTTCACGGAGATCACCAGTTCTTCCGCAATCTCGCGATAGGTGTACCCCCGCGCGAGCAACCGCAGGACCTCGAGTTCACGGGGAGTCAGTGAATCGAGTTCCGGATCGAGTTGAGGTTCCGGTGCGGCAGATCGACCGGTGAAGGAATCGAGCACAAACCCCGCCAACCGGGGTCCGAAGACGGCGTCGCCGCCTGCGACCCGGCGAACACCGTCTGCCAGTTCCGACCCGGAAATCGTTTTGGTGACGTAGCCCCGAGCACCCGCCCGGATCACCGCGATGACGTCCTCAGCCGCATCGGAGACGCTGAGCGCCAGGCACACCGGACCGGAATCTATCCCGCGCAGCACGGCGACTCCGCCACCGTCCGGCATGTGTACGTCGAGCAGGACCACGTGCGGTTTCATCGAATTGATCCCGGCGATCGCCTCGGCCACACCGCCGGCTTCGCCGACAATCTCCATGTCGTCCTCGCGAGACAATTCGGCCCGAACCCCGGAGCGGAACACCCCGTGATCGTCGACCAGAAAAACGCGATACGGGGGTGTGGGCGGAACTGTCACTGGGGCGCTTCCTCCGGGTTGTCGACATGATCTGCAGGCTCGTCCCACTGTAAGTCAGAGTCGGTGCTCGTCTTACCCCCGAGCGGCATGTGCACCCGAATCTCCGTCCCCTTGCCGATGGTGGAGCGAACCACGACGCGGCCACCACGACGCTCGATCCGGCCGCGAATCGACTTTGCCAGACCCTGACGGTCCTCTGGCACCGCGTCGACGTCGAATCCCACGCCGCGATCTCGAACGAAGATACTCACCTGATCACCCTCCACCTCGGCAAACAGGTTGATCTCCTTCTCTCCGGAATGCTTCGCGGCGTTGACCAGAGCCTCCCGCGTCGCACCGAGAAGAGCCGTGAACGCTTCCTTCGGCAGACCGTCCTCACCATCGAGCTGCACGTCGCCCACCGTCACCGGCCGAACCGTCACGCCGTGCTGATCCTCGACCTCACCCGCGATGATCTTGAGTCCCTCGGTCAAGCTCGTGTGGTCGATCTCGCCGCCACTGAACAGCCACTTCCGTAGCTCGCGCTCCTGCCCACGGGCAAGCCTCGCCACCTCCGCCGGATTGTCGGACTGCTTCTGGATCAACGCCAGCGTCTGCAACACAGAATCATGCAGGTGCGACGCGATCTCTTCACGCTCGTCGTTGCGAATTCGAGCGGCTCGCTCGGCACCGAGCGCCCGCCACATCCGCAACCACAACGGAACCGTCAGCAAGCCGGCACCGATCAACGTCACGACGACGGCCAACAACGACGACCGCAACGCGTCGATGTCGACCTGCGCCAACACCACCACGGCCAGACCCAGCACGATCATCGAGGCGCCGCCGACCACACGCGTCCACGTCAGGACGGTCGGCCGCGCCGGCAACCCGATGACGGTGCGCGGGCCGTCGGAATCGAACTCCCGCCACACCAGCGCCGCACCGACGGCAACAACAAAGAACGGCGCCAGTACCGAACCCGCCGTGCCACTGAACAACCACGACAATGCCGCCGCGCCGCCCAGACCGAGAGCGGCCAGACCGTAAGCGCGCTGACGCTCCGCCGCGCTCGGCTTGTCGGTGTCGGTACCCGCCGAAACGAAAACCCAGAGAATTCCGTACGCCACGATGCCCGCACCGGCCATCGCAGCCAAAATCGCAAACGCAACGCGAACCTTCAGCGCGTCGATGCCAAGGTGATCCGCGATACCGCCAGCAACACCACCCACAATTCGACCGCCGGCGCGCCGCTCCAACTTTCGTATCGGCAGCGGCGCACTCACGAGCGCGGGATCAGACACAGATTGCACATAGTCGATACTGGCACGAACCCTGCTCGAACACATCAGGGTCCAACCCTGAAGTCAGGCTCGCAGCGCGCCAAAGATCAGGGTCCACCCCTGATGCGGCAACACCACCGAACACACCACGATGGAGCCATGAGTAATCCGACCTTCCAGGAACAGATCAACGATCTGTGGCGGACCCGCCCCGTGCGTCTACCGGACCAGGGTCACGTTGCCGGCGTATGCGCAGGAATCGGATACCGATACGGTGTCGACCCGATCCTCGTGCGCGTCGCCTTTGTCATCTCGACCATCTTCGGCGGCTCCGGAATATTGCTGTACGTCCTGGCCTGGCTGACTTTCCCACGCGCCGACATCGGCCACACCGCAGCAGTGCCCGGGCGCCGCCATCGATCGGACAAGCACACAAAAACCATCGTCCTGGTGGTCGCTCTTGCCATCGCCGCGACCACTATCGGTCCTCTCGGCGCCGGCCAAGGCGGTTCGGGGCTGATCGGCGTCATGCTGATGCTCGGTGGCCTGTGGCTGCTCTACCAACGCCAACCCGTCCCACCGGCGCTGCCACCGTCATTCACGCAGCACATCGGCGCCGGAACGGTCTATCCCGGAACAGGATTCACCCCCGGACCATTCACCCCCGGATACTTCACCCCCGGCAATTTCGACCCTGGTAATTTCGCCCCGAACCAGCCGTCGACGTACACGCCGTACACCAAGCTTCCCGACAGCTACGTTCCCACCGAACCGAGCACGACAACTGCGGCATCGGAATCTGCACCAGCAGTTGATCTCTCGAAGAACGAGCCCACGATCACTCCCCCGGCCTGGGATCCGCTGGGCGTCGCCCCCTTCGCCTGGGATCTCCCCGACCCCGTCACCAAAAACCCGCCCCTGCTCCCGCTTCCACCTCGGCGCCGACGCTCCCGCTGGACCCTGACCGTCCTGGGCCTGGCGATCATCGCCGCCTCCGCAGTAGGAGCCGCAGGCGCCGCAACCGGCAACGACTGGTTCACCCCAGGCCGCGTCGGCGCAGTCGGACTTGCCGTGATCGCCCTCGGGATGATCTTCGGGGCATTCTTCCGCAAGGGATACGGACTGCTGATCGTCACCGGACCACTCGTCGGATTCGTGATCCTCGCGTCGCTGGTGTATCCCCTCGAATTCGACGCGTCGGGTGAACAGAAGTGGACACCGACAAGTGTGTCCGAGATCGAGTCGTCGTACTCCGGCGGCTTCGGCAGCTTCACCCTGGATCTGAGCAAGGTCGCGTTCACCGAGGACAAAACCATCGACGTCTCAGCAGCATTCGGCGAATTCAAGGTCTACGTGCCGGACAACGTCAAGGTACAGAACGACTGCACAGTCGTGATGGGTGACGGATCCCGTTGCCTCGACGGTGGTGTCCACGCGGGCGCCCAGGCCGGACCCGATGCCCCCACCCTGACGATCAATGCCAAAGCCACATTCGGCGCCTTGGAGGTACACCAGTGATGAGCGATTTCGACGACATCGGTAACAGCACCGACGAGCACGAGGAAACCCCGAAGTCCAAGCGTCCGTCAGCACTTCTGCTCATAGCGGGAATCGCGGCATTCCTGGTCAGCGGATGGGCCCTCCTCGGACCCTTCTCCCTCGCGCCGGCCGGAGACATCCAATTCCGGTGGCTGTTCGTGGGAGCAGCAGTCATCGCCGGCCTGCTGCTGGTAATTCTGCCGAACCGCAAATAGCACTGTGCGCCTTTGTCAACCGCCCGCGGTTGACAAAGGCGCACAGCAATCAGCTCACTCCCACTCGATCGTTCCCGGCGGCTTGCTCGTCACGTCGAGAACAACGCGATTGACATCCGGAACCTCGTTGGTGATGCGGGTGGAGATGCGCTCGAGGGTCTCGTACGGCAAACGCGTCCAGTCTGCGGTCATGGCGTCTTCACTCGACACCGGACGCAAGACGATCGGATGGCCGTAGGTACGGCCGTCGCCCTGCACACCCACGCTGCGCACGTCGGCAAGGAGGACAACCGGGCACTGCCAGATCGTCCCGTCGAGGCCCGCGGACGTAAGTTCTTCACGCGCAATGGAATCCGCCTGGCGGAGGATTTCAAGGCGATCACGGGTGACCTCACCGATGATGCGAATACCCAGACCCGGTCCGGGGAACGGTTGGCGTCCGACGATCTCTTCCGGCAAGCCGAGTTCGCGACCGACTGCCCGGACCTCGTCCTTGAACAGCAGGCGCAGCGGTTCCACCAACTTGAACTGCAGATCTTCCGGCAGGCCACCGACGTTGTGGTGGCTCTTGATGTTTGCAGTCCCGGTGCCACCACCGGACTCCACGACATCCGGGTACAGGGTGCCCTGAACGAGGAAGTCGACAGTTGCGCCCTGAGAAGCGTTCTCGCCCAGGACATCGCTGACAGCGCCTTCGAAGCTGCGAATGAATTCGCGGCCGATGATCTTGCGCTTGGTTTCGGGGTCGGTGACACCGGCCAGTTCACCGATGAAGGTGTCGGCGGCATCAACCGTAATCAGGCGAGCGCCCGTCGCGGCAACAAAGTCCTTCTCGACCTGGGTACGCTCACCGGCACGCATCAAGCCGTGATCGACGAACACACAGGTCAACCGGTCGCCGATAGCGCGCTGAACCAACGCAGCGGCAACAGCGGAGTCGACGCCACCGGACAGACCACAGATCGCATGGCCGTCGCCGACCTGCTCGCGGACCTGCTCGATGAGCGCGTCGGCGATATTGGACGCCGTCCACGCCGCCGGGATACCGGCGATCTCATGCAGGAAGCGGCTCAGGACCTGTTGCCCGTGCGGGGAATGCAGAACCTCAGGGTGGTACTGGACGCCGGCCAGCTTGCGAGCGCGATCCTCGAACGCCGCGACGGGAGCGCCATCGCTGGTCGCGGTGACCTCGAAGCCCGAAGGCGCTTCGGTGACGGCGTCGCCGTGGCTCATCCACACCGGCTGCGTCGTGGGAAGTCCGTCGTGGAGCAGACCACCGGACACCGAGATGTCGGTGCGCCCGTACTCACGGGTTCCGGTCTCGGCAACGGTTCCGCCGAGGGCTCCGGCCATGGCCTGGAATCCGTAGCAAATGCCGAACACCGGAATGTCATGGTCGAACAGGGCCGGATCGAGCTTCGGAGCGCCGTCGGCGTACACGCTGGACGGCCCGCCGGAGAGCACAACAGCCAAGGGCTTCTTGGCCACAATCTCCTCGACGGTCATGGTGTGCGGAATCACCTCCGAGTAGACCTTGGCCTCACGGACTCGACGCGCGATCAGCTGCGCGTACTGCGCACCGAAGTCGACGACAAGAACTGGTCTCTGTTGCTCGATATCTGCCACACGTGCAGTCTAATCGCCTCAGCCCGTGCTTCTGCCCACGCCCGGACTCCGCCTGCGCCGCGATCGAATGGACGCGACGTACGTCACTGCGCAGCCGGACCCGTAGAAAGTCGGGGCGACCGCCCGTCGATCTAGACGACTGTCCAGGTCAGTGGCCACCCCTGCACTTGCCGCTTAGTTTCGACAACTAATTCTATGACGTCGTCGCAGGCCAGAGCCTTAAATCGACGAAGGGTGAATTTTCTGGACGTTTGACCGATTCGACTAAACCAAACGTCCAGTAGAGGTAATCTCACTCGTCAAGTGATCAAGATCACGATCACTTGACGGCCGGCGTCGCCGAACGGCGCTCACCCTCGAGGAGGACCTGTGCGTCGATTCATACGACGACTCGCCATACCCGTCGCGGCTGTGACGGCTGCCGCCGGACTTCTAGTCCTCGGCACCCCGGCCGCTGCTGACGAAGCCCCGCCGACCAGCTTCACCGGCACGGCCGACAACCTCGACTACACGAGGAGCGTCGTCGGAAACGCCGTGGTTCATCCCGGCGACACCGTGACATACAGAACCGAGATCAGTCGCCGTAGCGGCGTCGAGCGATATGTCACGAAGATCAGGGAGTACCCGCCGGCAGGCTTCACGCTGGTTCCCGGCAGCGCCGTCGTGACCTACACCGGGTCCACCACCAAAGCCACCATCACGCCCGAAAGCGACGGCGGTGTCTCCGCCAAGTGCAGCAGCGGGTGCTCGTTCCTCGGGAGCGGTTTCGTGATCAAGAGCGGTCAATCGGTGACTCTGGAAGCCAAGTACACAGTTCCCGCGAACGCGACGTTCGGCACCCACGACAGCGGTCTGATCTTCGAGGTCTACACCTTCAGCACCTCTCAGGGACTGAACCCTATGAACGTCAACGTCCAGGTCGTCGACCCGTCCGTCGCCACCGGAACGACGCTTGTCGCACCCGCAACGGCGAAGGTCGGCACACCGGTCGACCTGACCGCGACAGTTGCGCCGTCCAACGCGACGGGGACCGTCCAGTTCAAGGACAGCGGAAACGACATCGGCTCGCCGGTCACGGTGTCGAACGGCAGCGCCACCCTCTCGCATACCTTCAACAGCGTCGGCGCGCATGACATCACCGCCGCCTACACGGCCGGGCCCGGATTCCACAGTTCGACCTCCGGAGTCCAGACCGTCGACGTCTCCGCAGACACCACCACCACGATCTCCGCTCCGAACGCCGCACTGGTCGGCGACAGCATCACCGTGAGCGCCGTCGTCACCCCGGCTACCGCCGTGGGCACGGTGCAGTTCAAGGACGGCGACACCAACCTCGGCGCACCGGTTGCCGTTGTCGACGGAACAGCCTCACTCACCCGTAGCTACGACGCTTCCGGCACCCACAGCTTCACCGCAGTCTTCACCGGCGAGGCCGGCTACGGCGATTCCGTCTCCACCGCAACCCAACTCGACGTCAGTGACCCCGACTGGGGCACCACGACAACAGTTGTCGAGCCCCTCACCGCCGTTGTCGGTGAACCGACCAACCTCTCGGCCACCGTCTCCCCCATCCCGAGCAGCGGAACCGTCACGTTCAAGGTCGACGGCATCGATGTCGGTACGGCACCCGTCGGCACCGGTGACGGCGTCGCGATCCTCCCGCACACCTTCACATCAGCAGGCGCAGCAGCCGTGACAGCCGAGTTCTCCGGCGGAACCGGATTCATCGAGTCCACGTCCACTTCGTTCACCGTGAACGTGACCGCCCCCGAACCCGCCCGCGCGGACACCACGACAACCCTGACCGTCAGTGGCTCTGCCCTGGTCGGACAGGCAGTGCAACTCAAGGCCACCGTTGCACCCGGAACGGCAAACGGCATGATCCAGTTCAAGTCCGGCACGACTCCCATCGGCGCACCGGTTCCCGTCGTCAACGGCGTCGCGACGCTCACACACACCTTCGACGACGAGGGAACGTTCGGCATCACGGCCGGCTTCGTCGGCGACACCGGTTGGAAGAACTCCGTTTCCGGCCCGACCGTCCTGCAGGTCGGCACCGCACCAACTGACGGCGGCGGCACCGGAAGCGTGGATACCGGATCGCTCAGCGGTCTCATCCCGCTCTTCGGAAGCTAGTCCCCCACATCAGCTTTGGACACCACTCCCGTAATCGACTCAGGAGAATCCATGTTCGTGCATTCCAGACGCCGCATCGCGGCGCCGATCGCCGTCACGGCACTCGCCGGTGGCGTCATCCTCGCGGGAATCCCCGCATCAGCCGCCCCGGTGACATCAACCTTCGGAACAAGTTGCCTCGCAACCCCGTCCGCTGTCGCCGGCCCGACCACGGAGTCCCAGTCCGGCTCGGTCATCGTCGACGCACCGGACAGCGTCGCGGCCGGTGAAACATTCGAAGTCACCATCCAACCCGGCCCCATCGCATTCCCCGGATCCGCTTCGGGGGCGACCGTCCAGAACGTCTCCCGCATCAAAGTCGACGTCGACGTTCCCGCAAACGCCACCCTCGTGGAAGCCACCATCGTTCCCGGGACCTCCGTGGGACTCAGCGGTGTCGCACCGAATATCCTGCGCGTCAACGAGAACGGCAACGTCGATTCCAACGGAACGATTCTCCGGCTATCGGGAAACAATCAGGTGATCGGAAACAGCCCGAGCTCGAGCATCAACTCCGAGGGTGGAATCGTCGTCAAGGCGACCGGCAAGAACATCGACGGCTCCAACAACGCCGACGGTTACACCCAGTTCCAGCTCCCCCAGGTCAAGGCCGTTCTCAAAGCCGGCGCCTCGGGAGAGGTAGCCATGAAGGTCCGCACCGGCGGTAGCGCGGGAACGTGGAACAACGATCGCAACTTCCTCACGTTCCTCCCCAAGGCCACCCTGGTGATCACCGCGTGGGCACCCACCCGGTGCACCCCGCGTGACGCGGAGAACGGCCCCCTCAACAGCGGCGCAGGCCCCCTCGCCACAACCCGAATCATCGAGGCGGACAAAGCAACCACCACAACGGTGGTCGGACCGGCCAACGCCAAGAACGGAACCCCGGTCACGCTGTCGGCCAACGTGAGCGGCGGCGCAAACGGGGGAACAGTCCAGTTCTTCGACGGCGACAACCCTCTCGGGGACGCGGTACCGGTAGCGGCCGGATCGGCCAGCATCTCCCCGACCTTCACCGAGGACGGACCGCACTCCATCACCGCGAGTTACAGCGGCACAACCGGATTCCTGGCGTCGACCTCCGTGTCGGCCAAGATCGTGACCGTCACGACGGACGCACCGCCTGACGCCGTGACCACTACCGCAACGGTGTCGCCGTCGACCGCGAAGGTCGGTCAGGACGTGAACCTCACCGCCAAGGTCGATCCTCAGGGAACCGGCGGCACCGTCGACTTCATCGTCGACGGCACCGAAACGCTCACTGCCACGGTCGGAACCGACGGAGTTGCCATCGCGCCGTACACCTTCACCTCCACCGGAACGCACAAGGTTGTCGCGAAGTTCACCGGCTCACCCGGGTTCGCGCCGTCCGCTGCCCCGGCATTCCCGGTCAGCGTCACGACGCCGGCTCCGGCTGACGTCGAGACGACCACGGTTCTGGGCGAAGTCGGAACCGTCCAGAAAAACACCCCCGTGACGCTCAAGGCAACGATCGATCCGGCCGGCGCCACCGGCAAGGTCCAGTTCAAGGTCGGTGACACCCTGATCGGCGGACCGGTCGACGTGGTCAACGGCGTCGCAACGGTGCCGGCGACGTTCTACAACTCCGGGACCTACAGTGTCACTGCCGAATTCGTGGGCGCTTCAGGCTACACATCTTCGGCATCCGCGCCGCAGACCCTGACCGTCCCCGGTGATCCGGACGGCGGAACCGGTGGCGGAACCGGAAGCCTCGACCTCGGCACCCTCTTCGGGTCGCTCGGAGGCTGACACCCTGAAACAGAAAGGAGGCGTGCCGTCGAATGTTCGACGGCACGCCTCTTCTTCGTTTGCGGCGACCTACCCGGCTGCGGGCTCCACCGGAACCGCCGGCGCGGTCTTGCCGCCGGTGATCTTCACGATCGGCAGAACCAGTGCCGCTGGTGCCGACGCCGGAACCACCGGCGACTTCGGCGCGATCGGAGTCAACCGCTCGTAGCCGGTGCCCTGAGCCGGACGCAGGTCCGCCTCCCCCTTGTTCGGCCAGAGCGACGCCGCGCGCTCGGCCTGAGCGGCAATAGTCAACGACGGGTTCACACCGAGGTTCGCGGATACTGCGGCACCGTCGACGACGCTGAGCGTCGGATAGCCGAAGACGCGGTGATACGGATCGATCACACCGTGGTCGGCATCCTCCGCGATAGCGCAACCGCCGAGGAAGTGCGCCGTCAGCGGGACGTTGAAGATCTCGCCCCACGTGCCGCCTGCGACACCGTCGATCTTCTCGGCAACGCGGCGCGTCGCGTCGTTACCCTCGGGGATCCACGTCGGGTTGGGCTGACCGTGGCCTTGCTTGCTGGTGACCTTGCGGCGGCCGAACAAGCCCTTCTTCGTGTACGTGGTGATGGAGTTGTCGAGATTCTGCATGACCAGGGCGATGATCGTGCGCTCACTCCAGTCCTTGACCGTGAGCATGCGCAGCATCTGGTACGGATTCTTCGCGACCACTCCGAGGAACTTGACCCACCGCGGCTTGTTTCCGCCGCCGTCGGTCATCAGCGTCTGCAGCAAGCCCATCGCATTGGAGCCCTTGCCATAGCGAACCGGCTCGATATGCGTGTCCTTGCTCGGATGGAACGACGACGTGATCGCAACTCCGTGCGTCAGATCGAGGTTGGGATCGACCTTGTATTTGCCTGCGCCGACAATGGATTCGGAGTTGGTGCGCGTGAGCTCGCCGAGTGTGCCGGACAGCTTGGGCAGCGCTCCGGTGTCTTTCATGTCGAACAGCAGGTGCTGCGTGCCCCACGTTCCGGCCGCGAGAATCACATGAGCGGCGGTGTACGTCCGACGGTTCTTGCGCGCGTATGCGCCGGTGCGCTCGGTGAACACATCCCAGGTGCCGTCATGTTGTTCGCGAAGTCCCGAGACGGTGGTCATGGGAATGATGTCGGCGCCTGCGCTCTCGGCCAGGCCGAGGTAGTTCTTGAGGAGCGTGTTCTTGGCGCCGTGCCGGCAGCCCGTCATGCACTCGCCGCACTCGATGCACCCGGTGCGCTCGGGACCGACACCACCGAAGTACGGGTCGGCGGCTTTCTTGCCCGGCTCACCGAAGTACACCCCGACCGGCGTCTGGATGAAGGTGTCGCCGACGCCCATGTCGTCCGCAACGGATTTCATGATCTCGTCGGCCGGTGTCATGTGCGGATTCCGGACGACTCCGAGCATCTTCTGCGCCTGCTCGTAGTACGGCGTGAGTTCGCTACGCCAATCGGTGATGTGCGCCCACTGCTTGTCCTGGAAGAACGGCTCCGGCGGCTGGTACAGCGTGTTCGCGTAGTTCAGAGAACCACCACCGACACCCGCGCCGGCCAGAATCAAGCAGTCGCGAAGCAGGTGAACCCGCTGAATACCGAAGCAGCCGAGCTTGGGCGCCCACAGGAACTTCTTCAGATCCCAGCTCGTCTTCGCGAACTCTGCATCGGCGTACCGTCGGCCCGCTTCGAGGACACCTACCTTGTAGCCCTTCTCCACGAGACGAAGCGCGCTCACACTTCCGCCGAATCCGGACCCGACAATCAGTACGTCGTAATCCGTCGCGCGTTGCTTGCCCATCAGGACACCTCCACCGTGAAAACGTAGTTACCCGTCAGTATGCACCCGAATGTTGTGACTGCCACCACAAGGGTGCCCTAAGCGTAACCATAAGTATCACCAACGCGCGAAAGTCCTGAATACAGACCTGTGGCCCCGGTTCCACTAGGAAGCCAGGGCCACAGATGCAGACAAATCAGGCGCGAACTGTCAGTCCGACCTTCTGGAACTCCTTGAGAGTGGAGTAGCCGGCCTTAGCCATGGAACGACGCAAGCCGCCGACGAAGTTCAGCGAACCGTACGGATCGTCGGACGGCCCGGCCAGAACCTTGTCCAGCGACGGCCGCTCACCGTAGGAAACCGGGAGAAGCGCGCCACGCGGAACCGAAGGATGCGCAGCAGCGGACGGCCAGTACCAGCCGCCGCCTGCAGCTTCAGCCGACACAGCCAACGGAGTGCCGAGAACAGCGGCGTCCGCACCACACGCGATCGCCTTTGCCAGTTCACCCGACGTAGCGATGTCACCGTCGGCGATGACGTGGACGTAGCGTCCGCCCGTCTCGTCGAGGTAGTCGCGGCGAGCCGCAGCGGCATCAGCGATAGCGGTCGCCATCGGGACCCCGATACCGAGAACCTCACCCGTCGTGGTTGCACCCTCGGCAGAGCCGTAGCCGACGATGACACCCGCAGCACCGGTCCGCATCAGATGCAGAGCCGTGCGGTGATCACTCACACCACCCGCGATAACCGGAACGTCGAGCTCCGAGATGAACGTCTTGAGGTTGAGCGGCTCTTCCTCCGTGCGCACGACATGCTCGGCGGAGATGATCGTGCCGTGAACGACCAGCAGGTCGATTCCCGCCTTGATCAACGCCGGCGTCAGAGCGCGCGCATTCTGCGGGCTGACGCGAACGGCCGTCGTGACACCCGCGTCACGAACCTGCGCGACTGCTGCTGCCAGCAATTCCGCCTGCAACGGCGCCGCATGCAGTTCCTGCAGGTACCGGATCGCGGCGTCGACGCCACCGTCGGTTTCGGCGATTTCGACAAGACGAGTCAGCTTTGCCTCGACGTCGGCATGACGGCCCCACAGGCCCTCGCCGTTGATGACGCCGAGCCCGCCGCGCTTACCCAATTCGATTGCGAAGGTCGGCGAGACCAACGCGTCGGTCGGGTGGGCGAGGATGGGAATGTCGAACCTGTACGCGTCGATCTGCCACGTCGTCGACACCTCCTTCGACGAACGAGTCCGCCGGGAGGGAACGATGTTCACATCGTCCAGTTCGTAGGTACGACGGGCCGTACGACCCATTCCGATTTCAACGAGGTCGCGCACGCGCGCCCCTTTCTCGTGACTGGTGAACTAGCGAACTGAACTTAGCGGGCGGCGTAATTGGGCGCTTCGACCGTCATCGTGATGTCGTGCGGGTGGCTTTCCTTGAGTCCCGCAGCCGTGATCTGAACGAACTGAGCGTTCTGGAGATGCTCGATCGTGGCAGAGCCCGTGTAACCCATTGCCGCGCGCAAACCGCCGGTGAGCTGATGCGTCACCTGCGAGAGCGGTCCGCGGAACGGAACACGACCCTCGATGCCCTCCGGAACCAACTTGTCCTCGGAGAGAACGTCGTCCTGGAAGTAGCGATCCTTGGAGTACGACTTGGCCTCACCGCGCGACTGCATCGCACCCAGTGAACCCATACCGCGATAGCTCTTGAACTGCTTGCCGCCGACCAGGATCAGTTCACCCGGCGATTCGGCCGTACCAGCGAGGAGCGAGCCGAGCATCGCCGTCGACGCACCGGCAGCAAGCGCCTTGGCGATGTCGCCGGAGAACTGCAGACCACCGTCGGCGATGACGGGGACACCGAGCGGCTTGCACGCGGCAACCGCTTCGAGGATGGCCGTGATCTGGGGGGCGCCGACACCGGCGATGACACGCGTCGTGCAAATGGAACCGGGACCGACACCGACCTTGACGGCGTCTGCGCCTGCCTCGACGAGCGCCAAAGCACCCGCGCGGGTTGCGACATTGCCACCGATGATCTGCACACGATCACCGATTTCGGCCTTGAGGCGACGAATCATGTCCAGAACACCAGCGCTGTGGCCGTGTGCGCTGTCCACGACGACAACGTCGACACCGGCATCAGTGAGAGCCATGGCACGCGCCCAGGCTTCATCTCCGGCACCGACAGCGGCACCGACCAGCAGCCGGCCGTCGCGGTCCTTGGTTGCGAACGGATGCTGCTCGGTCTTGACGAAGTCCTTGACCGTGATCAGGCCGGTGAGCTTGCCGTTGCCGTCGACGATCGGGAGCTTCTCGATCTTGTGGCGGCGAAGCAAACCCAGCGCGACGTCAGCGGTGACGCCTTCCTGCGCGGTGATCAGCGGCATCTTGGTCATGATCTCGGCGACCGGACGATTCTGGTCGACCTCGAAACGCATGTCGCGGTTCGTGACAATGCCGACCAATTGTCCGGCGTCGTCGGTGACCGGCAGACCCGAGATACGGAAGCGAGCGCACTTCGCGTCGACCTCACCCATCGTGTCCGACGGCTTACACGTCACCGGATCGGTGACCATGCCGGCCTCCGAACGCTTGACGGTCTCGACCTGGCCGGCCTGAACCTCGACGGACGAATTGCGGTGCAGAACGCCCATTCCGCCCGCGCGAGCCATAGCGATGGCCATCCGCGACTCGGTGACCGTGTCCATCGCCGAACTGACCAACGGGATTCGCAGACGGATATCGCGGGTCAGCTGACTCGACGTATCAACCTGACTCGGAATGACATCGGACGCCGCAGGCAACAGCAGTACGTCGTCATATGTCAGCCCGAGCATCGCAACCTTGTTGGGGTTGTCTCCTCCGGTGTGTACATGCCCTGCAGAACTAGTCATGCGGTCAGGACCCTCCATGGACCTAGATTCGCCTGTTCGGTAGCCGCTGTAGCAGCCACCTCGAAGCGGATTACGAAAGCTGGATATCGGATAGAAGGCACCTGCACAGAAAGATATTCCTGGCACCTTTTCCCGGCGTTGAACACCATGGTATCGGGCCGCACATTGGTCCGAACCATCCCACCCACGCTGCAAGTACGCGTAACGAGTGGCGCTGACCCCCCTGACCTGCGTACCGTGGTGCTGTGCGTGATCAACTGCCTCCCGGTCTGCCGCCAGATCCCTTTGCCGGCGACCCCGCTGACCCTTCCGCGGCTCTCGATGCCATCGAGCCGGGTCAACCACTCGACCCCCAAGAACGGCAGGCGGTCGAGGAAGATCTCGCTGACCTGGCCGTATACGAGGCCCTCCTGGCTCATCGTGGCATCCGCGGACTCGTGGTGTGCTGCGAAGACTGCCAACAGGACCACTACCACGATTGGGACATGTTGCGGGCAAACCTGCTTCAACTCCTCGTCGACGGCACAGTCCGGCCCCACGAACCTGCCTACGATCCGATGCCTGAGGCATATGTCACGTGGGACTACTGCCGTGGATACGCCGACGCATCCATGAACGAAGCGATGCACGGCGACGGATTCGACGCCTGACACATACCTACAACAGTGGGCCGGCAAGCATGACGCTTGCCGGCCCACTGTTTTTGATTTCGCTGATTGACGTTGCTACTGACTTACGTTGGTGCCGAACAGGTCTCGCGACGCTCAGGACGGCGTGTTCACATTCGGCGACGTAGTCGTCGTCTTCGATGACGACGGGGTAGTTGTCGTCGGCAAGGTTGTCGTTGTTGTTGTCGTCGGGTTCGACGAGGGACTCGGGATGGTTGACGACGGCGGCACGAGCGCAGGATTGGGCGTCGATGTTGTCGGACCCGTGCCAGGCAACTCCAGATCCGAGGTCGGGCCGGGCAACACAGGAATCGAGGTAACCAGAGGGGGCTCGAACGTTGTCACTCCGTCGGTTGTGCTCGACGGCGGCGGAGCAGCCTGGGTGGTTGTCTCCTGAACCTGGGTCATCAGCTTGCCCCAGCGTTCGACGAGATCTGTCTTCGCCTGCGAATCCTTCACAGCACCGGCACGTTGAGCCGCGTTGTCGAGAACCTTCTTCGCTTCGGGAATGTCTCCGGCAGCCAACAGCCGCTCAGCCTTCTCGAGCTCGGACGTGGTGTCGATCTTCGCGACCGTCGAATTTGCTTCTTCCGCGAAGACAACCTGCTTCACGCCCCACAGTGCGTCACCCGGTTCAGCACCGTAAGTGAGCATCGAGCCGCCACCGATCACAACCGCAGCGACGGCTGCGGCAGCGGCAACGGGACGCAGCAGCCGAAGACGTGAACGGGAGCGTTCGCGATCGGCAATGCTGGGCGGTGCCGATTCGATAGCTGCGATCACATCGTCGAGAAGTGGACCCTCCGGCATCGGAGTCGACACGACGTCATCGCGCCACTTCGACAAGATCAACGCCAGTTCGTACTGCTCAGTGCTATCGGTTGCTACCGGCCCACCATGCGAAATTGCCTCGATCAGCGCGTCGTCGCGCCGAACCGCAGCCAGATCCACCGGTGCACCGTCGTCGGCGAGACCGGCTGTGAGGTCATCGAGATCGGAAGAATCACGATTCTCGTCTCTAGCCATAGCTCTCACCCGCTTTCGTTACTACTTTTTTCAGTTTCGCGATCGCCCTGTGCTGGGCGACTCGTACAGCTCCGGCGGTACTCCCGACGGCGGCGGCCGTTTCTTCAGCCGACAGTCCGACAACCAACCGGAGAATCAAGATCTCTCGATGCTTCTCCGGCAAGGTGCCGAGCAGTTCCTGCATGTGCCGACTGGATTCCGAATCGAGTGCTCGCTGCTCGGGTCCATCGTCAAGTGCAATTACATCCGGTACTTCGGCTACGGGCTCCGACTTGTTACGGGCGGAGCTTCGATGGGCGTCAGCAACCTTGTGTGCGGCAATGCCGTACACAAAAGCCATGAAGGGACGTCCCTGATCTTGATAACGCGGCAACGCGGTCATCACGGCGAGACACACCTCCTGCGCGACGTCGTCGGCCGACAGGTGACCTCTCTCCGCCGCACCCACCCGACCACGGCAATAGCGCACCACCATGGGTCGAATGTTTTCCAAAACCAAAGCTAGAGCTGTACGGTCGCCCTGCGCTGCAGCGGCGACCGCGGAGTCCAACTCATCGCTCGTATTTGTCATCGTCAGCGAAAATCCTGGCGTTACAGTGGCACTTCCCGAGCGGGTGTGCTTCCACTCTCAGCGGAACCCTATAAGAGTAACCATCCAGACCGACTGGTCCGCGCACGCCTGGCCAGCCGGCGCAATGTTTCGACGTGTACAACTTGTCGGCTACCACGTGGCACACCTCACAGTGACATATCGCGGAATGCTCCCCCACGCGCGGCAACCGCAGCGCCCAACTCGGCCGAATTCGGCGACGTGGCGATCCCGCTCACACCCTCGATCAGCATCGAGGACGCCCACGCCAGAGGTAACAACCCGGACGAACGACACTCGTCGAACACTTCACGTGCAAGCGTTGCCGCCCGGCCCGGATCAAAACCCGTCATTGCGGCGCATCGCAGAAGGTTCGACTTGACCCTGTGCCTGAGCGATTCACAACCGGCGGCGAGTTCGACGGCGCGCTCGGCGTGCCCCAGCGCCCGCGTGAAATCACCGCCGGCGAGTGCAAGTTCAGCCGAGACCCACTCGAGCCTGATCAACTGACGCCACAGCTGCGCCGACTGGCCTTCCGGCCGGTGCATCCGCTCTACGCACAGCTCCAACAGGCGCCATCCCAGCGCCAGACGACCCTGACCGAGTGCGTCGGCTGCAAGTCCGGTCAACGCGTCACAGACGGCGGCGACCGACTCAGGAGAGTCGCCGTGTCCGGCGACAATGGCAAGAGCACGCCCGTCGTCATACGACGCCTTCCTGTGCCAGCCGGTTTGCCGCAGGAACGACGCTCGCGTACTTGCGGACAACGAGGCATAAACACGGTCACCATCCCCGGCTAAGCCGGCGGTGCGACGATCCACCACATCCAAGGCCGCCCGCGCCTGCGCATAACGCCCTTGGCCACCGAGTGCGACGGCCGTCAACCACCAATCCTCGATCGTTGCCGGAGCGGACAGCGGTGCACGTCCGGGCTCTGCCCCGAATGCCACGGACTGAAGAGTTATCGACACGGTCAAATCATTGCAGTGACCTCAACCGCAGAGGGTTCCGAGGGGAGCATGATGACGCGGCACCTGTGATTTCGCAGCCATTCACCAAATGTTCAACTGAAATTGAAAATTGCATTTTCTCGGAATATTAACGAATACATATCCATTAGGTTAACTACGGGTTACCTATTGGACAAATGTCCAAAGTGCAATATGGGAACTTAGTCCCAATTCAGTCATTCGAAAGTCGCACTACGGCGCCGACGATCACAGACATTCGCGAGCGATTCCTCTTTGTCCATAATACGAATACTCTGCCTGATCTGCCACTTCAGACGAAAAATATCTGCAAGACTTTACACATCACTACTCACTGTCAATTAGTCCCAAGGGAATCGCTTACACACGAGCTGGCCGAAATGTAAATATTTCTCTCGTTAAATCTTGCTTTGCGAGATATGCCGCTCGCCACGCATCGAGGCTATTGACGCGATTTACTCAGCACCCTTACGGTTAGCAAGCGTGAACGATAGAAAGCCCGGATAATCTTCGGGCTACTTGGTCCGCTCGTTGATCACGACGAGCTTGCAGTAAGGAGTCAACATGCCTGCACCGAATCATCTTCCCGGGCCGAACGCAGACATCTGGGACTGGCAGATGCACGGACTGTGCCGCGGAGTCGACTCCTCGATGTTCTTTCACCCGGACGGCGAACGCGGACGAGCCCGAGCGCAGCGCGAAACACGCGCCAAGGAAATGTGCCACCAGTGCCCTGTCCTGATTCAGTGCCGCTCGCACGCACTGACCGTCTCGGAGCCGTACGGCATCTGGGGCGGGATGTCGGAAACCGAACGCGAACTGCACGCACGACACCGCCGAAACGGCCGCCTGGCGTCGTAACATCTACAGCACTGCACGACCTGCTTACCCCTGCAGACCGAGACCAGAGAGCCCCCGACGAACTCGGGGGCTTTCTCGTGTCTCGAGCTCGTGTCTCGAGGTCTTTTTGCATCTCGACCCATCCACCGCACTGCCGCCTCCGAATGCCTTGTACGGAACGTGCACACCAGCACTTCATTTACGGAAGGCAGACCCATGAACACCTCCTCTCGAGTTCTGGCAGTCACGGCAGCAGCGTCATTTGCACTCGTCGGCGTTGTCGGTTGTTCCTCCGACAGCGATGATTCGTCGGCTGACACCTCCAGCGCTGCGACGACAACGTCGAGCATGTCGATGTCGACGACCAGTGCGATGGCAGAGCCCGCATCGGATCTGGTCGGGGCAGGTTGTGCGGACTACGCAGCGGCAGTGCCCACGGGCGCCGGATCGGTCAGCGGAATGGCTCAGGACCCGGTCGCGACAGCGGCGTCGAACAATCCCCTCCTCACCACACTGACCGCTGCCGTATCCGGTCAGCTCAATCCGGACGTCAATCTGGTCGACACGCTCAACGGTGGTGAGTTCACCGTCTTCGCTCCCGTCGACGCCGCATTCGCGAAAATCGATCCGGCCACCATCGACAGCCTCAAGACCGACAGCGCAACGCTGACGAAGATCCTCACCTACCACGTGGTTCCCGGTCAGATCGCGCCCGCCGATATCGACGGCACCCACCCCACCGCCGAGGGCGGAACGGTCACCGTCACCGGGTCGGGCGACAACATCAAGGTCAACGACGCGACCGTCATCTGTGGTGGCGTCAAGACCGCAAATGCCACCGTCTACCTCATCGATTCGGTGTTGATGCCGCAGTAATCCCCTCTCCTGTGCGCCTTTGTCAACCGCGGGCGGTTAACAAAGGCGCACAGCGGTTACGGCGGGCCAACAGAAAAGAACCGGACATGCACGCTACGGTTGTACTCGATGAAACAAGACGAACCTTCGGGGCGGGATTACTCCGCGCGGGTGAGCCACGCGACGTGAGTGAACCGAACGAGGCCCCAGAGAACACCGACGCTTGTCCGATCGACAATTCTGCCGCCCGCACCGCCCGGACCACGGAATCCCGCGAACTTGCGCTGATACTCGAGAGCATCGCTCGCGGCGATCAGTCAGCATTCGCCGAGTTCTACGATCGGACCAGCGCCCGGGTCTACGGGATGGTGCTCCGAGTTCTCCGTGATCCGGGGTTCTCCGAAGAAACTGTTCAAGAGGTATATCTCCAAGCTTGGAAAACCGTGGACACGTTCGATCCGGCACGCGGGTCGGCACTGTCCTGGCTCCTCACCCTCGCACACCGACGAGCTGTGGACCGGGTGCGGTCCGAGCAGTCGAGTACCGATCGCCAAGCCCTCTACGACACCACGAATGCGACACCGGAATTCGACGTCGTCAGCGAAGAAGTCACTCGCAAAGACGAACATCGCGCCGTCACCGACTGTTTGGAATCGGTGACGGCAACCCAGCGAGAAGCATTGACACTGGCGTACTACGGCGGGCGAACGTACCGAGAAGTAGCCGAAGACCTCGGCGTGGCGATTCCCACGATAAAGTCACGAATCCGCGACGGACTGCTGCGGTTGCGAAAATGTCTGGGGGTGAACTGAGATGGACGAAGAGCTGATCGGCTGGGCGTACCCCTACGCGATCGACGCCCTCGACCCCGACGAGCGTCGGGCCGTCGACGTTCTCCTGGAAGGCACTGACGCGGCCACCCGCGCGGAATTCGGGTCTCAGGTCCGGCTCACAGCCGAGACGATGGCTGCGCTGAGCATTCTGGATGCGGTCGAACCTCCGCCAGGACTTCGTGGACGGTTGCTCGACACTATTGCCGAGATACCTCAAACCCCGGAAGTGGCTCCGCCTGTTTCCCTTGCCAGTCGCCGCAAGCGTCGACGCCCGTGGACCGTCGCTTTGGCTGCCGCTGCTGCGGTGGTGATCGTGGTCGGAGGAATCGGGATCGGCAGCCGGATCAACGACAACCCTGCGTCTCCGAACACCGTTTCGGAGATCATGGCGGCGCCAGACGTGCACACCACTACTTTGGATGTCCCTGGCGGCGGCACCGCGACGACGGCCTTCTCGCCCTCCGAGGATGCTGCGGTGTTGACGATGAACGGCGTGACTCCTCCGAGCCCGGACAAGGTCTACCAAATGTGGTTGGTCGAGAACGAAACCACCATGACACCGGCAGGCACGATGGCCCCCGCCGACGTCAAACCCACCACTCAGGTTGTCCTCGACGGTATCGGTTCCAACACGAAGTTGGCGTTCACGGTCGAACCTCCGGGAGGCTCGACTCAGCCGACCAGCCCGCCGTTTGCGGTCATTCCCCTGGTGTGAGCTGCAACTGAAATCTGAGCTGCAACTGAAAAAAGATATCCCCCACCAACTTTCGGTGGGGGATATCTTTTTCGTGTGTGAAGCCTAGTGGCTGTGACCGTGTCCGGTGTCAGCTACCTCTTCGGTCGGCTTCTCGACGACAGCGCTCTCGGTGGTCAGGATCATCCGAGCAACGGAAGCGGCGTTGACCACTGCCGAGCGGGTGACCTTGACGGGGTCGATGACGCCGTCGGCGAGCAGGTCGCCGTAGGTCAGGGTCGCGGCGTTAAAACCGTGGCCCTTGGGGAGATCTGCAACCTTGCTGACAACGACGGAACCGTCGACGCCGGCGTTGGAGGCGATCCAGAACAGCGGCGCGTTGAGTGCTGCGCGGACCACTGCGACTCCGGTGGCTTCGTCACCGGTGAAGCCGAGGTTGTCGGCGAGCTCGACGCCGGCCTGAACGAGTGCAGATCCACCGCCGGGGACGATGCCCTCGGCAACAGCAGCCTTGGCCGCGTTGACGGCGTCTTCGACGCGGAACTTACGTTCCTTGAGGTCGGTCTCGGTGGCTGCGCCGACCTTGATGACCGCAACTCCGCCGGACAGCTTTGCCAGACGCTCTTCGAGCTTCTCGCGATCCCAGTCGGAATCGGTGTTCTCGATTTCGCGGCGAAGCTGAGCAACGCGGGTCGCGATGTCGTCTGCCGTGCCTGCGCCGTCGACGATGACCGTCTCGTCCTTGGTGACGACAACGCGGCGTGCGCTGCCGAGCAGGTCGAGTCCGGCTTCCTTGAGGGAGAGTCCGACGTCGGTGTTGATGACGGTGCCTGCGGTGACAACGGCCAGATCGTCGAGGAACGCCTTGCGACGGTCACCGAAGAACGGTGCCTTCACGGCGACGGCCTTGATGGTCTTGCGGATGGAGTTGACCACCAGGGTGGAGAGAACTTCACCCTCGACGTCTTCGGCGATGATCAAGAGCGGCTTGCCGGATTCGGCAACCTTCTCGAGCAGCGGCAGGAAGTCGGGCAGTGAGCTGATCTTCTCGCGGAAGAGCAGGATCAGTGCGTCTTCGTAGATTGCCTTCTGCGCATCGATGTCGGTGACGAAGTAGGGCGAGAGGTAACCCTTGTCGAACTGCACACCTTCGGTGACAACGAGTTCGGTTGCAACGGTGGAGGATTCCTCGACCGTGACAACGCCGTCGGTGCCGACGCGGGTGAGTGCTTCGCCGACCATTTCGCCGATTTCCTCGTCACGCGAGGAGACGGTGGCAACCTGAGCGATGGACTTCTTGCCCTCGACCGGGGTGGCCGCGGCGATGAGTGCCTCGACAACCTTGTCTGCGGCAGCGTTGATTCCGACGCCGAGTGCCATCGGGTTTGCGCCGGCGGCGATGTTCTTCAGGCCACCGCGGACGATCGCCTGAGCGAGGACCGTAGCGGTGGTGGTGCCGTCGCCGGCAACATCGTTGGTCTTGGTGGCGACGCTCTTGACGAGCTGTGCGCCGAGGTTCTCGAAGGGATCTTCGAGGTCGATCTCACGGGCGATGCTCACACCGTCGTTGGTGACGGTGGGCCCGCCGAAGGCCTTGGCGAGCACGACGTGGCGTCCACGCGGGCCCAAGGTCACCTTGACGGCGTCGGCGAGCTTGTCGACGCCTGCTTCGAGAGCACGCCGCGCGGTCTCGTTGAACGCAATTTGCTTGGACATCTGTTCTGTCAGCTCCTGAATCTTCGGGGCGTGAACGCATTCCGCCCCGGGATCCTGTGTGGACTCCGGGGCGGATCACGTGTGTCTTACTTGGAGACGACAGCCAGCACGTCGCGTGCCGACAGAATCAGGTACTCCTGGCCGGCGTACTTGATCTCGGTTCCGCCGTACTTGGAGTAGATGACCGTGTCACCCTCCTTGACGTCGACCGGGATGCGGTTGCCCTGCTCGTTGACGCGGCCTTCGCCGACTGCAACAACGGTGCCCTCCTGGGGCTTTTCCTTGGCCGTGTCAGGAATGACCAGGCCGGAAGCCGTCGTCGTTTCAGCCTCGTTGGCCTGTACGAGGATCTTGTCCTCGAGCGGCTTGATGTTGACGCTCGCCACGATGAGCCCTCCACTTTGGGTATGTGCGCCCGAGGGTTGCTCGAGACGCGATGGGTTTGACGTTTACGGCGCGTCACTGCAGTCCCGTCGTCGCGGGTGCCGGAACTCGATCAGCGCCAATTGGCACTCTATACGTGAGAGTGCCAACCCTCAAGGACTGGGCGCGTTTTTTCTCTTCGTCCTGAGCGAAATCAGACCCACGTCCAATTTGTTCACCTATTGTTCATTCGTGACGAACATCAATCGCCGTAGTTTCCTGACCTTTGCCGGACTCGGCGCCGTGGGCGCAGTAGGTCTGAGCGCCAAGCCTTGGGGACTGCAATATGCCGGCGCCGCTCCCCTGCCCACCTCGGGCGCGGGCACCACTCTCGAAGCAGTCGCGACGCCGATCGGCAGCAGCGGCTACCGCAAACTGGGAGCCGGTCCCGGCTGGGCGAACATCGTGCGCGGCGAACTCGCCGAACCCAGGTCCGGACGCGAAGACCGTCGCACCGCTTTGGCATCTTTTGTGCAGTTGACCGACGTCCACATCCTCGACGCGCAGTCGCCGATGCGTTTCGAATACGTCCACCAGATCACCGGTTCCGCTTTCCGCCCGCAGGAAACCCTGACTGCGCACGGACTGATTTCGCTTGTCCGAGCTGTCAATTCCATCGGATCCGGCCCGCACACGGCACGACCGTTCGACGCGGTGGTCACCACCGGCGACAACACCGACAACAAGGAACATGCCGAACTCGACTGGTTCCTGACGGCGCTCAACGGCGGCACGATCGTCGCGAACACCGGCGCGAAGGACCGTTACGAGGGTGTCCAGAACTCCGGGGCGGATCTGTACTGGAACCCTGAATCCCCGATGCTCGACATGTACAAGAAGGCCGGCTTCCCCGAGATTCCCAATTTCTTCGGCGCCGCCTTCACGCCTGTCTCGAGCCCTGGCCTGGACACTCCCTGGTACTGCGTGTTCGGCAACCACGACGATTCGGTGTCCGGCACAGTTCCCAGTGGCATCCCGCCGCTCGAGGCCATGTACACCGGATCGCTCAAGTTCGAGGTTCCGGGCTCACCTGAGCAAGCCAAGCAGATCGACATCGCCACCAAGTTCGATCCGAGTGCGATTCCGGGCATTCTGTCCGCCTTCACGACGCCGCCGCGACAGGTCACCCCCGACCCGGCACGTGCTCCCTTCACTCCGAAGCAGTTCATCGCGGCGCACCTCGATCCGGCGCACGCCGGTCCGGGCCCGGTCGGTCACGGATTTGCACCGGACGCCGATCACACCGGCATCGGTTACTACTCGTTCGAGATAGCTCCCGGCGTCGTCGGAATCAGCATGGACTCCACCAACCGCGCCGGCTTTGTCGACGGTTCGCTGGGTGCCGCGCAGTTCCGCTGGATCGAGGACACCCTTCGCGCCGGCAGCAGCACTTACTACGACGCAGCGGGCTCTCGTGTCACCGAGTCGCGCAGTGACATGTACTTCGTATTGTTCAGTCACCACACGAGCGACACGATGGACAATCTCATCCCCGATCCCGAGAACATCCTCGAGCCGCGCTTCCGAGGTTCGCAGCTTCTCGATCTGCTACACCGCTTCCCGAATGTTCTTGCCTGGGTCAACGGCCACACCCACGAGAACAAGATCACCCCGAGGCCCGGCGCCACGCCGGAGCAGGGATTCTGGGAGATCAATACCGCCTCGCACATCGACTTCCCGCAACTCGGCCGAATCATCGAGATCGCGGACAACGCCGACGGCACAGTCTCGCTGCTCGCGACGCTCTTCGAAGCCGAGAGCCCGTACTCGGTCGATCACAGCAACAAGACACCGGAAGGCCTGGCGTCGCTGTATCGCGAGTTGTCGTTCAACGACATTCACCGCGACCCCAAGCTGACCGGAGCCGGCGTCGATCAGAATGTCGAGCTGCTGGTTCCTGTCATTCGGTAGCGTCACCCGCCTTCTGCTGTCGTGTCCTGTGTTTCTTCGACCAGGACACGGCAGCAACAACAAAGCGGACGCCGAAGCCGATCAGCACCAGGTTGCAGACGATCTGAAGTGACACCAATGCCCGGGCCGGATCGGTTCGGGCGGCAATGTCCCCGAACCCCACCGTCGAGAACACCGAGAGCGAGAAGTAGAGCGCTGCCATTCTCGACAGTGGTTCGGTGAAGCTGGCCGGGTCGGCTCGGGCGACGACGAAGTACGTGATCGAGACGAGTAGAAGGTACGTCGGCATCACCACCGATACGGCTTCGACGGCCTGCAGCGACGGGACATCCGATTTCAGGATTCGACTGATCTGCCACGAGGCAACCCCGACGACCGCGGCGCCTCCTCCGATCAGCAAAACGAATGCCCTGCCGGTATGCGCATCGGTCCACGGCAACAGGAAATACGCGCTTCCCAATGCGATGACGGTCAGCATCGGCCGCAGTAACGCCTCGGCGATCAATCGGCGACGTTGACGCGTATCCATCGACCGAGATTCGACTTTTTTCCGCATAATTCAATATTCGGCAATCCTGCTGGTAAAACCACCCTTTCGGTCCGAAAAGTTCACCTTCTTGCGGAAAACCACTGAGCAATCATGACGATCGTTCTGTAACGTTCATGTAACGGCGACTGATATGCCGTCACAGAAACACCTGCGAGGAGGTGCAAGATGGGTTCATCACTGGGAATGTCGACGGGGTCGTCTGGCGTCTACTCCGCGCTGGTCGATACCGATTCCGCCGACGCCACACCCGGCAGTTTGCCGGCCGAAACACGATTCGTCTCCGCCGATCAGGTCAACACGAATGTGGGCGATCTGGTGCGCGCGTCGATCAAGCTGATGACCACTCAGGTCTCCGACCGCGCCGCTACGCCGCGATCCATCGGGGTCACGTATTCGACCGACCAACAGCTCGCGAGCATCCGATCCTCGCTCGCCAAATCGCCGAGCCTCGTTCGGCTCATCCCCGAGCCCGCCGCAGTGCACGCCTATCTCGCCGAAACCGGCAAGACCGCGCGCTACGGCACCACCGCGCAGATAGACCTCGGCGACAACGGCCTGAGCGTGTCCGTAATCGATCACAGCGGCGAGGTCCTCGTCGCCGAGCGCACCGAGGCTCTGGCCGGCGCCGGCATCGACCGCGCCCTCGTCGCGTTTGTCACCGACAAATATCCGCATCCCCTCGGCCGACACACCGACACCGAACTACTAGTGTCGCGCTGCCACGTCGCCAAGGAACAGCTTTCCACCACTCGCAGTGTCACGATCGACCTGCCACGTGGGCCCATGACAATCACGCGGGTCGAGTTCGAGGACATCATCGCCGCAGATCTCGAGCGCGCCGTCACCCTGATCCGCAGCGTCTTGAGCGCAGCGCCGCAACCTGTCGAGGCCATCGTCCTCATCGGCGGGGGCGCCCACATCCCCGCTGTGCGTACCGCAATCGCCGACGCCGCACGAGTCCCCGTCGTCGAGTTCGACGAGCCCGAAGCAGCTGCCGCGAAAGGCGCTGCACTACTTGCCGACTCCGCGGTGTCGCTGCGGTATCCGTTGGCCGGTGCGGAAACTTCCGAGCGTAGCCGCCCGGCCGCCAAAGCGTCGGGTGCATTGATCGGCGCACTGGTGGTCGGCGGGCTCGTATTGGGTTACGCCGCCAAGGAATTCGTCCCAAGCGACAACACACCGATTTCGCCGGTCGGCACCGGATCAACCACGTTGAACACCACCACCGACGTCGTTCCGACCACCGGTTCCACAGTCATCCCGTCCAACGACCCGGTGCCCACGGTTGAACACAGCACGATCCCCTACCAACCCCAGCCTTACGTGACACAGCCCTATCGAACTCAGCCGTACGAGACACATCAGTTCACGCTGTCGCCGGCGCCGCCGTCGAACACGTCTACACCGACGACAACCGTTCCGCCGACAACCACGACCACCACCCCGGTCCGGCCGACTCTTCCCGGCATCACGCTGCCGGATACACCGTCGTGGTGGCCGGAAAACCTGCCACAGATACCAAGCGGACCAACGGAAATCGGGCCGGGCGAAGGCGGAAACGCCGGTTCCGGTGCAACCGAAACCACGGCCCCCACTCCGACAGAGTCCGTGTCACCGGAGCCGACGCCCCCGCAGAACTCCGCGCCGAACGGGAGCGTCGCGCCGACCTTGACCGGCCAGGAGCCTGTCCCGGTCGGCTGACCTAGCTCAGAACTTGACTGATCGAGACGGACAATCCCGGATCGGTTGCAACACTCAGTTCCGACGGCCCGGCTCCCGCACCGATCAGGTGCGCGGCCAGTGACGCGATCATCACTCCGTTGTCCGTGCACAGTCGCGGCTTCGGGATACGCAGCGTGAGACCGGATTCGGCACATCGCTGCTCGGCGAGGCTACGAATGCGAGAGTTCGCGGTTGCTCCTCCGCCGAGTACCACGGTGTCGACTCCGACATCCTTGGCCGCTCGAACCGCCTTCATCGTCAGGACGTCGGCAACGGCCTCCTGGAACGACGCGGCGATGTCCGGGATCGAAAAAGCCTCTTCTGCACGCTGTTTCGACTCGACATAGCGGGCCACGGACGTCTTGAGTCCGGAGAAGGAGAAGTCGTGGCGCGAGTCGCGCGGGCCGGTCATGCCTCGAGGGAACGGGATTGCGTTCGGATCGCCTTCCTGCGCAGCAGCATCCAATGCCGGTCCACCGGGGAACCCGAGACCGAGAAGCCGCGCAACCTTGTCGAACGCCTCGCCGGCAGCGTCGTCGACGGTTGTTCCGAGTTCGACGATCGGCTTTCCGAGATCCTCGACGTGCAACAAATGCGTGTGGCCACCGGAGACCAGAAGAGCGACACACGACGGCAACGGTCCGTGCTCGAGGGTGTCGACCGACACGTGTCCACCCAGGTGATTGACCGCATAGAACGGGATGTTCCACGCTGCCGCATAGGCTTTGGCGGCCGCCACACCCACCAACAGGGCTCCGGCCAGGCCGGGCCCGATCGTCACGGCAAGAGCGTCGGGCTTCTCGATCCCCGCCACTGCGAGAGCACGCCGCATGGTCGGAACGATCGCCTCGAGATGAGCGCGCGATGCCACCTCCGGCACCACGCCGCCGTACCGGGCGTGCTGATCCACACTCGACGCCACTTCGTCCGCCAACAACTCGCAGGTTCCGTCACCGTTCCAACGAACGATGCCGACTCCTGTTTCGTCGCACGAGCTTTCGACACCCATGACGATCATGCTTGCTGCTCCTCATTCTTGCGAACACCCGCGGCCGGCCGCCGCATCGTGAACGCATCTGCCCCGCTGGGCTGGTAGTACTTCTTTCGGGTTCCGACGATCTCGAATCCCTCACGCCGATACAGAGCGATTGCCGGTTCGTTGTCAGTGCGCACTTCCAGGAACACGTCCGCTCCCCGCTCGTCCGCGAGAGCCAAGAGCGCATCAAGCAAAGCCCCGCCGATACCGCGGCGCTGCGCACCCGGATCCGTTCCGATGGTGTGCACTTCGGCTTCGATGTTGGGCGGCGCGCCCAACAATGCAACTCCGGCGTACCCCAGAACACGACCGTCGGGCTCACGAGCCACGAAGTAGTGATTGTGCGAGCCGGCCAACTCGGAGACAAAAGCCTGAGCGGTCCACGGCCCGTCCCCCGCAAAGAGGGCACGTTCCAACTCGGCACACCGCTCCGCGTCGCCGACCGTCATCGGCGTGATGGCGTAACTCATTTGCCGCGTTCCGCCAAGGTCTTGGCATCTGGGCGGCGCAGATACAGTGGCTCGAGCGGTTCCGGAATCGCACCGGCCAGAATGTCTTGCGCTGCAACAGTGACCAAACCGGCCGGCGACGGCGTCTCTGCAGGCTCGACCCGGAGATCGAAAAGGTCGACGTGCGAAGCAGATCCGGCAACAATCGTCGACGGAGACGCGTCCACGTCGCCCGGGGAATTCACCGCGGGGCCTTCCACTCGAACACCCACATCGTAACGGGCCCAATAGATTTCGCGTCGACGCGCATCCGTCACGACAAGCAGGTTGCCAGACGTCTGCACAGCCGCGGCAATAGCGTCGAGGCTGCACGCACCGTAGACCGGGATGCTCAGCGCGTCACCGAACGCGGCGCCGGTAGCCATCCCCACCCGCAGGCCCGTATACGGACCCGGTCCCACACCCACCACGACGGCACCCAGGTCTGCAGGGGTGATCGAGGCCTCGGCGATGCATTCGAGAACATGTGGCGTGAGCACCTCGGCATGCGCGCGGGGGTTCACGGTCACCCGGACGGCGAGCGTCGAAACCTCACCGAGAGGCGAGAGTGAGACAACTCCGGCAGTGACGGCCGGTGTGGAGGTATCAATCGCGAGAACAAGCACGATAACTCAGGGTACTCGCACGTGAAGAACTGCTTTCACCAGTGGGAGGAGTGTCACGACGTCCATGCCCAACTCGCCGTCCGGACATCCGACTCCGGTTCACGGTGAAGTTGCACTCGCAAGTGGCGCTCGACAAGTCGCTCCACGACATCGCCGCCCCACTCCACCACGACCACGGCGTCGGTGAGGTCGGTGTCCAGGTCGAGAGCATCAAGTTCGTCGAGAGCGTGCGGGCCACTGTCGCCGAGGCGATACGCGTCGACGTGAATCATCCCGACCGGCGTTCTGCCGCCGGGCCGAACTCCGGGGCGGTGCTCACGAGCGATGACGAATGTCGGTGACGTCACCCGCCCCTGCACCCCGAGGCCGGCACCGATACCGCGGGTCAGGGCAGTTTTTCCGGCGCCGAGAGGGCCGTCGAGAACCACGAGGTCACCGGCGACGAGCCCGGCCGCCAGCCTGCGACCGAATGCCTCCGTGTCCTCCGTCGTCTCCAGAGTGACGGTTCCTGATTCAGGGAGGGTTTCAGCCGACATCGGACCTCAATTGAGTATGTGTACGTGAGACGAGGCGCTCGATCGCCTCCGTGACGATAGCCGGGAACTCCAGCTGAATCAGGTGACCGGCACCGCGAACCCGCACCAAATCGGATTCGGGCAACGCGTCCGCCAACAGTTGCGAGCTGGCAAACGGAATCATCATGTCCTGATCGCCGCAGATCACCACAGCCGGAGTGTGCGCGAGGACGGGCAGAGAGTCACTCTCGTCATGCAATTCGAGGGTCCGCAGGAAATTGACGATGGTGACAACCGACGTACGGTCGAGCATCCCGTCCGACAGCTCGTGCAGCCGGGGGCTCACGTCCGTGCCGTACGACGCGGCCCGCAGAATCGGCGTGATGAGCACGCGCGCAGCGCCGCGGGCATGCTGCACGATGCCCGGTGACGTCCGCACGGCCAGTCGGAAACCGTCGATGATCGGATTCTGCAGATTGCGAGTGAGCCCGGTTTCGGCGAGACCTGCTGCCGTCGTCGACACCAACCCGACACCGACAACCCGGCCGCCGGCGAACCATTCCGGTCGCTGACCGGCCAGCGCGAGCACTGTCATGCCGCCCATCGAATGACCGACAAGCACAACCGGACCTATCGGCACCTTGGCTTCGATGACAGACGCCAGATCACGTCCGAGCTGCGAGACCGTGCAGCTCTTTGCACGGGGCATGCCCGAATCTCCGTGCCCGCGCTGGTCGTAAAACACCATCCGAACGTCGTCACCCCACCGCTCGGCCAGCTCACGACGCTGAAAATGCCAGGACAACGCGCTCAGGCAGTATCCGTGCACAAAGACAACCGTCAGAGGAGCGTCGTCCGGCCCGACTTCGCGGACAGCCAGATCAACACCGTCGTCGGTACGTACGACACTCGCGCGGTCGCGGGTCATCAGGTCGAAGTCTTCGTCCGCGTAGATCTCGCGTCCCGGCCGAGCGACCGTCTTCAATGCGTTGACTCCGGCCATGGAACCGAGCGCGACCGCACTGAGGAGCCCACCGAGGATGCTCATTCGCCCTGCCGTTTTCACGAGATACCCTCCCCGCCGATATACGTACGTTGGGTTCGCCCCCGCAGGCCGGTCACGATCTCGTAGTGAATGGTGTCCAGTGCTTCCGCCCAGGCTTGCGCATTGGGTTCGCCTTGATCGCCGTTACCGAAGAAAATGGCGGTGTCGCCTTCGCGAACGCCGTCACCGTCCGGTCCGAGGTCGACCATCACCTGGTCCATGCAGATCCGTCCCACGGCTTGGCGACGCTTTCCACCGAGTTGGACCTCGAAGCGCCCGCTCAGCGAACGCGGAAGCCCGTCCGCGTATCCGACGGGTAGCAGCGCCAGAGTGGTGTCCCGCGGCGCCGTCCAGAGGTGTCCGTAGGAAACCCCCTCACCGGCGGCCACCTTCTTCACCAGAATCACCTTCGCTCGCAACGTCATTGCCGGTCGGAGACCGAAGTCGCCCATCTCCGGTACTGGCGACAATCCGTATATCGCAATTCCCGGCCGAACCATGTCAAATCGCAGGTCAGGACGGGTAACCGTCGCTGCCGAGTTGGAAAGGTGCACAACTTCGGGTTCGAATCCGTGTGCCCGGACGTCGGCAACGGCATCGATCAGACGTTGCTTCTGGTGGTCGATGACATCGTGGTGCGGTTCGTCCGAGTGCGCTAGATGCGAGAACACTCCGCGCAACCGGATCGCGCCCTCGTCTCGCGCCGAGACCAGGTCCGCCAGCATCTGCGGCCAGTCCGTCTGCGAGACACCGTTGCGATTGAGGCCGGTGTCGACCTTCAACGTCACCGTCGCGGTGCGTCCGAGCTCCCGCGCTGCGGCTACCACCGCCGCCAGATGCCGCGGTGACGACACTCCGATTTCCACATCGGCGGAAATGGCCGCGGCAAAATCGGCGTCGACGCCATGCAGCCACGCCAGTACCGGGGCGGTGATCCCCGCTGCCCGCAGGACCAGAGCCTCACCGATCGTGGTGACACCGAGTTCGCGGGCACCGGCAGCAAGTGCAGTGCGCGCAACAGCGACGGCGCCGTGGTTGTATCCGTCAGCTTTGATGACTGCCATCAGTGCCGCGTCACCGGCGAACTCGCGAAGAACGCGCACGTTATGGGCGATGGCATCAAGGTCCACGACCGCCTCGGTCTGTGGACCTCCCGTTGCCGTGGCGCTTGCCGATTCCCCTTCTTCTGGGTCTTTCGGGGCTCTTCCTTCGGCAAGCTTCATGGCGTCAATCCTGCCACTCTCGAGAATTCCTACACCAATTCGGGTTTGAGATCACTCAATTCCGGGCAACGGTGCGAAGCACTCGAACAGCGTCACGCACACTTGTCAGCAGCGGCGATGCGGAGATCGGTGCGCCGGCAACGTCTGCGAGACCGCCTGCGGCTGCCAAATTAGCGGCCAGCGAGTGTGTCCTGGCTCCCACTGCCGCAGCGTCGAGCGGCGCAAGCCCGGCAGCGAGCAGCGCCCCAATTATTCCGGACAAAACGTCACCCGATCCGGCCGTCGACGCCCACGAGCCGCCGGCATCGTTGACCAGGACCTCACCGCCGGGATCGGAGATCACCGTCGTGTGGCCTTTGAGAAGCACCGTCACACCGAGATCCGACGCCAAGGCGCGCGCGGCACCGACCCGATCAGACCCCACCTCGGTACCCGCCAATCGTGCGAACTCGCCCGCATGCGGAGTCAGCAGCGTCGGTGCGGTGCGCCTGCGTGCCAGGTCCAGATTTGCTGCCAGCACTGTCAGCCCGTCCGCATCGACCAGGACCGGGACATCCGTCGCGAGAACGGACGCGAGCAGAGCCGCCGCATCGGCATCGGTCCCCATTCCCGGGCCCACCACCCATGCCTGCACCCGCCCAGCGTCGTCGAAGGTCGCGCTCGCGATCACTTCGGGGAAACGTGAGAGCACTTCGGCTGCGCCGTGACCCGCATACCGCACCAGCCCCGACGTCGCCGTGACCGCGGCCCCCGTGCACAACACACCCGCCCCCGGATACTGCGCACTCCCCGCAATCACGCCCACAACTCCCTGCGAGTACTTGTCGTCACTCGGCCCTGGAACCGGCCAGAGCGCACCCACGTCTACCGGATCGAGGGAGCCGAAAGCCGGCTCGCCGAGATTCAACCCGATGTCGATCAACTCCACCCGACCGCACCGCTGCGGCGCCAAGACGTGTACCGGTTTGAGCGCACCGAACGTCACGGTCACCGCAGCCGTCACAGCGGGCCCGTCGACGCCACCGGTATTCGCGTCGACACCGCTGGGCAGATCCACCGCGACGATCGGGCAGCGAACCTGCTCCACCAGAGCAGCCGCCGCGCGGCGCAACGAACCGCGGCCCGAGATTCCGACAATGCCGTCGATCACCAGGTCCGGTGTACCGAGATCGGACTCGACGCGTCCACCCGCTCGGCGGAAAGCCCCGAGGCCGCGCTGATGCGCGCGCTCCTGGTCGAGCAGCACCGCACGCACAGCCACCCCGCGCTTACGCAGGAACACACCAGCCCAGAGCGCGTCACCGCCGTTGTCGCCGCTGCCCACCAGCAGAGTCACCGAACGGGAGGTGAGTGATCCTGTGTACAAACGCAATTCGTCGGCAACAACTCGCGCAAGTCCGTACGCGGCCCGGCGCATCAACACTCCATCGGGCAACGACGCCAGCAACGGCGCCTCCGCTTCGCGAACCTGATCTGCCGTGTAGTACCCGCGCATGCCGGAACCCTTCGTTTGCAAGTCGCTACCCTCGGAACCATGAAATCACGTCTCGTCCCGATGTTCGCGGGCCTCGTTCTCACCGCCGGCCTCGTCGGGTGCAGTTCCAGCACGGATTCCACCCCCGCCGCACCCGAAACCACGCCGAGTGGCCCCGTCGTCACCGTCACCAACATGGCCTACTCCCCCAGTTCCATCACCGTCAACGTCGGCGACACCGTCACGTGGGTGTTCGACGACGGAGGAATGGCCCACGACGTCAAAGGCATCGGAACATCCCGCAGCCTGATCCGCAGCCCGCTCAAGAAGTCCGGAACCTTCACCGTCACCTTCGACGAAGCCGGAACTTACGACTACACCTGCACACCGCACCCCGATATGCGTGGCACGGTGATCGTTCAATAACTTTTCGGCAGCAATGAGGCCCGCAACCGGAAGGTTGCGGGCCTCACTGATTTCACCGAAAACTATTCGACGGTAACCGATTTCGCCAAGTTACGCGGCTTGTCGACGTCGTAGCCACGTGCCGCAGCGACCTCCGCGGCAAAGATCTGCAACGGTACCGTCGACAGCAACGGCTGCAACAGGGTCGGCGATGCGGGGATCTCGATCAAGTGATCGGCATGCGCACGAACCACGTCGTCGCCTTCCTCGGCAATCACGATCGTCGTTGCACCACGCGCCTTGATCTCCTGGATGTTGGACACCAACTTCGAGTGCAACACCGCACGCCCCTTCGGCGACGGCATCACGATGATGACCGGCAGGCCCTCCTCGATCAACGCGATAGGCCCATGCTTGAGCTCACCCGCCGCAAAACCCTCGGCATGCATGTACGCAAGCTCCTTGAGCTTGAGCGCACCCTCGAGCGCAACCGGGTACCCCACATGACGCCCCAGGAACAGAACCGTCGACGCGTGTGCAAATGTGCGCGCCAATTCACGGATCGGTTCAGCCTTCTCGATAACCTTGGCCACGAGAGCCGGCATCGCCTCGAGGTCCGCGTACTCACGCGCAACTTCGTCCGGGTACTTGGTGCCACGCGCCTGCGCCAGGGCCAACCCGACCAGATAATTTGCCGTCACCTGCGCCAGGAAAGCCTTGGTGGACGCGACGGCGATTTCCGGTCCCGCCCGCGTGTAGAGAACAGCGTCGGCCTCGCGGGGGATCTGCGCGCCGTTGGTGTTGCAGATCGCGAGAACCCGAGCCTTCTGATCCTTGGCATGCTTGACCGCTTCGAGCGTATCCGCGGTTTCACCGGACTGCGAGATAGCAACAACCAGCGTCGAACGGTCCAGAACCGGGTCCCGGTACCGGAATTCGCTCGCCAGCTCCACCTCGACGGGAAGTCGCGTCCAATGTTCGATCGCGTACTTCGCCAACAATCCGGAGTGATAGGCGCTGCCACAGGCCACGACAAAAACCTTGTCGACGTCGCGCAGCTCCTGATCGGACAAACGCTGCTCGTCGAGAACGATCTTGCCGTTCTCGAAGTGACCGAGAAGCGTGTCCGCAACCGCGGTCGGCTGCTCCTCGATCTCCTTGAGCATGAAGTAGTCGTGACCGCCCTTTTCGGCAGCCGCAAGATCCCAATCGATCCGGAACGGGCGCCCCTGCGCTTCGTTACCGGAGAAATCGGAAATCCGGTAACTGTTCGCGGTGATCACCACCGCCTGATCCTGCCCGAGCTCCACCGCGTCGCGCGTGTGCTCGATGAACGCCGCCACATCGGAACCGAGGAACATCTCGCCCTCACCGACACCCACCACCAACGGCGTCGAACGACGCGCAGCGACAATCGTGTCCGCATGATCGGCGTGCGTGAACAGCAACGTGAACGCACCCTCGAGGCGACGGACAACCGACAACGCGCTCTCCACGAAATCACCCGCAGTCGGGCCCTCCGCGTACGCGCGAGCCACCAGATGAACCGTTACCTCGGTATCAGTGTCGCTGAGCAGTTCGATACCCGCAGCCTCGAGCTCAGCGCGCAGCGGCGCGAAGTTCTCGATGATGCCGTTGTGGACCACCGCAAGCTTCCCGCTTGCATCACGATGCGGGTGAGCATTCCGATCGGTCGGCCGACCATGCGTCGCCCACCGGGTATGACCCATACCCGTGGAGCCGACAAAGCTGTCGGCACCGATCTCTTCCAACTCGGCTTCGAGGTTGGCCAGCTTCCCGGCCTTACGCTCGATCTCAACGCCACCCACTCCATCGAGAATCGCGATTCCCGAGGAGTCGTAGCCGCGATATTCCATTCGCCGCAAAGCCTCCACCACAACACCCAGAGCTGGGCGGTGGCCGACGTATCCCACGATTCCGCACATGGTGAATCAGGGTACTTGGACACCCGTCGCACGCGCATTCTGCGGTTGCCAGGGCACGCCGACGTCCGCATCGGATAACGTCTTGATCCGTGGCACCGAAACTGAAGGCACTGACCCGTGAGCTGTCCAAGCGCGGACCGCACCGTGTTCTGCGCGGCAACCTCGCCCTGGCCGGTCAACCAGGAGTCGTCTACACCCCGGAAGCGGGCTTCAATCTCCCCGCCGTCGCCTTCGGGCACGGCTGGATGGTCGGCGCACATAAATACGAACAGACACTTCAGCATCTAGCTTCCTGGGGAATTGTCGCCGCAGCACCCGAAAGTGAGCGTGGCCCCGTCCCCTCGCACCTCGGATTGGCCGCGGACCTGCGCTCGACCCTCGACATCTGCGTCGGCGTCCGACTCGGTCCCGGACAGATCAGCGTCCATCCCGACCACGTCGCATTTGCCGGACACGGAATGGGTGCCGGTGCCGCAGTCCTCGCTGCCGCACAACGTGGAAACGTCGCAGCCGTCGCCGCGCTCTTCCCCGCACCCACCGCCCCCAAAGCCGAGAACTACGCGTCCAAGATCACAGCCCCCGGATTGATCCTCGCCGGTGAAGACGACGTCGACTCACTCACCAGCAATGCCCGCCCCCTCACCCGCGAATGGGGCGGCCCCGTAATCGGACGAACCATCGACGACGCCCAAGACGCCGGGCTTATCGAAGGGCGGCGCCTTCTGGGAGCCCTGGGCCTTGGCGGGTCCGAACGCAAAACACAGGCCACGACGCGATGCCTGCTGACGGGATTCCTTCTCTTCCACCTCACCGGCGACAAGCGCTACGAAGCATTTGCCGACCAGAACACCGAATTCCCGCACACCTCGCCCATGTTCGACGCCGATTCCGGGCCCGATTCCGATACTCAGTCCGACACGCGCCGGAGCCAGGCAGTTTCCCGGTAGTCGGCCCTCGAATCTCCGGTCGTGTGGCCGGGCGTCGCGGCACCTGCGGGGGTCGCGGTGTCGCCGGGCATCGACTCGGACGCTGACCGTAGAAACGCACCCTGCTCGACAGGCGCGTGCCCGAAATCCTCAACCTCGGTAGACACCACGACGTCACCGAATTGTGCATACCGCTGTTCGTAGACACGTTCGGCAGCAGAGCGTCGCACGCGAAACTCGGCGAGCTGCGAATCCATGACCGCATTGATCACGTCGAATTGCGGCACACTCATATCGGCCCCGCTCCCGCCAATTCGGCTCCGGTCGTATCCGGTTCACTCAGTGGCTCGGGATCCGCTGTCGGTGCAGGGTCCATTGCCGGTTCCGGATCCGCTGGTGCCGGATTCGGGGGTTGGTACGGCTGCGGCTCAGGCTCCGGCGTCTCGGAAGCAATGGGAGCGGTATCCGTATCCACCGCGATTGTCGGCCAGCCGCGCTCGTCCAATTCCACAGTGACAGTGACGGACTCCCCCGACAGGTCACGAACCTCGAGACTGACCCCACGGCCGTCCGGCGCAACAGAGAACCCCCAGGTATCGGTACCGACCGTCAACTCCAGGGAAGGTGCAACACCGTCCACCGCCGGCTCGGCTACCTGCGACACGGATGTCGGCAATGTGTCCGGCGGAACCGAAAACTGTCCAGCGTCGGTAGATTCACTCTCGACCGGAAACAGTTCGGCGACAAGACCGGCGGCAACCTCGAACGCGTCGGTCAGAGCCAGCCGGGCCTGCTCACAGGCGCGGTCGAACTCGTCACGGGTGTCCACGTACACCGGCCGGAAGATCTGATCGATCCAGTTATCGGCGAGATCTGCTGCCACTCTGCAGGTTTCGATCTGATCGAGCGCAGCGGCGTATCGCACCGTCCTGAATTTCCCATCCGACAACGGCGCAAACCACTGGGCAGCCTTCGCAACTGCGTCGACGCCCCCTTGCTGCATGCTCACGTCCACCAGCTGATCGATGTGCTGCGCATCGAGACCACCGATCATTTCTCGATCCAGCGAAGCAACCTTGAAAGCCTTGTCCGCCACAGCAGTTCGCACAGTTCCCGTCAACTCGTCGGCGACGGAAATCAGCAGCGGCATTGATTCAGCCTCGACTTCAGCTCTCCGCCGCTCATCGTGCACTCGTCCGGCAACGTCGTCCACCCCTTCGACATTCCAGATCTCCTCGAGAGAATCGGACAGCACCGCGAAGTCCCGCGAATCGTGCGATGACGCTTCCACCGCCATGGACATCGTCGATACGTCAGCGTTCAGAGCCGGCAGATCGATTCCCGATTCGGCACGATACATCTCGTCGTAGCTACCCAACGGTCGCATTTCGATACCGAGGCGAGTGGCCGCGTCGTGAAAGCGCTCGAAAAACGTCAATCCGACACTACCGGTGTCGAGAATATCGTCCGGAACGAAAATCGAATTACGTTGCGCAATAATCATTTCCGCAGCATCGGTGACAGAGCTCGCGGTACCCGCAGCGCGAAGCGACATCAGAAACCCGATTTCGGATACCCGCGTCCGTGCATTCGCAATTGATCCGCCAACCTCAGATCAACATCCGCAATCGCTCTGGACGAACTACCGATACGCGCACCGAGAGCCTCGACAAATTGGGCCCGTTCCACCATCCGCATTCGGAGCATACCCAGCGCAGCAGCAAGCCTGTTGCCACACTCGGCATAATCCCGGCCCGCGCACTCGCCCGAGAACGCGGGGAAATCCAACGTTCGTGCGGTGACGCCCATCTGTTGCGCAAGCGCCGCTGTGCGGCGCTCGAGTTCATCTGTAGCAGTGCGGTCGATATTCATGCGGAACTCCGTTTCGCCCGGCCGCACGAAAGATCCGGCGGTCCATGACTACTTGGACGCACGAACCCCGTCGGCCGTTCCCTCGAAAGTTCAGTTCCCCACAGGATCGACGATCACGCTACGTACCGCTACACCGCTGCGACGGTTTCCGCCAGCTCGTCGGCAAGCTTGCGTGCCACACCGAGATCTGCAGCTTCGACCATCACACGCACCAATTGTTCGGTACCCGATGGCCGAAGCAGAACACGGCCACCGTCACCGAGGACACGCTCTGCATCGGCGACCGCAGCCATCACCGAGGTCGCTGCGGCAACTGCTGCCTTGTCGTCTACCCTCACATTCACCAAGACCTGCGGAAGCGACGTCATCGTTGCGGCGAGCTGCGACGACGACTTACCCGTCTGCGCCATCCTGGCCAGCAACCGAAGTCCGGTGAGCACGCCGTCTCCGGTGGTTCCGAATCCGGGGAACACGACGTGTCCGGACTGTTCGCCGCCCAGACTGTAGCCACCGGTACGGAGTTCTTCCAGCACATAACGGTCACCGACCGCGGCTGTGACAACGTCGATGCCCGCTGCCCGCATCGCAAGATGCAGTCCCAAGTTGCTCATGACAGTCGCCACGAGTGTGTTGTCGACCAATTCTCCGGATTCGTGCATCGCCACTGCCAGCACGGCCATGATCACGTCACCGTCGATCACTGCCCCGGTCTCGTCGACAGCAAGGCAACGGTCTGCGTCACCGTCGTGGGCAAGACCAAGATCTGCCCCGTGCTCGACCACTGCTTTCTGCAGATTCTCCAGGTGAGTGGATCCACAACCGTCGTTGATGTTGAGGCCATCTGGTTCAGCGCTGATCGCGATCACGCTCGCACCCGCGGCACGATAGGCCGCGGGGCCGACCTCGGAGGCTGCCCCGTTTGCACAGTCCACAACAACGGTCAATCCGTCGAGCGGCTGGGCAAGTGCGGTGCCGAGATGCTGCAAGTAGAGCGCGGCGGCATCACTGACCGGGCGCACTCGACCGATACCCGCGCCGGTCGGCAGCTTCGGCGCCACACCACCGTCGATGGCGGCCTCGATGGCGGCCTCGACATCGTCGTCGAGCTTGTGTCCACCAGCAGCAAAGATCTTGATGCCGTTGTCCGGCATCGGATTGTGAGAGGCGGAAATCATCACGCCGAGACTCGCATCGAACACACCGGTCAGATAGGCAACTGCCGGGGTCGGCAGAACGCCGACATCCAGGACGTCGATGCCGGCCGACGTCAGCCCCGCGGTGACAGCAGCCTGGAGCATTTCACCGCTCGCACGAGGATCGCGTCCGACGACGGCAGTCGGGCGGGTCCCGCCACCGGTTGTTTCAGCTGTCAGAACGTGCGCCGCCGCGATCGACAATCGCAGCGCAAGATCCGCCGTCAGATCGCCATTGGCCAACCCGCGCACACCATCAGTTCCGAACAACCGCCCCATCGAACAACTCCCTGAATATCTCGTGCGAGTTCTGTGGAATATCTTTCCCGAAAAAACACAAGAGCAGGCGTCCGGTAACGATGGACGCCTGCTCTCGAGTCGAACAGGTGCCGAAGCAGACCAGTCGGTCAACCTCGGCGAAGCATCAACGCTTCGAGTACTGCGATGCCTTACGTGCCTTCTTCAGTCCGTACTTCTTACGCTCGACTGCGCGGGCGTCACGGGTCAGGAAGCCGGCCTTCTTGAGTGCCGGACGATCATCGGGGGTGACCTCGATGAGCGCACGAGCGATAGCCAGACGCAATGCGCCTGCCTGACCGGACGGTCCGCCACCGTGCAGCAGTGCAACGATGTCGAAGGACTCGGGACGCTCAACCGTAACCAGCGGAGCCTTGATCAGCTGCTGGTGCACCTTGTTCGGGAAGTAATCCTCGATGGTGCGGCCGTTGAGCTTGAACTGGCCGGTGCCGGGAATCATGCGGACGCGGACGACCGCTTCCTTACGACGACCAACGGTCTGGATCGGGCGATCGATGACGATCGGTGCCAGCGTAGCCGCTGCAACCTCTTCGACGACCTCGACTGCTTCGGCGGCGAATTCTTCCACTGCCTCGATGTTTTCTTCGGTCACGTTCTGCTCTTCCGGCGATGTCACTGTGCGACCTGCTTGATCTCGAACGGCACCGGCTGCTGCGCGGTGTGGGGGTGATTCGGGCCCGCGTAGACCTTCAGCTTGCTGCTCATCGCGCGACCAAGCTTGGTCTTCGGGAGCATGCCGACGATGGCCTTCTCCACGAGGCGATCGGGGGTCCGGTCGAGGACCTCTCCGACGGTGCGGGACTTCAGACCACCCGGGAAACCGGAGTGGTGGTAGACCTTCTTGCCTACGAGCTTGTTGCCGCTGATGGCAACCTTCTCAGCGTTGATGACGACGACGAAGTCGCCACCATCGATGTGCGGAGCGTAGGTGGGCTTGTGCTTACCGCGCAGCAAGGTCGCTGCCTGAACGGCAAGACGGCCCAGCACCACGTCGGTGGCGTCGATGACGTGCCACGTGTGGGTCACATCTCCGGCCTTCGGGGTGTACGTAGACACAGAACTTCCTCGTCTTAATTCATTCCACTGCTGACCATGTGCGTATCGCATAGACAATTCTCGGCGGCCAGTTGAGACCCGAGAACCGCTGGACCCTGCGCATCGAGTTCCGGGAATCGAACGTGCAATCGAACACACGAACACACGATCAAACATCCGGACATCAACATGCGGAGGCCTACGGCACGCCACCGATAGACGATACCGGTAGCACCTGTCTCCGGTCAAAGAGACTCCGGACCACCCCACCCCAAGAGCTTTCTACCCCGACGACCGATTGCTCGTCGGGGTAGAGAGCGGAACACGATATTCGGCGTGAGGTCAGCGTCCGAAGCCGTTCGCTGCCGCACGATCAGCGTCGCGCATCGAATCGGAACCATTCGCAGTTGCGTTGGCAATCTGGGCCAGCACGATGTTCAACTCTTCCGACGCCTGTCCCCACCGACGCTGCGCGTCGTTCCACGCCTCCGAACCCGCGCCTTCCCATCCCGCCTGCAGGTTGTCGACAACAACCTTGATCTCACCCTGCTTGTCGTTGATTGCCTGCGCCTGACGCTTCATTTCGTCGGACAGCATGGCAAGTCCGCCGAAGTCGTACCTGATCATGTTCTCGCTCATAACCACTCCCATTCCACTTTTGCGTCCACATCGAGTCTGATCTGTAAGGTCGTTCACATCCGGGTCGATCTGAGTTATCTCACCGAATGTTCCTGCGCGGAGCCTGATTCAGAGCGCTCAGGACATGTTGACGGTCGCGCCGCGCAACGAGCTCACGTTGTCGGATTCTGCGCTGTCGAATGTTCCTGCCGACTGTTTGATCTGCTCACAGATATCGCCCAGCGCGGTGTCGAGTTTCATGGCAGCGTTGTTGTAGCGCACCATGATGTCTGCGTATTCGGTGTGTGCACTGCCCTTCCACGAACCGCTCGACGCCTCCGCTTCGGATCGAACAGCATTCACCAGTCCTCTGATGTCACCCAAATGGCCGTCGATGACATTCGACGAACTGATCAATTCAGCGGTTGTTGCGGTAAAGCCCATGTCTTCCCCCTGGTTGTGACGTGCATGCGCGGTGTCGGCGGTGGCTCACATCCGGCGGACCTTCTCTGGCGACAAACACCTGATGTGCGCTACACATACTTGGACGCCGCTTACTCGCAGACGGTTCCGACGGTTCGAAACAAATTTCGCGCGTCAGTTCACGTAAGCCAGTCAGTTCACGTAGGACAGGGATTCGACGATCTGAATGCACTCCGGCTCGAGCGCATCCCATTCACCGACGATGTACTGGCACCCGATGCTCACCTGCGTGCCCCGTTCGACAAATACCTGCCACCGAACTTCGGAGTATCCATCCGGAAATTCGCTGTACAACAGAACCTTTCGTCCGTCCGTCGCAACAGCGGACTCGAGGTTCCCGAAGCGGAGTGGATCCTCGATCGCGGCAAGTTGCTCACGTAGATCGACCTCGACTGCATCGAACTCGACGCCTGCCCGGAGTTCTTTCTCCACGATCACGATTTTGCGGTCGTTCCCCGACGGCGGAATCAAGTCCATCCGTCCTGCGGTCGATCGGTTCGGATCGGGCGCCCACCCCGCCGGCACTTCAACGATCACGTTGCCACCACCGAGCGGGATTGTCGTCGTTGCCGCGGCCGACGTAGTGGAAGGCACCGGTGCGCTCGGCTGCGTACTCCCCAGTGTGGTCGGCAGTGTCGTCGGCAGTACGGTCACCGACTCGACATCGGCGGACTGACCGTCAGCAGGTCGGGCTTGGACGGCAGTGCCTTCGACGCCGCGCCCGGTCGCGACCGCCACGCCTATCCCGAACAGTCCGACAACAACGACCAACACCGCCAGCGCCGGCCACCAGCGACGCGGGCGGTCACTCGAATCGGTCTGCGCGACTAGCGTTGACGGCGGCACCCACCGATCTCCGAATGCCGAGTTGTCGACGGCTCGCCCCGCCGAGTTTTCTGCCGTGACCGACTCCAGGCGCACCCGCGGATCCACGATCGCTCGGACGATCCGGCTCTCGTCGAGAACACGCACGCTCGCATAGCCGTGAATGCTTCGCGACCCACGCTCCAAGGACGACGCAATCGAATGCGAATGCCGCCCGACAACTACCACGGAGTCTCGAACAGTCAGTTCCTCGAATTCGCCGAACACCTGTGGCAATTCCGGCAGTGATCTGCGCTGAGTACTCAGGATCGTGACGTCTCCGTCGAAGTCGCGCACACACGAAACGACTGCGTCACCACCGCGGATCTCTACCACTATGCACCTCGCCCGCCAGCTACCGCGGGTAGCACGGGCAATCGCAATCGCGGTCGGTACCAGGACGACGTCATACGCGACCCGGCGCGCAGCGTCGAGCAAACGCCCCTTCCGTGTATTCCCCCACTCGGTCGGATAGCTCAGATACAACACATCCACATCGGCCAGACCGCAACCTTGCACAGCATGCTGAATCAAGTGCACCAGTTCGAGGTCGGTAGGCGCGATTCGGCCACCGATCTCCATGTAGTTGTCGTCGATGAAATCGAGCGGATTGACAGCAGGCAACGCGGCGGCAGGCGACGAATGCTGCTCGGTGTCTACTCTGCAACAGAATTCGCGCTGTCCTGTTGCCGACCACGCGTGCAGTGAACCTATGTGAACGGAGACCGACAACGTATGACCCGGTGTCACAGCGGTGGCATCCACGGTAGCTGCACCAGCTGGGTCCGCGACCGAGAAACGTAGGTACCCCGTCCCTGCGGCATCTCCACACCGCGCACGGCGCCAACCAGATTTCCCTCGTCACGGCTGCCGCTCATCACGACGCCGGCCGGAGCCATGTCGCGGATTCGGGCAATCACCGGCTCGAACAGCGCTCGCCCTGCCCCGCCGGATCGTCGTGCGATCACCAGATGCAGTCCCACGTCTTTCGAGTGGGGAATGAACTCGAGTAGTGCCGCGACCGGATTGCCGGTGGATGTTGCCACCAGGTCGTAGTCATCGATGATCACGTAGATTTCCGGTCCCGACCACCACGAGCGTTCTCTCAGTTGTTGTTGCGTCGTATCCGAATTCGGCATTCTGCCGCCGACAATCCGAGCAAGGTCCGCCATCAGTTCACCGAATGTCACTGTTGAGGCCGAGTATCCACCGAGGTGATTGCCGTCGACGACACCCAACATCGAATGCCGGTAGTCACCGATGATCAATTTTGCCTGCGCCGGCGTGTTCGATGCCATGATTCCTTCTGCGATGCCGCGGAGCAGCGACGTCTTCCCGCAGGCGGTATCGCCGAATATCAGGAGGTGCGGGTGCTCTGCGAAGTCCATGTAGACGGGTTCGAGGTCGGTTTCGCCCAACCCGATAGGTACCTGCAAACACCGACCGTCTCCCGCGCTCGCCTGCGGCCACCTGCCTCCGACGGCCGTGAGAAGTTCTGCACGCGTGTATGATTCAGGAAGCATCCGAACCGGCGGAGCGGGTCGGGACGTCGACATAGCTGCAATGCGCATCACTGCATCGGATACCGCGGCACTGAGTTCTACGCTGCTGGAGATACCATCCATTCGCGGAAGCCCGGTCAACAGGTGAAGCCCTTCACGCGTGATTCCGCGCCCCGCATGACGTTCCGGAACCAGATTTGCTTTCTGACGTCCCGCGTCGGAGTCTCCCGGGTCACCCAGACGAAGTTCGATTCGTGTGCCGAGCTGATCTTTCAATGCCGGCCGAATATCTGCCCACCTCGGCGCGGTGACCATGACGTGGACCCCGAACGATAATCCCTGCGCCGCAAGAATATTGATCGTCCCTTCCAGAGACTCGAAGTCGGAACGAACGCTTGGCCACCCGTCGATCACCAGGAAGACATCACCGAATCTATCGCGCTCGAGACCGGCCGCGACGCCTACTCCCCGAGGATCGGCAGCGCGCAACCGCCGGAATTCGACCATCGAATCGATACCGAGATCACGGAAGAGTCGTTCCCGCTGTTGCACTACCGTCGCAACCTCCGCGACTGTTCGCCGGACCCTGTCCTCGTCGAGACGATTTGCCACCGAACCGACGTGCGGAAGGTCCCGCAGTCCCAGCAAAGTTCCGCCGCCGAAATCGAGGCAATAGAACTGCACCTGCTCCGAAGTGTGCGTCAAAGCAAACGCCATGATCAGAGTCCGCAGTGCCGTCGATTTCCCCGACTGCGGGCCGCCGACGATCGCTACATTTCCGGTCGACCCGTTGAGATCGACGACAAGTGGGTCGCGCCGCTGATCGAACGGCCTGTCGACAATTCCGAACGCTGCACTCAGACTGCCGCGGGGCAGATTCGGATCACGTGACACGGCGCGCGGAAGAAGCTGGTCGAGTGTCGGGGACGCGGAGAGTGGAGGAAGCCACACTTCATGCGCGCGCGGACCGTACTCCTTGATCCTGTCGACGAGAACTCCCATGAGCGTCCGTGATTCGTCACCGGCTTCCCCCATATCGACGAAGTCCGGCTCCACCGCATCCTCCGGGACGTGATCACTGATCACCGTCGCAGCAGTGAACAACACCGGAGCCAGAGCAACAGCTTGTTCCGTCGCAAGACGCGTCGGCGCAATCCTCGCGCCCTCGTAGGGTCCGGAGACGTACGCGCCTTGAAAGCGCACGATCTCGGCTGAATCTGCTTTCACGTATCCGGCGCCTGGATTTCCGGGTAGGTAGTACGCGTCGGGTACGCCCAATACTGTTCGAGACTCGTTGGCGGAAAACGTCTTCAATCCGATTCGGTACGACAGATGACTGTCGAGCCCACGCAACTTCCCTTCGTCCAGACGTTGACTGGCAAGCAGCAGATGGATGTGCAACGATCGACCAAGCCGTCCTATCGCCACGAACAGGTCGGCGAATTCCGGTTGCTGACTGAGCAATTCGGAGAACTCGTCCACTACGACGAACAGGGCAGGTAGCGGGTCCAGAGCGGCGCCCGCCACCCGCGCTTTCTCGTAGTCCGACACATTTGCGAAGTTTCCCGCAGACCGGAGGAGTTCTTGGCGGCGGTTCATTTCACCGGCAAGTGCGTCGCGCATTCGATCGACCATGGCCAGTTCTTCGGCAAGGTTGGTGATGACGGCCGCAACGTGCGGCGCGTCTTCGAGACCGAGGAACGTGGCCCCACCTTTGAAATCCACGAGGACAAGATTCAGTGCGTTCGGCGAGTGTGTCGCAATCAACCCCAGTACAAGCGTCCGTAGAAACTCCGATTTGCCCGAACCGGTTGCCCCGATACATAAACCGTGCGGCCCCATTCCGTTCTCAGCGGATTCCTTGAGGTCGAGTTCGACGGGTTGTCCGTCAGCGCCGACTCCGATCGGTACTCGCAGTCGATCACGCCCCTGACGAGGCAACCAGGCATGCTCGGGGTTGAACCGCGCCGCGTTTCCGATGCCCAGCATCTGACTCCACGACCGCGACGCCGTGTCGTCGTCCCCCGAATCGACGGCATTCTGTGAAGCAGCACGGTACGGCGCCATCCGCCGGCCGAAGGTCTGCGCGGTGGTCGTCGAGACGGAATCCGGGCGCGCGAACTTCTCCACTCCGGCACTGCTGACCGCGCCCACCTGATCAGGAGCGACCACCAGGCGCAAACCACGACTTGCGGACAACGACGACGAGAAACCGCACAGGTCCAGGATTGTCACCGAATCCAGACCTGATCCGGTCAACAGACCCGAATCGCCTTCCAACAATCCGCCGTCGACGACCACGACTATATGCGGAACGCCCGCCGTAGCGGGCGCGTTGCGCGAGTACCGTCCGCGCATCGAAAGTTGCTCACCCAGAGCACCTTCCAATTCGAGATAAGAGCCGTAGACCATCCGCGCCGCACCGGCACCGTCGTACGCCTCCGGATGCTGCGTGTGCGGCAACCATTTGACCCACTCCCATTGGGACTGCGTATCGGGGCCACACACCAGCGCGATCTGCAGTATGTCGGGTCCGTGAAAAGTGCACAGCTGCATCAGCATCGCTCTGACCAACGAACGGGCGGCGTCACGTTGACCTTCGAGGGCTATCGAAGCGAACCCTCGCAACGACACCGCAGTCGGAAGATCCTCGACCACAGAATGGGAACGGACGAATCGCCGAAGTGACACGGATGCAACCGGTTCGAGGTCTTCGACCGGCCCGGTCTCCGGTGAGATCAGACGTGTCGCCAATCTCTGACTGCCGAGGCCCACGCGTACGTGACAATAGTCGGGGTCCGTTATCTGACGCTCCCACATGCGTGACGTGCCCGCCAGTGTCCACAGCAACGACGGTTGCGGACTACTCCATTCGAGTGCCCGGCGTTGCGCCTGTCCGGTCTCGTCGACGTCGCGACGCAACTGATCGAGATAGCGAAGGTAGTCTTTGCGGTCTTCGTTTACCTCAGCGACGCGCGCGCCACCACTACGACCGCCACCGGCCAACATCCCGAGCATCGAGACCATCATCATGATCGGAAACAGCAATGACATGGGATTTCGCGCCATTCCTGATGCGAACATCAACGCGACCATTCCGATCATTGCCACCACCATCACCACTGGCAGCAATTTGGTGAGCAGATTTCCCGGAGTCGCACGAGGGATCTCGGGCGGCGCCTGCAAGGTCACCTCGCCGCCTGGCGCCCGCGGCGCCTCCCGCCGAGCTCGACGCAAAAATCTGACTGTACTCACTTCGCCCCCCCTACAGCGCTGCGATGTGTCCGATATCAATCGGACCGCCCCCACGGCACAAAGTCCACGCAACGAGAAGACACTAACCCATCGGGCCGACAAGACCTTGGCGTGCAACCGTTCTACTAGGCAATGACGGCAGCAATTCCCAGTCCGGTGTCGTATGGTTCCGATAAAGAAGGGGTGACGCGAACGGGGAATCGCGTCGAAGGTGGGGTTCGACAGTGAACGGTGGGGTTGATTCATGAGCATATCGGCAACTGACACGGCGCCGGCGGCGTCAGGTGATCGTCGAACAGCACCGTCGGCAGAGCTGTGTCGACTGACAGTTCTCTCGGCACACTCGCAGGTCGATCTTGCAGTACCGCTGCGCATTCCGCTCACACTGGTCATTCCCGGCATAGTCGACACTATTCGAAGCCACAGCGGTTCCAATGATTTCGACACGGTATCCGAACAATTCGAACCGACAGACTGGACCCTGTCCAAGGTCGGCCGCGCACCCCTCTCCGGCACGCTCTCACTTCACGAGCATGGAATCCGTGACGGAGAACTGCTCGTTCTCGAAGCCGCAGACGCTGCGGCTCCGCCGCCACTGTTCGACGACATCATGTACACCGTCGCCGCCACCGATGCTCATACCTATCGACGGTGGACACCGGTGGCTGCACGGATCACCGGCTCCGTGATCGCTGTCCTCGCATCGTTGCTCGGCTCGGCTGCGTTGATCGTCGGCGAAACCGGAATACCCGGTGCTACTTGCGCTTTCATTACATCCATTGTGCTGACCATTGCGTCGATCGTGTCGGCCCGCGTCTACCATGACAGTGGTAGCGCCCTGGTCCTCGGCTGCGCCGGGGTTCCACTCGCATTCACCGCCGGTCTCCTTGTCGTTCCCGACGAACTCCAAGCGCCGCACCTTCTCATGGGTTCCGTGCTCGTCGCATCGGTGGCATTACTATGCCTGCGTCTGTGTGGCGTCGGATTAGCCACATTCACAGCACTTTTCGGCATCTCGTCGGCGGCAACGGCAGCTACTGCGGTCGCAACGCTGCTTCCACGCGTTTCGCTGGACACGATCAGTGCAGTCGCCATCGCACTCGCGCTCATCGCGCTAGCCTACGCGGCCCGGCTCTCGATGATTCTTGCCAAGCTTCCGCTGCCTCCAGTGCCGGTACCCGCAAATCCGTTGGACGAGGCTCGTGATCTTGTCACCGAACCCGAAATGCCGAATTTCGATGAATTGACTGAGCGAACCGGACGCGCCCGCAGTTACCTGACCGGTTTGGTGGTTGCGACATCCGCGACAGCGATGACCGGGGCGCTGAGTGTGGCCGCAGTCCATACCGATAACGGAATCGCCTGGTCCGGCCTTGCCCTGGCCGGAGTTACCGCGGGCGTTCTGATGCTCCGCGGCCGCACATTTGCCGGTACCGCCCAGGCTGTTCCCCTCATCGCGTGCGGGGCGGCCATCGTGCTCGTTGTGCTGGGCGCACAGATCTGGTCGAGCAAGGACGACCCCGTCATAGTATTTGCCCTCGCCATGGCCGTTCTCATCCTGGCCCTGGTGCTGGGAATCCTCGCACCGAACCGGGTGTTCAGCCCGGTGATGCGACGGGTTGCAGAGTTGATCGACTTGGCTGCGATCGCGCTGATCGTGCCTCTGATTTGTTGGGTGACCGATCTGTTTTCGGTCATGCGCGGACTCTGAGCGTCGGACAGACACGCATGAATCGTGGAATATCCTGGACTGCAACACTCCTCGCCATGGCTGCACTCGCACTCTGTGCGGGGCAGGGCGTAGCCGTCGGCGCGATGCCGCCACCCATCGATCCGTTAATTCTTCCCGAGGACGGCCCCGCGGCGCCACCTCAGTCCACGCAACAACGCACACTGTGCGTCGCACCAGTATCAGGCGGCGACGGTGCCGATATCCCACCTGCCCAGCTGGACTTGGCATTCGACGCGGTCTGGCCGATCACCACAGGCACAGGGCAGCGTGTCGCGGTAATCGATACCGGAGTGAACCGTCATCCCCGACTTCCCAATCTGGAACCCGGTGGCGACTACGTGGGGACCGCCGACGGAACCGAGGACTGCGACGCACACGGTACGGTTGTCGCTGGGTTGATCGGGGCCCAACCGGTTACTGGGTCAGGCTTCTCCGGTGCCGCACCCGGCGCTACGATCATCACGATCCGACAGTCCAGCTCCGCGTATTCCCTTGCCGGCAGCCAGGACGATCCGAATATCGCCGAGAACTCGTCCGGGTACGGAAATGTCGACACGATGGCCATGGCTGTGCGTCACGCCGCCGACATGGGAGCCACCGTCATCAACATCTCGGAAGTTGCATGTAAGCCGGCGGCCGAGGGCATCAACGATCAACGCCTCGGTGCCGCGATCCAGTACGCCGCCGTCGTCAAGGACATCGTTGTCGTAGCCGCCGCGGGAAATGTCGGATCCGGCGGCTGCAAAACCCAGAATCCCCCACCCAACCCGCTGACACCTGGTGCAGACCTGTGGAACTCGGTCAACACGCTCGCGAGCCCTGCCTGGTATGACGACTTCGTACTGACCGTCGGATCCGTCGATCCCACCGGGGTGGCAAGTTCGTTCAGCCTCGGTGGACCCTGGGTCGACGTGGCCGCTCCCGGTACCGGAATCGTGTCACTCCATCCAACCGAAACTGGATTGACCAACGGAACGTACGGCCCGGACGGTGCCGTTCAAGCAATCAACGGGACAAGTTTTGCGGCCCCCTATGTCGCAGCAACCGCGGCGCTGGTTCGATCCCGCTACCCGGATATCACTGCTGCACAAGTAGTTCAGCGTATCGAGTCGACGGCCCATGCCCCGGCCGAGGGCTGGAACCCCTACGTCGGGCATGGGATAGTCGATCCGTTGGCAGCAGTCACAGCGCTGCCGAGCGACGCCGAAACCTATCCATTGGGCCACCACACCGCGACTTTAGCCGCGCTGCCCGTACCGCCGCCGCCGGACAATCGCGCGCGCGACGCGGCACTGCTCGGAGTCGCGGCCGTCGGTTCGCTCGGAGTCCTCGCCCTGCTGTCATCGTTTCCGATACGTCGTGTGTTTGCAGAGCGAGGACACCGTTCACGTCATCAGGAAACGGCAGAGAGCTGATCCTGAGGCAGATCCGTGTGCTCCGGAGGCAGATCCTCGGCCCGACCGGAACGAATCTTGTCGATCACCATGACGCACAGCAAGGAGGCAACGCCCCAGATCACAAACGTGATCAGATGCGAACCGACTGTGTCCGCGCCGAAGTACAGAATCGACCGAACCGACTCCACAGCAGCAGGCATCGGCAGGATGCCGTGCAGCACCCGGAATATCTCGGGTTCCATGTAGACCGACATCGCGCCACCCGACGCCGGAACCCCGAGGAACATCAAAATTGCAACCGCCGGGATGACTGCGAGGAGTCCGAGTAGCCGAACGAACACCGTCGTGAACAATGCCGTACAGAAAATTGCGACGATTCCGGTTCCCAAGAGTTGCCAGAAGTGCCCGTCGATCGCTCCGACTATCGGTCCGGCAATCGTCCAGATCACAGCGGACATGAAGACCGACCAGCCTGCGAGCACGGGGAGCAGGGTCCGCAGCTTCATCACAGTGGGCGCGGCACTACTCGCGACGACGATGATCATGAAGCCGGACATGATCCAGCCCATCGCGATGTACATGCTGACCGTGCCACTGGAATCGGAGCCGGCAAGCGGCGCGAGGTCCTGCGTGGTCAGCGGCACCTGCTGGCCCGCCGCAACCTTCGTGAAAACAGCGGCAACTGCTTGCTGCTGACTCACACCGGCAGCCTGGCTGGTGATCAAAGTCGCGGTCGGCGAATCAGCGGACGGCAGTGCGTACGCAGCGACCACCGTACGGTCCTGAACCAGGGCGCGAGCTTCGTCAACCGAATCGACTGCACGCAAATCGAACAAACCACCCAAATTCTGTTCAAGTCCGACGACGGCTTGCTCCGTATGCTCACTCGTCGCGGCTACCACGGCGACCGGCATGTCGCGGGGCGCCGGCTGATACATCGCACCGAGCATGACCGAGAGCATCAGCACAACCATGGCAAACGGGAAGAACGCGAGAGTGGCGTATCGAACCTTGTTGCTGGTGGGGCGTGCTCCCGCTGTCAACGACTCCATCGTCACCTCAGGAGTACCACCTTCAGGACTGCGACGACGTTTGAGCGCGTCGACACCCAAGGTCGCGAGAAGTGCCAACGCTGCGCCGAGAGCCAGGACGATCAGGTGCGAGCCGAGACCGTCGCCGCCGAAGTACAGCACCGATCGCAGAGCCTCACCCGTTGCCGCGGTGGGCAGGAAACCGTGCAGCGTCGCGTAGATCGACGGCAGGGTGTAGACCGACATTCCCATGTTCGACGCCGGGACTCCGAGCACCATGATGAACAGCATGCCGACCAGAACCGCCATCGGCCCGAATATCCGCGTGAGGAACAACTGCACCGAACCCACAGCAAAGACGGCCAGCCAGGAGATTCCGAGAACAGCCGCCGTATGTCCCTCCACTGCACCGAGAATCGGGCCCGTGACCAACCACACGAGCGCTGCGATCAGGGCAGACCATCCCGCTAGGAGTGGCACGACTCGACGGAATCGCAACAGCTCCGGCGAGTTCGACAGTGTGATGCTCAACGGCATGTAGCCCGCAAGCATGAGCGCTGTTGCCATGAACATCGCCGCCAGGCCAGCGGTGTCGTGGGCCGGAAGTGGAGCCAGATCCTCGACTGTCACGTTGAGCCCCTGCTCCAGCACTTGTGGGGCAACGAGACCGGTGACGGTCGAGACCTGGGCAGCGCCCGCCGCACTCGCGGTGTATACCGTTGCGGTGTCACCGCCCGCCGTGGGCAATGCCACAACTCCGGATACCTCACGGTCGAGAAGGAGTTGACGCGCTTCTTCCTCGCTGCCGACTACTCGCACGTCGACTGCTGACGGATCGGATGCTTCGAGCGCAGCAGCGAACTGATCGGCCTGCTGTATCGGCCCGGCAATCGCGATCGGCATGTTGTTCGGGGACGGCGCATGCATCGCAGCCAGATACCCCGTGATCATCATGCCGACCATCAGGAAGGGCAGCAGAATCATCGCGACGTATCGCCCGATCTGCTCTTTTCGGGCGCGAGCGGCAGCGGCTTCGGCGTCCGTGGACTCGCCTGGTGGATGCTCGGTTTCCGGCGATGCGGTGGTGGTCATAGTCGAACTCCTAAATTTCAAAAATTACGCTGCGCGTCTTAAAAAAATTACGCCGCATGACTTAGAATGGCAATCGGTAGAGTCGTGACGTTGGTCCCACTTCCGCGGCGTCGCGCCGGAAAGCCAGTCAGGGGACAAGTAGACGGAGGAAAAAATGGGGCAACACGGAGACCGGGTACGGCAGTCATTGCTGGACTCAGCAGAGGAACTCTTTGCCACCCACGGCATCGACGCCGTGTCGAACCGCCATATCGCCGAACACGCCGGCAACGCCAATCACTCCGCGGTGGCCTACCACTTCGGCGGACGCGACGAACTCATCCGAGCCCTCTTGGAGCGCCACGCGACCGAGACCAGAATGCGCCGCACAGAACTTGTCGCCGTCATGGGCGAGAATCCCGATCTCCGAGACTTGCTGAGCTGCCTCATTCTTCCGTGGACCGATCAGCTGGCGTCGTTGCCGCGGCCGAGCTGGCGTGCGCGCCTACTGCAACAATTGAGGTCCGTGCCATCGGGAATCGAGCTCATCTCCATGATGTCGGACCCGCTCGAAGATGACCTCATTCAGCAAACGAGAGCCTTCCTCGTGGACGTGCCACCACCCGTACTGGCCGGCCGGGCCTGGATCATGGGACGCATGGTCACCGACGTCTGCGCCCGGTACGAGTTGCTGGTCGAGCAAGATTCGATCGACCCGCACTGGACTGACTTGGCCTACTTCATCGTCGACGCTGCCGTGGGCATTCTGTCGGCGCCTGTTACCAGCGTCGGAGACTTTCTCAGCGTGCGTACGACAGCTAGTTGACCGGCGCCGCCGGAAACGGATCGGGTGCCATTCCATCATGTGCAACAAGGGCATTCGATCTGTCGAGCGACGGCCCCGAGGCCAATAACTCCAACATTTGCCAAGGCGCACGATCGGGGGGCCTCGACAGTCCGAGCGCCTTGGCCGAATCTTCGTTCGGCACGCCGTATTTCACGCCGGTATCGGCAACATAGAACACACTGTCGCGCCGAGTGCTATCCGTCTCGATCCCGGTCGCTTGAACAAATCCCCCCATACCCGGGGCAATGTAGGCAAAATCCAGCCGATCCCCCGAACCGTCCGCCTGCACCAGTGCAACCACCCTGGCGTCGGCAGCAATCGGCAAGTCGCTGCCGACGACCACACTCGAGCTCGCGGAGCTGCGCTGCGCCGCAACCGAGACCGGATCCGGTTTCCAGACAAGACAACTGACCGGAGCTGCGTCTTCGTTCACGACACTCGGGGCCACCGCCGGGAGTGCAGCAGTGGCAAGCTCATTCACCGAGGGAATGCGATTGATCGCATCTGGAGTCACAGTGGCAATCCCCGAGTCACCCTGCGAATCAGCGAAGTAGATCAGTTGCGCCACAGCTGAACCGACCTTCTGGATACCGTTCTCGAGCACGACGTAGTACATCATCTCAGCGCCGGCGGACACTTGAACAACAGATCCGACTGTCTTGTCCGCCAATGGATACCGCGGCACCGTACCAAGACCACGAATGGACGGAGCCTGGATGCGCGGAACCTCCGGGATTGCATTGAGCATGCCGATACTGATCGGCCGCGGCTCGATTCCTTCCAGTCCCAATGCTCGCGTGATCGCCGGATCGCCGATGTCGATCGCGGCCCGTTTCCCGTCGTAGACGAGAAAATGATCACCACCGGAACGCACGAGAAGCGCCTGATCAGAAGGCAAGTACGACGCCACGTCGCGCATCTCGGGTTCGCCGACCAGCACCGTCGAGGTTATGGATCGACTGCCGTCGGCGCCTACTGTGTCGCACACGGTCCAGGGCGCATTTGTCGGATCTGCCGCCTCCGGCAGTGCCGACGGCCCACCTGGTATCCCGACCAGCGCTCCCCGAGGCTTACCGTCGATTTCGGATTCCTTCACGATCGAAGGCTTGTCCGGCGAACCGATGATCAACCTCGCAGACGCAAGATTCAGAACCGGGTGAAATGTACCCTCCATTGCGACAAACATTGCACCCGAGTCTTTTCCGACCACGATGGTTGCGTCGGCAATCTTGTCCTGAGGCCGAAAAAGCGCAAGCACGCCGCACCCCGCAAGACCCAACGACGCCAGCACGATACCGACGACCAGAGCCCTCGATTGCGATCGCATCGGATCGTGCAACATCCGCACATCCCGCCTGACCAGTGCATGTTCCATGCGCCGCACCAGGAAGCGGTATCCGTTGACCTGCCATCGAGTTGTAGGTGTAGCAGCCATCTTTCCCCCCGTACCTGACATCCCCTGAGATGACACAGTACAGTTCCCCCGGGGGTGGAACCGTGGACAGATCACGTTTGAAGAACTGGCCGTCGTCGCACAGGATCTCGGCGCGCCAGCTCGTGGTTGCACAGGCCGTGGGTATCAGCGCAGCGTGCCTCGCCCTGTTTGCCGGACTCGAACTGCAGTGGGCAATCGTGATCGCATGCATCGTCGCTGTGATTCTGCTGTTGCAGATCGGTGGACGATCGATCGCGACGTGGATACAGACCGCCATTCGCTACCTACGAGGGCGCCAGACCTCCAGCGGTACCATCGTGAGCTTCCAGACGCCGAGCGAGCAATCCATCGGCCTACGCGTGGACGGTTCGACGCTGGTGAGCGTCGTCGAGATCATGGCGCCACACGACTATCTGACGCGAATCGGACGAACGTCATTCGACGCGTCGCATGCCCTTCCCACTGCCGCACTCGCAGATTGTCTTCACCAACACGACATTTCGCTCACCGGGATCGACATCGTCAGCCACGGATTTCGAGTGGCGTCCGGAACACCGGCAACCGAAGTGTACGACCGTCTCATCGGCCCACTACCCGCCACGGCCACCAGAATCGTTTGGCTTGCACTACGATTCGACCGAATCGAAGGTTCCGATGCCGTCGACCGGCGCGGTGGTGGCGACGACGGAGCATCTCGCAGCATCGCTGTCGCGACAAGTCGCGTGGTCCGGGTTCTCGAAGCCGCCGGTGCCCGGGCACGCATCTTGACAGCACCCGAGATCTCCTCGTCGATCGCACAGGTCAGTCGCGGTGTGGAAGTCGCAGACGTGGCCCAAACATGGTATTCCACACCACTTCCCGGTGTATCGAATCTCGGTTACGGAATCGAACCGAAGTCGATCACCAAAGACAGTCTTGCGCAGGTGTGGGCGGCCGCGACACTGGGTACCTCGGTCACGGTTCGACTCCGACCGCGCCCCGAAACCGGACTGACAACAGTGAGCGCAACGTGTCGATTCACAACTCGGCATCTCCCGAAGACTGCCCCGGTCGCCGGGCTGGTATCCATGCGTGGCCGCCAACACGATGCTCTGCTGACCAACGTGCCGACAGCACTCACCGCGCTCGACTCCATCTCGCCCGCTCGAACGATGGATGCTGCCGAACTGACCGCACTCGAGCTCCCACTAGCGGGATGCGGACAACTTCTCGGATCCGATGATCGAGGCCAAGGCGTTGCTGCCCTCGTTGCGGGAACCGGCGTGAATACCGTCTTCGTAGCCGGGGAACTCTATCTCGCTCAACAATTGATCTTCCGTGCCGTCGCCACCGGAACCCGCGTTCTGATCCATACGGATCGGCCCGAGACCTGGACACCCTTGATCGACTCGATGGGGGTGCCCGATCGCCTCCGAGTTTCCGGCCACGGACAAGGAGCCGAGGGAACCTTCAACGCCGTTGTCTTCGACGGTGTTCGGGCTCTTCCCCCGCGTGCCGGTGTCACCGCGGTCTACGTGTACGGCACCCCGGCGCAATGGCCCGAGATCGATCCCGATCTCACGATCGTCCAGCCGAATGCTCTCGGGGATCGGATTGTTGTTGCAACGAACAAGACGAGCGTCGAACTCACTTTGGTGACCATCGCCGCTGAAACATCTTTCATCGGACGGCCGCGGGCAGGGGCCGAGTTCCCGGTGCCGTCGTAGCCGGGTCACCCGGGATAGGGCTGCCGCCCGCGATGGTCGCGCAGTCCTCGTCCCCACCAGTCCAATTGGTCGATCATCCGGTCGGCGGCATCCGATGCGATCGGGTCGAGAACAGGATTTGGTGCACGAAATTGCTTGCGGGCCTGGTGGATACTCACGCTTTGGCGAACCGAGACCATGTGCAATTCGGCTACCACCTGACGCAGTTGTTCCGTCGCTCGCAAACCGCCCGACACTCCCCCGTACGACACGAAACCGATCGGCTTTGCCCGCCATTCGTGTTTCACCGAGTCGAGAGCCGTCTTCAGAGAAGCGGAATATCCATGGTTGTACTCGGGTGTGACCGCAACAACGGCGTCGGCGCGCTCGATGCGTCGACGCAATTGTTCGGTGGCTTCCGACGGCGAAAAATCCGTTGGAAGCACCAATTCGGCGAGGTCGATGACCGAGACAGACCAATCCGGTTGCTGCGCAGCACGCGCAACAAACCAATCGGCCACAGCCATACCGATTCGTCCCTCGCGCACGGAACCGACAATTACCTCGACAAACAGATCGGTCATGTCGTTGATGGTAACGGCGCACCTGTCGCAGCAATCCCGGTGGTGATGAGGGCGGCAAGTTCGCGGTACGCCTGCGCGTCGTCCAATCCGGTCGCCTTGTAGACGTCACGTTGCTGTATCCGCACCATCGTGGTCGAGGCGGCGTCAGCGACAAACGATGCGTGCACTTCGCGAAACGCGCCGGTCTCCACACCTCGAACAATCAGTTCGCGAACTCGACTCGCCGCGATCGAGGTGTTCTTCTCGTACACCTGACGCGCCGACGCGGACGCGGCGAGGTCCTCCATGAACTGGTGTGATGCGGCGGAAAGTTGATCGCCGACGGCTTCGAGGTATGCGCTCACCTGCTGCAATGGATCCGTGTGCGCCGCAACCGCGTCTTCGACGGCACTTGTCGCTGCACGAAAGAAATGAACCGTGACGGCGCGCACGAGATCATCTTTGCCGGCCGCAACCGTGTAGAGGGTGCTCTTGGAGCAATGCAGACGCGCAGCTATCTCGTCGAGAGTGAGATGAGCAAATCCTTCACCGAGGAAAAGCTCGACCAACTGATCGAATAGCTGCGCTCTGCGTGCCGTCACTCTTGCCATACTAGAAACAGTACTGCAGTATCGTTGTCAGTACTACTACAGAAACAGGAGTCGACAGTGCCGGTCGAACGTCTGATGCCCAGCCAAGAAGCTCGCGATCTCATCGAACTGACCCGAGACGTGGCAGACAAGGTCCTCGCCCCCAAGGTCAACGAATACGAGAAGGCCGAGAAGTACCCGGACGGAGTCTTCCCCGCACTCGGCCAAGCCGGGCTGCTGAGCCTGCCGTACCCCGAGGAATTCGGCGGCGGCGATCAGCCGTACGAGGTCTACTTGCAGGTTCTCGAAGAGATTGCCTCACGTTGGGCTGCGGTAGCCGTCGCAGTGAGCGTTCACAGCCTCTCCTGCTTCCCACTCTTCACCTTCGGCACCGACGAGCAGAAGAACAAGTGGCTGCCGGACATGTTGGGCGGCAATACCATCGGCGCCTACAGCCTCTCCGAAGCCCAGGCAGGATCCGACGCAGCAGCACTGTCCTGCAAGGCTGCACCCGTCGACGGCGGATACCGCATCAACGGCAGCAAAGCCTGGATCACGAACGGCGGCAAGGCAGACTTCTACAACCTCTTCGCCCGCACCAGCGACGACGGCTCACGCGGCATCTCCTGCCTCCTGGTGGACAAGGACACCGAAGGCCTGAGTTTCGGCAAACCCGAGGAAAAGATGGGACTGCGTGCGGTTCCCACCGCCTCCGCGAACTACGACGACGCCTTCATTCCTGACGAGCGCCTCATCGGCCAACGCGGTCAGGGACTTCCCATTGCGTTCAGCGCCCTCGACTCCGGCCGGTTGGGTATCGCAGCAGTTGCAGTCGGCATCGCCCAGGGCGCACTCGACGACGCGGTTGCCTACGCCAAGGAACGTAAGGCTTTCGGCAAGCGGATCATCGATCATCAGGGGCTCGGCTTCATTCTCGCCGACATGGCCGCAGCCGTCGACTCGGCACGTGCCACCTACCTCGATGCGGCCCGCCGCCGCGACGCCGGAGTGCCGTACTCCCGCAACGCCAGCGTCGCCAAACTGATTGCCACGGACGCCGCGATGAAGGTCACGACCGACGCCGTACAGGTATTCGGCGGCTACGGCTACACCCAGGACTTCCCGGTCGAACGGTACATGCGTGAAGCCAAGATTACCCAGATCTTCGAGGGCACCAACCAGATTCAGCGTCTGGTCATCGCCCGCCAATTGGCGGGATAGCGATCTACGACAATTGCCCTCCCACAATCGTGGGAGGGCAATTTCCGTATGAGCGCTCAGTCGCCGCAGCAACCGCCGACCGACGGCAATTCGCGGGTCTCACGGGTAATCGCGTTGCGGGCCGCCAACTCCGAGTAGTCCGGGTAATCGACTCGCACCAACGACAATCCATGAGCGGGCGCCACCAGGATGGAACTCGACCGCGAGGTTTCATCGAGCAACCCGGCCAGCCAATCCGACGTACGACGCCCCTCGCCGACGGACAATACGGCGCCGACAAGACTCCGGACCATCGACCAGCAGAACGCGTCGGCATTCACGTAGGCAGTGAACACCGTGCCCTCTTGTACCCAGTCGAACCGCTGAAGTTCGCGTACCGTCGTTGCACCTTCGCGGCGCTTACAGAATGCGGCAAAGTCGTGGAGCCCCAGAAGCCGCTGCGACGCTTCCTGCATCGCAGACAGATCAAGAGGCTTCGGGTACGAAACCATGTCACGCACACGAAGTGGTTCGACGCCGAACATCGCGTTGGACACCCGGTACTCGTAATAGCGTCGCATCGCGGAGAATCGCGCGTCGAAATCCGCCGGGACAACGGAAATATTCTTGACTCGAACATCTTTCGGCAAGAACCGAGCGAGTCGCCGAACCAACCGCGACGGATCGGCCGGCAGGAGATCAGCGGGCACGTCGACGTGCGCCACCTGGCCACTCGCGTGGACGCCGGCGTCCGTCCGACCGGCGACAGTCAACTGAACGGGTTGCCGTAGAACAGTTCCCAGTTTGTCTTCGATCTCACCGCACACCGTGCGTAGATCGGACTGCCGGGCCCACCCGGAGAAATCGGTGCCGTCGTAGGAAATGTCGAGCCGCAATCGAACGAGCCCGCCGTCCCCGAGGGGGGCGGCGGGCTCGTTCGATTCAGCGTGTGCTGAAACCAAGGGAACTAGTCCTTCTTGGCCTCGGGGGCGTCGGCCGCAGTTGCGGTCTCGTCCTCGATAGCTTCGACAACTGCATCGGCGTTCTCGACCTCAGCTTCGGTTGCCTCGGCCTCAACGGCCTCGACGACGTTCTCTGCGGCGGGAGCATCCTGCGAAGCCTTGACGCGACGTGCGCGGTCAGCCTCGGAGGTGACGGTCTTTTCCTTGACGAGCTCGATGATTGCCATCGGAGCGTTGTCGCCCTTGCGGGGGATCGTCTTGATGATGCGGGTGTATCCACCGTTACGGTCCGCGTAGAACGGGCCGATCTCGGCGAACAGGGTGTGAACGACATCCTTGTTGCGGATGACCTTCAGCACCTCACGACGGTGAGCCAGCGTGCCGGCCTTGGCGTGCGTGACGAGCTTCTCGGCGTAGGGGCGCAGTGCCTTGGCCTTGGACTCGGTGGTGGTGATGCGACCGTGCTCGAAGAGCGCGGTAGCCAGATTGGCGAAAATCGCCTTCTGGTGGGAAGCCGACCCGCCGAAGCGGGCACCCTTCTTGGGCTTGGGCATGATGATCTCCTAGTAAAGGACCTGAGCTGCTACAGCTGTTCGGTCTCGGCGTAGTCCTCGGTACCGTCGGCATCGCCGAAGGAACCGGCATCGGTGTCACTCCACGTTCCGGTGGCGGCGTCGTAGCCTGCAACGGTCGTGGGATCGAAGGATGCGGGGCTGTCCTTGAGGGACAGGCCGAGCGAATGCAGCTTGACCTTGACCTCGTCGATGGACTTCTGTCCGAAGTTGCGGATGTCGAGCAGATCGGACTCGGTACGGCCGACAAGCTCACCGACGGTGTGAACACCTTCGCGCTTGAGGCAGTTGTAGGAACGGACCGTGAGGTCCAGATCCTCGATGGGGAGTCCGAAGGATGCGATGTGATCGGCCTCGGCGGGCGAGGGTCCGATCTCGATGCCTTCTGCTTCGACGTTCAGCTCACGGGCCAGGCCGAAGAGCTCAACCAGGGTCTTGCCCGCAGAAGCGAGCGCGTCCCGTGCGGTGATGGAGTTCTTCGTTTCCACGTCGAGAACGAGCCGATCGAAGTCGGTGCGCTGTTCGACGCGAGTGGCCTCCACCTTGTAGGTGACCTTGAGCACCGGCGAGTAGATCGAGTCGACCGGAATGCGGCCGATCTCTGCGCCGGACGCCTTGTTCTGGACGGCGGGGACATAGCCACGACCGCGCTCGACTACGAGCTCGATCTCCAGCTTGCCCTTGTCGTTCAGGGTGGCGATGTGCAGATCAGGGTTGTTCACGATGACGCCGGCCGGGGGCACGATGTCGCCTGCAGTAACAGCGCCGGGGCCCTGCTTGCGGACGTACATGGTGACCGGCTCGTCCTCTTCGGAGCTCACGACGAGGCCCTTGAGGTTCAGGATGATGTCGGTGACGTCTTCCTTGACTCCGGGGACCGTGGTGAACTCGTGGAGAACGCCGTCGATGCGGATGCTGGTGACAGCAGCGCCGGGGATCGACGAGAGCAGCGTGCGGCGCAGCGAATTGCCGAGCGTGTACCCGAAACCTGGCTCCAGGGGCTCGATGACGAACTTCGAGCGGTTATCAGCGATGACCTCTTCGGTCAGCGTGGGTCGCTGAGAAATGAGCATTGGTATTTCCTCCTGTACGGACGTCCACTATTTGACGCCCACGATGGGAAAGGGCTTGCGGCCCCGTGCGCCTTTCCAGTAGTCGGAACTACCGAAAAGGCGCACAGGGCGCGGAGCACCTTACTTCGAGTAGTACTCGACGATGAGCTGTTCCTGCAGAGCAATGTCGATCTGCGCACGCTCGGGAAGCTGGTGAACCAGGATCCGCAGACGCGAGCCGACAACCTGCAGCCACGCGGGAACCGGGCGATCGCCGACGGTCTCACGGGCAACCTGGAACGGAAGCGTTGCGAGCGACTTCTCCTTGACATCGATGATGTCGTACTGCGAGACGCGGTAGCTCGGGATGTCGACCTTCTTGTTGTTCACGAGAAGGTGACCGTGCGTGACCAGCTGACGTGCCTGACGGCGCGTACGAGCGAGGCCTGCGCGGTACACGACGTTGTCGAGACGCGACTCCAGGATGGTGAGCAGGTTCTCGCCGGTCTTACCGGGGCGGTTGTTCGCCTCCTTGTAGTACAGACGGAACTGCTTCTCCATGACGCCGTAGGTGAAGCGAGCCTTCTGCTTCTCCTGCAGCTGGAGCAGGTACTCGCTCTCCTTGATACGCGCGCGGCCGTGCTGTCCGGGCGGGTACGGGCGACGCTCGAATGCCTGGTCGCCTCCAACGAGGTCGACGCGCAGACGACGCGACTTGCGGGTGATGGGTCCGGTATAACGTGCCATGATTTTCTACCTATTCCTTCCCGCTTATACCCGACGCCGCTTGGGCGGACGGCAGCCGTTGTGCGGCTGGGGAGTTACATCGGAAATGGTGCCGACCTCGAGGCCTGCGGCCTGGAGCGAACGAATCGCGGTCTCGCGACCCGAACCCGGTCCCTTGACGAAGACGTCAACCTTCTTGACACCGTGCTCCTGCGCCTTGCGGGCAGCGCTCTCAGCAGCAAGCTGAGCGGCGAAGGGAGTCGACTTACGCGAACCCTTGAAGCCGACGTGTCCCGAAGACGCCCAGGAAATGACATTTCCGGCGGGGTCCGTGATGGACACGATGGTGTTGTTGAAGGTGCTCTTGATGTGAGCGGCGCCGTGCGGGATGTTCTTCTTATCCCTGCGACGCGTCTTCTGGGTCTTCTTCGGACCGGTGCTACGTGACTTCGGGGGCATTACTTCGCCTTCTTCTTGCCGGCAATGGTGCGCTTCGGACCCTTACGGGTACGGGCGTTGGTCTTGGTGCGCTGACCACGCACGGGCAGACCACGACGGTGGCGCAGGCCCTGGTAGCAGCCGATCTCGATCTTGCGACGGATGTCGGCCTGAACCTCGCGGCGAAGGTCACCCTCAACCTTGAGCGACTCCTCGATGTACTCGCGGAGCTTTGCCAGGTCCTCGTCCGAGAGGTCCTTGCTCCGGAGATCCGGGTTGACGCCGGTGGCGTCAAGGATTTCCTTGGAGCGGGTACGGCCGATGCCGTAGATGTATGTCAGTGCGATCTCCATACGCTTTTCGCGAGGAAGATCAACACCAGAGAGACGTGCCATGTTGGCATTTCCTATCGGTGTGCGGAGGTCTGCTCCCAGCCCATCCCCTGTGCCTCTTGCCGAGTAACCACGTCCGAGAACGTGGCTGGTCTCATCAACTAACTCAGTGGGGCCCCGGCCTCCGTGCCGGGGGTGAACCATTGTCCGACCTTGTCGATCGGTAAACGATCGCGTGGGGTCTCGTCAACAATGGCTGGTACTGGAAGGTCTTCTTTGCTTGTTGCCAAGCAGATCTTCGAAAAGCTAGATCTAGCCCTGACGCTGCTTGTGACGCAGGTTCTCGCAGATCACCATGACCCGGCCGTTACGGCGGATTACTTTGCACTTTTCGCAGATCTTCTTGACGCTCGGCTGAACCTTCACGTCTTCTGATCTCCTGTTTTGTCGCAGTCCACCAAGGTGAAACCCTGGCAGACGTACTTCTCCCTGACCCAGGTCAGATCCGGGAAGTTCGTTACTTGTAGCGGTAAACGATGCGTCCGCGCGACAAATCGTAGGGCGAGAGCTCTACGACAACGCGATCTTCCGGGAGGATGCGAATGTAGTGCTGACGCATCTTTCCGCTGATGTGGGCGAGGACCTTGTGGCCATTCTCGAGCTCAATGCGGAACATCGCATTGGGCAGCGGCTCGACTACTCGTCCTTCGACCTCGATGGCCCCGTCTTTCTTAGCCATATCCTCCGCGATCCGTTTGGTTTGGCATGCTTCGTGCATCGGCTTCCGTTACATTGGCACGCAATGGTTTCTTCATCGACATGATTTTTACATCGACTCGGTGCGTTGTTCCCCGTAGCGGCAGTCCTTCACACACAAGCTGTCGACACGCATGGCGCACCGCCTAGCTATGCTACGCGAAGAGAACGACCAGGCCAAATGCACCTCCCCCCGGACACCGCATCTCGGCGGCAATCCATGCATCGACGGCCACCCAAACGGCGAACGAAAAAGTCCCGACCCAGGTGGGATCGGGACTTCTCGAACAGCGAATCACTCTCGCCGTCAACACTTGTCGAGCACTGGAGCAGAAGAACTACTCCGGCCGCAACGTCAGAATTCGTGGGCCGTCCGCCGTGACGGCAACCGTGTGCTCCCAATGAGCAGCACGCGAACCGTCTGTGGTCACCACAGTCCAGTCGTCTTCGAGAATCACGGTATCCGTGGTCCCCAGGGTCAACATCGGTTCGATCGCCAAGCACGACCCGATCACCAACTCGGGCCCCTTGCCCGGGGCACCTTCGTTGGCCAAGAACGGATCCATGTGCATCTCACGACCGATACCGTGACCGCCGTAGCCGTCGACGATTCCGTATGAACGGCCGTGTAGCTTCTCGGCAGCGTGGGTGCCGACCTCGATGGCATGCGACACGTCCGTCAGACGGTTGCCAGCGATCATCGCCGCAATGCCGGCTTCCATCGACAACCGAGTCGCTTCACTCAGGTCTCGATCGGCTGCACTGATCTCGCCGACGCCGAACGTCCACGCGGAGTCTCCGTGCCAACCGTCGAGGATCGCGCCGCAGTCGATGGACACCAGGTCCCCCTCGGCGAGGATGTCCTGCGCCGACGGGATCCCGTGAACAACCCGGTCGTTGACCGAAGAACAGATCGAACCGGTGAAACCGTTGTAACCGAGGAATGACGGCACCGCTCCGGCATCGCGGATGACAGACTCGGCAACCGCATCCAACTCCAGGGTGCTGACACCGGGCTTTGCCGCAGCGCGTACCGCCACCAACGCCGATCCCACGATTGCGCCGGCCGCAGCCATTGCGTCGAGTTCACCCGCGGAGCGGAACGGAACAACCTTGCGTTTACGCCCGAAAACCATTACTTACCCAGCGCTGCCAGGGCGCGAGCGTTGACTTCTTCGACCTCGCCGATCGCGTCGACGGAGACGATGCTGTCCTTGTAGTAGTCGAACAGCGGCGACGTCTCGTCGCGGTAGACCCGGAGGCGGTTGCGGATAACGTCCTCGGTGTCGTCTGCACGGCCGCGGGCAAGCATCCGCTCCACCACGATGTCTTCGTCGACGACGAAGGAGAGGACGCCGTCGAGCTTCGTATCGAGATCCTTCAGGATGCCTTCGAGGGCCTCTGCCTGATCCACCGAACGCGGGAATCCGTCGAGCAGGAATCCGTTGGCGGCATCCGGCTCGGCGATGCGTGCCTTCACCATGTCGTTGGTGATCGAGCTGGGAACAAGCTCACCGGCGTCGATGAACTTCTTCGCTTCCACACCGAGCGGGGTGGACTGGCCGATATTGGCTCGGAAGAGGTCACCCGTCGAGATATGGGGAACGCCGAACTTCTCGGACAGGATCGCGGCCTGGGTGCCCTTGCCGGCACCGGGAGGACCAAGGAGGACAAGTCTCACTTGAGGAACCCTTCATAGTTGCGCTGCATTAGCTGACTCTCGATCTGCTTCACGGTGTCCAGGCCGACGCTGACCATGATCAGCACCGCGGTGCCACCGAACGGCAGGTTCTGCGCGCCGCCGCCATTCCCGATGTCGAGGAACAGATTGGGCAGAACAGCAATGGTGCCAAGGTAGATCGCACCCGGAAGGGTGATGCGACTCAGCACGTAGTTGAGATAGTCCGCGGTCGGCTGACCGGGACGGATACCTGGAATGAATCCACCGAACTTCTTCATCTCGTCGGCGCGCTCTTCTGGATTGAAGGTGATCGCGACGTAGAAGTACGTGAAGAACACGATAAGACCGAAGTAGATCAGGATGTACACCGGGTTGGCGGGATTGACCAAGTAGGTGTTGATGATGCGCTGCCACCAACTGGGTTCGACCGCAGTGCTGGCCGACGTGAGCTGCGCAATCAGGTTGGGGAGGTACAGCAGCGACGACGCGAAGATCACCGGGATGACACCGGCCTGGTTCACCTTGAGCGGCAGGTACGTCGACGAACCGCCGTACATCTTGCGTCCCACCATGCGCTTGGCGTACTGCACGGGGATTCGACGCTGGCCCTGCTCGACGAAAACGACGCCGGCAATGATCAGGAGTGCCGCGACGCAGACCAGAGCGAAGACCAGTGGACCGCGGCTGTCGAGAATCGACTTGCCTTCGCTCGGGATACGCGAGGCGATACCGGCGAAGATGAGGAGCGACATACCGTTACCGACACCGCGCTCGGTGATGAGCTCACCGAACCACATGACGAGTGCAGCGCCGGCAGTCATGACCAGCACCAGGATGATCAAGCCGAAGATCGACTTGTCGGCGATGATGTCGTCACAGCCCTGCAGTAGCTGTCCCCTAGCTGCGAGCGCAACGATGCCCGTCGACTGAAGCACAGCCAGAGCGATGGAGAGATAGCGCGTGTACTGCGTCATCTTGGCCTGGCCGGACTGGCCTTCCTTGCGAAGTTCCTCGAACTTCGGGATGACGACGGTCAGCAACTGAACGATGATGCTGGCGGTGATGTACGGCATGATGCCGATCGCGAACACCGACAGCTGTAGGAGCGCTCCGCCGGAGAACAGGTTGATCAGCGAGTAGATACCGGCGGAGTCGCCGGAGTTGGCGATATCGATGCACTCACGCACCCGGGCGTAGTCCATACCAGGTGACGGAAGCACTGCGCCGACCCGGTAAAGGGCTACCAGGCCGAGGGTGAAAAGGATCTTCCGCCTCAGGTCGGGTGTCCTGAGGGCCGAAACGAAGGCGGAAAGCAAAGATCCTCCTGGCACGACGGTTGGGGGCAGATCTTTTGACCTGCCGAACTTCAGAACTCTAACAGTCAACTTATGGGAGCTATACGAGCCGACCACGAAATTCGGGTAAGCCGAAGATACAACCAGTGTGCCTTACCCCGTCGACGGGGCCACACTTTCGGGACGAACCGCACAGACGCCGATGGCCGCAGCACAGCAAATGCTGCGCTGCGGCCATCGGACTAGCTACGCGTGATTACTCACAGCTCGGTGGCGGAACCACCGGCAGCAGCAATCTTTTCCTTGGCGGAGCCGGTGAACTTGTCGACGGTCACCTGAACGGCAACAGTCAGTTCGCCGTCGCCCAGAACCTTGACGAGCTGGTTCTTGCGGACTGCGCCCTTGGCAACGAGATCCTCGACCGTGATTGCTCCACCTTCGGGGAACAGACGGGCGATGTCGCCGACATTGACGACCTGGTACTCGGTGCGGAAGGGGTTCTTGAAGCCCTTGAGCTTGGGCAGACGCATGTGAAGCGGCATCTGTCCACCCTCGAAGCCCACGCGCACGGTGTTACGTGCCTTGGTGCCCTTGGTACCGCGACCTGCGGTCTTACCACGCTTGCCGCCCTCGCCGCGTCCAACACGAATCTTGTTGGACTTGGATCCGGGAGCGGGGCGCAGGTGGTGCAGTTTGATGGTCATGGTTAGACCTCCTCAACTGTTACGAGGTGGCGCACCACGTTGATCAGACCGCGGTTCTGTGCGTTGTCCTCACGAACAACGGTCTGACGGATGCCCTTGAGACCGAGCGTGCGCAGAGAATCCTTCTGGTTCTGCTTGGTCCCGATGATGCTCTTGATCTGAGTGACCTTGAGATCTGCCATTACTTCACACTCCCAGCAGCCTGTGCGCGAGCGCGCAGCATGCCGGCGGGTGCAACCTCTTCGAGGGTGAGGCCGCGGCGAGCCGCAACTTCCTCGGGACGCTGCAGACCCTTGAGCGCAGCAACGGTCGCGTGCACGACGTTGATGGCGTTGTCGCTACCGAGCGACTTCGACAGGATGTCCGCGATACCAGCGCACTCCAGCACGGCACGCACCGCGCCACCGGCGATAACACCGGTACCGGGGCTTGCCGGGCGAAGCATGACGATGCCGGCAGCAGCCTCACCCTGAACGGGGTGAGTGATGGTGTTGCCGATCATCGGGACGCGGAAGAAGCTCTTGCGAGCCTCCTCGACACCCTTCTGGATGGCCGCGGGAACTTCCTTGGCCTTTCCGTAGCCGACGCCGACCAGTCCGTTGCCGTCTCCGACGATCACGAGGGCGGTGAAGCTGAAGCGACGACCACCCTTGACGACCTTGGAGACGCGGTTGATCGTGACAACGCGCTCGATGAACTGTGACTTCTCCGCAGCGTTTCCGCCACGGCCACCGTCGCGACGGTCACGGCCGCCACCACGGTTGTCCCCACGAGCGTTGCTGTTGTCGCCGCTGTTGGGGCCATTCTGTCCGGCGGGTCCGCTTCCGCCGTCACGCCTTTGACGTCCCGGCATCAGGCTGTCCTTCCGTTGAAAATGTTGGTCATCAGAACTTCAACCCGCCTTCGCGAGCTGCGTCTGCCAAGGCCGCGATACGACCGTGGTAGCCGTGTCCGCCGTGGTCGAAGACCACTGCTTCCACGCCGGCAGCCTTCGCGCGCTCGGCGATCAGCTGACCGACCTTCGCGCTCGCAGCCTTCTTGTCGCCTTCGGCCACGCGCACGTCGGCTTCGATGGTCGACGCGGAAGCCAGAGTGTGGCCTGCCAGGTCGTCCACGAGCTGGACGTGGATGTGGCGTGAGGACCGGTTGACGACCAAGCGGGGACGCTCGGGCGTGCCGGAGACCTTCTTGCGGAGACGGAAGTGACGACGTGTCTTCGAGAGACGACGCTTCGTGGACGCATCCTTGCCCAGCGGAATCCGCTTGGCTTTCTGGTTTGCAGTCTGGCTCATATCACTTACCCGTCTTTCCGACCTTGCGGCGGATCTGCTCACCCTCGTAACGCACGCCCTTACCCTTGTACGGGTCCGGACGACGGAGACGACGGATGTTGGCCGAGATCTGCCCGACCTTCTGCTTGTCGATGCCGGACACCGAGAACCGGGTGGGCGACTCGACGACGAAGGTGATGCCTTCGGGAGCCTCGATCGGCACCGGGTGGCTGAAGCCGAGCGCGAACTCGAGGTCCTTGCCCTTCAGTGCCACACGGTAACCGACACCGTGGATTTCCATCTTCTTGGTGTAACCCTCGGTAACACCGGTGATGATGTTCGCAACCAAGGTCCGCGACAGACCGTGCAGCGCACGGCTGCGACGCTCGTCATCGGGGCGAGTGACGCTCAGGGAGCCGTCCTCAGCCTTGGCGATCTCGATGGGCTCGGCGATCGTCAGTGCCAGGGTGCCCTTGGGCCCCTTGACCGTGACGTCCTGGCCGGCGATCGTAACGTCGACGCCCGCTGGGACGTTGACCGGAATCTTTCCAATACGCGACATTGTGGTGGCCTCCCTCTACCAGACGTAGGCGAGGACTTCCCCGCCTACTCCTTGATTGGCCGCCTGGCGATCGGTGAGCAGACCGGACGACGTGGAGATGATCGCCACGCCGAGGCCTCCGAGGACCTTGGGCAGGTTGGTGGACTTCGCGTAAACCCGGAGACCGGGCTTGGAAACGCGACGCACGCCGGCGAGGCTACGCTCGCGGCTGGGGCCGTACTTCAGATCGACGATGAGGGTCTTGCCAACCTCTGCGTCTTCGGTACGGAAGTCGGAGATGTAGCCCTCGCGCTTGAGGATCTCGGCAATGTTCGCCTTGATCTTCGAGTGGGGAAGCTTCACCTCATCGTGGTACGCCGTGTTGGCGTTGCGCAGACGCGTCAAGAAGTCTGCGATGGGGTCAGTCATGGTCATAGGTCGACCTCGACACCTTTCTCGCTGTGGTTCCCATGCAACACCGGACAAAGTCCGGTCGTGGGCCTCCAGCAATTCGGCTGGGCCGTCCGACTTATGTCAGACGGCGTAAGTTACCGCACCGAGCTGAACGCATGCGTCAGCCACGGCAACCGGTCTAGTGTAGGGAACATTGCTCGCCCTGTCCAACCAGGGTGTCCCCGATGTCTGGGAAATACCCGACAAATGCCGAATGGGCGTGGGTTCCCGAAGGAACCCACGCCCATTCACAAGCGTGTGGTGACAAGACCCGAAGGTCTCAGATCACCAGGAGCTCTTGCGAACTCCGGGAAGCTCGCCGGCGTGTGCCATCTCGCGCAAGCAGATTCGGCACAGGCCGAACTTGCGGAACACAGCGTGCGGGCGACCGCAGCGCTGGCAGCGGGTGTAGGCGCGAACCGCGAACTTGGGCTTCTTGTTGGCCTTGTTGACCAATGCCTTCTTAGCCATGCGCTCAGTTCTCCTTGAACGGGAAGCCGAGGTGCTTGAGCAGTGCACGGCCTTCTTCGTTGTTGGTTGCGGTGGTCACGACGGTGATGTCCATACCGCGGGGGCGATCGATCTTGTCCACGTCGATCTCATGGAACATCGACTGCTCGTTGAGGCCGAACGTGTAGTTGCCGTTGCCGTCGAACTGGTTGCCCGAGAGGCCGCGGAAGTCGCGGATACGGGGCAGTGCGACAGACACGAGGCGGTCCAGGAACTCCCACATACGGTCGCCACGGAGGGTGACGCGTGCGCCGATGGGCATGCCTTCGCGAAGCTTGAACTGCGCGATGGACTTACGTGCCTTACGGATCTCGGGCTTCTGGCCCGTGATGAGAGACAAGTCGTGGACAGCGCCGTTGATCAGCTTGGCGTCACGGGCAGCGTCGCCGACGCCCATGTTGACGACAACCTTGACAACACCGGGGATCTGCATGACGTTGGCGTAGTCGAACTCGCTGTTGAGCGCGTCCTTGATCTCAGCGCGGTAGCGTGCCTTGAGGCGCGGCTGGACCTTGTTTTCGGTGGAGGTCATGTCAGATGTCCTTCCCGTTCTTCCGGGAAACCCGTACGCGCTTGCCGGTTTCTTCATCGGTGCGGTAGCCCACGCGAGTGGGGTTTCCGTCCGAGTCGACGACTGCAACGTTGGATACGTGGATCGGAGCTTCCTGCGTGACGATGCCGCCGGAGGATGCTCCGCGCTCGTTCGCGGAAACCGCGGTGTGCTTCTTGATTCGGTTCACGCCTTCGACGAGGACCTTGTCGGTCGCGGGGAAAGCCTGAATGACCTTGCCCTTCGCGCCCTTGTCCTTGCCGGCGATGACCAGAACGGTGTCACCCTTGTGCACCTTCATCACAGCACCTCCGGGGCGAGCGAAACGATCTTCATGAACTTCTTCTCGCGCAGCTCACGGCCGACGGGTCCGAAGATGCGGGTTCCACGGGGATCGCTGTCAGCCTTGATGAGCACTGCTGCGTTCTCGTCGAACTTGATGTAAGAACCGTCCGGACGACGGCGCTCCTTGGTCGTGCGAACGATGACGGCCTTGACGACCTCACCCTTCTTGATGTTTCCACCGGGGATTGCGTCCTTGACGGTGGCGACGATGACGTCACCGATCCCGGCGTAGCGACGTGACGAACCGCCGAGAACGCGAATGCAAAGGATTTCCTTGGCACCCGTGTTATCAGCGACGCGAACTCGCGACTCCTGCTGAATCACTTGATCTCCCTAGACCTGGAATTTCGTGCGCAACGGATTACCGACCCGGTGCGCGCGGTCATTGTTGCCACCTGCGTCGTGTCTGAGCTGCTGCCTCACCGAAATTCATCGGCAAGACGATCACTGCAAGCACCGGTCGAGCTGCGCACGTGAAGACACACCTCTGCCACAGGCAACCGTTCTATTGTAGGGAACCGCACTCCGATTACCAAATCAGCGGCCACCTTGCCCATTGCAGCCCTTTCGCACCAAAAGCCGAATGGCCCACTCCCCCAAGGGGAAGCGGGCCATTCGGTGGTTCTCGATCAGCTCGAGGTTTCAATCAGGCTTACTTGGCCTTTTCGAGGACCTCGACCAGACGCCAGTGCTTCGTCGCGGACAGCGGACGGGTTTCCATCAGCTGAACGCGGTCGCCGACGCCGGCAACGCCGTTCTCGTCATGCGCCTTCACCTTGGTCGTACGGCGGATGATCTTGCCGTAGAGCTTGTGCTTGACGCGGTCTTCGAGCTCGACCACGATCGTCTTTTCCATCTTGTCGGAAACTACGTATCCGACACGGACCTTACGGCTCGCGCGCTCTTCTGTGCTCACTGCTTTTTCCTCACTCATGCCGCGTCACCTGCATCCGGACCCACAGCGAGTCCGAGCTCACGCTCACGCAGGACGGTGTAGATGCGCGCGATCTCGTGACGAACGGTGCGCAGTCGTCGGTTGTTGTCCATCTGGCCTGTGGCCATCTGGAAACGAAGGTTGAAAAGTTCTTCCTTCGCTTCGCGGAGCCGGGTGACCAGCTCGTCTTCACTGAGCTCGCGGAGCTCTGCTGCTGGGGTTCCAGTAGCCATCAGAACTGCTCCTCTCTGGTCACGATCCGGCACTTGCACGGGAGCTTGTGCATCGCGCGGCGCAGTGCCTCACGAGCGATCTCCTCGTTGGGGTATGTCATCTCGAACAGAACGCGTCCGGGCTTGACGTTGGCAATCCACCACTCGGGCGAACCCTTACCGGAACCCATTCGGGTTTCGGCCGGCTTCTTCGTGAGGGGGCGATCCGGGAAGATGTTGATCCAGATCTTGCCGCCACGCTTGATGTGCCGAGTCATGGCGATACGAGCGGACTCGATCTGCCGGTTGGTGATGTAGGCAGGCTCGAGAGCCTGGATGCCGTAGTCACCGAATGTCACCTGGGTACCGCCCTTGGCGGCACCCGAACGGCTCGGGTGGTGCTGCTTGCGGTGCTTGACCCGCCTAGGGATCAACATGCGTCAGCCCTCCTGATTCTGATCAGTAGCGGGAGCATCGGCGGTTGCGGTCGCTGCGCGGCCGGCCTCGGTGCTAGTCGCGGTGGTGCCGGTTGCGCCGGAACGACGGGGACGGCTCGGACGCTCGCGGCGCGGGCGATCCCCGGCCGGAGCGGCGGTGCTGGCTGCGAGCTCACGCTTGCCGCCAACGATGTCGCCCTTGTAGATCCAGACCTTGACGCCGATGCGACCGAAGGTGGTCTTGGCCTCGTAGAGGCCGTAGTCGATGTCCGCACGAAGCGTGTGCAGCGGCACACGGCCTTCGCGGTAGAACTCAGACCGGGACATCTCGGCGCCGCCGAGACGACCGGAGCACTGAACGCGAATTCCCTTGACGTTCGGCTGACGCATGGCCGACTGAATGGCCTTGCGCATTGCACGACGGAAAGCGACGCGGTTCGAGAGCTGCTCGGCCACACCCTGTGCGACGAGCTGTGCTTCAGCTTCTGCGTTCTTGACCTCGAGGATGTTCAGCTGAACCTGCTTGCCGGTCAGCTTCTCGAGCTCGGAGCGGATGCGATCGGCTTCGGCGCCGCGGCGGCCGATGACGATGCCCGGACGTGCCGTGTGGATGTCCACGCGAACACGGTCACGGGTGCGCTCGATCTCGACCTTCGCGATTCCCGCGCGCTCCATGCCGGTGGCGAGGAGCTTACGGATCGCGACGTCTTCCTTGACGTACTCCGCGTACTGCTTGTCTGCGTACCAGCGAGACTTCCAGTCGGTGGTGATGCCGAGACGGAAGCCGTGCGGGTTGATTTTCTGGCCCACTACTGAGCACTTCCCTTCCGGCGATTACGGGTCGATGTTCCGGACTTCGGCAGGCTCTCCACGATCACGGTGATGTGACTGGTGCGCTTGCGAATACGGAACGCACGTCCCTGTGCACGCGGCTGGAACCGCTTGAGGGTCGCGCCCTCGTCCACGAACGCCGTCGCGACGACAAGCGTGCTCGGGTCGAGGTCGAGGTTGTTCTCGGCGTTGGCTGCTGCGGAGGCGATCACCTTGGCGACCGGCTCGCTCGCTGCCTGCGGCGCGAACTTCAGAATGTTCAGGGCGTCTTCAACCGAGCGCCCGCGGACCAGGTCCACAACACGACGTGCCTTCATCGGTGTAACGCGCACGTGGCGCGCTACTGCCTTGGCAGTCGGGTTGGCGGTTTCGGTGTTGCTCATCGCCTCTTCGCCTTCCGATCATCCTTGATGTGACCCTTGAACGTACGGGTCGGTGCAAACTCTCCGAGCTTGTGTCCGACCATAGAGTCGGAAACGAACACGGGGACATGCTTACGGCCGTCGTGAACCGCAAACGTGTGGCCGATGAAGTCCGGGATGATGGTCGAACGACGGGACCAGGTCTTGATGACCTGCTTGGTTCCCTTTTCGTTCTGTACATCCACCTTCGCGAGGAGGTGGTCATCGACGAACGGGCCCTTCTTAAGGCTGCGTGGCATCCTTCACTCCCTCCTAGCGCTTGTTCTTGCCGGTACGGCGGCGACGAACAATCATCTTGTCGCTTGCCTTGTTCTTGCGGGTACGGCCTTCCGGCTTACCCCACGGGCTGACCGGGTGGCGACCACCGGAGGTCTTGCCCTCGCCGCCACCATGCGGGTGGTCGACCGGGTTCATCACGACACCACGAACGGTCGGGCGCTTGCCCTTCCAACGCATACGGCCGGCCTTGCCCCAGTTGATGTTCGACTGCTCGGCGTTGCCGACCTCGCCGACGGATGCGCGGCAGCGCACGTCGACGCGACGGATTTCACCGGACGGCATACGCAGCGTTGCGTAGGAGCCTTCCTTACCGAGGAGCTGGATGCTGGCACCTGCGGAACGGGCCATCTTGGCTCCGCCGCCGGGACGCAGTTCCACACCGTGGATGGTGGTACCAGTCGGGATGTTGCGCAGCGGCAGGTTGTTGCCCGGCTTGATGTCGGCGCCTGCACCGGACTCGATCGGTGAACCCTGCACCAGGCCCTTGGGGGCGATGATGTAGCGCTTCTCACCGTCTGCGTAATGCAGGAGTGCGATGTTTGCTGTGCGGTTGGGGTCGTACTCGATGTGAGCGACCTTGGCCGGGATTCCGTCCTTGTCGTTGCGACGGAAATCGATCAGTCGGTAGGCGCGCTTGTGTCCGCCGCCCTTGTGACGGGTGGTGATACGACCGTGTGCGTTACGGCCACCACGGCCGTGCAGCGGGCGAACCAGCGACTTCTCGGGGGTCGACCGAGTGATCTCGGCGAAGTCCGAGACGCTCGAGCCACGACGGCCCGGTGTTGTCGGCTTGTACTTACGGATTGCCATGAGTCTTCTCGTCCTCTATGTCTCGTCAAGTCCCGGCGCTTACGCGACCGGTCCTCCGAAGATCTCGATGGGCTTGCTGTCGGCGGCGAGAGTCACGAGAGCGCGCTTGGTGTTCTTGCGCTTTCCGTAACCGAACTTCGTCCGCTTACGCTTGCCCTGACGGTTGGCGGTGTTGACGCTGGTCACAGTGACACCGAAGACCTTCTCGACGGCAATCTTGATCTGCGTCTTGTTCGAGTCCGGGTGCACCAGGAAGGTGTAGGTGCCTTCCTCGATCAGTCCGTAGGACTTCTCGGAGATGACCGGTGCCAGCAGGATGTCGCGGGGGTCAGCGATGGTCGTCACTTGGCCTCCTCCTTGTTCTCTTCCTGGGCGGTCTCGGCGGGCCCGTGGATGAACGCGTTGAGCGCCTCGACGCTGAACACGACGTCATCCGCATTGAGCACGTCGTAGGTGTTGAGCTGGTCGGGTGCAATGGGATGCACGCCTTCCAGGTTCTGCACGCTCTTCCAAGCGGCTACGTCCTGGCGACCCACGACGAGCAGCAGCTTCTTGCGATCCGAGATCTCGCCGAGGAACGCGATTGCGTTCTTGGTCGAAGGCGTCTGCCCTGCAACCAGTTCGGTGATGACGTGGATGCGCTCGTTGCGTGCGCGGTCAGAGAGGGCTCCGCGGAGAGCGGCTGCCTTCATCTTCTTGGGGGTGCGCTGGCTGTAGTCACGCGGCTGCGGGCCGTGAACGGTTCCACCACCGACGAACTGAGGTGCGCGAGTCGAGCCCTGGCGTGCGCGGCCGGTGCCCTTCTGGCGGTACGGCTTCTTGCCACCGCCGCGGACTTCACCGCGGGTCTTGGTGGAGTGGGTTCCCTGACGAGCAGCGGCGAGCTGCGCGACGACAACCTGATGCAGAAGCGCGATGTTGGCCGGAGCGTCGAAGATCTCAGCGGGGAGATCGACGGTGCCGTTGGTCTTGCCGCCGGCGACCTTGACGTCCAGGGTCAACTTGGTCTCGGTGCTGGTCATGCTCGTGCACCACCCTTCACTGCACTCTTGACGATCACGAGGCCGCCCTTGCGGCCGGGGATCGCACCCTTGATCAGCAGCAGGCCGTTCTCGGCGTCCACCTTGTGGACCGAGAGGTTCTGCGTCGTGATGCGGTCGCTACCCATGCGTCCGGACATGCGCATGCCCTTGAACACGCGGCCGGGAGTTGCACAGCCGCCGATGGAGCCGGGGCGACGGTGAACGGCCTGGGTACCGTGCGATGCACCCTGTCCCTTGAAGCCGTGACGCTTCATGGTTCCGGCGAATCCCTTACCCTTGCTGGTTCCGGTGACGTCGACGAATGCGCCGTCCTCGAAAACCTCAGCGGTGAGTTCCTGGCCGACCTCGTAGTCGGAGGCATCCGCAACGCGGAGCTCGACGACGTGGCGACGCGGGGTCACACCAGCCTTGGAGAACTGGCCGGAGACCGGCTTGTTCACCTTGCGCGGGTCGATTGCGCCGAACGCGAGCTGAACAGCCGTGTAGCCGTCACGCTCTTCGGTACGAATCTGGGTTACGACGTTCGGCCCAGCCTTGACGACGGTGACCGGGACAACCCGGTTGTTCTCGTCGAAGACCTGGGTCATGCCGAGCTTGGTGCCCAGGATTCCCTTGATCTTGGTATCAGTCATTGTTTTTGTCTCCGCCGTCACTGAATGTTCACGTCGACACTGGCCGGAAGGTCGATGCGCATGAGCGCGTCAACCGTCTTCGGCGTCGGGTCGAGAATGTCGATCAGCCGCTTGTGAGTACGCATCTCGAAGTGCTCGCGCGAGTCCTTGTACTTGTGCGGCGAGCGGATGACGCAATATACGTTCTTCTCGGTCGGCAACGGCACAGGTCCAACGACGCGGGCACCCGTACGGGTTACCGTCTCGACGATCTTGCGCGCTGACGCGTCGATCGCCTCGTGGTCGTAGGCCTTGAGCCTGATGCGGATCTTTTGTCCCGCCACGCTTAGTGTCCTTTTCTTGCCGCGTTTCGTAGCCCACCTGGTCAGGCTCGAGCTACCTCGTCTGCACAGTCCTTGCCTGGACGATGACACGACGAACACTTAAGCGATCGGGACGTATCCAGATCCGCTGCCGCTGTTCGTTTGTCATTGTTCTCCGGTACACGCGGTCGGGCGTGTCGCTCTCTCACTCATCCTGCGCCGATGATCTTTCGACCATCTGGCGCGTGATGTGTACCGGACGTGTTCGAAGTCGAACACAAAGTAGGTACTGCTTCCGTCTTGCTTTACATCTCGTCTTACTTGGCCACGATCACCGCCGGGTTACCCCAACTTGATGTTCGTGACGTCTTCACCCTTGACTGCTCTTGGCCGCAAACGACCCAGTCCCAGACAAGGCAACCCGACTAGTATGCCGTAGGCGTGCGAATTACTCAACTCCGGGCGCTCACGTTCTGATCGTGATGTGGGCGACAACGATCTTACTCCCAAGTAAGGTTGGATCATGACTTCGAGCACGAGTACAACGACTCCCACCTATCGCGCCTGGCAGAAGCTCCCGGACAACACTTTCGGGCAGGCCGTCTTCTCGCTGGCCATGTCGGTTCGCGTTCCCTACTTCGCATCCATTCTCCCCCGCGTCACAACATTGGAACCTGGCCTGTGCGAGGTGCGTGCCCCGAAGTGGTGGGGCGTACACAATCATCTCGGCACTTTCCACGCGATTGCGGCATGCAACCTGGCCGAGGTCGCGATGGGGATGTTGTGCGAAGCCACGGTCCCCGGCACCCACCGATGGATTCCGAAATCGATGAACGTGGAGTACCTGGCCAAGGCAGAAACCGGACTCCGCGCCGTGGCTCGACTTTCGTCCGTGCCCGATTTCGACGCCATCTCCACCGGCACCGAATTGGTCGTGCCGATCACGATCGTCGATCGCGCCGGCAAGGAAGTTGTCCGCGCCGAGATCACCACCTGGGTGACGAAGAAGTAACAACGGGGCCTAATGCCTCTGGGTAACAGGATGATTCACGAACCTCGACTTCGTCCACGACAGCCAGAAGCGGCCTTTCACGGCAAAGAACATCCGGGTTTCGAGTCGCAGGATTGGTGGAACACCTTCCCGAACGGCGATGATCGGTCGGGGTACCGGTAGCTGGCGCCTACTGAACGCGTCGGCCGCTGGTGGGCGTCGCCTCCGAGAGCGCAGCAGCAGGAGGCACCGTGGCAGACTTCCAGCACTCGACCGGCACCGGCGCGCACAGGGAGATCGCGCGTACCGAAACTCACGATCGCAGCCCCGGGGACGACCTCGAGAAGTTCAGACGCCAACTCGATGCCATCGACGCCACCCTGCTGGAGACCGTGCGTGAGCGACTCCTGTTGTGCCTGGAAATCGGCGAGTGGAAGCGGTCTAGTCACGTTCCGATGATGCAGCCGTCTCGGGTGCATGTCGTTCAGGAACGGGCGCGTCAATTTGCTCGCCAGCACGACCTGTCACCTGAGTTCTTCAGCTCGCTCTACGAGCTGCTGATCGCTGAAACTTGCCGGCTCGAGGACCTGGTGATCGACGGGTCCGAAGCAAACGTGGAAAATGTGCGGGAATCAGTCGGCCGGAGATCAGGATTAACGAGATGAGTTCCCACACGCTCCTCGTGGACAATTACGACTCGTTCACGTACAACCTTTTTACCCTGTTGACCAAGGTCAACGGCATCGTGCCCACCGTCGTAACCAATGACGCCGAGTGGGATTCCCTCGATCTTGCCGAGTTCGACAATGTGGTGATCTCACCTGGGCCGGGACGCCCTGATCGGGAACGCGATTTCGGGATCAGTCGCAGGTTCATCGAGGAAGGTCCCCTCCCCCTGCTCGGTGTATGCCTCGGGCATCAAGGCTTGTGTCAACTGTTCGGCGCAGATGTCGTCCTGGCACCGGAGCCCATGCACGGCCGTATTTCCCTGGTCGATCACGACGGGTCCGGAGTCTTCGCCGGCCTGCCCTCCCCGTTCCGTGCGGTCCGCTACCACTCACTGACCGTCGAAAATCTTCCCGACGCGTTTGTACGCACCGCCTGGACGTCGGACGGCGTGATCATGGGAGTCCGGCATCGAACGAAGCCGATGTGGGGCGTTCAGTTCCATCCCGAATCGATCAGCACCGAATTCGGGGTGGAACTGCTGACGAACTTCCGCGATCTGTCTGTCGGCCGAACTCTCGAGTCCGTGATGCGCCGCGATCCGACGCCACAGGCGCCGATCTGGCGGCCGGCGTCGTCGTACCAGGTCGACAAGGTTCGACTCGATTTTGCGGTGGATCCATCCGCCGCGTATGCCGCACTGTTTGCGGAAGGACCCAACGCGTATTGGCTCGACCGAGCCGCCACGTCGGAACCGGACGCGAGGTTCTCGATTCTGGGCGATTCGTCCGGCCCGCTGGCAGAGTTCATCACCTACGACGTCGACGCCGGAACTCTCACGGTGACCCGAGAGGGATTGCCAGACGAGCACATCCACGTCCCGTTCTTCGACTATCTCGAGGGGCAACTCGCGACGCGATACATTCCCCCAGATCCGGAGCTGGACTTCAATCTCGGATACGTCGGCTACCTCGGTTATGAGTTGAAGGCGCAAACCGGTGGCCACCGCGCGCACTCGTCCGACGCACCCGACGCGGCAATGGTTTTCGCGGATCGTGCGATCGTCATCGATCACACCGCCGGCCGAACCCATGTCTTGCGACTACGCGAGGCCCCCGTGCGTGAAACACAGCAGGCAGACGATCCCGACGATTGGCTTGCGCATGCCGTCGACGTTCTTGCCGCCGTCGGCGCCGCTGACGAGGAGCGAATCCCGGTTCCACTGATCAGCGAAACTGTATGGGCACAAGCACGTTTGCGTCACGACCGCGCTCGGTACCTGTCGTTGATCGAGGACGCACTCGAACAGATCCACGTCGGCGAATCGTACGAGGTGTGCCTGACCAATATGGCCGCTGTCGACGGGGCAATCGACTCCCTGCGCACGTTCGAGTATCTGCGCGCCATCAACCCCACGCCATACAGCGCGCTGCTCGACTTCACCGGAATTGCCGTCATCTCAGCCTCACCGGAACGGTTCCTACGAGTCGATTCCGACGGCAAGGTCGAGAGCAAACCGATCAAAGGCACTCGTCCGCGTGGCGTCACTCGGGCGCGGGACGCGGCACTGCGGCAAGACCTCCTCGACAGCGAGAAGGACCGCGCGGAAAACCTGATGATCGTCGATCTCACCCGAAACGACCTGGCGAAGGTCTGCGTCCCGGGAAGTGTCCACGTGCCACGGTTGTTCGGGATCGAATCGTATTCGTCCGTTCACCAGATGGTCTCGACAGTGCGCGGAAAACTGCGCGGCGATTCGTCAGCGGTCGACTGCGTTCGAGCGGCGTTCCCCGGCGGGTCGATGACAGGTGCGCCGAAAGTCCGCACGATGGAAATCATCGACCGACTCGAATCAGGTCCTCGCGGAGTGTATTCCGGCTCGATCGGATACTTTGCGCTCGGCGGCGCTGCCGATCTGTCGATCGTTATCCGCTCGCTTGTCTCGACGTCGTCCGGAGTGAGCTTCGGGATCGGCGGCGCTATCACCGCACTGTCGGACGCAGAAGAGGAATTCGACGAGACAACGGTCAAAGCGTCGACGATGCTCCGCGCCCTCGACGTGGCGCCGAGCCACCGGAAAGGCACAGGAAGGTAGCCCACGATGGCGGCGCGGGGTGATGTGATCGTGGTGGGTGGCGCCGGCGCGGTGGGATCCATGTTCGTCGACCTCCTGCGCGACGACGGCAGATCAGTGACGGTTCTGGACCGGACGCGCGGCAGCGATCTCATCGGCGACGTCTCCTGCCCCGACGGACCGATACTCGACGCACTCGCCCAGGCGGAACTGATAGTCCTGGCCGTCGCCGAGCAGACCGCGCTCGCAGCATTGCCGACACTGACGCGTGCCGCCCGCGCCGACACGCTGATCGTCGACACCTTGTCGGTCAAGTCCCGCATAGCCGTCGCCGTCGAGGAATCCGACCGCACGGGTGAATTCCTCGGACTCAACCCGATGTTCCGGCCTTCCCTCGGCCCACGCGGTCGTGCGGTCGTCGCGGTTCCTTACGTCGACGGCCCGCTGGGCCGCGAGTTCCTCGACGAGGTCCGATCATGGGGTGCGTCGACGCCCGTCATGGATCCGGACCGTCACGACCGTCTGGCCGCTGCCACCCAGGCCCTGACTCACGCTGCGGTGTTGGCTTTCGGTCTCGCGTTGGCGGAACTCGACGTGGCACCGGATCTGATGGCCGACGTCGGCCCGCCGCCGCATCGCACTCTCTCGGCGTTGCTTGCCCGAATCGTGGAGGGCGAGCCCGAGGTGTACTGGGATGTTCAATCGGGCAATCCCTATGCCGCGGCTGCCCGCAAAGCGCTGAGTGCTGCGGCAGCTTCGGTGGAGGTGGCCACAGGAAATTTCGACAGCTTTTCGAATCTCGTGGCGTCGGCGGGCGGCGCTCTGGGTAATCGGTCGGAAGACCTGAACGACTTGTGCAGAACGCTCTTCGAGGACATCAGCTCGCGAGAAGCCAAGCACGCCCCGGATTAGGAGGGATCGATGCGCAATCGAGTGGCACCGCCCGCGCTTCCCGGCTTCGACGCCGAGGATCCCGTCGAGAGCGCCATCGTGCGTCGACTTTCCGAGAATTGGCCGCGCCGCGCCGCCGTCAAGCGGCCCGAACCTGACTTGGACGATCTCTTCGACGAGACAAAACTCGACTATCCGGACTCGTTGTTGCCGTTCGCCGCGCACCCCGTGTACGTGGCATTGACACCGGAGCAACAAGGACGACTCCGCGCGTGGGCCTGGATTGCGTTCAACAAGAACGTCATGGATATCGAGCGGTCCGTGGTGAATCCGGGGTTCGAACTTCTGGCGGTGGACGCGTTCGATGTGGGATTCGGCGATTCAGTTGCGGTTGCTGTCAATCAGGCCATGGTCGACGAGCAGTACCACACGCTGATGCATCTCAACGCAAGTTCGTCGACCCGCCGCGGACGTGGATGGTCGCTGCCGACGAAGTCTCTCCCGGACGTTCTGACGGTGCGTGCTCGCGCCCGAGCACTGTCGGAGTGCCCGGACGAGCGTTCACGCGCAGTGGTCGCACTTGCGTACATGACCGTCGCCGAAATTTCGATCAGCTCATACCTCGACGTGATCATCGAAGGCGAAGACATTCAGCCGGTCAATCGTGCGACGGTCCGACTTCACAATCGCGACGAGCTCTGTCACGCGTCCATCGCGGACGCTCTCGCTGTGTCCGTGTTCGAGAATCTCGATTCGGATTCGCGTCGACGGTTCGTCGACGGAGCGGCCGATGCGATGACAGCATTTGCCGGCAACGATTTCGGCGCGTGGCGGGCGATCATGGATGCCGAGGGCATTGTCGGCGGTGACCGGATGATCGACGACGTCGAGCACTCCCCCGACTCCGCCTTACTCGTGCAGGACTTCAGTGGGATCAAGAAGTTGTACGACGCGCTTGGCGTCGACCGACCCGTGCCGTAAGGATCAGCTTCCTGATGCCTCGACGGGCATCTGGCGGGCGGCGGGCCTGAAGAACAATCGCTTCACCGACATTGTGTCGGCGCTCTTGTCGTACATGCGATATGCGGGCCACAGAACAGCGTGAAGTATCGAACTGCGGAAAATCATGAAACGCAGTCGACGGTTCATCGCACCGTGGTGTTTCAGTGTTGCGATCGATGCTTTGTTGTAAGAAAGAAATTCGATCGGACCGGTTTCTCCGCGGCGTCCGGACACTTCTGCGCGCATCGCAAGGTTCTGAACGATCTTCATTCCGTGTCCGAGAAGGCAGTACGACAGATCGACGTCTTCGTGGAAATCCTTACGATCACTGACGGAACCCTGCACGGCCAGCCACGCCGATTTCCGGATCGCCATATTCGACCCTGTCAGGGAGGGTGCGTCTTTCAATCCGCCGAGATTTCCGAGACTGTCCTGCTTTGCGACGGCTTTGCGCTGGGCGGTTGCAAACGGCGATTCGTAAAACAACGAGAACCCGGTGACAGCGTCGAATTCCGTATCCGTGAAAAGTTCATGTATCTCGCGAGCCCAGCCGGGCAATACCCGCGTATCGGCGTCTACTCTGCCGATCAATTCTCCTTGTGCCGCATTGAAACCGAGATCCCTGGCAAATACAACACCTTGCCGAGTTTCCACTAGATAGCGAATCTTCGACGACCGTCGTTCGAATTCTTTGATTATCTCCACTGTTCCATCGGTCGAGTTATTGTCTACGACCACTATCTCGAAGATATCGTCACCTTGCCGCAACAAGGATTCCAGGCAATCCGAAAGATATTCGTTTTCGTTGTAAACAGGAACAACAACCGACAGCTGGACACCCATGGACGGCACGCTATCACCAAGCGTGAGTTTCAATCGATGCAGTTAGGCATCGGACACGGAGTACAGAGTGTGCGATGCCACACAAGTTGGCCTCGGCCCAACTGCAGGCTTGCTCGCCCAGTCAGGCAAAAGCGCCGAATCACCCCGTCTGAGGCCAAAGTCGCATGTGTCACCTCCGGTAACATGCTCAGTGCGTTCGGAGATAGACAACCAAGGTTCCCGCAATCCGTGTGGGTTATCCGCGGCTGCGCCCTCCGGCCTCACTACTAGCCGGATCGGCACAACCAGGCCACCTAAGGTAGCCCCACCTTGTTCACGTAGACAGCGGAGAATTGATGCCCTTTCCCACGGACGCGGCCGTAGTCGTGGAGGACGTTCACAAGTCCTTCAAAGATGTCCACGCCCTGCGTGGTATCAACTTCCAGGCCCCCAAAGGATCGGTCCTCGGCATTCTCGGACCCAACGGTGCAGGCAAGACCACCACGGTCAAGGTGCTCTCGACGCTCATTCGTCCCGACAGTGGACGCGCGATGATCGCCGGATACGACGCGGTGCGCAATGCTCCGGAAGTTCGCCGTTCGATCATGATGACGGGGCAGTTCGCAGCACTCGACAATGCACTGACCGGTCGCGAGAACATCGAACTGTTTGCTCAGTTGATGGGCTTGGATCGTGCGTCGGCAAAGCAGCGGGCCGCTGATCTCCTGGAAGAGTTCGACCTGGTCGAAGCCGGCGCCCGGACGGTGGCCAACTACTCGGGCGGTATGCGTCGTCGCATCGACATCGCGTGTGGGCTTGTCGTTCGCCCCGAGGTCGTGTTCCTGGACGAACCGACCACCGGATTGGACCCGCGCAGCCGTCAGAGCGTATGGAATCTGGTTCAAACGCTGAAGGAACAAGGCATCACGGTTCTGCTGACAACGCAGTACCTCGAAGAAGCCGACCTTCTGAGCGACAACATCATCGTGATCGACAAGGGCTCGGTCATCGCCGAAGGAACCGCGGATCAGCTCAAGGCCCGGACCGGAGCGAGCTTCTGCGAGATCGTTCCCCTGTCGGCCGAGCTGCTCGGCCCCGCAGCCAACGCGCTGGGCAACCTACTTCCGCCGGACTTCCGTTTCGATCTAGCCAAGGACAACGGAAAGATCGCGATCCCGGCTCCCCGTGGTTCCGCAACCCTTGCCGAGGCCTTGCGCCGCCTCGATCACGCGAGAATTCCGCTTGCCGACATCGCGTTGCGTCGCCCGTCGCTCGACGATGTTTTCCTCTCGCTGACCGGACGCCCCCAGGCCGCCGAACCCGGTAAGGCCGGTGAGCCAGCGTGACCACGACGACCAAGTACCAAACCCCGAACCTGACGTTGCAGAAGACCGGTCGCCGCGAAATCTCGGTTCCGGCAGCCACGAGGGTAGGGCGTCACCGTCGTCCGAATCCGTCGGCACTCATGCAGTGGTGGGTTCTCACGGGTCGCACGTTGCGGGCTATGGTTCGACGCTACGAACTGGTCATCGCCGTCATCGCTCCGCTGATCTTCACGGTGGGCTTCTACTTGCCGTTGAAGTTCGTGATGCAGCTCCAAGGCATCGACTACGCGCAGTTCCTGATGCCGATCATCGTGCTGCAGGCCATGGCGTTCACGTCGATCTCGGCCGCGCAGATGTCGGCAAAAGAGAAGATCACCGGATTCAGCTCACGCATGCAGACCATGCCGGTGTACGGGCCTGTTCCCTTGCTGTCCCGGATGAGCAGCGGATTCGTCCGTTCAGTGGTGTCGTTGACGGCCGCACTCGTCTACGGACACGCGATCGGTTTTCGATTCACCGAGGGGCTCGGTCAGGCAGCGCTCTTCTGCGCCTTGGCCTTGGTATTCAGCACGTGCTTGTCGCTGGGCGCCGACGCGATCGGTTCGCTTTCGAAGAGTCCGCAGGCAACCAGCCAGGCGCTGACGCTTCCCCAGCTGATCCTGGGCATGCTCTCGTGTGGGTTTGCCCCCGAGACCGGTTTTCCCGAGTGGATCCGTCCCTTCGTGCGTAACCAACCTGTCTCACAGTTTTCCTTCGCGATGCGCGATCTCGCGCACGGTGGCGTCACGTGGAACACCATGTTCCCGGTTGTCATGTGGTCGTTGGGACTGCTGGTCGTCTGCGCTCCCCTTGCCTACTGGGCAAGCACAAGGCGGGCATGATGACCAGTATCGACAGAAGCGAACTCGACCACAGCGAGCCACGACGTGGTCGCACGCTCAACTTCCCGGAACCCAATGCAGCGTTTCCGGAAAACTCCGCAAAGGCTCTGTGGACTCACAGCCTGATTCAGGCTCGGCGTCTGCTCGTCAGTTGGGCGCGCGATCCGTCCACCGCGATCCAAGCGTTGCTGTACCCGGCTCTGACTCTCATCATGTTCCGAGTTGTCCTCGGAAACTCGATCAGCGCCGCCACCGGCCAGCCGAGTATCTACGGAACTGTTCCGCTGATCATTCTGGTCGGCGCGATGTTCGGTTCCATTGCGAGTGCTGTCGGGCTTCGGACCGAGAAGACCAGCGGACTGCTCAGCCGCTTCTGGACGCTTCCGGCACACCGCGCGTCGGGGTTGGTCGGTCGAATGATCGCCGAGGCCATCCGTGTCCTCGTGACGACCATCGTGATCATCGGAGTCGGATTCATCGCCGGTTTCCGGTTCAATCAAGGGCCCGTTGCCGCGATCGGAATGCTTCTTCTACCGATCGTGTTCGGTATCGGATTTGCCGTGATGGTGACGGCTCTCGCTACAGTGTCCGACAATCTTCCGCTCGTCGAAATCGTTTCCATCGGATGCACGCTGCTGATGTTCTTCAACAGTGGTTTTGTGCCCACGATGGCATATCCCGTCTGGTTGCAACCGGTGATCGCGGCCCAACCGATGTCGGTAGCGGTCGAAGCGATGCGAGGAATGTCGCTGGGTGGGCCCGTTCTCGAACCCGTCCTCAAGACATTTGCGTGGTCCTTCGGAATGATCGCAATATTCATATATCCGGCAATTCAGGGATACCGTCGGGCTGCATCGGACTAACGCCTGAATGAAATTTCGATCTACCGTGTCGGCGGCGCAGCGTAACGTATCCGACGGTCGGATCGACATATCCAATCGGGAAGCAAAGACCGTCGCTTTTTCCGAAAACCGTTTCAACCGAGAGGTAAGAAGTCTTGACGCGAAACACGAAACCAGCCTGGCGTCGCGCCACACAAGCCGGAGTTCTGGCAATCGCCTGCACATTGTTCACCGCCGGTATTGCGCAAGCCGCACCCGACAATTCAGGCAATTCCGCATCCGACGTGGCCGCGAACGGTTCGTACGTCAAGTCCGTGCAGAAGATCAACGACCGGCAACTCGTCGTCAATGTTTATGCTGCGTCGATGGACAAGGTGGTGCCCATTCAGGTCATCACGCCGGCCGATAATTCCGAACCGCGGCCCATTCTCTACCTCTTGAACGGTGCCGGCGGTGGCGAAGACTCCGCGACGTGGCAGCGCCAGACGGACGTCGTCGATTTCTTCAGTGACAAGAACGTCAATGTCGCGACCCCCGTGGGCGGACGCCTCTCCTATTACACGGATTGGGAGCAGGACGACCCGAAGGCCGGACGCAACAAGTGGTCGACCTTCCTCGGCGAGGAACTGCCGCCACTCCTGAACAAGGAACTGGGCAGCAACGGGGAACAGGCACTGTCCGCGATCTCGATGTCCGGTACGTCAGTTCTGAACCTGGCTATCGAGCACCCCGGACTGTACAACTCTGTTGCCGCGTACAGTGGCTGCGCTCAGACCAGTGACCCGCTCGGCCAGCAGTTCGTCAGAATCACCACCGAATGGATCGGTGGAGTCGACGACGTCACCAACATGTGGGGCCCGCTCGACGGTCAGGGCTGGCGCGATCACGATCCGCTGGTCAACGCCGAAAAGCTCCGCGGAACTCCGATCTACATGAGCACCGGCAACGGTCTTCCCGGCTTCCCGAACGACACGAGCCTCAACCCTCGCATGAATGACGGACGCGCAAATCTGGAGAACCAGATCATCGTCGGCGGCGTCATCGAAGCTGCAACCAACCTGTGCACCTCCAACATGGCCAAGCGCCTGTACGAGTTGAACATTCCGGCTGTGGTGGACTTCCGCCCGACAGGCACCCACTCGTGGGGCTACTGGCAGGACGATCTCCACAAGTCGTGGCCGTTCATCGCCGACTCGTTGAACGTCTGAGGCACAATCGCTTTTCAGCTGGATTGGCCGCTATCCCTCGGACTATGGGTTCGAAGGGATAGCGGCTCTTTCATTTGTCGACCACACACCCTGATCTACGACTGTGCCGACCAGCTGTCGCTACAAACCAGAAAGCAGCACTCGTGACCGCACGCATCTCCCGACGAGGCTTCCTCGGCACCGCAACAACACTCGGTATCGCCGGTGCGGCAGTCGGCATCTCTGCCCAGCCCGCATCTGCACAACCTGCTGCGGCCACGCCGATTCGTTCGACGCCTCGACACAGTCAATTACCGGCCCCTGGCACGATCGATGCGACCGACCCGGCACTGCTCAGCGCCACCGAAGCCGCCAGTCTGCTCCAGGATGGCATCCTTCATCCACGCGAGCTCCTCGACGCCTGTCTGACACGCAGTCACGAGTACGACGGCGGGATCGGTTCATGGATCCGGATCTATCCGGAAGTCGCGTACGACGCTGCCGACAAAGCGGCGCAACGACTCTCGAGCGCAGGGCGTACCAGTGCAGGTGAAGCGCCACCACTGGTCTGCGGACTCCCCCTCGCATTGAAGGACATGTTCGCAGTATCCGGATTGCCGGTCACCGCATCGAGTCGTGTCCTCGAAGGGAACATCGCTGCAGGAGACTCGACCGTCTGGCGTCGCCTGAGTGAAGCAGGCATGGTGTTGATGGGTCATGCACACTGCGACGAGTTCGCCATCGGTGTGGCGACGGCGCAAGTCGGAAACCCCTGGAACCCGGAGTACTCACCAGGTGGGTCGTCGGGCGGCAGTGCTGCGGTCCTCGCCGCCCGCTTCAGTCCTCTTGCAACAGGAACCGACACCGGCGGGTCACTCCGCCTTCCGGCAAGCGCTACGGGCATCACCTCTGTCAAACCGACTTTCGGGCGTTGCAGCACGTACGGAACGATCCCCCTCAATTGGACCCGCGACCATACCGGTCCCATGGCGCGAAGTGCGGCCGATGCGTCTTTGCTGCTCAGCTACATGGCCGGCGTGGACGCCAACGATCCCACCACGTCAGTCGGCCCGCCGGTTCCGGCCGAGGGGTATCCCGTGGCTGCTGAGGGCGGAAAGTCACCGCTCGCCGGCCGCCGATTCGGTATCCCGCGTAAAGGCGTCGACAAATTGCCGGGATCGTTGGGGACTCTGTTCGCCGAGTTCACAGACACTGTCGTCGCGCTCGGAGGCACGCTGATCGATGTGACGATGCCGACCTATCCGACGGGACTGCTGACCGGCGATATGGCCGAGGCGGGCAATTATCACCAACAGTTCGCCGACCGCATCGGGTTGTACAAACCGGAACGGGCACTCTTTGTCGGGCAGGCACTTGCATCGATGGCTGTTCCGGTTGCCGACTACATGACGTTGGCTCACAACAGGCTTCGCTACCAACACGAATACAACCACATGCTCTCCGAACACAATCTCGATGCCATTCTCGTACCCGGTGCCGGTGTCGACGGCAGTAAGCGCTCTGAGGTCGCGGGCATCGCACTGTTCGACGGTGTCACTGCCGATGTCGCGTGGGCCAACTACACCGGCGCTCCGGTTGTCACGACGCCCGCCGGAAGGTCGAAGGAGACCGGACTTCCTTTCGGCATCCAACTCGGAGGTCGCATGTGGGACGAAGCCGGCCTCATCCAGATTGCGCTGGAACTCCAAGCTGCCCAACCTTTTTGGCAGGAAGCTCCGCCCTTGGTCCGAAATGCGAGGGAGATCCCGACATCGGTGCTTGCCCAGCCCGGGCTCGGACCTGACCCGACAAACACGCAGAACGTCGGCTTATCGTTCAGATTTGTGCCGACGTCCTCTTAACGCTCCGATCAATTCCTGAAGAAAGCCGCAACTCGAGGACCGATCAGCTCGAGCTGATCGGTTTCCATCATCGAGTGATGCGAACTCTGCACTGCTGTCTCCGTCAATGTTCCGTTCACATAGGGCTTCCATTCTGCGGCCAGTTCCGTTGTGGAACCGACTCCCACAGTGGCGCTGAGAAGTACAGCGTCACCGTCGAACACGCTCGGCTCGTACTCGTCGATCATCGAGGCGGCAGAAGTCGCAAAATCGTACAGCGATCCAAGTTGGTCGTCGGTGAGGAACGACAAGGAATCGAGCGAACGGCCTAACGTCAGGATCTCGTCTCTGCCCAGCGAACCGAGATCAAGAGTATCCCCGACGTCGACTCCCCACCCTGCGGCCAATTCGGCCACATTGTCATGCGCCTGGTTTTCTCCGACTTCGGTTGTCCCGCGCGGGTCGATCATCGCGAGCTTGACGTCGAAACCCTTCGAGCGCAACAGAACTGCACACGCATGTCCGATGAAGCCACCGAGCGAGTACCCGACGATATGGAAAGGGCCGCTCGGATTCACACTCAACATCTCGAGAACGTAGCGCTGCGCCAGGGCATCGACCGATGTGGGAAGTGCCCACGATTCCGCCATTACCGGCGCCTGCAGGCCGTAGAGCGGTGTCTGCACGTCGAGATGAGGAATCAAGCCGGATGCCTTCCATGCCAACCCGCTCATCGGGTGGATGAAGAACACCGGTACGGCCGATCCAGCTTCCCGGATCGGTAAGAGAACATCGAGTGCGTGATTCGACTCCTGCGCGCCACCACCAAGTGCGTCTTCGATTCGGGCAGAGAGGGATTCAACCGTCGATGCACCGAACAGCGTGCGCACCGGTACGTCGGCACCGACAGAGTTACTCAGTTCAGACGCCAGCTTCATCGCGATGAGGGAGTTGCCACCCAACTCGAAGAAATCATCATCCAACCCCACCCGATCAACACCCAACACACCCACAAACGCCGACGCCACCACCAACTCCACCGAAGACACCGGAGCCCGAAACACCCGAGCCTCGAACACCGGCTCCGGCAACAACGCCCGATCCAACTTCCCCGACGAATTCAACGGAAACGCATCCAACACCACCACAGCAGCCGGAACCATATAACCCGGAACCCGCTCCCCCACAAACCCCCGCAACACCGACACATCCACAACCGACCCCACAGCCGGCACCACATACCCCACCAACTGATCACCCGTCGCAGACCCACGCACCACCACCGCAGCCGACAACACCGAACCATGCGCCGTGAGCGCCGCCTCGATCTCCCCCAACTCAATCCGCTGACCACGAAACTTCACCTGAAAATCAGTACGACCAATGTACTCGAGTTCACCAGAGGTATTCCAACGAACAAGATCACCACTGCGATACATCCGCTCACCCGAACCGAACGGAGACGCCACAAACCGATCCGCACTCAAATCCGGACGACCCACATACCCCCGAGCCAACTGCACACCCGACAAATACAACTCACCCGCAACACCCACCGGCACCGGACGAAGGCGCGAATCCAACACAAACACCCGGCAATTCCACTCCGGCACACCCACCGACACCACAGACCCCGACCCAGCATCCGTCACATCCGCAAACGTAAACGACACCGCAGCCTCAGTCGGACCATACAAATTATGCAACCGCGCCGACGACACCAACCCGAACTCACGCACCGCCTCCACCGGCAACGCCTCACCAATGACCAACACATCACGCAACGAACCCAACAACCCCGGATCCACCAACGACGAAAACGTCGACAACATCGTCGGCACAAAATCCGTCACCGACACACCCTGCTCGTCAATCACCGACGCCAAATACCCCGGATCCCGATGACCATCAACCGACGCCAACACCAACACCGCACCCACCCGCAACGGCATGAAAAAACCCCACAACGACACATCGAACGTCGTCGCCGTCTTCTGCAAATACACATCATCCGACGTCAAGCAGTACTCGCCCTGCATGAACTCCAACTGATTCACAATCGCGCCATGCGAAACCGCCACACCCTTCGGCCGACCCGTCGACCCCGACGTGAAAATCACATACGCCGTATTCGACGCCCGCAACGGCAACAACCGATCCACATCAGAAACCCGCGCACCCGAAAAACCAGACACATCAACAACATCCACACACACAACCCGACGACCCGACGCCACGAAACCATCACGCTCCGTCGACACCACACACACCGGATCAGCCGAATCCAACACATACTCATTACGCGAAGACGGCGCATCCGGATCCAAAGGCACCCACGCCCCACCCGCACGCACAATCGCATACAACCCCACCAACAAATCCACCGACCGACGAACAGCCAACCCCACCAACGACTCCGGCCCCACACCCACCGAAATCAAATACCGCGCAAACCTGTTAACCCGCTCATCAAACTCCCCATACGAAAGCACCACATCACCACACACCACCGCCCGCGAACCCGAACACACCCCCACCACAGAATCAAAACCATCCAACAACAACCCACCCACAGACTCGTGAGACGTGTCATTGAAACCCTCGACGATGTGCTGCATTTCGTTGGTGGACAACAGTTCCACGTCACCCACAGCAGTTCCGGGCTCCGTCACGATCGCACGGAGAATGCGGGTCAACCGCTCTGCGAGTGCAACAACGGTAGGGGCGTCGAAAAGATCTGTCGCGTATAGCCACGACATGACCATGCCGGCACCGACACCGGCCGCGTCTTCGACCGGAGAGGCCGTCAACTGAAGGTCGAATTTAGCGATATCGATACCCGCATCGAACTCCGAAACCCGCAGGCCAGGCAATTCCAGAGCCTCGCCCGCCATATTCTGGAAGAACAACGCAACCTGGAACAACGGATGATGCGCCTGCGAACGGGCCGGATCGAGAACCTCCACCAAACGCTCGAAAGGCAAGTCCGCGTTGGCAAAAGCACCCAGATCAGTGTCCCGAACCTGATCGAGAAGCTCAGCGAACGACATACTCGGAGCCACCGATGTGCGCAACACCAAAGTGTTGACAAACATCCCGATCACATCGTCGAGCGCAGGCTCACCCCGACCGGAAATCGGCGAACCGACCACCACGTCGTCAGTCGACGCCACCCGCGCAAGCAATACCGCAAGCGCAGCATGCACAACCATGAACAGTGAAACACCACGATCCAACGCCAACTGTTCCAGAGCCCGATGCAATTCACCATCGATATCGAAACGATGCACCGCACCACGCGTCGACGCAACAGCAGGACGCGGCCGATCGAGCGGTAAGTCGATCTTCTCCGGCAACCCCGCGAGATTCTCACTCCAATAACGCAATTGCTCCGACATGAGCGACGCCGGATCGGAATCGACACCCAAAACCTGATGCTGCCACAACGCAAAGTCCGCATACTGCACCGACAACGGTGACCACGCCGGAGCCTCGCCCTGCGCTCGGGCAAGATAAGCTAACGCAACATCACGCACAAGAGGCCCAACCGACACACCATCGGCAGAAATGTGGTGAACCACCATCGCAAGAACGAAATCACCTGGGCCGGTACGGAAAAGACGGACCCGAAGCGGAACAGCCACGGAAACATCGAATCCCACGGAGACCAGTGGCAGCAAAGCTGCAAGCAACTCCGACTCGTCGAGATCCTGAGGATCCAGATCGATATCAGCGGTGGACACCTCGAGAACGTCCTGATAACCCAGACCACCGAACTCCGGATACACAGTCCGCAAAACCTCATGCCGAGCGACAACGTCCGCAACTGCCTGCGCAAGGGCACTCACGTCCAGTTCACCGGACAGCCGCAACACGATCGGAATATTGTTCACCGCAGATTCCGCATCGAAGCGGCTCAAGAACCACATACGCTGCTGCGCCAAGGACAGTGGCACTCGATCGGGCCGCGGCATCGGAGCCAGCACCACATGCCCGATCGACCCCGTCTCGGCTTCGATACGGGCCGCCAACTCCTCGACAGTGGACGCTTCGAACAGTGTCTTTACTTGAACCCGGGTATCAAACGCTGCGCCCAGACGTCCGGCCAGCTTGGCCGCGATCAAGGAGTTGCCGCCCAACTCGAAGAAGTCGTCCGAGGCGCCCACCTGCTCGAGGCCGAGGAGATCGGCAATCGCGTCGGCCACACGCTTCTGGGCAGGTGTGGACGGCGCCTGGTACGCCCGCGATTCGAACGTCGGCTCCGGTAGTGCGTCTATGTCGAGCTTGCCCACCGGGGTCAGCGGAATGTCCTCGATCATCACGATTGCTGCCGGGACCATATGCCGAGGAAGTGCGCCGCACGCGTGGACCGTCAACGCATGAGCGTCGAGCGCGTTCGCGACCTTTACATACGACACCAAGGCTGCTTCGCCCGTCGGCCCACTCCGCGGGAGTGTCGCAACAAATTCGACGCCGGACACTGATGCCAGAACTGCGTCGATCTCTCCGAGTTCGATGCGGAATCCACGAATCTTGACCTGCGAGTCTCCGCGGCCCAGGTATTCGAGGCTGCGTTGGTCGTCGTCGGCCTTGATCCAGCGAACGGTATCGCCGGTGCGGTACAGACGTTCACCCGTGTCAGCGAACGGGTTTGCGACAAAACTTGCTGCGGTCGTCGCCGGCAGATGGTTGTATCCGCGTGCGAGATGTGTTCCGGAAACATACAATTCGCCGGCAGTGCCGGTCGCAACGGGCTGCAGGCGGGAGTCGAGAACGTAGAGTCCGGCACCGCGTATCGGGCCGCCGATCATGACCGGACTATCCACCGTCAGTTCGGCAATCGAAGCGACGACCGTAGTTTCGGTCGGGCCGTACGCGTTGAAGAACGCACGTCCTGGCGCCCACTGCGTCACCAGTGCCGGTGAACATGCTTCGCCGCCGACAACAACAACGTCGAGCGCGTCGAAACCGCCATCGGCAGAAAGCGATCCCAATGCCGCCGGCGTCATGAATGCGTGGGTGATCTTTTCTTCGGTGAGCAGTTCGGCGAGTTCGTCGCCGCCGTACACGTCGGGCCGTGCGATCACCATCGTGGAACCGCTGCCGAACGCGAGGAGCAATTCCAGAACGGAGGCATCGAAGCTGGGTGACGCAAAGTGCATGGTTCGCGATGCAGCATTAAGACCGTAACGTTCGACCTGCTCGGCGCACAGGTCCGCAATGCCGCCATGCGTGACGACAACGCCCTTGGGCCGGCCGGTCGAACCCGAGGTGTAGATCACGTACGCGGGATGCTCGGCACGGAGAGTTCCGACGCGTTCGGTGTAGGACACCGGGTCGGCAGGAAGCTCGGCAGCCTTCGCCAGAACCTCTGCGCTGTCGAGTTCCCACCACTGCAGGCTCGTAGGCAGTCCGGCCGAGACGGCGGCTACCGTCAAGCCGATCGAGACACCGGAATCGGAGAGCATGTGCAGTGCGCGATCAGCCGGGTAGTTGGGGTCCACCGGGACAAATGCGGCGCCGGTCTTCGCGACCGCCCACAGAGCACACACCGACTCGACGGAGCGTGGGATGGAGATGGCTACCCGATCCTCCGGGCCCACCCCGTGATCAATGAGGAGACGTGCCAGCTGCGACGACGCGGCATCCAGCTCGGCGTAGGTGACAGAACGACCGTCGAAGCGGATGGCGTCGGCGCTCGGATCGATATCGACGGCAGCCGCCAGTAGCTGCGGCAGCAGAGGCACGCGGACGCGCCGAGTGCGAGTGGGGCGGGGTTTGCGGCTACCGCGTGTCTTTGCGGGGGTCAGCTCGTCTGCGCTCATGCGATCACGTCCGGTGATCGATCTGCGTGTACGTCGGCCCCTTGCGCCATCAGACAACTCACCTTCGCGTAATACTTGTTTTCACGGCAATCCAGCCCGTTCCGGCTCCCCACAATGCATCGGCAACCGAGTGCCATTGTTACAGCCGCGGAGTTGCCGACAGCCGTGTACCGCGAGTGGATATGAGTTCCACCACTCGCGGTACACAGCATCACCAGGCTTGTGGGCTCTGCTCGTCGAGGACGTGTCCGAGATCCGGCAGTTCGCTGTGATCGACGCTCGCAGCGTCCTGCACCGCCAGGACCGCGTGCGTCACCCATTCGTCGGCCAGCAGGTCGTCGAGTGATTCGACATCGCCGGCTGCCACCACCCACGCAGCACCCGCCGCCGCGGCGAGCAGAATTGCCGGAACCCGTCCGCTCGCGTCGAATGCACCGGAGTGCAGCACACGTGACTCCACGTCGATCGTGTACTTCTCGCACCAGGTCGCCAAGGTTGCGGTGAGTTCTCCGTACGTCTGCTCCCAGGCGCCATCTCCGAACACCTGGAATGCGGTGTCGTCGGCAGTGAGCGGACGAATGCGGTCGGCGTAGCTGATTGCCCGCGTGGGCTGTGAGCCTGCGGCGCCGAGTGTTTCCGGCGTGATCGCGACAGAGTCCGGAGTCTTTCCGGCCTTCCCGACTGCTACCGCTGCGCCGGTCTTGACAATTGCCCAGCACGCCACCACTTCGTCTGCTCCCGATAGACCGGACAGGCTCACGATGTTTCCGGGGCCGACGCCATTCTCGATGAGCAGCCGCGCAAGTTGCGAGGACCGTGAATCGACGCCGGCGTAGTCGATCTCCTCGTCGCCGACGACAACTGCCGGAGCTTCCGGATCGGCCTCGACCACCGACGCCAGCACTTGCGGCAGGAGCGCCGCACTCGACCCGCTCGGCGCGCTCGGTTGAACGCTCGCGCCGACCGCCTCGTCTTTCTCTGCTGCGGTGAGTAATTCGATATCGCCGACCGGCGCCGACGGGTTGTCGGTGACCTGTTCGAGTACTCGAACAAAACGCTCCACGAACGATTCGACGGTTCCCTGGTCGAACAGATCAGTCGAGTAGATCCAGACGCCGGAGAGTCCGTATCCGTCCGCTGCGCTACTGAGTGTCAGTTGCAGGTCGAACTTGGTGGTCACTACGGGCGACTCGACGCCGCTGATCGTCAAGTCCGGCAGCGAGAACTCAGCTCCGCCAGCGGGTTCCAGCGACAAGATGATCTGGAAGAGTCCATCGGCCGATGCACCCAACGCTTCGGATACCTCTTCGAAGGGGATGTCGGCTTTCCCGAAGGCTTCCAGATCGACGTCGCGCACAGCAACAACCAGATCGTCGAAACTTGCTGCAGGGTCGACGTGTGTCCGCAAGGCTAGCGTGTTCACGAACATTCCAACCAGATCGTCGAGGGCGCGCTCCCCTCGCCCACCCACGGCGGTGCCGATCGCAAAGTCGTCGGTCGCCCCCACTCGGGAAACCAGCACGGCCAGTGCGGCGTGCAATGCCATGAAGGCAGTTGCATTCCGTTCGCGGGCGATCTCTACCAACCTCGCGTGGATCTCCTCACTGACGGTGAACTCGACAGCACCCGCTGCCGGTGACACAGCACTCGGGCGGGGGCGATCCGTCGGAAGTCCGGCCATCGAGGGAAGAGCAGCAAGCTTGCTCCGCCAGTACTCGAGTTGAGCGGCAGCGACACTACCGATCTCGTCGGCCGTACCCACGACGTCACGCTGCCACAGCGCGAAGTCCGCGTACTGCACGGTCAACGGACTCCACCCCGGAATACTTCCCCTGGTCCGGGCTTCGTACGCGATCATCATGTCGCGCGCCAACGGCGCCATCGACTCACCGTCGGCGGCAATGTGGTGCGCAACAAGGGCAAAGACGTAATCGCCGGTCCCGCAGTGCAGAAGTTCCATTCGCACAGGCACTTCGGTGGAGACGTCGAATCCCGTCGACATCACAGCGGCGACGCGTGCGTACAACTCGGATTCGTCACCGACGGCGACGACGGCGCACTGCGGTGCCTCGTCGACATCGAGAATCCGTTGCGTGGGTCCATTGTCGTCAGCCGGATAGAACGTCCGGAGCGATTCGTGCCGGTCAGTGACGTCGCGCAGCGCGGCCCGCAACGCGTCGATATCGAGGTCGCCGGTCAACCGCAGCGCCATCGGAATGTTGTACGTTCCTGCGGCCGTGTCCATCTGGTTGACAAGCCACATTCGCTGCTGCGCCAGAGACAAAGGCAACCGATCGGGCCGTTCGGCGGCCTCGAGCGACTTTCGTCGACCAGAACCCACGGACGCCGCAATGGCGAGGGCCAGTGCCTCGACCGTCGTGGCGTCGAACAGCATCCGAACCGGAACGGTGGTATCGAGCGCCTGGCCGAGACGGGCCGCGAGCCTCGTTGCGATGAGCGAGTTTCCACCGAGCGCAAAGAAATCGTCGTCGAGTCCGACCCGGTCCACACCGAGGAGGTCGGCAAAAACAACTGCAACAGCCTTCTCCGCAACGGTGAGCGGTTCGCGGTACTGCGCCGTGTCGAACACCGGATCGGGCAGGCGTCGACGATCGATCTTGCCGTTCGCATTGAGCGGCACCGAGTCGAGGACGATGAACGCCGACGGAACCATGTACTCCGGCAGTCGCTGCGCCACAGCGTCCCTCAAGATTTCCGGAACGATCACGGCGTCAGGTACACCGACGACGTAGGCGACCAACCGATCCCCCACCGCCGCATCGGAGTGCACGGTCACGACGGCGGTCCCGACGGATTCCACAGCGTTCAACGCCGCTTCGATCTCGCCTAGTTCGATGCGCAACCCACGGATCTTGACCTGGAAGTCCGTGCGCCCGATGTACTCGAGTTCACCAGCGGTGGTGCGACGCACGAGGTCGCCGGTTCGATACATGCGCTCGCCGGCCACGTCGAAGGGGTTGGCAACAAACCGTTCCGCAGTCAGGTCGTACCGGTTACCGTACCCACGGCCGACACCGACACCACCGACGTACAGCTCGCCGACCACTCCGGACGGAACAAGACCCAAGCGTGAATCCAGCACGTAGAGATCGATGTTCGGCACCGGTGAGCCGATCGGAACGCCAAGTGTGTCCGCCGGCGTCGCCTGCTGGAACGACACCACATCCGACGCTTCGGTCGGACCGTAGCTGTTCACGATTCGAACTCCGCGCGAGAGCAAGTCCCCCAGACGGCTGATCTGTATCGACTCTCCGCCGAGGAACACCACCTCGAGGCTTGCCAGCACATCGTCGGCATCGGAATCGATGAGAGCGTCGAACGCACTGGGCGACATGTTTGCCGTCGTGACCCGCTCATCGGCGATGACGCGAAGAATCTCGCTCGGGTCGAAGCCCGCGGGTGCCGGGTGCACACTTCCACCACTCGTCAGTGGTCCCCACACGTTCTTCTGCGTGAGATCGAAACTCGGTGACGACGCCACTGCCACCCCGGCACGTGGCGGAAGCGACTGGCGATACCACGCAACGGTATTCGCGATACCAGCCATCGGAACGACGGTCGGCTTCGGTCGCCCGGTCGAACCGGAAGTGGAAATGACGTAGCCGACTCGGGCATCCGCGCCGTCCTCACGCCAGTGATCGACCCAGGCCGGTACATCAACAGTGACCACAGGTTCGTCACCGATCAGCACCACAGGAAGATCGAGGACAGGCTTCACTGTCGCCACCACGCACCGTGCCGCGGTGTCAGCAAGCAGAGTGCTCACCCGCTCTTCCGGAAGAGCGGGATCGATCGGAAGATAGCCGGCACCGGCTTTCCACACGGCCACCATCGCCACTACCCACTGCCACGACCTCGGCAGGATCAATCCGACAACGTCGTCAGGACGGACGCCGGCGTCGACGAGTTGCGCAGCCACAACCGAAGACAGCGCATCGAGGTCCCCGTAGGACAATTCAACGTCACCGGCCACCACTGCGCACGCCGACGGATCGGTGTCGACGTACTGCGCGAACAGCGCCATCGGTGACGCGTCTATCCGGCTCTCGTCGCTGCCCCGTGACCACTCGAGAATCTCTGCCTGCTCAGATGTTTCGATGATATCGATATCACCGACCACCTGCGACGAGTCGGCGACCGCAGCGTGCAGAACGCGCAGGAAGCGGTTCGCGAGAGACGCAATTGTCGACTCGTCGAACAGGTCGCTCGCGTACGTGAACTGGGCGGTCAGTCCCCCGTTGCCCGACGACTCGGACTCGATCAACGTCAGTTGCAGATCGACTTTCGCCATCAGGTCCGGCAACGCGAAGTCGGCTACGTCCAGATTCTCCAACTGCAGAACCGACCGTTGCAGGTTCTGGAACGCAAGACCGACCTGGAACAACGCATGCCTGGCCTGAGAGCGCTCCGGGTTGAGAATTTCGACGAGCCGTTCGAAGGGGACGTCCGCGTGCGAGAACGCACCGAGATCCGCGTCGCGGACATGGGTGACAAGGTCCGCGAACGACAATTCGGCGTCGACCTCGGCGCGTAGCACCAGGGTGTTGACGAACATTCCGATCAGATCGTCAAGAGCACGTTCGCCGCGACCGGCGGCCGGCGTACCGATCACGATGTCCGATGTCCCGGACAACCGCGCGAGCACAATCGCGAAGGCGCTGTGCACCACCATGAAGAGCGACGCGTTGACCTCACGGGCAACTCGATCGAGACCGGCGCGAACATCGGCGTCGATCGAAAAGCTGTATCCCGCACCACTGTGCGACTCGATGCGCGGACGGGGGCGATCCGTCGGCAGATCAAGCTGGACGGGAATGCCGGCCAAACGCTCCTGCCAGTACCTGACTTGTTCGGAGATAACCGATTCCGCATCGTCCTCGCTGCCGAGGATCTGCCGCTGCCACAGCGCAAAGTCGGCATACTGCACCGGCAATGGTTCCCACTGCGGCGATTGGCCTTGCGAGCGTGCAACATACGCGGAGACGAAGTCGCGGATCAGCGGGCCCATCGAGAAGCCGTCGCCGCTGATGTGATGGACCACAAAAACGAGGACGTATTCAGACTCGCCCAGATCGAACAGCTGCGCCCGAACCGATGCCTCGTGGGTGACGTCGAACCCGGGAAGAATCACGCCTGCCACCCGATCGATGACCACGGATTCGTGAATGCGTACCGGCGAAAGATCCGGAATCATCCGCTCGACATCCATCAATTGCTGATATCCGACCCCGTCGATCTCGGGATATACCGTCCGCAGGATCTCGTGCCGTTCGAACACGTCACCCAGCGCCGCCTGCATCGCCGCGATGTCCAACTCTCCGGTCAGCCTGATGGCCACCGGAATGTTGTCCACACCCGAGGACGCGTCGAACCGGTTGAGGAACCACATACGCTGCTGCGCAATCGACAACGGAACAAGTTCCGGTCGTTCCTGCGCCACCAGCGGCGGGCGGGCACCCTTACCGGACAGCGAGTCTATAAGTGATGCAAAGGATTCAACTGTTGACGCGTCGAACAGCAGTCGGACGGGGACAGTCGTGTCGAGCGCTTCGCCGAGTCGTGCGACAACCTGCGTCGCGATGAGCGAGTTGCCACCGAGTGAGAAGAAATCGTCGTCGAGCCCAACCTGCTCGATATCGAGCAGATCGGAGAAAATCCGCGCGATCGCATGCTCTGCAGCGCTGCGCGGCGCACGGAAAGAAGCTATCTGGGCTACTGGATCGGGCAACTGCTTCCGATCCAACTTGCCGGAAGCACCCAGCGGAAACGCCTCGAGCACCACGTGCGCCGTCGGGACCATGTAGCCGGGCAGTCGCGCTGCCAGTGCCGCCTCGACCGATGCCCAGTCCACTACCCCGCCGGCGTGTCCCACGAGGTAAGCAACCAATTGTTCGTTGCGCACTGCCACCGCGGCCGACGCAACGGACGGCTGGTCGCGCAGTGCTGCCTCGATCTCGCCCAGTTCGATTCGCAATCCGCGCAGCTTGACCTGGAAGTCAGTCCGCCCGATGTATTCGACCTCACCAACGCTGTTCCACCGCACCAAATCCCCCGTACGATACAGGCGACTGCCGGAGGTTCCGTACGGATCGGCCACAAAACGATCTGCGGTGAGGTCCGGCCGCCCGACGTATCCGCGCGCCAACTGAATTCCCGCTAGGTACAGCTCACCCGCGACACCCACCGGTACCGGGCGCAGACGCGAATCCAATACCAGGACACGAGTGTTCCAGACCGGCGACCCGATCGGGACGATCTCGGAATCCGACGGCGTGACCTCGTGGAACGTGACATCGACTGCCGCTTCGGTGGGCCCGTACAGATTGTGCAGTCGAGCCTGTGGAAGGAGTGCGCACAGTTCCTGCGCAACCTGCGGTGGCAGTGCTTCGCCCGAGGCAAATACCCGACGCAGAGCATCCGCTCCGCGAACTGCGGGTTCTGCGACAAACAGTTCGAGCATCGAGGGCACGAAGTGCACAGTGGTGACGCCGTGTTCTGCGATAGCAGCTGCGAGGTATGCCGGTTCCCGGTGTCCGTCCACTGCAGCAACGACCAATCGAGCGCCAACCTGCAACGGCCAGAAGAACTCCCACACCGATACGTCGAACGTGAATGGCGTCTTCTGCAACACCACGTCGCTCTCGGTCAGCCCGTACTCGGACTGCATCCACACCAGACGATTCACGATCGCCCGATGCGACACCGCGACACCCTTCGGCTTACCGGTCGAACCGGAAGTGAAGATCACGTACGCGGTGTTTTCCGACCGGAGCGGTGTCAGCCGATCGGCATCGGAGATCGCAGCGTCCGAGTGAGCGGACACGGCGATCGTGTCCACGTGAACGACCGGACAGGCTGACGTTTCGAATCGATCCAACTCGGTCGTGAGAACACAGATCGGAGCAGCGGTGGCAAGCACGTACTCGTTACGTTCGGTCGGCTGATCCGGATCGATCGGAACGTACGCGCCGCCCGCCTTGGCTATCGCGTACATCGCAACGAGCAGATCGAGTGATCGCCGCATCGACAATCCCACCATGGCGTCGGGTCCAACACCGATCGAGATCAAATGGCGTGCAAGACGATTGATGCGAGCGTCGAATTCCGCATATGTCAGTGTCACACGGTCGAAAGTGACCGCAGGCGCATCGGGTGTCACCGACACCTGGGCGTCGAAAAGATCAACCAGCGTGGAGTCGGGAACACTGTGCTCGGTCGAGTTCCATTCGACGAGCACTCGCGCACGCTCGTCGGCACTCGCAACGTCGATGTCGCCGATTACGGCAGAAGAATCATCAGCCAGGGCTCGCAGAATCGTGACGTAACGCTGCGCAAACAGTTCCACGGTAGCCGCGTCGAAAAGGTCTGTTGCATAGTTGAACTGCGCAAGAAGACCGCCCTGCGGCGATTCGCTCACCGTCAACTGAAGATCGAATTTTGCGACGGGTGATTCGATGTCCACGGCGGACGCGACAACACCGTTCATTGCTGCCGACTCCGAACCGGTGCCGCCGAGGTTCTGCATCGTCAGCATGACCTGGAACAACGGGTTTCGGGCTTGAGACCGTTCCGGATTGATGATCTCGACAAGGCTCTCGAACGGGACATCAGCGTGATCGAACGCGCCGAGATCCGTTTCACGGGCACGGTGGATCAGGTCGGCGACCGTCGACGCCGGATCGACGTCGGTTCGCAATACCAAGGTGTTGACGAACATCCCGATCACGTTGTCGAGCACTTGCTCACCGCGGCCCGCTACCGGAGTGCCGATCACGATGTCGGTGGTACTCGACAACTTCGCGAGCAGCAGCGCAAGCGCAGAATGCACAACCATGAACAACGACGCGTTCGAAGCTTGCGCTACCGCATTCAAACGCGCGAGCAGATCCGCGTCAATGGAGAAGTCATGGTAAGCACCCTGATTGGACGCGATTCGCGGACGAGGTCGATCTGTCGGCAATTCGAGCTGATCCGGAACGCCGGCCAATTGTGTTCGCCAGTAGTCGAACTGCCCGGAAATCACCGAGTCCGGATCGCTCTCGCTACCCAGGACTTCGCGCTGCCACAAAGCAAAATCGGCGAACTGCACCGGAAGCGGTTCCCACTGCGGCGTCGCGCCGGCCGATCGCGCACCGTACGCCGCGACGACGTCCCGAATCAACGGAAGCATCGAGAATCCGTCACCACTGATGTGATGGACGACAAATACGAGAACGAACTCGGAATCAGCGATCCTCAGGAGCGAAACACGAATGGGCACTTCGGTGGTCACGTCGAATCCGGGGGCCACCACACTGGCAACCTGTGCCACGACGTCATCGGCGTCCACGTCGATCGGTGCCACGTCGATCAGACGAGTGGGTTCGAGCACCTGCTGGTACCCGACTCCGTCGATCTCGGGGTAAATGGTGCGCAAGCTCTCGTGGCGACGCACCAGATCGTCGAGAGCATCCTGCAACGCCGTGATGTCGAGCGCGCCGCTCAATCGCAGTGCGGCCGGGATGTTGTCGACATTCGATTCCGGTTCGAAACGGTTGAGGAACCACATGCGTTGCTGCGCGAGCGAGAGCGGCACACGCTCCGGCCGAACCTGTGCGGTGAGCGGAGGTCGCGCTGCTGTTGTGGTTCCCGAATCGATACGCGCAGCAAGGCCCCCGACGGTCGGCGCGTCGAACAGCGTCCGCACACCGATGGTGGTGCCGAGTTTCTGTCCCAGCCGCGCAACAACTTGAGTTGCCATGAGGGAGTTACCCCCGAGGGCAAAGAAGCTATCGCCGAGCCCGACGTGTTCCACGCTCAGCAGGTCCGAGAAGACCTGAGCCACAGCAATTTCGACATCTGTGACCGGCGCCTGGAACTCGGCACTACGAGCCACCGGATCCGGCAGCTGCGCGCGATCGAGCTTCCCGGCGGAGCCCAACGGGAACGCGTCGAGCACCACATGGGTGGCCGGAACCATGTAGCCGGGCAACCGCTGGGACAGCGTCGCGGCGATGATGTCCCAATCGATGACGGCCCCCGGCGCGGGCGTCAGGTACGCAACCAGTTGGTCGTTTCGAACCAGCACTACCGCCCCGGACACCGCCGGGTGATCGCGTAGAGCCGACTCGATTTCACCGAGCTCGATGCGCAGTCCACGCAGCTTGACCTGGAAATCCGTTCGACCGATATACTCAATCTCACCAAAACTGTTCCACCGCACCAGATCACCGGTGCGATACAACCGCTGACCGTTGCCGGAGAAGGGATCCGCGACAAATCGATCCGCACTCAGATCGGGCCGCGCCAGATAGCCGCGCGCAAGCTGAACACCGGCGAGGTACAACTCGCCCGCAACTCCGACGGGCACCGGACGCAGCCGCGAGTCCAGAACCAGGGCCCGGGTGTTCCAGACCGGCGCACCGATCGGCACACTTGCGACGTCGGATTCGCTGACCTCGTGGTACGTCACGTCGACTGCGGCCTCGGTCGGACCGTAGAGGTTGTGCAGGACAACAGCCGGAAGAACCTTCCGCAGCGTTGACGCCACCTGTGGCGTCAACGCCTCACCCGACGCGAAGACCCGCGTCAGCGAAGTACACGCCGCCACCGACGGTTCGCCGACAAACACGTCGAGCATCGACGGAACAAAGTGGGCAGTGGTGACGCCGTACTCCGAAATGGCTGAGGCGAGGTACGCGGGGTCACGGTGTCCGTCCGGCTCGGCAACAGCCAACCGAGCACCAACCTGCAACGGCCAGAAGAACTCCCACACCGATACGTCGAACGTGAACGGCGTCTTCTGCAACACCACGTCGTTCTCGGTCAGCCCGTACTCGGACTGCATCCACACCAGACGATTCACGATTGCCCGATGCGAAACCGCAACACCCTTCGGCTTACCGGTGGAACCGGAGGTAAAGATCACGTACGCGATGTTGTCCGATAGGAGCGGTGTCAGCCGATCGGTGTCGGCCAGCGCAGTGTCCGAGAACTGTTCGGTATCCAGCGAATCCAACGAGACAACCGTGGTGCCCGCAGTGAAACCATCACGATCGGTGGTCAGCACGCATACCGGTCGGGCCGTCTCCAGAACGTACTCGTTGCGCTCGGCGGGCTGATCGGGATCGATCGGCAGATAAGCTCCACCGGCTTCGATCACCGCGTACATCGCGACAACCAGGTCGATGGACCGCCTCATTGCCAGGCCCACCAACGTGTCAGGTCCGACGCCCATCGTCACCAGCATCCGGGCTAGTCGATGCACTCGGGCCGCGAATTCGCGATAAGTGAGCAGCTCGTCCCCGTAGACGAGTGCCGTGGCGTCCGGGGTCCGTTGCGTCTGCTCGACAAACATGTCGGCCAGCGTCTTTTCCGGTACCTCGTGGTCGGTCGCATTCCACGTGCCTATTACCAATTCGCGCTCGGCGACGGTCAGCAGATCGATGTCACCGACCACGACCGCCGGATCTTCCGCGACGGCGGCCAGAAGCGCACTCAACCGCGAGGCAACAGAATCGATGGTCGACGAGTCGAAAAGATCTGTGGCGTAATCGATCATGATCGACAGTCCGCCATGCTCGGTGTCTTCCCAGACGGTAAACTGGAGGTCGAACTTGGCAACCGCGGATTCCAGCTCGACACCGGTGACCGTCAACCCGCCGATCTCGGTAGCGCCGTGTTCACTCTGGCCGAGGTTCTGAAACGCCAGCATGACTTGGAACAGTGGGTTGTGCGCCTGCGAACGGGCGGGATCGAGGACCTCGACAAGGCGCTCGAACGGAACGTCCGTATGACCGAAAGCATCAAGATCCGTAGCGCGCGCGGTTTTCAGCACGTCCACGAACGAACTCGCAGAGTCGATCTCGGTGCGCAGCACCAGCGTGTTGACGAACATTCCGATCACGTCGTCGAGAGCACGATCGCCACGCCCTGCGACCGGGGTACCAATCGCGATATCGGAGGTGGCGGACAAACGGGCAAGAAGAACGGCAATGGCACTGTGCAGCACCATGAAGACCGAAGCCTTGTGTTGCTGAGCCAGCGATTCGAGCTTGACGAGCAGGTTCCGCTCGATCGAGAACTGTTGTGACGCACCACGGTTTGTCGCCACGGCCGGGCGCGGTCGGTCTGTCGGCAGTTCGAGCAGTTCCGGCATCCCTGCCAACTGATGCGTCCAGTAATCGATTTGGCGTGAAATCAACGATTCCGGGTCGCTCTCGTCACCGAGAACGGAGCGCTGCCACAACGTGAAGTCCGCGTACTGGACCCCCAAAGGAGCGATATCGGGTGCTGCGCCCTGTGATCGAGCTGCGTAGGCAGTTACAACGTCGCGGACCAGTGGCCCCATCGAGAAACCGTCACCGCTGATGTGGTGAACCACAAAGACAAGGACATACTCCGAGTCTGCGACCTGGAACAGGCGCACCCGCAAGGGAACTTGCGTCGTGACGTCGAAGCCCTCGGTGACAACGGCAGTGATGCGACTGATCAGGTCGGATTCCGTGACTGCAACCGGAGTCACGTCCAGCGGGACGTCGGACGTGGAAAGAACCTGCTGGTATCCGACACCGTCAATTTCGGGATACACGGTGCGCAGGCTCTCATGGCGCTCGACCAGATCGGTGATCGCGCCGCGCAAGGCCTCGACGTCGAGAGCGCCACTCAAGCGGAGGGCTACCGGAATGTGATCGACGGCCGACGCGGAATCGAACCGATTGAGGAACCACATGCGCTGCTGCGCCAACGACAGCGGAATCTGCGCGGGGCGTTCCTGGGCAACCAGCGGAGCTCTGGTACCGCCACCAGCAGAATCGCCTACGAGAGAAGCTAATTCGGATACCGTCGGAGCATCGAAGAAAGCTCGCATGTCGAGTTCCACGCCGAGTTCGGCGTTCGCGCGCGCCACCACTCGCGTCGCGAGCAGTGAATTGCCCCCGAGGTCGAAGAATCCGTCGTCGACACCGAGGTCGTCTCGGCCGAGCAGATCGGCAAAGATCGCAACCAACGTCTTCTCGACCGGCGTACTCGGTGCCCGGTATTCGACAACCTGCGCTGTGAACTCGGGTGCCGGCAGCGCCTTGCGGTCCAGCTTGCCACTCGCGTTGAGCGGAAACGCATCAAGTTCGACAAACAGCGACGGCACCATGTAGTCCGGTAGACGTCCACCCAATTCACGTGCAAGAGCGTCGGTGTCGAGCACAACTCCTGATGCGAGAACCACGTACGCCACCAGGTTGTCACCCAGCGCCGCGTCGGAGTGGACAAGCACAGCCGCCTGCGCCACTGCAGTGTTGTCGAGAAGTGCTGATTCGATCTCGCCGAGTTCGATGCGCAGCCCGCGCAGTTTCACCTGGAAGTCGGTGCGGCCGATGTATTCGAGAAGTCGCTGAGCGCCAAGTCCGCGCCAGCGAACGAGGTCGCCGGTACGGTACATACGGGCACCGGCTTCGGTGGGATGTGCAACAAACCGATCGGCCGAGAGATCAGGGCGGGCGACGTAGCCGCGCGCCAATTGGACACCGGCCAGGTACAACTCACCGGGCACGCCGGGAGGAACCGCTCGCAAGGCGTCGTCGAGCACGAGCAATTCGGTTTCGGCTACCGCACGCCCGATCGGAACGGACACCTCGTCCTGCTCGCCTGTTGCGTAGTAAGTAACGTCGACGGCAGCTTCGGTTGGACCGTAAAGATTGTGCAGCGCAGCCGAACTGACGTCGCGCAGTCGAGCCGCCGTCTGAGCTGGAAGCGCTTCACCGGACGCAAAAACGTAACGGAGAGTGGTGATCTCGGAAACCGAGGGCTCGGCGACAAAGACGGCCAGCATCGACGGCACGAAGTGAACGACCGTGACGCCGTATTCGATCATGGTGCGAGCGACATAGGCGGGATCACGATGGCCGTCCGGCTCCGCGATGACAAGCGATGCACCGATCTGCAACGGCCAGAAGAACTCCCACACCGACACGTCGAACGTAAAGGGCGTTTTCTGAAAAATGACATCCGCAGCGGCGAAGGCGTATTCGGTCTGCCGCCACTCGAGGTTGGCAACAATGGCGCCGTGGGCAACCCCGACGCCCTTGGGCCGCCCGGTGGAGCCGGATGTGAAGATGACATACGCGAGGTTCTCAGCGCGCAGGGGCGATCGCCGGTCGGCATCGGAGAGTTGCTCGGTCGAGTGCACCGACACGTCCACCGTGTCCATCTCGAGGACGGAAACACCGTCCGGAAGTGTCAGTGCGTCAGTGGACACCGTCAGTACCAGAACCGGCGCCGCAACATCGAGGACGTAGGCAACTCGTTCGGCCGGATGATCGGGATCGAGCGGCACGTACGCGCCGCCCGCCTTGACGATCGCGTACATCGCCACCAGCAGTTCCACAGACCGCCTGATACCGAGACCGACCAGCGTGTCCGGCCCGACTCCGCGTCGGACCAGTTCGCGGGCGAGCTGATTGGCGCGGCCGTCGAATTCGGCATACGTCAGCGCGGCGTCACCGAATCGGAGTGCAATCGCGTCGGGTGTTCGCGACACCTGCTCGTCGAACAGGCTCACCAGGGTTGCTGGGGCAACGGTCGGCACGTCGACGGCAACCACAGACGTGGCGTCGGCGATCAGGGCGTCCACGACGGCGCCGAGTCCGCCCTCCTGGGATGCGATCAACTCGGGTAGCACGGTGGAGATCACAACGGGGACGAGTGCGTCGGCACCCAACGCGCCGCCCATCGCGGCGTCGAGGGTTGTGAGCTCGCTGTTGAGACGTTCGTAGCTGATGTCCGTATCGCCGTGAGCAAGTGCGCGCCGGCCCGGTTCCACCTCGGCAACGGCTGCGATCAGTCTCGGAAGATCCTCAATCGTCAGCGACTGTGCTCCAGGTATTCCGACGGACATCTAGGCTTCCTCCAACTGACTGCGCACGAGCCGACAACAGCACGAACTGACAACACACGAGAAGCACCGGTAAGGCACAGCGTGTGCCGCCCCGATGCCTCCCACTGGGCAAATACTGCATATTACCCGTCGATACGGTCACCCTTTTCCGATGTTGCCTGCGCGTCTGCGATCAAAGAGCTCACCAACGAGGCAATTCCGTCAGCCCCGAGGGCCGGGAGAATTCCCGGAACCAGGCCGGTCAGAGACACCGAGACCAAGGCATCGGCACCCAATGCGGCACCCATCGTCGCTCTCATCAGCGCCAACTTCTCGGCCAGCTGTGTGAAGGTCACCACGGTGTCTGCGTGTGTGAAGGCCACGGCCGTCGGATCTGATGCGGCGGCTGCTGCTGCCAGCTCCGGAAGGTCTGCGGCGGTCTTCGGCTCGGCTGCCTCGATCAACGCGCGTTCGAAGTCCGTCACGATGTCGATGGTCCGCAGAACCACGGTCGGATCAGCGGCAACGGCGTCGACGACAGCCCGCAACCTGGCCGCGAACAGTTCCATCGTCGAGGCGTCGTACAGATCGGTTGCATAGGTGAAGCGCATCCGGATATCGGACAGTGCTCCGCGCTCGTCGAACTCCTCGATACCGGTGAGCTGCAGGTCGAACATCGCCGAATCGAATCCGTCGTCGACAGCCGACAGTTCGAGGCCGGGCAGTGCAAACGTGCCCAGCGCCATGTTCTGGAACGTGAGCATCACCTGGAACAGTGGCGAGTAGGCCTGTGAACGCTCGCGCCCGACCTGCTCGACCAGACGCTCGAAGGGGACATCCGCGTTTCCGAATGCCGCGAGGTCCTTCTCCTTCACCTGCTGCAATAGGTCGACAAACGTGGTTGCCGGTTTCACCTGCGTGCGCAGCACCAGCGTGTTGACGAACATACCGACCAGGTCGTCGAGGACTCGCTCACCGCGGCCCGCCACCGGTGTACCGATCGCGATGTCGTTCGAACCACTGAGCTTGGACAGCAGCACCGAGAACGCGGCGTGCACGACCATGAACACGGTCGAGTTCTGCTCACGCGCGATCTCCGCGATTCGACGCGTGGAGTCGGCGCCGAGTGTGAACAGGAAGTCCGCTCCCTTCATCGACTGCGTCGGTGGACGCGGACGGTCCGTCGGCAGTTCCAGAAGTTCGGGAACGCCGGCGAGTTCCCGGTCCCAGTAGGCGAGCTGAGTCGACAGCTCACTCTCCGGATCGTCTTCGGAACCCAGGACGTCGCGCTGCCATAACGTGTAGTCCGCGTACTGGACTTCCAGCGGCGCCCACTCGGGTGCCGCTCCGCCGGTACGCGCGGTGTACGCGATCATCGTGTCCCGGATCATCGGCGCCATCGAGAATGCGTCGCCGCTGATGTGGTGGACGACCACGATCAGGACGTGCTCGGTGGGTGTGATCTGGAACAGGCGAACGCGCAGCGGAACGGCGGCAGTGACGTCGAAGCCCTGACCGACAACCTTTGCGACCTCCGCCGCAATCGTGTCCTCACCGACGTACAGCACGGACATGTCGACGGCGGCAGCCGAGCGCGACTGAATCGACTGAACCGGGCCGTCACCGAGGTCGGGGTAGAACGTCCGCAGGATCTCGTGTCGGGCGACGAGGTCGGACACAGCCGACTGCAGGGCTGCCGAGTCGAGATCGCCGGACATCCGAATCGCGACCGGGATGTTGTACGCCGCAGACCTGCGATCGATCTGGTTGAGAACCCACATCCGCTGCTGAGCGAGCGACAACGGAATCTGCGACGGTCGTTCCTGTGCCACCAACTGTGCCCGCGAGCCGGAACCGGCATGTTCGAGCACCCGTGACGCCAGCAGTCCGACGGTCGACGCTTCGAAGATGATCCGCACCGGAATCTGGGCGTCGAGCGCTTGACCCAACCTGGCGACGACTTGGGTGGCGATCAGTGAGTTTCCGCCCAGATCGAAGAAGTCGTCGTCCAGCCCGACTCGCGGAACACCGAGGACCTCGGCAAACACCGACGCGACGATCTCCTCGACCGGGTTGCTCGGGGCACGGAACTCCGTTGTCTCGAATTCGGGTTCCGGCAGTGTCTTTCGATCGATCTTGCCGTTGATGTTGAGCGGCAATTCGCTCAGCACCATCAATGCAGACGGCACCATGTAGCTCGGCAACTCGCGGACGAGCTCCGCCTTCACGCTGTCGACGTCGATGCTGACCCCGGCCTGCGGAACAAGGTAGCCGACCAGTCGATCACCCAGTCGCGGATCAGTTTTCGCGACTACAACCGCGGCCTCCACCGACGGCGCAGCCCTGATGACGGCTTCGATCTCACCGAGTTCGATGCGGTAACCGCGGATCTTGACCTGGAAGTCGGCACGATCGACGTACTCGAGTTCACCGCCGTTGCGCCAGACGACAAGGTCGCCGGTGCGGTACAGACGGGTGCCCGGGTCACCGAAGATGTTGGCGACAAAGCGTTCCGACGTCAGGTCGGCGCGGCCGTGATAGCCACGAGCCAACTGGGTTCCAGCAAGATACAGCTCGCCGGTCACTCCAACCGGGACCGGATGGAGTCGCTCGTCGAGCACGTAGACCTGTGTATTCCATTCCGGAGCACCGATCGAGACCGACGAGGTGTCGCTCGCGTCCACGTCGTGTGCGGTGACCGACACCGCGGCCTCGGTCGGACCGTACAGATTGACCAGCGCTGCATCAGACACCTTGCGGAACTCTGCCGCGGTCGCCGCAGGCAAGGCCTCGCCGATGGCAAGGACCCGCTCGAGTGACTGCGGAAGTGCACCGTCCGCCGCGGCCGTCAGCATCGAGAGCATCGACGGCACCGCGTGCAGCGTCGTCACCTTCTCCTGGGCCATCAGTGCCAGCATGTACTCGGCGTCCTTGTGCCCGTCCGGGTCGGCGACGACCAGGCGTGAACCGGATGTCAACGCAGACCAGAACTCCCAGACCGAGAGGTCGAAGGTTGCTGCGGTCTTGAGCAGCATTGCGTCGGTCTGGTCGAGCCCGTACTGATCGCGCTTCCACAGGAGCTGGTTGACGATCGCGGCATGGGACAGCGCCACACCCTTCGGCTTGCCGGTCGATCCCGATGTGAAGATCACGTACGCGGTATTCGCCGAACGAAGCGGTGCGATCCGCTCGTCGCCGCGCACCGGCGCTCCGGAGACGCCCGAGAGATCCAGAGTGTCGATGAGTAGGACGTTGTCGATACCGGCGAGCGACGGTGCGTCGTTCTCGGTGCTGAGCACGCACACCGGCGCGGCCATCTCGAGGACGTACCCGGTGCGATCGGCCGGATGATCCGGATCGACCGGAACGTAACCGCCGCCGGCCTTGGCAACGGCGTACATGCCGATCACCAGGTCGATGGAGCGTCGCATTCCCAATGCCACCAACGATTCCGGGCCGACACCGAGTCCGATCAGATGACGCGCAAGCCTGTTGACCTTGTCGTCGAACTCCGCATACGTCAGTGAATCGAGTCCGTGGACCAACGCAACGGAATCACCGTGCGCAGCCACCTGCTGATCGAACAGATCGACCAGTGTCGCCTCGGTGTCGAGCACCTGCTCCGTTGCATTCCATTCCTGCAGAACCTGATTCGACTCACGCGGATCGAGCACGTCGATGTCGCCGACCACGATCGACGGATCGGCAACCACCGCTGCCAGAACAGTATTGAACCGATCGGCGAAGGACTGGACCGTCGACTCGTCGAAAAGGTCGTGCGCGTAGCTGAATACAGCCGAGATACCGGAGGCAACACCACGCTCGTCGTAGTTGTCACCGACGATCAACTGCAGATCGAACTGAGCGACGCCGTTGTCGATCTCGAGACCCTTGACCGTGAGGCCAGGCAGTTCCAGGCTTGCCTGTTCCATGTTCTGGAAGAGGAAGCCCACCTGGTACAGCGGGTGCCGAGCGGTCGAACGTGCGGGGTTGAGAACTTCGACCAGCCGCTCGAACGGAACGTCGGCATGCGCAAACGCCTGCAGGTCGTTCTCTCGTACGCGGGCAAGCAGTTCCGTGAAGCTGTCACTGCCGTCGACGTGTGTCCGGAATACCAGCGTGTTGACGAACATGCCGATCAGATCGTCGAGCGCACGCTCACCACGACCGGCAATCGGGGTGCCCACTGCGATGTCGTCGGTTCCGGACAAGCGCGCCAACAGAACTGCAAACGCCGCATGCGTGACCATGAACAAGGTGGTTCCGTGCTCACGGGCCAGTGCCGACAAGCCCTGATGCACTGCTGCGTCGATCTCGAACTGAAGGTAGCCGCCACGGTAAGACTGCGCGGCGGGACGCAGACGGTCGGTCGGCAGGTCCAGCTGATCCGGCAACCCTGCCAAAGCCTGGCTCCAGTAGGCGATCTGCTCGGACGACACGGATTCCGGGTCGTCCTCGCTACCGAGCACCTCGCGCTGCCACAGACTGTAATCGGCGTACTGCACATCCAGCGGAGCCCAACCCGGCGCCGTACCCTGAGCCCTGGCCGCGTAGGCCATGACGAGGTCGCGAGCGAACGGGGTGGTCGAGGAACCGTCCGCGGCGATGTGGTGCACCACCACAGCGAGGACGTACTCGTTCTCGGCAACCTGGAACAACCGAATCCGCAGCGGGATCTCGGCCGTCACGTCAAACCTCGTCGACGCCAATTCGACCAGCTTGCCGACAATCTCGGCTTCCGTGACGCTTTCGACGTCGAGTTTCACCGGCGCATGTCCCACCGGTTCGATGACCTGGACGGGTCCCGATTCGGTTTCCGGATACACGGTGCGCAGCGTTTCGTGACGGGCGACGACATCGCCGATCGCCGCACGCATTGCAGCCAGATCGAGTTCGCCGCTCAGTCGTAGAGCAAACGGCATGTTGTAGGCGCCGGCCGAGCCGTCGAACCGGTTGAGGAACCACATACGTTGCTGCGCAAGAGAAAGCGGAATCTCTTCCGGTCGATCCTGAGCCGTCAGCGCAAGGCGGCTTCCTTCACCGACGTGCGATTCGAGACGTGCAGCAAGGTCCTGGACGGTGGACGCTTCGAACAGCAGGCGAACGGGTACAGCCGTGTCGAGTTCTTCGGCGATGCGCATGACAACCCGAGTTGCGATGAGGGAGTTGCCACCCAACTCGAAGAAATCATCATCCAACCCCACCCGATCAACACCCAACACACCCACAAACGCCGACGCCACCACCAACTCCACCGAAGACACCGGAGCCCGAAACACCCGAGCCTCGAACACCGGCTCCGGCAACAACGCCCGATCCAACTTCCCCGACGAATTCAACGGAAACGCATCCAACACCACCACAGCAGCCGGAACCATATAACCCGGAACCCGCTCCCCCACAAACCCCCGCAACACCGACACATCCACAACCGACCCCACAGCCGGCACCACATACCCCACCAACTGATCACCCGTCGCAGACCCACGCACCACCACCGCAGCCGACAACACCGAACCATGCGCCGTGAGCGCCGCCTCGATCTCCCCCAACTCAATCCGCTGACCACGAAACTTCACCTGAAAATCAGTACGACCAATGTACTCGAGTTCACCAGAGGTATTCCAACGAACAAGATCACCACTGCGATACATCCGCTCACCCGAACCGAACGGAGACGCCACAAACCGATCCGCACTCAAATCCGGACGACCCACATACCCCCGAGCCAACTGCACACCCGACAAATACAACTCACCCGCAACACCCACCGGCACCGGACGAAGGCGCGAATCCAACACAAACACCCGGCAATTCCACTCCGGCACACCCACCGACACCACAGACCCCGACCCAGCATCCGTCACATCCGCAAACGTAAACGACACCGCAGCCTCAGTCGGACCATACAAATTATGCAACCGCGCCGACGACACCAACCCGAACTCACGCACCGCCTCCACCGGCAACGCCTCACCAATGACCAACACATCACGCAACGAACCCAACAACCCCGGATCCACCAACGACGAAAACGTCGACAACATCGTCGGCACAAAATCCGTCACCGACACACCCTGCTCGTCAATCACCGACGCCAAATACCCCGGATCCCGATGACCATCAACCGACGCCAACACCAACACCGCACCCACCCGCAACGGCATGAAAAAACCCCACAACGACACATCGAACGTCGTCGCCGTCTTCTGCAAATACACATCATCCGACGTCAAGCAGTACTCGCCCTGCATGAACTCCAACTGATTCACAATCGCGCCATGCGAAACCGCCACACCCTTCGGCCGACCCGTCGACCCCGACGTGAAAATCACATACGCCGTATTCGACGCCCGCAACGGCAACAACCGATCCACATCAGAAACCCGCGCACCCGAAAAACCAGACACATCAACAACATCCACACACACAACCCGACGACCCGACGCCACGAAACCATCACGCTCCGTCGACACCACACACACCGGATCAGCCGAATCCAACACATACTCATTACGCGAAGACGGCGCATCCGGATCCAAAGGCACCCACGCCCCACCCGCACGCACAATCGCATACAACCCCACCAACAAATCCACCGACCGACGAACAGCCAACCCCACCAACGACTCCGGCCCCACACCCACCGAAATCAAATACCGCGCAAACCTGTTAACCCGCTCATCAAACTCCCCATACGAAAGCACCACATCACCACACACCACCGCCCGCGAACCCGAACACACCCCCACCACAGAATCAAAACCATCCAACAACAACCCACCCACAGACTCGTGAGACGTGTCGTTCCAGGTGTCGAGCACCAATGTGCGCTCGGGCGCAGTCATGATCTCGATGTCACCGACTGCGGTAGAAGGTGTTTCACCGATTTCGGTCAGCAGAGTCTCGAGGCGACCCAGGAGTGCCTGCGCGTACGACTCGTCGAAGAAGTCGGGTAGGTAGCGAAGCGTCAGGTGCAGTTGGTCGTCGAGACCGATCAGCAGTGTGAGCGGGTAGTTCGTGGAATCGTCGGAGGCGACATCGTCGATCACCATGCCGTCCAAGAACTCCGCTTGCGCTGCAAGACCGTCACGGTCGACCGGGTAGGACTCGAAGATCACCAGGGTGTCGAAGAGTCCACCGACGCCCGCGGCGCTCTGCACGTCGGTCAGTCCGAGGTAATGGTGATCGAGCAATCCGGCCTGCTCGATCTGAACCCGTGAGAGCAATGCCTCGACGGACTCGGCCAGGTCCAGTTGGACACGAACGGGCAGCGTGTTGATGAACAGGCCCACCATCTTCTCGACGCTGTCGAGTTGTGGCGGACGGCCGGAGACCGTGGCACCGAAGACGATGTCCTGGCGACCGGTCATGCGTCCCAGCAGAATTGCCCAGGCAGCCTGGACGATCGTGTTGGCGGTAACGCCGGTCCTCGATGCCAAGCCGGTCAGTGTCGCGGTCACGGATTCACTGAGCGAGAGCTGCAACTTCTGTGACAGCGCACTGAATTCCTGACCAACGACGTTGGGAGCCAACAGCGTCGGCTCTTCGACGCCGCCCAATGCCTGAGCCCAGGCGTCCATGGACACACTGCGATCCTGCTGAACCAGCCACGCGAGGTAATTCCGGTAACTCAGGGCCCGCGTCTGAGCGGGAATGTTCCCGCGCATGGCGTAGTGGCCGAGAAGCGTCTGGAGCAGCAGCGGCATCGACCAGCCGTCGAGGATGATGTGGTGGTTTGCCACGACAAGACGGTATTCGCTCGCTGCGATCTTGATTAGCGTGAACTTGATCAACGGCGGGTTGGACATGTCGAAGTGCGTCGCCTGGTCCTCGATCAGAACCCGGTCCAACTCGGCGCGTCGTTCCTCGCTGTCGGCGATCGTGGTGAGATCAAGTTCGCGCCACGGCACTTCGATGCCACCGAGAACTACCTGGACCGGCGTACCCGTTCCGTCGACCACAAAGGCGGTGCGCAGGTTCGGGTGACGATCGATGATGGCCTGTGCTGCGGCGTGGAGGCGATCCGCGTCGACGCGGCCGGACAGCGAGAGCACCATCTGCACGGAGTACAAGTCGACGGTCGACTCGGCCATGACGGCGTGGAACAGCAGACCCGACTGCAACGGAGCCAGCGGCCAGACGTCCTGGACCGCGGGGAAGCGCTGCTCGAACCCGTCGAGATCGTGCTGAGTCAGCGTTACCAGCGGCACGTCCGACGGTGTGAGACCGCCTGCGCCGACGGTCTGTGCGTGCTGCGCCAGTGCGGTGAGTGCGCCGACCCACAGGTCTGCCAGAGCCTGCACCTCGGTGGCACTCAGCAATCCGTTCGGGAAGGCAAACGATGCTTCGAGCACCGCGCCGTCGGGGCCGTCGTTGACGATGGCATTGATGTCGACAACCTTGTTAGCCGGCATGTCCGGGTCTTCCGGCGCAGCGACGTCCGAGAAGTCGCGTGCGGGAATCCAACCCAGGCCTTGCGCTGCAGCCGGAATATCTTCCGCCACAATGCGGCCCAGGTAGTTGAAGCTGACCTGTCCGCTGCTCAGCTTCGACAGCTCTGCGCGGGTGTCGTCGTTGACGTACCGCAGCAGTCCGTAGCCGACACCCTTGTCGGGGGCGGCAAGCAACTGTTCCTTGACTGCCTTGATCGCCGCTCCTGCACCGGCTCCGGCGTCAAAGGCGTCGTCGATGTCGATACCGGCAAGGTCGAGCGCGACCGGGAAGGCCGCCGTGAACCAGCCGACGGTGCGCGAGAGATCAGCGCCCGGAACGACACCCTCTTCGCGGCCGTGACCCTCGAGTTGGAGCAGAGCCGCGTCGGTGTCGACACCCCGGTCACGGCGCCAACGCACCAGTGCCAATGCAAGTCCAGCGAGCAAACCGTCGTTGGCTCCGCCGCGGAACACCTCGGGCAGCGTTGTCAGCAGGGTCTCGGTGACGTCTGCAGACAGTTCGACGCGCACACGCTCGACCGTTGCCGCAACATCGACAGACGGATCGAACGCGCGCGAACCGAGGATCGGGTCGGGTGTCGACAGTGTCTTACGCCAGCGTGCCAGTTCTGCCAGGCGGTTCTCCGAACGTGATTCCGCAGCCAACGAGTGCGCCCAGGTACGCATGGATGTACCTGTCGGTTCGAGCACGGGTACACTTCCGCCGCTGCGCTGAGCCCACGCGGAAATCAAGTCCGGCACGATGATTCGCCAGGAGACACCGTCGACGATCAGGTGATGCGCGGCCACGATCAACCGGCCGGTGCGTGCGTCTCCGAAGTCGATCCACACGAACTGAGCCATGACACCGGCGGCCGGATCCAACCGTCCGAGAGCGTCGTCGAGAGCGCCGGACGCGATGGCCGTCAGCTCTGTATCCGCAATCGCGGGATCCACCGATACCCGGCGCACCCACGCATCGACGTCGACGGTTCCGGGCGCGGACACAGCCATGCCCGGACCACGCTGATCGTCGACGAGTCGTGAGCGGAACATGTCGTGGTGATCGATGACGGCGGCCAATGTGTCGACGACACCGCCGCGGTCGATGCCGAGCGGCAATTCCAACGTCAACAACTGGTTGAAACGCTGGTAACTGCCCGGCCGTTCGAACATGAATCGTTTGATCGGGGTGAGCGGCATCCAACCGACGCCGCCGCCGTCGATCTCGGCGAGGACAGTGATCGCGTCGGCATCGGAACCGAAGACGGCGACCTCCGCCAACTCTGCCACCGTCTTGTTCTCGAACACGTCCTTAGGCGTGAAGAGAACGCCACGAGCCTTGGCCCGGGACACCAACTGGATCGACATGATCGAGTCGCCGCCCTGAGCGAAGAACGAATCGTCGGTGCCGATCTGGTCGAGGCCGAGTACGTCGGCAAAGACCTCGCTGAGGATGCGTTCCAGCTCCGTGGTGGGAGCGCGGAACTCCTTGACCTCGAACACCGGCTCCGGCAGAGCTTTTCGGTCCAGCTTGCCGGCCGGGGTCAGCGGCATGTCGGTCAGAACCATGATCGATGCAGGAACCATGTGCGCCGGCAGGGTGCGCGAGACGAACTCACTCAAATCCGCCGAACTGACGGCAGATTCCTTGCCGACAAACACATACGAAACCAGTGCGGGGGCACCGGACGCCAGAGTAGTACCCATCGTTGCCGCGAACTCGACGTCCGAATGCGCCGTCAGGGCCGCGTCGATCTCACCGAGTTCGATGCGGAAACCGCGGATCTTCACCTGGAAGTCGTTGCGGCCCAAGTACTCGACCGCATATTGGTCAGTCCAACGCACAACGTCACCCGTGCGGTACATCCGCTCGCCGGGCAGGCCGTGCGGGTTGGCAACAAAGCGATCCGCGCTTAGTCCAGGCCGACGATGATAGCCGCGGGTGACCTGCGGACCCGACAGGTACAGCTCACCGGCAACGCCCACCGGAACAGGTTGCAGACGCGTGTCGAGAACAAACGCGGCCATGTCGCCGATGGTTCCACCGATGGTCATCCGGTCGCCCGGCATGAGCGGCACACTGACGTTGGTGACGATGGTGGTCTCGGTGGGGCCGTAGACATTGAGGAATGTGCGTCGACGGTTCGGCTGATCCGCCCACTTGGCCATCAACTCCGGCGAGTACGCCTCGCCGCCGACACCAACCACCTCGAGGTCACTCAGACCCGATGGATCCATGGAAGCCAACGCTGCGGGTGTGATGAAGGCGTGCGTGACGCGTTCGGACTTGAACAGCGCGGTCAGCTCGTCGCCGCCGAAGATCGATGTCGGGACGATCACCATGGCAGCACCTGTCGCGACAGCCAGGAACAACTCCAACATCGAGGCGTCGAAGCTCGGCGACGCAAAATGCAGCGTGCGAGAGTTCGGCGTCACGAGGTAGTGCTGTGCCTGCGTTGCACTGAAGCTCGCGAGGCCTGCACCGGTAGCGACAACACCCTTGGGCAAGCCCGTTGTGCCCGACGTGTAGATCACCCAGGCCGGGTGCGCCGGAAGGACGCGGCGCACCCGTTCGTCTTCACGAATCGGTGAACTGTCCTGTGCTGCCATCAGTTCCGCACAGCCAGCACTGTCGACGGCCAGCCACTCGACGGTGGTGGTGAGTCCGTCGAGTTCGGCTTCGAGGGTCAGACCGACCGAAACGCCGGAGTCGGAGACCATGTGCGCGATGCGGTCGGCCGGGTAGTGCGGATCGATGGGGACAACCGCCGCGCCCGTCTTGGAGACCGCCCACACCAGCAGGACCGATTCGATGGAACGCGGAATCGACACCGCGACCAGATCTTCGGCGCCCAGGCCGCGAGCTATCAGGACTCGTGCAAGGCGGGACGACCACTCGTCGACCTCGGCGTAGGTCATCGACCGGTCCTGGTAGCGGAGTGCCTCGTTGGACGGGTACCGCTGCGCGGTCTCGGCCAGGATGTCGGCCAACGGCTTCGGTTCGATGCCCGAAGTTGCGCGGCGACTGGTCAGTTCGAGACGCTCAGGCACATCGAGGATGTTGATGTCGCCGACGGGCTGTGCAGCGTCCGCGACAACGGCGTCGAGAATACGAGTCAACCGCTCGGCAAAGGAGACAACTGTCCCCTCGTCGAAGAGATCCGTTGCATACGTGAAGGTCGCGGTCATGCCGTGTCCGTCGGGAGCTTCCACCACGGTCAGCTGAAGGTCGAACTTGGCTACAGTTTCCGCGATATCGAACTCGGCGATCTCGAGTCCCGGCAAAGTCAGGTGATTCTGTCCCAGGTTCTGGAATGCCAAGGCTACCTGGAACAACGGGTTGTGAGCCTGCGAGCGAACAGGATCGAGTACCTCGACCAGTCGCTCGAACGGGACGTCACCGTGCGCGAACGCCGCGAGATCGCTCTCCCGCGCGGACGCCAGCAGATCCAGGAAAGGCATCCCCGGATCCACCTCGGTACGCAGCACGAGCGTATTGACGAACATGCCGATCAGATCGTCGAGTTCGGCTTCACCGCGACCGGCCACCGGGGTACCGACTGCGATGTCGGTGGTGCCGGACAACCGCGCAAGTAGTGTTGCCAACGCCGAGTGCATCACCATGAACAGTGACGCGTGGTGCTCGCGTCCCACAGCGGCCAGACCGCGGTGAACATCCGCCGAAATCGGGAAGCTGTAGGTCGCGCCGCGGCCGGTGAACACGGCCGGACGCGCCCGATCGCTCGGCAAGGTGATCTGGTCCGGAACTCCGTCGAGAGCCTTCGCCCAGTAGTCGATCTGCTCTGCGAGTACGGATTCCGCGTCGCTCTCGGAGCCGAGAACCTCGCGCTGCCACAGCGCGTAGTCGGCGTACTGCACCGGCAACGGCTCCCATACCGGGGTCTGACCCTGTGAGCGCGCGTAGTACGCCGCCATCACGTCGCGGATCAACGGGCCCATCGAGAAACCGTCGGTCGAGATGTGATGAATCACGATCGCGAGGACAAACGTGTCCTCGGCGAGTTGGAAAAGCTTGGCCCGCAACGGAACCTCAGCAGTGACATCAAAACCGGACGAGACGAAGTCCGTCACGGCCGCCACGACGTCGGACGATTCGAGTTGCACAGGAGCAAGGTCCACCGGAACCGCTGCCGCCGGCAGGATCCGCTGGTAACCGGTTCCGTCGACCTCCGGGTACACCGTGCGCAGAACCTCGTGACGCTTCAGCACGTCCCGGACGGCGTCGTACAACGCCGCCTGATCCAGCTCTCCGGTGAGTGTGATCGCCATCGGAATGTTGTTGGACGCCGACTCACGGTCCAGCTGGTTGAGGAACCACATGCGCTGCTGCGCAAACGACAACGGCACCTGAGCCGGACGCACCTGAGCAGTCAACGCGGCGCGTGAACCGCCACCAACATGAGAGGCGAGGCGGGCAGCAAGGCCCTCGACGGTCGAAGCCTCGAACAACTCCCGCACACTCACCGAAGCGTCCAGAGCCTGACTCAACCGAGACGTCACCTGCGTCGCGATCAGCGAGTTACCACCGAGCGCAAAGAAATCATCATCCAACCCCACACGCGGGACGCCCAGAACATCCGCAAACGTCTGCGCCACAACCTCTTCCACCACCGACGTCGGAGCCCGGAACACCCGAACCTCGAACGACGGCGCCGGCAACGCCCGACGATCCAACTTCCCGTTCACCGTCAACGGAATCGCATCCAGCACCACAAACGCCGACGGCACCATGTACTCCGGCAACAACGAACCGACACCGGTGCGGACATCGTCGACCGACACGCTCACACCCGCAGCCGGAACCACATACGCCACCAACCGCTGATCACCCGGCGAATCCTCACGAACAACCACCGCCGTCTGCGCCACCGACACATCCGCCAACACCGCAGCCTCGATCTCACCGATCTCGATCCGGAAACCACGAATCTTCACCTGATCATCCGCGCGACCCAGATACTCCAAATCACCAGCGCTGTTCCACGAAGCGACGTCACCCGTGCGGTACAACACCTCGCCGGCATTGAACGGATTCGCCACAAACCGCGTCGACGTCAACCCCGCCTGACCCAGATAACCGCGAGCCAACTGAACACCAGAGACATACATCTCACCCGCGACACCAACAGGCACCGGAGCCAAACGCGTATCGAGCACGAACACCTGCAGACCCGAAATAGCCTGACCCACAACACTCGCCGACGCATCCGCCGCCATCGCAGCATCCAACACACGATGGCTCACATGCACCGTCGTCTCCGTGATGCCGTACATGTTCACCAACGTCGGCGCACTGTCACCACGACGGCCGTACCAGTCCGACAAGCGACGCAACTCGAGCGCCTCGCCGCCGAAAACAACCCACCGCAACGACAACTCGGGTGCCCCGCCGGATTCCGACGCCAGCCGGTCAGCCTCGGCCAACTGATAGAACGCCGACGGCGTCTGATTGAGCACCGTCACCCGCTCAGCAGCAAGCAATTCCAGGAACTGCTCCGGCGAACGCGACGTCACATAATCCACAACCACCAACGTGCCGCCGTACAACAGCGGACCCCACAACTCCCACACCGAGAAGTCGAACGCATAACTGTGGAACATCGTCCACACATCGGATTCGTCGAACCCGTACACACTCTCTGTGTTCGCAAACAACTTCGCCACCGTCGTGTGCGGAACCTGCACACCCTTCGGGCGACCCGTCGAACCCGACGTGTAAATCACATACGCAACATTCGACGACCGCAACGGCGCAACACGATCCGCATCCGCCAACGCCGAACCATCGAACTCCGACAAATCCACCGTGTCGACATCTACCACCGGCAAACCAGCAGGCAACACCAACTCACGCCCGGACCACGAAATCGCAGCCACCGGAGCAGCATCGGCCAACATGAACTCGACACGATCGGCCGGATACGACGGATCCACCGGCAAATACCCCGCACCGGACTTCACCACAGCCAACAACGCCACCACAAGATCCGCCGACCGCGGCAACGCCACCGCCACCAACGTCTCCGGACCACAACCCAAAGCAATCAACCTACGCGCCAAACGATTCGCCCGAACCGACAACTCCGCATACGTCAACGACTCGTCACCGAACCGCACCGCGGTCCGATCACCGAACCGCTCAACAGCATCATCGAACCACGCCGACAACGTCGACTCCACACCGCTGTCGACACCCGTGTCACTCCAGGCCAGAACACGATCCAGCTCACCGGCGGTCAGGACATCCACGTCACCCACGGCAGCAGCCGGATTCGCGACAACACCACGCAGCACGGACACGAACCGACCAGCGAACTCTGCCGCTGTCGACGCGTCGAACAGATCCGTCGCGTAGGTCAGGATGCCGGACATACCGGCATCAGCGGCCTCTTCAAGAGTGAACTGCAGGTCGAACTTGGCCAGTGCAGCGTCGAACTCCACCGCAGCGGCGGTAAGTCCGGGCAGCTCCAGAGCGCTCTGCCCCAGGTTCTGGAACGTCAGAGCTACCTGGAACAACGGATGGTGCGCCTGTGAGCGCACCGGATCGAGTGCTTCCACGATCCGCTCGAACGGAACATCTGCATTCGCAAACGCCTGCAGATCCACCTCACGCACGGAAGCCAAGAGATCCGTGAACGACATCGCCGGATCAACCTCGGTGCGCAGCACCAAAGTGTTGACGAACATGCCGATCAAATCGTCGAGTTCGGCGCCGCCGCGACCGGCGACAGGAGCGCCGACGGCAATGTCGGTTGTCGCGGACAACCGCGCCAACAGCACAGCCAGGGCAGAGTGGACAACCATGAACGGGGTTGCGCCCGCCGCCTGACCTGTTGCTTCCACGTCGGCCCACAGCTGCGGGTCGATCGTGAAGGTGTGGTTTGCTCCTCGGCCCGTTGCGATCTCGGGCCGCGTGCGATCACTCGGCAGGTCCAACAACTCGGGCAGGTCAGCCAAAGCGCTCGACCAGTATCCGATCTGCTGCGCGATGACGGATGTGGAATCGTCCTCCGAGCCGAGAACCTCACGCTGCCACAGCGCGTAGTCGGCGTACTGCACCGGCAACGGCTCCCACGTCGGTGCTTGGTCCTGTGAACGCGCGTAGTACGCGGTCATCACGTCGCGGGTCAACGGGCCCATCGAGAAGCCGTCGGTGGCGATGTGGTGCACCACGAAGGACAAAACAAATTCACGGTCTTCAACGTGGAAGAGCTTGGCCCGCAACGGAACCTCGGCAGTGACGTCGAATCCCTCGGCAAAGAAAGCATAGAGCTCTGCCTGAAGGTCGCTCTCGGCAGTGCGCACCGTATCGAATTCGATCGAGGCATCCTCCGGCGAGAGGATCTGCTGGTAACCAACGCCGTCAATTTCCGGATATAGAGTGCGCAGAACCTCATGTCGCGCAATGACATCGGTAATCGCCGCACGAAGCGCATCCACTTTCAGATCACCGGTGAGACGAACTGCAACAGGAATGTTGTTGACGGCCGACGCTGTGTCGAAGCGGTTGAGGAACCACATGCGCTGCTGCGCCAGCGACAACGGCACCTGCGCCGGACGCACCTGCGCTGTCAATGCTCGCGCGCCATCGCCACCGACGTGTGCTTCGATGCGCGCAGCGAGTTCTTCCACAGTCGACGCGTCGAACAGCACCCGGACGGGAATCTTGGTTTCGAGCGCTTGCCCCAGACGAGACATTACCCGGGTCGCGATCAGCGAGTTGCCACCGAGCGCGAAGAAATCGTCGTCCAATCCGATCTGTTCGATACCCAGGACATCGGAGAACACCTGCGCCACAGACTGTTCCACGTCGCCGGTCGGCGCCCGAAACGCTGCGGCCTCGAACGCAGGTGTCGGCAATGCGCGCCGATCCACCTTGCCGTTGGCGTTGAGCGGAAGGGCGGCCAACACCATGAAGACTGCCGGAACCATGTAACCCGGCAACGCTTCGGTGAGGCGATGGCGTAGCTCCGTCTCATCGACGACGGCTCCGCCTGTCGGCTCCACGTACGCAACGAGTGTGTCCTCGACGACCGCGACAGCAGCTAGGGATACAACGTCTTGTGCCGCCAGCAGCGTCTCGATCTCACCGAGTTCGATTCTCTGACCACGCAACTTCACCTGGAAGTCGGAACGTCCGACAAATTCGAGTGAACCGGAGCGCGTCCGGCGGACGAGATCGCCGGTTCGGTACAAGCGCTCGCCGGTTCCCGAGAACGGGTGTGCGACAAAGCGTTCTGCTGTACGTACGACGTCCCCGAAGTATCCCCGGGCCAACTGGGTACCGGATACGTACAACTCGCCGGTGACACCGAGTGGCACCTGGAGCATTCTGGAGTCGAGTACCCACAATCCGGTGTTCCACGCCGGGGTCCCGAGGGGCACAACATTGCCGTCGAGATCCGAACTGCGATGACTGGTGACCTGGACCGTCGTTTCGGTCGGTCCGTACAGATTGTGAACATCACTGCCGGTCAGCGCGCGGAAGCGGGCCGCGAGAGCACTGTTCAACTGCTCCCCGCCCGCGAATGTCGCACGCAACGAAGTAGGCGCCGTGGTCTCGAACTCGTCGGCCATCGCTGCAAGCACCGATGGCACGAACTGCGCAACCGTCACCGATTCGGCCACGATGATGCTGCTCAGATATGCGGGATCACGGTGACCGCCGGCCTCCGCGACCACCATTCGAGCACCGATCATCAAGGACCAGAACAGCTCCCAGACCGAGGCGTCGAAAGTTGCGGGTGTCTTGTACAGCACCACATCCGACGAAACAAGGCCGTAGGTAGCCTGCATCCACGACAGCTGGCTGACGATGGCCGTGTGCGTAACACCGACACCCTTCGGGCGTCCTGTCGATCCGGACGTAAACAGCACGTACGCCAGGTGTTCCGGGCACAGCGGAACGCTCCGCTCGTCGTCGCGTATCCGCGACGACGAGTAAGCCTGCAGGTCAAGGGTGTCGATACCGAGTACCGGCCACCCTGCGGGGACGTCACCACGTTCGGAATCGGTGGTCAGCACGCAGACCGGCGCCGCGGAGGCCACGATGTACTGATTGCGCTCGGCGGGCTGTTCGGGATCAACGGGAACGTAGGCCCCGCCTGCGCGGAGCACGGCGTACACGCCGATCACCTGGTGGATCGAGCGGCGCATCACGAGCGCGACTCGCGATTCGGGGCCGACGCCGAGGTCAATCAGTTGACGCGCCAATCGGTTGACGTGTGCATCGAATTCGGCGTAGGTGAGAGTGACATCGCCACTGACTACTGCGACGTCAGTCGATGTACTCGCCAGTCCTCGGTCGAGTACATCGACCAAGGTCTTGTTGTCCGACGGCACTGTCGACCCGGCCGAGACGCGTGACAGCACGCTACGTTCCGAGCTGGCGACAATGTCGATATCGCTCGGCGCTACGCTCGGGTCGGCAACGAGTGCCTGTGCCAAAGCAATGAACTGTGTCGCCGTCGCGGCAATCGTGGCTTCGTCGAACAGGTCCGTCGCATAGACCATCTGAACGTGCAGCCCGGCATCGGTATTCGTCGCGCCGACCGGTTCGGTGACCGTAATCGACAGGTCGAATTTTGCGCTCTCCGAGTCAGGTTCGAAGGTCGTGACCTCGAGACCACCCAACGTGAAGTCGACACGATCCAGGTTCTGGAATGCCAACATCACCTGGAACAACGGATTACGTGCCCTCGACCGCTCGGGATCGAGTACCTCGACCAACCGCTCGAAGGGCACATCCGCATGCGCAAATGCTGCCAGATCGGCGCCGCGCACCTGAGCCAGGAAGTCCGCGAAGGGAACGCCGGAACCGACCTCGGTGCGAAGCACGAGGGTGTTGACGAACATACCCACAACATCGTCGAGCGCGGCGTCTCCACGACCGGCAACGGGAGTGCCGATCGTGACGTCGTCTGTAGCGGCCAATCGAGCGAACAACGACGCGAATACCGCGTGCACGACCATGAACAACGATGCGCCGTTGGCGCGCCCCAGCTCGGCCATTCCGCGATGAGTCGCCGCGTCGATATCGAAGGTGTACGCCTGTCCTCGGCCCGAAGCCTGCGCCGGGCGGGGGCGATCCGTGGGCAGTTCGAGCTGTACCGGAGCATCGGCGAGCGTTGTGGTCCAGAATTCGATCTGACGCGACATCGTCGACTGCGGGTCGTCTTCGGAACCGAGTACCTCGCGCTGCCAGAGCGTGTAGTCCGCGTACTGCACCGGTAGCGGTGCCCACGACGGAGCGCCGCCGCGAGTCCGGGCCTCGTAAGCGACCATGACGTCGCGGGTAAGAGGTCCCATGGAGAAACCGTCAGTAGAGATGTGGTGAACGACGAACAGAAGTACGTAATCAGCCTCGTCGACGCGATACAGCGTTGCCCGCAACGGAATGTCCGCTGTGACATCGAAACCTGCCATCGCAGACTTCGCCACGGCGGCGGGCAATTCGGCTGCCGTCAACGGCCGGGGTGCCAAGTCGAGTGCAACATCGGCAGTCGGCAGAATCTGTTGATATCCGACACCGTCGATATCGGGGTAGACAGTCCGCAATACCTCATGCCGATCGATCACATCGAGCACAGCGGCGCCCAGCGCTGCCGCGTCCAGATCGCCCGCGATACGGATCGCGACGGGAATGTTGTTGACCGCGGATTCCGGTTCGAGGCGGTTCAGGAACCACATGCGTTGCTGCGCAAGCGACAACGGGATCCGATTCGGACGTGTCTGCGGAACCAGCGGCGCTACCGCGCCGGAGCCGGCATGGACTTCCAGTCGAGCAGCCAGAGCGTCCACGGTCGATGCCTCGAACAGCGCCCGTACCGGGACTGTTGTGTCGAGTGCCTCGCCGAGCCTTGCGGCAACCCGAGTCGCAACCAGAGAGTTTCCGCCGAGATCGAAGAAGTCGTCGCCGCGGCCGACCGGTGAAACACCCAACACCTCGGAAAATACCTGCGCCACGATCGATTCAGCTGCAGTGACCGGAGCGACGTATGCCTTGGCCACAAACGTCGGCGCCGGGAGCGCCTTGGTATCGGTCTTGCCTGCCGTGGTCAACGGAATGGAATCGAGCACGAGGACGGCGTCGGGCACCATGTAGCCGGTGAGGAACTTCGACACGGAATCGATCACCGCAGCAGGTTCGACGGTGGCCCCGGCGCTGGGCACCACGTAGCCGACCAGTCGATCACCGAATTCTTCGTCCGTGTGGACCAGGGCAACTGCCTGTGCGACGCCCTCACAACGGGACAGCGCTGCTTCGATCTCACCGAGTTCGATACGGAATCCACGAATCTTCACCTGGAAGTCACTGCGGCCCACGTACTCCACCGCGCGGCCGTCGATCCAGCGGACAACGTCACCCGTGCGATACAGACGATCACCGGCGTCGCCGAACGGGTCGGCAACAAATCGACTTGCCGTCAGTGCGGGCTGGCCCAGGTATCCCCTGGCGACCTGGATGCCGGAGACGTAGAGCTCTCCTGCAACACCGACCGGGACCGGCTGCATCCGGTCGTCGAGGATACGTGCAGACATTCCGCGAACTGGCCCACCGATGTTCATCCGGTCGAATGCCGTCAGCGTGTCGCTGATATTACTCGCGACAGTGGATTCGGTGGGACCGTAGGCATTGAAGAAGCCACGTACGGAGCCGTCCGGTAGCGGTACCGCCCACTTGGCGACCAGTGCCCGCGGGCTTGCTTCACCACCGACGACAACAACTCGTAGGGCGTCGAGGCCCGCCGGGTCCACCGACGCCAAGGCTGCGGGCGTGATGAATGCGTGCGTCACCGCCTCGGACTTCAGGATCTCGGCCAATTCGGCGCCGCCGTAGACGGTGGTCGGCGCGATCACCATGGTCGATGCGGCGCCAAATGCCAAGAGCAACTCCAACACCGATGCGTCGAAGCTCGGGGACGCGAAGTGCAGGGTTCGGGCGCCTGCGGTCAACTCGTAGTGTTCGACCTGTACAGCACAGAAATTCGCCACTCCGGCGTTGTCGACGACTACGCCCTTGGGCAACCCGGTGGTACCGGAGGTGTAGATGACGTATGCGGCATTGCCCGCCCGGATGACGTCCCGCAGCTCCTCGGCGCGAATAGGTGCGCCGGACTCCTCGGCCAAGGCCGCGTCCTCGAGCGTGATCCAGTTCGATCCGGCCGGAAGCTCCGATACGAACTCTTCCGTCGTGAGACCGAAGGTGGCACCGGAATCCGAGACCATGTGGGTGATGCGATCGACCGGATAGGTGGGGTCTACCGGCACAAATGCGGCCCCGGTCTTGGCGACTGCCCACAGTGCGAGCACAGAGTCCGCCGATCGTGGAATGGCAATGGCCACTCGATCTTCGGCGCCGACACCGCGGCCGATCAAGACACGAGCCACCCGGGAAGAGCGCTCGTCGAGCTCACGGTAGGTGATCGTCTCGCCGGCGTAGCGGATAGCCTCCGCATCCGGGTTCACCGCTACGGCATCGTCAAGAATTCCTGCAAGAGTTCCCGAAACACCGCGCGCTCCACGCACATCCGTCAGCGCAAGCCGCTCGGAGGATTCGAGAAGATCGATGTCACCCACAGCGACTGCGGGGTCCCCGACCACGGATTCGAGAATGCGTACCAGTCGGCGGGCAAAACCCTCGACGGTATCCCGGTCGAACAGATCGGCAGCGTAGGTGAACTCCGCTGCGATGCCTTGCAGTTCGCCGTGCACTCCGATCGACTCGGACACCGACAGTTCGAGATCGAATTTTGCTGTTGTCGTGTCGATCTCGGCAGCCTTGACGGCCAGGCCGGGAAGCTCCAGCTCGGTCTGCGCCAGATTCTGCAACGACAGAACAACCTGGAACAGCGGATGCCTGGCCTGGGACCTGGCCGGAGCCAGGACGTCGACCAACCGCTCGAACGGCACGTCTGCGTGTGCGAATGCGCTCAGCGCGGCATCACTCGACGCCGCAATCAGTTCCGTGAACGGAGCCGCCGTGTCTACTGCGGTTCGCAGGACCAGAGTGTTGACGAACATGCCGACCAGATCGTCGAGCGCTGCCTCACCGCGGCCGGCGACGGGGGTACCCACCGAGATGTCCGACGTTCCGCTGAGACGAGCAAGCAGAACCGCGAGGGCAGCATGCAGCGCCATGAACAGCGTGGCATTGTGCTCCCGAGCAAGGGCGTCGAGGCGAACGTGCAACTCGGGCGCGATGTCGAAGGCGAATCGTTCGCCGCGCATCGACGCCACATCGGGGCGAGCCCGGTCAGCAGGCAGTTCGATCCGATCCGGCAGACCCGAGAGCGTCTCGCTCCAGAACGAAATCTGCTGGGACATCAGCGACGCTGCGTCGTCCTCGGAGCCGAGAACTTCACGCTGCCACAGTGCGTAGTCCGCGTACTGCACAGAGAGGGGTTGCCACTGCGGAACAATCCCGTCCTTGCGCGCCGAGTACGCGATCATCACATCGCGACCCAGCGGCGCCATCGACCAGCCGTCCGCGGCAATGTGGTGAACCATGATCGCCAGCACATGCTCGGTGTCGCCCCGCGTCAGCAACTGCACCCGGATCGGCACGTCCACGGTGATGTCGAGGGCGGTGGAACCGACTGCGGCAATAGCGTCGTCGAGTTCATCGGCGTCGACGGATACGACATCGAGGCCGTGGAAGACATCGTCGACGTCGAGAATCGACTGCACCGGACCGGATTCGGTATCCGGGTACACCGTGCGCAGAACTTCGTGGCGGGCCAGCACGTCCTCGAATGCTGCTTCCATCGCGGCAACGTCGAGGTTTCCGCTCAGGTGAAGCGCGAAGGTGATGTTGTACGCCGCAGACGCCGTGTCGTAGCGGTTGAGGAACCACATACGCTGCTGGGCAAGCGACAACGGAATACTGCTCGGACGCGCCTGCGCGGCGAGCGCTGTGCGACCGCCACTGCCCGCCTGTGTTTCCACGCGAGCGGCGAGTGCCTCGACGCTCGAGACGTCGAACAACGTACGAACCGGCACCGTGGTGTCCAGTGCGGCGCCCAATCGCGAGGTGACCTGCGTCGCGACGAGTGAATTGCCACCGAGAGCGAAGAAGTCGTCATCGAGTCCGACTCGCTCGACCCCGAGGACATCGGCAATGATCTGGGCGACGATTTCCTCGACCGGTGTTGTGGGCGCGCGGAATTCACGGACCTCGAACACCGGCTCCGGCAGCGCGTCCCGGTCGAGCTTTCCGACCGGAGTCAACGGAACCTCGTCCAAGGCCATGATGACCGACGGAACCATGTAGCTCGGCAGGGATTCACCGACAAAACCAGCGAGGCGTTCGGCATCGAAGCTCGCACCGGCTTCGAGTTGAACATAGGAGACCAGGGCAGTGACTCCCGCGATGCCTTCGCGTCCGAGCGTCACGGCGAAGCGCACGTCCTCGTGAGCCGTCAGCGCAGCATCGATCTCGCCGAGTTCGATGCGGAAACCACGGACCTTGACCTGGAAGTCACTGCGGCCCATGTATTCCAGAACGCCCTGCTCGCCTTCGAGAGAGGTACCGGTCCACCGCACGACGTCTCCGGTGCGGTACATCCGGGAACCGTCCGACGAGTACGGGTTGGCGACAAACCGCTCCGACGTCAGCGCGTAGCGATCGTGGTAGCCACGGGCCAATGCCGCACCCGCAAAATAGAGTTCACCCCTGGTACCGACCGGGACGGGGTGAAGTCGCTCGTCGAGGACAAGCGCCGACATTCCCTCGACGGGACGGCCGATATCGATAGGCTGACCTGCCGTGAGGTGCCCGTACGACGAAATAATGGTGGTCTCGGTGGGACCGTAGCCGTTGAAATACTCGCGACCTGGCTGCCACGTTGCCAGCAGTTCCGGCGTGGTGACATCGCCACCGACGGATACGAGTGCCAACTCCGGCAGTTGCGCCTCGTCCATCGTGCCGAGTACAGCGGGAGTGATAATCGCGTGGGTGACATGCTCGTCACGCAGCAGCGTGGTGAGTTCGGGGCCGCCGATGATCGCCGGCGGAACGATGACAAGAGTGGCGCCGGTGGAGAAAGCCACCATCCATTCGAGTACCGACGGATCGAAACTCGGCGAACAGATATGCAGGAACCGGGACTCCTCGTCGACGCCGTACCGACGCTGCGCGGCATCACGAACACCTCGGAGACCGCCATGGGTAACGCTGACGCCCTTCGGCTTTCCCGTGGAACCCGAGGTGTAGATCAGGTACGCCACGTGCGCATCGCGCAGTGGGGTGGTTCGCTCGGAATCGACGACCGGAGCGCCCGATTGGGCGTCGACAAGGCTCACAGTGGACGGCTCGTCCAGTGCCCACCATTCGGTGGCGTCCGGCAGTTGTCCCAGGAATTCGGATGACGTCAGGCCGATGCGTGCCGCGGAATCCGACAGCATGTGGCGAACACGGTCGTCCGGGTAGTTCGGATCGACCGGAACGTAGGCAGCACCGGTCTTAGCCACTGCCCAGACTGCGCGCACCATGTCGTAGGATCGCGGAAACGCCAGCGCAACAGTGGTTTCCGGACCGATATCGCGCGCAATGAGAGCGCGGGCCAACCGGGACGACTGCTCGTCGAGCTCACGGTAGGTGACCGAGCGCCCCTCGAATCGCACCGCAACCGATTCCGGATCGGCCGCACCCGAAGTGAAGATGTCGGCCAGGCTCGCTCGCGGCATCGCGTCGTCGGATGCGACGTAGGTGAGGTCGACGAATTCCGTCGGCGAGAGCAGTTCGAGATCCCCGACCGTGGTTGCCGGTCGAGCGGTGACCGCGTCGAGTATCCGGACGAAGCGAGTGGCAAACGTTGCTACGGTCGACGCATCGAACAGATCTGTGGCATAGGTGAAGGTAGCGTCCAGGACATCTGAATCTTCGCTTCCTTCAGGACTTTCCGACACCATCAGCTCGAGGTCGAACTTGGCGACCGGCACTTCCAGTTCGGTGGCAACCGCAGTGATCCCCGAGAACTGCAACTGGCGGCGTCCACTGATCTCGGCGGTCAGAGCGACCTGGAACAGCGGATGACGCGACTGGGAACGCGCGGGATTCAAGACCTCGACAAGACGTTCGAACGGCACGTCCGCGTGTCCGTACGCACTCAGGCCCGACTCGCGCACCCTGGCGAGCAACTCTTCGAAGGTCTCGCCCGCATCTACCTCGGTCCGCAACACCATGGTGTTGACGAACATCCCGATGACATCGCTCAGCACCTCGTCACCTCGACCACCGACAGGAGCACCGATGGCAATATCCGTGGTGCCGCTGAGGCGGCTGAGAAGCGCCGCATACGCCGCTTGCAGAACCATGAAGAGCGACGCGTTCTTCGAACGTGCCAACGCGTTCAGCTTGCGGGTGGTGCGTTCGCTGATGTGGAAGTGGTGCTTGGCCCCGCGGTTGGATGCAACGGCCGGGCGCGGGCGGTCGGTCGGCAGATCCAGCTGGTCGGGAAGTCCCGCCAGCGACTCGCGCCAGAAAGCGATCTGGCGTGCCGATTCCGACGAGGGATCATCTTCGGACCCCAGGGCCGCACGTTGCCACAGTGCGTAATCCGCGTACTGCACCGGCAATGGCGTCCAGGCCGGTGCGGTGTGCTCACTCCGTGCGGAATACGCAACCAGGAGATCGCGGGCCAATGGGCGGAACGACAAGCCGTCGGCCGCAATATGGTGCAGCACCATGACGAGCACAAAATCGGTCGGTGTGACCTCGAACAGAGTAACGCGCAACGGGATCTCGGTTGCCACGTCGAATCCGCGTCCGGCGATCTCGACGGCAGCGGCCTGCACCTCACGCTTGGAGGTCCGCAACGGAGTCAGGTCGATCGACACCTGGTCGATCGGCAGAATCACCTGCTGCGCGGTGCCGTTGGTGTCGGGATACAGCGTACGCAGCGACTCGTGCCGCTCGAGGAGATCCATTACCGAGGCGTGCAATGCGGCAGCATCGACGGTACCGGTCAGCCGAACAGTGAACGGAAGGTTGTAGACCGGCGTCGACGGGTCGAGCTTGTTGAGGAACCACATTCGCTGCTGCGCCAGCGACACCGGAATAACATCGGGACGCGGCTTTGCGACCAGCGGCGCCAGCGGCCGGACATTTCCCGCCAACGATTCGGCCCGAGCGGCGAGGGTGGCCACCGTCGTCGACTCGAAGAGCTCACGCACACCGAGCTGAACGCCCATCGCAGAACCGACTCTGGTGACCACTTGTGTTGCCACCAGCGAGTTTCCACCGAGTTCGAAGAAATCGTCGTCGAGACCGACTCGCTCCACACCGAGGACGTCGGCAAAGACGTCGGCAACAACCCGCTCGGTATCCGTGCGCGGTTCCCGATACTGCTTGGCACTGGCGAAGACGGGTTCCGGGAGTCCAGCACGATCAAGCTTGCCACTGGTATTGAGCGGCAACGCTTCCAAGACCATCAGCGCAGCGGGAACCATGTACGACGGCAGGCTTCGACCCGCGAACTCGCTCAACTCTGCCGATTCGACGGAGCGGCCCGGACTCGGCACGATATAGCCGACCAACTGATCTCCGGTCGAGGTCTGAACCACCAACACGACAGCCTGCGAGACGTCGGGATGGGCGAGCAGCACGGTCTCGATCTCGCCGAGTTCGATGCGCTGGCCGCGGAACTTGACCTGGAAGTCGGTGCGCCCGATGTAGTCCAGGTTGCCGTCGTCGCGTCGACGCACGAGGTCGCCGGTTCGGTACATCCGTTCCCCGGCAGGACCGTAGGGGTTTGCCACAAACCGATCGGAGCTGAGGTCGGGCCGACCGACGTATCCGCGGGCCAACTGCACTCCGGCGAGGTACAGCTCACCTGGCTGACCGATCGGCGTCGCACGGAGGTGCGAATCGAGGACGTAAGCCTGGGTGTTCCACTGCGGCAAGCCGATCGGCACCGAAGTGGTGTCGGAGCGGCGAGCCTCGTAGTACGTCACCGAGACCGCAGCTTCAGTGGGGCCGTACAGGTTGTGCAGATCAGCGCTGCACAGTTCGCGGAATGCCGTAGCCGTCTCGGGCGGCAAGGCTTCGCCGATGACAAAGACGTGACGCAGCGAATCACATGATCCGGCAGGAGCATTCGCGGTGAAGAGCGTGAGCATCGACGGGACGAAGTCCGTGACGGTGACACGATGTTCCGCGATCTTGGCCGCAACGTACATCGGGTCCCGATGGCCGTCGGGTGTCGCGACCACGAGGGTCGCACCGACCCGGAGCGGCATGAAGAATCCCCACAGAGACACGTCGAACGTGGTCGCAGTCTTTTGCAGATACACGTCCGATGCCCCGAGGCGATACTCGGAGTTCATCCACTGGAGCTGGTTGTTGATCGCCGCATGGGTGACCGCAACACCCTTCGGGCGACCCGTCGAACCGGACGTGTAGATGACATAGGCCGTGTTCGAATACCGCAGAGGCGAAACACGATCCGAGTCGGTGACGGGCCTGGTGTCGAGTTCCGCGTCGTCGAGTTGGTCGATTTCGAGAACGCGGGTTCCGAGCGGCAGGTCCACCTGATCCCGAGCGGTGGTCAGAACACACACCGGCCGTGCGGAATCGAGGATGTACGCCGTGCGATCTGCCGGATGGTCTGGATCCACCGGCACCCAAGCGCCGCCGGCCTTCGCAATCGCATACAGTCCGACCATGAGGTCGAGTGAACGCCGAATAGCCAAGCCCACAAGTGATTCCGGCCCGACGCCCATGTCGATGAGCTTGCGAGCGAGACCGTTGACCTTGGCATCGAACTCCGCGTAGGTGAGAGAACTCCCCTCGAAGATCAGCGCGGTGGCGTCCGGGGTTCGATCGACCTGTCGCTCGAACGGTTCGGTGATGGACTGCGAAAGCACGTGGTACCCAGTGCGATTCCAGAGTGCAACCTTCTTGCGCTCCTCTTCGGACGCAATGGGTAGATCCCACACCCGGCGCGATGTCTCGGCAGAGATGAACTTTTCGAGGAACTCGACAAAACGCGAGTGATTCCGCTCGGCGACCGACGCGGAGTACAGGTTGGGATTCGACTCGAAGTCGATGTGCGTCCGCGTGTCGCCGACGCTCTGATACAGGTTTACACCGAGGTCTTCGATCAAACCCGTTGACAGGATGTGCAATTCACCGACCAGCGGCCCGAAGGCAAGTTCGGTGGAGAACATCATGATGTTGATCCACGGACCGAAGAAGCCGCCCTGACCGGGGCCGTCGCCGTCGCGGACCATGTCTTCGTGGCGGTAACGCTGGTGACGCAGGGCGCCGGACATCTCGCTACTGACGGCGTCGAGAAGTTCCTGGACAGTTGTCGTCGAGGTAATCCTCAAGCGCAGTGGCACCACGTTGGACACCATTCCGCCGGATCGGCGGAGCACTGCAGTGGTGCGGCCCGAGACGGGCAGCGACAGCGACACGTCCTCGCTTCCGGTCATCTGAGCCAGGTACGCGGCAAACGCTGCGACCACTGTGCCGGCGACCGTCGTCTTCTCTACGCGTTCGAGGAATCGCGCGAGCAGTGCTTCCACGTGATTGGACAGCGCTGCGCTGTCGATGCGGCTGACCGGCGTCGGCGGGGCACTACGCCCGGCCAGGCTCGAAATCTCGTCGAGGTCGGCGATCTTCTCGGCCCAGAAAGCGCGGTCGGTGTCGAACCGGTGGGAGTTGCGATAGGTGTTGTCGACCTCGTAGACGTCACGCAGGTCGGACGCCTCGTTTGGCGTGGGCTCGCGGCCTTCGACGCGGGCCGAGTACAACTCGGCGACACGGGTGACAAATGTCGAAGCGCCGAAGCCGTCGAGGATCGTGTGATGAACCCGGGTGTACCAGTAGTAGCGGTCCTGTTCGAGACGCAGAATGGTGGCCGAGATCAACCGGTCCTCGAGCATGTCCACTGGACGGCTTCGGTCTGCGCGCATCCATCGCATTGCCGCGTCGTGCGGATCTGCCTCACTACGGACGTCGACATAGCCGATCGAGTCGTCCAGTGTGTCGTCGATGATCTGAAACGGCTGTGCATCAACTTCGATGATGCGAACGAAGGCCGAACCGATTTCACGGCCGGCGTCGGCGCACGCCGCCCGGAGCACGTTGAGCTGCAATGCGCCACGAAGTTCGACGTACTGCGCGATGTTGACGGGGACGCTGGGATCCAGGTGCTGCGCGAACCACATTCCGAGCTGTGCGGCCGAGAGTGGGAATGCACCTGATCGCTGAACTTCTTCCGGCGAGCTGCCGACCTCCGACGTACCGCTCTCCAGTTTTCCGTTTTCCAGCGACTTCACGCCCACAGCCTCTCTTCCACACCATTACGCACACGCTGTGACGCACATCTCTTCGCCACAACTTGTACCGATCTCATCTACCCTCAATGAGCCAGAACGATCCATCATCTCCGATGGGCCGCAGGCATGACAAAGCCACACCCAGACATATCGACTTTGAAGTGAAGGTTCGTTACAGCAACGAGCCACCATTCGCCCACCGCGAAGCCACGCCTCGGGATCCGACAAACCCAGCGGATAATTCTCCCCCTCACCCCCCGATCCAACGGTCACGATCGAACTGTTTCCGCGCGGCCTATCGCGCGCGCGAATCCCCCGCGTAGCCGCCCGATCAATGTACAGGCTCGGCAAAAACGGAGGATTGACGCTGTTCAGCAGGGCTTTGATTCAGACATAACGACGGCTGCTGTTCGGTTCGCACTCCACGCGGGGCCCTACACACGAAGAAACGCGCCGGCATTGCGCCGACGCGTTTCTCCTACTCACAACTCATTTACACGAGCGTAACGCCCGTCACATTCCGCAGGTGATCGGCATTGACCCCCGGCGCCAGTTCCACCAGCGCGATGCCCTCTGTTGTGACATCCAGCACGGCCAGATCGGTAATGATGCGATGTACCACACCTTGGCCGGTCAACGGCAAAGTGCACCGCTCGAGGATCTTCGGGTTTCCCTCCCGGTCGGTATGCTCCATCACCACGATCACGCGGCGGGCACCGTGGACAAGATCCATCGCGCCGCCCATCCCCTTGACCATCTTGCCGGGCACCATCCAGTTCGCGAGATCACCGGTACTCGACACCTGCATTCCGCCGAGGACGGCGGTATCGATGTGCCCGCCACGAATCATGCCGAAGGACAGTGCAGAGTCGAAGAACGCGGCGCCCGGATTGACGGTGACGGTTTCCTTGCCCGCGTTGATGAGGTCAGCGTCGACCTGATCCTCGGTCGGGTACGGCCCGGTGCCAAGGATGCCGTTCTCACTGTGCAGGACGACCCTCACGCCCTCAGGAAGGTAGCTCGGGATCAGTGTCGGCAGGCCGATCCCCAAATTGACGTACTCGCCCGGCCGCATCTCGGCGGCAGCACGTGCGGCCATCTCATGGCGAGTCCAGCCGACACGAGTTTCCTCCGAACTACTCACCGGACGCCTCCTGAAACGGTTCGCTTCTCGATCCTCTTGTCCTGCACACCCGTATGTACAACGCGCTGGACGAACACGCCAGGTAGATGAACGTGTGCCGGGTCGATCTCACCGGGCTCGACCAGATGTTCCACCTGCGCGATGGTGATCCGACCAGCCATTGCGGCAAGCGGATTGAAGTTCATCGCGGTCTTGTTGAAGACGAGGTTGCCTTCGGTATCACCGTAATCGGCATGCACCAGCGCAAAATCCGCTGTGATCGCTTCTTCCAGCACATAGCGGCGATCTCCGAATACGGCGGTCGCTTTGGGCGGAGATGCGACGGCAACCGATCCGTCGGCGTTGTAACGCCAAGGCAACCCGCCCTCTTCGATGGGGGTGCCCACGCCTGCTGGTGTGTAGAACGCCGGGATGCCGGCGCCTCCGGCACGCAGACGCTCGGCCAGGGTTCCCTGCGGTGTCAGCTCGACTTCCAGCTCACCCGAAAGGTACTGGCGTGCAAACTCTTTGTTCTCCCCCACGTACGACGCTGTCACCCGCGCAATGCGATGAGCACTCAGGAGAATTCCGAGACCGTAGTCGTCAACGCCGCAGTTGTTGGAGAACACTTCCAGATCGGTGGCGGCGCCCACGGCTATCGCCGCGATCAACGCGTCCGGAATTCCGCACAGTCCGAAACCGCCAACGGCAAGCGTGGCTCCGCTGGCGATGTCGGCAACCGCCTCGGCTGGCGAACTCACAACTTTGCTCATGCGTTGTTCTCCTTACTCGGGGAGGATACCGGCGCGATGCAGCAGTTTCTCGGCGTGCCGCAGCACTGGCGCGTCCACCATCTTGCCTTCGAAGGCAAACACACCACGTTCGTGAGCCACCGCCGCAAGAACCCTTTGTGCCCAGTCGATTTCCGACTCCGACGGCGCGAAGGCCGCGCGGATGACGTCGACCTGGCTGGGGTGAATCGCAACCTTGACATCGAACCCGACGGCAACTGCGTCGGCGGATTCGACGCCCAGCCCCACCAGATCCTTGATGTCGAGGTATACGGAATCAACGGCCAGCCGGCCGTAGCTCTTTGCCGCCAGCAAGGTATTCGAGCGCACATGCCTCGCGACGTCGCGGTACGAACCATCCAGGTGCCGGCTGGAATTACCGCCGAGTCCGGCGATCAGATCCTCAGCGCCCCACATCACGCCGATTGTGTTCGCCGCCAGAGCAATTTCTTGCACGGCAAGTGCGCCGAGCGGAGACTCGACCAACGCGATGATCTCGGCCGGGGCCAGCGAGAGAACGTCGTCCGCTGATTCGCATTTCGAGAGCATCAAACGCGTGTAATGGGTGCCGTCGAGGGCAAGGAGGTCGAGTTCGTGCTCGCGGGTGCCAACAGGATTGACGCGCACCACGGTGCGGTCCGGGTCGAGCGGTGTGTCGATCAGCGCGGTGCGCGCCGCCTCTTTGTCGTCAGCCGCGACGCCGTCCTCGAGGTCGAGAATGACGACGTCGGCTGCCGCTGCCGCCTTCGCGTAGCGCTCCGGACGGTCCGCCGGACAGAACAGCCACGCCGGCCCCGGCGGAATCCACGTCACGACGATTCTCCTTGCGGCCGCAACTGCACCAACGTTTTACGAGTCGCAACAGCTACGACGTCGCCGTGCTGATTTCGGCCGGTGTGTACCAACGTCACGATGCCCTCACCAGGGCGGCTCTTCGATTCACGCTTGTCCGCGATCAGCGTCTCCGCGTACAGGGTATCGCCGTGGAAGAGCGGCTTCGGGAAACTGATATCCGAGAACCCGAGATTTGCCACGATTGTTCCCTGCGTCAACTGCGCTACCGAAAGTCCCACGATCGTGGACAACGTGAACATCGAATTGACCAGACGCACACCGAACTGGGTGTCCTCGCTGTACGCGGCATCGAGGTGCAGCGCCTGCGTATTCATCGTCAGCGTCGTGAACAACACGTTGTCGGCCTCGGTGACTGTGCGACCTGGTCGGTGTTCGTAGACCGCGCCAAGTTCGAACTCCTCGAACCAGAGTCCGCGCTGAGTGATCTTCTTGGTCTCTGCGTTGTTCATTTGAGAGTTCGTCACAACCCTGCCTCACGTGCGATGAGCATCAACTGCACCTCGGTAGTGCCTTCGCCGATCTCCAGAATCTTACTGTCACGGTAGTGCCGCGCGACGGCGTATTCGTTCATGAATCCGTATCCACCGTGGATCTGGGTGGCATCGCGAGCGTTGTCCATGGCAGCTTCGGAGGAAATGAGCTTGGCGATGGATGCCTGCTTCTTGAACGGCTTGCCGGACAGCATCAGTGCGGCCGCGTCGTAATACGCGGTGCGGGCCACGTGGGCGCGAGCCTCCATGCGCGCAATCTTGAACGCGATTGCCTGGTTCTGGCCGATGGGGCGTCCGAAAGCCTCGCGCTCCTTCGCGTACTTGATCGACTCGTCGACGCAGCCCTGAGCGGCACCGACGCTCAACGCGGAAATGGCGATGCGGCCTTCGTCGAGGATGCGCAGGAAGTTCGCGTAGCCGCGGCCGCGCTCACCGAGCAGATTCTCTTCGGGGACACGAACATCCGCGAACGTGAGCGGGTGGGTGTCTGACGCATTCCAGCCGACCTTGTTGTATGCAGGCTCAGCCGTGAAGCCCGGCGTCGTGGTCGGCACGAGGATCGTGGAAATCTCCTTCTTGCCACCGTCCTTGACTCCCGTCACCGCGGTGACCGTAACCAGCTTCGTGATGTCGGTGCCCGAGTTGGTGATGAACTGCTTGTTGCCGTTGATGATCCACTCGCCGCTGTCGAACTTGGCGGTGGTCTTGGTTCCACCGGCGTCGCTACCCGCACCTGGCTCGGTCAAACCGAAGGCAGCAAGCGACTTGCCGCTGGTGAGCTGCGGCAGCCATTCTTCCTTCTGCGCGTCGTTGCCGAATCGGTAGATCGGCATGGCACCGAGGGACACTCCGGCTTCGAGAGTGATCGCGACACTCTGATCAACCTTGCCCAATTCCTCGAGCGCGAGGCACAGGGCAAAGTAGTCGCCGCCCATTCCGCCGTACTCCTCGGGGAACGGCAGACCGAACAGGCCCATCTCTGCCATCCCGGCAACAACCTCATACGGGAACGTGTGATTGGCGTCGTGCTCGGCGGCAACCGGCGCCACAACCGTCTTGGCAAAGTCCGCAACGGTTTTCGCGAGCTGCTGGTACTCGTCCGGAAGCGCTCCGGTGGCAAGGTAATCGGACATCAGGCTTCTTCCTTCTGAGTCGGGTTCTCGGTCTCTTCTGCAGTCTCTTCGTCTTGGACAGGTACGACGCGGGCCAGAATCTGATCCACCATCACCTGATCGCCCTGACGGACAAGCACTTCCACGGTTCCGTCGATCGGCGAGGTAAGCGAGTGCTCCATCTTCATGGCCTCGACAACCACCAGCGCCTGCCCTGCCGACACAGCGGCGCCGCTCTCGACGTTGACCGCGATCACAGCACCTGGCATCGGACTGGCGATTTCGGCGTCGCCCGCGTGTGCGTCGTCGCCTCGAACACTGACCTCGGCAACTTCGCGGACATGCCAGGTTCCGCCGCCGGCCAGCCACAGACCACCGTCGGTCTCGGCGACGACAAACGTGCGCCTGCGCCCGTCGATCACCACAGCCAGTTCCGATCCCGTCAAGACCGCACTGAAGGCCTGCGGCTGCGAACCTTCGACCTCGACCTTTGCCTCAGCAGGAGTACCGACTATCGACACGTGCGCAATGCGGGTTCCGGCCGACAGGCGGATGCTGGTCGGAGCCGGAGTCCCCACCCGCCAGCCGCTGGGAACGTCCCAGGGGTCTACCGATGCCGCAGTTGTCCACCGCGCCAGCCAGCGATATGCCGCAGCGGCAATGAGGACCTCGTCGGTGGCGTCCGCCGCAACAAAGTCTTCGACCCGGCGATCGAGCAGACCGGTGTCGAGGTTGCCCGCGATCACATCCGGATCGGCGAGGAGGAAGCGCGCAAATTCGATATTGGTGACCACGCCGAGAACCGCGGTGTCGCCGAGCGCGCGATCGAGCTTGCGCAGTGCGCCGGCGCGGTCGGAAGCGTGCGCGATGACCTTGCTGAGCATGGGGTCGTAGTCGCTACCGACGACAGTTCCCTCGAGCAGGCCCGAATCGACGCGCACGCCGGATCCCGACGGTTCGACGAGACCGACGACGCTGCCGCCGGTCGGCAGGAATCCGCGACTCGGATCTTCGGCGTACACGCGGGCTTCGATGGCATGTCCGGTCAGTGTGATGTCGCCCTGCTCGAAAGCCAGCTTCTCCCCTGCCGCGACGCGTACCTGCCACTCGACCAGGTCGAGTCCGGTGACCATCTCGGTGACCGGATGCTCAACCTGCAGGCGGGTGTTCATCTCCATGAAGAAGAACTCGTCCGGCTTGTCGGCCGAGACGATGAATTCGACGGTGCCTGCGCCGGTGTAGTCGACGCTGCGAGCGGTGTTGCACGCGGCAGCGCCGATGCGATCACGAGTCACCTGATCCAGCAGTGGTGACGGCGCCTCTTCGATGACCTTCTGGTGACGCCGCTGCAGGCTGCACTCACGCTCACCGAGGTGGACGACGTTGCCGTGCTGATCGGCCAGAACCTGGACCTCGATGTGCCGGGGCCGCAGCACAAACCGTTCGAGGAACAGGGTGTCGTCACCGAACGACGACGCGGCCTCGCGGCGAGCGCTGCGCAGCGCCTCCGCCAGATTGGCCGGGTCCTCGACCAGCCGCATACCCTTGCCGCCGCCGCCGGCCGAGGGCTTGACGAGCACCGGATAGCCGATGTCCTCGGCTGCCGCGATCAGTTCTTCATCGGTCAGATTCGGCCGTGCGATACCCGGAACCACCGGGACGTCGAACGCGGCAACCGCGTTCTTTGCGGTGATCTTGTCACCCATCACCTCGATGGCTCGCTCGGAAGGCCCGAGGAAGGCGATCCCGGCCGCAGCGCAGGCCGCTGAGAACGCCGAGTTCTCCGACAGGAAGCCGTAACCGGGGTGAATACCCTGCGCGCCCGTGGACTTGGCCGCGTCGATCACCTTGTCGATGACGAGGTAGCTTTCACGCGCGGCAGCCGGTCCGATGTTGACGGCGGTGTCGGCCTCGCGGACGTGGCGAGCATTCGCGTCGGCGTCGCTGTAGACCGCAACGCTGCGAATTCCCAACTCACGCAACGTGCGGATCACGCGAACCGCGATCTCACCGCGGTTGGCCACGAGAACAGTATCGATAGTGCGCAACTCAGTCATTTCGCTCACATCCGGAAGACGCCGTAGGAGACCGGCTCGATCGGCGCGTTTGCGCACACCGAGAGAGCCAGGCCGAGAACAGTTCTGGTATCCGCGGGGTCGATGACACCGTCGTCCCAGAGTCGCGCAGTGGAGTAGTACGGATTGCCCTGCGCCTCGTACTGCTCACGGATCGGCGCCTTGAAGGCCTCTTCGTCCTCAGCCGACCACGGATTACCCGCGCTGTCGAGCTGCTCGCTACGAACCGTCGAGAGCACAGAAGCGGCCTGCTCACCGCCCATGACCGAGATTCGTGCATTCGGCCACATCCACAGGAAGCGAGGCGAATACGCCCGTCCACACATGGAGTAGTTGCCGGCGCCGTAAGAGCCGCCGATGACAACCGTCAGCTTCGGAACTCGTGCGCACGCAACTGCCGTGACCATCTTGGCGCCGTGCTTGGCGATGCCGCCCGCCTCGTAGTCCCGTCCCACCATGAAGCCTGCGATGTTCTGGAGGAACAACAAGGGAACACTGCGCTTGTCACACAATTCGATGAAATGTGCACCCTTCATGGCTGATTCGCCGAAGAGCACACCGTTGTTGGCGATGATGCCGACCGGATGGCCCTCGATGTGGGCGAATCCGGTGACGAGCGTCTTGCCGTACTCGGCCTTGAACTCCTGGAACGCGCCACCGTCGACAAGCTTGGTGATCACCTCATGCACGTCGTACGGGGTACGGGGATCGGTCGGGACGACGTCGTAGAGCTCACTCTGGTCAGCGACGGACGGGACTGTCGATACTACGTCCCACGGACGCTCGGAGCGGGGGCCGAGCGTGGCAATGATGTTGCGCACGACATGAAGTGCGTCGCGGTCGTCCTCGGCCAGGTGGTCGGTGACGCCCGAAACCTTGGAGTGCAGATCGCCACCGCCCAGTTCCTCGGCCGTCACGATCTCACCGGTGGCAGCCTTCACCAGCGGCGGGCCACCGAGGAAGATGGTGCCCTGATTGCGGACGATCACAGCTTCGTCACTCATTGCCGGTACGTAAGCGCCGCCGGCCGTGCACGAACCGAGAACGGCAGCAATCTGGGGAATCCCCTTGGCGCTCATGGTCGCCTGGTTGTAGAAGATCCGGCCGAAGTGCTCACGGTCCGGGAAGACTTCGTCCTGGCGCGGCAAGAAGGCTCCACCGGAGTCGACGAGGTAGATGCACGGAAGATTGTTCTGTAGCGCCACTTCCTGCGCGCGCAGGTGCTTCTTCACCGTCATCGGGTAGTAGGTGCCACCCTTGACCGTGGCGTCGTTAGCGACGATGACACATTCTCGTCCCGACACTCGGCCGATACCGGTGATGACGCCGGCGCCGGGGCACTCGTCGTCGTACAGGCCGTTGGCGGCCAGCGGTGACAACTCCAGGAAGGGGCTGCCCGGATCGAGCAGCGAATCCACCCGATCCCGAGGAAGCAGCTTCCCGCGACTGACGTGCCGATCCCTCGATTTCTGGTTGCCGCCGAGGGCGGCTTGAGCCAGTTTCTTCTTCAGTTCTTCCACCAGAACGGTGTGATCGGATCGGTATCCCGACCCTTGCGTGATTCCACTGGGAGTCATCCCGCCGCCTTCGCCATGAGTTAATGCTCGATAACTGAAACTAGATTAACTATGATTAACTGAGTTGTCCAGATCTCCCACCGAGAAAGATCGAGAGAATGCCATCTGACCAGGTAGCCGCTCCGACACGTCGCGATCAAATGAAGGCAGATCGCCGGCGTCAGCTCCTCGGCGCCGCCGCCCGCCTGATCGCCGAACGCGGATTTGTGAGCGTTCGCCTCGAAGATCTCGGTGCAGCGGTCGGCATCAGTGGACCCGCCGTCTACCGGCACTTCCCCAACAAGGATGCCGTCCTGGTCGAACTGCTCGTCGGGATCAGCACGCGACTGTACGAGGGCGGCTCGGCGGCAACCGAAACAGCCGACTCCCCGACGTCCGCGCTCGACGCCCTCGTCGAGTTCCATCTCGACTTCGCGCTCGGCGAACCGGACCTGATCCGCATCCAGGATCGCGACCTCGAAAGCCTGCCGGCCGACGCGCGACGACAAGTCCGTCAGACACAGCGCAAATACGTAGAACTGTGGGTCGGCGTCCTCGAACAGCTTGATCCGACACTCGAGGAAGCCGACGCGCGAATCATGGCCCACGCAACATTCGGCCTGATCAACTCCACTCCGCACAGCGCCAACCCGGCGTCACCGGCCCGGACGCGCCGCGTCTTACGCACTATGACGCTCGCCGCACTGCGTACGCCCTGAACCGGACACCTCGAATTCAGTGGCAGACTGGTTACACCAGCTAACAGATGAGGGTGCCGTGCCGAACGTGGAAGACAGCAGTGCAATGAGTCGAACGGACTTCGCCGAACTGCGAACCGAGTTCTCCCGATTCATGATGCTGTACCAATTCGGTATCGCCGAACTGATGACCAAGGTGAACATCCTCAAGGACGAATTCACCCACATCAATCAGTACAGTCCCATCGAACACGTGGCATCTCGGGTGAAGACGCCGGAGAGCATCCTGCGCAAAGCCGAGCGACTTGGCATCCCGATCACCATCGAGGACATCTCGAAGAACATCTTCGACATCGCCGGCGTGCGTATTACCTGCAGCTTCATTTCCGACACCTATCGGATCGCCGAGATGCTCACCAGCCAGTCGGATCTGCGGGTGATCGAGCGCGAGGACTACATCGCTAATCCCAAGCCCAACGGATACAAGAGTCTGCACCTGATTGTCGAAGTGCCCGTCTTCATGAGCGACAGCGTCCGCCACGTGCCGATCGAACTCCAGATCCGTACCATCGCAATGGATTTCTGGGCCAGTCTCGAGCACAAGATCTACTACAAGTACAACCGGGACGTGCCGGCCGAACTGCTGGACGAGCTCACCGAGGCGGCTGCCGCCGCGCACCGTCTGGACGTCAAGATGGAGCGCCTCAACGACGAGTTCGCCAAGATCAAGGCTCTCCCCCACGCCGACGACAAAAGCGTCGAACTCGAACTGCCGGCTCAGTTTCTCAACGCTCTGCGTCTGCAGCGCGGGATCTAATCTGGGTCTTTCGTCGGCTTTTTGAGCTGCCCCATTCGAGCGAACGTACCTTTCGGCGCATCCAAGGCGACGCACGTACCTTTCGCTCGAGTCGGGACAAAAAATGTGCGCCCTCCCTTCCGGGAGAGCGCACATTTCAGGCCGAGCGATATGCCTATTTCTTGCCCGTCACGGCGCTGTAGCCGAGGGACAGAACTGCCGCTGCCGCGATGCTGATGATCCAGCGAATCCAGTCAATTCCGCCGGTATCTCCCTTGTCCGAAATCGCACCCCAGACCCAGTAGCCGATCAATGCGCCGGCAATACCGAGGACTACGGTGATGATTATCCCGTACTGCTGCTTACCTGGCAGTACCAGGCGCGCAAGGATTCCGATAACTGCGCCGAAAATGATGGTCCCGATGATCTGTCCCATGACAGCCCCTCTCACATGTCGTGCATGCGTGCGGCCGAAAAATCTCCGCCCAGTCGAACAATAACCACAGTTACAGGTAACAGTCGCCTGTTGCCCGAATTATTGTCCGAGATGCAACCTGCAGCACACGGCCACCAGACGCGACCGACACACAGAACACTACACATGGCAACTTGTCAGCAATCGATTCCGACAACTAATTCGAGCATTAAAATGGGACGCCGGTAACCTAAAGGACACACCGGAGTTATTATTTCGCAATCGCACGTGTTTAGCGTCTGCGCCTATGACAACATCCGTTTCGATCCCTGACAGCCGACAGGCAAAAAAGCCGCCGTGGTACCGATCGCTGTTCCTTCAGCTCATCGTCGCGATAGTCGTCGGCGTGCTGATCGGATGGTTGTGGCCTGAGTTCGGCGCTAACCTCAAGCCTTTGGCGGACGGATTCATCAAGCTCATCAAGATGCTGGTCGCGCCAATCATCTTCTGCACCGTCGTCATTGGAATTGCGCATGTCGGCGACCTCAAAGCGGTAGGACGAATAGGCGTCAAGGCCCTCATCTACTTCGAGGTGGTCACCACCTTCGCCCTGCTGTTCGGCCTGCTGATCGGCAACCTCATGCAACCCGGCGCAGGCTTCAACATCAACCCTGAAACCCTGGCACACGGAGCGGACGCCGTCGCAGCCAAGACCGGAAGCGGCGAACTCCCCCACACCGTCGAGTTCCTACTCAACATCATTCCGGTGTCAATCGCCTCAGCGTTCGCCGAAAACGCACTGCTGCAAGTACTTTTCTTTGCCGTCCTGTTCGGCCTCGCGCTGGCAAAAGCCGGCGAGAGCGGACCACCGATCGTGTTCGAACTCGTAGATCGACTGAGCCACTTGTTCTTCACGATCATCGGGTGGATCATGCGACTCGCACCCATCGGCGCGCTGGGCGCCATGGCCTACATCGTCGGCCAGTACGGAATCGCATCGCTCGGAAGCTACGCAAAACTGATCGCCGCGTGCTACATCGGCGCCGCCCTGTTCATCCTCATCCTGGCCGCTATCGTCCGATACTTCGCCGGTGTGAACCTGTGGAAGTTCGTGAAATACATCAAAGATGAGCTGTTCCTTGCACTGGGCACTGCATCGACAGAGGTTGTCCTGCCCCGAATCATGGTCAAACTCACCAACGCCGGATGCTCGCGTACGACAACGGGACTCGTCGTGCCCACCGGATACTCCTTCAACCTCGACGGTGCCACCCTGTACTTGTCGATCTGCATGTTGTTTCTCGCCCAGGCGCTCGGTGTCGACCTGACACTCGGCGAACAAATCACCGCCGTACCGGTATTGATGCTCACGTCGAAAGGTATGGCCGGGGTTCCCGGATCGTCGTTCCTTGCACTGTCCGCCACTGTGGCTGCAATCGGGCACGGCGCGATTCCCGTTGCCGCCGTTGCACTTCTCTTGGGTGCCGACCGCATCATGGACTCGATGCGAGTGTCGGTGAATCTGCTCGGAAATTGCGTCGCAACATTTGTCGTCGCAAACTGGGAGGGACAACTCGACAAGGAGCGCATGCGCAATGTCCTCAACGGTGAGGAAGTCCCACCTCTCGAAGAAATTGACCCCCTCACTGCGAAAAGTATCCCGGCGCCGGAGTCCGGAGCACTTACGAGCGCTTCAACGCCGTAATGCGGTCCTCGCTCACGCGCAACAGCACCCGCTCTCCTCCCCACAACTCGCGCGGTTGCACCCAGCTACCGAAGCCGTCGTCTCCGTCAGGTTCCACACGAACCTCCCAGGTGCGCTGACCTGTTCGTGCATTCACTCCGTACACAACACCCTCGTCGACAACCAGGTCACCGTTCCACGAAACGTCGCCGGTTCGTTCGGTACGGGTATCCCACAGGACCTCCCCGCTGAACAGATCAACGACGCGGATCGTGGCATCGGTGTCCGTCACCGCAACCACGTCTCCGATCACCGCCAGTGATCGCGCAGACCCGAACACCTCCCGATTGGTCCACAGCTTCTCCCCGGTCTTTCTATCGAAGCCGCTGTCCCCCAGAATGATCGGAACCGTACCCCCGGACGGCTCATCGCGGCTGTAGCGCCAACTGAAAGACGAGCCCGATCCGGTCGGCGGTGAATCCGCGCTGGCAAATTCGTGTCCGTACTGATCTATCGCGTACTCACTCCTCGCCTGCCCATCGCCTTCGCAGTCACGTTCTGAAACCAAAGTGACACCGTCCGAGGATGTGTGGGTGGACGAGCACGTGGTGTAGCCGTACAACCACCGCTGATCGCCGGTCTTCGGATCAAAACCCAAGGTCTCGTCGAGGGAAATCAAGCCCAGACCGCCGCGCACCGACATCACCGGCTCCACGTAGCCGGATTCCCACGATCCGCCGACGTCGAATGCCTTGGACCAGTTGGCTTGCGGATCGTCGACGGTTCCGCTGTGCACACGGACGTCGTTGCTCTCGATATCACCTTCGAGTGCCAAGACGTTGTCACCCCAGACAACCGCAATGATCGGAGTCCACGGCGTGACTACGTCTCTACGCTCGCCGCTCTCGATGTCGAAAATCGAATACGCATCGGCGGAAACATACGGCCCCGAGTAGCACAGCAGCGAACCGTCGAGCAATGTCGGAGAACACCCACCGATATCGACGGCCGAGCTGCGCCAGCGCACCGAGCCGTCCGCCGCATCGAGCGCGACCAGCTCCGCGTCGTCGAGTGAATATGACTGCCGATCCGGCATGCCGGCCATCGTCACGACAACCGAGTCCGCGTCGATGAATCCGCCCATCTCCATGTTGAATTCGGTTCCGCCGAGCGGGCTGCGAAAGATAGCAAATTCTCGTCCGAGAACCTCGGCGGCGTCGACGGCCCACAGCGGTGACCCGAGGTCAAGAGACTGGGCACGGTTTCCCGCGTCGATCACGGTGAGCACCGCTGCGGCAACGGTCACTACCGCGGCCACGGCCGCGATACGAAGACGGGTTCGTGGGGAAAACCGCGTGGTCATCGAATCTCCAGCCCATCGATCGTTGCGAGAAACTCCAGTTGCTCGAACGTCATCGGAGCGTTCGGAGTCGCTGCCGACGAACGAACCGACACCCGTGTGCCGTTCGGCTTCGTCAATGTCACCGATCGACTCTGCTCACTCGTTGATTCGCGACTGCTGTCGCCATTCCCCATCGACATGACCGAGTACTGACGCTGGTCGCGCACGATCACTGCACCACCATCGACCTCCGTTACCGAGATCGGATGCCCGTCGTACGACGGGTCGTACTTGTTCGGCGCCTTGGGAAGGCTCTGCCCGCTGGTGATCGAGATACTCAGATCCGACTCGTTGCCGCCCGATCGCGCAACAAGATCCTGACAAGCAGTCGTGCTGTCGCGCTCGGCTAGAACCAATGTCCCAAGCCTGGGTTCGAGAACTGGCATTCCGGGAGGTGCCGCGCGCCAACCGGATTCAAGAGTCCTTCCCAGCTCCTCGACGGTGCCCCGATCCAACTTCCTCCCTGACGGGTCGGGCGTCGATCCCTGACAACCTGGCACCATCGGGGCCGTACCGGGTGGAACCGGAGCCGTCATGCGCAGTTGCGGAAGGCTGACCAGTCCGATCAGCTCGTCGACGGTCAACGGAACCACGCCACTGATCTCCACCTCGGGACCACCGGAATACACCTCATCGGTTGCACTCGCTTGGATGAAGGTCTTGTCCGCGCCGTACAGAAGCGCCGAACGCGACAACGTGCGAACGCCGTTGGTTTCGCTCCACGTGTCCTGCGCGTCCACGACAGAACCGTCAGCGAGGGTGCGACGCTCGACGAGCGAGCCGGCAATACACGGAGGCACCGGCCCGGTGTGGGACGTCATTCGGATGCTGAGTGCTCCGGCCTTTCCGTCCCGGACCAGCGTCGCGGATGCCGTCGTATCTGCCATTTCCTCGAGTGAGAACCCCTCGGGCAGTTCGGATGACTCCGACGGAACATGGAGAGGCCCGAAGTTCAACGATTCATCCGGGCTGGCGAACTCGATCACGGCGGATGTCGGCAACGACCGCTGAACTGCTTCGGACATCACGGTTGCCTTGGGCCCGGAGAACCACGGGAACCGTGGATCGTCGTAGGTGTGCGACCCGGTCGACCAGTACGAGATAGCCGACAAGCTGTCGTCGGGCGCCTCGACGGTTGTGCATCCCGGGATGCTCGTCGGGTACACCACTGTCGGTGTTACGTAGGTGTACTCGGAGTCGGCCACCGTCTCCTCGGCCGGCTGCGTCGTACCAACGGTCGACGCAGCCGGTTCACCAGAGTCCGAACCGCTCCATCGATCGACTACTCCGGCAAAGACGATGCCGCCGGCCATCAACGACACCACTGTGAGCGCGGTCGTCCACTTTTCGGTCCGATCGGAACCCGAATTCTCCTCGGCCACCAGCCCTCGCAGTCTCCGTCATGGGCACGCCCGGTAGGCGGTGCCTCTCCCAGGACCTGTCGCGCCGGCACCGAATTTTGTTACCAACCGGATGGTTTCCATTGAAGAAGGCATTACCCAAGGCTGCGAAGACCACCCGTTACACCCTGACCGGTACCGGATCCGAGTCAGGATCCTGTTCGATCGGAATGAGCCGGATTGCTTCACCCTCGATATCGACGTTGGGCAGGATCTTGTCGAGCCAGGCCGGTAGCTTCCACGCCGAATCTCCGAGAATCGACATGACCGCGGGGATGACGATCATGCGAATGATGAAGGCGTCGAAGAAGACTGCCGCTGCAAGTCCGAAGCCCATCATCTTGCTGGTGGTTTCCGACGACAACATGAACGCGCCGAACACCGAGATCATGATGATTGCCGCCGACGCAACCACCCGCGCTCCGTGGGTGTACCCCGAGACGATGGCGTCCTTTGCCGACAACCCGTGCACGTATTCCTCACGCATTCGAGTCACGAGGAATACCTGGTAATCCATTGCCAGACCGAAGACCACACCGATCATGAAGATCGGCAGGAAAGAGATGATCGGCTGGGTGTGCTGGATCAGCCCGAAAGCACCCTCCTGGAAGATCGCCACCGTGGCACCGAATGTGGCGCAGATGGAGAACAAGAATCCGAGAGTTGCAGTCAGCGGCACCAGGATCGAACGGAAGACGACCATCATGATGATGAACGCCAAGCCGACGACCACAATCAGATACGGAATGAGCGCAGAGCTGAGTTTCGACGACATGTCGGCAACAATCGCCGTCTGGCCCGCGACACCGAGTTCGGCACCATCAGCCTTCACCGTCGATCCGTATTCGCGGATCTGATCCATCAGCGCGTGAGTTTCGGGACCACTCGGCGACAGCTGCGGAGTGACGGCAATCAGGGCGGAGTTGGCTCCGACCATCGGATTTGCCGCGTCCGGACCGTTGCCGGTCCACATCAGGAGATCCGGCGTAGCGACATTGTCCAGGCCCTTGATGTACGCGATCGTCTCTGTGGCGATCGGTGTGATGTCCGTACCGGCCGGCGCGTCGAGAACCACAAACAACTTACCGTTGACGCCCTCACCGAAACCGCGCTGCATCAGAGCCAGAGCGGGTTGCTCTTCGTCCTGAGTGAAGGAAAGTCCGAGCTCGAGCTTTGTCATCGGAATCGCGGCGATCACCAGGAGAACCAACGCAATGCCGGCGATCGGCCACGGGTACTTGGTGACGACCTTCGCCCACCTGTGCCCGTTCGATTCCATCGATTCGGGCTCGTCGCCGTGACGCAGTCCGGGAATGCGTGGGGAAAACGCGAATCGCCCGAAAAGCCCCAGCACAGCCGGGATCAACGTGATTGCGCCCAATACTGCGATGATGACGGCAATCGCAGCCGAGATTCCCATCTGAGTGATCATCGGAACGCCGACCACGGCCAGCGCTGCCAACGCAACCACAACGGTCAGGCCGGCAAAGACAACGGACGAACCGGCAGTGCCCACCGCACGACCGACTGCTGCCTCCCTGCTGCCGCCCAGATTGAGCTCACTGCGGTACCGCGAGACGATGAACAACGCATAGTCGATCGAGACGGCGATGCCGATCATCGTCACGATGCCCGTGACACCTTCATTGATGTCGAAGAAGCCCGCACCGAGTGTGACGCTCAGCGTTGCGAGTGCAATTCCGAGAATTGCCGTGAACAGCGGAATGAACGCCGCGACCAGCGCGCCGAAGGCGACGATCATGACGATGAACGCCACCGCGAAGCCGAGCATCTCCGACAGGCCGCCGGCAGTCTGAACCTGCATCAGCGAACCGGTGCCCTCGACTTGCAAACCGCCGGTACGGAATTTGGCCATCAGATCAAGGAAAGCCGTCTTGTTGGCCTGCGTCTGATCCTCGATGCGGATCGACTGGTTGAGCTGGATCAAGCCGACCTTGCCGTTGTCGCCCAGCACGGCGGAAGCAAGGGCCGGTTCGGCAGCCGCCAAGGCGACCGGGTTGACGATAGTTTCGGGATCAACGATGTCCGGGAGAGTTTTTGCCTGCGCGATCAGTTGGTCGATCTGATCACTGTGCGCGGCAAGTCCGTCGTCGGCCGCGACGAGAATGCTGGTGGATGCCTTACTTTGTTGCTCGGCCGCAGCCGCAAAATTCTCGTTCATCAGTTCGGTGGCACGCTGGGAATCCGTGCCGGGAAGGTTGAATTCCTTCGAGAATGTCGGGCTCGTGGCGCCGATCGCGCCGCCGACAATCGCGATGACAATGACCCACGTTGCCAACACAAGATACTTGTGACGGAATGCAAACTTCCCAAGCCTGTACAAATAGGTAGCCAACGTCAGCCTCTTTCGCCGTGGACTCTCGATGCCACGTCATACGGTACGGTCCGATTCGCGTTATGGCACTCGATATTTGCCAAGAAGCCCCCACGAAAGGCATTCGCATGACACACGGCGAGACCGTCGACCGCGACCAACTTCTCTCCGCGCAACGACGCCTCGACGCGCTGGGGCCGCGATTGACCGGCAGCGACGCGCATCATGCGGTCGTAGAAGAAGTAGCTCGGGAATTCGCGGAACTCGGACTCGAGGTTCACCGTGATTCGCACACCTTCGAGCGCTGGGATCTACCTCGGAGCGCCGACGGACTGCGCGTCGAACTGCCGACCGGACCGGTTCAAGTCTCGTCCGCGTTCCCGTACTCCGGAATCACCGGGCCGGCTGGAATCACGGCACCTCTGGTCTATCTCGAGGCCAAGCGCCCCTCGTGGTCGAAGGCCAAAGGCGCTGTCGCGGTGATCGAAGTTCCCCACATCGATCTTCCGCGCTCGCTGCTGGTGAGCGAGTGGGGGCCGATGGTGACGGACGAAACCTTGCGCAATCCCGTACTCTCCGCAACGCTCTTGGGGCCAAAACTCGAGAAGGCGCGCAAAGCCGGTGCTGTCGGCGTGATCGCGGTGTGGCGCGGCATTGCCCTGGACAACGCTCTGGGACAGTATCTTCCGTTCACCCAGCCGTACCACGACATTCCGGCGCTATGGGTTGCCGGCGACGAAGGCGCGCAGGTGGTTGCCGCCGCCCGTTCCGGTCAGCAGGCGACTCTGGTTCTGGACGCGACCTTGCATCCCGGAACTACAACCGACACCGTGTGGGCCGTCGCCCCCGGCACGTCGCCGGAGGAAACGATCCTGGTCATCACGCACAGTGACGGCACCAACGGGGTCGAGGAGAACGGCCACTTGGGCATGTTGGAGTTGGCTCGCCATGCCGTTGCCCAGCCTCATCGCCGGTCGTACGTCTTCGTGTTGACCACCGGCCACCTACGCATTCCCGCGGTGTCCAAGCACGGGCAGGCAACGTCGACGTGGCTCGAAGCACACCCCGAAATGTGGAAGGGCGAAGCCGGTCAGGCGCGCGCAGTAGCGGGGATCGCGATCGAACACCTCGGTGCTCTGGGAGACATCGAGGACACCACAACCGGAAGCTACTCGTTGGATGCCACCCCGGAGCCGGAACTTCTGTACGCGACCAGCCGGGAAGTACACGATATCGCCGCGCCACTGTGGCGCGACATCGGTAGCGGCGACCGCCGAATCGTCGCCCCCGGCCCCGTCATCCATTTCGGTGAGGGTGAACCACTTTTCGAACGCAAGATCCCGGCAGTCGCCTTGGTGACGGCGCCGCAGTACCTGCTCGCTCTGCGTGAGGCAGACGCCGTCACCCACGTCGATCTCGACGCAATGGTCAAGCAGATCGAAAGCTTCCGCGATCTGCTCGACGCGTTCGATGCGACGGACTCCGCAGCTTTCGGCTCGGTTGTCTCTCGTTCGGTATTCGCGAAGTTTTCGGCACTGTTGAAGCTGATGCAGATCCTGAAACGAGCAAAAACTGCTGTGCGCCTTTATTAACCGCGGGCGGTTAACAAAGGCGCACAGCACATGTCCTACTTGTCGTGAATGATCACGCCACGGATGTTCTTGCCGTCACGCAGATCCTGGTAGCCCTGGTTGACGTCTTCGAGGCTGTAGGTGTTGGTGATCAGTTCGTCGAGCTTGAGTTGGCCGGCATCGTAGAGACGCAGCAGTCGCACGATGTCGTACTGCGGATTCATGGATCCGAACAGCGTGCCCTTGATCGTCTTCTGATTCAGCGTCAGGTCGGTGCCCGACACGTGAACGGTCAGCTTGGCCGGATCGGCGAGACCCGTGATCACCACGGTTCCGCCCTTACCGATCACTGCTGTCGCTGCACTGACCACGTCCTCGTCGACGGTGCCGACAAGAATGAGCGCAGCGTCGGCGCCCTGTCCCCAGGTCAGCTCGTTGACCTTGGCAGCCGCGCTCTCGGCGTCCGCAAAGGCGTGCGTTGCACCGAATTTCAGTGCTGTCTCACGCTTGAGAGCAACCGGGTCGACCACCACGACGTACTTGCAACCGGCCGAAACAGCGCCCTGGACGGCGTTGATGCCGAGGCCACCGATGCCGTAGATCACGGCAGTGTCGCCGGCGCGCAGGTTACCGGCGTTGACGGCGGTTCCCCAGCCCGACGGAACGCCGCAACCGACGACCACTGCGGTCTCCAACGGGAGCCAGTCGTCGATCTTGACGACCGAGTGCTGGGAGATGGTGGCGCGCTCGGAAAACGTTCCGAGCATGCACATTCCGCCGAAGTCCAGACCGTTGCCGTGGAATCGGAAGGACCCGTCCGTCATCGAGCCTTCGAGGATCGTGGCACCCATGTCGCAGAGGTTCTGACGGCCGGTCGAGCAGTAGCGACACGTACCGCAGTTGGGGATGAAGCTACACACGACGTGGTCGCCCGGCTTCACCTTCGTGACACCGGGTCCAACCTCTTCGATGATGCCCGAGCCTTCGTGTCCGCCGACGATCGGATAGCGCGGCGGGAGATCACCGTCGGTGAGGTGCAGATCCGAATGGCACAGTCCGGCAGCGGTGTACTTGATCAGTACCTCACCCACCCCCGGGCCGTCGAGATCGAGTTCCATGATCTCGAAAGGCTTTCCGGGCTCGAGCAGTACAGCAGCTTTGGTCTTCACTGGTGATCTCCTTGATTTGTCGGGCGAGGTTGGTAAGTGGGATGGACTCAGAGGGCGATGTTGACGGCCTTGGTCTGGGTGTAGAGGTCGATGGCGGAAGCGCCGAGTTCGCGGCCCCAGCCGGACTGCTTGTATCCACCGAAGGGCATCGCGGTGTCGAATCCGTTGTACTGGTTGATCCACACCGAGCCGGCCTTCAGGCGCTTGGCCGTGCGGTGGGCCTTGGAGATGTCACGGGTCCAGATGCCGGCGGCGAGACCGTAGATGGAATCGTTTGCGGCAGTGATGGGTCCGTCGTCCGCGTTGAACGGCAGCGCCGCCACGACGGGTCCGAAGATCTCCTCCTGAACGATAGAGAATTCGGGCTTGACGTCGACGAAGACAGTAGGCTCGACGAAGTAGCCCTGATCGCCCCAGCGGTTACCGCCGGTGAGTGCACGCGCGCCGTCGGCGATTCCCTCACGCAAATACCCGGTGACCTTGTCGAACTGCTCCTGCGAGACCAGCGGCCCGAGCTGAGTGGTGGGATCGAGGCCTGGTCCGATCTTGACCTGACTTGCAGCGTGCGCGACGGCCTCGGTGAACTTCTCGAAGATGGTGTCCTCGACGTACAGACGGGTTCCCGCAACGCAGCACTGTCCATGGTTGAACAGCCAGGCGTTGAGCGAACCTTCCACTGCGGAATCGAAATCCGCGTCGGCGAACACGATGTTGGGGCTCTTGCCGCCGAGTTCGAGAGTGACCTTCTTCAGATTTCCCTTGGCTGCGTCGACGATCTTCTTGCCCACTTCGGTCGAACCGGTGAACGCAACCTTGTCGACGTCGTCGTGACCGGACAGTGCCGCGCCGGCGTCACCGAAACCGGGAACGATGTTGACGACGCCGGGCGGGAAGCCGGCTTCCTCGAATACCTCTGCGAGAAGCAGTGCGGTGAGCGGGGTTTGCTCGGCGGGCTTGAGGATCACGGTGTTTCCGGCCGCGAGCGCGGGTGCGAGCTTCCACGACGACATGAGTAGCGGGAAGTTCCACGGCACGATCAGGCCGCAGACGCCGATGGCCTCACGCAGCGTGTAGGCGTGGAACTCACCGCCGGGAGAGAACGGCATGGACACGTTGACCGTGCTGCCTTCGATCTTCGTGGCCCAGCCCGCGTAGTAGCGGAAAACGTCTGCGGCCCAGGCCACGTCGACTGCGGTGGCGATAGCAACGGACTTGCCGTTGTCGAGAGCTTCGAGCTGGCCGAATTCTTCGGCGCGGGCACTGAGAATGTCGCCGACGCGCCAGATCATGCGCTCGCGCTCGTTTGCCTTCATGCGCGACCATGGTCCGTCTTCGAAAGCCGTACGAGCGGCACGTACCGCGCGGTCGATGTCTTCGGCCTGTCCATGCGCCACGTCTGCGAGCTTCTGACCGTCAGCCGGGTTGTACGTCGCGAAGGTCTGACCCGAAGCTGCGTCGACGAATTCGCCGCCGATGTAGAGCTTCTTCGGTCCGTTCAGGAAACCCTGTACCGCGGAACTGATGGTGTGTTCGGCTACTGCCGTCATCGGAAACTCCCCTGAAGTAGTGAGGTGCGAATGTGATGCACGCCATACTTCCCTGCGACGACGGGGGCTAACTGTCCAAAGTTTGTACACACTGCACGCGAGTGCGTGAAGCAATCCGCGCTCGTTCAAGAAATGTAAAAGAGTTTCACACGAATCGGACTGGCGGTCGTTTCAACTTCCCCAACGAGGAAAGTCGAAACGACCGCCAGAATCAAGGCCTGAACTACACCGGGCCACCACCACTGCTTCCGGCACTACCACTACCGGTACCGCCTTCGCTTCCAGCAGAGGAACCGAAGCTGAAGCAGAATTCGATAAATGCCTGGAATGCGGCAAAGAGATTGGGCATGGTCGAGCCTTCCTGGTTGAGGGAATGCCGAACACGGTAAGCGATTAACACGGCGGCACAGAAAACGTACCGTCGACACTCACCGAAATAGGTCGATCTTGCATTCTTACCGATCGTCTAGCTGCGACAACCGGCAAGAAGGTGGCACGCCCACTTGAGCGCTCATTGATGTCACCACGAGCAATATAGAGACAATTCAGGCGAGAGTGCCAGGCACACGGGGTAACGGTTACTTAAATGTAATAAATCCCAACAAAGAAAGAATGATGTTTCAAAACGAATATCGAGGGTAGAACATAACCCCATTAACCAAACCGTGTGAGATGTTTTCGGATATGAGAATCCCGGCCGCCAGAGCGAATAGAAAATTCGTTCATACCAATCGGCTACGAGGAACTAAGCGTTACTCACCTTTTCCACTTCATTAGCCGGGTTATCGAAACCGCGATCTTCAAACAACACTGTTGCCAAAGAAAGCGCGGGTCGCGCTGAACTACTCAGGTCAGATGTCCAACGCCCGCATCCGTGCGTACAAAGTACTGCGACTGATCCCGAGTTGCGCCGACGCGTGAACCTTGTTGCCACCACAATCCTTCAACGCTCCGACGATGGCTTGACGCTCTGCTTTTTCCCGGCCCGCCAACCGTGACACCTTGGTAGTGGTGCGGTATTCCTCGGGCAGGTCAGAGACATCGACGCGATTGCTGGAACGCTCGTTCACGGCATGTGTCAAGACAACTCGCAGTTCTGCGAGGTTTCCCGGCCAACTGGCGGCCGTCAAAGCTTCGACTGCGCTTGCGGTCAAGCGCAGTTCCGGCGCCATCGATTCCATCATCGCCCGTGCCAGTTCGGCGATGTCGGCGTCACGCTCGCGCAGCGGCGGTACCACTACCCGCAGCGCACAACGGGATACGAGTGCAGCGATTGCGGAAGGGAGCTCACCGGCCGGGCTGCTGGTCAATACAACTTTGGGGCCGACGGTGCTCGAATCGACCAGTTCGGTAAGTATCGGTACCACCGAATCCGGTAGCAATTGAATCTGTTCGATCACCACGACGCCCGAACGCTTACGGGCGGCACGCACGAGATCGGTGACCCATTTCTCGCGGCCGTCGAATGCGATTCGTGTGGCATCGAGCCAACTCGCGTCGACGGTGCCCACCACGTCCGCTGCCGCCGACGTTCGACCTGAGCCCGCCTCACCCGAAATCGCCACGGCGGCAGAAACAGTCCGCGCTCGCATCAGGTCGCGACGGAGTCGTTCACCCGGAGACGGTGCCCGCTCGTGCGTTCTACGGATCGGCGCCCGTTCCCGCTGGAGTGGTTCGACCAGGAACAACGCGCCGCCGTCTGCCCCGGAAATCCGGTCGGCTTGAACTCGCGCGAGCGCACCGGACGCCAATTCGACTGTCACCAGCCGTGATTGGTCCGGGTTGAGGTCGGCAATCAAGGATCGAAGCGATACATGATCGGCGGTGTCGAGCAGATCCAAGGCGGTTCGGTTGCTCAGCAGGATGTCGTCGCCGATGGCCGCGACGGCAATGTTGCGTTGATGGGACACTCGCTGGAATGCGTCGACCAATCGCTGCTCCGACGCTTTCGAGCCCTCGAGTAACCGCTTCTCGATGTCCGCTGCCGCTCGCGCCAGGAAGGGCGCGAACAGCGGGTTGGCCTGCGAGACAACACCAGTCATGTCGAGAATTCCCTCGACGCGACGCGTGACGGGATGCAGGATCGGCTGGCCGTAACAGCTGAGTCCTTTGAGACTGTCGAGGAAATGCTCGTCACCGTGGATCACCACACTTCGGCCTACCTCGAGCGGCGTCCCGAGCGCGTTGGTGCCCGCGTGCTCTTCGCCGAATCGCGAACCGTTGACGACGCCCAACCGCTCGATCGTCCGCTCGACTCGACTGTCGGAGTACACCGAAGCGACCACTCGGCACTCTCGATCAGCCAACAGGACGCAGAACCCGGTGCCCGCGATCTGACGGGCAACTTCGTCGAGTACCGGAGAAGCAGCGCGCAGCAACCGACTCTCTGCGTCCTGGTCGGCAGTATCGACTGCGATCGCCGCGGACGGGTCGACTCCACTGAGCCGCGAGCGTTTCCAGGAGAGCGCGATCTCCGGGCGAACCGGATCATGATCTCCTGAAGAATCGAACACGACTCAGCCCTGCCCGATCAGTTCCATTGCCTGTTCGCGCATGGCTATCTTGCGCACCTTGCCGGTGACGGTCATAGGGAATTCGTCGACAACGTGTACGTACCGCGGAATCTTGTAGTGCGCCAATTTACCGGTGCAGTAAGCACGTACGGCTTCGGCATCCAGTTCGGGCGCCCCCTCCCGCATCTGAATCCACACCATCAACTCCTCGCCGTACTTTGCGTCCGGCACGCCGATCACCTGTGCGTCGAGGATGTCGGGGTGGGTGTAAAGGAACTCCTCGATCTCACGCGGATAGACATTCTCGCCGCCGCGGATGACCATGTCCTTGATGCGTCCGGTGATCGCGACGTACCCGGCCTCGTCCATCACTCCGATATCGCCGGTGTGCATCCACCGGGCAGCGTCGATCGCTTCGGCGCTCTTCTCCGGGTTCTCCCAGTAACCGAGCATGACCGAGTACCCGCGGGTGCACAGCTCGCCCGGCTCTCCGCGCGGTACCGTCAATCCCGTTGCCGGGTCCACGATTTTGATCTCGAGATGCGGCCCGACGCGTCCGACCGTTTCGGTGCGTTGCGCGATCGAATCGTCCGAGCGAGTCTGCAGCGACACCGGCGACGTCTCCGTCATGCCGTAGCAGATGGACACCTCAGCCATTCCCATCCGATCGATGACCTGCTTCATCACCTCGACCGGGCAGGGCGAGCCCGCCATGATGCCGGTGCGCAGGCTCGACAGATCGAAGCTCTCGAAGTCCGGCAACGCCAACTCGGCGATGAACATCGTCGGAACGCCGTAGAGGGACGTGCACTTTTCGGCCTGCACCGCTTCGAGTGCAGCGCGCGGATCGAACGCCGGGCCCGGAATAACCATGGCAGCACCGTGACTGGTGCACGCAAGGTTGCCCATCACCATGCCGAAGCAGTGATAGAACGGCACCGGAATACACACCCGGTCGACCTCGCTGTAGTGACACAACTCGCCGACGAAGTAGCCGTTGTTGAGGATGTTGTGGTGGCTGAGTGTCGCCCCCTTCGGGAAACCGGTAGTGCCCGAGGTGTATTGGATGTTGATCGCATCGTCGGCCGACAACGCGGCTTGGGCAGCGGCGAGCGGAGCTGGATCACTTGCCTGCGCTGCCAACCCGTCTGCGAGCACCGCATCCCACTCTGGTGAACCGAGCAGGAGCACCGACGTCAAATCCGGGCACTGTGGCCGCACCGCCTCGATCATCGACGCGTAGTCCGACGTCTTGAAACTCGCCGCCGCCACCAGTGTCGAAATCCCGGCCTGCTCGAGCACGTACTGCAACTCGTGCGAGCGATACGCCGGGTTGATGTTGACCAGGATCGCCCCGATCTTTGCCGTCGCATACTGCGTGAAGGTCCATTCCGGACAGTTGGGAGCCCAGATCCCTACCCGATCACCCTTCCCCACACCACGGGAAAGGAGTCCGGCAGCGAGCCCGTTCACTTGTTCGGCGAACTCCCGGTACGTCCATCGTCGACCGCTGGCATGGTCGATCAATGCATCGCGGTCACCGTGCGCGGCAACCGTGCGATCCAGGTTGTCTCCGATGGTGTCGCCCAGCATCGGACCGTCCCATACTCCGGACGTATAGCTGGGCAGCGGCGTACTCATGTGTTCTGTCCTCTCCGGATACCTCTTCAGGCACCTATGAGAGGGGCCGCCGCAGCGGACCCTCTCATCTACGAATTTACTCGATTCGGTGTGATGTACGACATACTTCCCGGTGCGGGGTGTCCGTAACTGTCTGAAGTCCGGACACCCCGACCGACTGCTGTGGTTACAGCGCGTGGTCCTTGGTCTCGACGAGCGCCCAAGTGCAGACGAGGCTCACCACACCGAGGATTGCCAGCATGATGCCGATTGCCATGCTTCCGTACGCCGAAGCCAGCGGGGCCGCGATCAGCGGGGGCACCGCGCCGCCGAGGACGCCGGCGAGGTTGTAGCCGAGGCCGGCACCGGTGTAGCGGTAACGCGTCTGGAACATTTCCGGAAGCAGTGCACCGCAGGGGCCGTAGGCGATTCCGAAGATCATCAGAGTGCCGAACATTCCGAGAATGAAGGCGAGGGGCGTTCCGGTATCGAGGAGCGGGAACAGAATGAGCGCCCACACCACTGCCAGACCACACGAGATCATGATGACCTTGCGACGCCCGATCCGGTCGGAGTACAGCGCGGACACGATGATCGCGGCGCCGAAGACGAAGGCGGACGCGATACCGACCGACAGGACGAACGGGCGGGAGAACCCGAGCGTCTTCGTGCCGTAGCTCGTCAGGAATGCCGTGCCCATGTAGAAGAAGGCAAACAGGCAGGCCAGCGCACCGGCCGAGAGGAGAATTTCCTTGGTTTGGAAGCGCCAGGCGTCCAGGAACGGGAGGGTGCGAGGGGCTTCGTTCTTCTCTGCCGCGACGCGATCAGCTTGCTCTGCCTTGAAGACCGGAGTTTCTTCGATAGCGAGGCGCATGTAGAGGCCGATACCGACGAGCACGATGGAGAACAGGAACGGGATTCGCCAGCCGTAATCGAGGAATGCCTGATTGGTGTCGCCGAGAACTGCGCCGGTGATGAGGAACGTGCTGCTCGAGAGAACAAAAGCGATGGCCGGGCCGAGCTGGGGGAACATCGCGTACAGACCGCGTTTGCCGGGCGGGGCATATTCCGCGGTGAGCAGAGTTGCGCCTGCCCATTCACCACCGACTGCAAATCCTTGACCGAATCGCAAGAGCACCAAGATGATCGGAGCGGCGACACCGATAGTTGCCGCACCGGGCAGCAAGCCGATCAGGAGCGTCGAGATACCCATCAGCAACAGAGTGGAGATCAGCGTCTTCTTGCGGCCGATGCGATCTCCGAAGTGCCCGAACAACATTGCGCCGACCGGCCGTGCAATGAAGGCAACGGCGAAGGTCGCGAACGACGCCACAGTGCCGGCAGTGGCTCCGAGCGCCGGAAAGAAGACCGTCGGAAAAACAAGCGCCGCAGCGGTTCCGTAGATGAAGAAGTCGTAGAACTCAATGGTCGTGCCGATACAACTGGCGATGGCAACGCGCCGCACACTCGTTGTCTTCGCGGGGGCTGCCGCAGTGCCTGCGGCACTCGATCCCCCTGCTGGAGAGACTGTGGTCACTCGATTCCTCCGTGGTCCGGTGGTGGTGCCCTGTGGGCATCACCGTCGATAGGAGGAAAGGTAGTGATCCGGCTCACCCTCGCACTACCCCCGAAAGGGGGTAGGCGTGATGCGCATCACGATTCATGTCCTTAAGTAACGAGTTTCACGTCGCCGCGACACGGCAAAGGCCGTCCGACTCCCAGGGAATCGGACGGCCTCGGCAGCACAGAGGATCCGCTCAGTTTTCCGACTTACCGGCCGCCTCGCAGAGCTCCTGGCGGATCTCCACCCACACCGTGGCGTAGGAGTCGATACCCGGTTCGGCAATCCACTTCGACTCCCCCGCTTGAACTTTCGCAAGCGCGTCAGAGAACAAGTCCTGATAGCGCGACAGGCGCGGAACAAACGCGGACAGATCATCGAACACGTTGGACGCGCGACGATCCAAGTCTGCCAGCGACGCTGCGTCGGCACTGGCGACGAGAGCAGAGAATTCTTCGTCTAGCGGCAGGAAGGCTTCGAGGACGTCGAGAATCGAATCCTCGTCGATGGAAACGCGCTCGGCATCAAGCTGATCGTTCAGCTCGGCGAGACCCTTGTCGGTCAGACTGATCTGATTGTCACTCTCCACCGCCTTACCCTGTTCGACCAAGGCGTCGTACGCAGCCTGCCCGGATGCCGCACTCACTCCCAGGTGCTCGGCAAGAACACCAGATCCGACGCGTTCCTTGAGCCGCACCGACTGAAGCAGCGCCAATTCGTCCACGTTGCCGGCAAAGGCCATCGTTCTCTCCTCATCACGTGCCGCCTGGGCGGCTCTCACACTGTGCGAACTCGCCGAAACAGAATCCGCAGCCCCGACGGGCTCGACAGCAATCACATCACAGAGGCGGCCACACCAGCGTTGCTACCTGCGATCAACGCAAATCCGACCCAGCGGCTTTACCAGGCATACGGTATCTTTGGCGCGTGAAACCGCACCTTGTGTCCGTGGTGATCCCGGCGTACAACGCCATGGACCACATCGGCGAACAGCTGAATGCCCTGTCCTCCCAGGACTACGACGGAGCGTTCGAAGTCGTCGTCGCAGACAACGGCTCCACCGACGGTCTCGCGCACTTCATCACCAACCATCCGTCGACCGATACCCTCTCGCTCCGCCTGGTGGACGCGTCGGCCGGCCGAGGTGGCGGCTACGCACGCAACGTCGGAGTTGCCGCATCCAGTGGCGATTTCATCGCATTCTGTGACGCAGACGATCGTGTCCACCCGTCGTGGCTCAGTGCGATCGTCCGCGCAGCCGAAAACTCGGATGCTGTTGGCGGAGTGGTGGAAACCGCGTCGATCAACTCGAGTGAAGTTGCCACGTGGCGCACCTTCAACGGTACGCAGTTCGGCAGTGAAGATTTTCTCCCCTACGGCATTACGTGCACCTTCGGCATCTGGCGCGCAGCCTTCGACAAGGTCGACGGATTTGATCTCCGATACGTGAATTCCGGTGAGGACATCGACCTCTGCTGGCGCCTGCAGTTGGCCGGCATGACGTTGGCGCACGCGCCCGATGCCGTGGTTGCGTACCGACTTCGCGACACGTATCGCGGAACGTGGAATCAAACCCGCGCCTACGGGATCGCCACAGCACAGTTGTACTCACGGTTCCGCGACCACGGTCAGCGCCGGACTACTCCCCGGATCGTCGCCGCGACCCTGCTTGCCTTGCTTCTCTTCAACCCGCTTGTGCCCCGCCGGATCTCCCCGATGCCTCGCGGGCGATGGTTCGTCCACGCCGGCAACCTGGTCGGGAAACTTCAGGGCAGCATCAAATACCGGGTGCTCTACATCTGAGCGTTACTCGAGTGTCAGCACCTCACCCGACGCCAACTGAACTGCCCGCGACGTGTCTTTGAGGTCGACGCCGGAACGCCCCAGCTTTCGGGCGCCGGCCACCAAACCCGCAACGACGCGGGCTGCCTGCTCGTAGCCCAGACCTTCAGGCGGATGGATGTTGGAGATGCAGTTTCTATCCGCGTCTGTGCGTCCGACTCGTGGGAGATGGGTTAGATAGATCCCGACGCTGTCTGCAACCGAGAGCCCCGGACGCTCGCCGATCAGGACCACAGCAGTTTGCACACCCATTGCCGCCGCGATGTGATCACCCAACGCAACCCGCGCATTGGTCGCGATCACCGGCGGCGCAATCGAATACGTCGTTCCCAACTCGGCGACAAGCGCTGCGAGCAACTGCTCACCGTGATCCATGAGGGCGCGCGGTGAAAGTCCGTCCGCGAGAATGAATCCGATCTCGTTGTCCGACGTGGTGATCGCGCTGATATCTGCCGGTCGGCGTCCGAGATCGGGTCGGCGTAGGTACTCGCTCCGCGTGGACGCGCCGCTGGTGACCACCACCGGCGCCCCGATTCCGACGGCTTCGACCCGCCGAGCGAGGACCTCCGAATCGAGCGGAACATGAACAGCATCCCGCGCGGCAGCATGAGCGGCCTTGAACTCGAGCACTCGACTGGTGGGCAACGAATCTCCGGTGCGGCCCAATCCGATTCGCGACTGCGTTGTCGCACGAAGCGGACTCCAGAAGTCGACGACCGGTGCCGCGTCGTCGCTCATCGATTCACCGTCAGTGCTCGCAGTGGCGAGAGAGAAGCGTCTACCGGCAGCACTCGTCCGTCTCCGTCCGTCATCCCCAAACCGTGAAGCCAGGCCTCGAACTCCGGGGCAGGTTGCAGGCCCAACACCCGCCGCACGTACAACGCGTCGTGGAAAGCCAGACTCTGATACCCGAGCATCACGTCGTCCGCCCCGGGAACCGCGATCACAAATGCCGCCCCCGCCACTCCGAGCAGGGTCAACAGGTTGTCCATGTCGTCCTGGTCGGCTTCGGCGTGGTTGGTATAACAGACGTCCACACCCATCGGCAGTCCCAGCAGTTTGCCGCAGAAATGATCCTCGAGGCCCGCCCGGATAATCTGTTTGCCGTCGTACAGGTACTCGGGCCCGATGAATCCGACGACAGTGTTGACCAAGAGGGGTTCGAGGTCGCGGGCCACCGCGTACGCGCGGGTTTCGAGAGTCTGCTGATCGACGGGCGCGCCGCCGGTGCCCAGGTGAGCGCCGGAACTGAGCGCAGACCCCTGTCCGGTCTCGAGGTACATGACGTTGTTCCCGACAGTCCCCCGGTTCAAGGATCGGCCGGCGTCGTTACCTTCCCGGAGCAGCGGAATATTCACTCCGAAGCCGGAATTGGCGCCTTCGGTACCGGCAATCGACTGGAAGACCAGATCGACCGGCACACCGGATTCGATCAGTCCGATCGTCGTGGTCACGTGCGAGAGCACGCAGGATTGTGTCGGGATCTCGAATCGCTGCCGGATGTCGTCGAGAAGATGCAGCAGATCCGATGTGGCCTGCGGAGAGTCCGTCGCCGGGTTGATTCCGATGACGGCATCGCCGCAACCCAGGAGGAGACCGTCCAGCGTGGCCGCGGCAATTCCCCGTGGGTCGTCGGTGGGATGGTTTGGTTGTAGCCGCGTGCTCAATCGCCCCGGTAGACCGATGGTGGTCCGGAAGCCGGCGGTGACGGTGATCGCCTTCGCGACGGCAATCAGATCCTGATTACGCATGATCTTGCTGACCGCCGCCACCATCTCCGGAGTCAAGCCAGGACTGACCGCCGCAAGGTGGGCCGCGGCACCCGGCGCCGACGCCGTTTCGAGGAGCCAGTCCCGCAAGCCGCCGACGGTCAGATGCGCGACCGGTTGGAACGCCAGACGGTTGTGACTGTCGATGATAAGCCGGGTGACTTCGTCGTCCTCGTAAGGAACCAGAAGATCTTCCAGGAAGACCTTCAACGGAAGATCCGCCAGAACCCATTGGGCAGCAGCACGTTCCGCGTCGGAGTGCGCAGCGCAGCCGGCCAGTTCGTCACCCGATCGCAGTGGTGTCGCCTTGGCCATGACGTCGACGAGACTCTCGAACGAGTATGTCGTGCCCGAAACCTGTTGGTGGTACATGGTCATTCCAGTTCTTCTTCCGCCTGTGCAAGTACAGCAAACTCCTCGTCGGGCGAGTTGGCAACAAGATGATGTCGACTGTAGAGACCAAAATATGCCATGAGAACGCCGAACGCTGCGAGAGTGAGAAGTGCTGCAATCGGATCGACCAGGAATGTGGCGACCACCGATATCGCGGCGACAACCAGAGCAAACGAGGTGGTGGCAATTCCGCCGGGAGTCCGATAGGGGCGGGGCATGTTCGGCTCTCGCTTACGAAGCACGATGTGACTCACCATCATCAGCACATAGCTGACAGCGGCGCCGAACACCGCCATGTTCAGCAGCATCGCGCCTTCTCCGGTGAGCGAGAGCGCAAAACCGATGACTCCGGGAACAACGAGTGCCAATGTCGGGGCCTTGCGCTTGTTCGTCACCGACAGGTTCTTCGGGAGGTATCCGGCGCGCGAGAGTGCAAAGGTCTGGCGGGAGTACGCGTACATGATCGAGAAGAAACTTGCCACCAGACCGGCGAGCCCGATGTAGTTGACAACCTTGGCGCTGCCACTGTCACCGAGTGCTTCGACCAGCGGGTTTCCGGAGGTGGACAACGCGTCGGCGCCCAATGCCCCCGTAGCCAGGAAGAGAACCGTTGCGCCGGTGACGATCAGGAGCAACATGCTGATGATGATGCCGCGCGGGACGTTCTTCTCCGGCTCGCGCGCCTCCTCGGCTGCGAGCGGAACACCCTCCACCGCAAGGAAGAACCAGATCGCGAAGGGAACTGCCGCCCAGATACCGATCAAACCGAAGGGCAGGAACGACGACGACCCCGCGGCGGACGTATCGACGGCAATGTCGGTGAGATTCGACGAATCGAACAGTCCCACAGCGGAAATCGCAAAGACGACAAGACCGACGAGAGCAATGGCGGTAATCACGAACATCGCCTTGAGTGCTTCACCCGCACCGGTGAGGTGAATACCGATGAAGATCGCATACACCGCGAGGTAGACCCACCACCCGTCGGTGATTCCGAACAGATTGAGCGATTCGACGTAGGCACCGATGAAGGTCGCGATGGCTGCCGGCGCGATGGAATACTCGATGAGAATTGCAGTGCCGGTGGCAAATCCACCCCACGGCCCCAACGCGCGACGGGCAAACGTGTACCCGCCACCAGCAGCGGGTAGCGCCGACGACATCTCGGCCATGCCCAGCACCATCGCCAGGTACATTCCGGCGATGACGACGGCAGCGATGAGCAGACCGCCGAAACCGCCTTCGGCGAGACCGTTGTTCCATCCGGCGTAGTCGCCGGAAATCACATAGCTGACTCCCAATCCGGCCAGCAGCACCCATCCTGCCGTACCTTTGCGGAGTGTTCGTTTTTCGAGATACGAATTGTCTTCTGCATGAAAATCTGCGCCGTCGTGGTGCGCACCCGTCGGCTTGTCCGGCACGTGCTCGGAAAGAGACATGTCCATCCTCTGAATCGGTCAAGAATTCAACGACGCCAGTGCCCGGCGCCGCGTGGCTCAACAGTATGGGTGAGAAGTAACTAACGATCGCCGCGGCGATGACCGGGCTGTTAAACGCTCAGGCTCGTCCGGCCATGCCCGGAACCGGGCAGGCGTCCACCGCTTCGGCGACAACCTGCGGAACCGTCGGCGGGAGGGGACGCACCCCAGCCTCCCACTCGGCGCCGACCAGAATCGCGGACGAGTTGAGCGCGTCGTTCTCTTGCGGCGTGAAAGTCCTTGCTCGACTGAGGAATCGGAATCCTCCAGGAGACTCCAGGCTGAACCCGCTGCCCCGTCCGGGCACCACGTCCAGAACCAGCTGGGTATGCTTCCACGCTTCGAACTGGGATCCGGAAATCCAGACCTGGACGGCGTCCGTACCTATTGGCAGGTCGACGGGAACCTCACCGACACCTAGCCGCAGATCGATGACGCCGAGCAGTACATCACGGTCACCGACGATGAATTCACCTGCGGGATAACACATCGGCGCGCTGCCATCGCAGCAACCACCCGATTGGTGCATCATCAGTTCGCCGTGGTTTCCGCTGAGGCGGCGCAGAAGATCAGCCGCCCCAGCGGTGGTCACGAGACGGGGTGGAACGACGCCTGCAGTGTCATCAGGTGCGGTGACATCGGTAGCGTCCATTCCAACCTCCGTGCGTTCGTATTCTCGTGTTGTCTTACCTGCTGCGCGAAGCGAGGATCAGAAGAAGCCCTGAGCCTTCTGCGCGTAGCTGACCAGGAGGTTCTTGGTCTGCTGGTAGTGCGAGAGCATCATCAGGTGGTTCTCGCGGCCGATACCGGACTGCTTGTATCCACCGAAGGCGGCGTGTGCCGGGTACTGGTGATACGTGTTGGTCCACACTCGGCCGGCCTGGATATCGCGGCCCGCACGGTAAGCAACTCCACCGTCACGCGACCAGACGCCCGCGCCGAGACCGTAGAGGGTGTCATTGGCAAGTTCGATGGCCTCGTCGTAATCCTTGAAGGACGTGACGGACACGACCGGTCCGAAGATCTCTTCCTGGAAGATGCGCATCTTGTTGTTGCCGGTGAAGACCGTCGGCTGCACGTAGTAGCCGCCGGCGAGGTCGCCGCCCAGCTGCGCCCGCTCGCCGCCGGTGATGACCTTGGCACCTTCGGCCTTGCCGATCTCGATGTAGGACAGAATCTTCTCGAGCTGGTCGTTGCTGGCCTGCGCACCGATCATGGTGTCGGTGTCGAGCGGATCGCCCTGGCGCACAGCCTTGGTGCGGATGGCAGCCATTGCGAGGAAGTCGTCGAAGATGTCTTCCTGGATCAACGAACGCGACGGGCACGTGCATACCTCGCCCTGGTTGAGCGCGAACATCGTGAAGCCTTCGAGGGCCTTGTCCTGGTAGTCGTCGTTGGCGGCGAGCACGTCGGAGAAGAAGATGTTGGGGCTCTTGCCACCGAGTTCGAGGGTGACCGGGATCAGGTTCTGCGACGCGTACTGCATGATGAGGCGTCCGGTGGTGGTTTCGCCGGTGAACGCGATCTTCTTGATGCGCGGGCTCGATGCAAGCGGCTTGCCTGCCTCCACGCCGAAGCCGTTGACGATGTTGAGAACACCGGCAGGCAGCAGGTCACCGATGATGCCGATGAGGTGCAGGATCGAGACGGGAGTCTGCTCTGCGGGCTTGAGCACGATGGCATTGCCGGCAGCGAGCGCGGGAGCAAGCTTCCACACTGCCATCAGGATCGGGAAGTTCCACGGAATGATCTGGCCGACTACACCGAGCGGCTCATGGAAGTGGTAGGCAACCGTGTCGGAGTTGATCTCCGAGAGCGAACCTTCTTGTGCGCGAATGGCTCCCGCAAAGTAGCGGAAGTGATCGATGGCGAGCGGGATGTCGGCGTTGAGGGTCTCGCGGATCGGCTTGCCGTTGTCCCATGACTCGGCGAGTGCGATGGATTCGAGGTTCTCCTCCATACGATCTGCGATCTTGTTCAAGATGATCGCGCGCTCGGCGACCGAGGTCTTGCCCCAGGCCGGAGCTGCTGCGTGTGCTGCGTCGAGAGCGAGCTCGATGTCTTCTGCGGTGGAACGAGCCACATCGCAGAAGTTCTGTCCGGTCACCGGTGTCGGGTTCTCGAAGTACTGACCCTTGACCGGAGCAACCCATTCGTTGCCGATCCAGTTGTCGTATCGAGACTGGAAGGACATGATCGCGTCAGCGGTACCTGGGCGGGCGTACACGGTCATTGCAAGCTCCTATGTAAACGTGATCTTCCTGGGCACAGTCCCGAAATCGGTGACTGCAGTCCCACCCCCCGGCGGGGTGTGATTCACAACACTAGGAGTTGCAACGTTGCAACTACGTTGCGTCGGTGCAACGTGCCCGTTCCGTCAGTGCAACGTGCCCGTTTCTCAGAGACCGAGCTGCCGGTCCAGCAGATCAATTTTGGCCTTGACCTGCGAATACAGAGCAGATTGCGGGTCGAGCGTCGACAGGTACGCCTCCCAGACGACGGAATCCTCCCGGCCATGGACGGAGGTGGTCCACTTGGCAAGAAGGGTGGCGTCGTCGCCGCGCAGCAGTGCGGCCTGAACCCGAGTGCGCAATTCGTCCCGGATTGCGTCGATACCCGGAGCGGTGGAACCGCTCAGGACCGGGCCGGAATACAAGCGCATGGCTGTCGCCGCGTCCCCACGGTCCAGTGCCTTGCGGACGTCGTCGACGTCCGTGGCGAACTCGGTGATGATGCGATAGGGCCTCGACGCCAGCCGATCGGCGCCGAAAACCTTGCGAAGGCGAGACATCTCGGCGCGAATGGTGACACCGTCCAGCTCACCTTCATCGAGGAGAACGGCCAGGTGATCGGCACTGAGCCCTTCTGGATGTTCGGAGAGCAGAAGCAAGATTTCGGCGTGGCGTTGTGAGATCGGAATCCGCTCACCGCCGCGGACGAGAGTTGGCCGTCCGCCGCCGAACGTCTCCAGCCTCGGAGCCGAGGCAGTGAGCGGGATCGGCGAATTGAGCAGGTGGAACCGCAATTCCGATTCAGCTGCGGCCACCGTTGCACGAATCAACGACAACACTTCGGGGACGGCAACCCGGGGGCCACCGGTGATGTCGATCGCGCCGAGAATCTGTCCGGTGGTGGGATCGTGGACGGGCGCCGCCGAACAACTCCAGTCATGCACGGTCCGATTGAAATGTTCCGAACCGAAAATCTGCACCGAGTGATCGAGCGCCAGTGCCGTCCCCGGAGCATTGGTGCCGACGCGATCTTCACTCCAGTCCGCGCCTTCGACAAAATTCATCGACAGTGCGCGGTCCTTGGCGGCACTATCGCCCTCCACCCACAGCAACCGGCCGTGCGCATCGCTGATCGCGATCAACAGGCCGGTTTCGGCTGCGTCCTCTACCAGCAGTTTTCGAACCACAGGACGAATGAGAGACATGGGATGCGACGAGCGATAACTTTCGAGATCGAGCCCTTCGAGCATCGCCGGAGCGCCGACGACGTCAGGATCGACACCGTTGTTTCTGCTACGCATCCAGGATTCGAGCACAACAGACCGCACGCGTGAATCGTCCGTGCCGGGCCCGTCGTGGGCGTCGATGAAAGACTGATGGGCACTCGACAGTCGACGTGCCAGCACCGCTACGTCGTCTCCGGGCCGCACCGCTACCCACGGGTTGCCGTACACAGCCTGTTCACGTGCCATATTCTGTGTTCCTCCGCTCCCCTGCCACTGTAGTGCCGATCACATCACAATGGTGAAGATGGTCGGTTGGTTCTTACGATCGCGCAGCGTCACGCACCAATTCACTGGCTCGCTCGGCCACCATCACCGCAGTTGCATGGGGCCCGCGGGTGGGAATCACCGGCATGATCGATGTGTCGACAATACTGAGTGCGTCGACTCCGAGAACGCTGCATCGATCGTCGACAACCGCTCCCGGATCGAACTCCGAACCCATGACGCAACTACCCGACATGTGTAGTGACGTGCCCAACCGCGATTCGATCCACTCGTCCGAATACTCGATCTCGGGCCGCCGGATCATCCCGGTCTTTGCAATAGTCTCGAGCAGGTCCTCGGCGATCTGCATCCCCCTCCTGACGACTTGTCGATCGTGCGCGGACTCGACGTAGTTGTATCGGATCCTCGGCGAACCACCCGGCGCCTTCGGATCGAGTTCGACGGTTCCTCGGCTGTGCGGCGCCATCAGTACCACTCCGATCCCATGGTCCATCTGTGGAATCCCGGGCACCAGATCGGTGAACGACGCTGTATAGGGCCGGATTTCGAGGTCCGCGTCGTTGAGAGTCATCTCCAGCACCGGGGTCTGCGGTCGCAGAGTCTCCGGAACCGAATATTGATAAGGCAGTAGCACTTCCGGATGATCGACAAAACCCTGCCCCACTCCCGGAAGGTCGACAACAACCGGAACATCGTGAGCCACAAGCTGATCAGCCGATCCGATGCCTGAGTTCAGGAGCAGGAGCGGAGTGGCCACCGCGCCGGAGCACACCACGATGTGACGTCCGTGGATACGCCGCACCCCGGTGCCGTCGAGAACATCGACTCCTACGGCCCGCGTCCCCGAGAACACGATTCGCAGGACGGTGACACCGACATCGACGGTGAGATTGCGACGCTTCATCGCCGGTAGCAGGTAACCGACCGCAGTACTGATACGACGATGGTCGAAGATATTCAGTGGGACTGGCCCGACGCCGTCCGAATCCGGCGCATTCTTGTCTGCGTCCTCGGGGAAACCAGCCGAGAGTGCCGCGTCGTGGAACCGACTGCTGAGTGGATGCATCTCGTCGCGGCGGCGCCGACGGACCGGAATTGGACCACTGTCGCCGTGGTAAGGCCCGCCGAAATCGTGATCGGTCTCCGACTTCCGAAAATACGGCAGTACCTTCTCGTAGCTCCAGGAATCGGGCCAGAGGTCAAAGTCTGCGCGCGTTGCCCTCGCGAAGTACGCACCATTTACCGCGCCGCTGCCACCGAGAGTTCGTCCACGCGAGACGGTGGTAAGTCGACTCGGCGTCAACTCGACCGGATACGTCCAGGTGTGTTCACTCTTCGGCCCCACCGGTAGCAGGTACGGATCATCGAGAACACCCGGAAGATCAACCGTCGAACGATACCCACTTCCCGCCTCGAGAAGTAGCACCTGCGCGGCCGGGTCCTCGCTGAGCCTGGACGCAATCACACACCCCGTGGTGCCGCCACCGACCACAACGAAGTCTGCGTGATCCGTAACGCTCACTTGGTGATTCGAGGCTTCAAAGCCGCAGGATCCTGCGCCTCGATCGCACCACGCCACAGGCCGAATCCGTAAGCGACGTCATCGGCTCGTTTGAACAACACGTACCGCACCGGCCCCAAACCACCCTCTTCACGGTGGCGATACCAATCCACCAGCCCCTCACTGACTGCCGCGGCAAGAGCTAACCGCCGGATCTTGCGTGACGTGATCACCGCCAACAACGTCACCGGCCAGTAGTGACGGCACATCGCCGACGCCAATTGCCAGAACCCGCCCACAAAACCTTGGGCTGTCAGAATCGCCGCGATACGCGTCGGCTGCTTCAAGCCGGTGAACATCTTCCGCAATCGGAACACGGTGAACAGTAAAGCTCCGAGCGCTCCAGCCAACCCCGACTTGGTGAGCGTTGCTGCCGCGACACACGCGAACAGCGTCGAGACCGACATGGCCATCGGCGGCACCGAACCCGGATGTCGCGCAGCCAGCGGCGCGGCGCCGGTTCCGTAGAAAGCGCGTCGGCTGAACCACTTCCCGAACTGAACCCGATGATCATGGGCGACATTGGCAACCGGTTCGTAGCGCAGTCGCCAACCGGCAGACTGGAGACGCCAACAGAAATCGACGTCCTCTGCCACCTCGAGGTTTTCATCGAATCCCTCACAGTCGAGAGCCACATCGCGCCGGACGATCATGGCCGCGCTGGGTACATACGACACGGGACTGCCGGACTTGACGGCTGCTTCCTTCCGCCCCAGATCCAGGGAGGAACGCATACTCTCGTACCGAGCCAATGCCGTCCCGTACGGATCGAGTGCCACAATTCGCGGCGCCACCAGAGCCACACCCGGATCACTGAAGTGACCGAGCATCAGCTCGAGCCAGCCCGCTCGCGGAATGACATCCGAGTCGAGGAACGCCACGAAACGTGTTTGTGCCGAACGCAATCCCGTATTGCGGGCCGATGACGGACCACGCGCGTGCTCGTGCCGGACCACGGTGACCGTTCCCGTACCCGGGTAGTCCCGACGCGGATCAAGTGGAACCTCGGACCCGTCGTCGACCACGATCACTGCCAGATCCTTGAGAACCGGCAACAACCGCTCGATCCCGGCAACGTTGTCCTTCACCGGAATCACGACGGTGACGTCGGAAGCCGACGGAGTCGACATCGGCCGAGGATTCGCAACACCGGAATCGAGCAGATGGCGCGCCACCGCAGCGCTCTGCTGATCGACAACCTCGAGGAAGCCGTCGCCGATCATCGCAGCTGCAGTCGGAGCCAGCTTGAGCATGCGCGTCGGCGAACCACCGATGAGCACGCGGCCACCCGAGTACGTGCGAACTTTGGGATCCAACCGAATGCCGAAGCCGTCGGGGAGTCGTGCGGGTCGCATCAGGCGATCGTCAGGGAAAACACCGCGAATCGGTTCGGGTAGATCGCCCGCCCCCCATCGGTAACAACCATCACCGAAGCCTCCCATCCGGGCCCGGATTCCACCGGGCCAGTCCATCCGTCACGCGTTGCACCAACTCGTCGAAAATGCGCGCGCCGTCCACGGCACTTGCCTGAACTGGATCGCCCAGAACACCGTTATCCGACACAGCGACCATACCGCCCGAACGCAATCCTGGCATCAGGTCTGCGATAGGAGAAATATTTCCGACCTCCGCCACGTTCATGTCCACACATTCAGGCGAAAGGTGCAGTAAGAGGCTGGTTTCTGTCTTGCCTGCATGAGCGTCCGCCCCGGGAATCGCGCAGGGCACCCAGGCTGCATCGCGGCCCTCGTATCGCAAGAGCGCCACAGCCTTTGCCAACGCGGGACCGTTTCCGCCGTGACCACTGACAAACAACACCCGCCCCGCCCACCGACAGGCAGACCGCCCGTACTCGACAACCACCATTTCCATGACCTCGGCCCCGATGGAAATCGTCCCGGCAAAACCCTCGTGCTCCCCGCTCGCGCCATACTCGAGAGCCGGGGCAACCACAACGCCGGGCAGCTCGTTCGACACCGCTCTCGCAATCCGGGTATCAGTGTCAAGCGGCAAGTGCGGACCATGCTGCTCGAAAGAACCGACCGGAACCACGACGGTGTGCGCAGACCCCTCGAGCCGGGGGCTCGGGATAGCGGACAGATCACGGGTTTCGGTCATGCAGTGATCATATTCGTCGGCAGTTCTCACCTGAGCAGCGCACGTGGACAACATGCGTCGATGATTCGAATATTCCTGCACATCAACAAGTCTCGAGCTTGGATTCGTGAAAACCTGTCCGATATGTCCCTAGGAATCGAAATCCTGTTCGACTAAAATTAGTGCATGAACAGTCGGGAAGCGTGGCAATACGACGGCGAGGGCCTCAAGACGGAGATACTCGACCTCGCCCGCGCCCGGCACGAGATAGCCTCCCGCATGATTGTGATGATCACCGAAATGTTCACTCGCGACACACTCGGCGGCCGAGGATTCCGCGCCATCGCGCAGTGGCTGCACCAGTCCACAAACCTCGAGATCGGCGAATGTAGTCAACTGGTCGGCCTGGCGCGGTTGTTCATGCTCGAACCTGTTGTCGGGCAATCCTTTCACAACGGCGATATCGATGCGTCGAAGGCGCGTCAGGTAGCGCACTTCTGCCAGCACCCACCCAAGAACATGAGCCTCGTCGACGTCGAGAAGGCCCGCGACATCCTCCTGACCCTCGCCTCCAAAAAGGTTACCGACTGCGATTCCGTCCGCGCGGCCATCCGGCGGATCCAGAAACAGTACGGCAACCGCGCCGACGGCATACCCGCCGGTGAAGACTCCGAACTCAACGAGTTCTACGCTTCCCGTGGCCTGTACGGGCGAGTCAGCGTCAAAGGTGACCTCGACGCCGTCAACGGTGCCCGCCTCATCGCGCTACTGTCCGCCCTGTCGGCGCCCACCCCGGAGAAAGACGGCGTGAAAGACGAACGCACCCCGGCACTTCGACGCGCCGACGGATTTTGTGAACTGCTGCGCCGCTACGAAGCCGCCGGCCTCGGACCCGTCGAAGGTGGCGTCAAACCGCACCTGACGATCACCGCCACCGCAAAAGACCTCACCGATCTCCAAGTACTGAAAGACCTGTTACCCTCCACCGAAGAACTCGGCTACGCGATCACCAACTGGGCCGGCCCCATCAGCCTCGACACCGCACGCATGCTGGCCTGTGACTGCGAGGTCACCCGAATCCTTCTCGACGACAACGGTGTTCCCCTCAATCACGGCATGAAGGCGCGGCTCGCGACCGTCCCGCAGCGTCGAGCCCTCACGGTACGAGACGGCGGCTGCGCCTTTCCCGGTTGCGGAACCCCGCCAGGCTGGTGCGACGCCCATCATCTGATTCACTGGCTCGATGACGGCCCGACGGATCTCGATAATCTGATTTTGTTGTGCGGTCATCATCATCGGATGATGCATCACACCGAGTGGCGAGTCGATATCGGAGACGACCGGAAAACCCGGTTCTATCCACCGATGTCGGTAGATCCGTATCAAGTTCCCGTTCCCGGGAACACACCGCCAACAGCGGCCTGAAAACCCGGCGTGCGCACCGGGGATCAAACATGCCCCGGTGCACAAGGCTGCTTTCATCACATTGGCGGCTGCGGCTAGATGTTCAGCGCAACCCTGTGACCTTCGATGACGGCGCTATGCGAACGCCTCGGGGACAGGGCATCACCAATACGGTGGACCTCGAAGGAACTGCCACGCAGCGCCTTCCACAGTTCATCCACCGGTTCCTGCTGCGTCGCAAACACAACCCAGTCCACGATCACAGATTCGGAGACTCCAGTGGGATGGTGCACCAGTTCGACGGCCACAGGCCCTTCGCCGTGCACCGCGGTGACCATCAGGTCCGTACGCTGAACTATCGACTTTTCGTGCGCCCGGCGGTTCCAGCCTTCGAAATCCAGAGTGATACTCAAATCCTGGGCCACCACCATCCCGTTAGTGGCGACCGTGACAGTGCACCCTCGATCTGCCAGGAACTCCGCAACCGATGCACCCTGATGGAACCCCAGTTCGTCGAATACCAACACCGAACCGGTCGGCAGCATCTTCCCGTCGAGTACATCGCGGACACCGACCACTCTGCGTACGTCTCCCGCCCACGCCGGACGCAGTGGCCTCGCTCCCGTAGCCACAACCACCACATCCGGGTCCAGTTCGATCAATCTCTCCGCTGTCACTGCCGCATCGAGTTCGATGGTGACACCACTTCTGCGGCATTCGGATTCGAGATTGCGAATCAGATCACCCAGCTCCCGGCGAACCGGCATCACACAGGCAGTTCGGATCTGCCCACCGAGAATGGCGTCACGTTCGAATAGCGTCACCCGATGCCCCCGCTGCGCGGCGGTAGCTGCGGCCTGCAGACCGGCTGGGCCGCCGCCGACAACTACGACGCTGCGCCCCTTCAACTGTAACAGGGGCAAGGCAACCGATTCTCGTCCTGCCCGCGGGTTCTCGGTACAGCCCAACCAACGGTTGAGTCCCATCCGTCCGACGCATTCCTGATTGCAGGACAGGCAGGTTCGCACCTGTGACGACTGGCCTGCGCGTGCCTTGTTCACAAAATCCGGGTCCGCGATCTGACCGCGCACCACTCCCACGAGATCGCATAGACCCTCGTCCAACGCCTGCTCAGCTTGCTCCGGTGTCTTGAATCGGCCGACACCGATCACGGGGAGCGAGACAACTTCCTTGATCGCCGATGGAATGAAGTTCGCGTAACCACTCGGCACTGCCATCGATGCCTCGATCAAATGCAAAGTCTCTGTGGCCATTCCGATAGCGGTGTTGATGTAGTCGACCTGACCGTCGGCTTCCACCAACTGCGCAGTCAACACCGCGTCCGGCAACTCGATACCACCTCGGGTTCCTTCGTAACCGCTCAGCCGAACTCCGAGTATCCGATCAGGGCCAATGGCGCGGCGAAGAACTCGCAAAACTTCCAGGAGGAACTGGGCACGATTCTCGGCGGGACCGCCGTATCGATCCGTGCGGCGGTTTGTCGACGGCGCCAAGAACGCTCGGACAATCGACGACTGCGACGCCTGCAACTCGACGCCGTCGAATCCGCCGGAGATGCAGTTACGCGCGACTAAAGAGAAACCGTCGAGAATCTCCGCGATATCGCTGTCGTCAACAGCTTTGGGGACTTCGCGGAACAGTGGATCGGCAATAGCACTGGGCGCCCAGAGTGGGAGCCTCGAATACGTGCCGGCGCCCTGCCCGCCGTTGTGATTGATCTGCGCGAGGATCACCGATCCGTGCGCGTGCACGGCATCGGTGATCCGTCGATAACCCTCGACCACTCCGGGTCGGTACCCGGCAATCATCTTTTCGTACGGTCGATCCGACGGGTGCGTCGACTGTTCCTCGCTGATGATCAACCCGGCCCCACCCCGCGCCCTCGCCTCGTAATAGGCGGCGTGCTGCGCTGTCGGCAACCCGTTCTCGGCGTAGTTGGTCAGGTGCGCAGAGAACACCACTCGGTTACGCAGTGTGAAATCACGCAGGCGCAACGGCTCGAAGAGGCGAGGATACGGTGTCATCAGACCTTGGAGTTACCTTGATCAAGAGCAATATGACTTGCTGTCACGGTGCGTGACCCGTCACCGGCCAACCACACGACGGTATCGGAGATCTCGTCGGGCTCGGCAAAAGCGGTCTCGGTGAGAATGGGCGTGAAGTTCGGGAGATATTGCGGGTAGTTCTGGAAGACGGCGAGTGCGCCCTGATCAACACCCATCGGAGTGTTGACCCCGTACGGATGGATGGAGTTGACGCGGATCCTGTACTCTCCCAGTTCCTTTGCCGCCGCCTGAGTGAGCCCGACCAGACCGAACTTTGCACTGCCGTAGTGCGCCTGACCAGGCATCGCCTTGAGTCCCGCGACCGAGCTGATCACGACGATCGATCCGCCGCGACCACCCTCGATGATGGACGGCACCGCAGCCTTGAGTGTTTTCCACACACCGGTGAGATTGATGTCGATGAGGGTTTCCCACTGCTCGTCCGACATCTCCCAAAATCGATTCCAGTTGCAGACGCCCGCATTTGCCACCACGATGTCGAGTCGACCGAACTGCTCGACTCCGTCCTTCACCACAGCAGCGAGCGCGGCACTGTCCCGGACGTCGGCCTCCCGCGCGAGGATCTTGCCACCCTCGGCTTCGACAAGACGGACGGTTTCAGTGAAGTCTTCCGAGGTAGCCGCGTCGTACGTGTTGTGCTCGGCGACAGCACTGCAGACGTCGATCGCAATGATCGACGCGCCTTCCCTGGCCAGGCGAATTGCGTGAGAGCGGCCCTGACCACGCGCCGCGCCGGTAATGAATGCAACACGGCCTTCGAGTGAACGTACCTGGGTCATGAATCGATCCTCTCCACGGAATTGAAACCTGTTCCAGTAGTAAACCCTGCGCGGCGCCCTTCGTGGATGGATTCGAGAACAGTTCTCGGAGCAATCGTGTCGCCGACGCCGGCGCACCCCGAATAGTGCAGGGAGGTGTCAGGCAGTCGAGGCGAGCAGTCGATGACGGTCGCGCACCGGATGTGTGCCACAACGTCCGTGTAGACGTTCTCGATCTGCACGACGCCGTCGACAACCGCCCGTACCCGCGAGGAACACACCCGGTTCACCCCAACCTGCTGAAGTCTCGTGTTCGCGCCCACAAGGTCGCCACTCATACCCAACCGCGAACCGACGATCGTGTCCGGTGTGACGATCGAGACGTCGAGTCCGCACTCTGCCAACATCTCCGCAAGCGCAACAGCCATCGGTCCACCCAACGGATCCACCAGTACAACAGGACCTTCGATCGAATCACCGCCAAGCTCGAGCGCCTGCACCGGATCCATCCAGAGAACGGATGTGTCCACGGGATAGGTCGGCAGCCTGGGAACGCTGCCCGACGCAACCACTACATCACCATGGCCGCGGGCATCATCGATCTCCGATGAGCTGATCGTGTGCTCGGTCAGCATGGTCACACCGCTTCTACGGCATTCGTCCTCGAGCCACTGCGCGAGCACAGCAAATCGGCTGCGGCCCTTCCCTTGCGCAAAAGTTCGGATCATCCCGCCGAACCGCGACGATCGTTCCGACACCGTCACTGCAGCGCCGCGCCCGGCCATGATCCGCGCAGCTTCCAATCCGGCCGGACCACCCCCGACCACAAGAACAGGACCCGAGATCAATTCCTGCCTTCGTTCGTCAGGATCTACCGTCTCGAATCCCGCACTCGGATTTCCGACGCACGTCACCACCGGATTACGCGGATCGCGCACAAGGCACGTTTGATTGCACAGGACGCACGGCCGTGGCTGATCGCCGCGGGCTGACTTCACCACCAGATCCGGGTCGGCGATCTGCGCTCTGGTCATTTCCACGTAATCCACGTGCGCGAGCGCCTCGTGGGCGTCTGCGATGTCGACGACGCTCCCCTGCAACGCAACGGGAATCGAGACTGTGGCCTTGACGATTCGGCACAGTTCACGGTTGAAGTTCGGTTCTTCGTGAAAGTCCGGGCGATACCCCGCGGTCGAGTAGAGGCCGCCGCGCACCACAATCAACAGATCGAGATACCGCTCCAGTTCACTGACATATCCAACCGTCAGTTCCGGCGTCACGCCCGCCCACGGCGCCTGCTCGTCGCACGACAACCGCAGGGAAACAACATGGTTCGCACCGACAGCGCCGCGAACTGTCTGAAGGACTTCCCGCAGCAGCGTCAGTCGATCAGTTCCGTACCTGTCCGCGCGTGTGTTGGTCAACCCCGAAAGGAACTGCCGCAGAATGCTTCGTGGGCCGGCATCGATCTCGACGCCGGCCATCCCCGAGTCCACGGCAAGCGCTGCCGAGGCGCGGAAACCCTCGACCACACGATCGATGTCGCCCTGCTCCATCATCATCGGCAGCTCACGCGTCACCGGATCAGCGACCCGCGACGGCCCCCACAGAACCGACTGTGAGTAAGCGCTCGATCCCTGCATCCCGGTGTGCCCCAGGCCCGCAAGAACCAGAGCGCCGTGCGGGACGCAGGCCGCTGAGATCGCTCGCCAACCAGGCCCACACAGAGTTGCCAACGGTGCCCGCTCGTAGGGCCAGTCGTTGTCCAGAACCGACGCCGTTTCGGCGACGATGATCCCGGCACCGCCCTCGGCCCGTCGCTGGTAGTACGCGCGGTGCCGATCGGAAAGCGTTCGTCCCACAGCAAGATTGGTCTCGTGTGGACCGAAAACAACCCTGGACCGGACACTGCGTCCGGCCAGGGTTGTGTGTTCGTGAAGGCTCAACTCACAGCTCGATCAGAGCCAGAGGTTCAGCTCGCGCCCAGCGTGCGGGTGAAGCCTTCCGGAATGACCAGGTCATCCTTGCTGAGCTCGGTGATCGACGAGTGGCCGAGACCCATGAGTCCCGAGTCGATGCCCATGCGCATGAGGTCGAGAACGTTCTCGACGCCGGCCTGGCCGTTTGCCGAGAGGCCCCACAGGTACGCGCGGCCGAGCATGACTGCCTTGGCACCGAGTGCAAGGGCCTTGACGACGTCGCCGCCGCGTCGGATGCCGCCGTCGAGAACAACTTCCACCTGATCGCCCACAGCTTCGGCGATACCCGGGAGCACGCGAATCGGCGCTGGGGTGCCGTCGAGGTTGTTGCCACCGTGGTTGGAGACGGAGATAGCGGAGACACCGGCGTCGACTGCGCGCTTGGCGTCGTCGATACGCATGATGCCCTTGAGCATGAAGGGGCCACCCCACTGCTCACGCAGCCAGGCAATGTCTTCCCACGTCGGAAGCGGAGTCTGCATCCACTCGCCGTACGCGCCGAAGAACGTCGGTGCCGGCTGACCGGGAGCCGCGAGGTTGGGTGTTGTCAGGTCCGGGATCTTGCCGGTCTTGGCGAACTCCAACAACCACTTCGGGCGCATGATGCCTTCGGGCGCGAACTGGAACATCGCCTTGAGGTCCATCTTTTCGGGGATGGACGGGCTGCCCCAGTCACGACCGTACGAGAAGGACCAGTCGGTCGTGATGATCAGGCCCTTGGCACCGGCAGCGCGAGCGCGCTCCATACGCTGCAGGAGCACGTCGCGGCTGCCGACCCAGTACATCTGGAAGAACACCTGCGGGTTCGCCGCAGCAACCTCTTCGATGGACTTGCTGGCAAAAGAACTCAGGCCGATGGCCGTTCCCCGCGCCGCAGCAGCACGCGCGACCGCTACCTCACCGTCGGGGTGCACTGCCTGCACACCGGTCGGCGAGATCATCACCGGAAGCGAAATGTCCTGCCCCATAATGGAGGTGGCCATGTTCCGCTCGTTCGGCAATCCGGCCGCATGCGGAGCGAAACCCAGTTCGCTGTATGCCGCGACATTGTCGTCGACGGTCAGACCCTTTTCGGATCCGGCCACCAGCGCCGCATACACGGACTTGGGCAACCTCTTCTGCGCACGTCGCTGTGCTTCAGCGACGGTCTCGAAGAATGCGTTCTTTGCCATCAATCAAACCTCTCGTATCGCAAGTAGCCAGGAAAGCTACTTACATTCCCGCTAGCGGGTTTTCGTCACAAATCTTGGCGGGCGGACGCATCATCAGTGTCAAGGGCACCGATGCACGCGGGGTTTTACGTTGACCGGAACGTGAGTGGTCGACGCTGGACTTGGGGATCTCTCCCGCGCCGGCCAACGCCATTTCACCGTTTCCGATGACGCACTCGGGATCAGGTCCGTCCATGGGCAGTCCGGTGAAGAACTTGGCTGCCATGCAACCGCCGCGGCAGGAGTCGTAGTGGTTGCACTTGCTGCACGCACCACCGGTCTGCGGCGAACGCAGCTCCTGGAACAGATCCGAGTGCTGCCAGACGTGCTGGAAGCCGCCGTCTTTCACGATGTTTCCGGCGAGGAACTGATCGTGAATCGCGAACGGACACGCGTACACGTCACCGACCGGGTCGATGAGGCACACAACGCGACCCGCGCCGCACAGGTTCAATCCGGGCAGTGCATCGCCGAATGCGGACAGGTGGAAGAAGGAATCGCCCGTCAAGACGCCCTCACCGTTGGCGACCAGCCAGTTGTAGAGTTCACGCTGCTGCTCGGGACGCGGATGCAGATCGTCCCACACGTCGGCGCCGCGGCCCGAAGGACGCAAGCGGGTGATGCGCAGGGTCGCGTCGTACTTGTCCGCGAGAGCCTTGAACTCGTCGAGCTGACTGACGTTGTGCCGCGTGACGACAACAGAAATCTTGGCGTCCTTGAAGCCGGCTTCCTTCAGGTTGGCAAGCGCACGCTCGGCCATCGCGAACGAACCAGGGCCGCGCACAGCATCATTGACCTCAGCGGTGGCGCCGTCGATGGAAATCTGCACGTCGACGTAGTCGCTGGCGGCAAGGCGCGCAGCAACCTTCTTGTCGATCTTCACGCCGTTGGTGGAGAACTTCACACCAACCTGATGGTCCGTCGCGTAGTCGACGAGCTCCCAGAAGTCGGAGCGCACGGTCGGCTCGCCGCCACCGATGTTGACGTAGAAAACCTGCATACGCTGCAGCTCGTCGATGATGGCTTTGCACTGCTCGGTGCTCAGCTCGTTGGGATCACGACGACCCGACGACGAGAGGCAGTGCACGCAGGACAGGTTGCAGGCGTAGGTGAGTTCCCACGTCAGGCAGATCGGGGCGTCGAGTCCGAGTTCGAACTGGTCGACGAGGCGACCCACCTGGGCGGGCGGGGAGGGCTGTTCAAGAACTGAGGTCATGGCTGTGTCCTCGCAAAGAAATGAAGCGGGCGAACGTGCAGAAGGGCTGTTCCACACGTGGGAGCGAGCGTCTGACTCAGACCGGCACAATCATGTGCGAGTCGGCGAGAGTGCTCAGCGCGCGGGCATATTGGGGAGCCGCGTCATCTTCGATGCCTTGCGCACGCAGTGCGGATCGGACATCAGGATGGTCTGGCAACGCCTTGACCACCGCAACGATGGTCGTGTTCTTCAGGAACGAGAGCTTGCGCGTTCCGAAGTGGTAGAGCAACGCCCCGAAAGGTTCGGGGCGAAGCGCTACCTGCGGGTGGAGTTTCCACCCCGCATCGAGATTCAAAGCAGGCACGGTCAGTACACGCCGCACATGCCGTCGATCGAAACCTCTTCGACCAGCGATTCTTCGATGAGGTCGTTGTCGAGTGCCTTATTGTCACGATCGGACATGGATTCCTCCTGAATCTGTGGTCACGAGTGGGACTTCACTGTGACTCGGTTCACCACTGTAATGGCATCGAGTGCAGAATGACAGACTGGGAGCAGAAAAAGAATGCGAAGCCGCAAAAACCCGTCCGCTCGGATAGGTCGTCGCCCCTCCACGACCAGGGAAGGGATCTCTACGATCGGCATCGAACTCTTTTCCACACTCGGCTTCAACGAGGTCAGTGTCGACCAGATTGCCGATGCCGCCGGGATCGCTCGTCGGACGTTCTTCCGCTACTTTCCCTCGAAGAACGCCGTGCCGTGGGGCGACTTCGACGGGCACCTGGCTCAGATGCGTGAACACTTCAATTCGCTGCCCGAGGACATGCCACTGGTCGACGCCCTCGAATCCGCACTCCTGACGTTCAACACGTTTCCCCCGGAAGAGACTGCCGTGCACCGCAAACGGATGGAACTCATCCTCACCGTGCCCACACTTCAGGCATACTCGTCGGTGATGTACGAAGGCTGGCGCCAGGTTGTCGCCGAGTACGCTGCCAAGCGAATGAAGCTCGAACCGACCGATCACGGTCCGCGGACTGTGGGCTACCTTCTGCTCGGTGTCGCGATGGCCGCCTACGAACAGTGGCTCACCGACGACGCACTGGAACTACCCGAACTTCTGCGAACCGGCACGCAGTCCTTGCGCACCGGTATCAGCATCTGAGGAAGGCCCACCATGTCAGCACCCGCCGCACCGGTCATGGATTCACTCGCGCCCTCGACGCCTGGTCGATGGTCGTTCGGCCACGTCACGGTCGAGCGGGTGGCATCGGGTCCGCTCACTCTCGACCGTAGTGACGGCGCACTTCTCGTGCGGCATTCCCTGACCGCGGACGACCTCAGCGAACGCCTCGTCGCGGGCGTCACCGCCTCGATCCAGGACGCCGACTTCGGGCAGGACGAATTCGAACTCACGATGGTCGGACTGGTTCGCTCCACAGTCGACGGAGCACTCGAATCCTGGACCACCTACTACCGGAATTCGCTACGCGAACTACTGGACGGCAGTGCCGATTTCGCGCCCATCCACGAGAAGGCACACGAACTCGTGCGCGGGTCCGTCCTCGACCTCGGGTCGTGCTTCGGATTCCTGCCGTTGCGCCTTGCCGGCGCCGGAATGGACGTCACCGCGACGGATATCCTGCCAGGAACCATGATCCTGCTCGACGCGGTCGCCCCCGAACTGGGCATCACGATCAACACACTGATCTGCGACGCCGGTGAGGTACCCGCACCCGACAAGAGCGCGGACACCGTCACGGCGATTCATCTCCTCGAACACGTCGACCATGCCGTGGGCGAGAAGGTGATCGCGCAGGCTCTGCGGATCGCTCGCGAGCGTGTTGTCATCGCGGTCCCGTTCGAGGACGAAGCAACTGCCTGCCACGGGCATATCCGGACTTTCGATCTCGAATCACTGCGTGCCGTCGGCGAGAAGACCGGCGTGCCGTTCGAGGTGTTCGAGCATCACGGTGGATGGTTGGTGCTCGACGCACGGTAAGCGCGCTAACTGGCATCTTCCTACGCGATGTCTTCCTTCAGCGTGTGCGCCACGAGAGCATTGGCATGACCGTGTCCCAGCCCGTGCTCGGACTTCAGCCAGTTGACCAGTTCCATATGCTTGGTCAACTCGGAACTGCGGATCAGCTCCTGCCACTCGCTGATCGGCCGTCCGTACTTCTGCTCGATCGACGGGAAGTACGACGCCGGGCCTTTCACAGGTTCAGTCATGACCCGAAATCTACCGCGGCCATGCGCACGTCGTGCGTTATCTACGACGCTCTCGTGAGGTGCGTCGTCATCGTGTAGTCCTTGCTCGGCCCGGTCACCGTCCACTCGACGGACCACGAAGCCTGCGAATCTGCTGCAGCTTCCTCGATAGCAATGTCGATGTCGATGCGGCCCCGGTAGATATCCGCGCCGCACAGATGCTCGACGTCGTCTCCGGGCGCCCAGTCGTGGAACTCTCGACCGTCCTCGAAGGTGACTGCCCAATCGCCGTCGTGCCGCTCGATGAACAGAGTTCGGTAAACGGGTAACTCCAGGTCACCGTCGAACAGTGTTCCGCTCTCGTACCAGCGAAGTCGGCTGCCGTCGGCACCTTCGATGGTGGTGGTTCCCGCGACGCGTTTTGTTACGTCTGCGCGGCGGTCGACGATCGTTCGCTCGAAGTTCCACTCCCCTACCAGGGCATGTGGATCGAGGTGCATGTCGTTGACCATCTGCCGATTCTAGTTGCCCGTCGGTGGCGTATGTTCCGGGTACAGACCTACCCGCAGGAGATCTAGAAGAACATGAACGATTCTGCCGCCCGCCGTCATCGCTCCGTCTACGCCGAAGATCTCCGGATCGGCCAGACCATGGAGCTCGATTCGTACACGGTGTCCGAAGACGAAATTCTCGACTTTGCATCGCAGTGGGATCCGCAGTGGTTCCACACCGACAAACAGGCCGCCGAATCCGGCGTGTTCGGCGGGTTGATCGGCAGCGGAGTACACACTTTGGCCATCTGCCAGAAACTTGTGGTCGCGAGCATCTACGACCGCTGGAACGTCATCGCCGGAAAGTCCATGCGCGACGTCCGGTTTCTGCGCCCCCTGCGTCCCGGTGACACATTGAGTGGCACGCTCACCGTGGACAACGTGGTACTCGACGGCCGTGCTCGCGGGTTGGTGACGACAACTGCCGAATTGGTTAACGCGCAGGGCAATCGCATGTTCGAGGTTGTCACCGACGCGTATCTCCACTGCCGGCCGAGGTCGTGATCGACCCGCTACATGCGGATGTCACGGCGCGCGAACGCGGCAATTGCGGCCACACCGAGAGCTAGTGCCAGAGCGGTCAACACGACTAGCGGCAGAGCCGTCACCGCTTCGGCGGGTGCTGTCGGAACGTGCGTGAACGGTGACAGGTCCAGGACTACTTGGGGCAGCTTGAACAGAACCCCGAATTGCCCGAGAACGATGCAGGCCGCAAAAATGCCCCAGGACAGCGACGACGCAATCGCCGGAAACAGTCCGAAAACCAAAGCCACGACTGCAAGAACGACCAGCACTGCGGGTAGATACGCCAGCGCCGCGCCTGTCATCCGCGCAGTGTTGCCGGCGATGTCGTCGGTAACCAAGCCGAATGCAAACCCGGTGAACGCGCCGGCCAGAATGTGCGCGAGCACCACCCCGCCGACAACAATGCTCACGTGCGACAGCATCCACTTCCAGCGCGGAAGTGCCGTAGCCAGGAGCGGTTCCAACCTCCCCGAGGATTCTTCCCCGTGCATGCGGAGAATGCTTTGAACCGCATATGCCGCAATAACTATGGACAGGAAACCCAACGCGGTGGCCAGGTAGGCGTCGACCAAGGCGGCTGATCCCCCACCAAGTTGCTCGAACAGGTCAGCGGTCTGCTGCGACGAACCCACCAACTGGTCGATCTCGTTTCCGACTGCCCCGTACGCGAATCCGAGAATGACCACCGAGAACAGCCACCAGAACATCGTCACTCTCTGCATGCGCCACGCTAGACCCCCCGCCGACGGCAACGACCGCGCAGCAACCGGTGGTCCCGGCCTCGGCTGAACCAGCCCCGCCCCCTGATCACGATGGCCAATGAGCACGTAGGCAATCGCGATGTGAACTGCGGCAAAACCGAAGAGCAACAGCAGTATCCACCAGGCATCGTCGTCGAACGGTCGTATCTGTTGCGCCCACCCGATCGGCGAGAGCCACGACATCCACCCACTGACCACGCGGGTACCGTCGTCCACCACGGTGCTGTCGACGTCGCCGACGGCCCGCAGCATGAACGCAATTCCGATGGCCGCACCCGCGATACCGTTTGCCGTGCGCGCACCGTCGGTGATTTGAGCCGCCACTGCCGCAACGCCGGCAAACGCGATACCGGTGCCACCGATCGACGCTCCCAGCGCCAGCGAACCGCCCGCCGGAAACCCGATGGCCACCAGACCGACTGCACTGGCAAGAGCCAGAACGATATTCGCACCGATCGTGACAACAAGCGCAGAGGTCAGTAGCGCACGCCTACCGACAACCGCAGCGCCGATCATCTCGGCGCGTCCGGTCTCCTCGTTCTGCCGAGTGTGGCGCACCACCGCCAGCGTGCTCATCAATGCCGCAGCCAGGGCAAACACCAGAACGCTCTGGCTCGCGACTATCGCCCCCTCGGAATACCCCGACACTATGCCGTTGGTGGCCAACGCGACGGGCGAGACTGCGGATCCGACGGCAACGGAACGCAATTCTTCCGGCGTGGTGTAGAGGCCACCCACACTGGCAGCGACGAAGAGCAGGAACACGGTCAGCGATATCAGCCACACCGGAAGCTGAATTCGATCGCGTCGCAACGCAAGCCGAACCAACCGTGATGTACCCGTGAACTGAGTTCCCTCGGATGCGTCGACCGGCCGGGTCAGAACAGTCACGGCCGCGCCCCAGACTCCGCGCGCAGATGTTCCGAACTCTCCTTCGCTCGTTCGTCCCCGTAATGACGCAGAAACAGTTCCTCGAGAGTTGGCGGCGTTGACGTCAGCGCCACGATCCCGAAGCCGACAAGATGTTCCATCAGTGCGCCGAGTCGAACACTGTCGACCTCGCACTTCACGTGGTCACCGTCCACGACTACGTCGTACGTACCCTCGAAGGCATCGAGTCCGGTGACCGGTGTGCGCGTCGTGACCGACACCGATGTGCGGGTCAGATGCCGCAGTTCCGACAGCGTTCCGGACTCCACCGTTCGCCCATCACGAATGATGCTGACACGATCGCACAGCGCTTCCACCTCTGCCAGAATGTGACTCGACAGCAGAACCGTCTTCCCGGCATGGGTCAACTCGTGCACACAGTCCTGGAAAACCGCCTCCATCAACGGGTCCAGCCCGGACGTCGGTTCGTCGAGAACGTACAGATCGACGTCCGAAGCGAATGCGGCGACGAGCGCCACTTTCTGCCGGTTCCCTTTCGAGTACGTTCTCGCCTTCTTCGTGGGATCGAGCTCGAAACGATCGAGTAACTCTGCACGCGTGGACACATCGATCCCGCCGCGCAAGCCGGCGAGCAGGTCGATGGCCTCACCGCCGGTCAAATTCGGCCACAGATTCACCTCACCCGGCACGTACGCCAGACGCCGATGCAGGGCGACGGAATCTCGCCACGGATCCCCGCCGAGGACCGTCGCCTCACCGGAATCCGACCGTAGTAGGCCGAGCAGTACCCGTATGGTGGTCGACTTGCCCGAACCATTCGGCCCGAGAAAGCCGTGAATCTCGCCTTCGGAAACCTCGAGATCCAAGCCGTCCAACGCTCGGGTCGGGCCGAACGTCTTGACCAGGTCATTCACCGAAACTGCGGCACCCATGAATTCGACCGTACGCTGATTTCACAAATGTGTGAAGATAGAAAAAAGGAAAGATCGGACACTCCCCGATGACCGATACGAACCAGACCGATATGAACCAGACCGACCATCCCGATGAGAGCCGACAGTTGGTCGAGCGCCTCTCGCTGGTGCTGATCAACATGGGCTTCCCGCCCATGCCGGCGCGTGTCTGGGCCGCACTGATGACCAGCAATAAGCCGTCGTCGACTCCCGGCGATCTCGGTGAGGTACTCGGTGTGAGCCCTGCCGCTATCTCCGGCGCGGTGCGATATCTACAGCAGGTCAGCCTGATCGAACGCGTCGCCGTCCCGGGATCGCGGCGTCAGCACTACCGCGCCAGCGTAGACCTGTGGGCCGACGCGTTTGTCACCAAACAGTCTGCGCTGTACCAGGTATCGGAGGTAGCAGCAGACGGCATTCGCGTTCTTGGCGAAAGCACCCGCGGCGGTGAACTCATGGCCGACCTTCGTGACTTCTTCGACTTCATGGCCGCGGAGATGCCTCGGATGCTGGCCGACTGGCGAGCTACGCGCGTCTAGATCAATCCCTGCTTACTAGCCGCATACACGGCCTCGGCACGCCTACTCACCTCGAGTTTGCGCATGATGTTGCTGACGTGGAACTTCACTGTCGTCGGTGAGATGAACAACCTCTCACCGATCCTGATGTTGGACAACCCGTTCGCGAGCAACCGCAGCACTTCGAGTTCACGTTCCGTCAGACGGTCCTTTGACGTCGACTGGCCGTTGAGCGAGCGCACCACCGCGGAAGCACTGCGCGAATCGAAGGCGCTCTCACCACGAGATACCGCCCGAATTGCACGAACCAACTCCGTGGTGTCGACGTCTTTGACAACGTATCCACGCGCTCCCGCATGCACAGCTCTTACTACTAGTTGGTCGTCGAGAAATGTTGTGAGTACCAGTAATCCGAGTTTCGGATGCGCCACGGACAGCTGCGAGCAGAGCGTCAATCCCTCGTAGTCCGAGCTTGCCGAGAGCTTGAGGTCCATGAGCACGATGTCGGGGCTGACCCGATCCACAACCGACAGTGCCTCCGGTAGCGACGATGCCTCACCGACGATGCGCAAATCGTTCTCTCGCTCGAGCACCGACCGCAGTCCTTGCCGCAGTATCGCGTGATCGTCGACAAGCACGATGCGGACAACACGGCTCTCGGTTGGCCTGGCAGGGTCTCTGGGCCCGACGTGGCCTGCGGAGACGGGGCGTGCTGTAGTCATCGTTCCTCGATCTCGGTTGTGGGACACGTATCTTCGCTGTCAGTCTCGGCAGCGCTGTCAGGCCCGGTAGCAAGAGGTACCCGAACCAGCACTTGCACTCCCCCGATTCTCGCCCGGCGAACGTCGAGCGTGCCTCCCAATTCGCGAGCCCGGGACTGCATGTTGGCCAAGCCCCGGTGCCGTCCGTCGAGATCGTTGCTTGCCGCGAGCTTGAGGATCAGTCGCATTCGCGCGGGATCTCCGTCACCGTCGTCCGAAATGGACAAGATGACGGTCTCGGCGCGATACGTCAACCGGAGAACCGCCCGGGTGGCGTGGGCGTGAACAGCCGCGTTGAAGAGCGCTTCGCCCGCAATCCGCAACAATGCGTGCTCGGTTCCACCGGGAAGCTCGGCCGGTGTGCCCCCGACTCGCAGGCTCACCGCCAACTCGTCTGGCATGTGGACCACACTGAGCTGCTCGAGCATCTCCGGCAACGAGGTCCGGCCTTCGTCCGACGAGTGGTTGAGGGCGTAGATCGCCGAGCGCAGTTGCTCCACGGCCCGCCTGGTCAGATCCTTTGCCAGGTCCAGTCTTTCGCTTCGCTCGGCGTCGGGAATGTCGCTGCGACACACTTCGATCTGCATGCCCGCCGAAAGCACCGCCTGGGTCACACTGTCGTGCAGTTCACGGGCGATGCGGTGACGTTCGTCGTCGACCACCTGGTGCCGGTGCGCCACCCCGAGTTGACGTTGCGTCGATTCCAGCTCACTGTTTCGCACCGCCAGATCGGCGGCAGTTCGATTGGCCTCGGCAAATGCCTCTTCGGCACGCGCCAACAGCAGTTGCCCACGCTGGTACAAAGCCGAATTCTGCAGCGCAACAGCCGTTTGACTGGCCAAGATGCTGAGCACCGCTCCGTCGGTGGAATCGAGAGTGCGATTCTGCGGAGTCCAGGCCGCAAAGGCGCCGACAACACCGCCTCCGAGCACGATCGGCACAAACGCATAGTGGGGATCGACCACGGAATTCGATTCGATACTGCCGCAACGGATGTCGTTGAGACAATCCACCACATCGTCCGGTAGCGGCGGGCCCTCGACGTTGTCGACCAGGAACGGAGTGGCATCCGGCCCGAGAACCAACCGCCGCGGCCCAGCGTCGGGCAGAGTACCGTCGGCAAGCGCAAAAACCACCCATTGCGCACTCAGATGAGCACGAGCGGCCTCGGCGACAGCACAGACCAGCGTCTCCGGGCCGTCGACGGTTCGAACCAGCGCCCGCGAAATCAACTCCAGCGCATGCACGACGCGCTCGAGCCGTTCGGCAGCGCCGCGGTACTGCGGATAGAAGGTGCTCTTTCCCGAACGTAATCCGGTGAGCCTCGACAGGTCTGCGGTCATGACCTCACTCGCTTCACAGTGCACTCCGGAACAACGCCACCATCTGTTCCTGGGTGGCTTCACGCGGATTAGTGGACATGCACGCATCACGCAGCGCAAAACTTGCCAACCGGCTCAAGTCCTCTTCCCGAACACCCAACTCCGCCAATCCCTTCGGGACTCCCACCTCACGGGCAAGCCGCTCGACGCGATCCGCGACCGCCAACGCGGCTTCTTCAGCACTGCCACGCTGCTCCGGAAGATTCAGCGCCGCAGCAATTGCCACGAACGGCGCCGCGTCGGTTGTGGAGTTGAAGCGAATAACGTGGGGAAGCAAAATCCCGTTGATGACGCCGTGCGGGAGATCCAGCATGCCGCCCACCTGATGACTCATCGCATGGGCCGCACCGAGAATCGCGTTGGTGAAAGCAAGCCCGGCTTCGAGGCTTGCCTGAGCCATGACGGATCGAGCCTCCATTTCCATCGGCTCATGAATTGTGCGCACCAGATTCTCGGTAACCAAGCCGACCGCCCGCAATGCGTGATGATCTGTGAGCGGGTTATGGGCGAGCGACACAAAAGCCTCGATGCCGTGCGTCAACGCATCCAATCCGGTTGCGGCATTAAGCCATTCGGGCATGGTAGTGAGCAAGCGTGGATCGATGACCGTGACATCGGGAACCAACGCTCGTCCGATGATCGTGATCTTCGTGCCCCTGGCAGTGTCCGTGACAATGCAGAACTGGGACACGTCCGCTCCGGTACCCGACGTGGTCGGCACCATCACCAGGGGAGGAATCGGCTTGGTCGCTTGATCGACCCCCTCGTAATCGAGGATGTTTCCACCGTTTGCAGCCAGAACCGCGACGCCCTTGGCCGCATCGATGACAGACCCACCACCGAGCGCGATGATGACGTCACACTCACCCTCCTGGTACACCTCGAAACCGGCCGCAATCTCGTAATCCTTGGGATTGGGAGTCAGCCCCGCCCAGACCGTCGGCCGCAACCCCTGCTCGGCCAGGTGCGCCTCGAGTTCACTGACCCATCCCGACTCGACCAGGCCTGGGTCGGTGACGAGGAAAGGGCGAAAACCGCCGAATCGGAGAGTTGCGTGAGCGGCTTCGACCAGCGAACCGATTCCGAATACAATTTCCGGGGCATGAAACTTCACCAACCGCGCAGCCGTGTCACGGGGGCGCGCAGCTCCATCTTGACGGCGTTCACCTGCGTCTTGATGGTGTTCACCTGCGTCAACGGCTTCCGGAACATCCACCGACACGGCTCCCACTCTCCTCTCGCTGGGCGCCGAGTCTGTGATCCACTTAACAAGCGCCGGTTCCGAGACTACGCGGGCATTGACAGACGCACACCCGCCCAAGGAGAGGTGAATACCTACCCGATCGGGTAGGTACAGTCTTTATGCCTCGGCCGCGCGTCCACGGAGGCCCTTACTCCTGACGACGACGCTCCCGCCCGCCGAACACCACGAACACGATGCCGGCGAGCAAGCCGACCACGGTCGGTCCGAGGACCAATCCGGAATACAACCACGGCGCAGGCTCTGCGGGGAACAGGTCCATAAAGCTGGCTCCGGTGAACCCAGGCTCGGGATCAAAGTATGCGCCGCCAGTGAGGATGTGCGGCGATGCCAACGATTGCCACCACCACTGGAAGACTCCCAAAGCAACAAGGCCGCATACCGCACCGAGTACCGTCAGCAGCAGTATCGGTTTCCAGCGCAGCGCCGACTTCTCGGCCTTCGTCACCGTCATGGATATCAGTACATCACTACTCTCGGATTACCTGTCGCACCTCAGCGAAGTGCGTGCCCCAGTTCCGCCGCCTTGGCCATCAGCTGCGCGGCATCGCGCGCCACCACAACCTCGTCGCAGATCTTCGAGTACTCCGGCATCGCACACGACGCCTGGTTCCAGTAGCGCTGTGGTTCCGGCGTGATCCAGGCCAGTCGATGAACCTTGCGTCGTAGTTCTTCGAGCTTCTCGACCTGTGGTGGCAATCCGTTGCACCGCCCGTCGCCGACGATGATGACCGAGGTTCGCGAGTTCAAGGCGTTGCCGTGCTCGTCCAGCAATTCGGTGAGCACCCGCCCGTAATCGCTGCTGGCTTCCAGATCCAGACCCGGATGCGCCAGGACCGCCGCCAGAGCGCCGTCACCACTGCTGGCGAGCAGCGTGTCCGTGACGTCGACGGGTCGATCGACGAACGCGAGCACTTCACAACGATCTGCCCGGCGATGCATAGCTTGCGCCAGTCGCAACGTGAATGCGGTGATCGGTCTGACCGACAGTGAGACGTCGGCGATCAACAACAACCGAACCCGGTCGGGGCGCGGCGCTTTCACCACAAGGTGGAAAGGAATGCCTTCGGTCCGCAAACTCGACCGTACCGTCCGGCGCATGTCGAGACGCCCACGGGAGCGTTCACGGGGGCGCGGCCTCGACGGGCCTCGCATCCGCCGCAGCACTTCGTGGCACGCAAGTTCGATGTCGTTGTGTGAAGGGCCGGCAGCCGATTCACTGTCCGGCGCATCGGGAGCGGACTCCGCGAGAGCAGCGGCGGAGAGTGCCTGGACAAACGCTTCGACAGCTTCGACCAAGCGGTTCAACTGTGCCTGCGTCAGCGGTCCGTCGTCGGAGACGTCCGCGTACGCCTTGCTCGGATCGTACGCGTCGAGCCACGCGAGAATAGACGTCGGATCGTCCCAGGACAACGAACCCACCACTGCAGCAGCAACACTGGTGCTGAGGTCTCCGACTACTGCCGACGATGCTCGGTCCACGTCCACGGTGTAGCTGACTCCCCGGCGCCCGGTCTCGGAACCGGTGTCCACCGACAATTCAGCATCACTCGACGTCATCGACACGTCGTCGTCGTCCTTGTGCGGGTTGAAACCCTTTTCTGCCTCCGGAGTATCGAAGTAGTCACCCACCTCGGCGGCACGCTCGTTATACTCCGCGTATCGGCCGACTTCCTGATCCTCGTCGATACCGAGCGCGGTGGGCAGGCCGTCGGCAACTTCCGCTCTGGACGCGATACGTTCTGGATTCTTCGCGTCTCGCTTCGGACGGAACAGCGCGTCGAATGCCCGATCGAAGCCCGGTTGCTCGTGAGAATACTTGGCGCACACCGACCGTAGGCAGGCACGCAAGACGTCGCGATCCGACGCACCGACCATCGCCAGCACTCGCCGAACCTCGATCACCTCGGCCGGCGACGCCGACACTCCGGCCGCCCTCAGCAATCGGCCGAAGCTCGCCGACACCACGTCGAGGACAAACGACGGCTTTTCGGCAGCGCTGAGCATTGTCATCGCGACGAGCGGAGTCCGCTGCCGCCGCGGACTCCCGGTTGATTCGAATCCCGCCCGCCGGTCCCCCGGAACACGGCCGTCGTCGTGTTGGCAGGCCTGCTTGCGACAGTGGCACGTTCGACTGGCGCGTCACTGCTACGCACAGGCGACTCCAGAGGCGACTCCAGCACTTTCCCGTCAAATCGTTCCTTTGCGAGCGTCACATCCGACGAGTACTTGAGTAGCGCTGCCAGCAGGATATCGCGCACCTTGGCGTCCGACGACGCGCCCAATCCGCTGGCCGCGAGAACCGTCGCCGCTCTTGCCGCATCGATCACCTCGGAGATGGACGGGCTCTTGCGTAGTGGGAGATCGCGCAGAATCCGAGCCAATTCGACTACCTCGGACGCGGTGGCTTGATCGACCTCCGGCGCACGGGCGGTGACGATCTCACGCTCACGCTCCGACGTCGGGTAACCGAGGTGGTAGTGCAGACAGCGACGCTTGAGCGCCGGTGACAGTTCACGAGTGTCGTTGGAGGTCAGGATGACCCAGGGCTGCGACCGGGCCACGAAGGTACCGACCTCGGGAATGGTGATCTGCTGCTCCGCGAGAATTTCCAGGAGAAGCGCCTCCATCGATTCCTCGGTGCGGTCCACTTCATCAACCAGGAGCACCACCGGTTCCGGTGACAGGATCGCTTCGAGTAGCGGCCGCACGGACAGGAAATTCTCGGAGTACAAGCCAAAATCTTGATCTGCCAGAAACTTCGACGCTTCGGCGACGCTGTCGAACTCCGAGACCTGGTCGCTGATCCGGTCGCGGAGCATCTGCACGTGCAGCAATTGCTTGGCGTAGTCCCATTCGTACAGCGACCGATTGTCGTCCAGCCCTTCATAGCACTGCAGACGCACAAGCTTGCGGCCGCCGATCGCAGCCAAAGACTTCGCGAGTTCCGTCTTGCCTACCCCAGCCGGCCCTTCGAGCAGGAGCGGACGCCCCAATGCCGTCGCAAGATGAACAACCACCGCAAACTCGTCGTCGGCGATGTAGTCCTGTTCGCGCAGAGCATCTTTCACTTCGATTCCGCTGGAGAAGCTGCGAGCGGTCGCGATCGTCATCGGGGCGGTTCCTTTCATAGCGCTACGCGCTGTGCGCCTTTGTCAACCGCGGGCGGTTGACAAAGGCGCACAGCAGGGGTCAGAAGTACGACTTGTTGATCGCGTGATCGACAACCGGAATCATCGACTCCACAGTGACCTCACGGGGGTTGCCCGGGGTGCACCAGTCGTCCTGAATGTGCTCGGAAATGGCGCGCACAGTCTTCTCGTCACCCGTGATGACATCACCACGACCCTCGTACTTCTTGGTGTTCATCTGGTTCTTCGCGTACGAATCGGTGCGCACCTGACTGAAGTTGTCGGGGATACCGACGTCCTTGGCCAGACGGATCGCAGCCTCGACGGCTGCATCGGCAGCCTGCACCGTCGTGAGGTTGCGGGTGTCGACGCCGAGTGCGCCGGCCAACTGGGCGTAACGCTCGTAGCGCGACGGCAGGTTGTACTCCCACACCCGCGGCAGCGCGATGGCGTTATTCAGACCGTGGTGACTGTCGAAGAAGGCGCTCACCGCGTGGGAGATCGAGTGAACGATTCCCAGTCCGCCGGAGTTGAAGGCCTGGCCGGCAATGTACTGCGCGTTCATCATTCCCTCGCGGGCCTTGAGGTTCCGCGGCTCGAATACGGCCTCGCGCAGGTTCTTGGCGACCAACTCGACCGAGTAGATCGCGTTACCGAGCGACGGCGCAAAATCGAGACGAGACACGAACGGCTCACTACCGTGTGCGAGTACGTCGAAGCCGCAGTACGCGGTGAAGTGCTGAGGGCAGGTGTAGTAGAGCAGCGGGTCGTCGACCGCGAGAGTCACGATGGTCGCTTCGTCGAAGCCCACCCACTTGTGCGGGTTGTTCATGTCCGACGTGTCGGTGATGACGTACGCCCACGACGTCTCGGAACCGGTACCGGCCGTGGTGGATACGGCGATGTGCGGTGGGTTCTCCTTGTTCGTGGACTTGGCAAATCCCTCGAACTCGTTGATGTTGCGACCGTCGTGCGCGATCACGACGCGGGCACCCTTGGCGGCGTCGTGGCTCGAACCACCACCGATCGAGATGATCGAGTCGCACTTCTCCTTCTGGTAGAGAGCCGCGGCCTCCATGACGTTGTAATCCTTGGGGTTGGACTCCACCTTGTCGTAGAGAACCACCTCGACGCCCTGGTACTCGATCTTGCCGATCAGTTCTTCGATGATTCCCGAGCCGCGCAGACCCGTCGTCATCAACAGGGTGCGCTTGAATCCGAGGTTCTTGGCTTCGACGCCGATGATGTCGTGAGCGCCCACACCCATCAGCGCACGGGGGAATGGATGAAATTCCTTGATCGGGAAATCCCAGATCTGGTTGAGCTCGATTGCCATCTTCTTTGCTCCTCGCGAATGCGTGAATGTGACGGTGGGAGTGATTCGAGCCGCTTGTTTGTGATCGGCGTCTCATCTGCACTCCACTGTGGACCGGCCGACAGCCCGAACCCAGAGTTCTCGGCGTTTACCGCCCGGACGCCGCTCCCGAACCGCCCTTTCGGGCAGGTTGTGACCACCCCGGCGTGCCAGGCCTCACCATCGCGGACGGTCTGATTCCCGCTGATCGGGAACGTATTGCCGCACGACTAGGATCCCCAGTAGCTTTTCATCACTGCTAGCATTGAACTAGAACACGTTCTAGCTCTAGCATTTCACTGACCTGCGCTTTACCCAGCTTCACGAGAGGACTTGCTTCGCGATGACGACAGTCGAGGTACCGCACAGCTCGCGATCGGCGGTACTCACCGTGTCCGGAGTCGTGGAAGAGACTTCGGACGCCCGGTCGCTGGTATTCGAGATCCCCGAGGACCTGAAGGGCAAGTTCGACTACAAGCCCGGACAGTTCCTCACCCTGCGCATCCCCAGCGACCAGACCGGTTCCGTTGCACGGTGCTACTCCCTGGCCAGTTCACCGTTCACCGACGACGCCCCCAAGGTGACCGTCAAGCGAACCGTCGACGGCTACGGCTCCAACTGGCTGTGCGACAAGGTCCAGGTCGGCGACACCATCGAAGTGCTGCCGCCGTCCGGTGTGTTCACCCCCAAGTCGCTCGATCACGACTTCCTGCTCTTCGGCGCGGGCAGCGGCATCACTCCGGTGATCTCGATCCTCAAGTCCGCCCTCACTCAGGGCAGCGGCAACGTTGTCCTCGTGTACGCAAACCGCGACGAGAAGTCCGTCATCTTCGGCGCAGAACTGCGTGAACTCTCGGCCAAGTACGCCGGCCGCCTCACCGTCATTCACTGGATCGAATCGGTCCAGGGACTCCCAGCCGTATCGCAGCTGGCAACGCTGGCCAAGCCGTTCGTCGCGTACGAAGCCTTCATGTGCGGCCCCGGCCCCTTCATGGACGCCGTGCACAGCGCACTCGCCGAAGCCGGAATGCCCCGCACACAGGTCCACGCCGAGGTCTTCAACTCCCTCGCCGGTGATCCGTTCAAGGACGTCGAGCTCGCCGAGGTCACCGACGAAGAAGCAGCCGACGCCGCTACAGTCGAGATCGAGCTGGACGGCGAAACTCACACCCTCGTGTGGCCACGCAAGCAGACCCTTGTCGACATCATGCTCGCCAAGGGACTCGATGTGCCGTACTCCTGCCAGGAAGGCGAATGCGGGTCCTGCGCCTGCACCGTCACCGAAGGTGAAGTGCAGATGGACAATTCCGAGATCCTCGACGCCGAGGACATCGCAAACGGATACATTCTCGGCTGCCAGGCAAAGCCTGTCACCGACACCCTCAAGATCGAGTTCTGACACCGGATTCTTCGATACGGTTCGGCCCCTGATTCCCTTCGGTTTCGGGGGCCGAGCCGTTTTCCGCCAACTCAGTTGTCTGACGAGGCCGCATCTGCCACAACGCAACAATCGCCGCGGCGCTGACCAGGATGAAGCCCTCACGCAAGATCACACCGACCGGCACTAACAGCGTCGACGCGTCCATCAGCTGCTGTCCCATACTCGGTCCGCAGTAGATCACCACCAGAGCGGCCGCAAACACCGCAAAGCCTCGACGCGAACGCAGTCGGAACAATATCGTGACCGCCGCCGGAATCAGGTACACCCAGTGATGGATCCAGCTGATCGGCGACAGAATCGGCGCACTCAACCCGACCACAAGTGCCGCGTCGACGCTGCGTCCGTCGAGATAGATCCGCCGTGAGATCCACAGCGCCACTGCGCCGACCAGCACGATCAACGGCATCACCACTGCATCCGTCCAGGAACCCATCGCCGCCAAAGTGCCTTGCAGTGATCCGTTACCCGAACTCGCAATCGCCTCGCCTGTCAGATCCACTCGGCCGCTGAGACTCCACACGACCTCGGTCCAGAAAGTCCTGCTCAGGGCCGGATCGACCAGTGCGGCAGCAATAGTGGCAGCGGCAGCACCCACCGAACTCCAGATCGCCAGTCGCCATTGCCGTGTCACCAGGAAATAGACGATGAACAATGCCGGGGTCAGCTTGACTGCGGTCGCAATGCCGATCAACAGTCCACGCGGGAAGTATCGGCCGAGAATCGAGTTGTCGCGGCGGGTGATGTCGAATAACACCAAACCCATCAACAGCAGATTTACCTGACCGAACGAAATGTGCGCGCTGACCGTCGGTGTCACCGACACCCCGATCAGAATTGCGGACATGACCAACGGCCGCAATCGAACCCACCTCGGAGTGAATCGCGCAACCGTCCACGCCACCACGAGAATGCACAACAGCGACCACAGAAGGTACGCGGTCCACCAGTCGAAAATCGCTGTCGGCCACAACAACAACACCGCAAACGGCGTATAGGTAAACGGCATCCCCTCGGGCTCGATCAGCGGGCCGAACAGGTTCCCGGCATAGATGTCGCCTCCACCGGCAAACATCTCGGCGGCGTACCGGTACACAAGAAAATCGACAGGTTCGACGGCTCGTACGACGAACACCAGGTATGCCAACACCACGCATGCTGCCGTGAACATCGACGCGATGGTTGTCGCAGTAACTAGTCGAGCTGAGGAGGCCGGCACCCCTCGATCGTGTCACAGACCGTTACGACGCAGACTCACACCGGCGCACGGAGCGATCGAAAGTGCGCGCGCTCCTCCACGCTCAGGTGCTCACACGCATAACTCAACGCGGTACGACCCATATCGTGCGCGTGTAACTCCAGGAATCCGGTCAGCAGACCTCGGTCGACGCGTTTGCCCACCTCGCGCAGCATCCAACCCATCGCTTTCTGGGTCAGATCACGACGATCACCACAGACGGATGCTGCGAGCTCGAGGGTTGTCGACGCGTCACCTCGAGTGATGAAACCGTACGTCGTCAACAACGCCACGCGCCGACGCCACAGGTCGCCCGAAGCCGACAGCTCGAACACCAGACGTCGATCCCGATCGAATAACCATCCGCCGAGGATCTGACCAGCCGACGAATCGACCAGATCCCAGTTGTTCACCCGCCCCCGCTCCACCGCATCGAGATAGAACTCGGCGATCGTGCGCCGGGCTGCGTCGTCGAAAGACCGCTGCCTGCTTGCCTTCTCGAACTGCGTCACGAGAATCAACAGGCCGGCGAGGCGATGCTCGTGAACTTCACTGTCGAGCAGAACACGCACCTCGGTCAAGTCGAGATCGCTGAACCGTTTGACCACGGTCCGCGTTTTGGGCACCCGAACCCCGATGAAGACATCACCCTCGCCGTACTCCCCCGGCCCGGTTTTGAAGAACCGCTGCAGGTGAACGGCATCCTCCGGATCGGACAGCTCCGCCAACGCCTCGCACACCGCACGAGCACTCAGATCACCCATGCCGACACGATCTCACAATTCACAGCGTCCTCACATGCGACGCCCCAGGTAAGCACAGCCCAGGCGACAACACTGAAACCATGCTTACAACCGCACTGGCGTTCACCACGCTCACACTGATGGCACTCTCCGGCCACATCGCAGCCACCGCCCCACGCGGGCTGGTCGCGGCCCGCACCTATGATCACAAATCTTGATACAAACCTCCACTGCGTACCGGTAACTGCAACCCGAATGCAATTGCCGGAGAGTTGAACTCGACCTCAGGAAGGCGTCTACTCGAGAGTGAAGAAGTCCATTCGCTCGAGGAGGTTTCGCCATGAAGTCGTGGAATCGAATGCAGGATGCCGTAGCCGTGGTTCTCGGTGTCTTTGCCGCACTGTCACCGATCTGGTTGACCACCAACGACCGGGCTATGTGGTCACTGATCGTCCTGGGTGTCCTCGTTGCACTCGCCGGCCTGGCTCACATGGCGCGACCCGACATGGCCGTCGCCGACTATGCGATGGGTGTCTTCGGTGTTCTGATGTTCATCTCCCCCTGGGTCATGAACTTCCACGCCTTCGAAGGCGCAGCCTGGACAGCCTGGGTTGTCGGAGTCCTCACCGTAGTGGTGGCAGTCAGTGCGATGCCGGTGATGAGCGCCAGATTGCATCACGGCGATCACGGAGTGGCCGCCCATTAGAGCAGTGATCACGGAGTGGCCGCCCATTAGAGCAGCATCACTGGGTGATCAGGCCCTGACTGCTCCCAGCAACCGCCCGGCGTCGAATGCTTCGGCGCTGGGCGGAAGGCTGCCGGGGCGTCCGCTCACAAACACCTCGACAGTCCCGGAACCGGCAGGGGCGTCCATCGCGGCTGCGTCGATCCGGCGCAGTGTCTGCCTGGCGACGGCTTCGGCGCTGTCGAAGAGCAGGACGCCTTCGGGTAGCGCGGCAACAATTTCGTCCCGCAGCAACGGGTAGTGGGTGCAGCCCAGAACAACACCTTGCACGCCCTCTGGCGTCCGGGCGGCGGCATCGCCGATCGCGGCCAACGCGCCCGCTCGGTCGCCCCGGTCGATGGCGTCGGCCAAGCCGTGGCACGCGACGCCGACCACCTCGGATCCATCAGCGAACTCCGCGATCAGATCTGCCTGATAGCGGCTGGCCGTGGTGGCCGCCGTAGCCCAGATCGCCACCGACTCACATGCGGCGGCCGCTGGTTTGATCGCCGGTACCGTTCCGATTACCGGAATATCTGGCCCGACCAGCTCACGGACCTGCTCGAGCGCCGTCACACTCGCCGTGTTGCACGGCAGCACGATGACCTGCGCGCCCCGGTCGAGGCTTCGCTGCGCTGCGCCCAGCACCCGATCGATCACCCACGGCACCGGCTTCGGCCCCCATGGTGCGCCGTCAGGATCCAAGGACAGCACCAGATCCAGTTCGGGACGCAGGCGGCGAAGCCAGGCGGAAGTCGGGAGCAAACCTAGTCCCGAGTCGATGAGCGCAACGATCACCGAACAAATCTAGCGTCCCGAACCCGCCCTGGCCGCATCAGCTCACACGCGGCGTCCATCAACTCACACTGCTGCGGCTTCCAGCACCTCGGCGATCGGAGTTCCCGCAGCGATCTTCGCGCGCATCTTCATCACAGCCGCAGGACTGCCGCAACCGACCACAGCTGCCAGCACTCCGTCACGCTCGTAGTACGCGACGAATTTGCGGCCGTCGTCCTTGACGATATGCACCTGATCCGTGGGTGACACAGTTCCCAGAGCCTGAATCTTCACGTCGAATTGATCGCTCCAGAAGTACGGAACCTGCGCGGGTGCATTCGGGTCGCCTGTCCCGGTCAATGCTCCGGCAAGAACCTTCGCCTGGTCCCCGGCGTTGCTCCAATGTTCGACGCGCTTGCGATTTTCCCCGATCGTCCACGCGGCGACGTCACCGATCGCCCACACGTTCTCGACGCTTGTCCGGCCCACCGCGTCGCACAGCACGCCGTTGCCGAGTTCGATTCCTGAATCTGCGAGCCAGTCCGTCACCGGCAATGATCCGACGCCGATGGCAACCACGTCGACCGCAATTTCGGAACCGTCACCGAGTACAGCGGTGTCGACGACGCCGTCGCCTGACAGAGTCTCCAGCCCGACACCAACCCGGACGTCGATGCCGGCGTCGCGGTGCAGTCGCTCGACCAGGGCTCCCACCGTCGTGCCGAGTACCGATGCAAGCGGTGTCGCCTGCGGCTCGAGCAGGACGACGTCAACGCCGTGCGACTTCATGCTCGACGCCAACTCGCAGCCGATGAAGCCTGCTCCGACGATCAGCGCTCGCTTGCCAGGCGCAAGATCCGCGCGCAGAGCAAGTGCTTCCTCGATGGAGCGCAGCACGTGCACACCCGACAGCTCAGGCAGACCGCCGATGCGCCGGGGGGTCAGTCCCGTGGCGATAATCAGATCGTCGTACGTCAGCTCCGAACCGTCGGCAAACGTGACGGTCTTGGACGCGGTATCCACCGACTGCGCTGGGGAACCGAGCTTCAAGTCGATCGCATTCTCGGTGAAGAACTCCGCCGGACGCAGAGTCGTCTCGTCCTTGTCTCCGCGGATGACTTCCTTGGACAGCGGCGGACGGTCGTACGGCAGATGTACCTCACCACCGGCGAGCACTATCTCACCCTCGAAACCGACTCGCCGCAGCTCCTCCGCGGCTCGTAGCCCCGACAAACCTGCGCCCACGATCACAATCCGTGCCACCACACACCCACCCGTCTGTTCTTGCGTCACTATCGGCGCTCACTATGAGAGCCGTCACGTCTTCACGTCAGACTCTGTCATACCAAATTCGGACGTAAGCGTGGTGCACCCGCTGACAAGCAGCGGTTGTCACTAGAGTTGAGGGCAGGTGAGACGCACACACTGAAACTCGAGCAGGGAGCACAGTATGACCAGCGATTCCAGTGGAAGCAGTAGCGTCCAGTTCGGCGCGGACGGTGGCGCCGCGCTCCACAGCACACAGGGCAAAACGATCATCGCCGACGCCGTCGTCGCCAAGATCGCCGGCATCGCCACCCGCGAGATCAACGGCGTCTACGACGTCGGCGGGGGTACCGCACGCGCTGTCGGCGCACTCCGCGACCGCATCCCCGGCGCGCGCGTCAATCACGCCCAGGGCGTGGCTGTCGAGGTCGGCGAGAAGCAGGCCGCGATCGACATCGGAATCGTCGCCGAATACGGCGTCGCGCTCCACGAGTTGGCGCTCGGAATCAGGCGCAACGTCATAGCTGCAGTCGAAAGAATGACCGGCCTCGAAGTCACCGAAGTCAACATCACCGTCTTCGACGTGATGCTCTTCGGCGAAGCCGAGAACCCGGGCACCGAGCCGGAAGCGAAGCCGAGAGTTCAGTGAGCGGTACCGACCGGATCGATCTCGGTAAGGCAGCCGAAACCGTTGCCGACGCCGCGCTGGCAGTTCACGGCGTTGCCGCACTGCACGGCGGCGAGTTCGGCGAAGTCGGAACCTACCTCCCCGGCAAACGCCTCACGGGCGTCGTCATCGACGAAACCGGTTGCAACGTACACATATCCGTGACTTACCCGGCAAACGTCGTGACTGTCGCGCAGCAAGTCCGCGACGCGGTCGGGAAGGTCATCGACTTACCGATCACCGTCACCGTCGGCGACGTCAGCCACCCTGACGATCAAGGCGCACCCCTCATCGAAGAAAGGAACTGATGTGAACAGCACGACAGTCGGCCTGCTGGTCGGTCTGCTTCTCGCCCTCGCCGGAATTCTGGGCGGATTCAGCGGATTCCTCTTCGCGGTCCTCCTCGGCGCAGCCGGTATGGCGATCGGCGCCCACCGCGACGGCCACCTCGACCTCGGCGCAATCCTCCGAAGCCGTGGCCGTGGCTGAGTCCACACCACCCGCCCCGTCGACGCCGGGCACGTCACAACCCGGTCCCGTCGAACGCGAGGTCGATCCCGGCCTTCGCGGCGTACTGGTCATCAAAGACCGTGCGATGTCGAAAATCGCCACAGCCGCCGCGATCACAGTCCCCGGAGTTGTCCGGCAAACCGGTGGACTCAGCAAGTTGACCGGACGAGAACTACCGCGGGCCGACATCGCGACGGGCTCCGACGCCGTATCCGTCAATCTCTTCCTTGCGGTCAACTGGCCATGCTCCGTTGTCGATCTGACAGGCCGCGTGCACCACGAGGTCGCCACGAGCGTCGAGTCTCTCACCGGTTACCCGCTGCACGAAATGAATGTCCTGATCGCCGCAACCGCCGCCCCCGAGGACGGGGACGTCTCGGGGATCACCACCCCCGAAGACACTGCCGAGCAACCGGTTTCGCAGTGGACTCCCCCTCGCGCGCCTGCCGCCGCACCCGCCGCAGCGGTCTCGGCAGTAGTGATCGCATTCGGACTACTCGCGCTTGCTTTTGTGGTCTCGCGTGAATGGTTCATCAATCGTGGCACCTTCGAATCCGCGCCGTGGATCGCGAACTCGGTTGAATGGGCATCACGATTGCACTGGCAGACGTGGCTGTTGCCGACGGCGATCGCAGCAGTCGTCGCCGGAGTTGTCCTGATCATGACGGCCCTGAAGCGACGCGCCAAAACTCATGTGCCGCTCGGTAACCCGAACGCCGGCACGGTCTGGATGCGCCCAACGGACATCGCCCGCATGTGTAGCGGGCAGGCCGCTACGGTGCCCGGCGTCGAACGCGCCCACACCACGGTCGACCGCAAACATGCCAAGGTCCATATCGATACCGTCGGCGGGGATCGGGACACGCTGATCGCGGCAGTCGAAACAGCGGTTCAACCACACCTCGACGTCCTGCAGCGTCCCGTACGTCTGACCGTTCTCGCCCGCGAAATCGCAGCAAGACAGAAGGTCGAATCGTGAACCGCTACATTGCTGGGCTCGACCGAATTGTTGTGCTGATCATCGGCATCGCCCTCGTCGTGGCCGGCGCATACATCATTGCCTGGGATGCCGGTGTCCGCCTGATCCGGACGTGGGTATCACGGCTGGACCGGCCGACACTCCTCGGAATTCCCGAGCAACCCTGGTGGCATTGGGTTCTCACCGGAACTTTTGTTTTCTGCGTTGTTGCCGGATTCGGCTTGCTGTACCTCAATTTACGACTGCGCCGCGCCCGAGCAGTGACACTGCGACATGCCGAATCCGGCACCGACATCAGTGTTGATCTCGGTCCGATCGCCGATGGTGTTGCAGCTGAACTCGCACAATTGCCCGGCGTCCGCACCACCAAAGGACGAGCCACCGTAGACCGTGGACTGCCGACACTCTCCGTCGTGGTCAACGCCGATCCCGGAATCAACGTCGTCGACTTCACCACCCGCGCCGAGGAAATCGCGTCGGCTACGCGCAGAAATCTTGACGGTTCGGATGTTGCAGTGCAGGTTCTACTCCATCTCGACCGGGTGGACGCGGCAAGCTGATCCGCCCGTCACATACCTGAGCCGCCGGAGAGCATACCGATCGTCAGGAGGATGCCTCCGACAATTCCCACCAGTGGACTGTTGCTGTTGAGCAGCCAGTCGTTCAGTGATCCCATGGAATACCTCTTTCCGGTTTTGATCGGTTGACCGGCCGAGCATATCGACAGATAGAGTCCGATATGTCACTTCCGTGAACCTGGGGGCCGGAAACACCAGAAGTACAACACCGGAAACACAGAAAAGGCGCTCACTCCCCGTAAAGGGAATGAGCGCCTTTTCTTGCGTGCTATGAATCAGCTAGCAAGACAAGAGTCTCACTTGATGATCTTGGCAACCTTGCCGGCGCCGACCGTACGGCCGCCTTCGCGAATTGCGAAGCGCAGGCCCTCGTCCATGGCGACAGGCTGGATGAGCTTGACGGACATCTCGGTGTTGTCACCGGGCATGACCATCTCGGTGCCCTCAGGCAGCGTCACAACGCCCGTAACGTCCGTGGTACGGAAGTAGAACTGCGGGCGGTAGTTGTTGAAGAACGGGGTGTGGCGGCCGCCCTCGTCCTTCGACAGGATGTATGCCTGGCCCTCGAACTCCGTGTGGGGAGTCGTGGTGCCCGGCTTGACGACAACCTGTCCACGCTCGACATCTTCGCGCTTGATGCCACGAACGAGCAGTCCGACGTTGTCGCCGGCCTGGCCCGAGTCGAGCAGCTTGCGGAACATTTCGATGCCCGTGACGGTGGTCTTGGTGGAGGTCTCCTTGATGCCGACGATCTCCACCTCCTCGTTCACGTTGACAACGCCACGCTCGATACGACCGGTGACAACGGTGCCACGGCCGGTGATCGTGAAGACATCCTCGACGGGCATGAGGAAGGGCTTCTCGGTCTCACGAACCGGAGTCGGGATGGACTCGTCGACAGCAGCCATGAGGTCGAGGATGGACTGGGTCCACTTCGGGTCGCCCTCGAGTGCCTTGAGTGCCGAGATCGGGATGACCGGGGCGTCCTCGTCGAATTCCTGAGCGGCCAGCAGTTCGCGGACCTCCATCTCGACGAGCTCGAGGATCTCTTCGTCGTCAACCATGTCGGCCTTGTTCAGGGCGACGAGGATGTACGGAACGCCAACCTGGCGAGCGAGCAGGACATGCTCGCGCGTCTGGGGCATCGGGCCATCGGTGGCTGCAACGACGAGGATAGCGCCGTCCATCTGAGCCGCGCCGGTGATCATGTTCTTGATGTAGTCGGCGTGACCCGGTGCATCGACGTGCGCGTAGTGGCGCTTGTCCGTCTGGTACTCAACATGCGAGATGTTGATCGTGATGCCGCGAGCCTTTTCCTCGGGAGCCTTGTCGATCTGATCGAAAGCCGAAGCCTCGTTCAGGTCGGGGTAAGCATCCGCAAGCACCTTGGTGATGGCCGCCGTCGTCGTGGTCTTGCCGTGGTCGACGTGACCGATGGTGCCGATGTTCACGTGCGGCTTCGTCCGCTCGAACTTCGCCTTCGCCACTTTGTGTCCTCCTGGACTGATAATTGCTTGCCGTATGCAGCAGTGCGGTTGGTTATTACTTGGTCGTGCTTCGTGCCGAAAGCAACCGAGGTTACTTACCGGCGCGGGCTGGGGAGCTCGCGGTAATTACTGCTGACGCAGTACTTACTACTTACTCGCCCGTCGCCTTGGCGATGATTTCCTTCGAGACGTTCGCGGGAACCTCTGCGTAGGAATCGAACACCATGGAGAAGTTCGCCCGGCCCTGGGTCCTGGACCGCAGGTCACCGATGTAACCGAACATCTCCGAGAGCGGAACCAGCGCCTTCACGACACGGGCACCACTGCGTTCCTCCATGGCCTGAATCTGGCCACGGCGGGAGTTGATATCGCCGATCACGTCGCCCATGTACTCCTCGGGCGTTGTGACCTCGACAGCCATAAGGGGCTCGAGGATGACGGGGCCGGCCTTGCGGGCGGCTTCCTTCAGTGCCTGCGAACCGGCAACCTTGAACGCCATTTCCGAGGAGTCGACGTCGTGGTAAGCACCATCGAGCAGCGACAGCTTCAGGTTCACGAGCGGGTAGCCGGCGAGAACACCGTACTGCATCGCGTCCTGTGCGCCTGCATCCACGGAGGGGATGTACTCGCGCGGGATACGTCCGCCGGAGACCTTGTTCTCGAATGCGTAGGTAGCACCGTCTTCGCCCACGAAAGGCTCCAGAGCGATGATGACCTTTGCGAACTGGCCCGAGCCACCGGTCTGCTTCTTGTGGGTGTAGTCGTGCTTCTCGACCGTCTTGGTGATGGTCTCGCGGTACGCAACCTGCGGCTTGCCGACGTTTGCCTCGACCTTGAACTCGCGACGCATACGGTCGACGAGGATGTCGAGGTGGAGCTCGCCCATGCCGCCGATGACGGTCTGACCGGTCTCGTCGTCGAGTTCGACCGAGAAGGTCGGGTCCTCTTCGGCGAGCTTCTGGATCGCGATGCCCAGCTTTTCCTGGTCGGACTTGGTCTTGGGCTCGATGGAGACTTGGATGACCGGTGCGGGGAACGACATCGACTCGAGGACGATGGGGTTCGCCTGATCGCACAGGGTGTCACCGGTGGTGGTGTCCTTGAGGCCGATCATTGCGTAGATGTGGCCGGCTACGGCCTCTTCTACCGGGTTCTCCTTGTTGGCGTGCATCTGGAAGAGCTTTCCGATGCGCTCCTTCTTGCCCTTGGTTGCGTTAAGCACCTGAGCGCCCGGATCGATACGACCCGAGTACACGCGGACGAAGGTCAGCTTGCCGAAGAACGGGTGAGCAGCGATCTTGAAGGCGAGAGCCGAGAACGGCTCTTCCTTGCTCGGCTTGCGAGTGATCTCTACTTCTTCGTCATTGAGCTTGTGTCCGACAACCTCGCCGATATCCAGCGGGTTCGGCAGGTAATCGATGACTGCGTCGAGCATGGGCTGAACGCCCTTGTTCTTGAACGCGGAGCCACAGATAACCGGGTACAGCTCGGAAGCGACCGTCATCTTGCGGATGGCGCCCTTGATTTCCTCGACCGTGAGCTCTTCGCCGCCGAAGTACTTCTCCATGAGAGCTTCGTCGGACTCGGCAACGGTTTCGAGCAGCTTCTCGCGGTACTCTGCAGCCTTCTCGACGAGATCCGCGGGGATCTCTTCGATGGTCGGCAGTGCACCGGTCGGAACTACGCCGCGCCAGGTGATGGCACGCATCTCGACCAGGTCGACGACGCCGTCGAAGTCGTCCTCAGCGCCGATGGGCAGCTGGAGAACGAGCGGCTTCGCGCCGAGACGGTCGATGATGGTCTGCACGGTGAAGTAGAAATCCGCGCCCATCTTGTCCATCTTGTTGACGAAGCAGATGCGCGGAACGTCGTACTTGGCAGCCTGACGCCACACCTGCTCGGACTGCGGCTCGACACCCTCTTTACCGTCGAACACAGCAACTGCGCCGTCGAGCACGCGCAGCGACCGCTCCACCTCGACCGTGAAGTCGACGTGGCCGGGGGTATCGATGATGTTGATCTGGTTGTTGTTCCAGAAGCAAGTCACGGCGGCAGACGTGATCGTGATGCCGCGTTCCTTCTCCTGCTCCATCCAGTCCGTCGTCGACGCACCGTCGTGCGTCTCACCGATCTTGTAATTGACACCGGTGTAGAACAGGATGCGCTCGGTGGTGGTGGTTTTGCCGGCATCGATGTGCGCCATGATGCCGATGTTGCGGACCTTGTTCAGGTCAGTCAGCACTTCCTGTGCCACAGGTTTCTTCCCCGCTCGTTGCTTGGTTTTTCGGGTGTCGGCCGTATCCGGTGTGTTCCACCATCAGGGCCATGGTCTTTCAATTATGTCTCTGCCGTGGCAACCCGACCACCTCTGTCCGAATTTAACCGGTCAATGTGATCAGGTCGCCAACGGCGACAGCGTCGGAGCACCCACCCGATGGCAGTTGCTCCGACGCTTACATCACCAGCGGTAGTGGGCGAATGCCTTGTTGGCTTCGGCCATCTTGTGAGTGTCTTCGCGACGCTTCACAGCTGCACCGAGGCCATTGCTGGCATCGAGGAGCTCGTTGGCGAGACGCTCGACCATGGTCTTCTCACGACGTGCACGCGAGAAGGTGACCAGCCAGCGCAGTGCCAGCGTGGTGGAACGACCGGGACGAACCTCGACCGGCACCTGGTAGGTAGCGCCACCGACGCGGCGGCTACGAACCTCGAGTGCAGGCTTGACGTTGTCCAGGGCGCGCTTGAGCGTGACGACCGGATCGGTGCCGGTCTTCTCGCGTGCCTGCTCGAGAGCCTGGTACACGATTCGCTCTGCGGTGGACTTCTTGCCGTCCAGCAGGATCTTGTTGACGAGCTGCGTCACCAACGGGGAACCGTAAACCGGGTCGTTGATGAGCGGGCGCTTCGGAGCGGGGCCCTTACGTGGCATTAGCTCTTCTCCTTCTTGGCGCCGTAGCGGCTGCGTGCCTGCTTGCGACCCTTGACACCCTGGGTGTCGAGGGAGCCGCGGATGATCTTGTAACGGACACCCGGGAGGTCCTTCACACGACCGCCACGGACGAGCACCATGGAGTGCTCCTGAAGGTTGTGGCCTTCACCGGGGATGTACGCGGTGACCTCGACCGAAGTCGTCAGGCGAACGCGAGCGACCTTACGGAGCGCGGAGTTCGGCTTCTTGGGAGTGGTGGTGTACACGCGAGTGCACACGCCACGACGCTGCGGGCTGCCCTTGAGGGCTGCCGTCTTGACCTTGGCGGTCTTGTCGCGGCGACCCTTGCGGACCAGCTGGTTGATGGTTGGCATTTACCGGCTTTCTACGTCGGAACAGACTGCTCGAAGCAACCTTGGCTGTTCTGAAATTAGGGATCTAGCAGTTGGAGCAAGAGAGCTGCTGCTCCTCACCCACCTCTGATACTGCTGCGCTGCGCAAATGCGCTTCGCTCTGCACCCGAGGTCGGGCGTGTCGCATACCCCCACACAGGCAGCCGGATGCTCGTTCTGAAGCAATAACTGCTCGAACGTGCGCACGGCAATACCTAGCTAGGCACACAGATCGGCCCGGGCATGCCGGACACGACCCATAACGATACCTGCCAGCGTGCTATGTGGTCAAAATGAGCACCAAGTGATAGGGAACTCACAGCAACGGCAGGGTTCGACAGCAATTTCAGATACTGACGTTGAGGGTCAATTCTCCGAGTTTGGTGACTCCCGCACACGCATCCATACCACCGGCCGGCTGGCGAACCCACCACCCGAACACTCCTCCAGCCGGAGCGCCGGCGGTGATTCCACAGCTCTGCGGATCCGCCGGTTGCCGGACGAGGTAGGCGTCGCTGCCCTTGACAGTGATCTTCTCGACCACATATCCGAGATGCTCGAACGCGGCGACCTCGTGATCGGTGGTGCCGGTCTCGAACCAGTTGAAGGTGACGTGGACCGGACCTGCGGCACCAGCCCCGTCCCACCGACAGATTGCCCCGTAGAAACCACGGTCGACGCCGTCGGCCCCGATCGCCGCCGCGATCTGTGGGTCGGACACCGCCTCACATTCCTGCAAAACGTTGGCGAACTTCTCGCTCCCACTGCCCCGAAAGCCGCCCTCGGCCACCGGCGTTCCCGTCACCGTCGAACCGCACCCCGTCAACAGGATCAACGACGCACCCAGCGCCGCCGCCCGTGCGCGACTCACTGTGCCCTCGAGACGGTGAGTTCCATGAGGCTCTTCCCGACAACGCACGGATCGGCAGGCGGAGCGACAAACCCGGAATTCACGGAGCCGTAGTTCACCGACCAATGGACAAAATCGCCGCCGAAGGAAATACCCAACTCGCACAACACGCTTTCTCGAGACGCGATGAAACCGGAGTAGCCGCCGATCGTGATGTCGGCGGCAGGCCGGCCGAGGAGATCAGAGCCGGCGCGCTCACGCCCGATGGGGCTGCCTCGGTACCAGGAGAAGGCGACGCTGGGCCCCAACGATCCGGCAACCGTCCATTCACACCCCACACCGTTTCTGGTGACATCGGTGAACGTGAGCCCGAAAGCGGCGACCACCTCGTCATCGGTCACTGACCCGCATTCTGCGACCATCGGACCTGGATCGGTCGCTACCTGGGCGGTTGATGGTGAACCCGCGGACTGATCCGCTGTGCTGTCTTCGGAACCGCAGCCTGTAACCAACGTCAGCACCGCAGCCGCGACCGCCAACGGGGTACTGACAGTCAGGGCTCTGCGGTGCGGCATGCAGGTGACTGTACTTCCGGGATCAGAACTGTGCGATCGCCGACGCCGGAGCTGACACCCGCACGAGCGTCGAGTCGAGTTGCGCCGCCCACGTTCTGACCACTTCGGACCGTCTACGCGAGTCGTCGGTGAGCACGTCGGCGAGCCCCAACCCGCGGGCAAGGTCCAATGTCGCCTGCACCAGACGATGCGTCGTCGGATCTGCGTCGTCTGCGCCGAGACTCTGGACGGCCATGCGGTGCGCGATGCGGCCGAACCGTTCTTCGAGAGGCAATACTCGTGCTCGCAAGTCCGGGTCGGAGGCTGCCGCCGTCCACACCTGAAGCGCGGCCTTGAACAGGGTGCCGGTGTAGTACTCGACCAATCGGGAGATGATCGCCTCGGTTCGACCCGCGCCTGCGGGAAGATCACTGGACTCTTTGCGGGCCTGGTCCATCCGCGCGTCGAACATCACCTCGAGCGCAGCGGTGATCAGGTCCTCACGCGTCGGGAAATGGTGTTGCATGGCCCCTCGCGACATCCCGGCCCGCTGCGCGACGACGCTCATCGTCGTTGCGCCCCATCCGAGCTCGGCAAGACACTCCACCGTCACTTCGAGCAGGTGGGAGCGCGTGACTCGACTTCGGTCCTGCTTGGGTTCTCGGGTCACCGCGCTGCCATCCCTTCTACTGCCGTGTTCTGTTGCGTCTGTTCTAGTGCGCCCAGGCCGCTGGACGCTTCTGCAAGAAGGACATCATGCCCTCACGGGCCTCTTCGGAGGAAAACAGCCGAGCCGACTGCGCGATCATCTCCTCACCGTCTCGGTCGAATCCGGCCAGGACCTCCCTGGTCGTAAGCCATTTCGATTCGGCCAATCCCTGTGGCGAGCACCCCCGCAATGTGACCAACAGTTCAGTGACCGACTCGGCGGTGTCCTGTGACGCTTCCGTCACCAGCCCGATAGCGTGAGCCTCGTGCTGTCCGAACTTCTCCCCCGTGAGCAGATACCGACTCGCAGATCGTTGATCGAGCCTCGGCAGGACCGTCAGCGAAATAATGGACGCAGCCAAACCCAATCGTGATTCCGTCACCGCGAAGGTGCTCGCCGGTCCTGCCACGACGATGTCGCACGCCCCGACAAGACCCATGCCTCCGGCCCGGACGTGACCGTCGATGCGCCCGATCACCGGCTTGGGAAGCTCGAGAATGCTGCGCAAGAGCGTCAGCATCCCCCGCCCTCGCTCCTTGACGGCCTCCTCCGGAGATGCGGACGACCCGGATGCCTCACTGAGATCGGCTCCCGCACAGAATGTTCCACCGGCGTGGGTGAGCACCACCGCTCGAACCGCTGGATCGGCGGCCGCCGACGTCAACCCCGCCTGCACCTCAGTGACCAACCGCGCCGAGATCGCGTTGCGGTTGTGGGGTGAGTCGAGAGTGATCGTGGCCGCACCGCCCGATACTTCGTACCGTACGTATGGCTTGTCCTGATCCGTCATGAGTCGCCTCTTCCTAGTAGGACCGCGGCAGACCGAGGGAATGCTGCGAGACGAAGTTGAGGATCATCTCGCGGCTCACCGGCGCGACGCGGGCGATGCGTGCCGCGCCGAGCATGGCAGCCAGTCCGTATTCCTTCGTCAGGCCGGCACCGCCGTGCGTCTGGATCGCCTGATCGAGTGCCTTGATGCTGGCCTCGGCAGCGGCGTACTTTGCCATGTTCGCGGCCTCGGCGGCACCGAAATCGTCACCGCTGTCGTAGAGCACCGCGGCCTTCTGCATCATCAGCTTGGCGAGTTCGAGTTCGATTTTCACCTGCGCGAGCGGATGCGAAATGCCTTGGTGCGCACCGATCGGCGTCTTCCACACCGTTCGCTCGTTCGCGAACTTCACCGCAGCGTTGAGGGCGTAACGGCCCATCCCGATCGCCATCGACGCACCCAGAATGCGCTCCGGATTGAGGCCGGCGAACAACTGCATCAGGGCGGCATCAGCTTCACCGACCAGAGCGTCGGCCGGCAGGCGCACGTCGTCGAGGAACAAGATGAACTGGTGGTCCGGTTCGATGATGTCCATCTCCATCTGCGTCTTCACGAATCCGGGAGAATCCGTGGGGACGATGAACAGAGCGGGCTTGAGCTTGCCGGTCTTGGAGTCCTCGGTGCGCGCAACGATGAGGACCGCGTCAGCTTGATCGACGCCCGAGATGTAGATCTTGTTGCCGCTCAGGATCCAGTCTTCGCCGTCGCGACGAGCAGTCGTCGTGATCTGGTGAGAGTTGGAACCTGCGTCGGCCTCGGTGATTCCGAACGCCATGATCTTGGAGCCGTCGGCGAGACTGGGTAGCCACTGCTGCTTCTGGTCCGCAGTGCCGTACTTGCCGATGATGGTGCCGCAGATAGCCGGCGAGACGACAACGAGGAGCAGACCGGCACCCTGCGCCGCCAATTCCTCCTGCACCAGCGCGAGTTCGTAGATGCCTGCACCGCCGCCGCCGTATTCCTCCGGCAGGTTGACGCCCAGGAATCCGAGTTTGCCCGCCTCGTTCCACAATTCGGTGAGCGGCTCACCCTTGCGCGCCTTGGGCAGCACGTAGTCGACGTAGTTGAAGCGCTCACCCAGTTTGGAAACGGATGCCCGCAGTTCCTTCTGCTCTTCGGTTTCGATGAAACTCATCATGCTTCCTCTTCTGTAGCGGGTTCTTCCACACGTGCGAGTACCGATCCGACCTCGACCTGCTGGCCGACGGCGACCGGAAGTTCTACCAGGACACCGGCAGTCGGTGCCGTGACGGTATGTTCCATCTTCATGGCCTCGAGCCAGAGAATCGGCTGGCCGGCAGTGACGGTGTCACCGAGAGCGGCGCCGAGGCGGATAACCGATCCCGGCATGGGAGCGAGCAACGAACCGGCAGCGACTTCCGCCGACGGATCCACGAAGCGCGGTGCTGCCGTCAAGGCGACGGGTCCGAGCGAGGAGTCGACAAAAATCTCACTCGCGTATGCAGCCACGTCGAACGAACGCCGAACTCCGCTCTGCTCGAGCACTACCCGGGTCGCAGTTGCCGACACCAGGCTCACGTCGTCGAAGCCTTCTACACTCAGCACACCACTTCGACTCAGCGAGTACCGGACGTCGTAGTCGCCCGACGCAGTGGAGTAACTCTTGCTCTGCGGCTGCGACGGGAGGTTGCGCCACCCGCTGGGCAAGCGGCCGATGACGCGGGCCGACGCCCGGTTGTGCGCGGCATCGGCAAGTGCCGCCGCCAGCGCCGAGATCCTTTCGGCGTCGGTGTCGGCCAGAGGCTTTGACAGCTTCTCGAGGTCGTGAGTCTCGAAGAAGGCCGTGTCGGTATCTCCGGCAATGAAGGCCGGATGGGCCAAGACGTTGACGAGCAGGTCGCGGTTGGTACGCAAGCCGTGAATCCTGGTGCGCGCCAGCGTCGATACGAGCAGCCGCGCAGCTGCCGTTCGCGTCGGCGCGTAGGAGATGACCTTGGCCAGCATCGGGTCGTAATGGACGCCGACGACACTGCCGTCGATGACACCCGAGTCGAGGCGAACACCCTGCTCACGCAGAACACTGAATTCTGCCACGTCACCGGGCAACTCGATGTGGTGAACGGTACCGCTCTGCGGCTGCCAGTTCTTCGCGGGGTCTTCGGCGTACAGACGCACCTCGATCGAATGCCCGCGGATCTGCGGCTGCTCGTCTGGGAGCGCGTCACCGGAAGCGACCTGCAATTGCAGCTCCACCAGATCGAGTCCGGTGGTGCACTCGGTGACCGGGTGCTCCACCTGCAAACGGGTGTTCATCTCGAGAAAGAAGAAGTCGCCCTTTTCGTCGGCGAGGAACTCGACGGTTCCTGCACCTTCGTAGCCGATGGCATTGGCGGCAAGCCGCGAGGCGTCGAACAGCTTGTCGCGCATGGCGGGGATGCGTTGCACGAGCGGTGACGGTGCTTCTTCGACGACCTTCTGGTGCCGACGCTGGATCGAGCACTCGCGCTCCCCCACCGCCCACACCCCACCGTGGCGGTCGGCCATGACCTGGACCTCGATGTGCCGACCGGTCTCGAGGTAGCGCTCACAGAAGACCGTGGGGTCGCCGAATGCGGACTGCGCCTCACGCCGAGCCGCTTCCAGTTCGCCGTCCAGCGCGGACAATTCACGAACGACACGCATTCCGCGTCCGCCGCCACCGGCCGACGCCTTGATGAGCACCGGCAGATGAGCTTCGGTCACCGCGGCGGGATCGAGTTCGGAAAGTACCGGAACTCCGGCGGCGTCCATGATCTTCTTGGACTCGACCTTCGATCCCATGAGCTCGATAGATTCGACGGGCGGGCCGATCCACGTCAGCCCTGCGTCGATGACGCTGCGCGCGAACTCCGCGTTCTCGGAGAGGAATCCATAGCCGGGATGAATCGCGTCAGCGCCCGAAGCCTTGGCGGCGGCGATGATGAGCTCACCCCGCAGGTACGTCTCGGCAGGTGTGTTACCCGGCAGCCGAACCGAGGCGTCGGCTTCGGCGACGTGCGGGCTGTCGGCATCTGCGTCGGAAAATACCGCGACGGTGCCGATTCCGTTCTTGCGACACGTTGCAAAGACACGGCGGGCGATTTCGCCACGATTGGCGACCAGTACTGAAGTGATTGTCACGGCGTGCCTCACATACGGAAGACGCCGAAGTTCTCGGTGCCTTCGATCGGGGCGGTGGCAATGGCCGACAGGCACATTCCCACCACGGTGCGGGTATCTCGGGGGTCGATGACGCCGTCGTCGTAAAGACGCCCGGACAAGAACATCGGAAGTGACTCGGCCTCGATCTGGTTCTCGATCATCGCGCGCATGCCGGCATCGGCCTGCTCGTCGAAGACCTGGCCGCGCGCCTCGGCGGCAGCGCGTCCCACGATGGAGATGACGCCTGCGAGCTGCGCACCGCCCATGACGGCGGACTTGGAACTGGGCCAGGCGAAGAGGAATCGCGGATCGAACGCCCGCCCGCACATGCCGTAGTGACCGGCGCCGTACGACGCTCCGAGCAGGATGGAGATGTGCGGAACCTTGGAGTTGGCAACCGCATTGATCATCATCGATCCGTGCTTGATCATGCCGCCCTCCTCGTATTCCTTGCCCACCATGTAGCCGGTGGTGTTGTGCAGGAACAGCAACGGCGTGTTGGAGCGGTTGGCGAGCTGGATGAACTGTGTGGCCTTCTGCGATTCCTCGCTGAAGAGAACTCCACGGGCGTTCGCCAGGATGCCGATCGGGTAGCCGTTCAGCTCCGCCCAGCCGGTCACGAGAGACGACCCGTAGAGGGGCTTGAACTCGTCGAAGTCGGAACCGTCGACGATGCGGGCGATAACCTCACGCGGATCGAACGGGATCTTCAGGTCGGCGGGAACGATGCCGAGCAACTCTTCCGGATCCTCGAGCGGTTCGATGATTTCGGCACGGGGCGCCGGCCCCTTCTTGGTCCAGTTGAGTCGCTTGACGATCGAGCGCCCGATGCGGATCGCGTCCTGCTCGTCGGCGGCGAAGTAGTCGGCCAGTCCGGATTTGCGGGCGTGCATTTCGGCGCCGCCGAGTGCCTCGTCGTCGGATTCCTCACCGGTGGCCATCTTGACCAGCGGCGGGCCTGCGAGAAACACCTTGGAGCGTTCCTTGATCATCACGACGTGGTCGGACATGCCGGGGATGTACGCGCCGCCGGCCGTCGAGTTGCCGAAGACCAGTGCGATGGTGGGGATTCCGGCTGCGGAGAGCTGCGTAAGGTCACGGAACATACGCCCACCCGGGATGAACACCTCTTTCTGCGTCGGCAAGTCTGCGCCACCGGACTCGACCAGGGAGATCACCGGGAGGCGGTTCTGCATGGCGATGTCGTTGGCGCGGAAACCCTTACGCAGGGTCCACGGGTTGCTGGTGCCGCCGCGCACGGTGGGATCGTTGGCAACGATCAGGCATTCGACGCCTTCGACGACGCCGATACCGACCACGGTGCTGGCGCCGACCGGGAAATCGCTTCCCCACGCGGCGAGCGGGCACAGCTCGAGGAACGGTGAATCCTGATCGAGGAGAAGCTCGATCCGCTCACGCGCCAGGAGTTTTCCTCGCTTGTGGTGCCGCTCGGTGTACTTCTCGCCGCCACCCGCCAGGGCCTTGGCATGCTCGACCTCGATCTCGGCGAGCTTGGTGTTCATGGTCGATGTTGCGGTCTGGTACACCTCGGAATTGGTGTCCAGTGTGGACCGGATGACACTCATGACTGATACCCCAATCGCTTGGCCGCGAGGCCGGTGAGGATTTCGGTGGTACCGCCACCGATTCCCAGAATTCGCATGTCCCGGTACTGCCTCTCCACTTCGCTTTCCTGCATGTATCCGAGGCCGCCGAACAGCTGAACGGCTTGGTTGGCAACCCATTCACCGGTTTCGACGGCCGTGTTTTTAGCGAAGCACACCTCGGCGATCAGATCTCCGTCACCGGCCATGTGCCGCTCGATCACCGAGTGCGTGTACACCTTGGCCACATCGATCTTGCGGGCCATCTCGGTGACGGTGTTCTGCACTGCCTGACGGCTAATGAGGGGGCGTCCGAAAGTCTCACGAGCGCGGCACCATTCGAGGGTCAACTCGAGGCATCGCTCCGCGCTGGCATACGCCTGCGCAGCGAGGGCGACACGCTCGGAGACGAATGCCTGCGCGATCTGCGCGAAGCCGCTGTTCTCTGCGCCGACCAGATTCTCCACCGGAACCCTGGCGTCGACAAAGGACAGCTCCGCGGTATCGGACGCGCGCCACCCCATCTTTTCGAGCTTGCGTGACACCGTGAATCCCGGTGTGCCCTTCTCGATCACGAGCAGCGAGACACCACCAGCACCGGAGCCACCAGTGCGCACTGCGGTGACGACGAAGTCTGCGCGGACCCCGGAGGTGATGAACGTCTTGGCGCCGTTGACGACGTAATGGTCGCCGTCGCGCTTGGCTGTGGTTGTCAGGTGTCCGACGTCGCTGCCACCGCCCGGTTCGGTGATGGCAAGCGAGCCGATCTTCTCCCCGCGCAGGGTTGACTTGACCCACTTCTCGATCTGCGCCTCGTCGCCGGCGGCAATCAGGTGCGGCACAGCGATACCGCAGGTGAACAGTGAGGCAAACAATCCGCCAGACGCACCAGCCTGATGCATCTCCTCACAGATCACGATGGAGTCGACGGCGTCACCGCCCTCACCGCCCGCCGATTCGGGAGCACTGGCCCCGAGGAGACCCAGAGCGCCTGCCTTTCGGTGCAATTCGCGCGGGATCTCACCGTCACGCTCCCACTGCGTCAGGTGCGGCAGAATCTCCTGGTTCACGAATCCGCGTACGGTCTCACGAAGCGCAAGCCTTTCCGGTGTGGTCCACACGGTCACCGTGAATCCTCTTTCTCGTCAGTTGCGGGAAGTAGCGAAATCGGGATGTCGATGTGGCGCGAGCGCAACCATTCGCCAATTCCCTTGGCTTGCGGATCGAACCGCGCCTGCGAGGCCACACCCTGCCCGAGGATTCCCTCGATCACGAAGTTGACGGCACGAAGGTGCGGAAGCTGGTATCGAGTGACGGTCAACTCTGCCGCTTCCGGCAGTAGTTCCTTGAGCTTGTCGACGGTGAGAGTGTGCGCCAACCACTTCCACTGATCGTCCGTGCGAACCCAGACGCCTACGTTGGCGTTTCCACCCTTGTCGCCGCTGCGTGCACCGGCGATCGTGCCGAGCGGCACCGAGAGCGACGACTGTGGCGGCAAGGGCTCCGGACGCTCAGGTTCATCGACAGGTTCGAGGTCCTGCGTCAGCGTCGACGGAGCGATGTCCACCCGAGTGCCGTCAGGAAGCACGGCGATGTGAGGCACCGATCCCGCGTCGACGTAGCCGGGGGTGAACACTCCGTACGGTTGGCCGTTGCTCGGGGGTGCGGTAAGCGAGAAGCCTGGGTAGCTGGCAAGTGCCATTTCCACCGCAACCGCGGAGAAGGGCCTCCCGATCACCGTGGGATCGGAATCGCGAACCACGCAGCGCAGCAACGCACTTGCGGTTTCTTCGGTATCGGAATCCGGATGATCCGTGCGAGCGAGGGTCCAGACCAATTCGGCCGGCTTCTTCGTCAGCCAGGATTCGAGTTGCCCCTTTGCCAGATCCGCTTTGGCCTCGATGTCGAGACCGGTGAGGATGAACGTGGCCTCGTTGCGGAACCCGGCCAGTGTGTTCAGCGAGACCTTGTACTGCGGCGGCGGAGCCTCGCCTGTGACGCCGCTGATCAGCACCCGATCCGGACCTTCCTGGGTGAGCACTGCGTTGTCGATGCGGGTGGTCACGTCCGGGCCCGCGTAGCGTCCGCCCGTGATCTCGTACAACAGCTGCGCCGTCACGGTGCCGACGCTCACCTCGCCATCCGTTCCGACATGCTTGGTGATGACGGACGAGCCGTCCGCGTTGATCTCGGCGATCGGGAAGCCAGGGCGGCCCAGATTGGGAATCTCGGTGAAGAACGCGTAGTTGCCGCCAGTCGCCTGGGTGCCGCACTCGATGACGTGACCCGCCGCGACGGCACCGGCCAACCGATCGAAATCATCTCGCTTCCAACCGAAGTGATGGGCGGCCGGACCGACGATCACCGACGCATCGGTGACACGTCCGGTGACCACGACATCGGCGTCGGCCGACAATGCTGCGACTATGCCCCAGGCGCCGAGGTACGCATTGGCCGTCAGCGGGGAGCCGAGTCCGAGTTCGTCTGCTCGAGAGATCAAATCGTCGCCCTCGACGTGGGCGATCTTTGCGTTCAACCCCAGCTTGGTGTTGACCTCGCGCAGCGCGTCGGCCAGTCCGGCCGGGTTGAGGCCGCCGGCGTTCGCAACGATCTTCACGCCCTTCTCGAGCGCAAGGCCGAGGGTGTCCTCCACCTGCCGCAGGAACGTCTTCGCATAGCCGAGCGACGGGTCCTTCATCCGATCCCGGCCGAGGATCAACATCGTCAGTTCGGCAAGGTAGTCGCCGGTCAGGTAGTCGAGTTCGCCGCCCTCGAGCATCTCGCGCATCGCCGAGACGCGGTCGCCGTAGAAGCCGGAGCAGTTACCGATCCGTACCGAACTCATTTGCCCACCTTCGCTTCTCGTGCCGATCGCCCCTCGCCGCTGGGACCGGCAAATGCCTGCGCGAACCCGAGCCACTCGTCCGCGTCGCCGCCGTCGGCGACCAGATCGAGATCGGCACGATTGGCGCGCTGAGTGACCAGCAAGCAGAAGTCCAACGCCGGCCCCGTCACCTTCTGCGCCGCATCTTCCGGCCCCCAGGTCCAGAGCGAACCGTCGGGCGCCGTCAACTCCACCCGGAAGTCCTCGGCAGGCGGCGCCTTCTCGTTGACCGAGTAGGCAAAGTTTCGCGTGCGGACACCCAGGTGAGCGATGTTCTTGATGCGCGCCGTCGGAACTCGTTCGACGCGGAGTGCGTCGGCGACGTCCTGCCCGTGGGCCCACGTCTCCATCAACCGGGCAGTTGCCATGGAGACGCCGCCCATGGGCGGGCCGTACCAGGAGAACTTGGTGCCGGCCGGGGCCGCGGTGAGCGCCTCGACGAGAGCGATGCGTCCCGCTCGCCAATCGGCGAGCAACTCCGCGGGTGGTCGGGCCGCCTGCTCGGCAGCACCGTCGTCGACAAACCCCGCCGGATTCACGAACGCCGCCTTCAACTGCTCCGCGAACCCGTCCGGGTCGGTGATCGCCAGGATCGCTGCACTGTCCGTCCAGTGCAGGTGCCCGATCTGATGCGCGATGGTCCACCCCTCCGCGGGCGTCGGTGTCGCCCATTTCTCCTCGGGCAGATCCGCAACCAGGGCATCGAGGCTGTCGCCTTCGGCCCGCAAGTCATCGATGAACGTCTGAAGTTCGGCCATGCGACCAGCATCACACCGGCGTCCATAAAAATCAAGCATGAATGATTGTTATTGCGAAATCTTGTGGTGAGAGACTGAGCCCAACTGCCATCGACTACCAGGAGCACCCATGAGCGACGCCGTACTCATCTCCCGAACCGGCGACGTGGTCACGTGGACCCTCAATCGCCCGGACACCCGCAATGCCATCTCCGAGATCGACATGATCGAAGCTCTCGAAGACGCGGTCACTGCGGTTAACCGTGATCAGAGCGTGCGCGCGGTCATCCTCACCGGAGCCGGATCGGCCTTCTCCTCCGGCGGGAACGTCAAACACATGCGGGACAAGGAAGGCATGTTCGGCGGCGCACCCGGCGAGATCCGCCAGGGCTACCGGCACGGGATCCAGCGCATCCCACTCGCCCTGTACACGTGTGAGGTACCGACCATCGCCGCCGTCAACGGCCCAGCCATCGGAGCGGGCTGCGATCTCTCCCTCATGTGCGACCTTCGCATCGGGTCCACAGCCGCAGTCTTCGCCGAGAGCTTCGTCAAAGTAGGACTCATCCCCGGCGACGGCGGAGCGTGGCTGCTCCCCCGCGCGATCGGCAACGCCCGCGCCGCCGAGATGGCGTTCACCGGCGAACCGATCGACGCCGCCAAGGCACTCGACTGGGGGCTGATCTCGCAGGTCACCGCGCCCGAAGAATTGCTCTCCGCCGCGCACGCCTTGGCAGCGCGAGTAGCAGCCAATCCCCCGCAGGTGCTCCGCATGACCAAGAAACTGCTCCGTGAGGGCCAGCACCAAAGCCTCGAGAGCCTGCTCGAACTCTCCGCCGCCATGCAGTCGATCGCGCATCACACTCGCGATCACCACGAAGCCGTCGCCGCGATGCTCGAACGTCGTAGTCCTGAGTTCACCGGAGAATGAAGGCCGGCAGTCAGCTACTGCCGGTCGGTGCAGTCCTCACCTCGATACTTTCGCTCCAGTTCGGAGCGGCATTCGCGACGACGCTGTTCTCACAGATCGGGCCGGCCGGAGCGACGACGCTGCGACTGACGATCGCCGCGATCATCCTCGGCGTCATCGTCCGTCCGAGATGGAGCAGGTGGTCGAACCGGCAGCGCAAAGGCATCTTCGCGTTGGGTATCGCGCTGGCCGTCATGAACGGTGCCTTTTACCTCGCCCTCGACACGGTGCCCATCGGCACCGCTGTCACCATCGAGTTTCTCGGACCGTTGACGCTGGCCGCAGTGCTGTCTCGTCGATGGGCCGACGGAGCGTGGGTGCTTCTCGCCTTCGGCGGAGTGTTGCTGCTCGGGTTGGGAGATCACGGCGAATCCGGATTGGACCCGGTCGGGGTGATGTTCGCGTTGATCGCCGCTGCTGCGTGGGCCGGCTACATCGTGGCCGGTTCCCACCTCGCTGCGACCCTCCCGAGCGCCGACGGATTGGCCGGCGCAAGCATCGTTGCGGCGGTATTGACGCTGCCCTTCGGCGTCGTCTCCGGCGGCAGCGAGTTGCTGGATCCGAAGATGCTGGCGGCAGGTGCGGCCGTCGCCATCCTCTCGTCCGTCATCCCATACAGCCTGGAGATGTGGGCGCTGCGATCCTTGGCCAAGAAGGTCTTTGCGGTCCTCATCGCCCTCGAACCGGCAGCGGCGGCATTGGCCGGCGTGGTCGTTATCGGTCAGGCCCTCGATTCCATGACCCTCGTTGCCATCGGGCTCGTTGTCGTGGCGGGCATCGGCACCGTTGTCATGAATCGAAAGCCCACTTCGAAATAGTCCAGGTACGGTCGAAGCACTTTCATCCCACGCTCAGGAGAACCATGACCAACCCGATCATCGCCACCGTCAACGGACGCACTCCGGCAATCGACGACAGCGCTTTCATCGCACCCAACGCCACAGTGGTCGGTGACGTAACCATCGCCGCGGGCGCCAGCATCTGGTACGGCGCGGTTCTCCGCGGCGACGCCGAATCGATCTCCATCGGCGCGGACACCAATATCCAGGACAATTGCACGGTCCACGCAGACCCGACATTCCCCGCGGTACTGGGCGAGCGAATCTCGGTCGGCCACAACGCGGTGCTGCACGGGTGCACCGTCGAGGACGACGTGCTTGTCGGCATGGGCGCTGTGGTGCTCAACGGCGCCCACATCGGATCCGGTTCACTGATCGCTGCCGGCGCCGTCGTGTCGCAGGGGATGCAGATCCCGCCCGGATCGTTGGTCGCCGGTGTGCCCGCCAAGGTCAAACGTGAACTCTCCGAAGGCGAAAAGGCAGGTATCAGCGCCAACGGCGCCGGATACCTGCTCCTGGCGAAAGCTCACCGGGACATCTGATCGTGAAGGATTTCACTCGCTCAGCGAGTGAAATCCTTCACGATCGGAGCTAGCCCCGCGGCTTCAACGTACTGTTCGGCAACTCGGGCGCGGGCAGCGCGGGACCGTCGTATCCCGGCACGACACCAAAACGCTGATCCGGGACGCTACCGTCGAATCCGGAGGCCAGTTCAGCTTGCCACTTGCGTCGATACTCGACGATCTCTTCATGGGTGCGGCCCATGAAGTTCCACCACATGATGACCTGCTCTCCCAAGGGCTTACCCCCGAGCAGCAGAACCCGAGCCGGTTCGGAACCCGGATTGCGCAACGTCAGCTTCCCGAAACCCGGTGCTTGATAACCCAACTCGGCCCAGCCGACAGTGGTGCCTCGCAGCACAACCGATCCTTGATCGACGATCACGCCGTGTTCGTGGGAACGATCGACATCGAGGGCGATTTCAGCGCCCGGATCGAGAATCACCTCGGCACCGAGCAATTCAGTGAAGGTAGATACCGGCGACGTCTCGCCGGCAAGCGAGCCGAGGAACACGCTGAGCCTGGCGCCCCCAATCGTCACCGACTCCGGTCGATAGTGAACAAACGCGGGCGCGGTATCGCGCGCCACATCCGGAAGCGCCACCCACAACTGCATGCCGTGCAGAACCTTGGTGTCCGGCGTCGAGACCTCCGAGTGCGCGATACCGCGCCCGGCCGTCATCAAGTTCAGTTCGCCCGGCCGCACCATGGCGTGTGAGCCGATGCTGTCGCGGTGCTCAATCTCCCCGGTGAACAGCCAACTGACCGTCTGCAAACCGGTATGCGGATGCGGCGGCACATGCATGCCGGGTCCACTGCCGACATCGTCAGGTCCGTAGTGATCGGCAAAACACCACGCACCGATCAACGAACGATCACGCTGCGGCAGAGTGCGTCGTACCCGCATTGCCCGTGGGCCGCCGAGCGGAACATCCCGCGGCGTGAGGATCTGGATCTCGGTGTTGTCGGGTTTGCCTTCACACTCTTGCTCTACGGGGTGCACGTCGAGGTTGCTCATCTCTTTATCCTGCCTCGGGTTGCGCCGAGGTGCCTGCGAACTACGCCGAGACCGCGCTGTTGTCACGGGCGGCCTTCATCGACGCGTGGGTGGGCGGGTTGTCCGGGACATGCGCCGGACGACGGGCCGCGAACTCACGACGCAGAGCCGGCACAACTTCCTCGCCGAGAAGGTCGAGTTGCTCGAGCACCGTCTTGAGCGGAAGGCCCGCGTGGTCCATGAGGAACAGCTGACGCTGGTAGTCGCCGAAGAAGTCCGCGAACGCCAGGGTCTTCTCGATGACCTGCTCCGGCGAACCGACTGTCAGCGGAGTCTGCTCGGTGAACTCCTCGAGCGACGGTCCGTGGCCGTATACCGGCGCATTGTTGAAATACGGGCGGAATTCCTTGACGGCGTCCTGACTGTTCTTTCGCATGAAGACCTGACCGCCCAGCCCGACAATCGCCTGATCGGCGGTGCCGTGTCCGTAGTGCTCGTAGCGCTGACGGTAAAGGTTGATGAGCTCGACGTAGTGCTCCTTGGGCCAGAAGATGTTGTTCGCGAAGAACCCGTCACCGTGATAAGCAGCAATTTCCGCGATCTCGGGACTGCGAATCGAGCCGTGCCACACGAAGGGCGCAATGCCGTCGAGGGGGCGCGGTGTGGATGTGAAACCTTGCAACGGAGTGCGGTACTCCCCTTGCCAGTTCACCACTTCCTCGTCCCAGAGTCGGCGCAGGAGTTGGTAGTTCTCGAGGGCCAACGGAATCCCCGCGCGAATGTCCTTGCCGAACCACGGGTACACGGGCGCGGTGTTGCCACGACCCATCATGAGGTCGACGCGTCCCTCCGCGAGATGCTGGAGCATCGCGTAGTCCTCGGCGATCTTCACCGGATCATTCGTGGTGATCAGCGTCGTGGACGTGGACAGCGTGATCTTCTCGGTCTGGGCGGCAATGTAGCCGAGCATAGTGGTGGGTGACGACGGCACAAATGGCTTGTTGTGATGCTCGCCGGTCGCGAAGACGTCGAGGCCTACTTCTTCGGCATGCTTGGCAATGGTGGTCATCGCCTTGATGCGCTCGTGCTCAGTGGGCGTGACCCCTGTCGTGGGGTCAGTAGTGACGTCACCGACCGTGAAGATTCCGAACTGCATGGTTACTCCTATTCAAGGGGCGTTGATCCCTACGACTTCATATAGGTAATTTAACATTCAACCATCTAGTGATATTCCCACCCTTCACAACGCCGAGGACGGTAAGCACAATGCGTGCTTACCGCCCTCAAACGTTCTGGAAAATCAGATCAGTGCATCATGATCGGCGCGGACGAATCACCCTCGGCCACGACCCTCGTCGTCTTGCTACGCGGCAGGAAGAATGCTGGGATGAACGTCAGGACGATCAGTACGGTCGCCACGAGGAACGTATTGCCGAATGCGTCGGCGGCAGAACTCAGAATCGAATCGACCATCGACGGATCCGGTCCCACCGGAGGCGGAAGGTGCGCCATACCGACCTCGACACTTGTCAGATCGCGATTGAGCAACTGGTTCGTCAGCACCACGGACATCACAGCGGTTCCGATGGAACCAGCGGTCTGCTGAACGATATTCATGAGTGTCGAACCGCGAGCGATCTGCTCGTTGGACAGCGTCACGATCGCGGCCGTCATCAGCGGCATCATCGTGCAGCCCATGCCCATGCCCATCACGAACAGGGCGGCCATCAGCATCCAGGTCGGCGAATCCGATGCGACCTGAGTGAAGACACCCATGCCGATCAAGATCAACGGCAGACCCGTCAACACGATCTTGCCTGCGCCCATCTTGTCGACGAGGCGGCCGGCGATCGGCATTGTCAGCATTGCGCCGAGACCCTGCGGAGCCATGAGCAGTCCGGCCTCGAGAGTCGTGTGGCCGCCCACCTGGATGAAGAAGCTCGGGAACAACAGACCAGCTCCCATGAACGCGACGATGAACAGGGACGTCGTGATGACAGCGACGGACAGCTGCCGGTTCCTGAACAACCGCAGGTCGATCAGCGGATGATCCTTACGCAGCGCGTGGAACACAAACGCGATGATCAGAACCAAACCGATACCGGCGGAGACCAAAACCCTGGCCGACGCGACGGTCCCGACCTCGGGGATCGAGGACACGCCGAAGAGGAACAGCGCCAGACCCGGTGACAGCAGCACCATTCCGAGGAAGTCGAACGACTCCGAGGGTTGGGGCTTGTCCGACGGGAGAATCTTGAATGCCGCAACCAAGGCAATGGCACCGATCGGCAGGTTGATCAGGAAGATCCAGTGCCAGCTTGCGACCTCGATCAGCCAACCACCGAGAATCGGTCCACCAATGGGGCCGAGCAGCATCGGAATACCGAGCACAGCCATGACGCGACCGACTCGCTCCGGACCGGCAGCCTTGGTCATGATCGTCATACCGAGCGGCATCAACATGCCGCCGCCCAGGCCCTGCAGAACTCGGAAACCGATCAACGACGTGATGTCCCACGCCATCGCGCAGGCAACCGAACCCAGCACGAACAGTACAAGGGCTGTCATATACAGGCGCTTGGTGCCAAATCGATCAGCGGCCCATCCCGTTACCGGAATGACGGTCGCCAGAGCGAGTGTGTACGCAGTCATCGTCCACGCAACAGTCGCGTACGACGTCTGGAAGTCCTCGGCAAAAGTGGTGAGCGCAACGCTCACCACGGTCACGTCGAGAATCGACATGATGGCACCGAGCACCACCACGGATGCGATTTTGAGTACCGCACCGTCTAATTTGTCGGACGCCGGTGCCGGCGCGTTCGGCGATGTCATCGCGAAGTCTCCTGGGTAGATGCTCGCAGATAGTCACCCGCGAGAATGGGCTCGAGCGCCTCGACAAGTCGAAGCCGTTCCGGCGCGGGCACGCGCGACGCAAAATCACGAAGCTGTCCACGCTTGCATTCGATGTGAGTGGACGTGACCTTAACGCCGGCCTCCGACAGGGAAACCCGTTTGACGCGTCGGTCACGTTCGTCCTCACGCCGCACGACCAATCCCATGTGCACGAGTTGGTCGATATTGCGTCCCGTCGCCGCCACCGACAGCCGAAGCTCGTCGGCGACCTCGTGGATCGGAACAGGTGCAGCACACTGCCCGAGCGCAAACAGCACACGCACCTGACTGAACGAGAGATCCAACTCGATCAACGCATCGATCGACTCCGAATCACCGGCGCTCATCAGGCGAGTGAACAACTCGTCGAGTGCTCCGAACAGGTCATCAGAATCCGAGGCGATCACCTGGCGAATAGTAGTGCGGATGCAACTATTGCCCAACCGTAACTAACCCGCAACCCGATTTTCGGTGAGCAACATCACCCTCGATGACTCATTCCTGCACCAAAATCGCCTTTCCGAGAACTTTGCCCGTTTCCAGATCAGTGAGCGCCAAGGCCGCATCCTCCAGAAGGTATCGAGCTTTGACGAGGGGTCGCAACCCATTTTCGACATGGCGAACCAACGACGCATGCACCTGAGCAACTGCCTCGCGATCAGTACGTGTGAACTCACCCCATGCCGCTCCGACGATGCTGATGTTGCGGAACAGCACCCGATTCACCTTCACTTCGGGAATCCCGCCGCCGGCGAACCCGATCACGACAAGCCGGCCTTCAGGCGCCAAGACACGGACCGCCTCGTCGAAAGCGTCACCGCCGACAGGATCAACCACTATCTGCGCCCCCTTGCCACCGGTCAACTCACGAACCCGCTCTCCCCAACCCGGCGCCAGTGCCACTACCTCGTCGGCCCCCAACTCGCGGAGGAACTCCTCTACACCGGGGCGCCGAACCACAGCAATCACCCGCGCGCCATGCGCCTTGGCCAACTGGATGGTCGCGGTGCCCACCCCGCCCGCCGCGCCGAGCACAACCACGGTTTCGCCGGCCACGATCTTGGCGCGACGAGCCAGCGCGAACTCCATCGTCTGGTAATTGATGATCAACGACGCGGCTTCGTCGAAATCCAACGAGTCCGGAATTCGCAATACCTGCGACGGGTCGACTGCTATCCGTTCCGCATATCCCCCGAGATACGTCGCCGCGAGTACCCGATCGCCCGGAGCGAATCCCGACTCCTCCGGAGCCGAGATCACGACGCCCGAGATTTCTGCACCCGGAACAAACGGGGGCTCCGGACGAATCTGATACTTGCCGTAGGTGATCAACAAGTCCGGAAAGCAGACCCCACTTGCCTTGACGTCGATGAGAACCTTGCCAGACGCATCGGGTTCGGGGATCTCCTCGAGGTCGAGTCCTTGCGGGCCGGACAACTCGGTAACAACCATCGCGCGCACAGCAACTCCTCGTCGGGAACGTAGTCGGACATCCTGTATTCCCGACCTTAGCCTCCCGCCTCACCATCGTCGCAAGGGAACCGAACGCAAGGTATGAAAATGCGCACCGCAAGAGCCACAAGGATATTCGTCGCCAACCGAACGCCTTGTGGGTTCACATCCATTCCCCCGGTATGTAAGCTTGGACGATATCGGGGTTTCAGTTTGTTTCCGAAAATTCACGCACAGCCTCGCGAACGACGGACACAGACCTCAGGCCACACAGATCCGAACCTTGAGTGCTGGAACAAGATACGGACCACCGAGCAAGCCAGCGCTGTTGCCGGTTCTGCGCCGGACACTCCACGGCACCGATGACGAACAAGGGCGGGATAACCATGCATGATGACGCTCTATACCTCTGTGCCCTGACCCATTTCGCGTCGCCGCCGCTCGAATGCACATCGGCAACGCACACACTTCATGAACTGGCGTGCTACATCGCCGACATATTCGGTACCGCAGCGGCAAGCATCACCGTGACCCTTCCCGATCAACCGGACATCACATCGGTCAGCGACACCGAATTCGACCGGTGCGAACAGGAGTTTCGAACAGGTCCGGGCAGGTTACCCCCACTCCACAGCCTGCAGATCACCGATGTTCCAGGAGCGGCACACGCCTGGCCGGCCTTTGCGGCACAAGCGAGCCATCTGGGTGTCAAAGCCGTGGCGACACTTCCGCTTTACCGTGAAACGAGAAACGTGGGCGGGTCGGCATCCCCCACGCAGAAAGGTATCGGAACCCTTACCGTGTTCTCACACGAGATGATCGTCTGGGACGACGACGATGCGACTGCGGCCCGGGCACTGACCAACGTTGCAATGGGATTCATACTCATGTCGCTCGAATTGCAAGAGCGCGAACGAGTATCCCTGCAACTGCAACACGCACTCGAAACCCGGATAGTTGTCGAACAGGCCAAGGGCATCATCTCCAAGGACCACAACACCACCATCGACTCTGCTTACCAACTCATCCGCCGGCGCGCACGAAGCCACAACGCGACGGTACTGTCCGTCGCGCGGGCGATTGTCGAACTCGGATTGAAGGTGTGATCGATGCGCGTTGCATTGGTGACACCGGCATTCCCCCCGTCCATCGGCGGAGTCGAAGACCACGTCTCTCAGTTGGCCACACATCTGATCGCCACCGGGATCGACGTCGAAGTTTTCAGCGGCAGCCGTCGATCGGAAGCACCGCAGACTCCGTACACACCCGATCCGATCGTCCATCGCTACCGCGCCTGGAGAACCACCGCCGTGTCCGTCTCACCCCGGCTCTTGATCCGAACCATGCACCTCGACAAGACGTTTGACATCGTCCATGTACACAGCTATCACGCGTCCTCCGCTGTGACCGCACTGACGGGGTTACGTCGGCCGGTGGTCTTCACTCCACATTTTCACGGCAGCGGGCACACTCGATCCACCCGCATGCTGCATACGCTCTACCGGAAATTCTCCCGATCGCTCTTCGCATCGAGTTCGGCCGTGATCTGTGTGTCAGACGCGGAACTCGAGTTGGTGCACACATACTTCCCAGGCCTCGACACGGATATGACGGTCATTCCCAACGGCGTCGACGCCACCACCGTGCGCGCCGCCGTGCCGTACCCCGACGAGAGTGCCACGCTGGTGTTTCACGGCCGCTTGGAACCCTACAAGCGCGTAGACCGCATCATCGAGGCCATGGTCGAACTACCCGACACCATCCAACTTGTTGTCGTCGGCGAAGGTTCAGCTCGAAATGCACTGGCTGCCAGTTCCGCCCGCCTCGGACTCGGCAATCGGGTGCAGTTTCCGGGGCGGCTGGACACTTCCGGTGTGCATCGCTGGCTCAGGACGGCAGACGTGTCCATCTCGTTGTCCGAGCATGAAGCATTTGGCATCGCCCCCCTCGAATCCGCCGCAGCGGGGTCACGAATCATCCTCAGCGACATACCTGCTCATCGTGAGATCGTCCGTCGATTCCTCGGCGCCGAGGCAATTCTGATCCCACCGACTGCCGGTGCCACATCCATAGCCCGCGCGATCGCGCGACAGTTGAGTGCCGGACTCGCTGACGAAGTGTTCTTGCCGGACTGGACCAGCGTTGCAGCCGCAACGGCTGATGTGTACCGACGTGTACTGGAGCGGGCCGTAGCGGCGAGAGTCGTCGAGGAGTAAGTTCAGATTAGTCGGCATGCCCTTGTTCCCTGGTACTTCCGCACCGATATTCGGAGCTGCCCCTGATTCCCGGTAGCTCGTCCATCCCCGTACGGACGAGTCAGGTGGCACCCGCGATGAATCAGCCTTCGTTTCCGCACAACCGGGCACAGATCGGATCAGCAACCCGCAGCGGGGTCAGCCTCTCGATACTGATGCCGGTCTTCAACGAGGAACGCACACTGAAGTCTGCGATAGACCGCGTATTCGCCGTTCACTACCCGTGCAGAATGGAACTGATCGTCGTCGACGACGGCAGCACCGATCGCACCGCTGAAATTCTCGACGCTCAGCGATCAGATACGCGAACAGCGAAAGACATTGTTGTAGTCACTCATCCGTCCAACCGCGGCAAGGGAGCGGCTATTCGAACCGGATTGGACTACGCCGCGGGAAGTCATCTCGTCATACTCGATGCGGATCTCGAGTATCTGCCGAGCGACATTCCGTCGCTGATCGCACCGGTGCTGGCCGGGTACTCCGATCACGTGTTCGGCGCGAGGGTCCGCGGAGTCAACGCCTGCTTTCCGTCATTTCGGTTTGCCATCGGCGGACGCGCAACCACCTTTTTCGCCAACGTGTTGTACGACGCCTGCCTGACGGACATGCACACCTGCCTCAAACTCATTCCGACCGAACAACTTCGCTCCCTGACATTGACCGAAGGAGGCTTCGGCCTCGACACGGAAATGACAGCACGATTATTGCGGTGCGGCATCCGGCCTCTCGAAGTGCCGGTGTCCTATCACGGACGATCTGTGTCGGAAGGAAAGAAAATCACCTGGCGCGATGGTGTTGCCTGCCTTGCCGTCATGGCCCGCGTTCGGGTGCAGCACCGACCGGAGATCGCACCGGTTGTAGGCCGAATCGCGGTAGTCGGAGCAGCACAAGGTGATCCGCCGCGCAGGGTTCTACATCTGCCGAAGGCTGTGGGGTGAGCCGTATGACTGCCGAAAGCAGAATCAAAGTAGTGGTCGTGGGACCGAGCTTTTACTTCCTCAGCGGTTTGTCTGCCTACACCTGCACACTCGCCAACGAACTGAGCCGAAAACACGATGTGGCGGTGCTCCTGCTGCGGCGGGTCATCCCGCGGCGGTTGTATCCGACTACTCGCCGCTCACCGAGTGCCGGAACAGCACTTCGATACGGCAACAACGTCACTCGTATCGGCGAACTCGACTGGTATTGGATCCCCGGCTTGCTGGGGACCCTGGCACGACTACGGTCGACAAAGCCGGATCTTCTTGTTCTGCAATGGTGGACTGTAGCAACACTGCACACCTACATCGCCCTGGCGCTGGCTGCACGGGCACTCGGCATTCGTGTTGCCGTCGAGTTTCACGAGACCCAGGACAGCAGTGAGGCATCGGTCTTCGGCGCCGACATGTACTGCCGACGCGGTGTGCCCCTTCTACTCTCGCTCGCTCACGGTGCGGTCGTCCACAACAACCACGATTTGCAGTTGCTGAAAGCAACGTTCGGCTCGGGCACGTTCGACAGACTCGAGATCGAAACAGCACCCCACGGACCGTACACACACCTCGCCGACGGTCGCGTCGATCCCGCGACATCTCACGATTCCCGGAGTGGGCCAACCCGACTGCTGTTCTTCGGACTCATCAGGCCGTACAAGGGGCTCGACGATCTCCTGGTTGCCTTCAACCAATTCACTCCGGAGCAGGCAGCACAGTTTCACCTCACGATCGTCGGTGAAACCTGGGAGAACTGGCAGATCCCGGCTGCACTGATAACCGCCAGTCCACACCGTCGTCACATCACTTTCGTCAATCGCTACGTCAGCGACGCCGAGGCAGCCCAATTCTTCCGTGACGCAGACGTAGTGGTGCTTCCCTATCGAAGGGCGTCGGCCAGCGGTCCGCTGCAGATCGCTATGCACTCCGGGTTGCATGTCGTGCTCTACGCGGTTGGCGGACTCGTCGAAGCAACACGCACCTACGAAGGCGCCCATCTGGTCGAACCCGATAACGTCGACGCACTCCGTCACGCGTTGATGTCGATTCCGCCGGACCGCCGCCGCCGATTCACCGACCATACCTCGTGGTCGACCATGCTCGGTGCGATCGAACGGTTGGCGCGATCATGATTGCACTCGCTCCGAGCGATACCGAACCGAGTCCGCGGCACCGGTTCTCCGGCAGCTCACGCTCGCCGCTGTTGTCCTGGACAGTGATTGGCGTATCGGTTGCGCTCGGAACACTCCTGATCGGTGTGTCGTACCGGATGTCGACCGAGGGCTCACCGCCGAACGTCTACTACGCAACCTTCTGGGCCGGGATGTTGCTCGGGGTGATACCACTCGCAGCAAAATTGGCAGCTTCCGAGACAACAGTTGGTCAACGCATCGGCTCGATAACGGTGCTCGGGCTCTTCACGGCAGTTCCCAAGTATCTCCGAAACCCTTTCGGCCCTTCCTATCACGACGAGTATGCGCACTGGCGTGAATCCGTCGATGTCATGACGAGCGGCCAATTGTTCCCACCCAACTCGATCATTCCGATCGTCGAATATTTTCCCGGCACGTCGGCCCTGTCCGCTTCCCTGTCCCAACTGACCGGCCTCTCGGCCTGGTCCGCGGGGGAAGTGTTGATGGTCATCGCCCATGTCATGACAATTCTCGGCACGTATGTGCTCGGAACTTCGCTGCTGCGCTCCGCCCGTGCCGGTGCCGTGGCAGCCCTGATCTACGCCCTCAATCCGTCGGCCATCTATTTCGACACCCAATTCGCGTACGAAGGTGTTGCCATCACATTCTTCATGTGGGCGTTGGCATTGACCTCGCTTGCCGCACGTTCGGACGATCGTCGACGGCGAATCTCGTATCTGTCGATCGCGGTCACCTGCGGCGCCGTGTGCGTCGTCACCCACCATCTGACCACCATCGCACTGCTCCTGATCTCGGCGGCAATCGCCGTCACCGTCACAGCATTCGGATTCGTACGCACGCACCAAAGGCCATACGTGTGGTGGATTCTGCTGGGCGGCACCGGAACCGTCGGCGCCGCCTGGCTTGTCTTCGTGGCATCGCCGACCGTGAGCTACCTCTCGCCGTATCTCGCCAACTCGTTGACTCAGCTGAGTAGCATCGCCACGTCGCAATCGAGTGGCCGCGAACTCCTCGCCGCCAATGTTCAGCCGCTCTGGGAACGAGCTTTCACCGCAGCCGCTCCGGCAGCGGTGGCAGCGATATTCGCGTTGGGCCTGTTGGTGATCGCGCGCGTGCGGAGCAAAGTCACCTCCGCGACCCTTGCATTCATCGCCGTCGGAGCGGTCTACTTCCCGTCGGTGCTGTTTGTGCTGGCCCCGTCGGGCGCCGAGGGGGCCAGGCGCTCGTGGGCATTCAGTTACGTCGGGGTGGCAGTGATGTGCGCCCTCGTAGTCGCATTCCAGGATCGATTGCCGCACGTAGTGATCCGGTTCCGGACGTTGATCTCGCTGGCCGTCCTGACCGTCCTGCTCATCGGAAATGTCGGCGCCGGCCTCAACGATCCCTACCGATTTCCCGGCCCGTTCCTGTGGGGCTCCGATACCAGATCCGCGAGCGCCGAAGCCCGGACGGTGGCAGAACACATTCGACTGAGAGAAGGCCGCGTGCGCGTCGTGACCGATCGCTACACAACGCTGGCACTCGCAGCGTACGGCGAACTCTACGTCTCCGAACCATCATCCGATTTTCCGGTGTGGGAGCTCACCCAGACCGACTCCGACCCCGATACAAAACTGGCTTCCGACCTGGCCGGGGCGACGTACGACTATCTTGTCGTCGATACCCGGATGGCGGATTCCCCACCCTTCAACGGGGACAACTACGGCAGCGGGGATCCATTGGCCGGCCTGCCGACACCGTCCTCGTATCTCGACCGACTCGATCACGTGCCATGGGCGTCACTGATCATGTCGACCGAACATCTCCGGGTGTACCGACTCGATACGGCGAGCGTCGGCACCGAACTGATCACTCCGACGGGAACACCATGAAACGCAACGACATCGCCAATCGAAGTGGCCGACTCCTAGTCGCGGTACTGACGTGCGATCTCCGTACCGGAGTGAGGGTTTCCGCCGTGGTCGCCGCAGTGTCTCTCGCCGCGATACTCCTGCGAGCTCCCGTGGAAGTTCGGATACTTGTCGTGGCCGCACTCCTCGTCATCGCGGCCTGGGCAGCGTCTACGTTGATTCTGGGCGACATACCGGATGGAACTGACCCACACGATCTCGACGCGCGAGGAGACGGACTCGAAAGACCACTACGCGTGCTCCTTCCATCCCTGTTCACCCTCGTCATCTTGCTCGGCACCGTTCTCGCGCTGGGCCCCTTGGGCTTTCAACTGACCACATCCACCATCGCGCTCGCCCTCTTCGCGGTGGCAGCAGCACTGCTGTCCCTGACGGCAATTCGCGTTCGGCAGACTCCGCGGAATGCCGAGGCGCCCCCAGTCCCCGATATAGCGTGGCGCAGTGTAGGAAAAACCGCGCTCGTCTCACTCGCCCTGACAGCGCTGTGCGTCGGAGCGTTGTTCGGTGCGCTTGCCATGCAGACAACCCAACCCGAACGGTACGTCAACACGATTCTCACCGGCCCCGACACCGCCATCGCCGGTCAACTCGAGGTGGCGCCCGATTCCCCGGTCGACATCGAATGGACCTCGTACAGTTACGGTTTCCTCTTTCCCAGCCTGCCGCCGTACGTCACGGCAACCATCGGCGGCGAGTCACCGACCGATCCACGGTTCGTCACGACACCACCGACCGCACCCTTCGACACCAACACCAACGCCCGTAGTGCCCAGGTCGGAACCGTGTCGTTCCTCGCACCGAACGAACCCGGCCGGTACCGAGTTGCGATTGACATCGCGATCGCCCAGACTCCCGACACCGTCGGTATCGGGCCGACATCCCTCGTGCTCTATCTGTCTGTGACGCCCCGATGAAGGTGACACTCGGCTCTCTCCCCCAGATCGTACGGACCCGAATAGCCGAAGACTCGATGCTGCGCAACAGTTCCTACATGATGGCGAGCACCGTTCTCACCTCCCTCATGGGCTATGTGTTCTGGCTCGTAGTCGCCCACACGACATCTACCGAGGACATCGGCGTCGCAGCGGCCACCACCAGCGCCATGCAGGCAACGGCGCTGATCGCCAGCGTCGGCGCCGCCACCGCAATGGTCGAGTGGCTACCGCGCACTCTTACGGTTGAACGCTGGCGGCGAATACTCACCGCCGCAGTGACAGTCGTAATTGTGACCGCGGTGATCGGGTCTGCGATCGTGGTGCTCACTCTGGGATTTGTTCTGCACACTCTCCCCTCGCTGACCACTGCACTCGCTGCAACGGCATTCACGATCGGAGCTACATTCTTCGCTCTGGGAACACTGGCCGACTGTGTGGCGGTTGCTCTGCGCCGCAGCGGACTACTCCTCGCACGCAATGTACTGTTCACCGGCTTGCGCATTCCGTTGCTGTTCCTCCCCGTACTCATCCGAGGCACACACAACCACATACTCACGGCTTGGAGCGCCTCGGCGGTGATTTCGGTAGCGTTCTCGACGTTCTGGTGCAGACGAATACGCGGCGAGCACAGTATGCGACCGCTATTCGGGCATCTCGTCGCCGACATCCGGGATATGAGCGCATCACTGCTGGGACAACACGTGGTGACGGTGGCGTCGAACGTCACGTCCTTCGTACTGCCCATCATCGTGCTGGCCAGGCTGTCGGAATCCGACGGAGCCTACTTCTACGCGACGTGGATGCTCGGAGCGGTGTTCTTCATGATCAGTCCATGCATTGCCATGGCGCTGTTCGCCGAGACCGCAACTGATCCCGAAGACATCCCGGGTCTCGCCCGGCGTTGCAGTCGGATCATCGCCGCGTTGCTCGGCCCACTGATCCTCGTCTACCTCATCGGCGGCGGGTGGGTGCTGCGAGTATTCGGCGAGTCGTACAGTGCTCACGGGCAATTGCTGCTGATCGTACTGACTCTCTCTGCCATCCCGGATGCCGTCACCAACATCGCGGTGGCGGTTCTGCGCGCAGTCGGCAGACTCCGCGAGGCCATGACACTCAATGTGTCGATGCTGCTCACCTGCCTGGCACTCTCCTGGATCCTATTGCCGTCCATGGGAATTGTTGCCGTCGGAATCAGCTGGATCGTCGCGCAGAGCCTCGGCGCACTCTGGGCCTTGGGACGGTGGCGCTACATCGTTGTACCAGCACGGCCGAGAGTGCTTCGATGAAGGGGATTATCCGGTGAGAGTCCTACTGGTCTCCGACAGCTACCCACCGGCCGCCGGTGGACTCGAACGCGCCGTGCACGCCCTGGCTACCGGGTTGGCCGGCGACGGAACCGAAGTCACGGTCGCCACACTCAGCCGAGGCAGTACGGCGTCGCAGTCACTCGACGGTCTGGTCGCAGTGCACCACCTGCCTGGCTGGACGCGATTCCTGCGGCCGTTCACCTCCGATGCCGCCCACCAATTTCATCCCACTGCACCCGATCCCGCGCTGGCCTGGCACCTTCAGCGCCTTGTCGATGAACTACAACCCGATGTCGTGCACGCCCACGGATGGATCCTGCACTCGTGTCTGCGATTACATCTCCCGCGGCGAACCGCACTGGTAGTCACCCTCCACGATTACGGACTGAGCTGTGCAAAGAAGACTCTGGTACCCAAGAGCGCCCTCGATACCGTCTGCCCTGGACCAGGAATCACGCGATGCCTTCGGTGTGCCCGCGATTTCTACGGGACACCGAAAGCCGTGCCGCTGGTCCTCGGACTCGCCGAGAGCCAGCACCTCCTCGACCGCGTCACACTGTTTCTTCCGATCAGCACGGCGGTAGCGCAATCATGCCTGGCGGGAGTCGATCCGGATCGTGTTGCCGTAATACCCTCGTTTGTGCCCGACGCTATAAGCGACGAAGGACGCGGGAATGGCACAGATTTCCTGCCCGCCACCGACTATCTCCTCTTCATCGGTGCCATCGGCCCACACAAGGGAATCACAACACTTCTGGACGCTCACCGGCTCATGCACTCACCGATGCCACTGGTGGTGATCGGAATGCAACGCCCCGATACTCCCCCGATGACCGGCGACTCCGAGCGTCCGGTCATCGTGCGTACCGATGTCGGACACGATCAGGTCATGACTGCCATGCGGGGAGCTCGCGTAGTCTGTGTTCCCTCGAGATGGGCGGAACCACAAGGACTTGTCGCTATTGAAGCGATGAGTGTGGGAACCCCGGTGGTCGCGTCCGACATCGGCGGGTTACGAGACGTGATCGAGCACGAACACTCCGGCCTACTTGTTCCCCCCGGCGATACCTACGAACTCGCACGTGCACTCGAACGCATACTCGAGGATCAGACACTGCACACCAGTGTGGTCGAGGGTGGTCGAATCAGAGCCCGCGCCTACACCGAATCGGCTGTTCTACCCCAGGTTCGACGCGCCTACGCTAGGGCTATCTCACAGCGGGCCATCTGAGAACCTCTGCGCCGTCCCGAATTCTGCACGATCGCAACAGCATACGCATTCCACCACACACTCGACGGCGGCTCACCCCGATTGCAGGTGCCGTCAGACTCGCCGGGATGTTTGACCCACAAGTACGCGGCCGCGTGCGCTGCCCGGGTTTGTGTCGTCGGCGCCGAACCCAGCGCGCGATCCGGCGGATTGCACCAGTTCAGCGGCCCTTCGGGGGGCGGTCCGGCGCCGTTGCGTGACGTGTCGACGACGTAGGTCTTTCCGTCGGTCAGCGCCGATACGGACTCCCCGTAGGCTTCCTGCTCCGCGGTCGTGTAGAAATTGGCGACATTGAGACTGAATCCCCGGGCGCGATCCACCCCGGCCGATTCGAGACGGCTCGCCAGCTCGGGAGCATCGAGCCACCGCGAATGACCACCGTCGATGTACACCGCGGTATTCGGATCCGAGGCAAGCGCATTCACCGAATAGCGGAGAAGATCGACTCGCTCTGTTGCCTGCTCGGAGGACAGACACGACCAGTCGGTGAGCGCGTCCGGTTCCACGATCACAACCGCTTCACGGTTACCGATTCCCGCCGCAACATTGTCCGACCATGTTCGGTAGTCCGAGCCGTTGCTGTATCCGCCGGCAGAGTAGGAACCACAGTCACGTTGCGGAATCGCGTACGTGACCAACACCGCAACCGCGTTCGCACGGGCAGCAGCATCGACGTACCGGGACACCTCGTTGGCAACCGCCGTCGGCGGCGAGGTTGCACTGAGCCAGAACGCCTGTGGTGTATCGGCCAGTCTGGCAACGATCGAGGCGGTCTCCGGGTAGTCCACCATCGCGCGTGCCGCACTCGAATTCGGATCGACATAGAATCCTCCGGACGCGACGCGTTGCGCGGTGTCCACGTCGTCGCGCGCCCCCGCCGCACAACAACTCGAACCTGTCATGAGCACAACCGCGCACGCACACGCGATGATTCGATTCCACCTCATGGTAGATCCACCCTCGCATCATGAAGACCGGCCAGCATGATCGCTGCCAGTTCTTCGATTTGTGGACTGTCGAGAATCGAGTCGTGACTTCCGCACAGAAAGTGCGTGCGCACCCGGCCTTCATGGAACGTATCCCACCCCAGAATCGGTGTTCGCACTTCCGCCGCTGTCGACGACGTGACAAACAGTTCGAGTGGCACGCTGTGCCCACGCTGTTCGTAGCGCGCCATGATGTCCCAGACACCCCGCAAATCGAAATCCTCCGTCGCCGAACGTCGAACGAGTCCCGCGGCGATCAATCTCTCCCGACCGGCCCATCCGAGGTTGCGGGCATAATCGGCCACAAGCTTGATCCTGCCGGGCTGGCGCAGTCTCTCGAGTCGTCCCGACGACGACTTCCATCGCTTCATCACTCGCCCTGCAGTTTCCGGCGTCGGAGTATCGAGTATCCCCAGCCACGCGACCTGTTGCCCGTCGCGATCCAACTGCCGGGCAAGCTCGTACGCCACGAGCCCCCCGAACGAGAACCCGGCCAGTGCATACGGCCCTTCCGGTTGAACGGCACGCATGGCCGTCATCGTGGGCTCCACGAGTTCCTCGACGGTTTCCCAGCGCTGCGGGCGCATCGACGCGGCAAGCGGGAGCAGTGGATGCACACACTGTTCGTCGCCCCAGAGCGCACGTAGATGCCGCAGGCTCATCGCGCTCGGCAGATCGGGGAAGACGAAGAAGGCGGGCCGCCGATCCGTTACGAGTTCGGGTGCGGGTTGCAACTCGGCCGGCGATGAAGCGTCGTCCACGAGGCGCGCCAACCCCGCGACGGTAGTTCCCTTGTCGAGGAAGTCGACCAACGACACCTGCGCGCCCATCCGATGTTCGATCTGCGCCACAAGATTCGCGGCCAGGATCGAATGCCCGCCGAGATCGAAGAAGTTCCGATCCAGATCAGACACCTCGGTGGCGAGTAGCATCGACCACAGCGAAGCCACCTTCTGTTCCGTCGGCGTGAGCACTCTCTCGGAAGTAATTGCCGCGCTGCGATATTCATCTGCGTCGCTGCGCGCCCGGGCAGCCAGGTCGCGTAACGCCCGGCGATCGAGTTTCCCACTCGCCGACGTGGGAAGTGTCGGCACTCGAATGATCTCGGCCGGCACCATGTACTCCGGCAGTCGTTGCCGAGTCCACGCCCGCAGATTCGCGTCGTCGTCCGGTCGAGGCTGGTTGTTGTAGCGCGCGGCCGGGACGATGTAGGCAACTAACGTCGGTTGCCCACGGTGGTCGGTGCCGACGTCCACGGACACCGTGGCCACGCCGGGGTGTTCTCGTAGTGTCGCTTCGATCTCGCCCAGTTCTATCCTGAACCCGCGGATCTTGACCTGATCGTCCAGTCTCCCGAGGTGCCGGAGCCTTCCGTCCGCGATGTACCGCCCGCGGTCACCGCTACGGTAGACGCGCTCTCCGGGCACATACGGATCCGGACCGAACCGTTGCGCCGTCTCACCCATGCGGTGGAGATACCCTCGCGACACCCCCGGTCCGCCGATGACAATCTCACCTGGCACGCCCATCGGAAGAATCCGCCCATTCGAATCCGTCACGTACAGGCGTGTTCCCGGCATCGGTCGTCCCACGGTAACAGGTTCATCCGATGAGACTGCTCCACCACCGGCAAATACCGTGGTCTCGGTTGGGCCCCAGCCGTTCCACACACCTGCGCAGAGACTGGACAGCGACGTTGCCACCGACTGCGGCAGCGGCTCGCCCACCGCACCAGCGATCAACCCGGGGCGTCCCGGCCAGCCTGATTCGATCAGTGCAGCCCAACTGGTGGGTGTTGCGCTCATCCGCGTCGCGCCGCACTGCTCGATCACGGACGCAAGCCGACGCGGGTCATGCATCTCCTCGGTGGTTGCGACCACTAGGCCGGCCCCGACCCCGAGTGTCACGAAGTAGTCTCCGACCGACATGTCGAAGGTGTACGAGGCCACCGAGAGCACAACGTCGTCGGAAGTCAGATCTACGGCCGCCGGCAACGACGCCATCAGGTCCAGTACGTTGCGGTGTTCCACCTGAACACCTTTGGGTGTCCCGGTCGAGCCCGATGTGTAGATGATGTAGGCCAAATTTTCAGGCCGAACTGCACAGCGAGCGTCGACCAACCGTTCGGTGCTTCGATCGGAAAGATCTGGACCGTCCACCGTCACGACGGGGCAGTCGACCCACGTCAATTCCTGTGCCAGCGATTCAGCAGTCAGCACCACCGCCGCGCCGGCGTCGTCGAGCATGAACCGGGCCCGTCGCACCGGTTGCCTCGGCTCGATCGGCAGATAGGCAGCACCCACCATCAGGACCGCCAGGATCGCCGGCACAAGATCGATCGTGCGCGGCATCAACACCGCCACAACAGTACCCGGACCGACGCCCGAACGGGTGAGACGTCCCGCAATCGAACGGGCCCGATTCACCAGTTCCCGGTAGGTCAGGCAGATCGGACCCACCGTCACTGCCGGCGCATTCGGCGTACTACCGGCCCGATTCACGATTACCTCGTGGATGGTTTCCGGAGGGCTCGGTCCGATCAAATCCGGCTCGGCGGCAGCAGGATTCAGATTCAGCTGCCGAGCCACGTCTTCGGAATCCGCGAGGGACAGCGCGCTCAGAACAGCGGTCGGGTTTTCCGCGCACCGACGCAGCAACAGGTTCAGATGGCGCCCCATCAACGCGATCGTGCCCGGATCGAAAAGGTCTGTGTTGTAACTGATTCTGCCCACTAGCCGGCCGTCGGCGCGCTCGTCCAGCTCGAGACTCAGATCGAACTTCACCTGTCCTACTCCTGCGCCGACTGCGTTCTCCATCAACTTCATCGACCACTCGAGGTCAACCGGAACCGCCGGGGGTTCGAGAACCAGGACCGATTGGAAAAGCGGGTTCATTCGTGGATCTCGCGGCACGTCCAGTCCCCGGACCAGCCGTTCGAAAGGCACTACCCGCCCGAGCGCATCCAGCACTTCGTTACGCATGGCGCCGACTGCCTCGGCAAAGGTCCACTCCGTGCCCAGACGGGCACGCAGCACAGTCGGGGTGAGGCAGTACCCCACCATGGACTCGAGTTCGGACCGCTGACGCAGGTCGGTCGGAGTCGCGAACGTGACATCATTACTGCCCGTGTAACACTGGAGCCAGTAGGCGTACGCTGCGGCCAACGCATGGAACAACGTTGCTCCCTGTTGCCCCGCCGAGGAACGCAACGCCGCCACCGTGTCGGCATCAACGGAGATCGGCTCCACCGAGCCGACAAACCGTGGACGCGGCGGACGCGGCCGGTCGAGCGGGAGATCCAAGGCCGGCGCTCCCTCGAAGTGCCGTCGATAGCATTCGACCCGGTTCGCCACTTCGTCGCCCTCCACCCACTTCCGCTCCCACGAGGAATAGTCCCCATGTTGAACTGGCGGCTCAGTCAGCGCCGGTAGGGTGCCCGCGATCCGAGAGTTGTACAACGACACCAGCTCCGGCAGAAATATGCGATACAGCGTGACGCCGTCGAAGATCAGATGATGCAGTCCGAGGTACAGCCGATGACATGAGGCGGACACTCGCACCAACTGCGGACGAATCAATGGGCCCGCGCTCATGTCGTAGGGTTGACGTGTCTGCTCGACGGCAAGATTCGTTGCCACTCCAACCGCTTCGTCGAACGGTAGGTGGCTCACGTCCAGGACCGGCAGATCCGTCACGGCCGGCGGATGGATCACCTGCCGCGGCTCGTCGCCCACCATCGCAAACGTGGTGCGCCACGCTTCATGCCGACGGATGAACTCGTTGAAGGCCCAGCAGAGAGCTTCTACGTCGAAAGCCCCGTCCTTGGACACGATGGCAAGTTCGTTGTAAGCAAGACCTTTCGGGGCCAGCCGATTGAGGTACCACAGTTGCAACTGTGCGGCCGACAACGGCGCGTAGTGCACACCGGTCTCGCTCCCCCGTCTCCGCTGCACGGAAGGCGGAACAGGCGGTACGCCGTCTGCCTGTGCTCCCCGCAATCGGTTCTCGAGCAAAGCTTTCCGCGCCGCGATGCGACGCTCGTTGTCGAGGGTAGTCACAGTGACCACCGCACGTTCATCGACGCCAGGCCACGTAATCCCAGATTGGGGCGCCACCGGATCGGTCCAGGTTCCAGTTCCAGGCCGGGCAGTCGGGCGAGCACCGTACCGAAAGCCGCCTGCGCCTCCATCCGGGCCAACGGGGCACCGAAGCAGAAGTGCCCAGCCCAACCGAATGCGAGGTGACGATTGGGTGCGCGATGCAAGTTCAGCCGACCAGGATCGCTGAACTTCGAAGGGTCGCGATTCGCGGACCCCATCACGGCGATCACCGCTTGCCCTGCCGGAATCTCCTGTCCGGCAATCTCCACCGCGTCCGGAGCAATCCGTGCTGTGTGCTGGCTCGGACTTTCGAACCGCAACAGTTCCTCGATGGCTGCACTCAGACCTGAGGGATCGTCGATCAATTCCTCGAACTGATCGCGGTGACGGAGCAACGTGAGCAGTCCGTTGCCGATCAGATTAGTGGTTGTCTCCTGCCCGCCGACCATGGTCACCACCACGTTGGCCACTATCTCGTCTTCGCTGAGACTGTCGCCGTCGATCTCGGCCGCGTACAGCGCGCCGATCAAACCGTCGGTGGGGTGCGTGGCCTCATTGCGCACCGCAGCCTGGAAATATTCCGTCATCTGCTCCACGCTGCGCAGGACCCCGGCAACACGGCCGGGATTGTGCTGGAAATTGCCGAGCATCTCGGCGAAGTCACTCGACCAGTTCTTCAGCAGTTCATGATCTTCGGTGGGCACTCCCAACATCTCCGCGGTCACGATGGCGGGCAGAGGGTTCGCCAGGGTGTCCATCACCTCCATGCCGCCGTCGTCGACGACCGCGTCGATCAGTGAATCGGTGATCTCCTGGATGTGACCGCGCAGGGCCGCAATGCGACGCGGTGTGAAGGCCGCGGCCGCCAACCCGCGAACCCGTCCGTGTTGCGGCGGGTCGAGGAACAGCATCTGACGGACCATCACCTGCGCCACCGGAGCCAGCTGCTCCATCCCCAACTCTGCCAACTTTGCCGGAGTGGGCGTGCGGTCGGCTTTGAACCGCGTGAGTACGTCAGCGACATCCGCGTAGCGCGTCACCACCCAAGCATGTAAGTACGGATCCCACATCACCGGTGCCTCGTCGCGCAAGGATTGGTAGAGCGGGTAGGGATCGGCCAGCACTTCGGGGTCGAGTAGTCGAATCAGGCTGGGCGCCTTGGTCGGTGTCGTGGTCATCGTTCACTCCGTCCTGCATCGAGAAGCTCCTGGTCACTCATCCCGGAAATCTGCTCCACGACCAGTTGTTCCACCTTGGCTGCCATGTCACGAACCGTGGGATTGTCGAAAAGCTCGAGCAATGTCATTTCGACGCCGTACATCTCCGCAATGCGAATGATCAACTGAGCACCCAACATCGAATGGCCGCCAAGGACGAAGAAGTTCTCGTCGATCCCCACTGCCGGCAGATCCAGTCGTGTGGCGACGATCTCGGCGAGCGCGGACTCGACCTCGTTTCGAGGCGCGACCAACGACCCGCGGTCGACACGGATACGCGACTGCGCCTCGCGTTCCAACTCCGCACGATCGATTTTTCCGTGGGTGGTGGTGGGGAACGCGTCGAGTTCGATGATGGAACGAGGCAACATGTGATCAGGAAGGTGGGCCGAGAGATACGTCTGTAGTCCCGACAAGTCCGCCGTGTTGTCACCCCGAACGACAAATGCGGCCAGTGAGGGATTCGCCCGTTCACCGTGAACGATCACTACGCTGGCCTGCACTGCCGGGTGTCGATCGAGTACCCCGGCGATCTCGCCGACTTCGACCCGATTACCGCGTATCTGCACTTGATCGTCGCGTCGGCTGGAGAACTCGATATCACCGAACCTGTTGACCCGAACCAGATCACCGGTCCGGTACTCGCGCCGCGCAGGGTCGTCGCCGTAGTGCGAGAACTTCTGCGCAGTCAGTTCCGGTTGGCCGAGATATCCGCGGGCTACGGATACGCCCCGCACCACCAGTTCGCCGACCTCGCCGGCACGTACCGGGGAACCGTCCTCACCGACTACCGCGATGTCGACACCGTCGATCGCGCGGCCGAGCGCAGGTAACGCGTCCGCTGGAGTGTCGCCGGCGAGCGGTTCGACCTCGCCCGACACGGAGACGACACTCGCCTCGGACAGTCCGTAATTATTCACAAGAGTGAACGGCAGGCCGGGCGGTGGACGGTGATACAACACATCGCCGCCAGTCAACAGAATTCGCAAGCACGTGTGATCCGGCCACGTCATCGCAATCAACGATTCTGCGAGAGGAGTGGGCATGAAGCACACGCTCACGCGCTCGGTGACCAGCCAATCGCGCAGTCTCACCGGATCGTTTTCCAATCCCAGCGGAACTACGTGCAACGACGCTCCCGCCGTCAGAGCCGGCCACAGTTCCCACACTGCTGCGTCGAACCCCGGACTCGCGATCAACGTGCATCGATCGTCCGAGGTGAGCTCGAATGCTCTTTGGTGCCAGTCGATCAGGTTGAGCAATCCACCATGCTGGGCCACAACACCTTTCGGCTCACCAGTCGAACCCGACGTGTAGACGACGTATGCGACATCGTCCGGTTCAGCACTGACAGTCTGGGCACCGACGGTTTCGCCGTCCACCGATGCGCCCACTGCCTGAGCAGGAACAACCGGGTCGACCCAATCGAGCCTGGCAGCAACATCGGGGAATGCAACCAGCGCACGAACAGAACTGTCCTGCAGGGCAAACCGAAGTCGCGCATCAGGCGCTCGCGGGTCGAGTGCCACGTAGGCCGCGCCCGCCGAGAGTATCCCCACCGCACCGACTGCCCAGTCCGTCGAACGTGGCACACAGAGAGCCACAAGATCGCCGGGAACTACGCCAGCGGACCGCAGGTCCTGCGCGAGCGCGTTTGCGCGAGAATGCAGTTCGCCGTAGTCGAGCTGTTCTTCTACCGAGACGACGGCTACGCTCCGGGGCGCGGATTCCACCACCCGCGCAATCCGCCGCACCACGGAATCGCCGGGTACATGGGAGTGAATGTGACGCTGTATGTGATTCATGAGTGCCTGCCTACTCGTCCAGCCGATCGGACGAGCCACCAGGAATCAGGGGTAGCTCCACGCACCGCGCCACCAGGAATCAGGGGCGGAACGGCTCTGAATTGAAAGTTACTCCACTGCCGGGTCGATGGCTAGATGGCTAGATGGCACACCGGCAAGGATCGGTGTAACTTTCGACTAGGCGGCAATCTGCCCTTCCACACCCGGCAGCGCTGCGGTCCTCTCCAGAGCTACCCCTGATGCCCGGCAGCTCGTCCTCGCTGCGCGCACGAGTAGGTTGCCACGATGAATCTCGAATTCGCCGATCTTCTTGCACATTTTGTGCAGCTACTCCCGACCGTCTACGTGGTAGACGACGTGATGACGGAGTTGCTGGAAAACGGTGTCGACGTGCTCGGAGTCTCGGGTGGCAGCATCAGCCTGGTCAGCGGCGGCGAGCTGAGATGCATCACGTCGGTCGCCGATTCCGCTGCCGACATCGAACGATGTCAGGAAGGGCTTCAGGCGGGCCCCGGCCGGACAGCATACGAGAAGGGCGAGCGGATCGCGGTCACCGATATACGTCAACGGCCCGATCTCTGGCCGGAATTCGCCGAGAACGCCAAACGGTTGAACATCGCAGCCACTGCGAGCGTCCCGATGTCGATCAACGGCGAAACGATCGGTGTTGTCAGTCTGTACGCACACGAGCCACGCACGTGGTCCGCCGACGACATCATGTTCACGTACCTGGTGGCGAACATGGCAACGGGGTACTGCGTCAACGCGTCGAAACGTCATCAACTGCAGCAGATTCGTTCCCAGCTACAGGAATCGTTGAAGGTGCGCATCATTCTCGAACAAGCCAAAGGCATCACCGCCGACGCTAGGCGCACCGGAATCGACGAAGCGTACGCACTGATCCAGGCTCACGCACACTTGTGCAATGCCTCGGTGTCCGCGGTCGCGCGCGCAATTGTCGATGTCGGACTGCGGGTGTGACGGCGCGTCAGGGCTGCAACACGTGGGTGGGCGACCTGTGGCCTGCCTGCAGCATCGCAGCGATGCGGTCGGGTTGCACCGGTGGACTGAAAAGAAAGCCCTGCGCAAATCGACATCCGAGATCGAGCAGAATTCGCGCCGCCCGACTGGAGTCCACGCCTTCGGCGACCACATCGAGACCGAAGGAATCCGCAAGTCCCACAATCGACTGGACTATCGCCAGATCGTCGTGATCGATTCCCAATTCGTGAACGAATCCCCGATCGATCTTGACCGTATCGACCGGCAGGATCTTCAACTGAGCCAACGAACTGTACCCGGTTCCGAAATCGTCGAGAGCAATGCGAACGCCGAGGTCCTCCAGTCCGCGCAACGTCACCAGCACATGAGCAAGATCGTGCATCACCGCCCTCTCCGTGATTTCAATACACAAGCTACTACCCGAGAGACCGTAGGTTGCCAACTCGTGTGCAACGGACCCCACGAAGTCGCTGGTAATCAACTGCGCCGGTGATACATTCACACACATGTACAGCAGGCGGCCGGAACCTGTCGCATTCCACTGTGCAAGCTGGCGGCAGGCCTCGTGCAGCACCTGTCGACCGAGTTCTCCCGACAAGTTTGCCGCCTCGGCAATGTCGATAAACGAATCCGGTTGAAGCACACCGCGAATCGGATGGTTCCACCGAACCAGCGCTTCGACTCCTGACATCACACCCGACTCCAGATCGACGACAGGTTGGTAGTACACCTCCAACTGACCGTCTCGGATCGCTGCCCGCAAGTGCATCTCCATTTCCGCATGATCGTCGTTGGCCGCCCGCATTTCGTCGCTGCAGACGACTACCGCATTTCCCCCATCGGATTTTGCAGCAAGCACGGCCTCGTCGGCGCACCTGAGTAATTCATTGACGCTGCACTCTCCCGGTTTCGCCACCGCGATACCGATACTCACGCTTCTGCCCACCTCTTCGGTCCCCAGCGCGATCGGCGTCGATGCAACCGACTGTGCCACTCGGGCAATCACTTCGGCCTGCGCTGCCTCCATCGGTTCCGCGAGCACTATGACAAATTCGTCGCCGCCGAGGCGGACGACGACGTCGCCGGGGAATCTGTCTTCGAGTCGGTTTCCGAGTTCGTGAATGAACGCATCGCCTGCATTGTGTCCCAGCAGATCGTTGACCACCTTCAGCCTGTCGACGTCCAGGAACAGCAGCGCGACGGGCCCAGGCTCCCCCGCCTGCAGACGTCGTTCGAGTTCACCCAAGAGCATCCTCCGATTGGACAGCCCGGTCAGCTCGTCGTGATCCGCCAGGTAACGTAAGCGGCCCTCCGCGGCCACCCGCGCCTGCAGTTGAGCAAACAGAGTGGCAATGGCGCTCAGCGCATTGATCTCTCGAGTCGACCACTCCCGGTCGCCGAACTTCACGAATCCCAGGACCCCAGTAGTGACGGGACCGGACAGCAACGGCACCGCGGCCATCGACGTCTCGACTACACCTGCGCCGCTTCGGATTCTGTCCTGATACCCACTCGGTTCCGGACGGATTATCAGGGTTTCTCGCGCATTCTCCGCAGCCGCAAAAACGGGATCCGCATCCCGAAAGTACACCACCCCAAGAGGGTCCGGATCGGGAATATCCTGGCGCTGCGGCCACTCCGCCACCAGCACCGTCGCGCCGATCGTGTGATCGTTGCGCCGCAGGAAGCTGACGTCGACGCCGAAGTACTCGACCAGATCACGCAGGATCTCGGTAGCTACCGCGACCGACGTCGTCGAGTCGGCCGGCATCAGCCGACCGGCAACCTCGGTCACCAACTGTTCGAGACTACGGTCGTCCATGATTTCTCCTGCACCTCGTCTACCAGGCCTCAGCGCCGAATCCGGTTCGCCGGCAGTCGCGCACTGCGCACTGTTTCCGGTGGACAGTGGCTCAGACGCAGCACCAGCGCAATGGACTCCTCGCCACTTAGATCGAGTAGCCCTCGCATGCTCACGCGCAACGCATCGAGTTCGCTCGCAAACGGGTCCGACAATCGCACGCAGTCATAGCTGTCGCGGGCATACAGAAAAACCGGTGACATCGGTTGAACACCAAATCCGTTCTCCTGCGCGCACACCCACACGGCTTCAGCGGCCGAACCGCCGCGCACATAATCCTCGAGGCGAGAACCAGGCACCGTCACCACACCAAGCGCCGAGCTCGACGTGATGCGGTCGCGTGCACTGATCCCCAGAGCTTCTCCCGCGCCCCAGCGCGCCAGCCGCGTCACCACGTCGCTGCGGCGGACGACATCGAGGAATGCCCCCTCACCGTTGCCGAGCCCCAGGGTGCGGATGTCGATACCGGTGCGGGCCGTGTCCGATCCAGGCCAACGCAATTCGCCGATCATCTGCTCGTGCAGCATCGGCGTCAGGTATCGGATTCGGTCAGCGGCGCCCACAACATCCCCGAACGCGGCAAGCTCATGCGGATCCGTATACAGATGAAGACGACCACCCTCGTCACGCGCGGCATCCCCGAGAGCATCCTCGAGACCACGGTCGATCGGGACTCGTGCACCCACTCCGCGATTGGTTCTTCGCTCCAGCATCGACGGGTAGCGCTGCGCCAGAAATTGATTCCGGTGGTCCCCGAGCGTGACGGTGGCCACCAGATCCACCGAGTCGGGATCGGGTAGGAGAACGGTGTGGCCCAGAATTCCGTGTGCCGCCGCAGCGACCTTCGCGTTGTAGACGGCAGCACCGATCGCCACATGGGTTGCGCGGCCGTCTACATCCATCAACGACGTTCGATCACGATCCGCATGAATATGGATCAGCGGCCCATCGACCTGAAGGGACCACGGCTGGGCATTTCCGCCCGACGGCGCCCACCTGATCGCCTCGAGTACAGCCTCGACGCCGTCGGCCGGCCGCGTCGGCGCCACAGCAGATTCCACACTCGATTCAGGAATGTCGCTATGCGAGCCGTCATCGTCGACCAGCGGATCACGCAGACCATTCAGCAGGGTGCCAGAATCGATCCGAACGCGGCCGGACGGCAGTGATTCGCCCAAGCCGAACCTCCGTACCGCAGTCGCCACTGCCGATGCTCCGGCAAGCACTTCACTTCCGAGTTGCGGCCACGTCGAGAGCGTCGACCCGACCTCCACCAGTGACGCAGCCATCTTCACCGATAGTTCTGCGGCCGACAGGAGCGCCAACGCGTAGGGAATCTTCTCCTGAGCCGTCAATCCGGCCACCGACGCTTCGTCGAGATCACCGAGGAGTCCGTGAAACAACGGTCGCTGCGGCTCGAGATCGAACCGCTCGATGTCCAGGAGTCCCCGATCGGTCGTTTCCATGATCACCGGGATGCCACGACCGCGCGCCGCCCGTCGTACCGACATCTTTACGTCCAGCGAATCACATTCCTCGACAACCAGATCCAACCCGTCGACCATCGCGTCGACGCTCGCGTCCGTCACACCCGCCGTATGCACCGACACGGAAAGATACGGATCGAGTTCGGCAATACGCCGCGCTGCGACCACCGCCTTGTTGACGCCCACATCCGTGATCCCCACCGGGATCCGGTTCAGATTCGAAAGGTCGATGCTGTCGAAATCCGCCAATCTCAGCTCGCCGCACAATCCTTCGAGTGCCAGCGCCTGCGCGATGGCATTCCCGACGCTCAACCCGACGATGCCCACTCGCAGTCGTCTCAGTCGTGCCTGCTCGTCACGAGTGATCTTGTTCCGGTTCCGATCCAAACGTACAAGCGAGAAAGACTGCGGGCCAATAATTCCCACCAGTTCTCGCCGCCACGGGTAGTGCACCCAGCGACACGGCTCGTCGACAATTCGGCGATCAGGCAGGTCTCGAAGTCCGGACAACTCGTCACGCAGCCGAGCCCGATGGTCGAGCGTCACCGTATCGGGTTGTCGCCTAACCTCTTCCAAAGCGGCAACATCGGCGGCACGACGCTCGTCGAAGACTCTCGCTCGCCAGAGCGCCTCATTCCCGGCCGACACCATCGCCGAGTCCATCGGTCGCGAAGCTGCCAACCGGCACTCGCACCCTCTCGAGTTGGGCCGCCTCGGCCAGAAGTGACGGCAACTGAGTGTTGTGAGTCTTGTCGACGTAGGTGCGCTTGTCCCACCACATCATCCGAGTGGAATAGCGCTCGTCCGGATACGGCACCCCGGGAATCGACTCCTCCAGGACACCGCCACAGGTGGCCCAGCGGTCGAGTACGTACCCCGCGGCCGTCGCGAATGCGAACCTCACTCCGAGCAGCGACAACGCGTGCGGTGCGATACGTGACAACGCCGAAGTCAGCTCACCGCGTCTCTCCGCTTGCGCCCCGCACCAGGCTGTCTTGAGTTCGATCACACCACTTGGGATACGCCCGTCGATCATCGCGTAAACCTGAACGATTCCGGGATGATCGGTCCATTCCTGGACAGCATGTGCCTGGTCCGCGCACATGTACGGTCCCTGCACCCGCACGCCGCCGACAACACGCCCCACGTTGTCCAGAGCCACGAAGAACAGCGTCGTCGAGAACCCGTCCACTATCGCGTCGTACTCGACAACGCTCTCGACTCCGTGATGGCGATAGTTCTCCCGCGCACCATCTAGATACTCGCGCCATAATCGCGGATGCGACGCCGGCGTGGCAACAAGGAACCGGCAATTGGACGTAGCGTCGAAATAGTCACATTCCGACGCTGTCGTCGTGGGTACTGCAGTAACAGAGGATGCGCTCGCCGCTCGAGTCATGACAGTCCCGTCCACACCATAGGTGCGTAGTCGAAGCGCGAGGAGCGAATCTCATTGTCGCAAGAAATCGGCACCGGTGCTCGAATCCCCGCCTCAACCGGCCACCTGGCAGAATTCAAGCAACCCCTCGGCGAACAGGAATCACTCGGTGAACTCAGATCTCGCACTCACGCCGCAACCCGGCCGCGGACCGACTTTCGTGAAAACCCGCCCGGTGCGCACCGGCGACATCAACGCGGCAAAAGCGCTCCGACTGGACGGCGTCGCCCGATACCTGCAAGACATCGCCACCGACAACATCGAGGCCATCGATGCATTCGATACCCACCCGCTCTGGATCGTGCGCCGTACCGTCATCGACGTCATACGTCCGGCGATCTGGCCCGAGAGCCTGACCATGACGCGGTGGTGCTCCGCATTCTCGACGCGGTGGGCCAACATGCGTGTCCGCTTCGACGGCAGCAACGGTGCGCTGATCGAGACGGAAGGGTTCTGGATCCACATCAGTGCAGAGTCCGGTATGCCTACCCGGATGAGCGACGACTTCATGAAACCACTCGAGGAATCGACCGACGAACATCGCCTCAAATGGAAGCGTGTGATCGCCGACAACGCCCCGGATGCCGAAGCACCGGGCATCATCGACACACCGTTCACCCTGCGTGTCACCGATATCGACCCGTTCGACCACGTCAACAACGCCGTTTACTGGCAAGCCGTCGAACAGGTGATCAGTTCGCGTTCCGAACTGAGAAGTTCGCCGCATCGGGCGGTGATCGAATACCTCTCACCCCTTGTTGCCGGCGACGACGTAGTTCTACGAAGCCGCGTGGAGGATTCGCGCCTCACCGTGTGGTTCCTGGTGGGCGATGCGCTGCGCGCCGTCGCGCAGGTGAGCGCGCTCTAACGCAGTGCGCGGGTAGCCACCGCCGCGACGCCGAACACCAGAGCGAGAAGTATCGCGGCCCAGAAACCGAACAACCACCACACGACACCGAAGACGACAACAGCCGGCGCCACCGTGATGAGTGCGATGGTGGGGCTTTCCCGTACCACCTCGAGAGCCGTTCGAGTATGCGTGCGATCGAGCTTCTTGCCTGCCATGAAAACCTCCTTCAAGGTCCTGACCATCCAGAGTAACCGTCACTGGTAGCCACAAAGCAGATAACGTGAAGGCATGGCAGACCACCGCACCCTCGTTCTCATGAGACACGGAAAGTCCAGCTATCCCGAAGGCATTCGCGATCACGAGCGTCCTCTCGCCGAACGGGGACTGCGCGAAGCCCGCCTCGGCGGCGAATGGATCCGCGAGAACGTCCCGCCCATCGACGCCGTATTGTGCTCGACGTCGCGGCGCACCGTCGACACCCTCGCCGCCACCGCAGTCGACGCTCCGACCGGCTTCGACAAGTCGATCTACGGCGGCTCCCAGGCCGACGTCATCAACGCGGTGCGGACAACGTCCGCCAATGTCAGCACGCTCCTGGTCATCGGCCACGAACCGGGAATTCCCTGGACTGCACTGGATTTGGCATCGAACGAGAATTCCGAAGCAGCCCAGCGGATTCGGGACAAGTTTCCGACGTCGGCAATCGCCGTCCTGTCCGTACCCGTACCGTGGTCCGAACTCGACGACGCCGCAGCCACGCTGCTGGAGTTCCACGTTCCCCGCTAAATCACCTCGCGCAGTAACTGATCCGAATGTTCCAAGGCGGCGCGGTCGAAGGTCGACGTCGAGGCAAGCAGCTCGTCTGCGCCGGTCCGCTCGGCCAGGTCGTTCAGGTGCTCCTTCACCTCGATCGCGGTCCCGTACAGTGCCGAAGCCAGGAACGAGTCGATACGCCTGGTGGTCCGATCACCGAGCGCTGCGCCCCTGATCTCGTCCGGAGACGCGAGCGGCGGGAACTCCCCTGTCCGTGACGATTCCGCGATCGCATACGCCTCCGGAATCAACAGATCACGGGCCGCCTCAGTGGTGTCGGCGACCATGACTTCGAGTGACACCACAACGTAGGGATCGGGATATGCGTCCGTGGCCTGGAAAGCCCGACGGTACTCTTCCAGCGCCTTCACGCGGCCGGCGGTGCCGATTCCGAGCAGCGGCCCACCCACGACTACCGGAAGTCCTAGCTGCGCTGCCACTTTCAGCCCCGTGCGCGTGGCAAGCACAAAGATCGGCACCCTGCCAGGCGACGCCGGCCGAGCGGTAACAACGGCAGTTCCTTCCAGGTACCGTCGTAACTCCAGGGCATCAGTGGCAAACGTGTCCGGCGCGTCCTTGCTGCGTCGTAGCGCCTGGCGAACCGGTTCCGTGAAGCCCAACGACCGCCCGAGTCCCAGATCGATCCGACCCGGATACTGGGCCTCCAACATCAGAAACTGTTCGGCGACAACCAACGGTTGATGGTTCGGCAACATGACGCCGCCGCTGCCCAGGCGAATGTCTCGCGTGTGCGCGCCGATAGCCGCGAGCAGCACGGCCGGCGACCCACTCGCGATACCGGGAACCGCGTGATGCTCGGCGACCCAGAACCGGTGATAGCCGAGTGCGTCCGCATGGATGGCACGTTCGAGCGAATGCGTCAGAGCGGCGGAGTCGGGGTATCCGCTCCGGGTTCGGGATCGGTCGAGGAGTGAGAGAAGCACTCTCGGAGCAACAAGGAATTCGGAAAGTTTCATCCGACGTGAATCGAGGACCGTTTCTGACCGCAATACGCGCAACACTGGACCTGTCGCCGGAACTCACCACCACATGAAGGGCACGTCATGGACATCAAGCTCGAACTGGTCGCCATTCCCGTCACCGACATCGACCGCGCCAAAGACTTCTACGTTCGACTCGGATTCAACGCCGACCACGATCACACCGTCAACGAGAACCTGCGTTTCGTTCAGCTGACCCCACCCGGTTCCGCCTGCTCCATCTGCATCGGCAAAGGCATCACCGACGCGCAGCCTGGTTCCGTCGTCGGCATGCAGGTGGTGGTCAAGGACATCGAAGAAGCCGAACGCGAATTCAAGAGCCGCGGAATCGACATCAGCCCGATCGACGACCAGGCCTGGGGACGATTCATCTACTTCGCCGACCCCGACGGCAACAAATGGGCCGTGCAGGAAATCGTGATCCCGGACCTAAGCGGCAGCAACTCCTGAAATAAAAAATCCCCCGCCTCTGATGAGGCGGGGGATTTTTCACGAACTAACCGCTAGCGGTAGTCGTTGCTGAAGCCGTAGTCGTCCAGCGGAACTGCAGCACCGGTGTTCTGGCCGAAGCCGTCCGGGCTGTAGTACTGGTCGTCGTACGCGGGCACTGCGTAAGCAGCGGCGCGGGCCTCTTCGGTGGGCTGAACCTGGATGTTGCGGTAACGGTTGATACCGGTACCGGCAGGGATCAGCTTGCCGATGATGACATTTTCCTTCAGACCGATCAGCTTGTCCGAGCGGCAGTTGATTGCAGCGTCGGTCAAGACACGAGTGGTCTCCTGGAACGATGCCGCGGACAGCCACGAATCCGTCGCGAGCGACGCCTTCGTGATACCCATGAGCACCGGACGGCCTGCTGCGGGCTCGCGGCCCTCAGCGACAACGCGGCGGTTGGCCGACTCGAACTCGGCGCGCTCAGTGAGCGAACCGGGCAGGAACTCGGTGGCACCGGAATCGATGATCGTCACGCGACGAAGCATCTGGCGCACGATGACCTCGATGTGCTTGTCGTGGATCGACACACCCTGGCTCCGGTACACCTCCTGGACCTCGTTGACCAAGTGGATCTGAACCTGACGCGGACCCATGACTCGCAGGACCTCGTGGGGATCGGCAGCACCTTCCATGAGCTGCTGTCCGACCTCGACGTGGTCACCGTCTGCCAGAAGGCGGTCTTCGCCGTCGCTGTGCTTGAAGCTACGCAGACGCTGACGCTTGGAGAGCTTGTCGTAGACAACCTCTTCACCGCCGTCGTCCGGCACGATCGTGATCTTGTAGAAACGATCGCCGTCTTCGAGCTGTACCCGACCGGTGACGTCCGCGATAGGAGCCTTGCCCTTCGGCACACGTGCCTCGAACAGTTCCTGGACACGCGGCAGACCACCGGTGATGTCGGCACCGGCCACACCACCCTGGTGGAAGGTACGCATGGTCAGCTGGGTACCGGGCTCACCGATCGACTGTGCGGCGACAATACCGACAGCCTCACCGATGTCGACCAGCTTGCCGGTGGCCATGGAGCGGCCGTAGCAAGTGGCGCAGACGCCGGTGCCGGTGGTGCAGGTCAGGACCGAACGGACCTTGACCTGCGTGATGCCGGCCTCGAGCAGGGCGTCGATCGCGGGGTCACCGAGATCGTGTCCACGCTCGACGATGACCTTGCCGTTCTCGTCGACTGCGTCGGCAGCCAACGTGCGGGCGTACGTGCTGGTCTCCACATGCGCATCGCGGATCATCGATCCGTTGGCCTGCTTCTCCGAGATCGTGGTGACAATGCCACGCTCGGTGCCACAGTCGGTCTCGCGAACGATGACGTCCTGCGACACGTCCACCAGACGACGGGTCAGGTAACCCGAGTCGGCGGTACGCAGAGCGGTATCGGCCAGACCCTTACGAGCACCGTGCGTGTTGATGAAGTACTCGAGAACGGTCAGGCCTTCCTTGAAGGAAGACTTGATCGGACGCGGGATGAACTCACCCTTCGGGTTTGTCACCAGGCCCTTCATACCGGCAAGCGAACGAACCTGAGTCATGTTGCCGGCTGCGCCGGACTTCACGATCATCGGGATCGGGTTGTTGTCGGGGAAGTGAGCCTCCATGGCCTTGCCGACCTTTTCGGTCGCTTCCTGCCAAATGGTGACCAGAGCGCTGTTGCGCTCCTTCTTGTCCAAAGCACCACGCTGGTACTGCTTCTCGATCTTGTCGGCCTGAGCCTCGAAGTCCTCGATGATGGCAGGCTTCTCCGGCGGAACCAGAACGTCCGAGATGGAGATGGTGACACCGGAACGCGTAGCCCAGTGGAAGCCGACATCCTTGAGCTTGTCGACGGTCTGAGCAACCACGATCATCGGGTAACGCTCGGCGAGATCGTTGATGATCGTTGCCTGACGCTTCTTCGGCATCTGCTCGTTGACGAACGGGTAGTCCGCCGGAAGCAGCTCGTTGAAGAGCACGCGACCCAAAGTGGTGACAGCGGTCCAGCCGTCGCCGTAGCTCCAGCCCTCGGGGAACAGTTCCGCTTCGCGATCACGCGGCGGACGCTGGTTGGTCAGACGCACCTTGATCTGCGACTGAACCGTCAGCGCGCCACGATCCACAGCCATCTGAGCCTCGGCGGGGCTGGAGTACACGCCCTGCTCCGGACCCTCGGACGTAGCTGCAGCGAGCTCACCCGCAACGCCCTCGTCGAGACGCGTCAGGTGGAACAGACCGGTCACCATGTCGAGACGCGGCATAGCGAGCGGACGACCCGAAGCAGGCGAGAGGATGTTGTTCGAGGACAGCATCAAGATGCGTGCCTCGGCCTGAGCCTCTGCCGACAGCGGAAGGTGAACAGCCATCTGGTCACCGTCGAAGTCGGCGTTGAAGGCCTCACACACCAGCGGGTGGAGCTGAATGGCCTTGCCCTCGACGAGCTGCGGCTCGAATGCCTGGATACCCAGACGGTGCAGCGTAGGTGCACGGTTGAGCAGCACGGGGTGCTCTGCGATGACCTCTTCGAGGACATCCCACACCTGGACGCGCTTGCGCTCGACCATGCGCTTGGCCGACTTGATGTTCTGCGCGTGGTTCAGATCGACCAGACGCTTCATCACGAACGGCTTGAACAGCTCGAGAGCCATCAGCTTCGGCAGACCACACTGGTGCAGCTTGAGCTGAGGACCGACGACGATCACGGAACGACCCGAGTAGTCGACGCGCTTTCCGAGGAGGTTCTGACGGAAACGACCCTGCTTGCCCTTGAGCAGATCGCTCAGGGACTTCAGCGGGCGGTTACCCGGTCCGGTGACCGGACGTCCACGACGACCGTTGTCGAACAGGGCGTCGACCGACTCCTGCAGCATCCGCTTCTCGTTGTTGACGATGATCTCGGGAGCACCGAGGTCGATCAGTCGCTTGAGGCGGTTGTTGCGGTTGATGACACGGCGGTACAGATCGTTGAGGTCGGACGTCGCGAAACGTCCACCGTCGAGCTGAACCATCGGGCGAAGCTCCGGCGGGATCACCGGAACAGCGTTGAGGACCATGCCCATCGGCGAGTTGCCGTTGGTCTGGAAAGCCGCAACCACCTTGAGGCGCTTGAGAGCACGCAGCTTCTTCTGGCCCTTACCGCTGCGGATGGTCTCGCGAAGAGACTCCGCCTCGGCGTCGAGGTCGAAGTTCTGCATCAGGATCTGGATGGACTCTGCGCCCATCGCACCCGTGAAGTACTCGCCGTAACGGTCGACAAGCTCGCGGTACAGGAGCTCGTCGATGATGAGCTGCTTGACGCTCAGCTTGGTGAAGGTGCTCCAGATCTCGTCGAGACGATCCAGCTCACGCTGCGCGCGGTCACGGAGCTGACGCATTTCGCGCTCGCCGCCGTCCTTGACCTTGCGGCGGACATCGGACTTGGCGCCCTCTGCCTCCAGCTCGGCGATATCGGCTTCGAGCTTCTGCGCGCGTGCCTCGAGATCGGCGTCGCGCTGATCGGCGACAGCCTTCTTCTCGACCTGCATCTCGGCTTCGAGGGTGGACAGCTCGTTGTGACGGAGCTCCTCGTCGACGCCGACGATGACGTAAGCCGCGAAGTAGATGATCTTTTCGAGATCCTTCGGAGCCAGGTCGAGCAGGTAACCGAGGCGGCTCGGCACACCCTTGAAGTACCAGATGTGCGTGACCGGTGCGGCCAGTTCGATGTGACCCATACGCTCACGACGAACCTTGGCGCGAGTGACCTCGACGCCACAGCGCTCACAGATGATGCCCTTGAAGCGGACACGCTTGTACTTACCGCAGTAGCACTCCCAGTCCCGGGTGGGGCCGAAGATCTTCTCGCAGAAGAGGCCGTCCTTCTCGGGCTTGAGCGTGCGGTAGTTGATGGTCTCCGGCTTCTTGACCTCGCCGTAGGACCAATTGCGGATGTCCTCTGCGCTGGCCAAGCCAATGCGGAGTTCATCGAAGAAGTTGACGTCGAGCACGTAACTTCCTTTCCCCGTTGGGGTTACGGTTGCCGGTCACCCGGCAACCTGACTGCCAATTCAAATGTGAACTACGCCCCCGGGCCGCTCCGTAGAGCAACCCGGGGACCGAAACCTAGTTCGCGAGGTCGTCGACCGTTGCCGCTTCGTTCCTGGACAGGTTGATGCCCAAGTTCGCCGCAGCTCGCTCCAAGTCCTCGTCGTCGCCGTCCGCCATCGTGATGGCCGCGCCGTCCGAGGACAGCACCTCCACGTTGAGGCAGAGCGACTGGAGCTCCTTGAGGAGCACCTTGAACGACTCGGGGATGCCGGGTTCCGGAATGTTCTCGCCCTTGACGATGGCTTCGTACACCTTCACGCGACCAACCACGTCGTCCGACTTGATGGTCAGCAGTTCCTGCAGCGTGTAAGCCGCGCCGTAGGCCTGCATAGCCCAGCACTCCATCTCACCGAAGCGCTGGCCACCGAACTGGGCCTTACCGCCGAGAGGCTGCTGCGTGATCATCGAGTACGGGCCGGTCGAACGAGCGTGGATCTTGTCGTCGACCAAGTGGTGCAGCTTGATGATGTACATGTAACCGACCGAGACCGGGTACGGGAACGGCTCGCCGGAGCGGCCGTCGAACAACGTGGCCTTTCCGTCGGGGCCGACCATCTGCTCGCCGTCGCGGTTCGGCAACGTGGACTCGAGGAGACCAGTGAGCTCGTCTTCCTTCGCGCCGTCGAACACCGGGGTGGCGATGTTCGAGTCGGCAGGAGCGGCGAGCATCTCTTCCGGCAGGGTCGCAGCCCAATCCGGACGAGTGCCGTCAGCGGCGATCTGAACATTCCAGCCGGTCTTGCCGATCCACCCGAGGTGGGTCTCCAAGACCTGACCGATGTTCATACGACGCGGGACGCCGTGCGTGTTCAGGATGATGTCGACAGGCGTGCCGTCCGAAAGGAACGGCATGTCTTCCTGCGGGAGGATCTTGCCGATAACACCCTTGTTGCCGTGGCGGCCGGCGAGCTTGTCGCCGTCCTGGATCTTGCGCTTCTGGGCCACGTACACGCGAACGAGCTCGTTGACACCGGGAGGCAGATCGTCGTCGTCATCGCGCGAGAAGACGCGGATGCCGATGACCTTGCCGGTCTCACCGTGAGGAACCTTGAGGGACGTGTCACGAACCTCGCGAGCCTTCTCACCGAAGATGGCGCGAAGGAGGCGCTCTTCGGGGGTCAGCTCGGTCTCGCCCTTCGGCGTGACCTTTCCGACCAGCACGTCGCCGTCACGAACCTCGGCACCGATACGGATGATGCCGCGCTCGTCGAGGTCAGCGAGGACCTCGTCGGAGACGTTCGGGATGTCGCGAGTGATTTCCTCGGCACCGAGCTTGGTGTCGCGGGCATCGATCTCGTGCTCCTCGATGTGAATCGAGGTCAGGACGTCCTCTTCCACGAGGCGCTGCGACAGAATGATCGCGTCCTCGTAGTTGTGGCCTTCCCACGGCATGATCGCCAGGAGCAGGTTCTTACCGAGAGCCATTTCACCGTTTTCGGTGCAAGGGCCGTCAGCGAGGACCTGGCCGGCATCGACGCGCTGTCCCTCGTCCACGATCGGACGCTGGTTGGCGCACGTGCCCTGGTTGGAACGCGCGAACTTGCGCATCCGGTAGGTCTTGCGGCTTCCGTCATCGGCCATGACCGTGATGTAGTCCGCGGAGACCTCTTCGACAACACCGGTCTTCTCGGTGATGACGACGTCACCGGCGTCGACAGCTGCACGCAGCTCCATGCCGGTACCGACGAGAGGCGCTTCGCTGCGAACCAGCGGAACAGCCTGACGCTGCATGTTCGCACCCATCAGGGCGCGGTTTGCATCGTCGTGCTCGAGGAACGGGATCATCGCGGTAGCGACGGACACCATCTGGCGCGGCGAAACGTCCATGTAATCGATGTCGGAGGACGAGACGAACTCGACCTCGCCACCCTTACGACGAACGAGAATCTTCGCGTCGGTGAAGCGGCCCTCACGGTCGATGGCCGAGTTGGCCTGTGCGACGACGTGGCGGTCCTCTTCGTCAGCGGTCAGGTAATCGACCTGATCGGTGACCTGACCGTCGACAACCCGGCGGTACGGCGTCTCGATGAAGCCGAACGGGTTGACGCGTGCGTACACCGACAGCGAACCGATCAGGCCGATGTTCGGGCCTTCCGGGGTCTCGATCGGGCACATGCGGCCGTAGTGCGACGCGTGAACGTCACGAACCTCGAGGCCGGCGCGCTCACGGGACAGACCACCCGGGCCGAGGGCAGACAGACGACGCTTGTGCGTCAGCCCCGACAGCGGGTTGTTCTGGTCCATGAACTGCGACAGCTGGGACGTTCCGAAGAACTCCTTGATCGCAGCGACGACCGGGCGGATGTTGATCAGGGTCTGAGGCGTAATTGCCTCGACGTCCTGCGTGGTCATGCGCTCACGAACAACACGCTCCATGCGGGACAGGCCCACGCGGATCTGGTTCTGGATGAGCTCACCGACGGTGCGCAGACGACGGTTACCGAAGTGGTCGATATCGTCGACCTCGACGGGAACCTCGACGCCGTCCGGTGCCGTCATCGAGGTGTCACCAGCGTGCAAACGCACGAGGTACTCGACGGTGGCGACGATGTCTTCTTCGGTCAGCGTCGACGCAACAATCGGCTGACCTGCGTTGAGGCCGAGCTTCTTGTTGATCTTGTAACGACCCACGCGAGCGAGGTCGTAACGCTTGTCCTTGAAGAACAGGTTCTCCAGAAGGGTCTGCGCGCTCTCCTTGGTGGGGGGCTCGCCCGGACGCAGCTTGCGGTAGATGTCGAGCAACGCCTCATCGGTACCGGCGGTGTTGTCCTTCTCCAGCGTGGCCATGAGGATCTCGGAGAAGCCGAAGCGCTCCGTGATCTGCTCCGTGGTCCAGCCGAGTGCCTTGAGCAGGACGGTGACGGGCTGGCGACGCTTACGGTCGATGCGGACACCAACGGTGTCACGCTTGTCGACGTCGAACTCGAGCCATGCGCCGCGACCCGGGATCACCTTGACGCTGTGCAGGTCCTTCTCGGTGCTCTTGTCGACACTCTTGTCGAAGTACACACCGGGGGAACGCACGAGCTGCGAGACAACCACGCGCTCCGTGCCGTTGATGATGAAGGTGCCCTTGTCGGTCATCATCGGGAAATCACCCATGAAGACCGTCTGGCTCTTGATCTCACCAGTGTTGTTGTTGATGAACTCCGCGGTGACGAACAAAGGCGCCGCGTAGGTCATGTCCTTGTCTTTGCACTCGTCCGTCGAGGCCTTGACCTCGTCGAATCGAGGATCAGAGAAGGAGAGTGACATAGAGCCGGAGAAATCCTCGATCGGAGAAAGCTCCGCGAGGATGTCTTCGAGACCGCCGGACACTGCATTGTCGCCGAGAGCTGCTGCTCGTTCGCGCCAACTCTGCGCGCCGATCAACCACTCGAACGAATCGGTTTGAACATCAAGAAGCCCGGGAACTTCGAGGGGTTCGCGAACTTTCGCGAACGAAACCCTCTTCGGGGCTCCGGGGATTCCGGAAACTGCCTTGGTCTGGCTAGAGACTGCCAAGATGCGTCCTTCCAGCACCTCACGCGGGCCGCTCCGTACTGTTGCGACCGCCGCTGTATCTGCTTCGAATTTCGCTGGTTACAACCCGAACGAAACCCGTCGCAGAAAGCAAGAAGTACTTGACTTCGCAGCGGTTGAGACGAGGGGTGGACAGGAGGCAGCCAGCGCAACGTCCAAAAGTACACCCTTACTCAGGAAATGTCGAGTCGGGTGTAGCTGAGGGTCTGATTCAGGTGCTGACGTGAGACTGCCGATCACTCGTCCGTGCATGTTCACCGATCAGAGTGGACCTTACGGACCGCCCCGTCAAGAGCGCCGAGGTAAGTCGTGGCATTCGAACAGTCAACCGACTCGATTCGAACACCATCGTCGGTAGTGTAGCCAGTCACCGAGCCGGATACGAAAAACTGGACCGGAATCCATTTCCGGTCCAGCTCGTCGCACACATTTGTCAGCGGTCGCGAATCTCCGAGATCAGCCAATTACCGTCCTGCTTCTCCAAGCTGACGACAACCATCCCGGACCGGGAATCGGCAGCGACACCACTCTGCGTGGAACTCACGTTCAACTGCGCGAGCAGCTGCGCTCGATCCTCTTCGAGCCGGGTGACACCGATCTCCGTGACATCCGCTGTCGTTGCCGTCTGGGTCTGTTCGACGCCCGCCTTCTGGGTGTCCTTGTACTGCGTCAGCTGATCACGCATGGCCTGGTTCAGACCCTGCAAGCCCTTGTCGAAATCAGCATCGAACGTGCTGGGTGCAAACGTGAACACCGCTTCCAGCGCCGGCGGAGTAACCCGCAGCACCTCAGCCGTCGCGCCCTCGTCGACCCATGCCACGTCGTCCATCTGGGCGCCGACCTTGAAGAACGCCAAACCTGCAAGGACCGCGACCACCACCGCTGCTGCCCCTACCCCGACAACCAGCGGCCACGAGGTACGACTCGTCTGCTTAATTTCCTCGGACTCCGGCGCAGGCGGTTCCTTCTCCGGACTGGGCTTGGCTTCCTTCCGGATACTTACCTTCGGGGCCGCCGCCTTGGTTTCGGCTGGTTTGGTCTCGACTGGTTTGGTCTCGACTGGTTTGGTCTCGACTGCCTCGACGTTCACCGGTTCCTCGGGCGACGTCCCCGCGGGGACGTTCAGCGAGCGGGCCGATCCGGCTATCTTCGGCCGACGGTTCTGGTTTGCAGGCATACCGGCTTTGCGCTTCGGTGGCATTACGCGCTTCTCCTTCGGATGGCTGATCGAGGCTGACTACTGGCCACCTGAATCGCCCCCTACGCTCGGTGCGGGCGCCTCGATGGGCGCTGGTGTGCCCTCGGTTGCCGGCGTCGACCCATCGGAACTGGCGGTGCCGTCGGCGCCCGGCAATGTGCCCGACTCCAGATCGATCCGGTTGCCGACGGGTTCGGCCGACTGAGCTTTCCAGATACCGTCCACCTCGACCATGCCCAATCGCATGCCGACCTGGTTCTTCACGTACTGGTTGCCTTGGGTAGTGGTTACCTTCACGACGACAAGAGCCGTCGCAGTCCTGTCATCGGTGTTGAGTTCGGTGAGCGCAGCGGACATCACCTCGGCATCGGCCTTGGATCCGGAGTTCCGCAGTTCGTCCGTGATGGAGTCTTGAACGCTCTGGAGATACACCGTCATCTCGTCGCCGGTGACCGAAGACCGCATGGTCTCGATCGACGCATCGAGATTCGCCGAGTCTGCGTTGTTGAGGTTGATCGCAACCTGCTGGGCGCCGATCAACGCCTCGTCGCGAATCTCTGCGGTGGTGCGGTCGGTGGTCAGCGCCTTCACGTACGGGACGCCGAACACACCTAGCGCAACAAGTGCGGCTACGAGGAGAACGCCGACCGCAACAAGCGGTGCCGTCAACCCCTTCGGACTGCTTTTCTGAATCACGCTTACTACCCTACTTACCTGTTCTGTCCGGACTCTGGCGGCGCATGCTTCATGGCCGTGAATCCTCAACTGCCCCAACCCAATAGCGCACCTTGGGGCACTTTACTTCGGCGTCACTCCGAGAATCGGCGCCAACTGGGTAGCGATCGGATTGAGATTCAACTTGTCAGGATCGACCTTCGGTGTGAAGTCCCACGGTTGAATCGTGCCGGGATCCGCGTAGATAACCCGATTGGCACTGCGAACGCCCGTCTCGCTGCCCAACGGAACCTCACACGACGCCGCGGTGTTCAACGGGAAATCCTGCTGCGTGTCGTCGAAGTTGGGATCCTGACGCTTCATGTCAGCGAGAATCGCCATGGTGCCTTCGTATCCGACGGTGCACGACAGCGGGTTGTTCGTCTCCAACACCAGCCCTTGATGCACGGTTCCGTCACCAGGAGCCACCGTCGGCGCGGCCGCAGCCAGGCCGGGGAGGAAGATCAGGAACGGTTGCAACGCAATGGCCCGGGGTGCCAGCGTTTGGGTGAACGACGCCAGGTTGGTCAGGTCGGTTGTCAGTGCCGGCCCGGTCTCGTTGACAAGTGCCCCGATCTGCTCGCTGGCCGGGATGCCGTTGTCGATCAGACGCCTGATATCGGGATCGCTGGTCCGTAGTTGTGCGGCAATGACGTCGAGGTCGGCGCTGAACTGCTTGATGGACGACGATTGGTCCGACTGGGTCGTGAGCACCGTCTGGCTGTCCCGGATCAATCCGAGCGTCTGAGGCAAGGTGTCGAGGCCGGACTGGGAGAGTCCGGACAACGAGTCGGCCAGAACCTGAATGTCCTCACCCTTGCCGTTGAAGGCTGCACCGAGCTCGACTGCGACGGTGTGCAGGGCGTCAACGGGCACGGAATGGACCAGACCATTGGCACTGGTCAACACTTCTTCAACCGGAACGGGCGTCGCGGTGTCCCCCACTGCGATCACCGAACCGTCCTCGAGGAACGGGCCCTGATCGGTATCGGGGACCAGATCGACGAACTGTTCGCCGATTGCCGAACGGTTGGCCACGACGGCCCTCGTCGACGCCGGGATCTGCGGGGCATTGTTGTCGATCTTCAGATCAACTTCGATCCCGTCCTCCGTCAACGACAAGTCGCCGACCCGCCCCACCGGCACACCGCGATATGTCACTTCGGCATTGGTGAAGATGCCGCCTGACGTCTGCAGTTCCGTCTTGACCGTGTACTGCCCGAAACCCAGGAGATTGTCGAGGCGAACGTACTTGCCGCCCACATAGACGAGCCCGAGGAGCGCCACCAACACGAAGCCGACGAGCTGCCATCTGACCAGAGCCGATCTCATTGTCCACCACCGATTCCGAACTGATCCAGCATTCCCTGGATGGGGTTGAGCGGGGCGCCGACTGTAGGTGCTACCGGCAACTGCGGCAGGATCGGAGCGATCGGGAGCAGTGACACTGTGGGCCACCCCGGCCGTGGGCCGTTTCCGTTGTAATACGGATTGGACGGATCCACCACCGGCTTGGGATCACCGAACTTTGGCTGGCGATACTCGGGATCTCCCTGCCCGACACCAAGTCCGGAGAGTGTGTTACCGATTTGCAGGTCGACAGCCAGAAACAGATTCACCGATCCACCCTGAGCGATCTTCTCCACTCCGTCCGGGAACGGGAAGGTCGGCAGGAAAGGTAGGGCACCCACGAAGTCGTCACCCGAATCCGCCAAGGCCTGCAACGTCGGCCGCAAAGCCTGAAGATCCGCGATCAGATCGTCCTTGGACTGTGTCAAGACGTCGGTTCCCACTGTTCCGAGGCGGTCCACCTGCGCGAGCATCTGCGTCAACTGCGGTCGCTGCTCGTTGAGCACCGCAGTTGCCACCGGGAGTTCGTCGAGAATCTTGGCGATCTTGTCGTTCTGCTCGTTGACTCGACTGGACAACACGTCGAGACCGTCGAGCGCGCGAGTAATGTCCTCACGCTGTTCGTTCAGGCCACCGATCAGAGCATTTGCCTGTTCCAGAAGACTTCTCGTCTTTCCTTCACGTCCGTCGAATGCCGCGCCGAGTTCCTTGACGATGGGCTGCAACTGGCCGACACCGCCGCCGTTGAGCAGCAGTGACAATGCACCGAGAACCTGTTCGATCTCGGTGGCGTGCCGCGTGCGATCCAACGGAATCAGGTCACCGTCTGCCAGCTTCGCGGTGGTGTCCGCTCCACTCGGTGGAGCCGACAGCTGAATGAACTTCTCGCCGAGCAAGTTGGTCTGTTCCACGGCCGCAACCGCGTTGGCCGGCAAGTCCACCGACGAATCCAGGATGATCCCCACATCGGCGGTCCATCCGTCCGGACCCACCCCGATCTTCTCTACCCGACCGACCGGAACTCCGTCCACCTTGACCGCGGACTGCGGAACAAGATCGAGGACGTCGTCGAATTGAATGGTCAGGTTCATGGGATTCGAACCGACGTCAGGACCGCCCGGAAGCGGTACGGCATAGATCCCCTCCGATGAGCAAGCACTCGCACCGAGCAGGACTACAAGCCCAGCTCCGGCAATCACTGTGCGCTTCACTCGCCCTCCCCGCTGCTCAGTCGCGGTGACACGACACCGGGAACAGTGCCGGGAACTACCTGCATCTGACGCTCCGGACCGGCCAGGATGCCGAACGGAAGATTCATGTTCTTGGCCTGGTCGGCCGCATCTGTCATGGCTGCCACCGCCACACACTGATCAATGGCGGGCTGCATCTGCCGTCCCAACTCTTCGAATTGAGGATTACCCGGAACGAGTTTGCCGAGATCCATCAACTTGCACATCACCTCAGCCGGGTTCTGCAAGTCCGGGAAGGCCAGACGTGAAGCGAGAACACCGGATTCGGCGTCGTACGAATTCACGAGATTCGAAATGGCGAGCGGCAACATGGTCAAGGTGTTGGCAAGCCCTTCCTTGTTGTTCGCCAACGTCTGTGTCGGCGCAATCAGGCCTTCCGCCGTGGTCGCCAACTGATCACGGTTGTCTGCCACGAACTTCGCGACATCACCGAGAGCGAAGGACAACTGATTCAGAGCGGCACCGAGATCGTCGCGTTCACCGGCCAGAAATCCCGTGAGGTCGGACAACTGAGTGTTGAACTGACGCACCTGTTGATCGTTGGTCGCCAACGCTCCGACAAACGTGTTGAGATTCTTGATGGTGACCGCGATGTTGTCACGCGAGTCGTTCAACGTACGAGCCGCATCGGACAACTGGGTGATGCTCTCCCCCAACGCGGCACCGTTTCCGTCGAGGTTCGCGGCACCGGTCTCGACGAACTTGGACAGCGCACCGTCCTTGTTGGCACCTTCCGGTCCGAGCGCCGACGCAAGGTCGTTGATGCTCGCGTACAACTGATCAACCTCGACCGGGGTGGCGGTGCGCTCGATCGGAATCACCGAACCGCTGGTCATCTTGTTGCCGCCGGTGAACACCGGAGTCAACTGAATGTAGCGGTCCGCCACCACTGACGGAGTCACCTGTGCTGCATTGGCATCCGCCGGTATGTCGATTCCGCGATCCACCCGGAGGTCGACCTTGACCTGATCACCCTGCGGCTGCACCGAGGTGACAGTGCCGACCTTTACGCCCAGAACCCGGACGTCGGAACCGTCGTAGATACCGATGGACTTGTCGAAGTACGCCGTGATCGTTGTCGTGCCCGCGCGGGTGAACACCCACCACAGGGCGCCACCGACCACCATCACGCCGACCAACGCTGCGGCAACGATCGCCAGAGTTCGCTTCTTGGAGCCACTTTCGGCTTCAGTGATATCAGCCATCAGTTACCTCCCAACGTGCGAATCGGATCACGAGGGCCCGGAATCAGAGGCAGACCAGGAGGAAGAAGGTTGACAACAACCTGGTCGAACCAACGGCCGTTGCCGACCACGTTGGCGTACAGGCGAATAAAGGGTTCGTAGAGCTTCAGAGCCTTGTCCAAGTTCTCGTTGTTGGCTTCCAGGATGTCGATGACACCGTTGAGTTGCGTCAACGCCGGCCCGATTGCCGCTTCGTTGTCGCGAACCAATCCGGTGAGTTGCTGTGACACCCGCTGAGTTCCGGTGAGCAACTGGGAGATCGCCTGCTGGCGGTTGTTCAACTCCTGCACCAGCAGAGCGCCGTCGCTGATCAGTTGCGTGAACTCTTTGTTCCGGTCCGCCAAGATCTGCGACGTCTTCCCCGTTGCCTCGAACAGTTTCTGCAGGTCCTGATCGCGGCTCGCAATTGTCTGCGACAACCGGCTCACACCGTCGAGCGATGCCCGGACGTCATCCGGCGTCTCGGAGAAAGCCTCCGACAACGTCTCCATACTCTGCGCCAACTGGTCTGTGTCGATGTCACCGACAGTGTCGGCGGCCGACGAGAAAGCCTCGACGACGTCGTACGGAGCCGTCGTGCGCTCCAACGGAATTCGGTCCTTCGGGTTCAGATTTTCAGTACCACGCGGATCCAGCGCCAAGTACTTCTGCCCCAGAATCGTCTTGATCTGGATGGACGCCGACGTCTGATCGCCGACCCACGCATCCTTGACCTTGAAGTCGACCAGAACGCGGTCACCGTCGAGATCGACTGATGTCACCTTGCCGACCTTCACACCCGCGATGCGGACCTCGTTACCTGGCTTGAGCCCCGCAGCTTCCGAGAATTCTGCCGCGTACGAAGAACCTGCCCCGACAAAGGGGAGCGAATCCATGAAGAAGGCGGACACCGTTGCGAGAAGCACCACGACGATACCTATGGCGCCGGCCATTGCCGGACTACGACGCTTTTTCATCGGCCCTGCAACTCCTTCATTCCGTCTTGAGTGCATCGCTTGGCCGCGTTGGTGTAGATCGGCATATTGACAGTCGGCAACCCGGTCGGCAGGTTCAGCGAAGCCGACTGGCCGGGACCTGCAACGATGTCAATTCCGCACAGGTAGAACTGGAACCACGAACCGTAGCTTGCGACCCTGGCCAACTTGTCGAGCTTGACGGGCAAGGTCTCGAGCACTGCATTCACATCGTCGCTACGACGGTTCAGCGTTGTCGCCAGTGTGTCCAGTGCCGTGATCGATCCCTGGATCGACGGTCGCGTCGGCTCCAGCAGGTCCGCTGTTGCATCCGTCAGTCCGGCAAGCGAGGTGACTGCAGAGCCGACAACTCCGCGTTCGTTTGCAAGTCCGGTGACCAGCTGCTGTGTGTTGACGATGAGCGAATCGAGATTCTTGTCGTTCGCGTTCACCGTCGACAGCACTTCGTTGAGGTTCTTGATCACCGCACCGATGACAATGTCCTTGTCCGCCACGGTGTTTGTCAGGCTCGCGGTGTTGCGGACGAGTTCGCTGATGGTTCCCGATTCACCTTGGAAAACCTGGATGATCTGGTACGACAGCTTGTTGACGTCGTCGGCGCTCAGCGTCGTGAACAACGGCTTGAAACCGTTGAACAGCGTCGTGAGGTTGACGGCCGGTCGGGTCTGCTCGAGAGGGAGTGTTTCGCCTGCGGTCAGCTTCTTGCCCTGGCTGCCTTCACCCTGAGACAGCGAGATGTAACGCTGACCGACCAGGTTCCGGAAGCGGATCGTGGCAATGGAACTGGCCGGCAACCAATCTCGATCGGAAACCGAGAACTGCACTTCGGCCTGGTTGTCGTTGACGATGGCGATCTTCTCGACCTGGCCGACCCGCACGCCGGCAATCCGAACCTCGTCGCCCTCGTTCAGCGAGGTGACGTCGGAAAACACGGCATTGAACTTGGTTCCGCCGCCTCCTCCGAGGTTTGCGATACTCGCCGCCAGCAAGCCTGTTGCCAGGATCGTGACGACCACAAAAATGATGAGCTTGGTCAGCGGTGCTGCAAGACCTCTCATTGGAAGCTCACCTCCGCACCGGTGAAAGCGGGAGCGCTGACCATGGTGGTCCAGGACGGAACATTCTCCGGTGCAACACCATTAGCCTGGCCGTAGATGACCTTCAACGTATCCTCTTCGAGTTGCGAACCCGCATATCCGGCTTGCTGCACCGGACCTGTGGTGTTGGTCGAGAACATCTGCGGTCCCGAACCTTCCGGAGCCGGCAGGAACTGCAGTGTTTCCGGACCGCCGTTGCGTGAGGGAACCTGATAAGAGCCGTCGCCGTACGAACCGCCGGGATACTGCGGGAACGGTCGACCGGGCTCGGTGACATTGTCGTAGCAAACCGGTCCGCGATTGTCGACCAGTCGGGGCTCGTCCTGGTTGGGGATGTAGCGCCCCTTCGGATTCACAATCTGAATGTTCGCGCGGACACCGGGGTTGGGCGCATCCACGGACAAGATCTTGGCAGCCTCCGGCGCAGTGTCGGAGAAACCCTTGAAGGTGCATCCGAACGTCGGCGAGTACTGCGCGAGCAGTTGCAGTGCCTCGCGGGAGTCTGCGGCAAAGGTGATGATCGACTGCGCGTTCGTCTCGAGGAACGCCGCAGTGGTCGACGACGTCGCCGTCAGCGAAGCCAACAGAGTGTTGACCTGTTTCTGCTTCTCCACCACGGTGTTTCCGGTGGTGCGCAGAGTGTCGAGAGCGTTCACCAGATCCGGCGCGGCCTCCGAATAAGTCTGCGAGAAGTCGGCGAACTTGCGCAGATCCTCCTGCAGAGCCGGAAGTTCCGTGTTGACCTCACGGAAAATTTCCTCGAGGCGGTCCACCGTGAATCCCAGCTCAGCTCCGCGACCGGTCAAGCCTTGTGCCAGCGAGCCCAGGGTGTTCGCCAGATCCTGCGGCGGTATGGCCTGCAGCAACGGGAGCAACCCGTCCAAGACCTCGCCGACCTCGATCGCATTGCCGCTCTTGTCCTGATGGAGCACAGTGCCGGCCGATATAGGCGGAGCCGTTGTCCCTTCCGGGATGATCAGCGACACGTACCGCTCACCGAACAGTGTCTTCGGAAGCAAACGAGCCGTCGCGTCGGAGGGAATCAACTCGGCCTTGTCCGGCTCGATCGCGAGGACCGACGTGACGACGCCATCGGTCGTCGACGCGGATCGCACCTCACCGACCAACATTCCACGAACCTTGACATCCGCGTTGGGAGGTAACGCATTTCCGACGGAATCGGACAGGAGATCGACCTTCACCACGTCTGTAAACGTCTTGTTGAACGCACCGATCGTGAAAGTGAGGAACAGTGCCAACACAACGAAGAACACAATTCCCAGCACACGACGGCGCAGAACAGACGGAGCCTCGATCATCCGGCCACCCTCACTGTTGTCGTAGTTCCCCAAATTGCGAGGCTGAGGAAGAAGTCCAGCACTGCGATAGTCACGATTGCCGCACGAACGGCGCGCCCGACGGCCACACCGACGCCGGCCGGTCCACCCGAAGCGTGAAATCCGTAGTAGCAGTGGATCAGAATCAGAACGAACGCGAAGACCAGAACCTTGGCAAACGAATACAGCACGTCCTGCGGTGGCAGGAACAAGTTGAAGTAGTGGTCGTAAGACCCCGTCGACTGGCCGTTGAACACCGTGCTGATTACGCGCGAGGCCAGATAGGCGGCAAGCAAACCGACGATATAGAGCGGGATGACGGCGACAAAGCCGGCGATCATGCGAGTCGTCACCAGGAAGGGAACCGACGGAACCGCCATCACCTCGAGTGCGTCGATCTCCTCGGAGATACGCATAGCTCCGAGTTGTGCGGTGAAACCACACCCGACGGTCGCCGAAAGGGCTAGCGCGGCAACGATCGGCGCGATCTCACGGGTATTGACGTACGCAGACAGGAAGCCGGTCAGGACCGAGCTGCCCAACTGTTCCAGCGCCGCGAACCCCTGCAATCCCACGACGACGCCGGTGAACCCGGACATCATCGCGATGACGCCGATAGTTCCACCGATGACGGCCAACGCTCCACTGCCGAAGGTCACTTCAGCCAGCAGGCGCAGTGTTTCCTTGCGGTAGCGGTGCAGTGTGCGCGGTGTCCAGGCGATGGCCCGCGCGTAGAACGACATCTGCTCTCCCGCGCGATCAAGCACGTTGAGCGGCATTCTGGCTACTTTGCGGCTTTTCAGCAGAAACTGATCGCCGCGGCCTCGTGCGATGGTCATGTAGGTCAGGATCCCTTCGCCGGCACGATCTGGAGGTACACCATCGTCAGAATCAGATTGGCGAAGAACAACAACAGGAACGTGATGACAACGGCCTGGTTAACCGCCTCGCCAACACCTTTGGGTCCACCCGACGGGTGCAGCCCCTTGTAGGCGGAGATGACTCCGGCAATGACACCGAACACCGCAGCCTTGATCTCACCGCTCCAGATATCCGGAAGCTGCGCAAACGCCGAGAACGATGCGATGTACGCACCGGGGTTACCGCCCTGCAGGATCACATTGAAGAAGTAGCCACCCGCGATACCGACTACGGAAACCAATCCGTTCAGCAGCACGGCAATGAGCACCATCGCCAGCACTCGCGGAACCACAAGTCGCTGAATGGGATTGATGCCGAGGACTTCCATGGCGTCGATCTCTTCGCGGATTGTCCGCGAACCCAGGTCGGCGGTGACCGCCGACCCGGCCGCACCAGCAACCAGCAAGGCGGTCACCAGTGGACTGCCCTGCTGAATCACCGCGAGAACACTCGCTGCGCCGGTGAACGATTCAGCACCCAACTGCTTGATCAGCGAACCGGTCTGCAGCGAAACGACAGCACCGAACGGAATCGCGACAAGCGCCGTCGGCAAAATCGTGACGCTGGCGATGAACCAGGCCTGCTCGATGAACTCGCGAAACTGAAACGGCCGTCTGAACGTGTTCTTCACGACGTCGACAAATAGCTCGACGATGTTGCCGGCCTGAGTCAGTGCCCCGTGTACAGGACTCAGAACCGAGTTGCGGGTACCCGCCATTCGTTATGCCTACCCTTGTCCGTGAGTTGTGTTTCCGTACGGATCACCCTCATAAGCTGGAATTACCTGTGTGTCCTGCGAACTGCCGTCCCACTCCCCCTGGTACTCATTGGCGTCCGCGTAAGCGTGGTCGAACTGACCGGCCTCCTCGTTGAGGCTGTCCTGGATTGCCGCCTGCGCGTTCACCGGCAGCGTGTGCATGATCTGGCGGACGCGTTCCTGACGACGACGAACAGCCTGGCGCTCGGGATTGCCCGGCGTGGCTTTCATCTGCGGCACAATGCCTTCCACGCCATCGACACCACCAGCATGGTGACCGGCATCCACGAGCGCCTGCTCGTGCGCCATCTGAGCCTCGTCCTTCTCCTCCGACATACCGATCGGACCGATCATCGTGCCGTTCAAGAACTGCTTGACCACCGGCTCATCCGACGTCAGCAACACCTCACGCGGACCGAACATCACCAGCTGCCGACGGAACAACATCCCGATATTGTCCGGAACCGTCCGAGCAAGATTGATGTTGTGCGAAACGATCAAAATCGTGGCATCGGACTGCGCATTGATGTCGATCAACGTCTGACTGATGTACGTCGTACGCACCGGATCGAGACCCGAGTCCGGCTCGTCCACCAAGATGATCTCCGGATCCAGAACCAACGCCCGAGCCAGGCCGGCGCGCTTACGCATACCACCGGAAATCTCACCCGGAAGTTTGTCCTCGGCCCCGACCAGACCCGTCAGATCGAGCTTCTCCATCACGATCTTGCGGATATCGGATTCCGACTTCTTCGTATGCTCACGCAACGGAAACGCAATATTGTCGTACAAATTCATCGAACCGAACAACGCACCGTCCTGAAACAGCACACCGAACAACTTGCGGATCTCGTAGAGCTCCTTCGACGAACACTGCAAAATATCGGTGCCGTCGATCACGATGGAACCCTGCTCGGGGCGAAGCAAACCGATCAACGACTTCAAGAACACCGACTTGCCGGTACCAGACGGCCCCAGCAACGCGCTGACCTCACCGGCCGGAAGCGTCAACGACACGTCCTGCCAAATCCTCTGCGACCCGAAAGACTTAGTCAGTCCGTCTACCGCTACCTCTACTCCCACCACTACCTCCGCGCAGTCCGATGCATCCACCCGATGTGGGTTGGGTCACTCTATCGCATGGAAGTGTTACCCGTGACTGCGAATACTACTAACGAGTAAGTAAGAAGCACAAACTAACACGCACCCTGAATCGGACACGTTTCCGACCTGCAGCGATCCGGACATTCTCCCCGGATCCACCACACAAAAAAGAGGGCCACTTCCCGTAGGAAGTGACCCTCTTTTGGACTACTCGGAGTGAGCAGCGGAGAAACCGTCTTACTTGACGGAGATCTTCGCGCCGGCGCCTTCGAGCTTTTCCTTTGCAGCTTCAGCTGCTTCCTTCGAAACCTTCTCCAGGATTGCCTTCGGAGCGCTCTCGACGAGATCCTTGGCTTCCTTCAGGCCGAGGCCGGAAACGACCTCACGGACGACCTTGATGACCTGGATCTTCTTGTCGCCAGCCGACTCGAGGACGACGTCGAACTCGTCCTGCTCTTCAGCAGCTTCTGCGCCGGCAGCCGGTGCGCCTGCAGCGGCGACGGCGACGGGAGCAGCAGCGGTGACCTCGAAGGTCTCCTCGAATGCCTTAACGAACTCCGAGAGCTCGAGGAGGGTGAGCTCCTTGAACTGGTCCAACAACTCTTCGGTGCTGAGCTTCGCCATTGTGGCGGTCCTTCCTGTAAGTCCCATGTCGCTGATCCGCGACCGGGCGGGGTTATAGCAGTGATGCGCGGGTGCGGATCAGCTTTCGGCTTCAGCCTCGGCCGGAGCCTCGGTAGCAGCCTCTGCGGCAGCGGCCGGAGCTTCTGCAGCTCCGCCTTCTGCGGCCTTCTTCTCCTGCAGTGCAGCGGCCAAACGGGCCATCTGCGAAGCGGGAGCATTGAACAGGCCTGCGGCCTTTGCCAAGTTGCCCTTCATCGCGCCGGCGAGCTTAGCCAACAGGATTTCGCGGGATTCGAGATCCGCGATCTTGTTGACCTCGTCCACGGACAGCGCAGCGCCGTCCATGTAGCCGCCCTTGATGATGAGCGCCTTGTTTTCCTTTGCGAAGTTCTTCAGTGCCTTCGCAGCGTCGACCGGTTCGCCCTTGATGAATGCAATGGCGGTCGGTCCGACGAACAGGTCATCAAGGCCCTCGATGCCAGCCTCAGCGGCGGCACGCTTAACCAGGGTGTTCTTGGCGACGGAGTAGGTGGCACCTTCTCCGAGAGCGCGTCGCAGTGTCGTGATGTTGCCCACTGACAGACCACGGTATTCCGTGACCACAGCAGCGGTCGAACCCTTGAACTGCTCGGTGATTTCCGCAACTGCGGAAACCTTCTCAGGCTTTGCCATACTTCGCCTCCTCTCGTGACAGTCGTTATCCCACTTCGGAACCGCCGCGGCTCACCAGGAGAACCTGACAAGCCACAAGTCGTAGACATGCAAAACGCCCCGGCGCAGGGCGCACGGGGCGTACAGAGGAGACAAACGGAAGCGAAAAGAACCACCACAGAATGCATTCCCCCTTACCTCGTCCTCCTGCGTGGGTCGCCGGACACTTCCGGACTTTCAACTGCACTCATCGCTAAGCGCAATAACCAACGGTCTTGGGTAGAACATGATTTTGGGGTGAAGTTCATATCCAGCACTGAACTCCGCGTTGAAGACTACCCGACAGCTCTCCGGAAATCCAAATCGGCGTCGTCGGGCGCCCGCTTCTTCACGCCCCTGCTTCTTCACGCACCTGCTTCTTCACGCACCTATGGCCCTGGCGATCTTGTGTTCGATCTCCGCCCGAGCTCGGTCCGGCAATACAAGCAGTCCATCGAGTTCCTTGTGGGCCTTCCGGTACGCGCTCTGACGTTCCTGTGGCGTCGCGCCCTCGTCCATGGCCAGTCGCAGCAGACGCTGCGCTCGTACCAGACGCTCTTGTTCGACGAGGGTGAAGCCGCTGCGTCTACGGCGCTTGGCTTCCGCTTCCGCGATTTCGAAGGCGATCGCGTAAGCGTGCACCGACTCGCGGTATTCGGTTTGTGCCTGCTGGTTTCCGATCATCGTCTCGGGATTACCTGGTCGAAGTAGATCGGCACGATATTTGGCTCGATGAAAATCGGCCGTCAACGGCTCGCGCATGTCCGTCATCATCGGAGTGTCGAGCAGCGTGACCGGGTCGAGCTCGTACGAGAACCATCTGGCGTCGACCTCGTCGTGCTGCTCGACGGCTTTCGCCAGCTCGCGACGCTGCGTCTCCTCATCGGTGTGATGTTGCGCCTTGGCTTGCGCGATGGCGACCTTGGTCTGCTGTTTGAGCCGGAAACGCTCTTGCCGGCGCTCGATCCGCCTTTCGTTGGCAACCGCGACACCTTTCAGCGCCCCACCGATGGTGCCGCCGAAAACGAACAGCACCCACCAGAAATTTCCGAGGACCTGGAACGCTTCGTGCATACACCCGATGATGCCACTGCTGGGCCGGATGCTACTGCTGGACCGGATACCACTGCTGGACCGGATACCACCGGGGCAGCGAGGCAGACCTGCCCACAACAGACAAGAAGGCCGGTAGGGAGTGATCCCTACCGGCCTTCGTGTTCGTATGCGAATTGCTTACGCGTCTGCAGCATCCTCGAGGAGGTTGCGGGTACGGTTCGGATCCACCGGGATGCCCGGACCGGTGGTGGTCGAAACCGTGATCTTCTTCACGTAGCGACCCTTGGCCGACGAGGGCTTCGCACGCAGGATCTCGTCCAGCGCTGCGCCGTAGTTCTCCACCAGCTTCTCATCGTCGAACGATGCCTTGCCGATGACGAAGTGCAGGTTGGCCTGCTTGTCGACGCGGAAGTTGATCTTTCCGCCCTTGATGTCGTTGACAGCCTTCGTGACATCCGCGGTAACGGTGCCCGTCTTGGGGTTCGGCATCAGGCCACGGGGTCCGAGGACACGGGCGATGCGGCCGACCTTGGCCATCTGATCAGGAGTCGCGATTGCGGCGTCGAAATCGACCCATCCACCCTGGATGCGCTCGATCAGGTCTTCTGCACCGACTACGTCAGCGCCTGCAGCCTCAGCTTCTGCTGCCTTCTCGCCAACGGCGAACACGATGACGCGAGCGGTCTTACCGGTGCCGTGGGGCAGGTTGACCGTTCCGCGGACCATCTGGTCTGCCTTACGGGGGTCGACGCCCAGACGAACTGCAACCTCAACGGTTGCATCCATCTTGGTGGACGACGTCTCCTTGGCGAGCTTTGCAGCCTGAAGCGGGCTGTAGAGCTTGTCTGCGTCGATCTTCTCAGCGGCGGCGAGGTACGCCTTGCTGCGCTTTGCCATTTCTTCTGTCCTTACTTATCACTGCAGAGAGTTACTTGATGCAGTGGTGAATGGTTCAGTTGTGGTCAGGGCCTGGCCGGCCCTCCCACGTGATGCTGTGGAGCTGGCTGAATCAGCCCTGGACCGTGATGCCCATGGAACGAGCGGTGCCGGCGATGATCTTCGCGGCCTGCTCGATGTCATTGGCATTGAGGTCTTCAGCCTTGGTCTTCGCGATTTCGCGCACCTGATCCATGGTCACCGAGGCAACCTTGGTCTTGTGCGGTTCGCCGGAGCCCTTGGCTACGCCGGCTGCCTTGAGGAGCAGCTTGGCAGCGGGAGGGGTCTTCAGCTTGAAATCGAAGGTCCGGTCTTCGTAGACCGAGATCTCGACCGGCACAACGTTGCCGCGCTGGGACTCAGTCGCCGCGTTGTAGGCCTTGCAGAACTCCATGATGTTCACGCCATGCTGACCGAGCGCAGGACCCACGGGAGGTGCAGGGTTAGCCTGACCTGCCTGGATCTGCAGCTTGATGAGCCCGGCGAGCTTCTTCTTCTTTGGGGGCATCTCTAGTTCCTAGTTTCTAGCTTGGGTGTGTGTCTTGCGTCTAACAGTGCAAGTGTGGGGGTTAGATCTTCGCGACCTGGTTGAAGTTCAACTCAACCGGAGTTTCACGACCGAAGATCGATACGAGGACCTTGAGCTTCTGCTGCTCTCCGTTGACCTCGCTGATGCTGGCAGGCAATGTCGCGAACGGGCCGTCCATGACCGTGACGGATTCGCCGATCTCGAAGTCGACCTCGATGAGGGGCTTGCCGAAGGACTCGACCGGAGCCTCGCCCGCTGCGACGGCAGCTGCTGCAGCCTGCTGCTTCTTCTGCTCTTGCTGAGGAAGCAGGAACTTGACGACGTCGTTGAGAGACAGCGGCGACGGACGCGAGGTGGCACCGACAAATCCGGTGACGCCAGGCGTGTTGCGCACTGCGCCCCACGATTCGTCGTTGAGTTCCATGCGGACCAGGATGTAGCCGGGCAGAACCTTGCGGTTGACCTGCTTGCGCTGGCCGTTCTTGATCTCGGTGACCTCTTCGGTGGGAACTTCCACCTGGAAGATGTAGTCGCCGACATCGAGGTTCTGAACACGCGTCTCGAGGTTGGTCTTGACCTTGTTCTCGTAACCGGCGTACGAGTGGATGACGTACCAGTCGCCTGGTGCGCGGCGCAGAGCAGCCTTCAGTTCCGCAACCGGATCCTCGACTTCGATGTCGGCCGCCGGAGCAGCGTCTTCGGAGTTCTCGGCGTCCTCGGAGATGACGTCCTCGGTTGCCTCAGTCTGCGCGGCTTCGGTGCCGTCTGCAGCGTCTTCGACAGCGTCGGTATCGGTGCCTTCGCCAGCCTCGACATCTACTTCGGCTGCCGCCTCGGCAGAAACACGCTCTTCGGCCAAGGCCTCATTCGTGTCGTTCTCGGGGGTGCTCACTGGGGCACTCGCTTCCTCTCGTTACTCGGACCCGTGCGGGTCTTTCTCGCGCTCGCAGGCAAAGACGCCCGACGATTCGACAATTAGCCGAACAGCCAGGTAACGCCCTTGATCACAGCGATATCGACGCCGCTGATGAAAGCGACCATGAAGACCACGAACGTCAGCACGACGCTGGTGTAGGTGATCATCTGCTTGCGGTTCGGCCAGATGACCTTTTGGAGTTCTGCTTTGACCTCGCGGAAGAATTTGCGAAGGCGCTTGAAGATGTTGTCCTTCTTCGCCTTGGGCTTCTTGCCGGGGTTCTTTGCAGTCGGCTTTGCCGGTGCCGTCCGTGCCGGAGTCTTCACGGTGGACGCTGCGACCGAGGCGCCGCGTGCAGCGCGCTTGCCGGTCGGCTTGTTGGAAACCCCACTCGATGCGGAAGGTGCCTCAACGGCATCTCCCTTGTCCAGCGACAGATCGGAACGCGTGGCCGCGTCAGCTGCAGTGTCGTCGACAGCCTTCGAACCGGTAGACGGTGAAGTCTCCGCGTCCGAAGCGTCGGCGTCGCGCTTGTCGCGATCCTCGCTCACGTCGTTCCTCTCAGTCGCTGGCATCCGGGGGCAGGGGCGACAGGACTTGAACCTGCAACCTGCGGTTTTGGAGACCGCTGCTCTGCCAGTTGAGCTACGCCCCTTTGGTTGACGTCCACAGCCGACACTTTCATGCCCTGCTGGTTCGGTTAACCGCTCTGCGATCACACAACATACGCGCTACCCCACTTGAACATCTTGCGACGTTCAGGGCAGCGCGCAGCGCTGAGGAATCCCAGAAATCTCAGTGTACTTCAAAGCCCCGGAACAAACACAATCTACCCGGCTATCAGGCCAGACGGACTGTGGCCGTGGCGCGGCCGAAGATTTTTCTGCCTTCGGATTTTGCCACAATTGCCAGTACTGCAGTCTTGCTGTCTTCGTCGATCGACTTCACCTTGGCAGTGAATTCGATCTCGGCAGCTGTATCAGCTGCCACTATCACCGGACTAGTAAACCGTACATTGTATTCGGTTACCGCACCCGGGTCCCCCAGCCATTCGGTGACGTATCCGGCACCCATGCCCATGGAGAGCATGCCCTGCGCCACCACATCGGGTAGGCCGGCAAGTCGAGCAACTTCGTCACTGAAGTGAATCGGGTTGGGATCTCCCGACACACCGGTGTAGTTGACGAGGTTTCCACGCGTGAGAGTGACGGTCTTCTCAGGGAGAAGATCGCCGACGCTCACGTCGGAAAATTTACGAAGCGACATGCATCATCACGTCCTTGACTGCGTGGGCGATGTTCTCGTCCACCTCACCACCGGTACGGGCAACCAGGGTTGTCCACATCGTGACGGTCTCACGACCGTGCTGATTGGTGATGATGTTCTTGGTCACGATGATGTCGCTACCTGCTGCCTGTCTGAACGAATCCAGATAGACGTCGCAGAAAAGTCGATCCCCCACCTGGATCGGTTCGTGAAGCACGATCCGTTGATCCGTATGGAGAATCTGACTCAAGTCGTAGCCGGTGACAACTTCTTCGAAGAGTCGACGTTGAGCAATGCCGCCCACAATCGCAACAAACGTCACCGGCGCAACCAGGCCTTCGTATCCGAGGCCCTTGGCAACAGCTTCGTCGTAATGCGCAGGATGGGAATCCTGGACGGAACGAGCGAACTCGCGCACCTTCTCGCGCCCGACCTCGTAGAAGTCTTCGACACGATAATGGTGACCGACCATCTGGACGGCATGAGCGGCCGGGTCCATAGGGACCTCGGCCGCTGCCTTGTTCTCTTGCAAATCAGTCACGCGGAGAAACTCTCTTCTAGCTGGGACCCGAAGACGCAGGCCCCGAGAGGGTTTTCCGCGAAAATCGTCGTCCCGTTAAGGACTTGCTACTTCGACTCGCGATGCGACTGGTGGGTTCCGCAGTTGGGGCAGAACTTCTTGAGCTCCAGGCGATCGGGGTCGTTGCGCCGATTCTTCTTGGTGATGTAGTTACGGTGCTTGCATACCTCGCAGGCCAAGGTGATCTTGGGCCGAACGTCGGTCGAGGAGGCCACGGGATGCCTTCTTTCGGGTGTATCTGATTACGAACAATCAGGGTGGATCATGCATATTGTGTAGCGGTGACCGGACTTGAACCGGCGACGCAACGATTATGAGTCGTTTGCTCTACCAACTGAGCTACACCGCCTCGGTGTCGAGTGTCGCGCAAAAAGCACGGCACCACAATCCAGCGAGCCCCCTAACGGAATCGAACCGTTGACCTTTTCCTTACCATGGAAACGCTCTACCGACTGAGCTAAGGGGGCGTGGCTTCCGGAGTGCGTTGCCGCTCTCTTGAAGCCTCCGAAAGATTACACACGAACGCGCTCCAGCACCAAATCGCCAGGTCATCGGGGCAAAATCAGTGCCGCAGCCCATTGTTGCACCGATCCGAGCTCATGGCGAGGGCTTTGACGCAACGGGAATCGGCGCAATGACGCCCGGTCACGCCCGATAACTCGCCGCTCATGCCCCGAGAACGGTCGTGACACCGCTTCTGACGACTTGTGCACCGCTTCTCTGCACCTACAAACCACTAGTTCACCTACAACTACTGTTCGGCCGCCGCACGGTGCTGTTCCTGGGCGCTGCCCCGCGGTGCTGTTCCTGGACCGAGCCGCACGTACCGCGGCGGAACGAACACGAAGCGGCGGCACAAACACGAGAAGGCACAAACACAAAAAAGTCAGCCCCGATCCTGATTCAGGATCGGGGCTGACTTGGTGTGGCAGATGTAGGATTCGAACCTACGTAGGCATACGCCGACGGATTTACAGTCCGCTCCCATTGGCCGCTCGGGCAATCTGCCGTGCTGCACCAGGCCTTGATCCGATGCACTCGCAAGTATATCGCGGCGCGCAGCGGCCAAGAACGGCTTCCTTGGTGCGGAAAGAAGAATACAACGAACCCACCCCCATTTTGCAAACCGGGTGGTGAGCGGCGGTGCCGACCCGATAACGTCGAGGTGTCCACCGGCACGGAAGGTGGGCAGACCTCGATGTTGTGACTACCGGAAAGCGGGAGTGTAGAAGTGGCTGATTCGTCCTTCGACGTGGTGAGCAAAGTAGATCGTCAAGAGGTGGACAACGCCCTGCATCAAGCTGCCAAGGAGCTGACCACACGCTTCGACTTCCGGAACACCGGTGCGTCGATCGAGTGGTCGGGTGAAGAAACGATCACGTTGAACGCCGACACCGAGGAGCGCTTGCTGGCGGCCCTCGAGGTGTTCAAGGAAAAGTTGATTCGCCGGGACATCTCCCTGAAGGCGTTCGACGCCGGCGAGCCGGCGCAGTCCGGAAAGATCTACAAGCTGTCCGGAACGTTGGTCCAGGGCATCTCCAGTGAGAATGCAAAGAAGATCACCAAGAAGATCCGTGACGAGGGCCCCAAGGGCGTCAAAGCACAGATCCAGGGTGAGGAGTTGCGCGTCAGCAGTAAGAAGCGCGACGACCTTCAAGGTGTTATTTCGCTGCTCAAGGGTGAGGACTTCGGTATCGCGTTGCAGTTCGTGAACTACCGGTAAGCGCCCCGCCCTTGTGCGCCTTCATTCACCGCGAACGGTCATGAAGGCGCACAAGGGCCGCAGGGCCCTACATCCCTGCCATCTTCTCCAACCGCTCGATCCGCTCCGCCATCGGCGGATGCGTCGAGAAGAGCTTGCTCATCTTCTCCCCCGCGCGAAACGGGTTTGCGATCATCAGGTGCGACTGTGCCGCCAATCGAGGCTCAGGGGGCAATGGAGCCGCCGCTACACCGGCCTCCAGCTTTCGTAGCGCCGACGCCAGCGCCAGTGGGTCACCGGTGAGCTCGGCTCCCGATTGATCGGCCTGATACTCCCGTGAGCGCGAGACAGCCAGCTTGACCACAGTGGCGGCGATCGGTCCCAGAAGCGAGACCAGTAGCAACGCAATCGGGTTGCTTCCCTGACCGTTGCCTCGTCCGCCGAACATGCTGGCGTACATCGCGAAGTTCGCCAGCCCGGATATGACGGCTGCCATGGCGCCGGCGACCGACGAGATCAGGATGTCGCGGTTGTAGACGTGCGAGAGTTCGTGCCCGAGCACTGCTCGCAGTTCTCGTTCGTTCAACAAACCCATGATTCCGCTGGTCACACAGACTGCGGCGTGGCGCGGATTACGACCGGTCGCGAAAGCATTCGGTGCGTTTGTCGGGCTGATGTAGAGCCTGGGCATCGGCTGATGCGCCGTCGTCGCCAGTTCACGCACGATGCGATAGATCACCGGTGCCTCGACTTCGGTGATGGGCTGGGCATGCATCGATCGCAACGCCAGCTTGTCACTGTTGAAGTAGACGTAGGCATTCATTCCGACCGCAAAAAGTACGGACAACCACAAGACGGTCGGGTTCCCGAACAACGATCCGATGAACACGATCAGGGCAGACATGCCCAGCAGCAGCCCGAAAGTCTTGGCTCCGTTTGCGTAGCCGTGCACAGCGCTCACCCCTTACCCGTCACGAGCTCGATTGCTCGCGTATAACTTCGCGGCTTTTGCAGCCGACCCGTTAGCACAACGAAGAGCAGGGGTGTTCGGGTTCCCCGCAGGGGACGGGGAGGACGAACGCGGTTAAAAGTCAGCCAACCCGTCGAACCGTGTAGTCGATCAAGCGAACGAGGGCGTCGTTGGCCGGGCCTTGCGGCAACTCTGCGAGCTGAGCCAGCGCTTCGTCGACGAATTCGCCCAGCTTCGCTTTGGCTTTGGTCATTCCCGGCGAGCGTTCGAGCAGCGCGAGGGCTTCCGCGACGTCTGCATCCTCGGTGACCGGGCCGGCAAGCAGTTCGCGGAGGCGATCCGCATCCGTGCCCTCTTCCTCGAAGGCGTACAGCACAGGAAGCGTGTGGACCCCTTCGCGGAGGTCGGTGCCAGGGGTTTTACCCGACTGTTCCGATACCGACGAGATGTCGATGATGTCGTCGACGATTTGGAATGCGGTGCCGACGGCGTCGCCGAGACGCTCGAGGCGCTCGATATGGGTGGCGTCGGATCCGGAGAACGTGCCGCCGAATCGACCGGACGCGGCGATCAGCGAACCGGTTTTCTCCCACACGACCTTGAGGTAGTGCTCGATCGGATCCTGTTCCTGCCTGGCGCCGATCGTCTCGCGCATTTGGCCGGTGACCAGTTCGGCGAAGGTTTCCGCGATGATCCGAACTGCTTCGGGCCCGAGCGTCGACACCAATCGTGACGCGTGAGCGAACAGGTAGTCACCGGCGAGGATGGCAATACTGTTGCCCCAGCGAGCATTTGCACTGGGTGCGCCGCGGCGCATTTCCGCTTCGTCCATGACGTCGTCGTGATAGAGCGTCGCGAGGTGCACGAGTTCGGTGACCGTGGCCGCGGTGACGATGGACGGATCGGTCGGATTGGGTCCGAGCTGAGCCGTCAGGATCGTGAACAGCGGCCGGAACCGCTTTCCGCCGGCTCGCGCGAGGTGCAGGGCGGCTTCGGTGAGGAAGTCCTCCCCGTCGGACAGCTCGCTGACCAACAACTCCTCGACATCGGCGAGTCCACTACGGACAACATCAGCAAGCTTCTCGTCGCCCAGGTCGATGCCCGCTACGACGGTGCTCACTGCCGTTGTGTCGGCAGCAGTTTTTTCGGTGCTCACGATGTCAGTACCCATTCCTGTCGTCAGTGACGGCTCGGTTCCCACGGTAGTGAACCTAGCGGTTCGCACTTGGCACGGCCTCGCCACGGTCTCGATCGCGAGCCTGGGAAGATGTGAGAGTGTCCGCTACCGAGCAGTCCCCCGCCGTGAATTCCCAGCCGAGCGAAACTGACATTGTGGTCATCGGCGCTGGTCCCGCGGGTTCTTCGGCCGCGGCGTGGGCCGCGCGCAGTGGCCGCGACGTCGTTCTGATCGATGCGGCTGTGTTCCCCCGAGACAAGACATGTGGTGATGGACTCACTCCACGGGCCGTCGCCGAGCTTGACCGACTGGGCCTCGGCGAGTGGGTTAGATCACATACGACAAACAAAGGGCTCCGCCTCTCGGGCTTCGGCCAGGAGCTGGAAATGGAGTGGCCGTCGACAGCGTTCCCGTCTATCGGCAGCGCTGTCCCCCGCACCGAGCTCGACGATCGGATCCGCCGATGCGCGATCGAGTCGGGTGCGGTGATGATCGAAGGCACCAAAGCCGTCGATGTCGAACGCGACGGTGATCGGATCAGCGGCGTTGTCCTGTCCGGTCCCTCCGGAACGAGCACTCTGCGGTGCCGGACCCTGATCGTCGCCGACGGTGTTCGTTCGACGCTCGGCAAGAAGCTGGGCCGGCAGTGGCATCGGGACACCGCGTACGGAGTCGCCGCGCGCGCGTACGTCGGCACCCCCCGTAGTGCCGATCCCTGGATTACGTCACACCTGGAATTGCGCGACGGCGACGGCACCTTGCAGGCGGGATACGGCTGGATTTTTCCGTTGGGAACAGGTGAGGTGAACATCGGCGTCGGCACCCTGGCCACGGCCAAGCGGCCGGCCACCGGAGCGTTGCGCCCGCTCCTGGATCTGTACACCGATCAACGCCGCGACGAATGGCGATGGAACAGTGACATTCATTCCGTTGCTTCGGCTTTGCTACCGATGGGCGGCGCGGTTTCCACTATCGCCGGACGTAACTGGGCGATCATCGGCGACGCCGCGGCGTGTGTGAACCCACTCAACGGCGAGGGAATCGACTACGGCCTCGAGGGTGGACGGTTGATCGTCGAACACCTCGACGACGGCGACCTGACCGAGCTGTGGCCGAGCGTCCTACGCGAGCATTACGGGCAGGCGTTCTCCGTCGCGCGGCGCCTCGCGGGGCTGCTCACGGTTCCGCGGTTCCTGCCCGCGTCCGGCCCGATCGCGATGCGGTCGAAGGCAATGATGACCGTCGCGGTCAGGGTGATGGGCAACCTCGTCACCGACGCCGACGCCGATCTGACGGCGCGGATGTGGCGAGCGTCGGGAGCCGCATCCCGAAGGATCGACTCCCGTCCGCTGTTCGGCTGATTACCTGTGCAGGTCAGCGCGTCGCGTGATGTAGCGCCACGACACCGCCGGTGAGGTTGCGCCACTTGACGTTCTTCCAGCCGGCGGCCTGGATCTTGCGTGCCAGCTCTTCCTGCGTCGGCCAGGCTCGAATGGATTCGGCGAGGTAGACGTACGCGTCTGGATTGCTGCTGACGGCGCGCGCCACCTGCGGGAGCGCCTTCATGAGGTACTCCATGTAGACGGTGCGGAACGGCCCGAAGACCGGCGTCGAGAACTCACTGACGACCAGGCGTCCACCTGGCTTGGTCACGCGGGCGATCTCTCGCAGGCCCGCCTCGAAGTCGGAGACGTTGCGCAAGCCGAAGGAGATGGTCGCGGCGTCGAATACGTCGTCGGCGTACGGAAGATTCATGGCGTCGCCTGCCACCATCGGGACGTTGCGTGAGCGACCTGCCTGCAGCATTCCCTTGGAGAAGTCGGTGGCGACGCACCACGCGCCGGAGCGTCCCAGTTCGACGGTGGAGACTCCGGTGCCTGCGGCGAGGTCGAGAACCTTCTCGCCCGGCTTGAGGTCGAGGGCCTCACGTGTTGCCTTGCGCCATCCTTTGTCCTGGCCGAAGGACAGCACGGTGTTTGTCAGGTCGTATCGTTCGGCGACGTCGTCGAACATCGACGCGACCTCGCGCGGTTGTTTGTCGAGGGTTGCCCGGGTTCCGTGTGTAGTCGCCACACGTCAAACGCTACCAACACTCGCGAGGTGGCCTGGTTCAGGCCGCTTGGGCACCGGCGCGCCGGCCCAGGCCTTGCACGTCCTCGTAGTGGCCGAGCAACTCGTCGCAGATGGCCGGCCACGTCCGGTGCAGCACAGAGCGTCGCGCTGCGGATCCGAACTGAACTCGCAGATCACGCTGACGGAGGGCGTCGATCGCGCTGGGTAGGAGTTCACCGAATCTGTCCACCGGCAAGAGGTAGCCGTTGCGGCAATGCGAGACGAGATCCCGGGGTCCGCCTGCGTCCGGCCCGACAACGGGCACGCCGCTGGCCAGAGCTTCCTGGACTGCTTGGCAGAACGTCTCGTGTTCGCCCGGGTGAACGAACACGTCCAGGCTGGCGTACGCGTCGGCAAGATCGGTTCCGCCGAGCGCTCCGGTGAAGATCGCGTCGGGCAACAGTGTGCGCAAGCGCTCTCGGTCTGGTCCGTCGCCGACGATCACGAGTTGCAGACTGCGATCGGTGGCCAACGCGGCCAGTCGTTCGACGTGCTTCTCCGGCGCGAGCCGTCCGACAAATCCGACGACCAGGCGATCGGTGTCCCCGATCCAGGTTCTGCGCAACGCGGAGCTACGACGCGACGGTGCGAATCTTGCTGCGTCGACGCCCCTGGCCCACTTGTGGACCCGCGGAACTCCATGATGTTCGAGGGCGTCGACGGCAGAGGTGGATGGCGCGAGGGTTCTGGTGCAGCTCTTGTGAATTCGCCGGGTCCACGCCCACGCTGCCCGGCTGGTGAGGCCGAGTCCGTAGCTTTCGGCGAAGCCCGCGACATCGGTTTGATAGACGGCGACGGTAGGAACGTGCAGTCGTTTGGCGATGCCTACTCCCCCGGCGCCGAGGAGGAAGGGTGACGCGAGGTGCATGACGTCGGGTGCAAAGGCGCGGACGGCAGCCGTCAATCGTGGCTGTGGCAGTCCGACTGGTAGCGAGCTGACTTTCGGAACCATGACGGCAGGCACTCGGAGTACCGCGACGCCTTCGTGTCGGGTGGGGGCGTGCCCACTGCCTACGACGTCCGGCGCAATGACCATCGCGTCGTGGCCGGTTCGATCGAGGTGTTCGAGCACGCGTAGTACCGAGTTGGTGACGCCGTTCATGTTGGGCAGGAATGACTCCGCAACGATGGCTACTCTCACACCGATCACGGTGACAGTGCGAAGGAAAGTCCGTGCCGTGTTCGTGTGAAGCGCAGGCTAATTCGAGGTGACGGGCTCCGGTGTGCGTGTCAGGGCCTCACGTTTGCGCAGGTACCAGACGGCGGGGCCGGCCAGGAGCCAGGTCACGACGATGACGGATCCGGCTGGGATCAGCGCAACACTCGCGCTGCGGCCGGCCACGCGAACCAGATCGGGGTCACTCTTCGAGTACTCGACCTCGATACGTTGTCCCACAGTCAGATTGGTGGGATACAGGACACCGAGCTCGGGGTTGTGGTTTGCGCCGTCCGGGGTGACAAAGCTGATCGCGGACCGTAGCGAACCGGCCGAGAGGACTTCAGCGGTTGCCGTGCCCATGTCGGCTTCGATGGTCCGGTCGTTGCGCCACGCACCGAGAACGAGGATGACCGCGAGAACCGAGACGCCGATCGCGACCACGAGGATTCCGATGCGGAAACGACGCAGAACTACTTCGCTCACAGTTGTGCTCGCACAGATGCGTGCAGTTCGCGCAAACCGCTGCGGTCGGTGGGAACTTCCAGAACCCGGATGCCTGCTGCGGGTTGCGCCAGCGCTTCCGTGAGCTTGTCGACGCTCACGGCGGTGTGGGGAACGCGGTACGCGGCGCACAGTGCTGCCAGGTCCATGCCGTGCGGCGTGCCGAAAACGCGCTCGAACACTCCGGCGTACTGCGGATCGCCCTGCTCGAGCAGTTCGAATATTCCGCCGCCGTCGTCGTTGGCGACGATGATCGTGAGGTCACGGGGCCGCGGTTCCCCGGTCCCGATCAGGAGACCGGAGGCGTCGTGCAAGAAGGTGAGGTCGCCCATCAGGGCGATGGTTCGGCCATCGTCGTAGGCCAGTGCGGCGCCGACTGCGGCCGAGACCGTGCCGTCGATGCCGGCGACACCGCGGTTGGACAGGACCCGCACGGACGGCTTCGGGTAGCTCACCAGCGCCGCGTCGCGCACCGGGTTGGAGGCTCCGAGCAGCAGTTGGTCGCCATCGCCCAGAGAACTCATCACAGCGGCGGCTACGTGCAGGCCGGTGGCCTTGGGGTGGGCAGCCAATTGCTTGGCTACGGCCGCGTCGGCGTGCTCGGTCAACGACAGGCACCGCGCGATCCAGGCCGGATCCGGTGTTCCGCTCACCACGGCCCTGGTTCCGGTGGCAAGGACGTTGCCGGACACGTCGGGCCAGCGCGGCCCGGTTGTCAGGGCGTAGACGTCGACGCTCGGGTCGGCCAGCACTTTGGACACCTGACGATGCAGGGTGGGACGGCCGGTGATGACTACTTGCCGGGGCTTGAGTTGTGCCAAAGCCAGCGGATGCAGGGGAATTCCGTGCAGCGGCGCCGTGGGTTCGGCGACGGTCGGCAGTCCCGCGAGTTCCGGTCGCAGCGCACTGCCGTGGCCGGAGACGACGACGGTGTCGACGCTCAGATCCAGGTCGAGGGGGACGTCGAGCGTCGCGTTCTGCGTCGTGGTCCAGGCTGCGCCGCCGGGGCGGCCTTCCGGAACCGGCCCCTGCATGTGCACGTCGGGAACCAGCGGTTCACGCAACGGCATGTCGAAGTGCACCGGCCCGGCGTTGCCTGACCGGGTGCCGCGGGCGGCGGCGAGCACGCGGCACACTGCGGAACGCCATTGGCTGTTCTGCGTCGCATCGTCTTCGGCCAGTCCCAGGCTGATGGTGGCGCGTACCTGGCTGCCGAACAATCCGAGCTGCTCGACGGTCTGGTTGGCGCCGGTTCCGAGCATTTCGTACGGCCGGTTGGCGCTCAGGACAACGAGGGGCACGCGTGCGTAGTTCGCTTCGAGCACTGCCGGCCCGAGGTTCGCGACGGCGGTTCCGGACGTCATGACGATGGGCACTGGTCGCTGACCGGCGATTGCCAGTCCGAGTGCGAGGAAACCTGCTGTCCGCTCGTCGATCCGCATGTGCAGGCGCAGGCGCCCCTCGACGTCTGCGGCTTGGAGGGCAAATGCGAGCGGTGCGCTGCGTGAGCCTGGGCAGAGCACGACTTCACGCACGCCACCACGAACCAGTTCGTCGACGACGGCTGTGGCTTGTGCTGTGGACGGATTCACGCCTTCAAGAGTGTCAGATGTTCGGGCCGGGCCGTGCCGAGGGGCGAGTCTGCGGCACCATGTGTGAGTGCGCACACTCTTCGATCCTTCGGACACCTCGCCTCGCCGGTTCTATCAGTTGCTCACGGCGACGGTGGTTCCGCGGCCGATCGCCTGGGTGTCGACGCTCTCGGCCGACGGCGTCGGCAATCTGGCGCCGCACAGCTTCTTCACCGTGGCAAGTGCGGCTCCGCCGGTGGTGCAGTTCACTTCGGTGGGCCGTAAGGACAGTTTGCGCAACATCGAGGCGACGGGTGAGTTCGTGATCAACGTGGCTACGGCGTCGTTGTTCGACATGGTCAACGACAGTTCGGCCCCCTACTCTCCGGACGCCGACGAGTTTCTCGAGTTGGGCATTCGCAGTGAGCCGAGTGAACGGGTGCGCCCGCTTCGGGTCGCGGAGTCGCCGGTTGCGATCGAGTGCACGCTGCGCCAGGTCATCGAGGTCGGAGATTCGTTTGTGGTGATGGGCGATGTGGTTGCCGTCGCAGTGCGCCCGGACGCGTTGGCCGACGACGGTTTGCCGGAGTTCGCGGCGTTGGCGCCGCTGAGCCGGTTGGGCCGCTCGGAGTGGGGCCTGCCGCCGGAGGTTGTCGTCAAAGAGCGGCCCAGCACACCGAGACAGTAAGTTAGGATTGCCTGACCTACTGTCGTCGATCGAGGGTTCCGTCATGGCCAAGCGCTCCAAGTTCGTGAAACCGGTGTCACGCAGCATCACCTCTGCCGAGGTCGTGGCGAACAAGAGGATCAGTCCCACCTTCATCCGCATCACGATTGCCGGCGACGAACTCGGCACCATCACTCCGATGGGCGCCGATCACTGGTTCCGCCTCTTCATCCCACAAGCCGGTCAGAGTGAGCTACGACTGCCGTCCGCGGCAAACAACCTCTGGTACGCGCAGTACCTGATGATGTCCAAGGACACCCGTCCCGTGGTGCGCAATTACACGATCCGTGAGTTCCGGCCGGCCGGATCCGGGGTCTTCGGCGACACAGCGGAAATCGACATCGATTTCGCCTTTCACGGCGACATCGGCCCGGCATCCGCTTGGGCGGACACCGCGTCCAGCGGTGACAAGGTGGCGATTCTCGACGAAGGCTGCATTTACAACCCGACCGCCGATTGCACCTGGCAGCTGTTGGTCGGAGACGAAAGTGCCCTGCCCGCGATCGCCGGAATTCTCGACACCGCCGACGCCGACCTGCGTGCCGAAGTGTTTCTCGAGATACCGAACGTCGAGGACAAGCAGGAAATCCCTGACCTCGCGAACGTCAACGTTCACTGGCTCGTTCGCGGCGACGAGCACGCCAAGCCGGGAACACCTGCCCTCGCGGCCGTTCGCGCGGCCGAATTGCCCGAAGGCGCGTCGTACACGTTTGTCGCCGGTGAACAGGCCCTCACCACCGGGCTTCGACGCCACCTCGTGAACGACCGCAAGTTCCCGAAAACCGACATCACGTTCACCGGCTTCTGGCGCGACGGCCACGCCGCGAATTGATCTTGACTCCACAGAAACGACAAGCGGCCCGGGAGTGTTCACTCCCGGGCCGCTCTCTGTCCTGCTTATGCAGCGTGCTTCTGGATCAGATCTCCCAGACGCGGCAGTGCAGCCGTGACGTGCTTCTGCGCCGAACCACGCAGCTTCGAGTACATCGACTTGACGACGGCCTTGTCGCTGCCTTCGATGCGCTCGTCCGTCACCTGGAGCAGTGAGTTGGCAACGGCGTCGCCGCGAGCCGTGATGAACTCCGAGAAGCTTCCGCCGCCCGAGGCGGAGAATTCCTGCCAGTACGGCTCGAGCTTTGCCACGAAATCGGGCAGCAGTGCGGTGACCGCGTCCGGCACGATGGACGGGCTCACCTTCTTGACTGCGCCGTAGCCGCCCTTGAGAGCTAGCCCTGAGGCCCCCGACTTATCCGAAACCTCTGCGTCGATCAAGGTCTGCACGTCCGCGACGACCGCGGGAAGCCGTGAATCCTCGAGCAGGGTTTCGTTCAGAGCTGCAACCACTTTCGATCCCTTCATTGTTCACTGATGTTCATCAGGTCGGGCCCGAGACTATACGAAATTCAGCGCGCCTCGTTGATCGAGTAGCTGATGACAGCGCCGGACGCGGCCCAGCCACCACGCAGTGCGTTCGGGCGTGGCCGCCAACTGCGTGAGGATCGACGGATCAGGCTCGACCTCACCTACGGACAAAGCACCCGAGATTGCCGGATCGACAACTGCGACGTCGCGGACGAACAGCCCACCGGTGCCCAATCCGCACGCAAACGGCAACTCCGGCAATGCTGCTGCGGCCGCGAGCCCCGACGCCATCCCGACCGCCGTATCGAGTGCGCTGGACACCACCACCGGCACGCCGTACTCGGCCAGTTGGGTACTCAACGTGACCACCGCTCGCATACCGCCCAGCGGGGGCACCTTGACTATCGCGACGTCGGCTCCCCCCGCCCGCACCACCCGCAGCGGGTCTTCCGCGCGCCTGATGCTCTCGTCCGCAGCAATCCGCACACCCGTTCCGGCTGCGCGCACCCGCACCAGTTCTTCGACGCTTGCGCACGGCTGCTCCGCGTACTCGAGTTCACCGTCCTCGGTGAGCGCCCGCAGCGCTGCAACGGCCTCGTCGACGCTCCACCCACCGTTCGCGTCGACCCGCACGTTGGGGATGTGTCGACGAACCTCGTTTACCCGGGCAATGTCATCCGCCAACGACTGTCCCTTTTCGGCAACCTTGATCTTGGCTGTTCGCGATCCGGGGAAACGCTTCAACATTTCCGGTACCGCCGACGCGTCGATCGCGGGAACCGTGGCGTTGACCGGCACAGTGGTCCGAAGTGCAGGTGGGGGGCCGAGCCACGCCGCCTCGATCCCGGCGCGCAGCCAGTGCGCAGCTTCCTCGTCGTCGTACTCGACAAACGGAGCGAACTCACCCCACCCTGCCGGGCCGCGGAGAAGCAGAGCCTCACGCGTCGTGATTCCGCGGAAACGCACCCGCATGGGCAGGCTCACCACAACCGCGTCGGCGATCAGCTCGTCGAACGACGGCAAGTCGAAGGTGCAAGTCATGTTCAGGGCTGCCCGGGCAGGAGCTCGATCATGAGTGCGTCACCGTCGACAAGAAGCTTCCCGTCCAGGTCGGTCAGCCGGGCGCTGACAAACGTTTTACGGCCCTCCACACGATCCACTTTTCCTTCGATCACCAGTGGTGTATTCAACGGGGTGATCGCGCGGTAGTTGATGTGCAGGTATCCGGTGCGGGACATCGGGCGACCACCCGCGTGGGTGGTCATGCCGAAGATATCGTCGAAGAGCAATGGCACGATTCCGCCGTGAGCTGCGCCGTTACCACCGAGGTGGTAGCGGCGGAACATGCCGGTGCTTCGCACACCTTCGGCGTCGAATCGCTCGAGCGTCCACGGCGGCATGAGGAGACTGCCCCGACCCGGCAGGTGAATGTTCGAGCCGGCAGGCGACGATCCTTCCGGAACCTCGTACGGAGCCAGGCGATCGGCAAGCTCCTCCGCTTGCGTGGCGAGTTCCGCCAGAACCTCGTCGGGGACATGCGTCGACACCGAAAGGTCCTGCAACCTCCGCATGGCCTCGACAAAACGGCCGAAATCGGGACCTGCGGGTATGTGTCGGAAGACTGGGAAACCGCCCCGACGCTCGTCGGGAACGACGGTCTCCTTGCCTTCTACGGTGGGTTCGCTCATGACCTGCACGTTATCGCGCCAGAGAACATGTTCTACTCCAGGTAGTCGTTCGGGTTACGGTGCCTGCCTCTATCGTGACCTACGTGACCTTCAACCCGCAGCTTTGGCGCCCAGTTCCCGGATTCGAGAATCTCACCGACATCACTTATCACCGCCATGTCAGTCAAGGCACAGTTCGTATCGCCTTCGACCGCCCCGAGGTACGCAATGCGTTTCGCCCACACACCGTCGACGAGCTGTACCGGGCACTCGACCACGCCCGGATGACGTCCGACGTGGGCGCCGTACTGCTCACCGGCAACGGACCGAGCGAGAAGGACGGCGGCTGGGCCTTCTGCTCCGGCGGCGATCAGCGCATCCGTGGCCGTAGCGGCTACCAGTACGCGGAAGGCGAAACGGCCGACACCGTCGACAAGGCCCGCGCCGGACGCCTCCACATCCTCGAAGTCCAGCGACTGATTCGTTTCATGCCCAAGGTGGTCATCTGCCTGGTCAACGGTTGGGCCGCCGGCGGCGGACACAGCCTGCACGTCGTCTGCGACCTGACTCTCGCGAGTCGCGAACATGCCCGGTTCAAGCAGACCGATGCGGACGTCGGAAGTTTCGACGGCGGGTACGGCAGCGCCTACCTCGCAAAGATGGTGGGCCAGAAGTTCGCTCGCGAGATCTTCTTCCTCGGCGAGACCTATTCCGCCGAGGAAATGCATCAGATGGGCGCCGTCAACAAGGTTGTCGATCACGCCGAGCTCGAGAACGTTGCCATCGAGTGGGCCGGCAAGATCAACGGCAAGTCCCCGCAGGCTCAGCGCATGCTCAAGTACGCGTTCAACCTGCAGGACGACGGCTTGGTCGGTCAGCAGCTATTTGCCGGTGAGGCAACGCGTTTGGCCTACATGACCGACGAAGCTGTCGAGGGCCGCGACTCCTTCCTCGAGAAGCGTGATCCCGACTGGTCGCCGTACCCCTGGTATTTCTGATTCATCAGGTCCAGGTATCGCAGAGCGAGACGTGGAAGGATAGTTCCGTGGAGATTCTGAGCAGCCGAACGATATTGCGCCCCGCCGACTACGAGCTGACGCTGAGCTTCTACCGGGACACGCTCGGGCTGGCTATTGCCCGTGAATATCCCGGCGGCACAGTGTTCTTCGCTGGCCAGGGCTTGATCGAGATCGCCGCACACGGCGGCACCGGCAACGGCGGGTTCCGTGGCGCGATCTGGCTGCAGGTTCGCGATCTCACCGCCGCCCAGACGGAATTAGTACTCGTCGGAGTCAAGATTGCCCGGGAGGCACGTCAGGAACCGTGGGGTCTTCACGAAATGTGGATCGCCGATCCCGATGGGACGCCGATCGTCATGGTGCAGATCCCGGAGGATCATCCGATCCGCCGTGATTCCCGAACACCGCAGTAGCGCACCGACGACTGCACTGACAATGCCCGCCACGGTTTCGTGGCGGGCATTGTCGGTTGAACCGGGTATCAGATGCGGGTGTTCAGTGCCTGGGCGATCTGATCGGTCTGGGCCTGGCCTTCGAGCAGCTGACGCACCAGCCACAGGCGCAGTACCTTCGCGACGGACGCGGCGATGAACATCGCCGCCCCGATGACCGTCAATGCCAGGAACGCGATCGCCAGAATCTGGTACGACGCGATGTTCCGCAGATCCGATTCGGTGAGCGAGGAAATGTAGAGCACACACGCGCCGACCACACCCACCACCATCAGGATCAGGCCACCGAACAGTGTTTTGGCGTCGCCACCGGACTGGCCCTTGTCGAGCCCCAGCTCCGCGATGTTCTTCTTGAATTCGCCACGGCGATCTTGTGCAACAGTAGTCATCGTCATCCTCCTAGATAACTGGTAGAAAGTTCTTGTTCGATCTCATGCGGGTCACCGACCCGAGTAACGCGGCCCTGCAACATCAACGCCGCCGACGTCGCGATCGGCAACACCGCCCGCGCGAACTGCTCCGCGACGAGGATGGAAATACCCTCTGCGGCAAGTGAACCCACCACGTCGTACATCTGCGAGACAATTCGAGGGGCCAGGCCCATCGACAACTCGTCGAGCAGCAGCACCGTCGGATGAGTTCCCAACGCCCGAGAGAGCGCGAGCATCTGCTGCTCACCGCCGGACATCGAACCCGCCAACTGAGCCCGCCGCTCCCCCAGAATCGGGAACCTGGTGTACGCAACCTCTTCGAGGTCCGCGAGCGAGGCTCCGGTTCCGGTGGCGATCCACAGGTTCTCCCGCACCGAGAGGTTCGCGAAGATCCCGCGGCCTTCCGGGATGGAGCACACACCCAACCGGGCGAGTTCGGACGCTTCGACGCCGTTCACGACGCGGCCGGCGAGCTTGAACTCACCGCGCGTGACCGGCAGGACACCGGAGCACACTTTCAGGGTCGAGGTTTTTCCGCCGCCGTTCGGGCCGAGCAAGGCCACCACGGCGCCGGGCTCGAGTACGAGGTCCACGCCGTGCAGGACCTCGATGGATCCGTAACCGGCACGCACACCCGATAATTCGAGCAACGGCTCCGGGCGGGTCGATCCGGTGGCCGCCGGATCGATCGTTGCTGCGGTCATACTGCTTCCTCCTCGGTGCCGATGTACGCGGCGATCACTTCGGGATCGGTGCGGATCTTCTCCGGATCACCCGAAGCCAGCACGGCTCCGTAATCGAGCACGTGAATCGTCGAGCACACCTTCATGACCAACGGAATATCGTGCTCCACCAAACAGATTCCGAGACCACCGGCCGCAAGATCGGTGAGCATCTGCGCGAACACCTCGGTTTCCTGCTCCGTCTGACCCGACGCCGGCTCGTCCAGAAGCAGGATCCGCGGATTCGTCATCAGTGCCCGCGCAACCTCGACGACGCGAGCGCGGCCGGTGGGGATGTCGGAGACATCTTTCTCCGCGACGTCCGTCAGTCCGGTCAGCTCGAGCAGTCGATCCGTTTCGGCGTCGACGTCGATCTTGTTGCCGCTGTTCGCTTTGTGGATATCCCCGGCGACACGCAAATTGTCGCGCACCGACAGGGAGACGAACAGCTCCAGTCGCTGGAACGTGCGCGCCAAACCTTTGTTGGCCCGCTTGTGCGGCGCCAGTTTCGTCACGTCCACACCATCGAGGAACACCTGCCCCGACGTCGGTTTCTGCAGTCCGGTGATGGTGTTGAACAGGGTGGTCTTCCCGGCACCGTTAGGGCCGATCAACCCGGTCACCGTTCCCGGAGCCACCGACAGCGAGACGTCCTTGACGGCGACATGACCGCCGAAACGAACAGTGACACCACGAGTTTCGAGAAGTGGGGTTTCGAGCAAAGGCGACTCAGACATGGGCGGCCAACTCCTTTTCGGACTTGCTCAGATCGATGCCGAGTTCGCGGTCGATCTCGTCGCGGACCTCGTCGCTGTACGGGACGTCGATCCCGACCTCTTCCGGCACCAGCGTCTTCTTCGCTGCCAACTCTTCCGCAGTGAGAACCGCTGCCGGCATCACCATTTCGCCGATCACCGGCAGCATGAACACCACCGCGATGGTGATGGACGCAAACCACCAGTTCCCGAGTACCCCGGTCAGGGCGAGCAGATACGTCACCGCGATCACGGCAGCGCCGCCGTAGAGGACCGGCTTCGCGTTCGTCAAACGCCGGTAGCCTTCGACGATCTGGTGGATGGTGCCACTGGGGTTCGCGCCGACACCGATACCGATCAACGCCGGGCTCACGGCGGCGATGTTGCCGAAGAGCAGCCACATGCCTTCGAGTTCGGGCTGCGCGGAGGCGAGATTGGTGAACGAGACCATGATGACGGCAAAACCGATACCCGCCATCAAACCACCGAACAACGCGCCACTGACGTAGCCGATTCCGGCGACGACGGTGAGCATCAGCAGCGACAGCGAGACCATGATCGCGAAACTCTCACCCGAGACCGAACCCATCGCGCTCGACATCAAGATGCCACCCAATCCGGCGATGCCGGAGGAGATCATGAACACGCTGAGCTTGAGGCGAACCAGGGACTGGCCGAGCATCGCCGATCCGGCGGGGCTGTCCTTCATCGCCGCGAGACGACGGCCGTAACCGCTGTTGCGCAACGCGATCACCCCGACACCGAGAACCGAGAACAGTGCGGTCACGGTCATCAGGAACACCGTGTCGTTGCTCAGATCGAGCGGACCGACCTTGAGCGGCGGGATCGCGATATTGCCGTCCTTGAACAGCGAATACCGGATGCCGAACATCTCGTGTTCGGTGGTATCACGCAACACCATGTTCGAGAGGAACACTCCGAACGCCATCGTTGCGAGCGCCAGATACAACCCGCGCAGACGCAACGCCGGCAGCGCGACGATTCCGCCGATGACGGCGGTGACGAGAACACCGACGATGATGCCCCACAGGTTCAGGTGCGCCGCCAACCCACTGCCGGAAATACCGAAGTGGAACGCGACGATGGTGGCGATGGCTCCGAAAGAGACCGGCGCCAAGTTCAATTCACCGGCATACCCGGTCAACAAGGTCAGCGAGAGCGCGATGATCGCGAACGTCATACCGATCGTCAGCGTCGTGATCGCCGAGGTGACCATCAGCAGACGCAGCAGGTACACGATGACAATGAGCGCGATACCCCAGATGACGGCCTTGCGGACCGTCGGCACGTGATACCGCTCGCGGGTACGGGTGACGGCGCCGCGCAGACGATCCTGCGGCAGCACGATCAACACCACGAACAGCGCGATCATCGGCAGGGAGACACGGAAATTCGACGTCCACGACCAACTCGTCGGGAAGTACGCCAACACGTACGTACCCGCCAAACCGAGAACGACAGCGCCGACGAACGTGCGGGGAATGCTGCGCAACCGGCCGAACATCGCGGCGGCAAACGCGTCGATCACCAACAGCGTCAACATGTTCGCCTCGAGGGTGCCGCCGCTGATCGGGGTGATCAAAATGCCGGCCAACACCGCCAACGTCGAACCCATCGCCCACGACAACGCGGCGAGACGTTCCGGGTTGTGACCGTTGAGGCGCAACAAATCCGGATCGTCGACCACACCGCGCATCGCAACACCAGCGCGAGTTTTGGTGAACAGGATTCGCAATCCCACGGCGATAGCGATGGCAACGAAGATGCAGATCAACTCGTGATAGCGGATATTGGCGCCGAACACCGTGATCTTGGACTGATCGCCGAAGAACATCTGCATGGTGCGCGCCGTCTCCGGATGCCAGAACCAATGCGAAATCGACAGCATACCCAGCAGAATCGACACCGTGACAACAATTTTGGTGACCTCCGCGGTATCGCGCAGGCCCTTCATCACAAGCAGATACAAGCCCAACCCCATCAAGGGGCCGACCACAACCAAAGAAATCAACAGCGCAACGACGGTCGGGAGTTCCCAGCCGTACCGCAACTGCCAGTAGATGAACGCGCCCAGCATCGCCTGAGCGCCGTGCGCGAAATTGAAAATGCCGGACGTGTTGTACGTGAGCACCAACCCGGAAGCTGCGATCGCGTACACCGACCCCAGGACCAAACCCAGAATCGTGAAGGTGACAAAAGTGTTCATAACTGAACCCTCGTTAGGGGACACCGGCGGCGCGCACCACGCACAAGGCACACAGTGCGCGCCACCGGCATCAAGTCGATCAGGACTGCGGCTTGATCACATTCGCGTTCTGGTACTTCGTGGAGATGCGATCGGCACCCAGTTCGGTGCCCCACGTGCTCTTGTCCGTGGCAACCATGTACTTCGGGTCGCACTTGAACTCGCCGGCCGTGGTCGGGAAAGCCTGTGAGTATTCGTCGCCTGTCAGCGCGGTCATCAGGCCGCAGGTGGCCGGCATGTTCTTGCCCGGATCGGTGACGGCGTGCAATCCGCCGCCATCCCACTCATGGATGCTCGAGAGCTCGTTGACCATGCACTGACGCGTCAGATCGCTACCGCACTCATCCGCCGCGGTAGCCCACAGCAGGAACGACGATGCCGCCTGCATACCGAGGAGTGCCGTCTTGCCACCTTCTTCGCTGACCAGGTCTGCGTACTGCTTCACAGCCGGAACCTTGTCCGCGTTCTCGAGCATCTGGAACGTCATGCCGGCGTTGAGGTTGTCGAGCAGTCCGGTGTCCTTGTTCCACGCCTTGACGGCGTCGCCGTACCACGTGGCTTCACCGAAGAAGATCGGATCGATGCCGACCTGGTCGAGGGCCTTGACGAAGTTGAACTCGGCCGGAACCGCCGAACGAGACGTCCACAATCCCTTGACGCCGCATTCCTTGTACTTCTCGGCGAACGGGACGTAGCTGGATTCACCGTCGTAGTTCAGCGTGACGCCGCAGTCCTTGAGCTTGAAGCCCGCAGCCTCGGCAATCGAACGAATCTTGGTGGTGGAGGAGATGATCGTCGGCATCGTGCTGTTGACGACGTCGAAGTCGTTCACCAGATCCGGATGCATCTCAGCCATCTGGAACCACTGCGAACCGTTGGCGTAGTCGACGGGGAACGGCACGCCCTGGAAGGTCATCGGGCCGTTGGCAGCGTCAGGTGACACCGTGAAACCGGGAACCGACACCAAGTTGCAGGCCACGCGGGTCTGCTCTGCGGTCTGGTCCATCGCGAAGCCGTAGCCGACCATCATGAACTGGCTGGCGCACGCTTCCTGCATGACCGAGTTCGCTTGCGTCATCGCTGCGTCGTAGTCGGTGCCGACAACCTTGCGGCCGTTGATGCCGCCCTGATCGTTGCACCAGGAGATGAGGGCGTTGACCGCGTCGCTCATTTCCTTGTTCAGGCCGGGTGACTTCACGTAGCCGCGGTCGTCGCCGAAGCCGATCTTGATCTCGGTGTCACTGACACCCTGATCCGTGGCGCCCTTTGCATCGCCGTCGCCACACGGCGAGGCGAGAGTTCCGAACTTTGCATCGGAACTCTTCGACACGGCGTCGGCCGTCGCAACGGATGCACCGTTCGACGTGGCCGACGGGTCGTCGCCTCGGTCGCCGGCACAGGCAGAGACCAATGCAGCTGTTGCGGCAAGTGCCACAACCAGCTTCGCGGTCTTGTTGGGCTTCACTTCGAGATTCTCCTTCTCACACACGTGCGCTGCCGGACAGCGCGCTCAGTGCCGTAGGTAATCAGCGTTCAAAGGACGACGACTGTGCTTTCCCGGTCAGTGAGACGGAGAAGTGAAACGCAACACAAGAGTTCAGCGCAGTGTCGCTGAACACGCCCTCAGCTGCAGCGGCGCAGCCCACGCGCCCGCCTCTACCGCATGAGCCGGAAGGTCACATCGCGTTGGCTGTACATTTACGCGTTCGATACGCACAATTCACGTTGTGACCGCAGAGCTCGTAATCCTCCTGGTGGTAGTTGTCACCGCCCTCGCGTTCGATTTCACGAACGGATTTCACGACACAGGCAATGCAATGGCCACATCCATTGCCACCGGTGCACTCAAACCGAAGGTCGCGGTCACACTCTCCGCAATCCTGAACCTGGTTGGTGCCTTCCTGTCCGTCGAAGTTGCGGCGACCGTCGCAAAAGGCGTCGTCAACCTCGGCGCCGTCAGCGGGCAGGACCTTCTGCTGATCGTTTTTGCCGGTCTGGTCGGCGGCATCATCTGGAACTTGGCGACGTGGTTGCTCGGCCTTCCGTCGAGTTCGTCCCACGCTCTGTTCGGTGGATTGATCGGCGCGGCGATCGCCTCCATCGGAATGGGCGGCGTCGAGTGGGGTGGCGTCCTCACCAAGGTTGTCGTCCCGGCTCTCCTCGCCCCCGTGGTCGCAGCACTTGTTGCGGGTGTCGGCACCAAGCTCGTCTACCGGATCACCGCATCCGTCAAGGAAGACGAGCGTGAGCGCGGATTCCGTTTCGGTCAGATCGGCACCGCTTCACTGATCTCCCTCGCGCACGGCACCAATGACGCCCAAAAGACAATGGGCGTCATCTTTTTGGCCTTGGTCGCTCACGGGTCAATCACCGCCGAGACGGAGATGCCGTTCTGGGTCAAGTTCACGTGTGCCGTCGCTATCGCATTGGGCACCTACCTCGGCGGATGGCGAATCATCCGCACGCTGGGCAAGGGACTCGTCGAGATTTCCGCACCGCAGGGACTCGCTGCCGAAGCATCCTCGGCCGCAATCATTCTTACGTCGAGCCACCTCGGACTCCCCCTGTCCACCACCCACGTCGCCACCGGATCCATCCTCGGCACCGGCCTCGGACGCAAGGGCGCCGAAGTTCGCTGGGGCGTCGCCGGACGCATGGGCGCTGCGTGGTTGATCACTCTCCCGTCCGCCGCGATCGTCGGCGCGATCTGCTGGGCAATCGCCCATTTCATCGGCGGACTCGCCGGTGTTCTGGTCGTCTTCGCCGCACTGATCGCCTTCGCGGTCTTCATGTACGTGCGTTCGCGTAAAGAACCCGTCGACGCGGCCAACGTGACCGCTGAGTGGGACGAGAATCAAGCTGTGCCCGTCGCAGATCCGACGCCGACCGTCGAGACCACCCACAACTCCGGAAAGGGGTAGACGAGAATGCATCTCCTCACCGACACTCTCCAATCGCTCTGGCAGGTAGTTGCCGTCGGGCTGCTCTTCGGCGCCGGATTGCCCGCGATCTTTGCGCTCGGCCTCAAATCGCTGAGTCTGCAGAACGCCGACGGCACCGACGGACCCACACCGCTCGGCAGGGCCGGAGCGTATCTGTGCTTTGCCGTCGTGCTGATCACGATCTTCGCTGGAATACTGCTGCTGATGAAGAACTTCCTGGCCAGCACGTTCGGAATCAACGTCTTCTGAACCGGGTGCACGGGCGATCCGACTCCACCACCGAAACGAAAAAGAGGCCGAGGATTTGAGCAAGTATTCATTGCGCAGCGTGCTCGACTGGCTGCGGGCGGGATACCCCGAAGGAATCCCGGACAAGGATCATTTTGCGCTGCTCGCCGTGTTGCGTCGACGCCTGACCGACGAGGAAATCGAGCAGGTCGTCGCGATGTCCATCGAATCCGCGCACGAAGTTCCGGATCGGCACGTCGACTACGACACGCTCCGGGCGATCATCGCGGGAATCCTCAACGAGGAATCCTCCGAAGAGGACGTCGAACGTGTGACCGCGCGTCTGCGCGCAGGCGGGTGGCCCGTGACCGACGACGCCGAACACGAAGTTCGAGACGTGAGCTGACGTCATGGCCCTTCCGCCCTTCCTCACCTCGATAGTCGGTTGGTTGCGGGCCGGCTATCCCAACGGCGTTCCCGAACAGGACTACATTCCGCTGTTTGCTCTGCTGACGCGTCGACTCTCCGAGACAGAGGTCGACGCGGTTGCCGACGCCTTGATCGAAGACGGTGATCTCCCGATCGAGAAGACCGACATCCAGGTCCTGATCACCAAGATCACTAACGAAATGCCTCTGGAGACCGACGTCGATCGTGTCCGCAGTCATCTTGCCGCCGGCGGTTGGCCGTTGGCCGGACCGGACGTTCGGCGGTGAACATTCTCGAAGCACTGCCCGTTCCGCAGGGTGAGGCTGTGCGCGGCGTTCTGCCGCGGATCGCCCGGATCCTCGACGGCACAAGCCCTGCCGTCCTTCCTGTCCCGGCCGCTGATTCGCTCGAGACCGCCAGGCTCACCGACGCTCTGCACCCCGGCGAACCCATCGACGACGGCATTGCCCTGGTCGTGGCTACATCGGGAACCACCGGCACGCCGAAGGGCGCGATGCTGCGCGCCGACGCACTACGCGCGAGCGGTGAGGCCACCCACGAGCACCTCGGCGGGCCCGGTTCCTGGCTACTCGTCCTTCCGCCGCACCACATCGCGGGTATGCAGGTTCTGCTGCGCAGCGCACTTGCCGGAACCGAACCCGTTGTCGTCGACGTCAGCACAGGTTTTGATCCCGCCGCGCTTCCCGCTGCGGTTGCCGCGATGAGCGGCCCGCGAAAGTACACGTCGATGGTCCCGACGCAGTTGATCAAAGCGCTTGCTGATCCCGGTGCCGTCGACGCGCTGGCGTCCCTCGACGCCGTACTGCTCGGTGGAGCCGCAACTCCCGCACCGGTTCTCGCGCAGGCCACCGCTGCTGGCATCACGGTTGTGCGGACCTACGGCATGAGCGAAACCGCCGGCGGCTGCGTGTACGACGGAATCCCGCTGGCCGGGGCCCGTATTCGCATCGACAACGGCCGGGTTCTGCTGGGCGGGCCGATGCTCGCATCCGGGTATCGGGGGCTCCCGGATCACCCGGCCTTCGCCGAGCCCGGCTGGTTTCGTACCGACGACGCCGGTTCGGTGGTCGACGGCGTTCTGCGCATCAGCGGGCGCCTCGACGAAGCGATCTCCACCGGCGGGCTGACCGTGGTGCCGCAGGTGGTCGAAGCCGCCCTCGCTGATCATCCCGCTGTTCGGGAGTGCGCTGTCATCGGCGTCGCCGATCCGCGTCTCGGCCAACGGGTAGTGGTGTGTGTTGTGCCCGATGGCGCTCCCCCGACTCTCGACGAACTGCGCGCGCATGCTCAGCGGACACTCGATGTGACGGCCGCGCCGCGCGAGTTGTTCATCGTGGACGCACTACCCGTGCGCGGTCCCGGCAAGCTCGACCGGGCCGCCCTGGTAGCCAGGTTCAGCTAGCTCCCGCAGGCCGAATGTTCAGCCGCAGCCCGAACTAGCCCTGCGGCTGCAGAATCAGCGCGCGACGCCGCGCAGGCACGCCCGATCGAAGCGTTCCCGCACCCGATCGAAGTCCCGCAGATCCGCCCACACCCACCGGAACACCTCGAACCCCGCGTCGCGAATTGCATCCTCACGCAGCTTCTCGCGCTCCACCACCGCACCCGGATTCTCGCTGCGATACTTCACCATCCCGTCGAACTCGCCCACCACACCGTGTTCTTTCCAGAAGAAGTCGACCCTCCCGACAAACCGTCCAACGACGCGGATCTCTTGCTGCAAGATCGGCGGCGGCCAACCGTCGGCGCGCATACGAACCCTGCTGACGGACTCCCCTGGACTCTCGGCACCCGGTTCGATGAACTCGGCCGCGACCCGCGCTCGGCTCATTCCGCGGCGGCCGTGCAATCGTTCGAGCGCGACTGCCACGTCCTCACGTCTCATCCCCCGGCGCAGCGCACAGTCACCGATGACCACCGCATTCTCGAACGACGTCGTGCGCGCGATATCGACAAACGTGCGCGCCAGCGATGTTGTTGCCACACCGTCGACAACCACGATCTCCTCCGGAACCAACGGCGCCGGGTGTAGGTGGAAGCTGGCACTCTTTCGCCCACCTGAGCTTCTACTCCGCGTCACGTGAACAACATTGAGACCCAACGCGCCGCAGTCGAGACCGTGCATCACAGCCGCGGATACATGGCTGAGGATTGCGCCTGGTCCGCAGGCCGCAGCAGCGGCAATGGCGGTGTGGCGGTGACGGGCCCGCGCATCGAGTTCGCGGTAGTAATCCGCCCGCATGTAGATTCCCGCGGCGATTCGGTGCAGCTCACCGCGCTTGACCGCCCGCTGCAACTGTTCGTCGCTGATACCGTCCCGATGGGCCTGTGCCCGCGTGAGAATTCCCATGTGGCGAGCGTGCCGCCTCCATCGACGTTTATCGCCAGCGATTATTCGGCTGGGGATAACGATGCCGCTGTGGAGAACGCCGTCAGCGTCGAGAACACTGCGCACTGTCACCCTTGCATGGGTGCGCAAGTTCCACGCAAGGCAAATGCAAGCGCACTCTGTCACGCTTGATCTCATGAACCACACAGCTTCGCCTCTTGCCATCGAGGCCGAGGGGCTAGTCAAGATGTTCGGCGAGCAACGCGCCGTCGACGGTGTCAGCCTCACCGTGCCCACAGGATCGGTGTTCGGAGTACTCGGCCCCAACGGCGCGGGCAAAACCACCACCGTTCGCATGCTCGCCACCCTCCTACGCCCCGACGGCGGTGAGGCCCGCATCTTCGGTCGCGATGTCAGCCGCGAGCCCGTGGCAGTGCGATCCCTGATCGGCGTCACCGGGCAGTACGCGTCCGTCGACGAGGACCTGACGGCCACCGAGAACCTGGTGATCTTCTCCCGTCTGCTCGGTCTGAGCCGCAAGGACTCCCGCAAGAAATCACTCGAACTTCTCGAGGAATTCGACCTCACCGAGGCCGCGGCCAAACCTCTCAAGAACTTCTCCGGCGGTATGCGTCGACGCCTCGACCTCGCGGCCAGCCTGATCGCCCGCCCACCTCTGCTGTTCCTCGACGAACCCACGACCGGCCTCGACCCGCGTACTCGCGCCCAGATGTGGGAGACGATCAGGCGACTGGTTGCCGAGGGCTCGACGGTCATGCTGACCACGCAATACCTGGACGAGGCCGATCAGCTGGCGGACCGGATCGCGGTGATCGACCGTGGCCGAGTGATCGCGAACGGCACTGCCGATGAACTCAAGGCGTCGGTGGGCATTTCGTCGTTGCACCTCAAACTCGTCGAGCGTGATCGAACCGACGAGGCTCGATCCGTCATCGCGTCGATGCTCGGAGTCGAGGTGGGTGTCACACCCGAGGTCGGCCGGATCACTGCCCCGCTGAGCGACCCATCCGTAACCGCCGATCTCTTGATTCGCTTGCGGGAGCGGGGTATCGCCGTCGAGGAGATCAACGTGCAGAAACCCAGTCTGGACGAGGTGTTCCTCACCATCACCGGACATCAACCAGAAGACGGTGGCCGCAACGACGCCGATTCCGACAACAATTCCGATCGGATTCCCGCATGACCACTACCCTCACCACTACCAAATCCCCAGTCGCCGATCCCACTTCGGCTCCGCGACGAATCAGTCTCGAGCAGAGTTTCGCAAACACGTTCACGATGGCGTACCGCGGCATTCTCAAGATCAAGCACAATCCCGAGCAACTGTTCGACGTCGTCATTCAGCCGATCATCTTCACGTTGATGTTCACGTACATCTTCGGCGGCGCCATCGCCGGCGACGTCACGGCGTACTTGCCGACGATCATTCCCGGCATCCTCGTCCAGACGGTCATCACCGGTTCCATCGTCACCGGCACTCAGCTTCGCGAAGACATGGACAAGGGTGTGTTCGACCGCTTCAAGTCGTTGCCGATCGCCCGGATCGCTCCCCTCTCCGGCGCCCTGCTCGCCGACGTCGTGCGGTACGGAATCGCCACCACCATCACGTTCATCGTGGGCTTCGCCATGGGATACCGCCCGGCCGGTGGTGCGATCGGCATCCTGTCCGCCGCGATTCTGGTGATGGTGTGCGCATTCTCGATCAGTTGGATCTTTGCGCTCATGGGCGTGATGATGAACAAAGCGTCTACGGTGCAGGGTGTTTCGATGCTCGTGCTGTTCCCCTTGACGTTCATGTCGAATGCTTTCGTCGATCCTGCCACCATGCCGAGCTGGCTTCAGAAGTTCGTCAACGTCAATCCGGTTTCACAATTGGTGACTGCTGTCCGCGAACTCGCGAATGACGGGCACTTCGGTATCCACGTGGTGTGGTCGCTCGTCGGAGCGGCGGTCATCGTGGCTGTCATGGCACCACTGACGGTACGGATGTACATGCGCAAGACCTGAGCGAGGCGATTACGCCCGCGATCCGCGAAGCGCGTCGAGAACGGCTTCGCGGATTGCGGCGCGCGGGTATCTCGAAACCTTGTTCACCGCGGAAAGCCACTGTTCCTCACCGACAATTTCGCTCGCAAGGGCGGTCAGTCGAGCGTGCTGCAGTGAGGCAAAATCCTGCCGTCCTCGCATCACGACGGCCAGGGCCAACAGTTCCGTGCCGGGACCGGTGTTACCAACGGACAGATCGTAGGCACCGACGCCCGCCGCGACCGCCCCTGTCAACGGCAAGTCGGTATATCCGTTGGGATGCAACTTGATCAGACTCGACTCGACCATCCGCTGCACGTGATCCGCAATCTTCGCCGACTGCCCGGCCTGTGCGTGTGCGCACACCGCGGCAGCGCTGAGCAGGATGACAAACGGATCGCCGTAGATGTTTTCCACCGCGCCGCCAAGCGAATTCAGCGCATCTCGATACTGGCGCAGGCCGAGTTCGACATTGCCGTCCGCCAGGTCGGCTTCGGCAAGATTGGCCAGTAGCGCTGCCCGACGCTGATGGTTCTCCATTGTTGCGTTGGCGCTGATCTGCGCCACGGCGGGTCGCAGCTCGTCCAACAACGCGCGTCCGCCGACGGAATCTCCGCTCGCAATCAACGCGCTGGCTTGAAACCCGATGAGTTGCAATGCCTCGTCGTGGGCGCCGAGACGTTCACTGGCCGCTACTGCCAGCGCGTAGTACTCGACAGCTTCGCCGTAATTTGTCGATTGACTGTGGATCGAGCCGACGTGTTGAGCGGCCATCGCGACACCCCACTCGTCTCCGATCTCTCGGGCGTACCGAAGTAGGTTCTCGGCATCACGATGAGCACCCCGCACGTCGCCGATGTTCTCGCGCAAGTTCGACCGGGCGAACAACGCCGCCGTCCGTGTCTCGATGTCAGCGCTACGGACTCCGTCCGCGAGCAACCGCGCGACGCCGTACCCGGACCGCGGACTGTTCAGCAAGCGGATGAAAAAGACGAAGATCGGCCGCAGATCATCTCTCTCGCGCAGCATCTTTCGGAGACGGACCCGCGCCCGAGCATGTTCGCGCCCGAGTTCGCCGAACAGCAGGTGCATCGCCACCAACATGAACGTCGTGGCCGCCAAATCGCCCGTGACGCTGCGAAGATCGTGATCTCGGGTTGCTTCCATCACCTTCGGCGCCCAATTTGATACTTCCGTGTGCGCACCGCGAATCGACCAGAGCATCCCGAGAACCGGAAAGACGCTCGCTGTCGTCGTGGCATCGCCGTCGTCGACGGCCCATCGCAGAACGGCAAGGAGATTGTCGTGTTCGGCGTCGATCTCACCGACCAGGCGCACCTGATCGGACCGTGCCCGCAGTCGCGCGTTCTCGGCGATCGCGACGGCCCAGTCACCGCGTCGGCGAAGGACTTCCGTTCCCTCACCGAGCTCGGCGAGTTTCTCCTCGCCGTATTCACGAACCGTCTCGAGCATGTGATAGCGCAACCCGCTCGGCCCGTCGACAACGGTGAGCAACGACTGGTTGACCAGAGCCTCGATCGCGTCGGCTACGTCGCCCACTCCATCCCACTCTGCGACCGATTGCGCCGACGCCAACGTGAAACCTGCCGGGAATCGGCACAACCGCGCCAATGCCACTCGATGCTCGGTGCCGAGCAGATTCCAACTCCAGTCGATCACCGCGTGCAGAGTGCGATGGCGATCCGGTGACGTGGGGTCACCTGAACGCAGTAGCGCAAAACGATCGCTCAGCCGCGCCGAAATTTCCTCGACGCTCATCGTTCGCACGCGAGCGGCTGCGAGTTCGATGGCCAACGGCAACCCGTCGAGCGTCGCGCACAGCACTCCGACGGCCACCAGATCGAGATGAACGGACGGTCGCACTGCCCTGGCCCGAGCGGCGAACAATTCGACCGCGGATCCGGAATCTCCGTGAATCTCCAACGGAGGCAGCGGGTAGACGACCTCGGCACTGAGCATGAGCGGAGATCGACTTGTGGTGAGAACGGTCAGCTGAGCACTGGCTGCGATCATCTCGGCAACGATGTCCGCGCAGGCCCCGATCACATGTTCACAGTTGTCGAGTATCAATGTCATCGGTCCGGCCGAAAGCACTTCGACCAATCGCTCGCGGGCGGAATGAGTTCGCCCGACGGTAAGTCGGCCAGGTGCCAGATCTGCTTCACTGATTCCGAGGGTGCTGCCGATGGCCGCGATCACGTCGTCGCTGCTTCGCAACGATGCCAGTTCGACCAGCGCAACGGACGTGCGCGCCGAGGCCCGCGAACCCAATTCGTGTGCCAGCCGGGTTTTTCCCGCGCCGCCGGGTCCGAGAATCGTCACGACGCGAGACCGTTCGAGGAGTGACTCGAGGTTGTCGATATCGTCTCGGCGGCCGAACATGGCATTGGGCGCCGCACGCAGACCGATCGCCCGGGAACTCCGGACCGGCGTGGCAGCCGCACCGAGCAAGTCCGCATTGAGCGCCACCAGAGCCGGCGACGGATCAACACCCAACCGGTCAGCCAGACGCTCTCGGTGTACCGCGAACATCTCGAGCGCCTCGTTGACGCGGTCCGAGCCGGCGAGCGCCCGCATCAGGTTCCCGGCAGCTGCGTCGTCGAAAGGATTGTCGGCGTGAGCTTCACGCGCCAGTAGAAGTGCTTCGGAGAAATCCCCGCGCTCGAGAAGGGAGCGCAATCGCAGCGCGACAAGTTCGTCGCGCAGGCCCTGGGCACGCGCCGCCAACTGCTCCCCCGCCGGACCGACGACATCCGCGCCGGGGCTCCCCCGCCAGAGACTCAGAGTTGCAGTGACTCTCGCCAGGAGCTCCCCCGGATGCACGTCAGCGCCGCGAACGGATCGGACCGCGTCTTCCGCTCGTGCGAGATCAACATGTTCCCGCGCCACCGTGAGTCGATAGCCGGCCGATGTCACTTCCAGGGCGCCTTCGGGGAGCGCGGATCGCAACCGGGATACCTGCGTGTGTAAAGCGTTGGTCGGCGAGCGTGGCGGCTCCGACCCCCAGATGTCGGAGATCAGGCTCTGGGGCGAACACGGTTGCCCCGGATCGAGCGCCAACGCAGTGAGCAGGGCGCGAGCTCGCGGGCCAGGCACTCCAACCCACTCATCCGCCGCCCTGATTGCCACGGGGCCGAGCAGGGCTATGCCAGTCACGTCTCGAGTCTTGTCCTGATCCACCGCGTTCGATCGTATGGCACAGTGCAAAGATCGATGCATGGCTACAGCTGCTCAATGGATCGAAGGCGCGAGACCGCGCACCCTCCCGAATGCTATTGCCCCGGTGCTGGTCGGCACCGGAGCAGCGGCGTCACTGGATCATGCAGTGTGGTGGAAGGCGCTCCTCGCGCTGATCGTTGCCCTGGCTTTGATCGTCGGGGTGAACTTCGCAAACGATTACTCCGACGGAATTCGCGGGACAGACGACGATCGTGTCGGGCCGATTCGCCTGGTCGGATCGAAGATTGTCAGCCCCGGCACCGTCAAGGCCGCAGCTATCGGTTGCTTCTCGGTGGCGGCTGTCGCCGGATTTGTCCTGGCCGCAACAACGGCCTGGTGGCTGGTCGCGGTGGGCGTGTTCTGCATCATCGGCGCTTGGTACTACACCGGCGGCAAGAAGCCGTACGGGTACAGCGGATTCGGCGAGATCGCCGTATTCGTGTTCTTCGGTCTGGTCGCGGTTCTGGGAACTCAGTTCGTCCAGGCAGAACGCATTGATCTGGCCGGACTTGCCGGCGCGGTTGCCGTCGGTTCCTTCTCGAGCGCAGTTCTTGTGGCCAACAACTTGCGAGACATCCCGACGGACACCGAATCCGGCAAGATCACACTCGCCGTGCGACTCGGAGACGCAAAAACCCGCACGTTGCACATCGTCTTGCTGGCCGTCCCGTTCATCGCGACACTGCTGCTGGTTCTGCGAACGCCGTGGGCGCTGCTCGGACTGCTTGCGTTGCCACTCGCAGTCCGAGCCAACGCACCACTGCGCTCTGGCGGTCAGGGTATGGCCCTCATCCCGGCCCTGCGCGACACCGGACTCGCAATGCTTGTCTGGGGTGCCACGACGGCAGTTGCGCTCAGCCTGGCTTGATCAGCGATTCTCGGGCACAAACGCGCTGAGCACGAAGTTCACGATCGAGATGATCAGTGCGCCCCACACAGCAGTCCAGAATCCGTCGACGGTCAGGCCGGCGTCCAGTGACGTCGAGATCCAGGCCGTCAACAGAAGCATGAGCGCGTTGATGACCAGCGTGAACAACCCGAGAGTGAGAATCAACAGCGGGAGGGACAGTAGCTTCAGCAATGGCTTGATAAAGGCGTTGACGACGGTGAAGATCAGCGCAATTATGGCGATGACCAGGATGTTTCCCCAGGTGTCGTCTTGATTGCTGTCGATAGTGATTCCGGTGACCCACATGGAGGCGAGCCAGATAGCTATTCCGTTGACTATGAGACGTGCCAGAAATGTCATATCTGAATGCTGGCACACGACCCCGTCATGTCGTGGTGTCTAGGCCGCTCGAGTCATCGCAGATTCCAACCGACGACGAATCTCCGGGATGCTGACCTGCGCTTCGAGCGCCGTGCGTGTCGGACCGTCGGCAACACGCAGGATGCCGAGGAGTATGTGCTCGGCTCCGATGTGGCTGCTCTTGTGCGCAACCGCTTCCCGCAGTGACAGTTCGAGAACTTTCTTCGAATTCTTGTCGAATCGCGAGCGGGGGAAGACGAATCTGCCACGACGCGAACCGATCCCGGCGGGCACGGCGGCGTCGTCGAGTGCACCCTCCCCGAATGATTGCTCGAGACTCTCCCGAACTGCTGCCAGGTCGATGCCGATCGATGCCAGCACGTCGGCGTCCTGATCAAGGTCGTGGGACGGCGGAGTCTCGCTGCGAACGGATTCCGCGGTGACGCCGACGTCGGTCAAGGTCGCGGTGGCGATACCGCGATCAGTCGTCAGCAACGCCGCCAACAACTGCTGGGGAGTCACCTGGTCGGCGCCGGCGACTGCGTCGACGACAACGGCGCGGGCGTCTGCAGTAAACCTCTCGAACATTTCCCTACCTGCCTTTGCCTCGTGGCGACTCTGCGCCTGCATGCTTCTTGTGGACGGCCTGACGGCTCACTTCGAGAGTCTCGGCGATTGCCTGCCACGACCATCCCTGCTTGCGCGCGTTGGCAACCTGGATGGCTTCGAGTCGTTCGAGGAGTCGTCGCAGTGCCCGCACGGCCCGCAGTCCCTCGGCTGGGTCAGGACTTCCTGCGGCGGTGGCGAGTGAGGTCGCTTCGGTCATGTTGTCAATATAGGTTGACAACATGCGGGCGTCAACCAAAGTTGACACATGCGTTCGGAGGACAGGCGGGGATCAGTAACTGGCCACGGCGCCGTCCACCGCACGCTGCAGATCACCCGCGACGACGCGGGCAATGTCCATCGGCTTCCCACCGAGGTCGGCTACCGGAGTCCCGATGAAAACCCGAGCACTCTTGACGTGACCCGCCTCCGGCCCGTAGCTGATGCCGACCGACAGGAGCGCAGGCGAACATCCCAATTTCTCTGCGCGCGAGACGATGTGGCCGATTCCACTGTTGACGTGCTGCAGCGTCCGAGGATCCACGGTATTGCATGTCCCCTCGGGAAAAATCGCCAAACAGTCACCGTCTTTCAGTCTCTCCGCCGCGACGTCCATCATCACGCGACCAGCGTCCGACACCGCGCGCAGACCGTGATTCTTACTGCGGAACACCGGAATACTGCCCATCATGTCGACCTTCTTACGCTGGGCCGGATCAACGAAGAGCTCATCCTTGGCCAGTACGCGAGTCCGCCCGATCACCCGCCGCAGCGGCGTGCGCCACGCCGTCGCCGCAAGCGTGAATTGGTCACTCTCCGTGAGGTGATTGACAGCGATGACCAGTTGCGCCCCGCGCTCGAGTAGCGCTTTCAACGCCGCCTCCGCGCCGGGCGCATAGGTGACTCGGGGACGATACTTCAGCGCCAAGCCGGCATACGCGAGCTTCGCTACAAACCGATTCTGCTGATGAACCCGGTAGTACTCGTACACGGCCTCATAGTTGTCGAGCGAAACCTCGGGAGCGTCCATCGCTCAAACGATACACAACCTACGGTTCCGTAGGTTTGCCTACTCTCGGCAGATAATCGAACGGATTCTTGGTCAAATCAGCCACATCTACCCCCAGTTTTTCGGCTACATGATCGAGGTCGTCCAGTTGCCAGGCGTTGCGCCGAAGGCAGCGACTCGTCTTCGCTGTCGTCCAGCCGAGGAGCTCGGCAAGGTCATTGTCTCGGCGCAAACCACGGCTGGGCATCAAAGTCAGCACGTTGGCGCTAATGCGCTCACGAAGTGTCTGTGTCGGGCGTTCCGTCGTGGTCATGTCAACAATCTTGCATGTAACTTGCCGCACTCGCAAGTGTACTGGTCAAACACGGAAAATTACAGTGATGTAGTAATGGTTTTGTTATGCATCTTGACTATTTAGTTGCATGATCTGCAACAAACGACGTACCTTTCGTGACATGCAACCGACAACGACCCCCAGGGCTGCCGCATCTGCAGCTCTCGGAGAAGACGTACGGGAGTGGATCGAACGCCAACGCAATACCCCCGCCAAGCTCAGCTACCGGCAAATCGCCGACACCCTCTCTGCGGAGACCGGAGTAACGGTCACCAGGGAAGCCCTTCGGCAATGGCATTCAGAGATTCATGCCGGCACGTCTGCAGCGTAAATGCCCAGAAAAAAGCCCGCCCGGTGCTCGAACACCGAACGGGCAACGCCCTAACCATGAAAAGGAAAGCCATGGCCCAGCATCCGGCACCCCTGATCGACCCGGAATACCTTGCAACACTGAACGAGCCGATGAAGAACGTCCTCACGCACATCTTCTCGTCACCGAACCCAGTCGCCTTCCACCTCGACGGCACCATTCCCGTTGACACCATCACACCCGCCCAGCCACCCCAGGGCGTCGACTACCGCCACGGTGGCTACTACCTGATCGAATACGTCGGAGGCGGCACAGCAGAGGCCTACGGCGACCAGATCCTCATGATGGCCGGTGCAGCATGATCGCCGCCGCCGAGCTGCTCATCCTCGGACTCCGCATCAGCCTTCACGTCATCGGTCTCGCCGTCACAGTCCTCGTCGTCGGGTCCGCTGTCGACTGGGCCGCAGGCGTCTTGATCGGCGATATCGACTAGGCAGTCGCTAATCGTCCCTTCGCTGCCTCTGCCCACGGGTAGTTGGCGCAGGGATATCCCGGGGCGGGCGACTGCAACAGATTCGACGCCCGACCCGGTTGATCCACCCTCAATCCTTCTCTCGCGAAAGAAGACTCGCCATGCCACGGACCAGGATCTCCGACGACATCATTACTCTGCCGAGCCCACAACTCGACGCAGCCGCCGAACTCATTGACGAACAACGCAAAGCTCTCAGCCGAGACAAAGGCCGGCACCGCATCCAAACCGCCGGCATGAGTCGGCGAGTACTCGGAACACTGTCCGCAGCGGTCCTCGCCGGATGCGGAATCGCTTACTTCGCAACAGATCACGGACTAATCCAGTGAGCGTCCCACCTGAGCATCGCTGTGCTGTGCATCCGGATCGGTACGAGCCATGTGTGAGCTGCGACTGGCTGCACATCCGCCGCTCCCCAGCGGCCGAATGGAGCGTCGAGGACCTGCGAGATATGGCGAATGCGCTCGGACCACAGGTGATGATCGTCCACCTGCCCCAGACCCCGACGCTGCCGTGGTGCTCGATCGACGAGCAAGCCGGTTTCACCGTCAACGACGCCGGCGAACTCGCCATCCGGACCACCGGCCCGATCTCGCCCTACACAGCAATGGAACTCGCGTCCGCGATCACCGCCCACGAGATGCATTACCACCAGCAGACACAGACTCCGGAAGGCCCGTCATGACACCGACCCAACTCCCCGGAAGCCACGTCCTGAGCTTCGCATCGATCCTCGACGACCAGACAGCCAAGCAGGCGATCGAACTCTCGCAGTTGCCGTTCATGTACCCGCACATCGCACTGATGCCAGATGCGCACTTCGGCAGCGGGTCGTCCGTCGGAACGGTCATCCCCACGAAGGGTGCTGTCATCCCTGCCGCAGTCGGCGTAGATATCGGGTGCGGAATGATCGCCGTCCGAACACAGTTCACGAAAGACGACATTGAAGCCAAGGGACGCATCGATCCTTGGATTCTTCGTGACCTCCGTCGTGAAATCGAGTGTGCGATCCCGGTGTCGGCCGGAAACTACAACGACGCTGATTCGCTCGACCGTTGGTACGCGGCATCGAAGATCACTTTGCTCGAAGAGGCAGCGAAGTCGCGGCGTGTGGACCTGGAGCACTCGCCCAAGTGGCGTGAGCAGCTCGGCACGCTCGGTGGCGGCAACCATTTCATCGAACTGTGCCTCGACGAGGAAGACCGCGTCTGGTTGTTCCTGCACTCCGGATCGCGGGGCGTCGGAAACAAGATCGCCAAGAAGCACATCAAGATAGCTCAACAGCTTTGTAAGACATGGCACATCGAACTCGCCGACAAAGACCACGCCTACCTCCCCGAAGGTATCCCGCAGTTCCAGGCGTACCTGAACGAGTTGTGGTGGGCGCAGCAGTTCGCGCACCTCAACCGCGCCGAAATGATGGACCGTTTCGCCCACGTCTTCGGTCAGTGGATCGGCGCCGCCGTTATCGAGGAAGACCGAATCAACTGCCACCACAACTACACCGAGCAGGAACACCTCTTCAACGAGGACGTGTGGGTAACCCGCAAGGGCGCCATCAACGCCCACACCGGCGTCAAGGGAGTCATCCCCGGATCCATGGGCACCCGCTCCTACGTCGTCGTCGGCAAAGGCAACAAGTCCGGCCTCTACTCCGCACCCCACGGCGCCGGCCGACTGTTCTCCCGCAACGAAGCACGCAAACGCTTCAACGCCGACGACCTCGCGAAGCGGATGGAAGGCATCGAATACCGCCACGGAGACGAATGGGTCGACGAAATACCCGACGCGTACAAGGACATCGACGTCGTAATGGCAGACGCCGCAGACCTCGTCGAGATCACCCACACCCTCCGACAAATCCTGAACGTCAAGGGAACCTGACATGGCGGCGCAGTGCAGAGATTGCGGACTCGACATCCGCTGGTTCCAACCCATGCGCCTGGACGGCAAAGCAATACCCGTGGACATCTCACCAGACCCAGACCACGGCACCGTTCGCCAGCACATATCAGGGACCGCCGACAAGACCGTCCTGCGCGGAGAAATCCTCAAAGGAACCGCACTCGACAACGCCCACGCCGACGGCGAAGCCCTGTGGATGCGGCACGCCGAAACCTGCACTGCGCACAAGCCATACAACCCGAAACCAGCACACGTCGTTCTCGACATCCCTGCCCCGCCTCGCAGACCTCGACGGAGATACCGATGACCACCGCCGCCACCCCACGCATCGTTAGTCTGACGCTCGCGCAGATCGTTCCGCACCCCCGCAACGTCCGCCACACGTTGACCGACCTGGCCCCGCTCGCCGCGTCGATCAAAGAGGACGGCATCCTGCAGCCCCTCGTCGTCGCACCCGGCGACACCAAGGGCACCTACGTCCTGATCGCCGGTCACAGACGCCACGCAGCCGCAGGAAAGGCCGGTCTGCACGAACTGCCGTGCCTCGTCCGCGACGACCTCACCGACAAAGCCGACCAGCTGCAGGCGATGCTCACCGAGAACCTGCAACGCACCGACCTCAACCCGATCGAAGAGGGCGACGCATTTCAAGAGTTGCTCGACCTCGGTATCAAGCCCGCAGTTCTCGCCAAGCGCACCGGCCGCACCGCCAAGCTGATCCGGACGCGCGTCAAGATCGCCTCCGGACCCGCCGAACTCCGCGACCGCGTCATCGCCCGCGAGGTCACCCTCGACGAAGCCCTGATCCTCGAAGGGTTCAGCAAGTACTCCGAGATCTACGACCAGCTCTCCCAGTATGTCGGCACCAGGAACTGGTCCTGGGCTGTCGGACGCGCCAAAGAAGACACCACCCACCTCATCGCCGTCACCAAACGCACCAAAGAACTCACCGCGGGAGGCGTCCAGGTCCTCGACGACGACGGACTCGAGGAACACCGACTCCGCGCCGAAGCAGTCGGACTGGACCGAGTCTGGCAGAAACTCGACGAACGACCCGATGACGCAACATCCGAGGACGTCGCAGTCACCTTCCCCTTCCGCAACCCTGACAAAGTGCAGTGGCACCGTCTCGTCGACGCAACTGTCGCCGCAGGAGCGAGCAGCCCGAAGAAGCCTGCCGGTAAAAAGACCACAACCGCAGTCGACGCCGCGACCGACCGAGACCTCGAGGCCGACCGAGCCCGAGTCGAAGCCGACATCGCAGCAGCTAACCAGCTCGCCGCCGACCTCAAGACCGCCACACCAGTCCGCCGCGCGCACCTCAAGAACTCGATCTCCAACGCCGACACAGACATCGCCGCTGAGTGCCTCCGCCGCCTGCTCGCCAGCCAACTCGGATTTCTCGACGCCGATCAGATCCTCATCTTCGCCGGTATCGCCGGACTGAACCCGGACACAGTGAGCGACAACGACCTCGAACTGTGGGCGTACAGCCTCACTGTCAACCAGCTCGCTGTCGCCTTGCGGGTGGCCGATTCCGTTGAATCCGAGGAAAGCCTCGAACAGCTCACCGGGTGGCAATACCGAAGCTACCTCGGCAAGAACACCGCACCCTGGCGCGACGAACTCGGAACCACCTTCGGTTACGAATGGTCCGACGTTGAAGCCGACCTACTCACCCAATTCGCCACGGACGCAGCAAAAAGCTGATGGACGCAGCCCGAGCCGCCGACGAATGGTGGCACACCCTCCCCGCCGAACGCCGCGCACAGATCCACAAATGGGTCGACCGCCCAGAAGAACACCGACCCATCGCCGGCCAACTCGAAATCCCCATCCCCGCACCACGAAGGAGGTGACACCCCATGACAAAAATCCTCGTAGAAACCAACGACCTTCGCGCCGGACTCATCTCCACCGTCGCGCACGCATCCAACGGGAAGTACTACCCATCCCTCGCCCGCGTACGACTCGACGTCGGCCCCGTCAACATCAACATCACCGCCACCGACACCCACACAGTCGGCTGGGCAGTCGTCTCCGTCGTCAGCCATGTCGAACCAGAACTGGAAACCATCGACATCAGCGTCACCGACGTCGAGAAAATCCTCACCGTATTCAAAGCCGTTCGCACCAAAGGCGACGAACCAGAACACACACTCTGCATCGCCACCACCGAACAAGAAATCACAATCACCGACGCATCGGGACTCTTCGCGGGCGAAGAATCTCTCACCGTCATTCGGCTACCCGCCGAAGAGAAGTTCCCCGACATCCCAGCATCATTCGCGCACGCACAACACTCACGGCCGCGCCCGATCGACTGGCTCCTTGTCGGTGACTCTCTGGTCCGCAAGTTCCACGCAGCAGCAGCCTGCTACCACGAACCTTTCACCTTCGAAACAGTCCGAACGTCGAGTTCCATCATCGTTCGCTGCGGCGAATCATTCATCGGCCGGATGCCGCAACCCGAGCTCCGCCCTGCCGTCAAGGAAGAACTCGCCCGATGGAGATCCGGATGGGACGCCCGGATCCCCACACCTGCCGAAGTCGAAGCCAAACAAAGAGAACAGGACACCCAGAAATGACTGTCGAGAACACCTCTAACCGCGACGACATGCTCCACCTCGCGGGAGTAATGAGCGAAGGCCAAACCGGATACATCGAAGGCATGGAAGCCGCGGGCCAGGCACAGCTCGTCCACTCCGATGTCCTCCCAGCCGAAGCAGCGAACGACTACAACTCCGAGGGCGGTACCGACCAGTGGCCACTCCTCGAAGCGCTCGGAATCGTCCGCGGCGAACCCGTCGCAGGTGACCCACTGTTCGTGCACGCGACCCTCCCTGACGGCTGGACCCGTGAAGCATCCGAACACGCCATGCACTCATACCTGCTCGACGCCCGCGGAGTCCGCCGCGTAGCCATCTTCTACAAGGCAGCGTTCTACGACCGCCGCGCCGACCTCCGAGTCGTCAACGTCGGCACCGAACTCGCCAGCGAAGCCATCTACGGCGACGACCCCGCAGTCCTACCTCCCGTGTGGCCCAAGCTGACAACCGCTGAACGCGCCGACTTCTGCGCCGGACTCGAAAGCTACCGAGAAAGCGCACTCCGCAGCCCGTCCATCTACGGCGACCGACTGCCACGCATCGATGCGCTCTCCGACGCCGCGCACGGAACCACCGCATGAGCGAAACCAGCGTCGCATCACCACTGTCGGGCAACTGGTCCCTCCCCGACACCTCACTCGGCTGGAGTGCCCCACCGACAAAACCTTCCGGTGTCCAACTCTTGCGTGAGATCGGAGTAGCCCGCAACGGCCGCATCATCTACGCCGAGATTGACTGCAGCGTCATCTACGCCGGCCGCGACGCCGACGACATTGACTGGTGGGCAGTCCGCACCGTCACCGACGAGTGGATTCTCCCGACCGATCAAATCGTCTGCTACTACCTGCCGGCCAACGCACGACTATCCGGAATTGATGCCGCGTGATCGAAGACATCGCAGCAATCGCGGCCGTCGTGGCACTCGTCGCCGTCGGAACCTTCATCACCGTTATTGCCCGCATGATCCGCAAAGACACCGGAGGCAAGTCATGAGTAGCGGCCAACTCCCTCGGACACCAAAGCATTTCCCGAAGATGAAGCATCGGGCGCGAAAGCGTCAGCACCGCAACCATGTGCACTGGTGCCTTCCACAGGATCGAATGGGTGTTGCCACCGTATCGATCACCCCCGTTACCGACAGGTTCGAATCTCAGATCAGCCGCGCTCTCGAAGCTATCCGTCGAATCGCACTCGGCCTCCCACTCGCTGACCTCGATCCCGCGGCCGACAACACGGTGCCACCGCTCAAACACGCGAAAACCCCAACCTTGCCGAGGGGCGCATCGGCGGACAGGTTCCTACTGGACGAAACGTTCAACGAATTCGCGTTGCCCTCACTCCCGGTAGACCGCCCCGTCCGCCGCACCATCATTCTGAATCCGAATGTAAGGAAACAACGTTGAGATTCCACCGCTACAACATCAATGAAGCTGCGAACCATCCGAAAGCAACGGTGTTCTCGCACATGCGCCGGTTCCTCACCGTCTTCGGCGCCAACGATGAACAAGTAATCTTCGGTGGTCATATCGAGACGATCATCCGGAAACCGCAGCCCGAGTTCAGTCTCCGGTTCCACGTCGGGACAGAAGGTTCCGAGACACCGTTCGACGGACACGTAACGATCCTCGGATCAGGTCTCTACTGGGGAATTGAGAACGGCCGCAAACTCGCTGACTGGATCACTCGCGAGGCGAAACACAAGTACGAAGGCCGTGACCTGAAGTTGCGGGCCTATCACGGGACCCTTTACTGGAGCGTCTGGGTCCACCAGAACCGCCACGAAAAGGGCGAGTTCGCGAAGTGGCGGGATTCCAGTCTCAACCTCAATCTGTTCGACCACCTCTACGGGCCAAAGAGATACAGCTACGAAGACATCATGCGGGCTGATATCGATATTCAACTCCCCGAAGGGTCATACCCGGTCACCGCGACCCTGCAACGACAGATCCTCGGCCGCGCCGGCCACCCCAAAAAGATCGAAAAACTCACCATCGATGTCGAGGCACACAACGGAATCCCCAACCGCTTCGACAAGTCCGGCGGGTGGAAAGGCGACCGCGTCTACGGATTCTCCGTTCCCTTCAACTGTGTCGTGGCCTCCGACTGGTGGATCGACGCGAAAGCCGCCATCACCGCACGCATCCTGCAAGACCGCGCCAATTCCGGATTTCGCAAAGCCCAAGCCCCGGAACCCGTGGGAACGGACGAAGCATGAAAGCGACCTCGACCTACGAATGCCACGTCTGCAACCACACTGTCCACGCCGGAGACGAGATCTACCTCGTCGGAGGAGACCTCCGATGTGAGAAGTGCTCACCGCGAATCAATACGACGCAGATCATCCCCGATGGTGGACCGATGCGCTACGACCGCGACTTCGCGTTCGCTGAAACCGCGACCGAAGCGAACCTCAAAATCACCGCCAAACGTTGGCTACCAAGTGAAACCACCCCCTCAATCCCGTACGACGAGATGCGCAGACTGTGTGGACTGCCCGACGTCAGTGCTTACATCGCACGTCGCGATGCCGAGCGCGCATGGATCCGCCTGAATGCGACGTTCGCCGCGTTCGGTGAAGCGTTCCTCGTAGTCGGCAAGGAATTGGATAAATCTCTGGAACCGTTGAGGCAGTTCGTCGCTGCGGTTCAAGTGAAGCCGAAGCACACACCTCCGATGTGGGCTGTCGTTCCCGGCCACAGTCCGCGCACCCGTAACCGCGCCACCGATATCCGGACCCCGTTCCGGTGACCACCACCCGCGCTCAAGCGCGTGCACCGCCGGCCATCCTTCGACCACGCACAACGACCCATGAGACGAGGACCAATGATGCTCTCCACTAACGCAATCCGATCCAGGCCGGTTGGTGCCTGACTGTGCCTTGGGTCCGCTGGGGAGACACATCGGCTAACCACCCGATCGTGTTGTCAGTCCTCGAACACGAAGAATGCGACGACCGGCTCGTCAACGAAGTTCACGGATTCATCTCGCGATGCTCAGCCCAATCCGGCGCCCACACGACTGACTACGTTGTTTCCCGCGGTACAGCGGTTCTGATAGCTGGCCACTCTCGCGTGGACGTCATGATTGCCGTTTCAGTGTTCGCGGGATACATGACAGAGATCGACATCGACGGCCGCACCGCCTACAAACTCGTCGACGACGACCCCGACTTCCTGCACCTGCGCCTCAAGGCAGAGGTCGATTGGGAGAAGCAACGCAAGTCCGACAACAGCAACCCGGCCCTCATCGTTCCCGTCCGCATCCGCGACGGCGACGCATGCCGGTGGTGCGGCGACGTCGTGAACTGGCAGTCCCGCACCGGTGGACGCAACGGAACATACGACCACCTCGAACCCGGGCAGCCCGCCACGATCGACACCTACGTCGTCGCGTGCGGCTCGTGCAACAGCTCCCGAGGTGACGGCACCAAAGCCGCCGGCCAACGCCAACTGTTGCCCGCCCCGTCAGTGCCGTACTTCTCGCAGTACAGCTCCGAGTGGATCCGCGACAACAAGTGGGCACAGAACAACGCCTACGACCCGCCAGCACCGTCCCGCAAGAAAGTTCGACCCGGAACCCCGGCCCCACACATTGCGGCCACCACGACGCGCCAGAGCCCCGCCACGGCGGCGAGCACGGCACCAGCAGGAGAGCGACCCGACAACCTGTCGGAGACCGCGGGCACGCCCGATCTCACAGACGCTCCTGCACAGCGAACCGACCCCAAGTCGGCGAACGCACCGTCGAACACGCGAACCGACAGCCAGTCGGCGAACGCACCGGAACCGGAATCGACCAGCACGGACAACCGGCCTGACAGAACCCCGCAGAACCCGATAAGCGAGAAGCCTGCGCTTTCTGTCGCCACTGGACGGGACGGGACTGGGCGGGACGGGTCGGGTCGGGACGGGGACCCCGCTGTTTCCAGCTACCCACCCTCCGAATCTTCAACACCTCGGAAATTCCCACGTGGTCGTCGCCGTCGTAAACGTGGACCTGCCAACCAATCTCAGAACCCATCATCAGGAGATACCCGTGGATGAATCACACCTGTGCAGAGCGGGCGCATCCTGCAGCGGACGAACCCGCAAAGACCTGGACTGGATCCCCCGAACGACCGTCATGCCGAACACCGTCTGCCCGCGCTGCATCCAAACCATCCAGACCACGGTCAATCAACTGTGGTCCGATTACCTCGCACTCGATCGACTGTTCCTCGTCCCGACCACCCACGCCGGTTCCGAAATCCGCAGCGGCGAACCGAAATCACAAGTCCCCGTCAATGTCATGTCCGATGCCCTGATGAACGAGATCGTCGACGCCGTCTTCCGATGCGCCGCCGCAATCGCCTGCCAGCTCGACCGACCGCTCCGCGAATCAGGCCAATTCGTGTACTGGCTCGACGTCGTCAACGACAACATCGAAGTCCTGATCGAAGCACCCGAGACCGAAGTACTCGCATGGAACCGAGCGGGCGACGCATTCGGCCCGGTGATGATGGACGGCGTGCAGCTCGGCCTCGCACTCGTCGAGCTTCACCGCCGCGCGGCCGCAATGGTCGGCGTCGAACGACCACGCGAACGCATGCCGGTTCCTTGCCCGAGATGCGAGGCGAACCAACTCAGTCGAGTCATCAACAAATCCATGGTCGTCATCGCTGACATCGACTGCCGTGCATGCGGAGCGGTGTGGACCGACGCCGAATACCGAACCCTCACCCAGATCGGGGCCCAGCTGCACCGAGAAGGCGGCGCACCGTGAGCACCGACTGGCCATGGCCGGCCGACACACCACTGGACATCGCCCGCCGTCTACTGCAGTCCTACCGCCAAGCACTCATGTCCATCGACCCCGAGTCCTGCCGACTCATCGATGTACATGCCGCCACAGTTGGCCAGGGTTGGGTCGCACCGAGAGTCGAGACAGTCGACCTCGACGACCTCGTGGTCGCCGCCGACGCAGCAGCGCTCGCCGGTGTCACCGTGCAAGTCATCCGCCAGTGGGCATACCGCGGATACATCCCCCGACATCACGCCGCCGGGCACCCGACTAGATACCGAGTCGGCGACATCCTTGACCACGTCGCACAGACGCGACAGGCCCGGGCAAAAGCCCGGACTGGACAGCGCGCGACATAACGCGTTATGGTTCTGCCACTGGCCGACGTGACTTCAAAGCACGTTGGCCTTCGTGGTTTCCAGGGCAAATGCTGCAACGCTGGCCCGAACCAATCCCCCTGAACGCTGCCGCCGGTGACGAGTGGACGCCCTGTCGTGAGGGTGGTTTCTTGTCGTGCCGGCGGCAGTCATCGAACCCGAGGAGCAGCCATGCCGGAACAACTGCGAGGCAGCGTCGGCGGAGCGATCAAGCGCCTAGTGCCGATCATCGGCGGTGGGTACTTCTTCCCTGCCCGCGAGTTCGCCGCCGGTGGACAGATCGCTGGGCCGCAGTCTGATTCGATCATGGGCGTGGATGTTGGTGAGGCCGCACGGACTGTGTGGCTCGACGATCCGATCGTGCCGACGCGCGAGATGATCGAGCACTCGTGCGAAGAGTGCACCTGATGGCGTGGGGAACGGGTGCGAGAGATCGCACAAGTACTGCCGCACACAAGGCCCGTACCGCGAGAGTGCTTGAGCGCGACGGTTACCAGTGCCAGCTCCGAGGGCCACGCTGCGTCGGCCATGCCACACAGAACGACCACATCAAGAACGTCAAGTCCTTTGCCAACGAAGCTGAGGCCGAGCATGACGACAACTGCCAGGCCGCTTGCGCTCCTTGCCATCTGGAGAAGACCGCTCGCGAGGGCGTCGCGGCCAGGCAACAGCGGCGCTCGCGACTGCGCCTGCCGCAAGGCCGGCACCCGGGCGACCTGATCGGGCGGGCCGGGAGTGGGGGGTGACCCTCCTCGGCCCAATCCCGTTCTGTCGCTACGCATACCGCTTGAGATTCTGTACGGGTTAGAGGGTTTTCGCCCTGGTCGTGAGGGGTGAGCCCTGGTCGCGCCGGTGCCTGCCGAACGGGCTGAACCTGGGGTGATTTGGACCCTCGAAACGGTAGATCCACCTCGTGAATCGGCTCCGAAATCTGCCAAATATGCGCAGGTCAGAGTAGGTAATTCGTTACATCGACGGTATGATGAGGTATGCCTTGCAACTGGTGTGGTGAGCAGATTGCGCGAAATGGCGCACGCGGTCGAACGGCGAGCTATTGCTCGGGTCGTTGCCGGGTCGCCGCGCACCGATTTCGATCACGCGTGCCGGCCGAACTCGCTTCCGAGGATCGGTGGGTTCGCCATTCCCGAAAGCGTCCGATCACAACTGGCGGCCGCTCCGCGTCGAGCACGAACTCGCGAACGTGGACCTCACTCGCGAACGTCGACGCCGCCGCGGTTGGCGACGGAATCGGTTTCGTCCTCAACGGCGACGGCATCGCGTGCATCGACATCGACCACTGCCTGCGCCCTGACGGCGCTCTGGAGCCGTGGGCTGCTCGACTGCTCCGCGATGTACCCCCGACGTGGATTGAGGTCTCTCCGTCGCGTACGGGGCTGCACGTTTGGGGTATCGCGACGGTAGGTGCCGGTCGAATGTTGAAGATGCCGAACGGTGGTGGCGTCGAGGTGTACGACCGCGGTCGCTACATCACCGTCACCCGCAACTCGTACGGCAAGTGCCCGAAAACGCTCGCAGACCTCTCTGACGTCGTCGACCGACTCCTATCGGAATAACGCGATCGCTATGAAGGCGATGAGCCGTGGCCTGTCGGCTCATGTAGGAAGGTCATTGAATAACCTTCCCGAGACGCCAGTTTGCGAGCAGCAGCCGCCTGCTTCGGTTCTGGCATGGTATTGCACGACACCTCCACTGTCATGCCGGTGGAGGAAGTGCCTAACTCGAACGAAGACACATCGCCGATTCCCACAGTGCTCAAAATATCGATAATTGTGTCGGTGTTCCCGTAGCGTTCGCGACTCTCGCGTGCACTACTAGGCCTCTCCAGACCTCGCTTTTCGATCGAGTTGAGCCTAGCCAGAATTTCTTGTAGCAGATCGGATTCCGTCACGTCGGGAGCCTTCGGTTGTGGGCCTGCTTCGGCGCGCGCAACTTCAATGGCCTTTTCGAAGTCCTTCCAGGACCATTCGAATCTCGCCTCGATCATCGGCCAGTCCGATCCAGCAATATTCGTGATCGACTGTAGTAGTTCACGCATCCCGTCTTTATCGAGCATGACACCTTGAAACTGACGGATAGGACCTTCGATTTGATAGAAATCGTCAAAGTTGACGAGGATCGGAACTACTCGTCCTGACCCACCTTCAAATCGCTTAGACAGTGCCCCTGCTTCAAAATTCAGCCAGGTTTTGTGCTGATTCTCTGTGGTGACAACAATTATCCCGAATGAACTATTGTTCAACCGATCTTCGATCAGCTGGAGACCCCGCGTACCGGCTTGGATATCAATATCAGACATCCAAGGGTCGATCCGATCGAATAGCTTGGGCAACCAGGTTCGGATTTCTCGGGTAACAGCTTTGGCCAATTCGCCGGACCAGCTAATAAAAATCTTCAAATCGTTATCTGCCATGCGCAGAGACTAGCAAGCAACATCTTCGGACCGAGGAGGACTTAAATGCCTGGACCACCTCCCAGCCGGAGCAGTGAGCGTCGTCGACGCAACAAGCCGAAGGACGTCGAGCCTGCTGCGCCGAACGTTGTTGCGCTCGGTGGCGCTGCCGTCGTCAAAGCGCCGGCCGAATCGCGCGAGTGGCATGTCCTCGCGAAGGGCTGGTATCGCTCGCTGAAGCAATCGGGGCAGGCGAAGTACTTTGAACCGTCTGACTGGCAGGCTGCGCGTTTCTGTGCGCATGTGATGACCGAGCACCTCAATGCCGGCCCGCTTCGTGCGGGCATGGTGCAGCAGATCTGGTCGATGATGGGCGATCTGCTCACTACGGAGGCTGACCGTAGACGCGTGCGAGTCGAACTGTCGCGCACTGAGACCGGCGATCCGGAGACTGATGCGTCCGTGACGGTCATGCAGGATTACGCGAAAATGCTCGAAGCGCATGGAATCGGGCAATAGGCTTGCCGCCGCCGACCGACTGATCACACTCCCTGAAGGCTTACCGAAGCTCACTCTCGGATGGGAAGCTCTCCGTTTCGCTGCGCAGTATCTCAAGCACCCCAACGGCATTCGTGCCGGTATGCGTTGGAGGTACACGCCGGAACAGGCGCGTTTCCTGCTGTGGTGGTACGCGCTCGACGAGGACGGGCAGTGGCTGTTCTATCACGCAGCCCGCAGGCTTTCGAAGGGTTCGGGTAAGTCGCCGTTCGCGGGTTCGTTAGCGCTGATCGAGTTCTGTGCTCCGGTGCGGCTGAAGGATTTCGATCCGAAGTTGCCCGGGGGTTGTAAGGGCAAGCGCGTCGATATGCCGTTGGTGCAGATTGCGGCGACGTCGGAGAAGCAGACCGCGAACACGATGCGTCAGATTCGGGCGATGGCGCCGAAGGGATCGCTGATCGTTCGAGACTTCCTGCTCGATCCTGGTCGCTCGCAGTACAACATGCTGCCCGAAGGCACCCTCGAAGTGATTACGTCGTCAGCAGCGACTGCGGAAGGCGCGGAAGCGACATTCGTGGTTGGTGACGAGACCGAGCACTGGTTGCCGGCCAATGGCGGCCCGGACTTGTTCTCGACGCTGGTGGACAACCTGACCAAGTCCGGCAATCGGATGCTCGAGACGGCGAACGCACCGAAGCCCGGCAAGGGTGCCGTCATCGACGACACCTACGACGCGTGGTGTGCGCAGGAAGACGGCAAGCAGGCCGGTGATCGTCGGATCTTGTTTGATGCGAGGATCGCGCCACCGGAGACGGTGATGGAAGATCCTGCGAGCCTGCGGACAGCACTGGAATTTGTGTACGCGGATTGTGAGTGGGCGAGCATCGACGCGATCATCACTCGCATTCAAGCGAAGAACGCGAAGAAGGACGACTCGAAACGCAAGTATCTGAATTGGCCTACGACAGTGGCGAATGCATGGGCGGATCCGCAGCTATGGAAGAAGCTCGCACGCCCGGACATCGTGGTCGAGCCTGGAACTCGCATTGTCATGTTCTTCGACGGCTCGAAGTCACGAGACGACACTGCGTTACTCGGGTGCCGGATCGACGACGGTCACGTGTTCACGATCGACGTGTGGTCTCCCGGCAACAGCCACGACAGCGAAGACGAGACACCCACGATCGATGTGGAAGCTGTTGACGCGAAGGTTGACTGGGCGATGGATACCTACGACGTCGTCGCGTTCTTCTCAGACGTCAAGGAGTGGGAAGGGTTCGCGAAGGTCACCTGGCCGCAGCGATACCGTGATCGCCTCACATTGCATGCTGTGCCGTCCGGTAGGTCTCCGGAACCGATCGCGTGGGACATGCGCAGTCGAGACTTCGAGTTCACGATGGCCGCCGAGCTGGTGGAAGCGGAGATCGCCGATGCCGCATTCACCCACGACGGAGATCCGCGAACAACCGAACACGTGCTCAATGCACTACGTAAGGACGGACGCTTCGGTGTCTCGATCCAAAAGCGAACGCCGAACAGCCCCGACAAGATTGACGCCGCGGTCTGCGTAATCGGTGTCCGAATGGTGCGCCGACTGGTGTTGGCGGCCAAGACAGTTCCCGAACGCTCGAACGAAGCGTTCTTCATCTGAGATACGAAAGGTGGTCTCGGGTGAACAAGAACGCCGCGATCGACGCCGTGCAAGAAATTCTCAAGGGTGCCAGGGCTTCCGAGTCCGTGCGTTTGGAGAAGCTCGCGGATGCGATGCAGCCGTGGACGCCGGAAACGGCGGTGACCAAGGTTCAGATCAAGGGTGTTCCGGAAGGGCCGAGTGCCGGTATCGCGGCGCGGTCCCAAACGAATTTCCTACCGCTGGTCTTGGACGTCTTCTCGCAGGCGCTGAAGGTCGACGACTATCTTTCGTCGAAGACGAAGTCGACAGCAGGGCCGTGGCAGTGGTGGCAGCGCAACAAACTCGGCGCGGTGCAGACCGGAGTTCATAGGTCCACGCTGCACTACGGCGCATCGTATTGCACTGTGTTGCCGTCGATGTCACCGGGCGACAGCACACCCGGTGCGTTCGTTCGTGGTGTGGCGCCTCGGAAGATGACGGCGATGTACGGCGAGCCAATGGAATGGGCGCCAAGTGCCGGCGGCCCGGTCGATGATGACTGGCCGATGATGGCCTTGGAGATGCACGGGTCGTTGATCCGTTTGTATGACGAGGAGTCCGTGCATTTCGTCGGCATCAAAAACCTTCCTCGCTCGACTTTCGGATGGTCGGACCCGGCGTATCTGAAAGACAACTTCGAGTACATCGAGCCACGCGGCCACGGTGTCGGAGTGTGTCCGATCGTGCGGTTCCGGGATCGGATCCTGCTCGACGGTGAGGAACAGTTCGGGATTATCGAGCCACTGCTGACAATTCAGTCGCGGATCGACGAGACCTCGTTCGAGATGGCGACGACGCAGTACTGGGCAGCGTTCATGCAGCGGTACGTCATGGGTTGGCTCCCGAAGGATGAGGCGGAAGCGTTTCGTCAGTCCGCCTCGGACACCATGTTCTTCAAGGAGAAGGACGTCAAGGTCGGACAGTTCGAAGCGTCCCCGCTCGGGCCCTACATCGAATCGCATGACTCTGCATTGCGTGACCTCTCGGCCATCTCGCAGGTTCCTGCGATGAACCTTGGTCTCTCCGGAGTCTCCAACATCGCGGAGGGCACGCTCGCCGGTGTCGAAGCGGGTAAGGACCGCAAGGCTGACGAGATCGCGACATCGCTTGGTGAATCGTGGGAACAGGTGCTGCGCACCAGCGCCCACATCACCGGGGACGCCGAGAGTGCCGCCGATTTCGGAGCTGAGGTGAAGTGGCGCGATCAGACAGCTCGCACGTTCGCTCAGATCGTCGACGGTCTCGGCAAACTCGCGCAATCTCTTGATATTCCGCCGGAGGCACTGTGGGAGGACGTTCCGGGATGGACCAAGGAACGGGTCGATCGTATTCGGGAAATCGCTGCCGCTCGTGATTCAGGATTGGCGTATTCCGGGGGTGAGTAGTGAATCAGTCCCGATTCCGTCGCCTCGTAGCCCTGCTGATGAAGACGTTGGGCCGACAGGTCCGCCGCACCATCCGAACTCAGGGCGTCCCGATCACAGCGGAGCAGCGTGCGGAGGTTGCGGCGGCACTGCTGCCGCACATCCGCCGTGCTCGGGCTCAGTCGCACGCGTTGGGCGCGGCGATGCTCGAACCTCAAGCACGCTCTCTCGGTGTGGTGACGCCTCCGGTGCGCCCGGTGCGTCCCTACCCTCAGCGTGCGGTCGAGACGATGCTCGAGAACGTCACGAACGTGAACCCTCGGCCGTCTCGGGCTCGGGTCACCGTCGACGGGAACGCTCAGGACGGGGCGCGCGGCCCCCGGGTGTCTGTGCAGGCGCTCGATCCGGTCACGCGGCGTCGTGCTCGGGTCACTGTCGATGTGACAGAGGAGAATCGGCGCGACTCGCAAGTGGTCAAGGTCGTCACCGCGCGGCTGGAAGCTGCTGCTGAGCGTCACGCACGGATGCCGAGCCGTGAAGCTCTGACCGATGCTTTGGAGTCGACGCCGATTGTTCCCCTGCAGTCAGCTCCGGACGAGGATCCTGAAGCCGATTTCGTGTGGGACGACGACGATCTGCTCTCACCCGACGACGTAAATGCCGGCCGTGCGGCTTTGATCGGATGGGCACGAGTACTCACCGGAACGGAATCGTGCCCCTGGTGCGCGATGCTCGCCTCTCGCGGGCCGGTGTTCAAGTCCGAACGGGACGCGCAGTTCATCACGTCCAGGTCCGAACGATTCGATTCCCGCGAACTCAAGCTCTACCACGACAACTGCGACTGCGAAATCGTCATGGTCCGTGAGGGCGTCGACTGGAATGGCCGTGAACAATACGAGGCGCTCGAACAGTTGTGGATCGAATCCACTCTCGACACGTCGGGGCAGGACTCGGTAAAGGCGTTCTCGCAGGCGTTCAACCAACGTGCCGCCGACGGTGATATCGATCAGTTCATCGCGACGTTCCCCGACGAGACGGATGACGATTCCATCGAGGTTCCCCCTGAACCGGATACGTCTGTGCCTGAGTCTGATCCGGTCGATCGACTGCAAGAGTCGAGAGATCGTCTGGCCTGGCTCGAAGAGTCCCGTGCGACTCTCGAATGGCTCGAAGCGGAAAGAAACTTCAACGCCGCACCCCCGGCTCTGTCTGCGGACTACGACTCCTCCGTTACTCCGGAGCAGAGAGCATCGATCGATCGTGACCTGTCGGTCATTCCGATTTCGGTGCGTCAGCAACTCGCGGCCGAGGGTGTTCGATTACAGGTCGGTGACACGGTCGAGAACACTCCACTGGGTGCGATCTACCGCGGTCAGCTGACCTCAGACGGTCGACCGCTCACCGATGGTGTCGGCGGCTTCTACGATCCGCCCGAGAACGCCGTGCTGATTTCGTCGACCGTTCCTCACGGATCGGTGAACGTGATCGCCCACGAACTCGGACATGCACTGGACTACACCGCACTTCGCAATCGACCCGTCGATGTGGAGATGTCGATTCAGGGCACGCGCGGGCAGCAGAATCTGCCTGCGTCGACACTGGCATCGGTCATCCAGCAGCCTCGGGTCCGGCGAATCACACAGATCGTGCAGGACCCGTACTTGGAGTTCGCGCACGCGATGGTCGTCGCGTCGACTACTGGTCGCGAGTACTTCAAATCCGGCTCCGCCGGCACTCGTGAGGATGGTCGCCGGGAGTGGATCGCCGAAGGCATCGCTGCGATCATCGAAGGTGATGATGCGGTACTGCTGGAGATCTCCGGTGGAAGCGCTCAAGCTGCGGATATACTCAAATGGTCCCTACGTCGATTGGAGGTGCTGCCGTGATCGCTCCCGTGCTGTACCTCGGTGACAATCGCTATCTGACCGTGCAAGGCACCATCGTCGAAGGCCAACCCAAGACAGCCGACGACATTGAGTTCAGTCGCATGCTCGATCCGGACTACGAACCGGCCGAGACGGATGGCGCGCCGGCCCCGGTTGCGCCCCTGACTGATGCGAACCGATCAGGTTGGGAATTAGCAGCACAGCGTGGCGGATACGTCCTCGACGAACTGCTGACTGCCTCGTAACCACATTCACTAATCATCTGACCCCGTAGCACTCGCTGCGGGGTTTTTTATGCCCAGACCACGGTCGTGGGCGCATCCACCCCAGGAGGGTTTCTTCGTCATGACTGCACCCGTCACACCGCCCGCACCGGCCGCTCCGCCCGCACCCCCGGCACCATCAGTTGATCCGGCACCCCCGGCGACTCCTCCGGCCCCTGCCGCTCCAGCTGCCCCGGCCACACCACCCGCACCTGCGGCAAACGAGCCGACACTTGAGCAGCTCACTGCACAGCTCGCAGCGGCACAGGCGCAGTTGGCGGAAGCGGCTCCAATCCTGGAGGCCCACACGGCGACGCAGGAACAGAACAAGACCGAGGTGCAGAAAGCTCTCGATCGTGCCGACGCAGCGGAGAAGCGCGAAGCTGCGTTGGCACTCAAATATGTTGCCGCATCGCACGGTATCGCCGAGGAGAATATCGACCTGCTCGGCACCGGAACGCTTGAGGAAATCCAGGCCCGCGCGGCGCGCATCGCCGCTCTCGTCCCGGCACCGACCGAACCTCCCACACCCGTCGATCCTGCGCCGCTGGGCGCGCCGCCGTCGCAGCGCCCGGTCGAGGCACTCAAACCCGGCGCTTCCCCCGCACCGCCCGTCGCCCCCGACGACTCGTACCCGGCGTCCTGGCTTCCGCCAGTTCGCTCCAACTAGAAAGGCAAGTCCCTCATGGCAAATGAGTGCATTCCCTTTTACTCGCCCGGGCTGGACCTCACTGTTCAGACCACGACGGCGGTGAAGGGCAAGACGTTCCTCAATATCAATGGCGCTCTCGATCCGGCCGCCGGAACTCTCGCGAAGGCAACGACCGCTGCTGCGGCCGGTCTCGTGATCGGTGTCGCCTCACGTGATGCCGCATCCGGTGCGCGGGTGCCGGTGATCCGAGGCCCTGGCCGCATCGTCCCGGTCACGGCCGGCGGCGCAATCGCTGCGGGCGCCGAAGTCGAGGTCGGCGCTGGCGGTAAGGCCGTCACGCTCGCCGCCGGCAAGGCCGTCGGCCGCGCGTGGAGCGCCGGAGTCAACAACGGCGACGTCGCCGTATCCCTCTACTAGGAAAGGAGTACTCGATCATGGCACTCAACCCCTCGCATCACCCACTCGCAGGTCCAGTGGTCGACGGAACGAACTACACCGTCGACCTCATGCTCAAGGAACCGACTCGCATCACGCGGTATCTCTCGGATCTGATGTTGCCCAAGTACTTCATGCACCGCATCTTCAGTAGCGGTGGATCGGTCAGTGGCGGATCGGTCGTCTTCGATCAGCTCACCAAGAATGATCTGTACTCCGACCGCGACGTCCAGAACGTCGAGCCCGGTGGCGAATTCCCGATCATGACTTCATCCCGCCAGGCACCGCGCACGGCTCAGGTCGAGAAGTTCGGTGGCAAGTTCGAGGTGCTCGACGAGGCGAAGGATCGCAACGATCCGTCCTCCATCAAGCAGGAAACGACGAAGCTGTCGAACACGATCAACCGCGGTATCCACATTCGCGGTGTCCGCGAGCTCGAAGCGGCGATCGCCGAGTACAGCTCCGGCGACTACGCCGACTGGACCCCGGACAGGGAAGCCCCGGCCGGAAAGATCCTCGGCGTCACGATGGCGGGTGCGTCGTGGAAGAGCGCCACGACCACCAAGGCAGCGGACAAGACGGCCGCGACCGACCCGTCGGCGAACTTCGCCCTCGCCGAATTGCGCTCGGAGAAGATCGAACTCGGGGTGAACTACAACCTGTGGCTCGTCAACCCGACCGACAAGACGAACTTCCAGATGACCTACGGCGAGAACTGGGAGAACATCCTCAAGAACTGGGGCGTCGAGCTTCAGTCCTCGAACATCGTCCCCGTGGGCACCGCCTACGCGGTCGCCGAGGGCCAGGTCGGTGAAACCCGGCTCGAGAAGCCGCTGTCCACCGAGACGTGGCGCACGCCCGAAACCGAGTCGAGCTGGGTACAGACCTCGGTCCGACCGGTGATGTACGTGACTAACCCGTTCTCGGTTCTCAAGATCACCGGCCTAAACGCCTGATCGGAGGTAGCTGTGGCTACGCCGTTCGCAACAATCGTTGATCTGAAGTCCCGTCCATCTGCGCTGACCGAAGCACAGATGGACGGGTCCGGTCAGCTCCTCAAAGACGCGTCGCTGTGGATGCGGGTGTGGTTCCCCGGAGCCGCGGACGCAATCGGTTCAAACGAGGATCTGGCAGAGGCGCTATCAATGGTGTGTTGCTCGATGGTCAAGCGCGCCTTGATCGCTGGCGAGCGAGAAGGGCTCACCTCGCACAGCGAGACGATCGACGGGTACGCCGAGCAGGTTGTGCTCAGTAATCCTGACGGGAACTTGTACGTCACGAATGCGGAGAAAGATCTGATCGAGAAACTCCTCGAGGTCAAGACCGTCACCGCGGTATCTATGACGATGCGAGGTACGTGATGTGGAGTCGTGGGGAAACGGTCACGGTCTTTCGGAAGAAGGAACGTGACCGGCCCGGTGACGCGGTCGACGGCGGCACAGACGGATACGTCGAGCACCATCCGATCGAGAACGTCGTCATTCGTTGGCTGGACTCACAGGATCTGACCGATCAGCGGGTCGGCTCGGAAACATCTGTGCGGCTGTCGTGCCCGTCGGGTGCGGATGTACTTGCCACAGACCGAATCCGACTACCAGACGGCGATATGTACGCCGTCGACGGCAAACCGAAGCGGCCCAGGTCGCCCAAGAGTGGCCGTCAACCGTACGTCGGTGTGATGTTGAAGGCGGTGACGTAAATGGCGCAGCCGAAGGATTACACGCCCAACCACGCCGGTGTCGGCAAGATGCTGGTAGGTCCGGAGATGCGGTCGCTGGTGCAGGAACGTGCCGAAATGGGCGCTGCCCTGTACCGCGAACGGGTCAAGAAGCACACCGGCGAGAACGCCAGAACCGTTCGCGTGCACACCGAGATCGGCGGCAAGAAAAACGACCGCTGGACCGGCGTCGTGACGGCCTTCGCTCCGCACGCCGCTGCCCGAGAGTTCGGCAACTTCCGCAAGCGCGGCAAAGGGTTCCAGGGCGAGCACGTCTTGCGCACCATCGCAAACGATCTGGAAGCAGGTATCGAATGACCTGGCAATTCCCCGACGCTGAAAACGTGATGTGCGATCTTCTCGACCCCATCGCTCCGGCATCGACATGGCTCGGTGACGACTGGGAGAAAAACCTCCCCCAGATCCAGGTCAACCGGATTGGCGGCGGCCTCGACCCGGACGAGGTCACCGACACCGCCCGCCTGCAGGTTGCTGTGTTCGCCGTCAACCGTGCAGAAGTCCAGCGGTTGAACACGCTGGTGCGCAATGCGGTTCGGGAAGCCGAGTTCAGCGAAGTCGGTGGTGTGCAGATCGACACCACCTCGGAAGCGATCGCCGGGCAGCAAGTGCCCGACAGCAATCCGGACGATCGGCGCGTCATCTCGACGTACACCCTCGCATTCCGCGAACAAGACCTCTAACACCACTAGCGACCAACCAGCGCGCTCCCACTTCGGGTTCGGCGCTTCTTTGTCGTACCCGAAAGGACATCATGACCTCCATCGAACAGATCCGCGACGTCCACAAGGGCCAGATCCGCAAGGGCGGCGCCGGCGCGGTCCTCCTCGGACCCGAAGACGCCGATCCCATCCTGACGCTGACCACCGGCGCCAGCGCAGGCCTCGCGGAAATCCCCAAGGGACCCAAGGGCTACAAGTCCATGGGCAAGCATCCCCGCGACGGCGCTCCGACATTCACCTCCGAGCAGGAGCAGTCCGAGGTCTTTACCTGGGGCGAGCTGGAAGCCTCTCGTATCGACAATATCTCGAAGACCTCGACCATCGCGTGGACCTGCCAGGACACCCGCAAGAGTGTGCTTTCCGCGCACACCGGCGTCGATCTCGACACCATCGAACTCGATCCGGTCACCGGCGAGCTCCAGATCATCGAGCCCACCGATCCGGACATCCGGTACTACCGCGCCATCTTCATCACCGTCGACGGCCGCGGCGAGAACGCCTACTTCATCGCCCGCTACTGCCCCCGATTCGTCATCACCACCATCGGTGAGGAGTCGTGGAACGCGGAGAACCCGATCGTCTACCCCTTCACCGGTCGCGCACTCGTCGACGACGACCTCGGATACGCCGTCAAGCGTCTCTACGGCGGACCGGGATGGAAGAAGGGTGCGCAGGCCGCTGGGTTCACACTGGGCTCGCTCGAGATCACCACGGCCACCCTCCCCGGCGGCAAGGTTGGCACTGCGTACTCGCAGACGCTGCTCTCCGCCGGCGGCACCGCATCGCGCACCTGGACCATCTCCACAGGCTCACTGCCTGCAGGGCTGACCCTCAACGCCGCGACCGGCCTCATCTCCGGAACCCCGACCACTGCGGGCACGGTGAACTTCACCGTCCAGGTCGTAGACGACGGATCGACCATCGCACAGAAGGCGCTGACCATCGTCGTCACCGCCTGACCCCTGTTCGTCAGCCCGCGCCGTTGCATACCCCGGTGCGGCGCGGGCTGATTCCCACCCCCGCCGGGGACAACAACTTTCACCACCTCCCATCGAAGGGGCTCCCATGTCTTTCCCGTCCCATCTCGTCTCACCCAGCGGCGTCACCGTCGCCGTCGGCTCCGCCCGCGAACACGTCAATCTGCGCTCTCTCGGCTACAAGACGCCCGAGCAGGTCACCGCCGCTGCGGAACAGGCGGCTGCACAGGCCACCGCGAACGTCGCCGCAGCAGAAGCATCGGTCGAGGACGCTGCCGCGAATTCGTCAGCCGCACAATCCGATCTCGACTCCGCCCGCGAAAACGCGACATCGACCCTGTCCGAACTCAAGGACGAACTGGGCGACGGCGGCGATCCTGCCCTACCGGTCGATGGCGATCCCGTCGCCCCCAAGCCAACCGGCCGCGCCGGCCGCACCAAGTAGTTCCCACCCATCCGTAAACAACCAACACAGAACCGGGGTTCCATCATGGCCAAGAAGAACGAATACGACTACTTCGCAATGAAAGCCGCTGCCGAGAAGAAGTCACGCGGCCCGTTCATCCTCCCGCTCCCGCCGAAGGAAGAGGAGGACGGTTCGTTCACCGACCGCAAGATCGTCGTCGAACCGTTCACGGTGAAAAAGGCATTCAAGGCGAACCCTGGAGCGGGTCCGAACGAGCAGTTGAAATTCGCATTCGGCGCCGAGCAGTGGGAAATGCTGCTTGATGTTGTCGGGGATGAGGATGTGCTTGTCCTGCAGGAGATTGCACAAACATTCAGTAACCATTTCTACGGTGATGTCGAGGGCGTCGACGGGGGAAAAGAGCAGTAGTCGAACTGATCGACCAGTGGGCAGGTGAACTCGAATACGACCTGCACGCTTACCTCGGAATAGATCTCGATGATTTCTTCCGAGGTAAGTGGCCCTGGGCCAAACTGTTTCGGCTCATCTCGCAACTGCCGAACGGCTCGCGCTACAAAGCCGGACTGATGCTCGATCCGGAGTTGGCCGAGTGGATCGTCGATCAGCTCGAAGACGACGGCGAGGAGCTGACCGCCAGGTCGTCGTTCGTCGACGAGACCGTCGATACCGCGATTCTGCGCGACATTCACAACGCGGTGCGCTACCTGGTGTCGCCGATCCTCGCGCCTCACGTGAAGAAGCCTCCGCGCATCGACCCCATCAAAGGCCCTGTCCCGGAGTGGAAACGCGTCCAGAACGGGCGCGACATGGACGACGTCGACGAGATGTTGGCGTACTACGGAATTGAATAGGCGGTGCCCTGATGGCGACGTACGAAACCGGTCAAGCGGCCATCCGGATCGTCCCGAATCTGACTGGGTTTCATAAGACGTCGAACGAGAAGTTGAAGGAGCGTCCACTTCGGGCGCCGGTTCAGTTGGTGCCGAACCTGAAAGGGTTCATCACCGATGCGAACACCAAGATCGCGGCACTGAATCTCAAGCCTGCCAAGGTCCAGATCGTTCCGGACATAACCGGTTTCGCGACGGCGCTCGACAACAAGCTCAAAGCCGTGCACGCCGAGTTCGACGTGCAGATCCTTCCGGACATCACGGGTTTCGCGACCGAGCTGGATACCCAATTGGCGACGGTTCCCGAGCACAAACTCGAAGTTGGACTTGAGGTCACGGAAGCGGAAATCCAGCGGTTCCTTCGGGACCTGCAGGCGCATCTGAGCAAGGCCGATATCAGGGTGCCGGTAAGGCTCGATCTCGACGAGGGCAACTACCTCGAACGGATCGCATGGCTGACCCGGCCGCGCAATCAGAAAATCGACATCCACACCGACGAGTCCGGCATCAAAAAGATGAGCGGAGCACTCGGTGGGTTGACCTCGGGTCTGGGTGGAATCTTGCGAGGTGTCGCACCGATAGCGGCAATCGGTTTCGCCGCGGCCGGCGCGGTCGGCCCGATCGGTGCGCTGGTGGCGGCTCTCGGTACCGCTGCCGGTGCTTTGGCGGCGCTTCCGGCTCTCGGTGTCGCTGCCGGTGCGGGTTTGGCTGCTGTGATGATCGGCGCTAACGGTGTCTCCGGAGCGTTTTCCGAGATGAAGAAGTCCAGCAGCGCTGGCGCCGACACATCAAAGGCGGTCGAGGCAGCGCAACAGCGAATTGCATCAGCCGAACGAGGCGTCGCAGCGGCACAGCGCACATCCAAGCGCGCCCAACAGGACCTCAACGACGCCCGCAAGGACGCTGCGAAGCGTCTGCGCGACATGAATGACGAACTGCAGAACTCGGCACTCGACGAGGAAGCCGCCGTTCTGGCAGTCAATCGCGCACGTAAAGACCTGGAGCAGACGAAGAAGGACCAAGCCAAGGGCGAGGCTGACGGCGACGATGTCGCCGAAGCTGACCTTGCCTATCGACAGGCCATCGCGGCAATGGAGGCGCAACGCAAGTCTGCTACCGAACTCGCAAGTGAGACAGCGCTTGCCAACCAGGCCGGTGTCGAAGGTTCACGCGAGGTCATTGATGCCAAGCAAGGAGTCATTGACGCGACCCAGGGCGAAGCAGACGCGCAGCAGGATCTAGCCAACGCTGTTCGTGATCTCGGTGACGCCGGGAAGGGCTCCGGCGGGGTCGACAAGTTCGCCGAAGCGATGGACAAGCTCTCCGCGAATGCGCAGGACTTCGTCTACGCGATGCAAGATCTCGGTCCTGCGTGGACCGATGTGCGGAAGTCGATCCAGGATGATCTGTTCGAGGGGCTGGGTGACTCTGTCACCAACCTCGCGAATACGCAGTTGCCGGTCCTCAAGACCGGGCTCGGTGCCATCGCATCCGAGATCAACGGTGGCCTGCGATCGGCAATCGCACAGTTTTCGACGGAGTCTGCTGCGCTGGACTTTTCGAAGGTGCTGGGCAGCTCGGCGGATATGTTCTCCGGGATCGCGGATTCCATGGCGCCGCTCTCCCAAGCGTTCATGGACATCGTGTGGGTCGGCTCGGACTTTCTCGGCGGTGTCGGGTCCGGGATAAGTGATTGGGCCTCTGGGTTCGCCGACACGATCGCGGAGATGCGGGCCGACGGCAGCTTGAAAGAGATGATCCAGAACGGCTTGGACATGCTCAAGAAGCTCGGGTCCATGCTTGCCGATGTCGGTGGCATCATCACCGGAGTCTTCGGCGCCGCGATGGAGGCCGGCGGCGACACCATGGCCGGTCTCGGTCAGGTGCTGGACATGGTCAACAAGTTCGTCAATTCCGTTGACGGACAGGCTGCGTTGAAGGACTTCTTCACCGCTATCGGTGCTGCGATCAGTGCTGTTATGCCGATCATTTTGCAGATCGCTGAGGTCATCGGAACTACGGTGGCACCGGCGATCTCGGAGATGATTGTCGCGATGGGACCGGGGATCTCCGTCCTTGTCGACGGTCTCGCGGCGGGTTTGGAGGCATTGGCTCCGGCGATGGGGCCGATCGGCGAAATGATCGGCGCTATCGGTGCCGCTCTCGCTCCCCTGATGGAGCCGTTGGGTGCGCTCATTGGTGTCATCGCGGGCGGTCTCGCGCAGGCGATCACGGCGATCATGCCGGGCATCACGGCTATCACGGAAGCGCTCTCGACGGCTTTGATGCCGATCCTTCCGATACTGACCGGGTTGTTCGAGCAACTCACTCCGATCATCGGAGAGATCGCGACTGTGCTGGGAGACGTTCTCGGATCGGTTATTTCGGTAATCGCTGAGGCGCTCTCTGCGGCACTGGTGCCGATTCTCCCGATCCTGACCGGGTTGTTCGAACAGATGGCCCCGATCATCGGGCAACTGGCGACAGTGCTCGGTGATGTTCTGGGAACGGTCCTTTCGGTGCTCGCACCGATCCTTCCGGTGATCATCGGTTACTGGGCGGATCTGCTCGATGCAGTGTTGCCGTTGCTTGAACCACTGATGAGTTTGGCGGTGGCGATTCTCGAACCGCTGCTCACCGTGATCATGGAACTGATTCCGATCATTGCGGAGATCGCCGGCGTCATTGCCGGGGTACTCGGCGAAGCGGTCGAGATGCTGGTGCCGATCCTCGAACAGTTGTCGCCGATGTTCGGTGAAGTCGCGAGCATCGTCGGCGAGTTGTTGATGGCGGCGGTGCGGGCGCTTGCTCCGCTGATTCCGCCACTGGCAGATGCGTTCTTGAAGATCATCGAGGCGCTGCTGCCGCTGCTTCCGGTGATACTGGATCTGGCGATGAAGCTGCTTCCACCGTTGGTGGACATCATCATGGCGCTGATTCCGGCGATCGAACCGGTGATCGGCATCGTGACGATCCTGATCGACATCTTCGCCGAGCTGGTGGCATTCCTTGTCCCGATATTGATTCCGGCTGTCGAGCTGATCGGATCGATTGTTTCGACGGTATTCGGCGTGATCGGTGACGTGATCTCCGGAACCATCAACAACGTCGTGACACCGGTGCTCAACACCTTCGAGACGGTGATCGGCAAGGCCCGCGATTTCATCAGCGGCGCTATCGACGCGATCAAGGGATTCTTCACCGGTCTCGGTGACGTCGTCGGCAACGTCTTCAACGGAATTACGACCGGAATCGCCAAGGCCATCAAGGGCATCGGCAGCCTGATGTCGAAGTTCAAGAATGTCCCAGGTCTCGGATGGGTCGGCGAAACCGGTGAGTCCATGACTCGTTGGGCTGATGAGCGACTTGCTCAGAAGCTCGCGACTGGTGGTCAGGTCGAAGCCGGCCGCGACAGCCGCGGTGTGTTGTTCGGTCCCGGAACCGGTACGTCGGACAGCATTCTCGGCCGCGACGAGAATGGAATGCCGACGGCGCTGGTGTCGGCCGGTGAGATGGTCGTCAACAAGAAGCAGACGGACAAGAATCTGCCCTTGCTGACAGCGATCAATGCCGGGTGGACACCGCCAGCGGAGTTCCTGCACGCAATGCTGCCCGGCTTCGCTGGCGGTGGCCAGGTCGAGTCGATGGAGAAGATCGTCGGCGAACGCTGGCCGTCGCTGCTCCAAGGCGGCCATGCGTTCTCGTCGTACCGCAACAGCAACGATCACCACGGTTCCGGTCTCGCTGCGGACTTCTCCAACGGCGGTGACGCCGGCAGTCCGGAGATGCAGGAGTTGGCGGCGTACATTGCCGACAACTATCTCGGGCAGACACTCGAGCTGATCCACTCACCGTTCGACCGCAACATCAAGAACGGTGAGTACGTCGGCGACGGAATGGGCTACTACGGCGCCGGTCTGATGGCGCAGCACCGCAATCACGTGCACTGGGCTGTGGCCGAACCTGTCGGTGAACCAACTCCACAGATCGTTCCGGAGCTCAACCCGTTCGCCGGTAGTGGCCCGTCGGCGCAGACACCGTCCACGTCTGCATCGGAGGCGAAAGTTCCGGACACCGGGATCTATGCCGGGATCAAGGACGGCAGCACCACCACCGATTCCGGGGCATTGCCGACGATGGCGGATATCGCTGCCGATGCGGCGAGGGAAACCACCGAGGGCGTGTTCGACTTCTTCGGACTCAAGGACACCGTGTTCTTCGATCCGAACCTGTCGCCCTTCGTTCGCGGCGCTACCGCGGCCGAGGACGCTCGCAAGCAGCAGAACTCCGATGCCAACTCTGCATTCAACGCACACCAGGGAACCGGGTTCGCGCCGGGAACGGTGGCCTCGGAGGTAGTTCCGACGTTCACCTCACCGTTAGCTCCGGAGCCTGATCACATCTGGGATCCGAATCAGGGTGCAGCGCAGTGGGACAGCACGATCCTCAAGGCGCTGAACATGATGGGGCTGCCGGAATCGAATCTCGGTCGCACTCGTGAGCAGATCGACATCGAGTCCTCGGGTAATCCGGACATCGTCAACTACGGCTACACCGGCGAGGACGGCAGCCACCCGACCGGGTTGTTGCAGTGCTTGCAGGCCACGTACGACGCGATGGTCCATCCCGACCTTGCGGGTCGTCCGATCACCGATCCGCTGGCGAACATCACCGGCGGTCTCGGCTGGGTGGTCAACCGGTGGGGCGGTCCGGAGCAGAAGTGGCCCACCCGCGCCGGATACCGCGACGGCGGATTTATCTGGGGCGGCGGTGACGGCACGTCGGACTCCGTACCGATCGATGCCAGCACCGGTGAGTTCATTGTCCGAGAGGCGAAGGCCCGCAAGTACGGGCCGGTCCTCGAGGCCATCAACTCCGGCGTGATGGATCAGATGCTCCAAGCGGGCCGGGCCGGGTTCCGCGGCTCGGGCGCCGGCCGCGACATCTCGTTGTCGATCGGCGAAATCAACACCTACGGCGAGGCCGCAGCGGTGCGCGAGTACAAGCGCGCCGTCCGCGCTGCCGTGACGTCCGACGCGCTGGCATAGGAGGCGAATGTGAGTTTCATCCGTGGTGATGCCACGTACTCCGACTATGTCGGCCCGTCCGGGCGGGTGTACCCGCTCACCGGCCCGCGCCGGGGAACGATGGGGATTCAGATGCTCCCCGGCGCAGACGGGCTCCTGGGGCCGTCCGGCGGGCTGCTCACTGACAGTGCAGCCCGCCAGCACGGCATCGACATCTCCGGGGTGTCGATCGGTGCCGCGTACTACGAGTACAACTTCGACGTGTGGGGCAAAACCGCACGCGAATGGGCTGTGGTCAACCGGATGTGGCTCGACGACTGGGATTTCCTGCGCCCGGGGTTCCTGCGTTATTACACATCGGATTTCGGGTGGCGCTGGGCGCAGGTTCAGCAGGGCCGGGATCACTCCGGAGCGTACAAGTTCGACCCCCGCCGTACCCGCCAAGCGACCTACGCGCAGGTCGCAGTCGCACCATCGGCGTACTGGCGAGCCAAGGACGTCGAAGATTCCTGGATCGACGAGGGCACGCACATCGTGCGAATGAAGCTCTACAACGGTGGTGACGTTCCGGCGTGGCCGCAGCTGACGTTGACCGGTGAGTGCGGGTTCCGGATCCGGTGGCGCTCGAACGACTTCGAGGTCCCGAAGTTGCTCCCCGGCGAGGACGCCGTGGTGTCGTCGCTGCAGACCGATCAATCGATCCGGACGATGAAGGCAGACGGCTCTCGCGGCCGCAATCTGCTGCCCCTCACCAAGGGCCGCTACTTCAAAGACCCGATCGATCCGGGGGTCGTGGAGACCGTGATCATCGAAACCATCGGTGGCGCAGGCAAAGTGCAGGCCCGCGTCCCTCAACAGTTCAAGAGGCCCATCTGATGGCTTACATCGACATGTACAACGACGTGTACGGGGCGCAAGCCGAAGATCTTCTCGATCCCGCGTTCATCAACGAGATGCGCGAAAAGTTCGCGAAGATCGAGGAACAGGCGGAGAAGGACCGCCAGCTTTACGGCTATCCCAAGGCTCATGTGCGGATGATGACCAAGCACATGGAAGTTGCTGCGATCTGCACCGACTACCGCGAGCTGAAGTTCAGCGACAAGATGAACGCTGCCGGGTCCCTGCAACTGAAGTTGCCGTACAGCGAGAAGTGGATCGAGGCGGTCGCCGACATCGACGTCGACGAAGTCATTCCGATCATCGTCGATCTGCCCGGCTATCAGACGGTGTGGTTTGTCACCGACTCCTACGAGGTCGAGGACGAGGACGGCAGCGAGTGGATCGAAGTCGTCGCGATCAACGACTGGGAGTTCATGAACCGCATGGTGTTCTGGGCCTCGCCTGGCGCACCGGCATCGTTCCAGCTGCCTAAGGAATGGGTGGGTATCGGGTCGGCGATTTCGCTGCTCAAGTACTGGTTCATCCTGCCGAACCTCGCGCGCCTGCAGGCACCGTTCTACGGGTTCCCGGACGGCGATCTGCTGTCGCTGAAAACGTGGAACATTCTGCGGAACGCGCAGTGGCCGATCATGGTGAAGCCGACGTCGATCATCCACGACACCAGCCCTATCGTTGCGCTCTCGACGCGCTTCGATGTTGCTGGTGCTGCAGTCGGGGACATTCTGAAAACCGAAGGCCTGCAGCTGGTCACCGAGATCTACATTCACGGTGAGTCGGAGCAGCCGTTCCCGGACATCATGATTCTCGACCGCACGACGATCATCATCGACATCGTGCAGAAGGCAGACCTGCGCGCCTTCACCGGAACGTTCGTCGACGGCATCATCCGCACCGGACTCGAGATCCTCGACAGTGGCCTGTCGTGGTTGGCGTACCCAATCCTGAGTCAGGACGATTACAGCGACTACTTCCAAACCCTTTTGGGGACACTGCCGTACAAACCGTGGATTGTCTTCCACAAAGGCACCACCCGAAGCAGTCGCGTCGGCAAACACAAACCGATGGCGTCGCGAGCGACCGTCGGCGGCCACTCTCCGGAGTGGATGAACAAACTCGCCGTCGCCGCCTCGAACACCCTCCTCGGGTTGCTCGGCACCGCAATCGGTATCCCCGGCCTCGGCGTCGGGATCCTCGAAGACGAAGTCAAGAACGTCGCGATGGCCTTCCATACCTGGGAAGACCAAGCCCGGGCGAAACGGTCCGGGCCGTGGCGATTCCGAGAAGTGTTCAAGGAAGCCTCCAGCGGCCTGTCGCTGAACGCGCTCGCCGCGATCAAGACAGCGTTGTGGGAGAACCGCGGCTATCTCTCGCACGAGATTTCGGTGACGAACGGAAGACCGTTCTACCTGGGATTGCATATCGGTCTCGGAGATCCGTGCGGCTACGAGAAGCGCGGCAAGATCCACACCGACTACGTCTACGGCATCGACTACGAGGACACCCCAGGTGTTCGCGGTCATGTCGTGATGCAAATCGGCGACGGTACAAGAGATTTGGACCCCGGCGCACTCGCGCTCGGGAAGATCCGCACCTTCGGGTCGGCGCTGAGCAAGATGGCCCTCGCCAGCTGACCCCCATCGAAAGCAAAAGGGGAACAACTCGTGTCGCAATTTCGAACCGCGTACGGCAACACCTATTCCGAGAACGGTTGGCGCATGTGCAACCGGGAAGCGTGCGAGCGCATCTACATCCCGGGCGCCGACAATACGTTCCTCGCCGCGATGATCGTCCGCTCCGGACCGTCCGAAGTCGTACTTCGTGCCTGGGCAACCTGGTATCACCGCAACGTCGAACGCCTCGATCTGTACAAGGCCGGCGTCGGCGACGACTGGGGCTGGTCCGCAGTCAATGACGTCGCGAACTCGAACCACCTCTCGGGTACCGCGCTCGACTTCAACGCCGTGCAGTACCCGTGGGGTTCGCGCACGATGCCCACCGCCCGCAAACAGAAGATCCGCGAAGGCTTGAACCTATTTCAGGACAACATCTTCTGGGGTGCGGACTGGCCTCGTGCCGACGAGATGCACTACCAACTCAACCGCGGCACTGCCTCCGGTGACGGCGCATCGAACAAGCTCATCGCATTCGCGAGAGATCTCAACGCCGGATACCTCGGACTCCTTGCCGGGGTTTCGGTGCCTCCGACAATTCCGACACCTGCACCGGTGTCTCGTCCGACGTTGCGTCGCGGCTCGACAGGCGGCGACGTGACGTATCTCCAAGGACTGCTGAACCGCATGTTCGCCAGCTACTCCAAGTTGATCGTAGACGGCGACTTCGGTCCCGCAACGGAATCCGTTGTCCGGCAGGTGCAGAGCCGATCCAACCTTGCCGTCGACGGCATCGTTGGCCCGGCCACCTGGCGCGTCCTCGGCGTGAAGTAATGCGCACCGCACTTGCCGGCGGCGCACTGCTCCTGATCTGGGCAGTGCGCCGCTGGGTCAACCAGCACGAAGCGATCGTCGCTTCGGACTCCCTCGAACGATAGGAAACCTCATGTCTGCCACCACCGGAACGATCACCCACATCGCGAAAGCTCTCCCCGGAGGTATCGTCGCGTCCAACGAAATTCGTGCCTGGATCTACCCGCTCGTCACTCCGCTGCTCGCAGTACTCGTCGCACTCGGCTACCTGTCCGACTCCATCGCGCCGATCATCGGTGCTGTAGTACTCGCTGCGCTCGGCTCCGGTCTCGCCTGGGTCAACACCGGCGCGTTCTGGCGTAAGTGGGCGTACGGGCTGATCGCACCGCTCTCTGCATTGGTGCTCGCTCTTGGCTGGGCTAACGCGAGTGTTGTTACGGCGGTTGTCGCGCTGATTGTTCCTGCGCTCGGATTCACTCTTGCCTCCCGCCGCACTCCCACGGCGATCGAAGGCGAACTCGTCAGCGTGACTGATACGGAGCTCTGATCGGTGGACGCACTGCTGGAGTTGCTGAGCCCTGAGCGCATCCAAGCAATCGGTATCTCGTTCACCGGGTTTCTCACCGTCTGGGTGAGCAGGCAGGCCGCGCAGGTGCGGCAGTTGCGCGGTGAGGTCACCGAACTCAAGAGCGGGCGGATCAAGGACCAGGGCGTGATCAAGGCGTCCGTGAAGTACATCCGTGCGCTCGGTGTCCACAACGGCGTGCTGACCGGACTGCTCCGCCACCATGCCCCGCACGTCGAGATCCCTGCCGAACCTGTGATGCCCGAAGTACTGCGAGAAGAGGTCTGAGATATGAGCCAGCCGAACCGCCGCTACAAGCAACGCCGGACTGCGCTGCTCCGCGAGGAGATGGAGGGACGCCTGCAGAACCCGTTCGGGTTCGACGAGACGCTGACGCCGGCCGAGCAGGAGGAGATCAAACACCTCGCCGCGCTGATCGCCCGCATCTACGTTCCGGAGCAGCGTCCGTTCCCGGAGGTGGACATCGTGTTCACCGGTCCGGTGGCTCGGATCGCGACGCAGTGGTGGAAGCAGGGACTGCGAGTAGTTCCGGAGAAGGCGCGGGTCGCTGTCGTCGTCGAGAACGGCAAGGCGAAGAACGTGGAGGTTGATCGTGGCTAACGAATACGGCGATCCGATCGAGCGGTTCATTGCCGAGGTGGAAGTGTTCGGGATGGCGCAACTGCCCGGGCAGCCGCCGCAGACCGAAGCGTTCTTCCAGATCCGTCGGCGCCAGGACGGCGGCGCCGAAGGAGTACTCGGGTTGCCGGCGTACAAGGGCGACACGGGTGATCGTGGTCCTGCGTTGCAGATCTTCGTTGTCCCGGCTGCGGCGAACATTCCGCAGCCGGGAACGCTGACCAGTGCCGACTACGGCAAGGGCTGGCGGGTCGCAGGCGAGAACACGGTCAAGTTTTGGACGTCGCAAGGCTTCCAGACGCACCAGAACTGGATCGGCAGCGAAGGGCCACCCGGCGGTGTAGGTCCGGCGAACAAGCTCTCCCCGGGCACCATCGAGATGCTGCCCGAAGGTGCGGTTCCGACGATCGACATCACCGGTACCGCGCCGAATCAGACCCTGTCGATCGGCATTCCAGCTGTGCCCGGGGAGCAGGGCGAGATCGGGCCTGCAGCTGCGATCGCGGCCTCGACGGACTACTCCGACGGCGGCACACCCGCCACCGTCGGCCAGGTCATCGCGATGGGTGCAGACGGGAAGTTTCATCCTGTGCAGCCGATCTCCGTCCTCGAGGAGTACGTTGTCCCGCCGGCCTCGTTCCCGAACGCGTCCAAGTCGTCGTCGGATCAGCGACATCAGTTGGTGTCGGTCCCGATTCCGGCGAAGCCCTATCCGTATCGGTTCAACTTCACCGGCGGTGTCGACGTGCAGAACAAGGTCGGTCATCAGGTCGACGTCGAGATCCGGATCGAAAACCCGACCACCGGAACGCTCGTGGGGCTCGGCAAGGGCCAAGACGGTGAAGGGTGGCGTGAAGTGATGTTCCGTGCACACTCCGATACCGCGTATCAGCCGGGATCCACTGTCGGTGTCATCCCGCCGGGAACACCGGTCACGTTGTATTGCGTTGCGGTACTTCGGTCAGGGTTCCTGCTCGGGTGGGCTGTGCGGAAGGACTTCGCGCAGTTGCGGATTCAGTTGGTCAGTGCGGCATGAGTATCTACGAGGAGGTATTCGCGCCGCAGACGCCACCTCAGATCGATCTCACTGCCGACGAGTCCGCTGACGTCATGTCCCGCCGGGCCGCTCAGATCGGCGAGTGGCTCGGCGGCGGGTGGATCGAGGGATTGTTCGGCGCTGCACTGGAGTTCGTCGAGGACGGACTCGAAACCCTCGAACGCATCGTCGGTCAGATCATCGACATCTTCAACGGCTTCGTCATCACCCCGATCAATAACCTCATTCAGGGCGTCAAAGACTGGTGGCACAACCTGATCAACTGGCGTGGATCCACCGACAGCACTGCCGAGGCACAGCAGTCGCAGATCATCGACCAGCAGGGCCGTCTGATCCTGACCGAGGCGGAAGCTGCTGCCGCTACCCAAAAAGCATTTGACGCCTCCACCCTGGCTGCAGTGTCCGAGGGCTTGGCGATCGCTGCTGATGCGAGGATCGACAACCTGAACTCGACCCTCGCCACGAAGATCGAGTTCGCGGACATCCCAACCGACGTTCCCGGCTGGTACTCGTTGAACCCGGTCGACGACGTAGCGTTCCCGCGCGCGGACCTGATCAAGATTCCGTCGATCGTCAATGCGGACACCTCGAACGAGTTTGCTGCCGAGTTCGGTCCTCACACGCACAAGCACAATGCGACTCTCACGTGGGTGGACCCGCTCTATACCCCGACCGTCAACCGCATCGACTTCATCTACATCAACACCACGCGTCGACGCATCTACAACACCCTCAGCTTCGCGGTCGGACCGAAACCCTCCGGCACCGCCGCAGCGTTTTATGCCGCGGTCTACAAGATGGACACCGACGCCAACGGGTTGGAGAACGGGAACATCACCCGGAAGTGGGCTAGCGGCAACGTCGCTGCCACCCTGCCTGCCTCCGGGGATGCCTCGGTCGAGTTCCCGGACCTCGCCGCCGAACCCGGCGACTGGCACGTGGTTGCCCTGGTGCAGGGCAGCGGTGTGATCCGGCCGTTGTTCTACAAGAATGCGGCCGGGTTGCCGCCGATTTCCGGGTTCAATCCAGCGAAGGCGTCGATGACGAACAGCGCGTCCGGTGGGGCGCTCTCGGCGTCCTTCGCCAAGGGCGCGTTGGACACCGCGACGACCATCGTGCCGTGGGCGGCCCTCGGCCAGAAGACCTCGCTCGTGCTCGAGTCCTGGTCCGATTTGTTCGACCGGACGAATGCGGACGCTCTCGGGGTGGACTGGTCCGTCTTCGGTGTCGGTATCGTGATCCGGGGCTTCGCTGCGCAGTCCAAGCAAGTCGACTACGGCGCATTCAAGTCGCGGGAAAACTACTCCACCGCCGCGTACACGAAACCGACCGTCACCCGCTCGCAGGGCACCTCGATCCAGCTCGGGTCCTGGTCGGATTACAGCGGCAACTCGTCCATCAGCAGCAAGCCGTACACCACGATGGTCTGGTCGCGCGGTAATACAGACCTCACTCGGGGTGTGGCCGTGATGATCTACCCGAACAGAGTGGAAATCCGCGGCTTCAACGCCGCGAATCCTCGCAACACGTCCGATCCGGCAGCGATCGGCGGCTTGTTACTCGCCGAAGTCCCGCACACCGCCGGGACCGGCAACAACACCTGGTATCTACACGCCACCGGGGTCGCCGGGACGTACGTGCTCTACAAGAACGGGGAAACCCCCGACGTACACAATGTGCTGTCGTGGTCAGACTCCGAGACCAACCCGCAGTACGCCACAAACCGCAACGACAAGTACGGCGGAATCTCCGTCTACTGCTACTCACACGGCAACCTGCTCCCGACTAACGGGCAGTACATCTCTGCGCCGGTCAAGGAATGGAAGTTGAGGGACCTGACGGTATGAGCGACGACTACACGCAATTCAAAGCCGACTACGAGATCCCGTCCCGCCCCGACGTCGCATTCACCACCTGGTACGACCCGGACCGGGACTGGCTCACACTCGAAGCCCGAGACAAGGCGACCGGCGCGCTCGTCAGTGCCGTCGGCTGCCGAATGGAGATGGCAGTTCCACTCCCAGTCCCGGAACAGATCGGAGACAACGATGACGCTGCGGGATGACATCGCGAACCTGCCACTGGTCGTGAAAGACAAAGACGAGGGCCACAACTCGCACCACATGGTCCTGCACAAGGCCGTGCAGGACCATGACGCCAGACTCGACAGTGCAATCCAGGACGATGACCCTCGTCTGTCGAATGAACGCACGCCGACCAATTCCAGTGTGGTCACTACGAAGATCGCCGATCTGGCGGTCACTGGCACCAAGGTTGCCGATGGCACGATCAACGGTGGGCAGAAGCTGGTCGACAGTTCCGTTCCGTCTTCCAAGTTGGCGACGAATGCAGTTGCTACAGCGAAGATCGCGGACACTGCGGTCACGAAACCGAAACTGGCGACGGCGTTGCAGGCGTCGATCGACAAGGCCGACAGTGCGGTGCAACCTGCCGCGCTCACGACGAAAGCGGATCTGGTCGGCGGGCTCATCCCGCAGGCGCAGCTCCCCGCGATCGCTGTCACCGAGTTCCTGGGCGCGGTTGCGACACAATCTGCGATGCTCGCACTGGCCGGACAGCGCGGCGATTGGTGCACTCGCACCGATCGCGGCACCGATTGGCAACTGATCGCCGAACCGCCAACCACGTTGGCGAATTGGCGTGAACGCACCTATCCGGCATCTCCGGTGTCGTCGGTGGCGGGCCGCAACGGTGCTGTCACGTTGTCAGTTGCGGATGTTTCGGGTGCTGCGCCGACCGTTCACTCGCATACGACCGCGCAGGTGACAGGTCTTGATGCGGCGATCGCAGCGAGGGTGGCACGCGGCGTTACGGCCTGGAAGCTTTACGGCACAGCGGATTCCGGAGGTGTGGTTGTCGATCAGCTTCTCGACTATTCGGCGGTCGCGAATGCGTGGCAGATCGCGCAGAGGTACGACGATGGCCGTTTGCGGGTTGGTGCGGCGGTAGAGGGTGGGGACGCTGTGACGAAAAACCAGTTGGACACGAAAATTCAGGTTGTCGCATCGTGGCCCGCGTCGCCTGTCGCGGGTGTGCTCTATCTGATGGCGGAATAATGCCAATTCGGAGCATGGCGGTAGTGCCGGCGAACACAACGGGGTCGGGTGGCGCGCTGACCGATGTGACGGGCGTCAGTTACAGCGCGTCCAACGGGTACGGCTCGAAATATCACCTGTACGCGGCCGGACTCGACTGGACGAAACCAGTCGGGCTGCTCGTCCACTTCCACGGCGACGGCGCGTTCGAGTACAACAACCCAACCAACGCGTGGATGCTCGGCGGAGTAAACGGGATGATCGCGCAGGCGAAAGCCCGCAACATGATCCTGCTCGTTCCGCTCACCCCGGATGATGCGGTCGGCCGATTCACGTGGTGGGCGTGGTACGGCAAAGAGGAAAACCCGAGGTACGCGAAGGATCTGATCGCGTACATCCTGGGCCGGTACAAGATCGACAAGAAACGGATCTGGCTCTCCGGGTATTCCGGCGGAAGCCAGTTCATTACCCGGTATCTGTTGCCTCACTTTGGTGTCGACCTCGGCATCGTCGGCGGCGGCTTCATCTGCTTTGCTGGCGGGCAAGCGCCCGCGTCGACATTCGCACCGTACAACCCAGCATTCAAGGCGGCGTGGCATTGCAGATGGGTTGCCGGTGCCCTCGACGACGGCACCGGTTCGTCCGATGGATTCAACGCGATCGCAGCATCGAATGCCGGTGCCGCCTGGTATTCCGGGCAAGGCTTCGTCACCGAGGTCACCCAACTCGCAGGGAAGGGTCACGACCTCGACGGACTGTACGGTCCGAACACCGGATCCGAGATCGACGCCCGGCCCGTCCCCGCAACACTCGCCGAGATGAAGAAACTACGCCATGGAGGGCAAGTCATCAAAGAAGGCCGCACCTTGATTGGCGGAGTCCTCACCACCGTCTATAAATCCACCTGAATACCTACCGCACAAACGCCCCACTCTCCTAGTGAGGGTGGGGCCTTTGTGCATTGAAGTGAGGGAGGAGCTCACCGGTGCAGGCGGTGGTCACGGTGCGCCGTTCGAGGGCACACCCGGCGAGCGACAGTTGGTAGGCAGGCAATCTGTGGCGAACCTCGCGTCCGATATCGCCGCGGCAACCGATGGGATCGGGTCGAACCCTCCCGCCACTGACGAAATAAGTAGCCAGAAAGCGGACCTGATGCCTCGGACATAGACAGGCCCCGCTGGATGGGTCGGCGCAACTGACGAGCGACCGAGGCAGGCGCCGACGCCGCGGCGCGTGTCCTATCCACCCCCTGCGACAAGGCCTTTTGCGGTGAGTGGACTAGAATTGACTCACAACTAGAGAAAATCGTCCACTTGAATGTAGAGTTTCCCCATGTCTCGCACCATAGAATCGTCACCTCGGAATACTAGTGAGCAAATCAGAACTGATTTAGTCCAGCTTGCGCGCTTGGCTCTAGCCGGACGTCCGCAGGATGTTGAAGCCTACATTCAACGCCTCGTTCGCCGTTACAGACCCACAGACTCAGAGGTGGCAGATTCACTCCGGGACCTTCTCCGATCAGGAGCGGTGGCAGGCGCTCCCCTACGCTCCGCGACATCGCCGGCACCCGTCGACGTCGATTCGCGAATGACACTGTTACGTTCGGATATGACCGGCGCACCGCAATTTGCGCCGATATTGCAAGCGGCCGCAATGGATGGATTGGTTCAACTCCGTGATGAGAGGAGAGGAGCTGATCGGTTGGAGGAAGCAGGTCTGTTGCCAAGCAGGACTGCACTTTTCACAGGGCCGCCTGGAGTTGGCAAGACGTTGTCCGCACGTTGGCTGGCCGCCGAACTTGACCTGCCGCTTCTGGTACTTGACCTCAGCGCGGTAATGAGCAGCATGTTGGGCCGCACGGGCTCGAACCTACGGCGTGTTCTTGATTACGCCAAGCAGCAACCAAGCGTGCTTTTGCTAGACGAACTCGACGCAGTTGCCAAGAAACGAAACGATTCTACAGAGGTTGGAGAGCTCAAAAGGCTTGTCACAGTCCTGATTCAAGAGATCGATGATTGGCCGACGACTTCTTTGTTATTAGCGGCAACGAACCATGCCGAACTGCTCGATCCGGCAATTTGGAGAAGATTCGATCATGTGATTCCATTCGGCTTGCCCGGGCAGGTCGAGCTAGTATCGGCGATCGAGCGTTTTCTCTTGCCGAGCACTATTGAGCGTAGCCTCGTTGATTCCCTGGCAATCGCTATGGACGGCGCTTCCTTCAGTGATGTCGAGCGTGTCATAAACGCGGCTCGCAGGAAGTCTGCAATCACTCAAAGTGAATTGAGTGAGGAACTGCTGGCGTTCGTTCAGCGACACGTAGAAGACCTGCCTGCGCACGAGCGCCGAAGGCTTGCCGTTACTCTCTCTCAGCAGAAGTCCATTTCGCAGCGACGCGCTAGTGAAATCACTGGTGTAAGCAGAGACACGATTAGGTCGTACGCAAAGAGCGTGCGTGAGGGTGAAGGAACTGAAAATGGCTAGTTCGAATAGGAATTTCATCCTTGGGTACGGCGAGCGACTCGTCAAACCGATAAACGCGCCGCCTAGTCAGCTGATTAAGGCTGATGCCTACACAATCGAAGAGGCATTCGTACGCCTCGCTCCGATGGCCAGTGCAGCAGTCGCAGCTTTCGACTCATTGCCTGATCTTGCGCGACCACGTGACGAAGTTGTCGGGGTGATTACTCTTCATCCAGAGTGGATCGCCAAGTCTTATTATCCGCAGCAGCTATTGAATTCGACTGGTTTGAGAGCAGTTGGCAGCAAGCCTGTCGAGATAACTCCCTCGAAGTGGACCCGCAAGGGTGATCCCGAACCTCGACCGTCGACGGACTTGTTTGTTGCTGGCGAACGCTCCGCGTTCCGCGATTGGGCCCAGATCCTAAATTCAGGGCAACTCTCAGCGAGCTCCGCCGAGATTACTCAAATCGAAACAATCCGTGCGGCCACGGTTTCAGAGCGACTGAAGGTTGGAATCGAGTCCGAAGAACCCGCCGATTTCTATGAGATCGTGCTGCATGCGACGTCGTCCGGTAGCTCAAGTTACATCCTTGAAGGCTTCGTGGAGTATGCCGACTCGATTGGCGTAACAGCCTTGGCAGATCGTCGAGTATTTGCTGGTGGGCTTTGCTTCATGCCAGTTGGCACTGATTCGTCAGGTGCCTCGGAGCTTTCGAAATTCTCGTTCCTGAGGACTGCACGGCCGTTGCCCCGACTCCGTTCACTCAGCCCGATTGAACGATCGACGCCTGCGACCAATGTCCCTCCTTCGGCGCTTCCGGATGCCGACGCTGTCGATCCGAACGTAACCATCGCTGTCTTCGATGGAGGTCTGGCTCCGTCCGACCTGGACAGGTGGGCAGACGCACACGACCCCATAGGAATTGGTCTGGCCGATGATGTTTACCTCGACCATGGGCACAATGTCACTTCGGCGCTTCTGTTTGGTTCACTGACACCTGGACGTCCAGCAGAACGTCCATTCACACGAGTTCATCACCACAGGGTTTTGGACGATAACTCACACTCCGACCCTCTCGAACTTTTCGATGTACTTGAGCGAATCGTAAATATTCTCGAGCAGCGCCCTTACGAGTTCGTAAGTATGAGTATCGGCCCGGCTCTACCGATCGAGGACGATGAAGTCCATGTCTGGACTGCGAAGCTCGACGAAATGTGGTCAAGCGGTGCGGTACTTGCGGCGGTTGCAGTAGGCAATACTGGCGAAATGGATCGAGCTTCAGGTAATGCTCGCGTTCAGGTCCCGAGTGATTGCGTCAATAGCCTAGGAATAGGTGCTGCCGATAGCTCTACAGCGGACTGGCGGCGAGCGGCTTATAGCTCAGTCGGCCCAGGGCGTTCCCCAGGTTTGATCAAGCCTGATGTGCTCAGTTTCGGCGGCGGGGAAAAAGAACCCTTCTACGTCTATGGAACAGACGCTCCGGCACTTCGACACACTGCGGGCACAAGCTTTGCCACTCCAGCAACAATTCGACTTGCCGCAGGAGTTCGCGCCCACTTCGGCAATCACTTAACTCCGGTTGCGTTAAAGGCGCTTCTCATCAATGCAAGTTCGAGTCGATCAGAGCTCGCCAGAAATGAAGTGGGTTGGGGTCGAATTCCGTCTACCCTGGACGAGCTTGTTATCTGCCCCGATGGGACTGCGCGGGTCGTGTACCAAGGAAAGATACGGCCAGGAGGTTGGACGCGAGCCGCACTTCCACTGCCCGAAGGCGACCTCGATGGCATGATCACTGTGCGCGCCACGTTCTGTTTCTTTGCGCCGGTAGACCCTCAGGACCCCGGAAACTATACCCAGGCAGGATTGGAAGTCGTATTTCGTCCTCACCTCGAAAAGTTCGATAATCCTGACGCAGCCAATCCGAGTACGAAGTCCTTCTTCAAACGAAGTGACTATATGCACGAGGATGAACTACGTATCGACGCTCACAAATGGGAAACAACACTGCATCGCAGCCAGAGATTTCAGTCGAAAACACTGCATCGCTCGGTATTTGACATTCACTACAATGCTCGCGAGGGCGGCTCTCAGAGTCGAGCGACCGAAGAACTGAGCTATGCCTTAGTGATCTCGCTGGAATCCGCGAAAACTCCTGACCTGTATGACCGAGTTGTCCGCACCTACGCCACACAGCTAGAAGTCCTCAGCCCTACAATATCGATCCCAATCACAACTGGGACACCGTAAAGTGTTGCGTAACTAAACCTTACGGATTAGCAGCACATCGACTACGACTAACCCCGCCGATCCTCACGGATCGGCGGGGTTTGTCGCGGCTTGGTTGGCATACCAACCTCGCATGCGAGTATCGGTCAGGTCGATCGCGGGGCCCGGCTAGTCTTCCCTTACCCTCCGGACCCCGCATGGTCAACGATAGCATTAATCGAACGTATGTGCGAACATTCGAGTGTGTCGACCGTCGAACAATCCCCCATTTGCTGCCCCAACGGACACCCATTCACGGCCAACTCGTGCTTGGTCGGATGGGAAGTCTGTGGATGCGTCCAGGCGGAGAATGGCGGGCATCGGACCCACTACTGCAAAGCCTGCGGCGAGACTGTTCGGACGCCGCAGTGCGCGGGAGCTATGCCGCAGACGGATCGATGGAGCAGTCGGTAGATCACAAAGTCAACTCGTAGCATATCTACCGGAGAGGTTCTGTCAGGTGTTGGCGCGGCAGTACTCATCAGTGTTGCCAGCGTCCTTGCAGGCCCACCAGTCGATCTGCGATTGAACCCACGGTGATGGCGTTTTGGGTGCGTTCTCGTCCGGGCGTGTAGCACCGTTCGGGTAGGTGCAGATAGTGCCGTCACAGGTGGCTGTGTTCGCTGCGCTTTCAGCGTCGGCCGAGGCCTGCAATTGGGATGCGCAGTAGTCGGTCTGGCCACGAGTTCCGTCGGAGTACAGGGTGTTTTCGTAGATGGGGTAGTCACATTTGACGATGACTTTCGGTGTCACCGGTTCGGGTTCTGGCTCGACCGAGGGGGCTACAGGGGGTGCGCTCGTGGTTGTCACCACAGGAGTGTTCGTTGGAACGGTGACAGCTGGCATCGCGATCGTGCTACTGGCGGGTGTTGATTGCGTGACCTCGAATGCGCCCTGATTGTCGAGGGTGAGGAACAGTGGCTCGTGTACGAATGCCTGAGGGTTTGGGAATCGGTTGGCTACTGTGATCCAGCCTTGCGATTTTCCTCCGACCAGGGCGGTGACTGCTTCGGGATATGCGTCGCGACAAGAATGATCCCCGGAATCGAGTGCTTGCGTGAATCCGCCTTCGTCGTTGATTCTCAAGGTCGACGAGTCCGGTGCCACCATGTCTCTCGTTCCGGCATGGAGTTCAACTTTGATGCCGAGCAGTTGCCCTGGCCCGTTGGTTTCAGCGTCGAATTCGCTTACGCAGGCCTGGGGAATCGCAGCGACTTCACGGAAGACAATCGATCCTAGAGTCGCGCCGGCATCGTCCTTGTAGTCGATCCTGTCTCCGAATGATGTCGCCTTGGCGCTCTCGGACGAGGGCACTACTGCATCTGCCGATGACGGTTGATTGCCTGTCTCGCCGCAACCCGCGAGCATTGCTATGGCGATGCTCGCGGCTGCGACTGTCGTCTTTTTCATGCATGGATCAAACCAGACGGAAGGTTCGTAACAGTTAACTCGGTCGGTTTCAATGCGCATCAGGCTGCCGGTAGTTCGCTGGCAGCTGCTTTGTCGCGCCATCGCCGTACCGTAGCTTCGCTGACTCCGACCTGCTTTGCGATGTCGCGGCCGCTGAGACCGCCGGCGGCGAGGAGGTCGAGCGCAAGCTGGCGCGCGTCGCCGGCCACCTGTGCGACGGGTGCGTCAGCAGCTTCGACGGCTGGCACATCGACCGAGACGAGTTGCGCGACGCGATCGGGTTCCGGCGCGTCATCAGCATCCAGTGAGCGATCTTCGGCCAGCGGTGCGTTATCGCTTGGCGCAGCGTCTACTTGTGGTGACGCATGCAATGCGACGGCTTGATCCGCGTCTTGTCGCACCCTGGCGCGGACGACGGCGAGGTGCGTCATGGCGAGTGCGGCGACGGGTGGCACGACTGCGACGACGGCTGCGATGGCGGGGTGAACGGGTCCGGCGGGAAGCAAGGCGTGTGCGACATTTCCGGCGATGCTCATCGCTGCGGCGCACCCGAGCAATGTCCAGGCGTACTTGCGTGCGTCGTGCGCGCCGAAGGTTACGACTGCGCGCGTCGCGGCGAGGATAAGCCCGTCGACGACGAGTGGCCACGCTGCGGCCTGCGCCTGTCCGATCCCTGCGCGCGACGCGAGATCGGCGAGTGCGGTGTAGCTGATCCACAGCCCGAGCGCGGCGAGGGCATATGTCAGGGCCGCGTCGAACCGGGTCACCTTCATGTTCATTGGTTCGCTCCGTGCGTGCGGGTCCAGCACTGGCAGCGGCCAAGGGATGGATCATCATTGAGCCAGCCGGTTGGTCCGCAGTGACCGCAGGACGTCCACGACAACGGAGCAACGACACGCGGCATCTCGTCCCACATCGGGATCCATCCGGACGCGAACCTGGTCGGGTTGATCGGATTGTGCAGCGCCTTGACGTGAGCAACCAGAGCAGGGACGCCATGAGTCTCGACGTGCGCGGCGATTGCCGTGATGTTGTGCGGCTTCAGGTGGCGCCAGGTCGCCGTCAGTCCGGCCTTCTGGCTCGCTGCGGCCAACTCGTCGACGCACTCCAGTTGCTCGCTGTTCGGTTTGGCGATCTTCGGAGAATTCACCACCACCGATTTCGGATCCGCTTTGCGCGACGGTTGGTTGGTCTCAGTCCTTTGGAGATCAATCCTTGGTAAAGCGACGGACTCTTCGACGTCGGTCCCCCCGGTAGACGATTTATCAGGCCCCGGAGTATCAAGCGGATTCTCGAAGATGGTTTGGATCATGTGCCAGCGACCAAGATCGTCCTGGACACGGTTACGCACGAGGTATCCAAAAGCTTCCATCTCACGCATCGCGGACCGGACAGCGTCACGGCCATCCTTGTCAGACTGTGCGGCGATCGACTCCGAGCGCGTGCGCCAATCGGCAGGCTTAGACAAGAGGTAGATCAGAACACCGCGGGCGCGGAAGCTGAGACGTCGATCGTTGACGACGGCATTGGTGATGATGGTGAATTGATCGACTTGTCGCGGTCCGCGACGGATCCCGCCTTGTGGGCGGGTGGGGATATGATTGTTCACGTTCGACTCCTTGATAGTCGGACACCGGCCCGCTGGGAGTCTCTAGCTCTCGGTGGGCCTTTTTGTTTGATTCGATGCGTCCCCACCCGCGGGTGAGGGTGGGGACCTTCAGCACTTACGTATCAATTGGGATTCGGGACCTTATTGGTCGTCGTCACGGTTGTTACGCCGCGCAGCTGCCTGCCGCTTGGCCATTGCTGCAAATCCACGCCCAAGCTTGTCGACCGACATGGTGGACCGTCGAGTATTCGATGCGAGGTACAGCGTTGTCGTCGACAGGTGCGCATGACCGAGCGCAGCCTGAACGTCGCGCACGTCGGCGCCGAGGTCAGCCAAGCGTGTGGCGAAACGATGTCGAAGCGTATGGAGCGTGTACGGCAATCCGATTGCCTTCAGGTGCGCAGATGTGATCTGGGTCAGTCGATTTGGTGTGTAGGCGCGACCGTTCTTAGATACAAACAGGAATCCTGTGCGATACATGAGTGCGCGCACTTCCGCATAAATGTCGGGCGCGATGCGAATGATGCGCTCATGTCCACCCTTGCCGTGAACTACGAGGTAAGCGCCCTTGCCGTTCTCGTCTTCGCGCACATCACTGCGCGAAATGCGCGTGATCTCGCCACACCGGAGACCGCAGTAACCGGCGAGCAAAAACGCGCAGAAGAGCTGGTGGTCATAGCGGGCGGTAGTTAATGCTGCAGACAGATCCTTTTCGGGGATCGGCCGCGGCATGCGACGCTTTAGTTTCGGCGTCACGAGGTGAATCGTCGGGTCGATTTCGACTAACCCATTCAACAGCGCCCAGCGGTAAAAGGATCGAATATGCGCGGTGTAAGTGGCGATACTCGACGGCGAAATCCGCAAAGTTGTCTGCCATGTTACGAGATCCTCGGAAGTCGCTTCGACCAGAGGCTTTCCGAGCTTTGCCTGGATGCGTTGCAGATTATCCAGGCGATGCCGAATTGTCGTGGGGCTCGAATTATGAAGTCGAAGGTTGTCGAGATGCTGTGAAATGTGTTCGGTGGTCATCGCCTGTTGTACGTCAGACCCATCTGCGAAATAAACGTTATTCGCAATGTTAAGGACTTTCGTCATGAACCAGACTTCGGCTGCCGGACATTCTTCTCGCAGAGTAGCGATGTGGACCTCGGCCCTGAGCTTTTCGGCTGCCGATCGGCAAGACTACGGCGCACCTTTGGTTCCGTAGGTTTGGGTCTCACGACAGTCTCGGTGGGAAAAACTCAGCGCTCGAGGTACAACGGTTTCCGTGATCCGCTTGGCCGTCCCCACTGACCTACCAGCTCTGCAACTGATCGAAACAGCCGCGGGTGCGCCCTTCCGAGACATCGGAATGGACGCCGTTGCCGACGATCCCCCACCGACTCTGGAAGAGCTCGCGAAGTACCTCGGTGACGATCACATCTGGGTGATGACCGACGCCCACAGCACCCTTGTCGCGTATGCCCTTGTCGACATCATCGACGTCGGCGTTCACATCGAGCAGGTTTCCGTCCACCCCGAGCACTCACACAAAGGCTTCGGGGCACAGTTGATCGACTCCGTCACCGACTGGGCTATGACACATCATCACGATCTGGTGAGCCTGACTACGTTTGTCGACGTTCCCTGGAACGCGCCGTACTACGAGCGACTCGGCTTCGAGCGCATCCCCGAGAGCAGGCTCTCCCCTGATCTCGTCCGGATCCGCTCGCACGAACAAGCGGCCGGACTGGATTCATGGCCCAGGGTCGCGATGAGCCGGCCCACACTCAGGCGTCCGCCACCCACGTCCCGGATCGGATGAACTCGTCGAGCACCGCTGTCGGAGTCTCGAGTGACATACCTTCGGACGCAACCCACTCGTCGTTGTAGTACGTCCCCGAATAGCGTTCCCCACCGTCACAGAGCAAGGTGACGACACTACCGCTGCGTCCTGCCGCCATCATCTCCGCGATCAAGGCAAATGAGCCCCACAGGTTCGTTCCGGTCGAGCCACCGACCTTGCGTCCCAACGCGTCGCTGGCGTGGCGTGCGGCCGCAATGGAGCCGGCGTCTGGCACCTTGATCATCCGATCGACGACCTGACCGACAAACGACGGTTCGACGCGAGGTCGGCCGATGCCTTCGATTCGTGACCCGCGGGTACCGACGACGGACGGATCACCGGCCCGCCAGGCGTCGAAGAACACGGAGTGCTCCGGATCGACCACGCACAGTCCGGTGTCGAACTTGCCGTAGCGAAGAAAACGACCGATGGTCGCGCCCGTTCCACCGGTGCCTGCGCCGACGACAACCCACTCAGGAACCGGGTTTTCCTCACGTTCGAGTTGAGTGAAGATCGACGCCGCGATGTTGTTGTTTCCGCGCCAATCCGTCGCGCGTTCGGCATGCGTGAACTGATCCATGTAGTGCCCGCCCAACTCGTGCGCGAGCCGTTGGGATTCGGAGTAGATAGACGACGGGTCGGTGACGAAGTGGCAACGTCCGCCGTGCGCCTCGATCAGGGCGATCTTCGCGGGACTGGTGTGAGCGGGCATAACAGCCACGAATTCGAGTCCCAGCAACTTCGCGAAGTACGCCTCACTGACGGCTGTCGATCCGGACGAAGCTTCGATAACGGGCGTGCTTTCGGTAACCCAACCGTTGCAGATGGAATACAGGAACAACGAGCGCGCAAGACGGTGCTTGAGGCTGCCGGTGATGTGCGTCGACTCGTCCTTGAGGTAGAGCTGGACGGGCCAGTGGCTCGGTAGCGGGTACCGCAGGAGGTGGGTGTCTGCGCTGCGCTGAGCGTCAGCTTCGATCAGTCGGACCGCGTTGTCGACCCAACTTCTCGCGCTACGACGCGAGACGTCGACCACCTCCGACGTCACCGCTGGTCACCACGTAGTTTGGCGCGCAAGTCGTCACGGTCTTCGCGGCGCTGAGCGTCAACTGCGGCAATGCCGACATTGACGCGTTTACGCAACCGGGCAAACAGCAGCAGCGAGAGCGGAAGTGCGATCAAGACGGCAAACAGGGCAGCTACGAGCAGGGGAACCTCTGCACCGACGGCCTTTCCACCGAACATGATGATGGCACCGATTACGACTACCAGCAGGAGTCGGGCAACCGAGTAGAGCACGACATCTCTCGCCAATTGCCCCTTCGTGACAACCCCACCAGAGGCAATTGCTTGCCCAGAGTTAACGGGCTCCGACTTGGTCAAGTCAGGCTTAGAAGGCTGGTTTTCCGGACTTTCAGGCAACTTACTCACACTGCAAGGTTACCTACTCCGAGCGGCTAAAATAATCGGCCCGCTTTATCCGGTTTGTCCTTTACTTTTCCTTTACTTAAATATTAAGGATCGACTAACTGGGCAACTCTGTGCAAACATTGCGCTACCAATCCAAAAAAGGTCGAACGTGAGCAGCGGCCGCCGAAACAAACTCGGCGTAGGTTTTGAGCTACTGTTTCGAAACACATGTTCGACGCCAAGACGGAGGAACATCAGATGAGCGCACCAACATACAACGTAGCCGCAGACGCACTCATGACACCCGGCCAGGTCGCGGCTCTGTTTCACGTAGATCCCAAGACAGTCACACGCTGGGCACACGCCGGCCGACTGGGATCACTCCGCACTCCGGGCGGACACCGTCGCTTCCGCGAGACCGAGGTCATGCAGCTTCTGCGCTCACTGACCACCGAAGCCAACTGAAATACCGGAGCTTGCGCTCTACCCGAATGCTCTACACAAATACAGCACGGCGCACCCAGCCGCACCCACGTCCCAGGGATTCTGGTGATCCAGACCCGAGACTGAGTAGGCTCTTCCTTGTACTTGAAGGAGGTGCGCCGTGCTGTATCTGTTGGCGTTAGTAGGTTTGGTGACATTGGTCGTCCTGATGTGGAAAGCATTCGGACCGTCCCCCACTTCCCGAGCCTCGGGTGGCGGCGTGAAGGGGCCTGACGACGATCCCGAGTTCCTGTGGAATGTAAATCAGCAAACTCGACGCAAGCAGCAGGGCGGCCAAGACGGCGCTCCGACTGATTCGTCACAGTAGGTCCCGCTCATCCCAGTAGATCCTGATTTGCCTAGATCCTGATTTGTCACAGTAGGACCCGCACCAGGGCGATCGCCCCTACACAAGTACCAAGTAGGGCGGTCGCCCTGTGCGTGAGTAGGGCGACCGCCCGGTGCATGCTTCAGCGCTGCAGCGGACGGCCGTAGTGCGAACGCGGGAAGTCGTCGGCAACGGCGGCAGCAAGTTCGAAGAGAGCGTCCCTGGTACCCGATCGAAGTCGATCGAGGTCAATCTCGGCGCCTTCTTCGAGGTGCGGATCGAATGGAATCAGCCGAACGGTGCGGCACCGCTGTTCGAAATGCTCCACTACCCGAGGCAGATCGACCTTCCCGGAACCAGGCCGTACCGCATTGATGACGGCAACGGCGTTGGAAACCAGCGCGCTGTGTCCATGTGCGTCGAGCCAATCCAAGGTGGCGGAGGCACTGCGAGCACCGTCGACGGAACCGGAACTCACGACGATCAACGAATCTGCCTGTTCCAGAACCGCAGTCATGGCCGAGTGCATCAATCCGGTTCCGCAATCGGTGAGAACAATGCTGTAGAACTTTTCGAGCATCGTGACGGTGCGGGTGTAGTCCTCCCCGCTGAATGCTTCGGAAACCGCCGGATCACTGTCGGAGGCAAGCACTTCCAGACGGTGCCGACTCTGTGACGTGTAGCCGCGAACGTCGCTGTACTTCTCGATGGTCGCTTCGTCGCGCAGAAGGTTACGGACCGTGGCCGGGGTTTCGAGAGGAACTTTCTGGCTGAGCGTTCCACGATCCGGATTTGCGTCGATTGCGATGACACGATCACCGCGGACAGATGCAAACGTCGAGCCGAGAGTCGCTGTTGTCGTTGTTTTTCCAACCCCACCTTTGAGGCTGAGTACCGCAACTTTGTAGCAGCCCTGCATGGGCTGATTGATCTTGTTCGTCAACTCGAGCATCTGCTGATCTTTGGCGCCGTTGCCGAGGTTGAGGCTTCGCCCCGACAACGTGTACACCGCCTTGCGCCAGCCGCCGACCGGAGCGGGCTTCACTGGCTTGAGCAACAGCGCATTCGACAGATCTTGTGCCGACATCGGCAGCGATGACGGCAGGGGCTGATTCGGCAGAGGCTGATTCGGCAGGGGTGGCGAAACCGGAATCCGGGCAGCAGGCGGCATCTGACCGGCAGGCGCGGGCGCAGCCGGAAAATGGGGGCGGGGCGCCGGCGCCTGTTGCGCCGCAGCGGGATTCATCGCACCGAGATAGGCCGCACCAGGATTCACTGCCCCGAGATTGGCCGTACCCGGATTCACCCCTGAAGGATTGGCCGCACCAGGATTCCGGCCGACCCCAGGCGACGGTTCATAGGTTTGCGGCGGCAACGAAGCCGCGAATGGCCCGGACGCAAACTGCCCGTTGGCCGGCCCGGGAGGACCACCGGGGTACTGAATGGCAGGCGCACGCCCCGCGCTGGGGGCAGGCGGATTCGGGGCAGGGGCAGCAGTAGCGGGCGGAACTGTGTTGTCTGTCGGAGCGACAAACAAGCTTCGCATTCCCGGATCGACATCCTTGGGCGAGATAGGAGTCGGCGCATGCACAGGCTTCGGTGCGGCCTGCTGCTGTTGAGCCGGCGCCGGACGCACCGGTTCCCAGATCCCCGCGCCCGCGTCGTCCTTCTTGTCAGCCATGGTCCCGCCCCTGTCGAAATCTTCTGTGTCGATCACCCAGCCCGGTGTCTCCACCCAGCCCGGTACAGACACGACCATACAGCTATCGCGTAGCTAGTTTCCAAAGCCGGTACCCGTCCGCTGCGTACCCCACCGCACGTACATCGGGCGGGCACAAAAGCCCGACCGGTCGGCGACAACCCACCGTACCGGATCGACTCAGGTCAGTCCCGCGTAGGAATGCAGGCCGGACACAACCATGTTGATGATGAACAGATTGAAGAGCATCGCCACAAAACCGGCGATGTTGATCCAGGCGGCTTTCGTCTCGCGCCAACCGGATGTTGCTCGGGCGTGCAGGTAGGCGGCGTAGATCACCCAGGCGATGAAGGACACCGTCTCCTTGGGATCCCAGCCCCAGAACCGGCCCCACGCCGCTTCCGCCCAGATAGCACCCAGAATGACTCCGGCACCGAAGAGCGGGAAGGCGATGATGGTGCTCTTGTACGCCAGGCGGTCGAGCGTCTGGGCGTCGGGAAGCCGCTCGGCGATCCGGCCACCGATGCCTGAACCTTCTTCACCGGGAGGGAACTTCAGGCGCAGCAGGAACAAGATGCTGGCGATGCCACCGATCATGAAGATGCCGGATCCGACGCTCACGATGGTCACGTGAATCGGCAGCCAGTAGGACCGCAGTGCGGGAACCACAGGTGCGGCGTCGGCGTAGAGAACGGTTCCGGCCAGGAACATCAGGATCAGAACCGGAACGAGGAGGAAGACCCACATCGACCGATACGTTGCCTTTGCCAGCAGAACATGGCCGACCAACAACGCCGCAGCACATGCCATGGCAACAAACTCGTACATATTGCCGAGCGGGAATCGTGACGTGGCAAATCCACGGAGCACGATCGACGCGATGATCAGAACGGTGCCGACAACCAGGACTGCGCGGCCCATGCCACCGAAGCGCTCGGAGAGCGGCTTGGTCGGCTGCTCGGTCACGCGGCCAGGCAGAAGGGCGTCCCCACCCCCCGCGGCAACAAGCTCCCTCTCCTGAACGGATTTGGCGCGAGCGGACGCGTACTCCACGATCAGCAGTACAAACGCCAGAACCAGCACCGTGAAGGCCGATTTGAAGGCCCAGTCGCTGTACTGAGCGAGAGTCTCGTTGGTTGTCATCGGGCATTCTCCTGCACGTGCGGTGTGGTCACCGAGTTAGTCGAGTTGCTGTCTAGTAAACGATCTGCGAGACGCTCGAACTCGTCGCCCCAACCGGCGTGGTCGGTACGGGCAAGTCCGCCGAGCTCTACTACCGTACGTCGTTCGTCATCGAGATAGATACGGGCCCAGATTCTTCGACGCTTGATCAGGAGCGAGACCAGCAGTCCCGCCATCATGGTCAGTGCCGAGACCAGGACCCACTGCTGGGCGGGGTCGTGCGAAACCTGCAGGTTGACGAAGTCGACGGCGCCGTCGAATCGTACCTGCGTGCCGTCCGCCAATGTTGCGCTCTCGCCGGGGAACAGGTTGACACGATCCTGCTTGACCAGTCGGCCCTGATTGATGAGTTCGGTGTTGAGTTCGAACAGCGATTGCGGATTGCCGGTGTCGAGTCCGGTGTCACCCTTGTAGATGTCGATGGCAACGGCCGGATCGTTCATCGCCGGGAAGCTCGACGACAGCAGATTTCCGTGGAACAGTGCCGTCGGCGCGAACAACCCTTCGATGGCGATCTGATTCTTGCGTCGCTCGTCGGCATCCGGGTACATACCGCCGGGCGGGTCGAAACGCATCGCACCACTGCTCAGGAAGGTGGTGGCGTCGTCGGGTCGCCACTGGAGGGTCTCGGTGCGGGTCTCCCCGTTGGGGAAGGTGACCGTGAATGTCGGTGCGTAACCGTGGCCCTGCAAGTACACGCGATCACCGGCAATGCGCAGCGGGTGATTCACCGCGATGCTCGTGTCGCGCCAGGTGTCGGAGTCGATGTCATCGCCCGACTGGTACGAGATGTCCGAGGTGAACATCTCGGCCTGCCCGGTTTCCAGGTAGTCGGCCTCGAAGTTCTTGACCCGCACACACAGCGGCGTCATCCCGGTGCCGTCGAGGCTGAGTCCGGCGATGAAGGAGTCGAAGACGGCCGGCGACGTGGTGCAGAATCCCGGTCCGTCGTTGGCGATCACAATGCGGTTGCCTTCGTAGCCGAACAGCTTTCCGGCCGCGATGGCAATCAGGAGTCCGACCAGCGAGAGGTGGAAAACGAGGTTGCCGAATTCTCGGAGGTATCCCTTCTCCGCGGAGATCGTGATTTCACCGTCTCGCTTCGACCGCTCGTCGTCAGTGCGGGTCTCGACGCGCCAGCCTTTGAGCTCCTTGGACACACGCGCAGCCAACTCTTCGGGCGCGTCAGGGACGACGCTCGACGTGTGGTGCGGCAAGCGGGAGAGGTTGCGCGGCGCCGCCACGGGGCGGGTACGCAGAGCCTTCGCGTGTTCGACGCAGCGCGGCAGGATGCAGCCGACGAGCGAGATGAACAGCAGGGCGTAGATCGCGGTGAACCAGAAACTGCTGAATACGTCGAACAGTTCGAGCTTGTCCATCCACGGACCCAAGGTGGGCCGCGCGGCGATGTAGTCCGCAACCTTGCCCTCGTTGAGAGAACGCTGGGGCAACAGCGCGCCTGGAATTGCGGCGAGCGCGAGGAGGAAGAGCAGCATGAGCGCGGTCTTCATCGAGGTGAGACCACGCCACGTGTTGCGTCCGAGCGCGATGACTCGACCGATCAGCGACTGCCCAGGCAATGCCGAAGTCGAGTTGTCGTGATTATCGTCAGCTGTCATATCGGCAGCGTCACCTCCGAGATAAATGCGTCACGGACCCAGCCGACGAACTGGTCCCACGCGCCCGTGACGAGGGCAATGCCCACCGCCACCAACATGATTCCGCCGAAAATCTGAATTGTTCGCGCGTTGCGGCGCAGCCAACCGACGCCGTTCAAGGCGCGGGCCGACCCGAGGGCCAGGAAGATGAACGGCAAGCCGAGCCCGATGCAGTACGCCACGATCAACGTGACACCGCGAGCTGCGGTCATGCCTTCGGTTCCGGCGGCCACGGACATGACGCCGGCCAGCGTCGGGCCAAGGCATGGCGTCCAACCGAGCGCGAAAACACCACCGAGCAGCGGAGCGCCCACCAAGGACGACACTCGACGCGGCTCGAAGCGGACGTCTTTCTGCAGCGCGGGCACCAGGCCGATGAAGACGAGGCCCATCGCGATCGTGACAACACCGCCGACGCGCATCAGCACGTCGCGGTTGATCAACAGTGTGGAGATGACCCCGAACACGGAGGCTGTCGCCAGCACGAAGACGACGGTGAAGCCGGCCACGAACAGTCCGGCGGCGCCGGCAACTCGCAGACGACTGCTGCGAGCGATCGTTCGAGTCCTGGCTTCGTCGGCCGTGATTGCCGGGGCGTCCGCACCGACCACCCCGGCCAGGTAGGACAGGTAACCGGGAACCAGCGGCACTACGCACGGTGAGGCAAACGAGACCAGACCGGCGAGCAGGCACGCCCCCAGTGCAAGAAATAGTGGACCGGACGAGGCCGCATTTTGAAATGCTTCACCGACGCCCGCGCCGAGTGTTTCAGTACTTGCGAGTGTCATTGCTGCGCAGGCTCTTCCGCTGCAATTCGTTCGACCACGGGCAGGAGGTCCTCGGCAAGAAGTTCCTGCAGGAACACCGCGGCGACGCGATGCTGGCGGTCGAGGACGATGGTGGTCGGGATGACCGACGTCGGGTATCCCTTGCCCAGTGCGATCAGCGAGCGCATCGACGGGTCGTAGATCGAGGGGTACGAGACCTTGTTGTCGATGACGAAGTCCTGGGCCTTGTTCTTGGTGTCGTCGCGAACGTTGATGCCGAGGAACTGCACTCCGGAATCACGCGTCTGTTCGTAGACCTGTTCCAAGTCGTCGGCCTCGGCGCGGCACGGCCCACACCACTGGCCCCAGACATTGAGCACGACAACCTGGTCCGGGAAATCGCTGAGGGCGACAGTTGTGCCCTCCGTCATCAGATCCGGCCCGGCGAGCTTTCCGATGGTGCCTCGATCGGACGGCGGATCGTAGAAGATCTTCGTCTGGCCACCGGGCGAGACGAAGTCGAAAGTGCCGCCCGTCTGAACGGCGTCGTCGCCGGTCGCGCAGGACGAGAGAACGAGCATCGCTGCGGCAGCCGTGGCGACTGCTGCCGCGACCTTGCGGAAAATCATGCTCCGGTCACTCTCGGATCGGATGCGCCTGCGGGCTCGGAGTAGATGATGTCGACGAGGGTGTCACCTTCGTAGACGAGCGATGTGAGCGACGCGAGTCCGCACTGACGGTGACGCGGGTCGTGCCACAGGCGTTCGCCCTGCAGGAAGCGTCGCAGAGTCCACACCGGCAGCTGATGGCTCACAATGACGGCTTCGTGTCCGACGGCGGCAACGCGAGCGGCATTCACGGCAGCGAGCATGCGATGCGCAATCTGCAGGTAGGGCTCGCCCCACGACGGGGTGAACGGATCGCGCAACTTCCACCAGTGGCGCGGACGCGAGAGTGCGCCGTCACCGACGGCAACCTTCAGGCCCTCGAACTCGTTGCCGGCTTCGATCACGTTGTCGTCGGTGGTGATGTCGAGGCCGTGCGCCTCGGCGATCGGGGTCGCCGTTTCCTGTGCCCGCTGCAACGGCGACGCGACAACATGGGTGATGTCGTGATCGGCGAGAACAGCCGCGACCGCCCGGGCCTGCGCCTCACCCGCCACCGACAACCGGAATCCCGGTAGCCGTCCGTACAGGATCCCGCGCGGGTTGTGTACTTCACCGTGGCGAAGCACATGCACGATCGTGCGGGTGGACGTGTGGTCTGGGTGATCGGCGTCGGTCACAGTCGAGGGTCCTAGCTGAAGTAGGTGTGGGCTGAAGAAGGTGAGTGCAGATCTCAGGGCTTGACGGCTGCCGCGGCAGCCTTTGCTGCGTGTGGCAGAGCGTCGGCGATGATCGAGAATGCGCGATCGTCGAGTGCGGCCGAGACGAACCACGCTTCGAATGCGCTCGGCGGCGCGTACACGCCGCGAGCGAGCAATTCGTGGAAGAACGCGGGGAACCGCCACGTCTGCGCGGCCTTTGCCTCGTCGTAGTTCGTCACGGTGTTTTCGGAGAAGAACACGCTGACCAGTGTGCCCGCGTACTGCACCTTATGGACGACGCCTTCCGCGGTGAGTGCGTCGGACATGAGCGCGCCGAGGGTGGTGGCGTTCTTTCCGAGCTTGGCGTACACATCGGCGTCGGCAGCGCGCAGGTTCGCGAGACCGGCAGCAACGGCGACGGGGTTACCGGAGAGGGTGCCTGCCTGGTAAACCGGGCCGTCTGGCGCGAGATGGCCCATGATGTCGGCGCGACCGCCGAACGCCGCGGCCGGAAGACCGCCGCTCATGACCTTGCCGAAGGTGTAAAGGTCGCCGGCAACGTTGTCGATGCCGTACCAACCGGACGCGCTGACGCGGAATCCCGTCATCACCTCGTCCATGATCAGCAGGGCGCCGTGCTCACGGGTGAGTGCGCGCAGTCCCGCGTTGAAACCGGGCAGCGGAGCAACAGCACCCATGTTTCCGGCAGCGGCCTCGGTGATGACACACGCGATGGCGTCCGGGTTGGCCGCGAAGGCTGCGGCGACGGCGTCGAGATCGTTGTAGCGGACCACGATGGTGTCTTCGGCCTGGGCGCCGGTCACACCGGGTGACGTCGGCAATCCGAAGGTGGCAAGGCCAGATCCGGCGTCGGCCAGCAGGGCGTCGACGTGCCCGTGATAGCAACCGGAGAACTTGATGATCTTGGTGCGACCGGTGAAGCCGCGGGCCAGGCGCACTGCGCTCATGGTGGCTTCGGTGCCGGAGTTGACGAGGCGAACCTTCTCGACGGGCGCGACGCGGGCAACAATTTCTTCGGCCAGCTCGATTTCACCTTCGGTGGGAGCACCGAAGGACAGGCCGCCGAGGGCTGCCTCGCGGACAGCTTCCACTACTGCGGGGTGGGCGTGTCCGAGGATCATCGGCCCCCACGACGACACGAGATCGACGTACTTGTTGTCGTCGACGTCGGTCAGTGTGTAGCCGGATGCCTCACGGATGAATCGGGGTGTTCCACCCACCGAACCGAACGCTCGGACCGGCGAATTGACGCCACCTGGAATCACGTTGCCGGCCCGCTCGAAGAGCCGAGCCGAGTTCGTTGCATGCACGTCGAAATCACCGGAAGACACAGTCACGACCTCCAGTGTCCCAGTTCTGTCGAATCTGACAACGACAGGGTGTAGGAGTTACGGCACCGAAATGCGTTTTCCGGCCCCAACAGGCCAATTATGGGACTATTTGGGCCATGAGGCGACTGCTGACCACGCTGTTGATTCCAGTTGCGATTCTTGTCACATCCTGCAGTTCCGACGGGAAAACAGAGGCACCGACCGCTACGACGGTGACATCCGCTGCCGGTTCGGCAGTCAGCGCAGCCCCGGCCGCACCCCGCACCGAACCCGCTTTTCTGGGCGGTTGCTCGGCGGTCTCCGTCTACGTCACGCAGCAGACACAGACCGGAGGCGCCCCGGCGGACGCAGCGGCGAACTTCCTGAAAATCGTGGAAAACGACCCGTCGTATCAAGCGATGCCCGACGCGGACAAAGAACTGTTCAGAGAAGGAATCGAAGCCGGCGCCGCCGGAAACTGCTGACAGGTTCCACGCTCGCGCTAGGGTCGATCCCATGGCCACCACAGCGGACCACCTCAGGATTACTCTCGACGGACGCTGGCGGGAGGTGCGTGAGCGAGTTCGCGGCGAACTGTCCGACGAACGTTTTGCTCCGCATTACACTCCGAATCTCGCCATCGCCCGCACCAAGACCCTCGAACAGATGCGAATTCTTGCCGATCTCGGTTATGCCGCAAACGGTTTCGCGGTAGCACACGGCGGAACCGGAGATGCGGGCGGCGCCGTCACCAGTATCGAAATGCTCGCAATGTCCGACCTGTCCCTCATGGTCAAGGCCGGCGTCCAATGGGGACTGTTCGGCGGAGCCATCGAGAACCTCGGCACCGAACGCCACCACCAGGCCTACGTCAAACCCCTCATCGATCTGGAACTGCTCGGGTGTTTTGCCATGACCGAGACCGGCCACGGCAGCGACGTCCAGGAACTCGAGACCACCGCGACCTACGACGCGTCCACCGGCGAATTCGTGATCGACTCCCCCACGCCGTCGTCGCGTAAGGACTACATCGGCGGGGCTGCCGAACATGCCACCGTCGCAGCAGTGTTCGCGCAACTGATCACCGGCGGCGAGAGCCAGGGCGTGCACTGCTTCGTCGTTCCGATTCGCGATGCCGCCGGAAACGACCTCCCCGGCGTCACGACGTCGGATTGCGGTTTCAAGGGCGGACTACCCGGGGTCGACAACGGGCGCATCATGTTCGATCACGTGCGCATCCCCCGCGACAACCTTCTCAACCGCTACGCCGACGTTGCCGAGGACGGTACGTACAGCTCGGCGATCGAGAACCCGAATCGGCGGTTCTTCACGATGGTGGGAACGCTGGTTCGTGGACGTGTCACCGTCGGCGGTTCCGCAGCAGCAGCAGCACGGGTCGGCCTGGCCATCGCCAGCCGATACGCCCTGCAGCGCAGGCAGTTCAGCGCCCCCAAGAGCGACAACGAAGTCCTGATCATGGACTACCTCGTCCACCAGAAACGCCTGCTCCCCCTGATCGCGCGCTCGTACGCTCTGCAGTTCGCGCAGAACGAACTGGTTGCCGCAATGCATGACATCCAGAGCAGCGAGAACCCGGAACCACAGGAGCAGCGAGAACTCGAGGGACGAGCCGCCGGACTCAAGGCAGCCAACACGTGGCATGCCACTCGCGCCATTCAGGAGGCACGCGAAGCCTGCGGCGGCGCAGGCTATCTCGCCGAGAACCGCCTCACCGCGTTGAAAGCCGACACCGATGTCTTCACGACATTCGAGGGCGACAACCATGTACTGACACAACTGGTTGCCAAGGAACTGCTGACGTCCTACGCCGACGAAGTGCGCGGCATGAGCCCCGTCGACTGGATGCGTTTCGCCGCTACGACGGTCTCCGATGTGGTCAAGAAACGTACTGCGGCCCAACAGATCCTGCAGACCATTGTCGACACGCGACAGGACAACGAGGAGGACGGCAGCCTCTTCAACCGCGGCACTCAGATGAAGATGTTCGAGGATCGCGAGGAGTACCTACTCTCCACGGCAGCACGGAGATTGCAGGCAGCGCAGAAGCGCGAGGAGAATCCGTTCGACGCTTTCAACTTCGTGCAGGACCACGTGCTCAAAGCCGCGCAGGCGCACATCGAGCGCGTCATCCTGGAAGCCTTTGTTGCCGGTATCGATTCGTGCGAGGACGAGGCGGCGAAGGAACTTCTCGGTGAGGTCTGCGACCTCTACGCGCTCTCCGTCATCGAGGAAGACAAGGCCTGGTTCATGGAGCACCGGCACCTGTCCGTGGAACGGTCGAAGGCCGTCACGCGCGGCATCAACGAACGCTGCCGCACTCTGCGCCCGCATGTCGCGACGCTGATCGAAGGGTTCGGGATTCCGGAATCGCTGCTGGGCTCGGCGATGCTCGACCGGGACGGCACGGACGCCGTACGGCTGAAGTAAAAATCAGGTGGGGCTGGTAAGTACCAGCCCCACCGATTCTTATTGTGCTACTGCTTTCTTCGACTGTCGCGAGGCAACTAAACCGGTGAGTCCGAGAGCCGCGACCAACCAGATACCGAGAACGATCAGGTGCGGGCCGGCGCCGTTGCCACCGAAGTAGATGACGGAACGAATGGGCTCCATGGCCGCTGACCCCAGCCAGAACGAGTGGATGTGCTGCCAGAACCCCGGCAGGAACGACACCGGAATCGCGCCGCCCGAACTCGGGAAGTTGATGAAGACCAACACCGTCAAGACTGCGAAGATCGCGGCCTGGCCGAGCAGTCGATTCAGCAGGATGCTCACGGCACCGACGGTGAAGGTGTACAGCATCGAGATCCCCAGCAGTTGCAGGATCTGACCGAATGACGCCCCGAATGCGTGCATGAAGATGCTGGTGATTCCGAAGGCGATGAGCGGGGTGAGGATGGCCGCACCAGCCAGAATCGAATACTGCTCTTTGAGGCGCATTCTCGGCGCGACCTGGCTGAGCACCGTGATGGTCAGGTATCCACCGAGGGTGCAGACGATCAGGAAGTAGAACAGTCCGACGGTCGACGAATCACGCGCGGTGACGGGTGCCGAGTCGACCACGGTGACCTGTTGTCCGGTTTGATCCGCGATGGAATGGGCCAGATTCGTCACCACGGAAACCGTCGAGGCGCCCGCTCCGGTGGCGACGTGTGCGGTGACGGTGTCGCCGATCTCGATTGCGCCGATGGCATCGCGATTGTTGATGCGATCGATGGCGTCGTCGACATTGTCGGTGGCAACGATGTCGAACTTGTCGCCAGACGACGCTTCGATTCCGTCGATCAGGGGCGCCGTGACGGATGCGGGGCCGGCCACGACGATCGGCGCCTGATTCGGCATCGGCGAGTGGAAGGCACTGACGTAGCACAGGCAGAACATGATGACGAAGAACAGTGGGAAGGCTAGGCCACTTCCCACCATTTTCCAGTTCGTGGGTGGATCGACCGGCTGCGCCGTTTCGCTCGGGATCCTGACGTCGGTTTCTGTCATATTTTCTGCCCTTTTCCGCTATCCGCACCTACTGTCAACACTGTTGACAGACTCAACAGTCAACACCGTTGACAGGCTAGAGTCAACACTGTTGACATTGAGGTCGGCGTGAGAACGAGCACAGAGGTCGATGTCGTGACGCAGCGCAAACAGATTTCAGAGCAAGAGCATCCCTCGACGCCTGAGGCGATTCGCGCTGCGGCATTCCAACTGTTCGGCGAGCACGGGTTCGGCGGCACATCAGTTCGGGCCATCGCCAAACTCGCCGGAATAGATCCGGCGCTGGTGATACGACACTTCGGTTCGAAGGAATCACTATTCCTCGAGACCACACCGGTCGAGGACTACTTCAAGGGGTCGTTCGACGGCCCACTCGACACACTCGGCGAGCAGATCGCCTCATTTGTCCTGGGTAAAGCGGACGCCCGGATGCTGTCGGTACACACCGCACTCATGCGGGCGTCCGACAGTCCGCGCATCCGCGAGCGACTTCGCGAGATGTCAGGCACGTTTGCCACCAACCTCGCCGCCCGTTTGCCGGGCGACGACGCCTACACGCGCGCACTCCTCGTCTCTGCCCAGGTTTCAGGATTGTTGAGCACGCTCAGCGCCGAGAGCATTCCACCGACGACCGATCGAGACCAGTTGGCAAAACTCTACGGCCGAGCGATGCAGACGCTGATCGATCAGTACTGAGAAATGACCTCGTCGGCAAATCGCCGAATCGAGTCGAGCCTGCCCTGACGATCTCCCGGGTCGACGCCGTAGCGATACCACGGCAGCACCCTGATTTCCGTGACGCCGAGGGTTTCGAGTTCGCGATATCCGCCGAGATCGCGAACATCCGTCGGCGATACGTTGATGTCGAAGGGGACGTCTGCGCGTCCGAATTCGGCACGCAGTTGCGTGAGACGGTCGATGGCAGAGGCCAATTCGGCTTTGGTCGTGTTTACCGACATCCAACCGTCGGCGAGCCTGGCGGCGCGGCGCAATCCAGGTTCACTGTGGCCACCGATGTAGATCGGAACGGGAATCTCCGGAGCCGGACTGATCATAAGTGCGTCGAAATCGTAGTGCTTGCCGTGGTATTCAACCCATTCCGGGCCACGACCGGCACACACTGCCTTGATGATCTCGATTGCTTCATCGGTGCGCGCACCACGGGTACGCATCTCGGTGCCGGTGAAGGTGAATTCCTCGGGAATCCAGGACAACCCGACGCCGAGCGCGACGCGGTTCCCCGACATCACCGCCATGGTCGATACCTGCTTGGCCGTCAACAACGGATCACGGAGCGGAAGCTTGAATACATTGGTGTAAAACTGGATTCGTGACGTCACCGCTGCCATTGCCGTCATGGCAATGAAAGGATCCGGCATCGGGGTCTCGGGTGCCCACATCCGCTTGCCGTCAGCGGTGTACGGATACGGCGCCGACACCTGCTCCGGATAGAACACGGAATCCGGCATCGCGATACTGTCGAACCCTGCTTCTTCTGCGGCCTGAGCCAACTCGCACAGTTCCAGAGCGTCGATCATCGCGCCCGCCAACGACCACTTCATCGTTCCACCATTTTCATCGGTACTCGACTGACATTGTCATACACGACCGTATTGTCTTGCGGCAGGCAATCACTCGACAGATCCTGATGACCGGGACGGTCATCAGGATCGCTCTCGCACCCAACTTACTTCGGCGAGATCCAGGCGTCGTCGAGGAACATGATGTCGGTGATGTTGCGTTTGACGCCGTGAATGTTGTCGTCCCACGCGGTCAATACCGATGCCGGGCCCCAGATTGCGTAAGGCACAGTCTGATTGGCATACTCCTGCACCTTGCTGATGGCGTCACGGACAGCATCGTCCGTCGGCGCAGTCTGCACAGCTGTGACCAGTGTGTCCATCTGCGGGTCCGCGAAACCGGAAGGATTGTTCTTCGAATCACTGGCCATACTGTTGTACAAATTGATGTACGGCGCTTCTTCTCCGACCGGAGCACCGCCTCGCGTCATATCGAAATCATGGTCTTTGTACACCCGGCGGACCAGATCCGTCACGTCGGTTGCATAGTCGATAGCGACGTCGAAGCCGATGGCATTCAGTGACGCCTGCACCGTCAATGCCGTCGCCTGCTGGCCCGGCTCCGAGGTTGTGAGGTAACGGAGTTTCCCGTCGTACCCGTCTGCCTTCGCTTGATCGAGCAGCGCCTTTGCCTTTACCTGATCGAACGGAATACCCGCGGTGTTGTTGTACCAGCGCGACGTCTCCGGAACCAGTTCGGAACTGGCGGTACCTAATCCGTTGTTCGCACGGGTATTGATCGCTTCCGGATCCACCCCGTAGGCGATCGCCTGGCGGACGCGAACATCGGCTCCCGGCCTGCCCTCACGGTTGTTGATCGTGCCGATCCCGTTCTGCCCGGTGGGACTGAGATAGCCGGAGTACCCGTCGTCGAGAGCTTGTTTGATAACTGCCTCGTCGCGAAGAATGTACGTCATGTCGATCTGACCACTCTTCAGCGATTCATACTGAGATACTGCGCCCGACGTGGGAACAAACCGTACCGTGTCGAGCGGAGGTCTACCACCCGGATAGTCCGTGCGTGCGGCGAGTATCAGCTCTTCGTGCGGCGCGAACTTGGCCAAAGTGAACGGCCCCGCCCCGATCGGGGTGAATGTTCCACCGGCCTCGGAGCTTCGCGCAACGATCATGCCGGGCCCGAGCGACAACAACGCCGGGAATTGATTCCATGGTCTTGTGAGCCTGAACTCCACCGTGGTGGCGTTCGGCGTATCGACTCGGTCGACGATGTTCAACCAGGTCTGGGACACATCGCCCTTGCCCGCAACGAATCGATCGATGCTCCACTTCACCGCTTCCGCGTCGAGTGGGCTTCCGTCACTGAAGGTCAGACCGTCTGCCAAAGTGACGGTGTACGAAGTGAAGTCGCCGTTGTTCGTCAGCGCCTTCGCGAGTTGCGGCACAAAGCTCCCGCTTACGGAGTCGCTGCGCACCAGCGTGTCGTAAATTGCGGCCATTTCGGTTCCGCCGGTCGAGCCGGCGGCTTGAGTTTTGGTGGGATCCAACGAGGACGGGAACGAGTAGGACCCGAAGGTCACGGTCCCGCCGTCAACTGGCTCTCCGGCGTCCTGCGCGCCTACAAAACCCGCTGCACCGCCACTTGTTTGAGAGTTCGCGTCTGACGACTCGCCATTGCTCGACGCGCAGCCGGTCAACAACAATGCACCGGCTATGCCGAGCGCGATCAGTCGAGTTCCTGATCGAATTATTCTGGTGTGCATACGATTCCCATACTGAAGTTGCGCGCCGGATGTCGTACTACGCGGCCGATACGACCGCGTAGTACGACTGTTCACACCGGACCGGGTGAGCCTGCCTGCTTTAGAGCTTGATTACCTTCGACGTCGGGATCGGGTGCGAGTCCGCCTTGATCCAGCGCAGCGCCCACGTCCCCTCCGCGTGCGAATCCGTGTTGATCCAGTTGCCGTAACCCGGATCCTTCGCCGCCACCACGATTGTCAGGGTGCCGTCGTCATTGAGCTTCGCGGTGTGATTGTTGATGTAGATGTTCGTCCGGTTGTAGTCGAGCGACTCCACCCAGAAGTTCTGCAGCACAAAGTTGAAGTACTCGCAGTTGGGGACCTCGGTTTCGATGACCCACGCCTCGTCCTCGGCGAGCTTCCAGTAGCCGTGCAAGTAGAAGATCGTCGGATCACCGCCGGCGTTCTGGAAGTAGTCCTGTCCCCAGTCGAAGATCTCGTTGGCGCGGGGCTGGAACTTGCGCGACCATTCGAGGAAGGTCTCCGCCATCCCCTTCACGATCCCGACCGACTTACTCAGGCGCACGCCCAACTCTTCCGGACTCAGCGGCTCGAAGTCGCCGTCCGGGTTCAGGCACTCGATGTTCAGATCACCAACGACCTCGTTGCGCCGATCCTGGTGGGTCTGCCGGACCGAGATGAGGTTGCTGTCGACGGCCAACGGCAGCCAAGCACCCTCTGCGGGCTTCTCCACGCTCGCGATGAACTCGAAACGGCCGTTCTCGTCGACCTCGAGGTCCTGAATATGCAGGTCACCGGTCTGCAGCATCGTGCCATCGATGTGGTACCGATTGACGCGGGAGCCGAAGGTGATCAGCGGGACAGTGCCGCGGGTGCCGATGATCCGGTAGCTGTACTTACCGGAAATGTTGGCGCGCATGTAGACGTTGTCCGGGTTGTCGGCACCGATCTTCGTCATCATGTTGGGGTTCGGCGCCGAGGTGAACTTCGGCCAACGCGGATCGGTGTACTCGACGCAGTTGATCGTGCCGTAGCGGAGCAACCGACTCAGGTAGCGGACGCCTTCGGCCTGGGTCAGCGGATCCTGAGGAACGATCTCGTCCTCGAGGACCTTCCCGACCTCGAGCAGCTCTGCGCAGAACTTTTCCCAAGTGGCATTCATACGAGTATCCCTGTTCTGGTTGATGTTTCGATGGTCATGACTGTCTCGGTGTTCAGGGCGTTGTGGCGAATTTCGCTTCGACGTCCGCAGCCGTCACGCCGAACTCCTCGAGCGAGTAGCGGTGCGACGGACGACGGTGCTCAGCCAGGCTGGCCTGGTGCGACGCCTCCACCGCGGCGCGAGCCTCGTCGGTGAAGGGCAGGGCGAACTGTGCGTAGATCTTCTCGACGGTGCCGACTGCATCGGAGATGAAGTCTTTGTAGTCGACGTCGATGAACTGATCCGGGTTGTAGCGGGTGCGCGCACTGTTGAAGTTCGCATTCCCGCGCGCCCACAGGTCGAGCTGGGTGCGCCCGATGGCCGGACGGTCGAAGGCCCTCGACATGTCGTGTCCGCCCTGTTCCGCGAGGCTGAAAGTGGACGCCATCGACGTCAGCGGGTCCCGGAAGGTGCGAACGAACAAGGCGTCGGGATAGACCTTCATGATCTCGTCGATCGCGAAGACATGGCTCGGACTCTTGAGCACCCACCGTCGGTCCGTGTCGTGGAGTCCGATCAGCTGCAGGTTCTTCTTGTGCCGCGCGTACGTTTCGGTCCAGTCCTGCCCTGCGAGCCACTGGGTGTAACTCGGCACGTATGCGACGGTCTCGAAGGCAGTGGAGAGCATCGTCTGCTGCAGCAGCCGCCAGCATTCCTCGACTTCCTCCGCACCCATGAAATGCACCTTCATCAGGTCCGCCTCGTTGCGCTGACGGGCACGGTAGAAGGCGTCGGCACGCACGTAATCCTCGTTCTCCGACCACTTGTCGCGATCGGGACGCGGCTGCGGCGTCTCCGCGAGCCACATCTCGGCGCCCTGGTGTGCCGGGTCCGCGCCGAGCAACCGATGGAGCGCGGTGCTACCGGTTCGCGTCAATCCGACTACGAAGATCGGACGCTCGATCGGAACGTCGACATGCTCGGGGTATTTCGCAAATCCGGCCTCGCTGGTCAGACGCCCCGCGAGCGCACCGATGATCATCTTGCGAGCGATCACCTTGCCGTGCGGGGTAAGGTCAGCGTCCTGCTGGAACGACTCGAGCAGAACCTGAAGGCCCTCGAGGTAACCGTCGCTGCCGAAATCTTCGTAGCCGGCCACCTCGCGCGCGGCCTGGTGCAGATCCTCGATCGAACCGATGCCGTCGTAATCCTGTGTCATCTGTAATTCCTGTGTTCCGTAGTTGCGGGTGAGAGTGGTTCAGTGGTGGGTGTGACCGCAGTTGACGTCGAGACATTGCCCGGCGATGGCTCTGGCCGAATCGGACAAGAGGAAGACGACGGCATTGGCGATGTCGTCGGGTTCGGGTAGCCGGCGCAAATCGGCGCCCGCAGCAACCTCGTCGTAAATGACCTTGGGGTCGACTCCTGCTGCCGCCGCCTTCTTCTCGAACATATTCTTGACCGAGTCCGCCCAGATGTAGCCGGGAGCAACCGAGTTCACTCGAATCCCCTTGGGGCCGAGATCGATCGACAAGCTTCGCGCCATTGCCAGGAGTCCGGCCTTCATAATGCGGTAGGCCCCGAACCCCGGAAGCTGATTGCGCAGCACCATGGACGTCACCATCACCACGGAGCCCTGCGCCTCGGTCAATGCCGGCACCAAGGCGCGTGTGACGTTCAACGCCGCAAGCAGGTTGATGTCGATACCCGACTGGATGGACGCCAAGTCCGCGTCCAGAAGCGGGACCTGTGCCGGTTGGACGAACGCGTTGTTCACGAGGCAGTCCACGGCACCGAACTCGGCGACCGCAGTCTCCGCCAACGACGCGATCGAATCGACGTCGGTGAGATCGGTCGGAACGGCCAGTGCAATTCCACCGCGATCACGGATCTCGGTCGCCACCGATTCCAAACGTTCAGGAGTGCGGGCAGCCAGAACAACTTTCGCTCCGGCCGCCGCACTCTGCAGCGCGATCGAACGACCCAGCGCCGGCCCCACTCCGGATACCACCACAACTTTGCCGGCCAGCAGGCCGTTGGCGCTCAACACAGTGCCTGCGGATCGAGAACCACACTCAGAGAAACGATCTTGCAGTTCTCGTCGAACTCGAAGAGATCCGAGGCTGCGAAGTCGGGGATACCAACGCGCTGCACCCGCAGCTGCATGGCTGCATACTTTCCCGCCACCACAATCGGCCCGAGCAGGCTCACCGTGAAGTCGACCTGCGCGTTCGCCGTGTCGAATGCGCGAATCTCGTCGATCCCTCGGTAGGTCTTTACCCCCAGAGGTTCGTGTTGAACGGCGTCGGCGGCAAACAGCGCAACCAACTGGTCAACGTCGTGACTTCCGAGATACTTGACGTAATCTTCTACGGCAGAAATGATTTCAGCCCTGTCAGGCACAGCTACTCCTCGTTGTTCGGCGGGTGCGGGAAAGTAGTTCTACGGGTCAGGCGGCAGTTCGACGCATCACGAGATGGTTCCGCGGGCGCGGAGGTAGTCGATGATCATGCCCGCAGCTTCCTCGGTCGTCGTCACGGCGGTGTCGATGTGGATATCAGGGTTCTGCGGCGCTTCGTACGGCGAGTCGATGCCGGTGAAATTCACCAACTCCCCCCGTCGAGCCTTCTTGTACAGCCCCTTGGGATCTCGCTCTTCTGCGACGGCGAGAGCGGTATCGACGAAGATCTCGACGAACTGGCTATCGCCGATCAATTCACGAGCCGCATGACGTTCAGCCTCGAACGGCGAAATGAACGACGCGAGGACGATCAGGCCCGCGTCCACCATCAAGCGGGTGACTTCGGTGACGCGGCGGATGTTCTCGACGCGGTCGGCTTCGGTGAACCCGAGGTCTCGATTCAACCCGTGGCGGACATTGTCACCGTCGAGAAGGTAGGTGTGTGCACCGAGAGCGTGTAGCTGGCGTTCGAGATCGTTGGCGATAGTCGACTTACCCGAACCGGAAAGACCGGTGAACCACAGAACTGCGGGTTTGTGTCCCTTGAGCCTGGTGTGCGCAGCCTCGTCGACGTCGACGGATTGCCAGTGAATGTTGTCGGACCGGCGCAGCGAGTGCGTGATCATGCCGGCACCGACGGTTCCGTTGGTGAGGCGGTCGATGAGGATGAAACTGCCCGTGTCGCGGTTGCCCACGTACGGATCGAACGGGACCGGCCGATCGAAACTGATGTTGCACACACCGATTTCGTTCAGCTCGAGGGTTGTCGTTGCAGTCTTTTCCAGTGTGTTGACGTTGATCTTGTGTTTCGGTTTCGTGATGCGCGCGGTGACGGTGACGGTACCGATCTGGCACAGGAACGGCCGTTCGGGCAGCATGGGCGCCTCGCCCATCCAGACGATGTGGGCCTCGAACTGATCGGCGACGGCCGGTGGATTGTCGCCGATGGACAGCACGTCGCCGCGACTGATGTCGATCTCGTCGGTGAGCGTGATGGTGACCGAGCGGCCGGCACCGGCAACGTCGAGGTCGCCGCCCATGGTCACGATGCGCTCGACGGTGGACGTCTTTCCGCTGGGGAGCACGCGGATGGGATCACCGGGAGAGACTGTCCCGGAGACGATCTGGCCGGAGAATCCCCGGAAATCGAGGTCCGGTCGGTTGACCCACTGCACCGGCATCCGGAACGGAGCCGCGGCGGCGGCATCGTCGATGTCCACACTTTCGAGATGTTCGATCAGGCTCGGCCCGGAGTACCACGGCGTGCGATCGCTGCGCTCGGTGAGATTGTCACCCAGGTATGCCGACATCGGAATGGCGACAAATCCGTCGAGACCGATCTCGTGAGCGAATGCCGTGTAGTCCGCGGTGATGGCGTCGAAGACCTCTTGCGAGTAGTCGACGAGGTCGAGTTTGTTGACCGCGAGCACCACGTGCTTGATCCCGAGCAACGACACCAGATACGAGTGTCGACGGGTCTGAGTCAGGATGCCTTTGCGGGAGTCGACAAGGATCACCGCGAGATCGGCTGTCGATGCGCCGGTCACCATGTTTCGGGTGTACTGCTCATGGCCCGGAGTATCGGCGACTACGAACTTACGACGCTCGGTCGTGAAGTAGCGGTAGGCAACGTCGATGGTGATGCCCTGCTCACGTTCGGCTGCGAGACCGTCGACGAGGAGCGCGAAGTCGAGCCCTTCACCTTGGGTGCCGCTCTTGCGTGAGTCCGCTTCGAGCGCCGTCAACTGGTCGTCGAAGACGAGTTTCGATTCGTAGAGCAGACGGCCGATCAGGGTGCTCTTGCCGTCGTCGACGCTGCCACAGGTGATGAATCGCAGCATGCTCTTGTTCGCGTGACGCTCGAGGTATGTCTCGATGTCGTCGGCGATCAGATCCGAGGAAACAGTCATCAGAAGTACCCTTCTTGCTTCTTCTTTTCCATCGACGCGCTGGAGTCGTGGTCGATGACCCGTCCCTGGCGTTCGGAAGTGGTGGTGAGCAACATTTCCGAGATGATCTCGGTCAAGCTGGTGGCGGTCGACTCGACAGCGCCGGTCAGTGGATAGCAGCCGAGGGTTCGGAAACGAACACTCTTGAGTTCCGGAGTTTCTCCCGGCAGCAACGGCATCCGGTCGTCGTCGACCATGATCAGTGCGCCGTCGCGTTCGACGACGGGACGCTTGTCGGCAAAGTACAGCGGAACGATCGGAATCTCTTCCTGGCGTATGTATTCCCACACATCCAGCTCGGTCCAGTTCGAGAGCGGGAAGACGCGCAGGCTTTCACCCGGCGCTTTGCGGACGTTGTACATCCGCCACAACTCCGGTCGCTGCTGCTTGGGATCCCAGCGGTGCGCAGCTGATCGGATCGAGAAGATCCGTTCCTTCGCCCGGGATTTTTCCTCGTCACGGCGGGCGCCGCCGAATGCCGCGTCGAACTTGTAGTGATCGAGGGCTTGTTTGAGGCCCTCGGTTTTCCACATGTCGGTGTGGACAGCGCTGCCGTGCGTGAACGGGTTGATCCCCTGCTTCACGCAGTCCGGATTGGTGTGGACGATCAGATCGAGATCGCCTGCAGCAGCGGTACTGTCACGAAGTTTGTACATTTCGCGGAACTTCCACGTCGTGTCGACGTGCAGCAGCGGAAACGGCAGCTTCGACGGGTAGAAGGCCTTACGCGCGAGATGCAGCATCACGGCGGAGTCCTTACCCACCGAGTACAACATCACCGGGTTCTCGCTCTGCGCAACAGCTTCACGCATGATGTGGATGCTCTCGGCTTCGAGCCGTTCGAGATGAGTCAGTGTCGTGGTCATCGGCCCAGTTCCTCCAGTGCTTTCGGGGCGAGTTCTGGTCGGCAGATCAGCAGATCCGGCAACCACGGGTTTTCCTGGTTGTAGCGAAGTTCGCTGCCATCGATACGTGAAACATGCAGTCCCGCAGCACGTGCGACAGCGACCGGCGCCGCCGAATCCCACTCGTACTGCCCGCCCGCATGGGCATAGATGTCTGCGTCACCGGATACAACCGCCATTGCCTTGGCTCCGGCGGATCCCATTTCGATCAACTCCGCGCCCATCGAGTCGGCCATTCGCATGACCGGTTCCGGACGACGCGTCCGCGACACCACAACGCGAACCGGCGTCGCAGTATCCCGTCCGGTCCGGTCGTCACTGCTTGCATAGGTGACACCGAGGGCAGGCATTGCGACCGCACCTGCTGTGAGCACACCGTTTTCGGTCAGTGCAACATGCACGGCCCAGTCCGATCGGCCGGCTTCACCGTATTCACGGGTGCCGTCGAGTGGGTCGACGATCCACACCCGATCCGCGTTCAACCTCGCGAGGTCGTCAGCGCCTTCCTCAGACAGCACTGCATCAGCGGGGAAGCGTCGGGCAAGTTCGGCGACGATGAAGTCGTGACTGAGCCGATCTGCGGCGTTCTTGAAAGTCACGGCATCCACGTCCGCCGCACCGAGGGATTTCCGGTGTTCGAGCAGAAGTTCTCCAGCCGCAGCGGCGATGTCGATCGCCGCGCGTTCATCGTTGGTGCGTGTCATAGGTACTCCACAACTGTGTAGACCTCCCGATGGATACGGGAAGAAACGTCAGGCCGACCGCAGAGTGTCCAGCGCTATGCACTGGTCTCGATGTGGTCTGCGCCATAGCGTAGCACCAGAATGAACGATGTTCATTCTATTTCGAACAATGTTCTTTCTGTGATTCATATCACTAAACTGTAAAACCTATGGTCGAGAACGAACGACGTTCATTCGCAATTGAGGTTGCAGCGCGACCCGACTACGGTGATCAAATGAGCAGTACCAGCACTAACTCGATCTACGGCGACGCCGAAGCGCGCCGACGCCGTACCTTGGACGCGGCGATCGCACTCCTGGACGAAGGCGGCTACTCCGCCCTCACGATCCGCGCGGTGGCGAAACGCTCGGGAACCAGCACCGGCCTGATCTACCAGTACTTCGTCGATAAGCAGGACATCTTTGCCGCGTTGCTCAGCGAGAGCCAACTGGAAATGGCGGACTTCGTAAGCTCGCTCCCCCGCGAGCAAGGACTGACGCCGCTACTCGAGTCCATGATTCCCGAATTCGCGCGGCATTGGGCACGGGTCGGCAGGCTCACGACCACGTGGCGCGACATCGAGGGAATGGCCGGATCCGACCGGGAGAGCATGCGGGAACTTCACGCATCAGTGGCGGTCTTCAACTCGGCATTGCTTGCGGCGCTTGCCGAATCAGCGGCAAGCGAGGGACGCATCTTGGTAGACGACCCCGCGCTGATCCATGTTGTGCTCTCGGGACTCAAAGGCTTGTCGGACACCATCGTCGTCAACATCGCCAAAGAAATCACACCCGAGCATTTTGTGAACTTCTCCGCCCGCGCGCTTGCGCGCTCGATCACGGAGTGAGTCGAACAGCGGTTCAGGAACGAACCAGGCGAGCGATAGCCGCCTGAGCTTCTTTGATCTTGGCATCGGCTTCCGGGCCGCCTTGTTTGGCGGCTTCGACAACACACCCGGCAAGGTGGGCGTCGAGAAGCTTCAGGGACACGGACTGCAACGCACTGGTTGCGGCCGACACCTGCGTCAGTACGTCGATGCAGTACCGATCGTCGGCAACCATGCGCGAGATACCCGCGACCTGACCTTCGATGCGGCGGAGACGTTTGAGCAGATCATCCTGCTCGGGGCTGTAACCACTCATAACGCCACTATACCCCCTACCCGTATAGTGCTCACTCGGATGCGACGTAAGCCATACGGAGCCGACGTGTCACATCGATCGCCATGAGCCCGGCCAGCAACAGAGCCAGACCGGCGCCGGAAATCCACAGTCCGTCGTAGTGTGTGCCCTCGAACGACGGCGCGCCCTCGATAATCGGATCGAAGGTCGACGTCGTCAGCCCTGATCTCCAGCACACGACGGCCAGCGCCAGAGACGCGACCATACCGAGAATGCCTACTCCGGTCTTGAAGTCGACTTTTCTAGTCATCGGACACCCTCTCGGAATCTCGGGCACTTTCCGCTTCGCCGCGGCCTGCCATCACCTGATTCAACGCTTCGCGCAGCGCGACGTCGTCCTTCGCCCAGGCCCGGACCAGACCGCCCGTTGTCAGTCGCAATCCGATGCTGTGACGACGACGCGGCACTCCCGACAGTTCGCCAAGTGCGCGGGCAGTTTCCCACGGCTCCATCTCGTCTTCGTACGCGGCGTCGTCCGATTCGGGAAACACCTCGGCAATTTCGTCGACCGGAACCTCCTCGGTGCCCTGCCGCAACATCGTGTTGGTCAACTCGACGCTGACATGCCGACGCGCGGCAGTGACCTGCACGTAGACCAATCCCGTCAGAATTACCGCGAACATCGCCAATCCGAACCAGTGCACCACCGGCCCGGTGAACAGTTCGATCACCAGCGCGACGAGGCAGAACGCCGGACCGAGCGCAACAGCTGACATCCGCGAACCGGGCTCGTAGAACAGAACCCCGGAAGCCTCGTCACCCATGGGCGAACCAGCTGCGCGTCGAGCTTCGATAGATCGACACCCCCGCGCTGATCAGCATCACGGGAACAACCAACGCCAGAGCCGTACTGATTCCGGCAATCACCAGCGCTATCTGAAGTAGCGCAAAAACTCCCGAATAGATCACGAGAATTCGTCGACACAGACTCCGGCCAAGGCGCGTCGGGCCGGCCAAGCCGCCGACGATCAATCCGCTCAGCAACAGCGCCACTCCGGATACCCGAACGAACGTGACATACGTATCGATGTTGTCCGCCGGTACGCCCTGATCGGCGAACTGTTCGCGGAGCGCGTACGACGCGCTGGACATATTGATCAAGCCGAACAGGATCAGCAGGAATGCACTTGCTATCCACAACCAGAAGGCGGCGTTGACAGCAGTGGGGGGACGGATCTTCTTCGATATCGTCACGGGCAGCGAGTCCGCGCTAGCCGCTCACGAGTCCTGGCACGACAACCAGGAGCGCGGTGGAGATCACGGATATGCCCAACAGCAGAAATACGATCAACTCGGTTCGCGAACTGCGTCGCGGTCGTGAGGCGTCATGTGTGCCCTCGGCGTTCAAAGCGTCTCGAGAATGCACTGCGCTTGCCTCTCCCAACTACCGTCGTGACCTGATTCACAGTACCCGCATGATGTTCACCGAGTCGACGGGGGGAACCTCAGGAAGTACGGATTCGAGTCCTTGCGATGCATCATGACAATGGCACCAACCGCCGCGACGGCTTGCAGGATCTGCGCTCCACCGAACAGCAGTGTTGCGCCGTCACCGCCCCCGCCGAGACCGAGAATCACCGGAATCGCGGAGACCAGCATGAAGACCCCGCCGAACGTCAGCAGCATGCGCGCCCAGTTCTTACCGCGACTCATCGATCGGACCACCAGCAAGAAGAGCGCGGTGAAGATAACGATCATGATCACCGACACCACCACGGCCATCGGGAAGACACTCTCGATGTCCGAGCGCGTGAGACCCGCGTCGGCGGCGGCCGGATTGCTCATCATCTCGTCGATGAACGACGACTTCTGACCGAGCATCATCGCGATCATTGCGCCGCCCTGCACCACACCGAGCACAGCCACTGCCCACCACAGCTGAATCGCCGTCACCACATCGGTCGGCGGTTCGGACTTCTGCTTGCCCGAGGGATGCGACGACGGATTGGTCGGCATCGGTCCGAGCGGGTGGAACTGATTCTGGAACTGCTGGTTCTGATACTGCTGGTTGTCGTACGAGGGTTGGTTGTCGTACGGCGGTTCCTGGCGAGGGGGCTGCCACGGCTCGGTCATAGTGACAGCCTATCTGTCCGGGACTTGATGATCATCAGGCTTGGTTCGAGCTCACAGCCAACCGGAGGCTTGGTTCGAGTTCACAGCCAACCGGAGGCTTGGTTCGAGTTCACAGCCAACCGGAGGCTTGGTTCGAGTTCACAGCCAACCGGCGACCTCGGACGCCCAGTACGTGAGAACGACGTCGGCACCGGCCCGCCTGATGCTGGTCAGTGATTCGAGAATTGCGGCGTCACGATCGATCCATCCGTTCTGCGCCGCCGCCGTGATCATCGAGTACTCCCCCGAGATCTGATACGCAGCTACCGGCACCGGCGAACGGTCCGCAGTCTCGCGCAGGATGTCGAGATACGACATGGCGGGCTTCACCATCACCATGTCCGCGCCCTCGGCAACGTCGAGATCGACTTCGCGCAACGACTCACGACGGTTCGCGCCGTCCTGCTGGTAAGTACGGCGGTCGCCCTGCAGCGAGGATCCGACAGCTTCACGGAACGGCCCGTAGAACGCCGACGCGTACTTCGCCGCGTACGCCAACTGGCCCACCTCGGTGTACCCCGCCGCGTCGAGTGCGCCGCGGATCGCCCCGACCTGGCCGTCCATCATTCCGCTCGGTCCGAGGAGATGTGCACCCGAATCTGCTTGAGCCAACGCCATCTCGACGTATCGGATCAACGTCGCGTCGTTGTCGACAGTGCCGGCCGGTGTCAGTACGCCGCAGTGTCCGTGATCGGTGAACTCGTCGAGGCACGTGTCGGCCATGATGACTGTCGAATCACCGAGTTCGTCTGCGAGAGCCCGCAATCCGACGTTGAGAATTCCGTCGGGGTCGATGGCACCCGATCCCTGTGCGTCCTTGTCCTCGGGCTTGGGCACACCGAACAGCATCAGACCGCCGACGCCTGCGCTCACCGCCTCGGTGGCCGCTGCGCGCAGCGAGTCGAGAGTGTGCTGGTACACGCCGGGCATGGAGGAGATCTCACGCGGGGCGGCGATCCCGTCTGCAACGAACATCGGCAGCACGAGGTGCCGCGGTTCGAGTGTCGTCTCCGCTACCAGCCGCCGAAGCGCAGGGGTTCGCCGGAGTCGGCGCGGACGATGGGTGGGAAACACGAGACGGGTTCTCCTTCGTCGGACCTTGCTGTGCGCCTTTATCAACCGCGGGGGGTTGATAAAGGCGCACAAGCGTGTTAACGCCTACGGGACTTCTTGCGCGGAGGAGGCAATGCACCCTCGGCGCGCAGGCGAGCAGCATGCTCTGCCAGTGCCTCGACCAGCGGTCCCACCTGTGAGGTTTCAGGCTGCACGTCGACGCGCAGTCCGAACTCGATAGCGGTTTCGGCGGTCTTCGGGCCGATGCACGCCACCAGAGTGCGAGCGTGCGGCTTGCCGGCGATGCCGACGAGGTTGCGCACCGTCGAGGACGACGTGAAGCACACCGCGTCGAAGCCGCCGGTCTTGATCATCTCGCGGGTCTCGGCGGCCGGCGGTGCGGCGCGCACCGTGCGGTACGCGGTGACGTCGTCGATTTCCCAGCCACGTTCGCGCAGACCCTCGGCGAGGGTTTCGGTCGCGATGTCGGCGCGGGGCAACAGAACTCGGTTGACCGGGTCGAAAACGTCGTCGTACGGCGCGAATTCGGCCAGCAGCCCTTCGCTGGACTGATCACCCTTCGGTACCAGTTCGGGGTTGATACCGAACGAGCGGACCTTGGCTGCCGTGGCTTCGCCGATGCAGGCGATCTTCACGCCGGAGAAGGCGCGGGCATCGAGGCCGAACTCTTCGAACTTCTCCCACACTGCGCGAACAGCATTCGTGGAAGTGAAGACGACCCACTGGTAGCGACCGTCGACGAGACCCTTGACGGAGCGTTCCATCTGAGCGGGGCTGCGCGGCGGTTCGACGGCGATGGTCGGGACCTCGATCGGGATGGCGCCGTGAGTGACCAGACGGTCACTCATCTCGCCGGCCTGATCCTTGGTACGCGGCACGAGGACGGTCCAGCCGTACAGTGCGCGTGATTCCCACCAGGACATCTTGTTCCGCTGGCTCACAACCTTGCCGACGGTGATGACCAGGGAGCCGACCAGTTCGGAACCGGCCTCGTTGAGCGTCGCCAGTGTTGCTTCGACGGTGCGCTGCTGCCGGGTGGTGCCGCGCACGGTGATCGCTGCGGGGGTCTGCGGAGCCATGCCGTTCTCGACCAGCGCGCTGGCGGTCTCGGCGAGGTGTCCGGACGTTGCGTGCAGTACGAGCGGTCCCGGTGCTGCGGCCAGTGCGGCCCAGTCGACCTCGCCGCGCACGTCGGCTTCGGTGTGTCCCGAGCCCAGTGCCATACCGGCGTAGCTGGGAACGGCTGAGCCGGAGGGCAGTCCTGGCAGGACCTCGAACTGAACCTGGGTACGTGCGACTGCGGTGACCTCGGCGATCACGGAATCCGTGGTAAGCGGATCACCGGATACGAGACGGACGACGTCGTGGCCGTTCTTGGCTTCGTGCACAAGAGTTTTGGCGACCTCGGCCGGTTCCCCGAGCGCGGGACGCACGTCGGCGATCAGTTCGCCGGTTTCCTCGTCGCGACCCATGTCGATGCCCACGAGAGCGACGACGCCCTTGTCCACATCAGGATCGGTGAATGCCAAGGCTGCGCCGGTGAGGACGTCGCGTGCGCGAACGGTGAGCAGGGCGGGGTCGCCCGGTCCCGATCCCACGAACAGGATCCGTCCGGGAGTGTTCTTTCGGACTCGGGTCATCGGTGATTCTCCAGTGCGCTGTATCGAAATGGGAACTTGGTGCAAGTGCAATAGGTTGTGTCAAACATCGGCGGCCTCGCCTGTGGTCACGTTCATCAACTCTCGGGCGCCGAGTTCGAGTAACTCTCGGGCCACCGCTCTGCCGAGTTCCTCGGCGTTGCCCGGCGCACCGACTGCGCCGGTACGGATGACGTCCGAACCGTCGAATGCGGCTGCGCAGCCGCGGATCGACAGTTCGTCGAAAATTCTGCCGTTGTCGTCGATTGATTCGACAACTTCGGCGAGTGCCCCGACCGGGGCAGTACATCCCGCTTCGAGTTCGGCCAGCAGAGCACGTTCGGCGATGACCGCCGCACGAGTATCCGCATGGTCGAGCTCTGCGAGTATCGCCACCAATTCTTCATTGGCAGAGAGACATTCGACGGCCAGCGCACCCTGCGCCGGCGCCGGCAACATCTGAACGGGCTCGATGTTCTCGGTGATGAGATCAAGGAGACCGATGCGGGACAGACCGGCGCGAGCAAGGATCACGGCATCGAGTTCACCGGATTCGACCTTGCCCAGCCTGCGCTGCAGGTTTCCGCGCAACGGCACGATGTCGAGACCGAGGCCGAGGGCCGACAGCTGCGAAACACGGCGCGGCGCAGAGGTACCGACCTTGGACCCGGCCGGAAGTTCACCGAGCACCAGGCCGTCACGGGCGACCAGCGCATCACGCGGATCTTCGCGAGGCGGGATCGCCGCGATCACGAAACGCTCGTCCTGCGCAGTGGGCAGATCCTTGTACGAATGCACGGCAACGTCGACGCGGTTGTCCGCCAACGCTTCTCGGAGCTCCGCCGTGAACACGCCGACGCCGATCTTCTGCACGGGATCGGTGGACTGATCACCCTTGGTCTTGATGATGACCAGTTCAGCCGGATGCCCGGCCGCAATGAGTGCGTCGCGCACGGTTCCGGCTTGCGTGGTGGCGAGAAGGCTTCCCCGAGTACCGATCCGCAGAGTTCCCTCGGAGTGCAACGTTTCAGAATGTGAAGGTGTGGCGCTCATACCTGCTTGTCCCTTCCGGCGCGATCGCCGTCCACCCGGTCGGTGGGTGCGGCCACTGCCGCAGGCAATGCCGGGCTGAGTTCGAATAGTTCACGCAATGCCGCCGCGTAGGAGTCTCCGCCCGGCGCCGACGCCAGTTGCTTGACGCGCACGGTGGGTGCGTGGAGCAGTTTGTCGACGACGCGTCGCACTGTGCGGGCGACTTCGTCACGCTGCGGATCGCCGAGATCAGGCAACCTCGAATCGAGGCGCATGAGTTCGGATTCGACGACGTCTGCGGCGCGCTGCCGCAGGGCTGTGACCGTGGGAGTGACTTCTGCGAGTCGCTGACCAGCGAGGTACATTGCCAGCTCGCTGGCGACGATGGCGCGTGCGGCGTCGGCGTCGGATGCCGCGGCACCGGCGGCCGGATCCCGTTGCAGCGCTTCCATGTCCAGGACCGTGACGTCGGGCAGGCCTGCTACTGCCGGGTCGATATCGCGGGGCAGACCGAGGTCGCAGATCACCAGGTGCTTGTTCGGGAGGCGATCGGGTTCGGCGAGTGCGCGGTGCGCATCGGCCAATGTCACTACTGCCCCGACCGCGCCGGTGCAGGTCACCAGCACGTCCGCCTGCGCCATGACCGCTGAAAGCTGCTCGAAATCAACAGCTTCGGCGACGACTCCGTTGGAGCGAGCGGTGTCCGCCAGGTGCTCGGCGCGCTCGCGGGTGCGGTTGACGACAATGATGCGATCGATGCCCGCGCGGGTCAGGTGCGCAACCGACAGTCCGCCCATCGCGCCGGCGCCGACTACAACTGCGGTGCGTCCGACCAGTCCGCCGTCACCGAGGATTCCGGCGGCGCGGTCGAGCGCCACCGATACCACTGATGCTCCGGCAGAATCGATTCCAGTTTCGGAGTGCACCCGCTTGCCGACGCGCAGCGCCTGCTGGGCAAGTTCGTGCACAACTCGCCCGGCCGCCTGCTGCGCGTCGGACGACGCGTAAGCAGTGCGAATCTGGCCGAGGATCTGCTGCTCGCCGATCACCATCGAGTCGAGGCCGCTTGCAACGGCAAAGAGGTGCTCGACGGCAGCTTCGCTGTACCGCACGTAGGCGTGGGCATGCAGGGCCGTGAGGTCCAGACCGGAATGGTCGGAGAGGATCTCGCCGACCTCGGTGAGAGCGCCGTGGAATGCGTCCACGACTGCGTAGACCTCTACCCGATTGCAGGTGGAGACGATCATCGCCTCGGTGATGTGCGACGACGCCAGAAGCTTGTCGATCAACTTCGGACGGTCGGTGTCGGTCACCGCCACTCGCTCGAGAACCGGCACGGGCGCAGTTCTATGCGAAACCCCGACAAGCAAAACACTCACGGCGCGATCACTGATCCGTTTCTTGTCGAACCTGCTCCGACCGGAGCGGGTGAACTTGTGGAGGGACGGGACGAAGCGGGTGCCGCATGAGCGACGCGCACTCGTGGTGCAGCAGACGCCTGATCTGCGTTGCGTGCACTGTTGAACGAAAGAACCTGCATTTCGACGGCCAGGTCCACGCGTCGCAGTTCCACGTGATCCGGAACGTCGAGCGCGATCGGCGAGAAACTCATGATGCAGAGGAGGCCGGCGCGAACGAACTGATCGCACACTTCCTGAGCGGCCTCGTCCGGTGTGGAGATGACGCCGATGGTGGCCTTCAGCTCACGGCACGCGAATTCGAGTTCGGCGATGTCCCGCACGGTCAGATCGCCCACCTGGGTTCCGACACGGGCGGAGTCGCTGTCGAAGAGTCCGACCATCTCGAATCCACGACGACTGAATCCGCCGTAGCCGACCAGTGCTTTTCCGAGGTTTCCGACGCCGACCAGAACGACCTTGTGTCCGCGGTCGAGTCCGAGCGCACGCTCGATGCGGATGCGGAGTTTGGTGACGTCGTATCCGACTCCGCGAACACCGTTGGGACCGAGGAACGACAGATCCTTGCGCAACTTCGCTGATCCGACGCCTGACGCCTGTGCAAGTTCTTCGCTGGAGACGATGGACGTACCGCGGTCGGACATGACTCCGAGGACCCGCAGGTATGCCGCCAACCGGGTCACCGTAGCCTGGGGGATGACGCGATCCTGTGTGGTTGCGGAATCGACCTCAGCAGCAGTAGTAGCGACAGGACGGCCCGCAGCGCCGGTGACGCGCTGAGCCAATGGCTCGTGCGTCTGGTGCGGTTCGGTCACGTCGTTGGCTCCTCGTCCGACCGACACAGCTGTCGACCTCCACGATGCTCCGGGGGGAATGTTCACACCACGGTAACCGCTTGTGAACCCATGCACAAAGTTGCTTGGAACGGGTTCGATGTGCCTTTAACCTGCAGAGCGGCAGATTTCCCCATATTTAGCGTTGCCTTACTTGCGTAAATCGGCTCGAAGTCTCTCTTCGTCGACTTCCCAATAACCGTGCTCGCGCCCGTCGAGAAGAATGACCGGTAGCCGATCGCCGTACTCAGCTCTCAGCTCGGGGTCGCTCGCTGCGGCTTCGTCCACGTCGATGCACGTCACTTCAAGCTCGAACTCACTGCAGACCCGCGCCAGCACCTCCGCAGCGCCTACACAGGAGGCGCATCCTGCGCGGGTCAACAAGGTCACTTCATGGGTGTTCACAGTCATCGAGTAAGGACCTTTCCTCAGGCGCGATGTTCGTCTACGTGTCGGTCAAGTCTGCCTTCTGCGCCCGCCCCGATACCAAATCGCCCGAGAGGAAGGTCACACACACTCACACTCATCGCCATCCACACCTTGGAGCCTCACCGCGGAGGATAGGCTGACTTCAAGAGTTCTCTGCTCAACGGTGCAACACGGGAGGTGCGGGTGCCTGCGCGATCACTACCGAACGGTTCCGGATTCGGGTCGGGGCTGGCCGGGGTCATTCTCCCCGGTCGTCGCCGGGCCAAGAATCCGCTGGGACCGAGCGAATCGGAAGTTCGAGCCAACCTTGCCGGTGAGGCCAGCGTGGACGCGGCGCTTGCACTCACCGCGGCCGCCCATCCGGAAGAACCGGCCGCCGACGACGCCGTACCGGCGGTGCCGCGGGACCTCACTGCTGCGGCGTTCTTCGACGTCGACAACACCATGGTCCAGGGTGCGTCCATCATTCACTTCGCCCGTGGGTTGGCCGCCCGGAAGTACCTGAAGACGTCGGACCTGGTGGATTTCGCCTGGAAACAGGTCAAGTTCCGGGTCACCGGACGCGAGAGCAGTGACGACGTCGCCGAGGGCCGTGAGAAGGCCCTCTCGTTCGTGGCGGGCCGGTCCACGGCCGAACTCGCCCGCCTCGGCGAGGAAATCTACGACGAGGTGATCGCGGACAAGATCTGGCCGGGCACCCGGGCGCTGGCTCAGATGCACCTGGACGCGGGTCAGCAGGTCTGGTTGGTGACGGCCACCCCCGTCGAACTCGCGCAGGTCATTGCCGAGAAACTAGGTCTGACTGGAGCCTTGGGTACCGTCGCGGAAAGCGAGGACGGCGTCTTCACCGGCCGTCTTGTCGGTGACATCCTGCATGGAATGGGCAAGGCGCATGCAGTCCGTACCCTCGCGGTTCGTGAGGGACTCAACCTCAAGCGGTGCTCCGCGTACTCCGACTCGCACAACGACGTCCCGATGCTCTCCCTGGTCGGTACCGCCGTTGCGATCAACCCCGACGCCGATCTTCGTGAACTCGCGAAGAACCGCGGCTGGGAAGTGCGTGATTTCCGCACCGCCCGCAAAGCCGCCAAGATCGGCGTTCCCACAGCGCTGGTACTCGGGGCGATCAGCGGGGCACTCGCGGTCATTCTCGCGCGTCGCAAAGAACAGAGCGCCTGACGGAACGTACGAAGTCCGGATCGAATCGATCCGGACTTCGTACGTTCAGCCGAGGAAAATATTGCGGCGCTTGGCCAGCAACCGGTAGAGCGTCTGCTGGATGGTCTCACGCACGTGGTCGGTCACTTCGAAGAGAACCATCGGATCCTCTTCGGCGCCTGCGTCGTACGTGTCCGTGACAATCGGCGTCCCGAATTCGATGTGCCATTTCGACGGTAGCGGGACAAGCCCGAGCGGTCCTAGATGCGGAAACAACGGAGTGACCGGGAAATACGGAAGGCCCAACAACCGCGACAGCGTCGTCAGGTCGCCGATTTTCGGGTAGATCTCTTCCGAGCCGACTATCGAGCACGGAATGATCGGAACTCCGGTACGCATTGCGGCCGACACGAATCCGCCGCGTCCGAACCGCTGCAACTTGTACCGTTCACTGAACGGCTTTCCGATTCCCTTGAACCCTTCGGGGAAGACTGCGGCCACTTCACCCTCACGCAGAAGCCGCTCGGCGTCCGGGTTGCAGGCCAGGGTATGCCCGGCTTTGCGTGCGAGTCCACCGACCAGCGGCATCTCGAATGCCATGTCCGCAGCCAGCATTCGCAGTGGCCGGTGCGCCGGATGGTGATCGTGTACGGCAACGGACGTCATCAGCCCGTCGATCGGAATCACGCCGGCATGATTCGCAACCACGAGCGCGCCGCCGGTAAGGGGAATGTTCTCGATTCCGCTGACCTCGACACGAAACCACTTCTCGAACAGTGGCCGGAGCATCGGCATGACGATGTGGTCCGCGAAGTGCGGGTCGAACCCGAACTCGTCGACCTCGTAGTCACCGGCCATCCGGCGACGCAGGAACTCCGCAGTCGACGCGATCTGATCGACAAGTCCCGAGCGGACGGTGTCGACAAACGATCCGTCATTGGGAGTCTTGGGCGGCAACGTCGAACTCGAAGGATGCCGGCGCTCGCTTTGCTCTCGCACCAAACGCTCGGCGCCGGTTACCGATTCACCCGAGCGAGCTTCACTTCGGGCCGGGTGCGGCCGCAACGGAATTACCTTTGCCACGTCACTCATCGCTCCACCACACCTCGGTCCGGGGTCATCATCGACATCACGTCGGCGCTCGGCGACGCACTGGCTCCGTTGCCGCCGACGATCGCGGTCAGCGTTTTCTCCGCACGGTCGATCCACTCGGACCCGATGATCCGCCGCGTCTGCATGGCCCGGACGAAGTCGTCGAGCGCTTGCATCGTCGTCCACCTCGGCTCGAAGCCCATCTCACTGCGCATGCGTGTGGTGTCCAGGCCGCAACCGAACCGGAAGTACTCGAGTTGTTCGTCGGTGTACAACCGCATCGACGAACCGACCAAGGCATTGCCGACGCTACGGAACAGCGCCAACGGCATCGGAACTTCGATGCGTCCGGCTCGCCTGATGGCCTGCGACATCATCACAACCCCGTCTGCGGCGATGTTGTACGTTCCCGACACCGGGGTGATGGTGGCGCATTCGAGCGCGGCAAGCGCGTCCTCGGCGTGCAGTAACTGCAGGCGTGCGTTGCGTCCAGCGATGGTCGGAACCACCGGTGCGCTGACGTAGTGCCCGACCGTCGCGGTGAGTTGGGGTCCGATCAGCGGGGCAAGCCTCAGAATCGCGACGTCGATGTCGGGCCGGCGACGCCCCATGCCGCGGAGATACCCCTCGATTTCGAGGGTGTCGCGGGCGTACCCTCCTGGCGGGCGCCGACGCGCGCTCATCTCCTCGGTGAACTGAGCCGGATCCTTGGCACTGCACCCGTACACCACCGACGCGGATCGGAGCACGACTTTACGAACGGTGGGGGCCTTCTGACACACAGCGAACAACTGCATGGCGCCGATGACATTCATGTCCTTCATCGCTGCGCGCGAACCTGATTTGGGGGCCTTCTGCAAGGTCGACGCGTGTACGACGGTATCAACTTCGGCGTTCCGGATGACCTTGCCGATGAGAGGATTGCGGATGTCGGCGCGCACGAATTCGGCACGGCCCATTCTGCGCAACATGTCTTTGCTGGGACTCACCGAATCAACGGCGATCACTCGCTCGATTGCCGGATTCTGCGCCAGTCTGGTCACCAGGTAACCGCCCAGAAATCGGCTTGTGCCGGTCACGAGAACCACGCGGGGAACTACATTGTCCGATTTCGTGTCGCCTGCTGATTTTTCGTCGGCTGCTGTGTCACGAACTACCACCAAGTACCCCCATATCCAGGACGGACGAGCGTTCCCGAATCACTTTTGTGACAAGTTTCCCCCACCATACGGCCAGTCGGGGTCTCGCGCTGTTTACCCGCATCACGCTCATTCAAGACATATCTCCCACCTAGTGGGACGGCGTGTCCATAACCCCGAACAGACAGCGATGCCCGCCGCTTCCGAAGAAGTGGCGGGCATCGACGCTTAGTGCACAGTACTGCTTATTTACCGAGTTTCCTGCGCTGCACTCGGGTACGACGAAGCAACTTGCGGTGCTTCTTCTTGGACATGCGCTTGCGACGCTTCTTGATCACTGAACCCATAGCGGGTGTCCCTCACGTTCTTCTATAGCGTTCCTGCGCACGCCGGTCACGTACGCCTGCGCCAAGCAACTGGCGCCTGGCCCTCGTTTTAACTAGCTCAGCGCCTTACGACACCAGCTTGCTGGTACGACAGTTGATCATCGTACCGGTGCGGAGTCACACGACATAAACCGAGCCTCCGGCACAGCTTCCGCTGTGCCCGCGACAGGGCTCACGCCGAACTCGTCCTCTCCGAATCGGCTGGCCAGCATCGGCTGGTCAGCCTGCGTCGAAGTACGAGGTTTCGAGATAATCGTGCACGGCTTTCGCATGTACACGGAACGAACGTCCCACTCGAACAGCGGGCAGTTCGCCGCTGTGCACCAAGCGGTACACAGTCATCTTCGACACCCTCATCAGCGTTGCCACTTCGGCAACTGTGAGGAATTGTGTTCCGGCCACAGCCGGTTTTCCGTCGTGGGACGAACCCATGGACGGCTTGTTTGCAGACACCATAAATCCACATACCTCCAGTACGACTCGCGCCGCCGGCTTCCCCTCCGGCGGAACAGACACGTACGTACTAACCCGAGCTTAGCTGTACTTGTGGGGTTAAAGCGACGGGTGTGGCGTAATGGGCGTCTATTCGACAGCTGCACCCATGGCCACGGAACGTGCCTTGGCAGCGTCGAGAGCGTTGTAGAACGCGGTCCGGATGCCACCTGCTTCCAGTTCGCGAACGGCGGCGGCCGTCGTCCCACCGGGTGAGGTCACGGCAGCCCGAAGATCCCCGGCACTGTCGCCGGTGCGATCGAGCATCGCTGCCGATCCGACCATGGTCTGAACAACCAGTTCCGACGCCACCGCGCGAGTGAGACCGAGACTGACGCCGGCATCGATCATCGCTTCGGCCACCAGGAACATGTACGCCGGACCGGAACCGGAAACCGCCGTGACAGCGTCGATCTGCGATTCGGGCACCGTGACGACCTTGCCGACGCTGCCGAGAATTCCGCGGACCAATTCCAGGTGCTCAGGCTTGACGTGTCGGCCAGGAGCCATGACGCTCACACCTTCGCCGACCAGCATCGGAGTGTTCGGCATGACCCGAATCACCGGGAACCCCGCCGGCAGACGCGTTTCGTAGAACCCGACCGGGATACCGGCGGCGAGCGAGACGATCAACTGCTCGAGGTCGCCGTCGAGATCCACCTTCGACAGCGCGGTCAAAGCTGCCTCGACGTCGTTCGGCTTGACGGCGATCACGATGACGTCAGCACCCTCGGCCGCGTCCTCGATCGTGGTGACGCGGATGGAGTACTCGGCGATCAGTTCCGCCACGCGCGGCTGATACTGCTCGGCAACAACCAGATCCTTGATCGCATGGCCGGCTTGCAGCAGCCCGGAGATCAGCGCCTCGCCGATCTTGCCGCCACCGATAATCGCAATTCTTGTCATGCCGTCAAGCCTGCCACGACACCGTCGAACCGGATTACCGGGGCATCATGGCCAGCTGCCTACTTTGCACCACCACTGCCCCGGTGGAATCGAGGATGTCGTGATCCTCTTCGAACCACGTGCTGCCCAACACATCCGAACTCGCCCGCACCCGCAGCCAGCCCGGCGCAGGCAGCCGGCGCAGGTACGTCGTCAACTGCACGGTCGGCGCCCAACCGAAAAGTCCACGGTTCATCGTGACCGGAGCGCTGATGTCCCCGGCCATGATCGCGAACAACACCGCGGTGTCGACGTCCGCTTCGTCGTCGGGCCGAGCGCGCACCCACATCCGCACCTCCGGCTCCCCCTGAGCGCCGGTGAGAAAATGCGCGGACGTCGTGTCGATTCGCATGTCGCACCCTTGACCGACGTGCACGATCTGCGCCATCGGATGATCGCCCTCTACTGCGGCGGCATGCTCCGACGGTTCTGCGGGCATGTCGTCGATCGACGAGGCGCTCACGAAGGCAGGCACATCGCCGTCGGGAATGCCGAGGGTGACCGCGGCGCGGACGGCAATCCGTCCGCCTTGACTCAACTCGACGTCGACGAGAGACACCTGGCGCCCTTGTTTCTGCACTGTCACCGCTAGATCGACGTCACCAGGATCGGGTGCGGCAAGGTAATTCGCACTGACGGCAATAGGTTGCATTGCGCGTACATCGTTGTTGTCAGACCCACTGTTCGCGGCACCGGCGTCTCGCAGCGCCGCTCTCGCAGCCGCCGCGCACACGGCCATCATGGACCCGCCGTGAACCTTGGGACCGATGGTCCAGATGGGGTCGATCGTTGCGCGGAAGCGGCCGTCGCCGAGCGATTCCAGTCGGTTCAGATCACGAAAAGGGCTGCTGCTCATCAATTTTCCTTCATCTGGGTTGTCACGTGCTGTGCAGGTGGCGTGAACTTTGTGGATCCTGATCCGAGGTCTTGGTGCGCAAGGCGTCGTAGTGCCGTCAGGACGGGTTCGTACATCGCTGTCCCGAGAACCGCGTACCGGACTGCCTCCTCCGTCGACCCGACGGGCATCAGATCGATTTCCACCTCGGCGATTCCCCGAATGTGTTCGCCGTAGGCGCGCAGTCGTTCATCGCTCAACGTCAGACCTGCGTCTTCGAGACCGATCAGCGCTTGCTCGAGATGCGCGACGGCGACGTAGCGCGGGTCATAGACCTGTCCGAGAAACTCCAGAACCTTCCGCGCCCGTGGAAATTCGCGTATCGGATCTGGGTCGACGTGGGGTGGCAACTGCGCGATGGCCCGTCCGATCCGCTCGAATTCGGTGAGATCCGTCGCCGAGATCAGATCGAGAATCGCGCGAATGCGAGGAATGGAGAGGCCGGCCCCGGACAGCGCTCTGATCAGTCCGAGCCGACGAACGTGGTCGTCTCCGTACTGAGCCCCGGTCGCACTGGTGGGCGCGCCCGCCATCAGCAGACCCTCACGCAGGTAGTACTTCACGGTGGGCAGAGCCACACCGGACCTGGCCGACAGTTCGGAAATCTTCATCGCTCTCTTCGCCCTCGTATTAGATACCAATACTATCTAACTGAACTCCGCCCCTGATCCAGACCCCTGCGTGGACTATCGTCGGACGTTCTAGCGAACACTAAAAGACGCGAATACCAAGAGATGCGAACACCAAGACACGATTGTCGAGCGGAGCTCACAGACACAATGGCAAGAAAAACTTCGGCGGCCTCGGACGAGGCGTGGCGCACCGTGGAACCGTTGACACTCACACCGCTCCTCACCGCAGCCCTGGCCACCTTCCACGAATTCGGATACCACGGCGCCTCCGTCCGCGACATCGCCAAACGCGCCGGCGTCACCGTTCCGACGCTGTACTACCACCACGAAAACAAGCAGGGCATCCTCGTGGCCTTGATGATGACCGGCATCGAGGCGGTCACCGCCCGGGCGCGCGAGGCGGTCGACGCTGCCGGCCCCTCCCCTACTCGACAATTCGGAAACCTCGTCGAAGCCTGTGTCCTGCACATGACCAGCCGAACGGATATCGCGTTCCTCGATTCAGAACTGCGCTACCTCGAGGATGCAGAACGAAAGGCCTATGCGGCCAAGCGAAAGCACCTCGAGAACCTTCTTGCCGACGTGCTGACAGCCGGTGTCGAACAAGGCGAGTTCACCGTCACCGACATCGCCGGCACCGGACGCGCCATGCTGGGAATGTGCCAATCGGTGGCGCTCTGGTTCCGACCCGACGGCCCTCAGACGCCTTACGAGGTCAGTGTCTTCTATCGAGAAATCGCACTCAACGCAGTAGGCGCGGTCGCCTCTGCCTGAATTGGCCGGGTCAGTCGAACGTCACATCTGTTCACTGACACCGAAACCGGGACGCGCCGATGGTCTCGGGTCCACACTTGTAGATAGAACGACGGGGTGGACCCGAAGACCGAGGGAGTTCTTGAAGTATGGCCGACAACAATCCATTTGTTCCTCCTAGTGCGGTCGACGTCGACCTCTCTGCGGTCGCGTGGGGCGCGAACCGGACGATGTCCGATTTCGAGACCGGGATGTGGCGGATGGAAGAAGCGCAACCACAATTGCGCTCACCGATCGTCGCGGTAGAAGTCCTCGACCAGGCTCCCGACTGGGATCGCCTCCTCGAGGCCGTCGAATGGGCGTCGCACGTCGTACCCCGCATCCGGATGCGCGCTGTCGACCCTGCCCTGAATCTGGGCAACCCGGTGTGGTCGGTCGACCCCGAATTCGACATCGGGTACCACTTGCGACGCGTCCGTCTCCCCGCTCCGGCAGATTTCGATCACGCGCTGCGTATGTGCAGGCACCTCGCGACCGAACCGTTCGACAAGGCTCGCCCACCGTGGAGTGCACTGCTCATCGAAGGGCTCGACGACGGCCGCGCTGTCTTCGTCGTCAAAACCCACCACTCCATCACCGACGGTATGGGCGGCATCCAGATGATGACGCTCCTGCACAGCAGGCGCGCCGATCCCACACCGAACAAACCTGATCGCACTCCGCCGCCGGCGGAGCACCTGTCCTCGATCGGCGCTTTCGGCGAAGAAGTTGTCGGCGAGATCCGTCGTGCGCCGTCCCGCGTGGCACGCCTCGTCCGCGGCGCCACCAACATCGCGGCCACCGCGATCACGCAACCGATCAGCACTGCCACCGAGGTCTTGGATTACGCCAACTCACTGCGCCGAATTGTCACGCCGCCCGCTCGTTCCGGTTCTCCGCTACTCCACGAACGTGGTCTCGGCCGCTGGTTCGGAACCTTGGAAGTTGGTGTGCCCGAACTCAAAGCGGGCGCAAAAGCGGCCGGCGGTTCACTCAACGACGCGTACGTCGCAGCACTACTCGGCGGATTCCGTCGCTACCACGACGCGTTCGGCCAATCGGTGCAGAGCATTCCCATGGGTATGCCCGTCAGCATGCGTACCGGTTCGGATCCGTCCGGCGGCAACAGATTTGCCGCCGTGCGCTTCAGCGGCCCGATCTCCGAAACGGACCCGGCAAAACGAATCCGCCAGGTCCGCGAAATCGTCCTGAACCTTCGCGAAGAACCGGCGCTCGACGCGATCGACCTGGCCGCGCCCGTCCTCGCTCGCCTGCCAAATCAGCTCCTCGCGAGCTGGTATCTCTCCCAGTCCACCGGACTGGATCTGCAAGCGAGCAACGTTGCCGGCGTTCCCGTCCCGGTCTATCTTGCCGGCGCGAAGATCGAGCGGATGTTCCCGTTCGGTCCGGCACCTGGCTGCGCTGTGATGGCAACGCTCGTCTCGCACGTCGGAATCTGCTGCATCGGAATCAATATCGACACCGCAGCCGTCACCAAACCGGCATTACTCATGCAGTGCATCCAAGACAGCCTCGACGAAATCGTGGCCCTCGGAACCACTGCGGAAGGTGCGTGAGTCATGACCACCGACGTGACCCAACAGAATGTCTACCTCACCGAGCCGATGACCGAAGCCGAAGCCGGCGTTCTACGAAAGTGGTTGGCCGACAAGGCTCGCGCCACGGCGCAGCCGTCCACCACCGTAGCGATCACCGATCGCACCCTCGGCGAACTGGCCCGCCGCACCGACGACCCGATGCTCGCACCGCTGCGAGTGGTGTGGCTACCCGATACCCAGACCGAACAGAATGTCGTCGGACGCCTTCGCAACGCACTCGCCCCGCGCGATCCGTTGCACCCCGGACGGAGCGCGCAACGACGCACGCTGCGCACCGACCCCGACCGGTGCCGGGTCATCGAGGGTCAACCCGCCCCGCTCAGTGACCTCTCGCGCCGCCTCGACGAGAGCGGCGGCGGATCGCTGCCCGAGTACATCCGCCGTCAGGCTGCTCTCTCCCTCGAGCGAGCAGAACTCGACTTGATCGGCGGCCAGTACAAGGTGTCGCGATTTGTCGTCGACGAAATCACCGACACCCGGCGCTTCACCACCGAGACCATGGCCCTTGCCGACCGCCTCGGCATCGCTGTCGCCGAAGTGGACCGGCGTGCACGCGAAGCCCTCGAGGAAATGGTCGCCACCCAGAGTCGCCAGGCAATCGCGGTGTGGGATCGCTTGGGACGCTACTTCGCTCGCGCGTACACGATCGACGTCGACACCAGCCGATTCGAAGAACTTCGGGAGCTCAACAAGGAACATTCGCTGGTCTTCCTGCCAAGCCACCGCTCCTATCTCGATCCGCTGGTGCTGCGCCCCGCTCTGATCAACAACGGACTCCCGCTCAATCACGTGATGGGCGGACTCAACATCAGTTTCTGGCCCATGGGCTCCATCCTCAAGCGCAGCGGCACGGTCTTCATCCGCCGCAGTATCGGCGACGACGAGGTCTACAAATGGTCGATGCACGAGTACATGCGTTACCTGCTCACCAAACGATTCAATCTCGAGTGGTACATCGAAGGTGGCCGTGGGCGCACCGGGAAGCTGCGTCCGCCGCGCTTCGGGTTGATGACGTATCTGGCCAAGGCTTTTCACGTCAGTGGCGCCTCCGACGTCTATCTGGTGCCGGTGGCGCTGAGCTACGACCAACTCTACGAAGTCGGTGCCATGGCCGCCGAGGCCCTCGGCGCCGAGAAGAAGCCTGAAGGTCTGCGCTGGATGTTCGGATACGTACGCGCGCAAGGCAAGCGAGAAGGCGTCGCGCACGTGACGATCGGGCGACCGCTCTCCTTTGCCGAAGCACTCCGGCAGGAACCCGACCAGCGTCTGGCCATTCAGAAGGCCGCTATCGAGGTGTGTCACCGCATCAACGAGGTAACACCGATTACGGTGTCTTCTCTTGCGATGCTTCCCTTCCTCGGAATCGAGGATCGCGCGCTCACCGTCACCGAACTGACTCTCATTCTGACTCCGCTGTTCGAATACATCACGGCCCGCAAACTGCCGCTCGCCGGCGATGTGGAGCTGGACGATCCGTATGTCATCGAGAAGGCACTGCAGACGCACGTCGACTCGGGCGTTCTGATGCACTTCGACAAGGGCGGCGAGAAGGTCTTCTACCTCGGCAAGGATCAGGGGCTTGTTGCAGCGTTCTACCGCAACAACACCATTCACTTCCTGGTTGCCCGGGCAATCGCGGAACTGGTACTGCAGGCTGCAGTGGACGAGCAGTTCGCCGACCCGATCCTCGACGGCTGGAACGAAGCCAAACGCATTCGGGACCTGATGAAGTTCGAGTTCTTCTTCAGCGACCGCGACACCTTCGAAGAAGAGATGCGCACCGAACTGGACCTGATCGACCCCAGTTGGAGTTCGGTCACCGCCGACCCGAACCGCACAGCGCACATCATCGAAGGCGTTCGCCCGTACCTGGCACACCGCGTACTGCAACCGTTCCTCGAGGCCTACCAGGTGGTGGCCGATCAACTGGTCCTCGCGCCGGTATCGAAGTCCTTCGACGAAAAGTCCTTCACCCGCAACTGCATCGACGTTGCCCACGAACGCCGGCTACGCCAGCAGATAGCCAGCAGCGAATCGGTATCCGGCGAATTATTTGCCACCGCACTCAATCTGGCGCGCAATCGCAATCTCGTGGAAGCCGCGGACGACGGAGTCACCGCGCGTCGGATTGCCTTTGCCGAAGAACTCCGGGTATTGGTCGACCGGTTGCGTCGAATCCGCGAACTCGCCCACTCCCGCCTCGACGCGGCAACCAGATCCTATGGCGTCACAACGACTCCCAATCCCACCCCCCACGAGGAAGCAGGACCGTGACCGGACTCGAGCGTCTGCACGCCGCGATCAAAGCGGCACCATCCGGACCAGACACCATAGCCGCGTTCGACCTGGACGGCACCCTCATCAGCGGGTACTCCGCGAGCGTTGTCTACCGTGATCGACTGCGGCGCTTCGATATCAGCCTGGGCGAACTGTTGCGAACCACCGGCGCCGCCATCGACACCCAGTTCCGCGGTGCCGACGTCGGCGCGCTCATGGACATCGCCGTCCGTGCGCTTGCCGGCCGCACCGAGGAAGAACTGAACGACTGGGGCGAGCGGCTGTTCAAGCAGGAAATCGCCGCGATGATCTACCCGGACGCTCGTGGAATTCTCGCGGCGCATCGAAAGGCCGGTCACACCATTGTGATGGCGACATCGGCCACGCCGTTCCAGGCCAGAGGCGTTGCCGAGGATCTCGACATCGAAGACGTACTGTGCACGGAAATCGAAGTGATCGACGGCATGCTCACCGGCGAACTGTCTTCGCCGGCGCTGTGGGGTCCCGCGAAGGCCGACGCACTCGCGACCTACGCCGAGAAGCGCGGCGCTGATCTGCGGAACGCTTTTGCGTATTCCAATGGTGCCGAGGATGTCCCGATGCTCGAATCCGTCGGTCGTCCCGTCGCCCTGAATCCGGATCGCACCCTGGCGAGCGTCGCGAGGCGCAACGGTTGGCCCTCCGTCACACTGCGCAAACCACAACGCGGCGCAACTCCCCTCTCGACGGTGCGCACCGCCACCGCGATGGGTGCGCTGGCCGCGACAGCCATGGTGGGCGCGTCTGCCGGATTGGTGACCGGCAACCGGCAACTGGGAGCCAACCTCGTGGGCACCTACGGCCCGGACATCTCCCTGTCACTACTGGGCATCGACGTCGAGATCGACGGTGAGCACAACGTGTGGGATCACCGCCCCGCCGTCTTCATGTTCAATCATCAAAGCTCACTGGACCTGCTGGTACTGGGCACCGTCATCAAACGCGACGTGACGGGAGTGGCGAAGAAGGAAGCCGCAAACGATCCTCGCTTCATTCCGATCGGCGCACTGTTGGACGTCGCCTACATCGATCGATCCAACACCGCCAAGGCAAAGGCGGCATTGCAACCGGCTGTCGACAAGTTGAAGAACGGTGTCTCGATAGTCATCGCCCCTGAGGGAACCCGTTCCGCCACACCAAAACTCGGGGCTTTCAAGAAGGGTGCATTCCACCTGGCCATGCAAGCGGGCGTTCCCATTGTGCCGGTCGTGATCCACAATGCCGGTGAACGCATGTGGCGTAATTCCCTTGTCGCTCACCCGGGCCCGGTCTACGTTTCGGTTCTCGACCCGATCTCCACCGCTGACTGGCAACTCGACGACCTCGATTCCCACATCGAGGAAGTCCGCTCACAGTTCGACGCAGCACTCACTGCCGGGCATCGCTGAACGCCCGGAGCAAACTCACCGGGCCAGGTGCTCGCGTGCAAACGCGAGTGCCTGCGCCAGCATCGAGGACCGCTCCCGCCGCGTGCGCGCATTCTGGGTATTGATCTCGAGGACGGCCTGGCCGGTGAAGCCTGTTGCGGCCAGGTGCCGGCAGATCTCGGCGCACGGTTGCGATCCGTGACCGGGGATCAGGTGCTCGTCCATCGACGCGCCTCGCCCGTCCGCGAGATGCAGATGCTGGAGCCCCTTGCCCATTCTCGCCGCCAGTTCGAAAGCGTCCATGCCCGCAGTGGCGGTGTGCGACAAGTCGAGTGTGTAGTGGGAATGATCGGAATCGGTGGGATCGTACGACGGACTGAACGCCGACAACGCCGCCCCCGGACCACCACGCTTACGTAGTCTCTCGGCCGAGCGGTCCTTGCCGCCGAAAAAGCTGTCGGCACGCATGGGAAACATATTCTCCACAGCTACGACGACGCTGCTTCGCGATTCCAGGTCGACAACCTGATCGGCAAAGCCGTCGGCGTACTTGCGTTGCCACCGAAACGGCGGGTGCACCACGACGGTGGTGGCGCCCAACGTCTCCGCAGTGCGGACGGACCGCTCGAGCTTCTCGATCGGATCGGCGCCCCACACCCGCTGCGAAATCAACAGACACGGCGCATGAACTGCCTGCACCGGAATCCCGTACTTGCGGACCAACGCCGCAACGCCACCGACGTCCTGGCTGACCGACTCGGCCCACACCATCAACTCGATACCGTCGTACCCCAAGTCCGCCGCGTAGCGAAACGCGGCTTCGGTGTTCTCGGGATAAACCGATGCCGTCGACAAGCCCACAGCGATCATCGTCGGATCAACCCGAGGTCAACAAGAACGCCAGCGGACCCAAGGTCACGATCATGCCGACAACGACCGCAATCACAAAGCTCGTGATGTCGTCCGTTTTCCGCAGAACTCGAACTACCGCCACCAGGCCGACGATGACGATCAGCGCAAGCACCAGAGCCACCCACGGCAGCATGTCCCAGAGCTTCTCGAAACCCTTGAACATCGCGCCGCCGATGATGAGCGCAACAACAACCTGGCCGGCCAGGATCGCCCATTCACGGATCGAGTTCCGATCGCCGGTGTCTTCTGCGGTGGCAGGCTCGGTCGATGCAACCTCTTCGGAAGCAGCAGGCTCACGTTCCGGCGCGGCGGTGGCGGGTTCCGAGGAACCGGCCGTATTCGCTGCAGCAGTCTTGGTGGGATCGTCGCTGATCGAATCCATCATCTCGGTACTGACATCAGCGTCAGCCGCGGTCGGCGCCACTCGCGGAGGCAGGATCGGCGCGCGCATCGACGGATTCTGGGCAACCTCGCGCTCTTGCCGCATGAGGTCACCCGCCAACGTCTGACCAGACAGCAGCGCAGGCTCCTGCGTCACCTTCGGTGGCCCCGCCGGAACCGACTTCCTGGCCGGGGTCTCCGCCGGCGGCGCGGGAACAACCGGCACAGCCTGGGTCGGGGCGGGAACAACCGGCACAGCCTGGGTCGGCTCGAGAGGCACGGCCTTCTTCGGCGTGACGGGTGCCCGGCTGACCCACTGACCCGGCGCGCTCTTGGAGATCGGCTTGTGAAGGTCGATCCTGGTGTCGTCCGGCTCGTCGTTCCCGACCGGCGGCTTGGCGTCGGTCACGGGAGCCGGGCTGGGCTCGGCAGACTTGGGCTCGAGAGACTTGGGCTCGTCAGGCTTGATCTCGTCAGGCTTGGCTTCAGGCTGTTCCGGTGGTGCGTCCGATTCGGCTGCCGAACGTGAACCGGCAGGCCGAACGATCGGAATTTCGCCGGTGAGCTCAGCTACGGAGATACCTCCGGCTACGCCCCTACGACGACGCCCACCTCGGGATTCGACCGTCTGACCGTTCCGCTTGAGCAGTTCCGCTACGGAAATCTGCTGACTGTCCTCGGCCATCAAGCACTCACCACCAATTCACCGCCCATTTCTGTGTCGAGCTTCCGCAGAATCAGACCCTCGCGCAATGCCCACGGACAAATTTCGAGTTCGTCCACTCCGAGCGCTCGCATGGCTGCTTCTGCGATGAGTGCGCCGGCCACAATCTGCTGCGACCGATCTGCACTCACTCCTTCCAATTCTGCACGGTCTGACGCCGTCATCCTGGATATGAAGGCTATGAGTTGCCTGAGTCCGCTGGCCGTCAGGGTCCGTTTGGCACGTGGCCCGGCTGCTGATGGGGCTGCGCCGGTGAGCCTGGCCAGGGAGCGGAAGGTCTTCGAGGTGCCGACGGTCCGGTCCCACTCGCCGGCTGCGCGGAGTTCTTTGGCTGGTCCGAGCAGTTCTGCGTCCAACCAGTCGCGGAGTACGGCGACGCGTCGCTTGCCGGGCGGGTCGGCTTGGAGCCAGTCGCGGGTGAGTCGGCCTGCGCCGAGTTGGAGTGAGAACGCGACGTCGGGATCCTCGTCGCCGCCTGCGGTGAGTTCGAGCGATCCTCCACCGATGTCGAGGTTCAGGATGCGTCCGGCGCTCCAGCCGTACCAACGGCGGACTGCGAGGAAGGTCAATCGGGCTTCGTCGACACCGGAGAGCACCTCGAGCCCTACGCCCGTCTCGGCGCGCACGCGGGCGAGCACGGCTTCGGAATTGTTGGCATCACGCACGGCGGAGGTGGCAAACGCCATCATTTCCTCACATCCGGACGTTTTGGCGATACCGGCGAATTCCCCGACCGTGGAGACCAGTCGATCGGCTCCGACGACGGTGATATCTCCGCGGTCGTCGGTGTTTTCCGCCAGCCTCAAAGTCGCCTTGGTGGAGCTCATGGGTGTTGGGTGGCCGCCACGGTGGGCGTCCACTACCAGTAGATGAACGGTGTTGCTTCCGACGTCGAGTACCCCTAGTCGCACATCGCCACGTTACTGGGTCTACGGTCTGCCCTTGTGACAGCAGGTAACCCAGACCGGTCCCACAAGATGACTCCTAGCCCCGAGGTCGACCTCGATTTCCCTCGCGAGTGGGTCGAATTTGTCGACCCCGACAACTCCGAACACCTCATCGCCGCTGATATGACGTGGCTGCTCTCGCACTGGACCTGCGTGTTCGGCACTCCGGCATGCCAGGGCATTCTCAGCGACCGCCCAGACGACGGATGCTGCTCGCACGGCGCGTTTCTCTCCGATCAAGAGGATCAGGACAAGCTCGATGCGTCAGTGAAACTGCTCACAGCCGAGGACTGGCAGTTCATGGAGAAGGGTCTCGGCAAGAAGGGCTACGTCGAGGAAGACGACCTCGAGGACGAGCCGGCTCTGCGGACTCGCCGCTACAAGGGTGCGTGCATTTTCCTCAACCGGCCGGGTTTTGCGGGCGGTCAGGGCTGTGCGCTTCACTCCATGGCTCTCAAGAAGGGCATCGAGCCACTCGAGGTGAAGCCGGACGTGTGCTGGCAGCTTCCGATCCGCCGTACCCAGGACTGGGTGGACCGGCCGGACGGGGTGCAGATCCTCAAGACCACGATCACCGAATACGACCGTCGCGGCTGGGGCGAGGGCGGCGACGACCTGTCCTGGTACTGCTCGGGATCACCCGACGCTCATGTCGGCCAGAAACAGGTCTGGCAGTCGTATGCCCCCGAACTGACGGAGCTACTCGGTAAGGCTGTTTACGACGAGCTGGCTCGCCTCTGTAGGCGTCGGGCAGGGCTCGGGCTTATAGCAGTCCACCCGGCAACCACGATCGCTCAGAACAAAGCTCAGGCGTAAAAACGAGTTCAGCCGCCCACGCACTGCGTGGGCGGCTGAACTTCTTCGGAAGTTTCTCAGGCTTCGAGCTTGTATCCCAGACCGCGCACCGTCACGAGATGTTCCGGCTTGGCCGGGTCGGCTTCGATCTTGGAACGTAGCCGCTTCACGTGCACGTCAAGGGTTTTGGTGTCGCCGACGTAGTCCGCTCCCCACACGCGATCGATCAGCTGGCCGCGGGTGAGCACGCGCCCGGAGTTGCGGAGCAGGTACTCGAGAAGATCGAACTCCTTGAGCGGCAACGTGATCGGATTCCCGCCCACCTGGACGACGTGACGTTCGACGTCCATACGGACCGGTCCGGCTTCGAGCACACCGTTGTCCGAAGCCAGGTCTGCCTCGTTCTCGATGCCGCGGCGCAGGACGGCCCGGATCCGGGCGATGAGTTCGCGGGCCGAGTACGGCTTGGTCACGTAGTCGTCCGCACCGAGTTCCAGACCGACAACCTTGTCGATCTCGCTGTCACGTGCGGTCACCATGATGACGGGCACACCGGAACGAGTGCGCAACGCCTTGCACACGTCGGTACCGCTCATACCGGGCAGCATGAGGTCCAGCAGGACGATATCTGCGCCGGAACGATCGAATTCCGCCAACGCCGACGGTCCGTCGTTGACGATGGTGGTCTCGAACCCTTCCTTGCGGAGCAGGAACGCCAGCGGATCCGCCAACGACTCCTCGTCCTCCACGATCAGCACCCTCGTCATCGTTTGGCCTCCATGCCTGTGTCTTTACTGCCTGAGTCTCGTCTACCGCTTCGCCCGGAACCGATGGTTCCCGCGTCGCCGTCGTCGAGGTCGTCGGTCTCCTCCACATGCGCTGGTATCTGCAAGGTGAAGGTGGACCCGGTTCCTGGTTTGCTCCATACGTCGATGGAGCCGTTGTGGTTGGCCGCAACATGTTTGACGATCGCGAGTCCCAGTCCGGTGCCTCCGGTCTGGCGCGATCGAGCTTTGTCGACGCGGAAGAATCGCTCGAATACGCGTTCCTGGTCGGCTTTTGCGATTCCCTCGCCGCGGTCGGTCACGGCGATGGCGACGTTTCCGCCGCGCATCGAGCGGCTGACCGACACCGGAGAACCCTTGGGCGAGTATGCAATCGCATTTTCAATGAGGTTGGACAGTGCGGTCACGAGCAAGGTCTGATCGCCCAGCACCTCCAACCCACTCGGATGATCGGTGGTGACGGTGATCTCGGCAGCCTCGGCCGACAGCCTCGATCGCGACAATGCTTCGGAAACAACGGTATCCACGTCCACGACATCGAGGTCGGGAAGTTTCTCCGCCCCCTGCAGCCGCGAGAGCGCGATCAATTCCGTGACCATCTTACCGAGGCGAATCGACTCGCTGTGCACTCGTTCTCCGAAGTGCCGCACCGATTCCGGATCATCCGCGGATTCGAGCAACGCCTCCGCGAGCAAGCTCATGGCCCCGACCGGGGTCTTGAGTTCGTGACTGACATTCGCAACGAAGTCGCGTCTCGTCGCCTCCATCCGAACCTGCTCGGAATCGTCATCGGCGAACAGGACGACGAAGTTTCGCTCGTCCTTACTGAGCAAACGCGCAACCCCACGGACCGCGATCTTGTCGCGTCCCCGTTGCGTAGTTGTTGCCGTCAGATCTACTTCGACGGATTGACCGGTCTCGAGAACCTTCAGGGCCGCCTGCCATGCCCGCTCGTCGACGCGGCGATTCTTGACCAGCCCCAACTCTTCCGCGCGAGGGTTGAAGAGCACCACGTCGTGATAACCGTCGACAACGGCGATGCCACTCTCCGACGCCAGAACGATCAGGTCCAGGACCTGAGACATGGTGAGCCCCGTCTGTTCTGCAGCCCGTTCCCGGTGCCGTGAACTCAGCCTCGGAATCAGCACACCTCCGACGAGGTATCCGATCAAGCCGCCGATCACGATCAGCAGCACTGCAGTTGCGACACTCACGGCGTAATCGTACGTTCGCACGTCGGGTGGGTTACGGCGGGTTCGAGCATTTCCGCCCGCGTCATCCGCCCGGCGGGCGGCGTTGGCGCCCTGTTCACCTGCCGTTTGCCGGAGCCCCTCGAACCAGCAGTTCGAGGGGCTCCGGAGGTAACCATGTGCGCGTTACTTCGCGCCCTGATTTGCCACCGCGGCGGCGCCTGCTGCGGCCGCCTCGGGGTCGAGGTAGGTGCCGCCCGGGTTGAGCGGCTGCAGGTTCTCGTCGAGGTCGTACCGCAGCGGGATACCCGTCGGGATGTTGAGGCCCGCGATGTCCTCGTCGGAAATACCGTCGAGGTGCTTGACCAATGCGCGTAGCGAATTGCCGTGAGCGGTGACCAGAACGTTCTTGCCTGCGAGCAGGTCCTGGGAGATCGTGTCTTCCCAGTACGGGATCAACCGCTTGACTACGTCGAGCAGGCACTCGGTCAACGGAACCTCGTCGAGGTTTGCGTAACGAGGATCGGTGTCCTGGCTGTATTCGCTACCGGCTTCGATGGCCGGCGGCGGGGTGTCGTAGCTACGACGCCACAGCATGAACTGCTCGTTGCCGTACTCCTCTTTGGTCTGGGCCTTGTTCTTGCCCTGCAGAGCGCCGTAGTGACGCTCGTTGAGGCGCCAGTCGCGGACGACGGGGATCCAGTGGCGATCGGCCGCATCGAGCGCGAGATTGGCGGTGCTGATCGCGCGGCGAAGCAGCGAGGTGTAGAGGACGTCGGGCAGCAGGCCGTGCTCGGCGAGCAGTTCGCCGGCGCGCTTGCCTTCGGCCATGCCCTTGTCGGTCAGGTGTACGTCCACCCAGCCGGTGAACAGATTGAGTGCATTCCATTCGCTCTCGCCGTGGCGAAGCAGGACCAGTGTTCCGATACTCATGCCGTTCATCCTGGCATGAGTATCGGAACCCGTCTTGATCAACCCTGTGCCGAAATCAACCCTGCGTCGAAATCAACCCTGCATCGAAATCAGCTGTGCGCTGCTTCTGCGGTCCGCAGATCCTTGCGGAGGATCTTTCCGGCTGCCGACTTGGGGACGGTGCTGATGAAGGCGACCTTGCGAACCTTCTTGTGCGGTGAGACGCGCTCGGCGACAAACGCGATGACGTCGGCCTCGGACAACGTGGCACCATCCTGCAGGACGACAAACGCCTTCGGCACCTCCTCGCCCTCGTCGTCGAGGACTCCGATGACGGCGGCGTCGGCGATCTGGGGGTGAGTGAGCAGCAGAGCTTCGAGTTCTGCCGGCGGCACCTGGTAGCCCTTGTATTTGATCAGTTCCTTGAGACGGTCGACGATGGTGACGACACCTTCGGCGTCGACGGTCGCAATGTCGCCGGTACGCAGGTAACCGTCGGCGTCGAGGGTGTCTTTGGTGGCCTGCTCGTTTCCGAGGTACCCGGCCATGATGTTGGGGCCCTTGCACCACAGCTCACCGGGCGCGCTGACCTCGCCGGAACCGACGGCCGGGTACGCGACCTCTTCACCGGTGCCCGGATCGACGAGCTTGCATTCCATGTTCGCGATGGTGGGGCCGCACGAGTCGAGTGCGATGTCGTCGCGGTCGAACGGAATCGCGTGGCTGACGGGGCTCATCTCGGACATTCCGTAGCCCTGACGGACGCGGCAGTTCAGACGCTCGGCGACGGCCTTGCCGAGTGCGGCGTCGAGCGGAGCGGCGCCGGAGAAGATGGTGTGCACGCTCGACAGGTCGTACTGGTCGACCAGCGGATGCTTGGCCAACGCGACGGCGACAGGCGGGGCGACAAAGATGTACGTCGACTTCTGCTCGGCGACAATCCGCAGGAACTCCACGAGATCGAACTTCGGCATCGTGATCAGGCTCGCGCGTGCGTAGAGCGCAGCGTTGAGCAGCACCGTCATGCCGTAGATGTGGAAGAACGGCAGGACAGCGAGGATCTTGTCGTCGGCACCGATGCCCATCCGCGGCATGATCTGGCAGACGTTGGCGACCAGGTTGCGGTGGGTGAGCATGACGCCCTTGGGGCGCCCGGTGGTGCCGGACGAGTACGGCAGCACGGCGAGTTGGGTGGCCGGATCGAAGGACACGTCCGGTGCCTGTGCTCCTTCGCCGAGCAGATCGCGCAACGAGAGGTGGCCTTCGGCGCCGTCGAGGACGAAGACGTTCTCGGCCGGGATACCGACCTGATCGGCTGCGACCTTCGCTTGCGGAAGCAGCGGCGAGACCGTGAAGAGGAACGTGGCCTTCGAGTCGGTGAGCTGCTTGGCAATGTCCTCGGCGGTGTAGAGCGCGTTGATCGTGGTCGCGACACCACCGGCGCGCAGGATGCCGTGGAAGACGGAACCGAACGCCGGAACATTCGGTGAATGCAGGGCGACAACATCCCCCACCGCGAGTCCGCGCGCGGCGAGGGCTCCTGCGACGCCGTTGATCTGTGCGATCAGCGATGCGTATGTGGTGACTGCGCCCGAGCTACCTTCGACGAATGCCGTCTTGTCGAGGTCTGCGGGGTCGACGTTTCCGAACAGGAAGTCGTAGACGCTGAGGTTGGGGATTTCAACGTCGGGGAACGGACTCTTGAAGCTCAACGGTGCTCCTCGAAAGGTTGCGCGGCGGGGTGGTGTGACCAACTTACTGTGACTGACGGGAACAGCATTATCCCGTGACGACAGTCACAAGCAAAGATCACTTTACGTGACACATCCGCGATGTGTCTCACCCCCGCGGGTCAGCTCTGCGCGGGCTCTTCCTCGATGAGGTGCTTGAACGGTTGCAGATTCGCCAGCGACTCCCCCCGCGACACGCGCCACGCCCACTCACGCTTGATGGACGACGAGAAACCGAGTTCGAGGATGACGTTGAAATCTCCGTCCGCAGCCTCGAGAACCTGGCCGAGCACTCGATCGAGTTCGTCACCGGTCACCGCATGCTCGGAGATCTTGCCGACGAGATAGATGTCCCCGACCTTGTCGAGCGTGTACGCCACCCCGTACAGGCGACGGTTCCGCTTGAGCAGGAACTTGTAGACACCCTCGAAGTTCTCGTCGACCTTGCGGCACACAAATGCTTCGACCCGCACGCCGTGGTTCCCGACGGTCAGCAAGGTCGACGTCTTGAGTTTGTGCTCACCGGGAAGTTCGACGATGAAATGGGTGCCGTCGCGCTTCGTGAATTCGAGTTCACGCTCGGTGAGGGCTTGTTCGATCGTGTCGGAAACACTGCTCATGTACGCACTCCTCCGGTCCGTCGCAGACGCCACAGTCCCCGCGCGCGGCGGGGCGAGAAGTCACTGGGACCGGTTCCGTTGTTGTAGTTGACGGCGGCTTTGCGGTAACTCTCGAGGAGTCCGTCCGCGGTGTGTTCCCACGAAAAGTTCTCCGCGTGACGCGGAGCGCGGTCAGCGAGGGCTGCGAGACGGGCGGGTTCGGTGACCAGCGTTTCGAGAGCGCCGGCCCAATCCGCCGTCTTGTGCCCCTGCACCAGCAGACCCGTTTCACCGTTGCGGACGGCAACACCCAAACCGCCGACGTCAGCGGCGATCACGGGAGTCCCACAGGCTTGCGCCTCGATGGCCACCAGGCCAAATGATTCCGAATAGCTCGGTACCGCAACAAGATCCGACGCCCGGTACACATCGGCCAGCCGCGTCGGAGCTTGCGGCGGCAGGAAGGTCACCTGCGCCGTGATGCCGAGAGTGCGTGCCAGTTCGATCAAGACGTCCGGCTGAGCCAGGCCGGTGCCGGAAGGACCACCGACGACCAGGATGCGCAACGGCAAGCCCGGATGGCGACTGATGACTTCCGCAGCGGAACGCAGCAGGACATCGGGCGCCTTGAGCGGTTGAATGCGACCGACGAACGTCACGATGACTTCGCCGGGATTCAGGCCGAGCGACGCCCTGGCCTGATCACGATCACCTGGACGATAGAGCGTCAGATCCGCACCCGGAGCGACGACGTCGATACGCGTCGGGTCGGCCCCGTACAACTCGTGAAGAGCTTTAGCTTCGTCGGTGGTGTTGGCAACAAGTCGATCGGACTCGGCCACAACCTGTTGCTCACCGATCTGCCGAGCGGCGGGTTCGGGAGTGTCCCCCTCAGCCATCGACAGGTTCTTGACGGCGGCAAGCGTGTGCGCGGTGTGGACGAGCGGAACACCCCAGCGGTCGCGCGCCAACCAGCCGACCTGCCCGGACAGCCAGTAGTGCGAGTGAATCAGGCTGTAGTAGCCCGGTTCACGACGTGCTTCCTCCCGCAGAACTCCGGCGACGAACGCGCAGAGCTGCGTCGGCAAATCTGTCTTGTCGAGGCCCTCGAACGGTCCGGCAGCGACGTTGCGCACCCGGACCCCCGGTGCGGCTTCGACGACGGGCGCGTCTGCCGATGACGTCGCGCGAGTGAAAATCTCCACCTCGACACCACGTTTTGCCAACTGAATCGCGGATTGCAGGACGTAGACGTTCATCCCACCTGCATCACCGGTGCCTGGTTGCGCCAAGGGCGAGGTGTGGACCGACAGTACGGCCACCCGGCGAGGGCGCGAAATGTGCGTGGGTGTCACGGCTCCATAGTGCCCCCTCACCGGGCGCGAACTCTAACCGAGGCTGGAGACGAACGTTCTCACTTCGGACACGAATCGCGTCGGATCCTCCACGAACGGCCCGTGATTGCAGCCGTCCCAGTACGACGCCTGCGACTTCGGAATGAGTTCCTCGGCGTGTTTACCTGCACTCACGTCGACAACGGAGTCCTCGGTGCCGTGCAGGACCAGCGCCGGGATGTCGAGGGAACGGAGCAATTCGTCGTGACCGACCGCACGGTTGAAAAGTGCCGCCCGCACACGCGGGCGGGTCGCGAGGCTCGCACCGAACAGAGCCTGCGATTGTGCTCCCTTGCCCTCCGGCGGGCCCGTGAGCGCGTTGCCGAAAGCGCCGAGTGCCCGAATTGCCTCACGCGGATCTTCGGACATCGCACCGGGAACAGCGCTGCGCATCGCGGCACCCACCTTGCCGCCCTTCTCGCCGCGTCCGATGCTCGTGATCGCTCCGACCAGGACAATGCCTGCCACCGCGTCGGTTCCGTGTGCTGCCAGGTAATCGCAGATCACCAGTCCGCCGTACGACCACCCGAGCAGCACGGCGTTCTCGGTGATGCCCTCGGCGGCCAGGACAGCGGCAACGTCGCCGGCCCAGTTCGCACTGTTGTCGTAGCCGGCTTCGGGGGCGTCGGAGTATCCGTGGCCGCGTAAATCGACGGCGATCAACCGGTGCGAGGCTGCCAGCTCACTCAGAACCTGGTCACCCCAGCACTGTGCGGACTGCGCCCAGCCGTGGAGCAGGACCAGCGGGGTTGCTTCCGGGGTTCCCGTTAGTCGGTAGACGATGGACGTGCCGTCGACGCTGACGGCTTCACGAATAGACATGCCGTCACGATAGAGGCTGTGACCGCCGCACCGACGGCAAGCGTGTATGCCGACGAAACTCCGTAGCGGTCGATCAGCTGCCCCGCCAGCGCGGATCCGAGCGCCACGCCGACGCCAAGGCCGGTCACCGTCAACGTCATACCTTCGGTGAGTTTCTCGGGTGGAACGATCTGCTCGACAAGAGCCGTGGCGATGATGAGCGTCGGCGCGATTGTCGCGCCGGCCAGGACGTAGGCCGCTGCCAGTCCCGCGACGTTGCCGACCAGCAGGAGCGGAATGCTCAGGACGGTCACGGCAAGGGACGCGATCATCAACTGGCCGCGGAGCGAGCGCACCGGGTGGCGGGAGCCGAACACCAGTCCCACAATTCCCGATCCACCGGCAAACAGGGCGAGGACGACGGTCGCTGACCCGGGCGAATTCTGTTCCTGGGTGAACGCGATGGCACCCACGTCGATGACGCCGAACATGGTTCCCAGCATCACCATCACGACGATGACGATCCACATCGCCGGATTCGCGAGAACGGAGCGCCCGCGGCCCGGTCGGCGTGGATGAATCTTGGGTTCCGTCGATCGCTGCGCCACCAGGAGGAGCGTGCCGACCACCAGAAGAATCACTCCTGCCAGCGGACCGGCTTCGGGAAACAGCCCGATACTCAGACCGACCGAGAGCACCGGCCCCACCACGAAACAGAGTTCGTCGACGACGGATTCGAACGCAAAAGCTGTGCGTAACTCGGGTTTACCGACGTAGATCGCAACCCACCTGGCGCGGACCATCGCACCGATCGTCGGGGTCGCACCGGCCGGGATCACCAGAGCGAACAGCACCCAGTCCGGCGCTTCGAGTCTCACGGACAGCAACAGCGCACCGATGGAGATGGCGCTGACCGCGGCGGCCAGGGGCAGAACCGCGCGCTGCCCGAAGCGATCCACTGTGCGGGACACCAACGGCGCAATGACGGCGCTGGACAGCGCGAACACTGCGGCGAGCGCGCCGGCCAGCCCGTAGTCACCACGAAGTTGCGAGATCATCGTCACGATTCCGATGCCGATCATCGCGATCGGCAACCTCGCGATGAAACCGGCTGCGGAAAAGGCAACCGCGCCAGGGGCGGCGAATATTTCGCGATACGCCCCCATCAGGCCTTTATCGTCGGAACTGGTCATGACTGATTCTCGTGCACCACACAAGGTTCACAGAATAAGTGCAGCCACCACAAATCCGCCGCCGGCGTTGACCTGTCGGTAACTTGCCCTACCATTGCGCGAATGAGTGTCCTGGTGTGTTTCCACGCCCATCCCGACGACGAAGTATTCATCACGGGTGGCGTCATGAGAATGGCTGCCGACGCGGGTCATCGCGTTGTAGTCGTCACTGCCACCGACGGTGCGCTGGGTGAGTATCCCGACGGCCTGCTGGACGAGCACGAAACGTTGGCACAGCGCCGCAGTCGTGAACTCGAGGCATCCACCGACGCACTCGGCGCCAGCCGGGTCGTGTCGTTGCACTATCCGGATTCCGGAATGGTCGGCACCCCTGAGAACGAGAATCCCGACGCCTTCTGCAACGCCGACATCGACGAGGCAGCCGAGCGTCTGGCAGAGGTTCTTCGTGAGGAGAACGCCGACATCCTGACGATCTACGACTCCAACGGCGGCTACGGCCACCCGGATCACATTCAGGTCCACCATGTCGGTATTCGGGCGGCCGAGCTTGCGGGTACCCCGCTGGTCTACGAGGCCTCCACCAACCGCGATCACATGAAGATGCTGATGCTGGCCAACCCGGAGTGGACAGAAGAGGCCCAGCCTCCGGACATCGAGACGTTCGGACTTCCCGCCGAACAGCTCACCACGGCCGTCGACGTCAGTTCGGTGATCAGCTCCAAGCGTGCGGCCATGTACGCGCACGCCACCCAGGTCGGGGATTTCGGGCCGTTCCTCGAGATGCCCACCGAGCAGCTCACCGCGGCCTTCGGTACCGAGTGGTTCCGCCGGCGAGGCGCCCCTGACGGTCTGTCGGAAACTGCGCTTCCGCTGTAGCCGAAGCTCCACATCGGCTTCAAGTTCTGGTTAGCATCGGTAGGCATGGACCTCGAACAACTTGTCGCGAGCATGCCTTTTGCCGTTCACACCGGAGTGCAGTTGGACAGTGCGGCAGCCGAAGAGGTTGTCGGACATCTCGATTGGGACAACCACCGCACCACTGCAGGTAACGGAATGCACGGCGGCGCCTTGATGACGCTGGCTGACAGCGTCGGCGCCGTCTGTGCATTCCTCAACCTGCCCGCCGGCGCTGGCACCTCGACCACGAGTTCGTCGACGGTCTTCACTCGCGGTGTCCGCAAGGGCACCGTCACTGCAACGGCCCGGCCATTGCATGCCGGCCGCAGCACCATCGCGATAGTCACCGAGCTCCGTGACGACGAAGGCCGACTGGTCGCTCAGGTCACGGCATCACAGGCAGTGTTGGGGCCGTGAAACTTCCCGGGTACCGGTCGTCCGGCGCCACCACTCCGTACGGCAATCTGTTTGCCTCGCACGATGTTGCGATGGAGGGCTACTTCTGGCGGTTCACGCTGCCGGAAAGCGGCCGCGTGGTCATCGCACTGGCCGGGATCAATCGAGCCGCCGACGGCCATTGGTCGACGCTTGCGATTGCCGCGCATCCCGGCGGTTTCCTCAGCGACACAGAGCATCCCAGCGGATATGCCGACCCCGACCGGCTAGGCGCTTACGCGGACGACGCTTTTCGCGGCACGACGCATCGGGTGCACGCCGATCTCGAAGCCGCACGCCTGGACGTTCGTATTACGGACCAGCGATTCTGGCCGCGTCGACGCTTCGGCGGGTCCAGCTATTTCCAGTCTGTTCCAGCCCTCAATCAGTATTGGCATCCCTGGCTTCTCGGTGGCCGGGCCGAGGGAACCGCGATCATCGACGGTGAGGTCTGGGATCTCACCGGCGCTCAGGTGTACGGCGAGAAGAACTGGGGCAAGGGCGGTTTCCCCGACTACTGGTGGTGGGGCCAGGCTCAGGGATTTGCCGATCCGAATGCCTGCGTCGCCTTCGCGGGCGGGCAGATCAGCGCCGGACCGCTACGCACCGAGGTCACCGCTGTTGTTGTTGCTCTGCCCGACGGGACCGTGTTCCGGTTGGGAAACCCGGTCACCTCGCCGGTGACCACGGTGGTTGCCGACGACCGCTGGACACTGCGCGGCCGAAATCATCTCTGGAGCATCGAGATCGAGGGCAGCGCCCCCTTGTCGGATGCCCACATTCTTCCGGTCCCCCTCCCTTCGGAACGCCGCAATGTTCCCGGTGCGCTGGAACATCTTGGTGCCACGTTGACTGTGACTGTGCGTCGGCGAGGCGCTGTGTACTGGACCGGCACTTCTCATCTCGCTGCCCTCGAGCACGGCGGGTTGGAGCGCGCCCAGGCTGAAGTCACGAGGCGGGAGCAGATCGCGCCAGATCTATGAGCGCCGACGCCGCCGGATTCTTACCGCCGCGGGCGCGCCACACCATTTCCAGCCGGGACCGGGCTTCGGGTTCGAGGTCGATCCGATGCAACTGTCCCACTGCGGATTCCGGGAGAACTGCCATCCCCAATCCTTGCGCTGCAAGTGAGACGATTATTCCGAGATTGCTGGCCTCGAGCGAAACCGCGGGAGTGACACCGACGGTTGCGCAGGCCGCGTCGAGGCACGTCCTGATACCGGTTCCCGGCGGAAGGCAGATCACGGATCGCTCCTCGAGTTCGGCGAACGGCAGTGTGTCCCTGTCGGCAAGTGGATGATTCAGGGCAACTCCGGCCACCAAACGCTCGTCGGTGATGACGCGGGATTCGAGTCCCGCCGGCAACTCCCCTGCGATCCCGACGACCGCTATGTCGAACCTTCCGTCCACGACACCGGCCACAAGGTTGCGTGAATCGTCTTCGGTGAGAGAAATATCCAACCCTGGATGCCGTGTGTGCAGCCGTGCCAGGAGATCTGTCAGATCTGCCGAGGCACAGGCCGTCACCATTCCGACGGAAACCGATCCGCGGACCAATCCGTTGAGCGCGTCCACGACGTCGCGGGCGCTGTGCACGGAGGCCAAGGCAGCGCGGGCGTGAGGCAGCACCGCGCGCCCCGCCTCGGTCGGACGCACGGTTCGCCCGCTGCGATCGAGCAGCTCCTGGCCCAACTCGCGTTCGAGGCGTTTGATCTGGGCACTCACGCCTGGTTGAGCGACATGGAGGCGCTCGGCCGCGCGGGTGAAGTTCGCTTCGTCCACCACTGCGACGAAGTATTCGAGCTGCCGAAGTTCCATAACTGTTGATTCTAGCTATGAGACAAACTAGATCTTGGACTTATCGTCAGCGTCGCAGCACGATGGAAACATGACAACCAATACAACTCGAACAGCCCGGACCCCGGAAGATATCGCCCGCCTCTTTGTCGAGTTCGCCAATGCCGGCGACGCCGACGCAGTAGCCGGACTCTACGAAGAGGACGCCGTAATGGCATTTCCGCCCGGATCTCTAACCGTCGGACGTTCGGCCATCCGCGACGTGATCGCACAGATGCTCGCCGCCGCACCCACATTCACCGTCGAGAAGGCACTGCCGACCGTCATCAGCGGCGATCTCGCGATGACGTCCACTGCCCCGGCCGACGGTACCGGCGGACGCACTCAGGTTGCGCGCCGCCAGCCCGACGGAGCCTGGTTGCGGGTACTCGACCGACCGGAACTGTAACCGGCGCAGACGAAGTCAGATAACTGCCGCCCGGCGCATCGCCGCTGCCGGATCGGCGAACAACGAACTCAGCGACACCACCGTCGACGCGTATTCCTGCACCCGATTCCCGAAGCCGGTGATCCGAATGTCCTTACGCTCCAAGGACGACGTCGTCGAAAACGCCTCGGCGACGTACGGCGCACCGGCCGGGTAATCGGTGAAGGCCTGACCACCGAGGATCACCCGATCCGGGTTGAACAGATCACGCAACAGCGCCACCGTGCGACCGAGCACCCGTGCACGTTCAACCAGGAGTTCGTGTGCCGCAGCCGAACCGGCAGTGGCAGCGGCGTACACGTCGGCGATGGTGATGCGCTCGCTGCCCTGAACCACCGCACCGCTCGACAGCGCCTGCGTCACTATCGCTCGATCACTGATCGTTGCTTCCAAGCAGCCCACGGAACCGCAGACGCATTGCGCCGACGACCCGGTCGGAAGGTGCGCGATCGAACCGGGTCCGCTGGACGGGGTATGCACACGACCCTCGAAAGTGATCGCGATGCCGGATGTTTCGCGTGCATAGAAGTACAGCGCAGTGGTACCAGTCGCCGGGGTCTCGGTGCGATCGGCGCTCAGCAGCAATTCGGATGCGGCCATGGCCTCGACGTGCGCGGCAACCGAAACCGGCAAGCCCAACCCGGCTCCGATGACGGCACCGACCTTTGCACCCTTCCATCCCAACCGGGGATGGTCGACCACGCCGGTAGCGGAGTCGACTCGGCCACCGATAGCAACGCCGACAGCAAGCGGTCGACGCTTGTGCCACCGGGACATGAACGATTTTGCCGATCGCGCGATGGTGGCAAGTGCAACAGAAGAATTGGTGGCGGGCGTCGGGATTTCGACGGCGCCGAGTACACGGCCACGAATATCGCTGGCGATGATGCTGGTGACGGCGGCACCGATGTGGATGCCCACCGTCAGATACGGCTCGTGGTTCACCTCGAACGGAACCTTCGGGCGACCGATGGCACCTGAGGCAATCAGGTCAGCTCGCTCACGGACTACTCCGAGGTCGAGCAGGCTGGTGACCTGCCGATTCACGGTTGCAATGCTCAGCCCGGACGCCTTGGCCGCAGTGTCACGCGAAATCGGACCTCGCAGCCGAGCGATGCGGAGGACCGTTGCCGCCGGTCCGTCGGCGATGCGCAGTTCGGGTGCAACAACTTGGGGCCGTGGTCCGGAGAGAACGGTTCGTGATCGAAGCGGTGGAGCGGAAAGTGTGGGTGTCGACATAGCAGTCCCTTGCAGAAAGAGGAGAAAGCGCACACTTCAGCCATCGAACCGGCATCAATGCTGGTCCTGGAAGAAAGACTGGAGAGCGGCGCAGAAAATTAGCTGCAGAAAGAACGGCGGCAACAACACAGTTCGCGTGCCAGAGGCAGACGCGACCCCAACGCAGCGGTCACATAGGTGACACGCAAAGCGGCAGGCTGGTCGGTCGACATAGATCCAAAAATAGCAGCTCTGCCCGATTTCACCAATCGGGGCGGTAACGATCACAGTGAATACAACTCTGGCCGACCGCACAAACTCCTGTTTGAGTGCTGTCATGACCGGCGCAAACACCACTCCTCCACCACACGCACGCGGCTACGAGGGGTTCGGTGGTCGGATCGGCCGAACCGCAGCCGGTTCTGTCCCGTCTTGGCCGTCGACGCCGTCGCCCGCCTCGGAATCACCCAACATCGTTGTCGTCCTGATCGACGACATGGGATACAGCGATATCGGCCCGTTCGGATCGGAAATCGAAACACCCACCCTGGACCGGCTTGCCGCCCAGGGAGTTCGATTCACCAACTACCACACAACACCCCTGTGCTCGCCCTCGCGGGCAGCGCTCCTCACCGGCGTAAATCCGCATCGTGCGGGTTACGGGTTCGTGGCAAACGCCGATCCCGGCTACCCGGGACTGCGGCTCGAGCTTGGCGACGACATCCTGACCCTTCCCGAAATCCTTCGCGAATCCGGTTACGCCACATACGCCGTCGGAAAATGGCACCTTGTCCGTGACGCAAACCTCGCCCCGGGCCGCACCCGAGACTCCTGGCCGACGCAGCGCGGATTCGACCGCTACTACGGATCGCTCGAAGGGCTCAACTCCTTCTACCATCCCAACCAGCTGATCTCCGACAACTCCGTCGTCGACGTCGACGAGTACCCCGAGAACTATTATCTGACAGACGATCTCACCGACAAAGCTGTCAGCTACATCAAAGATCTCCGTGCGCACGACGCGGAGAAGCCGTTTTTCCTCTACTTCGCACACGTTGCCATGCACGGACCGTTGCAGGCCAAACCCGAAGATCAAGCCAAGTACCGGGGCCGCTACGACGAAGGGTGGGACCGAATCCGGGAGTCCCGCTTTGCCGCTCAGCTCGCAGCGGGACTGTTCCCCGAAGGAACGCGGCAGGCACCGCGTAATTCCGAGCCGGGCTTCGACGTTCCCGAATGGGATTCACTGACGCCGCAGCAGCAGTCGCGGTTTGCCCGATACATGGAAGTGTATGCGGGCATGGTGGATTCGGTTGATCAAAGCGTGGGCCGCATTGTCGAGACACTCGAAGAACTCGGCGAGCTGGACAACACCATCATCGTCTTCACCTCCGACAACGGTGGCACCGCGGAGGGCGGGTCGGACGGCACGCGCAGCTACTTCGCGCAATTCGCGCACGTGCAGGATCCCGAGTGGGTTGGCGACGTCCCGCACGACGAATCGTTGATCGGTGGTCCACAGTTGGGTGTTCACTACCCTCGCGGGTGGGGACAGACGTCCAACACCCCGTTCCGTTTCTACAAGGGCCAGTCGTTCGCCGGTGGCGTCCGAGTACCGTTTGTCCTGTCGTGGCCGGCAGGTATCAAGCCAGGCGCAAGCGACAACGGCATTCGAGACCAGTTTGCCTACGTCACCGATCTGACCCCGACCCTCCTCGATCTTGCGGGCATCGACGTTCCCACCGTGCGTCACGGCCTGCCCGCAAAGGAATTCGACGGCGTTTCGGCTGCCCACCTTCTGCACTCACCGGTCGCACCGAGTTCCCACACCGAGCAGTACACCGAGATGACCGGCAACCGCGGGTACTACAAAGACGGCTGGAAACTGCTGGCGCTGGCCCCCGAAAACATCGACGAACCCGACTGGCAACTGTTCGACGTCACCGCCGACCCCACCGAACTGAACAATCTTGCCGCGCAGTACCCGGACAAGGTCCGCGAACTCGCCGACGCCTGGGACAACTCGGCGTGGGCAAACACCGTCTTCCCACTGCTGGGCTACGGCGTCGGGGCAGTGCGCCGGCCCGAAGAACAAGCACTGTCGCGGCCCGTACGAATCCTGGCCGGCACCCCAACGCTGGAGCGATACCGATCGTCGAGGCTCATCGCCTTCCGCGATTTCGACATCACCGTAGAACTGAGCGATTACCAGATCGGCGACGCCGGTGTCCTCGTCTCACACGGCGACCCCCAAGGCGGGTACATCCTGTACGTCGAAGACGGCCATCTCCATCTCGGATACAACGCCTTCGGGGACTACCGAAGCATCGACACCGGGCCACTCGCAGCGGGCAGCACCCGCATCGACGTGGCGGTGACAGTCGCGCCCCGCCTGCGCTGGAATCTCGACGTCAGCGTCGACGGCGTCCCGGCCGGCCAACTCCGCGATCAGGTCCAACTTGTGGGCATGGCGCCGTGGACCGGTATCTCGGTCGGCGTCGATGCCCGCGGACCGGTGTCCTGGGACCTGCACGGTCGGCGTGGCAGCTTCCGCTACAGCGGCGCGCTCCGAGCCGTCACGTACACCCCGGGAGCCGTCCAGGTCCCGGCTCGTCACATCGAATCCATCGAGCGGGAGGCAGAGTACGCGGCCGACTAGCCCTACGATTACGTCATGACCATTTCTTCCGATGCCCGCGTCGCTGTTGTCACCGGAGCCAGCTCCGGAATCGGCGAGGCCACTGCCCGTACACTCGCCGATCAGGGATTTCATGTTGTGATCGGGGCCCGGCGCCTCGATCGCCTCGAGAAAATCGCCGAGGAGATCGGCGGCACCGCCCTCGAACTCGACGTCACCGACGAGGATTCCGTCGACGCTTTTGCCGCAGTCCTGCCGCGAGTCGACGTCCTGATCAACAATGCCGGTGGCGCCAAAGGCCTCGCGACGGTCATGGAGGCCGATCTCGACGACTGGCGCTGGATGTGGGAAACCAACGTGCTCGGCACATTGCGCGTCACAAAAGCGTTGCTGCCCAAGCTCATCGATTCCGGCGACGGTCTGGTGGTCACCATCACCTCGATCGCCGCACTCGAGGCATACGACAACGGTTCCGGGTACACCACCGCGAAACATGCTCAGGCCGTTCTGCATCGGACTCTGCGCGGCGAATTGTTGGGCAAGCCTGTTCGATTGACAGAGATCGCTCCCGGCGCCGTCGAAACCGAATTCTCCCTGGTCCGTTTCGAGGGTGATCAGGAGAAGGCCGACAAGGTGTACGAAGGCATCACTCCGCTCGTGGCTCAGGACATCGCCGAGATCATCGGGTTTGTCGCGGCGCGGCCGTCACACGTGAACCTCGATCAGATCGTCGTACGCCCGCGTGATCAGGCAGGTGCGGGACGCTTCCACCGCACAACCACATAGAGCTACCTCTTCGTGACTACCACTTCGTGACTACCTCGTCGTGGGAATGGCAGTGCTGATCGCCGTTTCCACGTCGAGGTCGGAAGCCGCAACAGCGCTGAGCGTTTCGCCACCTCTCACGATGTACCGACCGTCGTCGGCGAAGTCGTTCCACTGAAAGACCACATCACCCCGGTGCGGTCTGCTGTCTACAGCACTGCCCGACGAGATGGTGATTTCACCGATCGACGTACGCGGCCGACGAAAGAACCTCCCCAGCTCCTCGGCTGGTCGCGGATCATCAGCTCGACTCAAGATCGACTCTCCCGAAACATGTTTCACGTTCCGAGCTGACGCAACCCGAACCTTCCCCGCGGGGCACTGCGGCAAATGTGCGACCATCGCCGGCACCAACACCGACGCCCGCTGCACCGAAAGAACAACATCGGAGCCGGAATCAGCTGACTCACCGGGCAACTGCGCTAGCAGCACACCCCATTCGCCTGCGATCACACCGTGCAGTCGTATCACCGTGTTCATCTGAGGGCCGTGAAATCCTGACACTTCGATGCGCACCGTGGGCTCCGCCAGCATCGCCGCAGCGGCGGTCACACTCTCGTCGAGAATCTGCTGGATCCGTTGTGCAGCGTTTGTCCGTTGCACAGTCAGTTCGGTCATGGTTTCGGCCACCGGACAGAATTTCAACGGGTACGGCAGTCTGTCCCGACCGGTGGCTTCCCACAGAATCTGGAATTCCAATCCGGTGAAACGCCACTGTGGTGCGTTCACTGCCCCAGCACCGGCGGCGTGACCAGCGGCAGGTCCCCGATCAGTTCGTTTCCGTTGTCGAGTGTGATGAGGTAGCCCGGCGTCTCGTGCATTTTGTCGTCGTCGCCTTGTCCGCGGCCGCCTGCCATGCCTCCCATTCCGCCGGCCATCATGCCGCGGCTACCGGCTGCCCCGAGACTGCCGCCGCCGCGAGCACCGCCACTACCGCCGGCACCACCCAGGCCGCCGCCCGCGACGCTGCCGCCCAAACCACTGCCACCCAAACCACTGCCACCCAAAGCACGGCCGGCTAAACCACTCGTGCCCAGTCCACCGCCCGTGAGGCCACCACCTGCCCCACCTGCAGATCCACCGCCGCCAGATCCACCAGTTCCAAATCCACCAGTTCCAAATCCACCCGTTCCAGGTCCACCGGTGAGACCGTTGCCTCCACCGAATCCGGTGATGTTTCCGGCTCCGGGGACGGACTGCGGCCCAGCGGAAGCCGCCGAGGTGGTGGCCGGCCCAAAATCACCTTCACCCTGGCCGTTTTCCAACCCCGATAGCGGTCCGCCATCGCCGACCCCGGCGCCGGGCGTCGCACCTGATCCACCGGCCGACCCACTGTTACTCGTGCCGTCGACAGGCGGTTCGGTACCCGTACCACCGGCCGAATCCGCTGCGCGTTGTTCCGGCCCGCCAGATATTTGGTAGTTGCCCATGGCAGATGCCGCTTGCTCACGCGACGCCTGATCGGCACCGATCTGGAAGGGACTACTGCCGCCGGAGGTTCCGCCGCCGGCATTGATGGGATTGAATGCGGGCGGCAGGACGGGAACCTGATCGTCGGCACGCTTCAGGTACGGCAAGTAGACCTCTTTCATGACTTGCCGTGCCAGCCGCTCTGCTTCTTCTGCCTCGTGTTGCGCCTGACGCCACGACTCCCCCGGAATCATGCTGATGACCTGTTCCACAACCGACGCGTCGCTGGGCCGCGGTATCGACTGTTTTGCCTGTCCCAGCGCAATCTTTGCTTCTTCGACTTTGTTGGCAATCAGTTGCACGCGGGTCTGAAGTTCTCGGCCGTCAGCGGAGTACGCAATAACTGCCTCCAAGGCCGCAGATCCGCCCTTGCCCTGCCAGCCGTCGCCGATTGCCGATCCCACGGCGTCGTTGAAGGCCGAGATCCCCGTCGCGACCCGCCCCGAAATCTCTGTCCACGCGGTGCTGATCGCGGCAAGGACGTCTGGCTTCATCTCGTCGACATGCGCGAAAATTCGAGCATGAGACATGGCGTCGAAAGGATCGTCTTCCATGATGGCGTGTTCGCTGTACTCCAACGCTGTCGCCCGCGGAGTCACCGCATCACGGATCGCCCAATTCATTTCGCGTTCCACATCAGCGAGCCTCGATGCTTCGGCAATTGTGTCGTCGAACTCGCCGCGATCATCGGTGAAATGTTGGAGCACACTGGTCGGGGCCAATCCGACATCGACAACTCGACCCGGGATCGCCGCCAACTGGCCGAATACGCCCGTCACAATTTCTGAACCGCCCACGACCGTCCCCCGAATTCATCCGTGTCTACCTGGGTAGACGCATCGGTGATGCCAGCGGTTCCGTCGCGGGAAAGTTTCTTGTTGCTCAGGCGAGCGCGGACATGGACTTCCAGGTCGGGAGATCGATCGCCCAGTCGTAGATGTCGCCGTCGGCGGCGGAGAGGTCGATCGACGTCCCGGTCACCTCGACGGGATCGCCGTACAGCGCGGTTCCGAAATACTCCTGCGCATCCGACATCGAGAGATTGATGCATCCGTTGGTGACGTTGGACGAACCCTGAACTCCCGTGGTTTCCGGGTTTGCGTGGATGAACTCACCGTTGTTGGAAATGCGGACAGCCCACCGTTCGCGAACGTTCTCGTAGAACGGTGGATTGGACATGAGAAAGTCTTCGTACTTCTCGGTCACCATGTGGATACCGCTGCGCGTGACGTTGCGGGCTTCGTTGCCTTCGCCGTAGCTGACGGGGATATCCATGATGGTTTGGCCGTCACGGACGACCTGCATACGGTGGCTGGGCGCGTTTGCCTTCACGATCTGGCTACGACCGATAGTGAAATCGAGCGTCAGGTCCTGATCGCCGTACGCGCCGCCGCCGTAGTTCAGTCCGTACAGCTTCGCGTCCAGGTGAACCACGGTTCCCGGCACCCAGTACTCGGCGGGACGCCAATGCGCTCGCGAGCCCCCGTTATCGTCCGGCAGCCACGCCCACGAACCTGCGGTCGGCGGAACACTCGTGACGACAAGCGCCTTCTCCACTGCCGCTTTGTCGACGACGGAGCTGTCGAACTGGAGGGTGATCGGCGCTGCTATTCCAACTTCTTGACCGTCGGCGATATTGAGGGTGCCGCCGGTTTGTGATTCGGGAGTCAGCGTCGTGAAACTGCCCTCGACGGAAACGGTTTTCCCGTCCGTGCCGGTGGCGGAACCGGACCACGAATACGTGGCCGCGTACCCGAGAGGCTCGCTGACGACGTACGACGTCCGGTCTGCAGACAGCTGACCTGCGACGGGTGTGCCCGCCGAGTTGTTGAGCGCAACCTCGTCGAGAGTGCCGCCCGTGACGGTGACGGACACCGGCGCAATCGGGCTGACGTCCCTGGCACCGACAACAGGCGTAGCAACAACCTGCGCAACGGGTGCTTTCTCAGCTGGTGATGCCTCGCCGGCCGTCTCGGCGCCACCGATGGTGCATCCCGCAACAGCGAGCATCGCCGCAAGCAGAACAGCTACCAAAGCAGCAAGACGCGAACGTTTTCTCCGAATACCCAGCTGATGCACCTCAACAGGCTACCCGCGCTCACTACTGTCAGCTCATATCCGGCAACCCACTGTGACCGGTTCGGGCTCGAGACGCACACCGAATGCGGCTTCGACGCCGTCCCGCACGGTGCGGGCGAGAGTCACGATGTCCGAGCACTTCGCGTCACCGCGGTTTGTCAGGGCAAGGGTGTGACGCGTCGACAACCGAGCCGGCGCGTCCTCACCCGGATATCCCTTGGAGAAGCCGGCTCGTTCGATCAGCCACCCCGCCGACAGCTTGGTTCCGCCAACCCCCGGATACTGCGGGACCGTCACATCCCCGAGCTGCGTGGTAATCGCGGACAGAACTGCGGGCAACCGATCCTCGGGCACAACCGGATTGGTGAAGAAGGAACCAGCACTCCACGTGTCGTGATCGTAAGGATCGAGCACCATCGCCTTACCGGCGCGCAGACCCAGAACAGCTTCACGGACCTGCGACGACGGCAATCGATCACCTTCCTGAGCGTCGAGTGCCGTAACCAGTTCCCGGTAGGCCAGGGGTGCACTCAGCCCGTCTGTTGTTGCGTCGAGTTCGACAGCCAGAACCAGCGCTGCGTCCGAATGCTTGAGGACGCTCGACCGGTAGCCGAGTTGCAGTGTCGACGGATCGACCCACGACACCTCTCCGGTGCGGCGATCGAGCAACTGGACCCGCCGAAGTCGCGAGCCCACCTCGATGCCGTAGGCGCCGACGTTCTGAACCGGGGTCGCGCCCGTCGAACCGGGGATTCCCGACAGGGCTTCGAGTCCGCCCAACTCCGCGGCAACGGATTGACCGACCACCTCGTCCCAGACGGCTCCTGCCTCTGCGACAACACGATCAGTGTCGAGGGTCACCGTGGTGTTCGCCACACGAACCACAACTCCGTCGAAACCCTCGTCCGAAATGACGAGATTCGACCCGCCCGCCAAGATCAGCGTCGGCACCTTCTCGCGATCGAGAAGCCGAACGACGTCGACCAGAGACTGCGTCGTCGGGCATTCTGCGAGCAGTCGCGCAGGTCCTCCTACCCGGAGCGTCGTCAATCCGGACAGGTCAATGTTCTCGGACACGAAAGCGCCGGAATCTACGACGCGTTGGCCAATGGTTACGTCCCACACATCGGTAAACGGTAGCCTCCACAATCGTGAGCCGTCGCATCGAGCATTCATCGAAGTACACCGTCCCCGTCGCCAAGGTCCATGAGGCGGTGACGTCGGAGCAGTATTGGCGTGACCGTATCGCCGCAGTAGGTGGCCCTGGCGCCACCATCGACGAACTGACTGTCCGGGACGAAACCGTCGCAGTCACCATGTCTCAGGTCATTCCGGCCGAACACCTTCCCTCCATGGTCTCGAACTTCATCAAGGGTGACATCGTCATCAAGCGCAGCGAGACCATCGCGCCCTTGAACGACGGAACCGCGACGGGAACCTTCTCGGCGCATGTCGACGGCGTCCCAGCGCGCATCGAGGGCACCCAAGTGCTCAGCGGAGACGACACGAGTTGCACCCTCAGCGCCACCGGTGAGGTCGAGGTCAAGATCCCGATTTTCGGCGGCAAGATCGAAAGCGCGATCGTCGACGAGGTCACCCGTCTGATCGAGGCGGAGCAGGACTTCACGCGGGAGTGGATCTCAAAATAGGGCATTGCGGGCGGGGTAGGTTTTTTCTGTAACAGCAGGTAGCCGGTATCGTTTGCGATCATGGCTCGACGCATCGACTACTCCGCCCGCTACCAGCACTCCCCCGAACAGGTCTACGAAGCACTGACCGATCGCGGATACTGGGACGCTCGGGTCGAGGAGATGCGCAAGCATTCCGAAAATCGGGTGGAACATTTCGAGGTCAGCGATTCCGGGATCGAACTTGTCCTGCACCATGTCCTGCCCCGCACCGATCTGCCCGACATCGCGCAGACAGTCATGCGCAACGACCTGATCATCACGCGCACCGAGTCGTACAGCCCGTTCGGTGACACGGTCACGGGAACCTACGAGGCCTCCATCCCGGCCGGACCGGGCAGCCTCACCGGAACCATGGAACTGTTCGGCACCGAAACAGGATGCACCTTGCGGACGTCGTCGGAAGCCAAAGTGCACATCCCTTTTGTCGGCGGAAAATTGGAAGAGCTGATGCTCACCAATCTTGTCGACCTGTTCCGCACCGAAGCTCAGGTCACCGCGACCTGGCTCGCCGCCCGCTGACCCCCGGTGAAGACTGCTCCACCCCCGAGGATCGAGGGTGTCATCACACGCGGCACAACCGGCATCAACCGTCTGCGACGCAGTGACCGCTGGCTCGTACACAACCGGGCCGTTCAACGTGCACTGCACAACGCTGCCGACCCACTGATAGTCGACCTCGGCTACGGCGCTCGCCCCGACACGACGTTCGAGATGGCCGACCGTCTCACCGCGGTACGACGCGATCGCAGAGTCATCGGACTCGAAATCGACCCGGCCCGCGTGGTGGAAAGCCGCAACGGCGTCAGTTTCGCGCGCGGTGGGTTCGAATTAGCCGGGCTGTCACCGGTTTTCGTTCGCGCCTTCAACGTGTTGCGCCAGTATCCCGAAGAGGCGGTGGAATCGGCATGGTCGCACATCCAATCCGGTTTGGCGCCAGGCGGTTTGATACTCGACGGAACGTGCGACGAACTGGGGCGTCGGTGCGCCTGGGTGCTGCTCGACGCACACAGGCCACTGACCCTGACCTTGGCATGGGATCCCTTCGACATCGAGAAACCGTCGGACATCGCAGAACGCTTGCCCAAGGCCCTCATTCACCGCAATATCCCGGGAGAGCCGATACACGCACTGCTCACCGCCGCCGATCGCGCGTGGGCCACTGCGGCGCCCCACGCGTCGTTCGGCCCCAGGCATCGCTGGGCCGCGGCGCTGGAAATTCTTCGGGCACAAGGAGTTCCCGTCCAACCTGCGCGTCGACGCCTTCGTGATTGCATCCTGACAGTGCCCTGGCACGTCGTAGCGCCGAACCCCTGACCTCGCAAAAAACGAAGCGCCCCACCGCGGAGAGTATCTCCGCGGTGGGGCGCTCTGGTTCGAGCATCACTGCTGGTACGGACTAGGACCCGAAGATGTTGCCCAGGCTGCCGAGCGAACCGGTTCCACCGGTGCCAGGCTCTCCACCGTCGACAGGCGCTGCGATCTGAACTGAAATCTGATCGGCCGACGCCGTCACCGTTCCGGCGCCCGAGTACTCGGCCGCGACGATTCGCTGGCCCTGAGTTGCCGGTGTCCACGAAATACTGGCTTTTCCGGACGAATCGACCGTCGCCGTGCCGATAACCGTCTCACCGTCCTTGAAGGTGACTGTGCCACCGGCGTTTGCGGGACTGATCTGGGCCGAAATGGTTTGCGCTACGCCGACCTGGCCCGCTCCAACACTGAGACCTGTTGTCGAGCCTGTGGTTCCGGCGGGTTGTTCGGCAACTGTCGTACTTGCCGTGGTGCTCGATCCGGTGACACCGGATCGGCCGGCGAACACAGCTTCGATCGTCTGCGTACCCGCAACGGTCGGAACCCAGGCGTAGGTGGCGTCACCGTTACCGGCAACCGGTACCGAAGCCAGAACCGTTCCACCGATCTTGAACGTGACCGTTCCACCGGTTCCCGACGCAGACACCGTCGCCTTGAGGGTGGTCGACTTACCCACCTGGGCGCCCGAGATCGGGGCCAGCGTGGTGGTCGACGGAGAATCAGCCTGCGAAACACTCACGGTTCGCGCCGCCGACTGCGAACCGACAGCCTTCGCCGTGTCCGCAAACTTCGCAGTAATCGAGTGATCTCCGCGAGTGGTCGGCGTCCAGGCAAGTGTTGCAACGCCATTGGCGAGCGTGCCGACGCCGATCTTGGAACCGGCGTCGAAGAACTCCACCTGATCACCGTCGGCACCACCGGTGACCGTCGCCTCCAGCGACACCGCTTGCCCCACCTGGGCGCCGCTGACCGGAGACACGGTAGTGGTCGAGATGTTCTTCTGAACATTGATCGACGGACCAACACCCTTGAGCTGCCCCGACCCCAAAGTCCCACTCACATGCAACTCAGACGTCAAATTCACATTCCGCGCACAACCCTCGCCCACTGTGTAGCTGAATTCAACGGTTCGGAACTTCGGTTTGATCAAACCATCGTTCCAGTACACCGCCCAGCTACCCGTGATCTTCGCGTAGTCGTCAGCCACCTCGACCTTGTTGCTGCCGATCACGTCGCCGTCGACCTTGGCCGAATCCTTGACATATGTAAGACAATCCGGATGAACGTCCTTGACCTGCTGAAGGTACTCGAGACTACCGGTTCGCGTCAGTACCGACGTGACGGTAATCGTCTCACCTACACTCGGTTTCCCGTTGGAAATAGTGCGGGCAACATGATAATCGTGTACGTTGCCCTCCGCCGTCACCGGCTCAGCCCCCGCGACACCGACGCCAGCAACCGCCGCGAAGCCCGCAGCAACAGCAAACACACTCAAACCACCGACAACACGACGAACACCACTCACGGACATCCATATCCCTCTCGACGACGGAGCAGACAGGTGTCCAGTACAGGTGTCCAGGACAAGCGTCCATCTGCTTTCGATGCCGTGACGTTATCCCTTTACCTGTAACGTGGCTGGGCTTTTCGAAAAATTGGTGAATTCGGCGCAAACTTGGCTCCGCCTACAGGCTTGCGGTGAGCGCCAACTCCACCCGAACAGCCACATCGACAGCGGCACTTTCACACGAGCGGTACAACTCGTGGGCGTCGAGTCGACCGATCGCGACGCCGTCCGACACCACTTCGTTGAGCAGTTCCTGGGAAATGCCACCCGACGCAATGTCGAGGACAGTGCGCACCGGTGTCGTAATTCGGATGGCTCCGAACTGCTCGCATTCCGATTCCGCAAGCAAACACCGGTGCAAAGCAAGCTGACGGGTTGGCGCTGAGACGGGTACGCCGACCGACAGGTGCAGGAACCGTGGCTGCAAGTGGCCGAGACCGTGAAGTTCGGCAGCGCTGTAGTGCGAGACGGTTGCTCGGCCGGCAAACCACGTGCACCATTTGGCAAATTCGTCCATCGCGGTGCGGCGTACTCGATCCAGTCGAAATAGCTCCGGACACTCCGAAATCCAGGTTCCGGATTCCAAGAGCCAGTCCCAGTCATGACCGGAAAAACCCAGGGCGGCGGCCTGATCCGTCGCAACAAACCCGCATTGGCGCAGTGCCAACAATTCGAGTGCTTCGTAGTCTGGAGCCATGACCACCTCCGGTGACCGTCTGGAGCGCTTTCCCGCCAGGCTACGGCATTCTGTGTTTCAGATCACAGTATCGGATGAGCGCGTATTCACAGAGTTCGTTCAGAGTCGTCGGGAAGAATCCCTGAGATGACTGTCGCAGCAAACAACGCGCCCCCGCGCAATCGTGTGCTCATCATCCTGCTCGTCGTGATCGCTGTACTGGTCGCAGCGCTTGTAGGCGGCGAACTCTACGTACGCAATCAAGTCAAAAGCTGCATGGCCGACCAGTTTCAGAGTGAACTCGGCTCACAGGTAGACGTGGGCTTGAGCTGGAAACCCGTTCTACTGCAAGCCATCGACAAGAAGGTCCCCTACATCACCATCGACAGCGACGATTCGTCGTTCGGGCCGGCCACCGGAATGCAGGTCCACGCCAAGGTCAACGACATCAATCTCCAACCGTCCGCCGGAAACAGCGGAACCGTCGGAAGCTCGAGCGCCGACGTCAACTGGTCAACTGCCGGAATCCTGGCCACCCTCCAGGAACAGACCTTCGGTGGGCTTGTCACCGGCGTCACGGCCGATTCCGCCGCCGGCACTTTGGCCTTCGACGTCGGACCAGCCGGCCTTGCCAAGCTCACAGTCAAGCCGACCATCTCGAACGGAGTTGTCGACGTACAAACCGTCGGCGCCGAGATTCTGGGCTTCGGACTGCCGACCGACCTTGTCGACGGCATCGTCCAGACATTGACGGACAGCTTGCAGACCTACCCGCTGGACATGAAGCCCACAGAGCTCACCGTGACCGACGACGCGATCAAGATTTCACTCGAAGGCGGCGCCTACGCAATGCCTGTCGCCAATGCATCGGCGCAGAATGCATCCGCGGTTCCCGACAGCTGCGGAATTCTTACCTGACGCGGAAGCACGCAAGTTCAGGAGTCCTCGAAGCTCCACATCAGCGTTGCTTGCACGGGGTTAGGTCGCCAGCGACCCCGAAACAGAGCCCCAGATTCGAGTGCATTCGCGAGTTCGGTGAGCAAGACCGCCAACGACGGCCACACTGGACCGGCGTCATCGGCGGCGTCGCGGCCACACTCGGTAATACATCCGCGCAACGGACCGGTTCGGGTGTCGCACACGAGTAGGTAGCCGTCGCGTTCAGCGATAGGCACAAACGATTCGAGGTACACCCCGGCAGGAGTCCCGCGTCGCGTTGTTCAGGTTGCCGTTCGGTGATGAACTGGGCGATGTCCGGGTCCTCGTGAGCGAGTTCGTGCGTCAGCGCAAGGTGTTCCTCTTGGAGGGTACGAACACCGTCGAGTGAGAGTAGGTCGTGTTCGGGAAGGATTTGCGCCCAATCCCCGGGGCGAAATCCGTTGTGCAGGCGATAGAAGTTGCGTAGGTCGTCGGGCCACGGACAAGGAAACAGTGACTCGACCGCATCGACGTCCTGCTGTGAGGCGGGATCGGCGAGTGCGGCGAGGACATCGGGGGCGTGGTGTCCGCACCAATCCGTGATGCGTTGCCAAGTCCCGGAAACTGTTGCGGTACTGACTGTTTTCGAGACATCGGGCTGATCTTCGGGGAAGATTGGGTAGTTTTCGGTATAGGCGGTTTCGCAGCGCAGACCGTCGGTGTCGCGAAGTGTGGACGTTGGTGTGTCGGTCTCGGTTTCCGCTAGTTCGATTCGGACACGAGCGGAGTCGGCGCGTAGGCGGTGCGCCGCCCCAACTCTGATCCGGTAGGTGCCAGGTTCGAGGGATTCGAGGTCGATGATTATCTCCCCGGTCAGACCTTGCACGCGTGGATTCCGGCCGGACAGGCGGACAGTTCCCTCCTCGATCGCATCCCACTCGTCGCCGAATTCGCCGAGTTCGCTGACGGAATCGCGAAGCTGGACGACAACGGAGACCGGTCCGGGTTCCTTCGCAGTCCGCAGTACGGCTCCGTTTATGACACCGCCGATGCAAAGCAGCGGTCCTTCCATCATTACTTCGCTTGATAAATCATCGTCACGGACAAGGAGGAACGGGTGAGGAAGGTCGGCGATTGCGGAGCACTCCGATGGACGCATGACGTGATACTAAGCGCTGACATTCCGCCACCGATGGGACTCTTGATCTGCTGATATGTCTCGCGGTGGAGGAATATCCAGACATTTCCGACTGATTTTGAGAACCCCTCGAATTCGAACAGGATTTCGATTACGGTGGGGGAATGTTCGATCCGGGGGTGGGGATTTTCGGTAACTCGGCACAGCTGAGTGGTACCGAAACCGACTGTGCCCTCGTCGATCTGATGGCCGAGTTGCATGCGTGTGAGGCGATGCTGGTCGAGCGGAAACTGGCGGTGGTGGCGGAGTTCTTCACCCGCCGCAGCACCGAACATGTCGAGGGCGGGGCGTGGACGTCGTCGGCGCACGAACTCGCCGAATCCGAAGTCGGCGCAGTGCTCACGATGGGGCGCGCCGCCGCCGGAAAGCTCATCGGGTTGGGGTTTGCCCTCAAGACGCGGCTGCATCGGACACGGGCGGCAATGGCGCGCGGTGAACTCGACTTCTACCGGGTTTCGTTGATCGAGTCGGCGACCGCGAATGTCGGTGACGAGTTGATCGACGAGGTGGAGCGTTTACTCCTCGAGCAGGTCCTCGCCCCACCCGTTGACGGCGGTACCGGATTGACGGGTCGGCGGTTGACGGCGGCGATCGACCGGATCGTCGCCCGCGTCGATCCGGAAGGACTACGGGAACGCCGACGCCGAGCCCTCGCCGACAGATTCGTCGGCGTCAGCGCCGCCGAAGACGGCATGGCCCGCATCCTGGGCAGTATCCCGGCCGAGCAAGCACGCGCTTTCGACGGACGGTTGCGGGAGTTGGCGATGTCGGTCTGCCGCCATGATTCGCGCACCTATGAGCAGCGCCGCGCGGATGCGTTGGGCGCGTTGGTGAGTGGTTCCACGGTGTTGGTGTGTGACTGCGACCGCAGCGATTGCCCGCAGGACCGCAGTGGCCTCGTTGTTGTGCGTAGGCCGTTGGTGCATGTGGTGATGTACGAAACCACTCTGCAGGCCGACGGCGACACCCCAGACGCGAACGAGCCCGCGCATCTCGACGGATACGGGGTGATCAGCGCCGAGCATGCCCGTGACATCGCGAAAGATGCCACGATAAAAGAAGTGCGCGTACCCGCAGACCCCGAACCGACACCTGAGCCCGCCTCGGCGACGGTGTACCGCCCCGGCACGGCACTCGACACCTGGCTACGCGCGCTCGCAGGGAGTTGCCAGTGGCCGCACTGTGATGTCCCGGCCTGGAACTGCGACCTCGACCACAACGATCCGTTCAACCACACCGATCCTGCGCAGGGTGGGAAAACCCTCGCGTCGAATCTGAGCGCGTTCTGCCGGAACCACCACCGCCTCAAGCACTCCGGAGCCTGGCAGCTCGACCCGAACCCGGATCGCAGCATCACCCTGACCTCACAAACCGGGCATCGCTACCGAACCAGACCGGCCGGGCTACTCGCCGGAAGGCAGGAACCACCGCCGCCGGAAGGCGGCACCCGGCGACGAACACGACTCGAGAACAAAGCTGCCCGCATCCGGGCCGAACGCAAACGCCGGACAACCCGCCGGACACCCACACCCCGAAAATGCCCGCCCCACAAACCCGTCGACTACGGCAACGACCCACCGCCATTCTGAATCAGGGGCAACCCGGTGCTACTCCCCCAGACCGTCGAGCACAGCACGGGTTCCCGAAAGTCCGAGGCGTGTGGCGCCCGCAGCGATCATGTCGAGCGCTGCCTGCGTGGTGCGGATTCCTCCGCTGGCCTTGACTCCCACCGATGGACCGACGGTTTTGGCCATCAACGCGACAGCCTCCACGCTTGCGCCACCAGCGGGGTGGAAGCCGGTGGAAGTCTTCACGAAGTTCGCGCCCGCATGCACTGCCGCGCGGCAACATTCGACTATCGCTTCGTCGGGCAATGCCGCAGTTTCGAGGATCACCTTCAGCACGGCGCGCTCGCCCATCGCTTCACGGACCGTGAGTACGTCGGCAAGCACAGCGTTGTAGTCACCAGCGAGCGCGGCTCCGACATCGATGACCATGTCGATTTCGCGTGCACCTTGATCAACAGCGAGACGAGCTTCGGCGCCCTTCACCAGTGAGTGATGCTTGCCGGACGGAAAGCCGACCACCGCGGCGGTAATCAGACCGTCGGCGCGGATCGGCAGCATCGACGGTGAGACGCACACAGCAAGAACACCTAGTTCCCGGGCCTCGTCGATCAGCGCCGTCACGTCGGCGGCCGTGGCTTCGGGTTTGAGCAAGGTGTGGTCGACCATTGCGGCAACCTGTGAACGAGTGAGCGCAGCATGGGCCATGAAAGAAAGCTTGGCATACGACCATGCGTCGAGCGGCACTGCGACACCTGAGAGACTAGACGGCATGACCGCTGCACCCTCGACTGATGATCGACGCTACGTACTCTCCCTCGGCTGCCCCGACACGACGGGTATCGTCGCGCGCATTTCGTCCTTCCTCACCGATGTCGGTGGCTGGATCGTCGAAGCTGCGTATCACGCTGACGCAGACACCGGATGGTTCTTCACCCGTCAGGCTGTGCGGGCGTCGTCGGTGAGCATCAGTATCGAGGAACTGCGTGATCGGTTCGAAGCCGTGGCGGCCGAGATCGGACCCGAAACCGAGTGGACGCTGCACGATTCGGGGGCTCCCAAGAAGATCGTGCTTCTCGTGAGCAAGGAAGGTCACTGCCTGCACGACCTTCTCGGTCGCGCAGCGGGTGGCGAGCTCCCAGCCGAAATCAGCGCCGTCATCGGAAACCACGAGGACTTGCGGAGCGTGACCGAGCGTCACGGGATCGACTTCCACCACGTTCCGTTCTCCAAGGACCCGGCCGAGCGCGGGCCGTCTTTCGAGAAGGTGCGCGCCCTGGTCGACGCACATAATCCGGACGCTGTTGTGCTGGCTCGGTTCATGCAGGTTCTGCCGCAGTCACTGTGCGAGCACTGGGCGGGCCGCGCGATCAACATTCATCACAGCTTCTTGCCGTCGTTCATCGGGGCCCGCCCGTACCACCAGGCTTTTGCTCGGGGTGTGAAGCTGATCGGTGCGACGTGCCACTACGTCACCGCAGAACTGGATGCCGGCCCGATCATCGAGCAGGACGTGATCCGCGTCGACCATGCCGACGATGTTGCCGACATGGTCCGTCAGGGTCGCGATATCGAAAAGCTTGTTCTTTCCCGCGGTTTGCGGTGGCACCTCGAGGATCGAGTGTTGGTGCACGGCCGCAAGACTGTGGTGTTCAGCTAGCAGGGTGTTCAGCTAGCTAGAGATTGCGCAACCGCACGATCTCGCGGTCGAACTCGTCGATGCTTTCGATGGACGACATGTGACCGACGCCGGGAATCACGATCAGCCGTTCGAGGTTGCCGGCTTCGTCGAGCACCTGCGCGAGTTTGCGCGCGTGGACGGGTGGTGTGAGCCGATCGAGTGATCCGACGAGCACGGTGGTCGGCACTTCGAGATTGTCGAGACCCTCGTGAATGTCGAGCGTGCTCAGGGCCGCTCCCCAACCGCCACGAATGCGTGGCTTGCACTCGCGAACGATGTTCTCGCAGAACTGAACTTCGGCTTTGGTGGCGTTGGGTGACATCGAGACGTACTGGATTGCCTTGGTCATCGCGCCCGAGGACACGAATGGCACGGGCGAGCTGAGGATGGCGCGTCCGACCGGAACCGGCACTCGCGGGAAGCGTTCCGGCAGCGGAATCACCGTGGTTTCGGCAATCAGTCGATCACTCGCCGTGCTGGCCAGCATCACCGCCGACGCGTACTTCTTGACGTCGTCCGGGTGCTTTCCGGCCCAGGCGATGATGCTCATTCCGCCCATGCTGTGTCCGACGATGACGGCTTTCTTGTCTTCACGGACGGTCGCTCCGAGCACTGCCGAGAGGTCGTCGGCCAGTACGTCGGGCCCCAGCGGGAGGGTGCCGACGGTGCTGCGTCCGTGACCGCGCTGGTCGTACGTGATGACGCGGTATTCGCCGGCCAGCGCATTGACCTGCGGGTACCAGAATTCTGTTGAGCAGGTCCAGCCGTGACTCAGCACAATCGGATCACCGTCGACTGGTCCGTATGCCCGGATGTTGATGATCGCGCCGTCTTCGGTGGTCAGTTCGCTGATGTCCGCTTTGAATGTCGGGGTCTGCAGGAGTGCGTTTGGTTCGACGTCGGCAACGAGGGTGAGTCCTCTGGTGGAGTTCCGACGACGGAGAACGGCGACTGCTGCTGCGAGCGCCCCGGCTCCGGCAACTCCGGCCAATACCCGGAGTGTGGTGGTTCGCGAACTGCTGGACATGCATGTACCCCTGACTGAATTCGAAGGAAATTCGATACGGATGATTGGGTGTCAGATGATGTGCGCTCGGCGCAGCAACATCGTGGACGGGCCGCCGATCAGGCCGACCTCGGTAAGAAACTCGACGGTATTCGCGCATCCTCGACGCACCATGTCGTGGTAGTGGACATTGTTCTTCGCGGCGTGGATTGCCGCTTCGGCGTCGAGTCCGGCGGCTGCGTAAACGTTGTTGTTCACGAGGCTGGTGACCACGAAGTATGCGGTGACGGCGAGGACGAACCGGATGCGGGCTTGCTGGAACCGGGTGATGTGGGCTGCTCGTCGGACGGTTTCCTCGCGGGCGAATCTGATGTGGCGGGCTTCTTCGACCACGTGGATTCTGCTGACGGTTCGGGTGAGCGGTTGGACTCGGATGTCTCGCATGAATTCGCGTTGCATCATGTCGAGGATTTCTTCGGCGAAGAGTGTTCCGCCGTAGGCCAAGGATCCGGTGGCTGTTGCCTTGAAGGGGCGTGCGGCGGTGCGGATCCAGGTCTTCGGCCGGTAGGACGGGACGCCGAATTTGGCTGCGGAGCGAGCGAACATCGTGGAGTGCCGGCATTCGTCGGCGATTTCGGTGAGCGCAAATTGCACGTGCGCTGTGGACGGATCGTGGAAGTAGATGTCGCGGACGAGCATCTGCATGAGGATCATTTCGAACCAGATGCCGGTGCCCGCGATGCTGGCTGCTTCGTGGATGGTGAGGGTGACGCGTTGTTGCTGCGTCATCTCGTCCCACATCGGTGTGCCGTAGAGGCTGCACCATTCGGGACTCATCCCGTACAGGTCGTCCGGGACGGGCGCTTCCCAGTCGATCTCGATCAACGGATCGTAGGAGGTGCGGGCAGCTGAGGCGAGGAGCTTGGATGCCGTGTCCTGGCGGTCACCGGCACGGGTCAGTCGGGATTGGCGCCGATCGTTCTCGGATCGGTCAGGCTCGACAGACATCGCAGTTCACTCCCCACGAGGACCGGCAAGCTATGTGTGACTGCCGTTAACCCACAATAGCACCGCATAGTGCCACCCCGCGGGGGCCGAACTGCGAAAGACGCGCTACCAGCGAGGACCGCGCTGAATGTCGTCCACGCGAGGCCGCACGTCAACGAGGTAGACGCAGATTGCGACTACCGCGATGATGCCCAGCATTCCCACCGGAGACGTCACCAACAACACCAAGGCCGCCACGACAAGGATGCCGAGCCAGATCGGCTTGGTCAGCTTGTTGACTGCGGTGAACGCGTCAGGGCGCTGCCGCACGGCATGCACGATCGCGAAGACAGCGCCTGCCAAGGCAAGCAACTTCAGTGCGAGAAAAATCAGGCCGATAATGCCATCCACAGCTACCACGTCTTACATCCTAGTTTCCGTAGGCCGACATCACGAACAGAAGGCTCCCACACCCGAGAGCGCAGGAGCCTTCTTACTGTTCGATCCAGCCGATCAAGCCTTCTTGGTCGGTGCAGCCTTGGTCGGTGCAGCAGCCTTGGCGGGAGCGGCCTTCGCCGGTGCAGCCTTCGCCGGTGCGGCCTTGGCCGGAGCAGCCTTCGCGGGTTCAGCCTTCTTGGCAGCGGTTGCGCGCTCCTGGACATCGGATGCGGCAGCGGTCACGCGAGCTGCAGCTTCTTTGGAAGCCTCGTCGGCCTGATCGCCGAGGTCGAGGACCTTGAGCGCAGCTTCGTCACCCACATCGGCGATCTTCTCACCGGCGTCGGCGATCTTCTCGCCAACCTCTTCAGCGGTATCGGAGATGCGTCCGGCAGCGCGGCCGGCCAGCTTGGCAGCCTGCTCGCCAACGGCGCGGGTCTGACGGGCAACAGTTCCGAGTGCGTCTTCGGTCAGCTCGACGGCGTCACCGAGAGCGGACTCCGCAGCGGCGATGCCCTCTTCGACGGCCGGCTGCTTGCGGATGCGCTCAACTGCATCTTCGCCGCGCTCTGCCAGCGAGTTGTACAGATCGCCTGCAACCTTGAGGTAGGCCTCGGCAACCTTGCGGAGCTCCTCGGGTGCGAACTTCTCGCGCAGCTCGGCAAGCTCCTCCGGCAGCTCGGACGGCAGGCCGGCGAGACGCTCACGAAGAGCCTCAACGCTTTCCACGACGTCGCCCTGCACTGCGGCGAACTTTTCGCGTGCACCGTCGACGCGGCCGGTGACCTCGTCCTGGCTGGTCTCGGCGCGCTCGCGAACCTGGGCAACAACGTCGGCAACGGCCTGGACGACGAGGTCGCCGGCTCCGACTGCGGCGTAGATCGAGGTCTTGACGTTGTCGATAGCGGTCTTATCGGTCATGGTGTTCTCCTTCTGGGAGGTCTGAGTCCGGATGTGTGGTGGGGGCTGCGCTCTGGGCTACTGCAGCGGGCCGCGTCGAATCGTTCTCCCGACGGAACGAGTCGTAGATCTCGAGCAGCACTTGTTTCTGTCGCTCGCTGATGGAGGTATCTGCGAGTACGGCGTCACGGATCGGACTGTGAGGCCGTTGTTCGAGATATCCGGCCTGGACGTAGAGGACTTCCGAAGACACTCGGAGCCCTTTTGCTATTTGCGCGAGCACGTCGGCGGACGGTTTCCGTAGCCCTCGTTCGATCTGGCTGAGGTACGGATTGCTTACACCGGCGAGCTGCGCAAGTTGGCGCATCGAGACTTGTGCGGCTTCGCGCTGCGCACGAATGAATCCCCCGATGTCATGTGCCGCAGAGCTGACGACGCGCGCTGCCAAGTCACTGGCTCCGGCTGCGGCACCGGATGATTCACGTTCTCCTTCATCGGAGTCCGTCGACTTCGCAGACATTGCGCCTTCCCTTTCCTGTGGACATTTCCCAGAGTAAGAGAGGGTGCTAACTATTGCAAGCACTACTGCTAGCAGTAGGGCGCACGTCACATTCGATGAGCCACTGCTAGCCGAAAATCAGCGTCGACACCGTGTAGATGAACAGACCCGCTATCGCACCGACCACCGTGCCGTTGATGCGGATGAACTGGAGATCGCGACCGACCTGGAGCTCGATTTTCCGACTGGCTTCTTCGGCGTCCCAGCGCTCGACGGTGTCACTGATGACGCCGGTGATCTCGTCGGTGTAGTTCTCCGCGATGTACGTCGTACCCGCCGCCAACCACCCGTCGACCTTGCCTCGCATCGACTCGTCGTCGCGCAGGCGGATGCCCAATCCGACGACGTTCTCGGCAACCTTGGTCCGCAGGGTGCTGTTGGGATCGTCGACCGATTCCATGATCAGCCGCTTCGCGACCTTCCACGTCGCCGATGCGAGTCCGGTAACTTCCTCGCGCCCCATGATCTCGGCCTTGATTCCTTCGGCCTTCTTGATCGTCTCCGGATCGTTCTGCAGATCGTCCGCAAAGTCGATCAGGAAGCGATTGGCCGCAAGCCGCACCTCGTGCTCGGGATTTGCCCGCACTTTCCACGTGAACTCGACCAGTTCCTTGTAGATCTTCTCGCCGAGCATCGCGTCGACGAATTTCGGAGACCACGCCGGCGAATCACGGACGATCACGCGGTCGATGGTCTCCTGACTTCCGAGCGCCCACTGATGGGCGCGTTCGGCCAGCAGTTCGATGATCGGCAGTTGCTTGTTTTCCTTCAGAAGCTCACCGAGCACCCGGCCGATCGGCGGGCCCCACATCGGCTCCGCCAGACGTTTGACGATCGTGTGGTCGATGACCTGCGCGATGTCCTCGTCGCGCAGCACCTCGACCAGGCCGCGCAGGATCGTCGACGTCTCCGCGGCAACACGCGCAGCATTGTCCCGCTCGGCCATCCATGTACCGAGTCGCAGCGGGATCTGCGCTTGCTTCACCTTCGCGGACACGACGTCGGGGGCCAGGAAGTTCTGACCGACAAACGAACTCAAGCTCGCCCCGAGCTGGTCTTTCTTGCGTTTGATGATCGCGGTGTGTGGAATCGGTATCCCCATCGGATGCCGAAACAGTGCCGTGACGGCAAACCAGTCAGCCAACGCGCCGACCATGCCCGCCTCGGACGCTGCCCTCACGTACCCGACCCACTCGCCCGCGCCGCGGGATTCCTGCCATCGACAGAACAGATAGACGACCGTCGCGAAACCGAGGAGACCAGTCGCGAAGAACTTCATCTTGCGGAGGTCCCGACGCTTGGCATCGTCGCCGAAAGCCGAGCCGAAAGCGTTAACGCTCAATTGCTGCACCCTTGCCATTGTGCCGAAAGCTCGCCTCGGGTGCGTCGAAGCTGCAGGTGCGTGCCCACCGTAATTGCCCGGACACTAAGCTGAAACGGAATGAGACCGCTCGGACGTGGATCGCACCACAGATATGAGATACCCCGTGGCTAAGAACGCTGTGCAGGACAACGAGCAGGTAGACGGCCCAGTTGTCGCTGACACGAAGCCCGAGAAGTCCGACGGACGCAAACGGCGCTGGCGCGAGCACAAGATCGCCCGACGCGAAGAGCTTGTCGACGGCACCATCGCAGCGATCCGTGCGCGTGGCCGTGAAATCGGTATGGATGAGATCGCGTCCGAAATCGGTGTCTCCAAGACTGTTCTCTACCGCTACTTCACCGACAAGAGCGACCTGACGACGGCCACGATGATGCGGTATGTCGAGACAATTCTCGCGCCGCGCATCTATCAGGCCATCAGCGACGAACTCGACGATTTCGAGCTGACACACGCCACGATCACCGCGTACGTCGAGACTGTTGCGTCCGACCCGGCGATCTACCTCTACGTCATGGCAAACGGAGCCGGTGCGAGTCGTGACGTCGTGGCCGAGTCGGAGCGCATGATCGCCGAACTCCTGTCAACGGTGCTGGGCAATCGCCTGCGCGAGATGGAAATGGATTCCGGCGGGTCGCTGCCGTGGGCGTATGGAATCGTCGGCGGCATCCAGTTGGCGACGCACTGGTGGATCTCCAACAAGTCGATGTCCGCCGAATCGTTGATCGACTACCTGACGATGATGACGTGGGGCGGCATCACCGGTATCGCCGCCGTCAAGGGTTCACCGGCCAAGTTCAAATCCATGCCGCATCCGCTGATCGCTCCCGAGAACGACTGAGCCTGAAGTTCCCACGCACGCCACCTCCGCTGTGGCACAGTCTCCGGGTATGACAGACGACTCGCTGTGGGAAACACCGGCCGTGACCATCCTCCGATCAGAGCCTGGCTTCGATCTCGAAGGTCTCGACCGCAACAGCACTCCGGGATTCACGGGGAAGAAAGCTGACGGCGAGCGTCTCCTCGAAGAACGCGGCGCCGTGCTGTCGGGCTTGCAGGAATTGTTGTACGCCAACGGTCGCTCGGGTGACTCGCGATCTGTCCTCCTCGTCCTACAAGGAATGGACACCTCGGGCAAGGGTGGAATGGTGCGCCACGTCGTGGGACACGTCGATCCGCAGGGCGTCGATCACGCGTCGTTCGGGGTTCCGACGGACGAGGAAAAGCAGCACCACTACCTGTGGCGGATCAAGAAGCAACTCCCCCGCGGCGGCTATCTCGGAGTGTTCGACCGCTCCCACTACGAGGACGTCCTGGTGGTGCGAGTCCACGATCTTGTGCCGCCGGATGTGTGGGGAGCGCGCTACGACGAGATCAATCAGTTCGAGAAAGAACTCGTCGACGCCGGCACCACCATCGTCAAGGTCGCGATGTTCGTGTCGCTGGACGAGCAGAAGAAGCGTCTCCAGGAGCGACTCGACCGGCCGGAGAAGTACTGGAAGTACAACCCGGGCGACGTGACCGAACGGAAACTGTGGCCCGCCTATCAAGAGGCCTATCAGGCGATGCTCGACAAGACGTCCACCGAGCACGCGCCGTGGTACGTGGTGCCGTGTGATCGCAAGTGGTACAGCCGCATCGCCGTCACCGAGCTGTTGATCGACGCATTCGCAAACCTCGACCTGTCATGGCCACCAGCCGATTTCGACGTCGAGATCGAGAAGGCCCGCCTCGCCGAGTCCTGATACCGGCTCAGAACAGATGGGGTGTTTCCCGATGCACCTTGTGATCGTGGCGAACGGTTCCGGTGTACAACGCGATCATGAGGCCGATGGACACGGCTGCCGCCAACCCGGAAATCAGCGCCCAGCCGCCATTACCTGATCCGGCGGCGACCAGGAATCCGCCCAGACAGACGACAGTGACAAGAACCAGGAAGTACGACGCCCAGGCCGCAAAGAGATTGAGCTTCATGATGGCTCCTCGGGTCGGATCTCTTTCGATTCGACCGTACGCCGCAGACCTATGCGCGACAAGCGGGTTTCTCCGGCTGAACCTGGGGTAGCCGAATTACATGAATATCGGAAACCTTTTCCGCAGAATCGAATCCGCCGACCAACTGGACGGTCCGTCCACAGGTCTTCAGCGAAGAATCCTCGACGCGGCCTCATACTCCCCGGCCACACGCAAAGTCGCGTCCATCCTTCGCGGATCACCAGTCGAGCACCCGCTACATCCTGCGTTGGTGGCCGTCCCCATCGGCGCGTGGACGTCGGCCGTCGTGTTCGATTATGTTGCGCGGGAGCCGAAAACAGTGCGCAACCTGATCCTGCTCGGACTCGTCACAACGCCGCCGGCACTTATCACTGGCTGGCTCGATTGGTCTGAACGCAACACGGTCGCGCGCCGCGTCGGGCTGGTTCACGCCGCGAGCAACGCGGTAGGCATCGATGCCTTCCTGGTGTCGTACTTCTTGCGCAGCAAGGATTCCCCGCCGCCGCTACTTGCGCGGTTGCTCTCACTGGTCGGGTTGAGCGCTATCGGTATCGGCGGCGCAATCGGCGGGCACATCGTGTTCCGGCTGATGGACGATTTCGACACGGAGACTGCGTCAGCGCCGGTCCTCGATCCGGCGCTGAACGTGGTGAATTAGCGGATCTGAAGTTCAGCGCGCGTCGTGACCGTACTGACGAAGCAGGCGGGCAGTTCGATCGGAATCCGCCAGCGGACGATCGTTGGTCCAGGACGCGCGTCGGCGCATCCGGGCGTCAGGGGTACCGACGCTCGCTCCGAATGCTGCGACCGCGTCCGGAGCCGGAACTGCGTCGTCCCCTAGATATCCGAGAACGATCAGATCCTCACCCGATCGGGTTTCCACTGCCAACGCCCAACCACACGTTTCCTCCCACAGCAACGCAACTTCCCGACCGGGGAAGCGTGGCACCTCTCGATCGAGGGCGATGTACGCCTCCATCGGATGCTCGCCCCGGCAGCACCATTGCTCGATTCCTGCGCCGACGCCCTCGGCCACCGACTGGATGTACCGCTGGAATCCGAGCCCCACATTCGCGTCGACAAGTACCTGTTCGGTCATCGATCCACTCCTCACCTTGCGTGCTTGAAATGTGCCCATCCCGGGGCGCAGCGAAACCCGCTTCAGATCCCCGGGGCGAAGCGATGCCGGTTCAGATCACGGACTGCGGGTATCCGAAGACGAAACAGTCAACCGAGAGGTGCCCAGATGACTTATTCGCCCGCCATCGCACCCGGACGAATGCTCAATATCTCCATGGTGTCGGTCAACGCGGACCCACTGGCTCAAGTGGGCAATTCCGTTGCCGGACGCCAGCATCTGCACGTCGACGAACTGTCATCGGCGCTCGTTCGCGCGGGCCATGACGTAACGGTGTACACGCGGCGGCAGAGTGCACACGGTCCCGACCGTGTTCGCGCGCGTGGCGGTTACACCGTCGTGTATGCCGAAGCCGGTCCGCCGCATGCGCTGAGCGACAAGGAACTCCTGCAGCATCTCGGCGAATTCGGTGGTGAACTACGCAATTTGTGGACTCTGGACCGGCCCGACGTAGTGCACGCTCATTTTTGGATGTCGGGTATCGCCACGGAATTGGCAACGCGGATCCTCGGCATTCCGGTTTTGCAAACATTCCATTCGCTCGGTATCACGGAGCGGCGCCATCTCGGCTTGTCCGACGAAAACCCCTCGGAGCGTTCCCATCTGGAGCAGTTGGTCGCCAAAGGTGCGACGCATGTCATCGCGACGAGTTCCGACGAGGTATTCGATCTAGTCCGGCTCGGCTCGCCTCGCTCGCGGACGACCATGGTTCCGTCCGGCGTCGACGTCGACCACTTCACCCCGGAGGGGCCGCGGGCAAAACGAAATGCACCGCACCGATTGTTGTGCGTCGGAAGGTTGGTAGAACAGAAGGGATTCGACGTCGCGGTTGCGGCTCTGGCGTCGCTGCCCGATACGGAATTGATAGTGGCGGGTGGGCCGCCGTCGTCAGGTCTGCCGACCGACGAGGTCGCTACGCAATTGCAGAAACTCGCTGAACGACTAGGCGTCGAGGATCGGGTGAAACTTCTCGGCCGCGTCCCGCATCATGCGCTACCGAAGTTGATGCGGTCGGCCGATGCACTTCTCTGCACGGCCCGCTACGAACCATTCGGCATAGTCGCACTCGAGGCTATGGCCTGTGGAGTTCCCGTTGTCGCAACCCCGGTCGGCGGACTGCGCGACACCGTGGTCGACGGACTGACCGGACACCGCGTTCCAGTCGACAATCCCAAGCAGACCGCGAGGGTTGTGCGGCATTTGCTCGACAACGCCGAGGAAGGCGCTCTGTTCTCCCGCGCGGGCCGGGCCCGGATGTGCGAATCGTATTCGTGGGAACACGTCGCGGGTGAAGTAGTGCGGACCTATGGTCGCTGCGTCACCGCGCCTCCCCGCGTTCGCGCGCACAGAGTCGCTCACCGAAGCGAAGTAGCTCGGTGAGCGACCTGAAACTCCTTACTGTGAATAACTTGAATGCTGTGTGACCTTGAATGCTGTGTGGCTCGGCGCCTTTCAGGCAAGGAAACGTTTGGTTTCGCCCAGACCGACTGCGTGCTCCAACGAGGTGTAGCAGTCGAACATGGATTCCTGGCCGGCAGCTTTGAGGAGACGCTGAACCGGTCGACCACAGATCAAGGCAAGAGCACCGCCGGCATCGCGGGTGAGCGTGGAGAGGATCGACAACGATGACAACCCGCACATACCCATGAATTCGAGATCCGACATGTCGACAACCAGGGTCCGATCCGGCGCAACCTGGGTGGACAGATAATCGCGGAATGCGTTGACGCTCAACAAGTCGATTTCACCGCGAACCGATACCACGACCGTACTGGCACTGACCTTGTGCGCCCGAAATGAGGCGGTGGACGTCGCCGATGGCGGCGGACCGTAGTCGAGCGAACCTCTACCTGCATAAGAGAAGCCTGGTTTCGGCTTCCCAGAAACAGGTGATCCTGGAACAGATGATTTTGGAACAACAGTCATGGTTCTCCCATCCCGCAACGGCATACACTGTGCAAAGAAACGGGGGACATCCATCAGGGGCGCACGCGATATCGGGCCCATTGTTAATGGATTATCCCTCATCGGCTGTGTGCTCAACCTCGGTTGGAACAGTACCCCGAGATGACGGCGGTCACAACCGCAGTTCGAGCGTTCGGTTCGGTCGCGGAGCACAAACTGGTGGTCGAGATTTTGGACCGCGGTGGCGTGAACTGCGACAACCCCTGGTCGGACCGCTACAAGCCTGTGGTTTGAATTGCCACAAACCTTTGGTTTCAACTGCACCGAAAAGTGGTAATCCCCCTGAAGCGTCTGCGCACCGGCGTAGATATTTTCTGTATAGGGGTGTCTGTGATCGTATCGGTCGGTATGGTTCACCGCACCAGCGTCCGGGGCCGGCACCTGGTACGACGATCCGGAGAACTCATGCAACATCTCAGCGCAATCGAACCCGATCAGGATCGCACTCAACCAGTAGTCGAGTTGAGAATCCGGGCAACCCTTGACCAGTTGTCGATATTGCGGGCGCTCGCTGCGACCGTCGCAATTCAAGAGAACTTCGACCTCGACGCCATTGCCGACATCAGGCTGGCCATGGATGAGATCTGTACGCATCTCATCGTGCGAGCTCTCCCCGATTCAGTGCTGGTGTGCCGATTTGTCTGTGCGGCGTCCCAGCTACATATTTCGGTCTCGACCACGACAGCTGCGTCCGACGGCGCCGACCAGCGCTCCTTCGGTTGGCACGTCCTGACGGCTCTCACCGACTCGATTTCCCTCGATCAAGAAGAAGATCCGAATGGTGCCGGGTACATCACGACTATGAAGTTCACCAAAGCTGACGGCAGGCGCCAGTGACATCGTCCGCTCATGGGACATCGTCCGAGCATGGCCCACCGCGGCCGCGTCGTCGGTCTACAGACGAGTATCGAGACGTCATAGCGGTTTTCGAGAAGCTGAGCACCCTCGATCGGTCGGGAACCGAGTACGAACGAGTGCGAGCGGCACTCATCACACGCTGCCTGCCTTTGGCCGAGCACATCGCCCGGCGGTTCGACGGCCGCGGCGAAGCACACGACGATCTTGTTCAGGTCGCACGGCTCGGCCTGGTCAACGCTGTCGACCGGTTCGACGTCAGTCGTGGATCGGACTTCGTATCGTTTGCCGTCCCCACGGTTATGGGCGAAGTACGTCGACACTTCCGAGACACCGGTTGGGCAGTCCGCGTTCCGCGCCGCATGAAGGAACTGCACTTTCAACTCGGCCAGGCGATCAGCGAACTGTCACAGCAGTTGGGGCATGCTCCGACCGTCGACGAACTTGCGGCGACGCTGGGCGTCGAACGCGAAGAAGTCGCCCAAGCGCTCATTGCCGGAAATGCCTATCAGACTGTGTCGGTCGACGGCGCGGCGTCCAATCACACCGACGACCTTCCTCTGGTGGAGACACTGGGTGACTACGACGCAGCCCTCGAGAATGTCGAAAATCACGAGGCACTGCGTCCACTGCTCGAGAAGCTGCCGGACCGCGAGAGGACCGTGTTGATGCTGCGGTTCTTCGGCAATCTCACGCAGACACAGATCGCCGAAAAGGTCGGAGTATCGCAGATGCACGTGTCGAGGTTGCTCGCGAAAACCCTCAGCAGCCTTCGCGAGCAACTCGACTGACGAGCAGCGTTCAGATGGTGGCCGTGTCGATGACAAATCGGTAGCGAACGTTGCTTGCGACCACGCGGTCGTAAGCGGCGTTGATCTCACTGGCGGGGATGAGTTCGATCTCGGCCCCGATGCCGTGTTCGGCGCAGAAGTTCAGCATCTCCTGCGTCTGCGGAATGCCGCCAACCATGCTGCCGGCCAAGCTACGACGGTTTGCGGCGAGGGAGAACGCGCGCACCTCGATCGGCTTCTCGGGCAATCCCAATTCGACCAATGTTCCGTTGAGCGCAAGCAAAGACATGTGCGCATCGATGTCGAGATTGACCGACACGGTGTTGAGGATCAGGTCGAACTGTCCACGCAATGCCTTGAACGTGCCGGGATCCTTGGTGGCGTAGTAGTGATCCGCACCGAAACGCAGACCGTCGTCCTGCTTGCTCAGTGATTGACTCAGGACGGTGACCTCGGCGCCCATCGCTTTGGCGATCTTCACACCGACGTGACCGAGACCACCGAAGCCGATGATCGCAACCTTCGTGCCCGGTCCGGTTTTCCAATGCCGCAGCGGCGAGTACAACGTGATGCCTGCGCACAGAAGTGGCGCCGCGACGTCGAGTTCGATGCCGTCGGGAATCGACAGAACGAAGTGTTCAGTGACGACGATGTGCGTCGAGTACCCACCCTGAGTGCGCTCGCCGTCACGGCCGGTGGCGTTGTACGTACCGGTCACACCCTTGCGGCAGTACTGCTCCTCACCGGCGACGCAGGCGTCGCACTCACCGCACGAGTCGACGAAGCAGCCGACGCCGACGCGGTCGCCGACCTTGTGCTTGGTGACATCGGAACCCACCGCGGCGACTACGCCGGCGATTTCGTGTCCGGGAACGATCGGGTATTTGGCTCCGCCCCACTCGTTTCGGGCGGTGTGGATGTCGGAGTGGCAGATTCCGGAAAACTTGATGTCGATGAGAATGTCGAGTGGACCGAGCTCGCGTCGTTCGATGGTGGTCTTCTCGAGGGGGCCGTCAGCGGACGTCGCGGCATAAGCAGCAGCAGTAACCATGAGTACATGCCTACTCGCGCAAGAAGGGACCTGCAAATTGCAGGTCCCTTCTGTGCCGATTTGTCTAGCTACCGGTATCCTGAGCGTTCTCGGCCCGGCGACGCAGTCGTCTCGCCGCGGCAACCAAGTTGCGCAGTGACGGCTCGAGCTGCCACGGATGGCGAGTCTTGAGCCCGCCGTCCGGGTTCGCCCACAAGCGATCGAGAGAAATCGATTCGCTTGCCTCCGTGAGCAATTCGTCGAGTTCGTCGATATCCGGGATCCTCGCCGAACGGGACTCGTACACACCGGGGCCGACGCCGTGCGTGAGCGCGCCTTCCTTCAGTGCATCGAGCACCCACGTGATGGAGCGGGTCGCGACGATAGCCGTCACATCGGCGTCCAACCGTTCGATGGCGTCGACCACCGACGACCGAGCGGAGTACGTCAGATGTGTGTGGATCTGTGTTTCCGGCTTCGCTCCACCTGTTGCCAGACGGAACGCGTCGACGGCCCACTCCAGGTAGGCCTCCCGGCCGTCCTCACGTAGCGGCAGCAGTTCACGAATTGCCGGTTCGTCCACCTGGATGATGGCGATGCCGGCCGCTTCGAGATCTGCAATTTCGTCCCGAATGACAAGGGCCAGTTGCTCTGCCGTTTCGTAGAGCGGCTGATCCTGACGGACGAAAGAACGGGCGATCATGGTGACAGGTCCGGTGAGCATGCCCTTCACCGGCTTGTCGGTCAGTGACTGCGCGTACGCAATCCACTCGACCGTCATCGGCTTCGGACGTGCGATGTCCCCGTAGAGAATCGGCGGACGCGTACAACGGGATCCGTATGCCTGAACCCAACCGTTGTGCGTGAAGGCATACCCTTCGAGCAGTTCGGCGAAGTACTGGATCATGTCGTTGCGCTCGTGCTCACCGTGCACGAGAACATCGAGTCCGATGTCCTCCTGCAGGCGGATGGTGCGTTCGATCTCTTCCTGGATGCGCTTGTAGTAGTCGTCCCACGCCAACCGGCCTTCACCGAGTTCGTAACGCGCCTGGCGGATTTCGTTGGTCTGCGGGAACGAGCCCAATGTCTGAGCCGGCACCAACGGCAGGTTCAACCGTTCCTGCTGCACCTTGCGACGCTCTTCGTACGGCGCTCGAATACGATCTTCGGGCTTGATGGCGTTGACCCGGGCTCGCACCGCGTGCTTGAGCTTGAAGTGCACCTTCGTCGGACGCTTACGCCACTTGTCCGACGGACCTTCGGTGAGCGCCTTCGCGAGTGTGACGACCTCGCCGACCTTCTGCTTGGCAAAGGCCAGACGATCAGCGACGTCTCCCGGGATGTCGTACTCGGAGAGCACGTCGTACGGCACGTGCAGCAGCGAAGACGACGTGGAGACAACAAGATCCGGGACAACGTCCTTGAGCTCGTTGAGGTACGTCAAGGTGTTGAAACGATCGACTCGCCAGACGTTTCGTCCGTCGACCACACCGGCGTAGATGCGCTTGCGCTTGATGTGGGGAACCGCGGCCAGCTCTTCGGCCGTGATTCGACCGTGCACGAGGTCCAGTCCGAATGCCTCGATCTTGGTGGCAGCCAGAATGTTAAGAGCCTCGCCGAATTTGCCGTACGGTCCCGTGACCAGCAGACGCGGACGCAGCGGTGCCGTCGACAGCTTCTCGTACGCCCGCTTGAGTGCATCGAGTTCTTCGGCCGAGCGATCCTCCGTCACCGAAGGCTCGTCCAGCTGGACGCACGTCGCGCCGGCCTTGGCCAACTGCTCGAACAGCTTCTCGTACACGGGAAGTAGATCGTCGAGTCGGTCGAGCGGTGTGAACTCGGAGTCAACCGCTTCGGTTGCCGGCCCCACCTTGGAGAGCAGAAGCAACGACACCGGTCCCATGATCACGGGACGCAGTTCGATGCCTCGTTCCTTGGCACGCTCGAATTCGTCGAGCAGTGCCTCCGAGTTGAGTGAGAACTCCGTCGCGGCGTCGATCTCGGGCTGACGGTAGTAGTAGTTGGTGCCGAAGAACCTGACCAACTCGAGGGGCGGGAAGTCGGGACGTCCACGCGCCATCGTGAAGTAGAAATCGAGTGGGTCCAAAGCGCTTTCGAGCGGCTTGAAGCGCTCGGGGACGGCGCCGAACAGCAAGGCGTTGTCGAGAACGTGATCGTAGAACGAGAAGGTGTTGCCGGGAACCTGGCTCAATCCCGTTGCAGCCAATTCACTCCAGGTCGATTCCTGAAGTTCCTTGGCGACCGCGAGAAGTGCATCCTTGTCGGAATTGCCGTGCCAGTAGGACTCGAGGGCACGCTTGAGCTCCCGCCGCGGCCCGATGCGCGGGTACCCCAGGACGCTGGAGCCGAATGCTGCAGTGCTGCTGGACATGCGGTCGACCTTTCTAACCGAGGGGCGCAAGCGCCCTGTGCGCCTTCGTGGTAGCCGGAACTACCAACAAAGGCGCACAGGGCCATTGGCCTTAGCTTGCCTGCTTGGCGGAACGACCGTTGTCGGTGTACTCGTAGAACCCTGCGCCGGACTTCTTGCCCGTCAGACCTGCCTCGACCATACGGAGGAGCAGCGGCGGAGCGGAGTACAGCGGCTCCTTGAACTCTTCGTACATGGAGTCGGCGATGGACTTGACGGTGTCGAGTCCGACCAGATCCGTCAGGGCCAGCGGACCCATGGGGTGCGCGAGGCCGAGAACCGTTGCCTTGTCGATGTCTTCCTTCGTAGCGAAGCCGGACTCGACCATGCGGATGGCGGAGAGCAGGTACGGCACCAGGAGTGCGTTGACGACAAAGCCGGAGCGGTCGGCGCTGCGGACAACCTGCTTGCCGAGAATGTCACTGGCAAAAGCCTCGGCGCGCTGGCTCACGGTGGAGCTGGTCTTGAGCGTCGTCACCAATTCGACGAGCGGCAGAACCGGAACCGGGTTGAAGAAGTGCATACCGATGACGCGCTCGGGACGCTTGGTCGAGATGCCGAGCTTCATGATCGGGATCGACGACGTGTTGGACGCGAGAACCGCATCCGGGTCCGTCACGACCGCGTCGAGCTCGGCGAAGATTTCGCTCTTGATCTTCTCGTCTTCGACGACGGCCTCCACGACGAGCTGGCGGTCCGCGAAATCTCCCAGATCGGAGGTGAAACGCAGACGCCATGCGGCCTGCTCACGCTCACGTTCTGTGATCTTTCCGCTGCTCACGCCGCGGTCGAGCGAACGCAGGATGCGTGAACGCCCGGCTGCAGCAAGCTCGCGAGTCTGCTCGAAGACCAGAACATCGACATGTGCGCGGGCGCACACCTCGGCGATTCCGGCACCCATGATTCCGGCGCCGATAACGCCGACGCGCTGAATTTTTTCGCTGGTCACGTCAGCTCCTTGTTTGTCTCGTGGAGTGTGTCTGGTGGAGGTGTTGCATAAGAAGCACTTCGAACCGCGTCGACACTGGTGGCCGACGCAATCGGAACTGCCTTGAAGACGAAAGGTCGTGATAAAAAGCAGGGGAGAGACCCGAAGCCGAGCCTCTCCCCCACCCGATGTCAGTTCTTAGTGGAACTGTCCCTCTTCGGTGGAGCCCTTGAGAGCTGCCGTCGAGGTGTTGGGGTCAACGGTGGTGGCGATGGTGTCGAAGTAGCCGGCGCCAACCTCACGCTGGTGCTTGATGGCGGTGAAGCCGCGCTCTTCGGCAGCCTTGAACTCGCGCTCCTGCAGGTCGACGAATGCCGTCATGCCTTCGCGGGCGTAGCCGTAGGCCAGGTCGAACATGCCGTAGTTGAGCGAGTGGAAGCCAGCGAGCGTGATGAACTGGAACTTGAAGCCCATTGCGCCGAGCTCCTTCTGGAACTTCGCGATGGTCGCGTCGTCCAGGTGCGCCTTCCAGTTGAAGGACGGGGAGCAGTTGTAGGCCAGGAGCTGGTCCGGGAATTCGCTGCGAACGGACTCGGCGAACTTCTTTGCAACCTCGAGGTCCGGCACGCCGGTCTCCATCCAGATGAGGTCTGCGTACGGTGCGTAAGCCTTGGCGCGAGCGATGCAGGGCTCGATGCCGTTCTTGACGCCGTAGAAGCCTTCGGCCGTGCGGGTTCCGTCGAGGAACGGGCGGTCACGCTCGTCCACGTCGGAGGTGATGAGGGTTGCAGCCTCGGCGTCGGTGCGGGCGATGATGACGGACGGAACGTCCGCGACATCGGAAGCCAGACGAGCCGAGGTCAGGGTGCGGATGTGCTGCTGCGTGGGGATGAGCACCTTGCCGCCGAGGTGGCCGCACTTCTTCTCCGAAGCGAGCTGATCCTCCCAGTGGACACCGGCAGCGCCGGCGCCGATCATGGCCTTCTGCAGCTCGTATGCGTTGAGAGCGCCACCGAAGCCGGCTTCGGCGTCGGCAACGATCGGAGCGAGCCAGTTGCTGACGGAGGTGTCACCCTCGGTCTTGGCGATCTCGTCGGCGCGCAGCAGTGCGTTGTTGATGCGACGAACGACGGTCGGCACCGAGTTGGCCGGGTAGAGGCTCTGGTCCGGGTAGGTGTGGCCCGAGAGGTTAGCGTCGCCGGCAACCTGCCAGCCGGAGAGGTAGATGGCCTTGAGGCCGGCGCGAACCTGCTGCACAGCCATGTTGCCGGTAAGTGCACCGAGGGAGTTGATGTAGTCCTCGTTGTTCACGAGATCCCAGAGGATCTCGGATCCGCGACGAGCGAGGGTCTGCTCCTCGACGACGGTGCCCTGGAGCTTGACGACCTGATCGGCCGTGTAGTTACGAGTTACGCCCTTCCAGCGAGGGTTGGTGTCCCAATCCTGCTGAAGCTCTGCTGCGGTCTTCGGGGTGCCGGTGGTCGACATCAAGACTCCATCTCTTTGATCTACTGGTCCGGCCCGTTGTGAGCAGTACGTGAGCGGTACATCCGTACTGCTTCACATCCTTGCCAGGCCCTTTTTGTGTACTCATCGAGAATGGCACATCGAAAAAGTGCCGTCTACCTGTTGCTACTGCCAATCTTCGCTATCTTTTCAACACACTTTGCTAAGCCTGCGAAGATCTAAGGGGGTCCAAACCTCACCAATCGGGCAGGTTTCCTACTGGCCAGTAGCAAGAAACTGCAGGCTGTGAACGAAATGCACACAACCTCCTGCGGCGATGCGAGCACGCCGACGACGAGCAACTTCAGCATCACTTCCAGCAACATTTTCGGGCTCGGAGTGACCGCAATCACGCCGATTTCGTGGATTCGCCGTTCTGGGCGGGATTTTCTGCACACAAGTCGTCTCGATACGCGGGTTCCAGCGCGGTTTCGCAATCTTGTGTGCACACAGGCTCGTCGTTCCGCTGCCGCCGACGCCAACCTCCACTAGCGTGACGCCCATGCCCCTGTACGAGTTTCGCTGCACCGGCTGCGGACCGCTCGAGCGGTCGTTTGCGATGGCCGAGGTCCCCTCGTCAATTGTGTGCCCTCAATGCTCCGGCGATTCCCGACGCGTGATGTCGACGCCGAGATTGAGCCACGCATCCTCTGCCGCGATGGGACTCCTGGACGCCACGGCGCGATCCGCCCATGAGCCGGCAGTAGTGAGCGGTTCACTACCGGGCGCTCGCCGCTCCGCTCCCCCGACTACGTCTAATCCGTTGCACCGCAAGCTACCTCGCCCCTGAAAGTCCCACCCGATGATGAGGAGTTCACATGCCGGAGTTGCTGTTCCCCCTCGATTCCACCAAGAAGTTCACCGAGCAGGCCATCGTCGGCCATAACCGCTGGCACCCGGACATTCCGGCCGCGGTCACAGTGAAGCCGGGGGACTCGTTCCGTGTCCACTGCCGCGAGTGGTTCGACGGCGCCATTCACAACGACGATTCCGCGGACGACATTCTCAACGCGCCACTCACCACCGTGCACACGCTTTCCGGTCCTTTCGCCGTAGAAGGGGCAAAGCCCGGCGACCTCTTGATCGTCGACATTCTCGACATCGGCCCTATCCCCCAAGAAGATTCGGGTCCGTTGGCCGGCCAGGGCTGGGGGTACACCGGCATCTTCCCGCGCAACAACGGCGGAGGATTCCTCACCGAGCAGTTCCCCGACGCATACAAAGCGGTGTGGGATTTCTCGGGGCAAACCGCGACGTCGCGCCATATCCCACACGTATCGTTCACCGGAATAGTGCACCCGGGACTCATGGGCACTGCGCCGTCAGCAGCCCTACTCTCGAAGTGGAACGCCCGCGAAGGCGCACTGATTGCCACTGATCCCAATCGCGTTCCCCCACTGGCACTTCCGCCCGAGCCCCGGGACGCCGTGCTCGGAACACTCACCGGCGACGACTACATCCGAGTTGCCGGCGAAGCTGCCCGCACCGCTCCCCCGCGTGAAAACGGCGGCAACCAGGACATCAAGAACCTGACAAAGGGCAGCCGAATCTTCTACCCCGTATTTGTCGACGGCGCGAACTTGTCCGTCGGAGACCTGCACTTCTCCCAGGGCGACGGTGAGATCACTTTCTGCGGCGCCATCGAGATGGGCGGCTTCATCGATCTGCGCGTCGACATCATCAAAGGCGGCATGGACACCTACGGGGTGTCCGAGAATGCGATCTTCATGCCGGGCAACACAGACCCGCAGTATTCCGAGTGGCTGGCGTTCTCGGGCACATCCGTGACGCTGGACGGTGAGCAGAAGTATCTGGACTCCCACCTCTCCTACCAGCGCGCGTGCCTGCACGCGATCGAGTACCTCACGAAGTTCGGCTACGCCCCGGAGCAGGCGTATCTACTTCTCGGCGCCGCACCGATCGAAGGCCGACTCTCCGGCGTCGTCGATATTCCGAACTCCTGCTCGACGGTGTATCTCCCGACCGCGATCTTCGACTTCCCGCTTGCTCCGTCTGCGAGCGGGCCATTCCAGATCGATCCGGGAATGGGTGCTCCGCGTTCGGAGAACAAAGTTTGATCTACGAAACCTGGATGATTCCGAATCCCGCATTCACCGGAATCTGAGGCCAGCGATCGCTCGCGGGTGGGTAGACGGATGCAGTCACGTCGGCGATCGCGGTCACTGTGCCGCTTTCGGTGACTACCGTGGTCGGTTCGTATCGGCACCATTCGTTCGGTGCAACAGGTCGACTGAAATCCGGCCGGACAGCGCGGAGCACCGTGGCGCCCGCAGCGCCGGTGGTCAGGTTGCGCCAGTTCACCGACACATCGATGCAGTCGAGCGTGGTGACCGAGATCGTCGGCGACGGGTTTGCCGCAAAGGTCACCACGCCGGGTGTGCCCGTTGTTGCCGACGGCGTCACGCTTGCCAGCAGGTAGGGCACCCAGCATCTGAAACCGACCGTGCTGCATGCCGAGACGAACGTTACCGGGACCTGGAAATTCGTGGTCGAGGTCGGCGGGTCTGCCGCCGCGGTGCCGGGGAATTGTGACAGGAAGAAAGCAGCCACAGACGCCGCCAAGGCGACCGACGTACGGAAGACTGGTGGAGCGCCCATAACGTAGACCTCCGGAATCGAATGCGACGGTGCTCACTGGATACGGCACATGACGGTCCTTCAAACCTGACCAGGACTTCGCTAAGTCTGCAAACTCGAAATTGCGAACCGGCAGAACCCCTCGTATCCTGGCTGAATGTCGAAAACCTTTGTCGGTGTCCGGCTCCGCCAACTACGCACCGAGCGTGGGCTGAGCCAAGCGTCGCTCGCAAAGACGCTCGAAATTTCGGCGAGCTACCTCAACCAGATCGAACATGACGTTCGCCCGCTGACCGTCCCCGTCCTGCTGCGGATCAGTGAGGTGTTCGGTGTCGACACCACCTTCTTCTCGTCGCAGGACGACACCCGTCTGATCGCCGAAATGCGCGAGGTGGCTCTCGACCAGGAGATGGGTATCGACGCGGACGCGCATGAGATCGCCGAGATGGTGTCGAGTCATCCGGGGTTGGCAAAGGCGATGGTCAACATGCACCGCCGCTTCCGCAACACCACGGCGCAGTTGGCTGCGGCCACCGAGGATCGCTTTTCGGACGGCAGTGGCAGTGGTTCCATCACGATGCCCCACGAGGAAGTGCGCGACTACTTCTATCAACGGCAGAACTACATCCACGACCTCGATACCGCCGCGGAAGAACTGACGTCACGCCTGCGTTTCCACCGCGGCGACATCGCGGGCGAAATCGCTCGCCGTCTGGAAACGATCCACGACGTGCAGATCGTTCGCCGAATCGACCTCGGCGAGAACATCCTGCATCGGTACGACCCCGAGAACCGGGTCCTCGAAATCTCGTCGCACCTCTCCGGCGGTCAGCAGGTATTCAAGTTCGCCACCGAACTGGCCTACCTCGAACACAACGACCTGCTCGACTCTCTCGTCGCGGAAGGCAACTTCACCAGCGAGGAGTCGGTGTCGCTGGCTCGCCTCGGCCTGGCCAACTACTTCGCCGCGGCTACTGTCCTCCCGTACGGACAGTTTCACGACGTCGCTGAGGATTTCCGCTACGACATCGAGCGCATGTCGGCGTTCTACTCCGCCAGCTACGAAACGATCTGCCATCGGCTGTCGACATTGCAGAGACCGAAACTGCGCGGTGTCCCGTTCATGTTCGTGCGCGTCGATCGCGCGGGAAACATGTCGAAGCGTCAGTCCGCCACCGGCTTTCACTTCTCCACCAGCGGCGGCACCTGCCCGCTGTGGAATGTGTACGAGACCTTCTCCTACCCGGGCAAGATCATGCCGCAGATCGCCCAGATGCCCGACGGCCGACGGTACCTGTGGGTGGCGCGCACAGTCGAGCGTCGGGCCGCGAGGTACGGCCAGCCACAGAAAATCTTTGCCATCGGACTTGGCTGCGAAATCCGCCATGCTCATCGACTCGTCTACGGCGACGGTTTGGACTTGGACGAGTCCAATCCCGGCACACCGATCGGCTCGGGTTGCCGAGTGTGCGAACGCTTGAACTGCCCGCAGCGCGCTTTCCCTCCGTTGGGCAAGGCTTTGGACATCAGCGAGCATCGAAGCTCGATCTCGCCGTATGTAATTCGCTAACCATAAGCATTTCCGCACCATCTCATCGGTACGCTCGAGAGCATGGGGTGGGACTTGTTACTGCTGTTCGCCATAGGGTGTTCGGCTCCACATCAACCGCGATAAGGCTCGGTAGCGCAGAGATGACGGCACCACCAGCCAAGCTGGGTGAGCCCCCGCCTTGCTCTGGTCGGTCCGTAACCCTTGGTCAGTCCCCTCGGTTCAATCAAGAACTACGAATACTCCTGCAAGAAGGCCACGGTGCGGTCGAACGCGATCTGCCCGTCGGGAGTATCCAGATCGAACTGGTACTCGTGCTCGAGCGGCGGTTGGTAGTCATCCGGGTAGAAGAGGGCGTCGACGTCGACGCCCAGCCGAATGAGTTTATCCGCAAACGGTTTCGACTGGCCTGCGGTCAGTTCGTCGGCGTTGCCGCCCGTGATGAAGGTCGGCGGAAAGGCCGACGTGACGGCGTTGATCGTCGACATCTGCCTGATCGCCGGCGAGTTCTCGAAGTCCTTGGTCCCCGTGTATGCCCAAACGGATTCGCGATCTGCCGTCCAACCGAATCTGCCGTCGGAGTTGAGGAATTCGTCCATGTCGTAGACGCCGCAGTCCAGGACTACGCCTCTGACCTGACGCGGCGTAAGGCTGGGCGCGACTCCGACTTCGGCGGCGTAGTGCGGATCGGTGATCATTGCAGCGATCTGGCTGGAGATCTGGCCGCCGGCAGAATCGCCGCCGAGGAAGAGTGCGTTCGGATCGACGTGCAACGGCTCTGCATTGTCGGTGATGTACCGATAGGCGTCGTTCAGTTGATGGAGCACTGTCGGATACGTCGCGTCCGGGCCCAGTGAGTAGTCCAGGGAAATGACCGTGAACCCTTCGCCGGCCAGACTCTTGTAGTAGCCCGAGTAATCTTCCTTGTCGCCGTAGACCCAACTGCCGCCGTGAGTCCAGATCAGTGTGGGCAGAGCCGCTGACGCCGAGCCCGGGAAGTAGGCGTCGAGTAAGGCATCCGGATCGCCGTCGCGGTAGCTCACGTCGGTAAGCGTCTCGATGCCGGGCGGAGCCAACTCGGAGAGCGTCGCAGAAACCGAATCTGCACTCCCTTCCGCCATCCACCGCATTGCCAGGGTTCCGGGCCACGGACTGAAGTACGTCGCCAATCCCCCGACGATCATCAGGGCGAACACCGCGCTCAACAGGCCGAGCGCCCACCGGGGCAATCGACGTGGGGACGACTTGGGCACAGCAACTCCTGGGCGTCGGAAAACATACATCAGGCACAAGGCTAGCGGAGATGCGGTTCCTGGGAATTGCCTGGCAATTACCTACGACCTGATTGCCGGGAATGTCATATTCTCAAGCAGAACAAGGGAATACGATCAGTCGACCCGCGACGAGAGAAAGTCGACGGTGCGCTCGAAGGCCGCCATACCGTCTGCATTGTCGAGGTTGAACTGGTATTCATGCCCGAGCGCCGGCTCGTGATCATCCGGGTAGAACAACGTGTCAACCTTGACGCCGAATCCAGTCAGCTTGTCGGCCAACGGTTTCGACTGACGATCTGTCAGTGGGTCGGCATTGCCGCCACTGATGTAGACGGGCGGGAAATCCGCAGTGACGTGATGGAGCGTCGACATCTGTTCTGCAGCAGCACTATCGATAAAACGGCGATCGCCGGTATATGCCCACAGCGAGCGGTCGACACCCCAGCCGACGATGCCGGGGCCGCCCACCATGTTCGCGACGTCGTAGATTCCGCAGTTCAGCACAACGCCGCGCAGTTGATCCGGATGCAAGGCCGGCGTCACACAAACATGTTTCGCGTACTCGGGATTGGTGATGATCGCTGCCAATTGGCTCGACAACTGAGCACCTGCCGAATCACCGGCCAGAAATATCTTGGACGGATCGACGTGCAATCTCTCGGCGTTCTCGAGGATGTACGCGTGCGCGTCGTTGAGCTGACCGATCGCGGTCGGATACCGATGCTCTGGTCCGATCGAGTAATCCAGCGACACCACGGTGAAACCGCGAGAGGCAAGCAATTCGAAGTACGTAGCGTTGTTGGACTTGTTGCCGGAAATCCACGCCCCACCGTGTGTCCACACCACGGTGGGGAGCGCGGTCTGCGTACCGGCCGGAAAATACACGTCCAGTCGGGCATCGGAATCACGCGCGCGATACTGCTGATCGCGAATGGCGTCGACGCCTCCCGGCGCGTGTTTGCGCAGCGTGTCGGTAACCTTTGCGGCGTCGCGGCCGAAGACCCAGCGCACAACCAGTGCGCCGGGCCTCGGGCTGCGTATCCCCGCGAGGACCGCACCTCCGACGGTGAGTGCCAGTACGGTCCATCGCAATATCCTGAATCGATGTGGCATCGGAGTCCTGACAGCTCGGCACTAGGTCCGAATCAGACTAACCCGACACCGTCGAGGTTGCCGGATTGTCAGGCCGACTCAGCGAGTTTCTCGCGCACGAGTTCCTTGACGGCTCCCTTGGCGACCTTTCCGCCGGCTGCCATCGGCAACTCCGCCAACGTCATCACGTACTCCGGAATGTATTCGCGCGTGACACCCTGCTCACGCATCCACCCGGTAAGTTCCGCCGCGGACAGTACCTCGTTATCCGTGGTCACGACAACGGCGCACACCTTTTCGCCGAAGAGTGCGTCGTCGACGCCCACTGCGGCAACCAAATCCACCAGCGGGTGCGCGCGGACATATTCCTCGACTTCGACGGCGGAGATGTTCTTGCCGCCCCGAATGATGATGTCGGCCTTACGGCCCACCACACGAACGCGACCGTCCTCGTCGATTTCGACGATGTCGCCGAGCAGCATCCAGCCGTCTCCGGTGTACAACTCGTTGTTGGCCTCGACGTCGCCCCAGTAGCCCTGACACATCAACGGTCCGTTGACCGCCGGTTGGCCGCGGCGCATAGCCCCGACCACTTCTGTTGCCGTGTCGTCGAATACCCGAACCTGCATCCGGTCGATGACGTGTCCGCAGGTACGCAGCCGGGTATCGGAGTCGTCGTCGACAGTAGTGACGGAGACGGCCCCGGTCTCGTTGGAACCGTAGAACTGCAGCACGGCGGCTCCGGTCCGCTCCTCGAATGCCAGGGCCTCCGAATACGGAACCGCTTCTCCCCCGGTGAACATGACGCGCAACGAATCGAGATTGGCGTCGGCTGCGGCATCGGATCGCAACAGCATCTTGAATTGTGTACTCACACAGTTCAACACCGTGACGCTCTCACGCTCGATGAGATCGATCATCACCGCGACGTCGAAACGCTCCATGACCACGTTGGGGGCACCCAGCAGTGCGGGCAGGAAGTGCGACGTCCAGAGGCCGAAACCGAAGGGAGCCGGAACGGCGCCGAGGAAGACTTCGTCGGGTCCGACATCGGCTGCCTCTGCGCCGATCTCGGAGAATGCAACCCACCGATCTTCCGTCTGGGTCACCAACTTCGGGAGGCCGGTCGTGCCGGAGGTCGAGTTCAGCATGGACACGGCGGCAGTCGAGAAGGTCGGGCTTGTCGCTGCGAATGCCCGCGCCGGCACGGGAAGAGAAACAACACCGCCCGTCGCGGCAGCTCGTTCGAAGCTCACTGCTCCGGTGTCGTCGGCAAATACCACGTCCAGAGCGGGATGCGCCTGCCGCAGTTGTGAGATCAACTCCGTGGTGTCGACCCCGCGCAGAGTTCGAGCCGTCACCAGCACTGTGGCGTCGGAACGTTCGATCAGATGTGAGATCTCGCGGAGCCCGGATCGCGATCCGATTCCCACGGCCACCCGGCCGGTGCGGTACGCGGCGCACAGCGCGGCGTGGAACACCATGGTGTCCGGAAGCAGCACCGCTACATGCCCGTATCCCTCGCTGGAGAGTTCGAGTGCCGATGCGATGGCGTCGGCGGCCGCGTCGTACTGCGCCCACGAAATTCGCGACGTCGGAGTGATGAACGCTGTGCGGTCCGGGATGGTCTCCGACCAGTGCCGGACTATTTCACTGATACTGACGCCGGAAAATCGATCCGGATCGAGGGCAAACTCGCCGATTGCCACGTCCAACGTTGTGACTTCCTGCATGATCGTCGTTCATCTCCCCTCGGCGCTGTGCACGCCCATCGATAGTTTGTATGCAGCGTCGAGCGAAGCGGCGGAATCGCATTCGCGCACAATCTCGCCGCGTTGCATTACGTACCCACGGTCCACGACCGCCTTCAATGCAGACAAAGCCGGCTCGGACACGATTACCGTAACCCCTTCCTCTGCCAGTTGTCCTACAAGCGTGCGTAATTCAGCCACGATCTTGGGCGCCAGACCCGTCATCATCTCGTCGAGAAGCAGCAACGACGGTTTTGCCAGCAGCGCCCGGCCCAGAACCAGCATCTGTTGCTCACCACCGCTGAGTACCCCGGCATAACTTTCGGCGCGCTCTTTCAGAATCGGAAAGCGTGCAAATGCTGAATCCACCGCATCGGCTGTGAGGCCCAGGAGGTCGGCGCCTACCCGGAGATTTTCGCGAACCGACATACGCATGAACAACTGCCGCCCTTGCGGAACATACGCAAAACCGCTGCGTGCGCGCTGCAACGCCGACATCTTCTCGACACTGCGACCGTCGACGGTGATCCGGCCGGACGCCGGCACAGAACCGTAGATCGCGCCCATCAGCGAAGTCTTGCCAGCACCGTTGGGTCCGACCAGGGCGGTGACCTGACCGGGCGGCGCGACAAAGCTGACGTCGCGCACCGCGATCGCCGATCCGTAACGGACAGTGACCTTATCGACCTCGAGCATTGCTCACACCCTCTTCGTCGTCGGAGCCGAAATAGACCTCACGCATCGCGTCGCTGGACAGGCATTCCTGCGGCGGCCCGTAGAAGGCGACTCCGCCGAAGTTCAGCAGAACCACCGTTGTCGCGAGTTCTGCGATGAGGTCGACGTTGTGATCGACGAGAACAACACCCTTGCCCTGTGCGGCAATGGAACGGACTGCGCCGGAGATGGCGTCGATGCCGTCGTGATCCGCGCCGGCAAACGGTTCGTCCAGGAGCAGCACTTCCGGTCCGGTTGCCATCGCACGTGCAACCTCGACCAACCGCTGAGCACCCAGACTCAGATCGCCACACGCGCTTTCGGTGTCGGTGATCGAATACTCCCGCGCCAGCGCTGAAGCCTGATCCGAGGCCTTGTCCCAGTTCTCGAACGGCCCCTTGATCGCCCACCACAGCGAGTGCAGCGGCGAGGTGATCCGGTGTCCGTAGAGTCCCGGGATGATGTTGTCGACGGCATTGAGTTCGAGCGCCAGTTGCGGGTGCTGGAAGGTCCGTGAGAGCCCGTGCCTGGCACGACGTTCCGAAGGGCCGCTCAGCGTCTTACCGGCCAGGCTCACCGTTCCGGAATCGGCTTGCTGGGTACCGAAGATGCAGTCGACGAGTGTTGTCTTGCCCGCGCCGTTTGGTCCGACCAGACCGATGACTTCACCGGGGCCGACGCTGAACGACACGTCGTCGACCGCCCGCACACCGCCGTAGGACTTGTGGAGGCCACGAACCTCGAGTAACGGATCGGTCATCGGGAATCACGCTCCTGGTAGGTAGCAGTCAGCCGGTTGATCAACGCACGAGTCCAGCCGATCACGCCGCCCGGGGCGACGATCAGAATGACCAGAACCGCACCGGCAAGCAGGAGTTCGCCACTGCCCTGATATCCGGGCATGTTGAGTGTCACGATCACCACGATGAGCGCACCGAGCGGCGCACCCCATGCGGAGCCGCGGCCACCGATGATCGGCATGAAGATAGCGAGGAAAACGATGCTGAGCGTGAAGGTTTCCGGCGTCACCGCTTGAACCGAGACGGTGAAGAGAGATCCACCGGTCGACGCGATCGCGGCGCCGATCGCCAGTGCCACGACTGTCAGGTGCATCGGGTTGACGCCTGAGGACCTGGCGACGTTCCGATTGTCCCGCGAAGCCTGCAACATCAGGCCCCACACGGACTTCCGCAGTCGATCGACCGCAATGGCGATGACGCAGACGAACAGAATCGCGAACACGACCAACGCGTATCGCGGCGGTTCCCAACCGAACATCGTGAGAGCCTGAACTCCGGAGATGCCGGCCGAACCGCCGGTGAAGCTGGGTCCGTCGATGAGCCAGTGCTCGAAGGCAATTCCGAACAGCAGAGTCACAGCCGCGAGGTAGAAACCCGAAAGTTTCTGCGTGGCAAGACTGAGGAGCACCGCTACGCACGCTGCAACCAACGCGCCGATCAGCCAGCCCCACCACATCGACATCCCGGTCTTCACAGACATCAAGGCAACCGCGTAGGCACCGATCGCCGCATAGGCGCTGTAGGCCATCGACAGGGAACCTGCCAGGACGAAGGGAACATACATTCCCAGCGCAATCAGTGAGTAGGTGGCGGCAAGGAAGATGAGGTCCTGTCGGTACAGGCTGGGCCCCATCCACAGGAGAACTACGGCAACAACAGTCACCGTTATCAGGGCTTCGCGCGACACGTTGCCCAGCCGCGCTCGCGACCTGATCGCGCGAGGTGTGGTTATCGCACCCATCAGACGCGCACCTTTCTCGAGAGCAGACCTTCCGGGCGGAAGGCGAAGAAGACCAGTGCGATCAGGAGGATCGCGGTCTGAGCGGCGCTGGCACCGAAGTAGTACGGCGCGAACACCTGGACGATGCCCAGCAACATTCCGCCGATCAGCGGCGCCCAGCTACGTCCGGTACCACCGATGACCAGCGCGATGAAAGCGGTAAGCGTCCAGGACAATCCGCTGGTGAACTGCACACCGGCCTTGGGGGCGAACAACAGTCCCGCGATCGCGGCAATGACGCCCGCCAGTGTGAAGGCGATCAGTCGAACCCGGTCCACCGGCAAGCCGAGTACCCGTGCCGCGTCGGGGTTGTCGCCCACGGCCCGTAGCAACCGGCCGGCAGTGGACGTGTTCAGCCACAGTCCGATTCCGATGAACACCAGCGCAGTACCCACGATCAGAACCACGGTCGCGCTGTCGACGGTGGCGCCGGCAACGGTGATCGGATCGAAGTCGAAGATCTTCTGTCCCGGCAGCGGTGTACGCCCGAACACGGTTCCCGCCAGTTGCTGAATACCGAAGAGCACCGCAGTCACGGCCACCAAAGCCGGTAGCTCACCACGTCCCGAGCGCTTCTGAACCTGCTTCACCACCAGCTTTTCGGTCAATACCGAAAGCACCACTGCAACAGCAATTCCCAGCGGCATTGCCAGCCACAGAGCCAGTCCGTGGTTGACCGCGATCCAGCTGCTCGCCATAGCCGCTGCCATGGCGTACGGACCCATGGCGAAGTTGAAGAAATCCGCGCCGACCACCACGAGGTACATCCCCAAGGCGATCAACGAGAAGAAAGCACCGATCTCGATGGCTGCAAGCCAGAGTTGTGCGTCTGTCATGTCAAAGCTCCTCGGTTATCCGCACGGGGGCTGATAGGAATCCCATGGATGGGCGGGCTTGTTGTCGTCACCGAATTCGACGAGCACCAGTCCGCACAGGCTGTCCGGGGCCAAGTGGTCCCCCGGGCTGAAGGACAGCGTCAAATCGTCCTGACCGAAACTGGCAGGAAGACCCGAAACCTGCTGGAGCGCATCCCGAACAGCGGTTCGGTCCTGATGACCACCGGCGATCTCGATGGCCTTCGCCAGCATCATGACGGCGTCGTACGCTTGCGCGTCGTACGCGGTCAACTGATAGTCGGCACCCTTGACAGCCCGGACCTTCTCGGTCAACTCCGCAGTGCGCACGTTGTCGGCACTGAGCGATCCCATGTAGACCATGCCACTGAGCGCCTTCGGATCAGCCAAAGCCCAGGACGCCGGCTGATTTCCGATGGAGGCCAGAGAGAAGCGCTGCGTCTCGGGGACGATCTTCGAGAGTGTGTTGTGCGCCAGGATCTCGAAGTGGCCACCGATGCTGGCCACGAGAATGGCGTCTGGTTTCGTTTCCGCGAGTCGCGACACCTGCGCCGTGAGGTCCGCGGCGTCTACCGGGGCCTTCTCGACGGCGGTGACCGTTGCGCACTTCTCCAACGCCGGGCGCAGCGTCTTGATGATGCCGTCGATGGAAGCGCTTGCGTCACCGAGGATTCCGAGCGAGTTATAGCCCAGCTTCTCGAACGCTCCGCAATACACCTCGGCGTACTGCTTGAGCGAGTTGGGAATCATGAAGGAGTAGTCGTTGCCGGGAGGGGAGGCAAACGCGTCGCTGAGGACAACGGGCGCGATTGCCGGGATCTTCGACTGCTCGAGAATCGACTTCGCCTGCAGGACCGAGCCGCTGCCGGTCGCCAGAATCACGGCACTGGCGCCCTGATCCACCAGCTTCCGAATGATCGACGGCGTCTTGGTGGGACTGCTCTCGTCGTTCTCGACCACCAGTCGTACCGGTTTGCCGTTGATCCCACCTGCCTGGTTGATCAAATCGACGCTCAAGCGAACCGTCTTGCCTGCGATGGTGCTGTACGACGCACCAGGCCCGGTCGAATCCTCGTCCAGACCGATCACGATCTCGTCGTCCGGAATGACCCCGGCGGACGCACACGCACCAGTCCCGAGCACGACTGCCGCGGCCAAGGCTATCGCCTTTCCGAGTCTCACATCCCACTCCTGTCCAAGCAATATTTGGTAAATCAAACAAGCGCTTGATTTACGAAGCTGGGCAGAAGTATGCACTGGGTCACACCGATAGTCAAAACCGCAGTAAATACGGGGAAATCAGCCCCGTTGCTCGGCCTGCAGATCACGAATCGCGGAGCTCAGATCGCGAATCACCGACTTCAACTCGTCCACATCCGAACGCAGTTCGGCCACCGACCCGGCCGGCGGTACAACGTCGACTTTGTCAGCGGGGGCCTTCGCTCGAGCCGGCGCTTTCGTACCGTCGCCGCGCAGGGCAAACCCGTCGAGAAACACCAGGATCAAATTCCGCTGCAGTTCCGGCGCCAGCTCAGCCAGCTGCGACCGATATTGAGCCACAGTCGACCACACCGACTCCCGCATCAAGCGATGAAACTGCTCGGGATCGATGTCTTCGCGAAACTCGCCGTCGGCAATCCCCCGCGCAATTGCCGTGCGCCAGTAGCTGTGCGCTTTCTGGACCGCAACAGTGATGGGAGCGTCGGCCGGCTGGGATGACAGAATCGCTTCGCCTTGATAGACCTCGGTGGCGTACGGGTGGTCGAGTGCGGTGTTGAACGACACCTCGACCATGGACGCCAGCCGGTCGCGAGCTGATCCCGCCGGTTCGATCGAGTTCTCGTATCTGATGTTGAGATCTTCGAGGAAACGCACGACTATTTCGTGCGCCATCGCATCCTTGGATTCGAAGTAGTGATAGAGGCTCCCGGACAGAATGCCGACCTCGTCGGCGATATCTCGCACCGTCGTTGCCGCGATACCGCGCTCGCTGAACAATTTGGCAGCGTGAGTGAGTATCTCTTCCCGTCGGGTCGAACGCACTGACCTATCCCCCTCGTCAATCGCCAAGCGAATGCTTGATCGAATATTGAGGATGCTAACACCGTGCCTGCTCTGACCTGCGGAGTGAGCACGCGTTCATCAAACCGACATATCGGACACATGATGGTGATCGAGTCTCATTCTTCCAGAAACACACTCTCCCTACGCTCATCCGCATCGACGAATACAGCGCCGTATACGCGAGCCGGATACATCACTTCCGGCAGTCCGTTTCCCCGAAGTCCTGAAGACGAAAGGCCCGTCTATGCGAACCTTCTCGAAGCGCACCCTTGCCGCTCCGGCAGCTCTTGCCGCTCTGGGTTTGGTACTCACCGGTTGCGGAAGCAAAGCCTCTGACACCATGTCGGGAGACACCACCGCAGCATCGTGTGTCGATACCTCCGGCGACACGATCAAGGTCGGTTCACTCAACTCGTTGTCCGGCACCATGGCCATCAGTGAAGTGACAGTGCGCGATTCGATTGCACTCGCGGTTCAGGAGATCAACGACGCCGGTGGCGTTCTGGGCAAGAAGGTGCAAATCGTCGCCGAGGACGGCGCGTCCGAGCCGACGGTCTTCGCGGAGAAGGCAGAGAAGCTCATCAGCAGCGACTGTGTCGCAGCAGTTTTCGGCGGCTGGACGTCGTCGAGCCGCAAGGCCATGCTCCCGGTCTTCGAAGACAACAATTCGCTCCTCTACTACCCCGTTCAGTACGAGGGCCTCGAGGATTCCAAGAACATTTTCTACACGGGCGCTACGACCAATCAGCAGATCATTCCCGCACTGGACTACCTGAAGGAAAAGGGCGTCAAGTCCCTTTACCTGGTCGGAAGTGACTACGTCTTCCCACAGACCGCGAATCGCATCATCAAGGCATACGCCGCGGCCAACGGCATCGAGATCAAGGGCGAGGACTACACGCCGCTCGGTTCGACCGACTTCTCCACCATTGTCAACAAGGTCCGCACGGCAGACGCCGACGCCGTATTCAACACGCTCAACGGCGATTCGAACGTCGCGTTCTTCCGCGAGTACACCAATGTGGGCCTCAAGCCGGCCGACATGCCTGTTGTCTCGGTGTCCATCGCCGAGGAAGAGGTGGGCGGTATCGGCGTCCAGAACGTCGAAGGTCAGCTGACAGCCTGGAACTACTACCAGACCATCGACACCCCGGTGAACAACAAGTTCGTCGCGGCATACAAGGCGAAGTACGGCCAGGACAAGCCCACGTCCGACCCCATGGAAGCCGCATACACCTCCGTGTACCTGTGGAAGAACACGGTCGAAAAGGCCGATTCCTTTGCTGTCAAGGATATTCAGGACAACGCTGACGGCGTGACCTTCGAGGCTCCCGAAGGCCTGGTCACCATCGACGGCGACAACCACCACATCACCAAGACCGCCCGCATCGGCGAAATCCGAAGCGACGGACTGATCTACACCGTCTGGGATTCCGGCCAGCCGATCAAGCCAGACCCGTACCTCGAGAGCTACCCGTGGGCCTCGGGTCTCGGCAGCAGCAAGTAACTATCCGACCGCAATGAAACCGACTGGTAGAGAGGTGGAACGTCTGTCATGGATGTTGTGATCGGACAGCTGTTCACAGGTTTGAGCATCGGCTCGATTCTGTTGTTGGCTGCATTGGGACTTTCGCTCACGTTCGGCCAAATGGGTGTCATCAACATGGCCCACGGAGAGTTCATCATGGCCGGCTCGTACACGGCCTACGTTGTGCAGCAGGTAATTTCCAATGCAACCGGTTCGTTGATCATCTCTCTACTGGTCGGTTTTGTCGTCGGCGGATTGATGGGCGTGGCACTGGAAGTGCTTCTGGTGTCACGGATGTACCACCGCCCCCTCGACACGTTGCTGGTGACGTTCGGCGTCGGACTGATACTTCAGCAGTTGGCGCGCGACATCTTCGGCGCACCCGCCGTCAACACCACCGCCCCGTCCTGGCTTTCGGGTGGAGTCGACATTCTCGGCGCCGTAGTTCCGAAAACCCGCATCTTCATTCTGGTGCTGGCGATCGCTGCAGTGATCGCGCTGTCGCTGGCACTGAAGCAGTCGTCGATGGGTAGGCGTATCCGCGCCGTTGTCCAGAACCGGGATTTGGCGGAGACCAGCGGAATATCCTCCCGCCGTACCGATATCACTACCTTCTTCCTCGGATCCGGTCTTGCCGGTGTGGCCGGTGTCGCGTTGACCTTGATCGGTTCCACCAGTCCGACCATCGGGCAGTCGTATCTGATCGACGCGTTCCTCGTGGTGGTCGTCGGCGGACTCGGACAGATGAAGGGCGCGGTGATCGCCGCGTTTGCACTCGGCATCCTGAACTCCTTCATCGAGTACTCCACCACCGCCTCGATTGCCAAGGTCATCTTGTTCGTCATCATCGTCGTCTTCCTCCAGGTACGTCCCCAGGGACTGTTTGCAGTCAAGACAAGGAGCCTCGTATGAGCGTCCTGACCAATCCCCGCATCCGGGTCTGGGGCGGATTCGCCATCGCCGCGATCATTCTGTTCGGTGTTGCCCCCGCCGTGCTCTCCGACTTCCGGCTTTCTTTGCTGGGAAAGTTTTTGTGCTTCGCGATCGTCGCGGTCGGCATCGGACTTGCCTGGGGCCGAGGCGGAATGCTCACCCTCGGCCAAGGTGTGTTCTTCGGTATCGGCGCCTACGTCATGGCTATGCACCTCAAGATCGCCGACGCCGAACTCAAGGGCGACGCCGTACCCGATTTCATGGCAATTGCCGGCAAGACCGAACTACCGGGCTACTGGCAGCCGTTTGCCTCACCGTTCGTGGCTATCTTCGCGGTCCTGTTTCTCCCCGCGACGGTTGCGTTTCTCCTCGGTCTCGGTGTTTTCAAACGACGCGTCAAGGGTGCGTACTTCGCGATCCTCTCGCAGGCTCTCGCCGCTGCCTTCGCGATCCTGCTGATCGGTCAACAGACCATCGGCGGCAGCAACGGGCTCAACCGTTTCCGCACGTTCTTCGGCTTCAACCTCAACGACCCTGCCAACAAGCAGATGCTGTTCTTCATCGCCTCGGGAGTCCTGCTCGCCTCCGTCGCCTTGATCCGGCAACTGATGAACTCCCGCTACGGTGAACTGCTTGTCGCAGTGCGAGATCAGGAAGAGCGCGTGCGCTTCCTCGGGTACGACCCCGCCAACATCAAACTGGTCGCCTACGTCACCGCTGCCTTCCTGGCCGGTATCGCCGGAGCGTTGTTCGTGCCCATCGTCGGCATCATCTCCCCCGCCGACGTCGGAATCGTTCCCTCCATCGCCTTCCTCATCGGTGTGGCGATCGGCGGCCGCGCAACACTTCTCGGTCCCGTACTCGGTGCCATCGGTGTTGCCTGGGCACAGTCGGCCTTCTCGGAGAAATTGCCGTCCGGCTGGATCTACGCCCAGGGCCTGATGTTCATCGTCGTGGTCGGGTTCTTCCCCGCCGGAGTCGCCGGACTCTTTGCTCTCCTGCGTCACCGTCGCAAGCGCGACAAGTCCGCTCCCGAAACCCCGAAAATCAGCGAACCTGAAACTGTGGAGGTGTCCGTATGACCAGCACCGGTACAACCGACACAAGCGCACCGAGCCCCGTACTGGGCGGCAATGCCGGTATGTCATCCGAATACCTGGAAGTAAGGGATCTGAGCGTCAGCTTCGACGGATTCAAGGCCGTCGACAGCGTGAACCTGACGCTGATGCAGGGTGACCTCCGCTTTCTGATCGGACCGAACGGCGCCGGCAAAACCACACTTGTCGACGCCATCACCGGGCTGGTACCGGCGACGGGTTCGATCACCAAATCCGGTGAACAGTTGCTGGGTAAGAAGGTTCACAAGATCGCCCGTCTCGGGGTCGGCCGTACCTTCCAGACGGCCAGCGTCTTCGAAGAACTCTCCGTCCTGCAAAACCTGGACATCGCCGCCGGTGCCGGCCGCTCCCCCTGGGAGTTGTTACGCACCCGCAAATCCGTCCTCCCCGAGATCGAGGAAGCCCTCGAAACCACCGGACTCGAAGCTCTGCGCGACACGCCCGCCGGGATCCTCGCGCACGGACAGAAACAGTGGCTCGAAATCGGAATGCTTCTGGTGCAGAACTGTTCGGTACTTCTGCTCGACGAACCGGTCGCAGGAATGAGCCTGGAAGAACGCGAGGAAACCGGCAACCTCCTGCGTCGGATCGGTGGCGCGCGCACCGTTGTCGTCGTCGAGCACGACATGGACTTCATGCGAGCATTTGCCACCTCGGTCACGGTCCTCGCGGCCGGCAAGGTGCTTGCCGAGGGAACTGTCGCGCAGGTTCAGGCCGATCCCAAAGTCCAAGAGGTCTACCTCGGCACGGCTGCGGCCGTGCCACACGGCGAGGAGTGAATCATGCTCGAAATCAAGGACGTCCGCGCCGGATACGGACGCACCGAAGTCATCCACGGAATCTCGCTCACCGTTCCGGGTAACGGTGTCGCCGCCGTCATGGGCCACAATGGTGCCGGGAAGACGACATTGCTCCGGGCCGCGGTCGGGTTGATCAAACCGACCGGTGGAACAATTCTCCTGAACGGCGAGGACATCACGACACTGCGGCCGAGCGCCCGCGTCGCCCGGGGACTCGCCTACGTCCCCCAAGGACAACAATCGTTCGGCCAACTCACCACCGCGGAGAACCTTCAGGTTGTCGCGGACGGTCGCAAACGTGGAAAGGCACTGATTGCAGAAGCATTGGATATGTTTCCCGCACTGACCACGCTCCTCGATCGGCGAGCGGGCTTGCTCTCTGGTGGGCAAAGACAACAACTCGCCATCGCCCGCGCTCTCATCACCGAACCGAAGATTCTGATCCTCGACGAGCCCACCGAAGGCATCCAACCCAACGTCGTGGCCGAGATCGAACGCACCATCATCGATCTCACCAACCGCGGCGATCTCGGAGTTCTCCTGGTCGAACAGCACATCGGTTTTGCGCTCCAGTCGGCGCAGCATTACAGCGTTCTCGCGGCCGGTCATGTGACGTCGACCGGAGAGGGAGGCACCACATCCACTGACGCCGTCCGCCGAGCGATGGCCATCTGACATGTCCCCCGTCGAACATTCGACCGGGTCGCTGCGGGATCAGGTGTATCAGTCGATCCGGGCCGATCTGATGACCGGGAAAATCACGCCGGCAGAACGCCTGAGTGAGGAGCGGCTAGCCCAGATCTACGGTGTTTCGAGAACTCCGGTGCGAGAAGCTCTGGCCCGGTTGCAATCTGACGGTTTGGTTCAACGAGGCGAGCACGGGCTGTACCCGTACCGGCCGCGCCTGGAAGACCTCAACGGATTGTACGAGCTGCGAATACTGCTCGAACTACAGGGAATTCGCCGAGTGCTCGACACCGAGTACGCCCGGCACAACGCTGATGTTCTGGGAGCCGAACTCGACAAGTGGTATGCGTTGCGCACGCACTCACCCAACCCGGATTCCAGCTTTGTCACCCTCGACGAGGAGTTTCACACGGCGCTGTTGGTCTCGGCCGGAAATCCCGCACTGACCGAGGCCTTGGCTACCGTCAATGCCAAGATCCGGCCGGTGCGGATGTTCGACTATCCGACGCCGGCCGGAATCGAAGCTACGGTCGACGAGCACATCGCGATCGCTGAACTCGTCCTCGACAACAAGCTGCCGCAAGCCTTGGACTCATTGCGGGCGCACATCGACGACGGGCGGCTCGTGGTAGTCGAGCACGCCCGCCAGGCACTGTCGTTGGCGGCCCTGGCGAGCGCGGTTCGATACTGAAAGCGTCGGCGCGGGACATCTCGGTTCCGACCTTTTTGGGTGTTGAGGAAATAGGAATGCACTCCAGGCGGTTGCACCTCACAACAAGACTTTTCTGCCTGCCTCGAAAGGTGCCCACTTCATGTCGGTTCCACTCTCCATCCTCGATCTTGCGCACATCGGCCAGAACGAGACCGCCAAAGACAGCTTCGACGCCAGTGTGACGCTGGCGCAGCGAGCCGAGGAGTGGGGCTACCAGCGAATCTGGTACGCGGAGCACCACAACATGGGCTCCATCGCGTCGTCCGCGACCAGTGTCCTGATCGGCCACGTTGCAGCTCACACCACCAAAATCCGGCTTGGTGCCGGTGGCATCATGCTCCCCAACCACGCACCGCTCACCATCGCCGAACAGTTCGGCACGCTCGAGACACTGCACCCCGGACGCATTGATCTTGGTCTCGGCCGCGCTCCCGGCAGCGATCAGAAGACGATGCAGGCTCTGCGCCGCGACCCCAGTTCGTCCGACAGCTTCCCTCAGGACGTCCTCGAACTTCAGGGATATCTCGGCGACACATCGCGTATTCCCGGCATCAACGCGGTGCCCGGTAAGGGCACCCACGTCCCCCTCTACATCCTCGGTTCGTCGTTGTTCGGTGCAAAACTGGCCGCCATGCTCGGCCTCCCGTACGCGTTTGCGTCACATTTTGCGCCCAACGCGCTTCGCGACGCCGTGACCATCTACCGCCGCGAATTCAAGCCGTCGGAGCAGTTGGCCGAGCCGTACGTGATCGCGGGCGTCAATGTGATCGCCGCCGATACCACCGAGCAGGCGCAGCAGGAATTCCTCGAATCCAAGCGCAATCGTGTCAGTCTGCTTCTCGGCCGCGGTCGCACGTTTACCGACGACGAGGCCGATATGCTGCTCGACTCCCCCGCCGGTCAGCAGGTTCTCCAAATGGCCAGGTACAGCGCAGTCGGCACTCCCGCCGAAGTCCGCGCGTACCTGGACGAATTCACCGAGCACGCGCAGGCCGACGAGCTGATCACCGTCTCCACCGGCACCAACCGCGCCGCGTGGCTGCGCACGTTCGAACTACTCGCCGACGTCAGCAACCTGGTGCCCGCCTAAGCTGCGGGTATGGGCGATCCATCCCGTCGCGGGTTCATCTCGGTACTGGCCGTACTTCTCTCGACGGGGTGGGCTGCCAACCACTTTGCCTCCCTCATCCCGGTATTGCGGGACCATGAGGGTCTCTCGCACGCCGTTCTCGACGGTGTGTTCGGCATCTACGCACTCGGTCTACTTCCCGGACTGTTGACCGGTGGCGTGCTCTCCGATCGTGTCGGCCGAGCGGCCGTTGTCCTGCCCGGAGCGCTTGTCGCCGCACTGGGCACGGTATTTCTGCTGCTGTGGCACAACACTTCCGGCCTCCTGGTGGGTCGTCTGGTCGTCGGTATCGGTGCCGGTCTGGCAATCGGCGCGGGCACGGCCTGGGCCGCTGATCTGCGCGGCAAGGCGGGAACCGTGCTGGCGGGCGTGGTCCTCACCGCCGGTTTTGCTCTGGGCCCCTTGATCTCCGGCCTGATGGCCCAGTTCGCAGCCTTTCCCTTGGTCACACCCTTTGTTGTCTCGGCGTTGCTCTCCGTGTGTTCCGTTGCCGCCGCAGCGATGTGGAGCCGAACACCTACTCCGCCTTCCGCAGTGATCCCGTTGCCTGCCGACGGTCGACGATCGGTCCGCTCAGCCCTGATCTGGGCGCTGCCACTGGCGCCCTGGGTGTTTGCCAGTGCGACAGTCTCGTTCGTGACGATGTCCGCGCGACTCGGCGACCGCTACTCCGGCCCACTGCTCCCCGGAATTGCTGCGGCAATCACACTCGGTGCGGGCATCACCGTTCAAACCGTTGCGCGTCATCGCAATTGGGGCCGGCAAGCCGGAAGCGCAGGTGCCGGGTTGGCAGCGCTCGGATACTGCCTCGTCGCGGCCGGCGGAGCCCACCCGCCGCTGGTCCTGTTTGTCGTCTGCGCCCTCGTCCTTGGAACCGCATACGGCTTGTGTCTGCGCAGTGGTCTTCTCGACCTCGAAACCCTTGCGCCACCGGCATCACGCGGAACATTGACGGGCATCTTCTACGTCGGAACGTACCTCGGCTTCGGATTGCCCGTACTTCTTGTCGTCCTCGAACCGAGCCTGGGTCCGTCCGTGCCCATGCTTGCCCTCGCTGCACTTGCCGCGTTGGTTGCCGTGATTCGATTCCGGGCAGTGTTAGCGTCGTACCAGCCCACGACACCCAAGGAGTTCGCGTCATGAACGCTCGCATCCAGCCTGGCCGGTTGAAAGAACTCGGCCCGATCAACTGGGGAATCTGGCGTGTCCTCTCGAAAGCCGCCGGCGCACCGGACGCACACCTCTTCAGCACCTTGGGCCGTACCGGTGGCCTGTTCCGCGGTTGGCTGCACTACTCCGGGTCTTTGATGCCCGGCGGCAAGATCTCACGCCACGACACCGAACTGATCATCCTGCGCGTCGCACATCTACGCGAGTGCGACTACGAAATGGATCACCACATCAGGCTCGGCCGAAAGGCTGGAATCGACGCACAACACCTTGCCCGAATTATCGAGGGCCCCACAGCTTCCGGGTTGAGTTCTCGTCACCAGGCGATCTTGGCTGCGGTCGACGAGTTGGTCACCACCAAAGACGTCTCCGACTCGACCTGGAAGACGTTGTCCCAGCACCTCGACGACCGTCGGCTCATCGAGTTCACGTTGCTGGTAACCCAGTACGACGGGTTGGCCACCACGATCGGGACGTTGCGCATCCAACGCGATTTTTCGTAGCCGCTCTCAGGGCTTGCAGATACGAATTATCGCTTCGCGCACCACTTCACGACGGTGATCGAGTTCCTGCGCGTCCACCGATTGGTTGTCGGCAATGCCGGGCGCGACCACCCAGGCGAGCACGAGGCCGAAGATCAGGGTGATGAGGTCTTCCGGATTCCAGTGAGCGGCGATTGTGCCGTCGTCCTGGGCCTTGCGAATCGCGGTGATCCGCGGGAGCCAACTGGAATGCTCTTCTGCTTGTTTGCGCATCCGAGGTCCTTCGCCCTGCAGTTGACCCCAGATCATCATGCGCTGGATGTGCGGCTTCCTGGTCATGGCATCGAACAATTCGACAGCATGCTGCGGTACGTCGCCGCCCACCCATTCGACAGATTCCATGGCTTCGACGAAGTCCGCGTCGAGCACGGCATGAAAGAGCGCCACTTTGTCCCCGAAGTACGCGTAAAGCCGTTCCTTGCTGGCGTTACCGTTCTTCGCGATGCGATCGATTCGTGCGCCGGCGAGTCCGTAGGTGCCGAACTCTTCCAGTGCAGCGTCGAGGATTCGCTGCTTCGTCGCGGTCACATCTGTGGGAGCCATAGTGATTATCGTAACCGAACGAACTATTTCGTTTGACTCTCGAAGAAGTGCTCACTTACCTTGTAACGATGACCACCACTGACGTCGAAAGCGGCGCAACGCCGCCGTCTCCGGAGATCTCCGAGAACCCGAATCATCAACGACGCTGGCTGGTGCTCTGCATCGTCGCGTTTGCACAACTCATGGTGGTGCTCGACGGCACCATCGTCTCCATCGCCCTGCCCGCCGCGCAGGAAGAACTCGGCATCAGCGACCTCGATCGCGCCTGGGTTGTCACCTCGTACGCGCTGGCATTCGGCGCACTGCTACTCCTCGGTGGCCGCATCGCCGACTACTGGGGACGTAAGCGCTCCTTCATCGTCGGCATGGCCGGCTTTGCCGTGGCGTCGGGCATCGGCGGCATCGCCCAGTCCGGCATCGAACTCTTCATCGCCCGTGCCGGCCAGGGTGTCTTCGCGGCACTTCTCGCGCCCGCCGCACTGTCGATGCTCACCACGACCTTCATCGGAGAAAAGGAGCGCGCCAAGGCTTTTGCCGTCTACGGCGCGATCTCCGGCGGTGGCGCGGCTATCGGTCTGCTGCTCGGCGGCGTCCTGACTCAGTACGTCGACTGGCGCTGGTGCCTGCTCGTGAACATCCCGATCGCTCTCATCGCGATTGGTGCTGCCGTCCCGATCGTCAAGGAAACCAAGGCGCACGGCGACACGAGCTACGACCTTCCGGGCGCTGTCCTCATCGCGCTCGGACTCGGCTCCCTGGTCTACGGATTCACGCGCGCCGAACACGGCTGGGGTCAGACCGACACCCTGCTGTTCATCGCCCTCGGCTTGGTTTTCCTCGCGCTGTTCGTGGTCGTCGAAAGCCGCAGCAAGAATCCGCTTCTGCCACTGAGCGTTCCGTGGCATCGCGACCGCGGCGCGGCACTGATCGGCTCCATGCTCGTCGGCGCAGCCCTTCTCGGCGGCACCTTGTACCTCACGTTCTACCTGCAGATCGTGCTCGGATTCAGCCCCGTCATGGCCGGCGTCGGTTCACTGCCGATGGCCTTCTTCATCGTGCTGGCTTCCACCGCGGCTGCTCAGCTGTCCACCAAGATCGGCCCCAAGCCGCTCATGGTTGCCGGCCCCTTGGTCGCCGCAGTCGGACTTCTTCTGCTCACCCAGATCGAGGTTCACAGCTCGTACTGGACCCACGTGTTCCCGGGCCTTGCCATCTTCGGCTTCGGTTTGGGCCTGCTGATGGTGCCCATGCAGAACCTCGCGCTGATCGGTGTTCCGGACCACGACGCCGGCGCAGCCAGCGCCCTCGTCAACGCAACCCTGCAGATCGGCGGCGCACTGGGAACCGCACTCTTCACCACGATCTACGCGTCGGCCAAGTCCGCATTCACCGCAGACAACGCGGCGCCGATCCCCCCGGAAGGCATGCCTGCCGACTTGTCGAACGCGGCCGTCCCGACCGGCGACGAATTGGCTCTACTCCCCCAGCCGGTGCAGGACTTCATCGCCTCGATGACCGACTACTTCTTCGGCGCCGAGGTTTCGGGATACTCCGCCGCATTCGGTTGGGCCGCAATCCTGTTGGCGATCATCGCACCCGTCGTCGTGGTGCTGGTTCGCGCCAAGAAGGGTGATCTCCCCGCCGAAGGCGCGGTACATATGGGCTAAACCCTTGTGCGCCTTTATTAACCGCCCGCGGTTGATAAAGGCGCACAGCAGGTTAGGCCTGCTTCAAGACCTCAGCCACCGGCGTGCTGCTGCGGCCGATCAGTTTCTGCAGGTCACCGGACTCGGTGTCCAATGCTCCCGTGGCGATTGCCGCATCGGAATCGGCAAGAATCTCCGCGACCGGAGCAGGCAATCCGACGCTCTCGAGAATCCCCTTGTATGCGTCCTCGCTCACGAACTGGTACGCGACGGACTTGCCGGCGAACTCGCTGACCTTCTCCGCGAACTGAGCGTAGGTAAGGCGCTCGTCGCCGCCCAATTCGTAGACCGCGCCTTCGTGGCCGTCCGTCGTGACTACTGCCGCTGCGGCATCCGCGTAATCCGCCCGCGCTGCGCCGGCAACCTTTCCGTCCGCGCCCGCTCCGACCACTGCGCCGCGCTCGATAACGCCGGCCAGGTCGTTGAGGAAGTTCTCCCAGTACCACCCGTTGCGCAGCAGTGCGAACGCAACGCCACTCGCGGCCAGTACATCCTCGGTTGCCTTGTGCTCGGCAGCGAGCTTCATCACAGTGTCCTGCGCGTTCAAAATGCTTGTGTACGCGATGAATCCGACGCCCGCAGCCTTTGCTGCGTTGATGACGTTGGTGTGCTGGGCAAGTCGCTGGCCCACTTCGCTGCCCGAGATCAGCACCACTTTGTCGACGCCGGCAAAGGCTGCTTCCAATGCGGCGACATCGGTGTAGTCCGCCTTGCGAACCACCACGCCGCGGGCTGCGAGATCCGCAGCCTTCTCCGGATTACGAACCACGGCGACGATGTCCGACGCGGGTGTACCCCGCGTGATGAGTGCCTCGACAACAAGGTGTCCGAGGTTTCCCGTTGCGCCGGTGACTGCGATGCTCATGTGAACTCCCGTTTAGGTTGAAGCGTGAACGTGCTCTGCAACCATCATGCACTAATTTTTAGTAAGTGCAACCACAAGAGTTAGCGCTATCGGTATGTTTAGTAGTACCCTGGGGACATGACCAGCACCGATATCCCTTCCTGTGCTGCCGAAACAGATCAGGATCCCACTCTCGAGGCCGATGTGTTCGCTCGCGGATGCAATTCCCGGGCAGCGCTCCAGAACGCAACCGGCCGCTGGGGCGCTCTGGCATTGGCAGCGCTACACGAAGGCCCGTACCGGTTCAGCGCGCTGCGTCGACGCGTCGACGGCGTCAGTGAGCGGATGCTCTCGCAGACCCTGCAAGCACTCGAGCGGGATGGCCTCGTGCACCGTGAAGTGCTCGAAACCATCCCGCCCAAAGTGGAATACAGTTTGACCGAACTCGGCGCCGACGTCGCGGGCAAGATCACCGCACTGATCGAACTCCTCGAATCGAGGGTGCCGACAATCGTTGATTCACAAGCGTCTTACGACGCCCGCAATCAGTAACACCCGCAATCAGTCACGCCCGCAATCAGTCGAGCGCCCCCGAAAGCTGAGCAATGAACTCGTCGAACGCATACGGGACGCTCAAGACCGTCGGCGCGGATGTTGCCATCGCGTAATCCATTCCGACGAGGCGCACGATCCGGTCGTTCGACACCGAGGTCATGTTGGCAAACGGACCGAAGGCCATCAGCATGTCGAGATTGGTGCCGTCGGCGTCGACGAGAATGAAGACGTCCGCGTCGAGAGTTTCGATGGACTCCATTCCCACGGACACCGAACTGTCGCCGGACGTGCACACCGCGTCCACCCCGGGAGAAGTTTTCAGTCCGAGCTGCCCCAGCAGACGGATTCGAGGATCGGTGTTGCAGAACACGATCAGGCCTTCGTCGGTACGCATCGCGTACGTTGCGGTCTTGCCCGCGAACTGCGGATGCTCGGCAGCTTGCCGCTCGAAATACGCTCCGGTGTCGTCGATCAACTGCTGCGCGCGTGCCGGCTGCCCGAGTGCCGCCCCGATCATGCTCATCTGCTTGTCCCAGTCGGTATCCCAAGGCTGATCGGGGAAGGCGACGGTGGGTGCGATGTCACGCAGTCGCTGATACTTCTCCGCGGTGATCCCCGAATACACGGCCAGAATCACATCCGGATCGAGCGCCAGGATCTGCTCGAACGGCACATCCGGGTTGGTGGTCATCAGAACCGGCGTCGCACCGTTCAACAGTGAAGCGTCCCAAGGCAAGATGTTGTTCTCGATACCGTCACCCGAGAAGCTCTCCATCGCGACGGGCACCTTGTTCAGCGCGAGCACCGAATCTTGGCCGCTCCACCCGATGGTCACGATCCGCATGGGTTCGGTGTCGATCGTGGTCGAACCGTAGGCGTGATCGACTGTCACCGGAAACGCCCCCGCCTCAGCGGCTCCCGTCGACGAAACGGTCGACTCGGTGCCGGCAGAGCTTCCGCAAGCGGTGAGACCGAGCGCGAGCGCAGCCGCGAGCAGTGCAAAACGAGTTTTCATGTACCGGGACGCTAGTGCTCCACCAGCCCAGACCTGGACTCGAAGTCGCGATCTGGCGCATTGGCAACACAACTAGGCAAAAAAGACCCCGTGCACCCTTCTCGGAAGGGCGCACGGGGCCGAAGGCCGTGCTGTCAGAAGTTGATCATGTGGCCGGCGAGGCCGTGGATCGCTTCCTGGAGCGCCTCACTGAGGGTGGGGTGCGTGTGGACGTTGCGTGCCAACTCGTTGACCGTGAGGTCCCACTTCTGGGCCAGGGTCAGCTCGGGCAGCAGTTCCGAGACGTCCGGTCCGATGAGGTGTCCACCGAGCAGTTCGCCGTGTGTGGTGTCGGCGATCAGCTTCACGAAGCCGGTCGGGTCACCGAGACCGTGGGCCTTGCCGTTGGCAGCGAACGGGAAGTTCGCGACCTTGATGTTGTAGCCCTCGGCCTTGGCCTGCTCTTCGGTCAATCCGAAGGACGCGACCTGCGGCTGGCAGAACGTCGCCCGCGGCATCATCCGGTAGTCACCGAGCGTCTGCGTGTCCGCGCCACCGATGGTTTCGGCAGCGACGACGGCCTGCGCTTCTGCGACGTGTGCGAGCTGCAGCTTGGCGGTCACGTCGCCGATGGCAAAGATGTTCTCGACGTTGGTGCGCATGTAGTCGTCGATGGCGATGGCGCCGCGGTCGGTGAGGGCGACACCGGTGTTCTCGAGGCCGAAGCCCTCGACACGCGGTGCGAAACCGACGGACTGCAGAACCTTGTCCACGACCACGGTTTCGATCTCACCGGACTTGTTGTCCTTGATCGAGACGCTGACCTTGCTGCCGTCGTCACTGATGGACTGGACAGCGGCGCCGGTCTTGATGGTGACGCCGAGCTTCTTGTACTGCTTGGCGATTTCCTTCGAGACGTCGGCGTCCTCGTTGGGCAGTGCCCGGTCGAGGAACTCCACGATCGTCACATCGACGCCGTAGTTCTTGAGGACGTAACCGAACTCCATGCCGATCGCGCCGGCGCCGACGATGAGGATCGAGCCCGGCAGGTCGCGGGTGAGGATCTGCTCTTCGTAGGTCACCACGTTCTCGCTCAGCGAGGTGCCCGGCAGCAGCTTGGTGTAGGAACCGGTGGCGATGATCGCGTTGTCGAACGTGATCGTCTCGGTGCCTCCCTTGCTGAGCTCGACGTTGATGGTGTTGGCGTCGGCGAACGTGCCTTTGCCGTCGAATTCGGCGATCTTGTTCTTCTTCATCAAGAAGTGGATGCCCTTGACTCGCCCGTCGGCAACCTTGCGGCTGCGATCGAAGGCGGAGCCGAAATCGAAGGACACGTCTCCGGACATGCCGAACGTCTTCGCTTCTTTTGTAAAGATATGCGCGAGTTCGGCATTGCGGAGAAGCGCCTTGGACGGGATGCAGCCCACGTTCAGGCACACACCGCCCCAGTACTTCTGCTCGATGATGGCAGTGCTCAGGCCCAGTTGTGCCGCGCGGATAGCAGCGACGTACCCACCGGGGCCGGCTCCGAGGACAACGACGTCATAGTGTGAGGTCACGATGTAACAGGGTAGTCCTGCATCGTTTTCCTGTCCCCGGATGGTCGCCTTACCGGCCAGTAGACCAAACTTCTGCGGCAACTCGGGTGAAATTTCCGCCGTAGATCGCTTCGATCGAGGACTCGTCGAAACCCCGCCGACGCAGAACGACGTCCAAGGTGAGGGTGTCTTCCGGCGGAACCCACTGCAGCGGTCCCCACGCGGTGTATGCCTCGGAGAACGACGCCGCGTGATGAGTGATCTCGTCGAGGAAGTCCTCGGCGTCGAAGGAATAGTCCGATCCGATCCCGACGTGATCGACACCGACGAGTCCGACGGCTTCCTCAATGTGATCGGCCATTGCCTCGAGCCTGGCTTTGTTGTCGTCCGGGCCGTTGACGCCGAGGAAAATCCCCACGCCGTTGATCCCGATAACTCCCCCGGTATCGGCACACGCCTTGGCCTGATCGTCGGTGATGTTTCGGGGGTGCTCCCACAATCTGCGGAGATTCGAATGGCTGTAGATCATGGGTCGCGCCGTGGCGGCGGCCAGGTCCAGACCGGTCCGAACCGAGCAGTGCGAACCGTCCACCATCATGCCGACGCGGTTCATCTCGGCAACGAGTTCGCGGCCGTACGCGGTCAAGCCCGTGTCGACGGCGTCGAGGCACCCACAGCCGGCGGCATTGGCGTGGTTGTACGTCGGCAACATCGACCGGACACCCAGATCGTAGAAGTACGCGATGTTGTCGGGATCACCGTCCAGCGGGTTGGAATCCTCGAGGTCGAATGCCAGCGCGATTCCGCCGGATCGCTGGACGTCGGCAACATCGAGGATCGTCGAGACGGGTGTGATGTCCGGATACTCGACGCGCGCCTGCCAGGCAAAGCTCTTGACCAGCGCAGTCGAATCCGCACGCGTGTGAGGCGCATAACCGACATTGACCGAAACGTAACTGCCCTCAGGGCGCCGGTACCGCAATAGCTCCGCAATAGAGGCATTGGACTGCAACGGCAGGCAGCAGTGCTGTTCCCAGATCGGATATGTCCGGTTCACCCGTTGAGCATATAGGTAAACAGTGGGCCCGATTCGAAACTGGTCAATCGTTCAGCAAATCCTCGGTTCACTGGCGAATAGCGCGTCGATGCTGTAGAAAGATCAAGACTTGCACGCTCTATATGCGTCGGGATGCAAAAACCCATACGGAGAAGTGTCGACGAAGGATCGTTCCACCCGGGGCGGATCTACAAGGTAATTCAGGTGGAGGGTTCTTAAGCCTATGCGTTCTCGTTCATTCAAGCGCGGCCGTGTGATCGCCGCGATTGCAGCGGTGTCCGTGCTGCCGATGCTTGTCAGTCCGGCCATGGCTTCTGCCGGTGGTGACACCGCTGCGACTCAGACCACACCCGCGGCGTACTCGACGGATTCCAAACTGACGAGCCGCAGCGACAACGGCCGCAAGTCCACGATCACCGTGTACTCGCCGTCGATGGGCCGCGACATTCCGCTCGAGGTCATCCTCCCCGCAGACAACAGCGAACCCCGCCCGACGCTCTACCTCCTCAACGGCGCAGGCGGCGGCGAAGACCGTGCGACCTGGCAGCGCCAGACCGATGTCATGGACTTCTTCAACGAGAAGAACGTCAATGTCGTCACGCCGATCGAAGGCGCGTTCAGCTACTACACCGACTGGGTGAACGAAGATCCGGCTCTCGGTGTTCAGAAGTGGCAGACGTTCCTGACGCAGGAACTCCCGCCCGTCATCGACAAGGAATTCAACACCAACAAGGTGCAGTCGATCTCCGCGATCTCCATGACCGCCACGTCGGTACTCAACCTCGCGATCGCAGCCCCCGGCCTCTACAAGAGTGTCGGCGCGTTCAGTGGTTGCGCCGAGACCAGCACTCCGGTCGGCCAGAGCTCCATCGAACTGGTTGTCGGCATGCGCGGCGACGCAGACGTCACCAACATGTGGGGCCCGCTCGACGGCCAGGGCTGGATCGACAACGACCCGGTTGTCAACGCCGAGAAGCTCCGCGGCACCGAGCTGTACATCTCCACCGGATCCGGTCTGCCCGGCCCGCACGACACCCTCGCCAATGAGGCAGTCGACGGCCAGGTCGGCGTGCTCGCCAACCAGATCATCGTCGGCGGCGTCATCGAGGCAGCAGTCAACTACTGCACCCACAACCTCGCGTACCGTCTGAACGAACTGCAGATCCCGGCAACGTTCGACTTCAAGCCCACCGGCACCCACTCGTGGGGCTACTGGCAGGACGATCTCCACAACTCCTGGCCGATGATCGCCAACTCCATGGGCATCTGACACCACAGATAAACAGGTTTTCCTCCGCACAACCCCGCTCTCCGAATCTTCGAGAGCGGGGTTGTGTGCTGCACGGAAGCTGGAACCACGAAACGCTCCCCTGACCATGGCAATTCTGGTTTACTGGCCAATGACATCGACCCAGGTCACACACCGGGTTACACGTAGTGGAGGTTTCAGTTCGTATGGGCGCTCGTACATTCACGCGGGGACGTTTGGTCGCTGCAGTCGCAGCACTGTCCGTGATTCCGATGCTGATCAGTCCCGCCATCGCCTCAGCGGGCGGCGATTCCTCAGGCACCACGGCACAAGCCACGTCAGGCGCCGCTGGTTCGTACCTGGCGAGTCGTAGCGACGTCGGCCGCAAGTCCACGATCGCCGTGTACTCGGCGTCGATGGGCCGCAACATTCCCCTCGAGGTCATCCTCCCCGCGGACAACAGCGCACCGCGCCCGACGCTCTATCTCCTCAACGGCGCAGGCGGCGGCGAAGACTCCGCGACGTGGCAGCGCAAGACCGACGTGATGAACTTCTTCCAGGACAAGAACCTCAACGTCGTGACGCCACTCGAAGGCGCGTTCAGCTACTACACCGACTGGGTCAACGACGATCCCGAACTCGGTCGTCAGAAGTGGCAGACGTTCCTGACACAGGAACTCCCGCCCGTCATCGACAAGGAATTCAACACCAACAAGGTCCAGTCGATCTCCGCGATCTCCATGACCGCCACCTCGGTACTCAACCTCGCGATCGCAGCCCCCGGCCTCTACAAGAGCGTCGGCGCGTACAGCGGTTGCGCCGAGACCAGCACCCCGGTCGGTCAGGGTGCTATTCAGTTGGTCACCGGCGTCCGTGGCGGTGCCGACATCGCGAACATGTGGGGCCCGGTCGGTAGCCAGGGCTGGATCGACAACGACCCGGTTGTCAACGCCGAGAAGCTCCGCGGCACCGAACTGTACGTTTCTACCGGCTCGGGTCTGCCCGGCCCGCACGACACCCTCGCCAACCCTGCGATGAACGGCGAACCCGCCAATCTGGCCAACCAGATCATCGTGGGTGGCCTCATCGAGGCGGCAGTCAACTACTGCACCCACAACCTCGCCTACCGTCTGAACGAGCTGCAGATCCCCGCGCAGTTCGACTTCAAGCCCACCGGCACCCACTCGTGGGGCTACTGGCAGGACGATCTCCACAACTCGTGGCCGATGATCGCGCGTTCGCTGAACGTCTGAGTTCACGACTTTCGACCCCGCTTCCACCGGCTTTCGGGAGCGGGGTCGAATGCTGTCGGCGGGAAGCAGTAAGAATGGAGCCATGACATCCGATCAGCACGCCCCGACTGACAACGATCCGTACCTCTGGCTCGAAGACGTCACGGGCGAGGCCGCTCTTGATTGGGTGCGTGCGCACAACGCTGTCGCCGAAGCGCAACTCGCAACCGGTGAGCGCTTCGAGCGGATGCAGTCCGATGTCCGCGAGGTCCTCGACACCGACGCCCGCATCCCGTACGTGCGTCGCCGCGGCGAGTATCTGTACAACTTCTGGCGCGACGGCACCAATATTCGCGGGTTGTGGCGTCGAACCACTCTCGAGCAGTATCAACGCGACAACCCCGAATGGGATGTGTTGGTCGATCTCGACGCGCTGGCCGAAGCCGAGGGCGAGAACTGGGTCTGGAAGGGAACACAGTTGCTGCGCCCCCACCGCAATCGAGCCTTGATCAGCTTGTCGCGCGGCGGAGCGGACGCCGCAGTGGTCCGCGAATTCGACATCGAGACAAGGCAATTCCTCTCTCCTGACGGAGAGTATTCAGGTTTCTATCTTCCCGAGGCCAAGACCGACATCGACTGGATCGACATCGACACCGTCTATGTCGGAACGGATACCGGGCCGGGATCACTCACCGATTCCGGTTACCCTCGCCTGGCGCAGCGATGGAAGCGCGGCACTCCCCTCTCCAGCGCCGAGACGCTTTACGCGGGCGAGAGCACCGATGTTGCGATCTCCGCATCACATGATCCGACGCCTGGCTTCGAGCGCGACTTCGTGACCCGCTCCGTCGATTTCTACAATTCACGACGGTTCCAGCTCACACTCGACGACGAACTGGTTCTGATCGATACACCCGAAGACGCCGGCATCTCGATTCACCACGAGTGGTTGCTGATTCGCACCAAATCACCGTGGACGGTCGAGGGCGCCGAGTACGCGACGGGCACCTTGCTGGCTGCTCGGTACGAGGATTACCTCGCCGGCACTCGCAACCTCACGGTCCTGTTCGAGCCCGACGAGCATTCGTCGCTCGACCACTACAGTTGGACCCGCGATCATCTGATTCTTGTAGTTCTGACCGACGTCCGAACCACCCTGCGGATTCTGACTCCCGCCGATAATGCCTGGGACGAGCGGCCTTTCGAGGGGCTACCGGAACTCACCACCATCGAGATCCTCGACACCGACCCCGATTCCGGCAACGAGTACTTCCTCAACGCCAGCGGATACACCTCACCGGCAACGCTGCTGCACGGAGTGATCGGGGAATCGGAACCGACGGTCGTCAAAGCCGCGCCCGCATTTTTTGATGCCACAAACATTGTCACGCAACAGTTCTTCGCAACCTCGGCCGACGGTACCCAGGTCCCGTACTTCGTGGTCGGAACCGAAGACAGCACACCCGGACCCACCCTCCTCTACGGTTACGGCGGATTCGAGGTCTCGCTGACGCCGTCGTACAGCGGTTCCATCGGGCGAGCCTGGCTCACCCAAGGTGGCACGTACGTCGTGGCCAACATCCGCGGCGGCGGCGAGTACGGACCAGGCTGGCACACACAGGTTCTCAAGTCCGGGCGCCACAAGGTGCATGAGGATTTTGCGGCAGTCGCCCGCGATCTGGTCGACCGCGGCATCACCACACCCGAGTTGTTGGCTGCCCAAGGTGGCAGCAACGGCGGACTCCTCATGGGCATCATGCTCACGAAGTACCCAGAACTGTTCGGCGCCATAGTTTGCCAGGTTCCACTCCTCGACATGCGACGGTTCCATCTCCTCCTCGCCGGCGCATCCTGGATGGCGGAGTACGGCGACCCGGACAACGCCGACGAGTGGTCCTTCATCTCGGAGTACAGCCCCTATCAGAACATCGACGCCGATGCGTCGTACCCGCCGATCCTCATCGCGACGTCCACACGCGACGACCGCGTCCATCCCGCCCACGCTCGCAAGATGGCCGCACGGCTGGAAGAGTTGGGCAAGCCGGTGCTGTACTTCGAGAACATCGAAGGTGGGCACGGCGGCGCTGCGGACAACGCTCAGTTGGCGTACAAGACCGCGCTCACCTACGAGTTCCTGTGGCAGAAATTCAGCTGAGTTGTCAGCGGTCGCGTAGCCACGCGACGACGCGCTTGGTCACCGCATCCGGTTTCCGGATCCAGCCGTTGTGACCGAGCGGTTCGTCGACGTGCACCATCGTGACCTGTGATCCGGTGAGCTTGTCCACCAAGTTCTTTGCGGATCGGCGCGGAGCGAGATCGTAGCCGTCGATGGTGACGGACAGGACCGGCAGGTTCAGTCGAGCGATCCGCTCCTCGTAATCGATGTCGGCGCCGACGGGGTCGATGGTGCCGGTACGCGCAAATCTGGCCCAGTCGGTGATCAACACCTTCGATTGCCGTCCGAACCCACCGACACTCAGGCGATCACCGGGCCAGAATCCGGCGATGTTGGCCGTCACCGACATCGCCGACGAACCCAGATACAGCCCCGGAGCGCGGATTCCCGGGAAGCCCCGGTGGTAGGGCGAGCCGGACGCCACGAGGATCAAACCGCCGAGGCGTCCGCGAATCCTTGCCGCGTACATCGTCCCCAACTGGCCACCCATACTGTGACCGAGCAGGAATGGTGTACTCGCCGGGAATCTTTCGCGCACCACTTCGAACGTGGCCGGGAAATCCACCGACACCAACTCCTGGTATCCGAAGGTCGACGACGCGCTCGGCCGTGGCCGACTGTCACCCTGACCGCGCAATTCCCCGATCACCGCATTGAAACCCTCGGCAACCAACGCTTCGGCAACCGGATCGTAGAAGCCTGCCGGCACGCCCAGACCAGGAAAGATCACGACGACGGGAGCGTCGTCAACCGGTCCCGGAAACAGGCGGATCGGAGTCACGGTTCCATCGGGAAGTTGGATCGGCACGGTCTCCATGCGTCTCACACTATCCACCGCGGAGCCGTCGGTCAGCCGTCTTGCTATTCCAGGCTGCCCACGATCAGCGGGTCAGGCGTTCCGACGATGTCGTGGTCCTTGTTGTCGTAGTCGAACTGGCTCAGCACATGTCGCATCGCGTTGATCCGGGCGCGCTTCTTGTCGTTGCTCTTGATGACGGTCCACGGTGCGGTTGCCGTATCGGTGAACCTGATCATCTCTTCCTTCGCCGCGGTGTACGCATCCCACTTGTCCAGGGACGCAATATCCATCGGGGAGAGTTTCCACTGGCGCACCGGATCGACCTGGCGAATCGCAAACCTCGTCCGCTGCTCGAGCGGCGACACCGAGAACCAGAACTTGATGAGGCTGATGCCGTCGTCGACAAGCATCTGCTCGAAGAGCGGCACCTGACGCAGAAAACGATCGTGCTCCTCGTCCGTGCAAAACCCCATGACGCGCTCGACTCCGGCCCGGTTGTACCAGGAGCGATCGAACATCACGAGCTCACCGGCCGCCGGGAGGTGCTGCACGTAGCGCTGGAAATACCACTGCGTCGACTCGCGCGCCGACGGCTTTTCCAGTGCAACGACGCGTGCGCCACGAGGATTGAGGTGTTCCATGAAGCGCTTGATGGTGCCGCCCTTGCCTGCTGCGTCGCGTCCTTCGAACACAATCGCGTGGCGGGCACCGGTTTCCTTGGACCAATTCTGCAGCTTCAGCAGTTCGATCTGCAGGAGACGCTTGGCGATCTCGTACTCCTCGCGTGACATCCGAGAGTCGTACGGGTATCCCTCGCGCCAGGTATCGACCTCGAAACCCTCTGGTGCCGTGAGCAACACGGGGTCGTCGTCGTCACTGTCGTCGACGGTGAATGCCGTCGTGTCTGTCAGGTCCACCGCGCTCGACAGGTCGGCGAAGGCACTGAGGAAGGGACGGCGCTCTGCTGTTTCGGTCATTCCTGACAGGCTAGCCACCTTCAGCAACCATTTGGTGACGCCACGGTGAACGGGCGCATTCGCTGCCGGGCGAAGATCAGGGATAGATGGGGGTGATTCCCGATGGTCGAAGTGGCCTGGTCAGGCCAGACTTGAACCATGACATTCGAGAGCAACACACCACGCCCCTTCACCCGATCCACCGAAAACAAGATGTTCGCCGGAGTGTGCGGCGGGATTGCAGAATACTTTGACGTCGACGTCAATTTGGTGCGCGTTCTGGCTGTTATCGCCGCCGTGTGCACCGGCGGAACCGCAGCCTTGGTTTATCTTGCAGCCTGGATGCTGATGCCTTTGGGATAGCGCACTCGAGAAAAGAATTGCGGGGCCCACACATTTCGCGCGTGGACCCCACAATCAAGAAATTCTCGACTTACTTGGCAGCTTTGAGTGTTCCGCCACTGAGTTCGGCAAGCGCCGTCAAGCCTTTGACAGCGATCTCGCTGACACTTCCTAGTCCCTGGCCGATAAGAGTTCCGACCGAACCCGCAGCATCCATTACGGAGCCTTCAATCATGTTTGTTCTCCTTCTATCCACCCAGTTACGGGATGGTCAGATAATTCAGACCTGCAAGACTACGGAGCAACAACGGCGGGTGCGAAACTGATTGCGTCAAAAGATCCGGAGATCCCACCGAATGTGTCACTCAACGAGCCGAACAAGTTGGCACCCATGTTATCCAACCCTAACAGTACATTCACCAGGGCTTGAGTTGCGGTTTCGCCATTCTCCATGACATAACCGAGGATGTTTACCAGCGACCCCATTTTTGACTCCTCAACAGAAAACTTGCGGAAATTGCCTATCAGCACGGTAGCGGCAAAACTGAAATTCAGTGGTGAAACGGAAGATTGTTTTTCTATCAGCGATGTCGGAGCGTAAATATGCAGGTCCAGAGCATTTGGGGCCCGTGCGCCGTGCGCCCAGGCCCCAAAAGGAAACTCGAAACTGGCTACTTACCGGCAGCCTTGAGTTCTCCACCGCTCAGCGCAGCAAGAGCGGTGAGGCCCTTGACGGCGATGTCCGCAACGCTGCCCATACCCTGGCCGATAAGGGTGCCGACGGAACCCGCAGCATCCATGACGGATCCTTCAATCATGTTGTACTCCTATATATCTGTTGAGTGAAGTGGATGTGCCAACTGCTCAGATTGCAGGATCAAGCTGGCGGGATAACTTCAGGCAGGAAACTAATCGTGTCGAGAGATCCGGAGATCCCGCCAAATGTGTCACTCAGCGAGCCGAATAGATTAGCACCCATGTTATCCAAGCCCATCAGCATGTTGAGAAGGCTCCCCAACTGAGTGCCCATCCCGTCTGGTCCAAGAAGAATGTCCATCAAAGAACCCATTGTCTGAACTCCCTACGTAGAAGGCTCCCCACCCGACCGCCAAAGAATCGGTTCCGGTGAAGGTTCACCGTTGATGTGTCATCTGCGACTTTAGTGTTAACCCTAGAACCTGTGTCCGAAATGAACGATTAACGTAAATTTTCCAATTTTTGAAACACTTTCCCGGCCAAGGAACCGCACTGCCCACAACAATTCCGGCCTGCCGGGCACCTGACCGGAAAATCATTCGGCAGCTGGGACGTCGTACTCCACGGCTTGCCGCAACTCGTCGAAACTCTCGCGCAGCAGCACGACATAATGCTCCGGATCCGGCATCGCTCCCCGCGCCACGATGACATTGAGCGTCAGGGAACCTCCGGCCGCGGCAATCAGAAAGTGGCGCAGAACATCTCCGTCAACAGGAGCCTGCCCACCCAACACGGCAACAGCGGGCGCACCCTCGAACACGTTCCCGTCGATCGTCACCGGGACGTTGCTGATCGTGGTGTGCTGCATGACCTCGCGGTCCGTGTTCAGCTTGTTGAGGCGCCTGGCCAGCCCGGTCAGCCGCAGCAACGGCGCAGGTGACGTCTCGATGCGTGTGCTGAATTTCCGTACCGCCAAATGTGAGCTACGTTCCTTCGCGACCTGCGCAGAATCCCGGATAAGCGCCAGTTTCTCCACCGGATCCGCAACGTCGGAATGGAGATCGACGGTCAGGAGTGCAAGCTGATTGGCCGACTCCCATTCTGCAATCTGCCGCATCGAGCGCGGAACCATGGCTGCGAGAGGGCGTTCCGGTCGCTCGCCCTTCTCCTCGAGATACTTCTCGAGCGCACCGGCCACCACCGCCAGGAAGATATCGTTCACCGTCGCCCCAGGTACGGCTGCTCGGATCGCCTTGATATCAGCGCCGTCGAGCGTTACGAACTCCAGCGCCAGATCACCTTCCAGCACGTGGTTGAAACGTGTCGGCGGACGGTCTGCGACGTACTTCGCCAACTCTCCGGATTCCTCCGCCTGCGTGATCTCCTCTGCCGCTACCTTTGTCGCCGACAGGCCCTTCCCGAACCGGATCAGTTGCCCTGGGAACCCGAGAACGCTGCGCCCCATCATCTCCACCAGCGGCAGCCCCGACTCCCGCGCAGATGCCTTGGGTTTGGCCGGCCCCGAGAACAATCGGTTGGTGAGATTCCTGATCTCCAGACCGTCGCCCGCGCTGTGGTGCGTCTTGAGCATGATCAAGGTCAAGTCACCGGGGAGATCGTCAATTCCGCTGATTCCGGTCATGACCTCCAATTCCCAGGGAGGCCGCGTCAGATCCATCGGCGCGCTCAGAGACCGGCCCAACAATGCCCGCACCGGCGCCCACCCCGGCCCCGATGCCTTGTGCACCCGAACATGATCATCGACAGTGAAATCAGCGGCCGGTACCCAGTACGGATAGTCCAGATCGAGAGGAACTCGCTGCACTCTGCTCGTGAACAGCGGCCAGTAGCCGAACCGCTCGGAAATCCATCGGACCGCGTCGGCGTGTGTCATGTCGGCCAGCGGATGGCCCGCAGTGTCGAAGAAGTACGCGCACACCATGTGACTGAGGTGCCCCTCGGACTCGTTGTAGATGAACTCCGCATCCCGCGGGCCCATCTGAGATACCCCGGCTGACAACGAGTTCCGAAAGATCATGTGTGCCCCTCACATCCGACGCTGGAAGATTGTCCGGATTGTAACGAGGCGACGCCCGATTATCTGGCGTTTCCCCAAGCTCGCCGCCCGGACCTGAGTGCACACAAATGCCAGCCGGCATGCGTATCCCGCCCTCTCGAGACGAGTTGTGTGCAACCGTGCAACCGCGAGCCGCGCAGTCATTCCCGCTGGCCGGGCCAAACGATTGCCGACGCGAATCGGGCCACACTAAGGTGACTGCGATCACACAGTTGTGGCGAGGACAGGAGTTCAGGGTGAGAACCACTCGCAAGGTGGACGATCCGGTGTCGGTAGTCGATCGAATTTCAGCCATCCTCGAAACCTTCGAGAACACAGGGCCTCTCACACTCGCGGAGGTAACTCAACGAACGGGGATCCCGCGCTCCACCGCTCACCGATTGCTCGAACAACTCGTCACGAAGCGGTGGATCACTCGACAAGAACACCGCTACGAACTCGGAAGCAAATCCTACGAACTCGGCCAGTGGGCACTCAATCAGAATCGGCTACGCCACGGAGCCGTGCCAGTCTTGAACCGGCTGGCTCGTTCGACTGGGCTGACGGTACATCTGGCGGCACTGAACAACGGCGACGTCTTGTACTTGGACCGCATCCCTGGACGTACGCCGCTCGCACTCCCCAGCCGTGTGGGCTCACGACTCCCCGCACACGTCACTGCCGTCGGCAAAGCTATTCTGGCCAATCTCGAGCCCGGCAAGATGCAGAGCGTCACTCGTTCTCCGCTCCGCAGGACAACGCCGTACAGCATCACGTCCCCAGAGCACCTCCTCACGGAACTCGAACGCGTCCGCGATCACGGAGCGGCAATGGACCGCGAAGAATCAGTGCTCGGAATCTCCTGTGTGGCAACCTCTATCGGACCTCGGGATCACTACTACGGAAATCGCGCGGCAATCTCGGTGTGCGGGCCGATCGGCGACATGAAGATGAATCAACTCGTGTCAACCGTGCGAATTGCTGCACGCGATATCTGGGATATCTGCGTCGCGAACGACCTCAAGTCGGCTACACCTACTGGTTCTGCTCCGCGGCGCGCGCCATGAGTTGCGCGTAGATCGCACGATCGGTGCGCGGACCACCAGGCGTCGACGCACCGTAACGTTCGATTTCGGCAGCGATGTCCAGTGGTCGCGTGTGCGCGACGCCCGGCACGAGTTCACCGTCTAGTTGTCCGTCCGGAACCAGCCAGGTGACCTCGAATTCGATTCCGTCGGGGTCGCGGCCGTAGAGGGCTTTAGTCGCAGCGTGATTGGACGCTCCGCTGAGTGCCTTTGCAGCCAGCATCCGATCCCGGCACTCTGCGAGTTCACCGAGCGTCTCCACCTCCCAGGCCAGGTGATAGAGACCTACCGAGCCGTCCCGTGCGCGAGGTGCGTTGGCCTGAAAGAGTCCCAAGTCGTGATCGTTTGCCGAATTGGCTCCCCGCAGGAACGCTCCACCGGGAAACTCGACCGGAAGCTTCTCGAAACCCAGTACCTCGCAATAGAACGACGCACTCCGCTGGACATCGGAGACGAACAGCACCGCATGGTTCAGGCTTCGAATAGCCATTGCACTCCCTCATCTGTACACAGCCGTGTTGGTTATCCACAGACTATTTCTTACGTCCGCATATCGGCTTCGATACAGCCACAGTATCTACGTGGACGTCCTCACCCGGAACCAGCTCCTCGAACGAGGACTCAGCCGAAGTGCGATTGCGCGTGCCACGAACTCGGGGAGACTCCACCGCGTGCTCCCGTCCGTTTACTCCACCGGCAATCCCGGATACTTCGAACGTTGCGTCGCGGTCACTCTCTGGAAGCCCGACTCGGTACTCAGTCACTCGAGTGCCGCTTGGCTGTGGGGATTGCTCGACGAGGAGCCGCGGCAGGTTGACGCCACCGTGCTGCGGTCGGCTCAGGTACGCGGGCCGGAATGGGTGCGGCTGCACCGGCGGGATCTGAAGTCGAGTGATCAGTGCATGGGCTTGCCCGTCGTACCCGTCGAACAGTGTTTCATCGACGTCGCGGTCACTCTTCCGCGCCCCCAGTTGGAGGCGTTCTTCGACGCAGCGGTGTCGACGCGGGTGCCGTGGACGTTGATCGCGCTGCGATGCGACGAGATGAAAGGCATGCACGGAATCCCTGCTGTGCGCGAACAACTTCGAACCTGCTGCCCGGGGACGCTGTCGGAGCCGGAGCGCATCGTCGCCCGGGCGTTGTCGCGGCGCCGCTTCCCGCTCGAGATCAATGGCAAGGTCGGCAGATACTACGGCGACCTGATGTGCCGCAGAGCCCGGGTAATCGTCGAGATCGACGGCCGTGAATTCCATATAGCGCCTGAGGTATTCAACAATGACCGGCGCCGCCAGAATGCGTTGGTTCTCGACGGCTGGCTGGTGCTGCGCTATTCCGCGGCAACTGTGATGGCTCACCTCGACGCGGTGGTGGACGAGGTCATCGCGGTGGTGCGCAGACGCCGCCACAACCGGGCCTGAGTGCACACAAATCGCGCGCATGAACGGGAACCCGCACGCCGCTCGAACTTGTGCGCAAGAAATACTCACCCGCCCACGCAAAAGCCCGGCCCACCAAATATGGTGGACCGGGCTTCTAGGAGCTGAGGGGATGGACTTAGAAGTCCATGCCGCCCATGCCGCCGGTGGGATCGCCTGCGGGAGCAGACTTCTCCGGCTTGTCAGCGACAACAGCTTCGGTCGTCAGGAACAGAGCCGCGATGGACGCTGCGTTCTGCAGTGCCGAGCGGGTGACCTTGACCGGGTCGTTGATGCCTGCAGCGAGCAGGTCTTCGTACTCGTTGGTCGCAGCGTTGAGGCCGTGACCTGCGGGCAGGTTGGAGACCTTGTCCGCAACAACGCCGGGCTCGAGGCCTGCGTTGAATGCGATCTGCTTGAGCGGTGCGGACAGTGCAACGCGAACGATGTTCGCGCCGGTTGCCTCGTCACCTTCGAGCTTGAGGTCGTCCAGGGCGGGAGCTGCCTGGATGAGTGCTACGCCGCCACCGGCGACGATGCCCTCTTCGACAGCTGCCTTTGCGTTGCGCACTGCATCTTCGATGCGGTGCTTGCGCTCCTTGAGCTCAACCTCGGTTGCAGCGCCGGCCTTGATGACTGCAACGCCGCCGGCCAGCTTGGCCAGACGTTCCTGCAGCTTCTCACGGTCGTAATCCGAGTCGCTGTTCTCGATCTCAGCGCGGATCTGGCTGACGCGACCTGCGATGGCGTCGGCGTCGCCGGCACCTTCGACGATGGTGGTCTCGTCCTTGGTGATGACAACCTTGCGTGCCTGGCCGAGGAGCTCGAGGCCTGCGGTCTCCAAGGAGAGTCCGACCTCTTCGCTGATGACCTCTCCACCCGTGAGGATGGCGATGTCGGCGAGCTGAGCCTTACGACGGTCACCGAAGCCGGGAGCCTTGACGGCAACAGACTTGAAGGTGCCACGGATCTTGTTGACGACGAGGGTGGAGAGAGCTTCGCCCTCAACGTCCTCGGCGATGATCAGGAGCGGCTTGCCGGACTGGATGACCTTCTCCAGCAGGGGCAGCAGGTCCTTGACCGTGGAGATCTTGGAGCTGACGAGCAGGATGTAGACGTCTTCGAGGACGGCTTCCTGACGCTCTGCATCGGTGGCGAAGTACGCCGAGATGTAGCCCTTGTCGAAGCGCATGCCCTCGGTGAGCTCGAGCTGCAGGCCGAAGGTGTTGGACTCCTCGACCGTGATGACGCCTTCCTTGCCGACCTTGTCCATTGCCTCGGCGATGAGCTCGCCGATGGACGGGTCGCCTGCGGAGATGCCGGCGGTAGCAGCGATCTGCTCCTTGGTGTCGATCTCCTTGGCGGTCTCGAGCAGGCGAGCTGTGACAGCCTCGACAGCCTTCTCGATGCCGCGCTTGAGGCCGAGCGGGTTCGCGCCGGCTGCGACGTTACGCAGGCCTTCGCGGACCAGTGCCTGTGCGAGGACGGTGGCGGTGGTGGTGCCGTCGCCAGCGACGTCGTCAGTCTTCTTGGCGACCTCCTTGACGAGCTCCGCGCCGATCTTCTCGTACGGGTCGTCGAGTTCGATCTCCTTGGCGATGGAAACACCATCGTTGGTGATCGTGGGGGCGCCCCACTTCTTTTCGAGAACGACGTTGCGACCCTTGGGGCCCAACGTCACCTTGACAGCGTCGGCGAGGGCATTGAGGCCTCGCTCGAGGCCGCGACGTGCCTCTTCGTCGAACGCGATGATCTTTGCCATTGCGAAGTGATCCTCCGGATAGGGGGTGACACACAAGGTGACCGCTCGTCGGGTCACCTCATCGGCACAGGGCGACCGAATTTTGCTTAGGTCACCCATCTAGCCTGTGGTCTTAAGCCAGTGCCCGCGACGGACGACCGGGGGTGTCGATGGTTCCCGGTCTCACTGACTCGACCTGGCACTCACAGCTCGCGAGTGCCAATTGCATTTTTAGCACTCGAGCGTGCCGAGTGCAAGGTTCAGGACTCAGCCTGCGATGCAGAACTGTCCGTTGGTGAAGTTCACCGCGAAGGACAAGGTGCCCATGCAGTCGACTCCGTTTGCGTCGGCGGTAGCCCCGGCGCCCCAACCGGCGATGGCAACGGTGAAGTTTCCGTCAGCCGCACCGGCCCGCGCGATGCCGCCGCCGAGCGCATAGGCGTGCGCCTGACCGTTGCCGCGCGAAGCACCGAGAGCCGTTCCGAAACCGTTGGCGTAGGTGTTGGTGTAGCTGTTGTCCGCCGAGACGCTGACAGCCGTTCCGCTCTCCATGGCGCCGGCCTGTGAGCGTCCCGCTCCAACAGCCTGCGCGCCACAGCTCGCAGTGTCGGACACCTGGATGTCATTGACCAACGGCGGCGACACACACGTGACGGGCGCAGCCGAAGCCACTCCCCCGCCGGCCAGCGCCAGACCCGCAACCAAGCCCATCCCCGCAGTCACAACAGCCCCTGTTCTCGCCAGGCGGCCCCCCAACCGATTACTGGTACTTCCGTTTCCTCGCGAGGAAGAGCGGCGGAACCAGACTGACGAGATCAAGGGCATAGAAAACTCCTTCTTGGAACACGTTCATGGATTCGGGCGCGAGAGTACCCGCTCTTATGACGTGCCGTCACGCATTGCAGGTCACGACTCGAGCAAGGTTTCCAGCAGCGCCGGAAGATCCGCCACGGAATCGATGACATAGTCCGGCTGTTGCGTTGCCAATTCGAGCACTGCCTGCCGAAACTTGCCGGTGCGCACCAGAACTCCGGTCAACCCGACCCTTTGCGACGACAAGATGTCGCCGATCAGATCGTCTCCCACCATGACCGTCGCCTCGGCGTCGACGTCCATCAATTCGGTGGCCGCGAGAAAGCCCGTGAGCGACGGCTTGCCGACGGCTGCGATGTTGACTCCGGCCACTTCCTCGAAACCCGGTAGGTATGTTCCGGTGTCGATCCGCAAGCCCGTGTCGGTCTCCCACATCATCCCGCGGTGCATCGCGACCACTGGGACACCGTCGAGCAAATACTCGAGAACCTGACTCAGTGCCTCGTGTGTGAATTCGGGACCCGCGCCGCCGAGAATGACGACATCCGGGTTCTTGTCGACGAGTTCGATCCCCTCGAGGTCGCTGGACACATCGCCGTTGTTGAGCACCCAGGCCTTTGCTTCGGGATACGTGGTGCGCACGTATTCCGCCGTGAGCCGTGCTGCAGTGACAATCTGGCTGGGCTCGACCGCAATTCCCGCATCGCACAACCCTTCGGCGATCAGCGACGAACTGCGCGAGGTGGTGTTGGTGAGAAACCCGCACGCCAAGCCTCGGTTACGCACATCGCGGACCGCCTCGCCGGCACCCTCGATGGGCTGCCAGGACGTGAGCAGGACTCCGTCGATGTCGAACAGAACACCTTCGATGTCAGCCATTGCACCAGCCTATAGTTGCAACCGCCGACCGTCGCACCACACGAAACGAACCGGCTCAGTAGGCTCAGCCTCATGGACCTGCGCGACGACGATCTCTTCACCGTCGCGGGGTCCTTGGCGGAATTGCTCGGAGCTCCCGTCACGATCGAGGACGAGAACTCGACCGTCCTGGCGTACTCCGGCGGCGAACAAGCAGTGGACGAAGCTCGGATCGGCACCATCCTCGGCCGTCAGGTGCCCAGCCGGATACGTGAACTGCTCTCACATGCAGGTGTTTTCGAGCGCCTGCATCGCGAGACGGACCCTATCTACGTCGACCTCGCCGACCCGGCCATCACTCCCCGGCTCGTCATCGCAGTGCGGGACAACAACATTGCCGTCGGCTCGATCTGGGTGGCACTGTCCGGACAGCCGACACCGACTCAGGAATCGACACTGCGCGCTGCGGTAGCCGTGGTTGCGGAGCACATTGCGTCCGAGCGCGACCGCATCAACAGCACCAGACGACGCCAGACCGAGCGAGTCAAAGCGCTGATCGGCGGCGGGGAGCAGGCATTCCGCGCTGCCGAGGACCTGCGACTGCTCGGACCGCTGACCGTTGTAGCTGTCGGCGCGACAACCGGGTTCATGCCGAGCACTGTGGCTGCGTCGTTGGGCCTGTATCTCGACACTCTTGCCGTCGACGCCGTTGTCGCGCAGTTAGTCGATTCGACGTATCTTGTTGTCGCCGCTGACGAAGCGAACACCCGCCGGTTGCTGGAAGACTTTCTCAGCCGGGCCCGCGAACGCGCACAACTTGCTGTTGCGGTGGGTCGCACCGTGAAATCCGCCAGCGAATGCCATCTGTCGCGCGCCGACGCCGACCACGTCCTGGGCGCGCTGCGGCACAACCAGTCCGGCGGGATTGTCGCGGGAATGAAAGACACCTTGGCGTCGGTGCTGGCGTTGCATGTAGCTGACATTTTCGACGGACTGGGCGACTCCACACCTCTGAGTGCTCTGGAAGACCACGATCGCCGGCACGGCAGCGAACTCGTCGCCACAGCACGCACCTTCCTCGACAAGGGCGGTGATGTCGCGAATTCTTCCGCGGCACTGCACGTTCACCCCAACACCCTCCGCAACCGCCTACGTCGGTGCAAGGACATGTGCGGGGTCGACCTGACCGACGCGGACACTCGCCTGATCCTGATGCTTCAGTTCAAACTGCGAACCTCCTGAGCGGACGAGGAAGATATCGGAGCACCGCCGATGCTGCACTGTTTTGGCGAATTTTCGATCAAATATCCGACTAAAGTATTAACAATCCATCCACCAAAAGTACCAATTAACGACCGCCAATGCTGAATCAGCAATTCGGCAATCGTCAAGTTGCCAATCTAGTTAGCCTTCCGCAAGATTTCCATCCGACGGCCAAAAGAAGCATTTTTGGACGCCTGACCAGCAGGAATGGAACACGTTTCAGTTAGTTCTACAAATTCCTAGTCAAAGTGGACTTGCTCGAGCTAACCTCATTCTCGTCACGCCACATAAGACCTCAAGGGGGCAATGGAAATCTCAGCGGCACGATTGCAGAGCCTCCATATACCGACCGAATCTGCTCTTTGTGGAATCCATCTGCCAAACCTGCGGCAGGTGTACAAATGCGTTTTCCGAGATCAAGCGAAAGGGTGGAACTCTGCATGATCGTAATGTTCCTTCAAGCAACAGCAGCATTGTTCACTGACTTACTGGGCGTCGGCTGGACCGGGTCGATGCTTCCCGGCACCTACGCCGCCCTAGGTTCGCTGGCCGAAGCAACCAGCCTCAGCTGATGACAAGAACGAGTCATTTCCGAGCATTTTCTGATAAAAGGAGTGAATGATGGGAAGTTTGGGATCGGTAGCTGATGTCCTTAATGGTCCGATGGGATTATTTGTCAAGTCGATAGTCGCCGCCGTGATGTATAACCCAGTAATGTTCTCTGTCGATTTAGGCTGGGTACCTCCGCCAATCGAAGTGTAGTTGGCACTCCTAGGTTCAATCAGTTCCTGAAGCTCGTTGACCTCGGCTAAATCTTTGCCAATCAACGAAATCACCAACAGTAAGGATGTGAAAGATAGTGGATACAGCAAGTTTGTTCAGCGCGCTAGCTAGCATTGATCCCAACTCAATCCAGCTCCCACTGGCGGCTGTGACTGCCATCATCGATGGCGTGTTCGACACCATTTCCGCCTTCATCAACCTGGGCGTAACAGGCTCCGGAGCTTCAGCCGAACTCATCCAAGTGGGCCTCGGCTCCATCGCCGGCGCGTAGTCGGGAGAGGAAACAATGCTCAATATCTTTCTAACGTACCTGTCCGAATTGGTCGGTTTCGGCTCTGTTGATTTGGTTAGTACGTTTGGAACTTACCTAACCGCGCTGTCATCGTACCCAGTTTAAATAAAGGAGATTCCTGATGATTCAGAGGTATCTGATCGCATTGGTGGGCTTTGTCTCGGGACTTGCAGGGCTGACCAATATGGGGAGTGGCATGATACAGAACAAGTAGTCAGTTTTGTGGAATCGGTAACCCAATACACCACTGAACTCCGAGGATCCCCGAGGCCGCAATTAGCCTCGGGGATCCTCGGAGTTTCACGAATGCCACGACACGATTGCCGGCACCGCCGCACAAGGAGCACCCATGAGATTGTCCAACCCATTGGCTAGGGGCGTTGAACCGTTGAACCCACGCGATGCCGACTTCATCTACAACGAAGCCGACGGGCACCTGGGCCACCTCATCGGCGTGTACTTCTTCGAAACCTCGCAGCACCCAGAGGCGGAATTCTCGGAAGAACAAGCGATCGAGTGGGCAACCGCACGCCTCGGTCACAACCGCATGTTCACACAGCATATTCAGCGGACACCACTTGGCCTCGAACATCCGCATTGGATCCCCGCACTAAACTTCGATGTCCGTGACCACGTTCGGGTCACCAACATCACCGAATCTGGCTGGGAACCTTTACAAAAGCCGCTCAGCAAGCTGTTGACCTCCAGGATGGATCTAGCTCGTCCACCCTGGGAGCTGCATTTCTTCAACGGAATAGAAGGATTGGACGATCTGCCTGGTCGTCTGACGGCTGTAGTCCTCAAATCGCATCATAGCGGCGCTGATGGCATTGCCATCCGAATGTTGGGTGAGGCCATTTTTTCGGAGAATTTGCGGCAAGCGAGTTTCGACCCCGCAATGCCTTTCGTGAAGAGTCGTGTGTTCCTCAAATCAGTCCTGGGATTTCCACGACAAATTTTGCGATTCACTAAGCATATCCCTGGCAATCGAGCCGCAGAAAGAGCTGTAGCCGATGCAAAAGCTGCCGGCGATTGGGTCGAGAGTCTCAAAGAACGTCCAGCCACCCGATTTAACGGCAAGGTAAGTGGGTCCGGAACTCTCAAGCAGATCACGCTCCCGGGAACAGAGGTGCGGCAGGTCAAAGATGCGGTACCCGAGGCCACGATTAACGATGTCTTGTTGGCCGTCGTCGGCGGCGCCTTGATGCGGTACCTCACCGAGAATGGAGAAAAGCCCGAGGGTTCTCTCGTAGCGATGGTGCCTAGGTCCATGCGCAAAGTCGAGGAATGGGAGTCGGCAAACCAGTTAGTGACGTTGTCTGTCAATATGCACACAGACATCGAAGATCCGTTGGAACGGGTGGCGCTCATTGCGGAGTCCGCCCGCTCGGAGAAGACCCGCACCTCTCACCTAGCAGTCCGCCGCGTGAACGCCGCGATTGAGACCATCCCGGCCCCACTGTCCCGATTGTTCGCAACAGCACGTGCGAAGAACCCCTATGATTTGAATCGTCCTCGCTACCAGCACACAACGGTGAGCAACATTCCGCTTTCTGTCGATGGGCTGACCTTGAACGGCGCGCCCGGCACAGCGGTGCTCGCTACCCAACCGCCAGTAGACGGGGATGGACTGCGGCACTTTATGGTTGCCGCAGCTGGCGGAGGGTTGACGTTGAACGTAATTACGGACACTGCGATGATGCCGGATCTGGGCCACTACCTGGAGTTGCTTCGCGCCAGTTTCGCGGAACTCAAGGAAGCGGTCAACAGCCGCGAATTGGAGAGTGGAGCTGCCGAGATCGCATCCTGAGACCGATCTCCAACTGGCCCTACGGGACGCGGCGGGATGTTCGCAGTTGCACGCAACCCACCTCGAGACGGCCGAATGTGCTTACCTACTTGAGTGCACTCACGCCAGCTGCGCCGTCGAATGGCGCGTGATGACGGAGCCGATCGTTGTTGAATACCTCAGGTGCGATGTACAAATCGCGGCCGATCGATCCAAAACTCTATCCAGACAGCACTTTCACGACAATGCGCTCCGCGGACTTTGGCAACTACGTCGATGAAGCACAGCGGTCTCAGAGATTCCCGATTATTCAGAGGTAAGCGACCACCTGTGCGCGATACGCCATACGTGCTCTAATGCATTAGGATGCAACAAGTTCCGAACACGATCCCCACCACTTATCCTTCACGCACACCATCCAGCCCGATCGCCACACCACCGCGACTCACACAATCCCTCTACTTTGACACCAGAGCCGGACCCCAACTATTACGTCGCCTCGGAATTCCGGTACGAGGCTGACTTGACACAGACCCTTGAGGTCCGTTTGCGGGCGTCCCCGTGACAGTCCTGTCGATCAGGCCTGACGCCAGTGCGCAACCCATGGCGAATCGGATCGACATTCTGGAGGACGGCCCGTTTGTTATCGGCCATTAGTGTCACCGCCGACTCAGACGAATTTTCCCAGTTACTCTCGTGGGCTGAGTCATTCGGACAGCCGATAGCTTTCGGTATCGGAGGCACCTGCATTGCCATGACGCAGTCGCCCGTACACCAGGGCCTCGGGAAAGTCCCCACCGTCGAATTCCGCTAACCGCCCACACGCTGGCATGCGTCGCTACTACCTGCTTCGTTGAAAACTCTCAATACAGTCCGGCCTCGGCCGGCGACTGCTACCGGCGTGCCCGTTCGCGGGGTGCTCTGCACCCTCACACTGCACGGATATTTGCCCTCTGATAGGTCCGGGTGATCTGGGCGTGCTGGACCACCGACACCCTTTACGCTCCTTCCGGACACCGCGGCGAACAACTGCTTGTCACCGCGACTTGACCAAGAGGGCTCAAACGCTATGTCAATCGCGAGGTTAGTCATCTCGTCAACAATCCTGTGACCAGTGCAGACGCGAGTTTACAACCATTGAGGCCTCAACCCGGTCATCGAATCATTTTGTGGAAGAACGCAAACCGAGCTCTGAATCGGAAGAGATGGAAAACAAGGATCGAATTGGCCAACACGATGTTCGAGTTCCTCGAGATCTTTCACAACCGCCAGCGTCGGCATAGCCCCTCTGGATGCTGCGGCGATCGAGTTCGAGAACATAAACTTCAAACTCTAACCCGTTACCTAAAGTCAAGTATGACGACTCCATAACACCCAGGGCACGTCAAAGTCTCCGAATTCGCCGGTGCGTCTCACCTGATTGCTGCGCGAAGAGTTGAGAAGCCTTTGATTTAGTGTATTCGTAGTTGAAGTATTTTAGCGCCGATGGGGTGCCCCATCGGCGCTAGAATACTTTGGTTTCCATAACTCAACTGCGCATCGAAAAGTAAAGTTCAACATGTCGAATGTCTCAGGCTCACTATCCGCTTGTGGCGACATTCAAAATTTTTCTCTCTGCTTCTGACTGCGGGAGCCAGATTTAACGCGACCACGGCCGAAGCTAGCTAACAGTGCTTGGAGATGTCGACAGAAAAAAGAATGCGCGTTGAGATTCGACGGACGAGCATCGAGTTCGGTTAGGAGACGACGAGGTTGAACCCGGTTGCGCCGCCGCCAGCGAGAGTGTGAGCATTCAGTTGTGTGGAATTGATTCCAGTGGGACCGGGGTGCTGCTGTGCACTGGTAACGCCAGGAGTGGTCAGGACCACCTTTCCTGTTGTCGCGCCGACAGTAAGTAGCCACGTGTAATCACCCTGGAGGCAGAACTCCCCGTTGGCATCGCTCACGGTAGACATTGACATCGAAGTGCCGAGGAAAGTCGACGAAGCTGTGGCTACGACTGTTACGCCGCTCACCCGCGTAGCCGTGTTGGGGATTCCGACGCTGGCTCCGCCGCCGCCATGATAATTGTCAACCAGGGCCGCCCCGGAATACACGGTGCCGCACAGTGCGTAGTAGGCCGGGGTTGGATCAGGACGAGGGGTGGCGTTAGCCACGCCGGAGCCAAGGATTGCGAGCGCCGCGGCGCCACCGACGATTGACGTGATCATGCTGTTTCTTCTCATGGTTTTCCTTCTGCTAAATGAAAAATTCCGGAGTCGGGAATTTCAGTTGGACACGCATCTCCCGTTGAGTTCTTGGCCTATTGCGGGAAATTAATTTCGCACGATGGGGGTCACGTTAAATTGCAATAATGGAACAAGTTTCACTCTTGGATATTTGAGGCTCATTAAGATAGTTTCATCGCGCCGGTTGGACTAAACCAACCTAAAATTCAGATCGCATTTCCCATTTTGGGATGAATTCACCTTAGCTTTACCATTCCAGCCTGACGTAAGTCAAGTCAGCCCTGGAAGCGCGATTCAATGCAGATTAATCTCTTAGTACTTTGGTATGACAAGCTGTACATGCTAGTGCAGGGGACCTGCACCAGCGTTCAATACCGGAGACGAACCGGGAGACGCGGGAACCGTATTCGATGGGATGCACGACGCGTTCGCCGAGAAAGGGAATGGGAAGGGAAGCCCATTGGACGTAAACCGGTAGAAGTTTCCAGGGAAGTATCCGAACTCGGATTCACGGAAGCTGGAGGTATTCAGGTTCAAATCAAATGATGATGACGTGGTCTTCACCGCGATTGTCGGCGGCGCAAAGGTCCCAGGATTGACACGCGGAACGGTCATCCGCAATATCGGTGTGCCGCTGTTTGTCGAGGTCGTAGCGACGAGCGTGGGCGTTCCGGTGATCCCGTATCCGCCACTGTAGGAAACGTTGCCCGGCGTAGCCGGGTTCAGCGTGGCAGGGTTGTATTGGATGTCATACTGTATGTTCGTGAAACTTGCGACGGAGCCCGGCACTGTCTGAGGATCGAAATTGATCGTGTAAGCGTTAGTCCCGGGCGCGGGATTTACAAGCGTGTGGTTGACCGTAACCCCGAACGCTTGTGCTTGTGCGGCGTTGACCGGGCTTCCCGTCCAGCAAGCTATGTTGAATGGCGTATAAGTACTCCCCACGGTGGCTGACGCAATGGTCGTCGAACCGAGGAGAAGGCCGACCGATGCCGCGATCGTGCATACGACGAGTGGGATCCTCCGTTTGAGTGCATGCATTTTTAACTCCATCTCTCTGCTGTGTAATGGTTGTTTGACTTGAATCCGCCTTCGAAAAGCGCCTGTTCAGCTAATGGCTGCCTTCGGCTGCTTTCCTCTTCTTCAGCGACTCCTTGGCGATCGGTCGTCGATCCGGCGATCAGTCGTCGAGGACGATTTTCAGCTCCAACTGAGGCACAGCGAACAAAACCTACGGCGATCGATGAACCGATCCTCCAAATGCGCAGGGCGATAATTCTATGCCTCGTTTCCTACACGCCACATAAAGATATTGGTTTAGCAATGACACTCGAATCGAATTCGAGAAATATATTTCGATAAATGATGTGAGATCCGACAGTGATACACATCCGAACACGTGGTAAATAGATTATTTCACCCGCATTCCCAACCGGACTCATACGATTGACCTAATTAACAACGTCGATATAATTCATTCCCACAACCAAACTGGTGCAATGTTCGACCGTCGCGGATTCCGGGCCGCCCACCACTGGCGCTCATGTGATGGTTATCAGCCTAGCCCGCCTCGGTGGAACTTGTAATAGTTTTCCGAAAATTTTTTTCTCAGCAAAACGGAAGAGCAACTTAGACCTAACCGAGGAAATTCACTCCGATGCTTCAATCCTGAAAATATCTGCTACCTCAACTACTATCAAATGCGGGAGGCTCTAAAGAGACAAAAGCCCAATGGCAAGCAAAGGGTTGAGCGAACCAACAAGTCTCTCAAGCATGGCACTGAGACTGAGGATCTCCGGGCGACAGCAGCCGCCCGGAGATCTCGGATCATTCTCTACGTGCCGACCCCTGGCTCAATTCGACACAGGCTCATGCTTGGGCACCTAGCCTAGGGGTGCAGGGTGCCGGCACCAGCGTTCAACGTCGGATACGAACCTGCAGACGAGGGAAGGGTATTCGACGGGATGCACGACGTGTTTGCCGAGTAAGAGATCCCGAAGGACTTCCCATTGGACGTAAACCGGTAGTAGTTGCCTGGGTAGTACCCGAACTCGGCTTCGCGAAGGCTGGAGGTATTCAGCTTCAAATCAAATGTTGATGAAGTGGTCGTCACATTGAGTGTCGGTGGTACAAAGGTCCCCGGCGCGACAGTCGGAATGGTCACACGCAGGATCGGCGTGCCACTGTTTGTCGAGGTCGTAGCAGCAACGGTTGCCGTTCCTGTGTACCCGGATCCACCACTGAGAGTAACGTTGGCACCCGCGGTGGGGGCAAAAATTGGGGTCAGCGTGGCAGGGTTGTATTGGATGTCGTACTGAAGATTGGTGAGATTTGTGAGGGTATAGCCGAAGCCGCCGGTCGGTATCGTCTGACCATCGATGCTGATCGCGTAGGTGTTTGGCAAAGTGTGGGTAACCGTAACGCCGCTCGCTTGCGATTGTGCGACGTTGCCCGGGCTACCCGCCCAGCATGCCGAGTTGAATGGAGTGTAAGTACTCCCCGCTGTGGCTGATGCCATGGACGTCGAACCGAGGATCAGGCCAGCCGATGCGGCAATCGTGCATAGGACGACCGGGATCTTCCGTTTGAGTGCATGCATATTAAACTCCATTTCTCGGGTGTGTAATGGTTGTTTTACTTGCATCCGCCGTCAAACAGGGACCTATTCGGCTGACGGCCGCATTCGGCGGCTTCCCTCTTATTCAGCGACCCCTTGGCGATCATTCGTCAAGGAAGATTTTCAGTTCCAACTGGGAACACAGAGTGCGAAAACAATGGTGATCGATGAGTCGATCTAGATGAGCTGGGCGATAATTTCGTGCAGCGATTTCCAATTCCTGCACGCCAAAGAAAGATACTAGTTTACTACCGAAATTCGAATCGTATACAATAAATATATTTCGAGTCCGAATGATGTGAAATCCATTCGCGATCCACGTCCAACCACGTAAGGAAGAGGTTATTTCGCTCCTCTAACAATCTGGAACCACGCGATAATCTAATTGGCAACGTCGGTATGCATTCGTTCCTCCAATCAACTGGTGCCATGTTCGATCGCCGTGAGTTCTATCGAGATTCCCAAATATCGAACAACAACCTAGAAGTCTTGATCTAAAGTCCGGGAGCCGTTCACCACTGCCGCTTATGTGATGGTTGTCACCATAGCCCGTATCGGTGGAACTTGTAACAGTTTTTTGAAGAAAGTTTTTTCAGGAGGCTTGGCGGACCCATTTACCTTCACTCAAAGGATTCTGCTAACTAATCCTAAAGTCGTAAGCCGACCACCTATTTTCGAGAATTATGGGTACTAAAGTAGCAGAAACGAGCAACTTTCCGGGCGCGCTTAATACTTTAGTACTAACCTTAAAGTGCCTACCGCAAGATCGGCCACATATGGAAAATTTATTCATTTCCTTAGTTAAACAAACGAGATGGCGTCAAATTTCAGCCTCCTGCGAGCGAAAATCAGCAATTTCGAGCCCCACCATGAGACCGGTTCTACATCGGACGTGATGGCACACTCAGCGTCTAGGCACGGGCATCAACCCCGCGCCGCAGAGAACTCGGTCGTTAGCCCGTCTCAGCCCGACGCTTCTCCAACGAATACGCACCTGTCTGCACGCAACTCACCTCCACGCTGACCGGATGCGCCACCTCACTCGTGGTTGCGTGCATCTGCGAACATTTCAAACTCGGGCGGCCTGTGCACATGCACAACACATCCTCCGAAGCTGTGGCCGAACGGCCACTCCTTTCACCCACTCCCCAGCCCATGCTTGAAGCAGACCCGGTGTGACCGGCGTCTCGGATGTCAGCGGAGCAAAGGAGAAGGTCATGGGAACTCGTCAGAGCCCCGATCGTGTGGTCGTGGTCGGCGCAGGCATGGTCGGATTGTCGACGGCCTGGTTCCTGCAAGAACGTGGAGTCGACGTCACCGTCGTCGATCGGGATGGCGTCGCCGCTGACGCAAGCTGGGGAAACGCCGGCTGGCTAGCACCCGCACTCACGCTTCCCCTTCCCGAACCTGCTGTCCTTCAATACGGCCTGCGTGCGATGCTCAGCCCGTCGTCACCGGTGTATGTCCCGCTGACGACGGATCTGAAATTGATCCGGTTCCTGGTCGGCTTCGCCCGTCACTGCACGCCGTCGAAGTGGCAGGAAGCAATGTCCGTCTACACGGAAGTGAACCGAACGGCGCTGGGCGCATTCGACGAGCTTGCCGACGGTGGCGTCCGGGAGCACACCCGCTTGGCTGATCCGTTCCTCGCCGCGTTTGCCTCGGAGCAGGATCGCCAGACTCTGGTGGACGAGTTCCACCACGTCGAGGCCGCAGGCGGCGAAGTCGATTTCGATCTCCTCGACCACGACGCGATCCACTCGCTCGAGCCGACCCTCGGTACCGGAGTGAAGGCCGGAATCCGGCTCCGGGGTCAGCGTTTCATCGATCCCCCGCAGTTCGTGAACTCGCTGGCCGATGCCGTCCGTGAGCGCGGCGCAGACATCGTCACCGGATTTGATGTCGCGTCCATCGATGATCGCGCCGGCGGCGTGAGTGTTCGCTCCGCCCGCGGCGATTCACGCACAGCAGATGCCGTCGTCATTTCCAGCGGCGCTCGGTTGAACAAGCTGGCAGCACCGTTCGGTGTTCGCAAGCTGGTGCAGGCGGGACGCGGATACAGCTTCAGCGTCACACCCGATCACTTGCCGAAAAACCCGGTGTACTTTCCCACCCAGCGCGTCGCGTGCACGCCATTGCATGACAGATTCCGGGTCGCCGGAATGATGGAGTTCCGCAGCCCCGATGCCCAACTGGATCCGCGTCGAGTGCAGGCGATCATCGACGCCGCAAAGCCCATGCTCCGCGGCATCGACTGGACTGCGCGTGAAGAGGAATGGGTCGGCTCGCGTCCCTGCACCACTGACGGATTGCCCCTGATCGGAGCTACGAAGTCGCCGCGCGTCCACGTCGCAGGTGGTCATGGCATGTGGGGTATCGCGCTGGGTCCGTTGACCGGAAAGATGATGGCGGAGTCCATGACAGCAGGCACTATGCCTACTGTGATGCGCCACTTCGATCCACTTCGCTGACGGCGGGTTTCACCCACTTGTAGTACGCGCCGGCCAGCAGGACGAGCCACACTGCCCCGGCCGCCAGTGCAACCCGGGTCTCGGACATGATGCCCAGCAGAATGACGACGAAGGTCAAGAACACGATCGCGAAGATCTGACCGTACGGCCACAGCGGCACTGGAAACTTCAGTGCCGCTGTTTCGTCGGCGCTCATCTGGCGTCGGGAACGGTACTGCGACAGCAAAATCATGACCCACACGAAGATCGTGGCGAAGGTCGCGAGAGACGCAATCACGAGGAAAACCTGATCCGGGATCAGGTAGTTGAGCACCACGCCGACCAACAACGCGACGGTCATGATGACAACGGTCATCCACGGAACTCCGTTGCGCGATACCTTCTTCATGACCTGCGGCGCCTGACCGGCGTGGGACATGCCGAACATCATGCGGCCGGCCCCGAATACGTCGCTGTTGATGGCCGACAAAGCCGCGGTGATGACCACGATGTTGAGTATCGAAGCGGCGGTGCCCAATCCGAGGTTCTCGAAGATCTGCACAAATGGGCTGTTGTCCGAGGTGATGGTCTGCCACGGAATGATGATCATGATGACTGCGAGAGTGCAGATGTAGAACAAAATGATGCGCACCGGAACGGTATTGACCGCTTTCCTGATCGTGCGCGCCGGGTCTTCTGCCTCACCGGCGGTGATTCCGATGATCTCGGTACCACCGAACGCGAACATCACGATGGCGAAGCACGCCAGGAACCCGCCGATACCGGTAGCGAAGAACCCGCCGTCGGACCACAGGTTGCTCAGGCCCGTGTCGGTCTCGTGGACTCCGAAGCCGAACACGATGATGGCGATACCACCTGCGATCATGGCGATAATTGCGGTGATCTTGACGAGCGTGAACCAGAATTCGAGCTCACCGAACACCTTGACGCTCAAGAGGTTCAACGCGCCGATGAAGAAGACGACTGCCAGAACCCAGATCCAGCGCGGCACGTCCGGGAACCAGAACTGCATGTACAGACCGAACGCGGTGACGTCGGCGAGACAGACGATCACCATCTCGAACGTGTACGTCCACCCCGTCATGAATCCGGCGAGCGGCCCCAGATGCTGATTGGCGTATTCACTGAACGAACCGGAAACCGGGTTTCGCACTGCCATCTCACCGAGAGCGCGCAGCACGAGGTACACCGCTAGGCCACCGATCAGGTAGGCCAGCAGAACCGACGGCCCGGCCCGCTTGATCGCTTCGGCACTGCCGTAGAAGAGTCCCGTTCCGATTGCCGATCCCAGAGCAATGAAACGAATGTGCCGCGCCGTCAGCCCCCTCTTGAGTCCAGCCCGTTTCTCGGGCAAGGCGTCGGTGTTCACTCGGTACTCCAGTCGGGTGGCAGACATGCGTGCGCGGTTTCGCGCGCCGTCTATTCTCCGCTACCTCCCCGCAGCCTCCCGCGCACCCCTCCCACCTGCCCGTACAGTGACTCGAGGCACACGGACTCTTGACGGATCACGTACCCTTCGACCAAAGTGTTTGTAACTCGTCGTATCACCAAATTGACTGGAGAAGCCGTTGTCCAACACCCTCGAAGCCAGCATCGACATCAATGCATCCCCGCAGGATGTGTGGGCGATCGTCGCCGACCTCCAGCGGATGGGCGAATGGAGCCCCCAGTGCAAGAAGATGAAGGTCATCGGCGGCACCGTCCGTGAGGGCGCCAAGACCGTGAACATCAACCGCAAGGGCCTGCTCGTCTGGCCGACAACCGCCAAGGTTGTTCGGTTCGAGCCGAACAAGTCCGTCGCCTTCCGCATCGCCGAGAACCGCACTATCTGGTCCTACAACCTCGAAGCAACCGAAACCGGAACCAAGCTCACCGAGCGTCGTGAAGCTCCCACCGGAACGTCACAGGTCTCGCAGTTCCTGGTCAAGACGGTTTTCGGTGGCAACGACAGCTTCGAGGTCGAACTCGTCAAGGGCATGAACGCCACCCTCGACCGGGTGAAGAAGGAAGCGGAAGCAGCCAGCGTTCTCGCTTGACCCTCGACCAGGTCGAGGCTTCAGGATCTTCGTTCATGGATCCCGTGATGAATCGAATAATGCAGGCACAGGAATTGGCGAGCTCCGGCGATCGAGTCGGGGCTCGCTCTGCGTTCGAGAACGTGTGGCGTGACGTCGGCGCAGATCCGTTGCACGTGGTCACCCTCGCCCACTACATGGCCGACGTTCAAGACGATCCCGCCGTCGAGCTTGCGTGGGATCTACGCGCGCTAGAGGCGGCTGATTCACTGACCGATGCGCGAGCGCAGAAACACCATGCAACGTTGCAGGTTGCCGGTTTCTACCCGTCGCTGCATCTCAACCTTGCCGCCGACTACAAGAAGCTCGGCCGGGACGCCGAGGCCCACCTGCATCTCACACAAGCACAAAAGGCCGTCGGAGCCCTCGGCGACGACGAGTACGGCCACATGATCCGCAGTGGTATCGAACGACTGCGGGCAGAATTGACCCGTGACCACTAGCCGCGCGCTCCTGACGATCGGTGAGATGGCGAGGGCGTCGGCGCTACCGGTCAGCGCGCTGCGGTTCTACGACAAGGAAGGCGTGCTTGTTCCGCACTCCGTCGACCCGCACACCGGTTATCGCTGGTACACCGACAACCAACTCCGCGACGCACGACTGATCGCGGGAATGCGGCGCGTCGGGGTCCCGGTTCGGGAGATGACAGCAGTCCTGACCGGTCCGGACCCACACTCCCGGTTGGACGCACACCTGCGCAATCTCGAAGACGGACTCGCTGACGCCCGCGCCGAACTCGACCGAATCCATCGGCTCATCGATTCCCGGCCGACCGCCACTGGCGTCGACCTCGATTCCTGGGATGTACGACGCGCACTCGACGCCGTGCTTTTTGCGGTGGACGAGGACTCCGAATTTCCGATCCTTCGCGGCGTCCACATCGACATTCATGACGGCGTCGCGGCGTTTGTGACCACCGATCGATACCGTCTCGCGGTCGCAGAAGTGCGCGTGCGCGCCGCCCTGACTGTCTCGGCGGTTGTGCCACTCGCCTTTGCCCGACTGATCCGGGACATCGCCGGCGTCGTGACGCTCACCTTCTCCACCCGCACGGTGACCGCGTCGTACCCAGGTGGAGAGGTGTCGAGCCCGCTCATCGAGGACGGCGAGTTCCCCGATCACCGGATCCTTCACGAACACTGTGACGCAGCCGAATTGAGCGGCGACAAACTCGCCGCTCTACTCAACGGCACCGCCAGAACAGCCGTTGTCAGCGTCGACGCCGGCGGTGACACTCGGGTCGATCCGGCAGGGATGGTTCCCGACGAGCAATTCCGGGTACTGGTCGATCGCCAGCGACTGCGCGAAGCCGCAGCAGCCCAACCCGGTCGGGCACTGGTGATTCGGGCAAGCGGCGCGGCGCTCCCCCTCGCTGTCCGCACCGCCGATCACGCCGGGTTCTTCTCGTACTTGATGCCGATTCGGGCTGCACAGACGTAGTAATAGAGTTGCCCACGATGAAAGCAATGTCGCGGACAGTGTTGTGGCTCGCGTTCGGCATATTTGCCATTGCCTGGATGTGGGTGGCAGCAACAGCAGGCGACGAGATTCCCGGCCAGTTCGGCTCGTCCGGCGCGGTAACCCGGTGGGATTCGAAGTGGTCGTTCCTCGGCCCGATCGGTGGAATCGGTATCGGCTTCACCCTGGCGGCCGCAGCGGCGAGGGTCCTGATCCCCCGCGTTCCCCGGCACGCGATCAACCTCCCGAACCAGAACGCGCATCGGTACTGGACGGACCCGGTCAACCGCGCGGAGTTCGATCGAAGAATTTCCGAAGACCTCGAATGGCTTGGAACTGCCACCGTACTGTTACTCGCCGCGATGACAGCGGTCGCGGGCACGGTCACGGCTGATTCCGTCAGCGTGTGGTTACTCGCCGTTCCGACCGCTCTTTACCTGATCGGTGTGCTCGGCTACTGCGGCTCCATGATCTGGGGCGGACGCTATCGGGTACCGCAGAGATGAGTGCCCGGATACTGTGTCCTGTGCGACTAGCACGTAGGGACTCAGCAGGGCATCACCGAGGCGGTCCTGACGTAATCTAGTGGTGCACGACGCCCCGTACTGTCAGTGCGGCCAGCAGTAAACCGACCGAGTAGTTAGAGGAGCCTGTGGCACGCCGACCCACACCCCCCGGAACCCCGCAACCCACCGGGATCGGACATATCGTCGATCTGGTTCGTCATGCGATTCCGCCGCTTCATCCCGCCGGCCTGCCGTTTGTGCTCGCTCCGCTGGGTGTTGCTGCCCTGGGCCGCAACCGCAAGTGGGTGCGTCGCGCCGGTTTGGCGTCCGCCGCTGCGTGCGCCACGTTCTTCCGTCACCCGCATCGGGTGCCGCCGAACCGCATCGGCGTCGTCGTAGCGCCGGCTGACGGCGAGGTCGCATTGGTCGACAATGCAGTCCCGCCGGCCGAGCTGAATCTGGGCAGCGAACCCCGCCCCCGGGTGAGCATCTTCCTGTCTGTTCTGGACGTACATGTCCAGCGCGCTCCCGTCGGGGGCACCGTCAAAACGGTTGTTCATCAGCCCGGCAAGTTTCTCTCCGCAGACCTTGCCGATGCCAGCGAGGTCAACGAGCGCAACAGCATGCTCATCGAGACCGCGACCGGACACGACGTCGCCGTCGTACAGATCGCCGGCCTGCTCGCGCGTCGTATCGTCTGCTACGCGGGTGTCGGCGACGCCCTCCCCATCGGTGATACCTACGGGCTGATCCGATTCGGCTCACGCGTCGACACGTACTTCCCGGCCGGAACGACCTTGCTGGTCGAACCCGGTCAGCGCACAATCGGTGCTGAAACCGTCATCGCGCAACTACCGTGAAGACACCGAGAATGAAGCCAGCCGTGAAGAGACCGGTGGTGACAACCAGCCCGGCCATGAAGGTGCCCAAACGCACCCAAGCCGTGCGGTTGTTGCCGTCCGTCATCACGATCCTCGCGCTGTGTGCGGGCCTGTCCGCCGTCAAGTTCGCACTCGACGGAGAGCCGGGCATCTCGCTCGCGATGGTCGGCGCCGCCGCGGTTCTCGATTCACTCGACGGCCGGATCGCCCGACTTCTCGACGCGACCAGCAAAATCGGTGCCGAGCTCGATTCGCTGTCCGATGCCATCTCGTTCGGCGTTGCCCCGGCGTTGGTCCTGTACGTGACGTTGTTGGACGACACCAACTTCGGCTGGATCATCGCGTTGGTCTACGCCGTGAGCATCGTGCTTCGTTTGGCCCGGTTCAACACCCTCCTCGACGAAGACGACGTGCCCGCTTACGCCCGCGAGTACTTCGTCGGAGTGCCCGCTCCCGCAGGCGCCCTGATCGCCCTCACTCCCCTGACTGCAACCATCCAGTGGGGCGACGGGTGGTGGTCGTCGCAGGTAGTTGTCGTCGTGTGGATGTTGTTCTCCGCGGCTCTGATCGTCAGCCGCATCCCGACCCTGGCCATGAAATCGGTATCCGTACCGCCGCACATGGCTGCTGCGCTGCTGGTGCTCGTGGCCTTGACCGCAGCCGCACTCATCACCTTCCCGTACGTGCTGCTGATCGTTCTCGTTGCGATCTACCTGGTCCACATTCCGTTTGCCGTCCACTCCAAGCGCTGGGTGGCGGCACGCCCGGAAACGTGGAACATCAAGCCGTCGGAACGTCGGGCGATCCGCCGTCAGCCCACAGCGGGCGGACGACGCTCGATGGTGCGCCTCGGCTTACGTCGGCCTCGGTAGGTCAGGACGTAGTCTCGGTATGTGACTTCGCCGGAACTCGCCCTGACTGTCCGACTCAACACCTCCGCCGCAGATTTACGACGCGGTGTTGTGCGCCTGCATCCCGAAGCATTGGCCGCGTTGGGTATCCGTGAGTGGGATGCCATCGCCTTGATGGGTGCGCGCGGAACCGCAGCCGTGGCGGGCCGGGCCCCCACCGGAACACCGGCAGGCACGATCTTGCTGGACGACGTCACGATGTCCAACGTGGGACTCACCGAAAACTCTTCCGTCGTGGTGGGTCCGGTGACGGTGTACGGAGCGCGATCCGTCTCCGTCACCGGTTCCACCATGGCAACCCAGTCGATCAGCCCCACCGTTCTACGTCAGGCGCTGCTCGGCAAAGTCGTGAGCGTCGGCGACACCGTCTCGCTTCTGCCCCGCGATCTGGGCCCCGGCACCAGCACTTCCGAAGCCACTCAAGCTCTTTCCCGCACCTTCGGTGTCGCCTGGACGTCGGAACTGCTCACCGTCACGGGCGTCGACCCGGCAGGTGGGCCGGTCAGTGTGCAGCCGAATTCGGCGGTGGACTGGGGAACAGCCGCCGCTGTATCTACTGCTGTCTCGGCCTCGGCCTCTGCCTCAGTTTCCTCTGCCTCAGTTTCGGTCGAACCCACCCCTTCCGTTCCCCTCGACCACCTCGTAGGCGCTCAGACGCAGGCCGCCAAACTCACCGAATGGCTCGGCCTGGCGCTCGACGAACCGGAACTACTGCGCACCCTCGGCGCCTCCCCACACCTCGGTGTTCTGATCACCGGACCCGCCGGAGTCGGCAAGGCGACACTGGCCCGATCGGTTCTCTCGGCGCGAAAGCTCGTGGAACTCGACGGCCCCGGAGTTGGTGCAACCGAACCGAATACCCGCCTCCAGCGCATCGTCGACGCCGTAGCCGCAGTGCGCGGCGGCGGAGTCCTCCTGATCAGCGACATCGACGCACTACTGCCCGCCACACCGGAACCCGTCTCCGCGCTCATCCTCGAGCAGCTGCGCAGCGCTGTCGCCACTCCCGGGGTCGCATTCGTGGCGACGTCCGCTCACCCCGAAGCCGTCGACGCCCGCGTGCGCGGTCAAGACCTGTGCGACCGTGAACTCTCCCTGAGCCTGCCCGACGGAGCCACCCGCAAAGCGCTCCTCGAACTGCTGCTTCGCAGAGTTCCCACCGGCACTCTGGAACTCGACGCCATCGCCTCCCGTGCTCCCGGCTTTGTGGTTGCCGACCTTGCGGCATTGTGCCGCGAAGCCGCACTCCGAGCCGCGACCAGAGCGTCCAAATCCGCCGAAGCCCCGGAGATTACCCAGGAGGACCTCGTAGGAGCCCTCGACGTGATCCGGCCGCTGTCCCGGTCCAGCACCGAAGAACTGTCCATCGGCAGTGTCACTCTCGACGACGTCGGCGACATGGTCGAAACCAAGCAGGCACTCACCGAAGCGGTGCTCTGGCCGCTGCAGCACCCCGATTCCTTTGCCCGCCTCGGTGTCGACCCGCCCCGCGGCGTACTCCTCTACGGTCCACCCGGCTGCGGCAAGACGTATCTTGTTCGCGCGCTTGCCAGCTCGGGCCACCTGAGCGTGCACGCCGTCAAGGGTGCCGAGCTGATGGACAAGTGGGTGGGCGCCTCGGAAAAGGCAGTACGTGAATTGTTCCAGCGCGCCCGCGATTCCGCGCCCTCGCTCATCTTCCTCGACGAAATCGACGCCCTCGCCCCGCGCCGCGGGCAGAGTTCCGACTCCGGGGTGTCGGATCGCGTCGTCGCTGCACTGCTGACGGAGATGGACGGCGTCGAACCGCTGCGCGATGTGGTCGTGCTCGGCGCCACCAACCGTCCCGATCTGATCGACCCCGCACTGCTGCGGCCAGGCAGACTGGAACGCCTGGTGTTTGTCCCGCCGCCGGATGCAGACGCACGCAAGGCAATTCTCAAGGCGTCCGGCAAGTCTGTGCCGCTGGCGGAGGATGTCGACCTCGATGCACTGGCCGTGGATCTGGAAGGCTACTCGGCAGCCGACTGCTCAGCGCTGTTGCGTGAAGCTGCCCTGGCAGCCATGCGCCGCAGCATGGACGCAGCCGACGTGACCGCCGCCGATGTGGCCACCGCGCGCGAAAAGGTCCGCCCATCACTCGATCCCGAGCAAGTCGCCCACCTGCAGGCGTACGCCGACAACCGATGAGGACTCACCATGGACGCTGATCTTGTTCTGTACGGCGACATCGTCACCATGCACGAGGACGTTCCGCACGCGAACGCGCTGGCCGTGACCGGCGGGCGGATCACTGCGGTGGGTGAGAGAGCCGAGATCGAGTCGTTTATCGGTGGCAGCACCCACGTGGTGGACCTCGGAACTGCCGCCGTCCTACCAGGATTCATCGAACCGCACGGGCATCCACTGGAAGAAGCCATCGTGCTCGGCCCTGCGGTTGTCGACATCCGCCCCGTCACCATCGCCGGTGCGGATACCGTCGTTGCCACCGTCATCGACACCGTGGCCGCCCGCGGTGCGTCCGGCGCTTCCCTCAACGGTTGGGATCCGCTGCTCCAGAAGGGGCTACCCGAACCCACGCTCGCATGGCTCGACATGGTTGCTCCTGATCATCCCCTCGTCATCATGCACAATTCTGGCCACGTCGCCTACTTCAACACTGCCGCCGCGGCACAAGCCGGGATTACCCGAGACACCCCCGATCCGATCGGCGGATCGTACGGCCACGATTCATCGGGGGAACTCGACGGCGCAGCCTACGAGACACCCGCCGTGTTTGCCGTTGCCGGCCATGCGATGACCATCGGGAGCGACTATCCCCAACTGTTGGCCGCCGAGTGCGCCCGACTCAATGCAGCTGGCATCACCACCGTTGCCGAAATGTCGTTCGACCCACGAATGCGCCCGGCTTTGAAAGCAATTGCCGATGCCGGCGGACTCACCACCAGGTTCCGTCTCTACGAAATGTCGACGCCGGAACGCACCACCGATGCCACCCCCGGCGAGGGCGATGATCTGGTCAAGCAGATCGGCATCAAGGTCTGGTCCGACGGTTCACCGTGGGTCGGTAACGTCGCGACCAGTTTCCCGTACCTGGACACCGCAGCTACTCGCGGACTCGGAATCGCCTGCACCCACGGCCATGCCAACTACACCGGCGAACAGATCCACGACATCAGCGCCGCCTACTTCGAGCAGGGGTGGCAGATCGCGTGCCACGCCCACGGCGACGACGCGATCACCATGGTGCTCGACGCGTGGGAGCAACTGCTGCAGGAATATCCGCGCCGCGATCACCGCTTGCGCCTCGAACACGTCGGCGCCATGCGCGCGGATCAATTCCGCCGGGCCACGCAACTGGGCGTCACCGTCAGTATCTTCATCGATCACCTCCACTACTGGGGCGACGTGTTGGTCGACGACCTGTTCGGCCCCGAGCACGGCGGAGCGTGGGCGGCAGCAGGTTCCGCCCTTGCCGCCGGGCAACGGTTCACCTTCCACAACGACGGCCCGGTCACCCCGGCCAATCCGCTGCGGAACATGCAGGACGCGGTCACGCGGCTCTCGCCCAGTGGCCAGGTGCGTGCGCCGGAGGAACGCATTCCCGTCAACGCCGCCCTGCGCGCTCACACCGTCAATGCCGCTTGGCAACTCTTCAGTGAAGAGAGCATCGGCGCAATTTTCCCGGGCGGCTACGCGGATCTTGTTGTGCTCTCGGCAAACCCCCTCGATGTGCTGCCCACCGAATTGGCCGGCATCGAGGTACGCGCCACCATTCTCGAAGGGCGAACGGTGTACGGAGAACTCACAGACATCCGGTAACTACGAGTCCGTCGGCGAAGCTAGCACGGTTTGTGCACAGCGAACACTGCTTCCCGCAGACCGGAAAGGGTGCTCGCCTCACACAAACGGTGCCAGCTTCCTCCCCTACCAGCGGTTGCGCACCTCCTCGGCAAATCCGAGGAGGTCGCGAACTTCCACCGCTGTACCGCCGTCGAGAACCACGGTTCCGGTGAACCGGCCGAACACCTGGTGCTGAATGGACCGCAGCACCCCGACGTCGAAGGTCGCGGCCCTGTCGATGATCGGTTCGAACTTCATCTCGAAGCGGCCGTCGTTGCTGCTGAACTTCCACGGCGCACCGTCGTAGGTACCCTGCGGGATCTCGAACTCGAGCCGATCCAGTTTGTGCGCAACACCATTCACAAACGCGATGTTCTCACTGGCCGCTGCGGTGTCCCCGAACCCGTAGCCGATGTTGAAGCCGAATCGCTCGCCGTTCACCAATCCCGATGCCGAACCCCAGTACCACGTGTTGTCGTAGGTCCAGACTCCGCGGCCCCAATCCAGCACTCCGAAAGCATCTTCCGAAGCAAATCCAAACTCCTGGGCACCGACTCGAACCGTTCCGGTCGCGGGCAGGCAGTTGACCTTCTGGTTGTAGTAGAACGAGCGCGGAGCCTTCGGAAACGGTGTGGCGATCACCATTCGATCGTCGTCGGGGCTTTCGAGAAACAGATCCGCGTGCAATCCCTTACCACCGTCGAAAGCCGGGTAGTCCACGATCAGCCGACGACCACCGTCGACATGCCTGAACTCGAAGCGCGCCTTGCCTTTCGACACGACAACGTCGCCGGAGTCCGCACTGGACGGCAAACCCAGCTTGCCCATCGGGAAGGGCAGCATGACGTTTTCCGTGACCTCACGCGGAGTAGTGAAATCCAGCCACGACACCCCGAGCAAACCCATGTATCCGTTGTCCGCGACGGTCAGCGCAATGCCGTATTCCGGTGTGAGCACGCAGTAGTAATCCCACTCCTTGAGTCGGAACTTCGGTGCCCGAACGGCGGACCGCTGGTAGCTCTTGACCTCCGACGGCGCCCAACCCGCCTCTACGAGGTGCCCACGCGCATCGAGAAGCGGGCCTGGCGACATCACATTCTGCATAGTTACTTCCAGCGCCCCAGGATCTCGTTGGCCTGATTCGACAACGCCATCTGGAAAAACGGCCCGAAGCTCACGCGGGCTACGCCGAGCGGCCCGAAACTGGCCGGGTCGTCCTGATCCGGAATACCGATTGCATTGACCGGCAGCGGAAGCTCCGACGTCAGACGACGCTGAACCGCGTCGTCGTGGCGTCCGACGGGGTAGAGAACATCGGCACCCGCATCCGCGGCCAATTTCAGTCGAGCAATGGCCCGGTCCACCCGATCGGCCTCGTCACCCACCTGCTTGACGAACAAGTCGGTGCGCGCGTTGACAACTACGTGCACACCGGCGGCGTCGGCGGCCTGGCGAAGCCCACCCACGAAGTCGGCGTGCTCCTGCGCCTCGCGCAGACGGCCACCCTCACTGTGCACGGTGTCCTCGATGTTGAGACCGACAGCGCCGGCATCGATCAACCCTTCGATGAGCACAGCGGGTTCGAGTCCGTAGCCACTCTCGATGTCCACGGAGATGGGAGCGTCGACGGCCCCCGTGATCTGCTTGATCCGACGCACCAACTCACCGAACGTGATGCCTTCGTTGTCCGGCTTGCCGATGGAATCCGATACGGGGTGGCTGCCCACGGTCAGGGCCGCGAAACCGGCGGCCACCGCAAGATTTGCCGACCACGCATCCCACACCGTTGGCAGAATGACGGTGTTGCCTGGCTGGTGCAATGCCAGTAGAGCGGTGGCCTTGTCGTTGATCGATGTCATGCGGTGGCTCCTTCGGTACGTAGGTGCAAACCTCTCACCTACCGACTCTAGTGAGCTACGGGGCAGCCCGTGCTCTTGTAATCCACCTGGAACTCCTTGATGCCGTTGATCCAACCCGAGCGCAGGCGACGGGGATCACCGATCTTGGTGATGTCCGGGACGTTGTCGGCGAGTGCGTTGAACATCAGGTCGATCTCCATGCGGGCAAGGTTCGCGCCGATGCAGAAGTGCGCACCCGTTCCACCGAAACCCAAGTGAGGATTGGGGTTACGGGTGATGTCGAAGGTCATCGGATCCTCGAACACGTCCTCGTCGAAGTTGGCGGAGCTGTACAGCATGACCACCCGCTGCCCCTTCTTGATCGAGACGCCGGCGAGTTCGGTGTCCTCGAGGGCGGTGCGCTGGAACGCGGTGACCGGTGTTGCCCAGCGGACGATCTCGTCAGCCGTGGTCTTGGGCCGCTCCTTCTTGTACAGCTCCCACTGCTCGGGATTCTCGAGGAACGCAATCATGCCGTGGGTGATGGCATTTCGGGTTGTCTCGTTACCCGCCACCGCGAGGATCAGGACGAAGAATCCGAACTCTTCGGGGCTCAGGGCGTCGCCGTCGATGTCGGCCTGCACCAGTGTGGTGACGATGTCGTCGGCCGGGCAACTGCGACGCGCATCGGCCATTTGGTACGCGTATCCAAGTACCTCGGTGGACGCGACAGCCGGATCACCCACGTACTCGGGATCGTCGTAGCCCATCATCTCGTTGGACCACTTGAACAGCTTGTCGCGATCGTCCTGCGGCACGCCGATAAGATCCGCGATCGCCTGCAGCGGCAGTTCACTGGCGATCTGCTTCACGAAATCACCCGGGCCTTCACCTACAGCGGTGTCGACGATGTTGCGAGCGCGGCGGTCCAATTCATCGCGCATACCGTTGATCGCACGCGGGGTGAACAGCTTGGAAATCAGCTTGCGGAGTTTGGTGTGCTCCGGCGCATCCTTGTTGAGGAGCAGGTGCCGCAGCATCTCGATTGCCTCGCGCGGCATGTCGTCGGCGAAGCGTGCGATGGCGGTGTTCTCCCAGCTCGAGAAGATATCGCTGCGCTGGCTGACCTCTTTGACGTCCGCATGGCGGGAGACAACCCAGTAGCCGTCGTCCTGGAATCCGCCGACGGTGGGCGGTTGTTCGCACCACCAGACCGGTGCATTGCGGCGAAGTTCGGCGAACTCCTCGAACGGAATCCGCTCGCCGAGGAGGCCGGGGTCGGTGACGTCGAATCCGGCTGGCAGGTCAGGTGTGCGCGTTGCGTCCGAGATTGTCATGGCGTCCTCTGATCGGTCGATTGTGCCCTGCACCACAGAGTAGCTTTCACTAACGGCCTGTCAAGTGACAGACGGATAGTCTCGTGCAAACTCGTCGACAGCCGTAAGATTCCTTCAATGACAGACACCGCCGCCAAACCGACTCTGCGCGAAAAGCAGAAGCTGCAGACCCGCGCCGACCTGGTGGCCGCCGCCGACGCTCTGTTCACCGAACGGGGCTACGCAGCCGTCACCGTGGAAGACATCGCGGCCGCAGTCGGGTGTAGCCGGGCCACGTTCTATCTGCACTTCCCCGGCAAACTCGACATACTCAAAGCCCTCGGTTCCAACTCCGTCGTCATCAGCACACTCGCGATATTCCAGGACCTCGACCACGTCCTCGATTCCGGTTCACGCGCAGAATTTGCGGCGTGGATCAACCGCACACTCGACTGGTGCCGCGATCACCACCACCTGATGCGCGCGTGGGACGAGGCCATGGTTCTCGAACCCGAATTTCGTGCCCTCGCCCGCGACGGCATCTCGGCGCTCCCCAATGCGATGACGTCGTACCTTGCCCGCTGGCCACAGGAGCGCCACGACGAGGCAAAACTCCGAGTTGAACTGCTACTCACCCAGATCGAACGGTTTTTCATCCGCTGGGCAGAGCAGGGCGCCATCACCGCAGGCGCCGACGTGGCTGCCGAAGTCCTGACCGACATCTGGTTTCCCGCGTTGACCCCGCCGGCCTGAGAGCGTGCCCGCGATAGGTTGGTTCGATGCCAGTCGATTTCCGAGCGATCCTCACCACCCTCGCGGCACTCGCGTCGGGGGCACTTGCCGCCTTCGCCCTGACCAACCCACCACTGCAGGACTGGGCGATTGTCGCCTCGCAGTCCGAACTCGACCGCTGGATCAGCAGCGGTCCCACCTCGGTTGCACTCGGCGCAGTCGTAGCCGCCCTCACCTGTGCGCTGGCTCAGCGGAGCGGTTCCCGAAGAGCAGCCTGGATCGCCGTTGCCGTGGCAACAGCGATCATCACACTGATCCGGGTTGCCGTTCCGGAAGTTGCCGTTCTCGACCTGCTGATCACTCTCGAAGTACTCAAAAGCATTGCGGCGGGCGTCATTCTGGGCTGCGCAGTTGCCGCGAGCTGGGATCGGGTCGCCGCTAAGAACGGCGTACTCCTGGGTGTGATCGCCGGTTTCTTGTCCGCACGTGCCTTCGGCACCACAACGGGGCGCCTGAGTACCTCCGCGGTGGGCGAACCGGCTTGGGCACTTCTCGCAGCAACTGCCGTGCTGGCAATCGCGTGCGCAATAACCGCTCAGTCCGGATTCCGCATCAGACGCCCTGACGCCGGCGAAATCCGCATCGCGCTCATTGCCGTGTTCGCCTTGGCAATCGGCCACCGGGTACTGGGATCCGTGATCGATCGCCAGAAGTATGCGAGTGAAGGCACTGCCTGGGCCGTCATGGTCGTGTGCGCCGCAGCGGCATTGACACTGACGGCCTTTGCAGCACATCGGCTCGGCGACCAGTCCGGCGCAGGCGGCAAGTTCCTCTGGGCCGCAACAGCTCTCGCGGCCGCGTCGGCACCGACGCTGATGCTCCTCAATGGCGGATTCGACGAGTGGGCGTCGCTGGAATCTCCCTGGATTACGGTGCTCGCCACCGGCGTGGCCGTCGCACTGGGGTTGCGACTGTGCAAGCTCGTCCCCGCTACCGTCGCCGTGGTCATTCTTGCTGCGGTGCCCTTGTCGGAGCTTCTCCCTTTCGCCTCTGCGCACGGAACCGTTTCCGTCGTGGTGAAGCTCGCTGCCTTGGGGTTCGGCGGAGCGGCATTGCTCGGTGCGCTTGCTCCCGGCAGCCTGGTCGACGCCACCCTCGGACTGACAATTCCATTCGCGGCAATGACGTTCACCTCGATCGCTGTACTCACTGATCAACTCTCCACAGTGACGATTTACGTAGGGAGTTACTTGAAATCCGATTCCGATCCGACCGCAGAATCGTTCCCCACGTTTCCCGTCGACTACGTCACTGCCCAGACAATCGGAACCGCACTCCTCTTCGTAGCGATCATCGCGGTGTGCGGCGCCGCCGTCAGACGAGCGCCGCACAACTCCAATTCAGCAGAATCCGGCGTAGCCGACGCTCATTGACTACCGTGAAGTGGTGCCCGTCAAAAGCAGGACGCCCCGCCTGATACTCGGCGGTCTGACGGCATTCGTAGTCACCGTGGTTGGCCTGGCCCCCTTCCTCGAAAGCCAGTCCCGGTCGATTTGGTCAGGCGATCGGTTCTGGTCCATCGGCACGATCGGGGCCGGTGTTCTGGCGGTTGTTGCCGTCGGCACTGCGGCCGGTCTCGCTCGCACCCGCATCCGGACGGCTGCCTTGGTGACGCTCGGCGGGCTCCTGCTGGAACTGCCAGGCCTGTACTACCAAGCATTCGAGGCCCTGTCCCCCGTCGGGGCCGGTGTTGCGCTCGGAGCCGTGACGGTCACGATCCCCCGAATGGTGCGGGCAGCCACCGTCGCGGGTGTGCTTGTGGCCGTGTTCGTTTCGGATGCACTGCTCGATCCCACCGCTGTTCCGCGGCGCTATGCGGACTACCTCGCGCAGGACACCGCGCAGTTTCAGCCGCCGATCGTGGCCGCCACGCTCACTGCTCTCGGGCTGACCGCGCTGACGATAGCGGTGTGGTGGCGCAGCAATGCCGACCGACATCGAGACGAGCCACCGGAGCGGATGGCAGTGCGGCCTGTGGTTATCTCGGCGGTGCTGACGCTCATGGGCGTGGCACTGAACTGGTGGATCACCATCAACACGGTGTGGGCAGCAATTCCCCTTGTCGCCTGTGCGCTTCTGGTCACCGTTGTCGCCGCGCGCATCTTGGAGAACGGCGGTCAGATCCTGCTGATGGCGACTGCCGCTGCGGCCATGCTGGCAGCAGCGGTGGCAAACAGCCTGTCGTCGACGGTGAGTACCGAGGTGTCGGCGCCCCTACCGACAGCGATCTTTCTGACGGTCCTCATCGTCGCGGCAGCAACGCTCGCCGCGTTCCGCCCCTCCCTCGTAGTCGGCTACATCCTGCTCCTTGCGCTGACGGTTACCGGAATTGCGAGCTACGTGGCAACAACCACGTTCTCGTTGGACAGCGCCACGTCGGTCAGTGACATCCTGATCCTCGTCTGCGGCGCCGGCGCGGCGTACACGATTGTCAGCGCCATGCAGTCCGAACCGGCGCGGACGGGTGCTTCGCGACTACTGGTCGGGCTTGGCGTGATCTTCGGACCCACGGCGTTTGCGTTGCTGGTGTACCCGCAGTTCTCCTACGGGTGGACCGACTACACACCCATCACCGGAGACAGCGCTGCCAGTCGGTTCGAACCCTCCGATGATGTCCTGATCCTCAACGGTGCAGCCCTCGCGATCGTGGTCATCTGCGCCTACGCCAGCTACCGACTGCGCCTGGTCAGTCAATCAGGTCCATCGACACCAAGCGTCGAAACACTTTGAGCGAGCCTGGCGCCACCTCGTCCATGGCTTCGTACTCGGCCGAGGTGAAGTACCGGATCTCGGCGATCTCGCTCGTCGGACGGGGTTCGCCGTCCATCTCGGCGCGATAGCAACTCATGTGCAGCGCCGTCCCCACCGAATGACCGAATGCCTGGGCCTCGAACACGTCGAGAAACTCGACGGTGCCCGGCACCAGTCCGACATCGAGTTCCTCACGAATCTCGCGATGCAGCGCCTGTTCCGTCGTCTCGCCCGGATCGATTTTGCCGCCGGCCATGTAGAACGCTGTCTTACCGACCGACCGGGTCTGAATCAGTCGGCGATCCCGAATGTGAGCAAGGGCAGCGGTGCGGATGATCTGCGATTTCACCTGGTCCAACATACGTGTATCAGTTCACACGGTTGTAGTTCGAAGCGACTCACTGCACGGCAAAAGAAGACGGGCCGGTAATATATACACGCAGACGATGTCCTTGTGAAGAGAATTCGTCCCGAAAATACCGATAGGTTCGATTTGTTCGGACACCCCGCCGCCCGCTGAACACAACACGACGGAGTGCCTTTTGCTCAGTATTCTGCTTGCCCATGCCGTTGCCGCCCTCTTGGCTCCGCTTGTGGTGCGCAGGTTCGGGCGAAACGGATTTTTCCCGCTCTCTCTGGTTCCGCTGATCAGCCTCGGTTGGGTCATCGACAAATGGGGCACAGTCGAGACACTGCACATCACGTGGGCTCCTGGCCTGTCGATGGACATCGACTTCAGGTTCGACGCGCTCTCCGCGATCATGGCCGTGCTGGTCCTCGGAGTCGGCACGCTGATCCTGATCTACTGTGCACGATATTTCAACGACGACGAACCCCGCCTCGGTATCTTCGCCGCCGAGATGGTGGCGTTCGCCGGCGCCATGTTCGGCCTCGTGACCAGCGACAACATGTTGCTGCTCTACATGTTCTGGGAACTGACCACGGTTCTGTCGTTCCTGTTGGTCGGCCACTACGCCGAGCGCGCCACCAGTCGCCGCGCCGCAACCCAGGCACTGTTGGTCACCACTGCGGGTGGTCTCGCGATGTTGGTCGGCATGATCATCCTCGGTCAGGCCGGCGGCAGCTACAACCTGTCCGACCTGGTCGCGTCGCCGCCCACCGGATGGTTGCCGTCCGTCGCGATTGTCCTGATCCTGATCGGCGCATTGTCGAAATCCGCCATCGTCCCGCTGCACTTCTGGCTACCCGGCGCCATGGCCGCACCCACCCCAGTCAGCGGTTATCTCCATGCCGCCGCGATGGTCAAGGCCGGCATCTACCTCGTTGCACGTCTCGCCCCGGGATACGCGGATTCACCGCCGTGGCGCATCACCATCATCAGCCTCGGTTTGTTGTCGATGATCCTTGCCGGTTGGCGAGCCATGCGGGCGTACGACCTCAAACTCGTCCTAGCGTTCGGCACCGTCAGCCAACTCGGTTTCATGATGGTTCTGGTCGGTCTGGGTACCCGCGACGCGGCCCTCGCCGGCATGACGATGGTGGTGGCGCACGCCATGTTCAAGGCTGCGCTCTTCATGGTGGTCGGCATCATCGACCACACCACCGGCACACGTGACCTGCGCAAACTTGCCCACCTCGGTAAAACGGCCCCCGCCCTGGCGATCATCGCGGCCCTCGCCGCCGCCAGCATGGCCGGGCTACCGCCGCTTCTCGGATTTGTCGGTAAGGAAGCCGCCCTCGAATCGGTCCTCGAAACCGACGTCCTCGGCCACTGGTCGTCCATCGCCGTCATCACCGTCATCGTGATGGGCTCGATCCTGACCGTCGGATACAGCATCCGATTCATCTGGGGCGCATTCGGTCGCAAGACGCTGAGCAAGCCCAGCCCCGCGGTGAGCAAGATGCATGCGCCCAGCTGGCTGTTCCTGTTCTCCCCCGGCCTGCTCGCCGTTGCCGGACTGGCCGCCGGAATACTGTCCCCGCAGCTCGAGAAGCTGCTCACGCCGTACTCCACCACCCTGCCCGCCGGTCCGCACGCCGACTATCACCTGGCGTTATGGCACGGCGTCAACACGCCGCTGCTGCTTACCTGCGTGGTCATCGCCGGAGGTTTTGCGCTCTACATCGCACAGCGCCAAATCAGTCGCCTGCACTTCGAGCACCCTCCGCTCGGCAACGCCGACCGAATCTACGACGCGACCCTGCGCGGCATGGACACCATCTCCATGCGTCTGACCGGCGTCACGCAGCGTGGTTCACTACCCCGGACGCAGTCGACCATCCTCGCGACGCTGGTCATCGTGCCGCTGGTCCTGCTGATCATCGACACCGACACGGGCGTCAACCTGCGGTTGTGGGATTCCCCCATTCAGCTGACCATCGCGCTGATGATGATCGCCGCGGCCATCGCTGCAACCGTCATGCGCAACCGTCTGGCCGCCGTGATCCTCGTCGGACTCACCGGCTACGGCTCCGGCGTGTTGTTCGCGCTGCACGGTGCTCCCGACCTGGCTCTTACCCAATTCCTGGTCGAGACACTGACATTGGTCATCTTCGTGCTGGTGCTGCGGAAGTTCCCGGCGGAGATCGACGAGAGCAAGGCGATCGGGTTCAAGTTGCCGCGCGCTCTTCTCGCGGGTGCCGTCGGAATCACGATCACCGCCATCGCCGCGTACGCCGTCAACGCACGCAATACGCGTCCGATCTACGAACTGCTTCCCGACGCCGCGTACACCATCGGCAACGGCAAGAACGTAGTCAACGTCCTCCTCGTCGACATTCGCGCATGGGACACCCTCGGCGAGATCTCGGTGCTGCTGGTTGCCGCAACAGGCGTCGCGAGCCTCGTCTTCCGCAACCGCCGCTTCGGTATCGCGCCCCGCGTGTCCGACGCACCGTCCTTGATCGTCGACAAAGCGGCCGCGAGCACAGACACGACGTGGCTACGCGGCGGCGATCTCATCGATCCGCGTCACCGCTCGCTGGTCCTCGAGGTCACCACCCGGTTGGTCTTCCCGACCATCATGGTGCTGTCGATCTACTTCTTCTTCTCCGGCCACAACGCGCCAGGCGGCGGCTTTGCCGGCGGATTGACGGCCGGGCTCGCACTCGTGTTGCGCTACCTCGCCGGTGGACGGTACGAACTCGGTGAAGCCGTTCCCATCGACGCCGGAAAAATCCTCGGCCTGGGCTTGGCCCTCTCGGCGGGAACCGCGATCACCTCGCTGTTCCTCGGTGCCCCGGCGCTCTCGTCGGCAGTCTTCGAGTTCACACTCCCCCTGATCGGCCACGTCAAACTGGTCACCGCACTGTTCTTCGACCTCGGCGTCTACCTCATCGTGGTCGGCCTGGTGCTGGACGTACTCCGAAGTCTCGGCGCACGCCTCGACGCAGAAATCGAGGTGAAAGCATCGTGAGCGCAAATATCGGAATGCTCCTCCTGATCGCCGTCCTGACGTCGACGGGTGTGTACCTGCTGATCGAGCGCGGCATCACCCGCATGTTGCTGGGAATGCTTCTGCTCGGCAACGGCATCAACCTCCTGATCCTCACCGTCGGCGGCAGCGACGGCAATCCTCCGATCGTGGGCCGCGAGTCCGTGCACGAGGAAATCGCCGACCCCCTGGCGCAGGGCATGATCCTCACCGCGATCGTCATCACGATGGGCATGGCCGGCTTTGTTCTGGCACTGGCGTACCGGTCTTACAAGATCAACACAGCAGACGCCGTCGAAGACGATCCCGAGGACACCAAGGTCTTGCTGCGCCGACTGCCCGCCGACGCCCCCGACCACGACCGATCCGACGACCCCGTCACCGGTGCGCCCAGCATCGGCGGCGACGCATTCGACAAGGACGGCAACCCCATTCCCCTGGAACAACTGGTCAACCTCGAAGACATCGAGTGCTACGAAGACCTCCGCGACGGCGACTTCGAAGACGAACCCGTGCCGGACTGGGCAACCGACCTCGCCCGCAAGAAAGAGCCTGAGAAGCGCCAGAAAGACGGTAAGGGAGGTGCGCGCACGTGACCATCTCGTCCAACCTCATGGGAGCACTTGCGCCCCTGCCCGTCCTGATCCCGATGCTGGGCGCCGCCGCAACACTTGTTGTCGGCCGGCGTCCCCGCTTCCAACGAGTCATCACCCTGATTGCTCTCGTCGGCGTCGTCGCAGTGTCCGCAATGCTGCTCTATCTCGCCGACCGCGACGGCACCACCGCAGTTCAGGTCGGCGGCTGGGATTCGCCGATCGGCATCACCCTCGTCGTCGACCGACTGTCGGCGATAATGCTGTTGGTCTCGTCGATCGTTCTGCTCACCGTCATGGTGTACGCGATCGGTCAGGGTATTCGCGACGGCAACGAAGCGCAGCCGGTGTCGATCTTCCTACCGACATATCTCGCACTCACCGCCGGCATTTCCAACGCGTTCCTCGCCGGCGACCTCTTCAACCTGTACGTCGGGTTCGAGGTGCTACTGTCCGCGAGCTTCGTGCTGCTGACATTGGGAGCGAGCGCCGACCGCGTTCGAGCCGGCGTCTCGTACGTCATGGTCTCGATGGTGTCGTCGCTGATCTTCCTGGCCGGCATCGCCTTTGCGTACGCCGCGACGGGCACTCTCAACATGGCTGACATGGCCCTGCGATTCGACAACATCCCCGCCGGCACCCGCACCGCGATCTTCGGCGTCCTCCTCGTCGCATTCGGCATCAAAGCTGCTGTCTTCCCACTCTCGGCGTGGCTTCCCGACTCCTACCCGACCGCACCTGCGCCCATTACCGCAGTTTTTGCCGGCTTGCTCACCAAGGTCGGTGTGTACGCGATCATCCGCGCGCACTCACTCCTGTTCCCGCAAGGTGAACTCGACAACGTCCTGATGGTGTGTGGTCTGTTGACCATGGTGGTCGGCATCATGGGCGCTATCGCCCAGAGCGACATCAAACGATTACTGTCCTTCACCCTGGTCAGCCATATCGGCTACATGATCTTCGGTATCGCGCTCTCCACCACGTCTGGCTTGTCCGGCGCCATCTACTACGTCGCGCACCACATCATCGTGCAGACGACGCTCTTCCTCGTCGTGGGTCTGATCGAACGACAAGCCGGAAGCTCGTCCCTGAGGCGCCTCGGCGGTTTGGCCGCGGCCAGCCCGATTCTGGCAATCGTGTTCCTGGTTCCCGCGCTCAATCTTGGTGGTATCCCGCCGTTCTCGGGCTTCATCGGCAAGGTTGCGCTTCTGCAAGCCGGCGCTGCCGACGCCAGCGCGCTCGCCTGGATTCTGGTGGCAGGCGGCACCGTCACCAGCCTTCTGACGCTCTACGCTGTGGCCCGGGTGTGGACCAAGGCATTCTGGCGCGCCCGCGCCGACGCCCCCGAAGGCGACCTCGCCGATGTCAGCCCGTCAGCTCTGATCGACGAATCCGAAGAGGACATCGCGTTCGACGACCGCGAGGACGTCGGCAAGATTCCCGCCTTCATGCTGATCCCGACAGTCGCACTGGTCGGAGTGGGCCTGGCGTTGACGGTGTTTGCCGGGCAGATCATCGACATCAGTGACCGCGCGGCGAAGGATCTACAGGATCGGTCCATCTACATCGACGCGGTTCTCGGAGATCACCGGCCGATACCGATGGCTACCGATTCCGGCCAAGAACCGGTCGGCCCAGATTCACCCGACACCGAGGAGGCACCGCGATGAATCGCTCGCACGTACTCCGTATCGGAATTCTCCTGTGGCTCATGATCGTGTGGATCCTGCTGTGGGGCAATGTCAGCTGGGGCAACATCTTCGGCGGAATTGCCGTCGGCCTGGTCATCATGGTTCTCCTGCCGTTGCCCCCGGTCCCCGTGGAAGGTCGAGTGCATGTGCTCTCGATCCTGCGTCTGATCGGCGTGATCGTGTACTACGCGGTCGTCTCCAGCATCCAGGTTGCGTGGCTCGCCATCCGGCCGTCGCCGCCGCCCGTCACCGGTGTCCTGCGCTACCAACTGGGTATCAAGTCGGACCTAGTGCTGACCCTGTGCATCGACGTCTTGAACCTCATCCCGGGAACGATGGTTCTCGAGATCGACCAGAACCGTCGCATCGTCTACGTCCACGTCCTCGACGTGGGTTCGCAGAAAGCGGTGAGCGCGTTCTATCGCTCGGTCGAAGATCTCGAGCGACTGTTCATCGCATCGTTCGAGCGTGACTCCGACTGGCAACCAAGCCCGTGGCACCAGCGTGACTACGAATTCGATGCGCCCCGAGCGGAGGATCAATAATGAACGGATTCATCACCACCATCCTGGTCATCTCCGGTGTGATGCTCGCGGTCGCCGCAGTGCTGACCACTTTCCGGCTCATCGACGGGCCGAGCTCACTCGACCGTCTGGTCGCGCTGGACACGATTGTCGCCGTTGCGATGTGTGGACTTGCCGTATGGGCCGCGTACAGCGGAGACACCACGATCGTTCCCGCTATCGTCGCTCTCGCTCTGGTCGGATTCATCGGATCCGTCTCCGTCGCACGATTCCGGGTGAGTGACCGATGATCGGCAACATTCTCGACGTCATCGGCGTCATCGCGATCTTCCTCGGCTCGGTTCTCGCCCTGACCGCCGCTGTCGGCATCGTGCGATTCCCCGACACCTTGCGACGGATGCACGCGGCCACCAAACCTCAGGTCGTCGGACTCGTTCTTGTTCTCATGGGCGCGGTGTTCCTGCTGCGCGGCAGCGTCGACATCTGGATGCTCGTCCTGGTCGGCATCTTCACCATGTTGACGGCCCCGGTGATCGCGCACAGCGTGGGCCGCGTGGCCTACCGCGAGCAGCGCGAGCAGGACGCCGTCATGAAGATCAACGAACTGGAAGACCCGCCGCAGAATCCGTAGCGTCGGAATCCGTGACGCCGGAAACGTCTGCGTCGCGGCCGCCCCACCGGGCGAGCGCAGTGCCCGGCCTGGCGTAGAACGTCGCGAAGAACGCCACCGACATCGCGGTCAGAACTCCGACAAGCAGCGGCCCGAACAGTTCCGGGTACGCCGCCATCTGCACCGACGCAAACCGGTACGACAACAGCAATCCGACGAGTGCCGCACTGCCCCCGAGCACCAGCCGGATACGGAACCAACCCCAGCCACGTTCCGGATCGTGCAGTGCCGCGTCGAGGGTCAGGCACAAAACCGCGCCGGCGATGAGGTCGACGCCGTAGTGGAACCCGAAGCCCAACGTTGCCGTCAAGGTCGCGAGAAGCCAGAACGTACCCAAGGTGCGCAACCACCACGGGCCACGCCGCGAGTGGGTGAACAGTGCCACCGCCCACGCGGTATGAAGGCTCGGCATGCAGTTACGCGGCGCGGCGTCGTCGAACGGCAGCGACGCGGGGGCCGAGAAATCCACGTTCGGAACGATATTCGGCCAGAAGTCGCCGATCTGGAATCCGAGTCCGCGCGGTCCGAACGCAAATACCGGGCCCACCACGGGGAACAGAATGTAGAAGATCGGCCCGATCAACCCGATCAGCAGGAACGTCTGCAGAAGGTGATGCGACGGCCAACCCTTACGGCACTGGTACAGCGCGACAACAATGATCGCCACCGGCAATTCGACGTAGATCCAGTCGAGGATCGCCGCTCCCACCGGACCGAGCGCGTCGACAACCTGACCCATGACCCACGACGGGTTGCCCAACGCCTGATCCGCCAGGAACACGTACTCGTCCCACACGTCGGTGCCGACAAGAATGGTGAGGCACAGCCACGTCTCGGCTACCTTCGCGGCAACGATCAGCAGAATGCCCAACACGGCGCCGCGCAGGACGCTGCTGCGGCGCTCGCCGGACAGTTTCCAGAACGCGTAGACCACAACGGCAGTGAGCACCCAGGTGCCGCCGGTACCCATCGTGATCGGCCCGCCGGCAGACCAGCGGATAACTCCGACCACCAAGTCGATGGCGACAGCAGCGGAGACCGCGTACACACGCTCGCGGTTATTGAGCCCGACCAGGGCCAATGCCAGCCCCACCCACGGCATCGTGGCCGAACGAGGAACCAGGAAGTAGTCCCCGAAAAGGCTTTCCACCGGACCGAGATACCCGTGGTACGACGCAAAGGCTTGCACACCGAGAACCAGGGCGAGCACCGCTGCACTGCCCAGGATCAGGACCTTGTGCGACGCGGCCCAGGACTGGCCCGTCTGGCCTGCTGAAGCTCCGCTTCCGGACCCCGCTGAAGCCCCGCTTCGGGACACACTGTCTGTCAACACCGGATAATAGTAAACGGCGTGTGAACGAAGCCTGGACGGCGTCTGGACAAACGTACGGTTTACCGAAACCGCTCAACGAGGTGTCAGGTACCCAATTCCGCAACCAACGCGTCGACGACAGCCACCAGATCTCCACCGTGAGCTTCCGCCACACGCCGTTGACGCTGGTACGACGCTCCGCGTCGGGGAATCTCGGCGACCGATGCCAACTCGTCGGCGCACCCGAGCGATACCGCGACCGGCGTGAGATCTTCGAGCAGTCGCTCCAAGTCGTCGGTGACCAGACATTCGTTCGCGGCCGAGTCCAGGATGATCTCGGCGTCGAGACCGTATCTGGCTGCGCGCCACTTGTTTTCCTTCACATGCCACGGCTGCATGTTCGGCAACGTCTCCCCCGCGCTGAGGCGGCGGTCGAGATCAACGATGAGGCAGTGAACCAACGCGACCAGCGCGCCCAGTTCCGCGCGCGTCGACACCCCGTCGAACACCCGCACTTCGATGGTTCCCCACTTGGGTGCCGGGCGAATATCCCAATGCATGCCACCGATCTTGGTGATCACGCCGGTCTTCATCTGGTCGTCGATGAACGACTCGTATTCGGCCCAGCTCTCGAACTGGTACGGCAGACCCGCCGTTGGCAACTGCTGGAACATCAGTGCCCGGTTGGACGCATAGCCGGTATCGACACCCGCCCACATCGGCGACGACGCCGACAGCGCCAACAGATGCGGATACCGCTGCAACAGTGCGTTGATGATGGGGAACACCCGATCCGCCGAGGACACGCCGACGTGAACGTGCACACCCCAGATCAGCATCTGACGGCCCCACCACTGCGTGCGCTCGATCAGCTCGTCGTAATCAGGCGTGCGCGTGACCAACTGAGTCGACCACTGAGCAAACGGATGGGTACCCGCACAGATGAGGTCGACGCCCAGCGGATTCGCGGCGCGGCGCAGCAGGTCGAGTGATGCGTCGAGATCGCTCATGGCTTCACCGACAGTGTCGTGAATGCCCGTCACCAACTCGACGGTGTTACGCAGCAACTCTTTGGTGATGTGCGGAGTCTCGGAGCCCGCAAGCTCCTCGACCGCCGAAAACACCTCGGCAGCTGTATTGGAGAGATCTCTGGTCACACGATCGACCAGGGCGATCTCCCATTCCACGCCCAGCGTCGGACGCGGCGAACCCGGAAATGGAACTACCACGCAGAGAATCCAACCACAATGATCGCGAGAACACCGTGCTGGCTACTGCGTGGTAGTTGCCGAAGTGATGCAGAACTCAGAGCAGGATCAGCTCTTGGTGATGACACCACACGCAACGCGTGCACCGGCGTCACCGGTATCGAGGGTCTGCTGATCCGGCGCCGGCGCGTAACGCGTCGGAATGTTGCCGAAGTTGTCGGCGCCCGCGTGGATCATGACGGAGGTGCCGCCGTTTGCCACCAGGTCGTCGACAGTGAACGCGTCGGTGGTGGTGACGAGGGTGGCAGAGCCGTCCTCGAGAACCTGCACGGACGTCAGGTCACCGCTGGCGGGATGACCGGTGTGGCCCTCTGCCTGGAAGTGTCCGCCGGCCGAGAGGAAGTTGCCCGGCTCGCCGCCGCTGGGCGCCACCGAGTTGGTCTCGCACTTGGCAACCTGGTGAACGTGGAAGCCGTGGAAGCCCGGCGTCAGGCCCTTTGCATCGAGGGTGACCTTGACGTCACTACCTTCCTGCGTGAAGGTGACCGTGCCGACCTTGCTGCCGTCTGCGCCGGTCAAGGTCGAGGTGACCGTCTCGGTTGCGGAGCTACCGGCATGAGCAGTCGACGACGCTCCGTGGCTTTCGCTCTCGTGTGCGCTGGGGTCGGCCGCACCCGTCCACACAGGCGGAGTTGTACCGGGGACGTTGCTGGGCTCTTCGTTGTTACTGCAGGCAGTCAAGCCGAAAGCGGCTAGTGCGACTACGGGGGCAACGACGCGCCAGGACATACGCCGGGTGCTGCTGGGGGCCATCGAACCGCTCCTTTGGGTGGCGAGGAAGTGCAACTGATCATAACGGCGTGAGTAGTACACAGACCCGACGGGTGGTCCGAACCGACGGGTCAGTTGGACGTGACGATGACGATCACACCGGGCGACGCGTTTGCGATACCGGCAAATCGTGGCTCTGCCGTCACACCGAGTTCGGCGGCAATCTGCTGCGCCGCTGCCTTCTCTGCCGCGGAAGATCCGTAGAACACCGTGGTGGTGCTCACCGTTCCTTCGCTGTAGTTACCCGTCTCCTCGACATTCCAACCCGCTGCGGTCAACTCTTCCGCAGTACCTGCTGCGAGACCGGACACCGTGCTGTTGTTCAGGACCCGGACACTGACACTCGACGGGTCGACGCTCACCGACGCGCCGGCCGAGGCCGAGGTCGTGGTGGCGGACGGGCGTGTCGTCGTTGTTGCCGTCGTGGTTTCCGCGGAATCGGTGCCGGTGTTTGGAGCCGGCGCAGTTGTCGCCGGGGCTACCGCCGTTGTGGTCGCGGCTGCTGCGCTCGTCTCGGTCTGCTCGGCCGCCGTGGTGTCGGAATCGGAGCCGCCGAGCGACGCCGCACCGAGCCCGATGAACACGATCGCGAGGGCGATCAGCACCATGGCGATAGCGCGTAGGGGTGGTCCGGACGGCTGCTCTTTCGGGGTACTCACGCTCACGACCCTATCGCCAGTGGGCGGTTCGACCGTTCATCGACAGAGATTCGAGCGCAGGTTTTGCGGCTTCATGTCACCTCGAAGCCGAGGCGACGAGCTGCCCTCGCCTTCTGACGGCTGGCGCGCAACCGACGCAGGCGCTTGACCAGCATCGGATCTGCTGCCAGCGATTCGGGGCGATCAACGAGTGCATTGAGCACCTGGTAGTAGCGGGTTGCCGACATGTCGAACAACTCTTTGATCGCTACTTCCTTCGCGCCGGCGTACTTCCACCACTGGCGTTCGAAGGAGAGAATGTCGTGTTCTCTACGGGTGAGCCCGTCCTCGCCGACATCGTTGATTCCCGGACTGTTGATTCCCGGACTGTTGACAGCTGCTGAATCTTCGACTTCGGCGCCATCGGTCTGGCTTCGACTGTGCGCTACTGCGCTGTCCATGTCACTCCTCGACTGCTGTATTCGCCGTCAGTGAGACTGTGTCCCCCTGTTGCCCGCGTTCCCCCGGGCACATGGCCCGACCGAGCAACAAATCACATCGTTGTACTTCAGCAACCATTGAACCACGAGGTATCGGACGGGCCGCGATAACCACGCGGGCGCGCCGCAACTATCCTTGACACCATGGCTATCCTCCCCATTCGAATCGTCGGCGACCCGGTACTGCACGAGCCCACAAAGCCGGTTACACAGTCTCCGGCGGAAATCGCCGAACTGATCGCCGACATGTACGAGACGATGGACGCCGCCAACGGCGTCGGCCTCGCGGCCAATCAGGTCGGTGTTTCGCTGCGTCTGTTCGTGTTCGATTGCCCAGGTGACGATCGTAGCGACACCCGCCGACGCGGAGTTGTAGTCAACCCCGTCCTGGAGACGTCGGAAATCCCGGAGACGATGCCCGATCCCGACGACGACTTCGAAGGTTGCCTCTCGGTTCCCGGCGAGCAGTTCCCCACCGGCCGCGCCGACTGGGCCAAGGTCACGGGCACCGATGCCGATGGCAACCCGATCGAAATCGAAGGCACCGGTTTCTTCGCCCGGATGCTCCAGCACGAAACCGGCCACCTCGACGGCTTCCTTTACACCGACGTCCTGATCGGCCGGAATGCGCGCGCCGCGAAGAAGGCCATCAAGCAGTCCGGTTGGGGTAAGCCCGGATTGACGTGGACTCCTGGCACTGTCGATGATCCGTTCGGTCACGACGACGAATACGAAGACTGAGAAGTTTGCCCATCTCGATCGGTAGCCGGGTGGTGTTGCGATACAAGCTCCCACCCGGTTACTCGCATCCGATGACCGATGTGATCGGCACCCTCGAATCCGCGGACCCGATCACGGTCCGCGGCAACGACGGGCGGGTCGTCACCGTATCGGCGGATCAGGTGATCGCACTCAAAGTTCTTGCTGCGCGCCCTATTCGAGTGGGCGACATCCGCAATCTCGAGATCGCGGCTGCCGCCGGTTCACCGGGAACCGAGCAGGCCCGGATCGACGGTTGGCTGCTGCGCATCGGGCACTCACCACATGACACGGACTCCGCGCTCCCCCTCGGTGAACCCGGTGGCAGTGCTTCACGAACTCCGGAAACGCTGAGCGCCATCCGTTCGTGGTTCGCCGATCGGGGACGTCCGACCACGCTGATGCTGCCCGACCGCCTCGGAATTGCGCCGTCGACCTGGATTTCCGGCGGCGAGGGCATCATGTTTGCCGCCGATCTCGACAACGTCGCCCCGACGCCGCCACAATTCACGACCACCATCGACGACGCTCACGCCGGGGACACCCTCTCGCGCGTGGCGATCGGAACGATCGGCAGCGCCGACACGATGATCCTGGCTTCGGTGCGAGCCGCCGTCAGCGACGCCCCCGACGGCCGACGGTGGGCCGGCCTGCTCGATCTCGAGGTGGCAGATGCGCACCGACGGCACGGAATCGGCACTCTGATCTGCACGGACCTACTCGGGTGGAGCCGAACTCAGGGCGCAACCCATGCCTACCTGGCCGTTCCCGAAGACAACACGGCGGCGGTCGCTACGGCACGCTCACTCGGCTTCGTCGAGCATCATCGCTACCGGTACGCCACCGCGCCTGTCGGTGCCTGACGCTAGGCTTGCCCGCGTGCGCATAGCTACCTGGAACGTCAACTCCGTCCGTGCCCGTACCGACCGGATCATCGATTGGCTCGACCGATCCGACGTCGACGTCCTGGCGATGCAGGAAACCAAGTGCAAGGACGAGCAGTTCCCGTACGAACGTTTCGAAGAGATCGGCTACAAGGTCGCTCACGTCGGACTCAGTCAGTGGAACGGCGTTGCCATCGCCTCTCGTGTCGGTCTCGACGACGTGCAGATCGGCTTCGAGGATCAGCCGGGCTTCACCAAGGACCCCGAAGCGGAGCAGGTGCGCGAGGCCCGCGCGATCGGCGCGACGTGCGGCGGGGTGCGGGTGTGGAGCCTGTACGTTCCCAACGGCCGTGAACTCGACGATCCCCATTACGCATACAAGTTGGACTGGCTCGCCAAGCTCCGCGACGACGCCGAAGGTTGGCTGAAGCAGAATCCGGACGAGCAGATCGCCCTCGTCGGCGACTGGAATGTCGCACCCACCGACGAGGACGTCTGGGATCCCGCTGTCTTCGAGGGCAAGACTCACACGTCGCCGGCCGAACGCGCTGCCTTCGACGCCTTCATCTCGTCCGGTTTCACGGACGTCGTCCGCCCCCACACTCCCGGTCCCGGCGTGTACACGTACTGGGACTACACGCAGCTCCGTTTCCCCAAGAAGCAGGGAATGCGCATCGACTTCATTCTCGGCTCACCCGCATTCGCAGCGCGGGTCGAGTCGGCAGAGATCGATCGGAACGAGCGTAAAGGCAAGGGCGCCAGCGATCACGCCCCTGTCATCGCGCAGCTGGGTTCCTGAAAAAGCGGTCAGTCCTCGACGAGCAGATCGAGGTATTCGGGATGCTCGCCGAGGTATCGCTGCACGTACGAGCACACCGGGCGCACCGACCACTCACGTTCGCGGGCGCAGTCCATCGAGAACTGCACGAGTACGGCTGCCATTCCCTGGCCGCCGTACTCTTCCTTGACGACGGTGTGCATGTACGCGACCACGTCGCCGGCGTCGGCGCCGTATCCGAGGATCTCGTCTTCGTCCCGATACCCGAGGATGCCGACCAGTTCGTCGCCTGCGAGTAATTCGAACCGTTCATGTGACGGGTTGTCGACCAGCGTGATGTCGGTGTTGTTCATGGCGGAGTTGTTCATGGTGGAAACCTCCACTGCTGCACGCACGGTACCCAAACTGTGATCCATGCCACTTATAGAAACAGTTACCGACGACGCTGTCCCGGGTTCGCCCAATTTTTGCACCGAGAGTGACACGACCGCAATGGCACCGAGAGTTTATTTCGGCACTGAGATAGAGTCGCGCGGTGCCGTTGTGACAGCGCGCACACAATTTCACACGACCACCACGGGGGCTCGCACCAGCGGGCTGAGAGGACGGCTAGGGCCGTCGACCGGATGAACCTGACCGGGTAATGCCGGCGTAGGGAGCGCATTAATGCACGAGAAGTCTGTCGACAAGGCTGCCGAAGGTATCGCAGCTGTGACTACCGGCCCGATCGAGGGCAGCAGCAAGCACTATCTCGAATCGGATTCGCTACGGATTCCACTTCGACGCGTCACCCTCACCACTGGTGAGCATCTTGACCTGTACGACACGTCAGGTCCGTACACCGACACGACCGTCGAGATCGACCTCGACGGCGGCCTCCCCAGAACGCGTGACACGTGGGAGCGGAGTTCGAGTTCGACTCAGCTGGAATGTGCCAGAGCCGGCGTGATCACCCCGGAGATGCGGTATTGCGCTGCCCGAGAGGATGTTTCCGCAGAACTCGTCCGTTCCGAGGTGGCCAGAGGCCGGGCGGTGATCCCGGCCAACCATCACCACGGCGAACTGGAACCGATGATCATCGGCAAGAAGTTTGCCGTCAAGATCAATGCCAACATCGGAAACTCCGCCGTAACATCCTCTGTGGCAGAGGAAGTCGAGAAGATGGTGTGGGCAATCCGGTGGGGCGCCGACACCATCATGGATCTCTCGACGGGCAAGGACATCCATCTCACCCGTGAGTGGATTCTGCGGAACTCACCCGTTCCCGTTGGCACTGTTCCGATCTATCAGGCGCTCGAGAAAGTCAACGGCGACCCCACGGCCCTGACGTGGGAGATTTACCGCGACACGGTAATCGAACAGTGTGAGCAGGGTGTGGACTATATGACCGTCCATGCAGGTGTGCGAATCGGCTACATCGCTCTGACCGCTGACCGAGTGACGGGAATCGTCTCCCGCGGCGGCGCGATCATGGCTGCGTGGTGCATGCACCATCGTCAGGAGTCGTTCCTGTACACCCACTTCGAGGAACTGTGCGAGATTCTGCGGCGTTACGACGTCACGTTCTCGCTCGGGGACGGCCTTCGACCCGGTTCGATTGCCGACGCAAACGACGCTGCGCAATTCGCGGAGTTGCGCACGCTGGGTGAGCTCACCCAGATCGCGAAAGCCGCTGGCGTCCAGGTCATGATCGAGGGTCCGGGACACGTCCCCATGGACAAGATCGAAGAGAATGTCCGCCTCGAGGAAGAACTGTGCGACGAGGCACCGTTCTACACGCTCGGACCGCTGGCGACGGACATCGCGCCTGCCTACGATCACATAACGTCGGCTATCGGAGCGGCGATGATCGCGCGGGCCGGAACCGCGATACTCTGTTACGTCACACCCAAGGAACACCTCGGCCTGCCCAACCGCGACGACGTGAAAACCGGAGTGATCACGTACAAGATTGCCGCGCACGCAGCAGACCTCGCCAAGGGACACCCCCATGCCCAGGCCCGGGACGACGCACTGTCCAAGGCGCGCTTCGAGTTTCGTTGGCGCGATCAGTTCGCGTTGTCACTCGATCCGGATACGGCACGAGAATTCCACGACGAAACGCTTCCGGCCGAGCCCGCCAAAACCGCCCATTTCTGTTCGATGTGCGGTCCGAAGTTCTGCTCGATGCGCATCTCGGCGGACGTGCGTGCGTACGCGGATCTCCAGGAAACCGAACCTACCCGGACCGAACTGCCGTTTCCCCAGGTCCGATCGGTAGGCTCGTCGTCGTGAACCTGCTTCCCCTGACACCCTCCGGCCAGACGCCGATTCGTGCCCTCACCATCGCCGGAACCGATTCCGGCGGCGGCGCCGGCATTCAAGCCGACTCCCGAACGATGGCAATGTGCGGCGTGCACGCCTGCGTGGCCGTTGCGGCCGTCACCGTGCAGAATTCGGTGGGCGTCAGCGGTTTCCACGAGATTCCGCCGCAGGTAGTCGCCGATCAGGTGCGGACCGTGGTCTCGGATATCGGCATCGGCGCCGCCAAGACCGGCATGCTGGCGTCGACAACGATCATCGAAGCGGTAGCCGCCGTTGCCGCAGAGGTGGGGATCGGCCGCGACCGGCCGATCCCGCTTGTTGTCGACCCGGTCTGCGCGTCGATGCACGGAGATCCGCTCCTGCACGCCGAAGCGCTCGACGCCGTCCGCAACGTCCTCATCCCGGCCGCAACTGTTGTGACACCGAACCTCGACGAAATCCGGTTGATCACCGGAATCGACGTGCAGGACGACGCCACTGCCCGCCGCGCCGCCGAGGCACTGCACGGCCTGGGCGCTCAGTGGTCCATCGTGAAGGGCGGACATCTGCGTACCTCGGACATGAGCACGGACCTGCTCTTCGACGGCGATACTTTCCTCGAGTTCAGCAGTCCCCGCATCCAGACCGGCAACGACCACGGCGGTGGCGACACCCTGGCCGCAGCCATCACGTGCGCACTCGCGCATGGTTATTCGGTTCCCGACGCCGTCGCCTTCGGCAAGGAATGGGTGACCAAGTGCCTCGAGGCGTCGTACGACCTCGGAGCCGGTCACGGTCCCGTGTCACCGTTGTGGCGGCTGGAAGTCTAGAAGAACGCTGGAAGTCTAGAAAACTACGCCTTCCACACGCGCCAGATACCCAGATCCTGCGGCACTCCGTTGGGCGTCGTCGCAAAGAAGCCGCGGCGCCACGGCCGGATCTCCAGGTTCAGCTCTTCGAGGGTTCCCGGCGCAAGTTCTTCGAGAGTTGCCGCAGACATCATGACGTTGCCGTCGCCGCCCAATCCCATCATGCGGGCGGCGATGGTCACGTCGACGCCCAACCAGTCGTCGCCCAGTTGCCGGGGTGTTCCGGTGTGGAGTCCGACCCGCATTTTGGGCCGATAGCCGTCGAGGTTGACCTGGGCAATGGCGTCCTGCGCCGCAAAGACGGCGGCCACTGCGGCATCTGGACTGGTGAACACCGCCATGAGTCCGTCGCCCATTCGTTTCACCACGTGACCGTACCGATCCGTGATGGGCGTTTCGACCGCTTGCGCGACTGCCCGCAGAAGCGCGAGCGTGGCCCCGTCGCCGGCGTGGAGTGACCACGTGGAGAAACCGACGAGGTCGGTGAAGACGATAGTCAGTTCCTGATCGCCGCGGCCGCGGCCCATCTTCTTGAGGGCCGCCTGCCACACCTGTAGAGCGCCGAGGCTCATTTCCCTGGTAGCGGCCGGTTTGTGGTCGAGAAAACGATCAGCGACACGGGCCACCGCGCGTGCGCCGCCCGGCCCGGACAGGGAGAGCGGGTCGCCGAACCCCGGGTCACCCGGAAGCAACCGCCGGATGCGTCGTAGTGCGTCGATGAGTTGCTGATGTCCGTTCAGATCCGACGCAGTGTTGAGCACGGATCCAATGACCGAGCGGACGCCAACCGGAGCGGCATCGCGCACGTCACCGGGTACTTCACTCGGGATCGGATCGCTCATTACTCGAGAGTAACCCAGAGCTGCGGACCGCGCGCCGCATGTTCATTTGGTCCGAGCCGAGGTTCTGGCTTCACCTACCGGAACTCCGTTGACGCCCCCGAGATCCTGCGCATACGTTGCCACCGCAAATGCCACTGCGGCGGAATTCGCGGCCAGTGCGCTCTGATCGATGTTCGCAAGATCGTCCAGCGCGGTGTGATAGTTCGGATCGAAACTCACTCCGGGCTCGCCGCCCCACTTCAAAGCTTGTTCGACGGATTTCAGTTCCTCGGCGCCACTGAACACGCCGCCGGCTGGAATCCCGATCTCGATGAACGGGCCGTAGTCCGATCGTCCGTCGAAGTCGGTTCCGTCTGTCACGATTCCCCGACCGGCAAGGAAGTCGACAAACGTGCGTTCGATGCCGACCGAGCCTTCCGGTCCCGGACCTTCTCCGAGACCATCCGAATTGTCGCCGTCGTAGACCAGATATCCGGGGTTGGGTGAGCCGAGCATGTCGAAATTCAGGTACAACGCGATGGCTGCCTGTTCTTCCGGACTGAGCCCGGCAACGTACTCTGTCGAGCCGACAAGGCCCAATTCCTCGGCACCCCAGAACGCAAACCGCACCGCGTTGGTGATGTCCGGCGAACTCCCCAGTTGCAGCGCCGTCTCCAGAATTGCCGCGCTACCGCTGCCGTTGTCGTTGATACCCGGCCCCTCGGGAACGCTGTCGAGATGAGCGCCGACCATGACCACGTCGCTGGTCGATCCGGTCTTCGTTTGCGCGATAACGTTGCGCGAGCGTGTTGTGGTCGTGACCGTGTCCAGCACCAGTGTGACGACGCCGCCGGCGGAGGCAAGCTGCTGTCCCGACGACAAGCTGATGCCTCCCGTGGGAATTCGCGCGATATCCGGATCGCCCAAGGTTCCGCCGTCCAACATCGCATCTTCGTTGTTGACGACTAACAGTGCAGCAGCGCCCTGATCTGCGGCGATAGTTTGCTTGGCGCCGAACTGGCAGACCCCGCGGGTAACCAGGACGATCGCGCCCGCAGCATCGAGGCCGTCGTAGTCGGAAGCTTCACAACCCGGCGTCTCGTCTGCGGGTACCGACACGACGGGTGCGGTGATCCCGTCCGGTCCCGTGGACGTCGAGTAGGTCAAAGCCCGAACGGGAAGGTTCATTCCGTCGACCGTGGTCAACGACTCGGTTCCCGGATCGAAGGAACTGAACTCGAACTCCGGGGTTTCCACATCGAAGCCCTTGTCTTCGAGCAGGTTTGCCACGTAGTCGACGCTGGCGTCGTACCCCGGGGTTTCGGTAGACCGGGTACCCCCGTTGGCAGCTGCGATCTTGCCGAATTGCTCGAGATGGCCCATCACAGCGTCGGCGGTGACGCTCTCCGAGAAGGCTTGCGGTTCGATCAGTGCAGTATCTGCAGGCCTGGCCCCGGCCGAACATCCACCAAGCACCAGAACCCCGGCTACGCCGATTGCCAACGCGTGATGGAGTCTCATGCGCGAAAGAGTAACCGCGCGGGCCGATAAGGAAACTGCTGTGCGCCTTTGTTAACCGCGGGCGGTTAACAAAGGCGCACAGTGTCAGCGTCAGAGGAGCACAGGGTCAGGCGTCTCGACGATTCACAAGGACAACGCTGACACCGAAGATGACCAGCACGAAAGCGGCGAAGTAGATCAGGCTTCCCCACGGTCCCCAATGGAAATCGATACTCGACTCAGTCGAACTCATGAAGTGGTTCGCATTCGCGAACGGCAGGAACGGGGTGATCTTCTCGCCCACACTGCCGAACAGACCGAAGAGGCTCTCGATGAGCAGCGGCCACAGCAGCAGCAGTGCGATCGCACCGGCCGACTGGCGAATGATCGCACCGACGGCCACGGCCAGAATCACGCTGAAGAACGAGATGATCGAAAGGCCGTAAATGGCACGCCAGTCGCTGTCACTCGACAGGGTCAGCCCGACGCTGGCGTCGGTGCCGGCAAAGGCCTTGGCCATTGCGAAGGCACCGAATGCGAGGACAAAGGTCAAGACAGCGCCGAAGACACCGATCAGACCGGCCTTTGCCATGAGAACGGAAGCCCGGTTCGGGACGGCCTGGAACGTGGTGCGAATGGTCCCGAAGCGGTACTCACTCGTGATCGCCAGAGCGGCCATGATCATCAGAACCATCATGCCGAATCCCGAGATACCGGCGGTGGCCACTGAGACGTCGAGATCGGGGGCACCCTGAATGTCGGTCGACGTCAGAGCAGATTTGGCTACCGTACCCATGATGGCGGCAAATCCGAGCCCGAGAACAACGATGATGACCGAGCACCACAGTGGCGATTTGGTTGTAGTGATCTTGATGCGTTCAGCACTGAGAACAGTCATTACAGTGCACCTCCCATGGCATTCTGATGAGCATTCGGTTGGGCGACAGCAGGACCGGTGACCCCGGTCGCGTGGTACTGGACATCGTCGCCGGTGAGCTTCATGAAGGCGTCCTCGAGCGAACCACGCTGAGAAGCCAACTCGTGCAACACAATTCCGTGCGACCCTGCCAAGTCACCCACAACTTCGGTGGTGGAATCGACAACCACCAACGCCGGGACAACTCCCGAGCCGTCTTCACGAACCGTCAGCCCCTGTGAAATCAGTGTGCTCCGAAGAGCATCGAGCTGAGGACTACGCACCCGAACCGTCGACTCCGACGAGCGATCGACGAACTCGGCGACAGTCGAATCCGAGATCAGTCGGCCTCGGCCGATGACAACCAACTGCTCCGCGGTGAGCGCCATCTCGGAGAGAAGGTGGCTCGACACGAGAACCGTGCGGCCCTCGGCGGCCAATCGCTGCATGAACTTACGAATCCAGACGATGCCCTCCGGATCGAGACCGTTGACCGGCTCGTCGAACAGGAGCACCTTCGGGTCGCCCAGGAGCGCACCGGCCAGGCCGAGTCGCTGCGACATACCGAGCGAGAATCCGCCGGCCTTCTTGCCGGCAACCTCGGACAGTCCCACCAGGCCGAGAACCTCGTCCACCCGAGACTTCGGAATCCCGTTCGATGCAGCCATCCACTGCAGATGCGCCCGGGCGCTGCGGTTCGGATGAACCCACTTCGCGTCCAGCAGCGCACCGACGGTACGCAGCGGTTCCTTCAGCTCGCGGTACGACTTGCCTTCGATCAGCGCCTCACCGGACGTCGGGCGATCCAGCCCCAGGATCATCCGCATCGTCGTCGACTTGCCGGCGCCGTTGGGTCCGAGGAACCCCGTGACGATGCCGGGACGGACGGTGAACGTCAGATCGTCCACAGCTTTGGTCGGTCCGTAAACCTTGGTCAGTCCCCTCAGTTCAATCATGAGGAGAACTTTGCCTGATCCGACCCCGCCCGCACATCAGCCGCAGGTCTAGTTCGACGTGGTACCCAGGTAGGACAACGACCCCGGGTACCACCCCGAGGGAACCCCTAGGAGGACGCCTGCGCCCAGAATCGTTTCGGGATCCGGCCGGCGTGCCTGGCCTCGAAACCGGCGACGACGGCATGGCGCATCGCCGACGCCATGAGCGCGGGATTCTTGGCCCGGGTGACCGCGGTTGCGAGAAGCACCGCGTCGCAGCCCAGTTCCATCGCCAGTGTTGCATCGCTGGCCGTTCCGATTCCGGCGTCGAGGATGACCGGCACACCGGCGCGCTCGACGATCATCTCGATATTGTGCGGATTCGCGATGCCCAGTCCGGTCCCGATGGGTGAACCGAGCGGCATGACCGCAGCGCAACCGACCTCTTCGAGCCGAAGTGCCAGAACCGGATCGTCCGTCGTATAGGGCAGCACCGTGAATCCGTCGTCCACCAATTGTTCTGCGGCGGAGACGAGTTCGATGGCGTCGGGAAGCAGGGTTCGCTCGTCGGCGATGACTTCGAGTTTCACCCAGCTGGTCTCGAGCGCCTCACGTGCCAACTGCGCCGTCAACACTGCTTCGGCCGCGCCGCGGCAGCCGGCTGTGTTCGGCAGTGGCTCGATTCCGAGGCGCCCCAGCAGATCCAGCACGCCGGTGCCGCCGGCAGCGTCGACGCGTCGCATCGCGACCGTGGTCAGTTCGGTACCGGACGCGACCAGAGCCTCTTCGAGAACAGCGAGGTTCGCAGCGCCGCCGGTGCCGGTGATGAGCCGGGAGCCGAAGGTGCGGCCCGCGATAGTCAGGAGATCGTGTTCAGCCACCCTGCACCGCCGTGAGGATCTCGATTTCCCAGCCACGCGCGACGGATTCGTCCCAGCGCCCGCGCGGGAACAGCGCACCGTCGACGGCGACGGCAATTCCCTTGCTGGGCAGTTCGAGGTGCGTCAGAAGTTCGGTCACCGTGACGGCTCGATCGAATTCGAGTTCCTCGCCATTGACGGTGATCCCGATCGGGACCTGCTCACTCATGAATTTTCCTTCACTGCTGCGAACCGCTCGGGTTCGGTTCCTTTGACCTCGACCAATGATGTGCCGTTCAACAACGCGAGTGTTGCGTCTGCCGTGACCGGAGTCAGGAGCACGCCGTTGCGGCCGTGCCCGGTGGAGATGACAACTCGCTCCGAGACCCGCCCGATCAGCGGCAGGTTGTCCGGCGTCATCGGACGCAAACCGGCCGCGCACTCGTAGAGTTCGTATTCACCGATCGCCGGCATCAGGGCTTCGGCGTCGTTGATCAGATCTCGCACACCGGCCATGGTGACCTGCGTGTCCTCGCCGGATTCGTATTGTGTTGCACCGACCACGATTCCGTCGCCGCGCGGCACGAGGTACGCGGGTCGGCCGTGGACGCTACCTCGGATGGTTCGACTGGGCGCGGGCGTCACTCCCGGCCGGCTGCGCAAACGCAGGATCTCACCTTTGACCGGCCGCACGGGTAGTCCCGGCCACAGCTTCGGTGAGGCGATTCCTGCGCTCAGCACGATCTGGTCGGTGTCGAGTTCTGCGAGATCGTGCACGGCGCGGTTGATCAATTCGACGCCCGACGCCATGCAAGCCGCCTGCAGCGCGGCCAACAACACACGATTGTCGACGGCGGATTCACCGACGGCCATGAGGCCCGAGCGAATTCCGCGGCCGAGCATCGGTTCGAGTTCACGGATCTGCGCTCGGCCGAGGATCTCCAATTCGTGTCCCTGCGCGCTGACCCACTCTGCGATAGTCGCCAGGTCTTGGGCGTCGGCGCTGTCGAGAGCGACGGTGAGTGAACTGTCGGTGGTGAACACCGACGGTCCGAATTTCTGGAGATCGGCGCCGAACTCCGGCCACCGCGCCAACGAGGCCGCGCCGACAGTCAACGCTGTTTCCTCGCCCGGCCATCCTTCGGACAACGGGGCAAGCATTCCACCAGCGACCCAGGAGGCGCCGGTTCCGATCGCCGGGTCGTACAGCTGTACTGCCCATCCGTCGCGCGCTGCGTACCAGGCAATGGACAGTCCGATGACTCCCCCGCCGATCACCGCAACCGAGCGTGCGTGCGTGCTCATGACAATTCCACCTTTTCTTCCTGCGCCGGCATGATCCGGGTCAGGTCTGACGGTCGGGATCTTGTCGCGATCCCCTCTCAGCCCCACGAACTTTGCCTTCGCGACAAATGCGACGGCGCAGTTTCGGGACTCCCGTGTCGAACCTTGCTTCCTAGAGGCTACCGTTTGCTTCGTGCACCCCACACATCCCAGTAACCTCTTCGACCGGCGCGAGCGCCTGGCAGCAGCACGGCTGTACCTGTGCACCGACGCACGTCGCGACAAAGGCGACCTCGCACAGTTCGCGGAGGCCGCGTTGTCGGGTGGTGTCGACATCATTCAACTCCGGGACAAGGGTTCCGCGGGTGAGCGCGAATTCGGGCCGCTCGAAGCCAAGGACGAACTGATCGCGCTCGGGGTTCTCTCGGCCGCCGCGAGACGTCACGGCGCACTCCTTGCCGTGAACGACCGCGCTGACCTGGCAATGGCGTCGGGCGCCGACGTGTTGCATCTGGGCCAGAACGACATCCCCGTCCCCTACGCGCGGACAGTTGTCGGCGACGACGTCGTCATCGGCCGTTCCACGAGTTCACGCGCTCAGGCCAGCCTGGCTGCGATCGAAGAGGGCGTCGACTACTTCTGTACCGGACCGGTCTGGGCAACACCGACCAAGCCGAACCGCAGTGCTGCCGGCCTGGATCTGGTGCGCTCCACTGCTGATGCAACGCCGACGCGTCCCTGGTTCGCGATCGGCGGTATCGACGAGGCTCGGGTTCCGGAAGTCCTGGCAGCGGGAGCTACCCGGATCGTCGTTGTTCGAGCCATCACCGAGGCAGCTGATCCACAGGCTGCCGCTCGTCGACTGGCCGACCTACTCGCGACCTAGTTACCTCTCAGCTCAGCCTTTGGTCCCGCACCGCTTGCACTGTGATTGTTCACAGCCCAGCCTGTGCGGACCGACAAGAAATAGGCTGCGCATTTGTCCGATCAACGTCCAAAAAGATGCCGAACTGTGATTTTCACCACAGAATTGTCCGTTGGATCCCGACCAATCAGTCTTCTGATATAGCTTATCCCCAGTTAACAATTCGACGTAGGAGTTTTCATGGGATCGTTCGACACCGCCTCGCTGAGCACCGAATCGCTCGAGGATCTGAACCTCGGCAAGATCAGCGAACTGCTCAAGCTCGGCATCACCGCCGTTTCCTTCATCACCGCGCTGAACTCGCTCAGCTGAGCGCCGTTTCGGCCCCTTGCGCCGAAACACCAGCCAAAAGGGTCGGACTCACATGAAGCGAGTCCGACCCTTTTGTGTGCTGTCTTATGCCTGAGCTGTCTTATGCCTGAGCACGTGAACTTTCCGATCTGTCCTGGGTAGACCCCGACTGCACGGAATCCGCGTCCCCAGGAGTCCAACCGAAACCGCCGCCGGGCAAAACGACCGTCCGGGCTCCGCCGCCGTCGTTTTCCGCGTCGCTCGTAACAACGGACGTTCGCAAACTCGGCCAGGCCGAATGAAATCCCGGATGTAGCGGCAAGCTCTCGACGTCGTCCTCACGAACCCATCGCAGTTCGGTGCTCTCACCATTCGCGACTGTCTCCAGTGGACTCTCGACGTCGGCAACGACCGTCGTATACGTCCATCCACTGTCAGCGCGCATGGTGACCACGTCACCCCGCACGCGTACGGCCGACGAGTCGATTCCGGCTTCTTCGTGCGCTTCCCGGACGGCTGCATGCGTCGTACTTTCGTGCGAATCACGCGCTCCGCCCGGCAAAGCCCACGTTCCGCCCTGATGGCTCCACGCCGCGCGATGCTGAAGCAGCACCATCGGAGTTCCGTCTATGTCAGGGGCACGCAACAACAATCCGGCGGCGCCATGACGCCCCCAATGCCGAGTTCCGTCCGATCCGACCGACCAACCGTCACCGTCACCACGCATCGACTACCTCGCCCTGCCTTTGAAGGCCCACTGCCTATTCGCCACTATCCTGACCCACACTAACCCGTTCAATCTGCCCTCGGTGCGGACCATACTTATATGCTCGCGAAGAGGCCGCAATCCAGCGATCCGCCGGCTCGAGTGCAGAGAGGGAGAGATGTTCGATGGTCAGCCGTGTGACACCTTCCCTCGAGCCTCGCACCGCTCCCGAGACGCTTCGCGACAACCCGGTGGATACAGCCGCTGCGAGGCCGCTGATCGAGAGCGAACTTCGCGGTTTCATGACGTCGACGCCCGGGCGGCTCACCGCTATCGGGATCGTCCTGATCCTTCTCACGGTGGCAGCGGGATTCCTGGCCGCCGCGACCATCGAGAATCGCCAAGCGCGTCTGGGCAGCGTTCTGACGGAAACCGAACCTCTCGCCAACTCCGCTCAAAATCTCTACAGCGCTCTGTCGGTAGCCGACGCGGCCGCAGCCACCGCGTTCATCTGGGGTGGGCTGGAGCCGCCGGCGGTGCGTGACCGCTACACCCAATCGATCGGCGAGGCGTCGGCGGAAATAGTGAACGCGTCCGCCGGGCTCGACACTCTGGACATGGCGGGCCAAGCCGCCCTCACCTCCATCTCGACCGACCTCACTGTGTACACCGGACTCGTCGAGACTGCGCGCGCCAACAATCGCGTCGGAAACCCCGTCGGCGCCGCGTATCTCGGTGAGGCGTCGAATCTGATGCAGACATCGCTGCTGCCCACCGCTCAGCACCTGCATTCGGCACAGGAAGCGCAAGTCACCCAGGTGCAGAATGATTTCGTCCGCCCACCGTGGTGGCCGATCATCGCGTTTGCACTGGCACTGTCCATGCTGATCGCGGTTCAGATCCGCATCGCGCAACACAGCCGTCGACGCTTCAACCTCGGGTTGATCCTCGCCTCGATATCTGTTGCCGCGGCGCTGATCTGGCTGTTGACAGTCGGGGTGATCTCGGCGATGTCCACCACCCGCGCACTCGACGCGGGAGCAGGCCCACTGCACGAGTTGACCGAGGCCCGCATCATGGCCCAGCAAGCGCGAACCGTGGAGACCCTGAGTTTGGCCCAGCGCGATTCCGATGGAGACGACAGCACCATCTTCGTCAACAAGGTGAACAACGTCGACGACATTCTCCGTCAGTTGCAGAGTGATCAACGCGCTGGAATCGATGCCGCCGTGCTCTCGCAGGCAATCGACGCCCGCGATCAATGGGTGGCTGCGCACGGCCGGATGACCGATCGACTCGGTGTCGGAGATTTCATGGGAGCCGCGAATATCGCCGTCGGATCGGGTACGGAGGATTCGGCGGCCGAGTACGGTGCGCTCGACGAATCCCTGTGGCAAGCGATAGTTGATTCCCGCGAGAATCTTCGCGCCGACATCTCTCATGCCTCGCGGGTGTTGTCGGCGTCGGCCCCCGGAGTGACGATGCTGGCTGTGCTTGCCGTTGTCGGGATCGCCGTCGGATTCTGGCCACGGTTGCGGGAGTACCAGTGAGTGGCGGATCGAGAGTGCGTGCGTGTGTTGCGGTGGGTGCGGCAGCGTTACTCCTGGTTGCGTGCGGCGGAAATCGCAACGAGGATCTGACGCCGTCCACTGCCACGTCCTACACGCAGCCGCCGCTGCCGGCCGAAGCGACCATCGCGCCAAGCCCTACCCCCACAACACCGACCGACTGTGGAGATCCGACGGCCAGCCTGCGCCCGGTCCCTGCCGACGCGAATCCTCGCCCGCCGCAGCCGAGCGTCGACAAGATTCGCGAACGTGGCCGCCTCATCGTCGGACTCGACACCGGAAGCAACCTCATGAGCTTCCGCGACCCCGCGACGGGACGCCTCGAGGGTTTCGACGTCGACATAGCGCGTGAAGTTGCCCGCGATCTCCTCGGCGATCCGGAGAAGATCGAGTATCGCATCCTGACGTCCAACGAGCGGATCGAAGCACTCCAGAATTCCACCGTTGATATCGTCGTCAAGACCATGTCCATCACGTGCGAACGCCGGGAAAAAATCGAGTTCTCCAGCGAATACTTCAATGCCCTCCAACGCATTCTGGTCGTACGGGGATCCGATATTCGCGGTATCGACGATCTGGCCGACAAACGTGTCTGCGTCGCGAACGGGACGACGTCACTGAGCCGCATCCAGAAACTTCAACCGGCGGCCACGGTTGTCACGGTCCCCATGTGGTCGGATTGCCTTGTCGTACTTCAGCAAGGGCAAGTCGACGCAATCAGCACCGACGACACCATCCTCGCCGGCCTGGCCTCGCAGGACCCGTATCTCGACATGGTCGGCAGTTCGTTGGGCATCGAACCGTACGGAATCGGTATCAACATCGGCAACACCGATCTGGTCCGTTTCGTGAACGGCACCCTGGACCGGATCCGCGCCGACGGCACCTGGAACAATCTCTACAACCGTTGGCTCACCATGCTCGGACCGACTCCAGGTCCCCCACCGGCCGCATATCGGGATTGAGGCGCTCATGACTGAATCTCGAGACCCGAAGGACGAGGATCCGGCCGACGCCGAGTCCGAACATGCTGCTACACAGGCGGCGCCGCGATTCGAGCCGGATTTCACCGCAGCCACTGCCCGTCCCGAACAGACGTCCGCCCAGTTGCGCGGCTCCGTTCCGTCCGCAGTATCGACGCCGACAGGTCGGTCCACTCGTTCCCGACGCTCGCGCTCGACTCGCAAACTCCGTCTGGGCGGCGGACTGGTCGAAGTTCCCCCGGTTCCCCACGTCGACCCGGCGTCGGCGGTCATGAGCGATGCGACGGTCCCCGAACGCAAACGTTTCTGTTGGAAGTGCGGAGAACCAGTGGGCCGCAAAGCGGCCGGTACGTCGGCACGTCAGAGCGGCGTGTGCCCCAAATGTGGTTCGACGTTCGACTTCCGCCCATTGCTCGAAGAAGGCGAACTGGTTTCCGGTCAATACGAGGTGCAGGGGCCGATAGCGCACGGCGGACTCGGCTGGATTTATCTTGCGATCGACCGCAATGTCAGCGACCGATGGGTAGTCCTGAAGGGACTCTTGCACTTCGGTGATTCCGAGGCTCAGGCCGTCGCGGTTGCGGAGCGTCAGTTCCTGGCAGAAGTAGCGCACCCCAGCATCGTCAAGATTTTCAACTTCGTCGAGCATCCTCGCCCCGACGGCACCCCCATGGGCTACATCGTCATGGAATACGTCGGTGGGCGATCGCTCCGAGAAGTGCTCGCCACGTTCCCCGACGGCCGGCACATGCCGATCGAGCAGGCGATCGGGTACATCCTGGAAATCCTTCCCGCCCTGAGTTATCTGCACTCCACCGGCCTGGCGTACAACGACCTCAAACCCGAGAACATCATGGTCACCGAGGACCAGTTGAAACTCATCGACCTCGGCGCCGTGTCGGGAATCGAGGATTACGGATACCTGTACGGCACAGCGGGTTACCAGGCTCCCGAGATCATCGAGACGGGGCCGACCGTGGCATCCGACATCTTCACCGTCGGCCGCACACTGGCCGTGCTCACACTCGACATGCCGTCCAAGCACGGTCGCTACATCGACGGGCTCCCCGATCCCGCCGACGAGCCGGTGCTGCGAGAGTACGAGTTCTTTCACCGTCTGCTCCTGCGTGCCACCGATCCGGATCCGAAGAAGCGATTCCAGTCTGCGGACGAGATCGGCGGCCAACTTGTCGGTGTCCTCCGCGAAGTGCTGGCTCAGCAGAGCGGGCAGGAAAACCCGGGGCTCTCCCTCGTATTCAGTAGACAGCGAACCTCTTTCGGTACCGATGATCTGGTTGCGCAGACCGACGTGTACGTCGACGGCATTTCCCGCGATACCGGACTCGATCCGGTCGAGGTTGCGCATGCGCTTCCCATCCCGTTGGTCGACCCCGCCGATCCGAGCGCGCCGTTGTTGGCCGCGGCCGTCCACAGTGAACCGTCCCAGACCCTCGACGCACTCCGCCGAGCCCGCGAAGGTGGAATCGATCGAGTTGCCTCGGCAACCGAGGTGGCGTTTTCCGGAGAGTTCAGACTGGCCGAAGCCAAAGCGCATCTGGATCTGGGTGACCCGGATGCCGCGCACACGATACTCGACGAGCTGCATTCCACCATCGGTGATCATTGGAAGATCGAGTGGTACCGCGGTCTGGTGGGGTTGCAGCAGAGCGCATTCGAATCGGCTTTCACCCATTTCGAATCGGTTCTTACGGCCCTGCCTGGCGAGCTTGCACCCAAACTTGCACTTGCGGCAACCGCCGAACTGGTACTGCAACAATGGGATTCCGAGGATCCCGATCAATGGTGTCGCTTCGCCAGTAAGTTCTACCGCACGGTATGGCGGACCGATCACAACTACGTCAGCGCGGCATTCGGTTTGGCTCGCCAACTCGCCGAACGCGGCGACACCGCTGCCGCTGTCACAGCGCTGGACGAAGTCCCCACCAGCTCACGCCATTACAACGTTGCCCGCATGACCAGCGTGCTGACGATGCTCTCCAGCACCGAGATTGCGAACCTCGACGAATCGACTCTCCGAGAAGCAGCCAGACGCGTCCGTGCCCTGCCGGCCGACGAGGGGCGCTGTCTACAGATGCGGACCCTGGTGCTGGGTACGGCACTGGACTGGATCAAGGCGGGAAACCGAGCCCACGACGAACTCGAACCGATCCTCGATCTGCCCTTCACCGAGCATGGTTTACGCACCGGCGCCGAACTGTGCCTACGGACCTTGGCCCGCACCACCGTCTCTCGAACGCATCGCTACGCGCTGGTCGACCTCGCGAACAGCGTTCGCCCGCACAGTAATTTCTAGAAGGCACCAGCGAATTTCCAGGTGGCACTAGCGCGCCGTCACGAACTCCTGGGCCGCTCGCGCGATGGCCAACTCCTCGTTGGTCGGAACAACCAGCACGGTCACCTCAGATTCCGCGCTGGAGATCCGACGCTCGTCGCGACTCTTCGCCTCGTTGAGTGCGGCGTCGACCTCGATGCCCAGGCGCCCGAGGCCGGCGAGGCTGTCGCGCCGGACGTCGATGTTGTTCTCACCCACTCCACCGGTGAAGGTGATGACGTCAACGCCGCCCAGTTGAACGATGAAGGCGCCGATGTACTTTCGCAGCATGTGAATGTAGACGTCGTACGCGAGTTTCGCGTGCTCGTCTCCGGCGGCGATCAGCTCGAGCAGCGCCCGGAAGTCGTTGACACCCGAGAGGCCCTTCAGTCCGGAGCGGCGGTTGAGAAGGTCGTCGATCTCGTCGACCTTCATGCCCGAGTTCCGGTTGAGGTGCAAGATGATGCCGGGGTCGATGTCTCCGCTGCGAGTTCCCATGACCAGGCCCTCTAGCGGGGTGAGACCCATCGTGGTGTCGATTGCCTTGCCACCCTTGATCGCCGACGCCGACGCGCCATTGCCCAGGTGCAGGACAATCTGATTCAGCTCCGCCGGATCCTTGCCGAGGAACTCCGCGACCCGGCCGGATACGTATTCGTGGGACGTGCCGTGGAATCCGTATCGCCGAATCTGGTTGGCTTCGGCAACGTCCCGGTCGATTGCGTACGTCGACGCGGCCGCGGGAAGAGTGTGGAAGAACGCGGTGTCGAACACGGCGACGTGCGGCACGTCGGGTAATTCTTCACGCGCCACCTCGATGCCGATCGCGTTTGCCGGATTGTGCAGTGGCGCAAGAGTCGAGAGATCGGCGATGGCCTTGACAACGGAATCGTCGATCAGCGTCGGCGCGTAGAAGACGTTCCCGCCGTGCACGACCCGGTGCCCGACAGCGATGACGCCGGCCTCGCTCAGCGGCCGCCCCACTTCGGCGACAATCTCGAGAACCATCTTCAGTCCGGCGCGATGGTCGGGAATGAACAGGTTGCGGTTCTCGGTTCCGGTGCGGTGGTTGTAGACGATATGACCGTCCGATTCACCGATGCGCTCGATGAGTCCGTGTGCCACCAACTCCGCCGTATCGGGGTGTACGAGTTGAAATTTGATGGACGAGGAACCGGAATTGATGACCAGTACGGTGCCGTCGCTCATGCTTGCGCTCCCTGCGCCTGAATGGCCGTGATAGCCACTGTGTTGACAATGTCCTGAACCAGCGCGCCGCGCGAGAGATCGTTGACGGGTTTGTTCAACCCCTGCAGAACAGGGCCGACGGCAATCGCCCCGGCACTGCGTTGCACTGCCTTGTATGTGTTGTTGCCCGTGTTGAGGTCGGGGAACACGAATACGGTGGCCTTACCTGCGACCAGGGAATCCGGCAATTTCTTGTCGGCCACGCTCTGCTCGACAGCGGCGTCATACTGAATGGGACCTTCCACCAACAAGTCCGGGCGTCGCTCGCGCACCAGAGCGGTTGCGGCCCGCACCTTGTCGACGTCGGCGCCGGAGCCCGAATCCCCGGTGGAGTACGAGAGCATCGCAATACGCGGATCGATACCGAACTGGCTCGCAGTCTGCGCGGACGAGATAGCGATGTCCGCCAACTGCTGTGCGCTGGGGTCCGGGACCACGGCGCAATCGCCGTACGCCAGCACCCGATCGGCCAGACACATCAGGAAAATGCTCGATACCGTCGACACACCCGGCGCCGTCTTGATGATCTCGAACGACGGCCGGATCGTGTGCGCGGTGGTGTGCGCGGCACCGGAGACCATACCGTCGGCAATTCCCAAGTGCACCATCATGGTTCCGAAGTACGAGATGTCCGCGATCACCTCGCGGGCCCGTTCGACCGTCATGCCCTTGTGGGCTCGAATCGCGGTGTACTCCTGCGCAAATCGTTCCGTGTACTCGGATTGCGCCGGAGCCAGGATGCGTGCTGCGCTGAGGTCGACGCCTAGTTCACCAGCCCGTCGGCGCACGCTCGCCTCGTCGCCGAGAATGGTGAGATCGGCAATCTGCCGCTGCAGAACTCGACCGGCGGCCCGCAGAATACGGTCGTCGCCACCTTCCGGCAGGACGATGTGCTTGCGGTCTTCGCGGGCGCGGTCGATCAGCTTGTACTCGAACATCTGCGGCGTCATGACCGACGGAATGGGTAGGGCCATCCGGCCCAACAGAGTTTCGGCGTCGACATGACGTTCCATCAGACTCAACGCGGTGTCGACCTTGCGCTGCGATCCGACGGCGACGCGGCCGCGCGTTTGCGCTGCGGCACTGGCGGTGTCGAACGTTCCGAGTGTTGTCGTCAGGATGGGCAGTCGCTGTTTGAGCCCGGCCATCAGGGCGGCGATCGCCGGATGCGGCGTAATTCCACCGTTCATGATGATGCCGGCCAAAGACGGAAACCCTTCTGCTTCATGTGCATTCATCAATGCCAGCAGAACGTCGGAGCGATCACCGGGGGCGATCACCACCATTCCCTCGGTGAGCCGCTCGAGAATATGTTCGGCGGTCATCCCGCCCACCATCACCTTCAGTGCTTCGCGGTGCAGCAATTCGGAATCACCCGAATAGAATTCGCCATTGGTGGCCTCCATCAACTCGGCCATCGTGGGCGAGATGAGGAGCGGAATCTCCGGCAGGCTCCACGTGGGAACACCCAGTCCGGACAACGCGGCGTTCACGTCGTCGAGTGTGGCGGGGTCACAGCGATTGGCAACCACGGCCAGCAGATGTGCGTGGTTCGAGGACAATTCGGATGCACACAGTTGGGCCAGCTGAACTATCTCCGCAGTGGTGCGGCGAGCGCCCCGCAGTGCCAACAACACCGGGGAACCCAGATTTGCGGCGATGCGGGCGTTGAAACCCAACTCGCTGGGACTCGCGATATCCGTGTAGTCGCTGCCGATGATCACGACGGCATCGCTGCGCTCGGCCACCTCGTGGTACTTCGCGACGATGTCCGCGAGCGCCGCCTCCGGGTCTTCGTGCACCTGCTCGTACGTGACGCCGAGAGCGTCCTCGTACGACAATTCCGCGGTGGTGTGCTCTAACAGCAATTCGAGGATGTAGTCGGTCTCCGCAGTCGACCGGGCGATGGGGCGGAAGACGCCGACGCGAGCGACCGTCGCGCACAACATCTGCATCACGCCCAATGCAATGGTGGACTTTCCGGTATCACCTTCGGGAGAAGCGATGTAGACACTCGACACGGGTGCAGGCGCGCTGGACATGCCCCACAGCCTAGTGTGGCCGTCCACGCAGCTTGCCCGAACGAGTGGTGACCATCACCGAGAATCAGGTCACCGGTGGCGCTGAGACAGACGAACGGTGCCTGCCACGCGGCGAGTGGCAGGCACCGTAAGGATGTTGTTGTCCGTCACCCCAGTGCGCGCAACCGCGGCGCCAGATCGCGCTCGAACAGTTCGAGGAAACGACGCTGATCATGGCCGGGTGCATGGAACACGAGGTGGTTCAGTCCGGCGTCGACGTAGGCCTTGACCTGTTCGACGGCGTCGTCGGGATCGGACGCGACGATCCAGCGCTTCGCGACCTGCTCGATGGGAAGGGCGTCGGCTGCTGCTTCCATTTCGATGGGATCTTCGATGCTGTGCTTCTGCTCGGGGGTGAGCGAGAGCGGCGCCCAGAAACGGGTGTTCTCGAGTGCAGCGTCCGGATCGGTGTCGTAGCTGATCTTGATCTCGATCATCTTGTCGATCTCGGCGACGTCGCGCTCTGCCTTGGCAGCGCCTTCTGCCACTGCCGGGAGCAGCTTCTCGGTGTAGAGATCCATGCCCTTGCCGGACGTGCAGATGAAACCGTCACCGGCGCGGCCGGCGTACCGTGCGACAACCGGACCACCCGCGGCGATGTACACGGGGATACCGCCTTCGGGGACGTCGTAGATCGACGCGCCACGAGTCGTGAAGTACTCGCCCTCGAAGTCGACGCGGTCACCGAGCCACAGCTCGCGCATCAACCGAACCGACTCGCGCAGCCGCGCAAAGCGTTCCTTGAACTCCGGCCATTCGCCCTGGAATCCGGTGGCGATCTCGTTGAGCGCCTCACCACTGCCCACACCGAGCATGATGCGTCCCGGGTACAGGCAACCCATGGTCGCAAATGCCTGCGCGATGACAGCCGGGTTGTAGCGGAATGTCGGAGTCATCACCGACGTGCCGATCTGTACGCGCTCGGTCCGCTCACCCACCGCCGTCATCCAGGCAAGGGAGAAGGGTGCGTGGCCACCGTTGTGTCGCCACGGCTGGAAATGATCACTGACCGCAACGGAATCCATGCCGTGCTGTTCGGCGAGAACTGCCAGCTCCACCAGCTCCCGAGGCCCGAACTGCTCCGCCGAGGCCTTGTATCCGAGCTTGAGCTCCTGCGCCACTGTGTGCTCCTCTTCGTCTTTGATGTCAATTCGACTTCTCTGCACACTATCCAGGCCGCCCGCGGACTTCTACGCGTGGATCAGCGGGCGAGGCTCGTGATGATCGTCGCCACGCCGGCCACAACCGAAACGGCGGCCAAGGCCAGGGCAAACAGCCAGAGCGCGTGCGGTTCCGGCATCGGGGCGCCGTCCTCGAGCGCTTTCTTCACCTGCAACCACCGACGCATCCCCACGAGTGCGGCCGCCGCTGCCAACATGATCAGGACAAGTCCGAGTGTGGTGCGCACCCACCCGGTGCTCCATTCGGGAACCAACTGCACTATCGCGATCCCACCGGCCAACAACGCCAACGAACTTCGCATCCACGCCAGAAAGGTTCGCTCGCTGGCGAGAGTAAATCGTTCGTCCGGTCGATTGGGGTCGGTCACAAGTGCTCCACTTCGTGGGTAACGACGATGTCCGGATCCTGGCGCCAGTCGTACACCACCGTCGTCCGCAGCACTATGTCCTGCAACGAGCGCCGACGCCGGTCGATTACCGCCCAGCCGAGGCCGAAGGCGAAGAGCACACACGAGATGGCCCGGAGAAGTGCCAGCGGCCAGCGTACGAGGCGATGCCCCGACGTGATGACGCGTAGCCCCATCACCACGTTGCCGACAGTTCGGCCGGTCGTCGCCCAACACGCCGTCAAGTACACGGTGGAGACCGTGATGAACGCCGAGGTGGACAGGAAAACCCCGGGCTGGGAGAAGGTGAACGTCTGCGGCGAGAACAGCAGTCGCACAAACGCCACGGCGAGGTATCCGCTGCCCATGAGAACAAGTACGACGCCCAGGTCGATTGCTCCGGCGATACCGCGAGTGACAATTCCGGCCGGGCCGGAATTCTGGGATACCGCCACTACTCCTGCCCCACGATCTTGTCGTTCTTGTCGCGTCCGAACAGTCGACCGACAAAATCCGCCACAGCGTCGTCCGCTTGCTTCCCCTGCACGCGAGCGCCCTGCACCGCTTCGGTGGACAACGACCCGGTGGACTCGCGGATGATCTGGGGCAGATCTACGCCCTCGATGACCTGGTCCGCGATCTTCACCAGATCGACTCGGTAGATCTGCCGTTCGATGTCCACCGAATCGACGATGCCGTCGAGATCTAGCCGATTGATTACTGCCTCGACATCCAATCGTCGCGCTATGTCGTCCACGTCGATGCGATCGATGATCGGCTCCAGCGACACTCGTTCGGCGATCCTGTCGACGTCGATGGTTTCGGCAATAGTGTCGAGGTCGACGTTGTCGATAACGATCTTCGTGATGTCGACTTCGTCCAGCGCCGCTGCTACCACTGCCTTGATCACCGTCCGCAACGTCGTGTCGGCAAACGCGGCGGTGGACGCGATTGCGTCGTTGCCGAGCGCACTCACCTGCCCAATCGCGTGATCCAGTTGTTCTCCGACAATCGGAATCCGCGGAACCGAGTCCAGCGCGGCCGTTGCCGTTCTGCGCGCGGTGGCCAGCGCGATCGACGCCAATCCGAAGCCCAGGCGTACAAGGTCGGGCGCCTGTCGATCCGGTTGTGCACCCACGAGACCGCCCTCCACCACTCACCCGGCTGAATAACGGACATTCGTTACTCTGCTTCGCATTGTGCCACTGTTGGTATACACAATTCGCCAGGACAAAGCTGCGACCGTGGGGAGACGTGATCGTGACGCGATTCGGGAAACACTTCGGTATCCATCTCACGATGGCGGCGGTGATGGTCGCAGGTTTTCTGAGCCTGACTGCGCCCACCGCGTCCGCGCAGTCCACGGTCACCAGATTCGACGTCTATTCACCGTCGATGGACCGGTGGATCAGCAACGACGTCATCTCCCCCGCCGGCGGCGGACCGGCTCCCACGTTCTACCTGCTGACCGGGGTCGGCGGTGGTGAAGACGGGATCTCGTGGTTCAACAACACCGGGGTTCGCGATTTCTTCGACGACAAGCACGTCAACGTGGTGATGCCGATCGGCGGCAAGTACAGCATGTACACCGACTGGAATGCCGACGACCCGGTGCTCGGCCGCAACAAGTGGCAGACGTACCTGACACAGGAACTCCCCGCAGCGGTGAACTCTCGCTACAACACGACCGGAGTGAACGCTCTCGGCGGCGTCTCGATGGCAGGGGGCCCGGTCCTGGACCTCGCTATTCAGGCGCCGGGGCTGTACCGCGCTGTCGGTTCGTACAGCGGTTGCCCCCGGACCGTCGACGGATTGGGACAGACGGCGGTTCGATCGATGGTGGAAGTTCTCGGACGCGGCAACGTCCACAACATGTGGGGCCGGCCGGGCGGACCGCAGTGGGCTGCGCACGACCCGCTGGTCAACGCCGAAAAGCTCCGCGGCACACAGCTCTTCATCGCCACGGGTAACGGTATCCCGGGACCGGTGGACGGAATCAACTCGATTCCGGCCATTGCCGGCGTCATTCCCGGGGGCGTGCTCGAGGGAATCACTCAACTGTGTACTGCTGCGCTGCAGGGACGGTTCGCACAGCTCGGCATACCTGCGACCTTCAGCTACCGCCCCGAGGGCACCCACACGTGGGGGCTCTTCGAAGCCGACATGCGCGCGTCCTGGCCGATGATCGCGGGGGCGATCGGAGCATAGAGGCTTGGCGCCGACTCAGGCCGCCAGCAAGGCGGGCAATCCCCACTCCCTTGCCAGCAGCTCGTACGAACGCAGACGGTCCTCGTGCCGATGAGTGACGCCGGTGATCACCAATTCGTCCGCACCGGTCAGCTTCTGCAGACTGTCGAGTCGGTCCGCAACAGTGCTGGGCGAGCCGACGAACTGCGTGATCAGCCGGTCCTCGACAACCGCGCGGTTCTTCTCCGACAACGGGAGTGCCGTCGCCGGATCCGGGTACGGAATTGCTCCGGCACCACTGCGGATACTGTGCGCCCAATGGCCGAACGTGGACGCCAACTCCCGTGCTGTTGCGTCGTCCTCCGCCGCGACAACATCGGCGGAGACCACGACGTACGGCTCCGCCAGCGTTTCCGACGGCTGGAAGGCCGCGCGGTAGGCCTCGACCGCATCGAGTGTGCTCGACGGCGCCACATGGTAATTCGCGCCGAACGGCAACCCGAGCTTTCCCGCGAGTTCGGCACTCGGTCCGGCGCTGCTGCCGAATACCCACACCTCGACGTCAGCGCCCTCGCCCGGACTTGCGTGCAATTCGATACCGTCACGGCTGCGATGAGTGCCGTTCAACAGGCCAAGGATGTCGTTGACGTGCTTCTCGAAGTCTGGTGCCTGCGCGCCGGGAAATGACAGCGCCTCGAACGACGCCTGCAGTCGCGGTGACGTGAGCAGTCCCGAAATATCGAAGGGTGCCGGGATCACCACCCCGTCACGCACCACGGTCTCCGTCGGTACATCGCCTAGCGCGGCCTTGCCGGCGGCAACGGCTTGCAGCGCTTCCACCCGGCGCTGGCCGCTACGACCGATACCCAGATCGATCCGGCCCGGGTACAACGCGTCGACGGTACCGAATGCCTCCACCACCGCTGCTGCCGTGTTGTTCCCCAGCAGCACGGCAGCGGAGCCGACGCGAATAGTGTTGGTGGCGGCCGCTATCAGCCCGATCAGTACCGCCGGAGACGAACTCGCCACACCGACAAAGTGGTGCTCGGCAACCCAATACCGCTTGTATCCCCAGGTTTCCGCGGACCGGGCGAGATCCAGCGAATTTCGCAACGCATCTCGCGCGGAACTACCCTCGCTGATCGGCGACAGATCCAGAACTGACAGCGGCACCGTCATGTCAGCGCCCTTCTGGAGTCTTCTCGCCGGACTCCACCGCGAACGGCAGACGATTCTCGGCGGGCGCTACCGGGCAGGTTGCATAGTCGGTGAAGGCGCACGGCAGATTCGACGCCCGGTTGAAGTCGAGGACAACCGCGCCGCCCGGAGCCGATGCGCCGATGTGGAGCGAACGTGCCGCCGGATAGGTCGACACTCCACTGGTCGCATCGGTGAACAGAATGTGGAACCCGTTGTCCTGGCCGGCAAACGCAATCAGCGTGTGTGGCTGACCGTCGTACTCGAAGTTGATGACTCCCCGCGCGTCGTGGTGGTGCTCGAGGCCCTCGACGACAGCGCCCGTCGTGACCGTGCGAGCCTCGGGATAGGCGCTGAACGTACCCTCGATCACCCACTCCGGCCGCGGCTCGAACGTCGGGATGCCGCGAAACTGCGCCAAGCCGGGTGCCGACGAATCACGAACCCGCAGAGCAACATTACCGGTACGGCGGATTACCTCGACCAGACGTGCCCCCTGCGTGACGACGAGTCCCGGCGCCCCTTCGGCCGGTTCGAGGGTGACCGAACCGTCCACAACAACGCCGCCGATCGACAGATCGTCCGCCGCCGTTGCCGTCACAACTACGGCATCGGCGTTTGCGCGCCACGCACCCGGTAGGTCCTCGAAAGTGGTATCGGTGTCCACCAACCAATGCAGGGCGGTCAGGCTCAGCCAGCCGAGCGGTTCGCTGAAAGTGGTGTCGCGCGAGGCATGCCAAGCATTCCAGTCGCTGACGAAGGTACTGGTAGCGGTGTCGGTTACGGTCATGATGCGCGGACTCCTTCAGCCTGCTCGTGTGGGTGGCGCAGCCCGAGGTGGCTACGCAGCGTTGTTCCTGTGTATTCGGTTCGGAAGCTGCCGCGGTCCTGCAGTTCCGGTACGACGGTGTCGATGAACTCGTCGAGTCCCGCGGGGGTGAGATGCGGGACGAGGATGAAACCGTCGCTCGCATCGCCCTGGACGTAGCTGTCGATCTCGGCGGCCACTTCGGCTGCGCTGCCCACAAATTGCTGGCGGGCAGTGACATCGATGATCAGTTCACGAATGCTGAGGTTCTCCGCTTCAGCTTTTGCTCGCCACTGATCGGCGACGGCGCGGGGATCCTTGACGTGGCGGACGCGTCCACGGGTGATGTTGACGTCGTCCGACGGATCTTCCTTCGGCAGCGGACCTTCGGCATCGTAGTTGGAAAGGTCTCGGCCCCATACCTGTTCGAGGAAGGCGATAGCGGTCTGCGGACCGACCTGCTGCCTCCGAATATGATACGCCTTCTCCTGTGCGTCAGCCGCGTTGTCGCCGAGGACAAAGGTGGCGGCGGGAAGAATTTTGAGGTCGGCGTGCGTCCGTCCGTACTTGGCGAGGCGGCCCTTGACGTCCGCATAGAAGGTCTTTCCGGCCTCGAGGGTTCCGTGGCCGGTGAAGATGGCGTCAGCTTTGGCCGCACCGAATTCTCGACCTTCGTCGGAATCACCGGCCTGCAGGAGAACTGGATGCCCCTGCGGGCTTCGGGGTACTTCGAATCGTCCGGAGATGTCGAATTGTTCTCCGGTATGGGAGAACTGGCCGACCTGCTGGTCGGTGGCAAAGATTCCACGTTCACGGTCGACGAGCGGGCGGGTGACACTCCAGCTGTCCCACAGTGTCCGCACCGCATCGACCAATTCGTTGGCGCGCGCGTATCGCTGTGAGTGCTCCAGATATCCACCGCGGCGGAAGTTCTCACCGGTGAAGGCGTCCGACGAGGTGACCAGATTCCAGGCTGCTCGACCGTCCGAGAGGTGATCGAGCGTGGAGAACTGTTTTGCCAACTCGTAGGGTTCGTTGAACGTGGTGTTGATCGTTCCGGCCAGGCCGAGATGTGTTGTCACACCGGCAATCGCATTGAGAATGCTGAAGGTGTCCGGGCGGCCGACCACGTCGAGGTCGTGGATCTTGCCCTGGTGTTCGCGCAGCCGCAGTCCTTCGGCGAGGAAGAAGAAGTCGAACAATCCGCGTTCGGCGCTGCGTGCAAGATGCTCGAACGAGCTGAACTCGATCTGACTCTTCGAGGCCGGATCGGCCCAGACGGTGGTGTTGTTCACGCCGGGAAAGTGAGCGCCCAGATGAACTTGCTTACGAATCTTGTTCTGTGTCATCGAAATTCCTGTTCTTCTCTGGCCGGCTACGCAAACTGGTTGACGGGTAACTCGAACCCCAACCGCTCTCGCAGGGTCGGAGCGAGGTTCGGGCGCGGATTGAAAGCCGGCAACACGGTGGTGACGATCTTCTGGACACCGGATGCCAATGCCAGGGGCCGCAGTACTACTCCGTCCAGCCCGGCCGAACCGCTGATCTCGCGAAGCAGCGTGGTCAACCCAGCGGCGTCGCCGCGATAGAACACCGAATGCAGCGTGTATGGAACTCCTGCCCACTCTTCGAGTTCGGCGAGCGCGTCGTCGGCCGCCGCGCGATCGGCACCGAGCAGGACGTCCACGTCGAGCAGAACGCGCACGGTGCGGCCGATCCTTGCAGCGTGCTCGTGGACCAGGCGGGCTGTTGCCTGTGCCTCACTCAGGTCGGCAGCGGAGATTCGGATGAGATCGGCACGCTCGGTTGCCAGCTCGCGTGCCTCGGGTCGACTCGCGTCCACCACGATCAGGGGTTGCCCTTGCGGCGAACGCGGTGTGATGGACGGCCCCTTGACCGAGAAGTTCTTGCCTTCGAAATCTATGTAGTGCAGCTTGTCCCGGTCGATGAAACGGCCGGTCGGCACATCTCTGATCTCGGCGTCGTCCTCCCAGCTGTCCCACAATCTGCTGACGACCGTGACGGCCTCCGATGCTTCCTCCCACAGGGACGGCGCACTCTGAACGGCCTTCCGGCCGAACAGCGCGCTCGCCTCGTCGGTATCCGACACCGCCACCTGCCAGCCCGCCCGGCCCGAGGAGGAGAAGTCGATGCTCGCGATCGCCTTCGAGATGTGGAACGGCTCGGTGTGAGTGACAGTCGCGGTGGGAACCAACCCGATCCGTGATGTCACCGCGCTCAATCGGGCTGCTGTTGCAACTGCTTCCAGACGGCCACGCGTTGCATGCTGTCCCTGGGTCTGCAGGGCAAACGAATCCGGGAAGAAGGCAAGGTCTACGCCTGCCCGATCGGCCGCGGTCACCAGATCCACCCAGTACGACGAGGTGAACACTTCTTCGGCCCGCGAATCCTGACGGCGCCACGAATGGGGATGCACACCGGTACCCGCGAATTCGAGGCCGATGAGAAATGCTGCGGAATTATGCTCGGACATGTTCGGCCTTTCCTGCTGCGTGGTCCCGCCCGGGGATGGCACCGAGCAGCGTTCGGGTGTAGTCGTGGCGGGGATTGTCGAATATCTCCGTGGTGGTGCCGATTTCGACCAGCTGACCGGATTGCATGACGCCGACGATGTCGCTGATCTGCCGCACTACCGCCAGATCGTGTGAGATGAAGAGGTAGGTCAATCCGAGTTCGCGCTGCAAATCGTCGAGGAGCGCGAGGATCTGCGCTTGCACCGAGACGTCGAGTGCGGATACCGGTTCGTCGAGTACGAGCAGATCCGGCTTCAGCGCGAGTGCACGTGCGATTGCTACTCGCTGCCGCTGCCCACCGGACAGTTCGGCGGGCTTGCGGCTACTGAATTGCCCGGGCAGAGCGACCTGATCGAGTAGTTCCGCGGCGCGGGCCTGCTGTTCGATTCGACTGCCTACCTTGAAGGCTCGCAACGGCTCCGCCACGATGTCGACTATCGAAAGCTTGGGGTCGAGAGACGCGTACGGGTTCTGGTAGACAAGCTGGATCTTGCGGCGCAGTTCACGGAGATCACTGCCCTTGACCCGCGTGATGTCCCGGCCGTCGAAGGTGATGGTGCCGGCATCCGCCTGTTCGAATCGCACGGCAATGCGCGCGGTCGTGGACTTACCGGAACCGGACTCCCCCACCAGAGACACCGTCTGACCACGCGGTACGGTCAGCGAGACATCGTTCACCGCGGTGATCGAACTCCCGCGGCCCACGTTGAAGCGCTTGGTGATTCCGGACAGCGTCAGTAGCGGCGTCGTATCCTGACGAACGGGGCGATCGACCGGTCCCGAAGAAAGGCTCGGCGCCGCGCTCAGCAACTTCCTCGTGTACTCGTGTTGTGGATTTTCCAAAATCTCTGCGGTACGGCCGGATTCCACAATTCGGCCACCCTGCATCACCAAAATCCGATCTGCGCGGTCCGCCGCCACACCCAGGTCATGTGTGATGAGGAGAACCGCGGACCCGGATTCGGCAATCCGCTCGTCCAAGTGGTCGAGGATTCGTCGTTGCACTGTGACGTCCAGGGCACTGGTGGGCTCGTCGGCAATGATCAGTGCCGGGTTTGCCACCAGCGCGATACCGATCAGAACTCGTTGCCGCATACCGCCGGAGAGCGCGTGCGGGTACTGCCGTGCCCGGATCTCCGGGCGATCGATTCCCGCGCGTTCGAGAACCTCGATGGCGTCCAACCGCGCTTTCCGCCGGTCGGCCAGGCCGTGAATGCGAAGTACTTCCGCAACCTGATCCCCGATCCGGGTCACCGGGTTGAGCGACGTGGTGGGGTCCTGCGGCACCAAACCGATACGCGCGCCGCGGATTTTCTGCCACGCCCGATCCGAGTACTCGTCGATACGTTCGCCCTCGAACTCGACGCCGCCTCCGGTGACGTGGCCGCTACCCGAGAGAAGCCCGAGAATGGCGTGAGCTGTGGTGGACTTTCCGGATCCTGATTCACCCACCACCGCAACAACTTCACCGCGGCCGACTGTGAAGCTCACGCCGGTGACGGCAGGAGTGTCTCCGTAGGAGATCTGCAGATCGGTGACGGAAAGCAACTGATCCTCAGTGGTACTCATCGCCGGTTGCTCCTTTCGATTTCGTGACCGATGCGATGCGCCGAGATGACGACGGCAACAATCGCCAGGCCGGGAAGTGTTGTCATCCACCAGGCATTAGCGAGGTAGTTCCGTCCCTCGGACACCAGCGATCCCCATTCCGGGGTGGGTGGTACCGCTCCGAAGCCCAGGAAACTCAACGCGGACACCGCAAGTACTGCCTGACCGAACTCGACTGCCGAGAGTGCAATCACGGGGGCGTAGGAGTTGGGCAGGATATGCCGGCGCAGAACCCCGAGCCACTGCACTCCCGATCCGAAAGCCGCCTCGACGTACTGGGCACTGCGCACTCGCATCACCTCCGCACGCATCACGCGGGCAAAGTTTGCAACCATTGCCACACCGACAGCGATCGCGACGTTGATGGTGCCGAAACCGAGTGCCGTGACCAGTGCCAGTGACAACAGCAAAGCGGGAATCGAGAGCAGAACGTCGACGATGCGCATCAGCACTGCGTCGACCACGCCACCGACAAATCCTGCAATCAGCCCGATCAACGATCCGACGACCAGCGCAATCCCCACGGCAACCAGCGTCGCCGTCAAGGACAACGCGGCGCCGTGCACGAACCGGGTGTAGAGGTCTCGCCCCAGATTGTCGGTTCCGAACCAGTGCGCCAGGCTCGGTCCCTGCAGTTTGTCCGCGGGGACGCCGGACAGCGGGTCGCCGCTGGCAAACACACCAGGCGCCACGGCAAAACCGATGGCCAGCAACACGATCAGCACCGGAATCACCAGACCCGGCTTGCGGATCAAGCTGATCACAGTGGACTTGCGGCCCGGAGCGACCGGTGTCTTCTCGTCGACGCTCGGATCGAGGAGCAGGGGTTCGATCAGTGTGTCAGACATGTGTCGGCTCCAGATCGGTCGAGCTTTCAGGGTTTGATTTCTCGGTGTTTGATTTCTCGGCGACGGTCTTCTTCGCCTGGATGATGCGTGGATCGATCAGCGGGTAGAAGAGGTCCACCGCAAGGTTGACGAGCACGAACACCAGGGAGGCGAACACGACAACACCCTGAACCACCGGGATGTCCTGCGCCATCACCGAAGTCTGTGTCAAACGGCCGACGCCGGCGCGGGAGAACACCGTCTCGACAACCACCGAACCGGCGAGCAATGTTCCGACCAGCACGCCGGCGATGGTGAATGCCGGGATGCTCGCGAGTCGCAACGCGTGACGGGTGTGAACCCGCCAACGGCTTGCCCCTTTTGCGTACGCGGTCTCGGCATGCGGTGAACGCAGCGTCGACTGCAGGCTGGTCGTGAGCACCTGAGCGATCACGGCACCGGTCGGTATGGCCAAGGTGATTGCCGGGAGAATCACTGTCGCGAAGCCCTTGTCACCGAACGCCGGGAAGATGTGCAACCGGAACGAGAAGAGCTGCAGGAGAATCAGTCCCACCCAGAAGGTAGGCACGGCCACTCCGAGTGGCGGCAGCGAGAACAGCAGATTCGCGAGCCATCGCTTGCGGGTGTACGTCGCGAAGAAGGCAATCGTCACACCGAACAAGACGGCGAGAACCAGCCCGGTGACGGCCAGTACCAGCGTGCTCGGCAAGGCCGAGAAGATCGCATCGGTGACCGATTGACCGGTCGCGATCGACGTACCGAAATCGCCGCGAAGTGCATTCGTCAGCGACGTCCAGTACTGCACCCACACCGACTGGTCCAAGCCGTATCGTGCCCGAAGCTGATCGAGCGCAGCTTGATCCACGGCAACACCCTGCCCCGACGATTCTGCCGCCATGCTGACCGGGTCACTGGGCAACAGAAAGAGAATCACGAACGAGATGGTGAAGGCCGCCCAGAGGACCAGCGCGGCTTGGCCCAGTCGGGTGAGTACGTATCGAGTCATGATTACTTACCCGACAACCATGCGTCGTAGAACTGCAGACGTGAGGAGGCCTCGAAGTTCAGGTCCTGCACCGACGCTCCGGCTCCCACTGCCTGCGAAAGTTCGATGGTCGGAATCGACAGTCCACGGTCGATGATCAGTTCCTGCGCTTCACTGACCAATTCACCACGCGCAGCGGAGTCGGTTGTTGCCAACTGCTCCGTCAGGACCTTGTCGAGCTCCGGATCAGCAGCACGCTTGTTGAGATTTCGGCCCTCGACACCGAAGGTGGTCCGGAGGATATCCGCATCCGCGCGGGTGGCGTTGTAGTAGACGGCGTCGTAATCGCCCGAGTTCTGCTTCTCGGTCAGTTCCCCGTTGGACAGGAGGTTGAGTTTGAGATCGACACCCACCTTCTTGAGCTGCTGCTGAACCAGCTCGAGGATTGCCTGGTTGCCGGCGAACACCGGACTGAAGGAAATCGCGAAAGTCAGCTTCTGGCCGTCCTTCTCACGTATTCCGTCGGAGCCGGTCTTCCATCCCGCCGCGTCGAGCAGCTTTCCGGCTTTGTCCGCGTCGTAGGTCACGACTCCGGACTGATCTGCGTAGAGCGGCGTGGTGTGCGCCAGCGGGCTCGTCGCGGGGAAGAAACTCGGATCCAGCACCGTGTCGACGAGTTCCTGCCGGTTGATGGCGGGGATGATCGCTTGTCGGACAGCCTGATCTGCGAGAACTCCGCGACTGACGTTGGGCTGGAAGAAGAACACGATTCCGGGATTCGGACGAGTCAAGACCCGCCCGCCTGCGGCTTCGATCTGGGGAGCGTCCTGCGTCAACGCGTCACTGACCGCGTCGAGCTGGCCGGAAGCAACGCTGCCGGCCCGAACTCCGGACTCCGGAACGACGGTGAAGTCGACGCCGTCGAGGTATGCCTCACCCTGGTGCGCGGTTGCGTCCGACGCCCAGTTGTACCCGGTTCGCTTCTTGATCGAGACCGAGCGATCCTGCTGCCAATCGGAGTAGACAAACGGACCGGAACCGATCACGGCGTCACCGGCGCAACGCTGCTCCGACGGCCGCGCCGTGGTGGAATCCGCCAGTATTCCGAGCTGCGGCGTCGAAGTTGCCTGCAGGAACTGCACATTGGGTCCCGAGAAGTTCACCTTTGCGGTGTGCTCGTCGATAACGTCGGTGCCGGTGTAGGTGGACAGATAACTCTTCGCCAGTGCGGCGTTGGGGCCCAGATCCTTGACGACATCGAAGTTCTTCTTGATCGAAGCCGCGGTGACCGGGGTGCCGTCGCTGAAGGTGACGTCGTCGCGCAGATTGAATGTGAAGCTTGCGGCGTCGGGGCTGATGCCCCAGCTCTTGGCGAGCCACGGCGTGATCTCGCCGGTCTCCACATTCTGGTCCGTCAGCGAATCCACCACGCTGCGAGTGACATAGACGGTCTGATTCGTGCCGGCCTGGGCCGGGTCTGCGCAGGTAGGCGCCGTGGAAAGTCCGTAGCGGAGGGTTCCGCCCGATTGGGCGGGACCGGCGTCTGCACTGGTGTCACCGCTACTGGTGCTGCAACCGGCAAGTACGGTGCCGAGGACCGAAATAGCGCCGATACCGGCGACGACGGTGACGCGTGAGCGTGCACCGATTGAGCGTGAAGACACCGAGAACTCCTAATGAGACATGCGGAAAAGCGCGCTCGTCACCACCGGACAACGGGGCAACCAAGCACGAATCAGCTACGAAGAGAATAGAAAACAGGCTTACCCACGTACGGGAGCCTCGAGATACTGACCAGGGTCAAACTACGATGCGAACATCGCTGCCATGGTCAGTGAGTACAGAATGATCCTGCTGTACGGCACAGGTCTACGTGACGACGCGACCACGCGGTATCGAAACCGCCTTCAACTGCCTTCATTACTGCATTCCTCCATCGATCCTGGCGGTAGCACCCTCACGCGATGACGCGAAGGGTTGCTGCGACTTCATTGAGCCAGGTCTCTCTGTCGCTCGAGATGGTCGTTCGCAAGTCTACGAGATGATCGCGAATTGTCAACTTGCTCAGTAGGAATTGCAGCGTACGCCACATTTTCGGGAACTCCCCCGCATTCATGCCGACACTCTCAGCATTCATGCCGACACTCTCCGGTCGTAGTCATGCCCAACGTGCAGCTTCTTTTCGAATGGGTGAATTCCCACCTCGAGTGGCGCAAGCGTGGTGTCGTACAGCGGCGTATATCCACACGAGCGGTACAGGGCAACCGCTTCGGGTTGACGGGGACCGGTCGTGAGAAATACCCGCCGATAGCCCCGCGCTGCGATCTCGGTCTCCAGTTCCCGGACGACGACCTTTCCGAGACCACGCTGACGGAAGGAGGCCGACGTCCAGATCCGCTTGAGTTCGGCAGTATCGGAATCGAATTGGCGGAACGCACCGCCCGCGATCGGTTGATCCCCGAGAGTCAGAACCAGCAATGCACCATGTGGAGGCGCAAACTCCTCTGCCGGATACGTTGTCAGATCGTCGAACACCTCGTCACGAGTGCCGCCGTATCGCGAGCTGTACTCCACTGCCAATTCCTCGATGAGCGGAGCAGCCAGCGGATCGTCCTGCAACACCGACCGCACCTCTACGCCGCCGATTCCCGCAATCTCGATTGTCATGGGAAACGCACCCCCAATCGGAATTCCTGCGGTGACAGCGCCTTTCCTTCCACCAGATCGGCCACCAACTCGCCGAGCGCCGGCCCGAATTTGAATCCGTGCCCGGAAAATCCTGCGGCGACAGTGACGGCGCCAACCCGGTCGATTACAAAATTGCTGTCGGGGGTACTGGTGTACAGGCAGGTCAGGGACTCGACCTGCGTCGAATCGACACCGGGCAACCAGGCCTCGGCGTACTCGACCAGACGCTGCTCGCCGTCGGCATCAGGGATGTAGCTGCGAGTCTGCGGAGTCACTTCCGGCCCCGTCGCATGCTCGCCGATCTTGATTCCGTCCTCTGACCCGAGTCCGTAGATTCCGGCGGTACTCAGCTCCGCACCGGGATGATGAACAAAACTCGGCCACGGCGTTCCCGGATCCAATGGCGCGAAGTGTGCCGGTTGTTCCTGCGTCGTACGCAAGGTCGGCAACACGACCTGCCCGCCGAGTTCACTTCGATCGATCAATTCAGCAGTCCAGGCGCCGGCTGCAACAACAACGTGCTGAGCTCTCAGAGTCCCGGTGTCCGTGATCACGTCGACGCCGTACGACGCCTCCGCGATTGTCAGCACGCGAGTGCCGTGGCGTACGTCGGCTCCCGCGAATCGTGAACCCGCTTCGAGCGCTACGACGGCGCGATCCGCATGTAGCCTGCCCGCATCGGGGTGATGCAGGACTGTCGTGTCGAATCGCAATCCAGGCCAGCGATCGGATGCCTCAGCGGGAGTGAGGATCTCACCCTTGATGCCCGCTTCGGTGAGCACCCGAGCCTTGGTGACCACGGCCTGCGGCAGGCCGTGATCGATGGCACCCGTCAACTCCAGGAAACCGATGTCCGTCGTGGTTTCCAGCTCCCGCCACAGCGGGAGAGCCGACGCCGCCAACCCCGTGTACAGGTGATTGTCGTACGCCTGTCGGTAGATCCGGGAAGTACCGTGCGACGCGCCGTGCTTGTGCCCTGGCGCGTACTGCTCGAGTTGGACGACGCGACGTCCGCGGGCGGCGAGCCGCCAGGCCGCTGAGGACCCGACCAGTCCGCCGCCGATGACGATTACATCGAGAATTTCACTCATCGACGCTGGCTCACTTGGTCTTCGGGAGTCCGGGCGGGTTGATCAGGGAGGTGTCGACGGCTTCGCCGGTGATGTTCCACCGCTCGAGAATCTGCTGGTACGTACCGTTCTCGATCGCGTGGTTGATGGCGTCGTTGATTGCCTTGATCAGTCCGTTGTCCTTCTTCACCAACACGGCGATCTGCCCCTGCAAGGCGTCACCGGCTCCGGAGAACTCACCGACGACTTCGGTTTCGCCCGACTGCTTGGCGTGGAACTGCGACGACGGGTTCGGTCCGAAGTAGGCGTCGATCCGGCCGGACTGCAGCGGCAAGTAGTAGTCGGTGGTGTTCTGATAGTAGGAGATGTCGGTGGGGGCCAGGCCGGCGGCGACGTTCTGCTCGTTCCACTTGACCAGCAGCGCTTCCTGATTGGTGCCGGATCCCACCGCGATCTTCAGCCCGGCAATATCCTTGGGCTCCTTGATGGAAACCCCAGCGCCCTTCTTGGCTTCGAACGCGAGAGTGTCGAGTCGGTAGGTGGCGAAGTCGTACTTCTCCTTGCGTTCTTCCGTCACAGTCACATTGGAGATGAACGCGTCGGCTTCCCCGGAGTCGATCCGGACGAAGTTCTGTGCCCAGTCGGCCGTCTGCAGGTCCACCTTCAATCCGAGAACGTCGCCGATCAGGTAAGCGAAGTCGGTTTCGGAGCCGATGAGCGTCGTGTCGTCGTCGGCGTAGAAGCGAAGCGGCGGAGCGGAACCGGCGCTGCCGGTAACTCGCAGCGTGCCACGGTCGCGGATTTCTCGAGGCACCTCCGCAGCGATGGAATCCACCTTGTCGGTGGTAATGCGATTCTGCTCCGCGGTGAGGTTGTAGCCCGCGGCGGCGGTGACCTGGCTACCGTCGGACTCGGCGTCCGCGCTGCTGCAGGCTGCGCTGAGCAGTCCGACTGTGGCAAGAGCCGAGATCAGGAAAGTAGCGCGACGGGATCGGGAAAACATCAGTGTGTGCCTTTCGGAAATGTATCTGTGACGCGTCAGAGAACGCGGGAGAGAAAAGCTTTGGTCCGTTCGTGGACCGGGTTGTCGATCACTTGCGACGGTGGGCCCTGCTCGACGATGACTCCGCCGTCCATGAAGACTGCGGTGTCCGCCACCTCCCGAGCGAATCCGACCTCGTGCGTGACGATCACCAATGTGGCGCCGTCGCGGGCAAGCTGGGCAAGAACTTCGAGGACTTCACCGACCAATTCGGGATCGAGCGCCGAGGTCGGTTCGTCGAAGAGAATGACAGCCGGACGCAGTGCCAATGCCCTGGCAATGGCGACACGTTGCTGCTGACCACCGGAGAGTTGACGGGGATACTCGTCTGCCTTGTCCCCCACGCCCACTCGCTCGAGAAGCGCACGAGCCTCGCGGTACACGTCGTCGCGGTCGCGCTTCTGGGCCGACAGCGGTGCTTCCACCACGTTTTCGAGCGCCGTGAGATGCGGAAACAGATTGAAGTTCTGGAACACGAAACCGATGTTCGAGCGCTGCTTCAGGATCTCGCGGTCACGCAGCTCGTGAAGCCGATTTCCCTTGCGCCGGTAGCCGATCAACTCTCCGTCGATCCGCACCGTGCCGCGATCGACCTTCTCGAGATGATTGAGTGTGCGCAGCAAGGTGGACTTGCCGGAACCCGACGGCCCGAGAATCACGGTGACCTCCCCCTTGCGAACCAGGAGATCAACGCCGGCAAGCACTTCCAGAGCGCCGAACGACTTGTGGATACCGCGCGCTTCGACGGCGTACAGCGTCTCGTCGGTCAGTTCTGCGGTCATCGGGATGCACCTCTCGGAATGTCGAGACGCGCGTCGCGGATCTCTTCGAACTTCTTGCGCACCTTCTGCACCGGAGTCAGCGGGAGAGCACGGGCGGACCCTCGTGCGTAGTGCCTCTCGACGTAGTACTGGCCGATCGAGAGCAGCGTCGTGAGGATGATGTACCAGATGGTGGCGACCATCAGAAGGGGGACCACTCGTCCGTTGCGTCCGAAGATTACCTGCACCTGGTAGAACAGCTCGGCGATCGCCATGGTGGAAACGATGGAGGTTCCCTTGAAGAGTCCGATGACCTCGTTGGCTGCATTGGGAAGAATTGCCCGCATCGCTTGCGGGAGAACGATCTTGAAGAACTGACGGCTGCGCGGGATACCGAGCGAGTGCGCGGCTTCGATCTGACCGTGATCCACCGAGATAATTCCGGAACGGATGATCTCTGCCGAATATGCAGCCTGATGCAACGCCAAACCGATGACGGCCGCGGTGAATCCACCGATCACGCCACTGACCTGGAACGTGAAGAACTCAGGGCCGAAAGGTATTCCGAGCGAAAGTGTTTGATACAGGTACGTGATGTTGAACCAGAAGAGCAACTGCACGATGAGCGGAATCGAGCGGAACGCCCAGATATAGGTCCAGGCGATGACCTGCAGGACCGGATTCTTCGACAACCGACCGAGCGCCAGGAACACGCCGAGTCCGAACCCGAGTATCGTCCCCCACAGTGTCAGCTTGATCGTCATCCACAATGCGGCAAGTACCGATTTCGCGGTGAAGTACTGAGCGAAGGTCGGCCAGTCCCAGCCCGGATTGACGACGAGCCCGTGAATGAACTGGGCAAGCAGTACCAGAACGATCGCGCTGATCACCCAACGAAGCGGGTGCCAGGTGCGGGCAACAACAAGCTCGGAGTCGGGAAGTTCCGGCTCGGCCACCCGCTTTTCCGGGCGGATCTCGGTGGGCGCGCTCACGGCGCACTGCCAGACGGAGTAGACATCACAAAATAGGCCTTTCGGAAAATGGGAATGCTGCGCGACGACTTTCGAGTGCAGCGAACTTTCGAGTGCCGAGAAGTTCGGTCAGCGACAGTGACACGACGCTGTACGACGCAGGTCGATGTGACGTCGACGGTGCGGTGCGTACGCGTTCGAACCGGCGCACGGAGCGGTACCGGCGCAGCGAGTGATACTCATGTGATGCCTTCCATCGGTCCTGGCAGAAAGCACCCGCTCCCGATTACTCGGGGGGTTGCTGCGACGTCGACGAGCCAGGTCTCTCGGTCGCTCGAGATGGTGAGCAAATACTAGACGCAGAATCCCTAGTCGTCAAATGTTGTATTTCCCTGCGCGGCAAGGGAAATAGCGTCAATCCCGCGTTGAAATCAGGCTGAATTCAACCCTCCCGAAACGGGCAGATGACGTGTTGAATGGATAAGCCATATCCACTGCCCCCGAGCCACCGAGCACCCCCGAATCACCCTGCAGTACCGTCTGCGGAGTGAGCGGACTGGACGCATTTTTTATTCTCGTGGCAGGCATCGGAGCCGGGGCCATCAACGCCGTGGTGGGCAGTGGAACCCTGATCACCTTCCCCACTCTCGTAGCTTTCGGCATGCCTCCGGTCACCGCGACGATGTCCAACGCCGTTGGCCTTGTTGCCGGCGGAGTTTCCGGCACCTGGGGTTACCGACGCGAATTGTCGGGGCAATGGGACCGGCTTCGGTGGCAGATTCCGGCGTCACTCGCCGGCGCCCTGCTCGGCTCGTGGTTGCTGATGCACCTACCCGAGAAATTGTTCGAGACGATAGTTCCGGTATTGCTGATCCTGGCGCTCGCTCTCGTCGTTCTCCAGCCACGCATCCAGGCCTGGGCGAAAAAACGCTCCACCGAAGAGACGACGTTGTCGACCACGAGGTTGATGCTCCTGACCGCAGGCACGTTTGCCGTCGGTATCTACGGCGGCTATTTCACCGCCGCGCAGGGCATCCTCCTGATCGGTGTGATGGGTGCCATTCTTCCCGAAACCCTGCAGCGAATGAACGGAGCGAAGAACCTCCTCTCGCTGCTCGTCAACATCGTCGCCGCGGCAATGTACATCACCTTGGCCTTCGACCAGATCAATTGGGCAGCAGCCGGTTTGATCGCAGTCGGCTCGCTCGGCGGAGGTGTGCTCGGAGCCCGCTACGGACGACGCCTGTCTCCCACTGCGCTGCGGTACACGATTGTCGTCGTCGGCCTGATCGGGCTGTGGCGTCTTCTCGCTTGACCGCCCACCTCGGACGCGGTTCCCACATACTTGAGACATGACCACAACCGCGAATGAATCCCAGTGGACCTACCTCATGGACATGGACGGAGTCCTCGTTCACGAAGAACACTTGGTGCTGGGAGCGGACACGTTCCTCGCCGAACTGGCATCGAACAACATCCCGTACATGGTGCTGACCAACAACTCGATCAGAACTCCGCGAGACTTGCGTGCACGCCTACTCAACTCCGGCCTCGACATCCCCGAGAAGTCCATTTGGACCTCAGCTCTGGCGACTGCCACCTTCCTCGCCAATCAGCGACCAGGTGGCAGCGCATACGTGGTCGGCGAATCAGGCCTGACCACGGCGCTGCACGACATCGGGTACGTCCTGACGGACAGCGATCCCGACTACGTCGTCCTGGGCGAAACCCGTACATACTCGTTCGAGGCCATCACCACTGCCATCAGGTTGGTCGAGCGTGGTTCGCGGTTCATTGCCACCAACCCCGACGCCACCGGACCGTCACGGGATGGCTCCCTGCCTGCCACCGGTTCCGTAGCCGCCTTGATCACCAAAGCCACGGGGCGCGACCCGTACTACGTCGGCAAGCCGAATGCCCTCATGATGCGATCGGCCTTGCGGTCCATCGGCGCCCATTCCGCCAATACGTTGATGATCGGCGACCGCATGGACACCGACATCGTGTGCGGCCTGGAGGCCGGCTTGCAGACCATCCTCGTGATGACCGGGATCTCGACACCGGCGTCCGTGGAGCTGTATCCGTACCGCCCCACCATCGTTCTGGAATCCGTCGCCGCACTTGTCGGAAATACGACGGATCCTTTTCGTAACAATAAGTAAAGACAATTAGGACATATCGCCTATATAGAACGAGTAGTTAACCAGACGAATGAATACTGAAAACAAATGAAACGGTAAACCTTTGTCGAGTTGGACAAACAGGAGGTTTCTTTAACGTTGAACTAACAAACTGGTGACTAGTTGCTGGTAGACGGCTTTTCCCAGTTCAAACCTAAAATTTCAATTTGGGCGAAATATTCTTTTCAAAACCGGTAACGAATCGTTTGCCATGGCTGATACTCATTTCTGAACGACCCAATTCGGACTCCCCAGAAATGAGCTCTCCATGAAGAAACAGACAAAGGGTGCAATCGCGGCAGCAGCTGCGGGCGCACTACTCCTCGGCGGTGCAGGCAGCTACGCGGTCTGGAATGACAGCAAGGACATCAGCACCGGATCAGTCACCTCGGGAGTCCTGACGCTGGGCGCCTGCACGCCCGCCGCCGGGACGGGATGGACGTCGCTCAATCCGACGGCCGCTCCGATCAGCGCGATCACCAGCTACCGCATCGTGCCCACCGAGGTTGTTGCGTTCAACTGCGATGCTGTCGTGACCGCCGTCGGCGACCGCTTGACTGCGACCATCGTCGCCGACCCTTCGAGCATCAGCGGAGCGCTCGCATCCAATGTCACTGCAACCACTACCCTCAAGAAGGGCACGACCGTGGTCAGCGGCATTACCGCGATTCCCGGCACCCCCACACAGAGCGTCAACGTCGAAGTCCGACTCGCATTCAACAACGTGACCGGAACTACCGCGCAGAACCAGGCAGTCGACCTGACTGCTCTGAAGCTCGTTCTCACTCAGACCGCGCTGACTGCTCCGTAAATCACATCGTGCGCAAAAAAGTCTGGGGATCGATCGCACTCGCGACGGCTGCTGTGGCGATATTCGTATCGTCACAGCAGACCTTCGCGCTGTGGTCCGATTCCAAAAGCGCTGCCGGTGGAACTGCGACCGGAGCGAAGCTGGAGATGAAGGTCAAGAGTGGCAGCGGCGCGCTCAGCGCTGCATTTGTCCCCATCCCGATCGGTGGCACAAAATTGTTGCCTGGCAGCACGATGCAGGCACCGCTCACGATCACCAACACCGGCGAACTACCGATGAACTGGCGGTTGGAGTCGACAAGCATCTACACCGGGCTGACACTGAGCATCTTCCCCGTCACCAGTGAGTCGTTGTGCCCAGTGGGTGCCGGCCAGACGACTCCGACAGGGACACCTCCTCTCAACGCACAATCGATGAGCTCATCGGTGCAATTTCCGAACGGAGGGTGGTCGAGCGCTCCGCTCGGTGTCGGAGCATCGGCGGTCTGGTGTTTCCGCGTCGGTGTGACAGCGACTGGGGTGCAACCGGCGACACCCAAGATCGTGTTCACCATGGCAGGGACGTACATACCATGACATCCGGCGCGCATCGCACCCAGAAAACCGGGCCGCTCTGGTGGGCCACGTCGATCATCAGCTGGACACTGCTCCTTGCCGTCAGCGCGCTGATCACCGCGACAATCGTGGTTCCCTATTTCGCCGGAGCACAACGCTTTACAGTCCTCACCGGTTCGATGAGGCCCACCTACGATCCTGGGTCCCTGATCGTCGTCAAACCGGTGAACACGGACGAACTCATGATCGGCCAGGCCATTACGTACCAGATGGAATCGGGACAGGCCGCCGTCGTCACCCACCGGATCATCGAGATCAGCGAGAACCAAAAGGGCGAAAGAACATTCACCACCCAGGGTGATGCGAACGGACAACCCGACGAGAAGGAAGTACGACCTGTCCAGATCAGAGGCAAGGTCTGGTACGGCCTCCCTTATCTCGGGTATGTGAACAACTGGCTGACCGGAGAACAAAGAACCGTGATCGTCGGGATCGCCGTCGGCGCACTCGTCATCTATGCCGTCTTCATGTTCGTCAGTGGCACTCGTGACAGCCGCAGACGAAAAAAGCAGACGAGCATCGACGTCTCCACACCCCGAGTCGTCGCCTCGCCAGCACCCGAATCCTGATAAGAAAAGGACGCCACGATGTATCCCGACAGCGACCGAACCGCTGCGACCACCCCTGGATGGATCCGCCGATCCGTGGGTAGTACGCGAGTGCGAGCACTACTTTCGCTCGGCATGGTTCTTGGTATCGGAGCCGTCGGCACACAAGCCGCGTGGACGACCAGTGCAACAGCAACGTCGAACGACATCACACTCGCTTCGGTCAAGATGGTGGTCAACGGTGTGAACCCGTACGCGCACCCGTCCTTCAGTATCGCCGGCTTGCAACCGGGACAGTCCAAAGCCGCGATGATCAGTCCCGGCAACCTCGGCGATACCGGACTCAAATACACCATGACTGTGGACTCCTCGAGCACGAATCGCCAGTACTATCGTTTTTCCGCCTACTCCGGGGCAACAGTTTCGGGAACCACGCAGCCGATGACGTGCACCGGTGGAACACTGATCAACCCCGCCGTCGTCATTCCCACCACGGCAACCTCGGCCACGGTAATTTCGACAGCGCGCAATTTGGGTGCCTCGACCAACGGCACGACCCCGACAGCGGAAAACATCTGCGTAATGGCCCAGATGCTCCCCGACGCCCCTGCCACCATCGCCTCCTCGATAGTGACCGCCACACTCACCCTGACGGGGGTTCTGCAATGAGCGTCGTCGAGCACGGAACAACATCGGGCACCGTGGCCCGCCATCTGCGGGAGTCTGCCCTGACTGTCGGCGCCGTACTCGGAGTCATGTGCGTCGTAGCTGCCTTGGCATCGTGGATGTTCGGGGTCACACCGCTGGTCTTCACATCAGGTTCGATGTCACCGTCAATCGAGACCGGGGCTTTGGGGTTCGCACGCACTGTTGATGCCGACGACCTCGCTGTGGGCGATGTCGTGAGCGTGACAAATACCTCCGGAACACGTATTTCCCACCGGATCGAGCAGATCACCCCACAAGGCGACGGCACCGCTGCTCTGGTCCTCAAAGGAGATGCAAACGATCAATCCGATCTCGAACCGTACGTGGTTGCGGATGCCGATCGAATCCTGTTCTCCGTCAACAAGGCCGGATACGTCGTCGCTTGGTTGTCCGGACCGTCCGGTGCATTTCTCGGGGGCATAGTTGCATGTGCGCTACTGTTCATAGCTTTTCGGCGGCCTCCACGCGACACGACAGCACCCAACTCGACAGAGACCACGGTTCCGCCTACCGACCAACGCGCCGTCAAACCGAAGTCAGCCGGCACAGCCAAATCCGTTGTTGCACTCGGCGCTGTGGGGCTCGCCGTTCTCGGAGCTACACACACAACATCGACGCGCGCGGACTTCACGAGCACAGCAACAGTGACCGGACTGAGCTTCACAGCAGCGTCCACGATCACTGTCGCACCCGCAGCTCCCGTTCTCTCCAAAGTGATGTGCTCATCGCTCCTGGTCGCTTTGACAATGTCGTGGGACGCGGTCCCCGGTGCGACCGGATACCGAATCATCGTCCGGGATTCGAATCAAATTCAGGTGGGTTCCACCGATCAAACAGCGCTCAGCTACACCGCATTCGGAACTCTGAATCTGCAAAATGGTACCTACCTTGTCGAAGTTCACTCGATGAACGGTCTTGCCGTCTCACCGGGATGGAGCGGATGGACAATCAATTACACGATTGGACTCCTTGTGTCATGTGGCAGCAGAACCTCGGGAACAAGTCAGGCCGGTGCACTGAGGATGGCCGCTCCCGCAGCACCCGCCACAACAACAACTTCCACGACAACCGCTCCCACCACCAGTGCCACCGAAACACCGCTCACAACAACGTCTTCCGTTGCGCCTACCTCGACAACTCCGCCTACACCGACAACCTCGACCGGTGTGACGACTGAGGAAACAACAACCAGCACAACCCCCTCGACAACAACACCGACAACCACAACACCAGTAACTACGGCCACCACCACACCTGTCGAAACGCCACTGGGTGATGCGACCTCATCGGGCCAATTCACGGCAGAGACCGTCAGCACATCTTCAGGAAATGTCGTGATCGTGAGTGATCAATCCGGGGTTGAACTCTTCCGCACCCCAGTAGATCCTTCAACCGAACTACACTGGCTCAGCGGCACGAACGAACTGTGGTTGATCAACTCTGCAGGTGTCAGGAAGGTTGATGCGTCGACGGGAGCGTGGACGAAGTCGACTGTCACGGGCACACTTCCGGACGAAATCCAGGAGTTGGTGTCCCCGTGAAGAAACAGCTGAAAGCCGCGCTCGCGATAGGCGCTGCGGGAGCGATACTGATTGGCGGATCCGGCACACTTGCCACCTGGACCAACAACGGCACCGTATCCAACTCGACAATCACGTCTGGCGTTCTGACTCTCGGCCCCTGCGCCAACGGCAGTTGGTACTCGCAGATCTACGTCAATTCCCCTGTCAATCCGAATCCGCAGGTCTACATTCCCAATATCAGCACCTACCGACTCCGGCCCGGATTCAACTACACCTACTACTGCGATTCACTGGTGAAAGTCACCGGCGGGCGAATCAAAGCCAATGTCACAGTGGACAAGTCGAAATTGACGGGCGGGTTGACGACATCAAGTTTGGCGCTCCGCACCTACGCTCTGGATGCGAGCGGGAACGTCCTCTACGACAGCAGTGCGCCCGTACCGAATACCGGAACTGTCACACAGACGCTGAACAACACCAATCTGACCGTTCAGATTCTCTTCACGATTGCACCTGATGACTCGGCCAGTGCCGGGGCAACGTTGAGCACGCAAAATTTGACTATCGACATCCAACAGCTGCCACTTACCGCTGTTCCCTGACCCCTGCCGGCAATCAGCTCGCCGCGGCAGCGGTCAGGGACGGATCAGCCCAGCGCTCGCTTCAGGTCCGCCAGCAGATCTACAGTGTCTTCGAGTCCGACGGACAGACGAACCACACCGTCGGTAATACCCACTGCCGCACGGCCTTCCGGCCCCATGGCGCGGTGAGTCGTGGTGGCGGGATGGGTGATCAAGGACTTGGAGTCACCGAGGTTGTTGGAGATGTCGATGACCCGCAGCGCGTTCAGGACCTCGAATGCCCGCTTCTTGCCCTCGTCATCGGGGGCGTTGAGTTCGAAGGTGACAACTGTTCCGCCGCCGCTCATTTGGGACTTCGCAAGCTCGTGCTGCGGGTGCGATGTCAGGTACGGGTACTTGACCCACTTGACGCCGGGGTGAGCTTCCAGGAATTCGGCGATCTCGAGAGCCGAAGCCACGGAATGCCGGATGCGAACGGGCATGGTCTCGAGCCCCTTGAGCAGAGTCCACGCGTTGAACGGGCTGAGCGCAGGTCCGGTGTGCCGCATCAACTCTCGGACGGGACCGCTGATGTATTCCTCGGTTCCGAGGATCGCTCCACCGAGAACACGACCCTGACCGTCGATGTGCTTGGTTCCGGAGTACACGACGACGTCGGCACCCAAATCGAAGCTGCGCTGCAGGAGCGGTGTCGCGAAGACGTTGTCCAGCACCACCTTTGCGCCGGCAGCATGCGCGAGTTCGGCGACGCGTCGTACGTCCACGATCGACTGCATCGGGTTGGAGGGTGTTTCGAAGAACACCGCCGTGGTGGGCACCGAGAGCGCTTCTTCCCACTGCGCGTTGTCTTCGCCGTCGACAAAAACGACGTCGACTCCCCAGCGCGGGAGGATTTCGTTGCACACGACAAAGCAGGAACCGAAGAGGCTGCGTGCGGCAACCAGTCGGTCTCCGTTGCCCAACAATGCGCCCAACGCCGTGAATACAGCCGACATTCCGCTGGCCGTCGCAAAGCACGCTTCCGCGCCCTCGATGAGCCGCAGACGCTCCTCGAACATCTTGACCGTCGGATTGCCGTAGCGGGAGTAGACAAAATGGTCTACTTCCCCGGTGAAGGCCTGTTCGGCGGCTTCTGCACTCTCGTAGACGAATCCGGAGTTGAGGAACAGCGCTTCGGAGGTTTCTTCGAAGCCCGTTCGCATCAATCCACCGCGAACACCGAGTGTGCCGAGACCGACGTCGTCCGGCAACGCCCGTTGAAATGCGCCGCCCTGGGGAATTCCGCTCACTGCTGCCTCCACGGCAGGCCGATGGCCCGCCAACCTACAACTCCACGATGTCCGTCGGCGTCCAAGCCGCCTTCGAACCCGTCGAGCACGTTGTACGACGGACCGATGCCCGCCGCTGTCGCACTTTCTGCAGCCCCGATCGATCGCTGACCGGATCGACACAGGAAGATCACGGGTTTCCCGGATCCAGGCACAACACCGGATTCCTTCAACTCGTCGATGAAGTTGTCGTTGCGTGCACCGTTCGGGTAGCTCACCCATTCGATCTGCACAGCCGAGTTGCCGAGGGAGGTGACATCGGGGATACCGACGTACTTCCACTCTGCGTCGGTGCGCACGTCAACGAGCACTGCTTCGGGGTTTTCGCGGAGCAGCTCCCAGGCTTGCTCCGGCGTCAGATCGCCTGCGTAACTCACGTTGTCCATGTTTTCACAAGACCGGATTGTGTGGGCGATCAGGTGCAGATATTCCAGCTGTCGCCGTCGCGCGTGAGCGTCCAGACCTCGACGCGCTGATCCTGGCCGCCACCGGAGAGTCGAACATCGACGGTGGCGCGGTCACCGCTGACCGAGGATTCGTTGATGCCCTGCATCTCGACGTCACCTTCGGCCTCGGCGAGGGGACCGGTCTTCGGATCGAAGTTCGCGCAGGTCAGGGTCTGGAGCGTCTTGGTGTCGTTCTCGTTGCTGGCAGCGACGTAGTCCGCGACGACACGGCTGATGCGGTCATCTTCGCTGACGTTTTCATCAGCCGGGGACAGCCAGGACGAGACGAAGATTCCGCCGAGGATCAGCGCGACAATTGCCACTGCCAGGATGAACGGCCCCGCCGATGCTGTCTTGCTTTCGGAGTTGCCGGAATCGTCACGCTGGTCATTCATGAACCCAATAGTCCCCCACAAACTCAGCTTGTGACCTGTCAAGTGGTGGACCCCTACCGCTTCGAACCGCACTTGCAGGAGAATTAACAGAAAGAAACGGTTTACCGACGCCCGTTCGGGTGAAAGTGTGAACCGGTCGAACCGCAAACACTCCACGGTGCTTAGGTTCGGCTAAATTGGATACTTGTCGATACGTTGTCCGAACTTCGAAGAAGGTAGCTGTCTTTACGATGACTGACTCCAACCGCCCACTCCGGGTCGCGATCGTCGGCGCCGGCCCCGCCGGCATCTACGCCGCCGATGCCCTCATGAAGTCCGATACCGCAGTCTCCGGCCGCGGTGTCAGCATCGACCTCTTCGAGCGCATGCCAGCGCCCTTCGGCCTCATCCGCTACGGCGTCGCACCCGACCACCCGCGCATCAAGGGCATCATCACCGCCCTGCACAAGGTCCTCGACAAGCCGCAGGTCCGCCTCCTCGGCAACATCGACTACGGCACCGACATCACCCTCGACGACCTCCAGTCGTTCTACGACGCCGTGATCTTCTCCACCGGCGCCAACGCGGACCGCGCGCTCGGCATCCCGGGCATCGACCTCGACGGCAGCTACGGCGCCGCCGACTTCGTCTCCTGGTACGACGGCCATCCCGACGTCCCCCGCGAATGGCCCCTCACCGCGGAGAAGGTTGCCGTCCTCGGCGTCGGCAACGTCGCCCTCGACATCGCCCGCGTCCTCGCCAAGACCGGCGACGAACTGCTCCCCACCGAGATTCCCGCCAACGTCTACGAGGGCCTCAAGAACAACAAGGCCGTCGAGGTCCACGTCTTCGGACGACGCGGCCCCGCTCAGGCCAAGTTCACGCCGCTCGAACTGCGTGAACTCGACCATTCCCCCACCATCGAGGTCATCGTCGACCCCGAGGACATCGACTACGACGAGGGCTCCGAGCAGGCTCGACGCAACTCCAAGCAGGTCGACATGGTCGCGAACACCCTGCAGGACTGGGCAATCCGCGACGTCGGAAGCCGCCCGCACAAGCTGTTCCTGCACTTCTTCGAATCCCCCACCGAGGTTCTCGGTGAGGACGGCAAGGTTGTCGGCCTGCGCACCGAGCGCACCGCGCTCGACGGCACCGGCAACGTCAAGGGCACCGGCACCTACAAGGACTGGGACGTTCAGGCCGTGTACCGCGCAGTCGGCTACCTGTCGCAGAACGTCACTCAGCTGCCCTTCGACGACCAGGCCGGCACCGTCCCCAACGACGCCGGACGCGTTGTCGCCGACGACACCGCCGAAGGCGCTGCCCGGTTCATGCCGGCCACCTACGTCACCGGCTGGATCAAGCGCGGCCCCGTCGGCCTCATCGGCCACACCAAGGGTGACGCCAACGAAACCGTCGCGAATCTCCTCGAGGACTCGGCTAGCTTTACCGGTGCCGCACACCCCGACGAGAACGCCGTCATCGAATTCCTCGAAGGCAAGCAGGTGCCGTACACGACGTGGCAGGGCTGGTACCGCCTCGACGCGCACGAGCGCAGCCTCGGCGAGCCGGAGGGCCGCGAGCGCATCAAGGTTGTCGAACGCCACGACATGCTGAAGGCCTCGGAGCCAGAGAAGGCTTAACCGCCAGGTAGAACAGACCGATCGGCCCGATATGACTGAAATTCGCCCCACAGCGATCCAGGTCACATCGGGCCGGTCGTCTGTTCGACGTCATATTGACAGCGTGCAAAATGAATGACGTGTTTGACGCCCATGTTCACATCATCGACCCGCGCTTTCCGCTGGTCGAGAATCACGGCTACCTGCCCGAGCCGTTCACTGTCCCCGATTACCGGTCCAGGGTGGCGGCGCTCGAAGGGCTCAGTGTGGACGGCGGAGCCGTGGTGACGGCGTCGTACCAGGGCACCGATCAGGAGTACCTCAAAACTGCACTCGCCGAACTCGGCCCCGGCTGGGTTGGCGTCACGGCTCTCGGCGACGACGTCAGCGACAAAGAGATAGTCGACCTCGACGCGCTCGGTGTTCGCGCAGTCCGATTCAACCTCCGACGCGGCGCAACAGATCTACGTCAACTCGCCGATCTGGCCAACCGGGCTTTCGATCTGGTCGGCTGGCACGCCGAGTTCTACGTCGACGCGACCCTACTTCTCTCGCTCGAGCCGGTTTTTGCAAAGCTGCCGGCCGTGTCGATCGACCACCTGGGCATGTCGACGCGTGGTCTGCCGTACCTCCTCAATCTGGTAGACCGCGGCGTACGAGTCAAAGCCACCGGATTCGGACGCACCACCATCTCCGACGTCGGCGATGTCCTCCGCCAGATCCACGCCGTCAATCCCCAGGCACTGATGTTCGGTACCGATCTACCAGGAACCCGCGCGCGCCGAGCCTTCGAGATCCACGACCTCGACGTGATCGCCGACGCCGTCGGGGATGATCTTCCGGCAGTGATGGGTGGCAACGCCCGAGCCTGGTATCGGTGTGAACGGGCCAGCGCCTACCCCAAAACGAGTGCTCACACGAGAACGACTGTTCACACGAAAACGACTGCGCCCAACCAGAGCCCCGCCGCGACCAACGCACCGAACAACTCCACCACCATGGACAACCCCACGGCTTTCACCGCGTGAAGCGTCGACGCCCACGCGATGTTGACGTTGCGTAACCGCGCCAGTTCAGCGACGTACGTTCCCACGATGAAACCGAGAAACAGCCCCACCACCGGTACGACAAAAAATCCGATGATGCCGACGAGCCCGCCCACCATCACGGACAGGTTCGGCACTCCCCCGGCACGCATTCGCTGACCGGGCCACGTGTACTTCACGACGCCGGTGACCACCAGGGCCAATGCTGCCAACACGAAGACCGTCCACGCGGTTGCGCCACCGGTCATCAACGCCCACACCAGAATTGCTGCCGCGATGAGCAGTGTTCCCGGAATGATCGGCACAACCACGCCGACCAGACCGATCAGAATCGCCAACCCGACAACAACTTCCGCAGCCGGGCTCATCCGACGGGGCGAACCTTCGACGCCGCTTCGCGCGCACGAGAGCGAGCAGTGTCGACATCTGCGGCAGCGGAGACGGCAACGCCCATCCGTCGACGCGTGAAACTTTCCGGCTTACCGAACAGCCGAAGATCCGTCTCGGGAACCGCGAGAGCCTCTGCGACGCCGTCGAATCCGATTGCCTGCGCTTCGACACCTCCGTAGATGACAGCTGAAGCCCCGGGCGAGATGAGCGTCGTGTCGACCGGGAGTCCCAGGATGGCACGGGCGTGCAATTCGAATTCGGAGAGCCGCTGGGTGCGCAGCGTGACCAGGCCGGTGTCGTGCGGACGTGGGCTCACCTCGGAGAAGTACACGTTGTCGCCCTTGACGAACAACTCGACGCCGAAGACTCCGCGACCGCCGAGCGCCGACGTGACTTTCTCGGACACCTCGCGAGCGGCCGCGAGGGCGAGCGCCGACATCTGCTGCGGTTGCCAGGATTCGACGTAATCTCCCGACTGCTGCAGGTGACCGATAGGTTCACAGAACGACGTTTCGACCTTGCCGCTACTGCCGACTGCCCGAACCGTCAATTGTGTTATCTCGTAATCGAAATCGACAAAACCCTCGACGATGACCCGGCCATGATTGACACGTCCACCGGCCATCGCGTAATCCCACGCTGCCGCAAGTTCATCGGCGGTACGCACCGTCGACTGCCCTTTGCCGGAGGACGACATGACGGGCTTGATCACGCACGGGAATCCGGTGAGTTCGGTGGCAGCGCGAACCTCCTCGAGCGAGTCCGCAAATGCATACGGCGAGGTGGGCAAGCCCAATTCCTCGGCGGCAAGTCGCCGGATACCTTCCCGGTTCATGGTCAACTGTGTTGCCCTGGCCGTGGGGATGACCACGGTCTCACCTCGCGCTTCGACGATAGCCAGCGCGTCGGTCGCGATTGCCTCGATCTCGGGCACGACAAAATGCGGCTTCTCGAGTTCGATCACCGCCAGCAGTGCATCGGGGTCGGTCATGTCGACAGTGTGTGCCCGGTGCGCAACCTGGTGCCCTGGTGCGTTCGGGTACCGATCCACCGCGATGACCTCGACGCCCAATCGCTGCAACGCGATGACAACTTCCTTGCCCAGTTCACCGGATCCCAACATCATCACTCTGATCGCGTTCTCGGTGAGCGGTGTGCCGAAACGGAGCGGAAGAGCGGAAGGGTGCGAAGGTGTTGAATCAGGCTGCATGGCTGCGACTATATGCCAATCCCGATGCAGGTCAGAGTGCCTGAAAGGACGCGATGACGGAACTCACGCGGTTCTGGTGATCCGCTCGGGCACGACGCCACTGACGTTCTGGGCTTTCACGACATTTCGGCCTGCGTGCTTGGCTTCGTACAGGGCTGCGTCGGCGGAGGCCATCAGCGATGCCAAGGTGGGCGTCGAGTCATCTGTCCAGGCAAGTCCGACACTCACAGTGCTGTCATGCCCGGATCGCGCTGAGTCGTGGATCTGAGCATGACGGATCTCTTCGGCAACTTCGGTTGCCCGGGCGAAACTGGAACCGGCGAGCAAGACCGCGAACTCCTCACCGCCGAGTCGACCGACCAGATCGGTATCGGAGAGGCGTTCTGTCATGCGCGCACCGAAATCAGCGAGAACACTGTCGCCGACCATGTGCCCGTACGTGTCGTTGACGGCTTTGAAATGGTCAAGATCGAGCATCAGCAATCCGACAGGCAACGCCGTCTGTGTTGTGTGCCGTAGTCGTTCCTCGGCTTGACGGAGGAACGGCCCGCGCGAGAGAACTCCGGTGAGGCTGTCGTATTCGACGGCGCGGAACAACTCGCGCTCGGCGGCCCGGCGCTCCTGCGTCGCGCACGCCACGGCAATCGGGCCCAACGCAACCAGAGTGACTGCGATCGACGTGATTACCGCCTCGTTCACATTTGCGTCACCCTGTTCCCCGAGTGCCAACCTGCCGGTGTCGGCCATCATGAGCGACCACACCGACCACACTGCCGAGACCAACGCCGTACTCGGAACCGAGATCCGGGTAGCGCACCACAACAGCGCGGGGATGGGAAGAAGAAGCGCAATCGGTCCCTCGATGCTGAGCGCGATCGGCATACAGGCTGCGGTAACCAGCAACGGGACCGCCATGGCCAGAACTGCCCTGACCGTCGTCTTACTGCGGATCTCCGCAAAGCTCGACGGAATGGTCATGGACAGAATCAGTGGCAGCACCAGCAGATAGGCCATGAACTCCGTGCTGCCCCAGTGAACAAGCGTGTCCGCAAACGACTCATCGCGAAAGATCCAATCCATCAGCCCAGCTGTTGCCGCGGTCGCACAGGCACTGAACCCGGCGACGACAACCATCCACATCAGAGACTGCGAATCGACCAAACGAAACGGAGTTCGTTTGAGGTAGTGGAGCAGGAATACGCCAACCGTGACCCCGACCAGGTTGGCACCGTTCAATTGAAGTGCCATCGAAACGGTATTACCGGTCAGCAGATCAGCACTCACATAGGCAACGCCGGCGGCAATCCACGTGGGCCACTCGATCAGAATCGGCCACCGCACCATCATTCCCAGCAGCAAGGCGTTCGCGCACCAGAATGTCGCGAGCAGTCCTGGCGGTCGGGTGAGAATTCCGATGAGCGCGGCAAGCAGTACAACGACAAAGACAACAAGCAGCCGCGTTATTCGGCCCATTCTCGCCATTTGTCACCTCACCGTCGCTCCAGAAAAGGCGTGTCGGGCGACTGCCGAATCTTATCGTCACGTTCACACCACATTGCCCTCTGACCGATGACGTGGTCAGAGGGCAATGCGAAGTGACCGACCATCACAGTACCGAGCAATCGGCACCTGATAGGTCTTGTTCAGCGGTTGGTCTTATTCAGCAGATCCGCTGGATCCCGAGGATCCCGAGTCGCCCTCGAGTGAGGAGGTGTCTACCGACTTGAGGAAAACGCCGAGTGCTGAGAGCAGAGGTCCGAGTGCGCTGAGTGATCCGAACATAGGAGTTCTCCTGGTGCGTAGAGGTGATGTGAAATGTTCAGCGACGTTTCGGCCGCAGGCGGTGACCGAACAGTCTGGGAACTCATGCCGCTCAGGGGCGAAATATTCTGCCGCCCCCTGCGACATCCCGTGCTGTGATGCAGCGCACTAATGAGCGCTGACAGCATTTATAGACCGCAGGAGAGCGCTTGTCTAGCTATCGAATAGCTACTAGCCAGCACTGCCAGTAACATCATCCTTCAAAACTGCAGCTCAACAGTAAAATTGAACGTAGATTGCAACACAAATTGTGATGTGCATCACAGTCAAAATGCGCAAAGTGTGGCTCACAGTCAATTGTGAGCCACACTTTCGGACAATCCGGACTTACTTCTCAGCGGCCGAGTCGGTCGAACCCGAGAAAACCTCCGATTACGCGCTCAACTCGACCACTCGAGCGAGGACGCTCTCCGGGAAGGTTCAAGAACAAGGGTCCCGCGCAACAGGTTGAAGCAATACGTAAACCTGCGGATCGAGACACGAGACTCGAACTGGACCTCAAATTGACTGTGATCGAGATCACAGTCGAAAGAGACAAAGCGCAGCAAAGGTAAGAGTCGGTGCCCGCGCCGACCACGATCTGTCATACCGTGTGCATGTGATCAATCCTGAACGCGTGGCAACCAGATCGGGATCGCCGTGTTAGCAAAACTGCTCAAGGCGTACCTGCCGCCGTACCGTTGGTTGCTCGCGGGAGTATTGGCACTGCAACTGTTCGGTGCCATCGCGTCGCTGATCCTGCCGACCCTGAATGCCCGAATCATCGACGACGGCGTCGCCCGTGGTGATACCGGATTCATCGTGTCCACCGGTGGAATCATGCTGGTGGTCTCGTTGGCGTCGATCATCGCCTCGGTCGCGTCGACGTATCTGGCGGCAAAATCCTCGATGGGCTTCGGCCACGACGTCCGGGCTGCCGTCTACAAGGCCGTCGGCACTTTCTCCGACCGTGAATTCGCCGGTTTCGGCGCCCCCACCTTGATCACCAGAAACACCAACGATGTCCTCCAGATCCAGACGCTGGTGATGCTGACATCGTCGATGCTCGTCAGCGCACCGCTCATGTGCATCGGCGGCATAGTCATGGCGCTGCGCGAGAATCTGCAAATGTCGTGGCTCCTGACCATTTCGGTGCCGCTCCTGGGCATCACCGTCGCAGTGGTCGTCGCCCGCCTCATTCCGCACTTCCGGACCATGCAGGCTCGCATCGACAAGATCAACCGCGCACTTCGCGAGCAGCTCACCGGTATGCGTGTGATTCGCGCGTTTGTCCGCGAACCCGACGAAACCATGCGTTTCGACCAGGCCAACAAGGAACTGACCGACACCGCGCTGCTCATCGGCCGATACCAAGCCGTTCTCCTGCCGACGGTCATGCTGATCGCGAACCTGACCGGCGTTGCGGTCATGTGGTTCGGCGCTCACCTCGTGGACACCGGTGACATGCAGATCGGACAGATCAGCGCGTTCCTCGCGTACGTCATGCAAATTCTGATGTCCGTCGTTATGGCAACAATGTTGGCCGTCGTGATTCCGCGTGCCGCCGTCTGCGCCGACCGCATCACCGAAGTGATCGACACGAAGCCATCGGTGCCGGCGCCGTCTCAACCGCTGCGCCCCACCAACCCGTACGGCGTCGTCGAGTTCGGTGGAGCCGGATTCAGCTATCCCGGTGCCGAGACTCCGGTTCTGAGCGGTGTGACGATGCGATGTCTACCCGGAACCGTCACAGCGATCGTCGGTAGCACCGGCAGCGGAAAATCCACCCTCGTCTCACTCATCCCCCGATTGTTCGACGTCACCGCCGGTGCGGTTCTGATCGACGGACTCGACGTTCGCGGCTGGGATCAGGACGAACTGTTCACCAACTTCGGCTACGTCCCGCAAAAGACTTACCTGTTCGCCGGCACTGTCGCCACCAATATCCGGTACGGAAATCCGTCGGCCACCGACGACGACATCTGGGCGGCACTCGCCGTCGCGCAAGCCGACGGCTTCGTCCGGGAACTCCCGCAGGGCCTGGACTCCCCGATAGCCCAGGGTGGCTCGAATCTCTCCGGCGGCCAGCGGCAGCGCTTGGCCATCGCCCGAGCCGTCGTCCGCCGACCGCGGATCTACATTTTCGACGATTCCTTCTCAGCCCTCGACATGCATACCGACGCGGCCGTGCGCGCGGCGCTGCGCGCCATCACGACGAACAGCACCGTCATCGTTGTCGCGCAACGCGTATCTTCGATCATCGATGCCGACCAGATCATGGTTCTCGAGGACGGCGCTCCCGTCGGACTCGGCGACCACAACTTCCTGCTGGCCAACTGCCCGACGTACCAAGAGATCGTGGCCTCCCAGATCCCCGCGGAGATGAGCGCATGACCATTCCGCAAGGTCCCGGTTTCGGTCCGGGCAGTCGCCAGTACTTCGACGACGCTCCTACCGTCGTCTTTGCCAAGATCCCCGCGGAGCCGGACACAGCGCAGCCTGCCGAAGCTGCGCCCCAGTACGGTCCAGCTCAGGCCGGACCATCACAGGCCGGACCACCACCTGCCGGACCACCACCCGCCGAACCGCCACCCGGCGACGAGCCCAAGGCAGACGCCCCGGCACCCAAGCCTGCATCCACCACACCGACAACCAAACCGAAGCAGTTCAAAGCCACGATGAAACGGCTGCTCGGTCTGCTGAAGCCGCACAAGGTCGCGGTGTTCGTCGTAGTGCTCTCGACGATCGGCAGTATCTCGCTGTCCGTCGCGGTCCCGAAAATCCTGGGCCACGTCACCGACCTCATCTTCGCCGGGTTCATCGGCAAGAGCCTGCCGGCCGGCATCAGTCGTGACGAGGCCGCCGAAGCGATTCGCGCATCCGGTAATTCGACGTTCGCGGATCTGGTTCAGAACTCGGCCGACGTCGTCCCCGGTGTCGGACTGAACTTCGACGCCATCGGCAAGGTCATCGTCATCGCCATCGGCGTGTACCTGATGGCGTCGCTGCTCGCCTGGGTGGAAGCGTTCCTGCTCAACATCATCGTGCAGAAGACGATCTACAAGTTGCGTGCGGAGGTCGAAGCAAAGATTCACCGACTGCCGTTGCCGTACTTCGACAAGACGCCTCGCGGTGAAGTTCTCAGCCGCGTCACCAACGACATCGACAATGTCTCGTCGACCCTGTCCCAAACTCTGACGTCGCTGCTGACCGCGGTGCTGACAGTCATCGGTGTCCTCACCATGATGTTCGTCATCTCGCCGATGCTCTCACTCATCGCGCTCATCGCCGTTCCCGTATCGGTCGTGTTGGTGGCCCGTGTCGCCAAGCGCGCGCAGGTCCTGTTCAAAGCGCAGTGGGAAGAGACCGGCAAGATCAACGCACAGATCGAAGAGACCTACAGCGGTCGCGATCTGGTGCGCGTCTACGGCCATCAGACCGAAGCCGAGCGCGAATTCGCGGTACAGAACAAGAAACTTCTCGACGCGTCGTTCGGCGCCCAGTTCCTGTCCAGCCTGATCATGCCCGTCATGAACTTCGTCGGAAACATCACCTACGTGCTGCTCGCGGTGGTGGGCGCCCTGAAGGTGGCCAGCGGCAATATGTCGCTCGGCGACGTCCAGGCGTTCATCGTCTACTCCCGCCAGTTCAGCTCACCGCTCACCCAGATCGCCTCGATGTCGTCGAGCCTGCAGTCGGGCGCCGCGTCGGCGGAACGCGTCTTCGAACTGCTCGACGAAACCGAGCAGACTCCGGACATCGCGAACCCCGTCCTACCCGAGCAAGCCGGCCGCCATCGCACCGTCGGCACGGTCGTGTTCGAGAACGTCTCGTTCCGGTACGACAAGGACGTCCCGCTCATCGAGAACGTCAACCTCACTGCCGAATCCGGACAGACCGTTGCCATCGTCGGCCCGACCGGCGCAGGCAAGACAACGCTGGTGAACCTCATCATGAGGTTCTACGAAGTCGACTCCGGCCGGATCACGATCGACGACGTCGACATCGCACACATGCGGCGCGCCGACCTCCGCGCGCACGTCGGCATGGTTCTGCAGGACACGTGGTTGTTCGGCGGCACCATCCGCGAGAACATCGCCTACGGGCGGACCGGCGCCAGCGAGGCCGAGATCCAAGCGGCAGCCCGCGCCTCGTTCGCTGACCGCTTCATCCACACCCTGCCCGACGGCTACGACACCGTACTCGACGAGGAAGCGTCCAATATCAGTTCAGGCGAGAAGCAGCTCATCACGATCGCCCGAGCCTTCCTGTCCGAGCCGTCGCTGCTGATTCTCGACGAAGCGACCAGCTCGGTCGACACTCGCACGGAACAGCTTGTCCAACACGCCATGTCGGCACTGCGAGTCGGCCGCACGAGCTTCATCATCGCGCACCGACTGTCCACGATCCGCAATGCGGATCTGATCGTGGTCATGGAGGCAGGTCAGATCGTCGAGCAAGGCACACACGATCAGCTCATCGCCCATGGTGGTGCGTACTTCCGTCTCTACAATGCCCAGTTCGAGGGCGCCGCCGTCTAGTGATCGACGACTCCCCCAGTAGACAGAGTGCCCCGAAGCACACCTGATGGATCCGACAGGTTACCGTCGGGTCAGAAGTGTTGTCGCCGTCTGAATTGGGAGTGCGTGTGTCTGCAGAAACTGTGGAAAAGAAGGGCCCGCTCGCGGGCATTCGGATCGTGGAATTCGCTGGATTGGGACCGGCGCCGCACGCGGCGACTCTGCTCGCCGACATGGGCGCCGACATCGTCATCGTGCAGCGCGCAGGCCAGATCCCACAGGACGCCAACGCCTCCGACCAGATCAAGCGTGGCCGTCGCGTCGTCGAAGCCAACCTGAAGGATCCGGCCGACGTCGCCAAGGTGCTCGATCTACTCGAGCGCTCCGACGTCCTCATCGAAGGCTTCCGCCCCGGCGTCATGGAACGCATGGGACTCGGACCCGACGTGGTCTCGGAGCGTAATCCTCGGCTCGTCTACGCCCGCATGACGGGTTGGGGCCAGGAAGGTCCCCTCGCCAACGCAGCCGGACACGACATCAACTACATCTCCCTCACCGGCGTTCTCAACGCCATCGGCCGCAAGGGTGAGCGTCCCATCCCGCCGCTCAACATGGTCGGCGACTTCGGTGGCGGTTCCATGTTCCTGATCTTCGGCATCCTCTCCGCCCTGGTCGAGCGTTCGGTCTCCGGCAAGGGGCAGGTAGTCGACGCTGCCATGGTCGACGGCACCCTCGCCCTGTCCCACATGATGTGGGCCTTCCGCGGCCGCGGCGTGTGGTCCGACGAGCGTGGCGTCAACCTCCTCGACACCGGCGCCCCGTTCTACGACACCTACGAGACCTCCGACGGTAAGTACATGGCCGTCGGTTCCATCGAGCCACAGTTCTACGCGCTGCTCCTCGAAGGCCTCGAACTGGACCCGTCGACGCTTCCGCATCAGATGGACTCCAGCAAGTGGGACGACATGAAGGCGCTCTTCACCGAGAAGTTCCTGTCCAAGACGCGCGACGAGTGGGCCAAGATCTTCCTCGGCACCGACGCCTGCGTCTCGCCGGTCCTGACCTTCGCCGAGGCACCGTCGAACGAGCACATCGCAGCGCGCGGCTCGCTCATCGACATCGACGGCGTCACCCAGCACGCACCGGCGCCGCGTTTCTCACGCACGCCCACCACGACGCCCGCTGCCCCGGCACGTGAGGCAACGGATATCGACACGGTCTGGACCTAGTTTGCTGTGCGCCTTTGTTAACCGCCCGCGGTTGACAAAGGCGCACAGTACGTCAGCCCAACCGATAGAACCGCAAGAACTCATGCTCGATCGGCAGTACATCCACCCTCTCGAAACCTGCTGCCAGAGCAAAACTTTCGAGAGTCGACTTCCGCATGACCGTCCCCGTCCCGACACTTCCCGGGTGCGAGAGACTGTCCGGCAGGCAACAGGTCAGCGAGTACCCGTAGAGCAGTTGCTCCACCTGCCCGGCGCCTGGATCGAAAGAACTCGCAGTGCGCTCGTCCATCACGATCACCGGCGCGCCAGGACGCGCGATCGACCGGGCGGTGGACAGAAACCCGACCGGGTCCGGCACGTCGTGCAGACACTCGAACGCAAAAACAGCGTCGTAGGTGCCCGACTCCACCCGCTCCTGCTCAGGAGCTTGACCGGCCACGTCGACCAACGAGAAATGCACACGCTCGTCGACGCCGTAGTCGCTCGCATGCCGTCGCGCCGCGGCTACCGACGCCGCGTCCACGTCGAAGCCGTGGACCTCGACTTTCGGGTATCCGAGGGCCAGTGCCACGGATGACCATCCCTCCCCCATTCCCAGATCCGCGACCTTCGCCCCGTCTGTCAACGTGGTGTGCAGATCCGGAATAGTCGGCAGAAACTCCTGACACAACTGACGCAGGAACATCGGGCGGTTCAGCAGCGCTTGCCCCTCACGGGCGTCCACTCCCATCGACTCCCAGGTCACCCCGCCGCCGTGGCGATACGCGTCGAGCAGCCTCGGCATCGACGTTGTTGTCGCCACGAACAGTCGGGCCATCGGCGCCACGTACAGCAGACTGTCCGGATCTACGAGTACCGCGGCGTGCGCTGCGGACAAGGTATATCGGCGGTCGGCATCGGTATTGACGTCCAGATACCCGGCCACGGCCTGCTGTTCGAGCCATTCACGGGCGTACCGTTCCACGGTTGCGGTCCGATCGGCGAGTTCCGTCGACGTGAGAGGCCCGAAGTCGGCCAGCGCGCGATACCAGCCGAGTCGATCGCCGAGGTAGACCGCTTGCAGTTCTGCCGCACCGATCGCGGCCGCGAACACCCGTTCCGCCAATACCTCCGAGGTGCTGACGTCCTCCGATTCGCCGGCTCCCTCTGCATTGACTCCCTCGACGGTTGCCATCAAAACCTCCTGGATTCACCTTCGTTTCCAGGTGGGTACCCCCGGCAAGCGCAGGCTAGCCGCTCAGACGACGACGAGGCGTTGATCGGCGGCATCCCGATCGGTGGCAAGGGTGTCGTATGCAGCGGCGATGGACGCAACGCCCCGGATCAGATCTTCCGACGACCGGGCGTACGGCACCCGGATGAACCGCTCGAAAGCACCTTCGACGCCAAATCTCGGGCCGGCTGCGAGAAGCACTCCGAAGTTGGGCGCCACCGCCGCCAAGGCCGTCGACACGGGTGCCGACATGCGCATCCACACCGACATTCCGCCCGAGCCGAGGGTGGGACTCCAGTCCGGGAGCCGCTCGGCTACCGCGTCGAGCAGAACTGATCGTTGCTCACGGAGCACCGCGCGACGCTCGTCGAGCAGCGAGTGGTCATCGGCAAGGAGATACGCCGCGGCAAGCTGATCCATGACCGGAGTACCGAGGTCGACAGCCGCGCGAGCGCCCACCAACTGTGTGATCAGTGCCGGGTCGGCCCGAATCCAGCCGACGCGCAAGCCACCCCACAGCGACTTCGCGGTGGAACCGAGGGTCACGACATCCGTCTTGGCGGCGCCGCGGCCGTGCGCTGCCACCGGCGCGGGCGGCGGCGCATCGAGCCACAGGTCAACCATGGTCTCGTCGACAACAAGCGTCATTCGGGTCTCGTGTGCGATCTTGGCAAGTTCCGCGCGGCCGGCGGAATCCATGCACAGTCCCGTCGGATTGTGAAAGTCTGGAATCAGGTAGGCCATGCGAGCCGCGGTTTGCCTTGCGGCACTGCGAATTCCGTCGAGATCCCAGGCTCCGGCGGCGGCAAACTCCGGACGCACCGGCACCGGGACCGGCCTGGCCCCGTTGCGCCGAATCGCTTCCAGCGCATTGGGATACGTGGGGTGATCCACCAGCACCCGTTCACCGGGAGAAGTGAGCACCGACAACAACAACCGCAAAGCATGCTGAGCACCGGAGGTCACCATGATCTGCTCGGGCGTCGTCGGTAATCCGCGTTCGGTGTAGCGACGGGCAATGACGTCTCGCAGATCACCGATGCCGATCGGCTCCATGCCGTGCGTGGGCAGGAACTGTGGAAGTGACTCCAGCGCAGACGCATACGCCTGTTGCACCTGCTCGGCTGGGGCGGCCATCGCGGCATAACTCAGATCGACGACGGCGCCACTCGGGCCGGGTTGGTGCTGACGGAACATCAGACCGTTGGGCCGCGCGCCGGCCGGCAACGCGACGGTACTGCGTGAACCCTGACGGCTGATCAGATACCCCTCGTCCCGCAGAACCGAGTACGACGACGTGATCGTGGTTCGACTCAGTTCGAGCACGGTTGCGAGTTCACGCTCGCTCGGCAGAGCCACGCCCAGTGGCACGCGCCCGTCGTGCACGAGCAGGCGAATACCGTCGGCGAGCGCACGGTAGGCGGGACGCCGTCCCGATTCCTCCTGCCAGGACCCAAGATCACGCGCAAGGGAACGGGCACCGAGAACTCGAGTCATCATGCGGTCCAGTATCGAGCACTTGGCTATGTAATTCAATACCAGTGAACCTGATGATGGGCTCATGACTACCTTCGCAACGCTTATCGGCATCGGACTCTTTGTAGCCGTCGTGTACTTTTTTGCGCCCGCAGAAGGTGAAAGTACGTACATTCGAGTGGAACAGTTTCGCCTGGCAGCACCCCTCGGTGGCATCTTCGGCGAGGTCGGCGAACGGTCCGGGAACAACTCTGTCGGACCACCGTGCAATTGTGATGAGGGGGAAGAATTCATTGATCTCAGTCCAGTTCGATAAAACTGGACTCTTTCTGCTCGAAGAAAGGCGCTCATGCCTGAATCCAAGATGTCCGGTTCCAAGAAGATTCTCTATATCGACCTCGACAACACGCTGGTGAACTTCCAGTCCGGTATCGATCGCCTTACCGACAATGTCCGCAAGAAATTCGAAAACGACCTCGACGAGGCCCCACACATCTTTTCTCGGATGGACCCCCTCGACGGCGCGATCGAGGCGTACCACCAGCTTGCGCAGCAGTTCGACACCTACATCCTGTCGACTGCGCCCTGGAAGAACGCAACCGCGTGGCACGACAAGGTCTTGTGGGTCCAGGAACACCTCGGGTTGGAGGAAGGCAGCGTCGCATACAAGCGGTTGATCCTCTCGCACCACAAGCACCTCAACCGAGGCGACTTCCTCGTCGACGATCGCGGTGCCAACGGTGCAGACAAGTTCGAGGGCGAGTGGATCCAGTTCGGCACCACCGACTTTCCCGACTGGACGGCCGTCACCAAGCACCTGGCGACGCGAGCCTGAAACACGAAATCCCCGCTCCTGTTTGAAAGGAACGGGGATTTCGACAAACAATCTCTAGCGGATGACCTCGCGGCGAACGATCGTCTCGTCGCGGCCGGGACCGACACCGATGCAGGACATGAACGCACCCGACAGTTCTTCGAGCCGAAGCACGTAGTTCTGTGCGGCCTGCGGAAGCTCCTCGAAGGTGCGTGCCTTCGAGATGTCCTCGGACCAACCCGGCATCTCTTCGTAGATCGGCTTGGCGTGGTGAATGTCAGTCTGCGACATCGGCATTTCGTCGTGGCGGACACCGTCGACGTCGTACGCGACACAAATCGGGACCGTCTCGAGGCTGCTGAGCACGTCGAGCTTGGTCAGGAAGTAGTCGGTGATGCCGTTGACGCGCGTTGCATAACGGGCGATCACGGCGTCGAACCAACCGGTGCGGCGGCCACGACCGGTGGTGACACCGACCTCGCCGCCCTTGTCGGCCAGGTACACACCGAACTCGTCGAACAGTTCTGTCGGGAACGGGCCCGAGCCGACGCGTGTGGTGTACGCCTTCAGGATTCCGAGAACAGTGGTGATCTTGGTGGGGCCGATGCCCGAACCAACCGCTGCGCCACCGGAAGTGGGGTTGGACGACGTCACGTACGGGTATGTGCCGTGGTCGACGTCGAGCAATGTTCCCTGTGAACCCTCGAGCAGGACGGTCTCGCCGCGCTCGAGAGCGAGGTTGAGTTCGAGTCGCGTGTCCGAGATGCGGTGCTTGAAGCCCTCGGCCTGCGCCAGAACTTCTTCGACGACCTGCTGGGGATCAAGAGCCTTGCGGTTGTAGATCTTGACCAGCACCTGGTTCTTGAATTCGAGTGCCGCCTCGACCTTCTGAGTCAGGATCTTCTCGTCCAGGACATCCGCTGCGCGTACGCCGACACGAGCGATCTTGTCCTGGTAGCACGGGCCGATTCCGCGACCGGTGGTGCCGATCTTCTTGGCCCCGAGGAAGCGCTCGGTGACCTTGTCGATGGCCACGTGGTACGGCATGATCAGGTGCGCATCGGCGGAAAGAAGCAGGCGGGACGTGTCCACGCCACGCGATTCCAGGCCCGCGAGTTCGGTGAGCAGCACTCCCGGATCCACCACGACACCGTTTCCGATCACGTTGGTGACGGCCGGTGTGAGGATTCCGGACGGGATGAGGTGCAGTGCGAATTTTTCACCGTTCGGCAGAACTACGGTGTGTCCGGCATTGTTGCCGCCCTGGTATCGCACGACCCACTGAAGCTGCTCGCCCAGTAGATCTGTAGCTTTGCCCTTACCTTCGTCGCCCCACTGGGCGCCGATCAGGACGATTGCCGGCATGACGTTGTCTCCTACGGTCGACGTGCAGCAGTTGTCCCGCCGCATTGGTACTGCCTGTATCCGCGCACTCTTGTGCAGCCGAGCTGTTGCAGTGACCGAAGGAGAAGTCTAGCCCAGAGCACAAGATCGAACCCTTCGGTCCAGAAATCGGCTCGTTGTTGTCGCAGTTGTCGGCCTGTACGCGGCGTCGCATTAGGATCGTGGTCTGCAATTCTGACGACTGTTCCCCAGCCAGGTGAGCGGTGCCGGTGGTGCGACCACCGCCGACAAAGTCTTGATCGAGCTAGGAGCGCGCGTTGACCCCCGTGGTACTCAGATGTGGCGATTCACCAGTGCCTCTCCCGTTGGGCGAGGTCACGTCGTTCGCGCTGCCGGAGGTGCCCGAAAAAGATGACTTCAGCGAGGTCGTGGCACAACTGAAGGTCGTCTCCGTTCCCCGCTTGATAGTGGTCGGCACGGACGCGGCGTTTGCTGCTGTACTGACGCGATTGATGCGTCTCGAGCTGTTGGACGTCGAACTTGCCTACGTCACGGAGAATCGGTCGGACGCCACCGATGCGTACAAGCTGTCCACGGGCGCAAAAGCTGCCCGCGCAGCACTCAAAGGCACTGCGCACGTCGTGCCGTTGATCCGCGACGACGCCGGGATAGCGCTGGTCGGTGCTGCGACGATCACCGGGCCCGGCGGGACCGAGGAATTGGTCGGCGAGGCGTACGTGGACGACAACAAACTCTTCTCGGGAACGGTGCCGGGTGTTCGGATAGTTCCCAGCCCCAAGCTGCCGGGTATCCGGGCATCCGCCGATCGCCGCAGTCGCTGGGCAGGACGGCGATGGCTGGAAGGTCGAGCTGTCCAACTGGGAGCACCGGCTGCCCACCTCGTGCGCGACGGTATTGCGAACCCCCGGGACCTCAAACGCTCGACGTTCTATCGCCACGACAAGACCTGGTTGTTGGTCCGGTGAGAACCGGCGCGGCAAGGTCAGCCGTGCGGCCGAGCCCTGTCTTCTTCGGGGTGGTGGCGCTCGCTGTTCTCGGCGGCGTTGTTGCGTGGGGTTCCGACTGGGGTTCCGTGTCCGGCCGCGCCGGGGTCTTTGTTCTTGTTGTTGCCGGTTGGGTGGTGACTCTCTGTCTCCACGAGTTTGCGCACGCATTTATCGCGTGGCGTCACGGTGACACCGATGTCGAGGCTCGTGGATATCTGACGCTCAACCCGTTGAAGTACAGCCATCCCTTGCTGTCGATCGGGCTTCCCGTGCTGTTCATTGCGATAGGCGGTATCGGTCTACCCGGCGGTGCGGTTTATTTGCGCACCGGCATGTTCGCGCCCAAGATCCAGGCCCGCATCTCCCTGGCTGGTCCGGCAACCAACGCCCTCGCCGCCATAGTCCTGCTTGTTGTCATACGTACGTATGGATCCGGACCCGAGCATCTGACATTTTGGGCGGGGCTGAGTTTCCTCGCGTTCCTGCAGGTGATGGCCACTGTCCTCAACCTGTTGCCGGTTCCGGGACTCGACGGCTACGGCGCCATCGAACCGTTCCTGAAACCCTCGACCCGCGCCCAACTCGACCAGTTCAAACCGTATGGATTACTCCTTCTTGTCGCGATTCTCTTTGTCCCTCAGATCCAAGTGATCTTTTTCGACACGATCTATTGGATCTTCGAGCTCAGCGGGGTATCCCAGTACTACGCGGCGGTCGGCAATTCGTTGATGCGCTTCTGGACATAGCCGAATCCGGACGTGACCCAGATCGCACCCTTCCGAACAATGGCGAACGACGACATGAGAACCTGACATTTCGGTCTATTACTTTTTCACAGGAGCACCACTGATGATTTCGGCGTCGATAGAGTGCGGCAATTCGGTTTACACCATCCGAAAGGCAGAGCTTCGCGACGTAGGTACCCTGGTGGACCTTCTGGCCGACGACCCCATCGGTTCCACTCGTGAAACAACCAATCCCGACGCACGAACGATCTACGAAAAAGCATTCGAGAAAATCGATGCCGACGACGCACACTTGCTTCTTGTCGTCGCCACGGCCGACGACAACGTGATCGGCACCGTGCAACTGACCTTCATCCCCGGACTGAGCCGGATGGGCGCAACGCGAATGCAGATCGAAGCCGTCCGGGTGCACGAGGATCACCGCAGCCAGGGCATCGGAAGCGCGATGCTGCGGTGGGCGTGTGAAGAAGGTGCCCGCCGCGGCGCATTCCTGGCGCAGCTCACCTCCGATCAGACGCGCACCGAAGCTCACGAGTTCTACGAGCGCCTCGGCTTTGTCGCCTCACACATCGGGTTCAAGAAGTCTTTGAGCTAGCGCATGCGTGTGGGCTTCGCATCGTCTGGCTGGTGATGCGAAGCTCTGGCGCGGTATTCAGTTCTGGCAGGGCCGGATTCAGTCTCGGTGGACGGGGCCTTGCCTCGTGGTGGAGCGGCGACGTCGTTGTTTCGGGTCGATCGCCGACGGTGGGATGAACCAGGGTTTGTGATCATCACCCATCTTGATTTCCCAAATGCCGCGGAACCCACTGGTGCTGTGCATCAACGTGTGGTGGCTGCGGCATAACAAAGTGAGGTTGTCCATGACCGTCACACCGCCCGTCGACCACGGTTTTATATGGTGCGCGTCGCACCACGCCGGAACCGCATCGCAGTTCGGGAAGGCACAACCTTTGTCCCGGGCGATCAACGCGATGCGTTGTTCGGCTGTGACGAGACGCTTGAGCGGTGCCGCATCCAGGGGTGCGCCCTTGCCGTCCATCAACACGGTCGAGAGCATGCAATCACAGGCGAGCATCCGGGTTTTACTCACACTCAGCGGCCCCATCCACGGCATGTACCCGACATCAAGATCCTCGAACGCAGACTCATCGTTCAGATCTGCTGCGTCATCGTTGTCTGCTCGTGTTGTGGCGCATTCCCGATGCTCCGCAAGGTCTTTCGCGGTGATATGTACATTCACATGCGGACGCTGACCACCATCCACCCCGGTGACAGCATTGTCCAAATATCGTCGAATCAACTCCGTGAACGCATCGGCGGTGCGTTTGGCTGCCGACCGCTGATCCGGAGTCCCGTCCGCCGCCGGTTTCGGCATCGACAACCCCGACAGCGCCGACAACAACATCTCACCGGTCAACGCATCGAAATCACCCTTGATGACCACCCGACCATTCAATGTCGGCGCGATGCGCAACACATTCAGATCATTATCCTCACCGGGCGGCGGCTCCTCGGATTCGAAAATTCGCTCCAGAACCGCAATCGCATACCGCACCTTCACAGTCGTAGCCTCAACCCCGGATGCGGCGGCCAGCAGTGTTTTCATACTTGGCATTAACGCGATGTCCGGCATCCCCTTTGGCGGGGACTCGCAGAACGCGGCGATCAACGCCGCATGATCGAGCGAGAGGTCACCGGCTTCGAATTGCGCAGCAATATCCGGGAACACCCGCAGTGCGGCACCGAGAGCAGCGATCTTGTTACCGGCCGCATTCTGCAGCATCGTATTGGCCGCCAACCACCGGCCCACACCGCGGTAACACAGCACTTGTTCGTCGGGATTGAGTGCTAGCTCGTCCACAGCGGCCACCCGAATCGCTTCCAACCGAAGAATTTCCGCCGACACCGACACCGCAACATCACGAATCTCGGCCGGACGTAACCGCCACAACCTGGCGCGCACACCCACAGCCGAACCGGCTACAACATCCCCCACCGCAATTGAATCGCTAACAATGGTCATCAAGGCCTCCCCACCCGTGACCTAATTATACTCGAACATCCATTCGATTCAAGAGACATATCGGGCAGGTTTCGACAAATAGTCACTCGAGAGCCATTGATGCACAGCAAGATTCGATGATGCCAGATTATCTACGGGTCCGACCGCCGTTCACGGACACCCGCAACTCTCCCAGCGGCACGACGTCGCCGGATTGGTTGCGCACCTCGACCGTCACCGGCTCACCAGTACTGTCGTCGGCAACGTTGAGCGGCCCACCCCGGCCCTCGTGCAGGTACTTGTCACCCCATTGCATGAGCGCCAACACCGCCGGCAGCAAATCCCGCCCCATCTCGGTGAGCACGTACTCATGCCTGGTGCGTTTCCCCGGCTCCTTGTACGGCCGACGCTCGAAAATGCCGGCGGCAGTGAGATCCTTCAGGCGCGCCGACGCCACCGCTTCGGTAATGCCGACCCGCGACGCAAAATCGTCGAAACGGGTCGTGCCGTAATAAGCCTCACGCAGAATCAGCATCGCCGACCTGGTGCCGACCACTTCCATTGCGCGCCCGATCGAGCAATGCGTGGCCTGCCACGCGTCCCGATCAGCCAAAACTCCGGTCAGTCGCACTGCCTCCATGCCCATCACCATACTCCCTGACTTGCCATTGCCATAGTCAGGGTTTAAGTTGCTGACTATGGAACTCAATAGCCAGCCTACGAGGACAGGCCCACTGCTCGCGATACTGTCGGGCGCGCCGTTTGTCGCCAGCTTGGACCTGTTCGTGGTCAATGTGGCATTCGGCGACATCGCGAAGAGCTACCCCGGACACTCGCTCGGAGAGTTCAGTTGGATCCTCAACGGCTACGCGATCGTGTACGCAGCACTACTGATCCCCCTCGGTCGATGGGCGGACCGCATCGGTCACAAACGTGCTTTCCTGGCCGGTCTCGCACTGTTCACCCTCGCGAGCGCAGCGTGCGCGTTCAGCCCTTCACTGTGGATGCTGGTGGCCTTCCGCATTCTGCAGGCAGTTGGCGCTGCAGCACTGACTCCCGCGAGTCTCGGACTCCTGATCAACGCACTCCCCGCATCGAAACGTCAATCCGGCGTTCGTATCTGGGCTGCGGCAGGCGCTGCGGCGGCGGCATTCGGTCCCGTTGTCGGCGGCGTCCTCGTCGAAGCCTCCTGGCGATGGGTTTTCCTGATCAACATCCCCATCGGAATCGTCTTGCTGTACTTCGCGGTTCGACTGGTCCCTGACAAGGCCGACAAGGATACCGAAGCGGGAATCGACATCGCCGGTGCGGCTTTACTGACAGTCGGAATCGGCGCGCTCGCACTAGCTCTCGTTCAAGGACCGGATTGGGGCTGGACCGACGCACTCGTCTTGATCTCGTTCGCCGTTGCAGCGGCAACCCTTCTCGCTTTCTGGTGGAGCAACTCTCGTCATCGAACACCGTTGATAGCTCCGGACCTTCTGAAAGTCCGGTCGTTTGCCTGGTCCAACGTCACGGCCATTCTCTTCAGTGCGACATTCGCAGCCGGACTACTCTCGAACATCTTGTGGCTCCAGGAAGTCTGGGGATACTCGGCACTGCGAACAGGTCTTGCCGTCGCGCCTGGCCCGTTGATGGTCCCGTTGTTCGCCATCGCCGGAGGATCTCTGACCCGCAAGTACTCGGCCGGACGCGTCGCCGCACTCGGGAGCGTTCTGTGGGCCGTCGGAACACTCCTGGTGCTTGTATCGGTCGGGACGACACCCCACTACGCGACCGAACTCCTGCCCGGCTGGATCGTCGCCGGAATCGGTGTCGGCCTTGCCTTGCCGACAATCCTGTCGCAGGCAACTGCCGATCTGGCACCTGCCCGCTCCGCCACCGGAAGCGCCATCGTCAGCATGAGTCGACAGATCGGAACCGTTCTCGGCGTGAGCATTCTGGTCGCGATTCTCGGCTCCGCCGTCGACCCCGACACCTTCCGTCAGGCCTGGTGGGTGATCTTCGCTGTCGCACTCGCCTCCGCCCTGGCATCGCTGGGAATGACCCCAGCGACTTCACCCACCCCGGTTGTTCCCGCTGAATCCGCCATCCCTGAAAGGAATTTGTCATGAGAGACGCAGTTATCGTCGAAGCCGTTCGAACACCGATCGGCAAGGGAAAGGCGAACGGCGCACTGCACGGCATCAATGCCGTCGACCTCCTCGCCCACAGCCTCAAAGCTGTCGTCGAACGCAGTGGAATCGACCCCGCGCTGATCGACGACGTCATCGGCGGGGCTGTCAGCCAAGTCGGTGAACAGAGCCAGAATGTGACCCGCACAGCGCTACTCGCCGCCGGCTACCCCGAGTCCGTCCCCGGGACGACCGTCGACCGGCAATGCGGCAGCAGCCAGCAAGCGGTGCACTTTGCCGCTCAAGGCGTGATCGCCGGGGCTTACGACATCGTCGTCGCCGCCGGAGTCGAATCGATGAGCCGAATTCCGATGGGTTCGAGCAGCATCGGCCGAGAATCACTGGGTGTCGGTTTCGAAGAGCGCTATCCGGACGGTCTGGTACCGCAGGGCATCAGCGCCGAATTGATCGCCGCCAAATGGGGTCTCGGTCGCACACGACTCGACGAGTTCTCGGCGTCGAGTCATCGGAAGGCCGCATTGGCGACCGAAAGTGGGTATTTCACCAAAGAACTCGCCACTCTCCCCCAACTGTCGGTCGACGAGGCGATCCGCCCAGGTACGACGGTCGAAACACTTGCCGGGCTACCGGCCGCTTTCGAATCCGAGTACTACGCACAGCGATTCCCACAGATCAACTGGTCCGTCACTGCCGGTAGCAGCAGTCCCCTCTCGGACGGTAGCTCGGCCGTGATGATCACGACCAGCGAGATCGCCGCGAAACTCGGTCTCACCCCGAAGGCGAGGCTGCACAGCTTTGCCGTCGCCGGCGACGATCCGCTCTACATGCTCACCGCCGTCATCCCGGCCACCCGGAAGGTCCTGGCCCGAGCCGGTTTGAGTGTCTCCGACATCGATCTGTTCGAGGTCAACGAGGCCTTCGCCCCTGTCGTCCTTTCGTGGGCGGCGGACACCGGCGTCGACCTGTCCAAGGTGAACGTCCACGGCGGGGCCATCGCACTCGGTCACCCACTGGGCGGCAGTGGAACCCGAATCATGACCACTCTGGTGAACGCGATGGAGCAGCGCGGCGCCCGATTCGGGCTCCAGACCATGTGTGAGGCGGGCGGACTGGCCAACGCGACCATCCTGGAACGACTGGCCTGAGCAACCCTCGAGGCGGCGGGGCATAGTCTGCTCCGCCGCCGATCGGCGAAGCCGCGATCCGACTGGAGCGGCCACTGCGTCGAGCGCAATCCTTATGCTCACCGCAGTTTGTCGACCCAGTCACATCGGACGGCATCCGGACGGCATAATGGAGCCGTGAGTTCATCGCCGGAATCCGCGTCCGAGCAATCTTCGACGGCAGGTGCCAGTGTCCGGGATGCCGTCGCCACCAACCTGAGACGCGCCCGGATGGCGCGCGGCTACAGTCTGCGTGATCTTGCGGAGCTGACCGGCATCAGCAAGGCACTGTTGTCACAGATGGAACGCCGAGTTGCCAATCCGACTGTCGAGATTCTCGTACGCGCCGGCGCTGCAGTCGACCTGTCGTTTGCCGAGCTGACGAGGGCGGCACTGTTGGCACCGGAAGTCATCCGCGCGCAGGACGGTCCTTCGATGGTGTCCGGAGATGTCACCATCAGGACGTTGTTCGGCACCTCGGATCGACGCCGATTCGAGATGTCCGAAGGTATTGTGCCCGAGCACACTTCGAGCTCCAAGTCGTCGCACGGGCTGGGTTCGATCGAGTACACGTATGTGGTTTCGGGACACTTGCGTGTTGCATCGCAGGATTGGTCGTACGAACTCGGACCAGGAGACTCGGTCAGATTCTCCTGCGAACACGAGCATTCGTACAGTACCGATCACCGCAGTGCGCGCATCCTCACGCTCATCTCGTTCAGCGACGACTGAACAGACGACTGATCACCAGCTCTCGTCAGTTCTCCTTCAACCAGCTCGCATTGCTTCGTGGAACGCTCGCGAGCAGTGCCCGGGTGTAGGTGTGTTGCGGTTGATCCAGCACGCGCCCCGTCGGACCGTCTTCCACGCATTCTCCGTTGCGGAGGACGTAGACGTGATCGGTGACCTGCCGGACCACCGCGAGATCGTGAGTGATGAACAGCAGAGCCATTGACATCTCGCGTCGTAGTTCGGCGAGTAGGTCGATGATCTGAGCCTGCACCGACACGTCGAGCGCCGATACGGATTCGTCGCACACCAGGATCGAGGGGCGGCGCGAGACCGCGCGGGCGAATGCCACCCGCTGTAATTGTCCGCCGGACAACGCAGACGGACGCTTGATGCTCACCGAGTCCGGTAGTCCCACAAGATCGAGCAGCTCACGGACGTCGCCTGACGAACTCGAACGCCCCGCAGCCTGCAGAGCTTCGGCAAGCGTCGCCTTGACGGTCCTGGCGGGATTGAGGGTGCTGAAAGGATCCTGGAATACCATCTGGATGCCGGATCGCACGGTCGCCAGATCCCGGCGGGAAAGTCCGCGGTAACTCGAGCAATCGATGCCCTCGACGACGATACTGCCGGTGTCGGGGGTTTCGAGCCCGACCAGGCATCTGGCCAGGGTCGTCTTACCCGATCCGGATTCTCCGACGACACCCACCGCCTCGCCGGCGCGGATCTCGAGGTCCACTGATTTCAACGCGAGCTGCGCCGTCGAGGAGAACCGCTTCGACAGGCCGACTACCGAAACCAGCGGGGCGGCATCGGTACGGGTGGTCACGTCGAATCCCGCCACGGGCGCGTTGGTCGCTGCGATGTCGTCGGCGATCTCGTCGATACGAATGCACGATGAACTGTGCTGGCCGGCTTCTGGTTTCAAGGTAGGCCGGTGGGCGACGCAGTTCAGTTGCGCCCAACGACAACGTTCCGCAAACGCACAGCGGCCCACAACATCGACGTGTGCCGGCACCCGCCCCGGAACCGAGGGGAGAGTGGCGACGCGGTGTTCCACCGGTGGTTCTGCGAGCAGCAACGCACGGGTATACGGATGGCGTTGGCGATCGAGAACGGTACTGGACACACCGCGTTCGAGCATCTGACCGGCATAGAGCACGAGTACCTCGTCACTCATGCTGAATCCGACGCGGAGGTCGTGCGTGATCAGGACGAAGCTCATGCCGCGTTGCGCCTGAATCGTTTTGACGAGAGTGAGCACTTCGCGTTGAGTCGTGACGTCGAGTGCGGTGGTGGGTTCGTCGGCCACCAGGATCTCCGGATCAGCGGCCAGCGCAGCAGCGATACCGACTCGCTGACGCATCCCACCGGAAAGTTCGTGCGGGTAACGATCAGCGATCTCGGGTGCGAGACCGACCTCGGCCAGTCGGCGGACAACTTCCTCCCCGTCGGCCTGCCGTCCCCGGCTGCGGGGAAATCCGTCGGAGATCTGTCGCCCGACGCGCCTCGTGGGATTCAGCAGAGTAAACGGGTCCTGCATGATGAGCGACACCGTCTGACCACGTACGTCCGCAAAGTCGCTTGGTCCCTCCATCGTTCGTCCGGCAATCCGAATGCCTCCGGTTGCACTCAACCCAGCCGGAAGCAGCCCGAGTACCGCCCGAACCGTCAAGGATTTTCCCGAGCCGGACTCCCCCACGATCGCCAGTGAGCGCCCACGCGGCACCTCGAAAGAAACCTCGGACAACAACGGCGTCCCGGTGGCCGTCGTGACACACAGATTGTCCACCACGAGCGCCGGTTCACCGCCGAACCTGTCCGCGGTTTCCACCAGCGCTGTCACCTCGGTCATCGCTTGCTCCCTACGCTGGATCGAGCGGCAAGCCAGTCGCCGAGGATGTTCACCGACGCTGCGGTGATGATGATCGCGAGTCCGGGCGCGATTGCGGCCCACGGGTTGTCGAAAAGCAACGTGCGGCTTTCCGCGAGGGTGCGCCCCCAGTCCGGTGACCCCGGCCCGACGCCGAGTCCGAGGAACGACAACGACGCCAGGGCCACGAGAGCAAAGGCGAAGTTGAGGAAAGCATTGGCCAAGGACAGTGGGGCTACGTTGGGCCACACGTGCCGGCCCAAGATCCTGGTCGAGGACAGGCCAAGGACCCGAGCAGCTTCGACGTACGGTTTGTGGGCCTGCTCGAGTGCCCCGCTCCTCGCCACCCGCGTGTCACCCGGTGAGAAGAGGACGATGAGAACTCCGATCGCCAAGATGTAGCCACCACCCATGACGCCGGACACCACGATGGCGACGAGCAACGCCGGAATCGAGAACATCAGGTCGGTCCAGCGCATCGCCACCGAGTCGAAACGCCCACCGAAGTAACCGGCCGGTGTTCCGATGAGTACGCCGATCAGCATCGACCCGGCTGCAATGGCCAAGGCTCCGAGAACCGACGTGGTCGCGCCGGCCAGCAACAGCGAGAAAACATCTCGGCCGAGTTCGTCGGTGCCCAACGGGTGACCGTCGCCGGGCGCAGTGACGCCGAGTAGAACGTCTTGCTGCGTCGCGTCTTTCAAGAAGATCGGAGCCAGGCAGGCAACAACAAGCACGACGACGACAACAACAAGTGCACCGATGCGAACCCACGGCGCTCTCGACAGCGTCCGCCACCCTCGCCGCGCCGGAGCAGTCGTGCCAAGGATGCGGTTCACGAGGCGGTCCCCAATTTCACGCGAGGGTCGGCAAAGGCGTATGCGATGTCCACGGCTGTATTGGTGATCGCAATGAGCACCGCCATGAGTAGAACAATCGCCTGGACGACCGGAATGTCCTTGAAACTCACCGAGTCGACGAGAAGCGTCCCGAGACCGGGCACCGCAAAGGTGACCTCGACCAACACCGTTCCTACGATCGTCGAGGTGACGACAAGCCCCACCGCAGTGAGTACGGGCATCAGGGAATTACGCAGCGCGTAACGGCGAGTGGCCTGCGTCGACAAACCTCTGGCCCTGGCGAAGGTCACGTAATCCTGGTCGAGCTGAGCAATGAGTGCAGTGCGGGTGAAGCGGGCAATCAGTCCGGCGCCCCCGATAGCCAACGTGATCGCCGGGAGCACCAGATGCCACAGACCGTCGGCCCAGCCGGATCCGATTCCGTAGGACGGGAACCACGGCAGCTGTACCGAGAAGAGCAACAGCAACACGAGGCCGAGCGCAAACGGTGGAGCACTGATCCCGGCCACGGCGACCACGGCGATCGAACTGTCAAGCGCACGACCCTTTTTGAGCGCGGCCGCGACTCCAGACGGCACTCCGATCAGTACCGCGAGAACAACGGACATCACCACCAGCACGCCTGTCCGCCCCAACCGCGATCCGATCATGTCGCTGGTCGATTCACCGGTTCGGATGGAAACACCGAAGTCCCCGCGCAGAGCGCCGCCCAACCACCTCAGGTATTGGGACACAAGCGAATCGTCGAGATGGTACTGCGCACGAACCGCGGCCAACGACTCCGCGGTCACCGGCTTGGTACCCAGCAAAGTGCGTTCGACCGAACCCGGTGCGAGGTAAAGCAATCCGAATACCCCGATCGACAACACCAACAACACGACCAGGGTGCCGGCTACTCGGGTAGCGAGAAACCGAGACCAGCCGTGTTTTCTCACCCCAGAACTCCGTGCTCTTCGAGCCAGCTCAGCACCCGATGGGCCGCATCGGTACGGTGTGCGGCATCGACGAACTCGTGTCCCTCCCCCGGATACACCACCAATTCGGTTGGCACCTCGGCAAACCGGAATGCCCGGTGCAGCATCTCGGCTTGCACCAACGGAGTGGTGCGGTCCAACTGACCGTGCAGGATCAGCGTGGGAGTCGATTCCTTGCCGACGCGGTACACCGGCGAGACACTGACGAGCTTTTCGCGACCGTCCGCGGTTCCGGGACCGATTCCCTGGTGGTACACATGGTCGTAGCCGCCGCCGAGATTGCTCGTGGTGCGAAAACTCAGCCAATCCGAGACCCCGGACATGACCACGGCAGCGCGGAACTGCCGAATGTCCGTCGCCGCCAAAGCTGCCAGATAGCCGCCGTAGCTCGAGCCGATGATCGAAGTTCGTGCAGGATCGACGAGTCCCTGGTGCACCAGAACATCCACCCCGGCGATGACGTCCTCGAGATCGAGACCGCCGACCTCACCGATCACCCCGCGGGCAAATTCCTGCCCGCGGCCACTGCTACCCCGCGGATTGGGCAACAGAACGACGGCCCCGGCGTGCACCAGTGGTAGCGCCAGGTTGTTCGACTCGGCCGGCGCAAACGCCTCCGACCACAACCAGGTCGGACCACCATGGGCAATGACCACCAACGGCTGCGGACCGATCGCGTGGGCGCGGCGAATGACAATGCCGTCGATTTCCAGACCGTCGGTGGACACCCAACTCACCGTCTCGGAGATCACCCCGCTCACCAGATGCTCGGTAGCCCTGTTCAGCTCCGTCACTGCCGTCCAGCCGGGTTCACCGAATTGCAGACGCACCACTTCTGCTGGGCTGCCGTGCATTTCGGCCACAGCCAGCGCGTCGCCGTCGGCCGTCAGAGTCAAGGTGGGTTGGCCGTCCGGTCCGTGCAAGCTTCCCGGCGACGTCCACCGCTCGATCTTGTTCCCGTCTCGGTCGGCGGTGCCGACCTGCACTCCCGTGCGATGCCAGCCGGCGAACCACATCCGCTCGGTGTCGATCCAGCCGAGATCGGTGACGTCGTCGATATCCGGCCACCGGCGCGTTGCTCCGGTGCCGACGTCGATGGACAGCACCGGGCCGGACACGATCGACAGACCCTCGACGACCAGAGCGGTCCGTCCGTCAGCCGACAGCCGAGGCTGGGCAAGTTGCCATTGAGACTGATAGAGAGGGGTTATGGCGCCGGTGACGCCGTCGATCCGAATCAGTTGCGACGCATAGAATCCGGCCTGACGTGGGTCGCTCGACACGACAGCCACGACGTTACCGTCGTCGTCCCGGTCCGCGGCCCAGACATTGAAGCCGTCTGCGGGCACTTCGGTGCACCGACTGCCGTCCGCTGCAACCACATACAGGCTCCGACGAGCCCGATCGGTACGGTCGATCATCGGGTCGCCTGCCGGTCCGACCCGGGTACCCAGATGACTGCCGTCGCGCTCGGTTCCGTATGCCGCGACCAGGACGAGCATTCCGTCGACGCCGGGACGGATGTCCTCGATAGCACCCGGCATCGACATCGTCCACGCCACCGTCGCGGTTGCCGAGAAACCGAGCGACGGGACGGAAAGGGCTGTCAGTGTGGAGCATTCACCGTCGGAGCCGCGGGTCGCACAGATCAGACCGGTAGGACCCGACCAGCGCAGCAGCCCACAATCGATACCTTCGTCGAGATCGAGTTCGATCGGCGTTCCGAATCCAGGCGCCGACGAGACAAGGTGAACCCGCAACTCACCATCGGGACCGGTGGCAAGCAGACAGGCGGCAATCGGCAGTGCCCGGTGGGCCACCAACTCGAAGGGCGTACGAAGAAGCTCGATTTGGGCGTGAATATCCAGTGCAGTCATCATGCCCGGGCGAAAACCTGAGTCGCCCATGGGCCGATGAAGAAATAAGGGCTGTACGTCGATGTGCCGACGACAGGACCGAAAGCAGTTGCGCCTTCGCCCCACCACAACGGCTGGTACGGCACGTCCGCTGCGGCGAGAACCAATGCCTCGGAAAGCAATTGACCACGGGCAGCCGGATCGGTTTCGAGGCGCTCGCGGCGAAGGAGATCCGTGACGGCATCGTTTCGGTAGTCGGCGATGTTGGTGCCGTTGACGCCCGCGTTGTCAGCGTTGAGCAACTGCTGCGTGTACTCGGCCGGGTCACCGGTGGTCGCGAAGTACCAGCCCAAACTGATACCGGCCTCGTGTTTGCCGAGGTCTGCTATCCACTGCTCCAAGCTCACCTCTTCGACCTCGAGCGTGATCCCGATCTTCTTGACGTTCTCGGCGAGGCTCAGAAGTGCCTTGCCGATCTGCGGGCCGCTGTTGGGATAGGTGACGGTATCGGAAAAGCCGTTCGGCACCGAAGACTGCGCCAATTCCTTGCCGGCCGCGTCGAGGTCGAAGTCGAATTGCGGAATGCGCTGGTAGAGCTCGTCGACCGCGCCGGGATCGAGCACGCCACCCCATTGCTGCCGGGTGGGTAGCGTGGCTGCCACCTCACCGTGGGTACGCAGCACACTCTTGACGATGGCGGCGCGATCGATCGAGTGCGCAACCGCAGCACGAACATGCTTGTCGTTCCAGGGCGCCTTGGTGGTGTTGAACGCAAGCGCCACCACCGAGTTGTCGGACGCCGTCTGTACGTCGACGCCGTCGAGACCGCTCCACTGCTCGAGCTGATCGAAGGGAACGCTCGTCGCCATGTCGAAGGAATTCTGGCGCATGGCGATCAAGCGCGTCGTTTCATCACCCACAAATTCGATCCGCACCTGCGCGGCCTTCGGAGCCTCACTCCACCAACCGTCGTTGCGCTGCAAGGTCACATGGGAGTCCGGCACGAACTCGGCCACCGCATACGGCCCCGTACCGAGGATCTTCGTTGCGGGGGTGCCGATGGTTCCGGCATTCTGCGCGAGAAACGCCCGGCTGGTGATCTGAAGTGTGCCCGGGCTCAGCGCCCACGAGAACAACGAATCAGGGGCACTGAGAGTAATCGTCAATTCTCGATCACCGGTCTGGGTAACCGACACGACATTTGTGTACGCGTAAGCGAAAGCCGACGTCGATCCCTTGACCGAGTGCTGTTCGATCGACGCGATCACGTCGTCGACCGTCAACAAGGTCCCATCCGAAAAACGCACGTCCGGCCGGATCTTGTAGACGTAGGTTGTGGCGTCCGGCCTGGTCCAGGATTCAGCCAGACCAGGCGCGAGGGTGCCGTCGGCAGCCACCGTGACCAGCGCTTCCTGGACGAGCAGCGCCACCGTGAGATTCGCGATTCCGGCAGACTTGCTGACGTCGAGTGTGCTGATGGAAGCAGGCAACGCGACTGTGAGCAGATCGATCGGGCCATCACTTTGCGTGACCGTCACCCCGCTGCCCGATTTCTCGTCAGTGGAACAGGCTGCAAGCAAGCCCGGAACCGCGATAACGCCCGAGGCGATCGCAATGCCTCGCAGAAGATCTCGGCGACTGAGGCGGGGCTGGGGTAGAGCGTCCATGTGCGCAACCTGTCTACTGATGGTGTCCAATCGGGACGTTACACTATACAGATGACCTGTCGCCGTCAACGCGAAAGGGCGCCATCGTGTCCTCCGACACACAGCCGTCGACGTAATCGGGGCCGCGGCAAACCCTGCCCTTGAAAAGCCCCTGAAAAGCCCCTGAAAAGCACTGTGCGCCTTTATTAACCGCGGGCGGTTAACAAAGGCGCACAGCAAACTGCAGGATTTGTCGGTTAGTGCCCCAGCGCCGTCCATTCGGGATCCGGCTTGCTCGCCACTATCCGGAACACGACGCCACCCCGTCCGCTGCGCTGCACTTCGTCGATCAGGAAACCCGCGTCCTCGAGATACCCGATGGGATCACGAGTGAGGTGGTCGGAACCGAAACGCACGAAGAGCGGTTCGACCACCTTCATCACGGCACGCGCAAGAACATTGGTGCTCGGCCCATGTTCCGCCAGTACAAATCGACCACCGGGCACCAGAACGCGAAAGGCTTCGACTGCGGCTCGGCCCGGATCCGGAATCGTGCAGAACGCGTAGGTGGACAGCAGCGTGTCGACGCACTCGTCGGGAATATCAAGTTCCTGCACGTCGCCGTACCGAAGATCGACGCTGGTGCTCACTCCCTCGAAGACCTTGGCTCGTGCCTGATCGAGCATCGCTTTCGAGATGTCCACACCGATGACGTAGTCGACGTCCTTCCCGTAGAGCGGCAGGTTCAGCCCGGTGCCCACGGCAATCTCGACGACGCGGCCACGAGCTTGGTCGACGGCCCATCTGCGTGCGTCACCGAGCGCAAAGCGTTCGAAGCGTCCGATCTGTCGGTCGTAGTGAGTCGCCATCGCATCGAAACTCTTGGCGACCTGTGCTGTGTCCGGTTCGCGCATGATGCCCCATTCGCTCGATCCTCTGTGCAGTCTCGCACGCGAACAACTAGCCCGGAAGCCCTTAACGCAACGACGTCTGCAGAGTTGGGAGCGGGTCTGCGCTACTAACGCTGTGAACTCGCCGGTATCGTTCGAGGTGACCTGCCGCCGCCTCCGACGTTCATGGGATAGAGACCTCGTGCGATCAACCACCCGCATTACCGGATCCGTCCGGCCACCCTTTTCCACTGACTCAACTGGAGGTCTGTGATGGCCGGTGGACTCTTTGCCCTGCTCGACGACGTCGCCGCTCTGGCCCGCATGGCAGCAGCGTCGATCGACGACGTTGCTGCTGCGACCGGCAAGGCAACCGCCAAGGCGGCAGGCGTCGTGATCGACGACGCTGCTGTCACTCCGCAGTACGTGCGCGGTTTGGCGGCCGAACGCGAGCTGCCGATCATCAAGCGCATCGCGATCGGCTCGCTTCGTAACAAACTGTTGATCATTCTGCCGATCGCTCTGCTGCTCAGCCAGTTTCTCCCCGGGCTGCTGACTCCCCTGCTGATGGTGGGTGGCTGTTACCTCAGCTACGAAGCTGTCCACAAAATTTGGGGAGCGATTTTCGGCCACGGTGACCATCACGAGAGCGCCGACGAGCATCCCCGTGACGAAGAGGCTGTTGTCTCCGGCGCCGTGCGTACCGACCTGATTCTGTCGGCCGAGATCATGGTGATCGCACTCAACACCATCGCGAGCGAAGGTTTCTGGAGCCGACTGGTGATCCTTGCCGTCGTCGCTGTGGTGATCACCGTTGTCGTCTACGGCGTTGTCGGATTGATCGTGAAGATGGACGACATCGGTCTGCGGATCGCCGAGTCGTCATCCGGCTTCACTCACAAGGTCGGCCGTGGCCTCGTTCGCGGCATGCCGCACGTGATGTCGGTGCTCTCCGTCGTCGGCACCGCCGCGATGCTGTGGGTCGGTGGCCACATTCTTCTGGTCGGCATCGACGAGTTGGGCTTCCATCCCCTCTACGACGCCGTTCATCACGGCGAAGAAGCTGTCGAGGATATTGCCGGCATCGGCGGTGTCCTGGCATGGATTGTCAACACCCTTGCGTCCGCAGCTCTCGGTCTGGTGGTCGGCGCCGTGATCGTCGCGGCACAGCTGGGTATCACCAACCTGTTGGCAAAGCGTTCTGCCGCCGCTTGATCAGCTGATCTCCAGCTCCCCCATCCGTGACCAGTCGACGCCGGGAATGTCGGCGTTGATGATTCGCGGCGTTTCACTCAACGCCGGGCGCATGGATTCGAGCCCACGGCGAAAGTGATCACTGTTGACGTGATCGGACCCGGCCTCGGGATCCCGGAATGCCTCCACCAGGAGGTACTGTCCGGGATTCTCGGCACTGTGGAACCAGTCGAACCAGAGGTTGCCAGGTTCCGATCTCGTCGCGTCGGTGAATTCCTTCGTCCGTTCCAGCCAGGTGTCACGATGTTCTTCGAGCACATCGAACTTCACCACGATGAAGATCATTGCTACCCCAATCTGTGCATTCGCCTCATGCGCGCGGTCTGCCACTTCTCATTCAAGCGTGGCAGACCGCGCGCCGTGTCCGACGGTGGTTTCAGTAGATATTCAGTAAATATTCGAGGGACGAATCATGCCCTCGGCCAAGTCTCCGAAACCAGGCGCCACAATGGCACCGGGGTTACCGAACACCTCCTCGACCACGGCAGTCTCCGTTGTGATGAGCAGCGCCGCAATTGACGCCGCACTCTCGAGCGCCGCGCGGGTGACCTTGAACGGATCGATGACGCCGTCTTCGAACAGATCGCCGTACTCTCCGGTGAGCGCGTTGAACCCATGACCTTGCGGCAACCCCGCAACGATGTCGACTACCTCGTCGCCGTCGAATCCGGCGTTGATCGCGATCCATCGCAGCGGCTCGGCCAGCGCCCGGCGAACGATCTCACATCCGATCCCCTCGTCGCCGGGAAGATCGAGTCCGGTCAATGCGCGATGAGCCTGCGTCAGTGCGGTGCCACCACCGGATACGAGACCCTCTTCCAGCGCAGCTCGGGTAGCTGCCAAGGCGTCTTCGACACGCAACATCCGTTCCTTGAGTTCGACGCTCGTCGCACCGCCGACCCGAATCACGGCGACCCGACCGGTGAGCCTGGCAACCCGCAACTCGAGACTGTCTCGATCGGCGTCGATCTTCGCCCGCTCGAGTTGAGCGGCAATTTGCGCGACCCTCGCATCAACCAGATTCGGATCGCCGTGCCCGCCGACGATCGTCGTCTCGTTCTCGGTAACAGTGATGCGGTCACACGAGCCGAGGTGTTCGAGAGTGATCTCGGACAGTTCGATTCCCGTGTCCTTGGCGATGACGTGTCCACCGAGTGCCACGGCAAGATCCTGCAGTTCCGCAACCCGGCGGTGGCCGAAGCCCGGTGCCCGGACAACCACCGACGCCATGGTCCGGTGCATGTTTCCGCCGACCAGTAACTGCAGTGCTGGTCCGTCGACGTCCTCCGCCAGGACGACGAGGGGCCGATCGGCTCGTTTGGCCACCTCGATGCTGGGCATGATGTCCTGCACCTTGTCGATCTTCTTGTTGGTCAACAGAATCAGTGGACGTTCGTGCACCGCTTCCATTCGTTCGGGGTCGGTGACCATGTAGCCCGAAATGTAGCCGTGGTCGAATTCGATCCCGTCGACGATGTCGACCGACATGCCAAGCGTGTCACTTTCCTCGGTGGTCACGATGCCGGACTTCCCGACGTAGTCGACGGCCTGAGCGATAGCCTGCCCGATGACCTCGTCATCACTGGCCGCCAGACTCGCAACTCTCTGGAGATCGCCCGGACCGGCCACCTGAACAGACTGTGCGCGAAGCGAATCCACGACGACGGGGATGGTTCGCTCGATACCGCGTCGCACCCGCATCGGATTGGCGCCGGCCTCGACCGCGCGCATTCCCTCGCGCACCATCGCCTGAGCCAGCACCGTCGCCGTGGTGGTGCCGTCCCCGACGGCGCCGTTGGTCTTCATGGCAACTTCCTTGACCAACTGCGCGCCCATGTTGGCAAAAGGGTCACGCAATTGAATTTCCCGGGCGATGGTGACGCCGTCATTGGTGATGGTCGGTGGCCCCGTGAGCTTTTCGAGTACCGCGTTCCGTCCCTTCGGGCCGAGCGTCACCTTGACCGCGTCGGCCAGAGCATTGACACCGTGTTCGAGCAGAAGGCGGGCTTCCTTGTTGTACCGCAGTTCCTTGGCCATGTCTGTGTCCTTTTCGATCTGACGGATATGACTAACTGACAGAAGTGACTAACTGACAGAAGTGACTAACTGACAGAGGTGACTGGCGCCGACTACGGAACGAGGATCGCCCGCCCACGCACACGCCCTGAATCCAAATCGTCGAGTGCGTTCTGGAACTCCTCGAGCGGGTATTTGGTTGTATGCAGAGTCACTTTGCCTTGGGCTGCAAGGATCATGAGTTCCTGCAAGTCGTTGTAGGAACCGACCAGATTGCCGATGAAGTTGATCTCGGTCGAAATCACGTCAATTGTGGGAACGTCGATGTTCTCGCCGTATCCGATGACGTAGTAGTTGCCCGCGCGGCGAAGCATGGCGATCCCCTCCGCGGTGGCGCCGCCCTCACCGACAAAGTCGACGACAGCCTCCGCGCCGTGACCTCTCGTCAAGTCCAGGACTTGCTGCACATGGGTGCCGTCAGCGACGATCCCGTGGTCGGCGCCGATGTCGACGGCCAGCTTGACCGCCTCGGGATTTCGGTCGAGTACCACCACCGTCACTCCCGAAATCGCTTTGAGCACTTGAATTCCGATGTGACCGAGCCCGCCGGCACCGATCACCACACACACGTCACCTGGCCTGGTCGCGCCCGCGACCTTCGCGACTGCGTGGTACGCCGTCAGTCCGGCGTCCGCGAGGGCGGCGACATCAGCGGGATTGAGCGAGTCGTCGATCCGCACGACGCTGCGAGCCGTGGTGCGAAGGTATTCCGCGTAGCCGCCGTTGGTGTCGATTCCCGGGAATTGACTGTTCTCACAGTGCACGTCGTCGCCGAACCGGCACGCACGACACAACCCGCACGTGATCAGTGGATGCAGAATCACCGTGTCGCCCACCGAAACATTGGTGACGGCATCGCCCACGGCATGAACCCAGCCGGCGTTCTCGTGACCGATCGTGTACGGCAGTTCGACCCCGCTCTTTTCCTTCCACTGACCTTCGAGAACGTGAATGTCGGTACGGCACACGCCCGCTCCCCCGATCCGCACTATGACATCGAGCGGGCTCTCGATCTTCGGCTCCGGAATGTCGGTGAGCTGCAACTTGGTGTGATACCCCACAACTTGTACGGCCTTCATTGTGAGCTCCTGAGGTTGGTGATCGAGGGTAGGGCGCCGGCGGGTTCTTCGTCGGCGTAGCGGGTGGCGAGCAGGCCGCGGCAGAAATGTGCGTTGCCTTCCATCGAAATTCGGACCGACTTGGCAAATCGCAGACGCATGGGCACGTCGTCACGGGCTATGGCATGCCCCTCCTCGTCGACGACGACTCGGCTGTTCGGGCACGTGCTCAGACCGATGGCAACACGGCGACGCATCAACGCCGCCTTGTTTTTCCCGGCCGGGAGGTCGCGCAACGTCAATGCACTGATCTGGTCTACCGCCAACGAGGTTCTCTTCAGAAGAAATTCGACGCATCGTTCCATCGCCGCTGTATGCGCCTTGCGGAGGAAAATTCTGCGCAGCTCACTCAGACTTTCCTCCGCCTCGACACCGAAGGTGCCGACATAGCCGGCGTCCGCAGCCAATCCGTTGTTGATCTTGTTGCTGTCGTGATGATCGTCGAGCATGATCCGCACCTCGCCGACATCATCGACCAAACGCAGAGCGTCCTGAGCGTCGGATGCCATGAGGTAAGCGAAGTTCGGCGAACAGAATGCGGTGGGCAGCCGCAGATGCACGGTGACTCCGTTGTCGTCGATCGCCACCGAGCGCACGAATCCCAATTCGGTGATCGGCTCGTCGAGTTCCGGATCTGTGACAGTCGCGAGGGCCTCGAGGATGTCCTGCTCCACCGAGACCGCAAGTGCGGTCATGACGACACAACCTCTCGCGCTCCAGCTGCGACCTCAACACCCTCCTGCCCTGCCGGCTCGGCCGGCCGCAGTTCAGCGGGAACGTCGATGTCGTAGAGGGCCGCCGCATTGAGCCCGAGGATCTTCTTCTTCTGTTCCACGGTGATCGGAGCGTATTCGGACTGCATGTCCTCCGGAATCTGGAAGTCGACGAACTTCTCGATCAGCCATTTCGGCGTCCAGATTCCGTAGTCGCTACTGAAGAGGATCTTGTCTTCGCCGATCCAGTACAGGAGCTCCCCGATGATCTGGGCGAAATACCTTGGGCGAGTGTGGATGAACGGCAATGCGACCGCCAATCCGCCGTACACGTTGGACTCCTGGGTTGCGATCCAGCAGAAGTCCTCCAACCGGGGCAAGCCAACGTGCTCGACGACAAATCGTAGGTCGAGGTAGTCGGTCGCGACCTTGTCGACGTCCGCCACGTCGAACGCGTCACGGTCGAGCGGGCGAATCGTCGGACCTTTGTGCACGTGAACGTTCTTGATACCCAACGTGATGCACTCTTCGAGGTACCGCCGCGACCACGGGTCGTCGAGTTTGTATCCGCGGGAGTCGCCATGCCACTCGGCCGTGTAGAGCTTGACGCCCTGCAGGTTCATCCGCTCGGCGTCCCGGCGCAGTTGTTCCAGGCCTGCCTCCTCGTAGCGAGGATCGTAGGCATGGTTGTACGTGAGCTTGTCCGGGTGCTTCTGTGTCAAGGCAAAGGCCTCCTCGGTCTGCCCGAATCCGTTGACGTAGAAGTCACTGAGCAGCGTGGCCTGGAAGATCGCGTGATCGACGTAGCCGTCCACGAAAAGATCCTTCATCAGCCGATCCGAACCGTAGTAGGTGTAGGTGTCGTAGTCCCACACCTCGTCCTCGGGGCTCAGGTTCTTGTGGTAATCGTAGAAACAGTCGATGAACTGCTTGCCGTGCACGTTCTTGTGGTTCGACTCGCGCCCGTCCCAGAGGTGCACGTGCCCGTCGACGATGAAATACTTGTGCCCGTCCTTCTGATACATCGCTTCCCTCGCTTCGCTTTTCAGTTCGTACAGGGTGGGTAACGGTCAGCTCGCCGTGAGATCGAAACCGATGTACTCGGCGGCGTCCTCGGGGCTGGCGAACAACATCGTCTTGTCGTCGAGATGGACCATGCGTCCGTAGTGGGTGGAGCTGATCTCCTCGAAAATGGAGCCGTCGAATTCCGAACCCAGTGCGTCGGTGAGCTCCTCGTAGTCGAAGTTGAGAAGGCGCTTACCGTCCACACGAATCATGGAGGGGTACTCGGTGAGTTCGACACCGTCCTTGGCTCCCATCACCTCCGCGACGACACGGCCGGTCGGAGTATTCATCAGGGTGACACCACACATGTTCGAGAACTCCGTATCGGATCCGAAGTGCATGCTCATTTTGCCAACTCCTTGGGGATATCGAGCCCGAGATCCTCGAGCAGGGAACTGAACTTCGCCGTTGCGGCGTCGAGACTGTCGGCAAACGTGACCGCCTTGTCGGCCGGCTGCGACCAGATCGGTTGCAGAGCACGCGCCGCGTCGAGGCACCGCGGCACCCACGTAGCGAGCCACGTGCCGAAGAGCTCCTTGTTGGACTCACCGGTCTCGGGATCCCGTGTCAGCAACTGGAAGAGGTTGCGCGTGTAGGCAAGGTCGCGGTCGTAGTCGTGTTCGCCGGTACCGACGATCGTCGGGGTGATGTAATCGCCGTTGCGAGCGGCGATCTGCATGACAAGTTCGCTGCGGAACAGCGATCCCACCAATTGCTCGAACACGATGTTGGTCGCGAACAGCAACTCGCACCAGTCCGGCACCGCGGTCAACCGCTCCACGACCTCACGGGTGGGCTGCCATTCCGGCGCTGACTGCCACACGTCTTTGTGCGCTCCCCCGTCGAACGTGTCGACCGCTTCGGACAGGTCGAGATTGAACAGCGCAAGATCCTGCGCGAATCGCATCTTGTGGACCGCATTGACCGCGACGGCGGTGTTGATCATGTTTGTCGGTCCGGACCGCTGAACGGCAGTGAACACATGCAACGCCAAACCGTTCTCCGCGTGCATCCATGCACCCAGATTGCGCTCGATGAACTTGAGCCACGGCGCATTCCAGCTCTCGTACACCCTGGCCCGCTTGGCGTTGGACAGACACAGCTCCACCTGGTGCACAACCTTGGAGTTGTTCCGGAAGATCGTCTGATCCCATTCCTCGTTCGGGTCCAGAAATGCGTGCCAGTTCGACGACGTCGCGGCCGTCCATTCCTTCGGGTATCCGCCCGGACCGTCGCCGAAGCCGTAGATCCAGCCCTGAGACAAATGCCGCTCGGGGTCCGGTTGCACGTCGACGGTGACGTCCTCGTACATCGTTGCCCGTCGTTTAGCCGGCGTGTAGTAGTTGTACGTTCTGCTCTTCGAACTCGGGAACTCGAGCGCACCTGCCTCGGAATCCGTGAACTCGATCGAGGGAAAGCTCCGTTGCTTGGTCCCGCTGGTGACGGTCATGTCGTTTCAGTTCCTTTCGGTGGCTGTGGTCAATCGAAAGCCGGGCTGGTGAACTTGTCGTAGAAGACTTGGTCTTTCGGAACCCCATTGGCGTCGAGTAATGCAAGGGCGGCATCAACCATGGGCGGCGGCCCGCACAGATAGACCTCGGACTTGCCCAACTCGCTTTCACTGCGATCGACGACGTCGGTGACGTTGCCCTCTTCAACGGTCACGGAATCCGGCAACTCCGAACCGGGCAGGGACTGGTCCACAACTTCCGAAAGGCACGCCACAAACCTGAAGTCCTTCAAATGTGTTCCGAGTTCGAGGATTTCGTTCAGGTAGAACAGGTCTCGAGCCGTTCGAGCCCCGTAGTAGAAGTGCACCGGCCGGGTATTGGCACTCTCACTCAGGTGGCGTAGCAGCGAGAGAATGGGCGCCATCCCGGCCCCACCACCGATGCACACGATCGGAAGCACGTGTCCGTCCTTGATCGTGAAGGACCCGTACGGTCCGGTCAAGGACAGCGGGTCACCGACCTTCATCGTGCTGTCCAACAAGCCGGCGAACTTTCCCCCGGGGTACTTCTTGATCAGAAACTCCACCTGACCTGGCGTCGATTGTGTTGTCGCCATGGAGAACGAGCGGTGTTCGTCGCCGTCCGGGAGATGCAGGTCGGCATACTGCCCCGGTTTGAATTCGAAAATCTCGGGTTCGACGGCCCGCAGGCGCAGCGACACGATGTCCGGTGTCATCGGCTCCAGTGCAACCACTTCGGTGCGCACCGTCTGGATAGGTATACCTCCGAGGAGTTCGTCTTCGTCGAAGTTGAGCAACTCGATCGTGCAATCGCTGTATGCGTACGACCGGCAAAGCAATACGTATCCCTCCTCTTCCTCTGCGTCGTTGCAGGCGAAGGTCGAGTAGTTCTCCATCTGAATCTCGCCGTCGAGAAGGTAGGACTTGCACGCCGAGCATCGCCCTTCGCGGCAGCCGTGCATCAGATGAATGCCCTGCCGGAAGGCTGCATCGAGGATGTTCTCGTCCTCGCCTACTTCCATCTCGATATCTACGGGCTCGAAGTTGATCCGGTGAATGTCGGCCACGGGTGTCTCCTGGGCTGATCGAGTGATGGTTGCGTCAGGTGGCGCGGAATGGTGCCACGCGCCACCTGACGAAACTGGATACGGCGCTCAGGCCGGAGTCGCCCCGGCGCGGTATTCCGCGATATGGGCGATGCGTTCGGCGTCGGACATCTGGTTCAAGAGCACATTCGGGCTCATGAACGTGTTGCCACGAACGTCGTCGAGAGTCCACAGCTTCTTCGGGTCGTCCAAGTGCAGGTGCGGCTGGCCGACCAGAGTCTTCCCGTCGTCTCGGACATAGCCGAGATCCTTGACGATGTCCGCGAGATCCTTGTCGTGGTGCAAGGTTTCCCACTCACGAAATCCGGTGAGCCGGCCCATGTTCGGCGTCGGCCTGCCCTGATATTCCTCGCGGAAGGCCACCGCATCGGTCCAGTAGCACGTTTCCGAGCAGTAGGTCCGCCACTGGTTGTCGACCTTCTCCACGACCATGTCTTCACGAATGAGAGCAGGCACCATGCAGGTCCAGCACCGGTGCGGATACTGGTATCCCACTTCCTCGAAGGCAATCGGCTTGTTCCGGCCCGGGTAGGCGAGGCGGTTGTACTCCTCCCACCACTTGCCGTACTTCGAGTACCAACCGGGATACTTGTGCTCGAACCACTCGAAGTCCTTGTCGGTCATCGTGTCGATCCGCCAGTAGTTGACCGGCCATCCGGTTGCGAAGAAACGCGCAACCTCGTGCACATATCCCTTGTTGGTGATGCGATTCCAGGCTTCCTCGACCAGATCGTGCGGGATGGTCAGGCCGTACTTCTCCAGCGGAATCAGGTAGCTGCGGTAGTAGTCGTCGTAGATCCACCGACGCCACATCTCGGCGTAACTCTCCCTGTCCTTGCGCCGATCCTTGGTGCCGTATTCGATGAACGTGCCGATCGCAGCATCCACCACACAGTGGTTGTTCCACCACGCGTAGCGCAGATCCCGCTCGAGCAGCGGACGGTTACGTTCGTCGGCCAAGGCCATCAACAGAATCGAATAGCCGTTGGAGATGTGCCGCGACTCGTCGGACTGCACCGAGTGAAACACAGTGGGCAGCAGGTAATCACCGTTTGCCGCTGCTTCGTCTGGCATGGCCACGAACAGGGTGTTCGTGAACGCCGTCTCCGCAACGACCGTCAGGTAGATATTGGCCGCCGTGATCGCGTCGCCGGTGATGAAACCTTCACCGAACTGCCGGCCGATGGTGCCCGCGTAGTTGTTCGCGAACGCCTTCTCCGTCATGTCGAACCCGGCCGGGTCGATGTAGTTGTTCATGTAGAGCTTCTTGAGATTCATCTGAATCGTCGAGTGTCGTACCTCGTCGATCATCTGCACTGCCAGGCCGTTGTGAATTTCCGGGTTCGGGACGGCGTCGATGGCCATCGGCATCGCCCTGGCCGCGGAGATCTCCGGGAACGGAATGATCGACAGGAACAGCTTCTGCCACTCCATCCAGCGCTGCTGGACCTGGCGGAACATGTTGCCGCGGATCGCGCCGTCCATGGCGCCGTAGACCCTGTTGTCCTTCTCTTCCTCCATCGGGAAGTATGACCGCATGATCTGCTTGAGAGGGTCCTTCTTCGGAGCCTTCTCGAACGTGTAGTCGGTGCCGAATCGGGTAGCCGGGGTTGCGAATGTCGGATCCCAGGTCAACTCGCTGATCTTCGCGTGGGCCTTTGTCAGACTCTGCTTACTCAATGTGCGCCTCCTAGATCGAGTGCCGGCCTTGTGCCGGCTTGGGGGGACGTTGTGTAATTCACTCAACCCTGTGGTGCACATCTCAATCGTCTCAGTTTGAGATTGACGTCACACATATCGCTTTTTACGCTGACCCAGCCAAGAAACAGCACGCATAACGCACGCAAAGCCAACCCCAGGAGATCGACGATGGCCCACAATCTCGGGACCTCGAAAGTAGCTGTGCCCCCGCACTTTCCTTCGATCGATTCCGCTGACCCTGCCGAGCTCGAACTGCGCCACTGGCTTCGCGTTTCATGGTCGCGCTCGCGAGACGCACTCGGCGAGACGGACGAACCGACGGCTGACTATGTCGAGCAGGTTCCGGTCGACACCGTTCTCACCCGCGCCGCGTATCCCGTTTTATCTGCTCTGTCGGCCGAGATCGACAACGAACCGGTGTCCCTGATTCTCACCGACGCCTCGGGTACCGTGCTCAGCCGCCACGGCGGTGACCGCGGTCTGCTTGCCGCTCTCGACCGCGTCGACCTCGCCCCCGGGTTTCGGTACGCGGAATCACAAGTCGGAACCAACGGAATCGGCACCGCTCTCGAAGTCGGCGCTCCGGTCGTCATCGACGGAAGCGAACATTTCAGTGGCCTTCTCCGCTCGTTCTCCTGCGCCGGCGCGCTTGTGACCCACCCCCTCACCGGAGCGGTCCTGGGCGTCGTCGACCTGACCACCAAGTCGGAACACATGAACGCACTGCTGCTCTCGTTTGCCAAACTCGCAGCCGCGCGCATCAAGGAACGCATTCTCGACGACGCCAACGAGCACGACCTCGCCGTGCTGAGCGACTACCACGCGGTCAGTCATACCGGCCAGCCGGTGATCGCACTCGGCGACGAAGTCCTGATGATCAACGCGCTGACACAACAGCAGTTCGACTCACACGATCAGGCAGCGATCATCGACCGCATCCGTGACGCTCGTGGGCAGGCCAAGTCCTTCACGATGCTCACCGACCTGCCGAGCGGAGCCACCGCTCGGTTGTCGTACCAGCCGACGTTTGTGGGCGACAAGTTGGCGGGCGGCATCGTGCGGATCACGGAACAACTTGCGACCCGTACCGCGCCGGTGGTGACCACTCCGATCCTGCGCGCCGTGACCGGTAACAGTGCCGTGTGGCGACGCACGGTTCACGGTGTCGTCGAGAGTTGCCGACGGCGAGAATGGCTTGTGCTCGAGGGCGAACCCGGCGTCGGCAAGACGACGCTGATTCAGGCAGCACACGAACACGTTTCGGGCACACACCATCTCGCGGTACTCGACGCGTCCACACTCGGCGGGGAAGATCTGCTCGCGCATGCCGCAACCGAATTGGCCGGCGGATCGGACCTGGCGGTTCTCCACGCACACACATTGAGCGACAACGATCTCGACGAGCTGAGCCAACTACTGCAAGAAGTCGAACAGGGCTCACTCCCCCGCGAGCCCTGGGTGGCGCTGACGATGTATCCGCAAGAGCCCAGCGCCACATCCGCACTGCTGCGGCTCTTTCCGAAGTCGATCAGTGTGCCGCCCCTGCGCTACCACCTCGAAGACATCCCAGAACTGGTCCCGGCGTTACTACGGACGCTCGGCGCCCCCGACCTCACACTCTCTGCCGCGTCGTTGAACCAACTCAGCCGGCTGGCCTGGCGCGGGAACGTCGCGCACCTGCGTAGCGTCCTCTACGAGATTCATCGCCGCCGTCGCTCCGGCGTCGTGGAACCAGACGCCTTGCCCTCGGAATGCCGAGCGACCACCCGCCGGAACCTGACGCAGCTGCAGTCCCTCGAACGCGATGCGATAGTGGACGCGCTTGCGCTCCACTCCGGCGACAAGACAGCTGCCGCACAGGCTTTGGGCATGTCTCGAGCCACGATCTACCGCAAGATCCGCGGCTTCGGCATCATCTACCGAGCCTCGGCAGTCCAGCCCATGCCCGAGTGATTCACCGTCCACGGCGCTGGTGGCGCCGCACCATCTGCTGCGCAACCTCGAACACCGCGCCGCGCAGCGACAACGGTTCCAGCACTTCGACATCCGCGCCCAATCCGATCAACTGGGACAGCGCGACATCAGAGCTTTCCAATCGCAGTTCGACGTCCATCCACCCGGCGTCGTCAGGCGGGCCTGGCGTCACCCGCGACGCCTCGACTCCCACCACGTCGGGGAGCCGGCGCCACCCGTTGGGCGACAACCGAATCCGGCAGTCAAAGCGCAGCAGTGAACGGTCGAACTCAGCCATGGACGCCGCCCACCACGCTGCCAAATCGAAATCCACAGGCCGAACGGCTACGTCGTCACACACCACGGGGCCGGTGATTCGGCCGACCCGAAACGACAGAGTTCGGCTCCCCAGGTGTGCCACCAAATACCAGACCCCGGCCTTGATCACGAGACCGAGCGGATCGACTGTCCGTTCCTTGTCACGATAGGTGAAACGTAGTCGGCGTGAATCCAGCACCGCCGACGCAAGAGTGGGCAGCGCCGCGATGTCGTCGCTGCCGCCGAACCATCCGGGCACGTCCACAAGAATGCGGTCCTGCCACAACCGCGCACCTTTCTGAAGGCTCGGTGGCATCGTGCTCAGTAGTTTTGCCGCCGCCGCTTCCGCGGAATCCGTCCGGCCCAGATCGGCCGCGATGGAGGGCACGCCCAGCAACATCAGCGCCGAGGTCTCGTCGTCCGTCATTCCCGAGAGCTTGGACTGCCACCCGTCGAGCAAGCGGATACCCCCGCCCGGCCCGCTTTCGGTCCAGATCGGCACACCGGCAGCAGACAGCGAGGCAACGTCTCGGTAGATCGTCCGTACCGACACCCCGAACTCACCGGCCAACTGCTCGGCGACGACGCCTCGACTGCCCTGCAGGCGCAGCATGAGCTGAAGCAGGCGCGCGGATCTCATGGATCGAACATTACCCAGAATCACTGACAGAAGTTGTCAGGAATAGGGGTGCAGAATGACCGTCATGGTCACTTGGAAGCAGTTCTCCGAAGAAGTTCCCGCCCTAGCCACAGCCGTAGAAGCGCGATTCACAGCCCACAAGCATCACGTCCTCGCAACGCTGCGCAAGGACGGTTCACCACGGGTCAGCGGCACCGAAGTGGAAATGCTCGACGGGCGCCTGGTTCTCGGCTCGATGTTCGGCGCCCTCAAAGCGAAGGACCTCTTCCGCGATGGGCGCTACGCCCTCCACAGCAATCCCGGCGAGCACACGATGGAAGGCGGCGACGCGAAGATCGCCGGAATCGCCCGCGAGGTGTCCGGCGAGGAGTTCGAGACTGTGCTGGCCAGCTACACCTACGAGGTTCCGAAACCCCTGCACCTCTTTATCCTCGACATCACGGAGGTGGTGCACACGACCGTCGACGACGAGCATATGTACGTCGATCTCTGGAAGCCCGGCAAGGAGATCGCCCGCTTCACCAAGTGACGTTCTTCTCGCAATGCTCTCCGTTGGCGCAGGATTCCACCTGCACCGTCGCATGTGAAAGCCCGTGACTTTCCAAGATGGCGCGGGCGGATTCGAGCACATGCGACGAATCGGCGTCGCTGGTCAAATGCACTGTCGCAACGTCCATTCCCGTCGTCAGGGTCCAGATATGCAGATCGTGGACGCCCTTGACATTGGGTAGCGCAGCCAAATCGGCTTCGACGGATTCGACATCGACATCGGCCGGCGACGCCTGCGTCAGAATACGCAGCGACGCGGCCGCCAACTTGAGTGCGCGGGGCACCACCCACAGCGAGATGAGCACACCGACAACGACGTCTGCCCACGTCCAGCCGAACAGAAGGACCACGGCGCCGGCGATCAGAACACCAACGCTGCCAACAGCATCCGCGAGCACTTCGAGGTAGGCGCCGCGCACTGCGAGGCTGTCTTTGGAGTCGCCGCGCAACATGAGCATGACCACGATGTTGGCAAGCAGACCTGCGGCGGCCGTGATGATGAGGGCGCCGCCGGGAATCTCAGGTTCGTCACCGATGCGGCCGATGGCCTCGTACATCACCCACGCCGCGACAGCCAGAAGCATCGCGGCATTGGCCATGGCCGTGAGAACTTCGGCGCGATGCCAGCCGAAAGTCCGTGCAGCGGTGGTACTCCCCTTCTTGGCAAGCAGAAGCGCTGTCAACCCCATGGCCATGCCCACAACATCGGTGAGCATGTGGCCGGCGTCGGCGAGCAGAGCGAGTGAGCCGATGAGCAATCCGACGGTCGCCTCGAGAACGAGGAAGGCAACCAGGATCGCGAGTGCGATCACCATCTTCCGGATGCGCGTCGGACTCGGACCTACTCCGACCGAATCTGCCGCCGAATGACCGTGAGAATGACCGTGCCCTGACCCCATGTGACCGCTTACCTCCTGAGTTCTCCCGATCATATGCATACATTCGCATATATACAATGGGATGCTCAGTGAGTGGCACGCACGTCAGTGTTCGGGCTGGTACGCGGGCTTCTCCACAGTCGGCGGCAACGTGGCGATTGCCGAAATACGCTTCATCCCCGCCACCTGAAGAAGGTCGACGACCAACGATCGGATCTGCGCGAACACCACTGTCGCCGACAGACCGGCGGTCTCGACAATTGCCGGCTTCAGTTCCTTCGCGACCGAACGCAGCACCCGGGCGGCCTCAGCCTGATCAGGCTGCTCGCCCGGTTCCGCGAGGATCATTTCCCGCAAGACCTCGACGGCCTTCGACAACTTCTCCACCTGCGTCACCAAACGCGGATCGAGAATTTCGTCGTCCCGGACCAACGTCAACGAACGCCGCGACAGAACTCGAATGTTGCGCATCGCATTGTCGATCGGATCAGCCGTCGCCATGAGTCGTTCGAGCCGTGGGCGGGTGTTCCAGTACAGCGGCGAGATCCTACTGATCTCCTGCCCACCTTTGAGATTGGAGCGCAAACCGTCGATTGCCGACTGCGTCGCGCGGGCCTTACGCAGGGCCTTCACGATCGGCTCGGGATCGTTGGCCCGCAATCCGTCGGCCACCAACGCCAATACCTCCGACGACGTCGTGAGAATCGCCGCAGCGTCCTTGCGAGCGCGTCGCACGGGATGGGTGGGGATGATCGCAACCACCGCGATGCCCACCAAACCGCCGACCAACGCGTCGATCATGCGATCGATTCCGCCGGTGCCCCCTGGCGGGATCAACGTCGCCACCAGTACAGCGGAATTTCCGGCCTGCATCGAGAAGATGGGGCCACTGTTCAGCAGCACTGCCACCGACATCGCCAGCACCACCACGAGGCAGATCTGCCACGGGCCGCTGCCGATACCGGAAATGATCAGATCGCCGATACCGATGCCGACCGTCACGCCGGCCACCAACTCGAACGAGCGACGCAGCCGAGCGCCCAACGACAAGCCGAGAGACACAACAGCGGCAATAGGCGCGAAGAAGGGCGAATGATGCCCGATCACCGTGGTGGCAACCCACCACGCCAATCCGGCAGCCAGTGCACATTGAAGAATCGGTAGCGCCGACGTCCTGAGCCGGCGCACCGACTTACGAGCGCGATCCTTGATGCTCGACGCGCTCGGACGGAAACTGCTAACCGAGGCCAAGCGCTTCGGCAGCGTTGGGGTCGCAATCCTCGAGCAGATCCAGGCAACGGGCGTACTCGTCTGCTTCACCGATCGACTGCGCGGCCTTGGCCAGCACCGCTACACAACGGAGGAAACCGCGATTGGGCTCGTGGCTGTACGGGACGGGCCCGAAGCCCTTCCAGCCATTGCGACGAAGCTGATCGAGTCCACGGTGGTAGCCGGTACGCGCGTAGGCATACGCGGTGATGGTCGCACCACTCTCGAATGCGGCCTCGGCCAGATAAGCCCACGCGATGGACGCAGTGGGATGATCGGCCGCAACCTGAGCCGGATCAGCATGGTTGAGCAGGGCTGATTCCGCGTCGTCGTCGCCGGGAAGCAAAGTGGGCTTGGGTCCGAGCAGGTCACCGAATTGGGTCATGGGCTTATTGTGCCCGCTCCCGTCCGTGGGCACCCGGCCGCCTCACCCGTGGTCGCCGTTACGGCCGGATTCGACCGATCGTTACGCTGAGGACGCCAATTGCCCCAGACCGAAGGATGACCGGTGCCGGACTCGAACGACGACAACTCGACAAAGAGAACGCCGGAAAGCTCGACGCCGACCGAACCCGCTACCGTCGCGATGCCCAAGGCACAGCCGTCGCCTGAGCCCGCAACAGTAGCCATTCCCAGAACGCCACAGCCCATGCCGCAGCAGGCCATGTCACAGCCCAAGCAGCAGCCGGTCCGGGCCGCACCGCAACGCGTCGGAGTAGCAGCGGGAATTCCGCCGCATCAGCCTCTTCCCACTCGAATCGAGCCGGCGGAGCCGGAGCCGACGAAGCGCGGCGGCAAGGGTTGGTACATCGCGGCCGGAGCAGCAGCTGTCGCCATCGTGGCCGTAATCGGTGTCGCACTGTACGTCTCGTCCGAGAGCAGCAGCGGGAGCAACTCCCCCGAAGCTCAGGTCCAGACGGCGATCAGCACCTACGTCGACGCTCTCGCGTCCGGCGACATTGCCGCTCTGCGCACCGCTACGTGCGGCTCTCTGGCCGACTACTACCAGTCCGTCCCGGACGATGCCTTCGCCCAGGTCCACCAGAATGCGGTAACGCAGAAGACGATTCCCCAGGTCAGTGCCGTCGACGCCGTCCGGATCACCGACGACACGGCTATCGCCCAGGTCGAGGCGAGCATCCCGGCCACCGGGGAACGCTCGTGGCGAACCTTCGACCTGGAACGTCAGGACGGAACCTGGAAGGTGTGCGACCCGAGTCAGACCGGTTAAACACTCGAACGCTTGAACACTGGAACGCTTAAACAAGCTGGGCGCGCCCACGAAGTCGTCACTTCGTGGGCGCGCCCAGTTTTCGAGCGTGCTGCTTAGCTTCCGGACACCGAGCGGCCGGCCGACTTCAGGTCGTTGCATGCCTCGATGACACGAGCAGTCATGCCTGCTTCGGCCTTCTTGAGGTAGCTACGCGGGTCGTAGGCCTTCTTGTTTCCGACCTCGCCGTCGACCTTGAGGACGCCGTCGTAGTTGGTGAAGAAGTGCCCGGCGATCGGACGGGAGAACGCGTACTGCGTGTCGGTGTCGACGTTCATCTTGACGACGCCGAAGTTCAGCGAATCCTCGATCTCGGACTTCAGCGAGCCCGATCCACCGTGGAACACGAAGTCGAACGGCTGCGAACCGGCAGCAAGACCGAGCTTCGCTGCGGCAACGCGCTGACCCTCGTCGAGAACCTCGGGCTTGAGCTTGACGTTGCCCGGCTTGTACACACCGTGCACGTTGCCGAAGGTGGCAGCGAGGAGGTACTTACCCTGCTCGCCGACGCCCAGAGCGTCGACCGTCTTCTCGAAGTCTTCCTTCGACGTGTACAGCTTGTCGTTGATCTCGGCTTCGACGCCGTCTTCTTCGCCGCCGACAACACCGATCTCGACCTCGAGGATGATGTTCGCAGCCTTCGACAGTGCAAGCAGTTCCTTGGCGATCGCCAGGTTCTCGTCGATCGGGACAGCCGAACCGTCCCACATGTGGGACTGGAAGAGCGGGTTACGGCCGGCGCTGACGCGTTCCTGCGAGATGGCGAGCAGCGGACGCACAAACGTGTCCAGCTTGTCCTTCGGGCAGTGGTCGGTGTGCAGCGCAATGGTGACGTCGTACTTGGCGGCGATCACGTGAGCGAACTCGGCGAGTGCAACAGCACCGGTAACCATGTCCTTGATGCCCAGACCGGAACCGAACTCGGCACCGCCGGTCGAGAACTGGATGATGCCGTCACTGCCGGCGTCCGCAAAGCCCTTGATGGCTGCGTTGATGGATTCGGAGCCGACACAGTTGATAGCGGGGAAGGCAAAGGAATGCTCCTTGGCCCGACCAAGCATCTCGGCATAGACCTCGGGAGTTGCGATAGGCACGGCGGGAGTCCTCCATTTACGTGTCGTTCGGAGCGCTCGACGATGTAAAAGCGCTTCGTGTGGTCCTAGCAGTATGGCAAGTCGTGGTCGCCACGTCTCTTTGCGGTCTCGCCGTGACGTGGACGACGCGGTGACCTGCAGCGGTGGGAAACACTCAGATGCTGCCGGTAGTCTGGCCTCCGTGAATGTGCAGGCAGCAACTGAATCCGTGACGAACCTGGCCTTGCTGCCCGGCTTCCTCGATCCCGTGAACCTCTTGAACTCCTTCGGAACGTGGGTTCTGGTGGGATTGCTTCTGGTGGTCTTCATCGAATCCGGCCTGCTGTTTCCCCTTCTGCCTGGCGATTCCCTCCTCTTCACCGCAGGGTTGATCGCGGCGTCCAAGTCCACCGAGATCGAGCCGTTCGCGCCGTTGTGGGTGCTGTTGGTGACCATTCCGATTGCCGCGATCCTGGGTGACCAGGTTGGTTTCTACATCGGCGCCAAGGGTGGAACCGCCCTGTTCAAGAACGACGACGCGAAGTTCTTCAAGAAGAAGTACATCGACGAGTCACACGCGTTCTTCGAAAAGCACGGCCCGATCACCATCATCCTGGCCCGCTTCGTGCCGATCGTGCGTACCTTCGCACCGGTTGTCGCCGGCGCTTCGAAGATGAAGTACTCGCTCTTCCTCACGTACAACATCGTCGGCGGCATTCTGTGGGGTGCCGGCGTTACGATGCTCGGCTACCTCCTGGGCCAGATCGAATTCATCCGAGACAATGTCGACTACATCTTCATCTTGATCGTCCTGGTGTCTGTCCTGCCGATCGTTTTCGAAATCGGAAAGCGCCTTCTCGCGTCACGACGCGGCGAGACGGCGAATACTTCAACTACGGACAATTCGGAACCCGTGACCGAGGAACCGACTCACTGATCACCCGAACCGAGGCGAGAAACTGACCACTATGACGATCGCGTCCGGCAGTTTCGGTCCCCTCGAAACCGCCGGTCCTGCACTGGTGTGGATCATCGTCGTGACATTCGTGTTCATCGAATGCGCGATCATTCTGGGGTTGTTCCTTCCCGGCGATTCTCTACTCATCACCGCGGGAATTGTGCTGGCCGGTCACGAATCCGGCGCCGGACACGTGTGGGCTCTCTCGGTGGGTGCCATGATTGCCGCCATTGCCGGTAATCAAGTCGGGTACGTCATAGGTCACCGCACGGGCAATCACATCAAGGCCCGCAAAGGTGGCAAGTACTTCACCGAGAAGAACCTGCACCGGGTCAACATCCTGTTGGAGAAACACGGCTTCTGGGCTGTCCTGATCGCCCGGTGGATCCCCTGGGTACGCACCCTGTGCCCCATGGTCGCTGGCGCAGCCAAGATGAACCACACGCGGTACACCGTGGCCAGCACCATCGGCGCGATCATCTGGGCGCCGGTACTGCTGCTCATCGGCTTCTACGGCGGCTCGTTCCTCGATCGTGTGCCGTGGCTGCTCCCCGGTGTCCTGATCGTGATGACCGTCAGCCTTGTCGTCGGCACCGGTCTCGGCATCTGGCAGTACCGCAAGGAAATGGCACGCCCCGCCGAGGACGTCGAGGTCGAAGAAGTTCTCGACTGAGACCTGATTCGTTTCGGCGGCGTCATTCCCACTTCCATCATTCCCACGCCATCATTCCCACATCATCATTCCCAGATCGGTAGCCGGTCTTCGTAACCGATCCAGGTCCTTGGTCCCGCCCGCAGTTCGTCGTCGGTCAGGAGCGCTGGATCGAGGATCCGGGCAGGCTCCGCAAGGTCGAGTTTCACACCGATGAACACGATTTCCTGACTTGGCTCCTCATCGGCAGACGACCACAATTGCGCGGGTTCGATGACAAGGTTGGGGCCGGCCTGCGACCAGATCGCGGCGTACTCGGGCCGACTGGCGATCCAGCAGAATCCCTTACTGCGCAACAGTCCGGTGAATTGATCGAGCGCCTGCTCGAGCCTGAGCGGATGAAACGGCCGCGACGCTCGGTACGTGACACTACGGATTCCGTATTCCTCGGTTTCAGGGGTGTGTCCGCCGGCCAGTTCCTCGTCCCAACCGGGAACCTGCGCAGCCAGTTCCGGGTTGTAGAGACCAGTTTCCAGCACCCGAGCAAGATCAACTTCTCCGTGGTCCGTCCGGATCACCTGGGCGCCCGGGTTCAGCCGACGCAGAGTTGCCTCGACTGTGCCCGCTGCCCGGTCACTGACCAGGTCGGTCTTGTTGAGCAGAATGACGTCGGCGAACTCCACCTGGTCTACGAGGAGGTCGGAAATACTGCGCCCGTCGCCCTCCCCCGCTTCGAGGTTTCGCTCGTCGAGGCGCTCCCCCTTGGCAAGTTCGCTCAGGAACGTGGAGGCGTCAACCACCGTCACCATCGTGTCGAGCTTCGCCAACGAACCGAGGCTGAATCCGTCCTCGAACTCCCAGTCGAAGGTGGCGGCGACGGGCATCGGCTCCGAGATCCCGGTCGATTCGACAACCAACTGATCGAACCGTCCCTCCCGAGCCAGCGCCCCGACGGTGTCGATCAGATCTTCGCGCAGCGTGCAGCAGATACAACCGTTGGTCAGCTCGACCAACTTCTCCTCGGTGCGGTCGAAGTGCCCTTGACCCGCGACGAGGGCCGCGTCGATGTTGATCTCACTCATGTCGTTGACGATGACCGCGACGCGTCGACCGCCGCGGTTGGCGAGGATGTGATTGAGCAGAGTGGTCTTGCCCGCGCCGAGAAATCCGGACAGCACTGTTACCGGTAGCCGATTCATTCACTAATGATAACCGTTATCGTTATCTATTGACGCGCACGCGGATACCCTGCCGCTGATACGACGTAGGCCGCTTCCATCAGCATCCAACCGCCCACCTGCACAGACAGGTCACGTTCCGGGACACTCGACGAGCGCACCGTGCCTCCCTCGAATGTCGCCAGCTCGCCGGAGAGCCTCGGCAGCGTGGCGTCACGGGTCCAGTCGTGACCGAACAGCGGCAACCCCTCCACCTCAAGGCGGTTCTTCCACGCGGCTTCCGCCGACGCCAACACGATCTGCGCGGCGATCTCCTTCGCCCGAATATCCTCGTTGCTCTCCCACGTCAGGTTGACCACGACAAACGCCAGATACCGCGCCAGGATCGCATTGAACAGGCCACCGTCACCCCCGCCGCCCCCGATGATGACGCCGCGATCGGTCAAACCGTCGTACACCGCGTTCACCAGAGCGTGAACCCGCTCGCGGTGCCGAGGTTCACCCAACCGCGTCGCCAGCTCCGTCTCGAGGCCGAGAGTTACACCTTGGCAATACGAGTAGACCGCCCGCTCGAGTGTGCCGTCGCGGCGGATACCGTCGAAGATCAGGCCGGACTCGGGATCACGCAGGGTCTCCTCGATCCAGTCGGCGTGCGCCTGAGCTCGCCACAGTTTGCCGGTCCGCGCGAGCATGATCCCGGCCGGACCGTTGGCCGGGGTGTTGTAGAAATCGGAGCCCTTGCACCAGGGAATTCCGCCACCGTCCTCCGGCGACCACGAGTCGAAGAGCTGAGATTCGAGCGCTTGTACGGCGCTCCGATGGTCCAGTGCAAACAGTCGCTGGGCGCGTTCGAGCGACAACCCCAGCCACGCCATGTCGTCGTAGTAACTGTTGGTCCAGGCACTGACGTTTCGGACCCGGACGCTGCGGGCAACCTTGGCAATCCGGCGACGACGCTTGGGCGTCGGGTCACGTTCGAGCGCGTCGACGGCGGTGTCGAGCAGATGCGCTTGCCACCAGTAATGCCACGGGCGAAACATGCGCTCGCGGCGCACTGCCGGCCACGCCACGACACCCAACGCTGTTCTCGGCATTCCCCACAACCGGCGCAGATGCCGACTGACAATGGCCCCTTCGGCCGCATCTGCGCGTTCCGCCCACACTTGCTGCATAAGACATATCCTGTCCCCTCGGAGCCCGCGGCGCTAGCGCCTACTCAGCTAACAGGCTCCGACAAGGTCAGCGGGAGTTACGGAGATCCGCGTGTTCGCGCACCCAGGCATGCATCGCGATACCTGCCGCGACGCCGGCGTTGATGCTGCGGGTGGAGCCGAATTGCGCAATCGATACCGTCATGGACGCAACCTCTTTCGCAAGTTCGGTCACGCCGGGACCTTCCTGGCCGAACAGCAGAATGCAGTCTTTCGGCAGGCTCGCGGTTTCGAGCGGTACGGATCCGGGAGTGTTGTCGACGGCGACAATAGTGAGCGAATTCTCACGCGCGTACTCGACCAACTCACCGATATCGGCGTGGTGCACGATGTGCTGGTACCGATCGGTGACCATGGCGCCGCGTCGGTTCCAGCGTCGTCGGCCAACGATGTGCACGGCCGCCGCGGCAAATGCGTTGGCAGTGCGCACCACGGTGCCGATGTTGGCGTCGTGGGCAAAATTCTCGATGGCTACGTGCATCGGATGACGCCGCGAGTCGATGTCCTCGACAATTGCCTCCCGAGTCCAGTACCTGTACTCGTCCAACACGTTTCGACGGTCACCCTCAGCCAGGAGCACCGGATCGTAACGATCGTCGGTGGGGATGTCCGTCCCGTGAAACTCCGCCCACGGGCCGACACCGTTGGGATTTTCGCCCCATTCTGTCGGACCGACCTCGTCGGCCGGGTCTACGCTCACGTCGGACATCAGAACACCTCGTTGGAATCAGCAGCCACGGTGAATCCGTGTGTGGTCTGCTCGTTGACACACGAGACATCCGTCGCCGTGGTAGTACATGTGAAGCCCAGCTTAGACAGTGGCGTTCCGGGAGGAAGCACCGGATCCGCCTCCGGCCCGCCGGACATGTATACCGGGCCGCCCGAGCACATAAAGGCACCTTCACCCTCATCTTGAACTCGAATTCCGTTGCCCCAGTTCACCATGCAACTTTCCGGACGCGGCGGTACCGGAGTTGTCGTACCCTCGCACCCTGCTTCGATGCGGGTGGGCAGTCTGATGATGCCGCACTGGAAGTTCCCGTCAGGAGTGGTGAAGTAGTAGGACTCGTTGCGCTCGAAGTGCACGTCCGTCAATGTGGTCGTCGGCGGCACAGTTGTGGCCGGTACCTCCGTGGTGGAGACGACGGGCGCCGGAACCGTCGTGGTCACCTGGGTCGTGGTCGCGACTGCCGTCGTGGGTTGCGCAGTCGGTGTCGGCGCGGACTGCGCGTCACCACCACAACCGGTGAGAAATATCGCCGAACCCACACTCAGACAAAGCAATCCCACCCGAACACGTACCACCGCGACTACCTCCACCCATGTCTTCTGCCCTCAACCCCGCCCACGAACGATGTCGAACTATATCGCGAATTCGATTACGTTCCGGTTAAACGTTTGTTCGTCAACCTCGACAGCCACGCAGGCGAGAACCGCGACACAGCGAGAAGCGCTTTCGCCTGCACTCCCACCGGATAGTGAACCTTGGGCATGCGGCCGGCGCCGCGCGTCGCATCCCAGAGTTCCTGCGCGACTTCCGTTGCAGTGAGCTTGATTCCGAGCGATCGCGTCGACCCGGTGTCCATCCCGGCGACCATGGCGGTCTGAACGAAGAGAGGCCACAAGGCAATCACCCGGATGTCATGTTCGGCCCATTCGAGGTCGAGTGCCTCCGTCAACCCCCGGACCGCGAACTTCGTGGCCCCGTACGTCGCCAGTTCGGGCTGTCCGTAAATGGCCGAAGCCGAACACATATTCACGACCTGAGCACCCGGTGTGCTGCGCAGATACGGAAACGCCGTGTGCGTGCCATTGAGAACGCCGGTGACGTTGATATCGACCATGCGGCGATGCGCAGCAAGGGAAATGCTCTCGAATTTCCCCGACGACAGAACCCCGGCATTGTTGACCAGGATGTCGAGTCGGCCCGACGCACCCACAAAATCGGCCAACTGTTTCGACCACTGCTCCGGATCCGTCACGTCGAGTGCGCCGGTCACCGCCGCACCCCCGAACCCGTTGATCTCGGCGGCCAGGGTCGTCAACCCGGACACGTCGATGTCATAGGCGCCAACCCGATAACCCTTGCGCGCAAACAGCAACGCTGCCTCACGGCCGATTCCCGATGCCGCCCCGGTGACGAAGATGCTCCGCTCAGGCATTTTTACGACCGAGAGCAAGCATTCCCTCGACAAGCATCAACTGGGCTGCCGCATACGATGCGAGAATCACGCCTTCAGCGGCCGCGCGTCCTGTCTTTCCCCGAATGAGCAAGCGTCGCACCACAATCAAACCGTCGGACGCGGTGAACAGCACGCCGCCCACCCCCAGCCAGGATCGCCGTTCCTGGCCCGGTACCACCACGTCCAGCACCGTCTTGGTTCCCGGCGCCAAAGCCGGATCCGCCGACAACGTCGAGGTAGTTCCCAACAGCAATCCGTACGCGGTCAACGGTGTCGACACCTCAGGAGCCTTCGCGCGCAGCAACCCGGAAGCCGTGGACCACCCGCTCATACGAGGCTTGAGCGCAGCCCTCGTCGGCCGGGCACCACGACGCAACAGCAGCGCCGAATAACTCGACTGCATGACGGCAAACGAAGACGCACCCTTCACCAGGCGAGCATCGTTGTCCGGGTCGATCATGAACACGTCACCGATCGTTGCCGCAGCAAGACCCGCCAGGAGCAGCGCAGTATCGGCGGTATCCGTCTCGGATCGCTTGCGCAGCACCCTGACCGCAAGCGACGGCGCAATCAACGGCTTGGCAATCTGTTGAACACGCTCATTACCGAGCACCGCCCCAGCCACCGTAGCCGCCGTTGCCGCCGCAAAAACCGCGTGCTCGATGCCCCACTTGCCTGCCATGCCCAGTCCTCCTGTTGGTTGCGCGCTGTTGGTTACGCGTCCAAGACGACCGTACTGGGTAATTCAGTGGGAATCACGAGATTTGACGTCAGCTCCGTACAGGTCGACGTATTCCTGCCCGGACTGCTCGCACAGTGCCGCCATCAACTCGTCAGTTGCGGCGCGGACAACAGCCTGATGGCTCCGCAGTTCTCGGTAGCGGGAGAAATCGATCGGCTCGCCCACACTGACGTGCACCTTGCTGAATCGCCACATCCTGGTGCCAGGCGGATTCACCGCGTCGCCGCCGTGAACAACAACCGGGATAACGGGAACACCCGTTTCCAACGCAACCCGGATCACCCCCGTTTTACCTTTGTGCAGACGACCGTCCGGCGATCGTGTCCCCTCGGGGTAGATCGCCCACACTCCACCCCGTTCGAGGATTCCGACGGCAGTGTCCAGCGCCGCACGTGAAGCGTCGGCGCCACTGCGGTCGATGGGAACTTGACCTGCGCCGCCGAAGAACCAGCGCTGCAACGCGCCCTTGATGCCGGAACCTGTGAAGTACTCGCTCTTTGCAACAAAGGTGATCCGTCGGCGCACCTTCAGAACCAGGAAGAACGAGTCGACAACCGCCCGGTGATTGCCGGCAAGTATCACCGGCCCCTTCCTGGGAATATTGCGGTGTCCCTCGATCGTGGGGCGCCCGAAGACCCACAGCACCGGCCCGATCAGGACGTATTTAAACAGTCGATACAGCACGCAAGCACCCCGATCAGTGAGAGTAGACACTGTCTACTTACCTGAATGGTAGACACTGACTTCCATGTCTGCCACCACACTCCGCGACACCCTGGTCGCCACGGGCGTCGACATTCTCGACACCGACGGCCTCGCCGCCCTGACGTTGCGAGAGATAACCCGCCGAGCAGGCGTGTCCCATGGAGCGCCCAGACGTTACTTCCCGACACACAACAGCCTACTTGCGGCGATCGCCTCACGGGGTCTACAGGATCTGAGCGCGCGACTCGCACCGACACTCGGCGCGTCCACGCCGGCGCGAGCTCGATTGATCTCTGCCGCAATCGAATACGTCGCCTTTGCGCAGGAGCGGCCGGCGATGTTCGAGCTGATGTTCCGCCACGATGTACTCGAAGGCGCCGGCTCGAACCTCCGTGCAACATCGCTTCCACTCTTCGAGGCACTGCGAACTCTGGCCGAAGCAGACCAAGCCCCGGATCCGAACGCGGCCGCACTGAAGATCTGGACGGGGACACACGGAATTGCAGTCTTGGCCGCAAACCGCAGTCTGGATCTCGTGGCCCCAGAACTTGCCATCGAAGATCTCGTCAGATCGGCCGTCGTGGCACATCTCCCTTGAACCATGTTGCCAAAGACTCGTTTACACAGTCATTACCTTATGGAAGGATTCGAGCGTGCCCGATCAGGAACAGAGATTGCACGACCTACTGGTCGACTTGGTGAGCAACACCCATCGCTTCACCAAGATGGCGACGTCACTTGCTGCCGATCGCTACCCCCGGACCTGGCTCCGCGCACTGGCGTTGCTCGAGGAATACGGCGAAATGCGAATCAGTGACTTCGCCAGAATCGATCACTGCTCACAGCCGTCGGCAACCGCTGTGATGCGCACTCTCGGCGAGCGCGGTTTGGTCGAACGACGCCCGGATCCGGACGACGCCCGAGCCGTACTGGTCGCAATGACCGATGTGGGACGAAAGACCCTAGCTGACGGCCGACACGCCATCGCTGACGCCCTGATTCCGCATTTTGCCGACCTCGAACCCGAGCAAATCGAACGCCTGACCGTGGGATTGGCCGAGCTGCGATCGATGATCACATCGGCAAGGCCTTCGGCCCTGTGAGCCCTTTCCGGTAGCGCGAACTACCGGAAAAAGCTCACGGGGCGTCAGCTCAAGTTGAGATCGTCCAAGCCCAGAAGCGAGCGGTACTCCACACCCTCTGCACCGATAACGGCGTCGGCGCCGGTCGCGCGATCCACCACTGTCGCCACACCGACCACGATGGCGCCCGCATCACGAAGTGCCTTCACCGCGGTGAGCGGAGAGTTACCCGTGGTCGTGGTGTCCTCGACAACCAGAACACGCTTGCCAACCACATCGGGGCCCTCGATCTGACGCTGCATTCCGTGAGCCTTGGCGGCCTTACGGACGACAAACGCGTCGATCGGACGGCCGGGAGCGTGCATCACTGCCATCGCCACCGGGTCTGCGCCCATGGTCAAACCGCCCACGGCGTCGAAATCCCAGTCCGAAACGAGTTCACGCAGCAGTGAACCGATCAACGGTCCTGCCTTGTGGTGAAGCGTCGCGCGGCGAAGATCCACGTAGTAGTCGGCTTCCTTGCCCGAGGACAACGTCACCTTTCCGTGCACAACTGCCAGTTCGCGCACCAGCGCAGCCAAATCTTCACGATCGCTCATGAGTGCTCAGCCTACCGACCACAGCGCCGTCGCAATAATCAACGTACGACCTGTTACGTACGACCCCGCCCGCGTCCGACAAGGTTGGTCATCTTACGAACCAGACCCTTGGGCACCAGACGTCCGGCAGTGGTGAGGATCTTGTACTGAATGCCGGGAATGCTGATGACCTTGTTGTCGCCGAGGTCCTTCATCGACGTCGCAACCACCTGATCGACGCTCAACCACATCGGCTTCGGAATCGACGACATCTCGATTCCAGCTCGCTCGTGGAACTCCGTCCGGATGAACCCCGGGCACAGCGCTTGAACTCGAACTCCGGTTCCGGCCAGCCCGCCGGACAATCCTTCGGTGAACGAAATCACGTAGGCCTTGCTGGCCGAATACGTCGAACCGCGCCCGGACAGCAGTCCCGCGACACTGGCGACATTGACGATGGTTCCGTTCGCGGACGCGATCATGCTGGGCAACGCCGCACGGGTCAAGCGCATAACGGCAGTGACATTGACGTCGAGTTGAGCTTGCAGAAGAGCCGGATCAGCGGTCCAGAATTCACCGGACGTACCGAACCCGGCGTTGTTGACCAGGACGTCCACGCCGCGGGCCAACCGGTCGGCGACCGCGTCACGACCAGGTTCCGTGGCGAGGTCGGACACCAGAATTTCCGATTCGGTCCCGAACATCGCGGACAGTTCGGAGGCAAGATCACGCAATCTCACTTCGTCCCGTGCAACAAGCACCAGGTCGTAGCCGATCGACGCATATTTCTTGGCAAACCCGGCACCCAGACCTGACGTAGGGCCGGTGACCAGGGCTACAGGACGCGCAGGGCGATCCGAGTTCGATGACGACATACCGGCCACGCTAGTGCGTCGAGGCTCCAAACGTGCGGCTTACACGCGGCTCAATCGACGGGGCGTACGGTTCCCGAGCGCTGGGTGCCGGTATTCGGTTTCGGCGTGGTCGGCGGGGCGGGAAACTCGCGACGAGGTGCATCCGGGGCAGCACGACGAGGCAATTCGGGCGCCTCACGACGCTGCGATTCGGGAACCTCACGAGGGGCCTGTTGTGCGTTGCGAACGGCCTGCGGTGCTTCCCGGTTCTGCGGTGCTTCCCGGTTCTGCGGTGCTTCGCGGTTCTGGGATGCATCAGCGCCTTCGCCGCGGGGTCGAGGACGGCTCGGGTCGTGGTCGACTTCGAGTTCACGCGGATCCGTGACGGGAGGGAGAACGTGCAAGATGCCGGACAACCGCGCGACAGCTTCGATGGCAGCATCCCAATCGCGCCCCGTGCTCGAGACCGGAAGAGAGCCGAGAGTCCAGCGACCCTCACTCCACAGCATGCTGATTGCCGGCGGAACTGATTCGGTGAACGCGACCATGCGCTGGTCACAGACCCGTCGAGCGATTTCGAGGTCGGTGGCAAACACGACGCGCGGGCCGATTGCGCCCAGCAGGTTGAGGTCGCCGTCCTTGGGCGGTGCCGTCGATTTGAGCCGTAGGTCAATGTCGACGTCAGACCCGATTTCGCGTCGAACCGCCACGATGGTTGCGGTTTCCTCGAGGTCGAAGAGCACGAACTGCTCACCCCGCCTGGTACCGCGCACGACGTCGGTGGCGGTCAGATAATCCTGCTTGGCCATCGCTGCACGGTGCCACTCGCCGGCAAGCTGATCGTCGGCACCGGTGTACGTGTAGCCCTGCGCTTTTGCCCAAATCTGCCGTACGCGGCCGGATTGATCACGCCTTGTTCTATCGACGTACAGAAGCGCACCCGCGCCTGCGAGTGCCACTAATGCGAGTCCGAACCACATTCCAGTCATCACTGCCAGCCTAGCGACTTCCGTCGACAACCTCCCGCAACACCCTGACGAATCCCCCGGTGTGTCCCACGCGACCTCAGTCCGGTTCAGTTGCCGAACGACGGCAACGATGTATCGAGAATGGTCTTTGCGGTCATCGTTCCGTTCTCCACGGCGGTGCCGTCGACGACGATGTTGTCACCTGGTTGCAGGTCAGCGACAGACGAGCGATTGAACGCGATCAACGTCGTCTCGGACGTAGTGAGAATGGTGGTCTGAGATCCACCGATCGAGTTGATGACCAGGGTGCCGCCGTCGTTGGACACGACTGTGCCGACAGCTCCGCCGGCTTGGCCGATGACATCACCGAGGCCGCCAGGCAGTTTGTCGAGCGGCGACGACGTCGGCGACGGCGCAGGTGCGGTGGTCGTAGGTTTTGGCGTCGTCGGCGCAACAGTGCTGGTGGGCGGAGCGAAGGCCGTCTGCGTTCCCGATTCACCCGAGGAACCGAACAGTGAAATCCCGATGATCGCGACTACGGCAACCAGGATGCCGACAACTCCGGCCGCGATCCAGGTCCCGAGCTTGCGCCGCTTCCCACCATCCGGTGGCCCACCATCCGGCGACCGACTGTCCAAGAACGGTTGTTCCGGCGGCACCCCGCCGCCGCCTCCACCCGCAACCGGATACTGCTGTGTCTGCCCGTACTGCTGCGTCTGCCCGTACTGCTGCGCGTCGTACGTCGGGTACGCCTGCGTCGCGCCGGGCGGCGGGGCCTGCGGATCGAATTGCGGGTTGTACGGCGGAAACGCCTGCGTCGGGTTCGGCTGGCCCTGCTGGTTCGGCTGGCCCTGCTGGTTCGGCTGGCCCTGCTGGTTCGGCTGGCCCAAGTACTCGGTGTTCTGATCCGGCCCACCACCGTAGGGATACTGCTGTTGACCTGGGTACTGCTGCTGCCCCTGATTTTGGTACTGCTGAGGTATCTCGAAATGCTCGGTCGGCTGGTCCGACTTACACGGATCGTTTTGATCGGTCATTCCTGGCCACCTTCATGTCGGACGTACGGGTGCGGGCTACATCTGCCGTACGAGGATCCAGCCGTCCAGCGTAGACAAAATCCAGGGTAGAGAAAACGCGAATGCCCCGCCGATCCGTGTGGATCGACGGGGCATTCCGCTTACTGGATCAGGACAGAACCAGTTAGGACAGAACCAACTGGTCCGCGTCCTCGCTGACACCGACGTGCACGGTGTCGCCGTCCTGGACCTTGCCGGCCAGGAGCAGCTTGGCGAGCTGGTCGCCGATCGACTGCTGGACGAGTCGACGCAGAGGCCGAGCGCCGTACAGCGGGTCGTAGCCGCGCACCGCGAGCCACATCCGAGCCGCACCGTTCACCTCGAGGGTGAGTCGACGCGCAGCCAGACGCTTCTGCAGCTGCTCGAGCTGGATGTCCACGATGTGCTCCAACTGCTCTTCGGAGAGCGAGTCGAAGATGACCACGTCGTCGAGACGGTTGATGAACTCGGGCTTGAACGCGTGACGTACCGCGTCCATGACCTGCTCCCTCGTTCCACCGGATCCCAGGTTTGAGGTCAGGATCAGGATGGTGTTGCGGAAGTCCACCGTGCGGCCTTGACCGTCGGTGAGTCGGCCTTCGTCGAGCACTGCGAGCAGTACGTCGAACACGTCGGGGTGTGCCTTCTCGACCTCGTCGAAGAGGACCACCGAGTACGGGCGTCGCCGAACTGCTTCGGTGAGCTGGCCGCCGGCTTCGTAACCGACGTATCCCGGAGGGGCACCGACGAGTCGGGCCACCGAGTGCTTCTCACCGTATTCGCTCATGTCGATGCGGATCATCGCGCGCTCGTCGTCGAAGAGGAAGTCCGCCAAGGCTTTGGCGAGCTCCGTCTTACCGACGCCGGTCGGGCCGAGGAACAGGAACGAACCGGTGGGCCGATTGGGATCGGCAACGCCTGCACGGGCGCGGCGAACCGCATCCGAGACGGCGACGACGGCGTCAGTCTGTCCGACAACGCGCTTGCCGAGTTCGGACTCCATGCGGAGCAGCTTCTCGGTTTCGCCTTCCATCATGCGACCGGCCGGAATACCGGTCCAGGCTGCGACCACGTCTGCGACGTCGTCGGGCCCGACCTCTTCCTTGAGCATCACGTCGCCGTCGGAGGCGGCGCCGGAAGCCTCTGCTGCGGCTTCGAGTTCCTTCTCCAATGCGGGGATGCGGCCGTACCGCAGCTCGGCTGCCTTGCCCAGATCGCCGTCACGCTCAGCGCGTTCGGACTCTCCTCGCAGGGATTCGAGCTGTTCCTTGAGCACGCGCACCGAGTCGATGGCCTGCTTCTCGTTCTGCCAGCGAGTGCTGAGCTGGCTGAGCTTTTCGCGGTCGTCGGCGAGTTCCTGGCGCAGCTTTTCGAGCCGCGCCTTCGAGGCGTCGTCGGTTTCCTTCTCGAGTGCCACTTCCTCGATTTCGAGTCGGCGAACTGTGCGTTCCACCTCGTCGATCTCGACGGGACGCGAGTCGATCTCCATGCGCAGACGCGATGCTGCTTCGTCGACGAGGTCGATGGCCTTGTCCGGCAGGAACCGCGACGTGATGTAGCGGTCCGACAGCGAAGCTGCTGCTACCAGTGCGGAGTCGGTGATGCGCACGCCGTGGTGCACTTCGTAGCGCTCCTTGAGGCCGCGCAGGATGCCGACGGTGTCCTCCACCGAGGGCTCACCGACAAGTACCTGCTGGAAGCGACGCTCGAGTGCGGCGTCCTTCTCGATGTACTTGCGGTATTCCTCGAGCGTGGTGGCACCGACCAGTCGCAGCTCACCGCGGGCGAGCATCGGCTTGATCATGTTGCCTGCGTCCATCGCGGATTCGCCGGTGGCTCCGGCGCCGACGATGGTGTGCAGCTCGTCGATGAAGGTGATGACCTGTCCGGCGCTGTTCTTGATGTCGTCGAGAACTGCCTTGAGGCGTTCCTCGAATTCACCGCGATACTTGGCACCGGCCACCATGGACCCGAGGTCCAGGGAGATGACGGTCTTTCCGCGCAGCGATTCCGGGACGTCGCCCGCGACGATGCGTTGGGCCAGGCCCTCCACGATCGCGGTCTTACCGACGCCGGGCTCACCGATGAGTACGGGGTTGTTCTTGGTACGACGCGAAAGCACCTGCACAACGCGTCGAATCTCCGTGTCGCGGCCGATCACCGGGTCGAGCTTGCCGCTGCGTGCGGCTTCGGTGAGGTCGGTGGAGTACTTTTCCAGCGCTTGGTAAGTGCCTTCCGGCTCCGGGCTGGTGACACGCGCGCTGCCGCGAACTGTGGTGAATGCCTCACGGAGCGCGATGGGTGTCGCACCGTGATTCTTCAGCAGGGTCGCGACGTCGGAATCACCGTCGGCAAGTCCGTACAGCACGTGCTCGGTGGAGACGTACTCGTCGTCCATCTCGGTGGCGAGGTGCTGCGCGGAGGTCAGCGCCGCGAGTGCTTCACGCCCGAGTTGGGGTGTGGAGCTGGCACCGGTGGTTTTCGGCAGGCGATCCACCAGATTCTGAGCTTCGCGATGCACGACGGTGGGATCGACGCCTACTGCTTTGAGCAGCGGGCCGGCGATTCCGTCGGTTTGGTCGAGGAGTGCGACCAGCAGGTGTGCCGGTCGAATGTCGGGGTTACCCGCCGACGACGCCGACTGCAGTGCAGCCGTCATCGCAGCCTGGGTCTTGGTTGTTGGTGTGAACGAGTCCACTTGTCACCTTTCTGGCCGGGCTCCGGTCGCCACAAGCGCGTCGAAGTCGAAGTTGTGGGCCGCTCCGGGTGGTGGTGCGGCCGTGTCAATATGCTCAACGCGGACAAACTTGAGTCTATTCCGCTCAAGTTTGTTTTGGCCAGTTCGATTCCAACTTTCCCAGCCGTACTAGAATTGGGGCGAGTGTTGCTGCTGTTGCGAAAGGGGTGTCGTTTGGATCCGACGGTGATCGCCCGCCTGCAATCCAGCCTCGACGCTCTGGCCGACGACGACGACTCTCGCGCCCACTTTTCGGCTCTGTTCTATACCGCCCTCTTTGCCGAACATCCTCTGTACCGCTCATTGTTCCCGGCCGGCATGGAGTCTCAGGGGCACAGGTTTGTCACCGCGATCGAATTTGTCGTGAAGAATTTGCCGCAGCAGCGCCGGATCCGGAAGTTCCTGAATCAACTCGGCCGCGACCACCGTCGCTACGGTGTCGAACGCGAGCACTACCGGGCCGCTGGGGTTGCTTTGCGGCGTGCCGTGAAGTCGATGCACGGAACCAGCGCTCACAGCCGATACAAGTGGACACCGGAACTCGACGACGCGTGGTCCGAGTTCGCCGAGTTCGTCGTGAGCACGATGGCGGAAGGCGCCGAGTCCGACACAACCCCGGCATTGTGGGGCGGGACCGTCGTCAGCCACGAACGGGTGCTCGACGATCTTGCGATCGTGCGCCTCGAAACCGACCCGCCCATTCCGTACGGAGCCGGTCAGTACGTCGGGGTGCAGATTCCCCAACGCCCCCGAATGTGGCGGTACTACTCCCCCGCGATCCCGACCAACCCTTTCGGTCAACTCGAGTTCCACGTCCGCAAGGTCTCCGGCGGCTGGGTGAGCCCGGCAATCGTCAGTGAGACCAATATCGGCGATCAGTGGGTCATGTCCACTCCCCTCGGCGGCCTCGAGGTGGACTTCACGGACGACCGCGACGTTCTCATGATCGGCTCAGGCACCGGAATCGCACCGTTGCGCGCCCAGGTGATGGAAATGTCTCAGCGAGCGAAGAATCCGCGTGTTCATCTTTTTGTCGGCGGACGCTACCCGTGTGATCTCTACGATCTCGAGACCCTGTGGCACATTTCGCTCAGCAATCCGTGGCTGACCGTCGTACCGGTGTCCGAGGAAGCCGAGAATCCGTGGTGGCACAGTGGGCCGGCACTCGAGCCGCCGTTCGGTATGCATTCGCGACTGACCGGACCCATCGGTCGCGTCGTGGCGCGGTTCGGTTCGTGGGCGGACCGTCAGATCCAGATCTCGGGGTCGCCGTCGATGATCAAGACCACGATCTACGCGTTGCGGGCCGGCGGCACTCCACTCGACCAGATCCTGCACGACCCGCTCTACTGACTTTCAGGAGACACCATGACTTCACGATCCTGGACCAGCACCGTCGTCGAACATCACCGCTTGCGTGAGGATCTGGCCGTGGTCCGCCTGGTCGGCGACGTCGTGCCGTTCCGGCCCGGTCAGTACGTGGATGTGAGCGTTCCGCAGAATCCCCGTTTGCTTCGTCGGCTGTCTCCCGCGCTGCCACCGTCACAGGACGGGAAGCTCGAGTTCCACGTCAAGACCGTTCCCGGCGGTTGGGTCAGTGGTGCGATAGTCAAAGACACTCAACCGGGCGACACTTGGACGATCATCGATCCGCGCGGCTCGCTTGCCGTCGACGAGAACGGTCCGCCCGTCATCATGATCGCGGGCGGAACCGGGTTGGCGCCGATGCGGTCGATCATCCTCGATCTGGCGCAGTCTCCGAATCCGCCTCTGGTCTACCTGTTTTTCGGCGGTCGCACGCTCCGCGACCTGTACGCGGCGGACATGCTGTGGATACTCGCCCATGAACTGCCGTGGCTGCAACCGATTCCCGTCGTCGAAGATCTCACGGACGCCGGCCCACCCGACGGCTGGGCCGAAAGACTCGGCGTCGACATCGGTTTCGGCGAGGACCATTTGGTCGAGGGAACGCTGGCCGACGTCGTCTCGTCGTACGGGGCTTTCACCGAGCATCAGGTGTTGGTGTGCGGATCGGCTGCGATGGTGCGTTCGACGCGAGATCGTCTGATTGCGACGGGGACTCCGGCCGAGGTCATCAGCTTCGACCCTTACTGACGGTCAGTACGTCGGATCACTCCGGACTGTCGCGGCGTCGATGCCGACGGCCCGGAGCCGGAATTTGGTGCTGTTCACGACGGATTCGTTGCCGACGAGTTGGATGTCGTATCCCGCCCAGCCTCCGAACGAGGTGACAACCTTGCCGACTTTTCCGGTCAGACGCTTCTGCATACCGATCGGCGACAGCGGTTCGGCCTCGGTGTGCCACCACGGGTTGGTGTCGTCTTCCGATACCGGGATGACGGTGAGCCACGGATGTCGCTCGGCGAGGGCCCACAGATGTGGGAGGTCGTACAGATCGCACGGATGAGTACCGGAGTAGAACAGGTGAACCTTGCGAGTGTTGCCGCGGCGGACCAGTTCCAGGATCTGCGCGCGCAGCGGCGCAACGCCGGTTCCCGACGCGATCATCAGGAGATCCTTGGTGTTCTCCGGAATTCCGAGGGCGCCGATCGGTGATCCGATCACCCAGGTGTCTCCGACGGTGGTCTGGGTGACCATCGCGGGGCTGACCCAGCCGCCGGTCACCTGGCGGATGTGGAACTCGATGATTCCCGAACCGTCCGGCGGATTGGCCGGGGAGAGATATCGCCACATCCGGGGACGCGCGGCAACCTGCACGCTGACGTATTGACCGGGCCGGTAGTCCATGGGCTGATCGAGTTGGACTCGCACGATCGCGACTCCTTTGATCGCGGTGCGCGTCTCGATCACGGTGGCGCTCCACGCGGGCGGTCCGTCTTGTGCGTTTGCCGCATCCATCATGGCGGCGGAAATGACGGCCAAGGCGTTGCGCCAGGCGCTGTCGACCTCGTCGGTCCACATCTCGGCGCCACCGAACATCTCGAACGCTTCGATCATCGAATTGCCGACGGCTTGGTAATGCTCGTCCGTTACACCGTATTTGCGATGATCGCGGCCCAATTGCGCGAGGTATTCGAGAATTTCGCCAGTCTCGTCGAGTCGTTCGACAACGTAAGCTATCGCCGTGAACAGACGGTCACGTTGCACGTCCATTGCAGCCGGAAAGAACTCGCGCGTCTGCGGCGATCGCGCGAACAGCAGCGAATAGAAGGTCCGGGCAAGCCGCTCCGGGCCACCTTCTTCGGCGACGATGGACTTGAAGCTCGACCGGACCAGAGAAATTGCTTGCGAATCCACGCTTATCCCCGTTTGCTTGTCCTGGTCCCGATGTCTCGCGGCAGACCCGCCGCAAACTTTCCGAGGGGAGCTTATGTCACAAATGTCCCACTCGTAAATGTTTGGCCGTATATGTCACACGTCACGTCCATTTTTTCGGTACGCCCGTCCCTTTTTCGCTGGGGGGTGCAAAATAAGCAAGGGTTTCGACACGCTCGACAGTTGAGCTAACGTCCAGCGAAATCCAAACCAGCCAAACAGGAGTCGTGCCGTGGATATTGTTCGACCGGATGCATTGCCAACAGGTAGCGCTCCTTCAGCTCCGCACGTAACACATCCTCCGGTACCAACCGATCTTCAACGCCGCGAACTCGAGTGCGTGGAGTTCTTCGACTCCCCCGAACTGAGCCACCTGCCGACGTCGAGACGGCACGAAGCGCTCCGCGAACTGCACCGGACCGGAACGTACACGCACACCCCCGAAGAACTCCTGGTCGGAGCCAAACTCGCGTGGCGCAACCACGCACGCTGCGTCGGACGCGCACATTGGCGCACCCTCAAGCTGCTCGACGCCCGCGATGCCGTCACCGCCGCCGCGCTCGCCGAGGCCTGCTGGGAACACTTGCGCGTGTCGACGAACGGCGGCGCACTGCAGTCCGTCGTCACCGTCGGACCGCTTCCGCGAGAGGACGGACAGGAGTACCGCATCCTGAGCCCGCAACTGATCCGCTACGCCGGCTACCGGCAGTCGGACGGCACAATTCTGGGCGATCCGTGGCACGTCGAACTGACAGAACAGGTTACGTCGATGGGCTGGAAGGGCGCCGGTACCCCGTTCGACGTTCTACCCCTGCTCATTTCGGTTCCGGACGAACCACTCCAATACTTCGACGTGCCTGCCGACCTCGTTCTCGAGGTACCCATCGAGCACCCCGACTACCCGTGGTTCGCTGACCTGGGCCTTAAGTGGCACGCGGTCCCGGCCGTCTCGGACATGAATCTCGATATCGGCGGAATCGTCTACCCGTGCACTCCGTTCAGCGGTTGGTACGTCAGTACCGAAGTGGGCGCTCGCAACTTCAGCGACACCGATCGCTACAACATGCTTCCCACCGTGGCGGCGCATCTGGAACTCGACACCAGCACCGATCGAACTCTGTGGAAAGACCGCGCGCTGGTCGAATTGAACCGCGCAGTTATTCACAGCTACCGCAAGTCCGGCGTCATCATGGTCGACCACCACACTGTCGCAAAACAATTCATCGACCACATCGCTCGCGAAGAGAAGGCGGGACGCAAGTGCCCGACGGACTGGTCCTGGGTGAACCCGCCGATGTCCAGTTCTCTCACTCCGACGTTCCATCGCCTCTACGACGAGCCTGATCTCTCCATCCGCCCCAACTTCGTGACGAAGAAGAAGGGCACCGACCAAGGTCGGTGCCCCTTCCATCAGTGATAGCGCTCGGTGATCATGCTCAGAACGGGATCTGCCCCAACGCAACTCCGACCACGAGCATCGTGATCGAGATGAGGCCGGCTCGCCACAGGACCTTCTTGTGGTGATCCGCCAAGGACACACCGGCTAACGTCACGAGCAGCAGAATCGCCGGAACCAGCGGGCTCTGCATGTGGACTGCCTGCCCGGTGATCGATGCCCGGGCCATTTCCACCGGCTCGATTCCGTACTGCGCCGCCGTTTCCGACAGCACCGGCAGAACACCGAAGTAGAAGGCGTCGTTGGTCATGAAAAACGTCAGCGGAATGCTCAGGACGCCGGTGATGACGGCCAGGTGGGAGCCCATCGCGTCGGGAATGACCTGCAAGAGCCACTCGGCCATTGCCTCGACCATGCCGGTTCCCTGGAAAACGCCGGTCAGCACGGCCGCCGCCAACACCATCGCGACAACGGACACGATGCTCGCCGAGTGCCGGGCAATTGCCTCACCCTGATCCTTGACGGCCGGGAAATTCACCGCGAGTGCGATCGACGACGCGATCATGAAGAGCACCGGAATGGGCAGCACATCCATGACGAGGACAACCAGAAGGATCGTCGTCAAGGCAGCGTTGAACCACAGGAGCTTCGGCCGCAAGGTGTCCCGCTTGGGATCGAGGCCGTCGATGAAGCGTCCGGTGTCGCCGCCGTCGTCGGTGTTGCCAAGGCCGTCGGTGTTGTCGGTGCCACCCGTTCGCGGCGTTCCGGCGCTGGAAGTTCCTCCGTTTCCGACCTTTTCGAGGATGCGTTCAGAAGTGAGGACCAAAGTCCCGATGCGTCGACGCTCCATGATCCCGAGATGAACGGAAAACCCGAGCACCATGATCAATCCGACGACCAGCGACGGCACCATCGGAACAAAGACGTCGGACGGCGAAAGTCCCAAGGCGCTTGCTGCCCGGACGGTGGGACCGCCCCACGGGATGATGTTCATCGTCGCGTTGGCGAGACCCGCGACCACGGTCAGCACCACGGGACTTACTCCGAGTTTGAGGTAGAGCGGCAACATCGCGGACGTCACGATGATGAATGTCGTGGAACCGTCGCCGTCGAGAGAAACCACCATTGCCAGCACTGCGGTGCCGACCACCAATCGCATCGGATCGTCACGCACCAACCGGAGGATGAACTTCACGAGCGGATCGAAGAGTCCGACGTCGATCATGATGCCGAAGAAGATGATCGCGAAGAACAACAGCGCTGCGGTGGGGGCAAGCGATTTGATGCCGTCCGTGATCATGTCGCCGATCCCGAGTCCCGCCCCGGCCAGCAACCCGAAGGCTACGGGGACCAGGGTCAGCCCCACCACCGGTGTTGCACGTTTGGTGAGGATGAGAAACATGAACACCGCAACCATGAGGAAGCCGAGTGTGACGAGCATGGTGAACTCCTTTGCGTACGGAACGAGGAGATAGAGGCACGACAAATCGAGCCGGTGTCTTCGCGAATCGGGAACTTCGAGGGATACTTCTAATTGAGGCTTTGTGCGTCCAAAGTCGCAGCGACAAAACGTGATTGATCGCGCAGGAACTCGGAGAACTCGGGCTCGGTGAGAACTGCACTGTTCCAGCCGTTTCGGCGGGAGAGCTCGTTCCATCGCGGACTGGACGTCAAGTCCGTCACCAGTGTCTGCAGACGCAGTCGCTGATCGTCGGTCAGCCCTGGCGGCGCCATGAGTCCTCGCCAGTTCGTGAAGATGACGTCGACGCCCAGTTCAGCCAGGGTGGGTGCGTCCACCGCCGGCGAGCGCTGCGGTGAACTGACCGCAAGCACCCGAACCGTGCCTGCCGCAATCTGATCCAGGTATTCACCGAGACCGGTTGCCGCGACATCGACCTGCCCCGTCAGCAGTGCCGGAAGCAGTTCACCGCCGCCGTCGTAGGTGCGCGCCGGGGACAGCGATGGATCGACGCCGACGGCCCGCGCCAGGAGGAGTCGGAACAGCCCGTCCGGTCCACCTTCGCTCGAACCTCCGCCGATCGAGATCGACGACGGGTCCTGGGTCCACGCCGATGTCAGGCCCGCCAGGGTCGTGATCGGCGAATCTGCCGGAACCAGAACAGCTTCCGGCTCGTCCATCAACCGCGCAATCGGGGTCGCATCGGTAAGTGCGTGCTGGGACGGCAGAATTTCCACGGATCCGAGCACACCGAGCCCCATCACCATGAGGAGGTCGGGGTTGCCGCGTTCGAGAACCAACCGGTTGAGTCCGACAACGCCACCCGATCCGGGCAGAACGACGACGTCGGCGGTTGCGGCCCCCTCGTCGGCCAGGGCTTGCACCATGGTTCGGGCAGTGAGGTCGTACCCGCCACCGGCCACTGACGGGACCAGGATGCGCAATTCCTCGGAACTGCCTCCAGCCTGGCCGCCAGTGAGGAAGGACTCGACCGGAGTGCATCCGATCGCCAGCACGAGTGCCATCGCACAGGCACTCAGCAGGGCGATATGCCTGCTCAGCCGCGTCGATGCACTCATGATGATCGTCCTTTCCTGCCTGGTTCGATATGTGAACAGATTTCATACTGGCGCACTTTGTGACTGGAGTCACCATTGGGAACGCAAAGTGCTTTGTGCTCATTGTGCTCACAAACAGCCACTTTCCTACCGCCCGACTACCGCGCTATGGTCTGGCAGATGTCCTCAGGAAACGTGCAGGCCGAGCGCATACCTCTGCGCGCCCGTTTCCGTCGGCGACGACAGACCTTGGCGACACAGCTTCTCGAACTGCAACTATTGATAGTCGTCGCGGTTTTGGTCTGTGTGACCGCACTCTCGCTTGCGCAGTCTTCGGCAAGTTTCCAGCGCGAGGAGGGACGCCGAGCACTCTCGGCGGCCGAGTCGCTTGCCGCCAATCCAGCGGTGCGAGAACTACTCCCCGGTGCGCAGACCCGTATCCGCTCGGGACTACAGGGTTCTGTCGACTCGGTGCGCGCAATCTCGGGCGTCACCTACGTCTCTCTTGTCGATCGGGACGGCACCGTTGTCATCTCCACGCGTCCCGGCGACGTCGGCACTGCCGCACCACAGAGTCAGGGCCGCTCGGAGACGGGGTTGGTCGACACGTCGTCCGGCAAGGCCGTCGAAGCGCAGGTTCCGATTCTCGGCACCGAGGGTTCCATCACGGGCAGTGCGATAGTCGGGATCGAGTATCCGTCGATCTGGACTCGGCTTCTGCAGTCGGCGCCGAACCTCCTGGTGTATCTTGCGGTTGCTTCGGTAATCGGCACGGTCGGCTCGATCCTGTTGGCCCGCAGGGTCAAACGGCAGACCCTCGACATGGAACCGGGCGAGATCCTGGATCTGGTTCGCCACCGCGAGGCGATGCTGCGCGGCCTCAAGGAGGGAGTCATCGCTTTCGACGCCCAGGGCCGGGTGGTGCTCATGAGCGAAAGCGCCCACCAACTTCTCGACATCGCCTACGGCAGTGCGGGGAAATACGTCCGCGAACTGGGGCTCGACGATCGGTTGCAGAGTGTTCTGACCTCCGGGACAACGGAATCCGATCAGTTGGTTCTGGTCGGCGATCGGCTCCTTGTTCTCAACACAGTGCTCATCGAGTCCAAAGGCCGCACCATCGGGTCGGTCACCACGTTCCGCGATCGCACCGAATTGCGAACTGTGGAAGAAGAACTCGACGTCACCAAGACCAGCACCGACGCTCTGCGCGCCCACATTCACGAGTTCGACAATCAACTGCACACCATTTCGGGCCTCATCCAGTTGGGCGAATACGACGAAGTTGTCGGCTACGTCGAGGGGTTGACCATGGACCGGGCACAGATCAGCGCGGCGGTCACCGACAAGATCGCCGACGTGGGCACCGCCGCTCTTGTCATTGCCAAGATCGGCGCGGCGGCACAGGGATTCGTGACAGTCGAACTGTCGGACGATTCGGATCTGGGCACGCTCGAACGCGCGCTCGGGCGCGATGTGGCGACGGTGGTCGGAAACCTCGTCGACAATGCCGTCGATGCCGTCGCCGAGATGACGGAGGCAACTCGACGCACAGTTCGGTTGTCGATTCGCAGCCTCGGTACCTCCGTCGAAGTGCGTGTCGAGGACGCCGGCCCCGGTATCACGCCCGATAATCGCGAGCGGGTGTTCAGCCAGGGGTGGAGTACCAAGGGACAATCGAGTGACGGGCACGGGTTCGGTTTGGCCCTGGTGCGCTTGACCTGTCGGCGGCGCGGCGGTGACGTCTCCGTGAGCACGCGCGCTGCGGAGGGTCTCGAGTGGACGGTCTTCACGGCAGTGCTGCGCCGAACCGATTCCAATGACGGAGAGAGCACATGATCCGAGTTCTGGTAGTCGACGACGACTTCATGGTTGCGCGTGTGCACAGCGGATTTGTCTCGCGGATAGACGGTTTCGAGGTGTGCGGTGTTGCCCACTCAGCCGAGGCTGCACTCGCCGCGGTCGGAGAATTGATTCCCGATCTGGTGCTTCTCGACGTCCACCTGCCCGGAACGACGGGGCTCGATCTGATCGCTCCGTTCCGGGAGCTGGTTCCCGAGCTTGATGTTCTGGTGATCACCAGCGAGCGCGAGGCAGGCTCGGTGAAGAAGGCACTACGCAGCGGGGTTGTGCATTACCTGATGAAGCCGTTCACATTCGACGTTCTCCGTGATCGCCTCGAGCGGTACCGGTCGACCTACGCGAACCTCGACAGTGCGGGCGAAGCCGAACAGACCGCCGTCGACGAAGCATTCGGTGTAGCAGGCGTCGTGGCTGCCTCCTTGCCGAAGGGTTTGAGCCCCGAGACCCTGCGGTTGGTCGAGGACGCACTGCGCGGAGAAGCCGAACCCGCCTCGGCAACAGATATTTCCGAACGCGTCGGCATCTCACGGGCCAGCGCTCGCCGTTACCTCGAGCACCTGTGCGCGAGCGGGCAGTCCACTACGTCTCTGAAGTACGGAGTGGTGGGCCGCCCGGAACGACGCTACATCTGGAAACGCTGAGACGCAGCGCTACTGATTCGGATCGTATCCCGGCACCGACGAAAGCGTCTCGAAGGTGCGTGCCCTCCCCCATTCCACGTGCGAGTAGGCAACTGCCGCAGCTAGTTCGACGTCGGCTTGGGCAATGGCTTCGACCAGGGCGACGTGCTCGCCGTGGCGTTTGGCGGGATCTCGTTCCATGTTTGCCACGTTCAGTCGCTCACTACGTTCCCGCAACGGTTCGGTGATGGTCACGTACAGCGTGTTACCTGCCAGCGCTTCGATTCCCTTGTGTACCTGCCCACTCGAGTAGTGAAATGCGTCGAGATCACCGCCGTCCAGGGCGACGCCTGCCCGTTCGAGCGCCCCCATCAGCACCGACGCGTCCGCACCGCGAACCACCGCTGCAGCCGCCTTTTTCGCGATCAGCGGTTCGAGCGCCGATCGGATGTCGTACAACTCGTCGACGCCGCTTCGCGTGACAAAGGTGACCACTGCCGGCCGGCGCTTCGACAGCTTCACCAAACCGGCGGCTTCCAGTAGCGGAAGCGCCTCACGGATCGGTACCCGGGAAACGTCGAGTTCTGCACTGATGTCGCGTTCGGGTAGCGGCTCTCCTGCGCGCAGGCGGCCGTCGAGAATCCGCGCCCGGATTTCGTCGAACACAACACGTGACAGGCTTTCCGGTCTCTCTGGTGCGCCCACTTGGGTTATGGCTCCTCTTTCGTCGATGTTCTCCCACACGATATCCAGCGCACCGAAACACCGTCGTTGGTATACCAACTATGCATGTGACTCCTGGCTCGATCCATGTGATCACCCCAATCTGCAGGTCGTACACACAAGATATACGCACTTGGAAACACAATTGTTACGGCCGGGCAATCGCTTCGCCGAAAACCGGACATAGATTCCTGAACCAGCTCAGGTATACCAATTGGCTCTTTTTACCGTCCTCGAACAGACGAAAGGCACCGCAATGGTGACTGTTGATCCACACACGAAACCGCACGGCGAACCACCCATCGAGCGCACGAGTCTCAGCAACCAGATCGAGGCGTCGTACAGCAAGATCGGTATCACCTCTGCCCATATCGGCATCGTCGCGATGGTTCTGTTCGGTGTCTTCTTCGACGCGATCGAGCAGAACACCGTCGGAATCGCCGGTCCCGCTCTCAAGGAACAGTGGGGAATCGGCGGAACCCAAATCGGGCTCCTGAACACAGCGACGTTCACCGCCGTTGCCTTGGGCCGACTCCTTGCCGGGGCGTTGATGGACCGCTTCGGACGCCGAACCCTGCTCGGCGCAAACCTGTTGGTATTTGCCGTTGGTTCGTTGCTGTGTGCACTGGCACCGAATTACGAGGTCCTCGTCGGTGCGCGGTTCCTCGTCGGATTGGGCCTGGGCGGCGAAATCGCTACGGCCGTGATCATGCTGTCCGAGTTCTTCTCCGCAAAGCACCGCGGCACCGCTGTCGGCCTGATCAATGTTGCCGCAGCAGGTTTGGGAAATATGCTCGCTCCGCTCTTCGGTGTCATCGTCTTTGCCGTCTTCTCCGGTGACAACGCCTGGCGCTGGCTCTTCGGTGTGCTGATCCTGCCGGCCTTGGCGGTTGTCGTCTATCGCCGGGCGTTGCCGGAAACACCGCGCTATCTTGCCGCGACCGGACGGATCGACGAAGCAAACATCGTGATCAATCGCCTTGCCCAGGGCAAACTTCGGGGCGAACTCGAGGTTCAGGAACAGTATCTCGACGCGTCGACGGTCGCAGAAGTCTCCACGACGCAAACCACGCGATGGACCGAGATGTTCGGAAAGCGGTATCGCCGCGCAACACTCGCACTGGGCACCGCGGTGTGCATGTCCTACGCGGCTCAGATCTCGATGCTGACCCTGATCCCCGTCATTCTCACCGAGCGCGGCATGTCGATCACCAGCGCGCTGTGGTACACGCTGATCATGCAGTCCGGTTCGTTGGTCGGCGCGCTGACAGCAGCCATGATCGCTCGTCGTTTGCCCCGCAAGGTCACACTGACCGCCGCTGCGATCTTCGGCGTCGTTGCCGGTCTGGGGTTCGGGTTCTTTGCGGTCAACATGCCGCTTGTCCTCATCTTCGGAGCACTGTTCAACTTCTGCGTCATCGTCCTCAACACCACGATCTGGCTGTTTGCGCCGGAGCAGTACCCGACGCGCATCCGCGGGCTCGCCACGTCGGTCATCCTCGCCCTGGGTTCACTGTCGGGCGGATTGTTCCCGTTGATCGCGGGTGCAGTTCTCGACGCATCCGGTGTCGGAGCCATGTTCGCGATGCTTGCCGGCCTGTTCGCGGTTTGCGCCATCGCCGTTCAGTTCCCCAGAGAAACCGTGGGTCAGCCCATGCCGGAGGATGACTGATCATGCCCACCGATACCGATCACCCCCGCACCATCCTGCTCGTCAATCCGAACACCAACCCCGACACCACCGATCGCATGGTCGCCAAGGCCAACACGGTGTTGACCGGCACAGGTTTCCGCACGGTCGGTGTCACGGCGGCGCGCGGTCCGAAGATGATCGTCGAACCGCAGGCGTTGGCGGACTCTGCTCGGTGGGCGGTCGACGCAGCGATGGCGGGTATCGATCGGTTTCAACCGGTCGCGGTGATCGTCAGCGCGTTCGGCGATCCCGGCACCGAAGAACTACGCTCTCGCATCGAGATCCCCGTCATCGGTATCGGCCAGGCCTCGATTCTAGAAGCCGCGCATAATGGTCGACGCTTTGCCATCGCCACCACCACCGGACTGCTCGCCGACGCGATGAACGATCTTGTCCACTGGTATTGCCCGACAGGCGATTACGCCGGGCTGTGGTTGACCGAGGGAGATCCCCTTGCGCTGGCGCAGGACACCACTGCCAGCGTCCGTCAGTTGGGGAACGCGATCGACGGGGCAGTCGCGGCGGGCGCGCGCGCCGTGGTGATCGGCGGCGGGCCGCTGAGTGAACCCGCACAAGTACTTTCGCTGCGCACCGACGCCACGGTAATCGAACCTATTCCCAGCGCCGTCCGGAAAGTGCTGGCGGAGTTCAGGGTGCCGGAGTGCAGTGTAACCGGAAGCTGACACGGTTTTTGTGAAGTGAGCAGCCCCTGCATCGTGATGCAGGGGCTGCTCACTCCGGGAAAACTATGCTCACTTCTAAACTGCATTCACTCCTACACAGCGCGGTCGCTGGTCTCCCAGTACTGCGCGCGCAGAGCCTTCTTGTCGGGTTTGCCGAGCGGTGTCAGCGGCAGGCTGTCCACGAAATCGATGCTCTTGGGTGCGTGCACTGATCCCTTGGCCGCCTTCACCCGTTCGACCAGTTCCTCGGCGGCGACGGTGAGCCCGCCGCGCAAGACCACGCAGGCCTTGACGGCTTCACCCCACTTGTCGTCCGGTACACCCACTACCGCCACGGAGGCGACGGACGGGTGCGCGGAGATCACGTCCTCGATTTCGCGCGGGAACACGTTGAAGCCGCCCGTCACGATCATGTCCTTCTTGCGATCGACGATGGACAGGAAGCCGTCGACATCCTTGCGCGCGATGTCGCCGGTGTGCAGCCAGCCGCCGCGGAAGGCTTCAGCGGTTTCGGCGGGCTTCTTCCAGTACCCCTTCATGACCAACGGCCCTCGGACGCAGATCTCTCCGAGTTCGCCCTGCGGCACTTCGTTCAGGTCGTCGTCGAGCAGCCGGACGTCGAGCCATGGCACCGGACGGCCACACGTGGCAAGGCGGGCCGGGTCGTCGGCGAGATGCTCTTCTTTGCGGAGCACCGAGATGGTCATGCCGCATTCGCTCTGACCGTAGAACTGGAAGAAGATCTGCCCGAACTTCTTGATGCCTTCCTGCAAGCGTGCCGGTGACATCGCGGACGCACCGTAGAAGAGCGTCTGCAGACTCGAGACGTCCCGCTTCTCGAGGTCCGGATGGTCCATGAGCATGTAGATCATGGTGGGCACCAACATGGTTGCGGTGATCTTGTACTTTTCGATCGCTTCGAGAACTGCTCCGGGCTCGAAGGCCGGCAGCACGATCAGCGCGCCGCCGCGCAGGAGCGTCGGAGTGAAGAAGGCGGCACCGGCATGGGAAAGCGGCGTGCAGATGAGGAAGCGATTCTCCTCGGGCCACTGCCATTCCGACATCTGGATCTGGTTGAGCGCCGCGCCCGAACGGAAGGACCCGATAACACCTTTGGGCTTTCCGGTGGTGCCGCCGGTGTACACCATGCTGCTGGCGTCCTCGGCGTCGACGTGCGCGGCCTTCAGTGGCGCCGGCTCGAAAGTTGCCGCGAGAGCCAGGATGTCGACGCCGATCTCGGACGGGCCCATCGACAAGATCGTGGTCAACGACGGCGACGACGCCGTCAACTCGGCGGCCCGGTCCTCGAAAGCGTTGGGGTCGAAGATGAGGGTCTCGATCTCGGCGTCGTCGACGATGTACTTGTGGTCGTCGAGTGAGCCCATCGGATTGAGAGCACTGGCGCGACAACCGGTGATCATGGTGGCGCCCATGCTGATGAGCACTTCGGGACGGTTCTTGGAGAGCATCGCCGTACTGGTGCCCTGCGTGATTCCGAGCGAAGCGAGTGCCTGGGCGAAGCAGCTGATCTGATCGCGCATCTGTCCGCCGGTGAGAACAACGTCGCCGATGTACAGCGCCGGCTTGTCGTGGTTCCGTTCGAGGGCGGTGATGAGCAGGTCCGGACCGTAAATCGGTCGGTGGAGGTCAGCAAACTCGTCTGTCATCTGGTCTTCCTTCTGCTCGGCGTGCCGTCATCGAGATGTGCTCCCGGTCACGAATACGTTATCCAGAATCGCACAAAACTGGAACAGGTTCCAGAGGGGGTCCGGCTCCTACTGCACTGCAAACGCAATCCGTGCGAGGTCTGCTTCCGTTTCACGCGGCGGCAGGTCATCCAGATCGACCCGGACGGATCGCACCGTCCCCACAAATCGATCCCTGTCGCTGTAATCGGAACTGATTGCGACGCCGTGGCATCGCCCGATTGTGAGCAGTCCGGTTCCACCGATGTAGAACGGTGTTGTCCGCTCGATCCGTTCCGACGCAACAACGGAGCCGTCCACGACAAGCACGATCTGCGCGCCGGCGCCCAATCCGTCGCCCTCGTAGTGCAGTTCCATTCGAAGGTCGTGATGGCCGGGTTCGATCATCATCCCGCTACGAACATGCTGCACGTGCAGATCTGCGACGTTGTTGCAGTACGTCAGGGCGCCGTCGTGCAAATACAGACTCCACCCGCCGTCGGCGCGCGCACCCTGGGCCACAACAACGCCGGTCCGCCCAGCCTCCGACAGTTCGACGTCCGCGGTGATCGCATGCGAACGATTGAACAGTTTGGGTGCCGCATCCGGCAGCAAGGGCGGCATCGATCCGGGATAGGTGTGCGAACTCCGCGCCGGTTTCACCGCGCCCTTACGCATCCGCTGCATCCGAGTGTTGTCGAGTAAGACCTGGTTTCGGTCCGCCTCGCGTTCGAACACCGCTTGAAGTTCGGCGAGCTTGTCCGGCCGGGTCGACGCCAGGTCGACGGCTTCGGTCCAGTCGGCGTTGGTGTCGTACAGCTCCCAGACATCATCTTCGAAGGGCTTGTCGCCGGATGCCGCCTGCATCGGGACGCGGTGAGCGGTACACGCCACCCAGCCCTCGTGGTAGATCCCGCGATTGCCGAAGATCTCGAAATATTGCGTGGTCCGCTGATCACGCGCCTGCGGATTGTCGAAGCTGTAGAGCATCGACACTCCGTCCATCGGCTGCTGTGCCACGCCGCCGACAATGTCCGGTTGAGCGATTCCCGCAGCCTCGAGCACTGTGGGAACAACGTCGGACACAAAGTGCCATTGCTCGCGAATCTCGCCGCCCGAGTTGATTCCGGACGGCCAGTGCACGATCAACGGATTTCGGGTGCCGCCGTAGTGCGACGCGACCTGCTTCACCCACTGGTACGGCGTATCCATCGCGAGCGCCCACCCGATCGGGTATTGCGGAGCCGTGCTCGGCCCACCCAATTCCGCGCTCTTGGCGATGATCCGTGCCGACGTGTCCTGCAGTCCGTTGAAAAGGATTCCCTCGTTAGCGGTGCCGAGCATGCCGCCTTCACCGGCCGCGCCGTTGTCGCCGAGAATGTAGAAAACCAGGGTATTTTCGAGCGAGCCCATAGCTTCGAGCGCGTCGATCACCCGACCGACCTGAGCGTCGGTGTGCTCGGCAAAACCTGCGTACAACTCCATGAGCAATTCCGCCGCACGACAATCTTCGTCGCTCATCGAATCCCATTCCGGAATGAAATCAAGCCACGCAGTCAGCTGTCCGTCCTCCGGTACGACGCCCAACTCGTGCTGGCGTGCCACAGTGATGTCGCGCTGACGGTTCCACCCGTGTGCAAACTTACCGGCATATTTGTCCCGCCACTGCGCAGGCACCTGAAGGGGTGAATGTGTCGCTCCCAGAGCCAGATACGTGAAGAACGGTTTGTCCGGCGCAGCCGCCTGTTGGTGGCGCACCCAGTCGACAAGGTGGTCGGCGAGGTCTTCGGAGAGGTGGTAGCCCTCGGCCGGACCTGCCGGGGCGTCCACGGGAGTAATGCCGTTGTAGAGAGCCGGGTAGTACTGATCGGTGGAGCCGCCGAGAAATCCGTAGAAGTGCTCGAACCCCTCCCCTGTCGGCCAACGATCGAATGGCCCGGCCGGTCCGGTCTCGACGCCGGGCGTCTGGTGCCATTTCCCGAAAGCTGCTGTGTTGTAACCATTCTCAAGCAAGGTCATCGCCAGCGTTGCAGCACTATCCGGCCTCGTACAGTTGTATCCGGGGTCTGCGCTTTCGAAATTGGTGACGGTACCGAACCCCACCGCGTGTGGATTTCGACCGGTCAGCAGCGACGCTCTGGTCGGCGAACATAGTGCCGTGGTGTGAAACCTGTTGTACTTCAGACCATGATCGGACAGTCGCTGCGCCGTGGGCATCTCGATCGGTCCACCGAAAGGCGAGGTGGCGCCAAATCCCATGTCGTCGACCAGCACGATCAGTACGTTGGGGGCCTTGCCTGTCATAGCAGTACCTTTCAGTTCCGGCCGTCGAACAGTGCGTCCGGACGAAGTTTTCCGGTCAGAACTTCGGCCCGCTTTCCAGCCAGGCGGTCGAACGAATCAGGATGAGTGAGGATCCAGAACTCCTCCTGCGCAAGGCCATCGAAGTAGATTTTCGCCGCAGCGGCCGGCGACATGCCTTCTCTGATGTTCTCCCGCCAGAACTCGGTATCCGAACCGGATTCAGGGCGCACCGCGACGTCCTCGAAAATCCTGGTGGCAACCTGTCCCGGACTGAAGACCGAAACCCGGATCTGCGGAAACTTCTCGGCGCATTCGAGATACACGCTTTCGGTGAGCGCTTGCACCCCGTGCTTCGAGGCCGCGTACGCCGTCATCTTCGGTGTGATCGCCACACCGCCGACCGAGACGGTGTTCACGACGTGGGAAGGCCGCGGGTCGGCGCCCATCTTGGGCACGAACGAGCGGATGCCGTGAAAAACGCCGGTCAGGTTGACGTCGATGACGCGTCGCCATTCGTCCGCCGGTATGTCCCACGTGAACCCGACGGATTCGAGTCCGGCGTTATTCGCCAGGAGTGTCACGGCACCGAATTCCGCGTAGGTCGCGTCGGCCAGTGCGTCAACGTCCGACGCGACGGTGACATCGGTCGGCACGGTCAGCACCTGCGCTCCGTCGGCCCGAAGATCGGCCGCCACAGCGGCGAGGCGGTCGGCGGAGATGTCAGCCAGGACAACATTCATTCCGAGAGAAGCAGCTTCACGGGCCAGACCTTCGCCTATTCCGCTTCCGGCTCCGGTGATCACTGCTGTTCCGCCGCGCAATTCTTCGAGTTTCATCGCATTCCCTCCGCGACCTGCAGTGACGCGTCGCTCTGTCGAATTTCGGGTCACACTATTCGGCCGCGGGGGCCGCTCGACAGACCATCTCCCGCACGGTGGAACAACCCAATTCCATCGGCACCGGTGTCTCGCCCACCGAAACCACGGCCATGTCTCCACCGCACTACGTCGCACTTCGGCACGAATTCCCGATCAGCGGGAGCACAGGATGTGGCCGCCGCGATGGTCACTAGCGTTGCCATCACCCACTCGAACGGCCGACTGGCCGGGGGAAACGGAGGTTATCGTGACTGCAATGCTTGTCGACGAGAATCCCTTGGCGCACGCGGTGCTGCCGACATTTTCGACACTGTACGACGCATCTGCCGGCTTGATCGACGCGTCGACAGACGAACAAGACGTGGTGTTCTTCGGCCCGCCGCGCCCCACGGACGCTGTTGTCGGAAGTGTCCGTTCACTCGAACGAATCCCGTCCACCGACGGCGGTCCGTCGCGGATCGCCCGGACCATCGATTACCGCGACGTGTACGGGCACCTGGTTGCCGAGGTGTACGCGTCGGGAATCTCTTGTGACATCAAAGGTCCGGTCGCACAGGGCACTTCGTCCGCACTTGCCGCGCACGTCGACGCCGCGTTCGACGCCGACAGTGTCCGCAGATTCCGCACTCGGATCTTCGTTTCCGATGCCTCGCATCTCACGTTCACCTGCACTGCCGTCGCCCGGTATCTCAAGGACTCGGAGTATGTTTCCGATTTCATCGTCAGTGCCACCGATGACGCCGGCGTTACCGCAGCCAGGGCGTGGGTCACTGTGGCGGAAACTGCTCGGTCGGATCGATAAGTTCCACGGAGCGGGATCACGCGGTCACCGGGCAATTCTTCGGTGATTGAGTGGCTCCATGCCGGCCATTGCATTCACTCTGTCCTCACGTACGTCACCGATCACCGTCGCTGACTACCGCGAACGTGCCCGCAAGGCACTGCCCGGAATGATCTGGGCGTACGTCGACGGCGGCGCCGAGGACGAGGTGACGCTGCGCGCCAACGTCGACGATTTCGACAAGTGGGCACTTCGCTCTCGGGTTTTGACCGGAAACGAAGGTCAAGGGCTTACCGCCAAAGTGGGGAACACAGCGCTCGATCTTCCGGTTTTCCTGTCTCCCACCGGAATGACCGGTCTGATCCAGTGGACCGGCGAACGTGCTGCAGCTCGGGCAGCCGAACGCGCCGGCACGCGCGCGGTTATCTCCACAGCATCGAGTTACACGGTGGAGGAGATCGCGGACGCCACCTCCGAGAACCATTTCTTCCAGCTCTACCCGTGGACCAGTGTCCGTACCGGGGAATCGTTGGCGAAGAAATTCATCGACCGCGCGCACCATGCCGGGTACAGCGCGTTGTTCGTGACGGTCGACGTTCCGGTGCCCGGAAACCGGGAGGGAGAACGCAAGCGAGGCATGGGGATTCCGCCCACCCTCTCACCGTCCCGCGCGCTCGATGCGGCCCGCAAACCGCGCTGGGCCTACAACTTCCTGAAACACCAGCGAATCTCGTCGCGCATGCTGGTCGACGAGCGCGGCGCTGCCGCCGCGGTGCGATCGGCGCAGAAGCAGGTCAGTCTTTTGCGTCCGGAACTGTGCTGGGACGACCTGGCGAAGATCCGTGATCTGTGGGACGGACCGATGTACGTCAAGGGCATTCTCGATCCGGACGACGCCGCTGCTGCGGTCCGTCTCGGTGCCGACGGAATTGTGGTGTCGAATCACGGGGGACGCCAACTCGACAGCGCACTGTCGAGCCTCGAAGCTCTTCCGGCGGTGGTCGACCGAGTGGGCGGATCCGGCGGCGTTCCCGTCTACCTGGACGGTGGCATTCGTCGTGGCAGCGACGTGGTGAAGGCGCTTGCACTCGGAGCGACTGCGGTCGGAATCGGTCGACCGTACGTGTACGGATTGGCGGTTGGCGGTGAGGACGGCGTCGCGCATGTTCTCGAGATTTTCCGCGAGGAGATCGCTCGGACTCTGACGCTCATGGGCGTGCGTGACATCGCCGAACTCGATCGCTCGCACATCATGCGACGAGGCTGAGCCTTCCGGCCCCAAAGTAAGTGTCCATCCAGTGGGAGTGCCCGTATCCCGAGCGGCCATACCGGCGGTTGTATGGGATGGATCACATTACTGACAGCGTCGTCAGGCGCGGCTCGGAGGAAGACATGTCGCTCGGCACGGACTCACCCACAACGGCAGACGAGGAAATTCGAGAAATCGAGGCGGCGGCTCCCCCGACGCGATTTGCTCGGGGGTGGCATTGCCTCGGACTCAGCAAGACGTATCGCGACGGACAGCCACATCAGATCGATGCCTTCGGCACCAGCCTGGTTGTCTTCGCCGACAGTAAGGGCGACATCAAGATCCTCGACGCCTACTGCCGTCACATGGGCGGCAACCTGGCTCAGGGCACCGTCAAGGGCGATTCGATCGCATGTCCGTTCCACGACTGGCGTTGGGGCGGCAACGGAAAATGTACGGACATTCCGTACGCACGACGCGTGCCGCCGCTCGCCAAGACCCGCGCGTGGACAACGCTCGAGCGCAACGGCCAGCTGTTCGTCTGGAACGATCCTCAGGGCAATCCCCCACCTGCCGAGGTCACGATCCCCGAGATCGAGGGATTCGGCGGCAGTGAATGGACCGATTGGAGTTGGAACACACTCTCCATCGAGGGATCACATTGCCGCGAGATCGTGGACAACGTCGTGGACATGGCCCACTTCTTCTACATCCACTACTCGTTCCCCCGCTATTTCAAGAACATCTTCGAAGGTCACGTAGCCACCCAGTACATGGAATCGGTGGGGCGTGAGGACGTCATCAGCGGCACCAACTACGGCGATCCCAATGCTGTTCTCCGTTCCGATGCATCGTATTTCGGTCCGTCGTACATGATCGACTGGCTCAAGAGCGAAGCCAACGGACAGGTCATCGAGACGGTTCTGATCAACTGCCACTACCCGATCTCGAACAATGCGTTTGTGCTCCAGTACGGCGCGATGGTCAAGAAGCTTCCCGGTGTGAGCGACGAGGACATGACGGCCATGGCTGCTCAGTTCACGCAGGGCGTCGAGACGGGATTCCTTCAGGACGTGGAGATCTGGAAGAACAAGGCCCCCATCGACAATCCGCTTCTCTCCGAGGAAGACGGCCCGGTATATCAGTTGCGGCGCTGGTACAACCAGTTCTACACCGATGTCGAAAATGTCACCGAAGACATGACCAAGCGCTTCGAGTTCGAGATCGACACCACCCGAGCGGTGGCGAGCTGGAAGCAGGAAGTCGCCGAGAACGTAGCGGCCCGGGAAGCCCAGGCGCCTCAGACCACATCCTGACCAAGTCCTCACGACACACAGAACACACGACACAACCTAGGGTGACCATGAGTTACGAAGTGCTCGAGCAGATCAACTTGATGGCCGACGACATCTTCCAAGAAGGTATCGAGGCCGAGAGAATCGGACGGGTGGCAGACGAGACTGCCAAGAAGATGAAGGCCGCCGGGTCGATCCGGATGTTGCAGCCCAAGGAATACGGCGGCATGGAGGCGCATCCGCGCGAGTTCGCGGAAACCGTGATGCGGATGGCGTCGCTGAATCCGTCGGCCGGATGGGTCCACGGAATTGTCGGAGTCCACCCGTGGCAGTTGGCATTTGCCGATCCGAAGGTTCAGCAGGAAATCTGGGGTTCCGATCCGGATACCTGGATGGCCTCGCCGTACATGCCCGGCGGTATGTGCATTCCCACCGACGGTGGGTACAAGTTCTCGGGCCGCTGGCAGTTCTCCTCCGGCACCGACCATTGTGACTGGGCGTTCCTCGGCGCGATGGCCTGCGACAAGGACGGCAACATGGAGATGCCGCCCCGAATGCTGCACGTGATCATTCCGCGCACCGACTACGAAATCATCGAAGACTCGTGGGACGTCATGGGTTTGCGCGGCACGGGATCGAAAGATCTTGTGGTCAAGGACGCGTACGTTCCCGATTACCGCGTCATGGATTGCGACGAGGTCATCGACGGTACCGCTGTTCGCAAGTACGGACGCACGGAGACGCTGTACCTGATGCCGTGGTCGAACATGTTCCCACTCGGGATCACCGCCGCGACCATCGGTATCTGCGAGGGAATGCTGTTCCACGCCAACGAATACCAGGCTGATCGCATCAACGCCCAGGGCACCGCGATCAAGGATGATCCGTACACGCTCTTCGCCATCGGCCAGGCAACAGCCGATATTCGCGCGGCGCGAGACACGCTACTGGCCAACGTAGATCGCATGTGGGATCGCGTGGACGCCGGCAAGGAAGTGACGTTCGAACAGCGTGCCGAAGGGCGACAGACCCAGGTTCAGGCCGCGTGGCGCGCCATCAATGCCATCGATCAGGTCTACCCGCGCTGCGGCGGCAACGCCCTGCGCATGGACAAGCCATTGCAGCGCTTCTGGCGCGACGCCCATGCCGGTCAGCATCACGCAATCCACGTCCCCGGCACCGTATTCCACGCTGCCTCCCTCAGCCGCCTCGGCGCCGATCCGCAGGGCCCGCTGCGGGCGATGATCTGACCTAAGGAACAACACACGATGACGCACACCGACATCAAGGGACTTGGCTACGTCAAGATCTCCACCAACGACATGGAACGTTGGCGCACTTTTGCATTCGACGTTCTGGGCTTCGCCAAGGGCAGCGGACCGGACGAGAACGCGCTGTACCTGCGTCTCGACGAGCGTGCGGCCCGCATCGTTGTCGTCGAAGGCGAGCGCGACGAGATCGTCAGCATCGGTTGGGAGGTCGCCGATCGTAACGCACTACGACGCGTCCAGGCCGCACTCGAGAAGTTCGGCACCGAGGTCGAACAACTTCCCCTCGCCGAGGCCGACGCACGCCGAGTCGAAGAGGTCATCACCTTCACCGATCCCGGCGGCGCAACGGTGGAAGTCTTCCACGGCGCGATCCTCGATCACAGCCCGGTAGTGACACCGTTCGGTTCTCGCTTTGTCACGGGATCACAGGGCCTCGGCCACGTTGTGCTCCCGGTCATGGACAGCGCAGCGAGCTTCGATTTCTACACCGACGTTCTCGGTTTCTATCCGCGTGGCGCGTTCCGCCTGCCCGCGCCGCCGGAGTTCGGACCCCTGCGCATCCGCTTCCTCGGAGTCAACGAACGCCATCACAGCTTGGCACTGTGCCCCGCTCCGCACGGCGGCGCACCCGGTTTGATCCACATCATGGTCGAGGTGGACACCCTCGACGCCGTCGGGCAGGCTCTCGATCGGGTTGTGAAGGACGGTTTCTCGGTGTCCTCCACCCTGGGCCGGCACACGAACGACAAGATGGTCTCGTTCTACGTCCGGGCACCAGGCGGCTGGGACATCGAATTCGGCACCGAGGGAATGACGGTGGACCAGAACTCGTATTCGGCAGAGGAAATCACCGCCGACAGTTACTGGGGCCATGACTGGTCCGGCAGCGAGCCGCTGGCCGCGATGTAAGTTCGCCAGGCACCTGGCTTGAGTTTCACCGGAAGAGGGCTTGCGCACATGCGCAAGCCCTTTTCTTGTACCCGGGTTTCTTGTGCCCGGATGTCGCGGGCATGGGTGTGGGCTTCGCATCGGCTGGCTGGTGATGCGAAGCTCAGGCGCGGTATGTGCTTCCGGCAGGGCCTAATTCAGTCTCGGTGGACTGGTCCCTGGCGGGTGGTGGAGCGTCGGCGGCGTTGTTTCGGGTCGATCGCCGACGGTGGGATGAACCAGGGTTTGTGATCGGAGCCCATCTTGATTTCCCAGATTCCGCGGAACCCAGACGTGCTGTGCATCAACGTATGGTGGCCCCGACAGAGCAACACGAGGTTGTCCATCACCGTCAAACCGCCCGTCGACCACGGTTTTATATGGTGCGCGTCGCACCACGCCGGGACCGCATCGCAGTTCGGGAAGGCGCAGCCCTTGTCCCGGGCAATCAACGCGATACGTTGTTCGGCCGTGACGAGACGTTTGAGTGGAGTCGCATCCAGGGGTGCACCCTTGCCGTCCATCAGGACGGTGGAGAGCATGCAGTCGCACGCGAGCATCCGGGTTTTGCTCACACTCAGCGGACCCATCCACGGCATGTATCCGACATCCAGATCCTCCAACACAGACTCGTCGTCGACATCAGGCGCGTCATCGTCGACTCGCACGGTGGCGCATTCGCGATGCTCCGCAAGGTCTTTCGCGGTGATGTGCACATTCACATGCGGACGCTGACCACCATCCACACCGGTGACAGCATTGTCCAAATACCGGCGAATGAGTTCCGTGAACGCATCGGCGGTACGTTTCGCTGCCGACCGCGCATCCGGCGTCCCGTCCGCAGCCGGTTTCGGCATCGACAACCCCGACAGCGCAGACAACAACATTTCGCCGGTTAACGCATCGAAATCACCCTTGATGACCACCCGACCATTCAACGTCGGCGCGATCCGCAACACATTCAGATCATTATCCTCACCGGGCGGGGGCTCGTCGGATTCGAAAATCCGCTCCAAAACCGCAATCGCATACCGCACCTTGACAGTCGTAGCCTCTACCCCGGATGCGGCGGCAAGAAGGGTTTTCATACTTGGCATTAACGCGATGTCCGGCATCCCCTTCGGTGGAGACTCGCAGAACGCGGCGATCAACGCCGCATGATCGAGCGAAAGATCACCCGCCTCGAACTGCGCAGCAATATCCGGGAACACCCGCAGTGCAGCACCGAGAGCAGCGATCTTGTTACCGGCCGCATTCTGCAGCATCGTATTGGCCGCCAACCACCGACCCACACCCCGGTAACACAGCACCGGCTCATCTGAATTCAGGGCCAGCTCGTCGACCGCCGCCACTCGAATCGCTTCCAACCGAAGAATTTCCGCAGATGCACTGACAGCCACGTCCCGAACCTCAGCCGGACTCAGTTGCCACAACCTGCCACGCACACCCACAGCCGAACCGGCTACAACATCCCCCACCGCAATTGAATCGCTCACTATAGTCATCAGGCCTCCCCACCCTTGACCTAATTATACTCGAACACCCATTCGAATCAAGAGACATATCGGGCACATCCGCTGCCGAACCGTCGTGCACATGCACCGCAACCCCAGATGCAGGGACTTTCGTGATTCACTTCACAAATGGCGAGCCATATGACACTATTTCTAATTGAAATAGCCAGTTCACGGAATTTCATCGAAGAGGAGTGATGGACGCGATGACTATGGCACTGGAGTCCGAAGCGACGATTATGAAGCTGGAGTCTGTTGACCTGGGAGTTGACTCGACTCCCACTGCTGTTCTCGATCGCGTCTCACTTGTCCTCGACACCTTCGATGGTCCGGGCCGCCTGACGCTCGCTCAGATTGTTCGCCGCACCGGCCTTCCACGGTCGTCCGCCCATCGCTTGCTCGAGCGGCTTGTCTCGATGCGGTGGCTGCGACGCGACGGCCGTGACTACGAACTCGGGATGCGTCTGGTCGAGCTGGGCTCTCTCGCCGTCCACCAGGATCGCCTGCACACTGCGGCGTTGCCGCTTCTGCACGAGCTGTATCGCGTCACTGGTTTTGTTGTTCACCTCGGCATTCTCGACGGTCCAGATGTGGTGTACCTCGAGAAGATCGGTGGACGCCTGGCTGCCGCTGTCCCGACGCGCGTCGGAGAACGGCGTCATGCCCCCACAACCGCGCTCGGTCAGGCGCTGCTTGCTTTTGCCCCGCCCCACGCCGCGACACACCCCCACCCCGCGACGCATCCCCAGCTCACCCGGGTTCGCGAGGCTGGTGTGGCTTTCGAAAGTGGAACCGGGTTGGCCGGCTTCAGCTGTCTGGCCGCTCCGATCGGATTGCCGGGACAGGCCATTGCAGCGGTCTCGATTTGTGGCCCGACGAAGGCGTTGCGCAATGATCACATCAGCGCAGCGCCCGTCCGCATGGCTGCGTCCGCGATCTGGCGCGCCATCGACGGCGGATCACACAGCGTCACACCAACTTTGCAGCGCCGGCAGCTGCTGCGCAACCTGCCCACCGCTGCCCGGGCGTGACATGACAGATTGTCGTGAACAGCTCGATCCCGCCTCGCGCACCATGCTTGACACACTCAATGCCGGGTTCCCGGCGGTGGAGTTGATGGACGGTGCGCAGGCCCGCGCCGCTGTTGCCGCTCGCCGCCAGCCGGTCGAGAATCCCGAAGCTGTGGGCTCGGTGACAAATGTGGAAATTCCCGGCCCCGGCGGCCTGATTCCGGTTCGGATCTATCGGCCCGCGAAGACCCAATCCGATACTCCTGTCATCGTATTCGCGCACGGCGGCGGATTTGTCTTCTGCGATCTCGACAGCCACGACGGCATCTGCCGGGCGCTGTGCAACGGCGCCTCTGCGGTGGTGATGTCAGTCGACTACCGACTTGCACCCGAGCACCAGTCGCCGGCCGCCGCGGAAGACGTGTACGCGGCACTGCGCTGGGCAGCCGAGCACGCCGCGGAGTTCGGCGCCGATCCCGAACGGTTGATCGTTGCCGGGGACAGCGCCGGTGGGCATTTGGCTGCGGTGGCGTCGCTGATATCCCGTGATCGAGGCGGGCCGGCGGTGGCAGCGCAGGTCTTGATCTATCCCGTGATCGATGCCGATTTCGAGACGCCGTCGTATCGGGAGTTTGCCGAGGGCTGGTTCAACACGCGCGCTGCGATGACGTGGTACTGGGCGCAGTATTCACCGTCCGGGTTCTCCGAACTCGGACCGGAGGCAAAGGTCAGTGGCTTACCCACCACCATCCTGATCACTGCCGGCCGCGACCCTTTGTGCAGTGAGGGTGAGGATTTCGGGCGTCGACTCACCGACAGTGGTGTGCGCGTGATTCACCGCCACTACGAGCACATCTTCCACGGATTCATGACCATCGCGTCGCTCCCCATCACCACAGCGGCTCTGCAAACTCTCTACTCAGATATTGTGCTGGCTCTGGGTGAGTGAGACGACATGATCTTCGATGTTCTTCCATCGGCCGGGAGTCATCGGGAGCGGCGATCCCAGCCGGTCGCGTTCGGATACCTTCGCAAATTCTTCGGACGCCCGGTCGATATCGTCGAGTAACCCACGCGCAAGGTCGATTTCAGCACGGAAGTAGCGCACTGACCACCGCAAGGTCATGACGGGGTACGACCACGCAGGCTCGTTGTCTGCGTGGTCAGCGTGAAGTTCCGCGCGCCGCAGTTGCTCTTCGACATTGGCGATGTGAGCGCCGACGAGTGCCTTGAGTCGTGCGGGGTCGTTGAGATGCCCCATCCAGAGGCGAAGCATGACACCGTGTTTGAGCACTGGAACCTCTACAGGCGCTTCCCGCGACCACGTGCGCACTGCGTCGGTTCCGGATTCGGTGATCGCGTACAGGCGGCGGCCTCGCACACCGGGTTCGGACACGACACGCGATTCCACGAACCCGATTCCCTCGAGTTTCTTGAGCTCGGCGTACACCTGACTGATGGACGGGCTCCAGTAGAAGAACCCGACGCTCCAATCGGCCCATTTCTTGAGATCGTTGCCGGTCAGTTCCTCCCCGAACGTGAGCATCCCGAGGACCGCCCAACTTGTTGCGGGAAGTCCTCTGGATACATCTTCGGGTGCGGACACGGACGAAAGTCTAACAATCGGTGACCTGGTGTTGGTGCATCACAAACCCAGGTGCCCGCCCAGCGGGAGAGTTTCACGACTTGGCGGTCAAGGCTGCCGTTGTCATGTCGATGACGTTCGCTTGAAAATCTGCCGCAGAGAGAGGCAATCGGCGGCGTCCGGTCAGATCACGTGCCCGGACGGCAAGCATTGCGGTGGCAAGCAGAATCGCACCGCGCACTCGCTCGTCCACCACCGGAGCGGGCAGGTGACCGATGGATTCACGCAACACCTCGATGGAGCGCACGAGGCTGGGGTAGCTCGGCGGAACCTGGTCGATCTGCTCCGGTTCGAGTTGGTAGATGGTTTGGCCGAGAATGCGCAGGTATCTGCGGCCCGCTTCGCCGGCGAGCATCGCGCACAGCGGCACCACGATCAGTTCCACACATTCGCGCGGGGTAGCCGTTTCCGGCCAAGCTGCCAGCATCGCGGTTCGACGAGCCTCCAACTGCACCAGATACTTCTCGCGAATCGCTTGGAGTATGCCTTCGCGGGATCCGAAGTGATACCGCAATGCCGACGGATTGCGTTGGCCCGCACCCTGAACGATGTCACCGACCAGGGTCGCCTCGATCCCCTTCGTGGCAAAGAGTTCTTCTGCCACTTCGAGGAGTTTTTGTTTGGTCGAGAGCTCTCCCGTACTCATGGCGCTTAGTGTACCTTTCCGATTACTACTAATAAGGAGTATTAATGAGTCCTCTGAGATCGATGACCCCGGCCAAGTTCGGGTCCCTACTCTTTGCTGCAACTACGGTGCTGGCAACAGGATTCGGAAGCAGCACCGGCAGTATCGGCAGCGCCGGTGGAAGCCTCGACCCCGACACATCCGTCTACGCCGACACAGGGTGGGTTACTCTGCACGGCGATTCGGGCAATCGCCGCCAACAACTCGGCGTCGAACCAGCGCAGAGTTACACCCGGTGGACAGCTCTGCAAGGCGCGTCGATTCTCACCGCTCCCACGATGCTGCCCAACGGAAACCTGGCCATCACCACCGGCAAGGCCGAGGGCAACTCCAACCTCCACGTTCTCGACAAGTTCGGCACCGTCGTCTGGGAGACCCCGGCCTGGACCGGCAAGAACGGCGTCGACTCGGCCGCGATCATCTCCTCCCCCATCATCGACAAAGACGGCAATATCTTTGTCAGCGACGCAGATCAACTGTGGTCGTACACCAGCGACGGCGTGCTGCGCTGGGTCATCGACCTCCCCGCAGCGCCAAGCCCCAACCCCTTCGCCGACGGATCACGGGCGATCAACCCCTTTGTCACAGCGGCTTTCACGAAGGACGGCGCGGTTTTCGGCACCACCGTGTTCGGGCAGGTGATTGTCGCGGACCGGGCCACCGGCGAGCTGCGCGCACCCGTGTTCCAGCTCCCCGGCTCAATAGCCAAGCGGCACACAAAAACTCCGATGTCCCCGAACATGTGGGCCGGTGGAATGATGGACCCGGCGATCAAAGATCCCATTTTCCAGATCATCATGGGCGGCATAGTCCAGAGCGCGAACACTCCGGCCGTGGACTCGGTGACCGGACGCGTCTACGTCGCGGCAACTGACAAGGAAGAGGACAAGGGCGCGCTCTACGGCCTCGATGTCGTCCCGCCGAAGAACGGTGCCCCCGGCTCGATTTCCATTGCGTTCGCGGCGCAGATGGGCCCTGGCAGCGGTTCGAGCCCCGTTATCTCACCCGACGGAAAAACCGTCTACACGTGTGACGACGAAGGACTCCTCTATGCGTTCGACGCCGCGTCCGGCAAGGAACTCTGGAATGCACCGTCGGGCGCTGCTGCTGCCGCAGTGGCCGTCGACGCCCGAGGATCGATCTACGCACTCACCAATCCCGGTGTCCTCTCCGCATACAGTGCCGCCGGCGCAAAGCTCTGGGACGCCGATCTCAGCGAGCTGACCAATGCGACGCTCCCGGTCAGCGACGTGTACGGCGCACCCGTCGTGCGTGGCAACGGCAACCCGACGGTCGTGAACGGCTCGATTCTGATCGAAGTCTTCTACGGCTACGACGTCCCGATTCAGGGCTACCCCGTCTCGGTGCCGGTGAAGTCCGCCATCGTCGACATCGATCCGGTCACCGGAAAGGGAATGCGCAACATCGGCTTCGCCACCGATACCACCGAAGGGATCCTGGCCGTCACTCCCGACGGGCGAATCTTCTCGACCTTGGGCGTCATGACGTCGACGGCCGTTGCGCCACTCGCGCCGATGATCAACCCGACGCTGCCAGACGGACTCGAATTGATCGCACCGTCCGGCGGACTCGACGGTTTCATCCCGAACAAGTAGAGCAGGCACCTTCTACTCAGCGGGAGTGCCGAGGCCACCAGGGAAGGTGCGATCCCCGACAGGGGCGTGTTCGCGGCCATTGAGTGGGACTGGCGCTGGATTACGTCGTCAATGCCCCACATCGTAGGGACCGACACCCTGTTTGCAGAGCTTTGATCGAGGAGAAACACATGTCCGTAGAAAATGCCGCACCGTCGGCGCTGGACGGGCGCACACTGCGCGACGTGATGAGCAACTTCTGCACCGGCGTCACAGTGATCACAGCCCATGACGGTGAGTCCCCACTCGGATTCACGTGCCAGTCCTTGGTCTCGGTCTCTCTCGATCCGCCGTTGCTCTCCTTCTGCCCGGCCAAGACGTCGACGAGTTGGCCGAAGCTGCGCGAAGCGGGGTCCATCTGCATCAACGTTCTTGCGCACGATCAGAAGGACATGTGCTCGGCTTTCGCTCGCGGCGGCACTGACAAGTTCAGTGGCGTCGACTGGGAAGCTGGCACCAACGGCGCGCCTGCCCTCGACGGCGCTCTGGCCCGGATCGAAGCAACCATCGAAAACGAGCACGATGCCGGCGATCACACCATCGTCATTGCGCGCATCACGGATCTGACCGTGCTGCGCCACGACGGCCCGCTGCTCTTCTACCGTGGCGGTTTCGGTCGCTTCGACGCGTAACCAGCCAGGCGTTTCGAACTCAGGCGTCCCGCTGCGTGGGAGAGATCACCGATAGTGGCGATCACAAGCGATAGCGTCCGGTGAAGTCGGCACCCACGGCCGACTTCACCGGGACACAACTGATCGGATTACGTCGATGACCACTATCGAAACTGATACCACCGCCGCGATCACAGCGACCGTCACCGCGTACCTCGACGCGGTTTCTCGCGGATCGAGCGCAGACATCGCTGCCCTGTACGCCGAAAACGGGACTCTCGAGGATCCTGTGGGCAGCACACCGGTCACCGGCCGCGAGGCTATTGCCGCATTCTTCGGCGCTCTCGAGGGTCGCACGCAGGAAATCGAACTCCTGACCCTGCGTGTCAGTGGTTCCAGTGCAGCGTTCCATTTCCGCGTCGTCACACCGATGGGTGACAAGATCTACGAGGTCTCCCCCATCGACGTGATGACCTTCGACGAGAACGCCAAGATCACCAGTACGCGCGCATTCTGGGCGCCGTCGGACATGATCGCACGCTGATGCGCCAGGTCAGCTGCCGTCATTGCGGTAACCGGGTACTCATCGAGAAGTACAGCAACGCGCACACCAGCGTGCAATGGCTCGAGGATTCCGCTCAGGTGTGCCCGGAACTGGCGCGCCCATCCGACAACCAGTACACGCAGCGTTCGTGCTCGTCGTTGCGTGAGACCATCAACGACCTTGCCGACGCCGGTGCCGTCGAAATGAGCGAGCGCAGCTACCCCGTTCCCGGTTCCCTGTACTGAGCCGGACTTCTCTCGCTCACTGGGAAGCTGCATGTACGACGCAATTCGGTCGCCCTAGCTTTGTGACATGGATAACACTGTCGACGTTATTGTCATCGGTTCGGGAGCTGCTGGATCGGCTGCAGCATTGCAAGCGCACGCTGACGGCGCATCGGTGGTGATCGTGGAGAAGAGTGGACCTGACACCGCCGGCGGTAACACTCGTCTGTCCGGCGGTGGATGGTTCGTCAACCAGGATCCCGCTGCCGCCCGGACGTTCCTGCGCTCCTTGAACGGATCGTTCCCCGTCGCCGACGACGTGATCGACGCGTGGGCCGAGAACACACACGGGCTCTCGGACTGGCTGCGCGATCTGGATGCGCCGGTGTCGATGACCGGCCAGTTCCATTCCACCGCGGAGTACACCGAACTCGACGGAAGTTCCTGCTACGCAGGGATGGACACGATCGGCGGAGCAATGGGCAATGAACTGCTCTACCGATTTCTCGTCTCCGCGCTCGCGGAACGCGGCATTACAACGCTCTTCGACACCGAAGCGACCACACTCCTGACGGACGAGTCCGGAGCGGTGATCGGAGTCGAAACCGTTTCGGGTGGAATCACTTCGCAGATCCAGGCGCGTCGGGGTGTCATCCTCGCCACCGGCGGCTTCGAGGCAAACCCGGCCATGGTCCGCGACTACCTACGCCTCGAGAACCCGAAAATCTGGGGATCACCGTCGGCAACCGGCGACGGTCATCGCATGGCGCAGGCGGTCGGCGCCGATCTGTGGCACATGAACAACATGATGACCATCACCGGAATCTCCGGCGACGCAGACGACCCGTCCGGGCACTACCTCGCATTGTGGAACGCACACAACTATGTGTTCCTCAGCCAGGAGGGACGCCGATTCACCGACGAGTCGGCCGAGATGCGCCACGGGCATGTGTTCAAAGAGGGTTCCTACCAACATTTTCCGGTGCGAGCGATGAACATCGTGTTCGACGAGACCATGCGGTTGGCCGGGCCGCTGAGCCCCGGCCGCGACGTACTGCCCGTCGGACGTCTGGTTCTCGACGAGGACTACGAGTGGAGCGCAGACAACCAAGCCGAGATCGACAAGGGATGGATCGTCAAGGCGGACACACTGGCTGAACTCGCCGACAAGCTGGGCCTGGATCCCGCCGTCGTCGAAACGAGTGTGCGACGCTACAACGAGGCCTGTGCCGACGGGATCGACGATTCGTTCGGCCGTGCCCCGGAGACCTTGGCTCCAGTGACTGTTGCTCCGTTCTACGCCGTCTCCGGTCCACCGCTGCTGGGGTGGAGCAACGGCGGACCGCGCCGCGACGGGCACTCCCGTGTCCTCGACACCGCCGGTAATCCGATTGCCGGGCTCTATGCGGCAGGCGCTGTCAGCTCCACGTACAGCGCAGCCAAAGACGGTGGATTCCACATCGCCGACGCCCTCGCGTTCGGTCGCGTTGCCGGTGCCCATGCAGCGACCCGGGCCGCCGCAGACGCCTGAGTTACGAGCGGGCGGCCTTGACCGCGTCGAAAAACGCGATCACGGCCGCTTCGTCGTCCGGTGGAACCGTCAGCGAAGCACGCGCGCCTGCGACGGCGATGGAGTCGTCGGCAAGCCGGTTACCGATCGTGAGTTTCAGGCCGGACTTGGTCGGCTTTGCCTTCACCCCAATGTGTTCGACGTGCCAGCGGCATACTTCGCTGGTACTCGCTGCGGTCCGATCGAATACCTCGACGGTGCGATGGTCGAGCACCAGGATGATGTTCGTGCCGACTGTCACTTCGAGATAGCGTCGTTCCGTCACGGTGTGCGCCTTTCGGTTGGGTGAAACCGACGCTACACACCTCACCCTCTCAGCGAGACGAGCTACCCGCATCCACGGGCAGTGCGACGGACGTGATGTAGCGGGCCTCGTCGGAGGAGAGGAAGAGGGCGGCGTTTGCCACATCCACCGGCTCGATCCACGGTATCGCCAGCATGTTCATCGTCATCGCGGCTTCGGCGAACTCTTCGCGAGTCGGATTCTCCAGATCGGGGCGAAACTTGCTGCTCACCGCGGGGTTCTGAATCATCGGTGTGTCGACGTTGGTGGGATGCACCGTATTGACCCGCACGTTGTACGGCGCCAATTCCTTTGCCAGTGACCGCATCAAGCCCACAACACCGTGTTTGGCTGCCGTGTAGTGCGCAACTCCGACGAGCCCTCTGAGGCCGGCGATGGAACTGGTGAGCGTCATCGATCCCCCACCCCGCTCGATCAGATGCGGCGCTGCGACGGAAGTGGTGTGCCACACGCCGGTCAGGTTCACATCCAGCATCGTCTGCCACCTGTCTTCCGACATTGTCAGAGCCCCGTCCGAGGACGTGATACCCGCTGTTGCGCAGACGATGTCGAGTCCGCCGAGTGTTCCGACTGCCGAATCGACGGCACTACGCAGCGCCTCGAGATCACGAACATCCACCACTGCCGACTCGATCCGCCGTCCCAGCGCCCGAACCTGTGCGACGGTATCCGCGAGATCGGCTTCCGTCGACGGTGGCGTGAGCGTGGTGTCCACCGCACTGCACACGTCGATCGCGATGATGTCTGCGCCCTCTTCGGCAAAACGCACGGCTTGGGCCCGCCCGATTCCCCGTGCCGCACCGGTGACCAGTGCGATCTTTCCCTCTAGTCTCATCGGTTCACACCTTCTGGGTCAGGCCGGCGTCGACCACCAACTGACAGCCGGTCATGTAACGGGACTCCGCGGACGCGAGAAACAGAACAGCGTTACTCACGTCCACCGGATCTACCCACGGCACGGGCAACAAGTTTCGGGCACTCAGGACGGCTGCTGCGTCGGATTCAGTGGGATTCTCGATGTCGGGGCACAGGTTCGCGAAAACCCGTTCGTTGATGATCATCGGTGTCCGCACCGAGCCCGGGTGCACCGAGTTGACGCGAATACTCTGCGCTCCCAACTCATTGGCCAGTGTTCGTGCCAGACCGACGACGGCATGCTTGGCGGAGCTGTAATGACTCGCTCCGGCAATGCCTTTGATTCCTGCCGTCGAACTGACAAGAACAACAGACCCGCCGTCGCCGAAGTGCGGAACACACGCTTTCACGGTGTGCCAGGTTCCGGTCAGATTGACGTCGAGACAGCGATTCCACACGGACGGATCGATGGTCCACGAAGGTCCAGGTGTGTCGTAGACGCCTGCGTTGGCAACAACGACGTCCAACCCGCCGAGTTCGGCGACGCAATCCGCCACCACCCTGTCGAGTTCCTCGAAGTCGCAGATGTCAGCAGTGCCCGTGACCGCCGCGCCGCCGAGATCGCGCACGGCCGAGGCAGTTTCGTCGAGCCCGGTTGCTGCCACGTCCAACGCGATCACCGACGCACCCTCTTCTGCCAGCCGAATGCAGTGTGCGCGGCCCATGCCGCCGGCCGCACCGGTCACGAGCACGCGCATGCCCTCAAGCCGCCTCATGCGTGGACCGCACTGTTCAGCTGGAAACCTCGGTACCCCTGTGCCGCAACGTCGGAACAGATGTCGCTGTAAACGCCGAACCCGCCGATGAACGGCATGAATATCCGCGGCTTACCGGGAATGTTTGCGCCCATGTACCAGGAGTTCGCCGAAGTGAACAGCGTGGCCGATGCTCGGCGTGAGCACTCGTCGATCCACCCGTCGACCGCCTCGACGCTCGGCTCGATGGTGGTGAGATCATTCGCGTCGAGATGCGCAATCGCGTCCGCAATCCAGTCGACGTGCTGTTCTGCCGCGAGGATCATGTTGGTCAGAACACTCGGGCTGCCCGGTCCGGTCACGACAAACAGGTTCGGGAAGCCGTTGATCCCCAGTCCCAGATAGGTTCTCGGCCCGGCTTGCCAGTTCTCCCGCAAGGTTTCCCCGCCGCGCCCACGGATGTCGATCCGATCGAGCGCACCGGTCATCGCGTCGAAGCCGGTGGCAAACACGAGCGCATCCAGGTCGTAGTGAGATTCGGTGGTCTTGATTCCGGCGGCATCGATCGACTCGATCGGAGCCTTCTTCAGATCGACCAAGCTGACGTTGTCCCGGTTGTACGTCTGGTAGTAGTTCGTGTCCGTCACAATGCGTTTGGTACCGATGGGATGATCGTTCGGGATCAGGACGTCCGCAATCGACTGGTCTTCCACCACGGAACGGATCTTGGTCTCGGCGAACGTGCGAGCCGTGTCGTTGGCTTCGAGGTTGCTGGTCTGATCGGCGAACGTCTTGCCGAACAGCACACCACCGAGACGCCATCGTTCCTCGTACGCTGCAGTCCGCTCGTCTTCGGCTACCTCCAGCGCGCTTCGTGGGTCCGCGACGAACGGTGAACCGCCGCCGCTGCGCTTGCTGAGCGCACGACGCTCGGCATAGTTTGCCTTGATTTCGGCACGGCGCGTGTCGTCGAGAGGTGTGTTTCCCGCCGGGACACTGTAATTCGCTGATCGCTGGAAGACGTACAGGTGCTCGGCCTGCTCGGCGATCAACGGCACGGACTGAATTCCCGACGATCCGGTACCGATGACGCCAACACGTTTTCCAGTGAAGTCGACGCCTTCATGCGGCCAGAATCCGGTGTGAAAAACGTCTCCCGCGAAGGAGTCTCGACCTTCGATGTTCGGCATGTTCGCCGTCGAGAGACTGCCGGTGGCGCACACGACGAACCGGGACGTGACATCGCGCCCATCGTTTGTCTGCACTCGCCAGAGCGCTGTTCCCTCGTCGAAATGCGCGCTGCTCACGCGGGTGTCGAAGGTGAAACCACTGCGCAGATCGAACCGATCGGCTACGTGATCCAGGTAGGCGAGGATCTCGGGCTGCGTAGCATACTTTTCACTCCAGTCCCAATCCTGTTGCAGTTCTTCGGAAAAGGAAAAGGAGTAGTCGAAGCTCTCGACGTCACACCGAGCCCCCGGGTAGCGGTTGAAGTACCACGTACCACCCACTCCGGAGCCGGCTTCAAAGCCATGGACGCGCAACCCCTGCTTGCGGAGTCGATACATGGCGTACAAACCTGCGACGCCGGCGCCGATGACTACGGCGTCGAGTGGTGCGGCGTCGAGTGGTGCGGTGGAGATATCAGGATCGGTCATGGTGGAAACGCTACGAGTCGAACCAGGGCGCCGGGAACAGACTCTCCCGGTGGATGGACAGTCGTGATCGCGCCCGTCTGCCTGTTTCAATCACGTTGAGAGTTGATGACCCTGCAATTACACCTGGGGAAACGGACAAACCGGTCTCCTACTATTCGGGTGCCCCAACAGCCCCGTATTTCGAAGAAGGTCTTTGTGAAGTCCGTTCCACGCAAGGTTTTGATACCTGCACTTTCCGCAGCATTTTCTGTTGCAGTCGTAATGTCAACCGCAGCCGGTGCCGGGGCTGCGCCAATCAACTTCCCCACCACCGGATCTGCCTTTCTCGATACCGGCTCCCTGAGCGGAAGCACGGATCCCGCCCTAGCAGAGCGAATCAACGCGGCATTTGCCGCACACGGCATTCCCGGAGCGCAGGTCGTCTACACGGATGCCAAGGGACGCCAAGAGTTCAACTACGGTGTCGCGAGCAACGAGACCGGTAACGCCGTCACATCGGATACCGTCTTCGAGGCCGCCTCGCTGACCAAGGTGGTGGCGTCGTACGTCGTCCTCCAACTGGTGGACGAGGGTGTCATCGACCTCGATCTGCCCCTATCCGAGTATTTTGAGTACCCGCGCATCGCAGCCGATCCCGCAGCCCACAAGATCACCGCCAGAATGGCGCTGACGCACACCACCGGCCTACCCAACTGGGCGACCGGCCCCTCGAGTGCCGAATTCGAGACCACCCCGGTCAGTACTACTTTCGAACCCGGAACCCAGTGGTCGTACTCGGGTGAAGGTTTCTACTACCTTCAGAAGACCGTCGAGTCGCTCACCGGAAAACCGTTTGCGGACCTTGCCTCGGAACGCGTCTTCCAGCGCTTCGGAATGACAAGTAGTGACTTGCTGACCAGACCGGCTTTCGACGCCGTCACCGCTGTCGGCCATACCGCCGACGGCACCGCAAAGGCCGTTCGCAATTTCCCCCGGGCAAACGTCGCGTACACCTTGCGGACGACGGCCGGCGACTACTCGAAGTTCCTGCGCGGCGCACTTCTCGCTGGCGAAGGACTCGAACCTGCTACTCGGGACATGATGTTCACCGCTGCCGGCAGCGCTGACCACGGCGGCAGCAACAAAGACGCGATCGCCCACATCAAGTGGGGCCTCGGCATCGGTCTGCAGGAAAACGAACTCGGGAAGGCCATCTGGCACTGGGGCGACAACGGCGCGTTCAAAGCCTTCTTCATCGCCTACCCCGAGACGGGTCGCAGTGTTGTGATCATGACAAACAGCGAAAGTGGACTCGAAACGGTCAACGACGTCGTTCACGAGTTCTTCGGTCCCATGACGATGTACGCCACGGACTGGATCAAGGAAGCCGAGTAACCGGCCGGCCAACCAAACCCTCAACACAAAACTGCGGCCCGGCATCACCACGATGTCGGGCCGCAGCCTTTATGCGCGTTCGACCAACACGCAGCGCGCTCCGCTGAAGATAGTCGGCATGCATTTGTTGCAGTGGATGCACAGCGACCGGGTATCGGATTCTGCCGCAATCCGATTCACCAGGTCCGGTTCGCGAAGCAAGGCGCGGGCCATCGCGACAAACTCGAAGCCCTCTGCCATCGCGGTGTCCATACCGGCCTTGTCCGTGACTCCGCCGAGTAGCACCAACGGCAACTTCACCGCGGCACGGATCTGCCGAGCCTCTTCCAGCATGAACAGCGGCTGGTACGGATACGCATGCAACATGCTCTTTCCCACCAACTGCACACCCAGCCGAACCGGTTGCGGCATCGCGGCTGCGAACTCACGGATCGGCGCATCACCTTTGAACAGGTACATCGGATTGAGCAGCGAACTACCCATCGTCAATTCCAACGCGTCGACGCTGCCGGACGCCTCGAGCCACTGAGCCACCTGGATTGCTTCGTCCACCCAGAACCCGCCTGGCACACCGTCGTCCATGTTCAGCTTCGCCAGGATCGCGATCTTCCCGCCGACGGCATCGCGCACACTGCGCGCCGTCTCGAGGACAACGCGAGCCCTGTTCTCCAGCGATCCACCGTAGGAGTCCTTGCGACGGTTCAGTTTCGGGCTCAGAAACGAGCTCGCAAAGTAGTTGTGACCGAAATGGATCTCGACGGCGTCGAATCCTGCCTCGACTGCAAGTTGTGCGGCAGTGCCATGTGCCGCAGCAATTCTGGTGATGTCCGCGGTGGTGGCGGTGCGAATCATCCTCATGCTCAGCGGGTTGAAGGAACTCGATGGTGCCAGAGCGGGCAGCCCGGTCGACTTCTGGTTCGCCACCGGACCGGCGTGCCCGAGCTGGGCGGACGCTGCCGCACCTTCGGCGTGAATGGCATCGGTGAGACGACGCAGTCCGGGCAGTGCATCCGGCCGCATCCACAGCTGCCCGTATTCGGTACGGCCCTCCGGTGCGACGGCGCAATACGCAACGGTGGACATCCCGACTCCGCCCGCTGCGGGGCGGCGATGAAACTCGATCAGCTCGTCGGTCACCAGTGCGTCGGGGGTCTTGCCTTCGAAGGTCGCGGACTTGATGATCCGGTTTCGCACAGTCACCGGGCCGAGCTTGGCCAGAGCGAGCACGTCGGGAGCAGTCGTCATCAAGTTACCTCTCGCAGAAGTGTGTTCGACGACGGTAGATCCGTGGTGGATCGTTGGCCACAGCTTGTGCCACGGAGCGGGAGACAACTTCAGCCCGGCCGAGGTGGCCGGGCTGAAGTCTGGTGTCACCGCAGTTCAGACGCGTCCGAAGTACGCGTCCTTGAGCACGGCCAGGTCGTCGATGTCCTTGGCGTCGGCGTCGAGAACCACCTTGCCGATGTCGAGGACCGTCACATGATCGGCGACGCTCATCGCCGCTTCAACGGCCTGCTCCACCAGCAGGACCGCAAGCCCGGTTTCCTTGAGTAGCTGCACGCGGTCCATCACCTCGCCGACAATCACGGGAGCGAGCCCACCGGAAGGTTCGTCGAGCAGCAGCAACCGAGGCTGCGCCATCAAAGCTGCACCGATCGCGAGCATCTGCTGCTGACCACCGGACATGGAACCAGCCGGCAGCGAGCGCTTCTCCCCCAGGATCGGGAACATCTCGTACATGGACTCGACGGACTCCATGAGTTCGCTGCGCTTCACCTTGCGGGTGTAGCCACCGAGCAGCAGGTTCTGTTCGACGGTCTGCTTGTGGAAGACCCGCTTGCCTTCCTGCACATAAGCCATTCCCTGACGCACCCGCTTGTGTGCGGGAACTCCGGTGATGTCGGCGCCGTCCATCTCGACGGTCCCCGACGCCACTTTGTTAAGTCCGGACAGAGCGCGAAGCGTGCTCGTCTTGCCGGCTCCGTTGCGTCCGAGCAGGGCTGTCACCTGGCCGGGATAGACGTCGAACGACACATCCCAGACGACCCGCAGATCGCCGTATCCGGTTTGCAGGTTCCGGACCTTGAGAATCGGTTCCATCACTTCACCTCGCTGGTTTGATGGTCTACCGCGCCGATTTCTTCGAGAAGCGCTTCTTCGTCACCGGACTTCACTCCGAGGTACTCACTGAGCACTCGTGGGTGATGTTCGATCGTCGCGGCATCACCGGTAGCGATCACCTGTCCTTGCGCCAGCACGACAATCTCGTCCGCCAGTGAGAGGACGAGCCGGAAGTTGTGCTCCACCAACACCACTGTGGCACCGGCATCGCGCAGTACCCGGATCAGATCTGCCAGGCGCTCGAGTTCGTCCTCGTCGAGTCCGGATGCTACTTCGTCGAAGAGGACCACTCTCGGTTCGGCGATGACGGCGCGGGCGACTTCGAGCATACGACGCATACCCAGGGGCAGCGACGTCGCAATCTCGTTGCGCAGGTGCGACATACCGACCAACTCGAGAACACGCTCCGCTTCGGCGATGTCGGCCTTCGCGATCTTGCGGAAGCTCGGCAACCGCAGGACCGCCGACGCCATGGACGCGCGGTGTACCGAATACCGTCCGGAGGCAACAGCTTCCAGAACCGTGATGTTCTCCGGAATCGTCGGGGTCTGGAACGTGCGCGCCACACCGACACGCGCCACCTTGTCCGGCGACGACTGCGAGACCACCGTGTCACCGATAGTGATCACACCCGCGTCCGCGGTGTAGAACCCGCAGATCATGTTGAGCATGGTCGTCTTGCCCGAACCGTTGGGGCCGATCAACGCGGTAACCTTGCCGGCTTCAGCGCTCAGGGTTGCCGCATTGAGTGCCTGGTTGCCACCGAAGGCCTTGGACACTCCGTCGACCACCAACCGTGCACCCGCGATGGGCGGCAGTTCGACTGTGCCACTGCTGTTCTCTTTCGCAGCTACGACGCCGATACCGGCCCTGCGATCGAGTTTCGACACCAGTGACCGACCGACCTTCGTCAAGCCGCCCGAGAGCAGGACACCGCCGATGATCAGGAATCCGCCGTAGAAGATCAGCGAATACTCCTGGAACGCCGTCGACTGGTTGGGGCCGAGCTGCATGATCGCGGCACCGACAACGGCGCCGTACACACTTGCCGCGCCGCCCAGAATCGACGCCGCCAGAACTGCTGTGGCAAACGTGAACCCGAAGGCTTCCGGCGAGATGAACAGGTCGGTGTTGGCGAACAGCGCACCCGCCAGGCCGGCCGGGAACGCGCCGATTGCGTAGCCGAGCAGCTTCATCCGGAACACAGACACACCTTGCGAGGACGCCAGAACCGGCGACTGCTTGAGCGTGCGGAACGCGATGCCGTGGCGTGAGACCACCAGGTTGCGCATCACTGCGAACCAGAGGACGGTGACGACGACAACCACCATGTAGTACTGCTGTGTGTCGAGTTCGGACCCGAACAGCGTCGGGGGTTCCATACCGGTGAGGCCGTTACGCCCACCGGTCTTGCCGCCGAAGATCGCCAGTACGTCCGGCACGAGCAGGACCAGGAAGAACGACGTCATGGCCAGGGACCAATTGCCCAGGCGCAGACCGGGAACACCGGTCAGGACGCCGACGGCAAGAGCCACCGCTCCGGACGCGGCCAGTTGCACCAGGATGTCGGTGTGACCGGCCTGCGACATCAGACCAGCGGTGTAGGCACCCGCCGCGTACATCGCGGCCTGGCCGAGGGCCAGTTCACCGGCAAAGCCGAGGCTCAGGTTGAGTCCGCTGACCACCAGGGCCAGGATGCAGGCCAATTGAATTTGCCGCGACGTCGACAGGTCGAGCCCGAGGACGGGCAGCAGCAAGATCACCCCGGCGAGGATCAGTGGGATGATCCAGCTGGGAATGGAACGGAAGGTCCGCCAAGCATTTACCACGTCACACCACCCGTTCTCGGACGTTGCCGAACAGTCCTGCCGGTTTGACCATCAAGATGATGATCAGCACGGTGAAGACGGCGATATTGCTGTACTGGCTGCCTGCCCACAGGGCGGTGAACGATTCCACCAGACCCACGGTCAGTCCGCCGATCAATGCGCCGGGCAGAGAGCCGAATCCTCCGATCGCCAGGGCAACGAAACCCTTGAGCGCCAGTGCGGCACCCAAGGTCGCGACCGCAAACGTCTTGGGACCGACCAAGAGTCCGAGGACTCCGGCCAGGGCACCGGAGAACGCAAAGGCTCCCAGTGCCAACCGTCGTACGTTGACTCCACGCAGCATCGCCGCTTCACGGTCTTCGGAGATACCGATCAGAGCCAGACCTGTCATCGTCTTCTTCGAGACGTAGCTCAATCCGATGACCAGGGCGATCGCGGAAACCAGCAGAGCGATCTCGACCGGGTAGGTACGGCCGCCGAGCAGGGTGATGGGATCGTTCGACCCGAAGAACGGAACCGTGAGAGGCTCACTGCCCCAGATCAACTGCGTCGCACCGTTGAGCAGGGTTGCAACACCGAGTGTCGTCACCAATTGATTCTGATGATCGGCCACCGGCCTGATCGCGACTATCTCCTCCACCGCGGCCAACAGCATCACCGTCACGGTGGCCATGACAGCCACCACGAGAACGGGAAGTTTCAGAGTGACCAACCCGGTGTAGGCGACAAACGTGCCCACCATCATCAGCTGAGCTTGAGCGAAGTTGAACGTGTTGGAGGAAACAAAAACGATGTTGTATCCGATGGCAACCAGCACGTAGACCGCGCCGAGTGCCAACCCGGACCACAGAATTGTCATGAGGCGGCCGGGTTTCCGAACTGGCCGTTGAGAATCTTCGTGGGGCTGATGAACTGCAGCTCACTGGTGTTCGGGTTCGGGCCATGGCTGTCGGCACTGAAGTTGTAGCGTGACAGGAACGCCGTCTTGGCGTTCTTCTGAACCTCTTCCGTCTCGAGCGCTTCGGCGAGCTTCTTCGGATCGGTCGAGCTGCCGACCTTCTCGGCAGCAGCCGCAACCAGCGGGAAGGCGTCGTAGTTGTCGGCGAGGATCAGCGTCGACGGAATCGAACCCATCGATGCCATCGTGTTCACCATCGTGTTGACGAGTTCGTTGTTCGGATCGAACACCGTGCTGGTGAACACCTGCGTCACCAGGTTCTTGACCTGGGGAGTTCCCAGCACGCCGGTCGGCGGATCGTTGGCGATGAGGTTCGTGGCGGACACCGACGTGTTACCGATCAACGGCACCTCCCAGCCGAGGCGCTCGAGACTCTGCAGGACATAACCGAGCGGTGCGCCGTACGCATCCAGAGCAATTGCCGCGGCGCCGGCGTTCTTGAGTGACTGCAACTGCGCCGTCATGTCCAGGGCCGTAGCGTCGTACTCTTCGTTGCCGGCAGCCGCTACCCCGACCTTGCCGAGCGCCTTGGTCATCTCTTCGCCGAACAGTTCACCGTATGCAGTGCTGCCGTGGAGAACTCCGACGCTGTTGTAGCCCTTGGTCTTCACGTACTCGGAAATTCCGCGGGCAGTATCCGTCGCGCCGGGCGCGAGGTCGAAGTTGAGCGGGAATTTTGTCGGATCCGTCGAATCCGGTGCGGGAGAGAGACTCAGCGACAAAATGTTGTTCTGCTTGAGGATCGGAAGAACTGCGGCACCGATGGACGACGGACCCGAGTTGAGGTAGAGATCCGGCTTGTTGCCGGAGTTGATGGCCTCGCGCAGTTTGGTGACGGCAATGGTTGCGTCACCTGCGTCCTCCACCGTCGTCAATTCGATCTGACGACCGCCGATACCACCGGCGGCGTTTTGAACCTGGACACCGGCCTTCGTGGCGAGTGACGCCGTCTGCGAGTTTGCAGCAAGAGCACCCTGGCCACTGAGACCGCCTGTCAGCAGCACTCGGTACGGCGCGTCGGCACCGCCTTCCGACTCGGTAGAACCACTGCAACCCGACAAAGTCAGAGCTGCCGTCGCAGCTACTGCCGCCACGAGAATGGGCCGACGTTTCATGTCTGTACTCCTAGAACACATGTATGCCGAACATCAGGCGAATACCTGATGCGGAAGATAAGGCCAGGCCAATGGACACGCCCCGTTTCGGGCATCAGCCGACCAAGCACTCGCTCGATAATCTAGCAAGCGGTTGCTTGGGATGGAAGCATAGGATGTGATCTGGATAACGTCAAACGGGTTCGGCGCTCACGTGCCGAGGCGGACGGTATGCACATTCGAGCCGCCCGGACAGATCGATTCCCACTGGGCGGAACAATTCGAAATCGCCGTGAAAAAGGCAGCAAAACGGCCCGGTGGCCTTCCCGAATCCTGTGATTCGACAAGGCCACCGGGCCGTAAAGATTTTCAGCGCAGGGCGCTACCGTTGATTGCGCGGTTTCCAGACCACCAACGCGTTGTTACGTGGGATCGGCACCAGTTCCCGGCGGTAGCCGGCATGGATCTTGGCGATCTCGTCAGCCATTTCCCGAACTCGATGCTGCAGAGCCTCGACCTGGTTTGTCAGCTCGATGATCCGCTTGATTCCGGCAAGGTTGACGCCCTCGTCCTGCGAAAGACGTTGCACCTCACGAAGAAGCGCAACATCTCTCGGGGAGTAACGGCGTCCGCCGCCGGTGGTGCGATGCGGAGTCACCAAACCGAGACGGTCGTAGTTGCGCAAGGTCTGCGCATGCATGCCCGCCAGTTCGGCGGCCACCGAAATTACGAAGATCTGAGCATCCGGGTCAAGCGATGCGTCCCTCTGATTCTTCGGTTGCTCGGTCATCACACACCGGCCCACCCGGCCCGTGGATCGAATCCGCTCGCCTTCTCTGCTTCGAGATAGGTCTCGAGCGCTTCGATCGCGGCGTCGTCCAGCTTCTGCGGGACAGACACTTTCACGGTGACCAGTAGATCGCCGGCTCCTTCAGGACGCTTCGGGATGCCGCGTCCACGTACCCGCAGAACGCGTCCGTCCACAGTTCCTGGTGGAACCTTCACTCCGACACGGCCTTCCAACGTCGGCACCGAAAGCGTGGTACCGAGAACCAGTTCGCCGTAGCTCACCGGCACGGTGACCGTCAGATCATCGCCGTTGCGTCCGAACACGGAGTCGGGACGCACCCGGATGTTGACGAACAGGTCGCCGGCGGGAGCGCCGCGGAGTCCCGCTTCACCCTTGCCCTTGAGCCTGATCTTCTGACCGTCGCTGACACCGGACGGCACGCGCACCGTGATGGTGCGGGTGCGGTTGGTGACGCCGCTACCGTGGCAGTCCTCGCACGGCGAATCGATGATGGAACCAGTTCCCCGGCAATCGTCACACGGCTCGCTGAATCCGAAGGCGCCCTGGTTGCGGTTGATGACACCGGTTCCGTTGCAGTGCGGGCACACTCGCGGGCTGGTACCCGGCTTTGCGCCGCTGCCGTGGCACGTGGTGCACGACGCCGGGCTGGTGATCCGCAGCGGAACTGTGACACCGAGCGCCGCTTCGCGGAACCCGAGCGTCGTTTCGGTTTCGAGGTCCTTGCCCCGACGCGGACGGTTGGCCGTCGAGGTTCGCTGCCCGCCGCCGCCTCGGTTGAACAATCCACCGAAGATGTCGCCGAGACCCGAATCCTGGCCGCCGGCACCGCCGCCGAACAGGTCGTTGATGTCGAAGCCGCCGGCGCCGGGATTGAATCCGCCACCGCCGCCACCTTGCGCGCGGGGACCGAATCCGCCACTGGCAAAGAGCCTTCGGGCTTCATCGTATTCCTTGCGCTTCTCCGGATCCGACAGGATCGTGTTGGCCTCACTGACAGCCTTGAAGCGCTCTTCGGCCTTCGGATCGTCAGGGTTGGCATCGGGATGCAGATCCCGAGCCAGCTTGCGATACGCCTTTTTGATCTCGTCGGCCGAAGCTGAGGACGAGACGCCCAGCTCTTTGTAGAAGTCCTTCTCGATCCACTCCCGTTGACTCACTGGGCGTCTCCTCCTCTCGCTGTTACTTTGATTCTTCTTCTGCGCCTGCGCTGCCGTCGGCGGACTGCTCGCCCACTCGATCTGCAACGCCTACCATCGCGTGTCGCAGGACGCGGTCACCGAACTTGTAGCCCTTACGCATGACCACACTCAGGACCGGATCGGCTCCTTCACCTTCGTGCTGCACAGCTTCGTGCAACTCGGGATCGAAAGCGTCTCCCACGGCGCCGAACTCGCTCAAACCGAGACCCGTGAGGGTGGTGTTGAGCTTGTCCGCGAGGGCTCGCAGCGGACCCTCTTCGAGGTCTCCGTGCGCGCGAGCGCGATCCAGATCGTCGAGGATCGGGACGAGCACTCCCACTACGGAGGCCTTCGCGTTGGCGATGTCGACCTGCTTGTCGCGGTCGACGCGGCGCTTGTAGTTCATGAACTGTGCCTGCAAGCTCTGCAGGTCTGCAGTGCGTTCTGCCAACTGATCGGCCAGCGTCGCTTCTTCCACGATGGCCTCGGCTTCCTGCACTACCCCTGTGTCTTCCGAGTCGAGCGGCGGCCGGCCTTCACCGGCCGCCTCTCCCTGTGCACCGGTCTCGGGGTCGACCGGGTTGTTCTCGGAGTTGTCCGAGGTCACTTCTTGTCCGAGTCGGAAGGCTCGTCGACAACCTCGGCGTCGACGACGTCGTCGTCATTGCCTGCGCCGTCGGTGTTTCCGGCTTCGCTGGCTGCGGAGGCCTCGTAGATTGCCTGGCCCAGAGCCTGTGACTCGGTACCCAGCTTCTCCACGGCGGTCTTCACTGCCGAGATGTCGGTGCCGGCGAGGGCGTCGTTGACGTCCTTGATCGCAGCCTCGACCTTGGTCAGGATCTCCTCGGAGACCTTGCCCGCGTTCTCGCCGTCACGCTGTTCCTTGACGAACTTCTCCGTCTGGTGGACCAGCGACTCGGCCTGGTTGCGGACCTCTGCCTCTTCGCGGCGAGCCTTGTCTTCCTCAGCGTGAGCCTCGGCGTCCTTGACCATGCGCTCGATCTCTTCCTTGGACAGACCGGAGCCGTCCTGGATCTTGATCGTGTTTTCCTTGCCGGTGCCCTTGTCCTTCGCGGTCACGTGCACGATGCCGTTGGCATCGATGTCGAAGGTGACCTCGATCTGCGGGACGCCACGCGGTGCGGGCGGCAGATCCGTGAGTTCGAAGGAGCCGAGAAGCTTGTTGTGCGAAGCGATCTCGCGCTCACCCTGGAACACCTGGATCTGCACCGAAGGCTGGTTGTCGTCAGCCGTGGTGAAGGTCTCGCTGCGCTTGGTCGGGATGGTGGTGTTGCGTTCGATGAGCTTGGTCATCACGCCACCCTTGGTCTCGATACCGAGCGAGAGCGGTGTGACGTCGAGGAGCAGAACGTCCTTGACCTCACCCTTGAGGACACCGGCCTGCAGAGCAGCACCGACGGCCACAACCTCGTCCGGGTTGACACCCTTGTTGGGCTCACGGCCACCGGTCATCTCGCGAACCAGGTCGGAGACTGCCGGCATACGGGTGGAGCCACCGACGAGAACGACGTGGTCGATGTCCTTGACGGAGATGCCACTGTCCTTGATCACGGCCTGGAACGGCGCGCGGGTGCGATCGAGGAGATCAGAGGTGATCTTCTGGAACTCGCTACGCGTGAGCTGCTCGTCGAGGAACAAGGGGTTCTTGTCCGCGTCGACCGTGATGTACGGGAGGTTGATGGAGGTGCTCTGCGAGCTGGAGAGCTCGATCTTCGCCTTCTCCGCAGCCTCACGCAGACGCTGCAGGGCCATCTTGTCCTTGGTCAGATCGATGCCGTTCTGAGCCTTGAACTTGTCGACGAGCCAGGAGACGATGCGCTCGTCCCAGTCGTCGCCACCGAGGTGGTTGTCACCGGAGGTTGCGCGAACCTCGACGACGCCGTCGCCGATTTCCAGCAGGGAGACGTCGAAGGTACCGCCACCGAGGTCGAAGACCAGAATGGTCTGCTCGGTGTCGCCCTTGTCCAGACCGTATGCCAGTGCAGCCGCGGTGGGCTCGTTGACGATACGGAGAACGTTGAGGCCGGCGATCTGGCCGGCTTCCTTGGTGGCCTGACGCTGTGCGTCCTCGAAGTATGCGGGGACGGTGATCACGGCATCCGTGATTTCTTCGCCGAGGTAAGCCTCTGCGTCACGCTTGAGCTTCATGAGCGTGCGAGCGCTGATTTCCTGCGGCGTGTACTTCTTGCCGTCAATCTCGACATTCCAGTCGGTGCCGATGTGGCGCTTGACGGAGCGGAGGGTGCGATCGACGTTGGTGACCGCCTGGTTCTTCGCAGGCTGGCCGACGAGGACCTCGCCGTTCTTGGCGAATGCGACGACGGACGGCGTGGTGCGCGAGCCTTCGGAGTTGGCGACCACTACGGGCTCGCCGCCCTCCAGCACTGCTACTACCGAGTTGGTCGTACCGAGGTCGATACCGACTGCACGAGCCATAGTGTTCCTACCTTTCGTTCTGCGGTGCTCTGTCCGAGTGCTTGATCTCGGCCATGACCGCGCGTTTTTCGCTTGGTGAGCGTCCTCCGCTCAAGTTTGCCCTCAACCGAGGCTGAGAGTCAACTCGAAGTTGAGCCGGGGGCGCTCAAGCTTGTCGAAATGGTCAACTACAACACCGGTAAATTTGTTCCCAGCCTCCCGGAAAATTCAGAAATGTGCTTCGGATCACGTGGACTGGCTACTATCGGCCGGTGACGGATCCCGACAATTCTCCCAACGCCGGTACACGACCCAGTCCCGCGAGGCCAGCGGTGTCGATCCGTCCACTGCACCGGCAATCGCAGCACCGGACGCCAAAAGTCTCGATGGCGGCCTGGGCAGGGTCCGTCATTGTCCTCCTGGCAATCGCCGCGATCATGGTCGTGAACCGGACCGAGATCCGAAGCGCACTCGAGTCCTCGATCGCACGGGACAACCCCGATTACTCGGCAAGCGACATCTCCGACGCAGTTACCGTGGTCCTGATCGGCAGTGGCGCTGCCGCTGTCCTACTACTGCTGCTCACTCTCCTGACAGTGCAACTGTTGTCCGCCCGGAAGTCTTCCGCGCGGATCGTGGGTGCAGTGGTGGGTGTGCTCGGGATCGCCGCCGGCCTGGGATTCCGGTCCCTGGTCTCGGGCGCAGTCGACGTGAGCGCCGTGCTCGGCTGGGGACCACTTCTGTACTGCGCCCTGACAGCGCTAGCTGCGATCACCGCTGTGCGCCGATGAAAGTTCACATCCAACTCGACTCAGCACCCGGCGACGGGGCCGCCCGCAGTAGCGAACTCGCCCAGACCGGCGCCGGTGGGCTCTTCACATTCGAAGGGCCGCACGACGTGTTCTTCCCGCTCGTGGAGGCCGCGTCGACGGTGGAGCTGGACCTCATGACCAATGTCGCCATCGCGCTCCCCCGCAGCCCGATGCACTTGGCGCATTCCGCGAACGACCTACAGCTGCTCAGTCGTGGACGGTTCCGCTTGGGCCTCGGTTCGCAGATCAAACCGCACATCGAGAAGCGGTACAGCGCAACGTGGTCGCGGCCGGCGGCGCGTATGCGGGAAACCGTCAGCGCGATCACCGCGATCTTCGACGCGTGGGAACACGGAACTCCGTTGAACTTCCGCGGCGAATTCTTCACACACACCCTGATGCCGCCGACCTTCAACCCCGGCCCCAACCCATTCGGTCGCCCGCCCATTCTGATGGGCGCACTCGGCCCGATCATGACGCGAACCGCAGCGGCCGTGGCCGACGGTCTGCTGGTCATGCCGTTCCATTCGGAGCGCCATTTCCTTGAGCGGACATTGCCGGCCGTCGACGCCGGCCTCCACGAATCCGGCCGAACCCGAGAGGAATTCACGATCATCCCGCAGGTGATCGTGGGCGTCGGACGTGGCGGCGAGCAATTGGACGCAGCGGCCCGCGGAGTCCGAAGCTTGCTCTCCTTCTACGGCTCGACGCCCGCCTACAGACCGGTACTCGACATCGAAGGTTGGGGCGAGGTGCAGCCTCAACTCAATGCACTGTCGAAACGAGGCGGGTACGGCGAAATGGCTTCGCTTATCACCGATCCCATGCTGACAACACTGGCCGTCGTCGGCACGCCGGAAGAATGTGCTACCGAAATCCGGCGAAGATTCGGCAGTCATGCCACCGAAGTGTGTTGCTATTTCCCGGGTTACGACGCAGACCCCTCCGATGTGGCGTCGATGATCGCGGCTCTGGCCAATACCTGATCAAGCCGCCTGATCATGCTCCTAAAGTGCGGGCGAGCTCGATCAACGAATCACGGGCTGCGTCGAGGCTTGCCTTGCCCTGCTCGATCAGCGGTGCCATCGGTGGAATGCGCTGCGCCAAAGTAAGTTCGGCAGTGACAACGGTGACGTTCATACCCATCGAAACACCCAATACCTGCACCAGTGGCGGCACGGTGTGGTCATCGCCTTCGTTCCCCGAGCCCGGCGCATAGGTGTTTCCGCGACTGGACACGATCACCACCGGCTTACCTGCCATGGGCTGAGCAGAAGCTCCCAAAGGCGGCGTATCGAAAGGCACGGTCGTCCCCAACACGTGCACGTAGTCGATCCATGCCTTCAACGTGGACGGGATCGACCAGTTGTACATCGGCGCGCCGATCACGACAACGTCCACAGCCGTGAGTTGTTCGATGACAAGAGCCTGCAATGCTTCGGCCTCGGCGGTCGGCTGCTCTCCCGCTACGCGCAGCCGCGGCGCATAGTGCAGGGCCGCATCAGAAAGGTGTGGCAGCGGATCCCGGTGCAGATCCAACCCGACTACCTCATGTTCAGGGCTGATCTCGGCCCACGTCTGAGCGAACAACGCGGTGAGTTCACGGGACGTCGACGTGTGAAGGTCGGCTGACGAATCGATGTGCAGTAGCTGTGGCATCCTTCCATCAGTACCAGAGCGCGCTCAACTCTTCTCCTCTGCGAGATCGGATTCCGCCGCGTACTGCGCCAGCAGAACACGCTCGCGCTCGCGATGCGGGTAGAAGAACGTCACCACCGCGCCGCCGACGCACACGATGATGATTGCCGCAATGTAGGCCTTGGTATCGCCGTCCAGGAAGGCGCTTTTGGCGGCGGTCATGATCTGATCCGCGTATTGCGGGTAGCGCTCTGCCAGAACTTCGGCGCTAGAGAACGATTTGGTGAGTGCGGCCTGAGTTTCGGGGGTTACCTGGGATGCTTCCGGCGATGACGAGATCGCATTCCCCAACGATTTTGCGTACCCGGCCGTGAGTATTCCACCGAGAATGGACTGCATGATGGCGCCGCCCAGGTCGCGTTGCAGATCCGAGGTACCCGACGCCATACCTGCGCGGTGTACGGGAACGGACCCGGTGAGGGAACGCGATGCGGGAGTACCGGCCAGGCCGACGCCGATGCCGACAAGCGCGTAGGCGAGCGCGACCTGCCAGTACTGTGTGCTTTCGTTCCACATGAACAGCGCGACAAACAATCCGAGAACCACAAACAGGTAACCGGAGAGCAGAGTGACGCGGGCGCCGTACCTTTCGATCATCGTCGCCGACCGCGGCGCAACGATCACCATCGCAACAGCCGCCGGAATGATGGCCGCACCGGCTGCCAGCGTCGAGTAATCGAGCACGTTCTGCAGGAACTGCTGGCCGATGAACATGGCGCCCATGAGCGAACCGAACACGACCAACCCGCCAACCGCCGCGACCCAGAAGGTGGGGCGAGCGGCTACGTGCAGGTCGAACAGTGGATTGACAGCGCGTCGTTGTTGCAGGAAGAAACCGATGCCTGCAACCAGCGCGATGGCGCCCAGGACCAACGCCATAGTCCCGGAACCCTTGACCGGCGCGAAGTTGATGGACAACACCAGCGCCCCGATAAAGACAACGGACACGATTCCGCCGAGATGATCAACCGGATCGGTGGTCTCGTTGACATGGGCGGGAACCAGAATCACGGCGCACACCAAAGCCAGAAGAGCCAACGGGAGGGTCACGAAAAAGACCGAGCCCCAATCGAACTTCTCGAGCAATGCTCCGGACACGATGGGGCCGAGAGCCGAAATTGCGCCACCGATCGCGGACCACATCGCGATCGCCTTTGTCCTCGCCGGCCCAGCCCACAGCGCCGTGATGATCGCCAGCGTCGTCGGAAACGCCAGGCCCGCCGAGATACCACCGACGATGCGGGCCGCGAACAACACTTCGAAACCGCCTGCGAACCCCGCGACCAGCGACGCCGGAATCGACAACGCCATTCCCGTCACCAGGAGCATCTTGCGGCCGTACCGGTCACCGACGGCACCGAGATACAGGACTGTGCCTGCCAATCCCAGTGAATATCCGACGGCTATCAGATTGAGTTGTGTCTGACTCGCGTCGAACGCCTTACCGATGTCCGGCAGGGCAACATTGGCCACCGAAAGATTGAGGTTTGCCACCGCCGCAACCAGGATGAGCGTGCCGAGTACGTAGGTGGCACGATCCGGAGACTTCGACGTGATGTCGTTCGACATAGGGCTGCTCCCAACGAGGCCGAATCCGAACCAGGCATTTTGTCCGGATCATTCCGAACTCAACATAGATCCGTCAGCTCGGTCCCGCAGGACGAATGACATCCCTATTCGGCCACGATTTCCGCGAGGACACCTTCCGCACTACGCGCTGCGACCTGACACGCTCTGGCTGTGAACTGATCGAACAGTGGGTGCGAGGACAATGTGCGCCACCGGTGAGCTGCGTCCGCAGCCTGGACTCGCTGAGCATCCAGGCTCTCCCCTTCAGCCGTCCCCAAGCGGTCGTGCGTCCTGATTCCATGGCCGCCGATCACTCTCTGCAACGCAGCGAGATCCGGCGACGACAGATCGGTGTGCACCGATCCGAGTCGCCCGAGCAGTCGTAGTTCCCGAAAACCGTGCACATCGGCGAGGAGTCGCGCCGCTGCCGCCGCTATCGGTGCGATGTTCTCGCGGGGGTTGCGTTCGAGCAGACGGCTCAGTGTTACCAGCGCTGTATGGGATTTGAGTTGGTCCGCGCGCTGTCCGAACTGAACATCGATCACGCGGCGCAACTCGTCCAATCCACTGCGCTGGAGCAATTCCGCTGCCAGCGTGGGAGAATCACCGACGCCCAACTTGACGGACGTCACCGCCAGACGAATCCCGAACAGCCCGAACCGTTCCACCAACTGAGCCCGCATCGCCGCATCAACCGGCAGCGAACTGTCTTCCCGGACAAAACGATCCGCCGACAGCATCGCCGAGCTCAGATCAGCTGCAGGCACCTCGGCGAGCATCGAGAACGCGGCGAACTCGCTCTGCCGCAAAGTGCGGGCAGCCAGGGCCAACAGTCCGGCAACCGGAACCACCGACTGGCACAGGCCCGAACGGCCGAGTTCCTCGGCGAACCGTCCCGCCACATCTTCGGCCGACGCCATCGCGTCCAGTCGGCCGGCGCCCACTTCGTCGGCGCGCGAGAGCACACCGATTACGCCCAGCGGACCTGATTCACCACCGACATGTTCGGAAACCTTCGTCAAAAACTGCAGGTCAGTCGCATTCAGTGCCCGCAGCAAATACACGACGGCATCAGCGCCCGGCACCCCGTCGTCGGGAACGAGTGCTTTCCACGTCCGGGCCGAGACGTCTGTGGACAGCGACGACGTGCCGGGAGTATCGATGATCGTCATGCGCGCCAGCGCCGACGACGGCCACTCCACGTCGATTCGATCGACGATCTCGGACGTGCGCTGTCCCAGATCGAACGTCAACCGGCCGCTGTTTCGTGCCACCGGTATGTTGAAATCCGTGCCGCTGGAGTCGGTCGCACTGACCTTCGGCGTCGTGCCGTTTCGATACCAGGTGACGACTCGCGTGCATTCTGTTGCATCTGTCGGCGCAATATCCTGCCCGACAAGAGAATTGAGTAGCGTGGACTTGCCGGCTTTGAGCGACCCCGCCAGAGCGACCCGCAGCGGTTCGTCCAACCGCGCGGCGCACTCGTCGAGTTGAGCGCACAGGTCCGGGTTGTCGGCGAATAGTCCTCGTGCCTGCGCGATCAACACGCGCGCCGACTCCGTAGCAGCACCATTCATGCTCTGACCTCAGCTTTCCGCGAGCTGACCGCGTGCACTCGCTCGCCGACCAACGATCCGGCCAGCGTGTTCAATTCGTCTGCCGCCCGCAGATTCTCCTCGAGCTGAGCGATGCGTCCCGCCCGCTCACTCGATTCCAATTTTGCGGCTTCCTGCGTCGCCCGCAACGATTCGTTGATCGAGCGCAAAGCCTGCTCGGCGATGTCGGTGAAATGATCGCGCAAGAGTCGCTGAACTAACCGGAGCCGGTCCTTCGATTCCTTGCCTACTTGGAAGCTCACGTCGTCCGCGTACCGCCTGATCGCCGATTTTGCATCGGCCCTACGCTTCAGCACTTGCGTTTGCTTGTCTTCGCGATAAGCCTTGGTGCCGAGCAGAACTCCGGCGCCGATCGAGATCGGATTCACCAGCGCCATACCCATCATCGTGGTGATCAGCCCGAACATCAGGACGCCGCCGTACGAACCGCGCATTCCCACAAGAACTTTCTGCGTGATGCCGATACGGCCCGATTCGAGATCCGACAGCGCGGCAACGGGTTCGAGGAAGGCATCGGTGTCGGCAAGGTCGATCTGCGGTAGTGCCACGTCACCGGTTTCGGCGAAGTGTTCGGCCACTACCTCCGCCAACCACTGAGCGCGATCGTGCGCCCACACGAAGTTGTCGCCGATGGCCGTTGCGATTTCTTGCTCCAGCCAGGTCCCGACAGCATCCCAGTCCTTGCCCGGGTCACACTCGTCGACGGTTTCCTCGGCCGCTCTGGTGACGCGGCGCAAACGGTCACGCAGGTCGTGATCGATATCTGCAGCGAGATCGGCGATTCCGTCACCGAGGCTTTGCTGCCAGCGGGAAGTCTTCTTGTGCAGTTCTTCTGCCACTTCCCTGGCCCGATGCAACCCGGCCACGGCCGCCTGCGCGGTCGACGGATCACGGAGCGCCGCAAGCTCACTGCCCATTTCCAGCGACAAGTGGGCGGCAATCGACCGCACGTCCATCACCACCGCTCGCCGCGTATTTGCCTCGGCCCGGGCAACAACCTTGTCCCGCAAGAACTGATAGAGGTCGGGAAATCCGGATTCCGCATCGAGTTCTCGATCATCCAAGCGCAGCGCATGTGATCGCAGGACCGAAGATATCGGAATCAGCGGAAGCTCGAGGCCCGCCCGGTGCAGATGACCCTGATTTGCGTCGACGATCTGTCGCCAATGCGGGTACAGGTCCGTCTTGCTGACGAGGCCCGCGACAACGGGGCACAGATTCAGGACCTGCCTGATGAACGCGACTTCGGGTTCCGTGAACTCCGCGCTGGAATCCGAGAGCACCAGCACCGCATCGGCCGAGGTAATCAAGCCCAAAGTTCCAGCAGCATGCGGATTTCCGTGACCTCCGACGCCCGGCGTATCGATGAAGACCAGCCCGTCGGCCAACAGTGGGCTCGGCACGAAGACGTCGATGCGAAGAACCTCACGCCCATCGGCACGTGCTGTTGTCGGCGTAATGCCGAGCAGCTCGTCGAGCGGCAGCGGAACTCGCCGAGGTTCACCACCAGGTTCGGCGAGAACCAGCTCTGCGCCAGCAGTTTCCCCGTATTGAACTACCGTTGCGACGGCCGTTGTCTCGTCGTCTCCGACAGAGCACACGTCGCAACCGAGCAAAGAATTCACGAACTGGCTCTTGCCCTGATTGAGCGGACCGACAACAACGATGCGAATCCGGGGATCGGTGACCCGCACCTGCGCACTCTCGACGCGTGCGACCAGATCGGAACGATCGAGATCTCGCGCAAGCACCGCTGTTCGATCGAGCAACGACGCGGCCGCCGACGCGACGCGCGCCTTGCGACTGCTGACCTGATCCGCTGCAGTTTCCATGTGCTCCGTCAACTCGCAGTTCTTCCGATTCGGCAATTCCGGCCCTGCACGCTTAGCGCGCACAGGGCCGGAATTGTTACATCAGTCCGTTTCCGTGCCCGTCGATTCAGGGATGCAGGTTGTCGAACACTGCCAGCGGATCGACATGCTCGACGACCTCTGCAACCGAGTCCGGAGCGAACAACGACTCCGAGGAATCAGCACCAAGGGAGCTGGTCGATCCGGTCCCGAATGCGTCACTGGCGTCGATCGACGACCAGGGATTAGTCGAGCCACCGTCGAACGAGCCACCGAGGGCTCCGTCCAATGAACCACCGAGTGCACCTGAACCGTCGAGTGCGCCCCCAAGCGAACCACCGATCTGCGTCGCCGCATCAGTCACCGCGTCGAGGCCGGCTGCTGCGTCGAGACCGGCACCTGCGTCAAGGACACCACCAACCGTCGAGTTCAGGCCGGCGCTGATCCCGCCGATGTCCAGCCCTTCGGCGGAGATACCTCCGAGATCGAGTGCAGGCAGATCAGCGCTGACGGAACCGAGGTTCACAGCCCCCAGGTCGAGGTTGGGCAGGGTTGCGCCGATCGAACCGGTATCGAAGCCGCCGGCGTTCAGTGCTGCATCCAACGAGGCGCCAAGCCCTGCGACGGCGTCGCCGCCGATTACCGAACCCGCGGATCCGTTCAACACGCCGCCGAGTGCGCCGCCGAGGTCTGCCCCTACCGATCCTCCGCCGCCCAGAGCGCCGGACAACACTGTGGAAAGCTCGGTTCCGAGATCTGCGCTTCCGCCGAGCACGGCGTCGAGGTCGAGTCCGCCGCCGAGAGCTAGAGCCGAATCCAGAGCACCAGCCAACGCTGCTTCTACCCCGGTGTCGAGGCTGCCGCCCACTCCCAGTGCGCTGGTGAGCGCCCCGCTGAGCACGGCGCCGAGATCAAGATCGCCGGCCAGCCCGGTCAGTGCGCTGACGTCTGTCAGGGCTCCCAGAGTGCCGCCGAGCGATGCTCCGAGGTCGGTGCCGATCGATCCGCCTGCCGCCAGTGCGGTGGACAGCGCAGCGCTCAGGTCGCCGCCGAGGTCGATCCCGCCACCTAGTGCCACTGCCGATTCCAGTGCGCCGGACAGGCTTGCACCCAGTCCACCACCGAGAGCGAGGAGTCCGTCGAGGCTTCCGGCACCGTCGAGCACTCCGCCGAGTGCCAGGCCGAGATCCGTACCGATGTCTCCGCCGACCGCGAACACCGGAGCCAATGCACCGGAAAGCCCCGCCGCCAAGTCCAGCCCGCCCGCTGCCGCAATTGCAGCGTCGAAGGCCGCACCCAACTCGGTCGTCAGAGATCCACCCACCCCGAGTGCCCCACTCAGAGCCGCGCTGATCTGCGCTCCAAGGTCGAGAACTCCTTCCAGGTCAACAGCCGATCCGAGCCCGAGACCAGCTTCGATGACGCCACCAAAAGCAGCTCCGAGCTGCGCGCTGATATCACCGCCGAATCCGAGGGCTGCACCCAGAGCACCGGCAAAATCACCGGCGACGTCAATCCCACCGCCCAGTGCCAAGGCCGATTCCAGTGCGCCGGACAAGCCGGCGCCCAATCCACCACCGAGAGCGAGGAGACCCTCGAGGCTTCCGGCACCGTCGAGCACTCCGCCGAGTGCCAAGCCGAGGTTCGCGCCGATGTCTCCACCAATCGCGAACACCGGAGCCAATGCACCGGAAAGCCCGGCCGCCAAGTCCAGTCCACCGGCTGCGGCAATCGCAGCGTTCAGGGCCGCACCCAACTCGGCCGTCAGAGATCCACCCACCCCAAGTGCCCCACTCAGAGCCGCACTGAGCTGCGCTCCGACGTCGAGAACTCCCCCGAGATCAACAGCCGAGCCGAGCCCGAGACCAGCTTCGATGACGCCACCAAGAGCAGCTCCGAGTTGCCCGCTGATGTCACCGCCGATCGCGAGGGCTGCGCTCAGTGCGGCGGCAAAATCACCGGCAACATCTATCCCACCACCGAACTCACCACCGAGTGCTCCGCCGAGACCCAGTCCGGCTCCCGCTCCGAGACCGACGCTGCCTCCCAGTCCGAGGCCCGCGCCCAGTCCGCCGCCAAGACTGCCGCCGATTGCTCCGGCTGCCTGCGTTCCGGCGTTGACAATCGCGGACAGGTCGGCGCCCGCTCCGGCAAAAAGTCCGGACTCGGCAACAAGTGGTGCAACGGCGACGATGTCGGCGGGACTCACTTCGCACAGGCCTGCTGCGTTGAGTGCTGCGACGGGATTTGCGCAGTACTGAGCGGCTGCCTCGTCGTCACGCAACAGACCGAGAATGAATTCGAGTACGGCATTGGTAGCCATGATGGGTTCTCCTGAAATCTTGGTGAGTATCGCGGTTCGAGCGGATGATGCTTCGCTGCATGCGAATCGACTGCCCTCAACGCTAAGTCGGTCGAGTGCGAAGCCCAACGGGGAACACCCCCACTCCTGCACCTGATCGCAGACAGCTTCCCCCGGTATCGGCGTTAGGGGATTTCCCTCGGATAGGGGATCGCTCCCCTACTTCGCATCGCGGAGCGTCGGGAAGTAACAAAACCGTCCTACATCCCGACATTGCAGACAACTGCGACGGGCGTTCGACAATCCACTACCGAGGAGTTCACTTTCATGGAGGCAGGGCTCGGCATCGGTATCGGCTCGACAACTCTGGTGGCCGTCGTCGACAACCCCGACGACGCCGCCACAATCTCCCGGCGGACCGTGCGGAGCGAATGCGTCGTTCAACTCGACCCGAGCAGTGTCTTCACCGATTTCGTGGAGCGCGTAGGCGACCCAGTTCCACTGTTCGCCGCTGACGGGACCCCACATCGCGGCGAGGACCTCACGGCAGTGGCTGTTACGACGCTGATGCGCGACGCTCTCGCTGATCAGGACCGACCAAGCCACGTTGTCATCGCCCATCCTGCCTGGTGGAGCCGCCATGCAGTATCAGCCTTGGAAAAGTCCCTGTCTACCAGGATGATTCATGACAACACACCGGTAGACACAACATTGGTCGCCGAGCCGATCGCCGTGGCGGACTGGTTGCGCACGTCCGGTCACCCCGATTCAGATGGACTCACCGTTGTCTTCGATCTGGGTGCCAGATCACTCGACGTCACGGTGGTGACGACTACCGGCGGAAGTGCCACGATCGTCGGCAAATCCCTGCACTCCGACGACATCGGCGGAGACGAGTTCGACCATCTTGTCACCAGGCATCTGCTCACCGAACTCGATCACTATGCGCAGATCGATACGTCCGCCCCGGAAACTCTCGACGCGTTGACAGCGCTTCGTGGCCACGCCCGCGAAGCCAAGGAAACACTGTCGTTCGAGACCGAAACGGTTGTCCACGTTGACCTTCCCGGCGGATCCCACAACCTACGGCTTGTCCGCTCTGAACTCGAAGATCTACTCCGTCCGGCGATCACACGATCGGTTGCCTTGGTACACGAGGTGATGCGATCAGCCGGTGTCGAGTCGAACGACGTCAGTCACGTTGTTCTCGCGGGCGGCAGCTCGTCCATCCCACTGGTCGCGGAACTGTTGTCGTCCGAACTCCGGGTACCGATGATCGCCGCACCGGATCCGCAATCCTGCGCAGCGGCCGGAGCCGCAACTCGCGCAACCGAAATCGGGAGTACTGAGACTGCCGTCAAACAAACGCTGCCGAAACCTGTTCCGGTTCCAGCATTCTCGACGCCGATTGTTGTCGTTTCGGACCCCGAGGCCACATCGGCGGCACGACGCTCGTCCCGCGTAGGCATTGTCGCGGCTGTCGTCGGCGCGTGTGTGATCCTCGCGGCAGGTGGTCTCGGAATCGGCACCGCCGTGGACAAGATCAAGCCCGCTTCGAGTTCCGCCGACCCGAGTATCGAATCCTCTACTTCCGCAACAACGTCCAACGCAACAGCGCCATCGGGCACCGAAGCTGTCGCTGACGCCGTGCCGTCGACAGGCGGGGCCGTCGCCATCACCGGGTCACTCGCCCCCGGCACCCGGTCTGTTGGCGTTGCAACGACAGCCGGAACGGTTGCACCCGCCGCACCAGCCGCCGCGGAACCGACTGCTGCGGCGCAACCGGGCAGCGATCCCACGAACTCACAGCAGACTGTCGACGCCGGTCCGCCATTTCAGATCCCGCAGGTCCCGGCATTCGAAGTTCCGCAGCTCCCCGTTGTCGTCGCGCCACAATTGCCTGACCAACTGACGTTGCCCACGGCCATCCCGCGCTTTCCCGTCGGATAGTCGGGGCGTTCTTATCATGAACAGTGAATCTCCGTATATCCGTGACCTTCTGAGTACTGTCGACCTGGAGGCCAAGCCGCTGAGGTTGTTTGTCACCGGTTCCGGTGCAAGTGCTCGGCCACAGCTTCTTGCAGCGGTGCACCGACGCTTGATCGGCCGCGAAGCTGCCGTCGTGACAGGCGATTTCGCCACAGCCGACCGCGGACCCAATACCGTTGTCTTGATCGACAATGCGCTGGACCTCGACGCCGGCGAACGTGCGGTGGTCCTCGAGATGCTACGACGCACCAACATCTGCGCCGTCGTGGCGACGGACATGGTCGATCCGCGTCTGGCCGAAGCGGCGGCCGACTTTTCCACGACGGGTTCGGTTCTTCACCTGGACCGCTTGCGCTGCTCGGATATTCAGGCACTGGCGCACGGATACGGTCATGCGCTCACACCGGACGAGGCCGGCAATCTCGAGTCCTTGTCGGAGGGACATTTCGGCGCCCTCGACGCAGCCTTGCGATCACCGGTTCTCGAGATTCATACCGTCGGCGATGCACTTCGGGCGTACTTTGCCCGCGCCGTGGGCGCGCTCGATGCGCGGCAACGCGAGATTCTGTACATCTCGACTATCGTGCAGAATCTTGCACCCGATGAACTGGACTTCGACAGTCCGACGGACGCATTCGATCGCGCAGTGGGAACGGGACTGTTCGCGGCGCAATCACCCGCAATCGTCGAATCGCTAGCGCATCCTCTCGGAATCGGCCCGGAGCGGGCGGCACTGGATCGGATCCTGGGACGGCGCATCGAAGCGGGCGTTCTCGATATCGACACTGCTGTAAGACTTTTTGATGCCGGAGTCCGTCACCCGGCTCTCGCACACTACTTGTACGACGCTGCCCAACGCGCCACCCCCGCCGCGGCCGCGGACCTGTATCGGCGGGCGGCGGTGATCGAATCCCCTTCCGCCGAGACCATGCTGCACCACGCGGAGTGCGCAGCCTCCAGCGGCGACCTCGATACCGCTGTAAGCCTCACGGATTCGATACTGCACGATCAGAACGTACAAGACGCCGAACTAGCTGTTGCCGTGCGAATCTCAGCCGCGGTATCCGCCGTGTGCGGTCAGATCACGTCCGGCGCAGACCTCTACGCGTGGCTCGGCCCCGCGCGGGCAGACGCGGAATCAGCCTTCGGAGCAATCCTCCTCGTCGCGTCCGGCCGCATCGACGACGCCGGAGCGATGCTTGCCGGTGTCGGCGGCGCACCATCGCCAGGAAATACCGGCACCGGCCTGCTCGCCCGTGGACTCATGCAGTCGATGACCGGACCGCCGCCTATTGCGCTCAACACGATGTCCCGGGCACTGACTCTGCCTCGATCCCCTGGGACGTCGCGCTTTCAGGCCGATTCCCCTGCTGGCATTGTCGCCACCGCCCTGATGCACACCGGCGCCCACGATCGAGCACACGATGTCCTCGCGAAAGCAACTGCAACGCAAGATCGATCCAGTCATCTGTGGGCCCGTCATCAGATTCTTGCCGCGTGGGCTGCGCTGCTCGCCGGCACTGAAAATCCCGTCGCCGCTATCCCCGAATCAGCAATCACGGATTCCCTCGGTCAGCGCGACACACTGTTTCTCCGGGCGTTGGAAGTGGGTGTCGCCCGGAGGTTCGGCGACCTTGCGGACGTGCGCCGTACGTGGTCTCGGGCGTCGGGCACGCTCTTCGAATGCAGTGTCAATCTGTTCGATCTGTTACCAATCTGCGAATTATGGCTGGCCGCAGTTCGTCTCAGCGACACCGAACACGTCGACCATCTCATCGACGAGGCGCAGAATCTGTTGCGACAACTCGGCGATCCACCACTGTGGTCCTCGCTGTTTCACTGGTACGGCGTCCAGGCCGCGATTTTGGGACAGTCGCCGGCAGATCTGTTGCCGCACGCGCGTGCACTCTCGGAATCAGCCAAGGTCCACTCGTACTCCGCGGGTCTCGCCGAGGCCGGCCGCCAATGGCTGCTCGTACTTCAGGGGACGGTGAGCAGCGACGAAATAGAATCCGCTGCACGAACTCTGGATCGGATCGGCCACTCCTGGGACGCAGCACGCCTCGCGGGAGAAGCCGCGCTTCGGGCACCCGATACCAAGTCAGCAACAACGTTGCTTCAGCTCGCGCGTTCCTTCCGGGTCAACACACCTGAGCCTGGTTCATCGAGAGAAGATGCCCAGACAGTCCCCGACTCGCCCCTGACCGAGCGCGAACACGAGATCGCCGAACTTGTGGTGCTCGGACTCACGTACCGAGAAATCGGTGAGCGTCTCTATATCTCCGCCAAAACCGTCGAGCATCATGTCGCGCGCATCAAGCGGAAGGTCGGCGCGCAGTCGCGTTCCGAACTCCTGGTGGTCCTGCGCAGTCTCACGACACCAAACCTGCAATAGCTGAATATTTACCCTTCTGGCACAAATGGGGATTCGGATGATAGTTTTCACAGCCAGTGCAGGTTTCTACGGCGATGCGATGCGATAGCCGAATGAGGGGGATGCGGTGACCTGGGGAGTCGGACTCGACGTCGGCAACACACGTTGCACTGCGGTGATCGCCGTGCCCGACGCCGAACCGGTGATCATCGACCTCGAGTCCGTGCTGCACAACGCACCGGACGGCACCATTGCTCTGGGTTCGACCGAAGCACATTCACCGGGCGTACGACGGTTCCTCGACCGAATTGTCGCCCCTAACGAAGCGGAAATTGACACCGACACCGAAGCGGTCCCCGACCAGCGGACGCGCGGTGAAGAACTCGTCGCAACTGCGCTGTACTGCCTCGTCGCGGAAGTGCACCGCCTCACCGACCAACCGTTGCGCATTGTCGCCGCGATCCCGCCCAACTTTTCCGATCGATCTGTGGCCGCGCTGCGAACCGCGCTCGACAACATGGATCTCGACTACATCGAACTAGCACCCCACACCGAGGCCCTCGGCGCCTGCGACCTCGATTCCGACATGTCCCCGGGTGAGCGCTCGGCACGAGGCGCCGCGATTCTGGCCGTTCCGCGCGCGCCGCTAGCCGTGGTCCCCGACGTCGCGCAGTTGCCGGAGCCGGAAGACACCCCCGACACAACAGAAGACGCACCGAGTCGGCGGCCCGTCTACATCGCGGCCGCCGTCGCCGGTCTCCTTACTGCCGCGGCATGCGCGCTCGCAGTGTTCATCGGTCATGCCCCCACAACTCAGGTCCCGGAAATTCGTGACGCAGCCGTCCCGGTGTATGCGGAGGTCGCCGAGCCGCCTACCGTTCCCGTGACGGTTCACGAAGTTCCGATCCAGTTCCCCACTGCGGCTCCCGTGGCCGCCGTTCCGCAGAATCGCACCCCGGCCCAGCGATATCAGCCGCCCACCCAGGACGCTCTTATGGTCGACGAGTTCGATCAAGTTCCGACCGAAGACGAGAGCGTCGAACCGCTCGCAACGGACGACTACGACGTGGGCGGCGAGCCGACCAATCCCGTCGACCCCGGCACAACTGATCCGGAACCTGTCGACCCCGAACCTGTCGATCCCGAACCGGTCGACCCGCAGCCCACGGATCCCGAACAGCTCCCGGAAACAACTCCCTAGCTGCACATATCGAGTTCTCCCCGTCGAGGCCCCCGACCCCGCATCGGAGCCTTCCCCTATGGTGGGGCGGTACCTTCCGGCGTTACGGCCGAAAGACTCGAAGGGATTTCATGCGTAACTCGTCGGCGATCCGGACCGTTCTGGTCGGCGCCTCGGCACTTCTGCTCGCAACATCGTTCTCAGCCACAGCTTTGGCCGAACCGGCAGAACCCACATCCGAAACATCAGTCGAACAGCTCTCCGCGGATCAGCTACCCGCCGAACTGGTCGAGGCGATCAGCCGAGATCTGAAGATTTCTCCGCAGGAGTATCTCGATCGCGCCGCCAAGGCCCAGGAGTTGGGTGCGTACGCCGAGAATTTCCGGTCCTCCCGCCCCGGCGATTACGCGGGCTCGTGGATGAACCTCGACGGTCAACCAGTTGTGGCGGTCACCAGCGCCGACGCAGCACGCGTCGCCGCCGCCGACGGATTTGTCACGCATGTGGCACCGGTCTCCGCCGGCAGTCTGGAACAGAGCCTTGCCGACGTCAACGGATGGATCACGAAGCTGCCGGGCGATATCGCGATGGCCGTCAGCTCCACCTCCATCGACGTACTGAACAACCAGGTTGTCGTCGACGTTGCCAACAGCCCCGTCGGCAAAGCGCTCAACCTGCCCACGATGCTCGAGAACACCAAAATTCGGCTGAGCCCGGATGGCGGCGGCGCGATCGACGCGCGTGCACTCGGCGGCGACATCTACGTCACGTCACCGGGTCCGATCCGCGAGACACCGACCGAGGACATCTCCGTCTGCTCGTTCGGGTTCAATGCAGTCGACAGTCACGACAATGCGCTCAATATCAGTGCGGGACACTGCAATAAGGCCGAGGGAACGGCTGCACCCGTCTACCTGCCCAACCCGCAGAACATCGACGACAGCCTCCAGGTCGGCAACTTCGCCCAGTCCGCGGTAGGTCAGGCCGGCGAGGAACTCGACTATTCCGTCATCAAGCTCAATCAGGCGGGAGTGGACGCCGGACTCGACCGCGCATCGGTACGCGGCGCCGGTGGCACCACTCTCGAGATCACGGGCACCGCGCGCCCCGTCATCGGAGCACCGATGTGCAAGTCCGGTCAGGCCAGCTCCTTCACGTGTGGAGTAGTCGCGGCCGATCAGGTCGAAATCCAGCTTGTCCGCCCCGGCGGCGAATCACGCACCGTTCGCGGCTTTGCCGGAACAGCATGCACCCTTGCGGGCGACAGCGGCGGCGCCATCGTCACCGGAACGCTGGCACTGGGAATCACGAGCGGTTCCAACAGCACCGGCGCGCCCAACTGCACCGAAGCGAATCTTGTCCTCGCCATGTCCGGCGGAACCACCAACATCGGAATCCCCGTCGACAACATCACGCAGGCAGCAGACGCGGCCTCCGGCGGTGGCGTCGGATCCGGAATCCGGGTCCGCACAATCGGCTGATCACCGCGACCCACGCGTTGAAACGGGTGGGATTCGTGGGGAAGAACCCATATAGTCGTGTGCGACTGAGATACGGCTCGCCGAAAGGCGGGCCGTATCCGCGTGCACCCAGGGGGGCCGCACGCGGTCAACGAAGCGGAAAGGCCCACATGCGAAGCTCCACCGCACGTCGCGCCGCAGTGTTCAGCTCGACAATGCTGCTGCTCCTCGGACCGATTGCCGCTGTTGCGAGTGCCGAACCATCTACACCCGGCGTGTCCGACCAGGCAGCACATCTGCCCGTCGAACTCGCCGAGGCGCTCCAGCACGATCTGGCATTGACGCCTGATCAGTACCTGACGCGCTCCGAACTCGCGCAGAAACTCGCCGAGTTCGCAGACATCGCGCGGGTGCAGTTCCCCGACAGTTTTGCCGGGGTGTGGCTGGACGAGCTCGGGCAGGGAATCGTCGCCTTGGCTTCCGGGGAGGGCAACGACGCTGCCCGCGCGGCCGCCGAGAAAGCCGGTTTCCGGGTCAACGACGTCGCACAAAGTGAATCGGCTTTGCAGGACGAGGTATCCGCGCTCAATACCTGGCTCGAGTCTCAGCCACCTGCCGTCGCAGATCTGGTTCGGGGAATCGCCATCGATGTTGTCGGAAACGGCGTCGAGTTGACCGCGGACCCCGCCGCCGGCCTGGCCCTGCCGGACTTCCTGAACACGACTGTCCTCCACGCCGCCGCGCCGATCTCCGTTCCGCCGATCGTTGTCGATCTGCTCCCGGCCACCGGTTCCCTGACCGGCGACGCCGCGCTCGGCGGCGACGCATACGGCGGAATCTCCGGTCTCAACGGGTTCAAATGTTCCTTCGGTTTCAACGGAACCGACGCCTCCGGCCGCACCGTCAACATCAGTGCCGGACACTGCGACCCCAACCGCATCGCCGCCGGTACGCAGTACGCCTCCGAAGCCTTCCCACTCGTCAACAACCAGCCGGGACCGCGAGTCGGATACTTCGCCAAGAGCGTGTTCGGGCCGCGGGACTACTCGATCATCAACATCGACGACCAGGCGAAGTACCGCTTCGACAACAACAGCGTCCGGGTTCCCTTCAACCGATCCGTCAACATCGACGGGGTTGCCGATCCCGTTGTCGGCGCACCGGTCTGCAAGGCAGGATCAACAACCGGGTACAGCTGTGGCGTTGTCACCAGCGTCGATCGAAGTGCTGTGGTCTCGGGGCAGCCGATGTCCAACCTCTTCACCACCGACATCTGCGTCCTCCAGGGTGACAGCGGCGGCCCGATCGTGACCGGCACTCGGGCACTGGGCATCACCAGCGCGTCGACGGTGGCAACGTCCTCATTCTGCGAGGTCGCTCGGGCCGCAACACTCATCGGTAGCCCCCAGCCGATTCAGTACGGAACGCCCATCAAGGACATCCTCGCCGAAAACCCCGGCTTGAAAGTCCGCGACTACTGACCGCACCGCACCTACTGTGGCCCACCTCCTGTCGAGGTGGGCCACAGTTTTTTGATGCGAGCTTTGGCGCGAACGCGCCGTTTCTCTCCCACCCCTGCTGGTGCGAACGTACCTTTCATCGCCTTGGATGCGCCGAAAGGTACGGTCGCTCCGGGCGGGTCGGTCGGTACCGCCAAAACAGCGCAGACGGCAGGTTAGGGCTGCCTGATTAAAGAGGGCGAGATACGCACCACCTAACGTGACGGTAGATATGTTTGCGCAACGGCCAAGCCCGTCGTTGCGGAATAATTGATCTCGCCAGGCCAAGCATGGTTACTCGCCGGTATACATACATGACACAAAAAGCTACTAGCGGGTAACATATGGCAGGTTAGTATCAGTGGGCTGTTCCCGAGGTGGCCGCCGCGTCGCCCTGAAATGAAAGGCCGCGACATGAATGCCCTGACGATCACGTTGGGCACCATCGGTGTGCTGCTGAGCCTCGTGTGTTGGTATTCCTTCATCGGTGGCGCGCTCAAGATGGTGAAGGTCGTCCAAATCGGCCAATCAGCACCAGACCGCTGGCGTCCGTTCTTCCCCCGCTTCAAGCAGATGGTCATCGAGTTCATCGCGCACACGCGCATGGCGAAGTTCCGTACCGTCGGCTGGGCTCACTGGCTTGTCATGGTTGGCTTCCTGCTCGGCGCCATCGTCTGGTTCGAGGCTTACGGCCAGACGTTCAACCCCGAGTTCCACTGGCCGATCTTCGGCAACTGGGCCATCTACCACCTGGTCGACGAAATTCTGGGCCTTGGCACCGTCATCGGCATCACGACGCTGATCGTCATCCGCCAGCTCAACCACCCGCGCCTGCCCGTCCGTCTGTCCCGCTTCGGCGGCTCCGATTTCAAGGCTGCGTACTTCGTCGAGACGGTTGTCCTCATCGAGGGCCTCGGCATGATCTTCGTGAAGGCCGGCAAGATCGCGACCTACGGACATGCCAATCCGTGGACCGACTTCTTCACCATGAACCTGGCCAAGCTGCTTCCGGCCAGCGCCATGATGGTTGCCATCTTTGCGTTCATCAAGCTGATGTCCGGCATGATCTGGCTCTACATCGTCGGCCGCAACATCACCTGGGGTGTTGCCTGGCACCGCTTCTCCGCATTCTTCAACATCTACTTCAAGCGTGAAGACGACGGCGGCGTCGCCCTCGGCGCAGCAAAGCCCATGATGTCCAAGGGCAAAGCCCTGACCATGGACAACGTCGATCCCGACACCGACACCCTCGGCGCCGGCCAGATCGAAGACTTCTCCTGGAAGGGCTGGCTCGACTTCACCACCTGCACCGAGTGCGGCCGCTGCCAATCCCAGTGCCCCGCCTGGAACACCGGAAAGCCGCTCTCCCCCAAGCTCCTCATCATGTCGCTGCGTGACCACGGCTACGCCAAGGCCCCGTACCTGCTCGCCGGTGGCCGCAAGGACATGGGCGGCGACGAAATCGGTCTCGTCGACGCCGACGGCAACGTCAACGACGCCGCCCTCGCCGCAATCCCGGAGGTCGCACGCCTTGAAGCCGACCGCAAACTCGTCGGCGAAACCGTCGAGGGTGAGCTGGCTCCGGTCATCGACCTCGAAACCCTGTGGAGCTGCACCAACTGCGGCGCCTGCGTCGAGCAGTGCCCCGTCGACATCGAACACGTCGACCACATCATCGACATGCGCCGCTACCAGGTCCTGATCGAATCGGAATTCCCGTCCGAGCTCGCCGGCCTGTTCAAGAATCTCGAAAACAAGGGCAACCCCTGGGGCCAGAACTCCAAGGACCGTCTCAACTGGATCAACGAGATGGACTTCGAGATCCCCGTGTACGGCAAGGACGCCGACACCTTCGAGGACTACGAATACCTCTTCTGGGTCGGCTGCGCCGGCGCCTACGAAGACCGCGCCAAGAAAACCACGAAGGCCGTCGCCGAACTGCTCGCCACCGCCGGCGTGAAGTTCATGGTCCTCGGCGCCGACGAAACCTGCACCGGCGACTCCGCACGCCGTGCCGGCAACGAGTTCCTCTTCCAGCAACTCGCGATGCAGAACATCGAAATGCTCAACTCCGTCTTCGAAGGTGTCGAGCAGAAGAAACGCAAGATCGTCGTCACGTGTGCGCACTGCTTCAACGCCCTCGGCAACGAGTACCCGGAGGTGGGCGGCGACTACGAGGTCGTGCACCACACCCAGCTGCTCAACCGTCTGGTGCGCCAGAAGAAGCTGATCCCCGTCGCGTCGGTGAGCGAAGACATCACCTACCACGACCCGTGCTTCCTCGGCCGTCACAACAAGGTCTACGACGCACCCCGTGAACTGATGGAAGCATCCGGCGCCAAGCTCGTCGAGATGCCGCGTCACGGCGAACGTTCCATGTGCTGTGGTGCCGGTGGCGCCCGGATGTGGATGGAAGAGAACATCGGCAAGCGCATCAACGTCGACCGCGTCGACGAAGCGCTCTCCACCAACCCCAAGAAGATCGCCACGGGTTGCCCGTTCTGCCGCGTCATGCTCAACGACGGCGTCACCGCCCGCCAGGAACAAGGCAAGGGCGAAGGCGTCGAGGTTGTCGACGTCGCTCAGCTGATGCTCAACTCCGTCACCCGCCTCGAATCCAGCCAGCTCACCGAGAACATCAAGGTGATCCCGCGCGAAAAGGCACCGGTTGCCGCGGCACCCGTCGTCGAAGAAGCCGCACCCGCCGCAGAAGCAGCCGCTCCGGCCGCTACCCCGGCAGCACCCGCTGCCGCCGGCAAGGGCCTCGCAATGAAGGGTCTGGCCAAGGCACCCGGCAAGGGACTCGGAATGGCAGGCGGGGCAAAGGCTCCCGGCGCCAAGAAGGCTGCTCCGGCAGCTGCCGAAGCTCCCGAGTCCGCAGCACCCGAAGCTGCACCCGCCGCAAAGCCCAAGGGCCTCGGCCTGGCCGGCGGAGCCAAGGCTCCCGGTGGCAAGGGTCTGCAGATGAAGGGCGCTGCCAAGGCACCGGGCGCAAAGGCTGCAGCCGCACCCGCTCCTGAAACTGCACCCGAAGCCGCTGCTCCGGCCGCACCCGCCAAGCCGAAGGGTCTGGGCCTGGCGTCCGGCGCCAAGGCTCCCGGCAAGGGCTTGCAGATGAAGGGTGGGGCAAAGGCTCCGGGCGCAAAGGCTGCTGAGGCCCCCGCCGCACCTGCTGCACCGGCCCCTGCAGCTGAGGCACCCCCCGCACCTGCTGCCGAGGCTCCCAAGGCTGCGCCGGTAGCCAAGGCCGGCGGGCTCGGATTCAAGTCGGGCGCAAAGGCTCCCGGTGCAAAGAAGGCAGCACCCGCTGCTGCTGCACCTGCCCCCGTTGCCGAACCGGTAGTGGAAGCAGCTGCACCTGAAGCTCCGGTCACCGAAGCACCAGCTGCCGAGGCTCCCAAGGCTCCGCCGGTCGCCAAGGCTGGCGGGCTCGGATTCAAGTCGGGCGCAAAGGCTCCCGGTGCAAAGAAGGCAGCACCCGCTGCTGCAGCACCTGCCCCCGTTGCCGAACCGGTAGTGGAAGCAGCTGCACCTGAAGCTCCGGCCACCGAAGCACCGACGACCGAAGCACCAGCTGCCGAGGCTCCCGCTGCTCCCCCGGCCGCAAAGCCGGGCGGGCTCGGATTCAAGGCAGGCGCAAAGGCTCCCGGCCGCAAGAAGTAATCGCGTCATCATCGAACGCCCTCGCCACTGCGGCGGGGGCGTTCGTGTTTGCCAGGCACAAGCGAGCAGGATATCTGGGTAGCGAGCACCCCTTCCAGCTTGCCGAAACCCTTGCTCGCTGCACACAAACATTGCTCACTGCGCACAAACCATGCACACTGCGCGACCTATCCACAGCCGGAGAAACCCGTCGGCCCACATGTGCTCCGATGCACCAGGATTGTTCGGCATGGGGGAACAACCGCACATCGTCCGCAGACCTGAGCATCTCGCCACCGGCGGCACCGACTCCGAGATCCGTCGCAGCTGTGTCAGCGGCGACTGGACCCGCCTACATCGCGGCGCCTACGTGTCGACGCAGCCATTCACGGAACTCGACGCACATGCGCGGCATCGTCTGCAGGTCCACGCGATAGCCAAGGCAGCCACGTCCGACGCGGTTGTCAGTCATACCTCCGCGGCAGTGCTGCACGGCCTCGAATTGTGGAACACTCCGCTCCGTCTGGTTCACCTCACGCGAAAGCGTCGAGGTGGCGGCAGCACGTCCACTCACAGGCAGGTGCATTCCGCATTGTTCACCGCAGACGAAGTCACGACAGTCGACGGTCTGCGGGTGACAACGCTTGCGCGCACGGTGGTCGACCTCGCTCGTTCACTGCCCTTCGAACCGGCCCTGGTCGCGGGAAACTCGGCCCTCCACCGCACACCGCTCGCTCTGGACGACGTCACCTCGAACCTGGCTGGGGTGCCGCGTCATCCGTCGCACCGCCATGCCTTTCATGCGATCGACGCGATGGATGGCCGGATCGAAAGCGTCGGCGAGTCACGGAGTTTGGCGCTCTTTGTCTCCGAGCACTTGCCGATGCCCGAACCGCAAGTCCAGATCAGTGATGCTCGCGTCGATTTCTTGTGGCGGGGGCACCGCACTGTCGGGGAGTTCGACGGCCGAGTCAAGTACGGCCGCTTCGTTCCCGTCGGCCGCACCCCAGGAGATGTGCTCTGGGCGGAGAAACTCCGTGAAGACCGTCTGAGGGATGCGGGTTGGCAGGTGGTTCGTTGGACGTGGGCGGACTTGTCGACGCCGTTGGTGGTCGCGGATCGGATCCGTGCGGCGTTCGAGCGCGGCCGCACCCCATAGCCGGCCGCCCAGCGAACCCTGCAAGTGAGCACAGTTTCTGCCCAGTGAGCACCCGTACCAGCGTGCCGCACACCATGTTCACTGCACACAAACCATGTCAGCTTCCCCACAATCACTGATCCCCGAGGACCAAGTACCCGAATTGTCCGCTTGGCCATCCGCCAAGAGTTCAGACCGGTTAGTCTGCAGCCACGCGGACTCTTGCAGTGGCAGTGCCACTTACAGTGGCACTCACCCTCTTCCCCGGCACTGCAGGAGCCGCAGCCAACGGCAGTACGTCGGTGACTCATCTTGCCCCCGAGAAGAACTGGGCGGTCACGATCCTCCTGGGCAGCAGCTACACCTCGTGAGTCCACAGCTTCAACTGCGGAACACCTGGCGGCGTGAACCCGAGCACTTGACCGTAGAAGGACAGTTCCGCGTTGCGTGAGCTGATGATCGTGGATTGCTTACGGAATCCGTGGGATTCGCCTTCGTACGCCAGATAGGCATGCGGAATACCTTTCGCTACCAGCGCATCTCGAAAGCGTTCGGCTTGTGACGGCGGAACGATCGGATCGTCGAGGCCTTGCAGCAGCAGGACCGGGCAGTTCAATCCGTCGACGTTGTTGAGCGGTGCACGCTCGGCGTACAGGGCGGCAGATTCCGGCAGCGGCCCGATCAGTCCGTCGATGTACCGCGACTCGAAGTCGTGGGTTTCCTTGACAAAGCCGTCCAGTTCGGCCACACCGTAATAGGAAGCGCCGCAGGCAAAGACGTCGGACGTTGTCAGAGCAGCCAGCACGGTCCAGCCGCCCGCAGATCCGCCTTCGATGGCCAGACGGGCAGAGTCGGCAAGCCCTTGCTCGGCGAGTCCCGTGACCGCGGTGATCACATCCTGGACATCAACGACGCCCCACTGCCCACGCAGACGATTGCGGTACTCGCGGCCGTAACCGGTGGACCCGCCGTAATTGACGTCCACGACGCCGATTCCGCGACTGGTGAAGTACGCGTACACAAGGTTCAGGGCGGGCGCGATGTGCGCGGTGGGACCGCCGTGCACAAAAGCCACGTATGGCGGAAGTTCACCGTCTTGGCCGCGGTATCGGGGGTTGCGGGGCGGATAGGCAAATGCGTGGACTTCGCGGCCGTGCCCGTGCGCGACAACGGTCCGTGCTTCTGGGAGGTACGCGGATTCGGGAAGCGCGTCGACGGACAGGCGGACCTCGCGCAGCGCGCCGGTCCCCAAGTCCAGTTCACGCAGCCCGGTAGCCAGTTTTGCGCCGCCGCTTTTGATCAGCAGTTGGTCATCGCGCACCTGCATGAGGCCGATGCTGGTGACACCGGAGACGTCGATGTCGCGCAGTTCGCCGGTGTCGGGGTCCAGCATCGCGAGGGTATCCGTGCCGAAAGTGCGCACAGTCAACAGTTTTCCATTGCCCAGCACCTCGTACCAGCGGGCGCCGAACTGCCACAGTGCATCGCCGAAGTCTGCGTCCACCGGGCAGACCGGCGCCACCTCTGCGCCGACCCGATAGATATTCCACCACCCGCTGCGATCACTGACCACGTACAGTTCGTCGCCCGAGATCCATTCCGGTTGCAGCACAGATTCTTCCGTGCCGCCGAGAAGAACTCGATACGGACCGGCCACCCCGTCGACCAGGTCCGCGACCCGCAGTTCGGTTCCGTCCCACGGCATCTGCGGGTGATTCCAGGCGATCCAGGCGATTTTGCTTCCGTCCGGGGACAGCCGTGGGTAGGCAAGGAAATCCGAACCGCCGACGATGCTGCGAATCTCGCCCGATCCGTCGAGCGGGATGGCGCAGATGTCGCGCGTGATCGTGCCGCCGGGCGCGTGGGACTCGCGCACGGCCCACACGTCGGCGTCGACGATCGACAAATCCGCGTATCGCACCGACGACGATGTCGGAGGTGTCAACGCTCGCGGCGTGAGACCTTCGAGGATGTACACGCGCTGATCGGAGAACTCGCTGAAAACCAACCGTCCGGCGTCCGTGACCGTCCAGGCGCCGCCGCCGTACTCGTGAACCCTGGTGCGTGCGTTCCACGGCGCGGGCAGTACGTCCACGGGCTGATCGTCGAGCCCCAACCGACGGATCGCCACGCGCCCACCTTCGGTTGGCCGCAGTTCCGCCCACCACACCTCGTCGCCGACGTAGCGGCCACCTTCTACCGGGTGACCTCCGTTGGCCAGATCTGCTGCGTCGATGGGCGATGCCCACGATCCGTACGGTGCTGCGATCACGTCGGTCGGCGTCATGCGCCTCAGGATAAGCCAACCCAGTAAGCCAACCCAGACAAGCCGACCGAGGGACGAGCCAACCGAACAGACGGTGCCTTCGATCCTGCCCGGAAGAATCCACTTGCGCACAGGTGGAATCATGTAACTCGTGAGCACACCAGAACCCGTCCGCCATCGTCAGCCGCAGCGCGAGCTGGAGCAGTCGTCGAAGCTCCAGAACGTCCTGTACGAAATCCGTGGACCGGTGCACGCGCATGCCGCCCGGCTGGAGGCGGAAGGGCACCGGATCCTCAAGCTCAACATCGGAAACCCCGCACCGTTCGGTTTCGACGCACCGGACGTGATCATGCGCGACATGATCGCCGCGCTGCCCTACGCCCAGGGGTACTCGGAGTCCAAGGGCATTCTCTCGGCCAGGCGCGCGATCGTGACTCGGTACGAGCTGGTTCCCGGCTTCCCCGAGGTGGACGTCGACGACATCTACCTCGGTAACGGCGTGTCCGAGCTGATCACCATGACCATGCAGGCCCTGCTCAACAACGGCGACGAGGTGCTGATCCCCGCGCCGGACTACCCGTTGTGGACGGCGATGACCAGCTTGTCCGGCGGCACTCCGGTGCACTATCTGTGCGACGAGGCCAACGACTGGAATCCCGATATCGCTGATATCGAATCCAAGATCACCGACAAGACCAAGGCCCTGCTGGTCATCAACCCGAACAACCCCACGGGCGCTGTCTACTCGATGGAGATTCTCCAGCAGTTGGTCGACCTCGCTCGCAAGCATCAGCTTCTCCTGCTCGCCGACGAGATCTACGACAAGATCTTGTACGACGACGCGAAGCACATCTCGCTTGCGTCGTTGGCTCCCGACCTTCTGTGCCTGACGTTCAACGGCCTCTCGAAGGCGTACCGCGTTGCGGGCTACCGTTCGGGCTGGGTAGCGATCACCGGCCCGAAGGAGCACGCCGGCGGCTTCCTCGAGGGTCTCGACCTCTTGGCGTCGACGCGCTTGTGCCCGAACGTTCCGGGTCAGCACGCTATCCAGGTGGCGCTCGGTGGCCATCAGAGCATCGAAGACCTCATTCTCCCCGGCGGACGTCTCCTCGAGCAGCGCGACGTCGCGTGGGAGCGCCTGAACATGATTCCCGGCGTCTCGTGTGTCAAGCCGCGTGGTGCGCTATATGCGTTCCCGCGCCTGGATCCGAATGTTCACGAAATCCACAACGACGAGAAGCTGGTTCAGGATCTACTTCTGCAGGAGAAAATCCTGATGGTTCAGGGAACGGGCTTTAATTGGCCCGATCATGACCATTTGCGAATCGTTACTCTTCCGTGGGCCCGTGACCTCGCTGTGGCAATTGAACGGTTCGGCAACTTCCTAACGAGTTACAAACAGTAAAAGCTGGGAAACCCACTGGCCACAGCGGTGGACATTTGACCAGTTTGTTTTCCCACGAATGCCCCGCACAGATAAATGTGCGGGGCATTCGTGCGACCTTGGTCACAAATTTACGGAACCGATCGGTTTGGTTGAGTGTTTGACTAGTCGCGACCTGCCGCAATGTTAAAAACAGCGCAAATGGTCCGATATTCGTTGTAAATTAGTAGCAAGACATTGCACCAGATTGGTTTGAAATTGGGTACATTGGTTTCAGCACTTCGGTGCCGCGAGCACCTGGTATCCCTCCCCCCCCCTGTGGATACCAGGTTGGTGGCGGGGACAACCCCCCCTGTTCCCCGCCACCCAGCTCGAAACCTTCCGGCCTCGCAGCCATTCACACCTCACCGCCATTCACACCTCACAGCCATTCACAGCAACTGCCGCTAACATGGCACCGGTGCAAATCCCTAGTCCGACACTCAGTTTCCGATGAGCCACGGTCACGGCCACAACCATGACGGTCCACTCCACATCGGAGCCACTGCTGCCCGCGTTGTTGTCGGCATCCTCACCGTCGTCGGTCTAGCCGTACTCGTCGGCGTCATTGCGCTCTGGCCGGACAAGGCCAACATAGACATCCCGTTGCCGTTTCAGAATTCCGACGGCGGGTCAGTGGTCACGGAGGCCGGTACGGTCACCCTTCAGGATATCGGCGCCTGCGGAAGTGTCTCGGCGGGAAGACCATTCGTCGGCGAACCGGCACCACCGGCAAATACGAGCTACCAGTGTCAGCGAAGCATCGTCGATATCGAATCGGGGCCGAACGCCGGAACCCAGACACTGCTCGAGATCATTCCCGGCGCAGGCCAACCCGATTTGCGGGTCGGCGAGCACATTCGACTGCTTCGCCAAACCGATCCGACCGGAGCGACGCAGTATTCGTTCGAGGACTACTCCCGCGGGTTGCCGCTGACGCTGATCGTCGTGATCTTTGCCGTGGTGATCATCGCGGTGGCCCGGTGGCGCGGATTGCGGGCACTACTCGGCCTTGTGGTGGCGTTCGGCGTGGTGGTCGGCTTTCTGCTCCCCGCTTTGTTGGACGGAAAACCCGCGATACCCGTTGCTCTGGTGTCTGGCGCCGTCATTTTGTACGCCGTCTTGTATCTCGCCCACGGGGTCTCACTCCGAACCAGTTCTGCGCTACTCGGAACCCTCGCCGCCATGGTTCTTGCTGCGGTGCTGTCTTACCTGTCGATCGAACTGACACAACTCACCGGACTCTCCGAAGAGCAGAACACCAACGTGCAGACCTACATTCAGCACGTGGACATCACGGGGCTCCTGCTCGCCGGTTTCATCATCGGCTCGCTGGGTGTGCTCAACGACGTCACGATCACCCAGGCGTCGTCGGCATTCGAGTTGGCGCAGTTGGACAAGGGCGCGACCCGACGCCAGGTCTTTGCCGGCTCGATGCGTGTGGGTCGCGATCACATCGCCAGTACCGTCTACACCTTGGTCTTGGCGTACGCGGGCGGCGCTTTGCCGTTGTTGCTGTTGTTCAGTGTCAGTGGTCGTCCGCTGGGCGACGTTCTGGTCGGCGACGCCGTGGCCATCGAAATTGTGCGATCTGCTGTCGGCGGCATCGCGCTTGCGCTGTCGGTTCCGCTCACGACGGCGATCGCAGTGCTCCTTGCCCGTCCGCCGGGAAGTTCGACGCCCGCTGCGGCGACCGGTGGTCGTCACTCCAAGCGGTAGCTCACCAGCCTGGCGCTAGTTCAGACCCGCTAGTTCAGACCAGGGATGGGCGGCAGAACGGGAAGCAGGATCGGCGGCAGCCCAGGAATGTAGAGGGCCGGCGGCGGCGCGGGTGCGGGCGCCGGTGGGACGTACGGCGCCTCATAGGGGGCCTCGTACACGGGAGCTGCCTCCGTCACCGGAGGCGGCTCCGTTGTGGTGGTCGGTGGCGGCGTTGTGGTGGTGGTCGGAACCGTCGTCGACGGAGTTTGTGTTGTGGTGACCTCGGTTGCTACCGGACCGGCTTCACCCGAATCGCCGAACACCTTCCCGCCGTAGCCCATTCCCAGGCCGACGATGACAATTGCGGCAACGACACCGGCTCCCAGTCCGGCAAATCGAAACTGCCTGCCGGGCTCCGGGGTGGCTGTCTCGTCGTGCGAAGTGGCGGCGAGCCAGGTGGGTTGTCCCGCACTGACGTCCTCGTGAACAGCCGAGTACGCCTGGGCATCGACCATGACGGGTTCTTTGAAATCTGGTTCGTCACCGTCGTAGTCGGGGGCCGGGTGAGCCTGGGTGGGTAGCGGCTCGGGCTCGGGCGCCACCTGAGCGTGCGCGGGCACGTGGAGATCGGCACTCACGGGCCCTGGCCCGGTCATCGTTGCCAGGCCGCCATGTGTAAATGCCTGGACGGGCGCGGGCACCGCAGCGGGAGTGTTGATCGGGTACGGCGCAAAGATCGGCGCCACTGCCTGGGTCGCAACAGTCACGGCGGGCACGGCGACGGGTTCGCGGCGGGGCGCGCCGTCTGCCAGCAGTGCGGCTCCCTGGGTGGCGAGAAGGTCTGGCTGTTCCGGCGCTATGACGGGGATTTCGATCCACCGTTCCAGCACGGTGCGAATGATGGGGACTCTGGCGCCGCCGCCGATCAGTACAACGGAGTCCGGGCGCCGACCGGAGGTGGCAATCACCTCACGGACCTCTCGGGCCAGAGCCTCGACGCTGGGCGCGACCAAGGAATCGAAGACTTCTCGCGACAGGAGTAGTAATCCGCCCGGTCCGGGGAGGCAGACGGCGCTGCGGGTCGAGAGTTGTTCCTTGGCCAGTCGGCTCCGGGCTTGAAGTTCTGCGATGCCTTCGGGATCGGTGGGCGTCGCGATTCGGCGTCGTTCGGTCTGATCGAGGTAGACGAGTGCGTCGAACTGGTCGCCGCTGACTTGACTGGATCTTGCGGTGACGATGGTTGCGCCGGTGGTGCGATCGAGGACGTCGACGGTTGCGCCGGTGGCGCCGAGATCGATGACTACCAGGGTGTTCTGTGCGCCGAGCGTTCCCGGTTCCTCGAGCATCCGAAGAATTGCCGCCGATTCGGGTATCAGTCGGTAGTTGTTGATCCGGCCACGATCGAGTGCCTGGGTGAGGGCGCCGGCCTGGGTTTGATCGCGGTAGACGACAGCGACGGAGTTGGCTTGGCCGGCGAATTCCGCGAGGGCGACGCGAATGGAATCCGCTGCGACGTCTTCGGGGCTTTCATGTCCGCGCACGATCGCTCGGGATCGAAATACCGGCCCACCGTGCTCCGGCGCTCCCGGGCGTGCCAAGCGCACAGCGCTCGCCCCCACTGTTACACCGAGCACCAAGTTCATGAGCCACCTTCGTCGACTGCAAACAGATCCAGGAGCAGATCCGTCACCTTCCGGCGGGAAGTCTACCCATTCGATTGCATCGGGGAGATGTACCGAGCCGAACCGACCGTACAGCTGGCAACTTGTCAGTTATTTTGTCTTAGCTCTCATCGCCCTACCCCGCGATAGATCCAGCCGGCTGATCGCCAGAGTGACGGGTCGAGGCAGTTGCGGCCGTCAATGATCACCCGGCCGTGCACAACCGAATCCAGCTGTGACGGTTGAAGTTCGACAAACTCAGACCATTCGGTCGCAACCAGCACGGCGTCTGCACGCTTGCACGCCTCTGACGTCGACGTTGCATAGTTGAGCGTAGGAAAAACAGTGCGCGAATTCTCTATAGCCTTGGGGTCGTACACCGTCACGCTCGCGCCGTGCAGTTGCATCATGCCCGCGACATTCAGTGCGGGCGAATCGCGCACATCGTCCGATTCGGGCTTAAAGGCCGCTCCGAGGACAGCCACGTTCATTCCCAGCAAACTGCCGCCGCAGGCCTGCGTCACCATCTCGAGGACCTTGGTTCGGCGTCGCATGTTGATGCTGTCCACCTCGCGGAGGAACGACAAGGCTTGGTCAACACCCAGCTCTCCGGCCCGCGCCGCGAACGACCGAATGTCCTTCGGCAGGCAACCGCCGCCGAATCCCAACCCGGCGTTCAGGAAGCTTCGGCCGATCCGCGCGTCGTGCCCGAGGGCGTCAGCTAACACGGTGACGTCGGCTCCGGTTGCCTCGCAGATTTCCGCGATCGCGTTGATGAAGGAAATCTTCGTGGCCAGAAAGGCATTTGCCGAACCTTTGACGAGCTCCGACGTCGCAAGGTCGGTGACCAGAAATGGGATGCGCGCGTCCAGCATCGCGGCATAGACATCCCGAAGAGCAGATTCGGCGGTGCCGGGGTGATCGCGATCGACGCCGACAACTAACCGGTCCGGACGCAAAGTATCTGCGACGGCTTTTCCTTCGCGTAGGAATTCGGGATTCCACGCCACCTCGACGCCGTCGCCGGCCGGTGCGGCGGCCCGAGCCCGCGCGCCTAGCCGTGCGGCCGTCCCCACGGGAACTGTCGACTTCCCGACAATGACGGCCGGGCGCTCCAATAGTGGTGCCAGCGTGTCGATCACGGCATCGACGTGACTCATGTCTGCAGCCTTCTCGCCGCGTTTCTGCGGAGTGCCCACACAGAGAAAATGTAGATCGGCGAACGCCGACGCCTCCGCGTACGACGTCGTGAAGCGCAGTCGCCCGGATTCGAGATTCCGCGTCAACAGTTGTGCCAGTTCGGGTTCGAAGAACGGAATCTGCCCACTGCACAGCATTTCGACCTTCGCGGCGTCGATGTCGACGCCCAGAACCTCGTGTCCCAGCTCCGCCATACACACGGCGTGGGTCAGCCCCAGGTACCCGGTCCCGAACACGGTCAGTCTCATGAGTAGTTTTTAGTTCCCGGCGGCAGACGGTGCGGGAACACAAAGTGGTCGACGTGCAAACATTTCGAGACATCACGGTGCCGCATTTATGGCGGTGCCCCTTTATGGTGCCGCATTGTGGCGGTGCCCCTTTATGATTGAGGACATGCACATCCTCTTTGTCTGCACCGGAAACATCTGCCGATCACCAACAGGGGAACGCCTCACGCAGGCATTCGCGGAAGAAGCGGGAATCGCCGATCTCACGGCGTCGAGTGCCGGTACGCGCGCCCTTGTCGGACATGCGGTGGAGCCGACCGCGGCACTGGTATTGGAAGGGTTGGGAGGCGATCCCACCAATTTTCGCGCTCGCCGGCTTACTACGGCAATCGCGTCCGAGGCCGATCTTATTCTGGCTATGACGGAGCGTCATCGCGACAAGATTCTGGCGTTGGCGCCAACGCAGTTCAAACGAACTTTCACGTTACGTGAGGCTGCTCGGTTAGCGGAAGAATCTGATGCAACAACGGTTGCCGAACTTGCGGTCGCCCGCCCGCGTTATCACATTCAGGAAAGTGAAGACGTTGCGGACCCTATTGGCGCCGATGAGGAAACTTTCCACGCGGTTGGTCTGGAAATCGCCACTCTTCTGGGGCCGTTGCTACGGCGCATTGCCATTACCGCTCAATAGGACTTCGTTTGCCGATTTCTCTCGGCAAACATTGCCCTCAGACAGAAAACAGCCCCTGTCCAGCTCAGTTGGACAGGGGCTGTTCTGTTAGCTACTACGCACTCACGTTCAAGATCGACCCGATGCCCTTGCCGATGAATGCCAGAATGGCATCAACAGACGGGACACCGATTTCTGCGCTGAAAGAATACAGGGAACCGAGCATGAGATCCTCCGGATCATTAAGGTGAATGGCGGATTGCCACCGCCGTGATACTAACCGTTTTTAGCACATTCCGGGCATTTGGTCGGAGAAAAAGTGATCATTTCCGGACCAAAGTCCCGTTTATGTCCTCAGGCTGATTCCGCGTTAACAAAATCAATCGAGATAGCGATGTCCGTTTTCACTTGTCCGGAGCTGAAATTCCTGAGTTGGCGCATCATCGAACGGCATCGAGGGGTGCGGGGATTCCTCGGGAGCCTTCACAGGAGTTGCTTTCGGTTCTGCCGAGCCCGTCGCGGGCACTGACGCCTTCTTCAGGGCGCTGGCCTTGGCCGGAGCCGCAGAACCTGCGGAGGCTCCCGGTAGTGGCGCAGCTTCAGCGAGCGCAGGCACCGTCTTGTCGGTTTCGTAGTAGTACTTGTACTCGTATCCACCGCCCCGCTTGTTCGCGGGCGTCATCGTGATGACGGTGCCCAGGATGCGTGCGCCGACGCTCTGAAGATTGCCGACGGCCCGGGCAAGCTGATCCCGCTTGGTCGTGGCGTGGCGCGCAATTACCAAGGCGCCGTCTGACATTGCGGTCAGGACTGCTGCATCCGTTACCGGAAGCAGCGGCGGCGCGTCGATGATGACGTACTCGAAGCGATTACGAAGTTCGGCAAGAACCTGTCGGGAGTGATCAGTGCCGAGCAATTCGCTCGGGTTCGGCGGAATAGGTCCTGAGGCAAGGACAACCAGATCGCCGTGCGTTGTCGGCTGCAGTACGTCGTCGAGTTGCGCTTGACCGGCCAGGACCGAGCTGAGGCCGACAGTGCCGATCATGCCGAGGTACTTCGAGACTCGCGGCTTACGCAGGTCGCCTTCCACGAGGCAGACCGACTTTCCGGCCTCGGCGAGAACCAGAGCGATGTTGACGGCCGTCGTCGTCTTACCTTCTGCGGACAGCGAACTCGTGACAACGATGACGCGTGGCGGGTTGTCCACTTCGAGGAACTGAAGGTTGGTACGAAGCTCGCGGTAGGCCTCCGCGCTGGCAGAGTTGCCCTCGTTGAATTCGATGGTGTGCTTGGTCTGCATTTCCTTGTCGAAGGGAATGGTTCCGACCAACGCGGAGCCTGCCACCTCTTCGACTACGCGGCGGTCCTTGACAGTGTTGTCGAGGCGATCACGCAAGACTGCGAGCGCAATACCCAGAAGCAGACCCACTGCGGCGCCAAGTGCGATGTTGCGCTTGGTGTTCGGCGAGACGGGAGTCGTGGGTGTTCCCGCTTCCTGCTCGACGACCACACGGGCCGCCGGGGTTCCACCCGTCTCCGGGGTTTCCAATTCCTTTGCCATCAACACAAACTCGTCCGACAGCGCGTTGGCGATATCGCGTGCACGTTCAGGCGACGGGTCCTTCACGCCCACGTCGATCAGAACCGTGTCGGGTGCGGACGTCGCCACAACGCTAGCCGCGAGTTGGGCGGGCGTCATTCCGTTGACTGCATCGCTACCGAGCCGATCGATGGTGCGCTGTGCGAGGGTTTGTCCGGTCAGCAGCTTGGTGTACGACGTAACCCGCTGCTGCGACAGCAGGTTTCCCTGGTATGCCTCGTTGACGGAGCTTCCCAGTGTGGTGGACACGAACAGCCTGGTAGAGGCCTGGTAGATCGGGGTCGAGATCAGCGAGGCGCCCAACGCGCCGAGAATCGCGACAACGGTGACAACAGCAATGATCTTCCAGCGCGCCTGCAAAACCTTCAGGTAGTCCTGTACTTCCATCTTCAATCCCTTTCGGCTCACGCACTGAGCTGCGCGTTGGAGCGATGATCACAAGCGTCACGTCAGAACTCGCGACATTTGCCGCATACCTGACATTCAATTGAACAGCAAATCCTTAGCCACTGCTTGCTACGTCACATCAGAATCCTCTCCATACCGCACCAGGTCAAAGATCTGAGAGAGAACTGATGGCGCCATCATCTCGGCGTGCGTGGCATCGACCGAGTGTTCGCGAATGCTCGCAACCCGATCCGACCATCGCTCGACCAAGTCGCGATGACGGTTGACATCTCTCTGCGCAACAACAAAATCCACAACTCCGCGGTAGCTCCTCGGTTCGTGATCGCTCGCCATTCTGGCAAGTTTCTCCACTCTCTCCGAAGCAGCTTCCAGAAGTTCAGCGGTCACAAAATCCAGGTGAGCTCTGGTGCGGATCTCGTCGGCGGCCTGCGCAAAAGTCAGATCGACGCGCGGCGCTTCCAGCTCGGTCAGTCCCAGTTCGGCAAATAGCTCGCCGGCGGTGGGAGCGGCTTGGATGGCCGGTATCCGCTCCGGAGGCAACGTATCGAGCATGACAACCGATCCGACCTTCGCACCGGACTCCGCGAGCGCCACCGCCATCTCCTGCGCCACGGTTCCACCGAGCGACCAGCCGAGCAGGTGGTACGCGCCCTCGGGTTGAACGATCCGCACCGCGTCCACGTACCGTTCGGCGAGCGCGTTGAGGGTTCCGGGCAGCTCGCCCGCACCTGTTGCCTGCACTCCGTAAACCCGACGGCCACCCAGGTGCTGCGCCACACCGGCGTAGCACCACGCCAATCCGCTCACGGGGTGTACGCAGAAGAGCGGCGGACGCTGATCGAGTGGATCTCCCCCGAGCAGGACAATGGTGTCCATCGGATCGGTTTTGCCGCCGGCCTCGATACGTTCGGCAAGTTCGGCCACCGTCGGATCGGTGAAGATCCATTGAACCTGCACATCACGATCGAGCCGCGCGCGTAGCGTCGACGCTACATCTACCGCGCCCATGGAGGTTCCGCCGAGTTCGAAGAAATTGTCGAACCGACCAACCGTGGGCGCGGATGTGTTGTGCGCGAACGCTTGTGCGATGCACTCTTCCAGTTCCGTTTCGGGTGGCTCGATCACACCGACGCTGCCACGGTCCGGCGCCGGCAATGCCACCTTGTCGACCTTGCCGGACGGTAGCACCGGAACCGCGTCGATCACCGTGACAGTTGCGGGAACCAGGTGACTAGGCAGGGTTGCCGACGCAAACTTTCGCAGACTGCTCGGATCCACCGACGCATCCTCCATCGTGACGTACGACGCCAGTTCCCCGTCCACCACAACGGTTACCGCAAACGTCACAGCGGGATGCCGACGCAATCCGGCGTCGACCTCGGCGGGTTCGACGCGGATGCCGCGGATCTTCACCTGGTCGTCGTTGCGGCTCACAAATTCGAGGGCACCGTCTTTCCGCCGTCGCCGAACGAGGTCTCCGGTGCGGTACATCCGGGCACCGGGATGGTTCGGGTCGGCAACAAACCGCAGGGCCGTCCGCGCGGGTGCGTGGATGTATCCGCGGGCAAGGTTGTGGCCGGCGATGTAGAGCTCGCCGGTGACGCCGTCGGGAACGGGATGCAGCCGGGAGTCGAGCACCAGTGTCGACGCTCCGTGCACCGGGCCGCCGATTGCTGTGTCGCTGCCGGAGATCTGCGTCGATGTTGCGGCCGCAATGGTGGTTTCACTCGGCCCGTAGCCGTTGAAGATCCGATGCTGCCGGGACCACTGTGCCGCCAGATCGGCGCTCAGCATCTCTCCCGCCGATTCCACTGTCAGCGGTGGGATCTCGTTCGGGTCGAGTGTCGAGAGAACGGTGGGCGTTGCGATGAGATGGGTGATCTCGTGCGAGCGGATGAACTCGGCCAGTTCGGCACCCGCGAAAACATATTCCGGTGCCAGTACCAGTGTTCCGAGCGCGGCAGGCGCGATCATGAATTCGAGGACCGAGGCGTCGAAGGTAGGTGATGCCAGCTGCAGGACGCGCATGGCGGTACCCGTCTCGAACATTTCGAGATGGGTGGCACACACATTTGCCAAGCCTCGATGCGACACCGCAACACCTTTGGGTGTTCCGGTCGAGCCCGAGGTGTAGATGACGTAGGCGAGGTTGTCCGGGTGGGCGCCGCGCGCGCCGGTCAGCGACGTTGTTGCAGTGCGATCGGACATCACAATCCACGTCAGTGCCGAGGGAAGAGAGCGTGCACCCGCGACGCACAGTCCGAGGCTCGCTCCGCTGTCGGCAATCATCGCTTCGAGTCGCTCACGGGGCTGGTCCGGGTCAACGGACACCCAGGCGGCGCCGGCCCGCGTCACAGCCCAGAGTGCAACTACCCACAGATGGCCACGTCCGGTTGCAACGGCAACCACGTCGTCTGGCCCAGCTCCCCGATCCACCAGTTCCTGTGCCCAATAGGTTGATTGGTCGAAAAGCTCTTGGTACGTCCAGGCCCTGTCGCCGTCCTCGAGCGCGATGGCCTCGGGGGTTTCTGCGAGCACATTGCCGAGGAGTGCGGCCAGAGTGAGCGGTGCGACATCTCCGCGACTACGCAGTGCTGGGTTCGCTCGGTCACCGAGTACGTCGATGTCGCCGACAACACTGTGCGGATCGGCCACCACTTCGCTCAGAATCCGAACAAATCTCGCGGCAAACAGTTCGGCTGTGGACTGCTCGAACAGGTCGGCGGCATACAGCAATCGCAGACGGACACCGGCGCCGGTGTCCGTCAGATCCCAAGTCAGGTCGTAATCGGCGGCAACGGGGGCTTCCCCGGCCAGCCGGAGCGGCTCGATTCCAGGCACACTCGGCAGATCGAGTGCACGTTGATACGCCAGCATCACGGTGAAGAGCGGGTGTTCGTTTGCCTTGCGCGGCGGCGCGATTCGGGCAACCACGTCGTCGAAGGACACGTCGGCGTTGTCCATGGCCCCGAGGTCGACGCGTCGTACCTGGTCGAGGATGTCCGAGAATTGTTCGCCGGGACGGATTGTTGTCCGCAGCGCAACTGTGCCGACCATCATTCCGACCATCGACTGCAGGTCCGGATCGTTGCGCAGGCTGACCGCAGTACCGACAACCACGTCGTCGGTTGCACTTTCGCGGGCGAGCAGCACCGCGATCACACTGTGCAGGAGCATGAAGACTGTCACTCCCCGCGCGTGGGCCAGAGCTGTCAGGCCCGCGTACAGGTCGCCGTCAATCGCGGCGGACACGACCGAACCGTGTTGTGTGGGAGCAGCGAGGCGCGGGTGATCTGTCGGTAGCGCCATGACGCCGTCGACGCCGCGGAGAACGGTTGCCCAGTAGTCCAGTTGGCGGGAAGCCAGGGTGGTCGGATCGGTCTTGTCGCCGAGCACGTCGCGCATCCAGACGCTGTAGTCCTGGTAATCGACGGGCAACGGACGCCAATCCGGTTGATGCCCCGCACCTCTCGCAGACAATGCAGCGGCAAAGTCCGCGAGCACGATCCCTGTCGAACCACCGTCGAGCGCAATGTGGTGCACCACAACAACCAATGCCCGGGCCCCGGAGCCGTCCACCGTCAACTGCACGCGCATCGGCGGTTGGTGTTCCAACCGGAAGGGCGCGGCCGCAAAGCGCGCTGCGCCCTCGTACAGTTCGTCGACCAGAACAGGGTCGAGATCAACTGCCGCGGGATCTGCGACTACTTGGTGTGGCCCAGCGGAATCAGCGGGAAAGCGGGTGCGCAAAATACTGTGTCTGGCAACCACATCCGATATCGCTGCGGCCAGGGCGCCTACCTCGACGTCTGGCTCGATCGTGACCGCAAATACCAAGTTGTATGCCGACGACGCGGGACCGAGCTGCGAGCTCAACCACATGCGCTGCTGCGCGGGAGCCAACGGCACGCGGCTTTCGGCCGCACGGCGGGTGAGCGGTGGCCGGGCAACAACGTCGTCGGCAGCATCGATCCAGCGCGCCAACGCACGCGGCGACGGATTCTCGAAGACGGCACCAACAGTTACGTCGCGGCCGAATACCGAGGCGAGTCGTCCCGCGACCACTGTGGCGGACAGTGAATCTCCACCGGATTCGAAGAAGTTGTGGAGCACGCCCAGGGCGGCGCCCGCATGGTGCGACATCACTGCCGTCACCAATTCTTCTGTGGCAGTGAGCGGCCAGGCGTGGGGAGTGTTTTCTCCGAGGCGGGCGTGCAGTGCACTCACATCCACCTTGCCGTTGCGGGTGAGAGGCAGCGCGTCGAGCGTGACGATGCGTCCGGGCACGAGGTACCCGGGTAGCTGCGTCGCCAATTCATTTCGGATCGTGTCTTCGCTGGTTCCCTCACTCACGACAAATGCGGTGATCACATCGCCGGCCAGGAGCACGGACACACCACTCACCCCGGGTAGCAACCGCGCCGCAGTTTCGATCTCGGCCAGTTCGATGCGCACACCACGAACCTTGACCTGGCGGTCGTACCGGCCGACAAATCCCAATGCGCCGCTCGCTGTTCGGTGCACCAGGTCTCCGGTGCGGTAGCGTCGCCGTCCGCCCGGCGCCGCCACAAAGGCACTAGCGGTTGCGGCGGGATCGCCGAGATAGCCCATCGCCACACCGGGACCATTCACGTACAGCTCCCCCACGCCGCCCAACGGGACGGGGCGCAGCGCGCCATCGAGCACTTCGGCTCCGGTGCCCGTGATGGGTTCACCAATTCCGGCGTCCGTGTCGACATCCGCCAGAGTGGCCACGACGCTGGATTCCGTGGGGCCGTAGGCGTTGAGCATCCGCGCGCCGGCACTCCAGGCGCGTGCGGTAGCGGGTGAGAGAACGTCGCCACCCACGGCAACCACATCGAGCAGCGGCAGTGCGGCCGGGTCCATCGTGTCGAGCACACCCGGGGTGGACAGTAGGTGCGTGACGCGGTGCTCTGCCACGAACTTTTCGAGGTCCCGGCCGCCGTAAACGTCGGGCGGCGCTACAACCAACGATGCTCCGCTGCCGAAGGCAAGCAGCATCTCGAGCACAGCGGCATCGAAGCTGGGGTTGTAGCCCTGCAGGACAACCGAACCCGATGTGACGCCGTATCGCTTCACAGCTTCGTCCGTGAGCGGTCCCAGGCCGCGATGAGTCACCGCGACGGCTTTGGGGTTGCCGGTCGATCCGGAGGTATGGATGACATACGCTACGGCGTCCGGATTCTGCGTGCCGGGAACGGGGCTGACGGGTTGCAGCACCGACCGCAACTGACGCAGACGGTCTTCCGGGAAATCAGGATCGATCGGCGCAAAAGCCGCACCGGTCTTGGTTATCGCCCACAGTCTGATGACGTAGTCGATCGATCGCACCGCACTGATCTCGAGCACCGCGCCCGGTCCGGCACCGGCTGCTACAAGCTCCTGTGCCAATTCGTTCGACGCGTCGTCGAGTTCTCGATACGTGAGCATCTCGGTGCCGTCGCGCAGCGCAATGTTGTCGGGAAACGTTGTTGCGGTACTGGTGAAGATCGCGCTCAAGGGCCGGGACGAATCAACGGGTGTTGCCACCCAACTGGGTGCTGAGATCGTTGTTGCTTCCGCCACCACAAGCGTGGGGTCGGCCACCGCGTGCTGCACGACGTCCACAAACAGATCGGCCACCGATTGCGCAGTCGCGGCGTCGAAGAACTCCCGCGCGTACACAACCAGCCCGTCCGTGTGGCCGTCCGGTCGTTCGGTCAGCGACACCTGCATCTCGAACTTGGCCGCACCTGTATCGATTTCGGTAGCACTGACTGTCAGGCCGGCGATGTCGACGTCCGGAATGGCAAAGTTCTGCAGTGCCAACGCAACCTGCGGCATCCGGCCGCCGAGCATCGAGGTCAGAGCTTCCACGGGCACATCGCTGTGCTCGAAGGCCTCGAGATCGTGCTCACGAACCTGTTCCACGAGTTGCAGCATCGTCGTGTCGCGGTGGATCCGGGCCCGCAGCGGGACGGTATCGACAAACATTCCGATCAGGCCGTCCAAGGCCGATGACGAGCGTCCGTCTACTGCGGTTGCGATCACCACGTCCGAGCTGCCGCTCAGCCTCGCGAGAACTGCTGCCAGTGCGGCATGGAAAACCATGAACGGTGTTGACTGGGCCCGGCCGGCCAATTCCGCGATCGCCGACGTGGTGCGGGCGTCCAATGAGAACTCGACACGGTCCGCGGTCCACGTCGTAGACACGGAGCGGCGATCCGGCGTCAGCGGCGTCACCGAGGTGACGTCGGCAAGTTCCGACTGCCAATAAGATACTGATTCGGTATCTGAATTCTGTTCCCATACTGCGTAATCCGCGTACTGAACCGGTAGCGGCTGCCACTGCGGAGCCGAACCTATGCGCCGGGACGAATAGGCAGCAAGCACGTCGTGAACGATCGGAACCAAAGAGCCACCGTCTGCGGCAATGTGGTGCACGTTCACCGCGAGCACGTGACGCTCGGGTGCGAGCGTGAACAGTGCGGCGCGAATCGGGAGCTGCGTGCTCACGTCAAAACCCTGGGATGCAAAGGCATACAGCTCTGCGTCCAACGAGTCTTCGGTGGCGGCACGGGCTTCGAGTGTCAGATCCGCATCGGCCAGGATCTGCTGTACCGGTGGCCGTTGCGGATAGACGGTTCGCAGAACCTCGTGCCGCGTCAGCACGTCACCGAGAGCGAGTTGCAGAGCCGCACCGTCAAGCTCACCGCGCAGGTCTACGGCAACCGGCAGGTTGTAGGCGCTGCTGGTGGCGTCGAGGGTGTTGAGCACCCACATGCGTTGCTGATTGCGTGAGAGCGGAATCTCTGCCGGACGGGGACCGGCAACGATGTCTGCCGCGCCACGCTGTGAAGCCGGCTCCTGTTCCAGCGCCGCAGCGAGTTCCGCGACGGTCGGATGTGCAAACAGCAGTCGCAGCGAGATATTCCGTGTCAGGGTGTTCCCCACCTGCGACGTCACCCGGGTAGCGAGCAGTGAGTTTCCGCCATGATCGAAAAAGTGTGTGCCACGGCCGATGTGGTCGGTTCCGAGCACACTTGCGAATACCTCGGCCACAGCACGCTCGGTGGCGGTGCGCGGGGGTTCGAAGGGCAAGGCGGATATGTGGGGCGCCGGCAACGCGCGAACGTCGAGCTTGCCGTTCACCGCCGGCGGATCGCTGTCGAAGACCACAACGGCACCGGGGACCATGTACGACGGCAGCGCATCGGCGAGCCTGCGGCGCAGGTCGTCACCGTCGAGGTGCGCACCACGTTTCGGGCGCACATATGTCACCAGCATCGCAGTGCCCGCGGCGCTGGTGCGGAGAACCGTTGCGCAGAAGTCGACTTCCGTGATCGCTGCGATGGCCGCTTCGATCTCGGCGGGCTCGATACGCACACCGTTGACTTTCAACTGTGCGTCGTTGCGGCCAAGGTAGTGCAACCGGTAGCCGCTGCTCGTGTTCTTCCACATCACCAGATCGCCGGTGCGGTACATCCTGGCGCCGCCTGCGGTGGCTACAAAGCGTTCGGCCGTCCATTCCGGATGGCCGGCGTATCCGCGCGCAAGGGCAGCGCCCGCAAGATAGAGCTCGCCCGCAACGCCAGGTGGAACCGGCTCGAGGAAGTTGTCGAGCACAACGGCGTCGACGCCGGCTACCGGATACCCGATGGGGATGTCGCGGCCGTTGGCGATAAGCGGTTCTGTCGCAACGGTGTACATGGTTGCCTCGGCCGGGCCGTAGCCGTTCACTACGCGTCGTCCCGGTGACCATCGTTCGACGATGTCGGCGGTCAGGCGCTCACCACCGAGCATCACCATCTCGAGGTGAGGCAGATCGTTGTCCTCGACCGTTGCCATCACTGTCGGTGTGATGCACAGGTGCGTGATCTGTTCCCGCCGAAGTAGATCGGTGAGCGCGGGGCCGGCAAACTCGGCATCAGACGCCAGCACCAGTGTTGCCCCGCTGGAGCCGGCGAGCAGAACTTCCAGGAGCGTCATGTCGAATCCCGGTGCGCCGCGGTGAAGTACGCGCGAACCGGCACCGGCGCGGTAGCGAACCGTCAGATCGGCGTCGAGTGCTCCCAGGCCCTCGTGAGTAACCACGACGGCTTTGGGAGCGCCCGAAGTACCCGAGGTGAACACGACGTACGCGGCGCAGGCGGCGGGGATCGTATCCGTGGCCGCGACACCAAGATCTGGGGACAGCACCGCGCTGAGCGCATCTAGGGTGCGCGACGCCGGCTGAGCGGGGTCGATCAAGGCAGGCGCCGCACCGGTTTTGGCGATGGCCCACAACCGGACGATGGAATCTACGGTGCGATCAGCCGTCCACGGAATCACGCGTTCGGGAGCGGCACCGTCGGCGCGCAAGTCTGCCGCGACAACGTCGGAGCGGCGGTCGAGTTCACGATAGGTCAGGGCCTCGCCGTTACCGGTAACCGCAACCGCGTCCGGTACGGCGCGCACACCTCGAGTGAGCATCGACGCCAATGTGGTTGTCGCGCTGGTCCCGATACCTCTGGCCGGAACCAACGCGTCGCGCTCGCCAGAGTTCAGAAGATCGATCTGTCCGAGGATCGCCGACGGATCAGCGGATACCTGCTCGAGCAAGCGCACGTACCGTTCCGCGAAGCGTGTGACCGTGTCTGCGTCGAATAGGTCTGCGTTGTAGGCAAATTCCAGGCGCATCGGATGATCGTCGGCAGCGTCCGTGATGTTGAGCTGAAGATCGAAGTTGGCGTGCTCGAACTCTGCGACCATCGGGGTAAGAGTCAGGCCCGGCAGTTCCCAGCTGGTCGGCCGCGGCGCCTGGAAGGACAGCGCGATCTGGAACAGCGGGTGGTGCGACGGCGACCTGGCCGGATTCAGCTTTTCGACCAACGTCTCGAAGGGCATGTCCGCGTGGGTGTATGCGGCCAGGTCCTGCTGGTGTACGTGGCCGAGCAACTCCGCGAAGGACGCGGTTCGATCGACCGTGGTTCGCAGAACCAAGGTGCCTGCAAACATTCCCACCAGATCGTCCAGCTTGGGATCGGAGCGGCCGGCCACCACTGTCCCGATCGGCACGTCGGCACTGTCGCTGTACCGCGACACGAGGGCGGCCAGCGCGGCGTGCATCACCATGAACGTGGTGGCGTTGTGCGACCGCGCCAGGGTGTCGAGCAGCCCACGCAAGGTATCAGCGAGTTCGACCTGATGGGACCTGCCCAGGCCAGACGGCGTCAGCGGCCGAGGATGATCCAACGGCAACGTCACCTGATCCGGCAAACCGGCCAGGTTCTCCAGCCAGTACGCAGCAACATGATCCGGAACTCCTGAATCACGCTGCCACACACTGTAATCAGTGTATCGAATCGGCAACGGCGCCCAGGACGGCGAGACAGCATTCGAGTGAGCGGTGTACGCGGTGACGGTGTCTCGAATCAAGGCGTCCATCGACCACGCGTCGGCAGCAATGTGGTGGATTACCAATGCCAGAACATGAGAGCGCTCGTCGACGCGGAACAGTTCGCCGCGAACCGGTGGATCAACCGTGACATCGAAACTTGTTCCCACCAGCTCGGCAACCCGGTCCATGACCGATTCAGAGTTGACAGTCACGGGTTCGAGTGCAGGAGTGACCAGTTCGGCCTCGAGGACCACCTGACGCACACCGTCGACTCCCACCGGGTAGACAGTCCGGAGTGTCTCGTGCCGCTCTACGACGTCCACGGCGGCTTTACGCAGCGTCTTGGCGTCGACGTTTCCGTCGAGCCGCAGAATCACGGGAATGTTGTATCCAGCTGCGGTGGTGTCGAACTGATTGAGAATCCACATTCGGTGCTGAGCCGGCGACAGGATCAGTTCTGCGTCAATGCCGGCCGGTTCGAGTGCGATGCGTCGGCGGCCACTGCCGATCCTGGCGCTGATCCCGGCGGCCAATTCGCTGACGGTGGGCCGCTCGAATACCTCGCGCACATCGATATCGGTGTCGAACACCGCGCTCAGCCGGGTGGACAGACGAGTCGCGATCAGAGAGTTTCCGCCCTGGTCGAAGAAACTCCGTGTGACGTCAACAGTTTCGAGGTGCAGGAGTTCACCGAATACCGCTGCGACGGTTTCTTCCATCGGGTCGCGTGGTGGCCGTCCGTGCGCGCGATTCGACGCAGGCTCGGGCAATCCTGCTCGGTCGAGTTTGCCGTGCGGCGTGATCGGCAGAGCGGGCAACGGCACGATCAGGGCGGGCACCAGGTGAGCGGGCAACTGGTTGCGCAGATCCGCTACAACGGCGTCCGTATCCTCGATGTCCGGCGCGATGTAGGCAATCAGCGCCGGTCCGGTAGGCAGGTCACGTAGAACTACTGCGGCCGCGCTGATCTCGGGCCGACGCAAGAGCGCCGCTTCGATCTCACCGGGTTCGATGCGGTAGCCGCGCAGCTCTACCTGGCTGTCGGAACGACCGATGTAGCGCAGCGCGCCCCGGTACATCCGAACCCTGTCGCCGCTGCGATACATCACCGATCCGGCGACTGCGGGTTCGGGAACAAACCTGGTTGCACTCAGCGACGGCTTACCGAAGTACCCGGCAGAGACCTGCGGCCCGGCAACATACAGTTCGCCGACAGTGCCTTCCGGCACGGGCCGCAACGAGCTGTCCAATACATACGTACGAAGTCCGGGAATCGCCGTGCCGATGACGGAATCATCGTCGGCAGCACCGGAAAGATCGAATGCCGTGACGTGCACGGTGGTTTCGGTAATTCCGAACATGTTCACGGCGCGAATCTCGCGATGACTGTCGAGCCAGCCGCGAACCGAGCCCACGTCCAGGGCTTCTCCCCCGAAGATCAACAGTCGTACCGGCAGTTCGGTGGACTGCGTGATCGCGGCGAGCGCCTGGAACGCCGACGGTGTCTGATTGAGAACAGTGACGCTTTCGTCCACCAGCAACTGTGCAAACTGCGGGGTAGACCGGGCGACATAGGCGTCGACGGGAACCAGCCGCCCACCCGTTGTCAACGCACCCCACATCTCCCAGACCGAGAAGTCGAATGCGCCGGAGTGGAACATCGTCCACACGTCGCCTGCACCGACATCAAAAATCTCCTCGGTTGCCGCCAGCAACGCAATGACGTTGGCATGTGACACGACAACACCTTTGGGGGTGCCGGTTGAGCCGGAGGTGTAGATCAGATACGCGTCTTGTGCAGGCACTACAGCGCGGCGTCGGGCCAGGTCGGGATCGCCCACAGCCGTGACGTCGATCAGTTCGCGGCCGAAGTTCGTCAGGCGGGGCACCGCAGATTCGGCGCAGAGCACGTGTGTTGGTGCGGCGTCGCCGAGCAGATACTCCAGGCGTGCGTCGGGATAGTCGAGGTCGAGCGGAACGTACACACCACTGGAGCGAATTACGGCCAGCACCGCAATCACAAATTCCGGCGAACGCGGCAGCGCAACGGCCACGCGGTCACCCACTCGAACGCCACGCTCGATCAATGCGCCTGCGAGCACCGCAGACCGATGTTCCAGCTCGGTGTACGTGAGGTGATTGTCGCCGACGCCTACAGCAACGGCGTCGCCGTGTGTAACCACCTGTGCCAGAAACAGTTCTACCAACGAGTCTGCCGAACGGGCAGGTCCCGATACAACTGGCGTCAGCGCACCGTGTTCAGTGCTACTCAGGACGTCGACGGCTCGAAGCGTGATATCTGGATTAGCTGTGACGGCTTCGCAGACTCGCAGCAGCCGGTCCATCCATCTCGACACGGTCTCCGCGTCGAACACATCGGAGGCATAGGTGAGTGACCCGGCGATTCCTCCGGGCGAACCGTCGGGAAGGCGTTCTTCGCGGACGGCCATTTCGATGTCGAACCGAGCGTGATCGGGAGTGCGCCCCACACCGTGTGCCGTCGCCGCGCCAAGCGCCATATCGGCCTCGGTGCCAAACGCATCGAGAGCGAGAACCACCCGGAACAACGGATTCCGATTCTGGCCGCGGTTGGGTGCAACTCGATCGACCACCCAATCGAACGGCACATCCGCGTGTGACATCGCAGCGAGGTCGACATCCCGAACTTGTTCGAGGAACGCCGCAAACGTGTCCCCCGGCTTGGTTTCCGTCCGCAGCGCCACAGTGCCGGCAAACATGCCCACTGTGGAATCGAAGGCCGGGTGTGCGCGTCCCGACGTGGGAGTGCCGATCGCAAAATCTTCTGCGCCGGTGATCTTGTGGAGCAGGACTGCGAGCACTGCGTGCACCGCCATGAACGTGGTGGCGTTGTGCTCGCGGGCAATCGCCGTCAGCTGCGCGTGAAGTTCGGCCGATATGTCGAAAGCGATAGTGGCCGCGGGTGGTTCCGTGCCGATCGCCCGTCGCCGGTCGGTGGGGAGAGCCAGGTGTGTCGGCAGCGCCCGAAGCGTGTTCTCCCAAAACGCAAGTTGGTCATGAGCAAGACTTCCCGGCTGGTCGGGGTCGCCGAGTGCTGCTCGTTGCCACACCGAATAGTCGCGGTAATCCAGCGGCTGCGCCGGCCAGTTCGGGGTTTCGCCGCGAACGCGATCGTCGTACGCGCGAACCAGGTCACCGACCACCACACCGAATGAGAGTCCGTCCACGGCTATGTGATGAGCAACGACGGTCAGGCGGTGGTCGTGTTCGCCGAACGACGCCAGCACCAGGCGCAGTGGCAGCTCGGCTGTGACGTCGAACCCGCGCCTGGCTGCATCTGCGGCTGCGCCGGCGTACTCGTCTGCGCCAACCTGCAGCAGGCTTGTCGTCGAGTCCGACAGGACCTGCACCGCGGTGCCTGCAGTTCCGATGGGGTACACCGTCCGCAAGACGCGATGCCGATGTCGGATGTCGGTAAACGCCTGTTCGAGTGCGTCGATGTGGAGCACTCCGCCGAGTGTCACCTCGAAAGAGACGTTGTAGGCGGAAGATTCCGGGGCGAGGCGTGCGAGCAGCCAGATACGTTGTTGCGCCAGTGACGGTTCCACCACGACATCAGCGTCGATCGCCACGGGTTCCGGCAACGCCGACCCTGCGGCCGATCGGCGAAGGTGCTGCGCAAGCCCAGTCGGTGTCGAGGCCTCGAATACGTCGCGGACGCCGACGCGAGTGCGCAGTGCCTCGGACAGCCTGTTCGCGACGTACACCGCGGCCAGCGAGTTCCCGCCCGCGGCAAAGAAATCGGCATCCGCGCTCAGGGACGCCACCCCGAGGACGTCTGCCATCACGGTGGCAACAAGAGCTTCGTGGTGGTTGACCGGTTGCAGCGCGACGTCCGCTTCGCGGTGCGGAGTGGGTAGCGCGTCACGGTCGATCTTGCCGTTTGTAGTGGTCGGCCACGTTGACACCACGGTGATCGAGGACGGCATCATCGCAGCGGGCAGCACATTCGCCAGATGCTCGGCGATAAAGGACGTATCAGTGACGATCGACGTGTCGGTGGACTCAGGCCCCTCATCGGCCGTGAGTACAACGTACGCAGCGATTTCGCCGTCGCGGGCAACGGCCAGCGCCGACGCCACGCCCGAGACGGAAGTCAGTGCCGCTTCCACCTCACCGAGTTCAACCCGGACGCCCCGGATCTTGACCTGATGGTCTGCGCGCCCGACAAATTCGAGTTGACGCTCTGCCGTCCATCGCACGAGGTCACCGGTTCGGTACATGCGACTCGACGGGTCTCCGTACGGCGCCGCAACAAAATTTCCAGCAGTGAGGCTCGCACGACGCACGTATCCCCGCGCCAGTCCGGGGCCCATCACATACAGTTCGCCGGTTGCACCAATTGCGCTCGGCTGCAAACGAGCATCCAGCACAACGGCGGACACGCCGTCGATGGGCCTGCCGATCGGCGGCCGCTGCGCCGGGTCGAGCGGATCGCTCATGAACGCGGTCACGCTCGCCTCTGTGGGTCCGTATGAGTTGACGACGCCGGCGTACGGCGACCACCGCTCGATCAGATCCGGCGAGGGCGAGTCGCCGCCCACGTTGAGCATGCGCATGTCCGGCAAGCCGCTCGGATCCATCGACGATGCCACCGCTGGCGTGGACAGGAAGTGCGTCACGCGTTCTGCGCGTAAGTAGTCGGCCAGATCAGCACCACCGATCAAACCGGGCGGCACCACTACCGCAGTTGCGCCGGTTCCGTGTGCAAGAAGGAGTTCCAGCACCGCAACGTCAAATGATGGTGAAACAAAGTGAGCAACTCGGGCCGACGCGTCGACAACAAGATTCCTGGAGTGAGCGCGCAGCAGCGAAGTCGCGGCACGGTGTGTGACAGCAACACCTTTCGGCTGCCCGGTGGACCCTGATGTGTAGACGATGTAGGCGACGTCATCGATCGCGGCGGCGCGAATAACACGTGTTTCGTATTGATCGGCATCGTCGTAGTGGTCGGTGTTGATGTCCACGTGCGCGAGACCGGTGGGCGCAGACCACGATCGCGGCGCAAGTACGACGCTCACTCCCGCATCCACCAACATGAATTCGATACGTTCGGCCGGGTAGTCCGGATCGACAAATATGAAGGCGGCGCCTGATCGAATGACCGCGTGGAAGGCGACCACCGACTCTGCCGAACGTGCCGCGATGATCGCCACCACGTCACCCGCGCCAATCCTGTGGTCAATCAGCTCGTTGCACAAAAAGTCTGATCGAGAGCGGAGCTCTCCATAGGTAATCGTGGTGCCACCCGCGCGGACAGCTGGTGTTGCGGCGCCGCCGGATCCTTCGGACAGAACTGCGTCGAGTGTTCGGGGTGCGATGGCCGGCAATCCCTTGCTGGGCACCAGCATCGCGTAATCATCGGCGGTCAGTACGCCAAGGCTGCCCACCGGAAGATCCGCTGGCGCATCGACAAGCTCGGCCAGGACCCGCACAAACTGCTGGTGATGAAGCTCGAGGTCTTGCTCGCTGTAGACGCCGGGGTTGGCCTCGAATCCCAGCCGAATATCGGCGCCGGCAACAGCTGGGTAGATACTGAAGAACAGATCGTCGATGGGACCGGACGTGAGAACGTGGAATTCTCCGACAACGCCGCCGAGTCGAATGGTGTTGTGGAACATCATGATGTTCACAGCGGGTCCAGCCGAATCACGAGTTCCCCCGCGGTTGTCGGGGCCAGCCATGTCCTCGTAACGGAATCGCTGATGACGCAAGGCGCCGGTCAACTGCGTGGAGAGCTGATTCACCAGTTGAGCCGCTGTCAATTCCGGATCAACCGACACGCGCATCGGCACGATATTGGCGAGCATTCCGCCGGAGCGTCTCATCGCTGCCGTCGTCCGGCCTGAAATGGGAAGGCTCAGAGTAACTTCGGCAACTCCGGCCATGCGGGCCAGGTACACGGCGTAAGCACCGGCAATAACCGGAACCTCGCTGGTTTCCCACAGTTTCGCAACTTCGGTGATCCGCCCGGCGAGATCCGCATCCATGGTGCGGGTGAGCATGCGCTGCGGCATGGATGGCGCTGCGCGACGTTCAGTCAACCGCACAGGTTCCGGCATGCCGTCAACAATTCGGGCCCAATATTGACGGTCTGTCTCGAATCGGGAAGACGAACGATATGACGCATCCAACTGGTACAACTCATGCAATCCGAGTGCGCGCAGCGGCGGAACCTCAGTGTTTTCCACCAAATGTGTGTAACGCTCCGCAACCCGATTCATAAGCGTCATTGCGCCATGTCCGTCGAGCACCAAATGGTGGGCATGCGAATACCAAAAATAATGGTTTTCTGATACGTGCAACAAAGTCGCGGTAATTAGTCGATCGACCGACATATCTATCGGACGCGAATATGTCAGCGACATCCACTGCTGTGCTGCTTCGATCGGATTCTTGCTGCCTCGTAGGTCGACATAGCCAAGCGCATCGGGAATTGAAAGATCAACAACCTGGTGCGGTGCCGCATCCGTCTCGACCAGGCGTACCAGCGCAGATTCGATCTCGCGGCACCCACGATCCGTTGCTTCGATCAACGCGGCGACGTCGATAAATCCGCGAAGTTCCACGTACTGGGCAACAACAAAAGGGGTTGAAGGATTGACTTGCTGCGCCAGCCACAGAGCCTGTTGGGCACGAGACAGCGGGAAAGAGTTCAAACCCGATACCTCCACCTTCATCAGCCCCGAATTATGTATTGGAAACGCCGGCTGATCAGGTCCATCTAATTAAGCGCACAACAAGAACGGCCAGGCTGAAGTTTACGGTGCGACGCCCCCTCTCACCACTTCAGGGTCAATTCTGGCACACCGCGGTAACCTCTGACGACCCCGAAAGTCAGGAGTAATTCGCAATGTCCAGCACCACATCGGGACCAAGGTCCGATGACGAATCCGAAGCTATAGATTCCACATCAACATCTACTACTCGGATTCGACGCCGAAGCCGCATCAAGACGTCAAATCGACGACGCAATATCATTGCCGGATCGAGCGCATTTATGCTGGTAGTCGTCGCTTTTGGAGCCTGGATGGGCTACTCCGCCATCACAACAAAGGGCAATCTCGAATCGGCACGCGACCATGCGCAGTCCACCAAGACTGCACTCCTGGCGGGGGACGCGGAGGCCGCCGAGCAGTCTGCAGCCGATGCCGACAAATATGCGAGTTTGGCATATTCGGAGACGCAATCCCTCCCCTGGAGCATCGCGTCAGCAATCCCAGTCATCGGCAGCCCGTTCGAGACCACCAAGCAGATGACAGATGTGGTCCATGGATTGACCAACGACGTCCTCCTCCCTGCGGTCGATGCTGGAACCGCGCTTGCTCCTGGTGAATTGATTCAGTCGGGAGGCCAGATTGCACTCGAACCGTTGCGGGAAGCGGCACCAGTCCTCGAACAGACAGCAGCCGCCGCAGCGGACCTGTCGACCCGAGCGGCGGCCGTTCCGGAAGCCAACTTCATAGGCGCAGTTAACGATGCGCGCACCTCGTTAGTGGATCAAACTACTGAGCTGACTAACCTTCTGGAGAACACCGCGCTCGCTGCGCGCCTGGCACCGACGATGCTCGGAGCCGACGGACCGCGCAATTACTTCATCGGATTCCAGACAAACGCCGAGGCACGCGGTACAGGCGGGCTGCTGGGCGGCTACGGAATTGTCCGAGTCGACGACGGGGCCGCGCGAGTCGATACGTTGGCGCGCAACTCCGAGCTGAGCATGGACAACAGTCCAATAGACCTAGGTCCTGACTTTGCCACTCTCTACGGAACGAGCCGTCCCACCACCGATTTCCGCAACAGCAACCTCAGTTCACACTTCCCCTACGCTGCACAAATTTGGCAGTCATTGTGGAAGCAGGAGTCAAACGGCGAGGTAGTCGACGGAGCTATCGCGATAGATCCAATTGCGTTGAGCTACATATTGAAAGTTGTGGGGTCGGTCACAATGCCCGACGGCGAAAAGGTTACAGCCGACAACGTTGTGGAACTCACCGAGTCAACGGCCTACATCCGTTTCGCGGATGACAACAACGCGCGCAAGGAGTACCTGCAGACTATTGCCGCACTTGTGGTGGACAAGATGACCGGCAATATCAGCTCTGCAAGCGCACTTCTCGACGCTTTGGGTCGCGGTGTATCCGAGGGCCGCATCGCAGTGTGGAGTTCCCATCCCGAGGAGCAGGAACTACTTGCCACAACACCTTTGGGTCATGCCGTGCCCACGGATGAAGCACCTTTTGCGGGTGTGGTGATCAACAACCAGGCCGGCAACAAGCTCGACTACTACCTGACGCGCTCGATCACCTATTCCGCTGACAGCTGCGAGGGCGACACCCGGAGTTCGAAGGTGACCGTCAGCCTCACCAATAACGCTCCGGCAGGCGATCTTCCGGACTATGTGGACGGCATGGTGGCGAACCCTAAGAACCTTCCTCAGGGCACCAACATGGCTGCTGTTTCGCTGCTCGCAACTCAGAGAGCGAAGTTGGAAAGTGTTGCGGTGGGCGGAAAGATCGCCTTCTCCGCAACAGGACAGGAACTTGGTCACCCTGTTTTCATGACTTTAGCCGAGATTCCGAAGGGCCAAACGGTGGATATTGTTTTCAACCTCAAGGAACCCACTGCGGCCGGCGCGGCACGAGTTCCCGTGCAGCCGTTGGTCGATGACCCGACCATCACAATCGACGTACCTACTTGCTAGATCAGACCTTTCCGGTGAACTCACCCGCCTCGGCTGACAGAGCAACACAGTGCACGCAGCGGCCTTTCAGAATGATTGCATCAAAACCAAGTCAGGCGCGAAGCAAGTCGAAGGCTCTCGAAAACACGAATTTACCGACGACCGTTTTCGGCTTCGTCTAGACCATATCGCGGGCACGGTTCTACGCCAACAGAATTGATGGACGCCAACCCCGGTGGCGGCGCATCTCGGGCGCGTGATGTATCAGCTAGTTCGCTGACGGGGCGGATTGAGTGCGAATTGGAGGGTTTGGCCAGGGTAAGGATCCTGATCGACTGCACATTCTAGTTGCGGTGCGTTCGCTCCAAGCCTCGATCGGTTATCTCGACCTCTCGTTGTCGAGATAACCGATCGAGACCGGGACACGGTCATAGCATCGCGCGATACTCGTAGTCGTGGCGACTCTCGTATCCGACTTTGACACGCGCCAGAAGAAAAACTACCAGCCAGTGCTTGGTCACCAGAAGACCTACGCGAACTTCTGCCGTGCCAATGCCCACGAATCAGCCACACAACTCGCTGTGGGTGATTCAATGGTGGCGAACCGTTTAGGAGGACAAAACCTCACTATCGATAATGTGTAGGAATAGACCTAGACACCGACAAAATTCTCGCCTGACAAAAGCGTAGCCCGAGTCAACGACTCAGCAATGACACCATCCACTTCCTTGCGCTTGTCAACCAAGTAGCGAACCGCACCGCAGATATCGGTACCGAGGTTGTTCGTTGGTGCAACGAGCAACTCCTCGATTCCGAAGAACTCCATCAGGCCCTCGACTTTACCTTGCGTGCCAATAATGATGGCCGGCTTAGCTGCAGAAAGTGCAATCACCCCGAGATGCATACGACCGGTGACTACAAACGAAGCGTGTTCGCACAGGTGCCGCACCTCGTGGGGAGACAAAAGTGAATCGATCAGAATAGGTGTCGACGGTTCTGCCGCGGCAGCAATAGCTCTACATGCTTCGAGATCGTCGCCGTTCGCTCGAACCACGTGAGGGATCAGGACCGGGGTATAGCCAAGTGATTCAACCTCACGCAACACCTTCACATATGAATCCACCTGGGAAAGCCCGCGTGAAATTAGCCCGCTCGCGTTGATTAGAACAAATGGCCGGCCCGCCAACCCGGTCAGCAGATCTACCGATCTAGACAATGGTTCATTCCCTGGCGTCAGTGAAAATACAGAATCTGAAACCAATCGAATGTTAGGGATTCCATCCAGGTTCGCTCGGGAGAAAGACACAGGATCACGCAGAAACAGCTTCACACCTTTAGCTCCAGCTCGCTTCAGTGCAAATCGAGCAACTCTTGAAGCCGAACCATTCCAACTAAAACCGATAATTCGCGAGTTTCCGGTCAAAGCAGCCCCCGCTCTAGCTACGCAGGACCTCCTGACTGAGGCTTTCAAATTATAGGCGCCGTCCATTATATCGGCACCTATAACTGATACCGATTCCGATCGACAGATAACGGAAAGGAAACGTATATATGCTCGAATAAATGAAATTCCGGAAGAATATAGCAATCCTGGCAACTCCACAGATTCTGTACCAGACTCCCGAGCGTATGTCGTCTCCTCAAAATCACTCCGGGATCGCACAATAATTAAAGATTCTCTCAATGAATTCTGTAGGAACGAGTCAACCATCGCCTGATCACCAATGTTTCCCCCTCCGGGCGGCGCGATCAAAACGTTCCCACTGCCACGTACCGGGAATACACGACGACCAAGAACAAAAAGACGAAGCAATACTTCGCAAAGAGCCACTTCGCTGAACGAAATAAATGTGCGTAGGATCTCGATCATACTTTTCGTGACAGCGATCTTTCGCCCAGGTCTACTATCAACTACTGATTTTGAACGTACGCCGAGCGAGTCTCCGAAAGGAACGGAAAGACCCGATAGGCCCACCACAACGGCAGCCATGTGTGGCAGCCGTCCGTACAGCAAACTAAGGCCATTTCGAACGCCCTCCGCCGAGAGGCCTGCAAAGGAGCTTCGAAGGATATGCGTGCATACGAAATCACCGCCTGCCCTGCGATCCAATCGGCTCTCGTGGCGCTTAAACCAACGAAGGCTGGCACGCCAGTCCGCTTGCTTTGAAATAGATCCAGGGCTGTCTTTAACCACATGCACCAATGGTTCCGGAACGTAGCTGAAACCCACACCAGGTTCATCAAAAAGCCGGACAATGAAGTCCCAATCTTGATGCTTCGGAAGGCTGTCATCCCAACGAATTCTCTTCGCCAGAACAGTCTCAACCATTAAGGAGCTAGTCTGGATATAGCCATCGCCATGTGTGAGGCGACTTCGCTGGACAAGATATGAGGCCACACTCGACCCGGTAAATGGCTCGCGCGGCAACCTTCTGTCGGCCTTGCCTTCTTCATGGAATATTGATCCGGTAAAACAAAGCAATGATCTATCGGCCAAGATACCTTGGACTTGATATTCTAATTTAGATGAATCCCACCAGTCATCGTCATCCAGAAAGCAAACGAAGTCCTGACTCAACGCTTCCAATCCAATATTGCGACACGCCGAACCACCGAGCGCGCCAGTGGTAACAATAAGTCGCTCATTTGACATAAGAATCGACTCAACTTGCTCACGTGATTCAGGGCGGTCTAGCACAACAACAATTTGGTCGCTCGGAAAGGTCTGACAGCGAACACTTTCGATTGCGCGACGGAATGACTCCCGTCCAATTGTGGGAATCACTACGCCGACGGTGGGGCGCGACTCGGTTAATGAAAATTCTTTAATGGACACTGCTACATTACCTCCCGCGAATTAATTTCTATCGGATTCTGTCTCCGGAGGAACCGAATACGGAATGTAACAGCGATAAGTTTTAGCGGCTCGACCAAGTATCGCCCCGCCAGTCTGCGCGGATCCATCATCAGACGCCACAGCCACTCTAGGCCGAGAGGCCCCAGAAACCTTGGTGCATTGCGCTGAGCACCGGACAATTGATCGATGGCACCACCGATAACTGCATAAACGGCATCGGGGAGAGCCTCCCATGACTCTGATATCACACGCTCTTGAAATGGCATACCCAGTCCGAGCAAGACCAAGTCAGGTTCGAATTCCTTCAAGGCCGAAAAATCAGAACTCCGTAAAACCTTCAACTCCTCGAACCCATCCCACCCACGAAACTCTAGGTCCGTGCCGAGCGATTCCAGGTACGTGATTGCATTCAAATTCGATGATTTTGTTGAACCAATCACTGCAATACGACGGCCATGTGTTAGTTCAGATAACTTGGGAATCCAGTCGGTTGAACCGCACCTTTTCGATCTGGATATTCCGCCCTGACGACGATACCTGCTTTCCGCGCTGCTCAGAAGCAGGATTGGGAACCCGTCGATAATAACCAGATCAGCGGAGTCATATACACTTTGAAACATATTTTCGGTTAGGTAGAGGTATACACTGTGAAGGTTATGTCCGACGAGGAGTCGCTTTCCCTTCCCCATATGGTCGTTTATCCACTCGATAACTTCGTCAGAAGATCGAGGCGATACTCGCACACCCCACATTTCAATCGTCCTCTCGGAATATTGAAAATCTTGCCGCGGTTCCCGCGACTCATCCGTAGGGACTTCACCGAAAACCGACGACCGCTCCGATTTAGCAAGTTCACTAAACATTGACGACCCACTTTTCTTCATCGGATGAATTTGAGTCCTTAGTCGATCCCACAAGAGTCGAATTCTTACAACTCAACGCAGTGACAACACCGATCAATGGCCAGAGAATCAAGGGTACGCCTCTATTCGAAAAATGTGAGTGTATTGTACTAATGACGATCAGGCCCACATACATGGTCATAACGGGCAATAGCATTCGAGGCCCAAATACATCTTGCGAACGTTTAAACATTCTCCAGACAAAGAAGAGCAATGCCACCTGAATCGCTAGAACTATCACTCCGCTCGATATCGCTGTTCGCATCCATTCTGATTCGGGCGAGATCCACCGCAGAGAATCCGGAACCCGACCCGTTCCCAGGAACCGATAAGCCGCGATTCCCCAGCCCACTAAAGGTCTGTCTGCGATCGCAGGTATCGTCTCGGTTACCCAAATATTCACGCGAAATCCCACAGACTCGGGAAGCCACGAATATGCCTCTCCCAGAGATGCGGAGCCCTGGGCCTGCTTTTCAATTCTCTCGGTCAGCAGGGACCCCGACATAAGCCAAAGGAACAACAATCCGACGAGCAGTGAACCCACACGGAACAAGCTCACACGCTTCAGCAGAAGGATAGTGATCAGCGTTGCCACAGTGACGGCAATGGTGGCGAATGTCAGGGTAGCGAGTTGTCCAACAACTAGTATCGTGACGACCGTCCAATCGACTCGCGACGGCGTCGAGGTTCTCAGCATCACGACGCATCGTGCGGCAATCGCGACGCATAAGTAGCCACCTAAGGCCGTCCAGTGGCCGATTGTGCTAGTAGCCCGAATCGCCCACCCTCCATCGAGCCGGTTGACCAGACCACCGCTGTTTACATGAGCAACGAGCAGTTCATTGATTCCCGGCATTCCTGCGATTTGCAGGATAGCTATCAACGCAACCAGAACTGCAGGTGCAGTCAGATTTCGGAGGAATGCGACAGCTTCATCTGTTCCGGAAATAACCAACCTTGCCGAAATGAATGCAACGTACGCCAAAAGACCATCCATAAGCGTCGTACTAGAGAACGGCATACCCAGATAGGTCGAATTTACTAGCTCAGCGATTGCCCGTGCGCTGAGGAATACAATTGACAGTACGTCTATCGGCGTTACTGTAAGAGATCGAACCGTTCCTCGACTTGAATGAAATACGGATACAAAAAATGCACAGAGAACTAAAATAGCCGAGATATTGATATAGTTCCCGAGTATCGGACTTCGTACAGAAACTAACGCGGCCGCTAGACCGAGTAGAAATCCGACTGATTTTGCGGGAGAGATACTTCCGTCAGTCCGGTGACCGATGAAAGTTGTAGTCACAGCCATCGGACTCACTTCCTTGCCGCGATGGGAAGAGCGACTACGAGCGTACTCGCCATTTCTCTAACGAGTTCACGTGCCTCGATAGCCTTGCGTGAAATCTCGGGGCCGCGAGCGAGCACTCCCTCGATAAACGTGAGAACATCGCCATATCCCATTTTTCGGATATCCGTGCTAACTCTGGTAAGACCCGCGGCATCAAAATGCGGACGCACTTTCGTATCTTCCGAAAGCACTATCCCAACCGGTATGGCTCCCTCGGTCGCGCCAATAATCAGGGCATGTATTCTATCGCTCAGAATTCCGACGGATTCGCTTGCCAACTGGCGCACCAGCGCCTCCTGTTCCAGATGACCAACTCGCTCGTCCCAATCTAACAGCTCGCATTGAAGTCGCTTGGAGAGTTGTTGGCACGCTGCACGGTCACGCTTGACCTGCGAGAAAACGACTAGATTCAGCCCTCGGCGCCGGGCGACCTCTGATATCGCTTTAAGGGCATCTTCGCTCAGTTCAGGGCGATCCGATCGCATCGTTAGCGCGAGTTTAGTACGACCAGAACTGGTTCCAATGCTGGTCATATTCTCATCAAATGCCCAATCCAAACCCGGCTGACCAACTCTCCATTTTTTGCGCGATTCTGTGTCCCTCCATACAACTGAATCGCAAAGCGCATTGGAGAGTCGAATAGGAATTTCGTATAACTTGTCACTACCCCGAGTCGCGAGCCCTATCCTGACACACCGCCCTCCCCACGCACGGAGCCACAGCTGGACAGGAAGGATAACGAGTGTAGATATCGCGCTCTTTCTACCAACCTGCAGTTCGCCGGGATTGAACGCCAACAAAGTTCGTCGTGCGACTCTGGGAACGAGCATCTGCTTGAGCCATAAAACGGCGCTTGTGTATTGAGTATCAGACACATCGAAACCCATACCCGCAATGAAACTGGGTGACGCACTGCCGACATAAATGTGGAGGTCACCTAGCTTGCGCAGTTCGTCAGCATATCGCCGGCGAAGAACAATGTCGCCAATATTGTCATCTTGGCCCGTGCACCAATAGAAGGTTTTCATCTTACGCTCCCGCACCTATCATTTTTTTCGCAGTCTTGAGATGTGAAAGCGGTTTTAACAGCTCCGAACAGCTTCGTCGAATACTCGATGAGGAAAAATAGAGGAGCGCCAAAGTTAGACTGTATACGCTAGTACCGATTACCAAACTCGCCATCGAATTTTCTGGAAGGATATAGCTTGTAGCCACGAAAGCTGCTATCCCCGGACCTGCGAAGCAGGTAAAGATAATCATCGATTGATTAGCCATAGCTACCACGGGTGCGCCTTCGATTTTTCGGATCCACGCCAGCCCTATTGGCCAGGAAACGGCTGTCGCTATCGTATATCCTGCAGCTACTCCGAAAACTCCCCAATTTGAACCAATCAAAACAGATGCAACAAGGATTGATTTGGTAAATAGTGTGTACCTCAAACTTGACGCGGTCTTGCCTTTGGCTAAAAACACCCAATAAGTTGCGAACGCGGCACTCTGAACAATCCCGGCGCATGCCAGAATCTGGAAAATCGGCGCGGCCTGATGCCAATCTTCGCCGAGAACTACGTCAATCAGTGGAACAGCGACCGCTGCGCAGTAGAAAAATATTAACGAAACTGCGAACGTAATAGCAGACTGCGCGCGAAGAAGATAATTCCGAAACAGTTGATTGTCATGTTGCACTTTTGATAAAACTGGAAAAGCAACCTTGGTGGCAGGTATATTGATTTGATTCAAAGGCAACGTCAACATTTGATAAGCCCGGTTATATAGGCCGAGCGCCTCCATGCCGAATTGCCGTCCAATTACGACAGTGTCGATGTTTCTGCTCAGGTAATTTACCAACTGACTTGCGCCCACATTCCAGCCAAAATTTAAAAGGCTGCGCATTTCAGCTTGACTACGAGGTAGACCCGGAAGCCACCTTGCCAGCGATACGCATAACACCATTGCGGCGCCGGCTTGGACTAGTTGTTGAACGGCAAGCGCCCAGATTCCAGCTCCAAGTAATGCAGAAAATATCGCTGCTCCGAGTCCAAGCGCCATCGACCCAACTTCAATAACGGCGAGCGCGGTGAAGCGGAGATCTCGGGTCAAACCTGCGCGGTACTGAGTAGATAGGCCGTTCAATATGAAAATGGCAGATATCGCAAAAAATAGTAGAGATAATTCGTCTTGCTTATAGTAGTCAGCTACGAACGGTCCGACGAAAATGCAAATAAGACAGAGAATCACACCGAGAACTGTATTTATCCAAAATAGATTGGTACGTTGGGCGTCAGAGAGTGTTTTAGCTTGGATTGCAGCTGCAGAGAGGCCGAAGTCTCGGAGAACCTCACCAACACCAACTACAACCATTACCAGGGCAAACAATCCGATCGGACCTGGACCCAGTATTCGGGATAACGCGATAATACCGATGAATTGCAGTGCGAATCGCATGATCTGACCACCAAAGGTAACTGCAGCGCCTTGAACAGCCTGCCGAGGGAGTCCACTCGACTCCTTGGCGTCAGCACCTGCGGTGGACCCGCTCACTGAAGCCTCCGCTTGGTTTGCACGGCAACTCCATAGGCTTCCTGATGCTGCCTACCAAGGTGTTCCCAGTCTCGCCCATCGAGGTTCGGTCGACACTGAGAATCAGCCGACCTTGTTCTTTCCAATGCCGCGTCGATGTCTTGAGCAGTAACTTCTTTGTTGAACGTGTGGACCCATTGAGGGCCAACCTCGGCGCGAAGCGATTCGGTCACGGGATTGCTCGGTACCAATATCGGAGTTTCAAGTGACAGCGATAGAAGCGCCGCGCCAGAATTATGCATCTCCTTATAGGGTAAAATTACGAGTTCGCTTCGTCCAATTTCTGAAATTAGTTCGTCATCCTGCACAAATGCAAGCCTGAGAGAGATGCGGTCCGATATAGAGGCCTTTTCGATGATTTTATCCCGAATTTCCCGGCCTATCGGCTTACCCACGACACGCAAGATTAAATTCGAATCATTGTGGCCGGCAACTACATCGATAAGCGATTCGACACCCTTATATGGACGTATAAGACCGAAGTTGAGAAGTCGCCCTCTCTCCCTTTCCTGAATCTCTCGACTAGAAAACCAATCCACATAATGTCCATGCAGGATTGTGAATGGCGTTACGTTCGACGGCAATTGAGTGTGCGGATTCAGCCTGATTGATACGACAGTTAACCTATCAATCGCCCGCAGAAGCATCTTTTCGATTCGCCCACCCCCTTCGTGCGGCGCAATGTTATGTACTGTCCGGACCACGGGCTTCCGGCGCACTGCGAGGCTTACTACAAAGAAGGCACAGAGAATTATCTTCACCGCATGGCGGCTAGGGCGATTTGACCTGACTAGAAACTCGGGCCAATGGACATGAAATACGTCGTATTTCCCAAGAATTGCACGAACCCAGGAGAAGTATTCGATAGTTACTTCCTGTGGCATTCCCTGCGTTAACTGCACCACGTATTTCGTTGTGCCATCCGGAGGAGAAAGTGACAAAAGAACTCTCATTTTCCGTCCTCACCGGACGTGTACCACTCGCTTGTGCGTAGCGTATTGCCGTTCACAAGAATGCTCCCTCAGTCATGAGCGGCACGTCACTGAGATCAATTTGCTCGATCGACCTAGATGGAGAATTTGTAACTAGAGAGTCTGTTTCTGGGTAACCGACCGCTACCATCATGATAACGACCTCTTCGTCAGGAATTCCAGCAAGAATATGAAGTCGTCTATCTTGCCTCGGGCCGACACTCCAATTGAGGGAGCACGTGCCGACATTCTGAGCGTGAAGAGAGTACTGGAATGTCATCGCAAACATCCCAGCGTCGACGAATCCCTGGTTACGCTCGCCAACTATGAGAAAAGTGCTCAAGTCAGCAGATATTATCGCAATATGGCTAGCATCATTTCCAAAGCCCCTGTTTCCATTCTGCAGCTTCAGTATCTTATCGGTCTCTGGGCCACGACTATAGAGACGAATTCGAGTCCCCTGCCGATTACAGACGCTGGGACTTCGTTTCGCGTCATCGATTGCACATCGCAGTATCGTATTAGGCACTATTTCAGAGCTGAAGTTTCTCGTGCTTGAGCGGCTTCTCATAAAATTCGACAATGCGAGTCCCGAGGAATCCGACCCCGAGATCTCGGATGACCGGGAGCGAAATCCGCCTTCGCAGTTGGGATCGACGTGCCGGCCTTCTAACCATCCCTCGACAATGACGGCCTGATGCGTCCACCATTCCGGGGCATCCTCTTGAAAGTGCTGGCCATACTGTCGGAGTGCCGTGTACGCGGCGTCTACGAGTTGCAGGTCGGCGTCCGAGCGCTGACGGTACTGTTCACACAGCTGTACAGTTATCTCCACCGTCTCGCGACCGAACCATGACCTTGGCTCCTTGAGCGTCAGTCCCTTTTCAATCCGGTGGAATTCTTTCAAAATGCGTGATTCGATCTCGCGTTGTGTGTTCGTTCCTCTAAGCCCAGAATGTCGAGAGAATCGCCTAAAGTCGTAAATGTACGCTTGTACGAGCCGCAGTGAGGTTCCAAAGTGCATTTCAATTGCCTTTCGCAGAGCAAAAAGAGCTTCACGTTGACGCCAAAGCCGGAGTTCAGTCCGCTCCATCACTAACTCCCAGAACTATGACGGTCCTCGCGACGACGAGCACATCGCCAACTGCCAACCAGTTCTCCACGCGCAGGGAGCCCAGCCGTGCGCCCCGTTTCGAGAGATATCTCCGCACGGTATCTTTCTTTCATGGTCGCCCCAGCCCTCGGTACGCCCACCCAGCGGCTCGCCATTGACCGGGGGTCAAACAATTTCTTCCGTCAATCAACTTCTTCTGTCGCACAACGGAATCCAGCGCACTGGGCTTGAGAGCCTTGAACTCTTTCCACTCGGTAAGTACAAGCACCACGTCCGCGCCCTCACACGCTTCCAATGCGGATGTACTGTACGTAAGTGTCGGGAACAGAGCGCGAGAGTTGTCCATTGCTTTAGGGTCGTACACATTCACGGCAGCACCCTGAAGCTGGATCTGGCCAGCAACGTTCAGTGCGGGTGAATCGCGTACATCATCCGAGTCAGGCTTAAACGCTGCGCCGAGTACTGCAACACGCGCGCCCAACAGAGACCCACATGCTTCTCGCGCTAGTTCCACCATGCGCGTGCGGCGACGCATGTTGATGTTATCCACCTCACGCAGGAAAGTGAGCGCCTGGTCGGCTCCTAGTTCACCTGCCCGAGCCATGAACGCCCGAATGTCCTTGGGCAGACAACCGCCACCGAAACCAATGCCGGCGTTGAGAAACTTGCGGCCGATTCGCTCGTCGTGACCGATCGCGTCGGCTAGCACCGTCACATCTGCGCCTGCTGCTTCGCAAACCTCGGCGATCGCATTGATAAACGAAATCTTGGTGGCCAGGAACGCATTTGCAGAGGCTTTGACAAGTTCGGCAGTAGCTAGATCGGTCACAACAAACGGGATCTTTTCGTCAAGCAATTCCGCATAGACCTCACGGGCCACATCTTCAGCCCGCCCCGGCCGGGCACGATCCACGCCCAGGACCAGCCGGTCCGGATGCAACGTGTCCTTGACTGCGAATCCCTCCCTAAGGAACTCCGGATTCCAGGCCACCTCGACTGCGTCACCTGCGGGCGACAGCGCACGCGCAGTCGCACCAAGGCGTGCCGCGGTACCAACTGGCACTGTTGACTTTCCGAAGATAATTGCGGGTTTTGTCAGTAGTGGTGCCAAAGTCTCGACAACCGCGTCCACATACTTCATGTCAGCGGCAAACTCACCCTTCTTCTGGGGCGTGCCGACCCCAAGAAAGTGAACATCAGCAAATTCTGCTGCCTCTGCGTAAGACGAAGTAAAACGCAGTCGACCCGCCGCGATATTGCGCTGCAGAACGTCTTCGAGTCCCGGCTCCCAGAACGGAACCTCGCCGGCCTCGAGCTTCTGCAACTTCGATTCATCGACATCGACTCCAAGCACCTCATGGCCCAACTCAGCCATGCACGCCGCGTGTGTGGCGCCCAGATAGCCCGTACCGAAGACTGTGATTCGCATGCTGTGGCATTTCCTTTACGTTCAGCCGACAAAGTGTGGAGGATAGTTCTCAAAAATGGTTTCAGCCGCACCGAGAAATGCGACCTACAGGTTCCATCCGGTCGGACGCAAAGTCAGTACGCCCCATCACTGGCCACTACCGCCTTTAATGTCTTAGCAACAATGAGGATGTCTCCCATCATCGACCAGTTGTCGACGTATGAAAGATCAAGGCGGACAGTATCTTCCCATGAGAGGTCGGAGCGCCCACTTACCTGCCACAGTCCTGTAATTCCGGGCTTGACCAGAAGCCGCCGGCTCACCGTACCGTCATAGGCCTCCACCTCGCGCCGCAGCGGAGGCCGCGGTCCAACAACGCTCATCTCGCGACGCAGGACGTTCAGGAATTGCGGCAGCTCGTCGATCGAGAATTTGCGCATGACACGCCCCACCGACGTGACACGAGGGTCGTCACGCATCTTGAACAGAACGCCAGCACCCTCGTTGTTCTTCATCAGCGCGTCAACTTGCTTATCTGCATTCTGGACCATCGAACGGAACTTCAGCATCGGGAACGGTTTGCCGTCCAAACCCATTCGCTCCGACTTGTAGAGGACGGGACCGGGACTGGTCAGCTTCACAGCCAGCGCTGCGGCGAGGAGCACCGGACTGATGAGGATCAAAATTATTGTGGCAAAGACGATGTCGAACGATGTTTTCGCGAACTTCTGCGCGCTGTGATAGCGCGGGCGTTCCACGTGGATCAATGGAAGGCCTGCGACAGGCCGCATCGAAAGTCTGGGGCCCGACACGTCCAGAATGCCCGGTGAGACAACAAGATCTACTCGCTTGCACTCGAGATCCCATGCGAGCTTGCGCATTCCGTCCAAGCCCAGATGCTCGGTCGCGGTGACGGCGACGGTATCTGCACCCACCACATCAAGGGCACGGGTGACATCGTGTTCATCACCCAAGACCGGGATGCGTCGCCCTCCGACCGTGATCACATCGTTCATGTCACTGTTGTGGCCCGGTGTGCAAACACCCACGACTCTGAATCCGTCAGCTGATCCGCGTTCGAAGTTCTCTGCCAGATTAATAACGGCATGACGATTTCCGACAACGAGTACCGAGGTTCTAAATTCACCGCGTGCACGGCGACGGGCAATGAGTCGGCGCCAGAACCAGCGGTTAGCCATCAAAGCGATCATGCCGACGGGGAAAGCAAATGCCAGATAGAGGCGGGCGATGTCGATCTGAAGGAGCAGGCTGCCTATCGCGATCAAGCCGAAGAGTCGTACCGTGCTGACAAAGATTCGCCGATACTCTTCCGGTCCGCTCCCGATCACTCGAATCGACCTAGTTCGGAAGATGCTGAGCGTTGCAATCCACGCGACGATCAATACGAGTGAGACGGCGGTGTAGCTGTAGTTTCCAACGCCGCTGGTACTCACCCCACCTGACTCCGCGCCAAAACGGAACCACTGAGCAAGAAATACCGCTGCGACAATAATTGCCGCGTCACTGACGGCCAACCGCCGAACGTAAGCCGCTTGCCACCGATGTCGCGAAGACACCTCCGAATGAGCGTCGGGCGTCACCGGTTGAACTTCCGGCACCACACGAGAACTCGTGGGAGACCCTTCGCTTTCGTTGAGCGCTGTCACCTTGTCAGCTCTCCTTCCTGGTCAGGAAATTTCCGAATCAACTACTCATCTGAAAAGTGCTCGAAACAATCCGAAATTGCCTGACCACCAGACCCGACTTGAGCAAGTGTCCCGCACATCCGTTTCACCCTGATTGATCGCGATCTGCGGCTGTCCGTTACGTACCATGCGGGATCTATTTCACCACCACCTCGCAGATGGATCAAATTTCCGAACGGCGCAGGTTGACAGCGGTGATCGGCACCAATCACCCACTTCACCCCAAATGACAGACCGTCAACGATTTTTTTCGGTTGTCAAGTCAATCGGTTGATCGGTCGAGACACTTTCAAGCCAGACGGCAAATATTTAGCAAATCCCGAATCTCGCCCTCTTTGTCATTGCGGCAACAGTGCGCCGATCAGTTGCCAGCCGCACAAACAGGGGAGATACATGCAGATCAAGGCCTTTTCCGTCAAGTCAACTGTAATTGCGACTGCACGATCGGGATACAGACCAAATCACCCGAGAAGATTGCGACCTTTGTCCTTTTTCGATTCTCGGCCATTCTCATGCGATAACGACGGCTACCTGGAAGCGAATGAACGATGATACAAAGTTCAAACTGGACAATCCCGAAGATTACTGCTGGACGATTGTCCATTTACGGTCTATATTATTCTGCTCACACTGTCGGCCGAATCTCACAATGTGAAATGGTGGCGCATTCAAGTACAAGCCTCACGTGATCACCGACGGATGTGCCTTTCGTCCACCAAGCCGAGAACCAGACAAATTGCCATTATCCGATATGCGAGGTTTGTGGTATCTCAAGATTCCCCAACCCGGAAATTGCTTACCATTGCAGCCCCAGACTGCACCTCTCAAGTCAACAATGCCGACCTAAAGTAACCACCATTAGGGACTTACGTCCCTATAGGTGCATGCAATCAATCAGGGTGAATACACATCCGAGATATACATTCCGCTGTCGAGCTTGGACGCGGCGCGTACAAACCTGATGTGAGGCAACAACCGGCCGGTGAAACGCCCATATCGTCCGATTCGTGCGTCGCGCAAAATCGCGTAAGGTCAAAATTCGGACATACACCCGAAGACTCCTGCAACGAGGTCCGCATTCCGGATCGTTGACCAGTCACGCTCGAATGGGACTACACACCTTGAAGATCAGCACTATCCGCGCTGAGTCGGGAATTGTTCCGCGGCTCACGGTCCGTTGGTTGATGATCGCAGCAGCCACAATATTTGCGTTCTGGCCAACGTGGAACAACCTGTGGCGCAGCACAGTCGACGGCACCGCGATTGGGTTCGTATTTGTACTGCCCCTGCTGTGTGTTGTTGCGGCTGTGGGTACAGACCTCAGGCGGGGTCCCGAACTCCCGATCCATGATCGGGAAACGGACAAGATCGTTGGCGGCATCGGTTTACTCGTCGCACTGGGTATGCAGGCGCTGCTGATGCCGCGATTCGGGGACAACTACGAGCTGATGCACATCGATGCGCTGGCGGCTTGGGTCTTTGTCTGGGGCGCAGCAGTTCTCATGTTCGGACTTCGCCCCGTCAATCGGTACTGGTTGATCTGGCTGACGCCCATGGTTTTGAGCCCGCTTTTTTACCGAACCATGGCAATCGAACTGGGCGGTACTCGGTTCGACTACAGCGTCATCATGGTTGTTGTCGCCTCCACGGCCACCACCATTGCCGTCAGTCGAAACTGGCGACGAGGTTTGGTTGCCTTCTTGATCTCCATCGCCCTCGGCACTGCCTTGGTGTACTACCTGTCGAACCAGTTTCCGACGGTTCCGCTATTTCTGGTTCAACTATTTCCCGCAGTCGGAACTGCGCTGCTGGTCGGCGCTATCTTCTATCTGTATCAACGCCGCGGCAAGTCGCTAAAACCTTTCGATCGTCCACTCCGAAAGCCGTCAACCAAAACCAGCGACTGGACCATCCTCTTCGTGTTCGGTGTTGCAATACTGATCGCCCTCACACCGCTCCCCAATGCCGACGACATTCCGATTTCCCAAGGCCCACCGGCCACTGCGGATCCTCGATTGGTGGTACCGGCGGGGTGGAGCCAAATCTCCACTGAAGAGTTCGATTGGCCGCAGCGGTACTTCGGGCCTACATCCACGCTGACGCGACAAACAATCCGCGCGGATACGCCAAATCCAGCGTGGGACGCTCTCATGCGCCAGCGCACTGTACAAATGGATGTTCTGCAGGTCCGTCGCGCGGCTACTCTCTCTGTTTACCCGAGCAGCGCCACGTACGAGTTGCAGAACGCGCGTGTCAGCCCCACTGTGCAGGTCGAACTGACGCGCGGTGTCGTGGCCGAGATGTACACCATCGTCGACGATGCTCTCCTTCTCACCTGGAGCAATCTCAACTTCATCTGGACTCGTGGCGACGGTGCCGCACAACGCGTCAGTCTCATCACCGTCGACAATCACGAACCGGACGCCTATTTCCCGGAGCCGAGTCCGTCGATGGCCTCGAATGGAGGCAATAGTCTCGCTCTGCTCTTGCGAGGGAAAAGCTCAACCGAGGACAACGAATCGCAGTACAAAGACCTCGGGATGCTCGAGGCCTTGGGACGACACATCGTGGAGGCTCAACAATGGTGAATCTCGATCTCCTGGTGCACGGAGACAAAGCCTCCGACGCATTCAAAGCTGCTGCCCTCCATGATGCAGTGAACGGTCTGCGTGAGCGCAAACCGATTTCCTCTGCCTCGGTGGCGTTCTACCCCTGGCAGCGCAACGTCCTGTTCACGCTCCTCGCGGTCGCAATCTTGTGCCTGATCTTTTTCCTCACTCCCACTCTGATCACGCTCACTCTGCTGTGCACCCTCGGATATGTCTGGACGATGGTTGATCGGCTCATTCTCTTCATGCGAGGCCTGGATGCGTCGGCCATCATGACCATCAGTGATGAGGTGGCACTTGCTCTTACCGATGACGAACTGCCGCTGTATACGATCCTGGTGCCCGCTTACAACGAACCAGAGGTTGTGGGTGATCTGATCGCAGCTATGCGGGCAATCCACTACCCGAAGGAAAAACTCCAAGTTCTCCTCCTTCTCGAGGAAGACGACTTGATCACCATCAAAGCCGCTGAATTGGCCGGCGTCGACAAGGTAGTCAGCATCTTGAAAGTCCCGGCAGCGGATCCACGTACCAAGCCGAAGGCCTGCAACTACGGACTTCATTTTTCCACGGGCGAGATCATCACGATCTACGACGCTGAGGACTCGCCAGATCCACTTCAATTGCGCCGAGTAGTAGCAACTTTCGCTCAGTTGCCGGAAAATACCGCATGTGTCCAGGCGAAACTCGCCTTTCACAACGGCACACAAAATCTGCTGACGGCATGGTTCACCGCTGACTACGCCCTGTGGTTCAACTTCATCTTGCCCGGCCTCATGCGAAGCAACTCCCCCATTCCCCTGGGTGGGACATCAAATCATTTGCGACGCAGCGTGCTTGACGACATTGGTGCCTGGGATCCGTTCAACGTCACAGAGGACGCCGACCTCGGTGTGCGGATCGCTGAAAGCGGCTACCGCACTGCCGTCCTCAACTCGACAACACTCGAAGAGGCGAATAGCGACACCATAAACTGGATCCGTCAGCGATCCCGCTGGTACAAGGGCTACTTACAGACTTGGCTGGTTCACATGCGCCAGCCGGTGAAGCTGTGGCGCGGGATTGGGACCGTCGGGTTCTTGCGATTCACCATCCTGATGGCGGGAACACCCGTGGTTGCCGCACTGAACACGATTTTCTGGCTTCTGAGCCTGGGCTGGATTCTCGGTCAACCCGCGATAATCCAACAAATTTTCCCCAGCTATGTGTACTTCCCGGCCCTCGCGTCGCTCGTCTTTGGTAACGCCGCCGTGATGTACATGAATCTTGTTGCGTGCCGCGAGACACGGAATGCAGCCCTGTTGATTGCGTGCCTGACCGCGCCACTGTATTGGGTGCTGATGAGCATCGCCGCAATCAAAGGCACATACCAGTTGATTATGAACCCGTCCTACTGGGAGAAGACGTTTCACGGTCTGAGCAACTGATTCTTCCGACCGCACGCACACAAACAACTCCGCCCGGGACGATGTCCCGGGCGGTTGTTTATCTCAGTAGGTAAGTTGCGGGTCTGGTTGCCGGAGACGCTCTTCCAGCCAGATTCGCAATTCCGGTCCGTACTCTTCGCGTCCCAGTGCATGGTCAAGTGAGGCTCGTAGGAATCCACCCGGGTTTCCGAGATCATGACGAGATCCCCGGTGCACCACGACATGGACGGGATGACCCTCACTGATCAGCAAGGCAATCGCGTCGGTCAGCTGCAACTCGCCGCCCTTACCTGGCTTGATGGTGCGCAGGGCGTCAAAGATCTTGCGATCCAATAGATACCGGCCAACAGCAGCCAAGGTTGAGGGCGCACTGTGCGTATCCGGCTTCTCCACCATGCCTACGACCTTGAGAACGTCAGGGTTGTCGGAGTCTGGCTCAACGTCAAAAATTCCGTATGCACTGACTTCATGTCTCGGCACGTCGAATGCGCAGAGAACAGATCCTCCGCGCTCATCCCTGACCCTCGACATGGCCTCGAGCACCCCACCGGGATGCACCAGATCGTCTGGAAGCAGAACCGCGATGGCGTCCTCGTCAGCGCCGAGAACCGATTCTGCCAGGCCGACGGCGTGTCCCAAACCGAGTGGAGACTCCTGAACAACAGGTTCCACCGAGATCAACCCCGGCGCCTTTCGGACCCGCTCCAGGAGATGATGTTTTCCCGCATCCTGCAATCTGTTTTCCAGAACAACATCTTCCAGGAAATGCGCCATGACACCCGCTTTTCCGGGCGCCGTGACGATAACCAAACGTTCCACTCCCGCAGCAGCAGCTTCACTGGCGACCAATTCAATCCCCGGTGTATCTACCACCGGCAGAAGCTCTTTGGGAACCGTTTTGGTGGCCGGCAAGAAACGAGTGCCAAGCCCAGCTGCCGGCACCACCGCAGTCTTGATCGAGGATGATCGCACTGTAGTCATCATTTACCTTTCCTGATGCAGACTCATTCATCTACACGCCACTGATGTTGCATCTACACGCCACTGATGCCGCGCGGATCTCTTCGATGAGTGCCTATCGGATTCTGAGCTGCACGCTGCAAACTACTGCGAAACATACGTCAGTTTTGCAATACATTACACCGGCTCCGGGCCACGAAGGAAGCTACACAATTCCCCAAAAAACCGCCGAAAGAACTAGTGCCCCTGGGACCTTGGTCCCAGGGGCACTAATAGAATTCGGGGCCTATCAGCCCCATTCGGCTTCAGCTGCGACAACTCCGTAGAGCGGGTCGTCGTAGCCGATATCCATGGTGCATTCAGTCGGACGAGGATCCGGCACAAAGGCCCACAGCAACGCCCCGGCGGTGCCGGCTGTCTTCTGACCCGCAATCTTGTCGCCGATGTGTGTCGCCCGAGTTGCGAGAGGCTCACAGCTACCGGCCAATTCACCGATTTCGGCCACCAACAGCGGCTTTCCGGCCGCAGTGGCCTGGGTAATGCGACGCGCCAGTCCATTCCACTGGTCACCGGGAAGAGCAACACCATCAGCGCCGTAATCGTGGTACTGAACAACGTCGACGTAGGGCGACTCGCTGACGTACTGGTAATCGTCACCGCCGGTGCCACATTGGCCGCCGCCGAGAAGCCCAGCCGTAATCAAGGTCTTGGGATCGAGCGCCCGCACTTCTGCACCAGCCGCGTCGTAGAACGAGCGCAGAATTTGCGCTGTGTCGGACGGGCACGTCCTGGTCCACCAATTGCACGCCGTGTCGGTGCATAGGCTCGGTTCAGGTTCTCCCACCAATTCCCACGCCGCCAGCGACGGAGAGTCTTTCCACCTGGCAACTGCTATATGCATCCAGTCCTGAAAGCTGATCAGCGACTTCGCAGCGTTGGCGTCGAAGTCTTTCCAACCATCTACGTACCAGCTACGTTCCTTGAAATTCTCGTCCTCGCACGCTCCGTCCTGCGGCGAGAGGACGGGCAGGATCATCTGATTGTGATCCTCCGCTGCGGCGAACACCGCGTCCATGGGTCCAAAATCCAGCTCCCCCGTAAATTTGTTGATCGCCAAGGCCTGAAACAGATTGAAACGCGTCAGAGACTTTGCCGGCAGCGATCCAAAATAGTCGTCGAGATCGACCATCGCACCGCAACCCCAGTTCACACCCCAATCTGTGGCGAGCTGATAGGCATTGAATCCTGTTGGCCACCAATCTTGCCCGTCAAGTTTCAGTCCATCAACGGTAGCGGTGACGCGGGCTCCCGGTTGCGGGGCCGCATCCACCGTGCGTGCGGCCACGCCACTCACGGTGAGAACAGTAGCGGCACTGACAAGAACTGCGGCCACTCGACGCCAGACAGACGTTGGAGGTTTCATTTTTTTCACTCTCGGAGACATGTTTACCCATCGCTCGAACGCAGCATCCCCCCGCGTCCAAAGTGTCCCATAAATCCGGAGTTTTAGCCTCCCTCTTGCTTATTGCCCGTCAGCCGATACAGCCGCCAGTTTGGCGGTACCGTTCCCCCGTCGTTCTCCACTTCGATGACCAACGCACCAATTCCACCGGAGCCTGTTTCGTACATGGTCGGATACCGTCGATTAATGGCGTCAGCCACTCCGCGCTCCTCGTTGGGAACGGTCAATATGTACTCAACTCCGGACTCCGACGGGTTGTTCAATATCTTCACAAAATCGGTGTCGGAGGTAATCACAAACTGTTTCGGATTATCAGACGCCGTGATAACGCCGAAGGCCAAGACCGTATCGGTCAGCACCGATCCATCAGGCAGATCGAGGTCGTCGAGGTAGTCGGCTATCCTGCGTTCCGCTCCGAAGGTCCGCAGAATCGCCTGTTCGGCGGGATCCTGGCGGCCTGGAATGACCACACTCGCAAGCGAGTGTTCCAAGGACGCGAGTCGCGGACTTCCCATTGCGACAAAGGTGACCGCAGTTGACCCGAGCAGTAGCACCAGCGAAACAACGAGCATGATCGAGGGACCGGAGTATTTCGGTTGATCCCGGACCAACTCGGGACTGGCGGCACACCCAGGCCTACGCGACACAACGGGCCGCTCGCGTGGTGAGATCAGCACTGCCAACACAAAACACAGCGGGACGACAGCAAGATAGAAGCGCAGAAACGGAAACGTCGAGCCCATCATGTAGAGCAGGGTCTGTGCGCCGAGCACTGAGCCGAACAGCACGATCGGAACGATTACTTCGGGATCGCGCCGCCGCCACGCCAAGACAATCGCCGCGGCGGCTAGCACCGGGAACGCCGGCCCGAGTATCGCTATCTCCGTCAGCGAGAACATCATCCGGGTCAGCGGTGTATCGGCAGCTCCACCGGCCTGCTCGATAATCGCACTGTTGCCGTACACCGACGAAAACTGTTGAAACGCTTGCCCTGTGATCAACCAGCTCGAGGCAGACCAGGCAAGAAATGCGATGAGCCCCGGAAGCAACACAACGGTCGCGTCAATCGCAGCTGCCCACGATCGATGAAACTTGTCGTCGGTGTCAGTCTTCGGAAATCTCAACCAACTGACCACGAACACGAGCACCACCGCAACGAACATAGGTGCAAGGGCGTCGTACCGGGTCAGATAGGCCAGTGCGAGCGCCAAACCGGCTGCGATCAGCTCATGCGCGTCGTCGTTGCGCATCCATCTGATGAGGCGGCGAACAGCCCAGATGACGAAGAAGAGATACAGCGCCTCACTCATGCCGTTGGCCGCGTACATGAGAATCATGGGATTGAGAGCAAACAACACAGTGACCATGATCGTCACCCATCGAGCGCACCCACGATCACGTGCGATGCCCCGAATCTGCATCACCGCTCCGGCCATGAAAAGCGCAGACGTCACGGACGCAGTGATGTTCCAGCGCAACAACTCCGGAAACCAGTTCCCCAACAGACCCATCGGAATCTGTGCAACTGCGGTTAATGGTGTGAAGACGAATCCGATTGCTGCAAAGTGCGGATCGCGACTCCACAACATTGCAGATACTGCAGCAACCCTGCTCATTGCATCAGTGAAGATGAATTTGATCTCCTCGTTCAGCCACACACCAAGGGCGATGTACACCACGGCCACCGCGGTGTAGACCCCCCAGGGCAGTCGTTGACGTTCTTCCTCAATGGGACCGGCAGAGTCCAACGTTCGTGACTCTGCCGGTGCGGCGACAATCATTGTGAACGGCGCCTGAAGAACAGCACGCCACCCACAGAAATAACTACCAGTGCTGCGGTGCCTGCTGCGATCAAACCGATTGTGGTGGAGCTGATGCCGCTATCGTCGTCGCTGGTTTTCGCCCCACTTACCGGTGCAAGATTGACGCTGATGTCGAAAGGATCGACATCGCGAGGAGCAACAAGGACATCACCAGCCAGCCTTCCGAACCGTGCCGGATCACCTTCCAGCCAGTTCAGCATGTTGTCGACATCGGCTGCGTCACCGTTAGAGGTAACAACAACGATTTCGTGGTTGGGAACCACAGCAACCTGCATGCTGCCGTATGGCGCATTGAACTGAAGACCGCGCAACCGCAGCAAGCCTTGATCGGCGGTTTCCATCGGCAGGTCGAGATCCACGCCATCCGGAAGCTTTCCGTCTGCAGCGACCAGCACCGCCGGCAACGGACTGGAAGCCGCATCGACAAACGACTGAACTCGCGGCTGCAACGGCAAGTAGCTCAGCCGCTGCATCTGAACCAGAAGACGTTGCGCCCGAACAGTATCGGCAAAATCTCCGCGCGTGGTCCCCACTTCTATGATCGGCAGCATCGACTGTGGCAATGACTGGAAGCCCCCGGGATTTGCCGGTTCAGCGACGTTTGAGCTGATCGTGCTTTCCGGATCAATCGTCAGCGTCGATCCGTTGCTGCTCCCACATTGAAAATCCCCGGAAACATCCAGCGCTGCCGTCACCTTCATCTCCCGCGTCACCAACTTGTCGGGGATCGTGAATTCGATGTCGAAGCGACCGTTGTTGTCCACTGCCCGACTGTCGAGACGCTGATCCCCCACGCTGAATGACAACTGAGCGCTTCGTGTACTCGGCATCGGAACATAAGTACCGATCATGCGCACGGTCACATTCTTCATTGCTCGGCCCAATTGAGACTGGGTGAACGGCACCTCAACCTGGACGTGCTCGAGCCCTGACGACGTCAAAGAACCGAGTCGTAAGTCGCCGACAGGAACAACATCGCGAGAGATTTCCGCGACGGCCTTCGCCGATGCCGTCAGTGCTTGGCTTGCGGCCCAGAAACCATTGAAGTTTGCCGCGAGCAGATTAACCTGCGGGACAAGCGATCTGTCGTCACCGGCCAAACGCAGGACAGGATATCCACTGGGTCCGGCGACGAGGTCGATTCCGCCTTCCCCCTCGGCACCAACCAGAATGTTCCGCTCGAACAGACCGGGAACGCTGTCTGGGAGCGACTGCCCGGCCGGTAGCTCGGCGAGAACCACTGCGTCTGGTTGACTGCCATAGCGATTCACTATCGATGTGCTGAGAAGCAGTGCGGCGGTCTGTTGTGCCTGTGACGTATTGTTCGCGAGATAGATCGTGGCTTTACGCAGAATCGGCGGAAAGAAGTTCGAGACAGTCGACGGCTGCGCTTCGGTGCCGTCGTACACGATCGAAGTGTTTCGCAACGCGAGTGGTTGGTAGTTGCTTCTGTCGTAGCAACGATCATCAACGGGAACGAGGTGCCCGATCATCGAAACGGCGATGCTCCGATCGATAACCGTCAGACCGGCAAGCGGTATCGAAATCGGCAGTCCTTGGCCAACTTGAGCAGCATCAAATTCCACCCGCGAGACTGGGCGGCCATCAGCACTCACTTCGATCCACCCTCGGCTGAAATCGATAGGTGCCGTGACTGTCCCGATCAGAGCAGTTGCAGTAAGTCCGTCCGGTACCGGTAGTGAAACAGTCAGCGGCTCATCATTCGCCGAGAACACCACATCAGTTCCCCGGCCAAGTTCTTTAAGAGATATGGCGCCGACGTTGGCATCAGCGGCGACATTGGTTTCAGCAGCATTCTCGACCACCTGCGCCCCGGCAATTGTGTTGAACGCAAGGACCAAGCAGAAGGCAGCCGCAAGCGTCATCGTCAGATTACGACGCAGCCCGTTAAAACTGGGGACCATCTGCAAACTCTCCTCGGGAACGATCACACGAAACACGAACAATGTTTCAAGGGCAGAAGAGTTACGACCGTCCCGCCCCCGCGATCACGTGATCGGGTTAATTTCAACAAACAGACCATAACCGCCAATTGGTACGGTGGCTAATTATCCCGGACAATGAGATTTAGCTTCCTGCGCCAACTAGGAGCTAGGTCACAAAGGGGTATGCCAAACGTCCCAACAATCTGGAGGGTACGTGTATTCACGGCGAGTTCACTGGCGCTGCACAGGAATTGCGTTATTGCTATCTTTTCGCAATCCCTCGATCCCGATCCCGACTGGTAACAGACGCCACAATCGCTACCATGGCCCGAGCACACCTCCGCCCGAATTCACGAACGCGCCTTGCAGTCCAAGATAACTATCAAGCAGCTTGCCTATACTTCGTACATGCGTAAGTTCCAATTCGAGCGCGCGACACAACGCACAAGCCTCGCAATCGCGCGCCTTCTTCGCGTTACACGATCGGCCAGATATCGGAATTCACTAAAAATGTTCAGGTACGGCGCTATTCGACTAACTCACGGTCCAAGGGCAAGCGAACTGGCCACGCTTCGGAGACGCAGGGCACTCTTCACCTTCGAGACTTCAACCGCCGCGTGGCCAGAGGCAATTCTGCCCCACGCTGTGTCGAGTTCGCGATTCGATACTCTCGAACACAAACTCTCGTACAAGTGTCCAAGTAGCAGACTTACGACGCACGCGCGAAAGGCTTGTGGCTCAATCAGTTTCCAGATGACCGATAACCGTTGCATTGCTTCGCAACGCTCGGATCCGCCGCATCGCGCTCAGTATCATCCTCAGTTACCTTGCAGCCATATAGGACTCACTACATTGCATGGCGTACCGACTGCGACAACATGCATCATCATCACTATTAATTGACACAATCCGTCCTTCGCCCGCCTGCCTAACCACGCAGTGCACAGCAAGGACGAACTCACGGTTCAATACGCTAGGCCGGGTTGGGCGGCACATCGTCTGTGCAGATATTGCGTAACTGCGCTAATCAGACTCGGTCAGCGTGAGGCAGTTGTGGTCTGCCAACTCAGCGTGATTGATGGCACGACCGAGCCAAACAGCTAGAAACGCGCCTGCTGTGATCCATCCGGCGACAATCTCGGTTATCCACCACATACCGGCAAGTGTGACATGAGTTGGGAAAAAGCAACGGTATTTGGTCCCTCTTTATGCAGGATAAGGTTTCCGATGATCATGCGATCCTCTCCGAGGTGCCCACATTGCCGATTCGGGATCGCACTACTTCGAGTAGAGAGGCGACTCAAGTGATCGGTGAACGATAAGCGCGGATCGACGCAAAAGGGCGGACCGACGCTTCCGAGCATGTCCGGCCCAGCCGTCCTGGCTTCTGCCACCGGATCGCTGCGATTTAGCACCCAGGCATCGTTCAGATGACACCCGAGCAGCGGTCGGGGCGTTGACCCAGGCCGAAGTTACGGCCATGCCTGCGCATTCCCACCACCGCCGCGGAGTCTGCACTGAATGGAAGGTGGGCGGTACCAGGGCACGACGGGCGACAATGTCGTACTCAAGGGGGCGTGCACATTCCTGCATGACATTCAGATCAACAAGGCTCCGGGCAACGGCGTGACGATCGGCAAAGCGGGCACGGGCGCCGTCGCGGTCAAGCTGACGAACGTCCAGCTCCGCGAGAACGCCGGATACGGCATCCAGACCGTCGCCGCATCCGATTTCGCGGACGGACGGTGGACAAGCCTCGACATCGGCAACTCCAGACTGTCCGAAATCAAGCTGGACACAGGCGCACAGAACCTCACCAACGTCCACGTCTGGGGATCTGGCCTCGAATCAGCGACCGACAATCACGGTATCTGGATCAACTCGACCGGAAACCTGCTAGTCACATGGCAGTCCGAAAAGAACCTCGGGTCAGGCGTCTACGTCACAGGTTCGAACAACGAGTTGTCTTGTGGGCGCGCCTGGGGCAACACGATCAGCGGGATCCGCGCCTTGAACGCACTCCGGTGCACGTTGGTGGGCAACCAGATCTACTGGAATGGCGTCGCAAATGTCGGCGGCACCACTGCGCGCAGCTTCTCCGGCATCTACCTCGACGGCACTTCGCAGGAGTGGACGATAACGGGTAACAATATTTGGGACAGCGCCGTCGTGGTCCCGCCTGGTAGTTACGTGACGGCCCCGACGTATCCATACATGGGTCGCGATACTGCTGTCTTGACTCAGCCCTACGGCTACGCAGAGGCAGGTTTTGCGACTTCAATGTCCTGACGGGCAACACCATCCGGAAAGAGCGCGCACGCTCGGCAGCATTTGTCAACGTCGGCAACAGTAATATCTGGTCAGGAAATGACCTTGGCACTGCGGCACTTCCGACGCAAACTGTTACCACCACACCCACTCCTGGAATCGTGAAAGTTCCGGCGGTGTCCGACACGATCATCGTGGCTGTGGCGCAAGAAATTACAAGCATCGTAGGTCACCGTCCAGGGCGTGTTGTACGAATCATCTTCACCAACGCCAACCCATTACCGTTGCGCGACAACGGAACCACGCTGAACCTGAATGGGGACTTCAGTCCTACAACGAATGACGTACTCAGCCTGGTCTCGGATGGCACGAATTGGTACGAGATCGCCCGGTCGGAGAATTAGACCATTTGCCCCGTAAGCTCCGCCCGATGAGGGAAAAGTCAATCGATGTCGCCAAGGGTCTAGCCATAATCGCAATCGTTCTCGGACACGTTCTGCGAGGGCTTGTTTCGATCGATGTGATCGATGGCGACGGAGAGGCATTCCAGACAGCCGACCGGGTCATCTACATGGCACACCTGTCGGTGTTTGCATTGCTGTCAGGTCTGTTCGTTCAGGCAGGGCTCACTAAGTACGGCCAGGCCGACTATTTGCGGCGCAGGGTGGGGATGTTCCTCTACCTCTACGTTCTGTGGTCGCTGCTACAAGGACTTGCTGGCCTGATACTTGCACCAGAAGGCCAGACTCTCGGCGACGTGCTGTCTCTGTGGCGACCGGATAGTCAGATGTGGTTCTTCCTGTGGCTCGTCGTTGTGACCGTCGCCGTGGCGGTGCTCAAGCCGTGGGGAAGTCCTGTGCGTATCGCCGTGGTTATGGCTATCGCGCTGGCTGTCAGTCTTTCTCGCTGGGGAATCTTTGGATCGATCGGCGGGACACAGGGACTCGGGCTCGTTGTGTTCTTCTTCGCGGGTGCCGCGTTGGGTGCTGATACCTACTCGCGACTGGTCACGAAATCTGTTGCTGTGTCGGTTGCGCTGGCCGTAGCTGCGGGTGCTGTGTACGTCGGCCTGACTGTCGGGCTCGATGCGACACCGCCGAGTTCAGGTGGCGGAACACGTACGGAAGTAACCATCGCTCTCGGGTTGATCGCCTCGACAGCTGCTGTCGTCTCGATTGCGTACATCTCCAAGCTGCTCAGTATGACGGCATTATCGCGACCCCTGGAGTTCCTCGGACGTCGGTCGATGGAGATCTTTCTCGCGCACGTTTTCGCGATCAATGCTGTTCGAGTCGTATTGAACAAGGCGGGCGTTGATAGTCCCGCAATTCACATCGTTCTCGGCACAATCGCAGGCGTGGCATTGCCGCTGCTCCTCTGGTGGGTCGTGACCCGGTTCCGTAATCCGTTCATCTTCTCCGCGCCAGCATTCATTACTGGGGAGTCGAGTCGCGGAAGCATCCCGCTGCCGCGCCCCCTGTCGCTGCCTGATCGGCCCAGTCTTGCGCGAACAGGAAAGGCCCTTCAGTGATTCGAAGGCTACTGCTGAGATTGATGGCGCAATCGCCGACATTCATGTCGAGTGGACTGGGCACTAATCGTGGCAACGATTCGGCTGCTTCTCGCGCTTCTCTGCACGTCGCAGTTCGGCGGCTGATTCTTCGAGTTCGGTGTGGCTGATTGCCCGACCGATCCAAAAGGCAGCTAACGTGCCCACGACGATCCAGACGGCGACAATTCCGACAATCCACCACATAGCTGGAACTGTGCCACACGACCGGTAGCAACGGGGACGTTAGTCCCTCCGAGGTGGAAGGTTCACCCCTGAATTCATCCGCCCAGAATTGCTCACGCGGCTGGAAGAGCTCAACGGCGCTTAGCTTGTGAACGCACAACGCCGGTGAGCCATGCGCACCGAGCCGGTGAACGGTGCGCAGTTCAGAGGGCCCTCCTCCGGCGAGTGACAGCCGGTAGGCGGGCCATGCATGACGGTTCCTCGCGCCTGAGTGGTGCCGCCACGACTGTTCTGTAGCCGATCGGATCGAATCCGAAACCCGCGCAGAATCGCTCACGCGTGGCGATCATTGGGCAGGGAAGCCAAGGTCTCGTTTCGATCACGGCCGACTGGGTACATGATTCGCAGGCCGCGACGGCCGAGGTGTGCGTGCGGCCTCGCAACCGTGCGGTTCAGGTTCTTGCCGGTTGAGCACACAGCCCAAAGGAGCCGTTGTCGTTCAGGATTTCTCCACGTCGGGGGATTTCACTTAAATGAACGATGCCCCCACTCCCATCGCTGGGAGTGGGGGCCTTTGTCGTCATCCGCGTTGAGCACACAACGTGAGGACCCTCTATCCGTGCTGAGCTGACCCCTCATGTCTTGCCTCGCATTCCTAACCGTAGGCCTGCGCCCATGTTCGCGCCAGGTTTCCGAACAAGACGATCGGAACAGATGGTGGCCGATTCGTATTGCTGCCCCGCCCAGAATTGCTCAGTCCCACATCCGTTGCGGGTGTCGGATGGATTGAAGTCGGCAGGGCACTCTGACCATGGTTGCCCCTATTGAATTACAACAGGGTCAACCATGGTCGAGTTGGTTAGAGAACGGTCTTGATTCGACCGACCAAGTCCGGTCCCATCGTTTTACTGAAAGTCGCTGAAATGTGCCCCGCCGCATCTCGATACACAATAACCCCACCGATGACCATCGGGCACTGGTCAACCGTGCAGAACAGGTCAGTCATATCGATCAGGGAGGCTGCCGCCGACATCTTGGTGGCTCGAATCAGCGAGTCTTCCTCGGCCAAGGCTTCACTCCGGGGCAGACCACACCGGGTGATCGCATCAGCGTCGGCGCCAAAGCGGGTGACGCACGCAATGGATTCCTCTGTCGCAGTTGGGCTGTCGGCGACAGCGACGATCTTTGTCCCGCGGGCGGCGACTGGCTCCCACGCATCCACATAGGCTTGGGCGGCTGCCGACTTGCTGGCCCCACCGAAAGCTCGCGAACTGGTCGTGATGACGAGGTCGAACTTGTCTCCGTTGACGAGCCGGTCTTGCACCTTCTCCATCTCCGACTGGCAGTCCCGATTGCCGTTCTCCCATTTTTGCCACTGGCATCCGTTGCCCAGGAATGTTGTCAGGGACCAATTCGATCCGACGATCTGATCAGCCAATGCAGGTGTGAGCATCGCAGCGTGGGAATCTCCGATGATCGCCACCTTGAGCGCGTCAGGTTGCTTCGACCCGTACGTGCAGCTCGGCATCGGGCCGCCTGCTCCTCGCCAGCACGAGTAGGCACCCTGATTATCCTTGGCGAAAGTGTTCAGTGACGGGACGAGTTCGTTCGGTCCGAATACCGTGGGGCATCCGGCCGCCGTGTTGACCATCGACGCGGCACCGAAACACGGATCGATTACGGGAGCTGTAGCTTTTGTATCGCTGGCCACGACGAGCGTTTCACTCAATTCACCCACGCGTGCATCACGATCCATGATCTGGATCGTGAGCAGTCCGGCGAGCAGTGAGGCAGCAACGATGAACCCGGTCATAGACCAGGACTGAGGGGAAATCTTGAATCGAACGTCGCCGTTGCGCTTAAAGGTTGTGTCTTGCTCGAGCCACTTGGAGTGACGGATCGGATTTTCGTACAAGTAGAAGGTCAGGTGAGTGAGTCCGAATGATAAGACCAGGACGGCGACGTAGTAGGTGACGGTGTCCGGTTGCATCACCGCAGCGAGCAATACGATGACTGGCCAATGCCACAAGTAGAGGGTGTAACTGGTATCGCCGAAGTAGTGGGCTACCCGGCTTGTCAGCGGCGCCATTCCAAAGACTTCGCTGCCATGGAATGCCGCAACAACTAGCGCGGTAGAGAAGACGGGCAATGCCGCCCACGGTCCGGGGAACTGGCTCGATGCATTGATCAGGAATAGGGACGCCGCAACGCCGGCCAACCCGCCATAAGCGAGAACGGGTCGGACCTGTTTTGGAATGTTGACCAGCAGCGGTCCGCAGATTGCGACGAGCGCACCGACTCCGAGTTCCCAGACCCTGGTGAAGCTGGAGAAGTATGCACTAGAGGGATTAGATGCGGACTGAGTGACTGCCCAGATGAATGATGCGGCAACGATTATCGCCATCGAAGTCGCGAGAGCGATCTGACGGACATTGCTACTGCCGCGATGGCTGGACTTGCGAGTCCATAGGTAGATGCCCAGTAGTAGCAAGGGCCAGACGAAGTAGAACTGTTCTTCGATCGACAGCGACCAGTAGTGCTGCAGCGGAGAGGGTGGCTGACCTTCCTGGAAGTAGTCGGTCCCTACCCGCTCGAAGTGCACGTTGGCAGCGAAGAGCGCCGCCCACAGGGCATCGACGAGGGTTTCCTTGGCGCGAACCGCCGGGAACAGGATGTAGCTGAACACAACCGTTACGAACAGAACGAGTAACGCGGACGGAATGATGCGGCGCACTCGTCGCGTGTAGAAGTTCTTGAACGAGATGGTGCCAGTTTCGTTTCGCTCACGGATCAACATGCCGGTAATGAAAAAACCGCTGAGCACGAAGAAGACGTCGACGCCGACGAATCCGCCGGACGGCCACGCGAACAGGTGGTCGGCAAAGACCGCGAGGACTGCAACGGCGCGCATGCCCTGCAGGTCCGGTCGCGAGTTCGGCCTCGGCACTTGCCTGACCTTTTTCCTGCTGTCACGTTTTTTGCCCGGCAACAGTGAAGTGACCACGATCGACCCCTTGATAATTGAGTCCCGGAAAATCTTCCAAGGGACTCAGAGAATATAACTGGCAATTTTGAATATTCGCCGGTCGAGGTATACAACAGGCCGAAGCATTGGCAAATTAATATCTCGCAATAGGCCTTGGTCTATCAAATGAGGGACGGAAATCCCGGACCTTGGACCCGCCCAGAATTGCTCATTATGTGGCAACCATCGCTACATCTCATATACCGGTGTGGCAGTGATCCCTGCAGGGCGCGGCTAACAAACCCGACGAACATCATGGGTGCATCGTGACCACGCAAAAGCGCGGAGTCATCCTGGCCCCGGAGTGTGCCTGCATTCTCGAAGAGACGTCGGCAGCGAAAGCGGCGGACGCCGAACTCAAGGTCGCAATTGTGGCTGGCAATCTAGCGGAAGCTCGATATGGAAGGCGGTGGACCCGACAGGAGTGTCCACATGCCTGATCCAGAAGTGGGGCGACTGGCCGTCACCCAGCCAAAAGGGGCTGCGCGTGCCGCGTCGCGCGATAGCCAAGGGCAAGTATCGGCTTCGGCTCAATGATGCGTTGACGGCCGCGAACTACGCAGGACCCGAATACGCCTGTGGTCCACGTCAACCCCAGGAGACTCAATCTGCGCCGCTCTCTAATTCTTCAGAAGGCGCTCAGCCCCAACGACTTTGGTCGTAGAGAAGACCGCATACGACCGCCGCTACGGCAAGCAGACACAGTCCAATAACAAGCAGAGTTTCCAGCCGGCCAGTGGGATCAATGCGGGGATCAATGCGCAAGAATTTTCGTCCAGATCGAGAGCTTTTTGTCACCCAGAAATCGTCTCACTTCGACCGCCCCACGGGGTGGTGCAAAAGGCTCGAAACACTACGACCATCCGCCCCAGAATTACTCACTTTGTACCGCGCATTGCTTCACAAATTCACGCTGATTCAACCCACGATCGTCGATAACGGAAACGACGGGGCAACCCGGCGGCTGCAGCATCCCCCGATACAGCGCCGTTCGCGCTGCGGGTAGGAATCCGGGCGATGGGTCTCCGCGCTCGCATTTTTGTAACTAGACGAATGCGCAGTTGGCACGAAAATGTTGCCGAACTGTCGCGCAACCGACAATGTCACACAAACAATCGCAACACCCACTGGTGCACAGACCCACACTCAGGCAATATGTCCGATATGAGCGGTTTCTCTCGATGGGTCGAGCGTCAACTAGAACTTCGCCCTGACCAAGACATCTCCGATGCTGCGCGTGCGCTGCAGATCCGACCGTCCGAGTTGAAACGGTGGCTCGGGTCGAAGCGCCCGCCCACTCAGGAGACGATGCGCTTGGCTAGTCGTGTCTTCAATGCTCCCATCCGGGAAATCCTGATCGCTGCGGAGTACCTGACAATCGAAGAGGCCTCACCAGATGGACTCCCGACGTCGGAACTCAGCACGCAGGAACTGTTGGCGGAGCTTTCCCGACGCGAAGACTCCACAATTAAGATCCTGAGCCGCACGGCGGACACTGCAAGTAATGGCTGGTGAGGAACCTCTAGCTCGGTGTCGATCCGGCAAACACTTGTGCCGGCTCACCATCTGCTGCCGTCATCGTGACCGAATCACCCGCGCGCAGCCACACGGCCTCACTACCTGAGATTTCCATCTGATGATCGCCTGCCCGGATCTTCACCCGTCCCGATGTACACAGCACCACCGCAGGACCATCTCCGCCCAGCGCCACTTCGCGGTTCACGTCCAGTTCCCATCGCCGAAGAACGAACTCTGGGACGGGCGTCGGGTAGAGGTATTCGCTTCCTCCGTCGCATGGTTCCGGATCGAGAACGTCCACCAGGATCGGAGTGAAGTCGAGGATGCTCGACAACTCGTCCACATCGATGTGCTTGGTCGTCAGTCCACCGCGGAGAACGTTGTCTGAATTGGCCATGATCTCGACAGCGCTTCCGCTGAGATACGCGTGGAGGTTCCCGGCTGAAAGAAAAAGCCCTTCCCCAGGCGCCAACGACACCCGATTGAGCAAGAGCGACATCAGTACCCCCGGGTCGCCGGGATAGCGGCGAGCCAGATCGAGCGCGGTCGCCAACTCCGCCTCGAATGTGTCGACGATCCATCCGCCCTCATCCAACAGTGCGGTTACCCGCTCGATCACCTCGAGCGCCACGCGATCGTGATGTTCACGCGAGCTATGCATCCAACGCAGCGCCACCGCCTGCAATTCCGCTGGGCACGGATTTGCCGCAAGTGATGCGACGTCGTCAGCAACACCCGAAAGGTCCAGTGCGGTCAGCAGCGTCACCGTCGAACCAATGTCACGAAAGCCGGCCAAGGCTTCGAATTTTTCCAGTGCGACAACAAGTTCCGGCTTGTGCCGATTGTCGCGATAGTTACGATAGCTGGCTGCGAGATCAATTCCGGCAGCATTCTCGCGCGCAAATCCCGCTTCAGCTTGTGCACTCGTGGGATGCGCCTGCAAAGACAGCGGCTTTTCTGCTGCCAGGATTTTCAGCAGAAACGGCAATGTACCGCCGAAAGCCTCGGCGCACTGGGCGCCCAATTGCGTCTGGGGATCTTCGCGGATCCGGTCGATCAGAGTTGTCGAACCGGATGGCTCCCCCACTGTCGAGGGGGCAGATTCGTGCGCTCCGAACCACAGCTCTGCTTCCGGCGTGTGCGACGGGAATGGCCGTCCGGCCAATTCTGCGAGGGTGCGGCGCGAACCCCAGTCATAGGATTTGATCACTCCGGTGATCAGTTCCATCGCGCACCTCCCGACCTGGCAAATATCCTCCCGTGCGAAGGATCAACGCGCTCAGACTCGCACAAAGGTCAACGCAAGGGAAAACAGCAACCACACTCACGCACTACGTCCACCAGTGACACAGACCAAAGTCCCGCGCAGGTCACTGAAATTTCCTCCACCACAAGGAAATCGATCAGCGAAATCCTGCGATCACCGAAATTCCGGATCCTCGACTACACGCTCGGAATACTGCGCAACGGTCACACCCAGCGCTTGGGCCCGCGCAGCCAAAACCTTCATGGCAGAGTCGATGTCGATCTGATCGAGTTCTGCAATCACACCCGCGGCCTGTTCGATTGTGGTGCGGGCGGAGAGAATATGTTGCGCCGCAACGGTTGCCGCTTCGGACCGACCGTCGACGTCGGACATCGACAGTGCAATTGCAGCCAGATCAGCGAGCGACTGGCCGAACGCATTGTCCCGAGGCAGAGACTTCCACGGATCCGCCGTGAACACTGCCAGCGCTCCGAGAGGCCGCTCGGCAAGTCGCAGCGGAAATACGCGGCAGGCGCCCAGTCCAGAGCGCGCCGCGGCTTGCGCAAACGCATGCCACCTGGGGCTGGCTATCTCGAAGTCGTCGATCATGACCACCGACCCGGTCAATGCGCTCAGCACCACAGGGTTACGGTGCACCAGATCGCGGTGCGGTTCAAACCCCTCCTCGACGGATTCACACACGATCTCGATGCCGGTTGAATCTGTGGCCCGCAGCAGCAGCACACACCACGCGGCGGTGAACGATCGTCGGGTTCGTTCGGTGATGGACTCGAGCAGGGTGCGCGAGTCGAAATCAGTGGTCAGCAAATGAGTGATCTCCGCAATCATCACCTGCGGCAACGGAGTATTCATCTGCGTCCTTCCTTGCTCGTCTTTACTCGACATACTTGCACTCCCCCAGCCCTTGCAACCCCCCGAAGCGGATTCCTCACTCGCTTTCGCCTCCCCCGTCCGAGAATCGGAGTCGGCGATGAACTACGTCATCTGCCACATCCCAAATCGGCTTGCCCGACGAATATGCGGTGGCCCGCAGTCGTGACAGGGCATCGGCCACCGAGACGTTCAACTGCACGGCAATCATCCCCACGGCTTGATTGACCTCGGGGCGGTGAAATGCATTGACCATGCCGCCGGTGTGCGAGTTTTCCTCGAGAGACAACTCGTCGAGCAACGACAACGCAATAGCGTCGGATGATGCCACGGCTGCGTCGAGTTGAAACTGCGTCAGCGAGCTGGGAGCGCGTCGGTAAAGCTCGAGCACACCGAAGACTCGTCGCCCGCCGCGCAAGGGAAAGGCATACACCCCACCGACCCCGGAACGTTCTGCGTCACTGGAGAATCCAGGCCAGGAATCGGCGTGTTCCGGATCAGCTGTGTTGTTACACAGAACTGGACTCCCGGAAAGAAACGCGTCGACGCAAGGTCCGTCGCCACTGGTGAATTGGAGTTCGTCGAGGTGTTGCGCAAGAGCATCCGTCGCGTACATCAGCTCCCGCGCGGACGAACTGCTCAGCACCGTCACGGCAGCACCGTCGACCCCGGTCAGAGACACGCACTTCGCACATAAATCTGCTGTCACGGGGAGCTCGACTGCTGCCAGCGCTCCCTGGGCGAACACAGAATTATCGCCGGCGGATTCCGGCGAATCTTGCCCGTCGCCGCGAGAACGTGTGACCACAAGCTTCACCTCCTCGCATATCCGACGGCAGAGTCTTTTTCTGCATCAACATTGCACGCCGCGGGGCAACGGCGACGCCGAATAAGCGTACTGTCGAGGTTACCGAATATCGGGACATCTCCGGCGCGCGACCGGGTTGGACGTGTCGATGCCACAGCACAATGAGGTGGCGGTAATCTGACGCGCAGATCGGCACCTGATATCGATGGTTATTTCGCGTGGTCACCGGCCTTCACCCGATAATTCCGATTCGTTCCGGCGCGCTCATCTGGCGGATCCCATCGCCATGGAAAAGCTCCGCCGGCTCCTCGATGTCTCGGCCACATCGCCCGATCATGTGATCGAGCTGATGACACGCTGCACTGGTGCTGCCGTCGAACTCGTTTCCGGGGTTGATCACGCGGGTGTGACCGCAACATTGGACAACACCCCGTTTACCGTGGCGCCCACCGATCCGCTGGTGGAGGCGTTCGACCGCGCGCAGTACGACTTCGGTGACGGACCATGCCTCAGCGCATCGAGATCGGGAAACTACGTCCGCATGTCAGTCGCGGATGTGGAAGAGCGTTGGCCGGTGCTCGGGGACAGCGCTCGGGCCGCACAGCTCACCGATTTCCTCGCGGTACCGCTTTTTGCCGAAGAATCACCGGTCGGTTCGTTCAACCTTTATTCGCAGAAGAGCATCGACAGCTCGGTTCGGGACCGCGATGTGCTGACAGTGCTAGCCGATTATCTGGGCCACGCTCTCGAAGCCGCGGCTCGCGATGACAAGCGTGGCCGAGCTGCCGGCGCCCTGCGTGACGCGATCGGGGCGCGAGTCGACATCGAGCGTGCAGTGGGCGTCGTTATGAACCAAAACGATTGTGACGCTTCGGTTGCATTTCGTGAACTGGAAACCCGATCAGCCGCAAATTCGGACAATATACTTGATGTGGCCCGTCAGATTCTCGCGTCTATCGATGACGGACCGGCCTGAGTAACCAGTTGAGCGGGGTAGCCATGAAGGAGCGCTCTGAAAACAACGTCCTCGACAGACAACCGAGCGAGGACATCGATCCAAGCGAGCTCATCGACAAACTCGACGCCCTCGTCACCGCATTGTCCGACGTAGCCGCACGCGTAGGTCCAGGCAGCGCAACCGATGCCCTCTTGAAACAGGTGTGCGTCCGTACCGTGGAGACCATTTCCGGAGCCGACATGGCCGGGGTGACCCTCCTGTCCGAATCCGGCATCCCCCGTACTGCAGCGAGCACACACAAAGCCGTCTTGGACGTCGACTTCGACCAGTACGCCTGCGGAGAAGGCCCGTGCCTCGAGGCCGCACGGACGCGATCGGTAGTGCGCGCTACCGTCGCAGATTCCGAAGTGCGATGGCCGGCTTTCACCGCGAATCTTCGCGGAGCGGGAGTACAGAGTTTCCTGTCCGCCCCCTTGTGGGTCGACGACCGGCACGCGGGAGCCCTCAACATCTATGGCCATGGCGCCCACGGATTCAGCGAAGTGGACGCGTTGATCCTGCGTGTGTACACAACGTCGATCGAGGGTTTACTGCGCGTATCGAAGGAAATCGAGTTCGCGAAGCACGAAATCGCCGGCCTCAACACCGCGATGAAATCCCGGGCAACCATTGAACAGGCCAAGGGAATCCTGATGGCGATACGGGGGTTCAGTTCCGAAGCGGCATTCGACGTCCTGGTCAAGGAGTCGCAACGAAAGCAGCAGAAGCTGCACACCATCGCTGACGAGATAGTCAAGCGTGCGGAAGCGTCACAGTAGAATTGGGCAAAACAAACCCAAGGTACGACGTAGGTCACTTTTCGCAACCATCGGTTTATAACGAATTACAGCCGGGTATGTCTCTGTCTGTGGAGCGAGGTAACTATAACCTCGCTTACCCGATTTCGGACCCTACGACACGACCCAGGAGCATAGCCAGTGACAACCTTGCCGACTGATCTGCACGCGGGATCGACAATCCCCACACTCGCCTGTATTCGAGTGCGCGCCGCAGCCGACCAACTCAGCACCCTACGCGGAATGACCTGCAACATCGCCTACAACCACGGTTTCGACGTCGACGGTGTTGCCGACCTGGAACTGGCCATCGACGAAGCAGCCAGCATGCTGATCGCGCTGGCAGCGCCAGGTACCGACATCACCTGCACGTTCACAGCCCCGGAAAACGCACTCCGCATTGCCGTATCGGCAACCTCCACCACGGGACAGCCGGCCGGCAAAAGCTCCTTCAGTTGGTTTGTGCTCGAGTCGCTCACCGACAGCGTCGAACTCGACGTTGAGCATCAGGCGTCAATTGCGTACATAGGGAGCGACGACGCGCGCCGGCGTGATGCAAGTAACGCCTCCATCGTGACGATAACCCTGCAAAAGAACCTTCTTCACCGCCCCGAGTAACACGTATCGGATGGATTTTCCACCCGACTACCGGCGTTCGATAACACGCCGAGCGTAAAAAAATTCGCAACTACACCTATGACGCCCAAGCCCCTCAGACACAACTCCACAGCAGGTCAGAGCCACTATTAGGCGATCCACACCCGTGAGTCAATGTCCTGAATGTCGATACTCGTCAAGGTTTTGTGGAAGTTATCGAAGACAGAAAAAGAAGAGCATGGCAGGATCAAGGGTGAGACCGAACTCTCGATGGGAGGGCTCGGCTCGATGGATCCAGGAGAATTTGGTTATGGCTCAGGGCAGTGTCAAGTGGTTCAACGGTGAAAAGGGCTTCGGATTCATCGAGCAGGAAGGTGGCGGACCGGATGTGTTCGTTCACTACTCGGAGATCCAGGGCAGCGGCTACAAGTCCCTCGACGAGGGCCAGAAGGTCGAGTTCGAGATCGGACAGGGCCAGAAGGGCCCCCAGGCTCAGAACGTTCGCGCCATCTGAGTTCGATCCCCGTCTGACTTCAGACTGAAAAGGCTGGACGCCCGCACACGCTGCAGGCATCCAGCCTTTTCTCATGTGTACTCGCGGTACTCATTTTGTTGCGCGAATGACCACCAGTTGCTCGGTATCCTCATCGGCCGTAATCAACCCGCGAGATTCCAGCAGCATCCGGCGCCCCGCCAGGACCGGGCCGAAGGGAATCGACCTGCGCGCCGAGACTTCGACATGCATCCCGAATTCCTCGAGGATCGCCGCGGTCTTGTCGACTCCACAGAGCGCAGACTGGAGCAACAGCAACGTTCCACCCGGAACCACATGATCGGGCGCGCTCGACGCGATCCTGTCCAGCACGCCGCGCCCGTCTTTGCCCGCGTCCCAGGCACGCGCGATGCCCTCCGTCGGCAATGCGTCCTCCCACGCCGGGACATACGGCGGATTCGAGATGATCAGATCGAACAACTCGCCGCCCACAGCATCCGTCAGATCGCCGCGGCGTGCGTCGACGCGTTTTCGATTGACCGCAGCGTTGAGCCAGGTGTTGAGCTGTGCGCGCCGGGAAATATCAACCGCTACGACGTGCCCCGCGCCGGCGCGCCTCGCGGCCACGGACAGAGCGCCGGTTCCACTGCACAGATCGAGCACTCTGCTGGCTGCCGTCAACGGCTCAAACAGCAGTGCGTCGCTCAACAGGGATGTGTCGTGCTGCGGTGGGTACACGCCTGGCAACCGCACGATCATGATCGGCTCCTCGGTGGATGGTCAGCGTGGGGTTCTTCACTCCCCCGCCGAAGTCGGCTACCCGACCAGCCGCATCTTCACACCATCGCGGGACGTGCCAGGCGACATGGTTTACCCACTACTGCGCCTCGCCAAACACGATCGAGACATGTTTCACGGAAACATCTTTCGTTTCGCAGGTGGATCGTGAGAAGGCGCGGCTCATCTGCGGCCATATGGTTTCCTTGAAGCTCCGCGACGCCGAAAAGCGGCGTGACGCAAGGGTGAGGAAAGGATCGTCGCCGTGACCATCGACCAGGTTCTTGTAGTAGTCCCCGCCCACAATGAAGCCGTCGAACTCCCGAACTGCCTCGACGCACTGCTGGAAGCCGCGCGTCAGACCGACGTTCCCGTTCGGATCGTCACAGTCCTGGACAGCTGCTCCGACCGATCGAGCGAAGTGATCCCGAGCGGCATCGACATCATTCGAGTACAGCACCACAACGTCGGGAAATCTCGTGCCACAGGATTCTCGACGTTCGGCACCGACAGTCACAGTGCGTCCGCGTCGACATGGTTTGCCACCACCGACGCCGACTCTGCTGTCGGCCCGACATGGCTTGCGCGGCAACTCGAGTACGCGCGCGACGCGGACGTTGTTGCCGGAACAGTGCGCATCACCGACTGGGACGATCAGCCGTCGTCCGTCCAGCAACTCTACGAACAGCGGTATCACGCGCATCCGAAAGGTCGGCACGGGCACATCCACGGCGCAAACCTCGGCATCCGAGCCGACAAGTACTGGAGCGTAGGGGGATTCTCCCATCTCGAGGAAGGCGAGGACGTCGATCTGGTTCGTCGTCTCAGCGAAAACGGCGCTCGGATCGCGTGGGCGCAGGACATTGCAGTCACAACCTCGGCGCGCACGGACGGACGCACACCCGGCGGGTTTGCCGGACACATACGAGAACTCGGCACAGAGACACTGGATGTGGCGCGATGACACGACTACACAAACTTCTGAAGGAAACCGACCTCTACCTGCCCTTGCCTGGTAGCGGCGCAACCGCGACACGATGGAATGCCCTCGCCGAACTGGCTCGCGACAATGTTGTTTTCGGCAGAATGGCGGAAGCGCACACCGACGCAGTTGCGATACTGGCGGAACTGGACGGGCCGGAACCCGAACCTGGGCAACTGTGGGGTGTGTGGGCTGCTGAACCACCACAGCCCGTCGTGAATGCCTCGGAGCACGTGGGCATCTGGACGCTGACCGGACGCAAGTTGTGGTGCTCGGGCGCAAGTATCTGCACGCACGCTCTGGTGACCGCACTGATCGACGGCACACCATCGCTGTTTGCCGTTGAACTCGGGCTACCCGGCGTGCATCCCGTTCCCGGTTCGTGGAAAGCAGTCGGCATGGCCGAAAGCGATTCCAGTGCAGTGGACTTCGATGCCGTCCCGGCAATTCCCGTCGGCAATATCGGAGACTATCTGACTCGGCCAGGATTCTGGCACGGGGCAATCGGGGTGGCTGCTTGCTGGTACGGCGCCGCGTGTGGTGTCGCCGATGCATTGAGAAACACGGCAGCGCACAGCGAAGACCCTTACATCCTGGCGCATTTCGGGGCAGTTGATGCTGCGTTGACAGCCGCCCGCAACACCCTCGACGCCGCCGCAGCCGAAATCGACGACGATCCTCTCGACAAGAACGGAAAGGCACAGCAGCGGGCGCTTGCAGTACGGGCGATCGTGGAACGGGCAGCTACCGAGACCCTCGACCGAGTCGGACGCGCTCTGGGAGCAGCACCCCTGTGCCTGGACGGCGACCATGCTGCGCGCGTTGCCGATCTCACCGTCTACCTTCGGCAAAGCCATGCCGAGAAGGATCTGGCTCAGCTCGGCCGCCTGGCAGCACAAGGATCATCAACATGGTGAACTCGAAACTGTTCGCGCAGAAGCCCGTCGACGACGGTGGTACACCGGAATCCGTCTGGCAGCAGTGGCAGCGGCCATTCCCCGAACTCAACCTCTCGACGTGCACACGGCTGGTCATCGTGGCACCTCATCCGGACGACGAGATTCTGGGCCTCGGCGGAACAGCACTGATGGCAGCACGTTCGGGCATCGAGGTGCAGATAATCTCCGTCACAGACGGCGGCGCGTCGCATCCCGGTTCTCCCACCATCTCGAGAACGGAACTCGAACGGCGTCGACGGATCGAGTCCGTCCGAGCTGCCGAAGAACTCGGTATCCCCGTCCCGATCCGGTTGATGCTCCCTGACGGAGACATCCGCACGCACAGTCGTGAGCTTGCGGAGAAGCTCCGTGAGATTCTCGCTGGAGCACCGACAGGAACCTGGTGCGCCTCGACGTGGCGCGGCGACGGCCATCCCGACCATGAGGCAACCGGAACTGCGGCAGCGCAGGCATGTGCCGACACCGGTGCTCGCCTGATCGAGTACCCCGTCTGGACGTGGCATTGGGCAACTCCGGAACATCAGAGCGTTCCGTGGGATCGCCTGCACACCATCACGCTGCCCGCCGATGTGCGTCAAGCCAAAACCTCTGCGGTGCAACAGTTCACTACGCAGATTTTGCCTCTCTCGGATCATCCCGCCGATCAACCGATACTCCCGCCGCACGCCCTGACCCGGCTGCTGCGCGCCTATGAGACCGTGTTCGTATGAGTGATCCGCAACTTCCACCTGACTACTTCGACAAGATGTACGCAGCTCAGTCGGATCCGTGGGACTTCGAAACACGCTGGTACGAAAAGAGAAAATACGCCCTCACCACCGCAATGCTGCCCAAGCCCCGATACCGCCTCGCCTTCGAACCCGGATGCTCCGTCGGGGTCCTCACCGAAATGCTGGCTGATCGTTGCGATGCCGTGATTGCCACCGACATCGTGCCCTCAGCGCTCGAAACGGCCCGTCGACGACTCGCCGGACACAACGTCGAGTTCAGGGAATGGGACCTCGGCGCCGACACCTGGCCGGACGCCACCTTCGACCTCATAGTGCTCAGCGAGATCGGCTACTACCTCAGCGTCGAGAAACTCACCGAAGCGATGCGTCGTACCGTCGAACACCTCGAAACCGGTGGCACGCTTGTGTGTGCCCATTGGCGGCACATCGTACCGGAATATCCGCAGGCCGGCGATGCCGTTCACTCGGTGGTGCGGCAGACTCCCGGCTTGGCACAACTCGCGGCGTATCAAGACGAGGACGTCGTGATCGACGTGTTCGTCAAAAGCTCGCAGTCACCGCAGTCCGTGGCTGCGTCGGAAGGCCTGGTCTGACTCTTTTCAGAGAACCTTCTGCGGTACCGAAACCGCAGTGTCGGCGGCATTGCGGGCCAAGGCAACGGTGGCGGCGATCATGGCAACAACGGCGAGAACAAGAATCGCAGCCACCGTTCGATCTGCGTCGAGGTACTCACCGAGAACCACAAAACCGAGCAGCGACGCGATCACCGGCTCCATGATCGTTGTCGCCGGCAACGACGCTTGTAGATCCCCCGCTTGAAAAGCCGACTGCTGCACCGAGGTTGCAACCGCGGCAACCACGACAAGTGCATAGAACTCGAAGGACGTCAGAACGGCTGACGGTCCGAGCGTTACCAGGTGCACAACACCTTTGGTGAGCACTGCGGCAACTCCGAACAGTGAGCCGCCCGCTATTCCGAGCAGCAACGCCCTCGCCGATCCCGTACGCCGATTCGCTCCGAAAAGACAGAGCGCGATGAACGGCAGCCCGATCAGTGTGATCATGATCCAATGCTGCGTCTCCGCGCGCGGTTGCCCCGGCCTGGGATCACCGACGACCACCAGCACTGCCACCGACGTGGTGAGCGCCGCTGCCCACAACCACTCCCGCGCATTGATCGTGCGCCCACTGAATTGTGCGCCGAGTGGGAGTGCAAACAACAGGGACAGCACCAGCAGCGGCTGCACCAGCAGCAGTGAGCCCAAGCCGAGTGCCGCAGCCTGAAGCGCGTAACCCGCGATCCCGACGATCGTGCCCAGCCACCAGATCGGGCTGTGCACGAGCGTCGTGATCGGTCCGAGCGCGCCGATGGAATCATCCGGGACCACCGCTGCCGTGCGCTGGCGAACTACCGTGCCGATCGCGATGCAGACCGCTGCACCGATGGCGAACAACACTGCGAGGAAGGTGTGGGACACCTCGCTACTTTCGCACAGGATCAGTACTTCTTGCCCGGCGCCAACTCGGAATCGAGCGCAAGATCGGTATCTGCCTGCAGTTCACCGACCTCGGACTTGAGAATCCGCATCGACCGCCCCAGCCCGCGGGCCGCGTCCGGCAGCTTCTTGGAACCGAACAACACCAGCAGCACTACAGCGACGATGGCCCAGTGGGTGGGGCTGAGCGCGCCCATCAGGCGGGTTCCTTGCCTTCGGGGTACACCGCGTCGACCTCTACCTCGACCAGCCAGCCGGCAACCGGCAGTCCGGCAACTTCGAGCGCGAAGCGAGTGGGGCGAGCACTGTTTCGTTCGATCGGTGCGATGGGTGCCGCAGTTCCCATCGGAACCAACTCCGTCTCACCGGAATCGAGGTTTGTATTGGCAAAGAACTGACGGTACGCGCGATTCCATCCGGTGTAATCGGCCTTGTCCGAGCCGGGAGCGTTGTCGAGGAAGACGCGCATCGTGACAACATCTTCGAGTGTCAAGCCCTGGGCTTCGAGATTGTCACGAATCTTCTTGAGCACATTGATGCCCTGCGCTTCGGTAACCGTCACACCGGCCGGCAGTACACCACCGGAGAACTGCGAGTCGATGTACGACTCCGGCGATCCTTCGGGTGCGGCTTTGTTTCCAGCCGACGGTCCGATGCCACTGGTTTTGTAGACCGCTGTATCGCCGCCGATGGCCACACCCTGCGCGATCATCGGATTAGCCTGTCCGGCTTCGAGAACCGACTTCGAAATGAAGGAGCTGGTGGCGGTTTCCGCCTCGGCGGTATCAGACGAGCACGCTGTCGCGGTGCCGAGTAGCACGGATGCGGCAAACGCTGCGGCAACAACTTTGGTGGTGCGAGTTTTCATGGTGTCTCCTCGAAAGTGGTGGTAGGTAGTCAAGTGCTAGGCGCCCTGCGCGACCCGCTGGTGCAGGTGGGTGACAACGTCCTGCGCCGACGTGAAAGCGCCGTGCTGCCAAGCAATCGCGTTGGAGAGGTGATCACCGGCGAAGTAGATGCGGTCGACGGGCTCGAGCAGTTTTGTGTATTCGGGAGTTGCCATGCCGCCGTGCGAATCTCCCGCACCGGCCCACGATGCCCAGGCCGACTCCGAGTACTTGGTACGACGCCAGCTGCCCGAGAAGGATGAGGAGATATCGCGGGTGTACTTCTCGCCGTGGATCTCCGAGCCTTCGGCGATGGCCTTCGCGAGGCGCTGCTTGTGTGTGAGGGATTCGAAAGCCTGCTGACGCTTACCCGAGCTGTAGTACGCGACAACAATTCCGCGGTCGGAGTTGTAGTGATCGTAGGGAAACATGATCTGTGAGATATCGCGGTCGGTGTTGGATGCGCCGCCGTAGATGCGGTCTTCGGTCTCCCACCAACGACGCGAGTACTCGATACCGAGCTTGCCGGACGACGACGGCTTAGCTGCGTCCAGCGCGAGAAGGACATCGGAGGGCAGGTTGTTGTTCAGACGTTTGATCAGGTGCGGCGGAATGGTGCAGATGGCGTAGTCGGCGGTGATCGACTTTGCCTTGCCGTCCACCACGTAGTCGACGGTGACGCCCTCAGGGACGTTCTTCATGCCGCTGACCTCGGCACCGAACTCGATGTTCTCCATGCCGATCTTGTCCTGGAACTTGTAGTAGATCCGGTCCATACCGCCGACCGGGGTCATCATCGTCATGGCCTGGTCGTAGCCGAACTCGAAGGAGAACGCGCGTCCGATACCGCCCTGGATGACATCACTCATCCCGAAGGGTTCGATCTCGGTGCCGAAGTTCAAGCCGGCACCCGGCTCTACGGAATGACCTCGACGCGAGGATCCCACGTAGCGTCCATCGCTGCCCAGATCGCCGAAGTCCTTGAGGAACGACGACAGCGCTTCCTTGTCTTCCTTGGTGAGCACCTCGTCGAGAGCGCCCTGGTTGGTGGCCTTCTGCAGTAACTCGGACATGTAGCCGTAGGTGTCTGCTTTTGCTGCCCGGTACGTGATCGACTGATTGGCAAGGGGCTTGCTGCCGGTGTAGTTGACGAGCGTGTTGGCATTCTGGTTGCCGAACATCTGCAGTTCGACGCCCAACTCGCGGCAGTAGTCGATGGTGTTGTGATTCTGCGGGATTCGCGTTGCACCGAGATTGTAGAAGTGCCCCTCCGAGAACGTGCAGGTCTGAGTCTCGCCGTTGAGATCCGTCTCCTCCGTCCCGTTACGGATCGACCACACTCGTCCACCCGGGCGGGTGCGGGCTTCGAGGACGGTAACCTTGTATCCGGCCTTCTGCAGCTCGTACGCCGAACACAGACCCGCCGGGCCGCCCCCCAGGATCACAACGGAATGACTGCCCTTGACCTGTCCGATCAAGTCACCCGCTGCCGGCGCCTGAAAACGTCGCGGTGACGCCGAAGCTGCCGGTGCCAAACCGATGGAAGACATAGCTCCCAGTGCCAGGCCCGCGCCGCCGGTGATTCCCAGACTGCGCATGAAAGATCTACGTGTGTACGACATTCAAGCTCCCAAGTGTGCGCCCGGCGACCCGGGTTGTTGGTGTGGAAACAACAATGGCGGGACGATGGGTCGAGAACTTGTCACACAGGAAACAGTCCGTGGGACTCGAGTGAGAATCAGCCGCCGCACCGACAGGTGCTCTCTCAGCCGGATGCGATCAGGGGACTCACTTACGAAACTTCTCCGTTACAGAAGTGCATTAGCGTCCCGCGCATGTCCGCACTCACCGAGGCCATCGCGCGATCGTTCACCACGCGCGAGAAGCAACCAACCGCGCGCTCACCGCTGCGCGCACTCGGGCGTCGACAACTCTCGGGCGCCGAAGTTTTGGCGCAATCGGTGGCAACCACAGCACCGGCCGTCTCGATGGTTGTGCTGCCGGTCACCATGCTGACACATGGACACCTTCTGAGTGGGATGATCACGATCATTGTCGCGACCGTACTGGTCACGTTGATCGCGTTCTGCATCTCCCAATTCACCAGGAGGATGGCAGCATCGGGCGGACTCCACAGTTTTGCCTTTCGCGGGCTGGGCACCCGAGCCGCCATCACCACCGGCATCGCCATCCTCGTCAAATACGTCGGCAGTGCGGTGATGACGCTCTATCACGGTGGGCTGGCGGTGATCACGCTGCTCGGGTTTGCCGGCATACGCGTGCACGGCACATTTCAGCTGATCGCCCTGTACACCGTGCTCGCGGCTCTCATCCTTGCGTGCCTGCTCCGGAGTGTCAGATTTGCAGCACTCGCAATTCTCCTGGCCGAAAGCTGTTCCCTGCTCTTCATTGTCGTCCTCATGATGATCGGCGGAGATCAACAAGCACAGATCATTCCGTCCACCTCGGGCCACGGACTACTGATCACCGCACTCGCCGCACTCTTTGCGCTCGCCGGATTCGAGAGCGCCGCCTTCTTCGGCCCCGAAGCCCGCCGCCCACTGGTAACCGTGACGCGTACAGTCCTTTTCACCCCGATCATCTGCGGCGCCCTCTTCATCTTTGCCGGCTGGGCCGCCTGGACGGGGCGCAGCGACACCCTCGTCAACGCGTACCTGCACGGAACCTCCACCGGTGTCAGCCCTGCCGTAGTGATCGCGCTCAACATCGGAATGGGATGCTCGTGGCTCGCGTCGTCGATGGCGTCGTCGAATGCCGCGTCGCGCCTGCTCTACTCGTTCGGTGTGGAACGCCTCCTCCCCCGCGTTTTTGCACACGTGCACAGCGCGTTCCGCACACCCGACGTCGCGTTGAGCGCAGTTGTTGCCGTCGTCCTGTTCGGCGGTGGCACCTTCGCCGTGATCGGGCGAGGTGTGTTCTTCGAAGATCTCCGGCTGACGGTGCGGGCGGCGGTGATTGTCGCCTACGCACTGGTGGCGATCAGTTCCGTCGTATTCCTCACACGCATCGGCGAGGACACACCCCGCGTACTCGCCGCCGCATCCTGTGGCAGCGGTGCGGGCGCCGTGGTCCTCGGATACCTGGTGTACGCGAACATCGTTGACCACACGTACATCGCACCGATCGCAGTGCTGGTGATCCTCAGTTCGGGCACACTGTGGCAGTTCTATCTGCGTCGTCGCAGCCCGAAAAGCCTCCTGCACATCGGCGCCTTCGACCAGCCCGAAACCGAGGACGTGCTTCCCGGCGCCGGGGTTTTTGCCACCGACGCTGCCGGCAACATCGTGCTGGTGGGCGAATCCGCTGCCGGTCCGCGCTGATGGTGGGTCGACCACGAGATCTCGGCGGCCATGAACCGAGAGCAGTCCAGCGCGCATTGGCATTGCTCGAGTCCGCGGCGCAACTCGGTTCAGGCGCCACCGCCAAAGATATTGCCGCACTGGCAGGCATCCCGCCCGCCACGGCGTACCGGTTGCTCAACATCCTTGTCGCCGACGGTTACCTGGTCCGGATCGCGGATCTCTCCGGATTTGCGCTCGGCCGACGCACCCGCGAATTGGCCGGGGCCGCCGCCGAACCCACACCGGTGGACAACTCCGTACTCCTCGAAGAACTGCGCGACCAAGTGCGCTACGGCGTGTACCTCGCGTCGTACGACAAGGGAAAGGTCCGGTTGGTCGACCGCGATCCCGATCACGAGCTTTCCGGTGAACGCACTCTCGTGAGCGCGCTGCACGCCTCGGCTATCGGAAAACTGTTGTTATCTTCGCGGCCCGAACTGGCGGCCTCGCCGCTCAAGAAGATCACCGCGCACACCATCACCGACGCCGACCACCTCGAACTCGAACTCTCCCGCATCAGACGCGGTGAGCCGGCGCGGGAGGTCGACGAGATTCGCATCGGCCGCTCAGCGCTTGCCGTTCCGATCAGTGACGGCCAGAACGGTGTTGTGGGCTCGCTGGCCGCTATCGGCCCCACCGGCAGACTGTCCACCGAGGACACCGGGCTCGAGGCTTTGCTCCGCGACTACGCCGGCCGGATGGTCTCTCCATCGTTGTGCCGAGCCAGCTGACTCTCACAGCCCGAAAATTCGCTTCACGAAACCGAGGTGTTCGTCTGCCCACCCGATGAGCCCGAGCGTCTGATCTAGATTCTGAGGTGGAGTGCGCACCAGCGTGTCCCGTCTGACCAGGCGATCGAAATCGACGGCCGGAGAACCGAACTGCACACCGGCGCCGGCCATGATGTTCATCAACTCTTGGGCCAGAACCCCGTAGGCCACAGTGGTCGGATGCACCCCGTCCAAGGAGAACAAGCCACCCGACGCGCGGCCACCCAGACCGTCTGCGGCCAGGAATCGTGAATCCGGCACGGGCACAAGATCAGTCAAGGCCTTGGGCAGCGGGTAGGGCGTCCACCACGACGGTCTTGCGTTGACGTCGTCGACATATCGCCTGGATGCGACGCGCTCGAGCAACCCTGCGACGTCGAAGAGATGCCAGTCCTTGCCCACCCGGCGAGCATTCGCCACAGCCCGCTCGATCCCCGTGTTGTACAGGTCGATCGCAGTATCAACCGCCCATGCCTGCGCTCCCGTGATGTGCTGATCGCGTCGTGGATCGAAGTCGGCGTCACGCACCCATGGCCGAGCGTAGTACGGGAAATATCGTGAGCCGGTTTCGACCTTTCCGCCTAACCCGCGTGCAATCGGGGCGATTGTCACGTGCGGCACTGTGCACAGGATAACGTGCTGCGCGTTGATCTTCCGGACAGCGGCAAGCACTTCGGCGTATTCACTTGCAAAGTGGTCCGGCTGCCACACTGTGTAATCTCGTTTGCCATCCGGGTCCCGGAACTTGTCGCCGCTCCACTGCACTCGCAGATCTGTCACTGTCCGCAGCGCATTGTTCGCTCCGAGAAACACGACCAGGGTTTCGATGCACTCCTTGCCCAGTTCGGCTGCAGCGTCGAACACCGTCATCTTCTTCTCTGCATCGGACCCTCGCGGCAGCACTCGCAATGCCGTCCGCTCGCCGTTGTTCTCGACAATCTGGCTGAGCAGATCATCATGTGGTTGATGCAGTGCCGCTTCGCAACTCGCGGCAGTTTTGGTCAGAGCGTCGCGCAAGTCCCACCCGTACACCGACAGATTGTGATTGATCGCCGAGAACGTTGGTGCGACGCTACCCGGGCCTCGTTCCCAGTAGTCCTCGACCTGATCCATGAATCCGCGCGCCGCAAACAATGCCAGCGGAATCTCCCACACGTCAGTTGAGGTACCGAAACGCTCTTCCAGTGTGCGCAGCAACAATTCGATGTTGAGCGGCAGTCCACCGGGGCCGCCATAGCGAGGAAACCGGAAGTTATCGAACCAGCCGAGCTGCCACGCGATGATCGACGGATACGACAGGTCGGTGTTGAAGACGGCCCCACTCTGAAACCCTTGCGAGAGGGAGTCTCCGATCACCACCAACCGATGGCCGACCGGCCCCGCGGCCGGAACTACAGGAATCCCGAGTGTGGAATCAAACTTCGGAACACGTGGCCCTTCTGCCGCTGCAACGACCACGTCGGCTGGGGTGTCGGAAGGCAGTTCCATGGCCGATCACTTCTCGGTCTCGGAATCGGATTCCGTTTCGATCGACCTGGCCACCTCGTCGGCCCACTGCTGATTGCGGATTTCGAAATCAGCACGGTCGCGTCGGGCGATGGCTTTACCCCAAATAATGGCGATCGGTACAGCGCAGACCACCCAAAGGATCAGCCCGCCGACGACAATCCACCACATAACCTGCAATTATGCCCGATTCGAGGGAGATTCCCCACCCATGACGGCCTTACATGGTCGCTCTGCCTGCTATCGCCGACCGTAACGATTCCCGCGCCTGCGACCACCCGCCACAAACCATCCTCGTGCCGCAATGCCGAACGCCACGAATGAGAACAAATCCGACACGGTGAGGCCGTTCTCCGGAGTCAGCGTCCACAACACTTGCCCTTCGAGTGGGCCGTTGAGCAGCAACCACATCAGCGCGGCAAACGCCGTAGCAATCGCGCTGATCCGCGAAGGCTTGACCAAACACACCGTGCTGGTCACAAACAGCAGGTTCATGAAAACCATGCCGTAGAACAACGCGGTCATACGAGCGGCTTCCGTCAGCCCCGGTTGAAGTTCAGGTACGCCTTCGACGGCGTCGGACCACGCTGGCCCTGGTACTTGGAACCGGCCTCGGAACTTCCGTACGGGAACTCTGCAGCGCTCGACAGCTTGAGCAGGCAGAGCTGACCGATCTTCATTCCCGGCCACAGCGTGATCGGAAGATTCGCGACGTTCGACAGTTCCAACGTGATGTGGCCGCTGAATCCCGGATCGATGAACCCAGCAGTCGAGTGAGTCAGCAGACCCAGACGGCCCAAGCTCGACTTGCCTTCCAAACGGCCCGCAAGGTCGTTGGGCAGCGAGCACACTTCGAGCGTCGAACCGAGGACAAACTCACCCGGGTGCAGCACAAACGGCTCACCCTCAGCGGGCTCGACCAGGCTCGTCAGCTCATCCTGACGCTGCGCCGGATCGATGTGCGTGTATCGCGTGTTGTTGAAAACCCGAAACAAACCATCCAGGCGCACGTCGACGCTCGACGGTTGGACCATCGAATCGTCGAACGGGTCGATGCCCAGGCGTCCAACTGAAATTTCGGCACGGATGTCACGATCGGAGAGCAGCACAGGTAGAGGTTACCGGGTCACCACTTCAGCGCAGACCAATCACCAGGCAGATCGGACAATGCTGTGACGAACAGCTCGGGATCTTGTGTGCCGAGAAATCGAGCGCCGGTACGAGTTGCCGGGCGGGGCTCCCACACATCGGAAATGGTGTCTGATAACCTTCGGAAAGCACGTTGATCGGGGGCGAAAACCCCTCCGACCGGCTGCGACGCCGATGTAGTTCAATGGTAGAACATCAGCTTCCCAAGCTGAATACGCGGGTTCGATTCCCGTCATCGGCTCCACCAAGGGGCCAATGTTCCTCCCTGAACTGTCGACGCCACGCACTAGCCGCCAGACGCAGACACAGTGCATGGAAGAAACAAGCCTCATCCGGCCTCAGATTCGCCTGCACACCAAGATGTTTCGAGCCCTGGAATGCCGCATAGTCAGGTCCGGCTCGATCTGCTCTCAAACCACCTGAGAAATCGAAAGCCTTGGCAACGCCAAATCCGGCGACATCTTCCCTCTACGACTGCGAAACATTACGGTTAGCCGTAAGGCGGGACTTTCGGCCCTAGAATGCAATGTCAAAATTCCCATTCTGGCACCGAGAGCAGTCCGCCTACTTCGGTCCGCATCACCAATATTCATAAATACATCAGCATGAGGTATGGATATTGGAGATGCGGCGCCGAGCGGACCAATCGCGGTAATACAGTATGTTGCTACCGATTCACCAGGAAAGAGATATGACACCACCGAGTCCGACAGACGCAACAAGTTCCGATAATGCAAGCGACGACAGCGCGGATCAACGCGAGGAGACGGCCGCGGATAATGCCGAACCTGCCACTCGCGACCCGTTCTCTGCGATCAACGAGGCGTATACGGATCCCGCGCTTGTCGCCGTCTTCGAAGGGTTGCGGGCCGCTGTCAGCGGCGAGCAGTCGCACGTGTGGTCGGCGCTCAACGACAGCGCCCGGTTGCGTGCCGTCTATGACACCGGACTTCTCGAGCCCGGGCCACATCCCGAAGTCGATCAGATTGTCGGATTGACCATCGACGCGGTCGGGATCCCGAACGCTGCACTGAACATGATCACCGACGTCGAGCAAGTCAACGCCGCGATCGCCTCCCGCTCAGGCGACACCGGGGAACAACGGACCCATCCCCTCCCCGACTCACTCTGCGTCTACACAGTCGTGAGCGGTTCCCCACTCATAATCGACGACATCGCCGACCACCCGGTACTCAGGGATCATTCGGCCGCCCAAAGCGGCGTAGTGGGCGCTTACATCGGCATCCCGATCATCGACGACGCAGGTCATCCCGTAGGGACGCTGTGCGCGTGGGACAGCCAACCGCATCATTGGTCGAGTGGTGAGGTCCAGATCATGACCGACCTTGCCGACGTCGTCCAAAACGTAATCTTCGACAAATAAAAATACCGCTGCCGAGTATCTTCGATTGCTGACTGTGACGCCGAGTCGCATTCAAACCAAGCGCGAGTTGCTACGGCAAATATCGTTAGGCCCCCTATAGAATGCGATTAATGGTGAATGTACGAATTGTCTGATTAATTCGGGATTGTCGTGGATGGAGTGGGAATTGCCGCAATTGTTGGAGGTCGAGACTTCGACCGCCCCCGGAGGCCCCCCACCTACTTCTTCGAATTCTCGTAAAACATTCGGGCAGCTCATTCGGACCGATCCGCTGAGCACCATCGTCAGTGTTTCCATCGATGTGTTGTCGGCGACGATCGCGGTGGCACTCGCATGGTGGTGGGCGCTCACATCAGTTTTGGTTCATCCACCCATGTGGTGCTTCGCACTCTTTGTTCCCCTGGTCGTAATCGTCATGGGCGCGCGGTCGTTGTATCGCCGCTCGCTCAACCGCCGATTCCTCGACGAGTTCTACGGGATCCTGTCCTCTGGCTCGATCGCAGCAATGCTGCTGCTGTGCGCGCTGGTCCTGTTCGGGATCACCGATCGCCCCGGTGCTGCCGTGACCAAACTGTGGGTGTGCGCGAGCATCCTGATTCCATTCGGCCGTCTGGTTCGCGTGGTGGTCCAACGACGCCTGCAACAGAACTCCCATCTCGTGTCCCCCACGTTGGTCATCGGATCCGGACAGCTCACCCAGCACGTGATCGCTCGGATGATCGCGGCTCCTGAACACGGCATGAACCCAGTCGGAGTGCTGTCGGACGAGTCCCCCATACGCAGTGACCAGGGGACGGAGGCCGACCAGGTGCCGTACCTGGGCGCTGTTGATCGACTGGAGTCCGTCATTGCCGAAACCCAGGCCGAACGCCTGGTCATCGCATTCACGAGAGTTCACGGTGAGCTGCTGACCGGAGCGGTCCGCATCGCCCACCGCCACGGACTTCGGGTATGGGTGGTGCCACGCATGTATGAGGTGATCGGCTCGAAGAGCCTCATCGACCACATCGGCGGCATGCCCTTGTTGTCAGTGCCTCACACCAATCCCCGAGGCTGGCAGTTCCGGGTCAAACACATCAGCGACAGAATCGTCGCCGGCTGCATCCTTCTCGTGCTGTCCCCCCTCTTCCTCACCCTCATGCTCTTGGTGCGCTGGAGTTCGCCGGGACCGATATTCTTTGCTCAAGAGCGGGTGGGGCGCAACGGCCAGATCTTCGGCTGCCTCAAGTTTCGTTCGATGCGGCTACCCGATCCTGACCACGTGACGTTTGTTCCGAAAACCGGTAGCGCACCGGGCGGCGTCGAGGGAACCGATCGACGGACCCGGATCGGAAAACTTATGCGGTCGACGTCGATGGACGAACTCCCCCAGCTGCTCAATGTTCTCCGGGGTGACATGAGTCTGGTCGGACCCCGTCCCGAACGTCCAGAGTTCGTAACCCTTTTCGAGGCGCAGATCCGCCGCTACGGTGAGCGACACCGGGTCAAGGCGGGCGTCACGGGTTGGGCTCAGGTCAACGGCTTACGCGGACAGACTTCCATCGCCGACCGCGCCGAATGGGACAACTACTACATCGAGAACTGGTCTCTGTGGCTGGATATCAAGATTTTGATGCTGACCGTGCTGGCAGTTTTCAAACAGGCCGAATGACGGTCGGCGCAGTCTTCATGCTTTCTCGGACGCGAGTCTGTTCGCTCGCTTCCCGCTGAGGAAGACCGAGTTGTATTCCGGCGCTAACCTCGCCGCTGCCACGTGATAGGGCACGAACATGAGCACCTCGGTGATGACAAACGAAAGAAATACTGCAGTGCTGGAATGGAAACTGAACAAGAAAGTCAGTCCGAGCGCCACGTAAAGAGCAGTGTTCGCCGCCCTGAGCCAGAACACCATTTTTGTGCGCCCCGCCCGGCGCAGAGCCGCAAAAGGGATGGTTGTCACCAACATGCACAACTTCCACGCACAGGCAACTGCCAGAGCGACATACAGTGAACTGTTCCAAGCAGGGCCGAAAATCAGGCTCCACACACCCAGATAGGCAGAAGCGAAGATCGCCACTGTTCCGACCACAATGATCATCGCAACATTAGCCACCTCACCTTTGTGTCCGTGCGCGAGTTGGCGTACTCGGCCGTAGGCGAGAATCGGTTCGAGAATCCCTGAAATGGTTGACACAACCCGGAATCCGACAGCAGCGGACGGTCCGAGAACGGCCAGGATGAAAGAAGCCAATGCCGGCTGGACCATACCGACTGTCGCGGTTTCGCCGGTGACCCACGCAGCCTTGGTCAGGTCAGGCGGGAAGCCCAAATCTCGATGAGCAGGCAGCGGCCAGCATCTGATGAGAATGGCCAAAAGAGCGCCCGCTGCAAGAACTCTGACGCAGTTGGAATTGTCGTACACGGCAAGGACCAATGCGCACAGGCATCCCACCATGAGGACCGAAGCAGCAACAGATTCCAGCTTCCACCTGCCCCGCACTACTCCAATAGTGCGGGCCATCAGTAAGCCTGACGACAGTCCCAGTACTCCGATCAGCGTGATGGGCGTCGGCGGTACCGCTGGACTCACGATGAGGAGAGTCCCGGATATCAGGCTCAGCAATGCAATCCACCAGGGCATGGATACCTTGTGATCGGCTTCTGGAGTGGCAAGGCGGGACTCGACCACGAACGCTGACAGCAACTGCGCCACGTATGTTCCGATCGCCAGCGAAACAGCAAGGAGGCCTTGTTGTTCGATGGGTGCAACGCGTGCGAATACTGCGATGAAAATTGCCGGGAAGGCATTAAGTGCCAACCCCGCGACGATTTGTACCAGTGGTTCAACGCGCTTCACGTTCAGCACTGACTGAACGCGCGTCACTCCCCTGCCTCTAATGGCACGGCACACATCGTCGATTCTTCGAAATTGATGGCGATAACTGCTCCGTAACGTGGCAACCCAAAATCAATCGCGTTGGCATCCAATTGGATCAGGTCGATTCCCGGTGGCCAGTGCGCATCCGCACTTCCGTCCCGTAATGCACACTCCACCTGTAGTAGTGTATGCCACGGATCAGCTGCCGTGCTCGCTGAGATCGAGCCACTTACGAGGAGGGAACTCAGCGATGTGTGATTCGAGATCCTTTCCCCCTCGTCAAAGTTTCATTCCCGTCAGGCCGCGGAATAATTGCGCTATGAAGCACCAAGACACACATGCATTTTGATTTCTCGCCGAGAGCGGCCGGCGTGGATTCGCCCCCACGCAATACACCGACATGGTGGCTGGCTCCGGCCGTCCTAATCCTGTTACCCGTCCTGGGATCGTTCACTGCATGGGCGTCCCTGATCGGTTGGTGTTCGGCCGGTAAGTGTCCGGCCGGCTCACTGCTGAATTTGCGTGGATTCCTCCAACCTGCCCCTTTCACCATTGCCGGCGTGACGTTGCTTGCGGTTTGGTACGGCATGGTTGTGGTGCTCGCAACGGTCGGCTGGAGATTGGGACTGGGCACAACGCCGACACGGGAGTTCGTCGAGCGAACAACCAGCACGAACTTCGAACGGCGCTACTTTTTCCTCATCCTCGCAGTGTCCACGATCGGCGTGGCGTATGCGTACTACCGAATTACTGCGGCGACATCCATTGTCGACGCCTTGACCACCCAGACCGGGAACGCCTTCACGGAGGCACTACCCGACTCGGCCGGAATCGCGACGCTTCGATACGCGACCATCCTGGCGGCACCCATCAGCGTTTACCTCTGGCGAAAAAAGGTGCTCCATCCTGGATTCGTACTGTGGGCCGTTCTTCTCCTGGTGGCAAACTCGATGGTCGCGTCCCGCCTCTCGCTACTGATGGCGGTCGTGGTGTACGTCGTCTTACAGACAGCGGTGCCCCGCAAATCCGTGGGCGCGGACCGTAAATCTCTGCGGCCCTGGCACATCATCACCGCTGTAGTGATCATGTTCCTGATGCTCACGGCGCTCAACTATGTCCGGAACGGCAACTACTACCGCGATGCGGGAGTATCGAACCCGATCGCGATGAATCTCTATCAGTCCGGCGCCTATCTCGCTGTGCCGGCTCAGGTGTCCACGGGCGTGTCAGATGCGATCATGCGCGGCACTTTCGACAAGCCAGGGAGTGTCGTCGCCTCCGTGTCGGCGGCGCTGCCCAGCTTTCTGGTTCCGGCACATGAGGTCAGAGCAAAGGAGTCGCTCGGCGCAGACTCCTACGATTTTTCGGTCTCGTTTGCACCGAATTTCACAACTAACTCTGAATTCGCTGACATCTATACGGATTTCGGAGCGTGGGGGTGGCTATACACGCTCCTGCTGTTCCCGCTGGCCGGTTACGTTTTCGGTCGGTTCCTGACATATGGTCCAGTGATCGCCGGATCGGCAGGAGTTATCGCATACTGTTTTGCCGAGGTATGGCGGATTCAGCTGCTTACGCAAGGAATTACCGTTTTCCTGGTCCTCCTGACGCTCGTCTGCGTGTTCGTGGCGGCACGAGGGCAGTCTCCCACCAAACTGGAAGACATGGTTTCGAGAGGAAATGTGAAGTCAAGTGACTGACAAGTTTGCAGGGACCACATATCGGCCGGGCAATGTGGGCAACGAATGGCTCCGCTCAGCGGTTGGCGCAGTTCGCAATCGATGGATCATCCTGCTTGTGTGCGCACTGTTCGGGGGCTTCCTGGGAGCGATCTTGACCAGTGTGCAGTCGCCGAGCTACGAATCTTCCGCGGTGATCTACCAGACGCCTCACTTCGGCGACACCGACGGTACAAGTCGTCAGCGTACTGAGGCGTACACGAAGTTGCTGAGCTCCGACTTCCTCATCGAAACCGCTCTGGCAAACACCGGATTGGAGATGTCGAACTCTGACGTGCGCGAAATGACCACGGCCAGTGCCAATGTCGGAAGCGCGATCCTGACGGTGACCGTGCGCGCGGAGGACGCCGATACCTCGGCGGAGCTCGCTAATGCTCTAGCGCAAGCACTTCCCGGTGCCGTTGCTGTTTTGGACGGGAGCACACCTGCACAACCGGCACCGGATCAGTCGGAAACCGTGGTTCCGGACCCAGTGCGATTGTCGGTGATCAGCCCGGCGGTGCCCGACGACGCTGAGGGCGGACCGCAGTATGTGCGCAATACCGCACTCGGTGTGATCGCCGGGCTTTTGGTGGGGTTGCTCTACGCATATCTGCGCAGTCAGATGAGCCGGAAAATTCAGGATGTCGCCGCACTCGGCAAGTTTCTGTCCGGGCCGGTGCTGGCCGCCATTCCTGCGGACAAAGCGCTGGAAACCGGTGTTGTCGACTTCTCGAGGGAGAGCCCTGCCGCAGAGGCATTCCGCCGTCTCCGCACCGTGATCGCCGACCACGAACCCGGTCGGGGCGAATGCCGAACCATCATCGTTTCGAGTGCAGTCACCGGCGACGGTAAGACAGCGGTCGCGCTGAACCTCGCAATCGCTCTCGCTGAGAGCGGCAATGAGGTCGTATTCGTCGATGCCGCAGGAAGAGACGAAGCGAACGTGCGCTCCGGACGCCATGGTTCTGATCATGAAAAGAACGCATCACCAGCCGGGTTGATCGATTATTTACTCAATGGTGACGACATCGACCGATACATCTCTGCGAGTTGGCATCCGAAGCTTTCGTTCATCCCGGCGGGACGCACCGCGCCCGGCAAGTCCGAACTACTCGGGAGCACTCGGATGCGCAACGGACTCGCAGATCTTGCTGCTCGCGCAAACTACGTCATCGTCGATACCGCACCGATGGCTGACCGATCCGACGCCCTTGTGCTGGGACGCTGGGCCGACGGTGTCCTGCTGGTGGCGCGATCTGACCATACGAGGTACGCCGAACTGGGTGCTGTCATCGAACGTTTGTCGTGGGCCGAATTACGAGTCTGGGGCGTTGTACTCAATGACTCCCCGAGGCCACTGGCACGCAGCGCACGCAAACGCGGCGCACGATTGTCAGCGGCAAAGCTGCTCACACGCGAGTCCCGCCCGGTCAAAACAAACGTCTGACAGAAAACCGATCGGCATCGAGTTCGTCATCGGCAGGCGACGAAGACCGGCTCTCCCTTCGTCGGGGTGGTTGTCACGGTACCCACGCTCACTTCCGGGTTCGTAGGCGTGCCACCGACACAACTGTCACTGAAGATCAAAACAGGTAGCCACGACGAGGGTGCTTGCTCCCAAACCAAATCCGCAGCAACCACTGTCCCGGATGAGCCCTGGAACACGGCGAATGGTCCGCCGGCTTCGGAACCGAGCGGCGGACCCGTCACGGTCACGTTGAGCTGATCTACCGTGAACTGTGCCGAGTTGTCGGCGGAGAACGCCACCGCAGACTTCGCCGTCGTGATGGAGACGGTTCCCAGTGAAACATCTTGGGTCCTCTGGAGCCCGACAGCTCCGGTACCTGGACCTATTTCGGTGTCGATCACCGTGCAATCGCTCAGCGAAATCCCGGTAACCGGCGGGGTTGCAATAGATTCCACGAGAACCGACCAGTAAAGACAGTTGTTAACGGCAACGCCCGCTACCTCTAGGTCGAATCGGCTGAAAGTGTCGCCAGTCGACCCATTCGGTCTTGCGAGTACGTGCAGCCCTGTGTGAGAGTCCTCAACGGTGATCCCATCCAACTGCACACCGCGCGATGCCACATAATGCCACCCGGCGCCCGAGTCCGGCGATGCCGAGTCGACCATGACACCTGCTCCGTTTGATACTCCGTCGACCAGTACGGCAGCTACCGTTGATCGATTGACCCCCGCCAAACGCACTCCGTTTGCCGCACCGCCCGACACTTGGACGTCGGTGACATCGAAGTCGGTGTTCGACCACTCGGTCAACGCCGGGAAGGAAAAGGTCTCGGAAGCGCTGTCGAACTGGGCTTCTGGAGAGTAGTAAGTCACCAGTGCCAAACCGTCGTCACCAGTGTTTGTTGCTGAATACCTTTCGACGGTTCCACGTCGGCACGCGTTGAAATGGAGTCCGTCGGCCATGGTGTTCTCGACGTGAAGTCCGTCAACAGTGATGTCGGAAACGCCCATCATGATCACACCTGCCTGCGGACTCGACTCGACTCTGCAGTCGCTCAATGTCACCCAACTAACCGGCCTGCCGGGTCCGGTCCAACCATCGGGCACTGCCGACGTGTCCGATGCATATCCCACGACTCGGATTCCGTCGCCCATCGACCGCAGCGTCGGCTGGCTTGCCCACCGCACTGCCACGTTGTGAAGAGACACACGCTCCAGCGGACCACGCAGCACGATGCCATGGCTCGTGCCGGCGCCGTTGTCGTCCAGGTTGTCCATCAGAAGTTCGGCACCGGAGTCGAAGTCGATCGAAACGTCAGAGATCCCCACTATCGAGATAGCAGCGCCGCCTGCTGGATGACGCTGAGTAAAGCGGTACTGGCCGGACGGAAAAAGTAAGACGTCTCCGGATTTCAGTTCGGCAACGGCATTGCGAATGGCAATCGAGTCATCCTGTGTCCCATCACCAACCGCACCGAAATCGCGAACATCGATGACGTCACCGCCGCCCTCGACGCGGCGAACGGCGTTGAAGGATTCAGGCAGAGCGGCAGGCAGAGCCAACGCTGCCGGGAACATTCCGAGAAATTTGCGGCGCGACAGCGCCGACGACCAGTTAGCCAATGGGTACCTCACTCAGGAAGGAACATATCTTCTCGGCAGTAGCTGTTGACACGATCTCGGACTGGCGCCGCTTGACATGCAACTCTCCGCGCTGACTCAGCGACGCCCTGGCGGCTTCGTCGTCACAGTACTTCTTCACGAGTTCGGCCAAGGCTTCGGAATCATGCGGATCAAAATACTCTGCGCCGTCTCCGCACGTTTCCCTCAACACCGCGATGTCAGACGCCAGAACCGCGGTACCGGACGCCATTGCCTCGAGCGGCGGAAGACCGGCACCTTCGAAAAGTGAAGGCATAACCAATAAGTCCGCCTGAGCCACCAGAGCACGCAGACTGTCGAACGGAAGTCTGCCCGTTAGCTGCACACGTTCACCCAGGCCTGCCACAAGCTGGTTGATTCGGTCGTCGAGTGTCCTGAGTGACTCATCGCCACCAGCTATCACCAGTGTGTGTGGGATGGAATCCGAGATCGTCGCAAATGCATCCAGAAGTACCGGCAAGTTCTTGTGCCGCTTGATATTGCCGACATACAAAATGTAGGGGCGTTGAATTGGCGACGACGCCGGGTCGGCTTCAGAGAACCACACGTCGTCTACTGGGATCGGCGTCACCAGCACCTCGGATGAGGGTGCGATTGCAGCCATGGAACGGGCGGTGGCCTGGGACGGGGTGAAAATCGTTGCGGCCCGTCGCGCGCTGAGTTTCAGCATCGTCCACGCGTACGCGTTCTTGGCGCGATTCTGGTCGCTCAGCTTTTTGTCTTCGACATGGAGGGTGTCATGCACCGTGGAGAAGTATCGAACGTCCCGATTACGAGGAGACGTTAGTGCAAAAGGAAAGGGGTAGTGCGGAACCCACAGTGCCTGCGGACGGGTTGCCGACAATGCGTGACGCCACACGCGCTGTTCACGCATTGAATACATTCGGGCCTCGGCGGGATCCGCGAAAATCACACGGGTTTCTTCGCTGGTGTCAGGTGCCGCGTTTCGGTCGGCGAGGACGGCCAGCCTGAATCCACGTTCTTTCAGCACCTGCTCGAGCACAGGAATTTGGGTCCTGATGTAGGTGCCGATACCACTCTGACGAATATGTCGGGCATCGAACAACAGATCAACCGACTCGCCATCACGGCTCGCCTGACCGGCACGGGGAGTATCCATAAGTGAATTGTTGCAGGTCCGTCAATTTGATGGAGATAATGATGCCCTGTCAAATGTCCGACTTCGCAGATGAAATGGTACCTTCGGCACGAAGGAACTGATTTTGTCGGATCACCAGTAGTTTCAGGTGCATTCACGGCAGCAAAGGTCGACTTCGGCTGGGTATCAACAAAGCTCGATCAGCCGGATCGCCAGATAATAAGGGCACACACCAAATAACTGTCACACGTCGCGGGAGTCTCGAAGCAACCATGAACGAACCCAAATTAGCGATAGTGCACGAGCGATTCACTGAGATCGCGGGTTCCGAACATGTGGTTGAGCAACTGTCCTTGACCTGGCCGCAAGCCGCCGTCCACGTGCCTCTTGCCCGACCTGCAGGCATACCTGCCGGACTTTCGTCCCCTCCTGTGACGACATGGGTCGACGGCGCCTACCGGATGCTGGGAAGGTCTTCATATGCACCGTTGATGCCGCTGCTGCCCAGCGCTTTTCGCGGCATGAAACTGGGAGAGGTCGATGCGGTGGTGGTGAGCCATCATGCCTTTGCCACGCAGGCAGCCTTCGCCACCGATGCGCCGGTGATCGCATACGTACACAGTCCAGCGCGCTGGGCCTGGGATCCCGCCTTTCGGGCGCAAGAGTCGGGTGGCGCGGCCGGCGCAGCCGTGCTCGCAGCACTGGCGCGAGTAGCGCGTCGGGGCGAGTTGAAAGCTGTGAGTCGGCTCGACCAGGTAGTCGCGAACTCGACCGAGGTTGCCGACCGGATTCAACGCTGGTGGGGTCGAGAAGCAGTGGTAGTGCATCCACCCGTGGACACCCATGGATTCACCCCTGATTTCTCGATCGAACGGGAGGATTTCTTTCTTCTCGCCGGCCGCTTGGTGCCTTACAAACGGCCAGACCTTGCGATAAGAGCCGCACGACAGGCGGGTAAGCGACTCGTCGTTGTGGGCGATGGCCGATGGATGGACCTCTGCAAGGAATTGGCCGCCGAGGACACGGTTTTTGTCGGGCGAGTCCCCCACGATCAACTACTGGATCTTTACCGGCGGGCGCGAGCCCTCCTGATGCCCGGGGTCGAGGACTTCGGCATCGTCCCGGTCGAGGCGATGGCAACCGGAACCCCCGTGATCGCTTTGGGCGAAGGCGGAGCACTCGACACAGTTCTCCCAGGCAAGTCCGGTGTTCTTGTGTCCCCTGGCCACGACACGAAGGTGATCAGCGGTCTTGCAGAAGCAATGGAGACATTCGAGCCAAACGACTTCGATGCGAAGATAATTCGCTCGTGGGCCGAAGGCTTCTCTCAGAAGGCCTTTGGAGAGAACATGACCAAAGTCGTTGACGACGTTCTCAGGAGCCGGTGATCACCAAGCGGTCGAACGTACCGAGAGCCGGACATGACTCCGACGGGTGTTCCAGTTGCCCGGGACCTCGGTAGAATGAATTTGGCTCGGTCGCGATATCGGGCGGCGTAGCTATCGGCCGGCACTGAGGTCGTCGAGCAGCCTGAGTGTCGCTTCGAGCCGCACCGTGCAACGCATGTTCGACACTGCAACCAGTAGCACCGCCTTCAATCACGTTCCCAATCTGAATACGCGGGTTCGATTCCCGTCATCGACTTCCTGGGGTGTTCACCCATCAATCGCTGTTGAGTTCACCTATTAGATCCTCAAATCCTTCCGATACACGATTTCTGTTTGATCAGGCGTCGTGAGGCCGATTTCGCCGGATCTTCGACGAGCACTGCGGGCTCTCGGAACCTCGGGAGAGACAACTGCGGTGATCTAGGCGTCTGCAGCCGAGATCGGCTAGCGGAATCCGTGGATTCCGCTGCCGGAGCAGGGGTAGTTATCGGTCGGGATCAGCGACCGTTGGCCGGCGTTGGGGCTTCGATGCGAAGCCGTGCCGACAACGCGGGGCAATGCGCTCCGGTTCCGGTCCCCCGACGAATCTTCCCTACGGATCGAGACTCTCACGCCGGTTATATCAGTCGCGGAGAAAGGGAATGTTCAACGCCGCGAGGGTGAACCCGATCAAGAGGGCGTAACCACGCAGCCCGAACCAGCGAAAGAAGCCGCAGTGCATCCTCATCCCATTGCTCTTCAGATCGGCAAACAGGCTTTCAATACCGACCCTGCGGAAATACGACGCCTTTCGCTCCAGGCCGCCATGCTGGTACGGCATCCGCAGATCCGGGTCATCCGAGTCCCACAGCGTGACTGTACGACGGCAACTACACGGCGTGCCGGGCCTGCATGCGGTGGTCGGCACGCTGATCGGAGCGCGCATCGAGATCGGATGTTGGGCAGCAGCTTCGGAATCCGCTCCCCAAACGCCTGCACTGCGGGCAGTCGGCTGGTTCTGCTTCTGTCCGACCCGTGTACAGCCAAACGAGGTGTATACGCGTTGCGGCCTAGATGATCTCGCGATTCCATGTCGTGACCGCCCAGATCACGAACACGTTGAGCGCGATGATCGTCGTCGCCCACCACGGGTAGTAGGGCAACCACAGGAAATTGACGAGAATCGACACACCGCAGATCACAAGAGCACCCACGCGAGACCAGATCGACCCGGTGAACAACGTAACGCCGACCACTGCGACGACGACACCGAGTACAAGATGGATCCATCCCCACACAGTGAGGTCGAATTGGTAGGCGTACTCGGGACCGACGACGAACACCTCGTCCTTCTTTATCGCGGAGATACCTTGTAAGAACTCGAGCACGCCGACGGTGACGAGAAGAACCGCCCCGCCCATCGTCGCTCCCTTTGCCACACGTTGCTGGACCATTATCTTCTCGGACATAGCCGCCCCTCGAGGTCTCACGTACAAATCGGTCGGGTGCCAGGGTCATACCACCTGGATACCCGCTGTTCGGTCCGCAAATCGCTCGGCGCGAATTCGACAACCTCATACGGCACTCGACCAAGAATTACCTTGTGAATAGCCGATCGATATTCAGTCGGAAGGTATTCAGGCGCGAGTGACGAATCGATAAGGTTGTAGCTCACCTCGCCGACCTGAGCACTGAATCTCGAGTCTCGAACTCTGGATAGGGCGCACCACACATGAGAAACTCGTGATGCGGGATGGACATCGAGCTCGAAACCCGTCCACTCCTAACACATTCCCGTCCAGAGCCCCTTGAACCGGACGGGTGCGCGACCAGGAGGTGGACGTGACGCTACGGACCGACCGACGCGCTGCCCGCGCAACTTTCGTTCAGCGGACGCCTCGTGACGAGCGCAGGTTGGACTCGTCACGAGGTGGAACACACTATCGGGAGAGCGTCGTAACTACGGAGGCAGCAGATCCGTCATGACTGAAAAACCGACCACCGACAATTCCGCCGAGCAGGCGGTGGGTCCGCCACGCCTACTCGCACTCCTTCTCGCGATGGCGATGTTCGTTCTCGTCGTCGACACATCACTGATGAATGTCTCGATCTCCTCTGTGGTGCGCGACCTCGACACGACAGTCAGCGGCGTCCAGGCAGCAATCGCACTCGAAGCACTGGTATCCGCGGCATTCATTTTGATCGGCGGCAAGGTCGGCGATCTCATCGGACGTAAACGCGCGTACGCGCTGGGCCTCCTCGGCTACGCAATCGGTGCCTCGGCAATGGCGTTCGCACAGTCCCTGACCGCGATCGTCATCTTCTGGGCCGTACTCGGCGGGATCGGCGCCTCCCTCCTACTGCCCGCAATGCAATCCCTCATCCACGGCAACTTCGAAGGAGCAGAGCAGAAGAAGGTCTACGCCCTGGTCGGCGCAGCGGCAGCGATTGCCGCCGCGGTCGGACCGCTACTCGGAGGATTCATCACCACCTATCTCTCGTGGCGCGTCGGTTTCGTGCTCGAGGTCGTCGTTATCGCGGTCGTCCTCTCCGGCATCAAACTGGTTCGCGATGTGCCGTACACCGGCCCTCGAGGGGTCGACCTGGTGGGTGCGGTCCTGTCCGTGCTGGGTATGGGCGGGATCGTGTTGGGAATCCTGGTCTGGCAGGAAGGCGGTGAAGCCGTTGGTGCGCTGCTGGCGATCGGGGCGATTGCACTGGCAGGGTTGGCGTACTGGCTCGTGCGACGCAAACATCGAGGACGGCCGACACTGCTGGATCCGGAATTGTTCCGCTCCAAGATCTTCCGGCTGGGCATCTCCGGACAGATGCTCCAACAGATCGCCCTGGGCGGCACGATGATCGCACTGCCGATCTACCTGCAAATGGTGCTCGAATACAACGCAATGCAAGCAGGTTTATCACTCGCGCCCCTCTCCCTGAGTATGTTCGCAGTGGCGTTACTTGCGGCGAAGAAGGCGGGTGATCGGCGCCCGAGCAAAATCATCAGGTGGGGATTTGTACTGCTCACGATCGGAATCGTGGCGTTGATCCCGATCGTGCCACGGGCAGAGTTCGGCTGGGGCCTGGTAATCCCCCTGCTGATCGCTGGGTCAGGGTTGGGATTGTTGGTCTCTCAACTCAACAACTACACACTCGCCCCGATCGAGGAGCAGCGGATCAGCGAAGCTGCCGGCGTCAATTCTGCGGCCGGGTCCTTCGGATTGTCATTCGGGTTGGCATTCGCCGGAGCCATCATGTTGGCGACACTGTCCATCACTTTCACCACGATGGCGCAATCGAGCACCGTGCTCCCCCAGGCGGAGCAGCAGCAGGTGGCGCAAGTCCTCGAGGACGACGCCGAAGTCATGAGCAACACCCAAATCCAACAACTACTCGTCAACCAGTCCCCGGAGATTCAGAACGAGATCATCCGAATCAATACCGACACACGACCTCTCGCGCTTCAGGTTGCACTGCTCATTCCCCTCCTCGCCGGCCTCATCGGGGTGTTCAATTCGTTCCGGATGATCCGGATTCCGGAAACTCCGTCAACGGCTTCCAACGACGTGCCTGATGCGAACTAGCACGCCCTCACCCCACCAACCCGCGACACTTCCGGACCCTCGACCTCTCAAATCAGCTGCAGCCGAAAGACACCCGTGCCGCAGTACCGCAAATCCCTCCCGATACCCCTTGACCGTCTGCCTACTCCGGACAAAGTTGTCGACTGTGCACCGACGCCTGCATGCCCGAATTCTGTTGACTCCCAGCTGTGTTCAGCTAGCTTGATAGAGCTCTTCGGGGCATCAACCGCCGCGGTGAAAGTCTCATGCGCGAACTCGAACCCGACAGCGGCCCGGACCTCGGCAGCGTAGGTGTTCATGTGCCCTCCCAATGCGTTGATGGGGTGTTCGATAATCGGTTTCCCGCCAAAGTGTCGTCATTGCTCCGACCGGGCACGAAGATGTGCACGCTCACCTTGCTGGCCGAAAAGAATGATCAGCTCAGCGGATGCGTCATCTGCGGTAGAAAACCAGTGTGGGACATGGGTATCGAATTCAGCTGCTTCGCCGGGGCGCAGGACTAGATCTTGGTCTCCGAGAACGAGTCGGACCCGCCCGTTGAGTATGTACAGCCATTCGTAGCCTTCGTGCGAGGAAGGTATCGGCGTATCACCGAACCGCGCCGCCGGAATGATGAGCTTGTGTGCCTGCACTCCTCCAGCACGGCGAGTGAGCGGTAGCCATGTCATCCCATACCGGGTCACCGGCTGCAGATGAACCCGCGGATCACCTGTCAACGGGCCGCCGATCAGTTCGTCGACCTGCATCCGGTACGTCCTCGCCAGAGCGAGTAATTGCTCGAGGGTCGGTTGACGCTGCCCCGACTCCAGCCGCGACAGCGTGCTCTCGGAAATCCCGGTGGCTGCGGAGAGTTCGGCGAGGGTGGTCTCGCGTTGCTTGCGAAGGACACGAAGCCGGGGCCCGACTGCGCTGATGGTCTGCTCCAAGTAGGTGCTCATATCGGAGTTCATGCCTACATCTTGACAGATCAGCAAGGGAACTTGTCACCCACGATGTTGGCAGTTCATATTCATCGTGGAGGTACTCACAATGAACGGACACGACATGAACAATCGATCCCGTACCTGGGATGTTGCAGTAATCGGTGGCGGCGCTGCCGGATTGAGCGCAGCGGTGACACTGGCGCGTTCACGCCGATCGGTGATCGTCGTCGATGCTGAACGTCCTCGCAACGCGCCCGCTGCGGGAGTGCACAATTTCCTGACTCGGGACGGCATCTCCGCGACAGAGTTGACCGCTGTCGGTAGAGACGAACTGACGTCCTACGGCGGTACGGTGATCTCCGGGAGCGCTGTTGCCGCCGAGCGTAGAGATACTGCCTTCACGGTTGAATTGGCCGATGGACAGAAGGTGACAGCCCGGAAGCTTCTGGTCGCAACCGGACTCGCAGATACACTGCCCGACATCACTGGTCTGCGTGAGCGGTGGGGCCGTGAAGTGCTGCACTGCCCGTACTGTCACGGATGGGAAGTTCGGGACCAGGCCATCGGGGTCCTCGGCACCGGGCCAGGCGCCGTTCACCAGGCAATAATGTTCCGCCAGTTCAGCGAAGACGTCACTTTGTTTCTGCACACAGCTCCGGAGCCAACCGAGCAGCAGTGGGAAGCGCTCGCCGCCCGCGGAGTCTCGGTGGTTGACGGCCACATCACCGACGTACTCGTCGACAACGATCGCATGACGGGTGTGCGGTTGGGCTCTGGCGACACGCTCACCCTCCAAGCATTGGTGATTGCGCCGTTGTTCTTCGCGCACTGCACGGTGCTCGAGTCACTTGGACTCAATCCAACCGAACAGAGAGCGGGTGAGAAGCTCCTCGGCGCCGTATTCGCCGCAGATTCGAGCGGAGCTACCGCGGTGCCTGGCGTCTGGGTGGCTGGAAATGTCACCGATATGTATGCCGGAGTGATCAATTCGGCAGCAGCAGGATTTACCGCAGCGGCGGCGATCAATGCCGACCTCCTCGACGAGGACGTGCGTCGTGCTGTCGCCGAGCGTGGTACCGCTGCCGCCAACTCTGACCCCAACCCGACTGCTCTCGCAGCGCCTGATGCGTTCTCCGCCGCGGCGGAAGCGGAAGTGTGCGAACGAGTCCTCGGTGAACGACGACACGGATTTTTCATCGAACCAAAGGCATGACAGTGACCAAGCATGAAGATAGCTCTACCGCCCCACACTCCGCATATGCATCCGAGTCGTTTTGGGAACCGCACTACCAGAAGCATATTCGGCCGTGGACGGGTTTACCCAATACTGTCCTCGCCGATATGACCGCCGACCTGACTCCGGGATCGGTACTCGATATCGGCTGCGGCGAAGGCGGCGACGCACTCTGGCTCGCGGGCAGAGGATGGATGGTCACGGCCATCGACGTTTCAGCCACTGTGCTCGAACGCGCCAGTACCCAAGCTGTCGAACGTGGACTCACCGCCAACGTGACCTTCGAGAAATATGATGTTTCGCAGTCTTTTCCGGACGGGTCGTTCGATCTGGTGTCCGCACAGTACTTTCACACCCCGATTGGCATCGCCAGAGAACAGGTCCTCCGCACAGCAGCAGCGACTGTCGCACTTCAGGGTGTGCTTCTGATCGTCGATCATGCTTCGACTGCCCCCTGGTCCTGGAACCAAGACCCCGACACCCGGTTCCCGACACCACAAGACACCCTGACAAAGCTCGACCTCGACGACCAGCATTGGCGGCCGATACGCGTCGAAGCAGCGCAGCGAACCGCATCAGGACCTGGCGGGCAGACCGCCACCGTGACCGACAACGTCATCGCGCTCCGCCGCGTCGACCGCTAGAACACACAACGCACGGACCTGAATCAGTTCACGCAAACACAGGAGAGGCACATTCTCGATGAGCTCAAATCTCGCCGAGCCGGACACCACGTCGGCTGCGGTAGATCCGCGGCGCTGGATCGCATTGATCGTCATCGCCACCTCGACACTGATGTCGTACTCGACGCATCGATCATGAATATCGCACTCCCACATGCGCAATCAGCACTCTCGATCGCCGACGCCGGCCGGCACTGGGTCATCACGGCCTACACCCTGGCCTTCGGCGGCCTCCTCTTGCTCGGAGGGCGAGTGGCTGACCTGCTCGGTCGCAAACGTATGTTCATCATCGGCCTCCTCGGATTCGCCGTAGCCTCCGCGCTCGGCGGCGTGGCGATGAACGCACCCGTACTCTTCGGCGCACGAGCTCTACAAGGAGTCTTCGCAGCCATCGTTACACCCGCCGCATTGTCCCTGATTTCGGTGACATTCGTCGAAACTCGTGAACGCGCAAAAGCTTTCGCTGTATACGGAGCCGTCGCCGGAGGCGGCGGAGCCGTAGGACTCCTCCTCGGCGGCTTTCTGACCGAATACGCCAACTGGCGATGGTGCCTGTTCGTCAACATCCCGATCGCGATCGTCGCAGCGGCGTTCGCAGCAACTACCGTGCGCGAGGACCACGCCGACGGACCCCGACGGTTCGACATTCCCGGCGCAATCCTGGTCACGGTCGGACTGGTCGCACTTGTTTACGGCTTCACCGAAGCAGGTAAGGCCGGCGTCGGCTGGCTCGCTGCTCAGACACTCATTCCCTTGGCTTTCGGCATCGCTTCGTTGATCGCCTTCGTCCTCGTCGAAGCGCGCACCACACATCCGCTACTCCCACTCAGAGTCGTGACCGACCGCAACCGCGGCGCCGCATACTTGGCCGCATTCCTTCTCGGTGCCGGTATGTTCGGAATGTTGTTGTTCATCACTTACTACCTACAGGTGAACCTCGGATACGAGCCACTGAAGGCCGGTCTTGCGTTCCTGCCGTTCAGCGTGGGAATTATCAGCACTGCCTCTCTCGCCTCCTCGCTCTTGCCACGCTTCGGTCCCAAACCACTTATGGCCTTCGGAATGGCCACCGCGACAGTAGGGTTGGCCTGGATGATCACTCTCGACAGTTCGTCGACGTATCTCGGTTCGGTGCTGCCATCAGAGTTGATGATGGGCATAGGACTCGGGCTCGTGTTCGTGCCGATGTCCACAGTGGCTCTCTCCGGTATCGAACCTCACGACGCCGGTGTAGCGAGCGCCGTGCTCAATACGAGCCAGCAGATCGGCGGAACACTAGGCGTTGCACTGCTCAATACCCTCTACGCAGCAGCGTTGAGCCGCCACGTCACCGCCAGCGCCGACGTGACACACGAGCAGGCACTACTCGACGGCACCTTCGCCGGCTACACGGTCGCGTTCACCGTGGGTGCGGCACTGTTCGCGGGAGCACTCGTGGTCATCATTGCGATGCTCCGCGCAGAAAAGGCAGCGATCCTAGCTACTTCGCGACCGATCAGCTGACACATCCGATTCAAGTTGTAACTCCCAACGAACCATCGCTGCACATGATCTCGAACAACGGACATGCACCGGCGTTCAATGTCACGCCCGGAACCCTCCCGGCCATCGTGCACGATGCCGGTGGCAGGCTCGACTCGCCTCAGTGGGACAAGGTGGCACCTGTGCTGGCGGAGGGCACCGGATCGATGATCATCACGCACGACCACACCGGACAGGGCAAAAGTAACGACCTCCCCTGTCCTTGGCTGGTAAAGGACGCGCCACCACTCACTCGTACTCTCCGAATTCCCTGGCCACGTGAGCTTCAATATGTACCGGTCGACATGGCGCAGTCCCAACCCGCTGGCACTGAAGAGCATTTCGTTTGGCAACCGCCAATCAGATCCTCCGATACTTGTACCCTGCAAGGAATCTCGGGCTTTACGACCCGCCACACCCATTCACTCGCCGGCAGATCAGGCCTCAGGCCTCGATATTTTCCAGGTCGGCGAGCAGGCTCGGCCGCGTCGGCTGCCAGCCGAGTTCGGCGCGGGTTCGGGCGGCTGATGCAGGTTGGTCTGCCGCAAAGACCGGTCCCAGAGGCCCGAAATCTTCCACCGGGAGCGATTTGACCGGCAAGCCGAGCCGACGCCCGATGACCGTGACAATGTCACGAACGGTGTCGCCTTCATCAGCGACCGCGTGCCAAGAACTACCGGCAGGCGCTTTTTCCAGCGCGAGCCGGAAGAGCACGGCAGCGTCGAGTGCGTGCACGGCCGGCCAACGCTGTGCACCGTCGCCCGGATAGCCTGCGATCCCGGCCTGACGGGCCGACTGGGTGAGAATCTCGGCGAACCCGCCTTTTCCCTGGTTGTGCACCGTCCGCGGAAGCCGAACAGCCGAGCTGCGCACATCTTCCGAAGCCAGTTCGAGAGTGCGGATAACCGACACGCCGCGACCTCCGACAGGCCCGTCGGTAGGTAGCGGGTCGTCTTCAGTCGACGCGCGACCGAACACACGTGGAGTGCCCGAGACGGTTACGAGCGGTTTTCCAGTGCCGACGAGGCTCGCGCCGAGAGTCGCGAGAGCAGCAGACTCTTCCGCGATACCTCGCGCAAGGGTCTCGGGTGAACTGAAGTCATTGCTGAAAGCGAGGTGAATGACGCCGTCGGCCTGTTCGGCACCGCTGCGCAGTATCTCGAGGTCCGAGAGCCCTCCCCGAAGAATGTCGGCACCGGCTGACGCGGCACGCACCGCCGAGGCGTCGGAACGGGTGAGTGCAGTGACGGTGTGACCGGCGGAGAGCAGTTCGGCAGTGACAGCCGAGCCGATCAGGCCTGTTGCCCCGGTGATGAATACGCGCATATGCAACCTCCAGAAGTGATGGGACAGGTGTCTCATCACAGTAAGGTAATGCGACAGGTGTCGCAACACCTATGATGGATGCATGGCCCGATGGAAACCGAATGGACGAGAGCGCCTCGTCGTTGCCGCTCTCGAACTCTTCGCCGAGCAGGGCTACGACAACACGACCGTCGCCCAGATCGCCGAGCGTGCCGAACTCACCCGTAGTACGTTCTTCCGTCACTTCAGCGACAAGCGAGAAATTCTCTCTGCGGGGCAGGAAACACTCAGCCGCCTGTTGGTCGAGGGGATCGACTCAGCCCCCGCCGATGCAACACCACTGACCGCAGTCGCCGCAGGTCTCGACGCCGTATCGGGCGCAATGACGGAGTTCAATCGCGAACTTGGACCACGACTCCACGCAGCGATCGAGGCCAACGACGAGTTGCGCACACGCGATGCGATGAAGAGCATCGGTCTAGCCGCCGCCATAGTGGAAGCACTTCGGAGGCGTGGTGTCGCGGAAGCAACAGCACAGGTGGCAGCCGAACTCGGCATGCTCGCGTTCCGGACCGGATTCTCGCGCTGGTCCAGCCCTTCCGACGACAACGCGCCGGGCAAACTGATCACGCACACGCGGGCTGCCTTCTCAGAGCTCCGAGCAGCGACCGCAGAATTGCGTTAGCTGCCTCTACTCGTCGAGCAAAGCCTTTCGTGAGGCCTGATCCGGAAATTCCTTACTGATTCCCCACCCGAGTGACACTGCCACGTTGTTGAAAATGCCCGCTCTGGGATGATCTGCGGATGTCGTCCCCATGCAACGGGTTCCGGTTTCCGAGGGAGATCGTCGCGCACCCTGTATGGCCCCTACCGCCACTTCACGCTTTCGTTCCGCGAGATCGAGTCACTCATGGCTGAGCATCGCACTGGGACCTCGAGGTCGACACCCCACCGATGGCGTCTGGAAAGAGTGAAGTCCAGGTTCCTCTATCGGCTGCACGTTCAGCGGTTGAGCAGGGTCGTGACGTTGCGAATTTCGGGGATTCCGATCTTTTTGGCTGCAATGAGGAAGGTCGGTGTTCCGAGAACGAGCACGGCTGTCAGCGTTGCTGCTGCGGCCGCGCGAGGGTTGCCGATCAGTTGGTGTGTCACTCCGACCGCGACGACACAGACCACGCCGGCAGCTATCGACGCCCACAGCACCCGAGAGAAGGTTTCGAGCACCGTGTGGAAGCCGAGTAGGCCGTAACGGTGCCGCAACACCAGGTGCCCGCTGACGGCACCGACGATGTAGGACAGTGAACTTGCGACCGGAAGCATCACCACAATCGTCTGGTTCGGAAGACGAGCGACAGAGAGTGCAACGACGGCGACTTTCGTGAGCACCATTGCGGCGTTGATCAAGGCCGGCGTGCGCATGTCATTTCCCGCGTAGAAGACTCGCAGTTGCAGCATGACCAACGCGAACGGGGGAAGCCCGAACGCCGACAGTGCCAGCGCCACACCGATAGTGCGTGCGGCATCGACATCGACGCGCCCGACGAACATCACCGTGGTGAGCATCGGCCCGAGTAGAGTCATCGCGACTGCAGCAGGGACGAGAGCGAGAACCGAGTACCGAGCGGCGCGGCCCATGTCGGCGACCATCGCATCACGGTCCCCCAGCGCCACAGCACGGGAGATACGGGGCATGAGCACGGTCAGCAAGGACACCCCGAGGATGCCGTACGGGACCTGGAACAGTAGGTCTGCGTACGTATAGGTCGAGACTCCGCCGTGGCTGAACGCGACTCGGAGCACGACTGCGACACCTACCTGACTGATCGCGACGTATAGCAACACCCAGCCGAGCAACCTCGCCCCGACGCGGACCGGACGCCACGTGTACGGCACCGGACGCACCCGCCAACTCCATCGGAATCCGTTACGCCGCAACGCCGCAACCGTCCACACAGCCTGACCCACGATCCCGATCGTGGTTCCGAGACCCAGGACGAGCACCTGCACACTGGTCGTCGTCGACGGTAGCAACGTCACCGGACCCGGTACCGCCGCGAAAACCGCGACCATCGCGAGAACGATCAGGTTGTTGATCGCCGACGCCCAAGCTGCGGGCGCGTAGCTCTCCCGCACGTTCAGCACGGCTGTCACGGTTGCAGCGATCGCATAGAAGAAGATCTCCGGCAACAGCAGATACGCCAGCATCGTCGCCAACTGCGACTGCTCCCTATCCGAGACCAATGCGGCAACGAGAAACGGGGCACACGCAACCGCTATCGCGGTGACGACAGCAGCACCGAGAACCGTCGCCAGCAGCAGGCGTTGGGTGAAAACCCGCGAATAGGTTCGCCCGCGGAGCCGTGCCCTCGCCAGCACGGGGATGAGGACACTGCTCATCACCCCACCGAGGAGCAGTTCATAGACCATGTTAGGCATGCTGTTAGCGCCGCTGTACGCGTCACCGACCGCCGCTGTGCCCAGCACCGCCGCCAACGCGAGTGTGCGGAGGAAGCCAGTCGCGCGACTCACTCCGGTCGCAACCGCAACAGCACCTGCCGCGTGCGCGAACCTGTTCTGAGAAACCGTCATTCGACCATGGTGCCTCGACGAAGCCCGCCGTATCTCGAATTGCTGAGACAACAGCCGCAACATGCGGCATATGCCGCATCCGCTTCGGATAATCGCACCTTCACTTCATCGGCCGATATGCCCCGCAGCCCTCGACCGCCCACCGGAAAAGCCAAAGCCACAAAGCAACCGAACAGGACGAACTTCTCACGTAGCCGGGGCTAACTCCACCAGAAATCGATCCGCCCTGCGACAATGACGACCCACCACCACCCGAGGAGATAACCACCGATGACCGACGACGCCGCCCGAACCTACACCTCGCACGTCATCGTCCGGTGGTCCGACATGGACATCTTCAAACATGTGAACCACGCGCGCATGCTGACGCTCCTCGAAGAAGCCCGCATCGACTGGCTGTACTCCGCAGGCCCCGAAATCACGAACATCTTCGAGCCATCCGTCGTTGCCGGCGCCGAACTCCGATACCGCACCCCACTCAAACACTCCGACAGTCCACTGGCGATCACCATGTGGATCGAGAAGCTCCGCGCCGTCGACGTCACCATCCGCTACGAGGTCCGCTCTGCACACGCCGCACCGGACTCGAAACCTGCAGTCACCGCCACCACCCAGCTCGCGTTCGCCGACCCCGAGGCCGGAACGCTGCGTCGACTGTCTGCCGACCAGCGGGCCGTACTCGCACCGTGAATCGCTCAAGGCTGACCCTTGCCTGCCAGGTCCGGCGAACCTGTCACCAAATACACCTGCCGCCGATCGTGTATTCGGCGGGCGATACAGCGGACTGAATCCGACCAGTTCAACACTCCGTCCACAGCCGCGCTAACCGATAAGTTGCTCGGACAACTCCCACAACGCAGCTGCTGCCACCGGATCCGCAGCGTGATCGGCCGCACGGTCGATCCCACAATCAGCCAGATAGGCACCATTCGCCGAAACGAGTTCACGCGCCGTCGCCGCCCACACCGCCGTCGCCGCAGCCGCCGGTATCGACTTGAGATTAGTCAGGAGACCTGGCTTACCCGCACTCATCCGCTTCATCTCTGCGAAGTCCTCGCGCGACATGTGCCGCGACAAGCCGGTAGCGCACACCCCAGGATGAACGGAAAAAGCAGCAATCCCACTGCCCTCGTACCGATTCCGCAACTCGGTCGTCATCAGAGCATTCGCGGATTTAGATTGCGCGTAGGCGACGAACTTGTCGTACGGACGCTCCACGAAGTTCGGGTCGACCAGATCCACAGCGTGGGCACGATGCGCGTCGGACGAGACGGTCACCACCCGGGACACGGCCCCGGAGCGCTCAGCCGCACGACGCAGATTCGACAGCAACTCCGTTGTCAGCAGGAAGTGTCCGAGATGGTTTGTACCGAAATGCAATTCGAAGCCGTCGACAGTCTGCGCGAACGGTGTGTACATCACCCCGGCATTGTTGATCAACAGATCGATCGGCTGCGCACCGAGACCTTCGACAGCGGTACGGATACTCGACAGATCGGCCAGATCGAGCGAGATGGACGAGAGAACGGCGTGCGGGATCCCCTCACGTATCCGATCGGCCACCGTGAGCGCTGCCTCACCGTCGCGTGCCGCGAGGACAACCGTCGCCCCAGCGGCCGCCAACGCTCGCGAGGTCTCCGACCCCAACCCGCTCGTTGCACCGGTCACCAACGCCGTTCGACCACTCAGATCGACGCCGGCGAGCACGTCGTTCGTGGTGGTCTCGGCACCAAAACCATTCATTTCCAAGGCAAATCCTTCCAATCCGAAGTAACACTGGCCACCCATTCGGGATCGCGTCGTTCGAGAAATGCGCGCACTCCTTCGCCCGCGTCTGCAGTACCCATGACGCGGTGGTGCAGTTCGGTCTCATATGCGGCAACCTGCTGCGGCGTAAATCCGTATCGGGCCGTATCCCACAGCAGTCGTTTGCTCAGCGCCGCTGACATCGGTGCCACGTTGGTCGCAATGTCGCGAGCCATCTCCAACGCAGCAGGCAGCACCTCCTCGGCTGGCAGGCTCCGGCTCGCCAGACCCAATCGCACCGCTTCTCGTCCGTCGAATGTTCGTCCGGTCAGGAGAATTTCGGCAGCCGCGGCCATGCCCACCGCGCGGGGCACGGTCCAGTGCGACATCGCGTCCGGGACCACCCCGCGCCGCACCTGCGGGATCGCATACTTGGAGTCGTCGGCGACGATGCGGATGTCGGTTTGCATGGCGATCGTGAGTCCAATTCCGATCGCGTGACCGTTCACTGCTGCAATCACCGGTTTTCGGAGATCGAAAGCGGGCGGCTCGACCGGGGATGCACTGAAGTTGTCGTCGATGGGCGAAGCGAAAGTATCCCTGCCCGCGCTCAGGTCCGCGCCGGCGCAGAAGGCCGGCGCAGTACCGGTGAGCACGATAACCCGGACGTCGTCGTCCGCGTCGAGCCCGCGGTAGTAGTCGCCCAACATGCGCCCCATCGAGCCCGAGAATGCATTGCGCCGCTCCGGCCTATTGAGGGTCAAAAGTGCCACTCCGTCCGAGATTTCGACCAGAACATCACTCACGGCGCCAGCACCTTCATCGCAGCGGCTAATTCCGCGACGTGCTGCCCGCGAACCTCGTAACCGGGAAAGTAACAGCACACTCGATCGGCGCAATCCCCGAACCGCGTGACTATCTCGGCTGCGCACTCTTCGGGCGTCCCGTGCACCGCGAGAGTTGTGAGCATCTTGTCGTCGATCAGATCCGTCATCGCAGCGAACTCCCCTTGTTTGGAGAATGCGTTGAGCTTCGGCTGGAGGTCCGCCCATCCCTCCACCTCGAGGACCGGCCGGTATGCAGGGGTCGAACCATAGAAGGCAAGAAGACCGCGCACACCGCGTGCTGCTGCTTCGAGCTCCTCCGGGGTGCGGCCGACCCCGACGATCACCTGCGGGTAAATCGCGAGATCCCCTGGCGTGCGTCCGCTGCGTGCCAGCCCCTCCTCCACTGCCGGTACCGTCCGCTCTCGAAAGTGCCGAACGCTGTTGAACGGCATCACCAGCAGAGCATCTGCCACCTCGGCCGCCGTGCGAGTCATGATGGGCCCGAGTGCACCTAGGCAGATCGGAGGTGGCCCAAAGGGATGAGGCCCCGGATTGAACGTCGGAGGCATCAGCGTGTGCGACGTGAACTCTCCCTCGAACCGTAGGCGTGAATTACCCTCCCACGCATCGAAAATCGCCCTGATCGCCAGCACCGCCTCACGCATGCGGGCCGCCGGGCGCGACCACTTCGCCCCGTACCGCTTCTCGATATGCGGACGGATCTGCGAGCCCAGCCCCAGACGGAACCGGCCGCGACTGAGGCTCTGCAGATCGTAGGCGGCGTGGGCAAGATGTAATGGGCTGCGGGGCAACGCGATAGCGACATTTGTCATCAAATCGACCTCGACCGTGGCCGTAGCCGCGACCAACGGTGCGAATACATCGTGCGCTCCTTCGAAGGTGAACAGCCCGTCCACTCCGAGTTCCACGAGTTCGCGTGCACGCCGCGCCGCATCCTCTGGCCGACCGTCGAGTTGGACGTCCATCTTCACAGGCACTTCTCCTTCTACTCGACGCGTCCACATGACGAAATGCGTGCACAAGTCATGCGCACGGTCGCGTCGATAGCCCACCATAACTTCCTGTTCATTACGTTACATACTAATACGTAATATAGGTGAACGGCGGCAAAGAATTTACAGACTGACGCTGTGGACCGAACGACCGACATCGGATCAGAACTCCCTCGACGGGTGGATGCACGCCACCGTCGGCGCGAAAGAAGCGATCACGCTCGTCCGCGACCATTCTCGTCGCAGCGCAGTAACCACCGACAGGTCAGACTATCCAATCGGATTGCAGGACAGAACTAGTCATCATCGTCGAACACTTCCCCTGCATCCACTACCGCTGCTACGAAGACGTTCGACTTCGAGTAGCCGAGACCCAGAACAAGCAAGTAGGTACCGCAAGACGCTCCCCCTGAATGCCATCGCCAGTTTCTACGACGAGCGGCGGCCCGAAGATAAATCGCGGTCCTAACCGACCACCGGACTCCGCGTCCGCATGTACAACCAAGCGCCAATCTGTCGCGGCTTACAAACTCGCCCACCAGAGGCCCGACCAGCTGTGATGGCTATTTCCTGGCAATAAATTGTGAGTCTTGACACACATAAAGCCGCTCAATACTGTTCAGCGGACGATAGTCGTCTCTTATTCGAACGGCTCCGAAACCCCCGATGAGAAGGACCCGAGAATCGATGCCTAACAACCCAACCCGCGACCAATACACCACCAAGGGATGCCAGTGACCGAACCGAACATTCAGTCGAATCTTGGAGTATCCACGCGCCAAGTCGGAGGATTCGCAGCCGTTGGATTCCTCGCATTTTCCGAAGTCACCAGTGGAATGCTGCAGTCGTGGTACATACCTCTCATCCCGCAAATTGGGCAGAGGCTCGCAGTCAACCCAGCACAACTCAACTGGGTATTGGCTTCATACCTACTCTCGACCGTAATCTGCGTACCCGTGCTGGCCAAACTGGGCGACAAGTACGGCCACCGGCGCATGGTTCTGTTTGTGCTTGGCACGGTGACAATCGGAACGATCATTACAGCGGCAGCGCCATCATTCGGAATCTTCTTGCTGGGCAGAATCATCCAAGGAACGCTCGGGGCCCTGCTTCCACTCGAGTTCGCAATTCTCCGAGAACGAGCGGGCGCCAGCGCGGGTCGCGCAATCGGAATACTTGTCGGGTGCCTAGGCGGCGGAGGAGCCGCAGGGACCCTACTGGTCGGAATTCTCGGAACTCATGCCAATCTGACTATTGCCCTCTACCTGCCTGCCGCACTCACGCTGGCAAGCCTTGCTACCATTGCAATGTTTGTACCCGAAACCACTACGCGTGCAACAGGTTCCATTGACTGGACGGGCGCTGCACTGCTGGGCACCGGCCTCGCGGCCTTCCTCGTCGGAATAAGCAATGGAAGCAAGCTGGGGTGGACCTCTACGACAACCCTGATGGCAATTGGCGGCGGATTGGCATTGCTTGTCGTCTTTGTCGTGACAGAGAAGAAAATCAGTAGCCCCCTGGTCGACTTGACATTGTTGACGAAGGGAGGCGTCGGATTCCTCTTAGGATTGACAGCATTATTCGGATTGCAGTTCTACGGAGCCGCTACCGTTACTGCACTGTATTTTGCGTCCAAACCCGAGATCGTCGGGTACGGATTCGGGCTCGACTCGATGGGCATCGGACTAGCGATAACCCCAGTACCCTTCGCCCTCATGATTGCATCGTCGCTCGCTGACAGCCTCGCGCAACGAATCGGGACTCGAGCGGTACTGCAGATTTCCGCCGTTCTGATTTCCATTTGGTTTGGTGGGTTGATCGTATTTCGACACAGTCTGACGGGCTTCATTTCGATGGGCTTGATTGGCGGCACCGGAGTCGGGCTGTTCATCGCACTCCTTCCCGCCCTTGTGATTTCACGCGCACGTCCGCAAGACTCCGGGATCGCGGGCGCACTGTATAACACCTCTCGAACGGTGGCCGGGGCAACCGCTGGAGCGGTGTTCACTGCCATCATGTCCGGCATGGTGATCAGTGGGTCGAAAATACCCAGTGAGACTGCATTCATTGCAGTCTGGTCCGTCTGCATCGGAGTGGGCGTTTTCATCTTTGTGCTGGCCCCATTTCTCAACAAACTGGGCGGAAAGGCCTACCAACCCGAACCGACAGAGCAATTGATCGATCTTCCGGTCCGAGAATCATCCTAGTACTGCCCACGAGATCTTTTGCCACAGTGGAAGAATGGCCGCTTGCTCGAGTGGAATCTCACTGTGGTGCTCGGCCAGCTGTCGACGATCGGCGAACGGTTCCCGAACCGCGCCTTGCAATGTCAGTAACCGTTCCCGATCTTTGGTGGTCGCGTCAGCAAGGAGTCCCGACATGCAGGCGCGGGCCGCAGGACTCGCAGCGCGACGGCATCGGAGCAGAGGGCGCCGCATGGTGACGTACCGCTGGAAGAACCAGTCCGACATGACGTGAGCAAAGACCCCATTCGCATGTAATCACCAACCAAACTATCCAATTAGACTGCAGTACAGAATAAATCATCATCGCCGGTCAACGCATCGTCGCACCACGGACACACAGTGTTTCGACAATCGTGGATGCACCGGCACACTTCCGGATACTTGGTGGACCGCCAAAACGGTGAAGGATAAATCTCCTGAACGACGGCCGACCAAAGAATCCGCCAGGACAACCAGGGCTTAGCCGGCCGCTGGACTTCGCGCCCGAATGTACGACCAAGCGCCAACCTGCCGACGCCCGCAAGCTCGCCCACCCTGCCAGTCGCCAGCGGCTCGAACAACTGTGACGACTACCTCCCGGTAACAAGTTTGTGAGCCTTGACACACACAGGGCTACTCAATACTGTTCAGCGGACGATAGTCGTCTCTTATTTGAACGGCTTCGAGACCCCTGATGAGAAGGACCCGAGAATCGATGCCTAACAACCCAACCCGCGATCAATACACCACCGAGGGGTGCCAGTGACCGAACCGAACGTTCAGTCGAATCTTGCGGTGTCCCCGCGCCAAGTTGGAGGATTCGCAGCCGTTGGATTCCTCGCATTTTCCGAAGTAACCAGCGGAATGCTGCAGGGGTGGTACATACCGCTCCTACCGCAAATTGGGCAAAGGCTCGATGTCAACCCAGCACAACTCAACTGGGTGCTGGCTGCCTACCTACTCTCGACCGTGATCTGCGTACCCATACTAGCCAAACTGGGCGACAAATACGGCCACCGGCGCTTGGTTTTGATTGTGCTTGGCACCGTGACCGTCGGAACGATCCTGACTGCGGTGGCACCATCATTCGGAATCTTCTTGCTGGGCAGAATCATCCAAGGAACGTTGGGGGCGCTGCTACCGCTCGAGTTGGCAATTCTCCGAGAACGAGCGGGCGCCAGTTCAGGTCGCGCAATCGGAATACTTGTCGGGTGCCTTGGCGCCGGCGGCGCGGCAGGAACCCTTTTGGTCGGGATACTCGGAACTCATGCCAACCTGACTGTTGCCCTCCTTGTCCCGGCAACACTCACGCTGGCAAGCCTTGTCACCATTGCAATGTTCGTACCCGAAACCACCACTCGTGCAACAGGGTCCATCGACTGGACAGGTGCGGCGCTGCTGGGCACCGGTCTCGCGGTCTTCCTCGTCGGGATCAGCAATGGAAGCAAGCTGGGGTGGACCTCTACGACAACCCTGACGGCAATTGGCGGCGGATTGGCATTGCTAGTCGCCTTTGTCGTGATGGAAAAGAGAATCAGCAGCCCACTGGTCGACTTGAACTTGTTGACCAAGGGCGGAGTCGGATTCCTTTTAGGATTGACGGGATTATTCGGACTGCAGTTCTACGGAGCCGCCACTGTTTCAACTCTGTATTTTGCATCCAAACCCGACATCGTCGGGTACGGATTTGGACTCGATTCGATGGGCATCGCGCTGGCCATAACCCCGGTACCTCTTGCCCTCATGGTTTCGTCGTCGCTCGCTGACAGCCTCGCACAACGACTCGGGACTCGAACGGTGCTGCAAATATCTGCCCTTCTGATCTCCATTTGGTTTGGTGGGCTAATCGTATTTCGACACAGTCTGACGGGCTTCATTTCGATGGGCGTGATCGGCGGTGCCGGAATTGGAATATTCGTCGCACTGCTCCCCGCCCTCGTGATTTCTCGCGCACGCCCGGAAGACTCCGGGATCGCGGGCGCTCTGTACAACACCTCTCGAACGGTGGCCGGGGCAACCGCTGGAGCCATGTGCGCTGCGATCATGTCCGGCATGGTGATGAGTGGGTCGAAAACTCCCAGTGAGACTGCATTCATCACGATCTGGTCCGCCTGCATCGGCGTCGGCGTCCTTATCTTTGTGCTCGTCCCATTCCTCAACAAACTGGGCGGAAAGGCCTACCAAGCCGAACTGCCGGAGCAACTGATCGACCTTCCGGTCCGAGAATCATCCTAGTTCGAGCAAGGGGTTCGGCTAGACTTCGCCGCCGCATCGAGCTTGGCCAGAACCAACTTTGATGCCCTAGCGAAACCCGGGATGGCGCGTGGCATGATGAGCCCATGTCACGCGCCATCCCGCAACCGTCTGGCCGTGGGCGACCAAGCGATCCGAACATCGAAGCACGTATTCTGTCCGCGACGCTGGAATTGTACGGAGAACTTGGGTGGGCAAGACTTAATCTCGACCTCATTGCGCGACACGCCAAGGTTGGAAAAGCAGCCCTGTACCGACGGTGGCAAACAAAAGAACAGATAATGACAGCTGCGTTGCGATCGAGCAAAATTACCGTCGCTGACTTCGATACCGGAACGCTTCGTGGAGATCTGGTTGCTATTGGCCAGGTAACGGTAGAACGGTTGCTCGGCGAGCATGGCTCAGTGCGAATGCGAGCCATGATTGATGCAAAAATATACCCAGAACTATTCGAGGGCGAAATTGCCGAATTTCGAAATGAAAGCATCATCGGCGGACGTGAGACTATCTTTCGAGCAATCGAGCGCGGAGAGATCGCGAAGGGTACATCGCCAGCCTTGATACTCGATGCGGTAGCAGGAACAATTGAGCACCATTTTTTGATGACCCCGATGTCGAAACTCAAAGAGTTCGAATCCGGCGCCGATAAATACGTCGAATCGGTCGTAGACCTCGTTCTCGGAGGAATCAAGTTTTCCCAGCAGGTCCGCTAGTAAATTGTCACGGTTCGTGAAGTTCAAACACTGGACGAACGAACGGTTCGTTAGTCGAAAGTTGTTGACGTGACTAGGTATGGAACGCACGCGGTCATGTCGGACCACGACTGGTTCATACGCTAAGCACAGAGAAACGAGACCACTATGGAAATAGCAGGGAACAGCAACGTCACGCCACTGAAATGGTCAGTGAAAGAGTCATTGCTGCAATACGTTCGAGCACTTGGCGAGATTTCATACGTCTCCGCAGTGATGGAACAGGACGACGAACTGGTCTGGCCACTCGTCGCCGATCGTCATGAACCCGATGGGACTCGAATTGCCCAGTACCGCGGTGAAATCCATCTCCGGGCGCACGAAGGACTACTGGATATCGTCATCGCCGATCCTGAGGTTCGCTTGACCGAAGCGCAGGGGGAACTGCTCGTAAGGACCACCCTTGACGGGTCGGATCGCATCATGATTGCACACCTGGATGTCGTAGAGAGCTCAGCATTAGTCGTGCGCGCCGAGGTACTGGTAACCCCTTCCGGTTCGATGGTATTTGGCGCCAATTATCCTTCAGGCACGAAGCTTTCGCCATTGACAATCGGCGGCGCCCCACAGTGACAGAAAGCAGATGACCTTCAGGCAGGCCGCTCGCGATCGCCCAGAATCAAGATGACACTGGGCGGTTCGCTTTGTCCGCATTCAATATTGGTGGTGAATCACTTACCGGCTCGATGAGCCGCCTGGCAGCTACGCGCAACCGGTCGTCGACATCGGCAATGCTGAGTCCTCCATCGAGCCACGCCACCACATTGCTACTCCAAAGCGCTTGCAGCATGTCCAACGCCTGGTACTGCGTCTTGGAGATGCGATGTTCTTCACCCCAAGCCGCCAATTTCATGATGTCCATGAGATCGATTCCTAGGTGTCGAGTATATGGTGCGTCCAGCGACAACGGCATTCGATCGACCGACATGGCGGCATGAGCGAAACCTCGCTCGCCGTCACGCCGCACCCCACGAAATGCGCGAACAAGCACATTCGCAGCCCTCTCGTGTGGTGAACGCTGGGTTGGAAAGCGACTGATGATATCGCTGCGCAACCGCACCAACTCGTCGCGCACTACATCCTTTATCAGATAGTCCTTGGATGGGTAGTACCGATACAGCGTCGACAGCGAGATCTCAGCAAGCTTCGCCACTTCACGCATGTGCACCGCTTCGTAGCCGCCGGCGGACGCGAGTTCCCCTGCCACGACCAGGACACGTTCGAGCCTTACCGCTTGTGCTTCGGGGGTTCGCCCGTTCTTCAAAGGATCAACCATAACCTCACCCGTCGAACTGTCTGTTCCTGGAAAGAAGTTGCCCGCAAGACATCCTGGAGTTGCTGAACATCAGGCCGCCTCTCGTGGCGCTCGCAGGACGCGGCGCACCTATACACGGTGCCCTCGCCAAGGTAGCCGGCACGCGTCTCTTCCGACGAAGCTCAGATCCTTGCCCGTAATCGATCTCGAAACAATCTGGGCCCCTGCATCATTGCCACCATTCTCGTCGCGGCCAGACTTGACATAGCCATGAAGTCATACCGAACAGTCCGCGTTCGCGCCGCGGAACCAAGCCGGCGTGGCCCCCCGAAAACCCACGATGAGAGCCGCATATCAGGCGAGTCCTTCCGCTCGACTGGATCACTTGAACATTAATCGGAACGTGTTACGCTTAGATAGCATGTAGCCCGAATGCACGCATTGTCAAGCGCCCCTCGATACTTGGCAGAACTTTGGCTTTTCGATCGAACCGCGATCCGTCGTGCCGGGGATGAAGTGGAGCTGAGATTGTAAATTTTCACTCGATATGCTCAGGTAGAAAGAGAACACGATCCGATTAGACGAACGAGTTCACCCCTAACCTGCGAAGAGCTGCGCCCAACTGTTGGCGGCAGACAGCACCAAGGCAGCACGCTAGGTCGCGGACCGATACCGCTGACCTCTCGAGACAAACGAGGTACCAGATGTTCGACGAATCATGGGTCGGTCGGCGAAGTGAGACGATCACACGCAGTTGGTCGTCCAAAGACGCACTGCTGTATGCACTTGCAGTGGGATCCGGACAGGACCATCCGCTGGAGGAACTCGAGTTCACCACCGAAAACTCCAAGGCACAGCCGCAGAAGGTATTACCGACCTTTGCGAATGTCGCGCTCGTCGGTGGGCGCGTTCCATTGCCAAACGGTGTGGACTTTTCGAAAGTGCTCCACGCCGAGCAAGGGTTCGTCATCGACGATGCGATCCCCGTCGAGGGCGAGGTAGCCACGTCCAGTGCGATCACCGCCGTCTACGACAAGGGTTCCGGAGCACTGGTGGAGGTCGAATCCGAAGCTCGCGACGATGCGGGACGTCTAGTGAGCATCGTTCAAACCTCGATGTTCGTCCGGGGCTCCGGAGGATGGGGTGGAAGCCGGGGACCGGCTTCGGCATGGGAGAAACCCACTGGTAAACCTGATTACCGGGTCACCTACCGCACTCGCTCGGACCAGGCGCTACTGTACCGGCTGACTGGTGACCGAAATCCCCTGCACACTGATCCTTCCTTCGCGTCCCGAGGCGGATTTCCACGACCGATCCTGCACGGCATGTGTACATACGGGTTCACCGGTCGTGCGCTGTTGCATGCTGCAGCCAACTCCGAGCCGAAGCGTTTCCGAGCAATGCGGGGTCGTTTCACCAAACCAATTCTCCCCGGTGCGACACTCACCGTCTCGATGTGGATTGACGGCACGGTCGTACGATTCCAGACCACGGATGAAACAGGTACACCCGTCATCGACCAAGGCACCGCCACCATCGTGTGATCGATAGCCACACAAGAACTACGAAACAATCAGGCGGACAACAACATCATGGGATCTCTCGACGGCAGAGTCGCGATCGTCACGGGAGCCGCTAGAGGCATCGGAGCATCCACCAGCCACATGTTCGCGGCCCAAGGTGTCAAACTCGTGCTCAGCGACCTCCGGTCGAGCGAAGAAACGTGAAGACAACTCCGGATCCACAGAAATATCCTTACCGAAAGTTTCTGGCGGACAGCATCTTAAACCAATCGGAAGATATTTGGCGTCAGCTGTTGCTGAGCTCACTACGGTTTACCACACTCGTGTCAGCCATCATGTTTTCCGTGGCTCACCATCCCCGTTGCCAGGAGTACCAATGAAGATTTTGCCACGTTCGCATCCGTTCACCCGAAAGGCATCTGACAGCTTCAGTTTGACGATTTCCGTTGCAGGGGAATATAATCGCGCGGCCATCGTCCGCATAATGTTCGAGGACCACTCCCATGTCTGAGCCGGTCAATGCTCGGTCCGTCAGTGCCCCAATGGAATCGCAGCCAAAGGCGCTCCACCGATGACGCGCACTGTTAGTGATCCCCCAGCAGAAGCCGTGAAAAGCACACGAGTGCCGTCAACCGTGTGGATCCTCTCGGCCATCGCTTCCGCGTCCGGTCTCGGCTACGGAATGCTGGGGCCGTCGCTACCGGCGCTGGCAGACCTTTACTCCGTCGGGGCAGCGAGCGTAAGTCTCGCTGTCAGTGGATTCGCGGCGGGCCGCCTGATCACGAATATCTCCCTGACGGGCTTGCTGAAGAAATTCCGTCTGCGGAGTGTTCTCGTAGTCGGACTCGTGGTCCAATCTGTATGCAGCGTCGCCGCCGGCCTGTCACCCAACTTTGAACTCTTTGTCGCGTTTCGATCGATAAGTGGTCTAGGCAACGCCGCGTTCACCGTCGCAGGCACCGGATTGATGCTCGTCCTCACAACCTCCGCGCAACGCGCACGGGCGATGAGCATTTACTTCACAGCCATATCACTGGGAATGATCGCAGGACCAGCGATTGGCGGGTTGGTAGCAGCGATCGACCCGCGGCTGCCTCTTATCGTCTATGGTGCACTTCTTGGCGTGGGGTCGGTAGTCGCCTTTGTCGCTCTGCGAGGCGTGCGACAAGTCCGCACGAGTGACGGCATTGATGCCGAAGATGTTGTGCCCGTCTCGACTTGGAGCCTCGTTCGGCAACTATTCCGCAGCCGCACGTTCGTTGCAGTGATGCTGGTTCAGCTCGTAACCGGATGGGTGCTGTACGGTGCGCGCACGGTGGTTATGCCGGCTCGTCTTCACGACATCGGATTTGGTGTTGGTGTGATCGGCTTGATGTTGACAGTGGCGGCGGTTGCCCAGGTTGTCGCAACCAGCCTCGGTGCAGTGGCCGGACGGCTGAGTTTTCGAACTGTCACCATCGCTGCTCTCGTTGTGGCGCTTGGTGTCAATGCTCTGTTTGGTGAGCTCGAGGCACTACCCCTGATCGTTGCTGCGTTCGTCGGACTCGGACTGGCTCACGGACTGATTTCCACCACGGCACCATCGCTCCTCGGAGAGGTACCCAAGGGAGATAGCGGACTGGCGGTAGCCACCTTTTGGATCGCGTTCGACGTTGGAGCGATTGTGGGCCCCTACGCGACAGGTGCCCTCATGGACGGGGCCGGTGCCCCCGCAGCGTTCCTGTCATGCGCCGCTGTCCTGGCTGCCGCCCTTATTGCATGCCTTTTCATACCCCGAAGAGTGGGAACAGCCTCCCCCAGTGAGCCTTCGCCTTAAATCAAGACCGAAGATCCTCACTCCCCAGGACAGCTCCCCCAGGATTCAACGCCGAGGGCTCCACGTTCCTTGATGACATCAAAATCCCACCACCGCGCGGCCATGATTCACACCTTCATGGCCGCGCGTCCGCGCAAGGTCAAGCCACCGAGGAGCAGCCCCAGCAGTGGACAGCCGATCAATCAGACACCTTCCACGAACAACATCTGAGGTCCGAGAACCACAGCGACAACTGGTGTGACGCTCCGAGTCCTGAAGAGTAGGCGGACTAGCTCAATCCACTTCCCGCCTGGATGGCAGATGCCGGAACGTCACGATCGGCAGTAGCGCCGCCAACCCGAGCACGCAGAGGCTCGCGCGCAGAGCAACCAATCTGGATTCGACATTGATTTCCACCGCGCGGTCGAGCTGCGCCGATGTCAACTCCATTCCGGCAAGGCGGCTGCGGAGGTCGTCGTTCTCGACGAAGCTAACCGAACTCGTTGTCACTTCAATTCTGCTGTCGGACATAAGATCCAAGTCGTCAGCGACACGGACCGAAGCGGACTGCGCAAGCACCGACATCAGCACGGCCCCGGCGACAGCGGTGCCGGTGCACAGCCCGAGAAAGTTCGCCATTCCCCGAGCGCTGCCGATCTCTCCGGAGAGAGATTGGGGGCTGGTCTCCATGAGCAGTGCACTGCCCGCACTCAGCCCCACTCCGATACCGAGGCCCAAACAGATCTCACTGATCAACGTCCACGCTCCTGACCATTGGTTGGAGATTGTCAGCGCCAGCAGTATCACCGACGCGGCGGCCAGCACGTGGGCGGCGGTCAACAGCCAACGGCACGCTAACAGTCGCATGAGAACTGGTGTGGCAGCCGCGGAGACGAGTGCAGCAAGGGAGATCGGTATCAGCATCAGTGCCGTCCCCAACGGACTCTTGCCCAGCACCATCTGTGTATAGAGCGGCAAAAGATAGCTCACGCCGGCCATCAACAGGTTCACCGCGACCAAGCCACTCAGACACGCGCGGTTGAGCCCCGACCCGAACACCTGGGGGTCGAGCAAGGGAGTCCGATCCGTATCGAGCAACGCGCGTTGTCGCGCGACGAATGTGTGCAGCACCAGGCCGCCGATCAGCAGCAACGCGAGCACGGGCGAGAGGCCGAGCACACTTAAGGGGGCACCGTCGGCAGCGAGGAGAAGCCCCCACGATCCGATCTGATTGATGGCGGCGACCAACATCAGTACGCCGACGGCCGACAGAGCGATGCTCATCTTGTCGACGGCCCCTCGGAACGTAGTCCTCGGAAGCCGTAGACGGTACGCGATGACGCTCGTTCCTGCGATTACTACGAGCAGAAGCACGAAGGGCGCTCTCCACCCCCAGGCCTGCACGAGAAATCCCCCGACCAACAAAGCCAGCGCGGCACCGATTCCGGTCGTACCCGCCAGGACCGACACCGCAACGGTGCGCTGCGTACCGGAATATGTCTGGCCGAGAATCGCCAGAGCGTTGGGCACAAGTAGAGCGCCACCGAGACCGGCGATCGCCTCACCGGCAATCAGACCTGAGACACTCTGTGCCAGAACGCAAGACAGCATGCCGACCGCGTAGATACCCAAGCCAAGCAGCTGAGTATTTCGAGCACCCAACACCCCGCTGATCTTGCCGCCCGTAATCGTGAACGCTGCCACGAACACGCCGTACGCGACGATCGCCAACTGCACGTTTGAAATCGTGGTGTCGAGACCCTCTACGATCCCGCTGATCGCCATCGGCAACACCGTGGCGTTGAACACCGAGACCAGACCTGTGAAGCACACGAGCACAAGCGGTAACCAACTCGCCCTGAGTTGAGCGTCGACTGCACTCTCGGTTGTCACGGTAACGGAAGGCAACTGATCCGCAGTGTCCATATGTGCACCCCTCGGGGGATCGGTGATGTCCGGCGGCGGCGTAACGGCGGCGAGAGTCACCACCCGCGCGAGGTCTCTTTCGCCGTGAGTCTGCTGCCGTCGATCAGGACGGCAGAGTCAGGAATTGCAGTGGCGGCGTTTCCTCGAATCGGCGAGAGACGTTACCGGCGAGTCCGCCTTCGAGGGACGTGTCGCTCATCAGGTCGAGCTTGCCTGCCGGCGCACCCTCGCTGAAGTCCAGCTTGTCGAAGTCCACCCACACGACATTGGGTCGCGTAGTCGAGTCGAAGACGTACCGCTTATTCGTCAGATCTGACACAGTCTGCCAAATCGTCTGCGAGGCATAGGGTTTGTCTGGATCAGGGATGCGGAAAGGTTGCGCAGCATTGCGGATGACGCTGAACATTCCCGCGACCGCCTCGACTTCGCTGTTCGGCTTCGGCAGCCGGCCCACATAATAAGCTGCGCGGGCGAACCTGTCGGCCGCGAGCGTGGTCCCCGGCAGCGGCTTGGTTCCTCCGAACCCGTCGACCTCCTTGAGCAGTTCGATCTGCTTGTCGAAGGACGGAGAATTGGTCATCACGAGGTATTTACGGTCGTGCCAGACGGTCGCCTTGCCGTCGAGGTACTCGATGATCGCGGAATCTCCGGTCGCGTCGTCCAACGCGAGGTGAACCGCGGGCACCTCTCCGGTGGCCGGATCCCCCAGCGGTACAACCTGAACACCGGAATCGTTGATCCAGGCAGCGGCATCGGCCACGGTGGCGAAGTTGTCCAGAAAGTACTGCAGCCAGATCGCCATGCTCAGGCTTGGCCTCGACGTGTCGTGAGTACCGTAATCCGATTCGGCGAGCCACAAGATATGGCCCGCCAGTCCCGCCTCGTTCATACCGTCGACGGTCATCATGTCGTACGCGCCTGCCACGACGCTGCCGTATTCGGCTGTCCAACTGAGGGAACCACCGACGCCGTCGCTGCGTTCAATCCCCCGGGGAAGCAACCACAGATTTGTCCCGGTGTCGCGGTGATAATCCATGTTGCGGCCGACGAGAACAGCTCCTGCAGCATCAGGCCAAATTACTCTGGTACACATCGTTTCACCTTCTGTATTTCGAGAGCCATTGTTGTTTCGACAAACGGATGAACCCATCGCCACTGTCGGTTCAGTTGGCAGGTTTTTTGCGGCGGGTGGTGAGCAGGCCGGCGATCCAGCCGAGTAGGAGAATCACGGCGAGGGTCAGCCAGAGTGGTGATTGCACGGATACCCAGAACAATTGGATCGTGGTCGCGCTCCGGTTCTGGAATACGAAGATCACCGCAAGCACCACCAACACCGCGGCAAGGATATTCCGAGGGGTGAGTAATGATGTGGCGGAGCCAATCTGGGTATCCGAGTTCATGGGAGGTACCTTTCGTCGTCGCAGTCGGCGAATGGTCAGCCTGCGAGGATTCGTACTTGATGGGCGGGGAACTCCACGTAGGTGGGAACGCTCGCGGTTACGGTTCGCCGACCGTGCGGGAATTGATCCAGACGTCCGTGTCTAGGAGGGACGGCTGGTCGGCACGGTCACAGGAACTTGCCCAAATAAATCCGAGCCGGACTAAGCGGGCGCAGGACAAAGATTGGAACAATCGAAATCTAACACGCGAGACGCTCTGCGATGGTCGATTAGGGCGAATATTTCGACTTTGCCAACCAACTCTTCACTGTCTTTGCGTTGCCAGCCGATCACCTACTTGCTGCACGCGGCAGGTGGCTGTTCACCAAACACATCGCGCGTGCCATCACGCGCGAAATCGCAAAATTCACCCTGATTTCACCCCGGCACTTGAACCGAATGCCCATGCGAACACGAGACCCGTGATACAAACAAAGAGAAGTCGCCCACACGCACTTCTTTCACACGCTTTGTCGGACTCGGCAATTCGTGGAACGCGTCGATCCGCGACATACGTCGAAAACGACAGCGAGGCTCCTGTACACGGAGGTGAAAAGCAGATTGCACCTGAAAGACCTGCGATGTAATTCCCGCTGCTTGTCATCGGTCTCGACTGTTCACAACGACGACGGATTACCCACCGATATCGCAGATAAACCGCACGCTCCCGTGCCGAGCGGCGGACCTCGCACACCATATCCGGGGGAATATTCCGATACCCATTGTCTGAGCACTGATTCGTCCCACATCTGATCCATGAAAGGTGAAAGTATGTGCACTCGCGTCATTTGGAATGAACCCGGTGGGGCGGTCCTGGTCGGCCGAAACATGGACTACCACCGAGATACCGGCACGAATCTGTGGGTCATGCCTCGGGGAATCAAACGAGATGACGGCGTGGGCGGGCAACTGTCCTGGACGGCCCGGTACGGCAGCGTCGTGGCGGGAGCGTACGACATGATGACCGTCGACGGGATGAACGAGATTGGCCTTGCCGGGCATATTCTCTGGCTCTCCGAATCAACGTACGGCGAGCACGACAGGAGCAAACCCGCCTTGAGTATGGCGGTCTGGATGCAGTACTTTCTCGACAACTTCGCCACCGTCGACGACGCAGTGGCCTGGATCGAGGAAACCAGTGTGCAGGTCGTCCCGCTGGGAGATCCGAGCACCGGCGAAGTACCCGCAGTGCACCTCGCGTTGGACGATGCGAACGGCGACTCCGTCGTCATCGAATACATCGACGGAAAACCCAGCGTGTGGCACAGCCGCGATTACCGCGTGATGACAAACTCCCCCACCTACGACAAGCAGATCGAACTATTGAAGCTGGTCCAGGGGTTCGGTGGAGACAAGCCCCTTCCGGGCACCACCGTGGCTTCCGACAGATTCGCACGCGCGGCGTATTACGTCGGACGCCTTCCCGCGCCCAAGAGCCAACTTGAAGCAATCGCCGGCATGTTCAGCGTCATCCGTAACACTGCACAACCGTTCCGCATCCCTGATCCAGACAAACCGAACGCATCCCAGACCATTTGGCAGACCGTTTCCGACCTCACCAACAAGCGATACGTCTTCGAGTCGACAACTCGACCCAATGTCGTCTGGGTCGAGTTGAGTGAATTGAACTTCGATGAGGGCGCTCCGACCGGCAAACTCGACCTGATCGGCGACACCGCGCTAGAGGGTGGGCTCGCCGGAAATGTCACTGGACGCTTCGACCAGACCGACCCTTTGAAGTTCCTCACCTTACCGTCCTGATCGGAGCCGAATCCGGCGGTTACATGTGCTGGCAAGCTATGGGCAGCACATATAACCGCCGGTATTCGCGCGATAAACCTTGATCGATTGCATTTCACGATTCTTGTGTGTTCAACGACTGAATTCGAGTACACCGAAACACACGAGAACCGCGGCCTGATCGGTAATGCCGGCAGATCCTGACCTTCTCACCACTGTTTCCGGAATTACGCACAATGAAGCCGGTGCACTCTCAGACTGCTTCTGCCATTGCCGACACCGGTCGGGTGCTTTTTCCGAGGAACACTGCGGAAGCGAACAGGAAGAACAACGCACCGACGAAGGTTCCGACATTCGCCACGTTGGGGTCAAGCGTATTTCCGTCACGAAGTATGAACGATCCGACGGCAGAGACGCCGAAAGCAATAGATCCAAATGTGTTGAGCCATACGCTTTGCCATTCCGTCGATCGCGGCGCCCAGTACGTCTTTGCGCGCCACAGGATAAGCACGGCGAGGCCGCTCGATACGAGGAATGCGATCGAACCCTCCGCATTGGGATTCCAGACGAGGTGCATTTCTCCTCGTACGTTGAGGTCGTGCAGCGCTGATCCTGTACTGATGTTGAACAATATTGTGCCGAGAAACTGCACCGCTGCCGATAACCACACAGCACGGATTGCCGGCTTACCGGAGTCGGAAGTAGTGGCCGGACCACTGAGTATCAACTGGATAAAGGCGGCGCCGGTGAAAAACCAGGACCCCGCGAAAAAGAAGACGTTCGCGAGCGTCGCACCGAAAAGCGACGAAAGGAAGGGCGCCGAGCCGAGTGCGAAGAGAGTCGATCCGATCACGAATCCCCAGGACTGCATGCGCAATGTCGGGTGAATCAGCATGCGCTGCAGTGTAGTTCAACTGCAACACAATATTTGGCGGATCCGAGATATTTCACGCATACACCAACCAGGACTTTCGTCCCCGAGCGATTCGTCGAGACTGATCGTTACCAAATCAATAAGGTGATTTTTCATTGTTTGCCCGCAATGTCCGAATTTCGCTGTTAGCGTGCGGGTTATGACAGCCCCTTCAAAAGCTGGACATCGTTTACTGTTCCGCAATGTTCGTATCTTCGACGGCGTCTCTTCGACAGTGGTTTCGGGTGACGTTCTGATCGACGGAGAAACGATTGCGGGAGTCTCGGAATCCCCGGTCGGAGACGACCCCAGCCGAGAGACCACGGTCATCGACGGCGGGAATCGAGTTCTGATCCCAGGCATGAGCGACGCGCACGTGCATCTGGTCGGCAACGCGAATTCGTACATCGACATGGTGACGGGCAGCGAAGCGCATATCGCTCTCAATGGCCTCGCCGAGGCCAAGAACATGCTCCACCGCGGGTTCACCACGGTCCGGGACATGGCCGGCGACACCAGCAGCATCAAATCCGTCATCGACCGAGGACTGTTCGAGGGACCGCGAATCTATCCCTCCCAGGCCGCTATCTCTCAGACCAGTGGGCACGGCGACTTCGGGTTTGTCTACGAATGCCCCACCGCCCTGGGCGGAAAGCAGTCTCGCGCGGAAGAAATCGGCTTCATGCGCGTCGCGGACGGCCCCGAGCGAGTACTGGCCGCAGTGCGTGAACAACTCAAAAAAGGTGCCTCACAGATCAAGATGATGGTCGGCGGCGGCGCAGCATCGATGTACGACCCTCTTTACACAGTCCAGTTCACCGACCCCGAACTACGCGCAGCGGTCAATGCTGCCACAGACTACGGAACCTACGTCGCTACCCATGTCTACAACGTCACCGGCATTCGCCGCGCGATCGATGCCGGCGTGAAGTCCATCGAACACGGCCATCTCGCCGACGAGGAAACTATTGCCATGATGGCCGAGAAGGACATTTGGCTTTCGATGCAGCCCTTCGCCTTGGGGGACCACCATTACCCCGACCCCGGCCGCGCAGAAAAGGACCGTGAGATCTGCACCGGTACCGATGACGTGTACAGCTGGGCCCGCAAACACGGAGTCAAAACAGCCTGGGGCACTGACCTTTTACTCGAACCGCAGATTGCACCTAGACAGAGCGAGATGGCCGCCCGGCTCGGCGACCACTACAGCAATGTCGACGCCCTGCGAATGCTCACCTCCGGAAATGCCGAACTATTCCGACTCGCCGGAGAGCGTGATCCCTATCGGCAGGCACCGCTCGGAGTCATCGCCGAGGGTGCGTGGGCCGATGTCCTTCTCGTCGACGGAAATCCGCTCGAGGACCTCAACCTGCTCGCAGATCCGGGCAAAAGCCTCACGGTCATTGTCAAGAACGGCCAGGTCGTAAAGAACACTTTGTGACTTCTCTCGTCGATGCGTGATTCTCCACGAGTCGAGCCCACCGGGGACGCCTCGCGTAGTTCCGCGCCGCCGTGCCGCACCAAGGTCGGGAGGCCTCAAGTTGGTTGAAACCAGTTCAGAGAGTTGGCAATTGCCCGCCAATACATTGACGGGAACGTTGGTCTCCGCTCGGGGCATCGAGTTACACGGACCTTGGGGCCACGTGTTCGGCCCACTCGATATGGATATCGATGTAGGCGGTGTCACCGTGATCGCAGGCCAGGCCGGCGCCGCAAGAACCGCCTTGCTGATGGCACTGTGTGGACGTATGCGATTGTCCGCAGGGACATTAGCGGTACTTGGCTACGATAATCCGAGCAGGATTTTGGCCATCTCGGCGATCGCATGTCTGAACGAACTCGACGAGGTCCGCCCGTCGGTGACCGTGTGCGACATGGTGACCGAACAACTGCGTTGGGATTCGCCGTGGTACAAATTCGTTCCCCGCGTGAGCGAGGCGGAAGTCGCACACATGTGCGCGGACACGTTCGGTGACATCGAACTACCCCCGCTCAACGCCTTCGTCGACGACCTCCCGGAAATCCAACAATTGTTGTTGCGGATCGCGGTCGCGAACACCAAACGCCCGCCTTTACTCGTCGTGGGGCGCGTCGACAAAATCGCCGACGACCTCGAAAGAGCCGCTCTGCTGCAACGGCTTGTCGCACTCGGCGAGCACCAGTCGGTGATCACCGCAGACGTCAACGCACTCCCGCCAGATACCGGCGTCCACGCGGTGGTGAACATGCACGGATTGCTCGGTGCCGGCGATATCGGCGTTATGACAGAAGGAAGGTGACTGATGCTCGCAGGTATATCTCTGGGCAGTGATGTCAAACGCTACTCTCGCGGCACCCTGCCACGGATCGCGATCGTCACCATCATCTTGTTACCGTTGCTCTACGGCGCAATGTACTTGTGGGCCTTCTGGAATCCTTTCGGCGAGGTGAACAAGATCCCCGCAGCGATTGTCAATAACGACTCGGGGCGAACATCGACAGGCCAACAAGTCGACGCCGGCGATCAGGTCGTCAAGTCGCTCATCGCCTCCGGACAACTCGATTTGACGGAGGTCTCGGAGCAAGAAGCCCAAGCCGGACTCTCCAGCGGCAAGTACTATTTCACGATCACCTTGCCGGAGAACTTCAGCGATGCTGTCGAGTCACCCAACGGTGACAACCCCGAGAAGGCCGATCTCACCTTCACCTTCAACGACGCCAATAATTATCTGGCCACCATCATCGGGCAGGACGCGTCCGAACAGGTCATCAACCAGGTCAACTCGACTATCGGAGCCCAAGGTGTCGGCCAGGTCCTGACGGGTCTGCAGACCGCCGGTTCGGGCCTGGGCCAGGCTGCCGACGGAGCGAAGACCCTCGCTGCCGGTATCGACACAGCCAAAGGAGGGGCCGATCAACTCAGCTCCGGCGCCGACGAACTCGCCACCAACATGGTTACCGCACGCGATGGGTCTGCGCAGCTCGCCGCAGGCGCCGGGCAACTTGCCACGGCGATCGACGGTGTCGCCGATCCATTGCTCAACGCCCTCGACTCCAGCAACGTGCCCGACCTCGGAGCCCAAGCGGCGCAACTGCGGCAGTCCCTCACCGCTCTCGGAGATCGCCTCCCACAACCGCCACCAGTGACCATCTCCCCCGTGGTGCAGCGAGTTGTCGACCTTCTCGGGCCCAGCACTGACCCGCTCGCACAACAGGCCGTTGCAGCACTCACCCCACTCGCCGCAACACAACCCCAAAGCGACACTGCCGCAATACAAGCGGAAATCAATCGGCTCAGCGAAGATGCACGCGCACTCGAATACCAGTTGACGGATCCATCCAGTCCCCTGCAATCCGGACTCGCACTCCTGCAAAACGGAGGGCTCGCCTCGGATGTGCAGCAACTACGCGACGGCGCCGACCAGCTCAGTTCCGGAGCCACGACCTTGAACTCCGGACTGATCCAGTTGACCGACGGTAGCAACCAGCTCGCGAGCGGAGCCGATCAGTTAGCTTCGGGGATGGTGGAACTGCAATCGGGCTCGAATGAACTGGCAGATGCACTCGCAAAGGGCGCTGGGCAAGTACCCAGCTGGACCGACGATCAGCGCACCGCTACCGCGGACACCCTGTCCACTCCGGTCGCACTCAAGCAGGACTACACGAACGAGGCGCCCACGTTCGGTACCGGATTCGCGCCGTTCTTCCTCTCTCTGGCCCTGTTCGTCGGCTGCATCATCACCTGGATGTTGTTGACCCCGTTACAATCCCGCGCAACTATTAGCGGTCTCGGCCTCTATCGAACCGTTCTGGCTTCATACTGGCCGGCACTTCTCATCGGCATCCTCCAAGTGATCACGATGTACGCAGTCGTACACATCGGAGTCGGCCTGGACGTCAAACACGTTCCCGGAACGATCTTGTTCCTGATGCTGGTCTCGGCGACCTATCTGGCGATGATCCAGATGTTCAATGCTCTCTTCGGAGTTGCAGTGGGCCGAGTGGTGACATTGGCTTTCCTGATGCTGCAACTGGTCTCCGCCGGCGGCATCTATCCAGTACCCACTACAGCTACGCCATTTCAATACATCCACCCCTTCGACCCGATGACGTATACCGTCAACGGACTGCGGCAACTCATCACCGCCGAACACGTCGATTCGCGACTGTGGACAGCAATCGCCGTTCTTTCCGGCATTCTGCTCGTCTCAATGACTATCAGCGCACTCTCGGTACGCCGTAACCGCCGATACACCATGGAACGTCTGTACCCGTCGATCGAAGTGTAGAGCGCTGCGACGCTACAACTTCGACTCAATTCTGGACTGTCCGACTGATCCGTAATCGCTCGTTCGACTATTGGAGGAGAAAGATGTCAGATATTTTTGCAGCTCCCACCGAAACCCTCGCGCCCGCGTACACCGGCAGACTCGGCACGGATCCGATTCCCGCGCTACGGCTACCCAAAGCCGAGTCCGACCCCGAAGCGGCATACCGATTCATCCACGACGAGTTGATGCTCGACGGTAGTTCACGACTGAATCTCGCCACGTTCGTCACCACCTGGATGGACCCTCAAGCCGATCGTCTGATGGCCGAAACATTCGACAAGAACATGATCGACAAGGACGAGTATCCAGCAACAGCGGAAATCGAAACTCGTTGCGTCAACATGGTTGCCGACCTCTTCCATGCCGAAGGACTGACATCCGACCCGGCCTCCGCGACCGGGGTCTCCACCGTCGGCTCCTCCGAAGCTGTCATGCTCGGTGGACTCGCCCTCAAGTGGCGCTGGCGGCAACGCCGCGAACAGGAAGGCAAAGACACCACGAAGCCGAATCTCATCCTCGGCAGCAACGTCCAGGTCGTCTGGGAAAAATTCTGCCGATACTTCGACGTCGAACCGAAGTACCTTCCGATGGCCAAGGGCCGCTACGTCATCACCCCCGAACAGGTCCGCGACGCTGTCGACGAGAACACCATCGGTGTAGTCGCCATCCTCGGCACCACCTTCACTGGCGAACTCGAACCCGTCGCCGAGATCGCTGAAGCACTCGACGACATCGCAGCGAACGGCGGCCCAGACGTACCGCTGCACGTCGACGCCGCGAGTGGGGGCTTCGTCGTCCCATTTCTACATCCGGAACTCAAGTGGGACTTCAAGATTCCGCGTGTTGTATCGATCAATGTCAGCGGCCACAAGTACGGAATGACCTATCCGGGCATCGGGTTCGTGGTCTGGCGCTCGAAGGAATATCTACCGGAAGATCTTGTGTTCCGCGTCAACTATCTCGGTGGAGACATGCCGACTTTCACCCTGAACTTCTCCCGATCAGGTAATCAGGTGGTCGGGCAGTATTACAACTTCATTCGCCTCGGTGTAGCCGGTTACACCCAGATCATGGAATCCCTACGCGATACCGCACTGATGCTGTCCGCGGCTATCTCGAAGATCGACAACATGCACGTCATCACCGACGGCACTGCCATCCCGGTCTTGTCCTTCGAAGTCGTCGACGACCCCGGCTTCACCGTCTTCGACATTTCCCACGAACTGCGAGCTCGCGGCTTCCAAGTTCCCGCCTACACGATGCCCGCTGATGCCGAGGACGTCGCCGTCCTGCGCATCGTGCTACGCGAAGGCTTCAGTCAGGACCTCGCATACAAACTGGTGACCGCGATCAACGAGGTCGTCCAACAACTGAGAAACAGCGCCGCCGAGCGACCTGCGAAGAAAGCCTTCGCGCACTGACGGCCGCCGAGAAAGAGAAATAGGTCAGGCCACCCGAAGGTGGCCTGACCTATTTTTCGGCGCGTTCACGTGCACATGTTCCAAGAGGTAGGCCCGCGCTCGTCTGTGGCTTCGCCGAGCTCGGAGTCTCGCGGTGCCATATTCAGGAACGGAGGAGGAATAATCCTCCGCATGACTTGGAACAGCAGTCCCACCGAAACCGGGTGGTTCATCAAGCCTGCCGAAGAGAGCTCGACAATTGCGATATTCGACCCGTTTGGGATCATGCGCGGAGAGTTGTTTCCGACTCCCGTCGACGGAATCGCCAGCTCAACCGGCAGGCGGGATCGAGAATCGTCAGTGGTTGCTGACGATCGAACCACGCTCACGCTCCGTAAAGGCCATCTCGCCACTCTCCGCCTAACTGACGGCACGATCGGCACGTTCCTCGATCAGAAACCGAAGGCGATGCGCAGGAAAAACAAGAGCTGTGAAGTCGTCGTCTCAGGCAGGACGTACCTGTTCGCGCATTCATCACGCCGAAAAGCAACAGCTCAGCGCGACGGAATCCTGTTGGCACACATGGTACGTGGACGGTGGTCGCAGAGAAATACAGTCACCCGGAAAAAACTCTCGGCAGCGGATGCTCTCGACGAGTGTGTACTGACGATATTCGAAAAAGTGGTATCACCCGGGCGCACGGGTGCATTCGATCAGGTTCTCACCGATCTCAGCAATATCTGAAGCAAAACTCTGCTGCAGGACACGACTACAGCCGGGCCGTAATACACGGCCCGGCTGCAGCACTCACGCGCACCAACTGGAACTCTGAATTTCGCCTAGCTGCTGAACCAGATCGGTGCAACGGACTTACAGATTGATGACGTCACCGACGAAGATCTGGTCAGGATCGACGATCTGTGGGTTCAGGTCCCAAACCGCCTGCCAGGTGAGTCCTCGTTCTGCACCGATGCCGAACAAAGTATCGCCGGCCGAAACGACCACGGATTCGCCCGATACAGGAGCCTGCTCTTCCGAAATGCTCTCTACCGGTGAGGGTTCGGTCACATCAGCTTCAACAATCGGAGCCGGTTCCGGCGCGGGCTCCGGCGCAGTTTCAGGTTCGGGTGCAGCTGCAAGTTCCGGTTCCGGAGCAGACACAACTTCAGGTTCGGGCGCAGGCGCAGCCGCCAGCACAGGTTCGGGTGCAGGCGCGCTGCCCGCGCCGGTGTCACACGCGCCGACCGAACTCAGGAATGACATGGGATCGACGGCCCCGCCACTGTGAATGCGGAGATGCAAATGTGGACCGGTGGAGCTACCGGTGTTGCCCGTTGCACCGATCTGGTCGCCGACCTGAACGTGCTCCCCGACACCGACCCATGTTTCGGAGAGGTGACCCATCTGGATCTGCTCGCCGGAATCTGCTTCCAACTGGATGTACGTGCCATATCCACCCGGATCGTTCGGTCCGGCAACAGAGATCGTGCCCGATGTAGGCGCGTGGAGCACGGTGCCGACGTTAACGGCGAAGTCAACGCCGTCATGTCCTCCGTGGTAGCCCTGAGAGAGTGATCCATTGACCGGCCACTCCCAGTTGCAGCTCGCCGACCAGCTTTGCGCACCGGCGATACCTGCATTCACTACTGCCCCGGCGCCCACGAGTGAGCCCACTCCTGCGGTGACGGCGATAAATCGGATTGTGTTGGAAGTCTTGCGTTTGCTGTGCTTACTCATTTTTTCCTTGACTGATGTGGTCGGAGCAGGTGCAGTCTCGACCAGGCAGACAGCACTCAATGCGTGCTGAGCTGCATGGCGTACAGCACCGACCCCGTTGGAATGACATTTCGGAAGGCGTCACGACGAGAAGTGCACTGGCGACTCTCGCTACCGCGCACGCATGGGTGTCAATCGGAATGTCCAGAACCCGATGAGCACGTCGACGCCCGGCGGCATGCCCGGTGGCACCAGCATGGGGAACGCAGCGTTCCCGGTTGCGGTGCCGAACTTGCCTAGCCGGATTTCAGACCCCTCCGGTGGTGCGCCCATCCTTGTAGACGCCGCGGCTGTACCGCGAACCCCCGCACGTGCGGGGGTTGGGTCCGAACAATATTCAGTGCCTGCCGGCGATAGTCCTGGCGGAACCCGGATCCGTCGCCGAACAGGGGTGGAACCGATCCTCGTATCGAGGGCTTCGAACGCTAACTCACCGAACTGAAAGCATGTCGAATTCTGATCAACGGGGGCGGGTGCCTACCCGGGTTGTCGGGCATTGAGGGGTGGAGCATGCAGATCCTTGCGTTGCGGATGGGAATCGACTCATACGATGTCGTGTCCAGACACTGCATGCGACGGCTGAATTACCCAGGCGCATACCTGTCTTCGCGATTTCCACCCGACCGGTCGATATCACGACTGCGACATCCGGTCAGTGATCACCCGTCAGAGGAACTGAGGAAGCGAGCGCGCATCCATACGATCGAGACATACCGAGGGCTTCACCGGCCCACTCCACCGTGGCACCCATCCGAAAATGCAACCCTATTTGTTCCTCAGATCATCCAAAATCAATGATTACCAATGCAATTCAGAAGAGGTCGATCACGGCGCACGTCACCCCCGGGGTGCAAAAAGCCGCTCGTAGTGGGGCAACACATGTTTCTCGAAGGACAGGCGGGGCGGTCCATGCCGAACGTTCCGTATCAGCCGAAAGTATCGATCGGAGCCCGTTCATCGCCTGAAGAGGTTTCGCTGCGGGATTCTGGGTGGCGGCCATACGTGCCGGTACCGGTCGAATTACCTACATGGGTACCTGTATTGCCGCGTCGCGTCGATGCGACTGATACTGCGCAGCGCCGACGACGGACTCTTTGCCGTGGTCACCGGCTTTTCAAGGACGGGTGGGAAATTTAACGCAAATGATCGGGTTTTTGTTGAAGGCGACGGCTACGTTGCGGTCGTTGGACAGCGCCCGGGGTCGCTCATTCCTGTACGCATTTGTCGATTCCCAGTACTTCGCGCCACCAAGATTCTCGTTCGTCAGATTCTGTCCACACCACTGGATCCATGTCACTCCTTTTTAACCCACGTCCTCTGATTGTTACCCGGCTCACACATTTTGAAACCCGCGCGGCGAAAGCCGGATGCGCGACTGTCCATCTGGCGGGCGGGTTTGATCTCACCGCAAGGACGTCGACGAGTTCATGAAGAGCAGCGTTCATTCGTCGAACTGCTATTTTCGGGCGGCTCGAACCGCGGCGATCGCCCCCGCAATAATGAGTGCGAGCAGGAGGACGATAAGCAGCACCGGCCCGAGTAAGAGCGCGAGGACAATCAGAATGATGAGCATGCTTTTCGTTTGTGCGCTCAGTCCCGACACCAAACCTTTGGCCGCGGGCCACAGGGGGTTCTTACCGGCCAGAACTGCACGGATGCCTGCAAGACCAGCCGATACACCGGGCCCGTGGGGTGTGGTTTCCTCGGCAAGCGCCTTTGCCTTCTCTTGGAGCTTGCTCACCAGCGCCTCGACCCGATTTCGCACCGAGTCCGCAAAGTGAGTGTGAGCTTCCAACCACTCGAGAACGGCTTCGATCGACCGCCACACCGGGCCGGTTGCCGCCACTTCGGGAGCAATCGAGCGCGGGCGACGTGCGCTGGCGGACGCCGTCGACGCGGAGCGAGTAGTCGCGGCGTCCCTTCGATGCGTATGTCGCGATCTCGATCGTGGTGTCGGTTCCGCGCGCCGCGGTAAGCGCCGCCGCGAAACGCGTGGGGACGACTCCGTCGCCGCCTGCCGTGCCGCGAGAGCTTGCGCTGATCCCCATCCCAATCTCGTTGAGGTCTTCGCCGAACGCACCGAAGGCCGCGCCGCTGGGCGGGCTGGCGCACCTTGTGTAGCTCCGCTGGCGATTCGGCTGCTCGCATTCTGCTGTGCACTCATACTTTTTGCCTACCTCGCAATTACCGCCATCTGTTTCGGAACGCCCGCGTCGTCCCCTCGCCAGTGCAGACAATTGACAGGAGACTTCGGGAAGAGGTGCGGCACGTCAGTGCTTGAAGACGTGCTTGAACTTTTGTCCTGCCTCCTTGAGCTTGTCGCCGGCCTGTTTGGCCTCGCCCTTGGCCTGGTCCGCACGCCCCTCGGCCTCCATCTTTTCGTTTCCCACACTTTTGCCGACAGTCTTCTTGATGACGCCCTCTGCGGTTTCGGCCTTGTGCTTGAATTTCTTCACGATGCTCATGGCAGTTCATTCTCTTCGGCGATTGTTAGCCGAAGGGTTTCCGCCAGTCGCCTTTCCGGCAACGTTCGTGATGATCGGCGTCGCAACCGCCGACCCCAACGTGCCGGTCCGAAGACAAGATCGTGGCGGCCTTCCGGCCCTGGTGCAATGCTCAGTCAACGCCGCATTCCGTTGCGCGTCAACACTGTAGATCACGACAATCAATTCCCGAGAAACGGTGGGCGGTCGGTGAAAATCTCACGATAGGCGCGAAGAACGCTAGCGCTATCTCTCGAAGGTGCACGCCCACTCGCCCGATCGAGGTGAGCAATGTTCGCGGGCGCGCTATTGCCCAACCCTGTTGGTTGACAGAAAAATACTGCGCCCGTAGGGAATCTTTCGAACCGGCGGTTCGAGCACACTGCCCCAGATCGGGTGCACCCCGATCTGACGAAGCGGAGACTGGAGAAAGGAGGTCATCAAGCTCGCCCACCGTCTTTTCGGTCTGGCAAGGCAGCTGATGCATTTCCCGTGAGCATCCCGGTACTGCCGGATTCGCAGGGTGCGAAGCACATTGGTGGCGCGCTCGTCCATCACCTCGCAAGTCGTCCGTCTCGAAGGTCGTCCGCAGCGGCGGCACTCAGCACTGTCCGACAGCGCTCCTGGAAGTGCTGCTCCAACTGGCCGCGACCGCGCTCGGCGCCGTCACGACCAGCATTTCCGGCCACCATTTCAATGTTGGCCGATCAATAGCATTGACCCCCTTGCGTTTTGACCTCTGGCGCGATCTTGTGGTCCACTCCCCCGCCGAACTTGTCTTGCGACCCCGATGGCTGCGGTGAGTGTGGTGTCGTCGGCAGTCATCGCGGCTCCGCTTGGCGTCGCTGAAGACCGCGCCCCATTCCCAGTGCGGCCGTGGCGAGACCCAGAACGCAGACAACTGCTCCCACAACCGTATTGGACCAGATCATGGAAGAGCTGGTATCGACACCCGCAACGATCCAAGGGGAGACGATCAGCCAAATCCCGAGTAATGGTGCAACGAATGTCATGCCGTGGGTGCGCCCGTAAGCGGATCCGAATGCCACCGCCAACAACCCGATCGCAGCACCACAGATCAAGTTGGTGACAGTGAGATTGGTTTGCGCGGTGAAGCCGATGATCCACGCGGACGCCGCTGCATACAGTCCGGACAGCAACATCAGCCCCTCGACAACTTGGGCGGTTGGTTGTTCTGCGGCCTGATCGTAGCGCTCGCGCATCGCGATGATGTCAGGGTGAGTGTGCATCGGTGCGTGGGTAGATGATGACATGTGATTCATCTCCTCGACCGGAGCGGAGGGCAAAGGTTTCCCTACCGATCCGTATGTACGTGTGCCATGTGGTGCAGACACCCTCCGAATCGAGCGTCACCGGCGAAGGTTGCCTTGCGAAGTCGAGCCTTGTCGGTGCTACCGAAATCGGCGAGTGCACTGGACCACCACATACGTACCCAATTGGGCGCCTGCCAAAGCAATAATTGGAGCAATCATCGAGAATGTCGAGGGTGCTCGGAGCTGTCAGGGCCGCGCTCGTGCTCCGGCAATTCGGGCCATAGACGAACGGGAGACCGGCGCGCGTTCCGTCATCGGAAACGCGCGCTGATCTCCCGTTCGTGGAGCTGTTACCTCGTTGAACTACTGCGCCGCTGCGTGCTGCGCCGCGATGTAGCCGTAAACCAGTCCCTGACCGATCGTCGCACCCGCACCCGGGTACGTGTGGCCGAATGCATTCGCGGCTGTGTTGCCGATTGCGTACAGCCCGTCGATGGCGCTGCCGTCCTCGCGGAGGACTCGGGCGTGGTCGTCGGCCTGCACGCCGCCGCACGTGCCGAGGTCACTCAATGTCATCTTCACCGCGTAGAGGGCCTTGTTGTCGAGCGGCCGCAGGTTCGGGTTCGGAGACACTGTCGGGTCGCCGTAGTAGCGGTCGTATGCGCTTCCGCCACGGCCGAATTCGGCGTCACTACCGGCCGCTGCGGCCTCGTTGAACTTCTGGAAGGCCTCGGCGAACGCGTCCTCAGGCAGACCGGCCTTACGGGCGAGCTCGGCCGGACTGCTCGCCTGATGGGCGATACCCGACTCGAAGAACGACGGCGGAAGAGGCTGGCGCGGGAAGATGCCGCCGGCGAACACGTAGCTGTTGCGGTACTCCTGGTCGAAGACGATCCACATGGACTCGGCGGGATCGCCGGCCTTCTCCCGATCGAGCACGCACTGACCGAAGGTCATGTAGTCGGTGGCCTCGTTCACGAAGCGTCGGCCGGTGTGGTCGACGATGAACGAACCAGGCAGCGCACGCTCGGCGAGCATCACCATCGGTGGCCGCCCCTTGATGCTCGCCACCGCCGGGAACCACCACGACTGGTCCATCAAACCGATGTCTGCACCCAACTCCTGCGCGGCCTCGATCGCCTCGCCGGTGTTGCCCTCGGCACCGAGACTCTCGTGCTCGCCGAGGCTCTCCGACTGGTACTTGTGGCGCCATTCCATGTTGTGGTCGAAGCCGCCGGCGGCGAGCACAACACCGCGCCGAGCCGTCACCGTCACCTCACGTCCGTCTTGCACGACGATTGCACCGGTTACGCGGTCGCCCTCGGTGATCAGCCGAACCAAGGACGTTTCCGTCCACACCGGGATACCTGCCTGCACGACACCTGCGAACAGGCCGGCGGCAAGCGCCTGACCGCCCGCAATGTATTCACGCTTGAGGACGTACTTACCGAAAACACCCTGCGACAAGCGGCGGATGATGCGCGGAAAAGCCTTGGTCGGCTTCTTCGCCATCAGGTTCATCCACTTGTAGTCAGCACCTGTCACCGGCATCGGCAGCCCGGCTTCCATCAAACCGGGGCGCAGTCGACCGCGTTCCTCCCCCAGCACCGACGCGTCGAACGGCTGGCACTCGCAGGTGCGACCGGCAGCGCTACCGCCCGGCAGTTCGGGGTGGTAGTCGGAGTATTCCCTGGCCCAGAAGAACTTCATGGGCGTCGTGCGGTAGAGCATGTCGACCGTGGCAGCACCATTGTCGACAAATGCCTCACCACGTTCGGCTGGTGCCGTATCACCCACCACCGCATGCACATACGTCTTCGCACGCTCGACGGTGTCGCCAGCACCGGCTTCTGCCAGCACCGGGTTGGCAGGCATCCAGAACGCCCCACCGGAGCGCGCCGTCGAACCGCCCACGTACTGCGTCTTCTCCACGATCAGCGTGGACAATCCGAGCTCGTTTGCGGTGAGGGCGGCAGCCATGCCAGTACCGGACCCGATCACCAGCAGGTCGACGGCAATGTCGTGGGCCCGTTTCGCGGGGGGTGCCTGATTCTTAGCCATTGAACAAATCCCTTCACGTGGTTTATCGAGGTAGAACGCTAGGGCAGGTGCGGCACAGGATGGTCCGGATGCCCAGTCAGCGGGATTTCCAATGCGGATTGGCTCAAAATAGCCCCCGCCCGCAGTTGGGATGTTGCGGCCGTCACCAACGAGTCGTGGCGGCGTGTCAGCGCTTTTCGTACCTGATGCCGAGAGCAAGAACGATCGTGACGACGCACATGGCCACGAGCATCGCGCAGACAGCACCGAGCGCGGCAACTGTTGGTGTCGACGTTCCCGGAACCACCAGCGATGCGAGCAGAACTGTCGTGATCGACGTTCCGACTGCCATCGCCGCAGTTCGCACAACCGACTGACTGCCAACAGTCTCGCTGGTGCTCTGCTCGGGAACGAATTCCACGAGAAGGTTCGACAACGCCGTGTACGCGAAAGCCGTTGCTACGGAGACGACGACGATCAGCATTGTCATTCCCACCACTGAACCGTGGAACACGAAAAAACCGGAACAGGCGCCGAGGAACAATGCGGTTCCGATCAGCAACGCAGTGCGCGCACCCACCGATGCTGCCAATTTTCCTGCGACCGGTGTGAACAGCATGCCTACCATCGCGCCGATGAACGACAAGAGTCCTGCGGTGGTGGGTGAAAGTCCGAGCCCGAACGGTGACGTTTTCGGCGATTGCATGATGATCGGAATGAGCATGGTGACCACACCGATCGGGCCTAGGCCGAGAGCGATTGTGCTGAGCATCGTCAAAGCGATGTTGCGTTCAGCAAGCAAGCGCAAGTTGACAATCGGGGATGCGCAGTTCAACTCCCACCGCACCCACCAGGCAAAGATCACGGTGCCGACGACAAGAAGTCCGAGCACCCGGGTATCGTCCCAACCCCACGATTTTCCTTGTGTCAGCCCCAACAAGATGGAAGCGACTGCCACGGCAAGTCCCGCTGCTCCCGCGAAATCGACAGGTTGTCGGTGGTAGGTCCGACGGCGCCACGGCAGTACCGCTTCGACCAGGATGATGCAGACAACGGCGTAGACGGCAGTGACAACAAAGATGTACCGCCAATCGCCCAGATCGATGATCACACCCGCGACGACCAGCGACCCGGCACCGGCTGCAATGGCGGATCCGGCGATCAGTGCGACAGCCATCGCAACCTTCTCCGCGGGCAGATGTTCGCGGGCCAAACCTATGCACAGCGGGAGAATCGCGCCTGCGACGCCTTGGATAGCTCGGCCGATAATGATGCCCTCGAGCGTGCCGAACGCCATGCTCACCACCGAGCCAACGGTGGCGAATGCCAGTACGAACATAAGAACGCGTTCGCGCCCGTACATATCCCCGAGCCTGCCGCACACTGCAGCGGAAGACGCCGCGACGAGCAGGAATGCCGTGACGGACCATCCAACAGCTGAGGCGTCGGCATCGAAGATCTCGGCGAAAGTCGGAAGCGCCGCGTACATCATCGACGTCTCAAATGCGCTGATCACCTCGACCGTGATCAACACGGCCAATATGAGCCAGACTGGTCGGGACCGTTCGTATCGACGTTCGGCATAGCCTGCCAGCGGTCTAGTTGGGCTCACCGTTGTCCGCATTCATGCTCCTCGTGGGTCGAATTCGCAGTAAAACGGTAACAATGTGACTCTTGATACAACTTTTTCATTCCGATCAGTGAGACTGACTCGCAGGTGTATAAGGCTGCAGCGCGGAGGCAGCCATCTCCAGAGAAGTGCCAATTTCGGCAACTGCTCTGATGGGCACACGAACACAAGACGTCTTTGACCGCGCTAGCACTGACCTGTCACAAGCACAGGGTGGAGGCCTACCGAATTGGCCCGGCATCCTGTTGATTTCCACCCCGACCTGACTGGGGCAGACGTCCAGCGCCGCCAAGCGGGCCCTTGAACGTCTCGACGCTGAACTCTCGGAAACCGATGGTCAGAGGCGCCCGACCATATTCGGCAAGACAGCAGTGGTGTCAGTTGTCGGCAACGATGACTGTGCGCACAGCATCAGGGCATCAATGTTCCAGGCCCTCAACGACTGTGGGCTCACCGCCCCGCCCGGGGATGCATTTATTGGAACGGCAAAGCGATGACTCCTGGCGACTACAACGATCTCGACAGAGTTCTCGAGGCCGTCGCATCCGAACTCGTCGATGCAAGCGTCGAACCGCAGATCCTCAGTACCTATCAGGCCGCCGGAACACCATCCCGGCAATTGTCATCGTCCCGCCATCTGAGAATTTTGCACTTGCGCGCTGACCAGCACCGATGATCCTGTCTGGTTGGAGCCGTAGAGTCGCAGGCAGAGAAGAAGGAGGCGATGACATTGAGCGCACGGTTTAATGACGAGGCCACGCATACTCCCGATAACGAGGCACAGCCGCACAATCCCGCCGACGAACGTTCATCCGGTGAGGTAGCCACGCCCACCAAACGTGACCGTGAACTGTCGGAATTGGTGGACGGACTCGAAGAACGTATCGCCGCCGAGCGAGAAGCAGCTGCAGTGCCAGGCAACGCGGCCGAACGGAAACGCACGACACCCATCGATCCCGATGACAAGGCACCGGACTGACTCCGTCCCAACATATTTCCCGGCTCAGGGGAGGTCAGGCAACCTCCCTCGGAAGACGGGGTTTCATCGCCTGCCGTCAGGTTTCATCGCCTGCCGTCGAGGGTGAAAATACGGAACACGGTCCGCATGCACAAAACAATCCCTACGAAGCCTAGAACCGCACTCACCAGTGCATAGCTCGACAACTGAGGTGTGAGCTGCGGGCCGGGCACGAACAGCAGGATCGCCGCGACGATCAGCGCGGCAACTCCAGCCGCCATTCCCAGGGCATTGTTCGCCGATCGACGGAGCCATCGCCTGTCGTCAGGGTGTGCGACAGAGCGGGTACGGAGCGTGAAGCTTCCCGACGCGAGTGAGGTCGCGATCTGGTCGAACTGACCAGGCAGACGCCTGACCACCGCGGTTGTGACCGCCACCGTCGACAGGATCGCCTGCGCAGCTGCAGTCGGGCTGGCTACCTGGGTCAACAGCCGGGGCACTTCGGCGCGAACGGCGGCAACAAGGTCGATGTCCGGATCCAGAAGCCGGAGTCCGCGCTCCAATGACGCGAGTGAACGGAATGCGGCGGCGACGTCTCCCGGCACTCCTATTCGGTGGTCTCGAAGCACGGTGAACATCCGCGCAAAGGATGCCATGGAAACATTGGGTTGGACGCTGAGCAGGGTGATCTCTCGGCCCACCTGGTGACGTAGCGCTCCGCGTTCCACTTCGTCGGGTACATCGAATGCCATCAGCATCGCATCGACGGTTGCCACCGGGTCGCCGGCGAGGGCGGCGTTCAGGAGCACTGCGAACAATATCCGCGTCTCACCGTCCAGCACACCCACTGCGCCGAAGTCGAGTAGCCCGATCCGTCCGTCGTGAAGGATCATGATGTTGCCCGGGTGCAGGTCCGCATGGAACACCCCGTGGACAAAGATCCCGTCGAGCAGTGACGCAAGAAGCTCGTTGGCAATTCTGCTGCGGGTGTCCTTGTCGACGTCGGTGAGCGCTGCCTCGCCGTCGGACAGCGGTGTGCCGTGGAGACGTTCCATCACGGCCACCCGTCCGCTGCTGAGGTCGTGGTAGATGTGCGGAACGACAACGTCCGGACGGTTCACCATGGTGGCAGCAATCGCGGCGGTGTTCGCGGCTTCGGTACGGTAATCGAGTTCTTCGAGCAGCGACGTGACGAGCCCGCCGGCTAGTCGATGAACGCCGATATCGCGCGCCCAGGGAAAACGGGTTTCCGCGAGGGATGAAACGCGGAGAAAGATATCGCAATCCACGCTCACCTGTGCGCTCGCCTCGGGTCGTTGAACCTTCACCACCACATCGGCGCCTTCGGTGGTGCGCGCGGAATGTACTTGTGCGACAGAGGCTGCGGCGAACGGCTCTGCATCGAACCACGCGAACACCGACTCGGGGACGTCGCCGAGTTCCGATGCCAGCACTTCGGCAATGCGCTCGGGATCAGCCGGGCGCGCCGAACTTTGGAGTGTCGACAGAGCGCGGGCCAGCTCGGGTTGAACAAGGTCGTCTCGCGTGCCGAGGATCTGCCCTAACTTGACGAACGTGACACCGCACCGGTTGATGACTTCCACCAGCGCGTCCCCGAACTGAGGTGCGGACGGTCCGGCACGCAAAGCTGGCCCGCCTCCCGCTCGCACGACGATTCCCATGATCTGGACGTACCGCTTCGTTCGGAGCCATGATTTTCGGCTGCGCCGCAGTGCTTCTGGCACACCGGGTAGAGACCCCGTAGGAATGACAACTTCGAGGAAGACCAACACAGCCAGGCACGCCGCGAACACCCAGAGCGCGGCGACACCGAAGAAGGTGAGCGCGAGTCCCTCACTCACCAGAAGTTGCCCGTCCGAGCTCGCAATTCCCGCGAGTGTTGCGGCGTAGCTCGACAACGAAACACCCACCGAGAGAGCTATAACCGAGACCACCAGAGTTCGCGGCCATCCGACTTTCGCCCCCAGCGTTCGTCGCATGGCAACCGCGAGTGCTGCCGCGAGAATCGGCGTCGCGACAATCCACACAATCAAATCCATGGCGGTAGCCTAGAGGTTCACAACCCGCGTTTCATCCAGGAAAACCCTGAGCCCGCCCAGTTTCAATTAATGCGCCAGCGGCGCCGAAACTTGCACTGCGCCTTGCCCGGGCAAAGTTGATCGCTCAACTCTGACCTTAATGCCAGCGGGCTGGGTACTGAATCGGTCGGCCCCACAGCTTGTCCGATGGCACACATGACAACGCAGCCCGCTCCCCCGCTTGCACCACGTCGGATCGATCAATGAGTTCACCTGCCCCGTCGGAGTGTCCGCAACATCGCACGCTCCTGCGGGTCAACACATATGCCCGCCCAACGGTCGGCAAGCAACTCGTGCCGCCGACCTGGTAACGCGGCAACTGGGAAGTGTCTTGCCCGTTCACCGGGACGTAGGAAGACAAAGACTTGTTGGATTGATCGTCGAGTCCGACCCGTCCCATTCTTCGATACCAACCACCCTGCGGAGTACTCGATTGCTACCCTGCGGAACGCAACGCCGAATTTGCCTACATACGTGCATGTTCCACTCAAGACTGGCTGAAGCACCTGATTGCCTGAATACACCAAGGAGATCCGATGACCGATATCACCGCGCTAGTGCACTCACTCCTTGAACGAGTGCAAATACTCGAAGACGAGATTGCAATCCAGAAGCTCGTTACCGCATACGGTCCTGCCGTCGACGCCGGAGAGGCAGAGAAGGTCGGTGCCATGTGGACCGAGGATGCCGTGTACGACATCGATATTCGTACTCTTACCGGTCGCTCCGACATCATCGAGATGGTTCGCACCACACCCCACCAGGACTACATCAACACCGGTTGCGGTCATCTTCTCGGCCCGCTCAACATCGTCGTCGACGGAGACAAAGCTGTTGCGACGGGCCATTCTCAGTTGCTGCGGCGCAATGAGGGCGAAGATTCGTTCCGTGTCTGGCGTGTCGCTGCGAACCGGTTCGATCTCGTGAAAATCCTGGGTGAGTGGAAAATCAAACAGCGCACTACCCGGCTACTCGACGGAAGCTCTCCCGCGCGCGATTTGCTTGCCCGGGCCGGTAACTGATCGATATTCTCGGCTGTCACTCTTGTCATTCGGCAAGTGACGACGGTGCCGCAGGACAGATGAGCGGCCCGACGCCGGGTAAGGTCGCTGGTATGGCAGCAGGGTCATGGTGGGAGCGCTGCAACGACGACGTTCGCCGCTTGCACGACACCGGCTGGGATGAGAGCACTTCGATACTCTCGCAAGATATCTGCGAACTGCTCGTCGACGTCGACACGGCATTCGCTGTCACCGGAGCACACACTCCTGAGTGGCCGAACCCGTAAAAGGATGGCTCCGATCTGAACGAAGCGGCCTACGAGCGTTCCACTAACCCGGAGAAGTACCTGATCGTTGTCGCCAGGGCGCAGGCCTGGACAAAAGTTCTCCTCGACCGAGGCTGGGCGCGAGAAGCTTCACCCGTGCGGTGGGCGCTTCGCCCCTCCGAATCCGGCGGAGCCGACACCGTCCTCGAACCGGTGACTGGCGTTGCGGTTCCGCTGGTATTGACGACTCACACTCCGGTGGACAGGAACCATCCGTTCAACATCTCGATCGCTGCGGGCAACCCGGCGGTGTGCTTGGCATCGATTCCCGACTGTGCCTGCGACGGATGTGACCGTGGATCCGCCGCGCCGCTCGAGGAAATGGATAGATGGGTGCTCTCTGTTGTCGACGGCTCTCTCCAGGTCGAAGTTGCCGCCGATTACTCGTCAATTCGCACATCGTTCGGTGGACAAGGCGGCACGGTCCAGTACCTCGACGAACCTACCTCGTTCACGGCGACGCCATGGCCCACGAGTTGGACGCCGCGGCCCCTCACGACCCCAATCACGACACCGCACCCCGAACCACCGTTGCCACGAACGGTATTCGGAACCGCTGCTCGCGGGGCCTACCGTCGACTGTTGGGCAAGCCCAAAGTTGAAGGCGCATCGCAAATCTACCGCTCCACAGACGGATAGAAAAGGAGGACCCGACCCAAGTTCGGGGTTCCGGCCCACATCCAGGTCAGGGTGACTGTATGCAAAACTCGCGCGTGCACGAATCGCCGATGACCACGAAACATCGCGTGGATCGGGCGAATCGAGCCACGACGCTACGGACTCTTCACCTTTCCAGGCGCGAACTCCGGCAGTTCAACTATCGCGGCCAGCAGATCAGCCATCCTCAATTCGACATTTACACGGTCGGAGCCCGCATCGTCTGCGTTGTTCAGGATTTCACTTCCGAACAGGGACCAGCCGGCAATAGCAGCGAGCCCGAGCATGATGCGTACATCTGCCGAGTCGGACGACTGATCGATCCGAGCGAGGATGGCGCCGCCGTCGGCTTCGTCTGCAGGAAGTAGATCAGTTCGACCCTCCAAAATCAGCCACGTCACTATTCGTACATAGTCGGGATCTGCAACACCTACGAGAAATAGACGACGCACAGCGTCTGCAAGTGATTCCACACTCTCGACGACGTTCGCAGACTGCTGACTGTTGCGCACCAGGACTGCACGCACGATGTCGTCTTTGTTTCCTAGATGTTTGTGAATGAGCCCGAGGTTAACCCCGGCGTCTTGAGCCAGCTCCCGAAGCGTTACCGACATCCCCTTGGCGGCAAACTTGGTTCGGGCCGCCCGCAATACCGCATGCCGTACTTCGTCTCTACCCCACGCTTTTCCCACTGACTTCGACTCGGCCACCCCTTGACAGTAGACGCTTGTCTATTGTCAAATCAACGGGCACTGAAAAGTGGCCCAACTCACTTCGTACTTGCTGTCGGGCCGCGCTGAGGTGATGGTCGGCGACCCCGAGACACATCCGGCTCGGCGAGCGAAAGCAGTACGTCTGAAACCTGGACCTCACCCGAGTGTCCACGGACCGCCCCTAGCTCTGCCGATTCGTCAGGACGTGGCACGACACGTTTCACGTCCCCATCATATTTCGGAGGTTCAGTTCTGAGTTGATCCATCAAAGACAGAGCGAGCGAATCGCCCTATACAACTACATCTTTCGACCGGTCAACAAAAATTGGATGAGTCCGATGCACATTAACTGACGTCGAAATCACGAAATCACGCATTCTTGAAGCCGCACCGAACGCGACTGCAAGAGTCAGAAATGTCCTCGGGACTTCATCCACAAGTGGACATCATTTACTTGCTACTCGGTCGTTTCCGATTTCGGACGAGCCGAGAATCAGTCCACGGGTCGCATAGTCGGTCCCTTTACCGAAGACAACTATCGTCGCCCGGGCCGTCGCAAGCTCGCCGAAACGAGCACTAGAAGGTTGTCACCGTCGCGTCTCTGGACGGTACGTTCCTCGGAATTCAACTCCCCCATCCGCGCCGAGTGGCGTGCCGGACGTCGACCCAGCGGCCACGAATACCTTTCAGACAGAACAAAATTCGGATGGCAGGATATCCGCCACTTCCGACGAGTACGACAACCTGACATTCAACACGAGGCACATCCCATGCTGAGGAATCTTCGCTGGAGATTTCACGCATATTCAATTTGGAGGCGTTCACATGATTCGTAGTTCCCGCCGCGGGAATCGCAGGTTGGCCGCGGTCACCCTGGCGATCACCGCAAGCATGTTCTTGGCGTCGTGCGCCGACAGCGGGTCGAGTAGTAGTGGCGGTGAATCCGCCGAGTCGGGTTCCGCACTGAAGATCGGCATGGTCAACGAGCAAACCGATCCCGGCACCCCCACCAAGGGCGGAACATTGACGTTCAGCGGTTACTCCGCTGTGACGACACTTGATCCGGCCAAGAGCCAGGCTGCCGGTTCTGCCGGTGGCAGCGAGCTCGGCGCGATCTATGACGTGCTGGTGCGCTACGACGGAGTCCAGCAGAAGTTCGTGCCGCAGTTGGCGGAGTCGCTCGAACCGAGTTCGGATACCAAATCGTGGACGTTGAAGCTGCGTGACGGCGTCACTTTCAGCGACGGAACACCATTCGATTCCAAGGCCGTCGCTGCTAGTCTCACCCGCTACGTCACCAACAGGGGACCGTCGTCGGCTGTCTGGGCCGCCAAGGTTGCCTCGATGGACACCCCGGACGCGACGACGGTTGTCTTCAACCTGAGCAGTCCGTGGACCGGCATTCAGTCGATGCTCGCGGCCGGGCCGGGCATGATCGTCTCCCCGACCGCACAGCAGGGTGAGACGTTCACCCCCATCGGCGCCGGCGCCTTCACTCTCGAGAAGTTCTCTCCCAACGAAGAACTGTTACTCGCAGCCCGCCCCGACTACTACGGCGGCGCACCCAACGTCGACAAGCTCAAGCTGATCAGCATCGTCGGTGCACAGGCAACCGCTGACGCGCTCAAGACCGGCGGCATCGACGCAACGTACATCCGGACGCTCGCCCCGATCCTGGATCTGATCAACAACGGTAACCCCGGCTTCCTCGACATCCCGTCGCTCGGTTACATCGCGAACGTCAACATGGCCGAGGGTCGCCCCGGCTCCGACCTGCGTGTCCGTCAGGCAATGGCTCTGGCCATCGACCCGGAAACGCTCAACACCCGCGTCAACAACGGCCAGGGTCTGCCCGGCCAGGTGATTTTCCAGGACACTTCGCGTTGGCACAACGACGTCGCACCGATCGGTCTCGACGCGGCCAAGGCGAAGGAACTGCTCGATGCGGCCAAGGCTGACGGTTACGACGGTAAAATCACCTATCTCGCGATGCAGGAACCTACCGCGCAGGCAACGGCTCTGGGTGTGCAGGCCATGCTCAACGCAGTCGGGTTCGACGCGCAGATCGAGTACGTCACCGGCGCAGCCGATCTGATCAAGCGCATGTACGTCGACCACAACTACGACATGAGCTCCGCAGCGGTCTCGGTGCCCGAGGCCGATCCGTTCGAGCGTCTCTACTCGAGCCTCAAGTCCACCAGCCCCAACAACACCATCGGCTTCTCGGATGCTCAGATGGACACCCTGATCGACCAACTCGGTGTCGCCACCACCGACGCGGACAAGAAAGCCGTCCTCGCCAAGATCCAGGAGCGCGCCAACGAGACCGTGCCGTGGCAGGTTTGGGGCAACGTGCCACAGATCGACGTGTGGAACGAGAACGTTCACGGCGTCAAGCTGAACATCGACGGCATGGTGCTCTTCGACGAAGCCTGGAAGAACTAGACTCGATCTAGCGCAGGAGGCTGCTGGCGACCTGATCGTTCATCGATCAGGTCGCCATAACCCCAATCCCTGTCCGGACATTGCGGCACACTCGGTCTACTCGACCAGGTAGGACGACGAAGCCACGCCTGCGAGCTGCGCACCCTAACGGTGCGCAGCTCGTAAGGCCCCTACCTGGCGGTTAGTCAGTGGGTGGGCAATGCGCGCAGTCCCACTAGCAACAGTCCAACGCCGCTCACAGAGTTGTTGCGACTTTCCACGCAGTATGAATTGCACCCTCGATGTAATCGACCTCGACTGCATCGCCTACTACCTGCACGTTGGAGACCACGCCTACCAGCGCGTCGGCGAGCGGCGCCTGTGCCGAGACACCGGAAGCCACGACAACGATGTCCGCCGGAGCGGTCAGCGTCTTGTCGCCGACGCGGAACTCGACGTGCTCCTTGGTAATTCGCTGGACCGTTGCGTTGCGATGAATGGTCACACCCATCTCGTTTGCGTGCCGAACAGCAGTCCAGCGACGCGGCATCGCCATCGGCACACCGAGTTGCTGACCTTCCTCGACCAGCGTCACGTTGCGGCCACGCTCGGCCAGGAATTCCGAAAGTTCCAGTCCGACAAGAGAACCACCGATGACCACGACGTTCTTGCCCATCGGCAGGAACTTGCGAGTCACAGTTCGGATTGCGGCGGGGCTCTTGGTGATGCCGGAGAGCTTGCCCAGCTTGGCCATGACCCGAAGGAAAGGCGGTACCTGCGAAGTGTCACCGGCACCGGTCATCAAGGCGCGCAACGTGTCACCGGTGTGCACGTGCGGCAGATCACCACCGGGAACGCTGGGCCGATCACGAACTGCGCCCGTGGCCACCACAACTACGTCCGCATCCAGGGCCTTGATCGAAGCGACGGTGGCCTCCGTGTTCAACCGGATGTCAACACCCAAACGCTCGACCTCTACCTTCAGCCACTTCAGCAGACGCCCGTTGTCCGGCGTCGTAAGGCTGGAGAACCAGAGTGTGCCGCCGAGACGATCGGACTTGTCCAGCACTGTAACTCGGTGTCCGCGCTCGGACGCCACGCGAGCAACCTCGAGTCCGCCGGGACCCGCGCCGACAACAACAACGTGCTTCGGTGTAGCGGTGCGCACGAGCGGAAGCATTGTTTCGTTACCCAAGGCGGGGTTCACCGCACACAGCGGAGTGCCGTCCCAGAAGTTTTCCTGAACACACACATAACAATTGATGCAGGGACGGACGCGCTCCGGTGTCCCGGCTTTGAGCTTGTTCACCAATTGAGGATCAGCGAGCAGTTGGCGTCCCATCGCCGCGAAATCGGCTTTGCCTTCGGCAATTGCCTTGTCGCCAACTTCGGGCAGTACCCGGCCGACGGTGATGACTGGGATGGACACGGCCGACTTCACTGCGCCGGCCAGTTCGATGTACGCGCCGACCTTGTCCGGCAGCGGGCCATCGGTGAAATTCGAGAAGGAATTGCGGGCCCAGCCCGTGACGTGGATCGCATCGGCGCCGGCAACCTCGAACATCTTCGACGCCGCGACAGCTTCCTCGGTGGTCAGGCCGTCTTCTTCACCGAACTCACGTCCTGCGACGCGGACCAAGACCGCTAACGTGTCCCCGACCTCCGCCTTGACTGCTCGAATCACCTCGACCGCCAACCGCGCCCGATTCTCCATGGAACCGCCGTACCCGTCGGTGCGCTTGTTGTCGGCCCGACTCAAGAAACCACCGAGGACGTAGCCGTGCGCGCAGTGAATTTCAACGGCGTCGGCGCCCGCAGCCTTCACTCGCCCGGCAGCCTCGACGAAAGTGCGCACCAGCCAGTCGATGTCATCCTGGGTGGCCTCGTGATAGGTATCCGGCTTTCCTGCGGTAACAGCTCCCATCTTCTTCAGCTCTTCGGGAGTGTTGTCGGCCAGAGCAGACCTGTCACGGGGAACAGAAGGCGTCGACGGGACCAACATCGGGCGGTCCTGGACCGTGTCGATCCGCGCGATCCTGCCGTGGTGCGTCATCTGAACACACAGCTTGCTACCTGCTGTGTGGACGGCGTCGGCAAGCGCTGTGAGACCGGGAATGAACCGATCCTCGGACAAGCCCGGTTCCTTGGTGCTTGCGGATCCGACCGGATAGGCGACAGCGCAAGCACCGGTGATGATCAGCCCTGTTCCGCCGGCCGCACGCGCCACGAAGTGGTCGATGTCGCCCTTCTCGATCTCACCGTCTTCACAGAGGTTCATATCCATAGCGGGCATAACCACGCGATTAGGGACGGCCATAGGGCCGATATTCCCCGAAGCGAGCAGGTGAGGGAAGGTCTGGTTGCGGATCACGAGTAGACGCTAAATCTCATCGCAACGCCACATTGCAAAGTTCCCGAAGAACGAGATATTCACCGGGCGTGCCCCTCGAAACAGTCCGCAATAGCCCGACTGCGATGGCCCTTTTCAGCCCACTCGCAGGCGTATGTTCAGCAGGCACCCTGGATACGAGGAGGACGCGTGCGGTTCGCACTGAACGATCTACTGGTCGATATTCCTGCGGCAAAGATTGATGAAGCTCGAGCCTTCTACGCGTCGCGGGTGGCCGGCCGCGGTCCCAGCACATACGAAGAGTTGACGAAGGTTCGGGCGAGTACGTCTGCGCCGGCCCCCACCGATCCACCGGCGATCGAAGAAATCGTCGAGACCGCGGGAATAGCTGTCCCCGTGAGGATCTTCACTCCCACGGCCGGCCCAGCGCGGGGAATCTATCTGGACATCCACGGGGGCGGCTTCTACATGAGCTCCGCAGCCCGAGGAGACGCACGCAACCGGGAGCTGGCAGACACGCTCGGCATCGCCGTCGTCAGCGTCGACTACCGACTGGCACCCGAAAACCCCTGGCCGGCCGCTCCCGATGATTGTGAAGCAGTGGCGCTCTGGCTCGTCGAACATGCCGATTCCCGCTTCGGAACATCCCGCCTGGCGATCGGCGGCAGCTCAGCGGGAGCGACACTCGCTCTGGCAACCCTGCTCCGACTCAGAGACAAGGGAGCCGTCGACAGATTCACCTGTGCTGCACTACAGTTCGGCACCTATGACCTGAGCGCGCAAACCCCGGCGGGACGCCAGATAGCAGACGAGTACTTCATCCAGGCCTACGCAGGCCACATAGAAGACCGCACTGCCCCGGACATCTCCCCTATATACGGCGACCTCCGTGGCCTCCCCCCGGCGCTGATTGTCATCGGAACCGCAGACGTACTGCTGGAAGACAACCTCGCGTTGGCAGGTCGGCTTGTCGCCGCCGGAAATAACGGCGAGTTCCGGATCTATCCCGAGTCTCCGCACGGGTTCACGGGTCACCCCACGGCAATTGCAAGAACAGCACGTGATGGCGTCGATGTCTGGCTACGCGAGAGACTCGCCCAACCGTAGGCCACACATCGGCGATAGTTCAGTACTCGATACTGCCGGCACGGTCGAAGAACTTTCCGGTAGGTCCATCGTGACCAAGTTGGGCCAACATCACCGTCGCATCGGTTCCTTCGACGATGGTTTGATGTCCAGTGTGCCTGTTGAAGTCGGTGCTCGTGTAGCCGGGATCGCTGGCGTTGATCCGGAACTCCGGCAGGTTCTTCGCGTACTGCACGGTCAACGCGATCACCGCCGCTTTCGAGCTCGCGTACGGAACGGCTTGCACAAAGTGCTCATCGGAGCCAGGCGTGCTCAGTGCTCGCGCAAATCCCACGCCGGAGGCAACATTGACGATCACCGGGTTCGGCGAGCGCCGAAGCAGCGGAAGCGCGGTCTGTGTAAGACGCACGATGCCAAAGACATTCGTATCGAAAACTTCCTGCATGGCCGCGGCGTTCAGGTCGTCGACGCCGAAAGACCCGCCGAGTACGCCGGCATTGTTCACGAGGACGTCGAGCGCGGGCAATTGTGCGAGCGCAACGTCAATGCTGTGCTGATCCGTGACGTCGAGTTGGACGGGGTGAGCGCCGAGGCTCTGCACCTCGGAAGCTGACGCGAGATCTCGCATCCCGGCGTAGACGGTATGCCCGGCGTCGATGAGCCGGCGCGCGGTCTCCAGCCCGAGGCTGCGGTTGGCTCCTGAAATAAGTGTTGTGGTCATGTCCACAACACTCGCCCAACTCCGGTGCGTGCACCAGGCACCGATTGACGGTGGGACCAGCAGTACTACCCACTGCGAACCCACAGCTAGCAGGATGGGGGCATGGACGAGTTCGCAAGTGTGCTGCGCGCATGGCGTGACCGTGTGCAACCTGAGCACGTCGGTCTGCCACCAGGTACTGGTCGACGGGCCAGAGGGCTTCGACGGGAAGAGCTCGCGATGCTCGCCGGAGTCAGCGTCGATTACATCGTGCGACTCGAACAAGGCCGGGCGACCAACCCCTCGGCGCAACTGCTCGGTGCGCTTGCCCGGGCATTGCGCCTAACCGACGAAGAGCGCGACCACCTGTACCGAGTCGCCGGGGTCGCCATTCCGACACCTGCCTCATTGCCGCGACATGTGGGTCCGAGCGTTCAGCGGATCGTGGACCGTCTCGGCGACATTCCCGTCGGCGTGTTCAGTGCGGCGCATGACATTCTGCTGTGGAATCCCCTGTGGGCAGCACTGCTCGGCGATCCCTCACTTCGGTCCGGGATTCAGCGCAACCTTGTCTGGCTGGTGTTCTCCGAAGAAATCACGACTGTCACCCATACCGCTGTCGGAGAAGACGAATTCAGAGCGGATCTAGTGGCGGACCTGAGATCCGCTGTGGGGCGCTACCCCGACGACGCACCGCTACGAGAACTCGTGGACCGACTGCTCGCCGAATCCGACGAGTTCGCAGCGCGCTGGGCGCAGGCACACGTGGCGCTGCACCGCTCCAGCCGAAAGACCGTGCACACCCGCACCGTTGGTGACATCACGGTCGATTGCGATGTTCTCAGCGCGCCCGGTAGCGGCGATCTGCGGATCGTCGTCTACACAGTCGCGCCCGGATCCGCCGACGCAGACAAGCTCGATCTGCTTCGCGTCGCCGGCCTGCAGGATCTGTCGCACCGGTCAACGTAGTGCAGCGCATTACCGCCGACGTAATCGACACAGCGCTGCCGCTCCCGCCAGACTCGATCCCAGACAGAAAATGCTCAACGTCGCTGGAAGACAACCTGTTAACAGCAACTACGCGCACCGTCAGGAAGGGCAGGAAACCAGACATGAGTGAAAGTTACGCAGTCGGCATCCTCAACGACGTAGTCATGGGAGACGACATCACCGAATACCTTCAGCGCATCGACAGCACCCTCGCACCGTTCGATGGCCATTTCATCATTCATGGAGGCTCGCCAGACGTCCGCGAAGGACAATGGACGGGCGATCTCATCATCCTCCGATTCCCCACGTCCGACGCTGCCCGACATTGGTACAACTCCGACGCCTACCAAGCTATTGTCCCGCTTCGAATCAACAACTCGCTCGGCACCGTGGCCATTTTCGAAGGCGTCGACCGACAACACCGGGCAACCGACATTCTCAACTGACCGTGCCTCAAACCTATTCTCCCACAAACTCACCCGAGAGAATCCCGACCGCGCACAGTGCGTATCAAATGTGTCCGAAATGCCTCTTGAATCGAATAGATGTTCGAGTATAATTAGGTCACGGGTGGGGAGGCCTTGATGACCATTGTTAGCGATTCAATTGCGGTGGGGGATGTTGTAGCCGGTTCGGCTGTGGGTGTGCGCGCCAGGTTGTGGCGGTTACGTCCGGCCGAGATTCGTGATGTTGCCGTGTCGGTGTCGGCGGAAATTCTTCGGCTGGAAGCGATTCGAGTGGCCGCGATCGACGAATTGGCCCTGAATCCGGATGAACAAGTGCTCTGCTACCGCGGTGTGGGTCGGTGGTTGGCAGCGAATACGATGCTGCAGAACTCGGCCGGCAACAAGATCGCTGCTCTCGGTGCTGCACTGCGGGTGTTCCCGGATATTGCTGCGCAATTCGAAGCCGGTGACCTCTCGCTCGATCATGCGGCGTTGATCGCCGCTTTCTGTGAATCCCCACCGAAAGGGATGCCGGACATCGCGTTAATGCCAAGCCTGAAGACCCTTCTCGCCGCCGCATCCGGAGTAGAGGCTACGACTGTCAAGGTGCGGTATGCGATCGCTGTTCTGGAGCGGATTTTCGAATCCGACGAGCATCCGCCCGGCGAGGATAACGACCTGAATGCGCTACGCATCGCGCCGACATTGAATGGTCGGGTCGTCATCAAGGGCGATTTCGATGCGTTGACCGGCGAGATGCTGTTATCGGCGCTGTCCGGTCTGTCGATGCCGAAACCCGCTGCCGACGGGACGCCAGATGCGCGGTCGGCAGCGAAACGCACCGCCGACGCTTTCACCGAACTCATCCGCCGCTATCTCGACAATGCTGTCACCGGGATTGACGGTGGTCAGCGTCCGCATGTGAATGTGCACATCACCGCGAAAGACCTTGCCGAGCATCGCGAATGTGCCACCATGCGCAGCGATACCGCAGCAAACGACGAAGAAGAATTCGGCGACAGTGAGCCGGGAGTCGAAGATCTCGACGTCGGCTACATGCCCTGGATGGGGCCGCTCAGTGTGAGCAAAACCCGGATGCTCGCGTGCGACTGCATGCTCTCCACCGTCCTGATGGACGGCAAGGGTGCACCCCTGGATGCGACTCCACTCAAACGTCTCGTCACGGCCGAACAACGTATCGCGTTGATTGCCCGGGACAAGGGCTGCGCCTTCCCCAACTGTGATGCCGTACCGGCGTGGTGCGACGCGCACCATATAAAACCCTGGTCAACGGGCGGTTTGACGGTCATGGACAACCTCACGTTGCTCTGCCGCAGCCACCACACGCTGATTCACAGCACATCGGGGTTCCGCGGAATCTGGGAAATCAAAATGGGTTCCGATCACAAACCATGGTTCATCCCACCGTCGGCGATCGACCCGAAACAACGACGCCGACGCTCCACCACCCGGCAAGGCCCCGTCCACCGAGACTGAAACCGGCCCTGCCGGAACTACATACCGCGTACAGCTTCGCATCACCAGCCAAACGATGCGAAGCCCACACACATGCCCGCGCAACACAGCCCAGTTTCCGCACTATTCGGCGCCGTAATCCGCGAGGTCACGCTACCGTGCCGGAATGGACGTAAAAGCTCACATCCTCGCCGAACGGCGAGAGTTAGTCTCCCTACTCGAGACTTTGAGCCCCGACCAATGGTCGACCCCGTCGCTCTGCGGAAACTGGTCGGTGCGCGACGTGGCGATACACGTGTCGATGGACTCCGTCACCATGCCCCGTTATTTCCTTGCAGCACTGCATCATCGATCCGCTAGTCGTGTCAACGAGCATTACGTCACCACGCAGAACAATGTGCCGACCGACATCCTGGTCGATCGTCTCGCAGATTCGGCGACCACGAGTTGGTTCGCGAGATATGCCCCACGCCTCACCCTGTCTGACCACGTTGTGCATCAACAGGACATCAGGCGGCCGCTCGGGCTAGGTCGAACGATCGATCCAGATCGTTTACGACTCGTGCTCGATCGGCCCGATCCATTTGCGCAGCCTCGCCGATTCACCAAAGGACTCCGATTCACCGCATCCGATCTCCCCTGGGAACACGGCACCGGACCCGAAGTCCACGGGCGCGCGGAGGCGTTAGCTCTCGCCATGGTCGGGAGGCCATCGGTGCTCGATGATCTGGAAGGCGACGGCGTCGACATGCTCCGCACTCGCATGATTCATTGAGCCCTAACGAACCGACCGGTTCGTTATATCAGCTACGGTCATTCGATGCAGCTACGGTTGAAAGAACACTGGAAGTTGGTCTGCCTCGGAGTCGCATTGATCGTCGCTACTGCGATGATCATCGTCTCGACACTTTCGGGCTCACCAAGGTCGGACATGCCTCCGAGCAATAACAGCGGATCGACCGCAAAGCAGAACGTGGTCGACATAGATCTCTCTCATCCGCCTCAGCAAGCATGGGAACTGGACGCCCAATCACTCACAGACAATTCCGGCGACGTGCTGCTGTCAATGCCGCACTCGCTTGATTCCTACTACGGCTATGGCAACGTGTACGAGGTCGGAAATATACTGGTGGCGGCAAGTGCATATCCACTGCCCAAGACCTCCGAATCTTCCTCGAGCCAAGGCGTCGGTGACGTTTCACTGATCGGCGTGGATCCCGACAGCGGGACTCCCCTGTGGGAGACACGAATCGGAGGCGCTCTCAGTCAATGCAGTCAGCAGAACGAGTCAACGATCATCGCATGCTGGGGTAATCGACGGGTGATCTTTGTCGACACCTCCACCGGCACACTGTTGTCCGACCTCGGGACCGACTTCGACGTCACTGGTGCCACTATCAGCGGGGACACGGTTTACACGTCAGGAGAAACAGTAGAAGGCGCCCTCCGAACGCGGATCTTGTCAAGCGGCAACACAACTGACCTGACTGCCAACTTCCGTCGGGCAATCGAACCAAGCCAAGAGTTCGGTTCACTGTATGCATTCCCGTCCACCGACACCGCAATCGCAATGGAACGGGGAAGCGGCGATCCCCAGTATCGATACACGATCTACGATCTAAGTTCCGGCGCAGAACGATTCCGGTTCGAGGGCGATTCGCTAGCCCCCGTCGGGGACGGCCTGTTCCTGACCAGTGTCGGCGGGCGATCAGGGTACGTCGGCACACAGAACCTGCTGGATTCCGATGGATCTACGATCCGCGCGATTCCCATCCCTTCCTCGGGGGCATCGCGATTCCCGAGCAAGCCTTCGACATCGATGCCGATGTTTCTCGGCGATGGTGCATACGACCCCTCTTCCGGTGACGAGCTCTGGCGCAGTTCGCAATTGAACAATTCTCAAATGGCAGGCACGACTAGCGCTATCGTCGCGATCGTCGGCAGAGCAACCCTGGTTGCCTCACCCGAGACCCGAACTATCTCCGCTCTCGACACCGAGTCCGGACGTCAACTCTGGCAGACCCCCTGGCAAGACGCGTATTGGGTACGGAACGGGGTAACGGACGGCGAACATTTCGTCTTCAGTGACTACACGGGCATACACTCGATCCGATCCCGCGATGGAAAAATGATGTGGTCGATTCCGCTTCCAGCAGAAGTCGATCCGCGGGAGGTCGTCATCTCGAGCGCCGGAGACAATATGACGTTCTCCTGGCGAAATCACTTCACGGTGTGGCGTTAGCGGTGGCATACTGCGGCCGTCCGGTCGGCCGGTAGACCTGAATTGTCACGCCCCTCGGAGTGACTCGCGAATCGACCAGGTCCAGTGCGATATCGGGACCTGAGTCGGGAAATAGCCGCGTGCCCTGGCCGATGACTATGGGATAGATCAACAGGGTGATCTCGTCGACGAGCTGGTTGTCGAACAGCCAGCGAACCAGGTTGCCGCTGCCGTGTACCTGCAACTCACCCCCAGGCTTGGCTTTCAGCTCTCGGATGGCCGCCGCGACGTCGCCGGAGAGGATGGTTGTGTTCGCCCAGCTCGGTTCGGCGAGCGTGGTCGACGCCACGTACTTCGGTCGCGTGTTCAACGCCGTTGCGATGGGGTTACCCGAATCTTCCATCACTCCCCAGTATCTCGCGAAGATCTCGTAGGTCAGTCGGCCGAACAGGAAAGCGTCTGCCCGTTGGTAGACCTCCTCGACGAACGTCGCGCCCTCCTTATCGGTACCGAACAACGGCAACGCCCATCCGCCACGCTCGAATCCGCCCCTGCGATCCTCATCTGCCCCGCCGAGCCCCTGCATAACGCCGTCGAGGGAGATATTTGTGATTGTCGTCAGTTTCATGGCTGCAGTTCCCTTCTCCGCCATCGAGTGTTCAGAACGTCCCCAGATGTCACTGACTCAGCTTGCTCGGACGAGGTCCGAGGCGTCAATCTGCGACGAGTTGCGGCCCATTGTTCACTCGTCCGACGCCCCGCTCTCGCTGCCGCCCGATGACATAGCGACCTGGCGCGATACCGGTAGCTCCGTGCTCTGGGTGAATGAGATAAGCGGTCACGCGGGTGTCGAGGATGCCCAGCGCAAGACCACGGGAGTCTCTCACCGGCGACGACCACGTACACACACCTTCATCGGCGACAAGGCTGTGTGGATTCCCGCCCGCCGCACTACGCAGCAACTCCACGCCAGAGAGTGGCACGTTCACCGACCTGGTCCACGCTGCGGTCGTAACGATATTGGCGACAAGCGAATACGGGAGCACGATGAGATCACCTTGGGCTTGTAAGCCGTCGACGACGGGTATGGACACTTCTTTGTCGAGATAGTCGAAGACATCGAGCCCGGTGAGGGCAGTGAGCGCGGACAACGTCATGGTCGAATTCATATGATCCACCTCGTAATTCAGAATGCAATGTCCAGGGTTTGATGTTCAGGTTCGACGAACGAGACGGGCGTAATCGGCACCGTTGATACCGTAGGTCCAGCCTGCGGCATCGAGGGCTGACGAGAACCATCCGGGGACGTAGATCCCGTAACGACGGCGCCTACCGTCACGTTCGAGAGAACCGTTGACTGCAAGCAAGATTCGGCCATCACGCCCCCAGCCGTCCGGTGATGCATAGAGCTGCAGCATGTGACCGGCATTGCCTGGATCATCAGCTTTGTCAACCAGTTCGAGCCCCGCCGTATCGATGTACGTGTCCCACCCGATCCGTTCGATCGCGCAGCGGCGGACCTCGACATTACGTTCGCCTGCAATGCGTTCGACCGTCGGATCGAGGACTACCCAGCTCGGGACAATTGTCCCGTGCTGGACATAGACAGCTTGTCCGTCACCGAATTCAACTGCTGGAGAATCTGAATCGTGTAATCGACGTTCGCTGTGCATTCTGCCGGGGATGGGCTCGCTACGCAGGGCGGTGGGCCGTTCCGACATGATGCACATGGTGTCGAACGCCCACCACCATCCAGTTGCACCTGCCAGCGCGGCGTGAATGTCGAGTAGTTGGTCATCGTCGGCATGGAAAGAAACAAGATCACATCGACGGTACAAGTCGTAGTAGGCGATTCGATGCGCTTCCTGCTGTCCGTACCATGTCACACTTCCGGCGACAGGAGTGGACAACGTCCGTATCGCAGCTGCAACCCCGTCGAACAGTGTGGTGTGCAACGAGTCCCAGACAGCCGCTCTGACGATTCGATCTGGGCTGATTCCGAGACCCACCGATTCCTCGAGTGATTGAACGCGTGCGGCGTCGATCCACCAGCGTTCGTTCGGCCAGTCTGATCTTCTACGCGCGATGTACGCGTCCATCCGCCTGCGCGAATCCGAAAACATACTCGCAAAGCAGGCGGAAGCGCCGCGAAGTCGGTTGCTGTCCAACGACATCGACATCGACAAGCCCTCTGCAACGATGAGGTCCGATCCAGCCGGCGGCGAGGGAACCCAGACGAACTCCGGTTCCGGAAATCCTGATCGCCGATACAGTTGCGCGACAGCCCATTCTGCAGTGTCTCGATCGGAGGGGCGTGTGCAGAGTCCGTGTTCCAGCCACACATTCTGCACAGCTTCGACGTTCTCGATGAATGATGCTCGGTGTCGAGACGGCGAATAAATCGGCGCGGCGCTCACGCGATGGTGGCGGTGTCGGCCTTTCCTGTAGTCATAGTTATCGAGAGTGACACGAGTAAGCGCGGAACGCAAGGCCGACGCATCAGCCGTCGAACACCGACCAGCAGATGTCGTTCCGCAGCCGCTGGTCGTCGAGTACCAGCTCGCGAATCGCCGCCGGGAGCTGTTCGCGCTGCCACTGGCACTCGAGCCGCCCCGCAGCCACACCCCCACCTTCCGTCGCAGCAGCGCGGGCGGCCTTGATCGCGTAGGCGGCAGCGCCGAGTTCATGCGCGGCGACGTGCGGGACGGCTCCGGCCTGGCCGGCAGCGTAGGCGGCATGTCGCGCAGGTCCACGCAGATCCCGAGCAGCCCCCATCGCGTGACCGCCCGCAGCGCGAGATTGCATCATCGTGACCTCGCCCCGCACCCACGCTCGGGCATTCTCGATCGCCTCACGCGGCCGCGGATCTTGCGGCCGCTCCGACTCGAAGAGGTCAAGGACGTGCTCCGCACACGCTGCCGCCCAGAGCGCGAGGAGATGGTGATCCGAATCTGTGAGTGTCCCTCCACGACGGATCGTCACGAAACGTGGATCCCGAACCTTGGGGAGGATCATCGCTCGGCACTCCTTAGCTTGCTCGCTTCTGCTTACATCCAGCCACAAGTTCAGCACTGCCGCCCTTCACAATTGGGGTGTAGGCATCCAGAATCACCAGTAAGAGTAGTTCATCAAACTTACCTGCTGGAAACTTCACTGCGTGCAGCGGCGACACTGAAACAACCGTCCGGAATACCTTCACCGACAGTGATCTCGTGATGCCGATTCTGTATCGCCACAAGGCCCTCGTAACACCGTCGATTCGGTCGGATTTGTTTGCGCAACAAGCAGTGTCGACCCAGCAGATACCGTTCCGCGCAGAACCACGGATTCACACGGCACTTTGCTCGCGACATTTCCGCAATTTTGTGTTTACCGGGAGGTGAGACGGCAATCCTCCCCAATGGGCATGATTGCCGATTCGTGCCGACCAGGCAGCGGACGTGCGTCTCCCAACTCACAGAGGAGTCGATCATGAAAGGTGGCACGAGAGTCGCCCTCGGTGTAGCGATCGGATACTTTCTCGGCAGAACACGCAAAATGAAGGTCGCACTGATGCTTGCGGGAGCAGGTGCCACGGGTCGGTTACCCAGCAATTCCCGCGACCTCGTACGTGAAGGCATCAAGCGTCTCGGCGACTCGGAAGAGATCGGAAAGCTCACCGACAGCGTGCGCGGTGAACTGGTGGATGCCGCCAAACGGGCTGCAATTGCCGCGGCCAGCAACCGCATCGATTCCCTGAGCAACCGTATCGAGGGTGTGGGCGGTCAGGTCGAGAACGTCGGTGAAGAGGTCGGAGATGTAGCCGATGACCTGACGAGTTCCATCCTGCCGAAGTCCAAGGAAGACGAGAGCGACTCTGACGAGCGCACGACGCAGTCGCAGCATGACCGTGAGGATACGGACACCGAGGACGAGGACGAGGGCGACGAAGACAGCAAGTCAGAGAGGAAGCCCGAACCGCGAAGGCGTAGCAGCACATCGACACGAACCCGATCCACTTCGTCACGGGGAACAACATCGCGAACTCGCAAAACCTCCGAACCCAAAGTCCGGGCCCGTACCCGAAGCGCTGAATCGGACGACGCGCCAGTCCGTCGCACCAAGAGGTGAGCCACATGTCCACAACTGAGAAAACAAAGACGGAGAAAACAGGATCGAAGGACGGCGCCGACCAACTCAAAGCGTCGCTCAAGCATCTTGTCGGCGCCGTGACCGAGAAGGGAGTGAAGACGCTGACAGACACCGTCACGTCGACCGTGGGACATCTCGACAATGTCGGCACGGGAACCGCCACCGCAATGGGCGGGCTGGCGGAAGGTGATTCGCCGGCAAAAGCTGCGCTCAAGGCCGGAGCATCGAGCGTCACCGGCAAACTGAAGGAGAAGGGGCAAGACCTGAAGAATGCTCTGACCGGAGGAAAGGGCAAAGGCAAAGGCAAATCCGACAAGATCATCAACATCGTCGAACAGATCGACATCGGTGCCCCCGTTGATCTTGTCTACGATCAATGGACACAGTTCGCGGACTTTCCTCAATTCATGAAGAAACTCGAACAGGTAGAGCAAGTCTCGGACGAAAAGCTGCGGTGGAAAGCTCAGGTCTTCTGGTCGCATCGTTCGTGGGAATCGACAATCGTGGAGCAGGTTCCCGACGAACGCATCGTCTGGCGGTCCAAGGGAGACAAAGGCTACCTCGACGGAGCAGTGACCTTTCACGAAGTCACCCCCGACCTCACGAGAGTCCTACTGGTCATCGTGTACCACCCCCAGGGCCTCTTCGAGAAGACCGGCAATATCTGGCGCGCCCAAGGCCGACGAATTCGGCTCGAACTCAAACACTTCCGGCGTCACGTGATGACCCAATCGGTACTGCACCCCGACGAAATCGAAGGCTGGCGCGGCGAGATTCACGACGACGAGATCACCCCGCCGGAAGAAATGGAAGACGCCGAAGAGACAGAGCACGACGAGGAAGCAGAGGACACCGAACTCGAGGGCGACGAACTCGAGGGCGATGAGCCGGAAGAAGACGAGTTAGAAGAAGACGAAGAAGAACCGGAACAGGAAGAACCGGCCGCAGAAGCTAAGCCACAACGCAAGCGGCGGGCAAGAGCGTCGACCTGAGAGGGAGGCACGGGAGATGACCTCGGTACAAACATCAGGCGGTGGAGTGGGCGGCGGCCCCAGTTCCAGCAGCCTGGCAGACGTAATCGACACCATTCTCGACAAGGGGCTTGTCATCGACGCCTACGTTCGTGTGTCGCTCGTGGGCATCGAAATCCTCACAGTCGACGCCCGAATCGTCGTGGCCAGTGTCGACACCTATCTGCGTTTCGCCGAAGCGGTGAACCGGCTCGAGATTTCCGATACCAAACAGGAAGGGCTGCCCGATCTGATGCAGGACATCACGGAAGGCGGCGCCCGATCGAAGACGAAGGGCGCGCTCGAAGCCGCCGGCGACAAGGTTCTCGATCTTCTCGGCGGCAGTGCGGACGAACGAGAAAAGCAGCCCCGCAGCCGATCTCGTGGGGGTGACGAGTGATGACCGAACAGGAATCCGACGCTGGCGAGAAGGCACCGGCCGTTTACGTCTACGGCGTTGTACCGGCAGACGTCGAAGTAAAGGAGAGCGCAACAGGAGTGGGCTCCCCGCCAGGCCCGCTTGCCACAGTGGTATTCGAGGACATCGCGGCGCTCGTCAGCGAAATCGACCCGGCCGCTCAGCTGGGAACTCCCGACGACCTTCGCATTCACGCGGACATCCTCGACAACACCGCTACGGTCGCGCCTGTCTTGCCATTCCGTTTCGGCGCCGTGATGACAAACCAAGACGCCGTGGTGTCCGAGCTACTCGAACCGTTCAAGGGCGAATTCATGGATGCTCTCGAACAACTCGAAGGATTTGCCGAATACATAGTGAAGGGCAGATATGTCGAGGACGCCATCCTTCGAGAGATCGTGTCGGAGAACGACGACGCGGTGCGGCTCCGTGACACGATCCGGGAGCAACCGGAGGACGCCACTCGGGAGGAGCGACTGGCACTGGGCGAACTGATCAGCGGTGCTCTGGCAGCCAAACGCGACGCCGACACCCAGCATCTGGTCGAGGTGCTCGAGCCGCTCGCTACGGCTGTGTTGGTTCGCGAACCAACACACGACGAGGACTCAGGCTCGGTAGCGGTACTGCTTTCACTCGACAAGGTTTCGTCCTTGGACGATGCAGTTGCACAGCTTGTTCAGGATTGGCAGGGACGAGTCGATATCACTGTCCTCGGGCCGCTTGCTGCGTATGACTTCGTGAAAACTCGAGCCCCAGGAACTTGAGATGGGTATTTTCTCGGCCGTTGTCGGCCTTCCACTCGCCCCCGTTCGTGGAGTGCTGTGGATTGCCGACATCGTGCGTCAGCAAGTGGAAGAAGAAATGTACAGTCCCACCGCGATACGGAGTCAACTCGAAGAAATTGAAGAAAAGCGTGCGGCACAGGAAATTTCCGACGAAGAAGCCAAAAATGCGGAGGCCGAAATTCTCGACCGGGTGACTGGGCGCGGTACCAGTGCCGAGCCACCGGAGGGGAGTGAAACATGACCGAACCGCGAGATCCGGATAGCGAACAGGACGCCGACGACGATGTAGATCTGACGGCACCTCAGGCGGCTACCGAGGCCCTTCGGCAGATCGCTGACCTCACCGGGCGGACGCCGGTCGGGGCCGTGTCGGTGGCCCCGAGCGACGAAGGGTGGTCTGTCGAAGTCGAAGTTATCGAAGACCGTCGGATACCGTCGTCGTCCGATGTCCTGGCGATCTATGCCGTCGACTTGGATCTGGACGGCATGCTGCTGTCCTACAAACGGATTCAGCAGTACACACGTGGTCGTTCCGCGGGTGGGGTGAAGTCGTGACCTCGCCAGGAGGTCGGCCCGTCTACTCTGGCAACAGCAACCAGGGTTTCGGTGGATCGGGTCATGAACCGGCGAATCTCGGGGATATCCTCGAACGTGTCCTGGACAAGGGAATCGTGATAGCCGGCGATATCAGCGTCAATCTGCTCGACATCGAACTACTCACCATCAAGCTGCGCCTCGTGATCGCGTCACTGGAGACAGCGCGTGAGGTCGGAATCGATTGGTGGGAACACGATCCCTGGCTGACAGGACGCAGTCACGATCTCGAGCTCGAGAACAAGCAATTGCGAGCGCGACTCGAAGCGCTCGAGGCCGCTGACCGTGACGCGAGTAGTCTCACTGCCGGGAATCTCACTGAACCGATCAGCAATTCTTCCCGTAAACCGTTGGAAATAAATAAGAATACCGCCAAGGAGGAGTGACGACATGCCCCTCGGTGAGGGCGTATGGGTATACGCCGTCACAACTGATCGTGCCGCTCTCACCGGAATCACCGAAATCCGAGGGGTAGCGGACGAACCGCTGCGCATTGTGTCCGAAGTCGGGTACGAGGCCGTCGTCGGTTCTGTTGATCTCGACGAATTCGGCGAGCAAGCTCTACGACGCAATCTCGAAGATCTCGACTGGCTTTCGCAGGTTGCCCGTCGCCATGACGCCGTCGTCGCGTCGGTGTGCACTACAGGCCCCACCGTCCCTCTTCGTCTGGCCACCGTGTACTTCGACGACGAGCGGGTAAGGACGATGTTGCATGAACAAGCCGCCGCGTTCGGTGAGGCTTTGGATCGGATCGCCGGCCGCGCGGAGTGGGGCGTCCGAGCATTCAGCAACCTCAGCGCACCAGGCAATGCTGGACAACCTTCCGGGAAGCGTTCCGGAACAGAGTATCTCATGCAGCGACGCGCTCAGGTTACAGCTAGGAGAGACGCGGAAACTCTTGCCGCTCGACAAGCTGACTCGATCTACGCGGAACTTGGTCAAGGTGCCGTCGCCTCCATCCGCCAGCCACTCTCCCAGTCCACCCTCTCCCCTCGTCATGGATCAGAGATCCTCAACGCGACTTTCCTGGTCGACGATCGTCGATCGCGAGAATTTGTCGCGTCCGTCGAAGCTGTCGATGCCCGCTCCGACACTGTCGACCTCGTCCTCACCGGACCGTGGCCACCGTACTCGTTCACCGCCGTCGAAGCTGAGGCATGATGAACGCTCCCACTCGCCTGGATCGCCGAATAGCCTTGGTGGACTTACTCGACCGCGTTCTCGGTGGCGGGGTCGTCGTCAGCGGCGAAATCACCCTCTCGATCGCGGACGTCGACATGGTTCACATATCGCTGCGAACACTCATATCGTCGGTCAGCGCGCTCATGCCACCGCCGGACGCCCCAGAAAGCGCGCTGTGACCGGCGAACCGGAGAATGTCGAGCGCGAGGATGTCGAATACGAGTCGTCGCTGCGGCGACGGATCGACGCCGATCCTGAGTCAGTCGAGCGCGGCCTCGTCGCCTTGGTACTCACCTTGGTCGAACTGTTGCGACAGTTGATGGAACGACAAGCCTTGCGACGCGTCGATGTCGGCGATCTGACCGACGCGCAGATCGAACGCATCGGCACCACGCTGATGCTACTCGAGGAGAAGATGGAAGAGTTGCGCGAGCATTTTGATCTGACACCCGAAGATCTCAACATTGATCTCGGCCCCCTCGGACCACTTCTTGCCGACGACTGAGATTTCAGGGATGTTCCGCGGTCGCCAGCCACGCGGGAGCGAGAATCCTGTCGCGGGAATCGAAGCCGAGCCCTTCGACAATGGCAGCCAGGGGCGAGTTGGCATGGCGTGCAAACTCTTCACGAGTAAATGCCGTGGTGTAAGTAGTTCGTTCCAGGTGCCGGACAATCCAACCGGCGTCGGCCAGCGTTCGGCGCAGATTGTCCTCACTGATGCGATAAGGACCAGGGAATTCCTCCGGGACCTCGTCGGAGAAGCACACGAGATGTAGCCGAGCTTGGGGTCGGCAGCTTCGGAGCACTGCCTCTACGTACGGTTGACGCTGATCTTCCGGGAAGCAGTGATACAGCGCGCTGTCGAGAACAGTGGTGAACCGATTGTCGTACCCGTCAAGCGTCATGGCGTCGGCAACATCAAAATCCACTTCCTTCTCCAGCCCCCGCAGACCGGCGCGTTCGCGTGCGATCCCGATCGCTGTCGGTGAGGCGTCGAGTGCACACACCCGGTAACCGCGGTCTGCGAGAAACAGAGCGTTTTCACCCAGCCCACAACCGATGTCAAGGACTTCACTCGCCAACTGTCCGTCGGCTTCGAGTTTCCGGACCACCGGTTGCGCTTCGCCGATATCCCATGGCACTCGGTCGAAGTCGAGCTCGTTGCGTTGTGCAGCGACGGGCAACTCCGTATTGCGTGCGAAGGCGTCGAAGTCGCCGCGGTACAGAGCATCGAAATCGGCTGCACTCGGTTGGCGAGGCGGTTGGGGGTCGTCGGCGATCACGAACTCCTCCTGCACGTAGCAGCATAGTGAACCAAGCGGCATAGTCACCTGAACGGGTAGCCATGCACGTGCAGCCCTAAACCCGCGAGCAGATTCTGGATGAATCGGCTCAGGCCCGGCGATTCCGGTGGTGGGACTTAATGCCGGAAAACAACTTTCAGCGTGTTACCGGAGCACTCCAGAGCCCGACAATCGCGTCGACAAGATCGGTCGTGAAATTGTCCCAACTCGAGATCTCCAGCGATTCTTCCTCGGCGAGGAGCCTTTCGCGTTCGGCGCACATGTGCATCATCACGTGCCGTGCCATCTCGCCTCGCGCGCGCCGTACGTCGTCGGGCATGTCGGGCAGACACGACGTAAGTGCGACAAGCATCGTCTGCAAGTGCTCCGACATCGAAATATCTTCGTACACAACGGCTCGCAGGGTGGGATCGGCCATCAATTGAACGCTGAACCTCGCGTACCACGTGGGTCCGGTCAATTCGTAATAGTGATCGGTGGAGGCTCGAACCAGACAGGTGATCCAGTCACGGAGATCTCTCGAACCTTCGACGTCGGCCAGCAACTCCTTGCGCTTCTGCTCGATCGGCGCGGCATGTTTGTTCACGATCGCCCGGAGCAGATCGGTTTTTGTACCGAAGTGGTATCCGACGGCGGCATTGTTGCCCTGCCCAGCAGCCTCGCTCACCTGACGATTCGAGACGGCAAAGATCCCGTGCTCGGCAAACAGCCGCTCCGCGACGTCGAGTATCCGCTCGCGGGTCGCAGCAGAACGCGGAGAGCCCGCTTGGGTACCCGAATCGCTGATCGCATCTTCAGTTCTTGCTGCCACATCTACCGCCACAGTCAGGTGCTCGGCACTATGTGCGCACCGAGACGTTGATCACCATCTACCTCACGCCCTTGCGCGAAGTCAGTCAGCTGATTTAACTTTATTCAATCAGTTGACTTAATTCAAGACTTCTTTACTTTTCTCCGATGGAGTTTCCCAATGTCGATATCCACTGCCGAATCGAGTAAGGCCGCACCGCCGTCCACCACTGCTGTCGTAGCAGTTCTGGCATTTGCCGGCATCGTGGTCTCACTGATGCAAACGCTCGTAATTCCGATCATTCCGCACCTTCCCGAGTACCTCAATGCGTCAGCCTCGGACACTGCTTGGGTAGTGACCGCCACCCTGCTCGCTTCAGCCGTTGCAGTCCCGACAATGGGCAGGTTGGGCGACATGTTCGGCAAACGACGCCTACTCCTGATCAGCCTCGTGCTACTGGTAGTCGGCTCGATCGTGGGCGCCATGAGTTCGAGCCTCGTTCCCCTCGTCATCGGACGCGTCCTCCAGGGACTCGCGGCCGGCGTCATCCCCCTGGGCATCAGCATCATGCGGGACGTACTCCCTCCGAAGAAACTGGCCGGTGCCGTCGCGATAATGAGCGCGGCCATGGGAGTCGGTGGCGCACTGGGACTTCCGATCGCAGCCATGATCGCCGAATACGCCAACTGGCACGTTCTGTTCTGGGCCTCGGCAGTCCTCGGCGGCGTCGTGACCGGCCTGATCCTCGTCATCGTGCCTGAATCGACCGTCCGCACCGGCGGAAGATTCGACTTCGTCGGAGCGAGCACACTCTCGATCGCACTCATCACCCTGCTCCTGGCTATCTCCAAGGGCAACGCCTGGGGATGGACCAGCGCGACAACTCTCTCCATGCTTGCCATCGCCGTCATCGCATTCGCCGTCTTCGCCTGGTGGGAACTGCGGACTCCGAAGCCACTCGTCAACCTACGAGTGTCAGCGCGTCGCCAGGTCCTACTGACCAACGTCGCCTCCATCGTCTTCGGATTCGCGATGTTCGCCTCCAGCATGGTCTTCCCCCAGGTCGTCCAGCTGCCCGAAGCCACAGGTTTCGGTCTCGGCGGATCAATGCTCACCGCAGGCCTCGTCATGGCACCGTCCGGCATCGTCATGATGCTGATCGCGCCGCTCTCCTCGAAGATCACCAATACCTACGGCCCCAAGATCACCCTCATGACCGGCGCCGTCGTCGTCGCTCTCGGATACGCCGTCGGCATCTTCGCCCTGCACTCCATCTGGCAGCTGATCATGGTCGCCGTCATCATCGGAGCAGGCACAGGTATGGCATACGGTGCGATGCCGGCTCTCATCATGGGTGCAGTTCCGGCCTCCGAAACCGGTGCGGCCAACAGCTTGAACACGCTGATGCGCGCACTCGGAACATCCTTTGCCAGCGCAATCGCCGGTGTGGTCCTGGCTCAGATGACGATGTCACTCGGCGACGCCACGCTGCCCACTGAGAACGCCTTCCGCGTCATCATGGCTCTGGCCGCGGGATCAGCCCTGATGGCACTCGTCCTGGCAGCGTTTCTTCCCAAGTTCCGTGGAGCCATTTCGGTCACGGACAAGGACGCCAAGGACACTGCCGACCAAGCGCCCGTACCCGCCGCTGCTCGCTGATTCACAGCAGTACAACGCCGCAGCACCACAACGCCGCAGCACACAACACGAAAGCCGCCGGTACCCGACCAGGTACCGGCGGCTTTCGCGTCGCTGCGAAAAATCTACCGCAACTGTCACGTCAACATCCCGGAAGCGTCAACGAGCCGAAACCCAACCTACACAGGGTTTCTGAGAGCTTTCTGAGCATTAGCTGTCGATATCCCAAGTCACCGGCGTGCTCCCGATGGCACGTACGTGCCGAACGTAGCTGCCCATTCCCGACCAAGGGTAAGTAAAGTACCGATCGTTCGTCCCCTGCGTCGTTCCGCGCACTCAACCCTTGTCGTTCCGCGCACTCAACCCATTTGGAGAAGTCAGATGCGTTTGTCCACCCTGCGGTCTCGTCGCCGCAGCACCGCCGCGGCCGCTCTTGTCGCCGCGACTGTGCTCGGGATCTTCTTGCCCTCGACCGCTCAAGCGCAACTCACCGGATCAGCCGGTTCGTCCGGTGGCGGCGTCACTGGTACTCAACCTGCACCCCGCGCTGCGTTGCCCGGTTGGCGCGAGATCTTCGTCGACGACTTCACGACCGACGCTCCGATCGGCAGCTTCGCAAACGACGAGTGCAACAACCCCGGCAAGATCGTCTACACCGGAACCGAGAACACACGCTGGCGGACGTACCCCGAGTGCTACCTCGACACGTACAACAAGAACCCTTACCGTGCAGACGAAGTAGTCAGTGCCCACGACGGCGTGCTCGACTACTACCTCCATGACGTCGACGGCCGCCGGGCCGGAGCCAACATGTCCCCCGTCATCAATGGCAGCAGCCAGGCCCAGGTGTACGGGCGCTACTCGGCACGTATCAAGGTCAGCCACCCGGCAATCACCGGTTACCGGTTGGCGATGCTCCTGTGGCCCGACTCCGAGGGATGGCCCGAGGAAGGCGAGATCAACTTCCCGGAAGGCCCGCTGACGGGACCCATCTACGGCTTCCATCACTATGCCGAAGACGGTGCGGACGCGAACTCCCAGGCGCTCTCGGACGTCGACACCTCCACCTACGCGGATTGGCGTGTTGTCACGATCGAGTGGACTCCGTCGGTTGTTCGATTCCTGCTCGACGACAAGGTCCTGCTCGAGTCCACTCGGGGCATCCCGGATACCGCGATGCGTTGGCAGCTCCAGCTCGAGTCCAGCCTGTACCCGGCTCTCGGCGGCGGCAATTTCCTCGTCGACTGGGTGACCGTGCACGCGTGGGACGGCGCGTAAGAAATTCCTGACTGCCGGTCGAGGCACAAAGCCGTGCCTCGACCAGCAGAACGGGCGTAGATTCCCGTTTTCGGACACGATTGCCTAGACTCCCAAAAGAAATCAAAAGTAAGGGAAGGCAAACCTGTGCGCACGGCGGTAACCGGAGGAGCAGGATTCATCGGCTCGACGCTTGTGGATCGCTTGCGCCAGGACGGTCACCAAGTACTCGTCATCGACGACCTGAGCCGCGGCCGGGTGAGCAACCTCGACGCCGCGCTCGCAACCGCAGACGTCGACATCGAAGTTCTCGACATCCGGGACGACAAAATCGGCCCGTTGTTCCAGACATTTGCTCCCGAAGTTGTGTTCCATCTCGCCGCACAGATCGACGTGCGGCACAGCGTCGCCGACCCGATCCACGACGCCGACGCCAACATCCTCGGCACTGTGAAAATCGGATCCGCGGCGATCGCGGCCCATGCACGCAAGATCGTGTTCATGTCTTCCGGCGGTTCCATCTACGGATCACCTGAGCACTTGCCGGTATCGGAACAGGCTCCCGTCAACCCACTCTCGCCCTACGCGTGCAGCAAGGTCAGCGCCGAAAACTACCTCAACTGCTTCCGTCAACTCCACGGCTTGGATTGCTCGCACATCGCCCCGGCCAACGTGTACGGACCCCGCCAGGATCCGCACGGCGAGGCCGGCGTCGTCGCCATCTTCGCCCGCGAAATGCTTTCGGGCGGAAAAACTTTCCTGTTCGGCGACGGCGGCAATACTCGGGATTACGTCTTCGTCGAGGACGTCGTGACGGCCCTGATCGCAGCATCGAGCACCGCGGGCTCCGGACAACGCTTCAATATCGGAACGGGAGTGGAGACCTCCGACCGCGAACTGCACGCACTGCTCGCGCAGGCCACCGGTGCCACGGCAGAACCCACCTGGATGCCCGCACGGCTCGGGGATGTTCGCCGGTCCGCTCTCGATGCCGGCCTGGCGCGCACAGAATTGGGCTGGACCCCGTTGACATCGCTGCCGGAGGGGATCGCCCGCACAGTCGACTACTTCCGGACACTTGATACAACCTCGTCCGATACAGCACCGTCATCAAACACAGCACCGTCGACGCTCGTCTGAAAAATGCCGCCATCTCCCAAAGCATCTCTTCGCGTCAGTCATCTGGACGTGATGCACAGTCGTACACGGATCACGTCCGTCATCGGTCCCGTACATCTTCCTGACGACGCCACCATCGCCGCTCGACTTCGCACGATGGCCGAAGCGGGTCCACACACGCGGCTCGGCCTCAGGCCGTCGGCACACGACAATCGGTGGACATTCGATCCCGAATCGTGCGCCCCAGAAGTAGTTCGGCTCGATCCGCCGACTTCCCCGATGGAACTGCTCGACTCGGCGTCACAGGTCTCGCAGGTTTCGCGGGAGGACCGTCCCACCACCGTCACCGTGGCCGGAAACTACCTGCGCACCGACCACAACCACGGCCTCGGCGAAGTCGCCCTGACACTCATGATGAACGAGGTCATCCTCGGCATGATCGACCCTGCCGATCCACGAGTATGGCAACCGTCGCGTGCCTCGCGCTCGGGGATCACCACTGCGGCTCTGCGCACCTACGGTTCGGATCCTCGACGTGCGTGGGCGCTGCGTCGCTCGCTCGATCGGACGCCTCGTCCTGTGCCGTCCGGGCCGGTGGAACCGTGGACACCCGACCGCACTGCTGCCGTGGTCACCACCGATCCCGACACAGTTCGGTCCTTGCGCACGTGGCGAGATCAGAATCTTCCGTCGGTGTCGATGTATGCCCTGACCGCTTCGGTTCTGCACCGCGCGCTGGCGGACGCCGGACTCACGATCAACCCCGTTGCAACAGTGACGCTCGATGCGCGTCGTTACCTTCCGGCAGGTCGAGTTCCGTTGGGAAACTTCGTCTCCGGACTCGAATTCGATCTGGGCGCGAACCCCACCCCAAGTCGCATCAACGAGGTCACGTCCGATGCTGTAGCAGCGGGGCGGCCGGTTGCGAACCTGGCCTTGAACACGATGCGGACCCGAATCGGATTGCGAATCAACAATTCCGGCGCATATCCGATCAGTCGACCACAAGATCCTCAGGCCCAGCTGCTGTTTTCGAGCATCGGTCCGGTGCCTCGACAGAATCAGGTCCCGTGGCTCGCCGGCGCATCGCCGTTCTACTCGGCGCACAACGACCCGGTCGGCCCAGAGGGCATAACCCTCACCTGGGCGATCGTGGAAGGTGCGGTCGCGACGACGGCGTCGTTCCACGGAAACGTGTTTCCGCAGGCCGCGGTGACGGCGGCTCTGGAGTGCGCTGCCACCGATCCTTTTGCCTTTCTGTCTTCGGTTAACTGACCCGATGTGCCCTCAGGCCACAGGCGTCGGATAATATAGGTAAGGCTGCCCTTCCCGGGTGGTGTTGCACCCCGCCTAGACCCGTCGGAGTACGTCTTGACAGCGCAGACCCACCTGGTCCCCGGGATCACCGTTCTGATCTGCTGCTACACCCACGACCGTCTGGAACAGCTGTCCACCGGCATTCGCAGCGCCCAGGCACAGCTTCGCCCCGACGAGGACGAACTGATTGTGATCGTGGACCACAACGACGCGCTCCGCGCAGATCTGGTTGCCGCCTTCCCTACCGGCATCACCGTCATCCCCAACGCGGCGACCCCCGGCTTGTCCGGCGCCCGCAACACCGGCGCCCAGGCAGCGCGGACCGAGTTGGTCGTGTTCGTCGACGACGACGCCATGCTGCGCCCCGGGGCCCTCGACAGCGTCCGCGGAGCCTTCTCCGACGCTTCGGTTGTCGCTGTCGGAGGTGCGGTACACGCCAAATGGGAAGCGGGAGCACCACCGTCGTGGTTCCCGGACGAATTCGGGTGGGTCGTGGGCTGCGACTACCGCGGGCTTGCCGCCGACGGCGCCGAGATCCGCAATCCGATCGGCGCCGCCATGGCTGTCCGCCGCGCCGAATTGCAGAAGATCGGCGGTTTCTCCGACCGTCTGGGCCGTGTCGGAACAGTGCCGGCCGGTTGCGAGGAAACCCTCATGGGAATTGAACTACGACAGCAGTTCCCGGGGTCCAAAGTTGTGCGGATCGAGGCTTTTGCCGTCGACCACTTCGTTCCCCGCACCCGTAGCACTCTGCGCTACTTCGTCAGTCGCTGCCGCCACGAGGGCCGATCGAAGGCGGTGCTGTCCGACATGGTGGGCGGCAAAGCCGGACTCGCGGCTGAGCGCAGTTTTGTCATCCGCACCCTGAGCACCGGAGTGTTCCGCTATCTCCGCAGCGCAGTAACGGGCGACGGTATCAGCGCGGTGTCCCGCATTCTTGTCATGATCCTCGGTTTGTTTGTCACAGCGTCAGCCACTGCGGTAGCAGCCATGCGCCAAGGCTCTCGCACCACAAAGTCGGAAGTACAAGTAGCAGTGGAAAAACCGGAAGAAGCACCCGTCACCGCCGACGAATTGATCACCGTCGTGATTCCCACCGTCGGTCGTGATTCGTTGCTCAACACCGTGCGCACGGTGCTGGCTCAGGACCACCGCAATATCGAATTGCTGGTAGTCGACAACCGTCCCCATCGAAGTGAGGCCGCACGGATCTTGGCCGGCATCGACGATCCCCGCCTGTCGATCCTGGAACAGCCCATCCCCGGAGTCTCGGCGGCCCGAAACAAGGGGCATCAGAACGCCAGCGGCCGTATCGTTGCCTTCACCGACGACGACGCAGTCCCCGATCCCGGGTGGATCTCGGGGATTGTCACCAGCTTCCACGCCGACAACACCGGTTCCGTCGGAGTCGTGACCGGCCGCGTGCTCGGTACCGAATCCAACACCCGCGAACAAGCCTGGTTCGAGGAAGCGAAGGTCTTCGACAAGGGCGAGGTAGCAACGCTCTGGGCGATGAACTCTCGCGAGGAGACTGCGCTCGGCACAGACGGCACACTCGGCGAGTACGGTCCCCACGGTCCGTTCTTCCCCTACACGGCGGGTGAGTGTGGATCGGGTAACAACATGGCCTTCCGCGGGGCCGCTCTGCACGCGATCGGCGGATTCGACGAGCGCCTCGGCACCGGCACTCCTACCCACGGCGGTGAGGACCTCGACGCTTTCCGCGCAGCACTCCTCGACGGTTGGGCTATTGCCTACAATCCGAATGCCGTTGTGCGGCACTACCACCGTGACAACATGCCGGAACTTCGGGTGCAAAGTTACGGGTACGGCACCGGCATGGCCGCGTCGTTGACCAAGTTCGTCCTGTCCGGATCACCGCGTCCGATCCTCACGCGCATCCCTCGGGGTATCCACATGCTGATATCGCCGACGTCGACGAAGAACGTCGACTTCCCGTCCGACTGGCCACTGCACCTGCGAGTGCTCGAAGCGCTGGGTTACCTGGCCGGCCCGGTCCTCTTCGTTCGTAGCCACCTGAACGCGCGTCGGGTCGGTGCCGGGCGATGAGCACCGATGTAGACACCGACACAGACATCATCGATCTCCGGCCGGGCAAGCCTGCATCACCGCTCCCCCGCTACGGGTGGAATCCTCGTATCTGCCTGAGAATCGGCGTCGCAGTTGCGGTTGCGATGTTCGTGCTCAACCTGGCCGTGGCAGCCGACATCGCCGACGTCGTGCCCGCACCGATCCGCCTGCTGATCGCGCTGGCCGGTATGACGCTGGTTCCCGGACTGCCCGTTGTTGTTGCACTGCGCATTCCAGGCCGCGCACTCTCCGCTGCCTTGATCGTGTCGGTATCTTTGGCCGTCGCCATCCTGGCCAGTCAGCTGACGATGGTGGCGCAGTGGTGGAGTCCGCTGCGCACTCAGTTCATCTTGGCGCTCCTCGCGCTAGCACTCTGCGCCGCCGCCTCGCGAACGGTGCCGTCCGACTACCGGCTTCCGAGCAGCGACCTTCAACGACTACGAACCTTCGACCGAAGCCGGGCAATCGGTTTCGGCGCACTGCTGATCGCCCTCATCCTGTTCGTGGTCGCCGCCGCGAGGTTGGATGTCACCGCGGCCGGTCACTTCGGCATCATCACCGAAATCGGGCCGATCTACGTGCTCGGGCTGGTAACGCTCTGCGGCACAATTGTGTACACGCTGCGTCGACGCCTGATCGACCACGTGTTGATGGCGGCAAACATCGTCATGCTGATCGTCTACACGACGATGCTCGTGCCGGTCTCCACCGGTGAGACCACCGTGCCGGTCGCGTTTGTACATCGCGGTTTCATCAACATTCTTGCCCAGAGCGGCACCCTCCCCAACTCGATCGACGCGCGATTCAGTTGGGCCGGATTCTTCTCCGCCGGTGCACATCTGATCACTGTCGCCGATGTTCCCGACGCGACCGTGCTGCTTCTGTGGGCGCCGCTCTACATGGGTGCACTACTGGCGTTTCCGCTGTACGCCATCGCGATTGCCATTACCGGCCGAGTTCGGCTCGCCTGGCTGGCAGTCGTGATCTACCAACTCTTCAACTGGTACCAGCAGGATTACTTCGCCCCGCAGGCTGTCGCGACGATCTTCTACACCACCATCCTCGCGACGCTGCTGTGGCAGCTGCGGCGCTCACCTCTGCCGGTAATCGGTTCCGGGATCGGCCGATTCATCGTTTCGGCGCCGCGGCGCACCCCGGGGTTTGTTCCCGGTTTCGATTCACTCCGAACACTCGCGGTGGGCGCGGTGCTACTGCTCCTCATCGTCGCCACCACCGTCAGTCATCAGATCACCCCGATCCTGGTCATCGTCGTCCTCGCATCGTTCTCGTTGTTCGGAGCAACGCGATATCGGACCCTGTGGCTGGCAGCGGGTCTGGTGTTCGCAGCGTGGTTCAGCTACGGCGCCACCGATTTCTGGATCGGTCACCTCCAGTCGATCTTCAGCGAGATCGGGCAGGTTGGCAATTCAGTGGGCCGCGGTGTCAGTGAACGCATCACGGGCGACCCCACGTATCAGCAGATGCAGTACTTGCGCATGGGTGCGTCCGGGCTACTCGCAATGGTGGCTTTTGTAGGTTGGGTGCTCTCTCGCCACCGACGAACCTGGCTCGTAGCCGGAGCAGTTGCCGCAGCTCCCTTCTCGCTTGTCCTGCTGCAAAGCTACGGCGGCGAGATGATCATCCGCTGCTTCGTTCTCGCCTCCCCGGTCCTGGCTCCCTTTGCCGCCATCGCCCTCGCCCATGCCGGCAACCAGATTCGTAAGGCACTGAACCCGGTCTCGTCGGGAAATCACACGCAGCCGAGCAAGACGCGACCGTCGCACTGGGTTGGGGCCGCCGCGGCAACCTTGGCGTTGGTCTCGCTTGGATTGCTCTTGACCACAAACCGCGGACTGAACACCGCATTCGAAGCGTCGACAACCGATCAGGTCACCGTCTCGGACCAGTTCATCGCCGCGGTTCCGCCGTCGACCACGATCATGACCTGGAGCCACGCCTCTCACACCAATGGTGTGCGACGGACCCTGGACCCGCTCGGGCCGCGAATGATGTTCGTCGACAGCTACGACTGCGCCAACGACCTCAGCGGTTGTGCCCTGGCCCGTGACCCGATGTACGTGTACGTCACCAGTCAGGGCATCGGGATGGCGTTGTTGCAGCAGGGAATGACGCAGGAGTATCTCGACGCCGAACTGGCCGCTATCATCGACAGCGGCCTCTACGTTCCGATGATCGAAAAGCCGAGCATCACGATCCTGCGCCGTGTCGACGCACCCGCTATCGAATTCGAGTCCCCATGAGTGTTGCTATCTTCTTCTTTCTGGCCGCGGGCGTTCTCCTGGTCGCCGGCGTGATCCTGCGTGAACGCGAGGTTCCTGCCACGGGCAGCATTGGCCGCGGACACGCCGCCCAACTGATCAGCCTTGCGCTTGCAGTCTGTGTGATCACCGCCGCGACTTTGACTTTCGTACGACTGATCGCAATGGCTGTATGAGCCGTCGACGGCGCCGCACTGCCGGAGCGATCGCGGCGCTCGCCCTCGTCGCGTCATGCACGTCGTGCACGATCGCAACCGATTCACCGGCCGTAAACCCTTGCGCGCCGGAATCGGCACCTGGTGGAAAAGCGCTTCCACAAGGTGACCTGCAAGGGTGGAAGCAGATCTTCAGCGATGATTTCGACGATTGTGATCTCGGATCGAACTGGGGTACATACAGCGGTCAGCCCGGCGGCAATCCGAACAGCACGTGGGACGATTCGATGGTGCAGGTCGACGACGGTCTGCTCAACCTGAATTCGCAACGAACCGATTCGGGATGGATCACCGGTGGGGTATCGAACTATCCGGTCACCCAGCAGTACGGACGCTGGGAGATCCGCATGCGTGCCGACAACAGCGACGACATCTCGTACCACATGCTGCTCTGGCCGCAGAACGAGAAATGGCCACCGGAAATCGATTTCGCGGAAAGCGTCAGCGGCACCCGCGACGAGATGTCCGCCTTCCTGCACTGGGTCGACGACACAGGCAGCAATGACAAAAAGGGTGTATCCACGGGCGGAGATTTCTCCGAGTGGCACACCGTCGGGGTCGAGTGGGGACCGGGCATCGTCCGCTATCTGCTCGACGGCAAGGTCTGGGCCGAAGCACACTCGGAGACAATGGTTCCGGACGTCCCCATGTGGCTCGGCCTGCAAGCCGAGGCCGGAGCGTGCGAACGTCGCGCGGACTGGGGAATGACCCCGTGCGCCGAGGCATCCGAGCAGCGCCCGGACACCGTTGCCGTACAGGTGGACTGGGTCACGGTGTATGCACCGGACTTCGACGAGTTGGAGAAGATGCAGAAATCCGGTTACTACGATCCGTCACCGGACGCCATTCAGTTCACTGACTGAGATTCGCTCCGCATAGCAAGAACCGCACGGGTCAGCGGCACAACAAGGATGACGGCAGACACGGACTCGGCCACGATGTACGCCCAGCCCAAAGCAACAAGTCCGTGGTCCTCGATCAACGCCAGACTGATTCCGAGAATCAGCGCCGCATTACAGATCTGCACTGTGACGGCGAGACGCAAGCGGCGTCGCACTCGGGCAACCGCGGTGTACGCGGCCACGATTGTCGCGGGAATCAGCGCAATCGCTGCAAGGCGGAGCAGCGGAGTCCCCTGCTCCGCGTACGGCTTACCGACGATCTCCAACATCACGGGCGCGATCACCGCAAACAGAAGAACACCACTCAGGGCGACAGCACCGAGTATCGCAAAGAATCGAAGGGTCAGACCGTACAGGCGCGTCGGATCACTACTTGCCGACGCGGCAACATAAGGCCCGAGCAGCATGGTCATCAAGACCAGTACGGCTGTGACCAGGGACCAGGAGATTGCAAAGTACGCGTTGGCGTCGGCACCCATGCGTGAGACGACGATCAACGGGAGTAGAAGTGGCGCAAGCGCACTGACCACGTAGATGCCGTAGGAACCGGCTAGGTAGTTGCCGATCTCCCGTCGAGGTGGCAACTGCGACGCCGCGCTCAAATAGTCGGGAGTACGTAGCCGCCTGGCCACCATCACACCCAGGATGAGTGCGGCAATCAACGCCGGCAGCGTCCACGTCCAGATGATGGTGAGATGTGAAGCGGTGAACGCCAGTGCTGCCGCAAGCACCAGTTTGACGATCGCGTGCGCGACGTTCTTTCCTGCGGCCCAACCGGCTTCGCGGAACGCCACCGCTGTGTGGTCGAGCATGGCAAACGCGGAAAACACCACCACGACCAGCGGGAAAAGCCAGTACTCGAACGGATGGAGAAACATCTCCGACGTCGGGCCAAGCAACAGGAATCCGCCGCCCAGGAGAAGGCCGCCCACCGCGCCGACGGCAAACCCCGCCCCGACCATCGACCTCGAGCGTTGCCCGGCAAGCGGAAGGAACCGTTCGAAGAGACCGCCGATACCGAAGTTGCCGAAAGCCGAAAGCATGGTGGCCGTGGTGATCACCGCCGCGGCAGCACCGACTTCACGGGCCGGGTACAGGCGTCCGAGGATTGCCCAGTAGACAAGACCCACGACACCGGTCAGGAGCGCCGAAACGGTGAGCGCCAAACTGTTTCGCTCGAGGCTGTGGCCCCGTCCCTCGGTACTGGATCCACCTGCAATTGCCGCCTCCGGCGATACGACGGTGTCGCCGGAGGGGGCGGTCACAGTGTCAGTTCGCGGACGTCAGCCTGCGCGGTCTTCTTCTGGATGGTCTTGGTCTCGCGCCAGTGCTGCCATTCCTGACCGATGGTGCGCAGCACTCGCATGCCGTCGCTGTAGGCGTTGAGGTTGCTGCGGCCATGGATTCGAGGGCCCTCGAAGCTGCCGACCTCGACGATGTTGAGGCCGCTCGTCGCAAGCCGGACGTTGATGACGGTCTCGATCTCGAATCCGTCGCCCCACTGTGCGCGCTGGTACTCGACCGGCGCCAGTTCGAGCAACGGGATGTGCTTGCGCCAGAAGGCGTTGTAGCCGTAGCAGAGGTCGGAGAACTTGGTTCGGAAAATGAGGTTGACCAAACCGTTGAGGCCCTTGTTGCCGAAGTTGCGCAACCCGGTGATGTCGGAACTGCCACCGCGACCGACAAACCGGCTTCCCTTGGCGAGGTCCGCCCCGCCGACCAGAGCCTCGACGAAGAAGGGAATCTCAGCGGGATCTGTCGAACCGTCGGCGTCGATGGTGACGATGATGTCGCCGGTCGATGCCTCGAATCCGCAGGCCAGGGCGTTGCCCTTGCCGGAACGGGTCTGCACGACAAATGTTGCATCCGGCCACAATTCACGGGCCACCGCGACGGTGTCGTCGGTGGAATGGCCGTCGACGAAGACGATCTGATCGATATCTGTAGGCATCCGCGACGCAACGAACGGCAAGTTCTTTGCCTCGTTCATGGCCGGGACGATGACGGAGACAGTCGGACGGTTTCCACCCTTACCGGATTCCGGTTCGGACGGTGTCGCTCCGGTGATGTCGGCGGCCGGGCCACCTGTCGGTATCGAAGTACTCACGACGATCGTCTCCACTCATATTTGACAGTCCGATGCCTGGAGAATGTGTGAGCCTCTGACCCACACCCAGACAATGCCCCTCTCCAAGAACTGGATTCGGGAGGTCCTGCAGTTCGTCGAACTGCATGCCTTACAGTAGAAGATAGGCAAGCCTTAGCAAAGCCCTAACGGGCCTGTGTGTCGACTGTCACATAAGATCCGGTGGCCGCAACGCAATCGATCCGGTACTGCGAGAACGAATACGCTCGAAGACAAACAAAGGAACTTACACGTGCACACTCAGGTTGCGATCATCGGTGCCGGACCCGCCGGACTGACTCTCGCCGCTCTGCTTCACCGCCAGGGTATTTCCTCCATTGTTCTCGAGCGTCACGACCGCGCGTACATCGAGACCCGAACCCGAGCCGGCATTCTCGAACAACCCACCGTCGACCTCATGCACGAAATCGGTGTGGGCGACGGAATCACGCGTGAAGGCATGGTTCACAACGGGTTCTACGTTCGATTCGACCGAACCACACATCATCTCGATTTCACCAAGCTCGTCGGCGGTCACGCCACGGTCTATCCGCAGCAGAAGCTGGTTGCCGACCTCGTCGCGGATCGAGTCGGAGGCGGCGAGCCCCTACTGTTCGAAGCCTCGGTGCGTTCGATCGACACAACCACCGACGGCGCCCGCCTGCAGGTCGAGACGCCGGAGGGTCTGATCGAGATCACCGCGGACTTCGTCGCCGGCTGCGACGGATTCCACGGGGTGAGTCGCGCGCACCTTCCCGCCGACTCGGTCCGAGAGTTCGAGAGAACCTATCCTGTTGCGTGGCTCGGCATCCTGGCGCACACCGCCCCCACCACCCCCGAGGGCATGTACTGCGCACACGAGAACGGCATCTCGGTGCACAGCATGCGCGGGCCGAACATCACCCGCCAGTACCTGCAGGTTCCCGCGGATACCGACTTGAGCGACTGGTCTGACGAACGCATCTGGGACGAGCTGACCCTCCGTAGCGCCAGCGATGATTTCCCGGTACTCGAGCGCGGCGAGATCTTCGACAAATCACTGGCCCCGTTGCGCTCGTACGTCTGCGAAACAATGCAACACGGACGGCTTTTCCTGCTCGGCGACGCCGCCCACATCGTTCCCCCTACCGGCGCAAAGGGTCTCAATCTTGCAGTGTCCGACGCCTGCACGCTGTCCTACGCACTCGGTGCGCATTACCTGACCGGCGAACGCGAGCATCTCGACGCGTATTCGAGCACGTGCCTCCCCCGAATCTGGAAGGCGCAGCACTTCTCCGCAATGCTCACCGAAACCCTGCACTCGCTGTCGGAAGATCCGCTGGATTGGCAGCTGCGACGCGCTCGCCTGACCAGGTGGGTGGAGTCGGAGCACGAGCAGTCCGCACTGGGCGAGGTCTACCTGGGCTTGCCCTTCCCCAGCCCCTGGCAGTTCCCGGCATAACAGGGATCAGGTTTTTCAGAATCGAATCGGCCGCGGAAGTTCGGGCAACCGGATGCCGAACTCCGCGGCTAGTACGGCAAGCGCTTCGTCGTCGTCCAGTTCGCGAGCACTGCGCAGCGCTCCGTCCGTGACGGCGAGCTGGTATTGCTCATCAGGTTTGCAGGAGAGGGTCTTTCGCACGCTACCCGCCGTCAGGGAGCACACGATTCCGCTGGTGAAACGGGCTAGCGGGGAGGTGCTGTGCCACCACGCCATTGCCGCAAAATCCGAGAGCGGCTGCGGCGCAGCGTCCGTGAGGTACGCGGCACCGGAAGGAAAGCGCACGTCCCATCCGGCGACTGCGCCGGCGTCGATCTGGTGCACTATCGCGTCGCCGCCGAACCCGACGTCGACCAACCACGTCTCGCCGGCGAAGCCGACCACGATCGCGACGTGGCCCAGTGGGAGCCCCGGCCCATTCGGCGTGACGACCGATGCGCCGACCAGCTGTGCATCGAATCCGAGTGTGCGCAGAGCGTGGGCGAGCAGGCCGTTGAGTTCGTAGCAGATTCCGCCTCGCTCACGACCGAGGAGCTTCTCCTCGATCGCGGCTACCGAGACCTCCACCGGACGCTTGCGGTGAATATCGAGATTCTCGAACGGAATTCGGGCCAGCTGGGCGTCGGCGATCCGTCGCAGCAGAGAAGCGTCGACGGGACTTGTCAGGTTATCGTCGGGCAATCCGACACGTCGGAGATACGACTGCATGACCGAATCCGGCATCACATCACTCTCACGACGCATCTGTCGCATTCGTGGTGCTACCGAGGGCATTTGTGGTGTAGATCGCAGTGTTACCTCTACCCCGCTTGAATCCATTTGTGTAGCCTACCCTAATATTGCGGAGGCACTCGAGAACGTCAGCCGCACGTTCGATGCCCGATTGGAGAACCTCGGTGTTCACATCACCCAACTATGCGACGTCGCAGTCCTCGGGCGGTAAGTCCATCCGACTCTCCCGGATCAGCGATTACGCTACCGGGCGCACCCTCGTCGTGCCGCTCGACCACTCGGTCACCATCGGGCCGCTCGGCAAGGCAGACCACGCCAACTCGCTGGTCCGCACTCTGGCGCAGGCAGGCACCAATGCAGTAGTTCTCCATCGCGGCCGCGCCAAACACGTCGACCCGGCCCACTTCGCGCGCATGGGATTGATCGTCCATCTCTCCGCCGGGACCACCCGCAGCATGGATCTCGACTCGAAGGTGCTCGTCGGTGGCGTCGAGGACGCACTGCGCATCGGCGCCGACGCGGTCAGCGTCCACGTCAACATCGGATCATCCACCGAACGCGAGCAACTCCTGGATTTCGGCAAGGTCTCCCATGAATGCGAAGTGCTCGGAGTTCCTTTGCTGGCCATGATGTATGCGCGTGGCCCCCTTCGTGGTGATCTCCCCTCGGATCCCGCAGAACTGATGCACCTGGCCGCGATCGCCACCGATCTCGGGGCGGATCTGGTCAAGCTCGACTACAGCGGCACCCCCGAATCCATGCGTGAGGTTGCCGAGTCCTGCCCACTGCCCATCTGCGTCGCGGGCGGCCCGCCCCTCGAAGACGTCGACGCGCACGCACTCGAACTCGGCGCCGAAATTCTGAGCTCAGGTGTCGCCGGGTTGAGCTTCGGCCGTAATGTATTCGAGGCACGCAATCCGTTCGCGGTGGCCTCGGCGTTGGCCCGGATGATGCACTCCCCACAGGAATCTGCGTCCCGGTCCGAACTCGAGATCGCCTGATCTTCAGGTTTCACCACCTCGCACGCGCGCGCTTTTTCAACCAACGAAGGGAACGTGTCCAACTATGGACAGCACTATCGTCACCGACCAGATCCTCCCGGCGACGGGGGCCGGCACGGACAGTCGACGGACACCCATCAGCCGCGAAGGCCACTTCGCCTGGCTCGACGTCCGTTCGGTCGAGCAGAGCTTGCTGCCGGCAATTGTGCAAGCCGCATTGCACCATCGCATCGACGGCATCCTCTCGGACAAGATCGAGACCTTCGACGGCCTTCCCCCCACGGTGCGCCGCATCCTGAGCGTCGACGCTCCACTTGCAGAGGACTTCCCGTACGACGGCGTCGACCTTGTCGTGGTCGCCGATCGCGCGGACGCACTGTCCCCCAACATCGGCCACACCCCTGATCGTGGCGTCCATGTTGTCGTTTCCGACGCACCAACCCTGCAGTTGGCGTGCGAGGTCGTTCGTGAGGTGCCGTGGACGCTCCTCACGTTCACCGATCCGACCAAGATCCCGCTCGAGATCGTCATCGCTGCCGCGGAGAACTCCGGCGGACGCACCGTCACCACCGTCACCGACGTCGAAGACGCCGAAATCGTGAAGCTCGTCCTCGAGCACGGATCGGACGGACTCCTGCTTGCACCCCGTAGCGCCGACGACGTCGTCCGCATCGCGCGCATCGTCGATCACCAGATCGAGTCGATGGAGCTCTCCGAACTGGTCGTCACGAAGGTCGAGCACATCGGCATGGGCGATCGTGCATGCATCGACACGTGCTCGTTGCTCGAGAAGGACGAAGGCTGCCTGATCGGTTCGTTCTCCACCGGAATGTTCCTCTCCTGCAGCGAGACCCATCCGTTGCCGTACATGCCGACGCGTCCCTTCCGCTGGAATGCCGGCGCTGTGCACTCCTACGTGCTCGGCCCGGACAACCGCACGCGCTACGTCAGCGAACTTCAGGCCGGCCATCCGATCCTCGCTGTCCGTTCGGACGGCAGTGTTCGCGAAGTACGCATCGGCCGCGTCAAGATCGAGAAGCGCCCACTGATCTCGATCACCGCAGTTGCCCCGAACGGCAAGAACGTCAACGTCATCGCGCAGGACGACTGGCATGTGCGTCTGCTCGGACCCGGTGGCAGCGTCAACAACGTCACCGAACTGGAACCGGGCGACAAGCTGCTCGGCTACGTTCCCACCGAGGCGCGCCACGTCGGCCTGCCGATCACCGAATTCTGCGACGAGCGCTAGGAAAGATGTCCGTTCCCGAGATCCTCTGGTACATCGGAGCAAATGACGGAGAGGTGCCGTGGGATCCACGGCACCGGTTCGAGCCGTCATTTGCCGCTCTGCGCGAGCAGGCGCGCACTCTCGACCGGCTCGGCTACTACGGCGCGTTGACAACGGCCCGCGAGCCGATTTCGCTTGTCGCCGATACCGAACGGCTGCGCTTTGTCGTACCCGAGTATCCCGGAGTCAAACCACCGGCGTTGCTGGCCGAGGAGGCACAGGTCTTCGACCAGTACTCCGGTGGCCGGTTGATCTACAACCAGGTCAACGGCGCCGATCCGGTTTTGGCGCGGTACGGACGATTTCACTCCAAGGACGAGCGCTACGGCGTCTCCGAGGAGTACTGGCCGCTGTTCAAGCGGCTCTATCTCGATGAGGCGCAGGCGTTCTCGGGCGAGCACTTCGAGCTCGGTCCGCGATACAAGCCAGCCATCGCCGGACCCCGTCAGCCGGACGGGGTTCCGGTCTGGGGCACCGGGGCCTCTCCCGCCGGAATCTCGCACGCGGCAGAGGTTCTCGACGCCTACCTCATGTTCATGAGTCCGGCCGAAGCGATGTCGGCGCTGTTCACGAAGGTCAGGGCGGCAGCGTCCGACAGAGGCCGCGAACTGAAGTTCGGGGTACTGGCCAGCGTCATCGTCCGGGAGACGGAAGAGGAAGCTTGGGAACGCTTCGAATGGCAACTGTCCCAGACCTCACCGGAATCGGTGCTCAGCACCGCGGACCGCAACCTGACCAGCTTCGGGTTCCCGCCGTTGGCGGAACTCACCTCCGACGACGCCCAGGTACGGGCCCGGATCGACGCTCTGCGAGCCGGGCGCCTGCCCACGCGCGCCGAACTCGAATTCGCCCCCAACATGGCTGCCGGGCTGACCACGTGGTCCGGGGCCGAACCACCCTTCGACATCGCGGGTAAGGGATCCGGCAATTACCTTGTGGGCAGCGCAGACAACGTTGCCGCACGCATGCTCGAGATGAGCGAGAGTGTAGGCATCGACATCTGGATCCTGTCCGGGTGGCCACTGATCCGCGAGGCTGAAATCACGGCCGAACTGCTGTTCCCCAGACTTGGCGTCACGGCTGCGGTCGGAGCCACTGCCGGTGTCTGATCTTTCGACAGTCGGGTCTTTCCTCGCTCCTCGTGGACACGAACCGTTCCCGGTCCCGTGGTCCTCGGTGCGGGAACGGTTCGAATCCGTTGCGACCGCACTGCCCGACAACATCGCGGTGGTCTGCGGCGGTAGCAGTCTGAGTTATCGGGAACTTCACTCGCGTGCAGACGCGCACGCTCGGGCCCTAGTCGGTCATCTCGGTGGCGGTCATCTCGGTGGCAGTCAGCCCGGTGGCGATAAACGCCCGGTTGCCCTCGACACCACCTGCAGCCTCGACTGCGTCGTTGCGCTTGTCTCCGTGCTTCTCTCAGGACATCCGCTGGTGCTGCTCGATTCGCAACTGCCCGAGGATCGGCGCCACAACATTCTCACCCGCTCAGGCGCTGGCCGCTTTACTCCGGCCGCGTTGGCTGCGCTGCCTTCGCGTCCCGAGCAGCCTCTGCCCACTGTCACCCAGACAGATTGCGCAGTATTGCTTTTCACTTCCGGTTCCACCGGCGCGCCGAAGGCCGTCCGCCAGGGCCACCGACTGTGGCTCAACCAGGCTGCGGATTTTCACGCCACGCTCGGGATCGGTTCCGGCGACCGGATAGGTATGGCGTTGCCGATCAGCTTCGGCGGCGGACTCGACGTAGTGTTCAGTGCCCTGCTCAACGGCGGCGAACTGCACTTCCTCGATCCCCGGGAAGTGGGTATCGAAGAAGTCCCGCAGTGGATCTCGAGCCAGAACCTGACCACGCTGCACGCCACCCCTTCACTACTGCGCGCAGTCATGAAGGCGTGCGCCGGCAGCACAACCCTGACCGGCCTCCGGTTGGTCACCACGTGCGGTGAGGCCGTGCACGGCGACGACGTGAGACGGCTCCGCACATTGCTGAGCCCAATTGCGTCGTACTGCAATCTGTCTGGTTCCTCCGAGACCGGCAACCTCGCGTTCAACGAGTTCCCCCCTGGCCGCGAGGTTCCCGACCGGGTGCTGCCCGTCGGTGTGGTGGCTGCCAACAAAGTGGTGCGGTTGCTCGGCCCCGACGGCGGCGATGTGGCAACAGGTGAGGTCGGCGAAATTGTCGTCGAATCGCCCTATCTCTCCGAAGGCTATTTTGTGGAGCTGGACGGCACCGCTGCCGCAGACCTCACGAAGTTCGGGCAGGCAGCAGATGGCACTCGATCGTTCCGGATGGGCGATCTGGGCCGGTTCGACCAGCACGGACTGCTTCACCTGGTCGGCCGCAGCGACGACGCCGTCAAGGTACGCGGCTACCTGGTAGAACCGTCGGAAGTGGAGTCGGCATTGCGTCGCCTGCCTGCCATCGAAGACGCCGTTGTACTGGCTCGACAAACAGACACCGGCACCGTATTGGCTGGATACGTGGCCGTGGATCCCACCACGCGCGCGCCGTCCGCGGCAGACGTGCGCCGCGATCTCCGAAAGACTCTGCCGGACTGGATGATTCCAGCCAACCTGATGTTGCTTCCAGCGCTACCGCGCAACGAGCGCGGCAAGGTGGACCGCGCCGCTCTGCCGGCGCCCGCACCCAGACCTACTGTGATTTCTCCCGCGGTGGGTGTCGAGTCCGAACTGGCAGCACTGTGGTCCGAGATCCTCGGGATCGAACAGATCGGCCGTGACGACGACTTCGTCTCTCTCGGTGGCGATTCCCTGCAGACTCAGCAGATGCTCACCCGGGCAGGGAAGCTCTCCGGCGCAGAACTGTCGTCGGCGACCTTGGCCAACTTCCCCACTCTTCACCAGTTTTCCGCACATCTCGAACAAGCTTCCGCAGGTACGACGCTGCGCACCCGCGTGCTCGTTCCGTTGCAGACCGGCGGTACCGCAGACCCGATCTTCGCCTTTGCCGGAGCCGGTTCCACTGCACTGGCATTGCTGCCGCTGGCGAGGGAACTCGGCCCTCGATGGACGGTGCACGGACTCCAGGCCCACGGACTCGAAGGTCGCGGATTCCCCGATTGGACGGTGCGCTCAGCGGCAAAGCGCTACCTGCGTGAGATCCGCCGGGTACAACCGCACGGCCCGTACACCTTTGTCGGCCACTCACTCGGCGGTGTGATCGCGATGGACGTCGCCCGCCTACTCGACGCCGAGGGCGACACCGTCAACGCGGTAATCTGCCTCGACACGATCCTGGGTGGACCGCTGGGTTCGGGAACACTCGATCTGTCTCGCGCTGAACCGGATTCAGGTAATGCATCGATCCCGGTTTCCGAACCTCCCGCTCCCACCGATCGCCGCACACTCTGGAAGACACGCGCGATGCTGCTCACGGCCGGACTGTGGCAGTACCCCGCACAGACGCAGTGGGATCTGTTCCACGATCTGGGCCGGCGGATCGCGCTCATGCACCGATTGCAACCGTGGAACGGCGCAGTGTCCGTTGTCATGGCCGAAGACAACCCGGATGACCCCACGTGGTGGACTCAGGTTGCACCCAACGTCGTTTCGGTAGAGCGAGTCTCCGGCGATCATGTCGGGATGCTCCGCCCGCCGTACGTCGCACGCACCGCCGCTCTTGTGCGCGAGGCACTGAAGTGAGCTTCCGGGCCGCAGTTCTGGTCATCGCGCATCACCAACCAGAAGTCTTTGCCGCACTCGTTGATTCACTGCGCCACCCGTCCATCGACGTCTACGTCCACATCGATGCAAAAGCCGATCTCGCATCGTTCGAGGCCGTGGTACCCGAAGGAGACGGGGTGAGCTATGTGCGCGACCGTTCCTTCGTGAACTGGGGTGGGCTGAGCATCGTCCACGTGATCCTGCGCTTGATCAGAGAGGCACGATCGTCCGGTAACGCGTATCAGCGGTACGCGCTGCTCTCCGGTTCCGATCTGCTGATCGCACCTATCGACGAAGTCCTGGCGGCCTGGCAGAGTTCGATCGAGTTCATCCGAATTGACTGGCGACTCACCGGCCCCGATGCCCAGCGCACCAATCTGGTGGACCGTCGACACTTCCCGGACGACAGGTTGCCGCTTCGGGCGCGACTGTCGGGGCGCATACCCCGCAAGGTGAATCCGACAATCGAGTTGTACCAGGGGTCAACCTGGTGGGCGCTGACCGCCGGCGCTGTCGATCAGGTCATCGGATTCATCGCGGAACATCCACGGTGGCTCGACTTTCATCGACACACACTGTGTTCCGACGAGATCGTCTTCCACTCGATACTCAAAGCATCACCACACGCGAGTCGGATCGTTCAGGACGTGGAACAGTGCGCCGACGCCGACGCGTTCATCGCCGACCCGGTACACGCCCTCCATTACATCGATTGGTCGGATCGAACTGCGCTGAGTCCGCGTGTTTTCGGAATCGACGACGAACCGACGCTGCGCCGTTCACCGGCGCTCTTCGCCCGCAAAGTGGACACGACCTCGATGACGCTGATCGATGCCTTTGCCGTGCGGCAGGCACATCACTCGGATTCACCCCGATGAGCCGATTGCCCACCCGCCGTCTGAGCGCGGGACTCGAGTCCAATGCCGCGGCGCTGATGCTCTCGTCCGTGGCGACCGGTGCGCTCGGCCTGGTGTACTGGGCAGTGGCAGAACGCTTCTTCACGACCGCGGAAGTCGGCCGGGCCTCGGCCGTCATCAGCACGGCGACGATGCTGGCATCGGTGTCCTGCTTGTCCCTCGGCGGCGCATACCAACGTTTCCTTCCCGTCGCCGGACGCGCTTCGACGCGTCTGGTCTTGGGCGGGTTGGCTCTGACAGCCACCGTCGCCGTGCTTCTCGGTTGCGGTTTCCTGCTCGTCAATCCGACCAACGAACGCCTCTTCACCAACACCACCGAACGTGTCGTCTTCCCGATGCTGGTGATGACGCTGGCGATCTACGCGCTGACCGACCCGATCCTGACGGGTCTGCGACTGGCGAAGAGTGTTGCAGCCAAGAACATTGCGCTGTCGGTGCTCAAGATCGTTCCGATCGTCGCGTTAGCAGGCACAGGGTCCACTCTGGCTTTGACCGGTTCCTGGGGTGTGCTGGCGTTCGGCGTCACTGCCGTTGCGCTGGTCCATATTCTGCGTACCGGTGTGCGCGGCCGGAAGACAATCGCTCCTGACCTGCCACCGGTTCGCGAATTGTGGGCATTCCAGGGCGTCTTCTTCACGATGACGCTGGTCCTCACGGTGACTCCCCTTGTCCTGCCACTGATCGTGGTGTCGCAGTTGGGGGCCGAACAGAACGCATACTTCAACGTGGCCTGGACAATGTGCTCGGCAGTCGGTTTGCTCCGCAGCGGAGTCGGTTCGTCGTTTATCGTCGAAGCCTCGTCGCCCGATGCCGACCGGAAAGCCCTACTGCGACGACTGCTCCGGATGCTCGCCACGGTGACTGCGGTGGCAGCCACCGGGTTGGCGATCGGTGGACCGGTCGTCCTGTACGTGATCAGCCCCGACTACTTCCATGCGGCAACAACACTCGTCCTCGTGATGGCACTCGAGTCGATTGTCGGAACCATTGTCATGGTGTATTTTCTTCTCTCCCAGATCTTGCGACGGCTCCGGCTGATGCTGGCGGTCCAGTGCGTCATCGTCGTCACCACGGTGTCGCTGGCACTGGTGTTGATTCCCCGGCTGGGTCTGATCGGAGCCGGACTGGCAACGCTGAGCGCTCAGTTGGTTGCCGTCGCGGTGATCGCGGTGCCCCTGCGCCGGGCAATCGTCGATTTCTCGGCTACCCCGGCTGTCCCGAAATCCGACCTCCCAGATTCCGACATGCTGGATTCCGCAAGAACCTAGTGCGCTGCTCGCACTTTCGCGAGCGTCTCGACAATCTTGCGACCGGTGAACCGCACCGTCTCGACGCCCGGACGCCGCATCACCACCGACGCTGCCGGACGCGCGATGTCCGTCAACGCCCGCACTGCCGCCACCGGCAAAGATCCCGCCGGCACCTGCGGCCACAACAGCGCCGACAGTGCGTCGTCCGAAAGCGGGCGAATGCCAATCGACTCCGCGTATTCGCGAGCGATCCGCTGGTGCGCAATCCGCTGCTGCGACCCGTGCACGGCACTGACCTGGTGCGGGTAGATCCGGTACTCGTATCCGATCATCGCCACGTTGGCGAGGCGCCCGAACTGCGAGAGCTCCGCGAACATCCGATAGTCCTCGGCATGCGCGAATTCCGTCCGGAACTCGAGACCGCTGCGATCCAGCATGGGTTTGCGGATCATGACCGACGCACCGCAGTGACAACTGCCGAGCAGCAACCTCTGGCGACACGCAGCATCGGTGCGCGGCATCCGAACCCGGCCCGTCAGTGCCCCGAACAGTTCGTAATCGGTACCGCACGACACTATCGACGGATCAGCCGTCAATACTGCCAACTGGGCGGACAACCGGCCGACGCCCATCCGATCGTCTGCATCCATCCGCGCCAGGAACTGGCCCCGTGCTTCCGCGAGACCCCGGTTCAGAGCGCCGACCAGTCCGGTATTGTCCTGTCGCACCACTCGCAGTCGTGGATCGGACACCGCTGCGAGCACGGCATCCGTATTGTCGGTGGACCCGTCGTCGATGACCAGTAGTTCGAAGTCGCGGAAATCCTGTGTGAGAACCGAATCGAGCGCCTCGCGCAGGTACGGGCCGGCGTTGTAGGCCGGGATCAGAACTGTGACCAGTGGCGCGCTCATCGGTGCCTCAGAATCGCCGAGTACAGACCGGGCGTGTACTTCACCATCACCGCAAACACAGCCTCGCGGCGATGACCGGTGCGTACCAACGGAATCACGTCGTCCGTCGAGATCGACCGACGCACCCGATCTATCGCCTCGTCGTACAGCTCAGGGCGCGTGGTCGACGCATGGCGGGCGCGCATCGCCACGTGAGCCACGGACGTCAGCACCTCTCGGTAACGGAAGGCCCGTATCTCGTTGCCCCACTGTGTGCTCAGAGAATGGGCGCACAGTGCGGTGTCGATGTCGCGTTCGACCTTGAACAGGTCGAACGTGCGCGACGTGAGCGAGGTGCTGATCGAGCCTTCGCGGTAGAGATACCGGTACAAGGGCTCTTCCACCAGGGCAACTCGATCGGCAGCCAACGACATTCGCAGCACGGGCGCCATGTCCTCGTACCCCTGTCCTTCGTCCCACGGCCGCTCCCCCAGTAATTCCCGGCGGAAGAGTTTGGTGCACGCGTAGGCCTTTGCATCCCCGAGAATCAGGCGCCGCGCAAACTCTTTGCCCGACACCACCATCGCGTCGAACGGCGCCTCGTCGATCTGGATTGCTCTACCGGATTCGTCGACGCGAGTTGTTCTGGTGCACGCGAAGTCCGCCGACGCGGTGGTCAAAGCCGACTCGAGCTGCTTGACAAAATCGGGTGCTGCCTCATCATCACTGTCGAGGAACCACACGAGATCTTCACTCACAGCTGCCAAACCGGAATTGCGGGCGCGCCCCAACCCCTCGTTGCGCTTGTGGACCACGGACGTGAAATCGACACCACGCGAACGCAAGTACGACTCCGCGGTTGCCATGGACTCGTCGCCGCCGCGATCGTCCACGAGGACAATCTGCGCAACCGGACGACTCTGCTCCAGCACCGAACGAAGGCAGTTCTCCACGTACGGCAGGCACCGATACACCGGCACAACCACACTCACGCCAGCAGGGTTACGGTTCACCGATCACAGGTCTCTCGATAGAAATCACCAACAAATAGTCAAGAGTTAGGATAGCCTAGGTATTGTTGAAATGGGGTGTCACCGTCGCCACCAGACCATGATGGTCCGAACCCTCGATCTCGATCCGCTCGAACTCTGTTACCGTCGCCCTGTTGGTGACGATGTGGTCGATCCCGATCAGTGCCGGATACCACGTGTCGGCGGGATACGTCATCACGAAACCCGCGCCCGTCTGCTCCGCGGCATCGGTGAAACCATCCGTCAGAATCGCGCGAAAACGGCTGTGCGAGTATGTGGAATTGAAGTCGCCGCCGACGATCATCGGGTTGCCGTCTGCCGCCTGCTCGTGCAGAAGTCCGTTCAACTTCCCCATCTCCGATGCCCACATCCAGGCCGGCGACGGGTAAGGCGGCATCGGATGCACCGCGGCCACCGTCACGTTGCGACCGTCGCCGATATCAGCTGTTGCCACGAGGTTGGACATCGCGAAGTGGCCGAGCGACTCCTGCTCGGAAAGCGGGAAGCGACTGTAGATTCCCGTACCACCGCCGCCGTCCTTGGGCTCGACAAACCGGTACGGCAGCAACTCCGTCAGACCTGCCGCGCCCAGACGTTCCACTGCGGAGTCCGTCAGTTCTTGAATGGTGAGTACGTCGATCGAGTGCGAACGAACCTGCTCCACCAACGCATCCGGATCGGCCTCGCCCAGGCGAATATTCGCCTGCATCACCCGGATTGCATCGCCGGCAACAGTGTCCGGCGTATTCGAGACGAACAGCGGCGCCTGGGTGAACGCCCCCGCCACGAGCACTACCACTCCCATTGCGAGAGTTCGCCAGGATCTTGTTGCTGCCAGGGCAACCAAACCCAACAGGCCGACACCGAGCATCAGCGGAACGAACGACGACGCGATGATCAACGTGTTGGACTCGGGGCCGACATAGAAGACGAGCACTCCCAGCGCTGCAACTGCCACCGCGCCAACTCCGGCAATGTACGCCGCCCGCCGAACTATCCGGCGGGCGCCGCTCACAGAACTCGTGCCTGGCTCGGGGTCGGCCTCGCCGTTACTGTGCACCCATTACCTCGAGCCACGCACCCACCTGTGGTTCCGACGCCAGATCCACGAAATCGATTGCTGCGCCCTCGAATCGCCAGCGCTCGACCAACGACATCAGCCGCACCGAGTCCAGACCCAGGTCGATCAGGCTCACGTCTTCGGTCAACTCGTCGGCGGGGAGATCGAGGACCTCGGCAAGATCGGAGAGGATGCGCTCGCGAGTGAATGCAGTAGTCATTGGTGTTCCTTTTCGAGTTCCGTCGAGGGCAACGGAGTGTCGCCCTCAGCTGGCGTTGTGATGTCCGGTCTTGCACTGTTCGGGATACTGCCGCTCACTCGCCGCAACGAACCCAGCACAACCGTCGACAGTAGTGCGACGCCGCCCAGGGTCAGGCTGTAGACGACAACCGCCGTCGACGGCAGGAAGGCTGCTCCGAAAGCGCCGGCAATCAACGCACCTACCGACAGTCCGGCAACCTCCTGTGCCGCCCACAATCCGTTGACACGGCCCAACAGTGCTGTCGGTGTGTGGGTCTGGATGATCGAGTACCGCAGCACCTCTTGAACAGAGGTGACGGCGCCGACCACGACCAGCAGGAGAACAGCCACTACCAACCCTGTGGCCAACCCGACCAGAGCCTGCACGGCAAAGGCCGCAACCAGTGCCGTCATCAGCACCCGGCCCGGATGGGCCAGGCGGCCAAGCCAACCGCTGGTGACGGTGGCCAGCACCGCGCCGATGGCTCCGGCCGCGTACAACATACCCACCGCGCGCGAGTCGCCGGTGAAACGTTCGTCGACGAACCCGGGGACCAAAACCAGGACGCCGCTGCCGAGCATTGCGATCACGCCGACAGCCATGACTCCGCCGACCACGCGGTGCCCGAAGATGAAGCCCGTCACCGATACCGGCGGTCCGTCGTGCCCGGACTCGTGCTCGTGGACGGGTGGCATCATGGACGGCAATCCCGAGAGAAGCACGATGGTGATCACGGTTCCGGCGGCTGCAACCCAGTAGTTCCAGGCCACCGACGTTGCCGCGATCAACAATCCGCCGAGAGCCGGGGAGAGCACGGCGCCCGCCCGCGCACTGAGCACGTTGAGCGCGCCGACACCGACCAACTGTTCCTTGGGGATAAGGCTGGGGATGACGGCAAAGAGTGCTGCGATACTGATCGAACCGATCAACCCGTTGACCACGGCAAGCACAAAGATTGCCACCGTCGACGGATTCTCGAGCATCGCGTTGAGTGCCAACCCGACAAACGTCAACCCGGATACAGTGCGCGCAAACAGAATCAGAGTCTTCCGGTCGTACTTGTCGGCGAGAACTCCGCCGACCACCATGCCGCCGATGGACGCTCCACCTTCAACAGCCGCCACGAGACCGACCATGAAGGACGATTCCGTGAGCGCATACATCTGAATCGGCACACCGACCATCAGCATCCCGATACCGAAAATCGAGATGGTCCTGGCGATGAAAACTCTCCGGAACGCTGCGCTTTCGCGCAACGGCCGTATGTCGAGTAGCACTCCGCGGTCGCTCATCGCTAGCCCGTTGCGCCCTTCGCGACCGCGTCGGTAATGAGCGGCATCACCTGGTCGGTGGCCCAGCCGAGCGAGAGTGCTGACGGGAATCCGACGGCGTTGGGCAGACCGGTGTTACGGGCCAAGGACACCACAGCGCCATCCTGCACAGCAGGCAATGCGTTCCAGCCCTCGAACTTGGTGAGGTAACCCAGATCTCCGGTGGGCGAGACGACAAACAGCACGTCCGCGTTCAGGTCTCCGACGCTCTCGTATGACAGGATTCCGCGGCCGTCCGCGTCGACGGGCAGGGTGGTGGCATACGGGCTCAGGACCAATCCGAGCGAGGTGAGGAACTGGCCGATACCGCGCTCGTCGGAGGCCAGCACCGACAACTGTCCGCCGGTATCGCCGATGACCGCGTTGTAGGTCTTACCTTCGATTGTCGGATTCGCTGCTCGAGCCGAAGCCAGATCCGCTTCGGCAGCGGCAATCACCTCTTCGGCTTTGGCCGGGATACCGAGTGCGGCAGCAACTTTACGAGTCGAATCCTGCCACGGCTCGCCGTTGGCCTTGGTGTCGAAGTGGACAACCGGGAACTGCTTGCTCAGCTGGTCGTACGCAGACTGGTCGAGTCCCCAGAAACCGGTGGAGACGATGATGTCCGGCTCGAGCACAGCCAACTTCTCGGTGATCGATCCGACGCCGGTTTCGAGGTCGAGGGTTTCGGGCGTCGTGGTGCCGAACGCCTCCTTCTGCCACGGCCACACTCCGGAACCACCGGTAGCGGCACGGTTCTGGGCATCCACCGGAATCGCGATCGGAGTGACACCGAGCGAGAGCAGAATGTCTGCGTCCTGCGGGGAGAGCGGCATCGCCCGGGTCGGAGTGGACTCGATGGTCGTCTCACCGAACTTGCCGGACACCGTCACCGGGTACTGGCCGGCGTCGGCACTCGCCGAGGTGGTCTTGCTCGTGTCGGTGGTGTCGGAATCCGATCCGCACGCCGTGACGCCGAGCAGAACGGTTGCCGCGGCCAGCGCCGCACCGATCCTGCGATTCCATCGAGAGTTCATTCCGATTCCTTACGTCGTAACAGGGGTAAGTTCTTGTGCCAATTCGCCCAACGAACCGGCGGCAAAGACCTGAGCAGCCTCCACCTCACAGCCGGCCTCACGCAATCGGCTCATCACAGCCATCACGCCGATGCTGTCACAGCCGAGCGCAAAAATGTCGTCGCCTAATCCCACCTGATCGAGCCCGACATGATCGGCCACCACCCGGCACAGGAGCTTTTCGATCTCCGTCACCGGCTCGCGGTACTCCCCGACGGGCGCAATCTCCGGACGCGGCAATGCCGCTCGATCGATCTTGCCGTTCGGCAGCGTCGGCATCTCGCCGAGAACTACAAACGCAGACGGGATCATGTAGTCCGGTAGTACAGCACTCAGGGACCGCCGCAGACCAGCACTGTCCGGCTCCGTCCCGTCGGCAACAAGGTACGCCACCAGCGCACGGGTGCCGATATCGTCGCGGGCCAGTACCAGTGCAGCGCCGATTCCTTCGGTGTCAAGCAGCGCGGCTTCGATCTCCGCGGGTTCGATGCGATATCCCCGAACCTTCACCTGGTCGTCGGTGCGACCGCGATACTGAATGTGACCAGACGCCGTCCACTTGGCTCGGTCGCCGGTGCGGTACATCCGGGTTCCGTCTGGGGCAAACGGATCTGCCACAAACCTTTCCGCGGTTCGTGCGCTTGCACCGAGGTACCCGCGCACCACACCGTCACCCGACAGGTACAGCTCGCCTTCGACGCCCACCGGAACCGGACGCAACCACTCGTCGAGAATATGAGCACGCGTATTGCCGACGGGCCGACCCGCGACCGGTGACGTACTGTCCGACACCCTCGCGACCAGCGCGTCGACGGTGCTTTCGCTGGGTCCGTACAGGTTGTACGCCTCGACTCCAGCTTTCTCGCGCAACAGATTCCACAGCGGCTGCGAGACGGCCTCACCGCCGAAGCCCAGTGATGCGGGCACGCGTTCCCCGTCGAGCAGACCGTTGTCGATCAGCTGACCCAGGTGCGACGGTGTCACTTCGACGAAGTCCCACTCCTGATCTCGCGCTTGCTCGACCATGCGCCGCGGATCCCGCTGCGTCGATTCGTCCACGACACACAGGGTGTGGCCGTCGAGTAGCCACAGCTGGGGTTGCCACGACGCATCGAAGGCAAACGACCACGCGTGACCCACTCGCAGTCGATCACGCTGCGCCCGCTCCTGCGTCGGCACATACAGATCCGCACGATGGCTGTGGAACAGCGTCACCAGGCCACGATGCGGCGCGACAACGGCTTTCGGTACACCGGTCGATCCGGAGGTGAACACGATGTATGCCGGATGATCCGCTCGCAGCGGCGCACGTCGATCCGCATCGGTCACGGGTGCGGACGGCAGATCGTCGAACTCCAGGCTGTCCATGGCCAGTACCAGCGAGTCGGGAATCCGGTCGACAAAGGCACTCACCGTCAGAGTCACTGCAGGCGAGACCGTTTCGTAGATCGTGTCCAGTCGACTTGCCGGAGCGTCAGGATCACAAGCGACATACGCGCCGCCTGCAGTGAGTACCGCGAGAATCGCCACGACGCTCTCTGCCGACCGCGGCAGCATCAGTGCCACCACCGTCTCGGGACCGACACCATTGCCGATCAGCACCCGTGCCAACCGGTTGACGCGCGCACCGAGTTCTCCGAAGGTCCAGGACACATCGCCGGCCAGCAGTGCAGTCTCACCGGTGTGACGCGCCACGGCAGCGTCGAACAATTCCGGCATTGTCAGCGTCGGCACCACAATCGGATTGACGCTCCAGTCACTCTCGATCAGCTGCTGATCCGTGGCCGGAACAGCCTCGATCTCGGAGAGCCTGCGCTCAGCGGAGCGCGCCGTGAACTCCCTGAGCACGTGGGCCAGTCCGTCGGCCAACCGCTGGACTGTGCTGCGCTCGAACAGTTCCGAGCTGTACTCGATCATGCCCACCACGGTGTCGGTGCCCGCGTACTCGACAAAGTCGAACGACAGGTCGAACTTGGCGGTCGCCACCTCGATCGGTTCCGGAGTCATTGCCGCGCCCAGGCTCTCGGCCGGGTTGGGCTCCGTCAAGTAGACGATCATGGTCTGGAACAACGGGTGCATCGACCGCGACCGCTCACCGCCGCCCAGCACCGAATCGACTACCTGCTCGAACGGCAAGTCCTGATGCTCGAAAGCACCGAGATCGCTTTCGCGGATCCGGTTCAGCACTTCAGCGAGCGTCGGGTTTCCGGACAGGTCGGTACGCAGGACCACCGTGTTGAGGAAGAACCCGACCAGATCTTCGAGTTGCGCATCCCCGCGGCCGGAAACCGGCGTACCCAGCGGAATATCCACGCCCGCACCGGACTTGTGCAGAAGTACTGCCACTGCCGCCTGCGCCAGCATGAACATACTCACGTTGTGTTCACGGGCCAATGCTCGCAGTCCGACAACCACTTCGGGTTCCCAGGCCAGATACACAGCGCCACCGGCATAGCTCGTCCGGGCCGGCCGAGTCCGATCGAAGGGCAGCGGCAACTCTTCCGGCAATCCCTCGAGATTCTTGCGCCAGTAGATCTCCTGCGCTGCGGCCAGACTCTGCGGGTCGTCGCGCTCGCCGAGAATCTCCCGCTGCCACAGTGTGTAGTCGGCGTACTGCACCGGCAGCGGCACCCAGTCAGGTGCCTGGCCGAGCTGGCGCAGCGCGTATGCCGACATCAGGTCGCCGAGCAAAGCGCGGGTAGACCATTCGTCTGTCGCGATGTGGTGGATCAGCAACAGAACGACGGTGTGCGTCTCTCCTGCATTGTCGAGCTCGAACACCGAAACCCGCACGGGAATCTCATGTTCGAGGTCGAAGCTGTAGCGCGATGCTTGCGCAACCAGTTCGGTGACCTCGTCAGCCGACACCGTCTGCCGGTGCACCAGCACGTCGACGTCACGCGGCGGCACAACCACCTGGTACGGCTCGCCGTGCACGGAGTGGAACACCGTGCGGAGTGCTTCGTGCCGGAGAACGACGTCTTGGACTGCTGCTGCCAGGGCGGCAACATCCACCGAGGCCGGAACGCGCCACGAGATCGGCACGTTGTACGCGCCGCCGTCGACACCCAACTGATCGAGGATCCACATCCGCCGCTGGGCAAACGAGACCGGCACCAGATCCGGACGCTCGCGACGTCCCAACGTCGACGAAGCGCCGCTTCCGGCGCCGGCAGCCAGCACAGCCAACTGCGCAACCGTGGGTGACTCGAAGACACTACGCACGGCAAGCTCGACCCCCAGTTCACTGCGCAACGCATTGACCAGACGAATGGCCGTCAACGAGTGACCGCCGAGCGAGAAGAAATCGTCGTCGATTCCCACCGTTTCCAGTCCGAGCGCCGACGCAAACACCTCGCATACCTGGCGTTCGAAGTCCGTGCGCGGTTCCCGCGAGGACGCAGCGCTCTCGAAGCTGGGACGTGGCAGCGCCTTTCGGTCCAGCTTTCCGTTGAAGCTGACCGGGAACTCGTCGACCGTGATCACGATTGCCGGGATCAGGTAATCGGGAACCGTGCCACTCAGAGCGTTGCGCAACGTGGTCGCGTCGACCACCGCGTCGGCGGCCGTGATGACGTATCCGACGAGTACCGCCTCACCCTCGGGGTTTCGATGCACCGCAGCAACCGCGCGGGTCACGTCGCGATGACCCTCGAGGATCGTCTCGACCTCACCGAGTTCGATGCGCAAACCACGAATCTTGACCTGATCGTCCAAGCGGCCGAGGAATTCGATGGTTCCGTTCTCGCTCCAGCGAACGAGGTCACCGGTCCGGTAGAGCCGCGAACCGGCGGCGCCGTAAGGATCGGCCACAAACCGATCCGCAGTCAGCGCGGACCGGCCCAGGTAGCCGTACGCCACCTGCACTCCGCCGATGTACAGCTCGCCTGCGACTCCGGCCGGAGTCGGTTGCAAGCGTGCATCCAGAACGTAAAGTTCCACGTTCGACCCTGGACCACCGATCGAGGAGGATCCTGCCGGGTCGACGCCGAGGTCACGAGCAAGGTCTGCCGCAAGCGTGACTTCGACGGCAGCTTCTGTCGGCCCGTACAGGTTGTCGAGTCGCACACCCGGCAGCGCGGCGGCAAACCGTGCGACGGTTCGATTCTGCAGTGCCTCACCGCTGCACACGACACGGCGCAACGACGTCACGGCGGAAATCTGCTCGGTGAGCGCTTCTTCGAGCATCGCCGGAACGAAGTGCGCGATAGTTACGTCGTTCTCGCGCAGCAACTGCACCAGTGCCACCGGATCTCGGTGGGTATCCGGGCCCGCGATCACGGTGGTTGCACCGTTCACACTGGGCCAGAACAACTCCCACACGGAGACGTCGAAGGTGGTCGGTGTCTTGAGAACCACGCGGTCCGTCGGCAGCACCGGCGACTCCGCCTGCACCCAGGCCAAACGGTTGACCACGGACTGGTGAGACACCAACACGCCCTTGGGGTTTCCGGTGGAACCGGAGGTGTAGATCAGATACACCGGGTGGGCCGGGGTCAGGGCGCTACGACGCTCGGTCACCGCTTCACCACTGAGCACCTGCAACCGGGCCTGCACTGCCGGTGCGTCGACATCGGTACGGGCAACGGCACCTGGCAGGGTTACCGCGCTGGTGGCAAGCACACGCACCGGTCGAGCGTCGCCGAGCATGTACTCGATACGCGACGGCGGCAACCCCGTGTCGATCGGCAGGTACGCGGCACCCGATTTCACGACCGCGTGGATCGCCACGATCAGATCTGCCGAACGCGGCACCGCGACGGCCACCACGTCACCGGGACCCGCGCCGTCCTCGATCAACAGGCGGGCCAGACGGTTCGAGCGGGCCTCGAGGTGTGCGTAGTCGATCTGCTCGCCGAAAGCGGACAGAGCCGTGGCGGTAGGCGACAACGCCGCCTGCCGCGAGAGAAGGTCGCCGATCGTCACGGATTCGACCTCGGCGCGGGGCCCGACACCCACCGCGAGTCGGTGAGCCCGCTCGCCGGCGTCCACCAATTCGACAGCCCCGACGCGCGCGGACGGCGTAGCCGCAACCACGTCGACGAATCGTGAGAGGACGGCGAGGATCATCTCCACCCGCTCCCGATCGAAGAGGTCTTCGGCGTACTCGGCGATGACGGTCACTTCACCGGTGTCCGGCGCGTCGACAAACGTGACATTGAGATCGAACTTCGCACGCACGTTGGTCAGTTGCTCCCAACGAGTGGGCACCCCAAGGAAATCCGGGAGAACTCCGGCGCGTTGGAGATAGCTCACCATCACCTGGAACAGCGGATTACGGCCTTCGACGCGCGGCGGCGCCAACTCCTCGACCACCCGCTGGAACGGGATGTCCTGATGGTCCATCGCGCTGAGGTCGGCGTCACGTGTCCGGTCCACCAGCTCTGCGAACGTCGGATCTCCTGACAGGTCGCTGCGCAGTACAACGGTGTTGACAAAGAACCCGACCAGATTGTCGAGAGCGCTGTCGGAGCGACCGGATACCGGGCTACCGACGGCAATGTCGTTGCCACCGCCCAGACGCGAGAGCACTGCTGCTGTGGCCGCGTGCAGGACCATGAACATCGTGCCGCGGTGATCGTCGGCAATGGCGCGCAGTTTCTGCACAACATCGGAGGCGAGCGTGATCTGCACGTTGCCTGCAGTGCCGGTCGGCTGAGCGGGGCGCAGACGGTTGGTCGGCAGGACGATCTCGTCCGGCAGTCCGGCCAGGTGATCGCGCCAGAATCCGAGCTGGCGGTCCGACAGGTCACCTGCCAGTAGATCATGTTGCCACAGTGCGTAATCCGCGTACTGCACGGGAAGCGGCGCCCACTCCGGAGCCTGTCCCTGTGTCCGGGACAGGTAGGCACGGGTGAGATCACCGAGCAACGGTGCGTCCGACCATTCGTCGGTCGCGATGTGATGCAACACCAACACAATGATGTATTCGGTGGGCGTGATCCGCACCAGCGTGACGCGCAGCGGTACGTCGGTGCGGAGATCGAAGTTGGCCGTCAGCCGCTCGATCACCACACCTTGCGCGGTATTCGCATCAGCGTCGACAATCTCGAGACGGGTCGCATCCGAGACATCCACGATCTGCTGGAATGGATTTCCGTCGACGAGCCCGATGACGGTGCGCAAACTTTCGTGACGATCGACGACGTCGCGCAGAGCTGCGGCCAACGCTGCCTCGTCCAGTGCGCCGTCCAGCCGGCCAACATGCGCGTAGTGGTAACTCAGGCTGTCGTCCTGAAGTTGCGCAAGCATCCAGAGCCGTTCCTGCGCTGCGGACAACGGTACGAACTCGGGCCGCCTGCCGGCGACAATCGACGGTTGTGCGCTTGCCGCGTTCGGCAGCAGTTCGGCAATTAGCGCCGGCGTGCGAGCCTCGAACAAATCCCGAATCGTCAACTGCACGTCGAACTCCGCGCGCACCCGCGATACGACGCGCATCGCGATCATCGAATGCCCGCCGAGTTCGAAGAAGTCGTCCTCGGCACCGACCGAATCGAGTTCCAGCAAGTCTGCGAAGACGTCGCACAGCGCCTGCTCTGTTGCGTTCTTCGGCGGCCGCGACGTGGCCCCGGTGCGAATCTCCGGCATCGGGAGTGCCTTGGCGTCGAGCTTGCCGTTCACCGTCATGGGGATCGCGTCGATGATCTGCAGAGTGCTGGGCACCATGTAGTCGGGCAGCTTTGCCCGCAGGTATGCCAGCACCGTGGCGGCGATGTCCGGGTCCGAATCATCCGTCGCCAGGTAATCCGTAGTCGCCAGATAATCCGCAGTCACCATGTATCCGGCAAGACGTTTCATACCGGGGACCAAGGGGTCTTCCACCGCGATCACAGCTGCCGATGCGGCCAGGGGATGTGATTCGACGGCCGATTCGACCTCGTGCAGTTCGACGCGGTAACCACGAATCTTGACCTGGTCGTCGATGCGACCGAGGTAGTCGAGGTTTCCGTCGCGCCGCAGCCGGACGAAGTCGCCGGTGCGGTACATGCGGTCGCCGCCGAACGGGTCGGCAACAAAGCGATCGGCGGTGAGGTCGGTGCGCCCCAGGTAGCCGCGTGCCAATCCGACACCGGCGATGTACAACTCGCCCGCCACTCCGTCGACGACGGGACGCAACCAGGCGTCGAGGATGTATCCCCGCGTCGCGCGAATCGGGGTTCCGACGGTGGGGGTGACGCTGTCGTCGGTGCCGGCGCCGAGGGTGTTGATCGTGTACTCGGTGGGCCCGTACAGGTTGTAGCCGAGGGTTCCGTCGCTGTCGCGCAGGCGATTCCAGACCGAGTCCGGGACCGCTTCGCCGCCGAGCAGCACCAGCGGCGGGCGATGCCCGATGCGGTCGCCGTCGATCGGTTCGCGGTCGAGCAGGCCCTCGGCCAGCAAAGCCGTTGCGTAAGTGGGTGTCACGTTGACAACATCGATCTGCGCTCGGTCGCAGTAGTCGACCAGAGCATTCGCGTCGCGGCGCAGGTCCTCGTCGCAGATATGCACCTCGTGGCCTTCCACGAGCCACAGCAGTTCTTCCCACGACATGTCGAAGGCGAAGGAAACTGTGTGCGCCACCCGAAGTCGACGCCCACCCTCGGCCGCCACCACCGGCTCGAAGATCTTTTCCTGATGGTTGCGTTGCATGTTCGTCAGGCCGCGGTACGGCGTGAGAACGCCCTTGGGCTTGCCGGTCGAACCGGAGGTGTAGATGACGTAGGCGGGGTGATCGAGGCGCCCGACGCGGCCCGGCGCAAACGCACCGAGGTCCGCCGCGGTCAGTGGGCTGGTGTCCCAATCATTGGGGACGCCAAGGAGGATCGACCGGTCGGCGGGAAGACTCAGCCGCGTCGCTGCAGCCGTATTGGTCACGAACAGAACCGGATCGGCATCCTCGATCACCGTCTCGAGGCGGTCGTCCGGCTGGTCGAGTTCGAGCGGCAGGTACGCCGCACCGGCTCGAAGAACCGCAAACAGAGCGACCACCATGTCCACCGTGCGCGGGAGTCCCAGTGCAACAACCGACTCCGGACCCGCACCGCGAACGATCAGTTGGCGGGCAAGTGCTTCCACCCGGCCGGCCAGTTCCTGATAGGTGACCCGCTCGTCACCGAATACCAGTGCGATCTCGTCCGGGATGGACCGCGCCCGATCGATGAGCATCTCCGCGATCGTGATGTCGTCGACAGCAGGCAACGGCGCGTCCCAGGACAATGCCGCGCGCCCCAATTCTGTCGGGGTGAGGGCGGGAACGGCTGCGACCAACCGATCACCGTCGCGTGCAACCGTTTCCAGCAAGGTGTTGAACCGCTCATGCAGGGCGTGAGCTCGCGCGGCATCCACGATGTCGTGGCGGTAGTCGATCTTGACGTGCAGTTGCTCACCGGGCGAGACCACCACGGCCAGCGGGTAATGCGTGTGGTCGAGGCTGTCCTCGGCCACGATGTCGTGCCGGGCCGACTGCGCCGCCATCTCGGTGGCGTTCTTGAAGTTCTGCAACACGAACAAGGTGTCGAACAATTCGGCATGCCCGGTGGCGCGCTGAATTTCTCCGAGTCCGAGGTACTCGCATTCCATTCGCTCGACGTACTCGTCCTGCATCCGCCGTAGCAGTTGCGACACAGTTTCCCCTGGCACCAGCGTCACTCGCACGGGTACCGTGTTGAGGAACATGCCGAGCACGCTCTCGAGTCCGACAATCTCGGTCGGCCGACCGGCAACTGTCGAACCGAACACCACGTCGGTGCGGCCGGATTCAGCCGACAGAAGTAGTCCCATGACCGCATTCATCAACGCGTTCAGCGTGACTCCGCTGCGCCTGGCCTGCTCACGCAGCGCCGACGTCAGTTCCGCGTCCACGTAGGACTCGATGCGGGTCGGCACCACCGGGGTACCGCCCTTGGCGCCGGCGGCGATCAGTGTCGGGTTCTCGAATCCCTCGAAGTTCTGGCGCCATGCCTGCGCTGCCACGTCCGGATCACGGGCGTCGAGCCACGTCAGGTAGTCGGTGAACTGGGCATCCGGTGTGGGTACGGCATCACCGGCGTAGCGGGCCAGCAGTTGATCGACGAACAGTGCGCCAGACCAGCCGTCCCACAGGATGAACTCGCGGTTGATCACCAGACGGTCGATGCCGTCGCCGAGGTGGATGAGCAGCATGCGCCACAGCGGTGGTGCGGTGAGGTCGAACGGTCGTGCGCGGTCGGCGGCGGCCAACTCCTCGGCACCCGTCTTCTGCTCCGCGGGTGCCAGCATGGACAGATCGGCTTCGACGAAGGGAACTTCGAGTCCGGTTCCGATGAACTGGACCGGGTCTCCCAGACCGTCGTTGGTGAATCCGGCTCGTACCGTGGGGTTCTCGTCCAGCAGCGTGGCAGCGGCGGCGCGCATCCTGGCCACGTCGATGCGATGGCCGAAGTCCAGTGAGAACTGTGCCGTGTAGATGTCCTGACCGGAATCGAACACCGATTGGAAGAACAGTCCGCGCTGCAACGGCGAGAGCGGCCAGATGTCCTCGATCACCACGTCGCTGACGGATTCGACGAGATCGATCTCGCTCTGTGTAAGAGAAATGTGACGCAGATCGGACGGCGTGAGCCCGGACGTCGCACCGCCCTCTGCCAGCGCCACCAACTCTCGCAGCGCATCTCGCCACAAGCCGGCCAGCGTCTCCAATTCCGCGTCGTCGACACCGAAGTCGGAGGCAAACTCCACCCGGGCGCCACCGGATTTCTCGGCGTGCACAGCGATATCCAGGGCGTACCGACCGATGCGGTCGCCCCCATCTCGCACCAATACCTGAGGCGTCGGCAAAGCTGCCAAGGCCGGGCCTGCCTGAACATTGGCGTAGCGCAGCAGCGGCCAACCGGAACCGCCTGCGGCCCGTGCCCGTTCCTTGGACGACCGCAAAGCGCCGTGCGCATCGTCGGTCAGCACCAACCGAACCGGAGACGTGTACCCCAGCGGCCCGACGGTACGGCTCAGGTCGACATCGTCGCCGGTTCCCCACGGCTGACGGCCATCGCGCCACACGTCAACGGTGAGTTCGTCGGTGCCGTCGATGCGCCGGCTCCAACGGGACACTGCGAGCGCGGTGGCCGCTGCCCACACATCGGCAGGCTCACCCTTGACCAGGTTCAGCACTCGCGTTGTTGCAGTGGCATATTCAGCCGCCGTCAGCATCTCCGTGCGGACGGCCTGCGCGCCGGCGGTATCGGCGGCGGCAACGAGAGATGCGCCCGGCGCCAGAACTGACGTCCAGGTGACCAACTCCGCCAGACGCGCCGGCGATGTTGCTTCCTCGGCAAACCGTCGAGCATGCGCCTTCAGCGCCGTGGGCACGGGCGGCAGCACAACCTTGCGCCCTCTCGACACTGCCCGGAGCGCGGTGGCAAAATCCTCCGCGACAATCTTCCAGGACACGTCGTCGATCAGACCTGCTGCGGCAGTGAGGATCAGCTCTCCGTCGGCCGAGCAGGAAACACACAGCCCTCGACCTGTTGCGGGGTCAGGAACACCGTCGTCACCGATCAGCGAATCTGCCTTCACGGCATCGGGTTCGGCTACGGCAAGCATCCACAACACCGGCACCGGCGCAGTAAGAGTCGCTCGCAACCCGTGGTGGTGGGTGACAAGTGCGTCGAGCGCCTCGGCCAACTGTTCCCGGGTCAGATTCTCGGGAGCGGTGATTCGATGCTCACGCAGCGTGCTGGCAACCGGCAGGCCGTTGTCACGGCGCGCCGCAAGACTCGGCAGCAACGTCAGTGGTCCCGCACCGTCTTCGTCGTGGGGACGATCCGCGGTCGCGACGTCCAGTCCGTCGACGTCGTACGACCACACCGACTCGTCGACCGATTCGAGGAACGAGTCGATGAAATCCCCGACACTGTCGGCAATCTCGATGCAGCGCTGCGCATTGTCAGGATGACTGCGAAGCCCGATCTCGATCGGCTGCCCCGACTTGTGCAGCAGCACGATGAATTCGAGTTCACCGACGGGCCCGGACGCAAGCATCTCCACAGTCGACTCGCGGCCGATGGTGAAACGTGAGGTCGAGTTGGGCATGATGTTGATGCCGATACCCGGTGGCCGCCAATCCGGGTTCCGGGCAGCCAACTCGCGGCCGATCGCCTCGCCTCGATAGCGGCCGTGCTTGAGCAGTTTCCACATCTTCTGCTCGGCACTGGTTGCGATATCGGCCAGGCGAGCCTGGTCTCCGACGTCGATCCGCATCGGCAGGACGCTGGCGACCATGCCTGGTACTGCCCGCAATTCACGTGTTCCGCGAGCAGTGGTCGGCAGGCTCACCACAACGTCGGTGGTGCCCGTAGCTCGGGCGACATAACCCCCGAGCAACGCGATCACCAACCAGGACAACCGCAATCCATGTGCCTTGCCGTACTCCTCGAGTCGCTGACGGCGTTCGAGGTCGACGGTAAGGGTCACACTCGTGACGCCGGGCGCCGGCGGATGGTCCGCGGTGATCAACCGCGGCGACGTCGGCAGGTCACCCAATTCGGCGAGCCAGTATTCACGATCCTCGTCGATCGCGGTGCCGGACGTGTACTCGACATCGGTCTCGACGAACCTCGCCAGTCCCCACTCGGCGCGCAGCTCCGGCGCGGAGCCCTCCACGTAGGCGCGCGTGATCTTGTTCAAGACCAGGGCGATGCCGTAGCCGTCGTTGATGATGTGGTGATACTGCTGATACAGCCGCATCGTGTCACCGTCGATCAGGTGAACCGCAAAGGTGAAGAGCAGATCACTCGCCAGATCCACCGGCGATTCCATCTGCTCGCGCATCCACCGCAGTGACGCCTCGCGCGGGTCGGCCTCGCCGCGGAAATCGATGACCGGCAAGTCCCAGTCGCGGCCATCGCGCGTTATCTGCACCAGCGCGCCCTGTGCATCCACGTCGAAGTTCACATGCAGTGTCTCGGCTTGATCCAGCACCGATCGGCAGGCCTCGACCACCCGATCGATGTCGACCTCACCCAGCGTCTCGGTATAGATACCGGTGTTGTAGAGGTGCCCCACAGAGTCCAACTGGTGCCCGAAATAGATGCTGCGTTGGGCCGCTGTCACCGGAAATGCCGACTGCACTGTATTTTTCTCCAAGACTTCAAGATCCACTATTGGCTCACCAGCGTGGACAACTGCTGGTTAGCCTATCCAAACTACGGAACAGCGCTCAATTCGACCTGCCCGAAATCTGCAGTAATCGCTCGGGCATCGTCTTCACCGAAAAAACTCGCGTCGAAATCGAGCCGGATTTCAGCGAGTCGCCCGTCGTCGGTGACGTAAACCGTCACGTCGAGAACACGCGGGTCGACGCGGCACTGCGCCCCTGGACTTTCCACACCGTGGATCACCCGCAGACTGACTTCGGGCCGACCCCACAGCGCAAAAACAGGGGCGGTTTGCGCGTTGAGGTACCGCAACATGTTGTAGCCGGCGCCTATACCCCCTGGTACGACACTCAGAGCCGCCGCCGCGGACTCCAATGCCTCTTCCGACGTCACCGCGACAGGCAGTGCCGGCAACCGGACCGGTACCCCGACAGCAAAGGGGCCCACCGTCGCCGTGCAGTCCGGTTCATCCGCTCCGGCAATGCGAGCGTCACGCTCGAGTTCCACCGTCAACTCGGCCGGTGTGCCTCGCCACCTCGCCACCCCGTAGGCCAGAGCAGCCAGCGTTGCGGCTTCGACATCGCCGTCCAAACGCGCGTCCACCGTCATCCGATATGTCCCTCTCGGGCCGCCGGCGAGAATCGCGGGCGCACCCGGCCGCAGCTCGGCTCCCGGCGCCAGAACCTGCGACCAGTGCGTCAACTCCCCCATCAACGCCGGATCCTGGGCCGACTCGTTGAATCGTTCCGCAAACCCGTGGGCTGTCGCGGCGGGACGTCGAACCGACCGTGCGCCGCGCCCGCGCCAGATCGTTTCGAGGTCTGCTCGCACCACCGCGGCGGACGCCGGATCTGCCACACACGCGTGCAGGGCGACAACCAGGATTCCGCTACGGGATTCGCCGGCATCGAGCCAGCGTGCCGTCACCGGCCTGGCATCTTCGATGTCGAGTTCGGCGATCAGCGCCTCAGCCTCCGTCTCGGCGCGCTGCGGAAGATCCGTGTCCCCGAGGTCGCTGCAATCGACCTGCGCCGCCACGAGCGCCGCATCGGCGACCGGCTCGAGGGACCACAGAACCGACGCAACCCGGGTCAGTCGCAACCGCAGTGCATCGTGAGCCTGAAGCAGTGCCGACATCGCCTGCTCGACATCGCCCGCGGTGGTGCCTGCGGGCGTCGAGACGGACAGCGCGGTACCGAAACCTGCAAGCGAAATTCCGGATTCGCGGGCGCGGTGCACCAACGGTGTCAACGCCAACGAACCCGTCACATCGCTCGGGTCCACTGGTCCGGTGTGGCCGGACTCAGCGTCATCAGTGACGCCGAAATCCACCACCCTCGCCAGTGCCGCGGGAGTCCGCCATTGGAAGATCTCCTTGGGACCGAACGTAATTCCGCGCCGAGCGGCAGCGTTCACCACCTGAATCGAGATGATGCTGTCGCCGCCGAGCATGAAGAAATCGTCATCGGCACCGACTGCGTCGACGTGCAACGCCTCGGCAAAGAGCTCACACATCGCGATCTCTTCGGGGCCCTCCGGCGCTCGCCGCTCGGACGCGTCGGGAGCAACCGGCTCCGGCAGCGCTCGACGGTCGAGTTTGCCGTTCGGTGTCAGCGGCAGAGCCTCCAGCACCACCATTGCCGTCGGAACCATGTAGTCCGGCAACAACGTCGACGCAAAGGCCGCAAGTTCGGCTGCGACGACGGTCCCATCCGGAACCGGAACCACATACGCATGGATCTGACCGCGTCGCGCTACAACAGCGCACTGGGCAAGCGTCGGATGCGACGTGAGTACGTTCTCGATTTCGCCGAGTTCTACCCGAAGTCCACGCAGCTTGACTTGGCCGTCCGTGCGACCGAGATATTCGAGTGCCAAGCCTGCGTCACCGTATTCACGCCAGCGCACGAGATCGCCGGTGCGGTAGAGCCTTTCGCCATCGGATCCGAACGGGTCTGCTACGAATCGCTCCGCGGTCAGCGGCGCCCGGTCGTGGTAGCCGCGCGCCAACTGCACACCGCCGAGGTACAACTCCCCGGCAACTCCCGGGGCGACGCGCCGCAACCGAGCGTCGAGAACAAGCACGCGGGTATTCCACAGCGGGCGACCGATTGTCACCCAGTTAGTGTCCGCAGCAGAGGCGATCTGCGACGCCGTCACGTCCACTGCCGCCTCGGTGGGACCGTAGAGGTTGTGCAGTTCGGCATCGACCGACGCGTGGAACCGATCCCGATGATCAGGTGTGAGCGCTTCACCGCTGCACAACACGCGAGTCAGCGCCGGACGGGGATTCGGTTCGACGGCAACGTGATCGAGGAACGCAGCAAGCATCGACGGCACGAAGTGCGCTGTGGTGACGGATCGTCGCCGGAAGACCTCACGCAGATACTGCGGGTCCCGATGACCGTCCGGCGCAGCCACCACCATCGTCGCTCCGGTGATCAAGGGCCAGAAGAATTCCCATACGGATACGTCGAAGCCGGCCGGTGTCTTCTGCAGCACTCGATCTTCGCTGCCGAGGCGGTATTCGTCCTGCATCCACAACAACCGGTTCACCACGGAGCGATGACTGACCAGAACGCCCTTCGGCCGCCCGGTCGAACCGGAGGTGTACAGCAGGTATGCGGCACTGTCGGGATGTGCAACCACATCCACGGCCCCGGCCACATCCGATTGTGTTGTTGCGGTACCACCCTCGTCGATCTCGAGTATCGGAGCGAGGCCGTCCAACGGTTCGATACCCGGGCCCACCACCAGCAACGACGGTCGCGCGTCCGCGAGCATGTACTCGAGTCGGTCCACTGGGTAGCTGTCGTCGAGGGGAAGGTACGCGCCGCCCACGCGGTGGATCGCCAGCAGTGTCACCACCAGTGCGGCACTGCGTCGTACCGCCACCGCGACAACGCCACCGACCGGCACCACACCACGAAGTGTCGCGGCGAGGTTCTCCACTCGCCGATCCAGTTCGGTGTAGGTCAGCGACTCCCCACTCTCGTCGACGATCATCGCGACGGCGCCCGGTGTGAGTTCGACCTGGCGAGCGAACATACCCGGCAAGGTCAGCGAACCGTCTATCGGCACTGCACGACCCGATTCGGCAATGACCAGTGCCGCCCGGTCCGCCGGAGTCGTCGGATCAAGCTGGGACAACCGCAGTTCCGGGTTGGCCGCGCACTGCCGCAGCACCTGAACCAAACGTCCGGCAAACGCGTCCACCGTGCTCTGATCGAAGAGATCAGTGGCATATTCGATGCGACCACGGATCCCGCCGTCGGCGGATTCAGCGAGGTCGAACGTCAAGTCGAACTTGGCCGTTCCGGTTTCGAGGAACACCGGGCTCGCGTCAAGCCCGGACATCTCGATCCGGTCTACGGCGTCGCGGTACTGCACCAGTATCTGGAACAGTGGCTGGCGGGACAGGGAACGGGCCGGGGCCATCGCCTCGACCAACTGCTCGAACGGAACATCCTGATGCGCATAGGCATCGAGGTCCGTAGCGCGAACCCGCTCCAGGAACTGCGCGAACGTCGGATCGCCCGACAGGTCGGTGCGTAGCACCAAGGTATTGACAAAAAAGCCCACCACGCGTTCGAGCGCCGCATCCGAACGCCCGGCAACAGGTGAACCGACGACGATGTCGTCACCGGCTCCGAGTTCGGCCAGCAGGACGGCAACTGCGGCGTGGGTGAGCATGAACATCGTTGCCCCACCGGCCGCGGCGATTGCCGCCAACGAAGCCCGCACTTCCGGTTCGAGTTCGAACGCGACCGCGGATCCCCGGTACGTCGACACCGCGGGACGCTGCCGATCACGTGGGAGCGCAAGCTCTTCCGGCTGCCCGGCAAGCACGCCGGTCCAATATCCGAGCTGACCGGCCAGTACCGATTCGGGATCGCTTGCCGCGCCCAGGACTTCGGGCTGCCACGCGCTGAAATCCCGGTACTGCACCGGCAGTAGTTCGGGAATGGTCCCCGTGCCGGACGCGAGGTGTGAATACGCGCGGGTCAGATCGGACACCAACGGACGCGCTGACCATTCGTCGGCCGCGATGTGATGCACCAGCACCATCAGATGCGCGTCGACGGCAGCGGTGCGAAGCAGAACAGCGCGCACCGGCAATTCGCGGGCGATGTCGAAGGTGTAGCCGGCTTCCCGCGCGAGTGCCGACTCGAGTTCAGCCGGGGTCACGTCGAGAACGGTGAGGTCAAGTTCGACGTCTCCGATCGGAAGCACTCGCTGGTACCCGATGTGCCCGGCCTCGCCGTCACCGGACTCGGCGGTAAAGACCGTGCGCAGAGTTTCGTGTTGGCTCAGAACATGCGTCAGCGCACCACGCAACGCATCCAGATCCACCGCGCCCCGCAGATGCATGGTGTACGGGATGTTGTAGGTGGAGCTGGGACCCTCGAGCTGGAACAGGAACCACAGGCGTCCCTGCGCGGCCGACATCGGCACGGTTGCCCCGTGTTCCCGGCGAACCAATTCAGGCCGTCTGACCTTCCCGACCTGTGCCGCCTGAGCCAGCTCGGCGGGGGTCCGTAGGTCGAACACCTCACGAATCGTCACGTCGTGACCTGTGCGAGCGCGGATCGCCGACGCCAATCGGGTGGCGAGCAACGAGTTGCCACCGAGAGCAAAGAAATCCTCGTCGGGGCCGACAGTGGCCATGCCGAGGAGTTCGGCGAGCACCTCGCAGTAGATCCGCTCCAGTTCGGTTGCCGGCTCGCGCCGTCCCTCGCTGCGTACCGGCGCTGGGAGCGCGTCGCGGTCGACCTTGCCGTTGGGCAACACCGGAAACTCGTCGAGAACAACAAACACTGCGGGGATCATGTAGTCGGGCAGCAGGTCTCGAAGATGTGCCCGCAACTGGGAATCGTCCGGCGCGGCGCAGCCCGGTACCCGCACTGCGTAGCCGACCAGCTGATCGGACCCCGCTGCGCTCTCGCGCACAACAACAAGTGCCCGTTCGACGGACGGGTGGGAAGCCAATGCCGCCTCCACCTCACCGGGTTCGATCCGGAATCCATGCAGACTCATCTGAGAGTCGGCGCGGGAGACGAAGTCGAGTTCTCCGGACCGAGTGCGACGCACCAGATCTCCGGTGCGGAACAACCGCCCACCACTGCCCAACGGATCCGCGACGAACCGGGCGGCGGTCAACTCCGGCCGGCCCAGGTAACCGCGGGCGATCTGGATGCCTTCTACATACAGTTCACCCGTCACCCCGTCCGGCACCGGGCACAGATACGCGTCGAGGATCCGCACGCCCACTCCGGGAACGGGAGCGCCGATAAGCACGCGGCCTGGTGAAGATGTTGCTGTCCAGAAGGTCACGTCACCCGCAACTTCGGAAGACCCGTACGAGTTGATCACTCGTGTGCCGGCGTCGTCGAACATATCGATCACCGCACGGGTGAGCGGTTCACCGCTGAGGAACCAACTCGAGACGCTGTGTGCCGATTCTTCTCGGAACTGCGCCAGCGCCGCAGCCAGACTCGGCACTGCGGTGAGTTGCCGCACGTCGTGCCGGTCGATCAGATCTGCGAGCGCCCCGGCATCGCGAGACTCCGCGTCATCCGCGAAAACCAACCGGGCACCGGCCAGGAGACCGGCCAGCAGTTCGGTGGAACCGTCGATGAAACTCATCGAACTCTTTGCCAACCGCACATCTGCCCACCCGTCGGCGCGCACCAGATCGCGCTGCCACACCAGGCGATTGGCCAGTGCGCCTGCAGTTCCCATCACGCCCTTGGGCTGGCCGGTGGAACCCGAGGTGTAGACGACGTACGCTGCGGCAGCAGATGACACGACGCGGCCCACCCGGTTGCGCTCTAGCGCGGCAGCGGCGCCCTCGAGTTCCGCGACAGTCGCATCCTGTGAATCCGGCCGAATCCACTGCGCGGTGTTCTCGTCGACAATCACCAGCGCCGGAGCGGCGTCGGCCAGCATGTACTCGATTCGCGCACGCGGATACGACGGATCGATCGGCAGGTACGCCGCGCCCGCAGCAATCACCGCTCGTAGCGCAACCACACACTCGACGCTCCGCCCGACGGCGATGCCCACCACCACGTCGGTGCCGATACCACGCTGGATCAGCAACCGCGCCAACCTGTTCGAGCGATCGGCGAGCTCTCGGTACGTGTATTCGTCGGGTCCGCAGATCAGGGCGACTCGATCGGCGAACTCCTGCTCGGCGTCGTCCAGCAGCTCTGGCAACAGGCGGGTGGTGTGAGCCGCCACCGGCAGTGCATTTTTTTCGGCCGGCAACAGTACGTCCACGCTCTGCAGACCGGTGTCCGCATCGGTGGCAAAATATTCGAGGACCCTGCGCAACCGAGTGGCGATCGACTCTGCCGTCGCCCGATCGAAAAGGTCCTCCGCGTACTCGATCCGCACGTCGAGTCCGTCGGTGAGTTCCACGAACTCGAAGGTCAGATCGAATTTGGCGGTACCCGTGGCAATGTACGACGGGCTCACTGCGAGTCCGGTGAAGCTGGGTACCGAGTGCGGTGTGCGATGCTGAACCATTGTCTGGAACAAGGGATGCCGGGCGAGTGATCGCGACACACCCACCGCGTCGACTACCTGCTCGAACGCAACGTCCTGGTGCGCAAACCCGTCCAGGGCACCTGCTCGCACGCGCGAGAGCACCTCGGTCAGGGTGGGGCGCCCGGTCAGGTCTACCCGCTGCGCCACCGTGTTGACAAAGAATCCGACGGTGTCTTCGAGGCTGCCGTCCACCCGGCCTGCAATCGGGGCACCCAGCGTGATGTCCTCACCGGCACCGAGTTTCGACAGCAGAACTGCGACAGCTGCCTGCGCCAGCATGAACATCGTGGAGCCCGATTTCTCAGCTGCGGATCGCAGTCCGTCCACCGTGGGTTCGCCTGTGTGTGTCCAGACCTCACCGCCGCGCCACGTCGGTACGGCTGGACGAGGACGGTCGTACGGCAGCTGCAATTCTTCGGGAGCACCGGAGAAGAGATCTCGCCAGTACGCGAGCTGCCGGTCGGCGGAAGCACGCAATGCGGGATCCTCGGCGCACTCCTGCTGCCAGATCGCGAAGTCCGAGTACTGAATTCGAGGCTGCTGGGCCGACAACTGCTCCCCGTTGTACACCGCTGCCAGATCGGTGAGCATCGGTCCGGCCGACCACTCGTCACCCGCGATGTGGTGAATTACCAGCAGCAGGACCGCGGTGTCGGTGCCGGACCGCACCAGGTGGCCGCGCACCGGAATGTCGTGTTCGAGGTCGAACGGCACGCGAGCTGCGGTCAGCAGCGCAGACTGCACCTCCCCCTCGGAAACCTCGCTGACCGTGAACTCCGGCGCCGCATCGAGCACCCGACCGAACCCCACACCGTCGATATCGATGACGACGGTACGCAACACCTCATGCCGGGCGACGATTGCCGCAACTGCCTTTTCGAGCGCTGACGCATCCAGCGCACCGTTCAGGTGCAGTGCAAACGGAATGGTGTAGGTAGCCGAGGGACCCTGCGTCTGGTGAACGAACCACAACGACTGCTGCGCCGACGACAGCGGAACAATGTCCGTCCGCTCGTGCGCGACAATCGCGGGACGAGCCGGCGCCGCGGATTCCACCCGTACGGCCAGAGCTGCCACCGTCGGCGTGTCGAAGACGTCACGCAGCGACAGTTCCACTCCGAGTGCGGACTTGAGCCGTGCTACGAGTCTGGTAGCGGAAAGCGAGGTACCACCGAGTGTGAAGAAATCCGCGTCGACGCCCACCATCGTGAGGCCGAGCAGGTCGGCAAACATGCCGGACAGTGCGATCTCCGCAACCGTCTCGGCCGAGCGCCCCGTGTCCGCATCTCCGAAGTCCGGCGCCGGCAACGCCTTCCGATCGATCTTGAGGTTGGGGGTGAGCGGGAACTCGTCCATCACGACAATCGCTGACGGCACCATGTACGCCGGTAGACGCTCTGCGATGAAACGGCGCAGTTCAACGGGATCGACGTGCGCTCCCGACGCGGCCGTGACGTACCCGACCAGATGGACCGCGCCACCTACGTCGTTTCGGGCGACCGCCACAGCAGCACCAACCGCGTCGAACTCCCCTGCCACGGTCTCGATCTCGCCGAGTTCGATGCGGTGCCCACGCACCTTCACCTGATCGTCGCCGCGGCCCAGGTATTCGAGCTGACCGGATTCGGTCCACCGCACCAGGTCGCCGGTTCGGTACATGCGGCCGCGTCCGAACGGGTCAGCCACGAACCGGGTTGCCGTCAGGTCGGGCCGACCACGATAGCCGCGTGCGAGTTGTTTTCCCGCAACGTACAATTCGCCGATCATGCCCACATTGACCGGTTGCAGGTAGCGATCCAGAACCACCACAGCAGTGCCTGCATACGGTCGGCCGATCGAACCTGCCCATTCGACGTTCGGCAACACCGGCGTGCTGGTGCACCACACCGTAGCCTCGGTGGGTCCGTACATGTTCTGCACGGAACGGGCCTGCTCGCTCAGCTGCTGCGCCGTGCGGGTGGGCAAGGCTTCACCGCCCACCAGGACGGCGACTCCGGCCAGATCGGTGCCGGCATGTTCGAGCACCGTGCCCCACTGCGAGGGCGTTGCCTGCACAGCCGTGACGGACTCCGAATTCACCAATGCCGCAATGGCTGCCGGATCCTTGGCCTCGTCCTCGTCCGCGAGGATCACCGCGCCGCCCACGGTGAGCGGGACAAACAATTCCAGGACCGCGATATCGAAGGACAGCGTGGTCAGGGCGAGCAACCGGGTGTGTGCGTCGAAACTCGTGAGATCCGTGGCCGAGCGGACAAACCGTGCCAGGGCGCGGCGGTCCAGCATGACGCCCTTGGGGTTTCCCGTGGAACCGGACGTGTAGATGACGTAGGCGGTGTTGGCCGGCGCCACACGTGCCCCGCTCACCACACCGGATGCTGCTGCCGACCACACGATCTCGCCGCCGGCCAGTGTTGCGACTACAGTTCCCGCCGGGACCCCGACCGCGTCGGTGAAGCCGGCGGTGGTCAGCAGAATCGCCGGCCGAGCGTCGTCGAGCATGTACTCGAGTCGCGAAGCGGGGAACTGCGGGTCGAGCGGAATGTACGCGCCGCCGCACCGCAGTACCGCGAGGAGCGCAATCACGGCCGACGCAGATCGTGGTAGAGCCAGTGCAACCAACGACTCCGGCCCGGCGCCCTGGGAGGCAAGGTCGGCTGCCAGAGCGTCGACGCGCGTGGACAATTCGGCATAGGTCAACCGATCAGCACCTGCAACCAGAGCAAGACTGTCACCGCGCTCACCGACCCGAGCGTCGAAAAGGTCCATGACATCAGGGCAGGGGGCGTCGAAATCGTCTGCCCGCCCGCCCCATTCGTCGAGCATCTGCAGAGCTGCGGGTTCCAGCAGTGGCACCTGAGCGATCGCTGCGCCGGCGCCCTCGGCGGTGACGGATTCGAGCAGCCTGCACAGAGCCGCAGCGTGACGCGTGAGCTCCGCATCCGTGTACCTGTCGGCGTCGGCGTCGATCTGGATTTCGAGCTCGCCGCTCTCGTCGAGGCGACGCACGATGAAAGCAATGTCGTGCACGGGGCCACGGGCCAGAGAGTGAACGCTCGAAACAGCCCCGTCGAAACGCAGGGTGTCGCCGAAGGGCTTGATGTTGACCGTCGGGCCGACAGGTCCGGCACTGCTCGCGGGCAGGCGCAGGTCACGATGGATGTCTTCGGAGCGATACGCGGAATGCGGGGCTGTGCGCTTGACCGCTGTGCGGACGCCCGCAGCCAGGTCGACGAGGCCGGCATTCGGGTCGACCACTACGCGCAGTGGGAGGACGTTGACCGCAGTGGTCAGAACCTTTGCTGCAACGGTCCCCAGTCGATTCATCGACGGGAATCCAACCGTCACGTCGTACGTGCCACTCGAGCGTGCCAGGTACGCCGTTACCGCGGCCGTGGCGACCTCGGCCCAGCCGCCCTCGACAACGCGTCCGGCTGCCGAGATGCGCTCCACCGATGCCGCAGAGATCAGCGTGGTGTGGGCTCGGAGCGTCCGTGCGACCGACGACGCGGGTGGGCTTGCGATCCGGGAGAGACTCACCGATTCCTGGGCGCCCAGGAGTTCGGCCGACCAGAAGTCCCGATCGAGCGTCTCGGAGTCGGAACCCGCGCGAGCGGCGTCCTGGTCGAGCACCGACTCGAGGGGATCGAAGCGAGGGGCAGGCGGTTCCTTGCCCTGAGCCAAGGCATTGTGCACGGCGGCGATCCTGCGGCCGAGCAAGCTGTACCCGTAGACGTCGATCAACGTGTGGTGGATACGGAAGAACAACGCGTGGTGCGAGCGTCCGAGCGCAAAAACAGTGACCGCACATCCCGGCCCGGCGCTCGGATCGAGTGGTACGCGAAGTTGGTCGCGCATCTCTGCGAGTGCGACCTCGAAGCTCTCCCGTGCAACGACGGCGGTTCCGGGGTATTCCCAGGCGCCCAGTTCCTGGTACACCTCGCCGGAGTCCGTGCCGAACCTCGCCATGAGCGACGGGGTTTCAGCGACCACACGATCCACAGCGCGCACGAGAACGGACGGGTCGAGTGAGCCGACGATCTCGATGCATTGACCGGTGACAAACGTGGGGTTCTGCGGGTCGAGTTGTTGCGCGAACCACATCCCTGCCTGCGCAGCCGTCAACGCCAGACGCTTACTCGACACCACTGGATCTCCTCGCAGTCCTGCATGCCCTGATCGCTCTCTCGACCACACCAGGGGTTAGGGTTACCTACCCTACTGGAGTGCAAGCGAGCGTCATCTGACACCCTGGGTATAGATAGGTCCATTCGCGAGAGGAATTCGCTCATGCCGGTTACCACCCCGTCCCGACGGCTCGACCTGCCGATCGTCCTGCGAGAGCTGACGGTCGTTCGAACTGTCGAGGTCACACCGCGCATGCGCCGGATCACGGTCGGGGGCGAGCAACTGCGCGCCTTCCAGTCCGGTGAACTCTCGGTCGACGAGTTCCGCACCGAGGGCGCCGACGACTACGTGAAGATCTTCCTCCCCGAAACGAGCGGAGCAGCACCGGTGCTGCCCGAACAGCATGACGGCCACCTGCACTGGCCGAAGCGTCCGGCGCCGGTGGCCCGCTCCTACACGGTGCGCCGCTTCGACGCCGAGGCCGGCGAACTCGATCTCGACTTCGTGCTGCACGGCCACGGCATCGCCGGCAACTGGGCGCGCAACGCACTGCCCGGTGACACTTTGCACCTGGCCGGACCGAAGGTGTCGACCATTCCGCCCGTCGGCGCCGACTGGTGGTTGCTTGCCGGTGACGAGACGGCGCTACCCGCGATCGCCCGGTACGTCGAAGAACACGACGGTTCGGTGCCGCTGTACGTTGCGGTGCTCGTCGACGGCCCCGAAGAAGAACAGCGCGAACTTCCCGGCGTCACCTGGGTGCACCGTCGCGACGGCGTCTCGGACGCTCGACTGCTGGCAGATGCCGCCCGCACACTCGGTCCGAGCACGGGCGCCGGCTGGATGTGGATCGCCGGTGAGGCATCCATCGTGCGCGAATTACGAGCTACGGCCAAACAACTCGGCGTGACGAAGGATCTCCTCGACGCATCCGGCTACTGGCGTGTGCAGGTCGGCGACGGCCCCCTGGCTCGGGTTCGCACGCTGCGCGACAAGGCCGTCGAGTCGCTCGAGCATCGCCGCCGCGAGCACGCCTGACCTGTCGCGGTCAGCGTGAGGCGAGCTGGTCTTGGGCTCCGGGCACCGGCTGAGCCGGGTCCGAGCCCAGTTCCACGATGACGTTATCGGTGTCGACGTGGACGACCCGCGGCACCAGCGACTTCGCCTCGCGGTCCTCGACATGGCGGTAGGACATGATGATCACCAAGTGCCCAGGCGAGATCAGATGTGCTGCAGCACCGTTGATGCCGATCACCCCGGAACCTCGTTCGCCGGTGATGGCGTAGGTCTCGAGCCGTGCACCGTTGTCGATATCGACGATGTGCACCTGCTCTCCTTCGAGCAGATCGGCCGCTTCCATGAGGTCTTGGTCGATGGTCACGGATCCGACGTAGTGCAGGTCTGCCTGCGTGACAGTGGCACGGTGGATCTTCCCCGACAACATAATGCGGTTCACTGCCTTACACCCCGCTGAGTTCTGCGACGGCCTCGTCCACGCTGATCGCACCCAGTACGTCGGCAGCGGTGAGCACCCGCCCGCACCGCTTGGCTACGTATTCCAGTCCCATCAGATGCTCGTCGCGTGAGAAGTCGGCAGTCGCGTCCGAGACCATGAACGGCTCGATGTCGCTCATGAACGCTTCGGCTGCGCTGAGCATGCAGCCCATATGTGCGTACACGCCGGTCACGATCAACTGGTCACGACCGACGCGGCCGAGGAGCTGACGCAAGTCCGTGCGCTGGAATGCCGAATATCGCCACTTGGTCACCTCGATGTCGGACTCTCCGGGGGTGAGCGCGTCGATCACCTCGGTATCGCGTCCGGTTGTCATACCTTCGCCCCAGAAATCGGCCAGGATGCCTCGCCTGGACGGATGCTGATCACCCGGCTGCATCGTGTAGACGACCGGGATCCCAGCCCGAACACAGGCGTCACGAACCGCCACCATGTTTGCCGTCGCAGTGGAGATGGGCTCCTCACCGGTGTTGTAGGCGTCGATGAAGTAGCGCTGCATGTCGTGGATCAACAACGCGCAGCGCGACGGGTCGAGCTGCCAGTCGACGCGGTCCGCGGATACCTCGTCGCGGCGGGGCAGAACATAGCCGGCAATGGGTGGGATGGCCATTGGCCTCTCCTATTCGATTCGATCGGTTGTAGGTTTCGATCGGTTGTAGGTACGGACTTCACATGTCGAGCGTGGCGCCGCCGTCGACGCGGAGGTCGTGCATCGTGATGTGTCTGGCCGCGTCGGAGCTGAGGAACAACGCCGTCGCAGCGATGTCATCAGGTTGCGCGAGTCGGCCGAGTGGAATCCCGAGTCGATACGCGTCGGCGTCGCCGGCGATCACCCCGGCGGATTGGTCTGTGCCGTCCCACATTCCGCGCAGCATGGGTGTGTCCGTCGAGCCAGGAGAAATGATGTTGCACCGGATTCCGTGCGGAGCAATCTCGAGGCCGAGGCTTCGCAGGTAAGCGGTTGCCGCGGCCTTCGACGCACCGTAGGCAGCCATGTTCGTGCGCGGTGTCGATGCCGCGTTGGACCCCACCGCCGTGATCACACCACAACCGGCGGCAATAAAGCGGCGAGCCGCTTCACGGGCGACGTTCATCGTCCCCGTCGCGTTGACTGCCAGGCACGCGTCCCAGTCGTTGTTGTCCTCGGTCAGCGCGGAACCCGCCCGCAGTACGCCTGCCGTGTGCACGAGCACCGACACCGTTCCGATCGCGTCGGTGGTCGCGGCAAATGCCTGCTCGACGCACTGGCGATCCGTCACGTCGACCGCGAGCGCGAATCCGTCACCCGGTACCGTCGGAGCTGCCAGATCCCACCGAGCGACCGTAGCTCCGGCCTGTTCGAACAGTGCCGCCGTTGCCGCGCCGATACCGCCGTCGGCACCGGTAATCACGACAGATCGCCCAGTCACACCCTTCACATCCATGAGCCTAGGCTATCCTTATCGAAATTGTTCACGCCGCCGGGCCACCACCAGTGAAGGAAGACATGCTTTCCGAAGTGTCACCACCACAACTCGCCTTCACCCCGTGGCCTGCAGACGACGCCGCCCGCTACCGCAGTGACGGGGTCTGGGCCGGAAAGACTTTCGACCAGGTTCTGCGCGAGAGCGTCGCCGCCCATTCCCACTCCGCCGCAGTCGTCGACGCCGAGCAGACCTGGACGTACGCCGAACTCGACGCCCACGTGGACGCCTTCGCTGCCGGACTCGCCGATCTCGGCATCACCGCCCAGCATCCGGTGATGATCCAACTGCCCAACCAGGCCGAGTTCGTTGCCGTCGTCTTCGCGCTTTTCCGGATCGGCGCAGTACCTGTCTTCTGCCTCCCCGCGCATCGTTCCTCCGAATTGACCGCGCTGGCCAGTGCCTCGCGCGCCGTCGCCATCATTACGTCGCACCACATCGACGGATTCGACCACGGAGCCTTGGCACTCGAGGTCGCGTCTTCGACACCGAGTTTGAATACCGTTGTGTGTCTTCCGGATTACGGATCGGATGCTCCGGCCGGCACCGTGAACTTCGGTTCCGTGCGCGCCGCACCGCGCGAATTCGCCACCGCCGATCCGGGATCCGTGGCGTTTCTGCAGCTGTCCGGCGGCAGCACCGGCATCCCCAAGCTCATTCCACGCACCCACGACGACTACCTCTACAGCGTGCTGCGCAGCAACGAGATCTGCGGCGTCACCACTTCGACGGTCTATCTCGCGACATTGCCGGTAGCCCACAACTTCCCGATGAGCTCCCCGGGAATCCTGGGAGCCCTCGCCGCCGGCGGAACTGTGGCGTTGACCCCGTCCCCGAGCCCCAGCACGGCCTTCGCGATGATCGAACGCGCCGGAGTGACGATGACGGGACTCGTTCCGCCGCTGGCCCGGTTGTGGACCGAAACAGCTGAACGTGGCCACTCACACGACCTGTCGTCGCTGACATCCGTACTGGTCGGCGGCGCTCGCTGCCCCGACGAGCTGGCAGCACGCATCGGCCCGGCACTGGGCGTACGACTGCAACAGGTGTTCGGAATGGCCGAAGGCCTGGTGTGTTACACCCGCGACGAAGATCCCCTCGACGTCGTGCTCACCACGCAGGGCCGCCCCATGTCCCCCTTCGACCGGATCCGGGTAGTCGACGACAACGACAACGACGTACCCGCAGGCGCCGAAGGTCAGCTGCTCACCAAGGGCCCGTACACAATTCGTGGCTACTACGACAATCCGGCAGCCAACGCCCGCTCCTTCACCGACAACGGCTGGTACCGCACCGGCGACGTGGTCCGAGTTGATTCGAACGGCAACATCACCGTCTGCGGGCGTGCGGTCGACCGAATCAACCGCGGCGGCGAGAAGGTATCCGCCGAAGAACTCGAAGAACACCTTCTGGCGCACCCCGCGGTTCGCGACGCCATCGTTGTTGCGATTCCCGACGAGTACCTCGGTGAGCGCACGTGCGCCTTCCTCCTCGCCGCAGACCCGTCGAGTCCGCCGAAGACAGCCCAGATCCGAGCCTTTGTGCGCGAGCGCGGCCTGGCGAGCTGGAAGATCCCCGACCGAGTGCAGGTGCTCGAAGCATTCCCGGAGACCGGCGTCGGCAAGACCAGCCGCAAGGATCTGCGTCGGATGCTCGCCGCGCGCTGATCTAGCTCGACGTGCTCCCCGCCGGGGCGCCGGTGCGCAATGTCGCCAGCGCCCGATGTTGTTCCAGCAGCACCTGAGTGCGTGTCCATCCGAGCGCTACTGCGGTGCCGTCGACATCGAGGCCCACGATCAACCTCATGATCAGCACCTCCCGCAAGCACTCTGGGAGAGCCTCGATCTCGGTGGGCAGTCCAATCCTGGATTGTGCGTCCGTTCGGTCGATCAGTCGGCGAGTTGTCGAGTGCACCAGTTGCACGAGCGAACCATCCGGCGCCTCCCTGTCTGATACCGCCCTACCCGGTACCGACTTCACGACGGAACGACACACGGCGTCGGCCACGGATTCTGCTGCGTCGGACTCGAGTTCGACGCGAGCACGTCGCACCGCCAGTGGCCGGATCGCACAGTACAACCTCGCCTGCGACGCGGCGCCGCCGTTTCGTGCGGCAGCCTCCAGATCATCGAGCACATCGTGGTGTTGTAACTGCGTCATCGCGACCGGTTATCGCCTTCCTGTATTGCTTGCTGAGCATTTCTTGCTGAGCGTTGGAGTCGCACGTCTGCTCTGCCCGAAACACAAGCGCCGGGCCGCACTCCTCTTCAGTCAAAGCGCGAACCCTGACGGCGGGCTGCACTGAGTCTGTCAACCAGCTGGCAATCTCGAAACAGACCGAACCCCTTGAACTGCAAGGGAAGTATCGATACTCGAATTCGGAACCACGACGAGCGTAGGATCAAAAAGGTGCGCACTGACGGCGATACCTGGGACATTGTCAGCAGCGTCGGCCTGACCGCGCTGGGAGTGGCCGCGTTCCGCGCAATAGAATCTCGCCGCCCCGATGCACTGATCGAAGATTCCTATGCGCGGTGGTTTGTCGAGGCCGCAGGCGAACCACATTTCACCGCACTTCTGGACAACCCGTCGTCCTTGGAAGACCTTCCGCTGTCCGGGTTCATGGGCATCGGCATGGGCATCAGAAGCAAATTCTTCGACGAGTTCTTCCTCGACGCCGCCAGGTCAGGAGTCGCCCAATCAGTGATCCTGGCAGCAGGATTGGATGCGCGGGCCTACCGGCTGAACTGGCCCACCGATACTGCGGTTTTCGAAGTTGATCAGCCGCAGGTATTGGAATTCAAAGATCAGGTGCTCACCGAGCACGGAGCGGAACCGACAGCGATCCGTCACACGGTGGCCGTCGATCTGCGCGATGACTGGCCCGCCGCGCTCGCAGCGTCAGGGTTCGATCGCGCCAAGCCATCGGCCTGGTCGGCAGAGGGACTGTTGGCCTATCTTCCCGGCACCGCACATGACGCGCTGTTCGAGAGAATCGACGAACTCTCGTCGCCCGGCAGTCGACTTGCCTTGAACTACTTCCCATCCGGGATGGACGGCAAACGATTTGCCGAGATCAGAGCAAAGTATTTCAAGAAAGATCCTTTTGGCGGCTTGGACCTATCCGCCTTGTTCTACGACGACCAGCGCGCCGACCCCAAACAGTGGCTGACCGACCGAGGTTGGTCGGTTCAGTGCCGCGACACCCTCGAGCTGGCAGACGAGTACGACCAACCGATCCCTGAACTTCCATCTGAACTTGCCGATTTGTCGAAACGCTCAGGCTATCTGACGGCCACGAAGTAGCGCACGCTCAGAGCGTTTTGATCAAGCCACCGTCGATCACAAAATCTGCGCCGGTGATGTTTGCGGCACGGCCTCCGGCGAGAAATACCACCAGGTCCGCAACTTCCTCCGGATACGTGAATCGGCCTGTCTCCGAGCCCGCGGCCGCACTGTCCACGATGTCTTGGGCACTGACTCCGGCGACACCGGCGAGCGTCGATGCCACCCCGCCTGACCCGAGCCACAACGCCGTCCGCACCGGTCCTGGGCTCACCGTGTTCACCCGGATGCCCTGCGGCGCCAACTCTTTCGACAGCGATTTGCTCAGGTTGGTCAACGCGGCTTTTGCTGCGCTGTAGTCGATCACCGCTGGGTCCGGAAGAAACGCATTCACCGAACTGACCGTCACGATGCTCCCACTGCCGGCCGTCATCGAAGGCAGAGCAGCCCGAATCATCCTCACCGCGGACATGAACGTCACACGCAGCGATGCATCCCAGTCAGCATCGGTAACACTGAGAAATCCGCCTGTCCGCGGAGTCACCGCGCCCACATTGTTGATCAGTATGTCGATACCGCCGCGCTCTGCCGCTGCCGCAGCCAATGCCGGTGGACCGTCCACACTTGCCAGGTCTACGGCAACAAACGTGACCCCGTCGCCGGCCTCGAGTTTCTCGATGTCTGCCGTGCGTGTTCGTGAACCCGCGATCACATGGGCGCCTTCTTCTGCCAATGCCTGGGTGATGGCAAGACCGATGCCCTTGCCAGCACCGGTCACAATCGCGGTTTTCCCTTTCAGCAGTAGATCCATCGAACCGGCTCCCATCCGACCGGTCGAAATCCGGCGTCGGCCGTAGAGTCTCCATTGCGATCGGCGAATAAACCTGGCGCGGTAAGGCTTCACCCTCACTTATTGGAGGAAATCCCAAAGTATGAACTCAGGGGTGATTTCTCCGTAAATCGTTGGCAAACACGTCCACTGCGCCGTATTGTTTTCGACGCACGCCCCGGCGTGCTGGGACTCGTTGACGCTCATGGAGATGTTGGCAAGACCAATCGGAGGCAGGTCCTGCACTCCCACAGGGTGTGGGGCCTGTCCTCGATCTGGCGAATATCCCAGCTAAGATCGATTAAGTTGCCCGGTTCAGAACCGGTTCCGTTCAGTGTCGATCAGTACCAGTGCCGTCGACCACCGACCGCCCGTCCTGTCGAACCCAGCACGAACAAGATCAGCCCGATCACCAAGAGGACAACTCCGATTGTCCACAGAATCGGAATGTTCAAGAGAAATCCGATCAGCAGCAGGATGATTCCGAGAATAATCATGGCAGTCTCTTCCGACGACAAGTCCGACACACATGTGCCGGCACTCTAGGTTCGGCTACCCCGCCCACTCGCGTTTCATACCCGCTCTGACCGGGTATTTCGACAGTCCCCGCGTACACAGTTGAGGAATCAAGCAGTTCCATGCGACGGATTGTGACTCTGATCGTTGCGGGGCCCTGAACTACCTCGGCGTCAAGTCCACGGTTACGGATTGCACTCTGCCGCAACCCAGTTCCTGACGGAAGGCAGAATCTACGGCCGCCGACAATGTCACACCCACCCAAAGTCGGTGCCTGACGCCGAAGGCAGTCAGCGTCAGGCACCGGGTTCTGGCGTGGGGGTGATGCAGGCTTCCCACTGCACCATCCCCACGAGGAGCAACACTAGCAACAATCGAACAAATGTGCGAGCCGAATCGGAAGTTTATTGCGGTGGGCCATAAGCGCCCGCTCCGAAACCGGAACTGATCAGCATCAACACCATCAGACCCCACCCCACCCCCTGCCAAATGGGCCAGACCCCGCCCCGTTTCCACACCCGATACGTCTGAGCAAAGGCCATCAGCCCACCAACCAGGAAGACCGCCGCCGGCGCGAAGGCAAGGGTTCCGAGCCCCGACGACCTGTCGACCAGCAGCAACGAACACAGCACCGCAAGCGCGAGCGCGATCACCACACACGTGAAGGTCATCGCTCTACGGAACTCCTCCGGATCCGACCACCGTTTCTCGGTATCCATGGTCCCGTTGCGGCGCCGAGCCGACATGACCTGCTCCCTCCCCGAAACCCGGTGTAAATCTGCGGTCAATCGGATTGGGTACCCCGCCCTCGTGTCGAATCAACCTGGAGCGGGTACGCGAGCCAAGAGGAGCAACCAGATACGACGACTACTACTGAGAGGAGTCGCCATGCATGCTGCGCGGCTGAAGAAGGTCGGTTCGAGCGAAGGACCGTTTGCCTCGGTGTACTTCGAGGACGTCCGCAATCGTGAAAACTCACGTGAGCTCTTCGAGTTGGAGTGGCGTTCGATGCGCAGCCAACTGTCCAAACAGGAGGCACCCGACGCATTGATCGAACAGTTCGACAGTGTGAAGGACAATCACCACGGAATTTCGGGCCGGGCCGGACGCGCGCTGGTGATCACGCCCGACGAGGTTCTGCTCGACGACATCATGCTCGAGCCGACAGCGTCGACCATAGTGACGGTCGGTTCGTTGCCTTATCTGATTCCGCTCGTCGCACATGGCCACGACACCGAACCGTTCATCCTCGCCAAGGTCGACCACACCGGCGCCGATCTCTGTGTGCGCGACGCACGCGGGAGAGACGTCTACGGCGAATCCGTCGACGGCGACGGGTTCCCCGTACACAAAGCCCGGGTGGGTGGCCCCGACCGTTACATCGACACCCAATCTCTGGCGCAGGAGAACGTGCGAAAGAACTTGACCCAGGCTGCAACTCGTACCGCTGCATTGGCACGCGAACACAAGGTTCAGTTGGTGCTGATCATCGGTGAAGTGCAGTCCCGCACAGCATTCGCACAGTATCTTCCGTCGTCACTGCGCACTGTGGAGATCGAGCGCGGATCGCGCGCCGGTTCCTCTCCGGCGGATGTAGCCAAAGCCATTCGCGAACTCATCGACACCGAACGGTTGCGGCGCATGGACGCCGAAACGGAACGCTTCATGGCCGGTCAGGGCCGAGAGACCGAACTGTCGGTCGACGGCACTGCCCGCGTGCTCGACGCCTTGGAACAGGGCAAAGTCGAGACTCTGCTCTTCACCGATCCCGACGACAAGGAAGTATCCAGCAATTCACTCTTTGCGCCCGCAAATCGACTACTCCCCTATCTGGCGATCCGAACCGGGGCGGAGCTGATCCAGGTCGACGAACGCCTCACTCTCGCAGACGGATACGGAGCAATATTGCGACATCCGTGACGTTGACATGCGTGACGTTCGGCGTCACCGTGACGCGTGTCGACCCTGCGAATCCGGGAAGCCGTCGGCAATAGCGGCAACCAACTCGAGATAAGCGCGCGCAGTGCGTTTGTTCAACAACTTCAGATCAATGGGGCCGCCCTCGCCGAGATGGTCGTCGTACGGCAGGGTGCACACCGCCCGAACTCCGCGCTGCGCAAACACTTCCTCGAGTTGGTCGAGATCGAGCGACGACGATCCGGGCCGCGTGGCGTTGATCGCAACCACCGACCTGCTCACCAGGTCGCCGTAACCGTGTTTGGTCAGCCAACTCAACGTGGCGGCTGCGCTGCGCGCTCCGTCCTGAGCCGTCGGACTGACCACCACCAAGGCGTCGGCCTCGTCGAGGATTCCGTACATCGCCGAGTGCATGATGCCGGTGCCGCAGTCGGTGATGAGAATGTTGTAGTGCACCTCGAGGATGCGCAAGGTGTCGAGGTAGTCCTGCTCGTTGAACGACTCCGATGTTTCCGGATCCGCTTCGCTGGCAAGGATTTCCAACCGACTGTCACCTTGCGATGTGTAGTACCGCACATCGCTGTACGTACGAATATCACTGTCTGCCAACAGATCGCGAACAGTGAGGTGATGCTCGCGATGTTCCCGATCAGCGAGCGTGCCCAGATCAGGGTTGGCGTCTATCGCAACAATCCGATCTCCACGGATCGACGCAAACGTGGAGCCGACGGTCTTTGCCGCCGTCGTCTTCCCCACCCCACCCTTGAGCGAGATGAACGCAATCTTGTACACGCCGCGCACAGTCCGATTGGCGCGGCGGACCAGCGCCTGATGTTCGAGTTCCACCGCCGACTGCCCGGTGTTGATCCGCCCACCCGAAAGCTTGAACAGCAGAGCGCCGAAACCATGTTCGGGCGGACGCTTGGCACGCTTGATGATGTCCAAGTCGTCGACGGAGGTCATCGCCTGTGGTGTCGACGTTCGGAAATCGGCAGGCTCTTCGCGTCGCGCTTGCCGCATCCGTTGGCTCGGAAGTGGTTTGACCGGAACCTCGTCGCTCTGTGGCAGGTCGAAGTTCGGTGTAAAGGTAACGGTTCGAACCGAATTCGCGTAGGAGTCCTCGGAGCCGCCCAGCAGATCATCCGTCTCGGTTGTACCGGAACCGTTCTGGGTAGATCCGCCATTGAAACCGTTATTATCGCTGCGCACCGTTTTCCTAGGTCAAGGTCGAATCAATTCGGACATCACGTGTCGGACGCTATCACTCTGCGGCCACCTTGGCCTGCCGTTGATACCGCTGACGCGGGCCGATTTGTTACACAACACAGTTCGATGACTTTGGTCCTGGAAACTCCCGATCGTCCAGCAAATCCGCGGGCATACCTGTTGTCCGGTACGTATTGCGCCAGAAGGCATCCGAAATACCGAGCCGCAATGCGTGGGCAAAGCCGATCGACTTCACAACCGAACAACTGTCCAACTTCCACCGCTACTAACCTCGGTAGTAGGTGCCTGTATCCTCTACCCCTATGACCTCCCGCCTCGCTGATGTCGCGCAGTTGCGCGGTGCCTTCGTCGGCGGTACGTCGGGCGCGGTCTCCCTCGCCGCCCACGCACTCGGCGGTGGTGGCATGGCGCCGTCGCAAAGCGCCGTGGTCTTGTTGATCCTTGCCTGCGCGAGCGTCGGCGCTGTGGTTTCTTCCGTCGATATTCGCCGCTCTCCCGCCCTTGCCCTGGTACTCATGCTCGCGGCGGGACAGGCAATCGGCCACACGACGCTGGCTATTGCCTCAGACCACCAGCACGGCAGTGTTCCGTCACTCCCCATGCTCGCGGCGCATATCGCCGCGGTCGGCGTCTGCGCGGCAGCAATCCGCGGTGCTGAGCGCGGCTACGTCGTGGCTGCGTCCACGGTCGCGACACTCGTTGCAGTCCTGCTGCGGCCCTGGGCGCCGCAGCCACCATCCGTAACCGCGCGCACTCGCTACCGCGCGAAAGTTGTTCTCCGCCAACTTCTCGCCTCCGGTGAAGGCACTCGCGGCCCGCCGGCATTCGTGTAACTCATCGTTCCTTCCCCTTTTTTCTTTTGCGCACGAAATCCCGTGCGCCACATTGCTGTGCGCGTTTGTTAACCGCCCGCGGTTAACAAACGCGCACAGCGGGATCGAGTACACGCATGTCCGCACCCGAAACGGAGCGCGCACAGCCGCACGCTTCCAACGACAGTTCCCCTCCGAAGAAGAAGACCGGCAACGCCAGATCACTGATCCTGCGCCTGCACTTCTACGCCGGAATCTTCATCGGACCGTTCATCCTCGTCGCGGCGTTGACCGGTGGCCTTTACGCGGTGGCTCCCACCATCGAGAAATTTGTCTACAGCGACTACCTACAGACCGACAGCACCGGGCAGGTCGCATCACTGAACGATCAGATCCGCTCAGCTCAGCAGTACCGCCCCGACCTGACGGTCTCGGCGGTCCGTCCCGCCCCGGCCGCCGGCGAAACCACCCGAGTTCTGTTCACCGATCCGTCTCTCGGCGAGTCCGAAAGGCTCGCGGTTTTTGTGGACCCCGTGCTGGCTCAACCGGTCGGCGAGTTGGCGGTGTACGGCAGCAGCGGCTCACTGCCGGTCAGAACCTGGATTTCCCAACTCCACCGCAACCTGCATCTCGGCGAACCGGGACGCCTGTACAGCGAACTAGCCGCGTCGTGGATGTGGGTAGTTGCCCTCGGCGGTGTCTATCTCTGGTTCCGCCGGTACCGAACCACTCGCAACGCCCGCCTTCTCACCATGGATCGAACATCCAGCGGCCGTGGCCGAACCCTGAACTGGCACGGAGTTGTCGGTATCTGGATCGCAGTGGCGCTGGTGTTTCTCTCGGCAACCGGACTCACGTGGTCGACCTACGCCGGTGAGAATGTCAGCAGCGTGAGAACGGCACTGAGTTGGAAGACTCCTTCGGTGGTCAAGACACTCGGCGACGCTCCACCACCGGCAGCAGGCGGGCACGAGGGCCACGACATGGCCCCTGTCTCCACCGGCACTCTGACGGACACCAACGTCGGACGCGTCGACGCGGTACTCGGCATCGCCAGATACCACGGCATCACTGGCCCCGTCGAGGTGTCGATTCCCGCTGACGCGCAGACGGCATTCACTGTCGCCCAAACGCGTCAGCCCTGGGTAATGAGTAACAACACCATCGCAATCGACGGTGCAACGCAGAAAGTCACCGATGAGCTGTGGTTCTCGGATTGGCCTCTCGCAGCGAAGCTTTCATCGTGGGGAATCCAGCTGCACATGGGACTTCTCTTCGGTCTAGCCAATCAGATCGCGCTCGCTTCACTTGCCATCGCACTCGCGAGTGTCGTCGTTCGCGGCTACGTCCTGTGGTGGCGCCGACGACCCACACGAGGATCCGACTGGGCGATGGGCCGGACGCCCACACGCGGTGGCATCAGAAATCTGTCCCCAATCAGTGTTGCCGCGATGATTGCTGTCACCGCCCTGGTCGGCTGGTTCGTTCCCCTACTCGGCATCAGCCTGATCGCATTCCTCCTGATCGACCTTTCCGCCGCGGCACTGCGACGCCGCGCAACCACCTGATACGTGAACTACGGAGATACACATGTCTGTTCGCACCACACTCCTCACCGCCGCCGCGTTGACGGCAGCCCTGGCGCTGGCCGGTTGTTCGGCCGATTCCGGCAAGGAAACCGAAGCCGCACAATCCATCACGATCGCGGATCAATGGGTCAAAGCCGCGCCGGACGGCATGAGCGCGGCATTTGCCGAACTCGTCAATTCTGGCGACAAGGACGTTCGAGTAGTCTCGGCAACCAGTCCGGCGTCTGCCCGCGTCGAACTCCATGAAGTTGTGACCGGCGACGCCGGAACAATGACAATGCGTCCCAAGGACGGTGGCTTTCGGGTTCCCGCCAACAGTTCCGCCAGCCTGACGCCGGGCGGCGATCATCTGATGTTCATGGAACTCGCGGGGCCACTGCTCCCCGGCGCCGAAACCGACGTCACCCTGATCTACGACGACGGTTCCAGTTCCACCTTCACGGCCCAGATCCGCGACTTCTCCGGTAATCAGGAGAACTACGACCCCAATCACGGTGGCTGAGAACACCAACCCCCGACTGAGCCGGCGGCGCCTCTTCGGAGGTGGCGCCGCCGCGCTTGCGGTCGCGGGAACAACGTGGGGTGGGGTAACCCTGGCCAGGGCAGACGAACCACCACCCGGTAAAGCCGTGGTTCCGTTCCACGGCCTCCATCAAGGCGGCGTCGACACGCCGCCGCAAGCTCACTCCACCTTCGTCGGCTTCGACCTGCGACCGGGAGTCGACCGGGCCGCCGTCATCGGAATCATGAAGATGTGGACAGCCGACGCTGCTCGTCTCACTGCGGGAATGCCCGCTCTGGCCGATACCGAGAAGGAACTGGCGGTTGATCCGTCGCGACTGACGATCACCGTCGGCTACGGGCCTGGACTGTTCACTGCACTGGGATTACGGGATCGAGCACCCGTCTGGTTCACGCCGCTCCCCAGCTACCCGATCGACCGACTCGAAGATCGTTGGGGCGCAACGGATCTTCTCCTGCAGATCTGCAGCGACGACCCTGTCACCGTCGCACATGCGGTGCGGGTGCTGACCAAGAACGTCCGCTCCCTGACCGCGATCCGGTGGACACAGAAAGGGTTTCGCAGCGCTCGGGGAACAACACCGGAGGGAACAACCATGCGCAATCTCATGGGCCAGGTCGACGGCACCGTCAACCCGGCACCGGGGACCGGAGACTTCGACTCCCTGGTGTGGTGCGACGGGGCCGATCAACCCTGGTTGTCCGGGGGAACGTCGTTGGTGCTCCGGAGAATTCGCATGGAAATGGATACGTGGGACGAACTCGATCGACCGGCGCGTGAACTCACGATGGGTCGCACGTTGTCGAACGGCGCTCCGTTGACCGGCACCAACGAATTCGACGACGCTGATTTCACCGCTACCGACAGGTTCGGTATCCCGGTCATTCCGCCGGGATCACACATCGCGCGCTCCCATCGAATGCACGACGGGGAGCAGTTCTTCCGTCGGGCATACAACTACGACGACCCACCGGAAGGCGAGGGGACTTCCAACTCCGGACTGATCTTCGCAGCGTTCCAACGCGACATCGCAGAGCAGTATCTGCCGGTTCAGCAGCGACTGAGCGACTTCGACGCACTCAACGAGTGGACAACGCCGATCGGTTCGGCCGTCTATCTCATTCCGCCCGGATGCGTGGAAAACGACTACCTCGGCAGTAGCTTGCTGAACTGACCGGAACTACCGGACTGAACAGGTTGGGCTCCGGACAAACTCCGGAGCCCAACCAGTTCTCACTTCTTGCGCGGACCCGGCATCGCCGCACCGGGGCGAGCGGTGGTCAGACGCGTGACCCAACCGCTGACCGGCCACTTCTTGAGTCCGACGTTGTGCGGTGTGATTTCGGTACCGACATACTTGGCCGCCAGTTCGTCGTCGACGTCACCGGTGAAGCGCCACAGCATGCTGCCGTCGGCGTTGCGAGTGGACACCTCCCACGACTGAGCGCGGAAAGCGCCACGAATGATGCTGTCGGCAAAGACGAGTACGGGAATCCCGGCTTCGGCACGCACTGCAGCACCGGCAGCCCATTCCGCCCTGGCGAGTTCGTAGATCTCTTCTGCGGTGGCGCCGGCGCGAGAAGAACCCGGAACATGCAGCACCACACTAGGTGTCGGCAGTTCCGGTGCCGGATCGGCGGAATAGCGCAGGGCGAGTTCCTCGACGCGGGTTGCCCGCAGATCCTTGTCCGTGACCTCCCCTGCAAGGTTGGTCAGGGTATCCCCGGCCTCGCTGATCCGAAGTGCCTCGACGATGCCACTGACCACCGCGTCGGCCGTGCCGGGCGCATCGGCACCGGACACGCTGCGCAGGAGAACGTAGTGCTCGACTGCGGAACCGGCGTCGTAGATCTCGCGGATACGTGAAATCTTTGCCGCGGTCACTCCCGGCGTCTCCGTTGGGCCGGAGGCGCCTTCGAGGTTGTCGAGTTCACCGAGTGCCTCGAAAACCGAAGCGAATACCTGGTTTCCGGTGCCGCGACCGACATGGAACACCTGATTGTTGCGCGGGTCACGCAAAGCGAATACATACTCTCCCAAGCGCTTTCCGACCTTCTCGGAAAACGGTTGCGGAGCCGGCTTACGGACGAGCACCTCAGTGGACAGCGTCCGCATCACCGCTAGACGAAGCGCGTCCGGCACACTCGTCGACGCTGCGGCTCCCGAGAAGATGGCGGCCGACGCCGAACTGATCGACGTGAACGTGCGACCGACCTGCTTCTCGAGCGAGGCACACACGATGCCGACTGCACCGAGCCTCGAGTCGAGGGTGCCTTCGCCCTCGGCGAGAAACTCCTTGATCAACGGTGCTACGAGCAGGGTGGGGCTGATACCACGCGGAACTGTCCAGACAATAGCCATGCCACGAGCCTAGGCGATCACAAGCGGACCCGAGGTCAGTCGCACGTCATCGGGACATTTCCGACCAGCGGGACTAGCCGATACGGCGGCACAGCAACACCACAGAATCGGGACATGAACAGATTTGTAGGCAAGGTGGCCATCATCACCGGCGGTTCTCAGGGAATGGGAGAAGCGACCGCCCGACTCCTCGCAGCGGAAGGCGCGACGGTTGTCATCGGGGACGTGCTCGACGAGAAGGGCGCCGCAGTCGCTGCCGATATCGGCGGTGTCTTCCACCATCTCGACGTCAGCAGCGAATCCGATTGGGTGAGCCTCGTCGAGGCCACGACCTCCCGGTTCGGCACCGTGGACGTCCTGATCAACAATGCGGGCATGCTTGCCTTCGCGGCCGTCGAGGACATCGACGTCACGGCCGTCGAAAAGTTGTTCTCGGTCAACGTCATCGGTGCGATGCTGGGCGCCAAGACCGTTGTGCCCGTCATGAAGAAAGCCGCGCGCGGCGTGATCGTCAACATTTCGTCCGTCGACGGCCTGCGCGGTGTGAACGGCCTGAGCGCGTACACCGCCAGCAAATGGGCGGTCCGCGGACTCACCAAGACGCAAGCGCTGGAACTCGGGCCGTCGGGCATCCGCGTCTGCTCGGTGCATCCCGGTGGCGTCGACACCCAACTGGGCAATCCGCTGGGACGCACGGGCGACGACCTGCAAAAGCCGTACGGTCAGGTTCCGCTGCGGCGAATCGGGCTCCCCGACGAGGTCGCCCGGGTAACGGCCTTCGCTGCCAGCGACGACGCCAGTTACATGTCCGGAGCCGAGTTGGCCGTCGACGGCGGTTGGTCGGCCGGCACCTACTACCCCGGGTTGCCCGGCAGCTGACGCACTAATATCGGAGGTTCCTCATACATCCGAGAAAAGGGACCGGCACTTCCATCATGACCTTGCTCGTGCGCGGTATCGAATGGTCGGATCCGGCAGCTCCACGTATCCGCCTCGTCGACGACACAACCGGCGATGCCACGTTCATCACCCACACGTCGGTATTCCGGTTTTCCGTGGACGAGCGACGGGGTCGGCGGTGCCTCGGGTGGCGCGACATGACGGCAGACGGCCCCGGTTACCTTCCGTGCGATCGGGGCGCGAAGGTGACCAGCGGGCGCCAATGTGACCGGTGCAGAAATCGCGAAGGATTCACGAGCGTTCACCAGGCTCATGTGAACGGTGCGCACATTCACCCGAATGTGCGCACCTATCTCACCCAGCCGCAATGGCTGTACATCGACATCTTCGCGGGTGGCCGGATGAAAGTGGGGACGGCGTCGCAGTTCCGCAAGTACCCGCGCGTCGCGGAGCAAGGCGCCGCAGCCGCCGTGTACGTCGCCGGTTCGACGGACGGCTACAACATCCGAACTCTGGAAGCTGACGTGTCGAGGCAGTTTCACCTGAGCCAGGCGATCCGTACATCACGCAAACTCGAAGCACTGACGAGCAGAACCGACACCGCCGAGTTGCGCAACGAGTTGCAGCAGTTCGTCATCTCGAACCGAGAAGAGTTGTCCTACATCGGATCCGGAATCGACGGCATCGAGATTTTCGAACAGCCCGAGGTATGGACGCCACCGGCCTGCTCGCAGATCGTTTTCGACGCCACCCCGGCGCTGATGTATCCCCACGCCTTCGACTCGGGTGAGCACTCTCTGTATCTCGAAGGCCTGACCGGGCCGGTGGCGCTGTTCCGTACCGATACCGACCCGGAATCCCCTCGCTTTGTCGCAGACATCTCGGCACTGGTCGGACGTACCGTCACGGTGGGCAACTTCGACTCTCCTGGCGTCGCAATTCAAGAGTCTCTGTTCTGAAACCCGTCAGCAGCTTCCTGCAACGGCCGCACTGAATCCGCGCGTCACCTCGGCCTGCTCGTCGGCAGAGAGCGTCGACCATTCGGGGTAAGCCTGGATCGACGTCAGCATGTCGTTCGCCAGCGACTCACGAGTCAGTCCGATGTCGTCGCCTGATTCGTCGATCGCCTGCTGGTATCCGTCGAGGAACTTGAGGACGTCGTTACAGGCTTGCTCGTAGGTGCGCGGAAGCCCCGCCGCTGGGGTGCCCTCGGTAGCGGTGCCCTCGTCAGCAGTGCCGTCGGTAGTAGTTGCCGGCGCGGTGGACGTCAGAGTCCCCACTTCGGTCGGTGTCCCGCCATCGGAACCGCAAGCCACCAGCGCCATCAATGAACAGGCTCCGATGAACCCGACAATCGTTTTCTTCATCTCCTCAGAATGCCAGAGCAGACCAGGAGCCCGACCCACAGACTCCCGGCCCTGAGCACGTAGCCATGATAGCCTTACGTAGCTGCATGGTAACTAGGGGTTGGTTCTCCGCAGTCTCCCACTCGATTCGGGCGGGAAAAATTGTCAGAGATTCGTCTCAAAAGGGGTAGAAGCTTATGGGACTGTTTCGCCGGCGCGGAGCCCGAGAAGAAGACGATGATCGTGAGCAGAGCCTCGATCGCGAAGACCCTGGGTATGCCGTGTGGTTCTCGAATGTGTCCGATGCGGAAGGCCAGCCCATTCCATACAAACGCCCACTGACTTCCCCGGTCTATCCACAACTGCAGCCGCCGCCACTCGAATCTCCGACGTTGGCTTCGCCACCGCTTTCCGGTTCCGCGGGCGAGTGGCTGACCGCCGATCGCATCGGTGAGGCCGAAACGATAAATGTGCAGCTATCTGCACATTACGGACCTATTTCACAAAATCCACCAATTGGACAAACCCCTCGTGCATCGGATTCGGCCCGCCCTCCCGTCCCACCGAACAACGTACCGATGACTTCACCGCCGAAGCATCAACTGGAGTCGCAGCGCACCCCTGCGCCCTATCCCACACCCCACAAAGGAGAAGCAATGAGCAACATCGACAAGGTCCTCGGCGAACTGATGCGAATCGACGGTGCCACCGGTGCCGCCGTCGTCGACGCCGACAGCGGCATGGTTCTCGGCATGGCGGGCAACCCGTCCTTCAGCCTCGAATACGCCGGCGCCGGAAACTCCGAAGTTGTGCGCGCCAAGCTCCGCACGATGAGTAACCTGGGAATTACCGACACCCTCGAAGACATCCTGATCACCTTGACCACCCAGTACCATCTCATCCGTGTGATCGAGACGCCCGGAATGTCTACCCTTTTCGTGTACCTCGTCCTCGAACGCTCGCGCGCGAACCTGGCGCTGGCCCGCCACAAGCTGGGCGAGCAGACGCCCAAGATCGAGATCTGAACAAACTTCCTCCATTTTCCCGAGCGAACGTACCTTTCGGCGCATCCAAGGCGACGAAAGGTACGTTCGCTCGGTCGGTTTCGGTCCACTTCGTCCGCTTCAGACCGAAATGTCGCGAATGACATACTTGTAGTTCGTCTCTTAAAGAAATGAGCTCTCGTCACATGTCACGCACGGCAATCAGCAGGCGCAGCACCGCAGCCGTTTCGATCGGCTTCGTTGCCGCACTGGTCCTCGGTGGATGCTCCAACTCGTCCGCCGCCGAAGTCGAAACCGGTAGTCTCGGTTCAGGTATCGGCTCCGGCGTTACGACCAGCTCGTCGGCCCTCACGAGCGACAATGCTGCTGTCTCCGCCGCTTCCGCACTGTTGGCGCAGATTCCAATCAAGGGTCGCGCACCCAAAACCGGATACGACCGCGCGCTGTTCGGCGCAGCCTGGACCGACGACGTCGACGTCGAGTTCGGCCACAACGGCTGCGACACCCGTAACGACATCCTGGCCCGCGATCTGACCGACATCACGTTCAAGGACGGCAACCGGTGCACGGTGGCGACCGGAACGCTCAATGACCAGTACACCAACACCACGATTGCCTTCACTCGTGGTCAGGACACGTCATCGGCAGTCCAGATCGACCACGTCGTAGCGCTGTCCGACGCCTGGCAGAAGGGCGCTCAACAACTCGACACGCAGACGCGCACCAACCTCGCCAACGACCCGCGCAACCTGCGAGCCGTCGACGGTCCCGCCAACCAGCAGAAATCCGATTCCGACGCCTCGTCGTGGCTGCCGCCCAACCGGGGCTACCGCTGCCAGTACGTCGCCGCGCAGGTCGAAGTCAAAGCCGCGTACGGACTGTGGGTGACCCAGGCCGAGCACGACACCATCGCCGGAATCCTCCAGGACTGCAAGGGAACTGCGTCGACCCAGCAGCCGGCCGTCACCTCCCCGCCCCTCGTCACATCCCTGCCGGTTGTGACCTCGGCTCCGGCAGCGGGTGTGACAACACCGTTCAAGAACTGCGCCGCGGCCAAGGCTGCCGGCGCAGCTCCCGTGCGTATCGGTGACCCCGGATACGGTGCACATCTCGACGGCGACGGCGACGGCGTGGCCTGCGAGAAGTAAGACTCAGCCGGGAGTGTCCTCGATCGTCCACCGAGGATGCTCCCGCTGCGGCGTGACACTGATCGCCCGGTAGGAGTAGCCGTCCTGCTCCGTGATCTCCCACGTGAAGTCGACGGTCTCGCCGACAATCAGTTCCCTGTTGCCGCCGCGGATCATGCGCGAATGGCCAGGCTTCAGCTCGGGCATCGCGTCGGCCCACACATGGGAGTAGAAGGCCCAGCAGCCGCCGGGCGTATCAGCGGATTCGATCACGCCCCAACCTTGCTCGGCCTTCCAGATCGAGACGGTTCCTTTGCTCATCGTTCGATACTCGCACGGCAACCCGGTCCTGACGAGCGGATTCACACTCTCCCCTCCCGGGAGGGTAGGGTCTGACGATCTCGGAAGGACGGAACTCTGATGACTGCAACCACACTCGACGCGACCACGGACGACGGCAGTGTACGGTCTGCGCTGCGCTCACCCCGGCGTCTCAAAACCGAAGTGCTCGGCGGCCTCGTTGTTGCCCTGGCACTTATCCCCGAGGCGATTTCGTTTTCGATCATCGCCGGTGTGGATCCGCGGGTGGGTCTGTTCGCGTCGTTCACCATGGCCGTCACCATCGCGATTGTCGGCGGCCGTCCGGCGATGATCTCGGCAGCCACGGGCGCAGTTGCACTGGTGGTAGCGCCCTTGACCCGGGACTACGGCATCGATTACCTCATTGCCACCGTCCTGCTGGCCGGAGTCCTTCAAATCGTGCTGAGTCTGCTCGGTGTGGCAAAACTGATGCGGTTCATTCCGCGCAGCGTGATGGTGGGATTTGTCAACGCGCTCGCGATCCTGATCTTCATCACCCAAATCCCCCACCTGATCGGTGTGCCGTGGCTGGTCTATCCACTTCTTGTGTGCGCCATGCTGATTCTGATATTCCTCCCCAAGCTGACCACTGCTGTCCCGGCGCCGCTGGTGGCCATCGTCGTGCTGACCGCCATCACCGCCGTCTTCTCGTTCGACGTCCCCGATGTCGGTGACGAGGGCGAACTTCCGTCGAGCCTGCCGACCTTGATGTTCCCCGACGTCCCCCTGACCGTGCACACGCTCTCGATCATCGCGCCGTTTGCTCTGGCCATGGCCTTGGTCGGGCTTCTCGAATCATTGATGACTGCAAAGCTTGTCGACGACATCACCGATACCCATTCGAACAAGACTCGCGAGGGGTGGGGGCAGGGAGTCGCCAACATCGTCACCGGAATCTTCGGCGGCATGGGTGGTTGCGCGATGATCGGACAAACCATGATCAACGTCAAAGTCTCGGGAGCACGCACCCGTATTTCCACCTTCCTGGCCGGAGTGTTCCTGCTGATCCTGGTGGTCGGCCTCGGCGATGTAGTGGCCTTGATCCCCATGGCCGTTCTGGTCGCAGTCATGATCATGGTGTCCGTCGGCACCCTCGATTGGCACAGCATCAACCCTAAAACTCTGCGGCGCATGCCACTTGGCGAAACCATCGTCATGCTCGTGACCGTCGCCGTCACGGTGGCGACGGAAAACCTCGCGTACGGCGTCATCGTCGGAGTCATCACCGCCATGGTGATATTCGCCCGTCGCGTCGCACATCTGACCGAGGTGGTCGACATTGCGCATCCTGACGAGAACACACGGGTCTACGCGGTGCGCGGCGAACTGTTCTTCGCGTCGAGCAATGATCTGATCTACCAGTTCGACTACGCCGGCGACCCGCAGAACGTCATCATCGATCTCTCCGGCGCCCATATCTGGGACGCCTCCACCGTCGCTACGCTGGACGCGATCACCATGAAATATGCAGCTCGTGGCAAGACCGTCGAGATCGTCGGCCTGGACGCGGCATCCGCGGAGCGCCACGTCCACTTGTCGGGCCGGATGGGAGCAGGTCACTGACATGGAAAACAAGCCTATGAGGATCGGCCAGGTTGCCGAGCGCACCGAATTGTCGATCAAAACCATTCGCCACTACGACGACGTGGGGTTGGTGACACCGTCCGAGCGCAGCGGCGGGGGTTTCCGGCTCTACACCGAATCCGACGTCGAACGCCTGCTGGTGATCCGGCGGATGAAACCGCTGGGATTCACACTGGACGAGATGAAACAACTTCTCGAATCCTTGTCCATTCTGGCCGACGACACCGCTGATCCCCTATCGCGGACCACGGCAACCGAATTCATCTCGGCCTGCCACACCCGCGCCGAGGACAGCTGCAATCACCTGCGCAAACAGCTTGCCTACGCCGAGGAGTTGACGGCAGTGCTCGCGGCACCGATTTCGGCAGAGTTCCCGGCACAACTGCGTCCCTGAACTAGGCTGGACGTATGGCCAGATACTTCGATGTCCACCCGCACGATCCGCAGCCGCGTGCGATCAGCCAGATCGTCGCAATGCTTCGGGACGATGCCCTCATCGCCTACCCGACGGATTCCTGCTACGCGCTGGGTAGCCGGATGGACAACCACGGTGGCGCTGATCGGATTCGTGACATCAGGTCGCTGCGCTCCGATCACCATTTCACCTTGGTGTGCGCGGACTTCTCACAGCTCGGCCACTTCGTCCATGTCAACAACGCCGCATTTCGCGCTGTAAAGGCCGCCACACCAGGCCAATACACGTTCATTCTGCCCGCGACCAAGGAAGTGCCGCGTCGCCTCGCACATCCGAAGAAGAAAACCGTCGGCGTGCGAATCCCCAACCATCCGGTAGTGCGTGCCTTGCTGCACGAACTGGGTGAACCGCTGCTCTCGAGCACCCTGATATTGCCCGGCGCAGAAGAGCCCATGACAGATGGTTGGCTGATCAAGGAAGAGCTCGACAACGAACTCGACGCCGTCATCGACTCCGGCGATTGTGGCACCGAACCCACCACTGTTGTCGACTTCTCCTCCGGCGCACCGGAGGTTGTACGCGTCGGCGGCGGAGATCCCTCACGCTTCGAGTGAATGGGATGTCGCAATCTCGAGATCTGATCGGTCTCGTACTCGGTTTGTCCATCGGCACCGTAATGCTGGTAGCAGTTACATCGCTGATCGTCAGGTTTCCCGGCGACGAGCCGAACTCCGTGATGGGAATACGCACCAAAGCCACCATGTCGAGCCCCGAAGCCTGGCAACGGTCCCATCAGGCCGCCCGCCCGGGACTGCGCCGCGCAACGTGGGTTGCGCTGGCCGGCATCGCTGTTCAGGTTGTTGTCGGCAGCACCGTCGGTGTCGGGACCGCCGCTTCTGCCGCGGTGGCCGTAGTGGTGTTTGCTGCAGTGACTGCTCTGATCCTGGCCGCGGCATTGACCGGCAACAAGGTGGCCCGAGAAATCCAGTGCCGCAACTGAATCCGATTCCTAGGCCTGAACCAGGACTCCGGCGACAAATGCCTTCACCAGCGCCCGTTCGTCGCGTGCGTCGACGCCGGGCACCATGAGGAGCGAGAGAATGACGCGCACCGTCCACTTCGCCTGAGCCTCGTCTGCGCTGCTGCCGAGGAACGCGGCCCCCAGACCGTTGATGACCTCTGACGAATTTGCCAGCTCACCGGCCAGACTGGCGTCCCCTGGCAAAAACCACACTGCCAGCGTCGGGGTATTGCGCACCGCGGAGACCGCTGAGAGGATCGCCGTTTCGAGGCGCTCCCGCGGATCAGCGATCGGCGCAACAGTTGTGGCAATTTCGGCTCCCAGCTTGCGCGCCTCGCGGTGAACAAAGGCAACGTGCAGCGACTGCCGGTTCTCGAAATAACGGTACAGAGTGGCCCGGGAACAGCCTGCAGCAGAGGCTATCTCCGCCATTCCCACCGCGCCCACGCCCTTCTCGACAAACAACAGCCCCGCGCTGTCGAGGATCTTCTCAGCGGCAGCGAGGGCCCGCCCGTCCCCCAGCCAGTCGTTACTCACGACGCGTTCACCGACAGCGGAGCAGTCAGCGGACGGCGCACGTAGTTTCCCGGTGCGTACGTCATCGCGTCGATGTCGACGTGAAAGTCAGGGATGCGAGCCAGTAACTCTTCCAACGCAACTCGTGCCTGCATGCGAGCAGCCGACGCCCCCAGACAGTGATGTGCGCCGTGACTGAACGTCAAGATCTTCTGTGGTTTGCGCAGCACGTCGAGTTCGCCGGCGTCCTGGCCGTACTTCGACGGGTCGCGATTGGCAGCGCCGTACATCAACAGCACCTTGCGTCCCGCGGGAATAGTCTTGCCGCCCAGGCTCACATCGCGGGTGACGGTACGGGCAAGACCCTGCACCGGCGAGGTGAGTCGCAATAGTTCCTCCACCGCGTCGGTGATCAGTTCCGGATCATCGATCAAGAGTTGACGCTGATCTCTACGCTCGGTCAGCATCGCCACCGAACCGCCCAACATCCCTGTTGTGGTGTCGTTTCCACCTGCCACCATCGTGAACGCAAATCCCAGGATCGACAGCAAACCACTGATGTCCCCCTCCTCTCCGAGTCCTGCCGCCAGGAGGTGTGAAATCGTATCGTCGCCCGGTTCCACCTTGCGACGCTCGACCAACGACGCGAAGTACATCATCAACTCACCGGTCGCGGCCTGCGCCGTTGTTGCTGCGGCGAGCGCACCCCCGGCCGAATTGGCAGCGACGATCGCCTCGGTCCACCCGTCGAACTGGTCGCGATCGGATTCCGGCACTCCTAGATAGTGCGCAACAACCATCGACGGCAGTGGCTTGAAAAGTTCGACGACGATGTCGCCGCTGCCGCGAGCTTTCAACGATTCGATTCGCTCGACGACAAACTCGCGAACCATCGGCTCGACGGCAGATACCTGACGGGGAGTGAATCCCTTGGACACCATGCGGCGGAACTCCGACTGAGCCGGCGGATCCTGCATCACAAATGGCGGATTGTCCTGCATGCCTATCTGTTCCAGCTCACCGTAGACGGTGGTCAGCCCCTTGGCGGACGAGTACGTCTGGTAGTCCCGCGCTGCGTTGTATACGTCCTCGTGGCGCGTGAGAACCCAATAGTCGTCCCCGGACACCTCGGGGACAACGTGATGCACGGGGTCGTATTCACGCAACGCGTCGTACATCGCCCAGGGCGATCGCCAGGATTCCCCGGTCGACGGAACAAACCGTGGCAAGTGTGACACAGATGACGTCATGCCTCGACTATGAGACAGAATTACCATTATGTCAACGATTTGGTGTTCGTTGGATGCGTCCGCCGCATATTGTGTCCCCATGGCCACGGAGCACAGTTCCAGTAACAAGGTCCGCACCGTTGTCGCTGTCCTTCTCCCCCGCGAACACCTGCCCTTCATCCGCGATTGGTGCGTGCACCACATCGAACAGGGCTGGGACGTCGTGTTGTACGACAACACCGGCTCTGTGGGATCCTCGCGGCGCAGCAGCGCGTTCAGCCTGAACCGGTGGCATGGAGGAAGCGTCGACAAGCGCGGAAATTCCTACGGCGCCTACACCGAAACACTCTCCGACAGTGACGTTCAGGAAGCTTTTCGCCGCGAACTGCACGGACTCCCGGTCACGCTCATCGAGTGGCAACCCCGAGATGAGGAAGGCCGGATCGTGCACGGCCAGGTAGAGGCATACGTCGACTACATCACGCGATTCCGCAGCACCGTCTCGTGGAGCGCCTTCATCGACGCCGACGAATATCTCCAGCACGCACCGGGATTGGACTGGGACGACCTACTGCACACTGCATCGGAACAGGACTGCCACCGAATCCAACTCGACGCACTGGTCTACGAATCACGGTGGACCAGCGGCGGGCAACCCCGCGAACTGCAGGGCATCAAATGCCAAGGGCTGCAAGAGTACGGCTGCAAGAATATCGTTCGCCTGTCAGAGGTCCTCGAAGCCGACATTCACTGGTACTGGAAGACCACAGGGAACGACAGCCGCATGACGCCAGACCGCTCACTCTTCCGGTTCCATCACTACCGCGGCAGCGAAGCCGTCCTCGACCTGACACCGAAGAAGAACCACACGCGGCCGGACACTGCCGAGAGCCTGAGGGTTCCGCAGGCTCACATCCAATGAATGTGTCTGCAAGACACAGATATCGACTCTATTGATAGACCTCCGGCCCGCGAACTGTTACCAGTTCGCGGGCCGGAGATTCAGATCAGAACAGATCAGGAGCCGGTGCCGGCGTTGATCAGTCCGGCGAGGCCGAGGATCGCGCCGACGCCGCCGATGAGGCCTGCGATGGGCGAAGCGTACTTAGCCAAGTCGCCGAGCAACTTTGCGGTGTCGGGATCAATGCTGCCTGTGGTTGCCATGTCTAGCTCCTCATCATGGAATGTGTGCGCGTGCCTCGCGCCGGGTGTGTAACCGCGCTCACATTAGCTGTAAGACGGCCGATATTAAAAGCGGTTCCACTGAGTGGGATATAGATCACATCCCGACCAGTAAGAAGCCAGGAGAAATACTGCGCGGGGGAGGCAACCATTCGGGGACCGCTAAATGACGAGCAGGAGAACAGCTGTGGGCAAATTGGACGGGAAAGTGGCGCTCATCACAGGCGCCGGCCAAGGTGTTGGGCAAGGAGTCGCATTTGCCCTGGCCAAGGAAGGCGCGCACATCGCCGTCGTCGGTCGCACCGAATCGAAGCTTGTGGACACATGCAAGGAAATCGTCGATCGTGGCGGCCGCGCTGAACCCGTGTTGGCAGATGTCAGCGACGGAGACTCCATCACCGCAGCTGTTGACCGAACCGTCGAACTGTTCGGCGGAGTCGACATCCTCGTCAACAATGCGAGCCTGAACCCCTTGGGCAACATTCTGGATCTGACGCCGGAGAAGCTGGCTGCCGGACTCGAGTCCGGGCCCGTCGCAACGCTGCGCACGATGCAGGCGTGCTACCCGTCGATGAAGGCTCGCGGCGGCGGCGCGATCATCAACATGGTCAGCTCGGTGGCCGTTCGTTGGGACGCCAGCGGCTACGGCGGCTACGCGGCCGTCAAGGAGTCCGTGCGGGCGCTGACGCGAGCAGCAGCATGCGAGTGGGGCGTCGACGGGATTCGTGTCCTTGCTGTCGCGCCGCACGCGTCGTCGCCCGGATTGCAACGCTGGGCCGACGCCCGCCCCGAGGAAGCAGCGGCGTTTGTGGCCAGCATTCCGATGCGTCGCATCGGTGACTGCGAAAACGACATCGGTACTGCCGTCGCATTCCTCGTCGGACCCGATGCCGGCTACCTGACCGGTGCAACGATCCCGCTCGATGGCGGACAGTCTCGCTGGGGATGACAGACTGAGAATGACAGAACTGCGAACGGCCCTGGACCGATCACCGGTTCAGGGCCGTTCGGCTTTGCTTTTGCTTGAATCACCCAGCAATGTCCTGTCCTCAGCCGTTGATCGGTGAAATACAAATGCCACCAAAGCGGACGACAGACTCAGGACAGTCAGAATGATTAAACCGACTATCCACCACATGGCTGCCAGTATGCCTGACGCTGCAGCTTCGATGGCAAGTACCCGAACGGGATCGTACAAACCGGACAACTGCGAAACTGTCTCTGCCACAGCTCAATAGAACAAATGTGCTCAACACTGCCGCAACGCACTGCGTGATCGACGGCACAGATCACTCACGCAATCGACAAATAGCGTGCATTCTGGAGAGATGACCTCGCCCCGCTTCGCCCTGGAAGACGCCGATGCTGCGCTCAGTGCCCCTTGGGGCGGAATCAGCAACATCGCCGACCTCGACGGAGACGTGCACTGGGTGAACTTCGGGGGACCCGAAGACCCGAACGACACCACTCCACCTATCGTCCTCGTCCACGGACTTGGCGGCTCACATCTGAACTGGGTCCGGGTGGCGCCCACGCTGGCAAAACACACACGTGTCTACGCGGTGGATCTGCCCGGCTTCGGCCTGACGCAGGCCCACGGCCGCACCACTCACGTTCACTCGAATACCGCACTCCTGAACCGGTTTATCGACACCGTCGTTGGGAAACCGGTCATTCTGTTCGGAAACTCGATGGGCGGAATGGTTTCTGCCCTCGCTACCGACGCCCGCCCTGATTCAGTGGCCGGCCTGGTATTGGTCGACCCGGCGCTGCCGCTACCAATTCGGATCCCCGACCCGGTTGTCGCTGCCCAATTCCTCGTCTACGCGCTGCCCTATCTCGGGGAACAGGCAATGAGTCTGGGCCGACGAAAGTTGACGGACGAGCAACTCGCGGCGCAGATGACCAACCTCTGCTTCGTGGACCCCACCCGTGCCGACTCCGAGGTCATTGCCGCGGGCGCGGCGCTGGCAAAGATCCGGCGCGGCTTTTCCACTCAGGATGCGGACTTCCTGCAAGCCGCGCGATCACTGCTCACCGTTTTGGCCCGCCCCCAGAAGTACCGAAAAGCGTTGCGCGACATCAGTGCCCCCACTCTCCTCTTGCACGGCGAGTGTGATCGCCTCGTTTCGGTAGCTGCCGCGCGTTCTGCCGCCGCAGCACACCCGCACTGGACCACGATTATTCTCGGCGACACCGGGCACACTCCCCAACTGGAATTGCCCGACGAGTTCAACCGTCACGTCCTGGCGTGGCTGTCGCACACAGACCTGATCACGACCTGACACCCACCGGAATCACACCGGTGGATCTGCCGTCCCGATCGAGCAAGTGTCCCATCAGTTTTGGTGTGTCGAGCACGATTCGCCGGTCCACCACAGTCAGAGTCGGCGCCCGAGTGGCCAGCTCCATCTCGAGCGCCGCGATCTCCGTCAGCGATCGCAACCACCCGGTGAAGAACAGATTGTCCGGGCCCGCGACGGTGACAACAAGACGAATCTCGGTCCGGGACCTCAGGATTCGTGCGACGCGCTCGACGTCGAGTACGGGAATCCTGGCGGTGAACAGCACCCGAATCGGCCGCCCCGTCGCGAATCGTGCCAATTCACAACGCAACAGGGTGTGCTGCGACAGGGCCCGGCCCAGCCGTCGACGCGCCGTCGACGCACTGATCCCCAGTTCGTGAGCCAGTTCGGTCACCGATACCCGCGGTTTGCGTCCGAGAACATCGATCACGGCGACCGTTGCGCTGTCCAACGGATGCCTGCGCCCGAGCGGCGGCGGAGCCACCCCGGATTCGCGCAACGTCCGAACTCCGGATGGTTCGAGAGTGCCCAGCCGCCAACGACTTCCCTCGGTGAACACCCTGGTGACAGGGTGCACCACGACGTCGGTCACCCCGTCCTGACGTTGCAGATCGTCGAGTGCGTACCGAGCCAGCGCGGTGGTGCCGTCGAACAATGCTTCCGCCATGACCACGCAACCACCCGAATGCACGTTCACGCTCATCACATGCGTCTGCGCCGCGAGTCGGTCGACGATCTGTTGGCGTGATCGCGGTGCACACCGGACGTCGAGGAATGCCAACACCGATCCCGTGTCGGCGGCTGGATACGCCGCTATCCAGGCAGTTCCCGAATCGGTGAGTGATGTCCACCGACGCGTAGCGGTCACCGGATCAACCCCCACAACATGGCCGATCAACGCCCACGGAGCGCGCGGTTGTACCTGCATCGCGTGGACGATTCGCAGATCGATCTCGTCCAGAATTATCGAATCCTGCATGATTAAATAAACTAGTGCACAAATGCTGCATTCTGGCCCGTAGATCCCAGCGCGAACGCACGCTCAGACGATGACGACAAAAGATCTCGCGGCCAAGCACCTCGACACCATCGCCGATGCCGCGCTGGCACTGAGTCACCAGATCCACGAAAACCCCGAACTCGCGTTTGCCGAGCACAACGCGTCGGCCGCCGTCGCGGACATGCTCGAGGGTGCCGGTTTTGCGGTCGAGCGTGGTGTTGCCGGACTGCCGACCGCGCTCGCCGCTACGTACGGCAGTGGCGAACTCGTGATCGGATTGTTTGCCGAGTACGACGCACTCCCGGACATCGGACATGCGTGCGGGCACAACATCATCGCCGCTGCCGCGGTGACTGCGGGATTGATCCTCGCGCCGTTGGCCGACGAACTGGGAATCACCGTGGCTGTCTTCGGCACTCCCGCGGAAGAGGGCGGCGGTGGAAAGGTCGTGATGCTCGAGGAGGGTATCTTCGATTCACTGCACTGCGCCATGATGGTGCACCCCGGCGCCGGCGACCTGCGCGCACCCAACATGCTTGCCATCTCGCACCTCGACGTCGAATACACGGGAGTGTCGTCGCACGCGTCGTTTGCCGTGGGTGCCGTCAATGCGGCCGACGCGTTCACTGTCGCTCAGGTGAGTATCGGCCTACTGCGACAGCACCTTCCGAGGGACGTTCAAGTGCACGGCTACGTCAGCGATGCCGGAGTCGCGCCCAATGTCATTCCCGGTAGTTCGCACGGGACATACGCTGTCCGGGCCGAGACATTGAGCGGCGTCGAGGCCGCCCAGTCCAAGGTGGAGCAGTGCTTCACCGCCGGCGCCATCGCGACGGGGTGCGACATCGCGATGACGTCGCCGTCGCCCGCGTACGCGGAGTCGCGGTGGGATCAGCAGTTGAGCGCCGTGTACCAGGAGAACCTCGAGGCTCTCGGCCGAACGTTCTTCGACTACAACGGCCCGGCGGCCGGGTCCACGGACATGGGCAACGTCTCGCACCGCATCCCGACCATCCATCCCATCATCGGAATCGAATGCAACGGCGCCGGCAATCACCAACCGGAGTTCACTGCGTACTGCCGTTCCGAAACCGGTGACAAAGCCGTACTGGACGGCGCTTTGGGGCTGGCGTGGACGGCGATCGACTGCGCGACCGACGCGGAGGTGCGTGCCCGGCTGCTCGAAGGCCCTGCCGTCCGTTGAGCCTTTTCGGTAGCGTCGACTACCACAACGACGCACAGGAGGAACTCATGCTCGACGGAACTCCCTGTTGGATCGACCTCACCAGTTCGGACACCGAGGTCGCGAAGAACTTCTACACCAACGTGTTCGGCTGGCAGGTCGACAGTAACGACGATCCGCAGTACGGCGGGTACGCGATCTTCAGCAAGGACGGGCAACCCATCGCCGGACTCGGCCCCCAGCAGGAGGGCAATCCGTACGGCAACGTCTGGACCACCTACATCTCCTCCTCCGACGCGGCCGCCTCTGCCGCCAAAGCCGAAGCTGCCGGCGGCACGATCATGATGCCGTCCATGCAGGTCGGCGATCAGGGCAGCATGGCAATTGTCGGCGATCCGGCCGGAGCGGTGATCGGAATCTGGCAACCCGATCAGCACAAAGGTTTCGGGTCGGTCGGAGTACCGGGTGCACCCGTATGGCACGAGACGATGTCGAAGAACTACACGGCGGCCTTGCCGTTCTACACAGACGTGTTCGGCTGGCAGTTCGAGTCGATGGGTGACACGGACGAGTTCCGCTATTCACAGGCCAAGCTGGGCGATGCCACTGTTGCCGGTGTCATGGACGCCAGTTCGTTCCTGCCGACGGAGGTGCCGTCCTTCTGGCAGGTGTACTTCGGCGCCGACGACACCGATGCCGCGGTCGCCAAGGTCGTCGAGTTCGGTGGCAGCGTCATCGCGGCCCCTGAGGACACCCCGTTCGGACGCCTGGCGGGTGTCGCAGACCCGCTAGGGGCGGCGTTCCGTATTTCGACCATCGTGAGCTGAGGGCCTGCAGTCCCGTGCGCCTTTTCCGGTAGCACCAACTACCGAAAAGGCGCGCTGGGGCGGGGCACCGATGTGAACGCACGCCCAGAAGGTATGCAGTTTTGGGCGTTCACCGCCTAATCTCATGGGATGCCCGCCCCCGCACCTCTCCTCGATGTGTACTCGCAACCGACACTGTCGACTCTTGCGCCGTCAATTCTCGCCTCGCTGGGAGTTGCCGGCGAAGCCAATCGACTGAATCTGCCACCCAGCAAGAGAACGGTGATTCTGCTGGTCGACGGCATGGGGGCTAATCTCCTCTCTCGCAATGCCGAGCATGCTCCGTATCTGAACTCGTGGGTGGGCTCCCCCATCCGCGCCGGATTTCCCACGACGACGGCCACCAGCATCGTCTCCTTGGGAACCGGCCTCCCGTCGGGAGCGCACGGCATCACCGGCTATCAGTCGTACGTCGAAGAAGCCGATTCGGTGTTCAACTGGCTCGGGTGGCATCCCACTGGGAAAAAAGAGTCGTACGCCGATTCGATAGTCCCCGAGGTACTCCAACCGGAAGCCACGACGTTCGACCGGGCACAGGCCGCAGGCATCACCGTGACGACAGTTGTCCCGTCCAAGTTCGACGGCAGCGGACTCACTCGCGCGGGCATGCGCGGAGCAGCTTTTGCCGGAATTCAGGCGTACGGCGATCTGGTGGCTCGCACGGTTGCCGTCGCAAAATCAGCGGAGCGCACGTTCACGTATTGCTACATCAGCGAGATCGACGGACTCGGACATGTGTACGGACCCGAATCGGAACCGTGGCTCCAGCAACTGTCGCTGGTGGACCGTGTTGTCGAACAACTTTCCGCCGCACTCGGTCCGGATGTGACGCTGATCGTGACGGCCGACCACGGAATGGTGGAGATCACCGACGCGAACAAGATCGACTACGACAACTCGCCTGTCCTGTCCAAGGACGTCCTCGCGCTCGCCGGCGAACCACGGTGCCGGCACATCCACACCCGTGAAGGCGCGGCAGCCGACGTGGCCGCACGTTGGCGCGCCGAACTCGGCGACCGGATGTGGATCGGCACCCGAGCCGAGGGCATCGTGGCCGGATTATTCGGCCCCTCAGTGCATTCCGCGTTTCACAGGCGGATCGGCGACGTCATCGCCATCGCCACGGACGACATCGCGGTCGTGCGTCGTACGGTGGAATCGGGCTTGGCCGGGCTGCCAGGTCAGCACGGCGCCCTCACACCGGACGAACTACTGATCCCACTGCTGACGTCTCCGGCTCGCTGAGCCGAACGCGCTGAGCCGAACGACGCTGCCGAACGAACAAGAGCCCGCAAACCTTTCGAGGTTCGCGGGCTCTTGTCTGCAAGAAGACGATCAGGCGTTCGGATCAGTTCCGAGCGGCGGCAGGATGACAACCTGGCCGGCGTAGGACAGTCCGGCACCGAAGCCGACCAACAGGGCCTTGTCACCCGGCTTGACCTGGCCGTCGCGGAGCATCTGCTCCATGGCCAGGGGAACCGAAGCAGCAGACGTATTGCCCGTCTCGGCGATGTCGTTGGAGACCGGGAATCCCTCGGGCAGCTTCATGCTGCGCGCGATGACCTCGTTGATGCGCTGGTTGGCCTGGTGCGGCACAAACGCGTCGATGTCATCGATGGTCAGACCCGACTTTTCGAGTGTGCGCGTGGCAACCTTGCCCATTTCGAAAGCAGCCCAACGGAATACGGCCGTGCCGGCCATCTTGATCCACGGGCGAGCGCCTTCGGGCTTCTCGATGAACTCGAGCCAGCTCGGCTCCTGCTTGATGGCGTCGGACTGGCTTCCGTCCGAACCCCACTCGACGGGGCCGATTCCCACGGTGTCACTGACACCGACGATGACGGCACCGGCGCCGTCGCCGAAGATGAAGCGCACGCTGCGGTCGGTGGGCTCGGTGGTGTCGCTCATGCGATCGACGCCGACAACAAGTGCGTAGTCGGCAGTTCCGCCGCGGATCAGGTCATTGGCGACACCGAGTGCGGTGCTGAACCCGGCGCAGCCGGCAGCCAGGTCGAATGCGGCCGGACCGTTCATACCGAGTTCGTGAGCGATCACCGACGCGGCCTGCGGTGTCTGCAGGTCGTAGGTGGAGGTGGCGATGATGACAGCGCCGATCTGCTCGGGAGCGATGCCACTGGCTGCCAGAGCGCCGCGTGCGGCACCGAGAGACATCGCGACGACGCCTTCGCCGTCGCCGGCAAAGCGGCGCGACTTGATGCCTGTGCGGGTCTGAATCCACTCGTCGGTGGAATCGATCGTCTCGCAGATCTCGTCGTTGGTCACAACCCGCTCAGGGCGGTGAACGCCGAGCCCGAGAAGGACGGACTGCCGACCTCCGGCCACGCTGGCAATCGGCTTACCCATTGATCGATCTCCTCGTTGTCTTCAGGTGCTCTACTCGTTTCCGAGATCACACGTTACGTAGCGGACATACGCCCACGCCTCTCAGGTCACCGTTAGGTTACGACAACAACATGAGGCTGGCTCACATTACGCTTCGAGCGCGTCTGCCGTCCAGATGTTCGATCAAGCTCGCAAATGGGCTAGAACAGCCAGAACACGACGATGGCCGCTTTGGGAAGTCGACAGGCCGAGCTTCGCGAAGATATTTCCTATGTGCTTGCTCACAGCGGTGTCGCTGACAACAAGTTTGTGCGCGATTTCCTGGTTTCCCAACCCTTCTGCCATCAAACCGAGCACTTCCGATTCCCGCGGAGTGAGTGCGCGAATGGGATCGTCGGCGCGCCGGCGGCTCATCAGTTGGGATACCACCTCCGGATCCATGACGGTTCCGCCGCCAATCACCCGCTCGAGCGCGTCGACAAATTCGGCGACCTTGCCGACACGTTCCTTCAGGAGGTATCCCACGCCTCCGGCGCCGCCCGCGAGGAGCTCACCGGCGTATCGGTCCTCCACGTACGCGGAGAGCACCAGAACGGGAAAGCCCGGCCGTGTCTTGCGAATCTCGATCGCGGCCCGCAGACCCTCGTTGGTGAATGTAGGAGGCATCCGCACGTCCAGGACGGCGGCATCGGGAGCGCTCTCGTCGAACACCGACAAGAACTGGTCCGCGTCTGGCACCGCAACTACCTCGTAGCCCTCCCCGCGCAACAGCAGCGCCAGTCCTTCACGCAGCAACGCGTCGTCCTCGGCAATCAGAATCCGCACGGCAATTCCACCCTCATCGTTGTCGGCCCACCGGCCGGACTGTCCAGGCTTACAGTTCCCTCGAATGCTTCGACCCGACGCCTGATCCCGGCGAGGCCGCCTCCGGCCCGCTCGCTCGCGCCGCCGGACCCGTTGTCGAGAACGTCGATCGTCATGGTCTCAGGATCGGATTTCGTGGCCGCTCGTACCGTGACAGTGCGTGCGCCACTGTGCTTGACAACGTTGGTCAGTGCCTCGGCCACCACAAAATACGCAGCGGCCTCCACCGCGGCCGGAGCGCGTCGTAGGTCCTCGATCTCGAGCACACAGGGCACGGATGAACGTCCCGCAAGAGCGGACACCGCACCTTCCAGTCCGAGTTCGTCGAGAATCGGCGGGTAGATGTCGTGAACAAGCGCCCGCAGCTCGCTCAGCGCCTCCGTAGCCGCAGCCTGCGCCCGGTGCAGCTGAGGAAGTGCTTGATCCGGATTGTTCGACAGTGCCCGCTCTGCCATTCCGAGCATCATCACCACCGCCACCAGCCGATTCTGGGCGCCGTCGTGCAGATCCCGCTCGATACGTTTGAGCTCTGCCGAGTGCGCGTCCAACGCCGCCGCCCGGCTCGCGGTCAACTCACTCACCCGTCGCGACAAATCCGCCCGGGCATCCTTCGCCAACAGAGACGACGCCAACAGAGAGAGCCACCGCGCCATCGCCGGAATCAGCCACCACGCCAACAACAAATACAGAGCGCCGACGACGGGCATGCCAGCTGCCCCCCACCACGACGTCACGGGGTAAGGGTTGGACACCGGCTCGTCAGCGGGCATCGCCTGCCAATAGAACGGAACCGCAAAGGTATTGAGCGCGCCCAGTGGCAACGCGACGGTGAGAAGCCCGGCCACCGGCGCTCCCATCGCATGGAGAACCAACCAGCCGCCGTCGCGCCGCGTCGACCGATCGGTGAGCAACCGCCGCAGATCCCCGATTCCCGGATTGGCCGGCATCGGCGGATAGCGATGGGGAACAGCGGAACCCGAGTAGCGCGCCGACCGGGTGCGGGCAAGATCCGCCCACCACCGCAACACACGCAGGTACGACGGAATCAGCACCCACCCCACGATCAGCACCGACAATGAAAGCAAGACCATGCCCACGATCACCAACGCCAAGGACACCACGCCGGTGCACCCCTCGACGAGTACGTAGCGCACTGCCCGCAATCTCTGCTTCACCGTCCCAGCATGCCGCACTCACGGCGCAGATCCACTACAGCTGGCTACACCATCGATTCGGGACTCTGCAGGATGTCGAGGAGCGACGAATATCCCTAGCGTTCATTCCATGAAGAATCGACACGCGGTCCTCACTCCCCCGGCGCCGACGACGACCGCTGCGGCCGTTCGCCTCGAGGGAGTCAGCAAGGTCTACGGCAAGGTCGGCGGCGTCACCGCTCTCGACAACGTCAGCCTCACCCTGCCCCGGAGCACGTTTACCGCAGTCATGGGCCCGTCCGGTTCCGGCAAGAGCACCTTCCTGCACTGTGCTGCCGGTCTCGACAGCCCGACCAGCGGATCGACCTGGCTGGGCGGCACCGACATAACACGACTGAAGCCGAAGGCCCGCAGCATTTTCCGACGCGATCACGTCGGGTTTGTCTTCCAGGCGTACAACCTTCTCGGCGCACTGACCGTGCAGCAGAACATCACGCTTCCCCTGCTCCTCGCCGGACGCACCGCCGACGAGAACTATCTGACCTTCGTTCTGGATGCCGTCGGACTGGGCGCGTTACGCAATCGCGCACCCGCCGAACTTTCCGGCGGACAACAACAACGAGTCGCCATCGCCCGAGCACTCATCACCCGACCCGACGCGCTCTTTGCCGACGAACCCACCGGCGCACTCGATTCACGTAGCGCGAAGCAGGTTTTGGAACTGTTGCGCCACACCGCTGCCGAGTTCGATCAAACCGTTGTCATGGTCACTCATGATCCCGTTGCGGCATCGTATGCCGACCGAGTGCTGTTTCTGGCCGACGGAAAACTGGTCGGGCACCTCGACCGGCCCAGCCCGGCGCAGGTCGCCGAGCGCATGACACACCTCGGGGACTGGTGACCGTGAAAGCTCACACCGTTGCCCACCTGAAGGCACATCGCTCCGGCTTCATCGCCGTATTCGTGTCCGTGTTCTGCGCCGCCCTCCTCACCTGCGCGTTGGGCATTTTACTGGAATCGGGAGTGCGAGGCGGAGTCTCGCCGCACCTCTACGCCGGAGCCGACGCCGTCGTCAGCGCGCCGCAGGCACTTGCCGTCAAGGAGGACGCCGATCAGCCTTTTGCCGAGCGGGTTCTGCTCGACGATGCCGTGGTCCGCAAGCTCGATGCGCTCGATGCCACTGTGATTCCCGATATCTCCGTCCCCGTCAGCACCGGCGAGGGCGTTGTGCTCGACGCGCATCCCTGGAGCACAGCACAATTGGCGCCCTACTCGCTCACCGAGGGCCACGCTCCGCAGAGCCGAAACGAGGTGGTCTCGACCACCGGAGCCGCAGTCGGTGAGCGAATCACGCTGGCACACGGCGCGGTAGTGAACGACTACACCGTAGTCGGCACCGCTGATTCGATGCCGGAAGCGTCACCCGACCGTCCGGCACTCGTCTTCCTCGACGACCAGGAGGTTGAACGGTTGTGGCCGCACCAGAACTCGGTCACTGCCGTCGGCGTGATCGCGCCTGAAGGCGTGAACGCGGCCGCTCTCGCCCGCGAAGCCCTGACCGGAACCGGCGCGGAAGTATCGACCGGCACCGCACGCGGAGGCGTCGAATTCCTCGATGCCGGAGCTGCCCGAACCCAGCTGATCGCGCTCTGTGCATCATTCGCCGGTCTCGCGCTGATGGTCGCCATGTTCGTCGTGTCCAGCACGCTGTCACTGTCGATCAACGCGCGCCGTCGAGAGTTCGCTCTGCTGCGCGCAATCGGCGCCACCACCCGCCAGATTCACACGATGATCGGACGCGAGGTGCTCCTCGTCTCTGCCGCCGCAGCAGCCCTCGGGTTGATCCCCGGATTCCTGCTCGCCCGAGTTCTGGGCGCTCAGTTCGCGAGCGCCGGCGTCATCCCTCCCGATTTTGCCTTGGTGTACAGCCCGATTCCCGTGCTCGGCGCATTTGCCATCTGCCTTCTGACCGCACGGGGCGCAGCCGCAGTGGCTGCCCGGCGCCCGGCAAAACTCGAGCCCACCGAGGCGCTGCGCGAATCCGAGCGCGGCCCAGCCGAATTGAGTAAACCCCGGATTGTCACCGGCGCAGTGGTCGGCGTACTCGGACTGAGTATGTCCGCACTCCCGGCATTCCTGCCCGGCGAGGTCGCAGCTGCCGGAGCGGGCAGCAGCGCACTGTTGCTGATCTTCTCCGTCGCCTTACTCGGCCCACTGCTGGTTCGCGCCATCATTCGAGCCGTCGGCGGGCCACTGCGTCGTAGCACCCGAGCGCCGCGAGTTCTGGCCGCCGCAAATGCCGAATCTCATTCGCGTCGACTCTCCTCCGCCATCGTGCCGTTAGCTCTGGCCATCGCCCTGGGCTGCGTGCAGTTCTTCAGCCAGTCCACCGTCGCCGCGGAGGCCACCGATCAATCGATCAAAGGAGTGACCGCCGATCTGATCGTCGGCGCTCCGGCCGGCATCGCACCCACGCTCCTCGATTCCATCGCGGCGGTGCCCGGTGTGAGCGCCGCCAACCCCGTCGTCCGCAGTCAGGTCCTGCCGATACCGAGCGGGGACGAGACCGGCACGTCGGTCACGCCGATCTCCGCGCAGGGGATCGACGCAGCCCATGCCACGTCCACTCTCGACCTCGATGTCATCGACGGAGATCTGGCCGATCTGACCGGCGACACCGTTGCCGTGAGCAGCGACGGCGCCTTCACCCTCGGTGCCCGCGTCGGCGGTCGCATCGATCTCCATCTCGGCGACGGCACGGTGATACATCCGTTGGTCGTCGCGACGTACGGTCGAGGGCTCGGTTTCGGCGACGTCACTCTGCCCGTCGACACGCTGCGGACGCACTCGACGGACGCGCTGATCGACACCGTTCTGGTTCGCACCGAACCCGGACGCGTCGAAGAGGTGCAGCAGTCGCTGCAATCCTTCCCCGCTGTCGCTGCCCTGAACCAGGACCAGTTCGGTGCCGCCGGCGCCGACGAGCGCCGGATGCAGTCCTGGGTGAGCATCCTCGCGGTCCTGATTCTGCTCGGCTATCTGGCCGTCGCTGTTGTGAACACCTTGGTCGCGGCCACGGCCGAACGCTCGCGGGAGTTTGCATTACTGCAACTGGTGGGCGCCCGGACCAGTCAGGTCCGCGCGATGATGCGTATCGAATCCGTCATGGTGGTCGGTATTGCCATCGTGGTGGGGACACTGATTACCATCCCGCCGCTGGTGGGGATCGCTCTGGCGGTCTCCGGCACGCCGATTCCCACCGTCTCGCCGGTGGTCTACGGGTCGGTTGTTGCCGTTACCGCCGCCTTGGGATTCCTCTCGATCGCTATCCCGACGCGAGCGGGACTGCGTAAGAGCTGAGTGCCACTACCGTCGTTACTCATGGACGCGGCGGACTGGGACAAGAAATACGAACGATCCGAACTTGTCTGGGGCGCTCCCCCGAACGAGCTTCTGGTGGAATACGCGACGGCCCTCCCCCACGGCCAGGCATTGGACCTGGCCTGCGGTGAGGGCCGCAACGCGTTGTGGCTGGCGACGCGAGGCTGGGAGGTGACCGGTATCGACTACTCGGCCGTCGCGATCGACAAGGCCCGCACGATCGCCTCCCGATCCCCGCGCTCCGTCGTCGATCGACTGGACTACCGCTGCGGTGACGTCACCACGCTCGAGTACGGCTCCAACTACGATCTTGCGCTCGTCCTGTACCTCCATCTGCCGGCGCCACAGCGCACGGTGGTTGTGAACCGTGCCATAAATTCTTTGAAACCTGATGGAATCCTCATGATTCTGGGTCACGACCGCAGCAATGTCGACTACGGAGTCGGCGGACCACAAGATCCCGAAATCCTGTACACCCCAGAAGATTTGATGGAAGAGTTCAGCGCGAGCCTCGAGTTCGAGATTGCCGGAAATCCCCACAGACACACCGAAACGGGAATTGCGATCGACGCTCTTGTCATCGGCAGGAAATTTGTTGTTGGCAGTTGAAAGAACGACTAGTAACATGTATTAAGTTACCGACGAGTAATAAACTTCGGGCGGTACTAGGAGTGCTGGACCGCACCACCTCACTGGGAGAAGCAGACATGGGCCATTACAAGAGCAACGTTCGGGACCTCGAGTTCAACCTCTTCGAGGTACTCGGACTGGAAAAGCCACTGAGCGAAGGCGCTTGGGGCGATCTCGATGCCGACACCGTCCGCAGCATGCTGGCCGAGGTCGCACGACTCGCAGAGGGACCGCTCGCCGAGGCCTTCGCCGACGCCGACCGTAACCCGCCTGTCTTCGACCCGGAGACCCACGAGGCGAAGCTTCCCGAGTCCTTCAAGAAGTCCTTCCGCTCCATGTGGGACGCCGAGTGGTTCCGCATGGGCCTGAGCGAAGAGGTCGGCGGCGTACCCGTCCCCCGCGCGGTCGTATGGGCGATCTCCGAAATGCTTCTCGGCGCGCAACCGGCCGCATTCATGTACCAGGCCGGCCCCTCCTTCGCCGACGTGCTGTTCAACAACGGCACCGAAGAGCAGAAGAGCTGGGCAGCCACCGCCGTGGAACGCGGATGGGGCGCCACCATGGTCCTCACCGAGCCAGACGCCGGTTCCGATGTCGGCGCCGGCCGCACCAAGGCGATCAAGCAGGACGACGGCTCCTGGCACATCGAAGGTGTCAAGCGCTTCATCACGTCTGCAACGTCGGATGATCTGTTCGAGAACATCTTCCACCTCGTCCTCGCTCGCCCCGAAGGCGCCGGCCCCGGCACCAAGGGCCTGAGCCTGTTCTTCGTCCCGAAGACGCACTTCAACTTCGAGACCAACGAACTCGGCGAGCGCAACGGCGTCTTCGTCACCAACGTCGAGCACAAGATGGGCCTCAAGGCGTCCACCACGTGTGAGCTCACCTTCGGTGGCCACGGCGTCCCCGCACAGGGTTGGTTGGTCGGCGAGGTTCACAACGGTATCGCGCAGATGTTCGACGTCATCGAGCACGCTCGAATGATGGTGGGCACCAAAGCTATCTCCACCCTCTCCACCGGCTACCTCAACGCTCTCGACTACGCCAAGCAGCGCGTCCAGGGTGCCGATCTCACCCAGATGAGCAACAAGGCCGCACCCCGCGTCACCATCACGCATCACCCCGACGTGCGTCGTAGCCTCGCAATGCAGAAGGCATACGCCGAAGGCCTGCGTGCTGTGTACCTCTACACCGCCGCACACCAGGACGAGATCGTCGCCAAGCACGTCTCGGGCGCCGACAAGGACACCGCGTTCCGCGTCAACGACCTCATGCTCCCCATCGTCAAGGGCGTCGGCTCCGAGCGTGCGTACCAGTACCTGACGGACAGCCTCCAGACCCTCGGCGGCTCCGGCTTCCTGCAGGACTACCCGATCGAGCAGTACATCCGCGACTCCAAGATCGACTCGCTGTACGAAGGAACCACCGCCATCCAGGCGCAGGACTTCTTCTTCCGCAAGATCGCTCGTGACCGCGGTGTCGCCCTCGCTCACATTGCCGGACAGATCAAGCAGTTCATCGACAGTGAAGCAGGCAACGGTCGCCTCAAGGCAGAGCGCGCACTGCTCGCCACCGCTCTCGAAGACGTCCAGACCATGGCAGCAACCCTCACCGGGTTCCTCATGGGCGCCCAGGAGCAGCCTTCCGAGCTGTACAAGGTCGGACTCGGCTCGGTGCGCTTCCTGATGGCTGTCGGCGACCTGATCATCGGTTGGCAGTTGCTGCGTCAGTCGGAGATCGCTCTCACAGCGCTGGACAACGGTGCTTCCGACAAGGACAAGGCGTTCTACGAGGGCAAGGTCGCCATCGCGTCCTTCTTCGCCAAGAACGTACTGCCGGAGCTCACCGCGTCGCGCGAGATCATCGCCAACACGGAAAGCGACATCATGGAGATCGACGAAGCTGCATTCTGATCTGCTGACGGGTCCGGCCGCCGAGGGTTTTCCCTCGGCGGCCGGACCTGTTTCAGCTGCGTGATCGTGAAGGTTTTTACCCGCTCAGCGAGCAAAAACCTTCACGATCGGACGCACACTTGGATCACCGGTTCGGGTTGTCTGTGGTTGGCTGAACCAACACTGCCGACTCCAACCCGAAAAGGTGATCGCCGTGGCCGCTCTGCACGAGGCGTACGAATCTCAGCCCGAGTACACCCGCGAGACAGCAGTGACAGCACGAGGACTGCGCCTCGACGGCCCGTGGGGCCCGGTATTCGGTCCGGTAGACCTCGACATCGGAGCCGGCGGCGTCACCGTCATCGAAGGCTCGGCCGGCTCCGGACGCACCTCACTGCTCCTGGCGCTGAGCGGGCGATTGAAGCCCAGTTCCGGATCACTGAGCGTATTCGGACGTACCCGCCCGCGCGACATCTTCGACCTGTGCTGCATCGCCGGTTTCGAGGACATCGACGAACTGGCGCAGTCGGTCACTGTTCGCGACCTCGTCACGGAGCAGATCCGTTGGGATGCACCATGGTACAAATTGATCGGCCGCGCCGGAGAAGAGCAACTGGCCGCCGTCTGCGGACCGGTGTTCGGCGAGCACCCACTACCTCGCCTTGGTCAGTACGTCAGCGATCTCGGTGAACTCGAAGCCACCCTGCTGCGGATCGCCGTCGCGAATACCAAGAAGCCCGCGGTGCTTGTCATCGACGACCTCGAACAGGTACGACGCGATTCCGAGCGCGCCTACCTGGTAGAGAGACTCGCCGACCTCGGCCGATATCAGACCATCATCTGTTCGACGGTAAATCCGCTGCCCGAGGGGTCGCCCGTCGACGCGCTCACCCTGCTCGACGATGTCACCAATCCCGAACAAGAAGGCGCGAGGTAGCCGCGATGCTTGCAGGAATGTCACTCGGAACCGAACTCAAGCGGTTCTCCCGGGGAGTCATGCCCCGAATCGCACTCGTCACCATCATCCTCATGCCACTGCTGTACGGCGCAATGTACTTGTGGGCGTTCTGGAATCCGTTCGGTGAGGTTAACAAGGTTCCGGTCGCACTGGTCAACATCGATCGCGGCGCCATGGTTCAAGGGAAAGAACTCAACGCCGGTGACCAGGTGAGCCAAGCTCTCCTCGACTCCGGCGAGCTGGACCTGCACGTCGTCTCCCCGGCCGAAGCAGCGCAGGGCGTTTCGGACGGCACGTACTACTTCTCGTTGACATTGCCCGAGAATTTCAGTGAAGCGGTTGCATCGCCCACGTCCGACAATCCACATAAAGCCCAGTTGCAGTTCACGTTCAACGACGTGAACAACTACCTGGCCACCATCATCGGCCAAAATGCCGCCCAACAGGTCCTCAACCAGGTGGGTGCCACAATCGGCGCACAATCCGTCGAGACGGTCCTGCTGGGGCTCACCGACGCGGGTGCCGGGTTGAAGCAGGCCGCTGACGGCGCGCAGGAACTTTCCGCCGGAATGACAACGGCAAACGACGGCGCAGCCCAACTTGCCAGTGGCTCCAAAACTTTGGCGGACAACATGGTGACCGCCCGTGACGGCGCCGCCACTCTCGCCGGTGGCACAGCCCAACTCTCGGCGGGAATCGACACCGCCACCGGTGGCATTCTGGCTCTCACCGACGGATTGGGGCAACTCGATGTGGGCGCCGGTCAACTGGGCAACGGCGCCACAGAACTCAGTGGCGGTGTCACCCAAGTTGTCGACACCCTCAACGTCCTGGGCGACACCCAAGCTCAGGCAACACAGTTGGTGAGCCAAGCTGTGGCGGCACTGCGTCTGAACCCCGACCCCGTCTCCCAGCAGATCGCCAACGCATTGGTACCCGCCCAGGACATGCTCCGCACTCAAGGCTTCGGCGAGTCCACCATGGGGCAACTGGCCGAACTCAAGAGCGGCGCGCAGCAACTCGCGTATCAACTCGGGGACCCGTCGAGCACCTTCCGCGCCGGCCTGAGCGCCGCAGTCGACGGAGGCGGCGAGCTGCGCAGCGGACTCGTCCAATTGCGCGACGGCGGCCAGGAGGTCAACGCCGGAGCTCAAACGCTGAGCAGTGGCCTCGTCCAGCTCACCGACGGCAGCATCGAACTCTCCACCGGCGCCGCTCAACTCGCCGAGGGAACCCCCAAGTTGCAAGCCGGCGCGTCCGAACTCGCCACAAAACTCAGCGAGGGCTCCGGGCAGGTGCCGAGCTGGACCGACGAGCAGCGCACGGCAGCAGCGCAAACACTCTCCAGCCCGGTCGAACTACAGGAAACCTACAAAAACCGAGCGGCTACCTTCGGCACCGGTTTTGCTCCGTTCTTCCTTCCCCTTGCACTGTTCGTGGGCGGCATCATCACGTGGATGCTGCTCAAGCCGTTGCAGAACCGTCCGATCGCCAACGGACTCGGCGCACTGCGCGTTGTCCTGGCGTCGTACTGGCCGGCACTGCTGATCGGCGTCTGCCAGGTGATCGTCATGTACGTGGTAGTGCACTTCGGGGTGGGGCTGCATGCCACGCATGTCGCGGGCACCATCGGATTCCTCATACTCATCACGGGCACCTACATGGCTCTGATCCAAGCCTTCAACGCGATATTCGGCGTGTCCGTCGGACGTGTTGTCACCCTGGCGTTCCTGATGTTGCAACTGGTCTCGGCCGGCGGAATCTATCCCGTGGAAACCACAGCCAAACCCTTCCAGATCATTCATCCCTTCGACCCGATGACCTACGCCGTCAACGGTTTGCGCCAGCTCACGGTGGGCGGGATCGACTCGAGACTCTGGGTGTCCATCGCGGTACTCAGCGGTGTGCTGATCGCATCACTGACCGCCAGTTCACTTGCTGCCCGACGTAATCGGCAGTGGACGATGGACAGATTGCATCCCCCGATCGAGGTGTAACACCGGCAGTAATGACAAGTCTGCTTGACATTGAATGACAAGTATCCTTTACTTTTCCCATGCCCGAAAGAGCCGGAGACAACCGAGTGCGTGAGCACCGACGCAGCGTCGGGCTCACGCAGGCGCAGCTGGCCGCAGCTGGGCAGGTGAGTCGACAGAGCATTGTCTCCATCGAACGCGGTGACTACGCACCCAGCGTTTACCTGGCGGTGCGCCTGGCAAGAGCCCTGGGCACCACCGTCGAAACGCTCTTCCCGCTACCGGAACATGCCGAGGAGACAGTATGAGCACCATGATGAAGGCACTGCGATTCGTCGGCGATCTGGACGACGACTTCTACAAGGACGAGCGCCAACGCGACGTGTGGAACGAAGCCTCGGCCGTCGGGTTCCAATTGGCGTACTGGATCGCCTTGATCGCAGCGGCGATCCTGCCCTGGGTTGCCGGACGAACCGGCGCCTGGATTTCTGTGGGACTGATCATCGGATGGTTTATCTGCTCGATGGTGGTGCTGCGGTACGCACAGGCTCACGACGTCGACGCCTACGCAAGCCTGAAGGGTCTCCAGCCCCGAGTTCTCCTGGCCGGGTCCGTCTATCTGATCGCATTGATCGGCATTGTCGGCCAACTCATGGCTTGGCTGGACGAGGGAATCGCGACCTGGGCCGGAACTGGAGTCGGCGCACTCGTCGGTCTCACGGCCGCCGTCCTGGGCGTAAAGCACCACCAGAAGCGCGCCGCCGAACGCGAAGCCGCCGAGGAAGAACTCTGAACTCCCGAAGTCTGCCCGGCACAACAGAATCCATAGAGTTGGTAAAGTCGTGCCAGGGCAACCGATCGCGAGTAACGTCAAACCAGTGAGCACTCGCCTCGGATACCAAATGCCCAATTTCAGCTACGGTGGCCCGGTCAAGGACCTCTTCCCCACCGTCATCGCGCAAGCTCGTGAAGCCGAAGCCGCCGGTTTCGACACCGCGTTCGTGATGGATCACTTCTACCAACTCCCCGGCATCGGCGAACCCGACGCACCCATGCTCGAGGCGTATTCAGCGCTCTCCGGGCTGGCAACGGCCACCAGCACCATCCAGCTGTCTGCCCTCGTCACCGGCAACACGTACCGAAACCCGCCGATGCTCGCCAAGACCGTCACCACACTGGATGTGGTGAGCGGTGGCCGCGCCATCCTCGGCATCGGAGCAGGCTGGTTCGAACTCGAACACAATTCCTTCGGCTACGAGTTCGGCACCTTCACCGAAAGGTTCCAGAAACTCGACGAGGCTCTGCAGATCATCGAACCGATGCTCCGTGGTCAGCGGCCCACCTTCGACGGCACGTGGTACCACGTCAAGGACGCCATCAACGAACCCCGCGTCCGCGACGACCTGCCGATCCTGCTCGGCGGCGGCGGCGAGAAAAAGACGTTTGCCCTTGCCGCGCGATTCGCGGACCACCTCAACATCATCTGTGATCCGTCCGAACTGCCCCGCAAGATGGAAGCCCTCGCAGCACGATGTGACGAAGTGGGACGCGACCGCTCCACACTCGAAACCAGCTTCCTCACCTTCATGATGATCGACGAGGACGGTGACAAGGCGCGCGCCCACCAACGCGATTTCATGGCAGAACGCGGGCTCGACATCACCACCGCGCCGGAAGACGTGGTCGCCAAGGCTACTGAGCGTCACTTCGTCGGCAGCCCGGACGACGTCGCCGAGCAAGTTCAGTCGCGCATCCTCGACCACGGAATCGACGGAGTGGTCATCAACCTCATCACCAACGGCAACGAGCCCGGAATCGTCGACCTGGCCGGCCGCACACTCGGACCGCTGGTGGGTAAGAAGTAGTTTCCTACTCGCACTTCACGATCGGAACCGGATCGTATTTCACGGTGCGAGTATCCGAAGAAACCTGGGCGCCGGTGGCGTGGTCGGTGATCACACGAGTATCACTCGTTGTGAAGCCGGGCGCGCCACTGGACGCAATACACCCGTCGCCCTTGGGCAGGACCACCGTGTTCGGCGATGTGGGAGACGTACGCGATCCGGTGATCGACTCCACGTCGACGGTCTTCGTACCCCAGATCCTCACTGTCACATTCGATGACGTCGTGATCGTTTGAATCATCACACCGGTCTTCGACGGATTACGGAACTGCAAATCGATCGCGCCGTCGAAGATCGTGGCCTCACGGGCCTCCGGGTACCGCGAGATGTAATAGCTGTGCTCGGTGTGCGCGACGTCTTCCATCCCGGCGAAATACGTTGCGTTGTAGAGCGTTGTCGCCAGCTGGCTGATGCCGCCGCCGACGGCTTTGTCCGGTCGGCCGTTGTTGATGATTCCCGATTCCACGTACCCCTGGGCAGCGCCGCGCGGTCCGGTGAACTCGTTGAACGAGAACGTTTCTCCCGGTTCGACGATCGCACCGTTGAGCACCGATGCCGCCAAGGCAATGTTCACACCGGACGCGTACTCGAAGCCGCCGGTGGTGTACTCACCGATCACTTCCTTGATGCCGAGCGCCTCTGCGCCCTCGGTGGTAAGTGCCGGCGGAACCGGACCGTACACAGCCGGAGTTGCCCGAGAGCCAGTGCTGGTGAGCAGAACCGGCAGTTCCTTCACTGTTTCCGGCCAATTGATCAGGTCACCGACCACACCCGGCACCACAGTCGGCGCGCCGCCGGCCAGCGTGATCGACGCGTCCTTCGGCTGAACCTCCGTCGACACCAATTGCGGAGCCAGGATCCGCACCGCGGCGTCGGTGTTGTACTGCGGCGTCAATCCACCCGAACCGTCGGGAGCAAACGTCAGAATCTCGCCGATCTGGTCGACGCCGATGGTCGCTTCCTTACCGTCACGCCCGTTGACCACAACCTCACCGGACACAGCCGGCTGAGCCACGTCCTGCAGCGCGCGATCGACACCGGCCTGCGTCACCGTCACGGGGGTGTCGTCCACCGGTAGGTCCACCACGTCACCCGAGGACCACTCGTCAACGAATGTTGCTGCCGCACCGGGCAGATCGAGGGCGCGGCCCACCACCGGCGACACACCCGACGCTTCACCACCGGAAATGACAACAGCACCTTCGACCGGCGCACGATCACTGGTGGCCGCGACAACCGTCATCGATGCGTCCAATGCCGCCTGATCGACGCTCGACACCACCGGCACCTCACGCGAGCTGAAGAACGAGGTGATCCGCGTGATCGGATTGAGCGGTTGCTCATTCACACCCGCCAACGTTGCCGACCAGTCCACGTCGATGCCGGCCGATGCGGGAACGATCTCGGACTCCACATCGTCCGCGCTCACCGTAACGGGCTCGACAAGCCTCGGGCCCAACTCCGCGCGCAGAACTGTTTCCGCGTCGGCCGGCGATCGGTTACCGATGTCGATGCCGGCGACCTGAGTGCCCCGTGGCGTGTTTCCGGACGATGCGAACACATCCACCCCGTAGGCAAGAACTCCCACCGCAAGAATCCCGCCGACGATCAGCGCGGGCTTGACCCACTTCTTCGACGCCGACGGCTGATCAACGGCCAGAGGCTCGGGCGCTACCGCCGGAAGAACCGGTTCGAATTGTTGAGTCGGCTCCGCTGCGCCGGCCGGAACCTCGGTGTCGCTGGGATCGGTATCGGTGGGAACAGCCGGCACAACAGGAATGACTGTCGTGATCTCGTTGGCCGATTCATCCGGCGCCGGCCCGTCGAGCGTTGATTCCTCTGGAGCTGCTTGGTCCTGCGCTGATCCTTCCGAAACCGGCACAGAGTTGTCGGGAGCTTCGGAGCCGTCCACGCCGTTGTTCTTCTCCGGGGGTGAACCGTCTGCGTCACTCACTCGTTTAACTCCTTGTCGCATGGACCGGGACTGCTGCATCGACCGGGGCTGCGGCGCGTACCCAGCACTACTCAACAGGGTATCCGGACATACAAGAGCCCCGCGTTGCTGCCAGGTCGGGGGTCAGGCAGCAGCACGGGGCTGTCTTGAATATCGGTAGCTATCCGTCAGCGTTACAGGCCCACAGAAATTTGTCCGAAAAAGATGAGGAGATCCGGTCACCCCTCGCGACCGGATCTCCTTATCACCACCCACAGACTGCTGTTACCGCAGGTGAGCGCAGTAACAGCCAGCTGCGGGACTACCGCTCGATGATTGCAGTGACGCCCTGTCCGCCTGCTGCACAAATCGAGATAAGACCGCGCCCTGAACCCTTCTCCGCAAGCATTTTTGCGAGAGTCGCCACAATGCGTCCGCCAGTCGCAGCAAACGGGTGTCCGGCAGCCAAAGACGAACCGTTGACGTTGAGTTTGCTGCGATCGATCGAGCCCAATGCACCGTCCAGGCCCAGGCGTTCCTTGCAGTACTCGTCGGACTCGAAAGCCTGCAGCGTCGCGAGGACAACTGAAGCAAATGCCTCGTGGATTTCGTAGTAGTCGAAGTCCTGCAAGGTGAGTCCGTTGCGGGCCAACAGACGCGGGATCGCGTACGTCGGAGCCATCAGCAGGCCGTCCTTGCCGTGGACGTAATCGACGGCTGCGGTCTCCGAGTCGACGAGGTGTGCAAGGACGGGCAGGTTGCGCTCGGCTGCCCACTCGTCGGTCGAGAGGAGCACAGCTGACGCGCCGTCGGTGAGCGGCGTGGAGTTACCGGCCGTCATGGTGGCGTCGCCGAGCTTGGTGCCGAAAACGGGCTTGAGCGTCGACAGCTTCTCGACGGTCGAACCGGGGCGGAGGTTGTCGTCGCGGGTCAGGCCCAGGAACGGGGTGACGAGGTCGTCGAAGAATCCGCGGTCGTATGCCGCTGCCATGTTCTTGTGGCTGGCGGCGGCCAGTTCGTCCTGGTCCTCGCGCTTGACGCCGAATTCCTTGGCGGTGATCGCAGCGTGGTCACCCATCGACTTACCGGTGCGCGGCTCGCCGTTGCGCGGGATCTCGAGACCGAGCATGCCGGCGCGCACGTTGCCGAGCAGCTTGATGCGATCGCCCGTCGACTTCGCGCGGTTGAGCGAGAGCAGGAACTCGCGTGCCTGATCGTTGACGCCGATCGGAGCGTCGGACGTGGTGTCGGTTCCGCCGCCGATGCCGGAGTCGATCCGCCCGGCCGAGATGGCATCGCCGACTGCGACGATCGACTGAAGCCCGGTGCCACACGCCTGCTGAAGGTCGTACGCCGGTGTGTACGGGCTCAGTGCACTCCCGAGAACCGACTCACGGATGAGATTGAAATCACGGCTGTGCTTGAGCACCGCGCCGCCGACCACCAGGCCGAGTTGCTCGCCCTGCAGATTGAAACGGCTCACCAATCCGTCGAGCGTGGCTGTGAACATGTCCTGATTGGACGCCTGCGCGTACGCCTTGTCCGAACGAGCGAAGGGGATACGGTTACCACCGACGATAGCGACGCGGCGGCGCTGACCTGCAGGCTTCGCGGCAGAAGTGGCGTTGGCTGCGGATCGGGCATTCGAACGGGCTTTGCTGGTCACTTGCGTCTCCAAGGATGGTGCGATTACCTGTTGAAGACTATTCTTACTCAGTAGTAAGTTACTTGTCTATCGCCGCATTCTTTCGATTGCCCGGTGAGAGACAACCCGAAACACAACAGAAGGTAGGACCGTGGCAGCCAGCAAGGGAGCTCCCGACCTCTATTCACAGTTCCTCTCGTCCGCCCCCGGCGCATTCATCGCGTCGAAGGCCGGCCTGCCCAGGCCCGAGAACCTGCGCCGCTACAAAGCCGGGGAACCGCCGTTGGCCGGGCCGGTCCTCATCGGCGGTAAAGGCCGACTCGTAGAACCACTGCGCGTCCTACTCTCCGACTACCCCGCCGCGCAGGCCCACGATTCCAGCTTCGGCGCGCTGGTATTCGACGCCACGGGAATCACCCAGGTCACCGAGCTCGAGCAGCTGTTCGAGTTCTTCCAGCCCGTGATCCGCAACCTCGCATCGTGCGCTCGCGTCGTCGTCCTGGGCACGACGCCGGAAGAGACGTCGAGCGTCGACGAGCACGTCGCGCAGCGCGCCCTCGAAGGCTTCACCCGCAGTGTCGGCAAGGAGATCAAGCGCGGCTCCACCGCTCAGCTCGTCTACGTCTCCCCCAAGGCATCCACCGGCCTTTCGGGCGTCGAATCGACTCTGCGCTTTCTGCTTTCGGCCAAGTCCGCATTTGTCGACGGCCAGGTCATCGTCGTCGGAAATGAAGATTCCGTTGCTCCGGCCAGCTGGGACAAGCCGCTCGACGGCAAGGTAGCTGTCGTCACCGGCGCAGCCCGCGGCATCGGCGCCACCATCGCCGAGGTCCTCGCCCGCGACGGCGCACACGTAGTCTGCGCTGACATTCCCGCTGCCGGAGAAGCACTTTCGGCCACCGCCAACAAGGTCGGCGGAACCTCCCTCGCACTCGACGTCACGGCAGACGACGCAGCCGAGGTCCTCGCGGCACATCTGCTCGAGCGCCACGGCGGCGCCGACATCATCGTCCACAACGCCGGAATCACCCGCGACAAAACACTCGCCAACATGGACGAAGGCCGCTGGAACATGGTCATCGGCGTCAATCTTCTTGCACCGCAAAAGATCACCGAGCATCTCGTCGCGAAGGGCGCCCTCAAGGAAGGCGGCCGCGTCGTCGACGTGTCCTCCATCGCCGGCATCGCCGGCAACCGCGGCCAGACAAACTACGGCACCTCCAAGGCCGGCGTCATCGGCCTCGTCCACGCCGAAGCTCCGGTCCTGGCAAAGAAGAACATCACCATCAACGCCGTGGCACCCGGCTTCATCGAAACCGCCATGACCGCAGCCATCCCCTTCGCTACCCGCGAAGCCGGCCGCCGCATGAGCTCCCTGTTGCAGGGCGGCGAAACCGTCGACGTCGCCGAGACAGTCGCCTACTTCGCCAGCCCGGCGTCCAATGCCGTTACGGGACAGGTTGTTCGCGTGTGCGGCCAGAGCCTCCTGGGCGCATGATGGCAACCAAGACCGTCGCCCTCACCGAACAACCCAAAACCCTCGACATCTACTCCCGCGCGGTACTGGGGTTGTTGCCGTGGAACAAGTCGGACTCACGCTCGGTACCGCAACAGCGACTCACCCTCACCGGGTTGACGGTCGACACCGACAACCTGGCCGCGTACTGCCGTGTCACCGGCCTGCGATTCGGTGATTCACTGCCGATCACCTACCCATTCACGTTGGCATTCCCGACAGTGATGAAACTGATGGTGTCGAAGGAATTTCCCTTCCCCGCAGTCGGTTCCGTACACGCCGAGAACGTCATCGAATCACTGCGCCCCATCTCCGTGAGCGAACCGCTCGACCTCTCGGTGCACGCCGAGAACCTGCGCGAGCACCGCAAGGGCCTGCTGATCGACGTGATCACCGAAATTCGGGTGGGACGGGAACTGGTGTGGCGCCAGACGTCGTCGTTCCTCAATCAGCAGAAGACCTCACTGTCCGGCGAAGCCCGACCGGAACCAAAGGCCGACGAGGTTCCGCCGATGCCGATGACCACCATCCGCGTCGATCAGACCACGATCAGCAAGTACGCATCCATCTCCGGGGACCGCAACCCCATCCACGTCTCATCTCTGGGCGCCAAGGCATTCGGATTCCCGAAGACCATCGCTCACGGAATGTGGAGTGCCGCCGCACTGTTGCGGACCGTCGAAGGCGATGTGGCCGACAAGGTCACGTACAGCGTGCGATTCGGCAAGCCGATTCTTCTCCCGGCAACCCTGAACGCCTACGCCGATCGCGTCGACAACGGTTGGGATCTGTCGCTACTGCACCCGAAGAAGGGCTACCCGCACGTCACAGCGACGCTGCGCTGAGCCTGGTTAGGCTGGATTGGGCTGGACTTTGACCCACCACCCGACAGCATGAACGTATCGCTCCCCTTGTTCAACAAGGGGAGCGATACGTTCACTCGATGAGGGTGGGAACAGTTGGGGACTATTCGGACTTCTTCTTGCCCGACAATCCGCGCCACGCCAAGGACTCGAGGAGATCCGCTGCCTCGTCCACTTCGATTTCTCCGCCGGCAACGCGGTCGGCCACAGCCTCACCCGCACCGACCAAGGCGATAGCGATGATCCCGAAGTCGTGAGACGCATCCGGATCCTTGGTACTGGACTCGAGGAGGTGCGCTGTCAGTTCGATCAATCGGTCGCGGCTGGTCTGCACGGTGCCCGCAAAAGCCTGCTGCCCGACGGCCTGACGGTAGAGGACCATCCACGACTTGCGGTTAGCGCCCACAAATCCGAGGAAACCTTCGAGCGCGGCACGCAATTGCTCACGCGGCGTCAGATCCGGTGCACCGGCCGGAGCCAGGGCTTCGACAAAACGCAGACCTTCACGATGGATGCACGCGGCAAACAGCTCTTCCTTGGAGCCGTAGTACAGGTACAGCATCGGCTTGGAAATCTCTGCCTTCGCTGCAATGGCATCCATCGAGGTTTCGTGAAATCCCCTGTCGGAGAACACGTCCACGGCCGCGTCGAGCATCTGCTGCTCGCGTACCGCGCGGGGCAGTCTCTTCGTGCCACCGGCCATGTATCCTCCAACCACAGGGTAAATGTCTATCTTACTCTACGGTAAGATCCGGCGTCGAATCGCACTACCGACTCAGCAGGTAATGGCGCCCTTCGCCTGCGCGACCGTCACTACAGCCTGATCCACGCGGGCCTGCGGCAAAGCGCCGGACGCGACGGCACCTTCGAGCTGATCAAGCACCCGCGGCACGTCATCGGTTGTGAGCCACAAAGCCTGGTCCACCCCTGCCACCAATGCGGCCTGCACCGCGTCGGCAATATCGTAACGGTCGGTAATCGCCTGCATACCGCTGAGGTCGTCGGTGAAGATCGGCCCGGTGAACGGCGCTGCGCCGTAACCCACTCCGTCGCGAAGCAGCGACACTGCGGCCGGACTGATACTTGCCGGGACACCCGGTTCCGTCAGACCCGGGACCTCGAGGTGGCCGATCATGACGCCGACGCCGGTGTTCACCAACTCCCGGAACGGAACAAGATCCGAGTTCATCAGATCTTCCAAGGGAGGCGTCGTCACCGCGCCGGTGTGCGAATCGCCCGACGCACTGCCGTGTCCGGGAAAATGTTTGATCACCGGGAAGATTCCGGCGTCGCGCATTCCTTGGGCGTACGCGCCGGCATAGGCGATCACCGTTGCGGGATCGTCCGAGTACGAGCGGTCACCGATTACCGAATTATCGGGCTGCGAGCTGACATCGACGTCCGGTGCGTAGTTGACCGTGATGCCGAGATCCTTCAGACCGCGGCCACGCTCGAGCGCCATCTGGTACGTCTGTTCCACTGTCATCGTCTCGGCAGTCTCACGCGCCGACGGATCGGGTCCAAGAATGTCCTCGACGCGGGACACCCGGCCGCCTTCCTCGTCAATCGTCACCATCAACGGAATTTTCGACGCCGAAGCAACCTGCGGCACTTCACGATTGGTCAGCATCGACTGATCGGTCCAGCTGCCGACGAAGATGCCGCCGATCTGCTCGCTCGCAACTATCGCCATCGCGTCGTCGGTACCGGTCACGCCAACGTTGAGGAGTTGGGCAAGCTTCGCCCTCGTGGACAACGACGCCAGGAGGTCGCTGCCGCACACGGCAGGTGCGGGGAGGGCTGCGGACGTCTCCGATGTCGTCGTGATGTCGGTCGTGACACTCGCCGCAGCAGACGTCGATGGCGCTGCCACGTCCCCGCCGTCGCCCGAGCATCCCGCTACCAATCCGCCGCACAGGGCAAGAGTGGTTGCCGTTTTCACAAACTTGATCCGCATTCTTACGACGGTATCGGACTCCGTACCCATACACTCCCCTCACCGGCACGGCAGGAAGGTAACCTGGACGTGAACCGATTCCCCGCTGACGAGGAGGTCGTGATGCCACAAGGACTGATGCTCATCGCGTACGACGGTTCCGAGAACGCCCGACGTGCTGTCGAGTACGCAGGACGTTTCCTGTCCGCCAATCGCGCAATTCTTGTCACCGCCTGGGAACCGATGGTTCGGCAGGCCGCGCGGATGTCCGGGCTCTCCGGCGTTATGCAACCCGAGTGGGTTCCCGACGACGATGTCGAGGACATCGCGTACAGCGATGCCAAGTCAACTCTCGCGGAAGGCGTCGCATTGGCCGAGGCGGCTGGTTTGACCGTCGAAGGCCGCAGTGCCGAATGCCGATCGGCCATCTGGTCCGCCATCGTGGAGACTGCCGACGAGTTGGACGTCGACATCATCGTCACCGGCACTCGCGGCACTACCGGTTTGCGCTCGTTGTTGCAGAGCAGCGTGGCGGATCATGTTCTGCGTCACAGTCATCGGCCGGTGTTGATCGTCCCTCCTGGCAAGTGAGCATCCGCCCCCGGCGACTAGTGTTCTAGTCACCATGGACGGTTTTGTTCTCTCTCGGCCTGATCACAGCGTGCTCACCCGCGGCGTACGACGCAGTTTCGACGACGCAGGCGCGGCGACGCAGGCATTGTCGGCGGGTTCGGCGCCGCTGATCGTCGGCGCGCTCCCCTTCGACCCGTCGGGAGCGACGGCGCTGTACGAACCGGCCGAGGTAACTGTCAGCGGCAGCGCATGGCGTCCGGGCACGTCCGTGGACATGCCGGACACGCGGGCGGTGCGCGAAATTCCGTCGCCGGCAGATCACCTTCGACGAGTGGAGAAACTTCTCACTCATCTGCGTGACGGCGACCTCGGCAAGGTGGTCTCGGCGCGGACCGTCGAATTGCTGGCCGAATCTCCCATCTCACCAATGGCACTCGCGGCTCGGATGGCTGCGCTCAATCCCGCCGCAAATACATTTGCCGTCGATCTCAGTGCTGCCGGAGCCGATTTTGTCGGCCACTCTCTTGTCGGCGCGACGCCCGAGGTGCTGGTGAGCCGACGCGGGAATGTCGTCACGTGCCGTCCGCTGGCGGGGTCCGCGCGTCGGACCGCCGACACCGAAGCGGATCGGGTTGCCGGTGACAGCCTCCTGAGTTCGACGAAGAATCTTGCCGAGCACGCCTTTGTCACCGATTGGATTCGGGACATCCTCGGCCCGCTGTGCAGTGAGTTGTCGATACCGTCGACCCCGGAATTGACCAGTACCCATGAGGTCTGGCACCTGGCCAGCCCGATTCGCGGCATTCTGCGCGACTCCACCTCTGCGCTCGAGCTGGCAATCGCACTCCACCCGACACCCGCACTATGCGGAACACCCACTGACACGGCATTGAACGTCATCCGCGACACCGAGGAACCGAGACGCTTCTACGGCGGCGCAGTCGGGTGGTGCAACAACGACGGCGACGGCGACTGGGTGGTGGCGATCCGATGTGCGGAGATCAGCGCCGACGGTCGAACTGCCTGGGCAAGCGCCGGGGGCGGAATCGTCGCAGATTCGGACCCACAGGACGAATTGGACGAGACAACGACCAAATTACGGACATTGCTCACAGCGTTGGGCGTCGCGGACACAATCTAATCAGTCCACTGCGGGGCCAATCGTCCGAATTCTCAGCGGCGAGTGATACCTTGACGCGAACAGTTCGTACGGACCGGTAAGTCCCGGCCGACCGACACGACCTATTGGGAGATCCACGATGACGAAGTTCCTTGTCCCCGGTGTGGCCAGCGCTGTCGTCGGCCTCGTTCTGGGCGCTGCTGCAATCTTCGGCGCCACGGCAGTAGCCGCGGACAACACTCGTCCCGATATCGACCGCAGCGGAAATGCCGATTCTTCCGTCCTGAACCAGGTTGAGTACGGCAGCCGCTGAGAGCGCAGGCCTCGCGAGTTCCCGTTCTTCCGCCGAAGGCACCACAGTGCCTTCGGCAGAGCCTCTGTCGAAGCGGTGGCTGTTCGGCGCCTCCGTCGTAGCGTTTCTTCTCACCTTTTTCCAGTCACCGGGGCTGATCACCGCCGACACCAAGTACGACCTGACGCAGAATCCGTTCGGCTTTCTCGAACGCGCGTCGCATCAGTGGAGTAGTCAGGCCCCGCTGGGCCAGGTACAAAATCAGGCCTACGGTTACTTTTTCCCGCACGGGCCGTTTTTTGCGTTGGGCGAGCTCGCCCACATTTCGCCGTGGATCACGCAGCGCATCTGGTGGGCGCTGCTGCTGATTGCCGGGTTCTGGGGCATCGTCCGCGTCGCCGAGGCGCTGGGCGTCGGTAGCCGCAGTTCTCGCGTCATCGCCGCAATTGCCTTTGCTCTCTCCCCTCGTGTTCTGACAACTCTCGGATCGATTTCCTCGGAAACCTTGCCGATGATGTTGGCGCCGTGGGTGTTGTTGCCGGTCATCATCGCTTTCCGCCCTGTGCCCCTGTCCGGTAGCCCGGACGATCACACGCGCGCGCAGTGGAAATTGGCCGCGCAATCCGGCCTCGCTGTTGCCCTGATGGGTTCGATCAATGCCATCGCCACCGCAGCGGCCTGTCTCGTCGCCGTCATCTGGTGGCTCTCGCACAAACCGAACCGCGCCTGGCTGACGTTCACCGCGTGGTGGGCCCTGTTCGTTGCTCTGGGCACCCTGTGGTGGATCGTTCCCCTCCTTCTGCTCGGCAAGGTCAGCCCACCGTTCCTCGACTACATCGAATCGGCCGGCGTCACGACGCAGTGGGCGTCGCTCGCGGAGATCCTGCGCGGCACGGACAGCTGGACGCCGTTCGTCTCCCCCGAACGCATCGCCGGCGCTGTCCTCGTGACCCAACCGGCGGCGGTTGTCGCCACCGGACTGGTTGCGGCCGCCGGACTTGCGGGACTCTGTATGCGGTCGATGCCCGCCCGTGGACGCTTGACGCTCATCCTGTTTGTCGGCATCACCGGCTTGGCTGCCGGATACGTCGGCGAACTCAGTTCCCCGATCTCCGATCAAGTGCGCCTGTTCCTGGACTCTGCGGGAGCACCACTGCGCAACGTCCACAAACTCGAACCACTCGTGCGTCTGCCGCTGGTTCTCGGCCTGGCTCATCTCCTCGCAAAAGTTCCCTTGCCCGGTTCGGTTCCGATGCCGCGGTGGCGACGCGCCTTCGCTCATCCCGAACGCGAACCGATGGTGGCGCTGACCTCCCTGATCCTGGTTGCCCTCACCCTGTCGACGGCGCTGGCGTGGACCGGCAAGCTCGCACCGCGCGGCGCGTACCCCGAGGTGCCGTCGTACTGGACCGAAGCCGCGCAGTGGCTCGAGGACAACACCGCACCAGGCTCCGAAGCCGAGCGCGCCCTCGTAGTCCCGGGTGCACCGTTCGGCAGCCAGGTGTGGGGACTCACCCGCGATGAGCCGCTGCAAGCACTGGCCACCACACCGTGGGCCGTGCGCGATTCCGTCCCTCTGACGCCGCCCGGCGCCATCCGCGCCCTCGATTCCGTGCAGCGTCTGATCGCCGACGGTCGCCCCTCCGACGGTCTCGCGCAGACTCTGCTCGGGCAGGGCATCCACTACCTCGTGATGCGCAACGACCTCGACGGCGACACCTCACGCTCAGCCCGCCCACTCCTCGTCCATCAAGCCGTCGACGGTTCCCCCGGCATCACGAAAGTCGCCGAGTTCGGCGAGAACATCAACCCCAAGCCCATCGAAGGGCTGGTTGCCGACAGCGACCTGCGCCCCAACTACTCCCCCATCGAGATCTTCGAGGTCACCCCACCTGACGGAAGCACCGCGGTCAGCGGCCCGTACTCGGTGGATCTCGATGAGGTTCCGCTGGTCCAGGGCGGACCGGAAGCCGTTCTCCGCCTGCATGAAAGCGGAACACTGCCCGGCACCGGTCCCGTCGTCTTTGCCGCCGACGCCGCTGCGGCCGGATTGCCGGTCGACGCGCTCACCGTCACCGACACACCGCGTGACCGCGAAACCGATTTCGGTCAGGTCGACAATCACAGTTCCGCTCTGCGGACAGCGGACAGTGAACGACGCACGTACAACCTGGTTCCCGACTACCCCGTCACCGACACGCCTCTGGTGCAGGGCCGTTGGAGCGGCGCCGAGATCACCGTCTCCAGTAGTGCCTCCGACGCCACCCAACTGGGTGGAACGTCGCCGTCGAGTAGCCCGGCTGCAACGGTGGACGGCGATCCGGGCACCGGCTGGTTCAGCAACGGCATCGAGCGCGCGTTGGGGCAGTGGTTGCAGATCGACTTCGACACTCCCATCTCGAGCGGTCTGCTGCACCTGACTACCAGCGCAGCGGCAATCGGCGCCCCCGTCAAATGGCTCGAGGTGTCCACTCCCAACGGAACCAAGGCTGTCAAGGTGGAGCGCCCGGGCGAACCTGTCACGGTGTCGATTCCCGGCGGAACAACACCGTGGGTGCGCGTGACGGCAACCCATACCGAAAATGGTTCGGCTGGAACACAGTTCGGAATCAGCGAACTGTCCGTGGAGGACTTCTCCGACCGCAGTGCGCCCGCGTTCGTACCCATCACATTCGACACGGTGCTGCCCGCCGTTCCGAACGACGCGTCGGTGACGTCCTGGAATCTGACGCAGGAATTTCCGGGCCGAAATTCCTGCGCCGACAGCGATGATCGAGTGCGCTGCAGCAACGCATTCATGGCCATCCCCGAAGAGCCGAGCCGATTCCAGCGCACGCTCGACGTACCGGAAAATACTTCTGTCACAGCCGAACTGACTGTTTGGGCCCGTCAGGGTAGCGAGCTGGACTCACTTCTCACCGTTCCCGGCCGCATCACGGCGTCCGGCTCGAGCGATATCGGCGATACCCGCGGATCAGCCTTTGCCGCCACCGACGGCGACGCGCGGACCACGTGGTCGGCACCGCAGAGCACCACCGAGCCCGGTGGCCCGAAACCGACTCTCACCCTGACCCTTCCGGAACCGACCCTGGTTACAGCACTCGACATCACCCCCAGCGTCGGAATACTGCCGTCACCGCCCACCAGCGTTGCCGTGAATCTCGGAAACGGACCCCAGGTCCGTGAACTGGCACCAGATGACACGCGAGTACCCCTGGCCCCCTTCGTCACCGACACGATTGTCCTGAGCATCACCGACTGGGATCCAGTCCTCGATCAGAACGCGCTCGGCTTCGCGCAGGTTCAGCCGACGGGGCTGGCGGAAGTCGGAGTGATCGGCGCGGACGGCACACCCGTCGCCGATTCCGGGGTTCAGACCGACAGCACCCTGGACAACCGTCAGATCACCGTCCCCTGCGGCATCGGACCCACGATCACCATTGCCGGGCAACAGTTCCCGACGTCGATCGACACCACGGCGCACGAGCTCCGCACCGGCGCTCCCATCCCGGTGAGCGTCTGCGGCCCGACCGGAACGGCACTGTTGCCTGCGGGTCAACCGGACGTCGTGGTCGAGCCAGGAGCAGCGTTCTCCGTGGACGATCTCGATCTCACTGTTGTCGGTTCCGATCCGCTCCCGCTGCAGAACCAGAGCGCTCTCCCCTCGACTGCATGGACAGAAAATCATCGCGAACTTGCCGTCACCACGTCGACGTCCGATCAGTTGATCGTGAATCCCGAAAGCACCAGCATCGGCTGGATCGCCACCGCGCCCGATGGTTCCGAGCTGACCCCGGTGGTGGTGAACGGTTGGCAACAAGGCTGGATCGTGCCCGCCGGCACGTCCGGAACGATCACCCTCGATTTCCCCAGTGACCGCTGGTACCGCTTGGGGATCTTCGGCGGTCTGGTGCTGCTGATCCCGCTGTTCCTCGCTGCCCTGATTCCGGTGCGGCGCGTACCGAAGCCGACCGCACCGCCGCGCCCCTGGCACAGCGTCGTAGCGGGCTGGCTGGGTGTGGCCGTGGCCGCCACCGTCATCGGCGGACTCGTGGGAACCGGAATCTTCGTTGTGTGCACACTCGTCGCGCTGGCCCTGGTGCGAGCAGTCGGCCCGGATCGCACCGCGCGCATTCTGGTCGGCACCGCCGGCGTGGCAGCAATAGCCGGAATCACGCTTCTGTCCACCGGACCGTGGCGATCACCGGGCGGGTACGTCGGTGATTCGTTCCTGATTCAGTTCGTGATGTTGCTGGCGTTGGTGGTCACCGGATTGGCGGCGCTGCCCGTTGCCGGTTCACCGATGTGGCGACGGTTCTCCCAGCGCTTGATCGCCAAACGAGCCGGTTCCTCCACCAAGGCGTAGCTCGCCGACGCCACAGCCACACTCAGAACAAGAGTCAGGGCTAGTACGGAGAAGAAACTGCCGGAGAACGGCGCGATGCCGAACACCGGAAACACCGCATTGAGCACTGCCAGATGCCAGATGAAGATTCCGTACGACCAGCGACCGATCGCCAAGGCAAACGGACTTGCCAGGAACCGGTGCTGCGCCTCGTCCCGCAGAACCAACGGTGCGATCAGGGAAAAGCTGATGATCGCACCGAGCGCGATCTTGACGGCGAACTGCCAGGGTTCCGGCCGTACCAAACCTTCGGGTCCGGCGAGGTCGGTGCACGAGAGTACAAACGCCACCAACGCCACGCCGGTCAACAGAAGCCGTCGGTGCGCCAGACGATGCACCCACGTCGAAGCCCCGACGGCGAGTTCCGCCAACACCATGCCGACCCCGAACCACGGCAGGTACCCCGGCAGCCAATTGTCGTGATGGATGAAATCGGGCGCAGGAACCGGGAGGAACGCCCAACTGAGAGCCAGCACCGAGACGGCGGTCAACAGCGGGATCCGGAACCGCGCACTGCTCCCACGCAGACGTACCAGGAGAACCGCGAACAACGGCAGCAACAGATAGAACATCACCTCCACCGACAGGCTCCACATCTGTGTGAGCCCCTCGGTGAGGGTGAGCGGAACAAAGACCTGTACCAGGCCGAGGTTCGCGAGCCACACCTGATAACCGCCGCCGGCGCCTGGCAGGAACAAGAGAATAAGCGTCACTGCCACCCAGTACGCGGGGAGAATGCGCGTCGCTCGGGATATCCAGTACCGCACGGTGGCCTGTGGCCGTCCGATTCCGCGGGCAGCGGCCGCATGGGGACGCCACAACAGAAAACCGGACAGTGCGAAGAACACGGCGACAGCAAGGTCGAGCCGTCCGAAAGCCCGGCCGATCGCACCCGACTGAGCTTCACCCGTCTGGAAGGCGACGTGTGTCACGAGAACACCGAGCGCTGCCAAACCTCGCATACCGTCCAAGGCCGGAACAAAGCCACGGGCCTGCGGCGGGACGGCAGAAGAAGAATTCACGGGACTCATCATCACGGATAAGTGTGCACCGGAGTGCGTTCGCCCTAAACCATCCGGACGCCCTGTAAAAAAATGCCAGGCCAATTCACCACCTCAAGCGACAAACCGGGCCGCTGGACTGTTAGTGTTCTGCCACACATGGGTTCTACTGTGACCCCATACGGCCTGCGCAACTCATATTGTGCAGGTTGCACCACGTCTAAACTACTAACGGGTAGGAGTCCCAGCATGGCGGAACGCTCAGGGTCGAGCCGGATACTTCCTTGCATTCTGGTAGGTCTCGGCGCCTTCCTCTTGGCCATCGCTGTTCTCATTCCTACCTACATGGTCGGCAAGCTGGAGAAGACGCCGCTCGACCTCGAGGTCACGACCATCGCCACGGGTAACGGCAGCGTCCTCAACTCCGCCGCACTCCTCGCCGGTAAGGCTCAGGTCGACAAGAACGTCCCGATCGTCGCTCAGCGCTACGTCACGACACAGGAACCGTCCGACGCCGACGACATCACCGTCCAGGCCGGCCAGTCCGTCATCCGCACGGACAAGCAGGGCGAGAGCGGCCTGCTGACGGCAACCGTGGACACCGTCACCCTGGACCGCGTCAGCTCGATGCCGACCAACGATCCGGTCGGAACGATCCAGACGTCCGCTGATCAGCCGGCGGACGAAGTTTCCCGCGACGGTCTGCAGTACAAGTTCCCGTTCAACACGGAACAGCAGACCTACCCCTACTTCGATCTCAATGCTCGCGCGACGTACGACATCAACTTCGTCGAAGAGACCGAGATCAACGGCATGAAGGTCTACCACTTCAACCAGACCATCGAGCCCGTCGACCTGTCCAAGGTCGTCAACTCGCCTTCGAACAAGCTCACGTTGCCTGCCGACACCTGGGGCGTTCCCGGCGGCACCACCCCCGTCACGATGACGCGTTGGTACACCAACGTCCGTGACCTGTGGGTCGAGCCCAAGACCGGTGTTGTCATCAAGGGCCAGGAGCAGCTGCACCAGTACTACGGCCGCAACAAGAACTCCGTCGACGTCGACGTCCTCAACGTCACGCTTCCGTTCGACGAAGAGACCATCGAGTACCAGATCCAGCAGGCGCAGGACGGTATCGACACGCTCAACCTCGTCGGCCGCACCGTTCCGATCGTTGCCGGCGTCCTCGGCGTGATCGCTCTGATCGCCGGCATCTTCCTCGGTGTGCGCGGCGGCAAGGGCGGAACCCCGGCACCGGCACACGCCGGCGGTGGCCAGAGCCCGAGCGGAGCCGGTTCCCCCGCTCCCGGCGAGCACGACTGGACCAACGACGACACCCAGGTGATCCCGCGTCCGGATCTGCGCAAGGAATAACACGTCGCCAGTGAACCTGGCACACGTTCCGTGAAGCTGAACCTGGCACAGGTTGTACGAAGCGAGCACCCCTTCCCGCTAGTCGGAAGGGGTGCTCGCTTCGTACCGGCGGTGCTAGCTCGTGCTTGCCCGGTCTGCACTGCGCACAGCAGCAACGGACACTGCCGCAGCTGTCACCGACGCGACCACAACCGCAGTCCCGATCAACTGACCCGGCGTCGTTGCCCACAGGAGCATCACGACGGCTTCGACGGCCAATCCGATCCACGCGAGCACGGCAACTCTTGTACGTTCCGACGCGATTGCAGACAGCAGGGCGCACTGCAGCACGGCGAGGACGGCCCCGTGCAGTGCAAAGGCCCACAGCATCGGCGCGACGGCAGCGTAGGCGTCGCCCACCAGGATCGGTACCAACGGACCGGCGAGAGCCGCGCCCAGCACCAGTACGGCTCCGATTCCCACCAATACAGCTAACGCTGTGCGAACCGCCTGCGCCGACTGCGCCGGATTTGCCATCTTCGGGTACAGGACAACACCAACGGCTTGCGGCAACCAGAACGCGGCTTTGGTTGCGACAGCGCCCAGTGCGTACACACCCGCGTCGTATTCGCTCAGAACCACGCGCACGATCAACAGGTCGAGTGACGACAACGCGATCAGGGCGAGCTGAACCTGGGAAGCCGCGAGCACGGACACAACGCCGATCCGCAACGTCGCGTTCTCGCTCACCGGGGCATTTCGGTCCAGTATCCGGACAACCGCCACCAGCACCGCAGTGCCAGCCGCGCTTGCTACCAGCGCTGCGGCCGCGGCTCCGCCCAGTGCCAGAACTGCCACTGCGGGAAGAACTTTCATCACACCGGCACCTGCCAGCACCGCACTGAGCACGCCAAACCGGCCGTGCCCCTGCAACAATCCCTGTTCCGTAGCCAGCAGCACCAGCATCGGCGCCGTCACCAAAGCGGAGAACGCCGCCACCAATCCGGTGTCGAGCAGCCACGCCAGCGCCGGGGCCAGCGCCACCGCAAGAACAGCCACGATTGCCGCGCACCTGTACCCGAGCGATCGCAATGTGTCAGCGCTCTTGCCGCGCACAGCCTCTCGGGCGACCACCGTCTGCAGCGCCAACGCCGGCACCGCCAGCACCAACTGCGCGGCGAGAAGACTCGCGAATTCCCCGTACCCCGCCGGACCCAGCCATCTACTTGCCAACCAGGCCAGCAGGTACGACGCAACATTTGCCGTCATCGAACCGGCCAACACCATACTGACCCCGGCCGCAGCGGAACGATCAAGAGGTTGGCGGGCCATGCGACCAATGATGCACCACGTATCGTGCCCGTCATGACAGTGCGGCCGAAACACCACAGCCTCGTGGCCGCGATGTACAGCCTGGCGTTGTCATTGTTGATCCTCGGACCACTGCTCGGTCCCGGCTATCTACTGCTGCGCGACGCAGTCAGCACCCCCCGGTCGTACCTCACCGACTCCGCACTCGGACTCACCGACGCCGCCGCCCGGGCCGTTCCACAGGATGCGCTGATCGCGGCATTGAGCACTTTCGTCGACGGTGGGCTGGTGGTGAAGGCTCTGCTTCTCGCTGCACTGTGGCTGGCGGGTTGGGGCGCTGCCCGCCTGGTCGCAATCGTTCTGCCGACAGCCGGCCTCGGGCCGCAACTGGTGGCGTCGACGGTCATGCTGTGGAACCCGTACGTGGCCGAGCGCCTGCTGCAAGGACATTGGAGCCTGCTGGCCGGTTACGGCGCGTTGCCCTGGATCGTGATCGCGGGCATCGGTGTACGACGCGCTCAGCCCGGCGCCTGGTGGGCCGTTGCCGCAACTCTCGCATTCGCGGGTCTGACACCTACCGGCGCGCTCCTCGGACTGACAACCGCGTTGGTGGTCGTAGCCTCCCCTGGCGGGCGAACGTCGGTTCTACGACGCGTCAGCGGCGTCTTCGCGCTCTTTCTGATCACTGCGTCGCCGTGGCTCGCGGCAACATTTCTGTCGAGCGGCGCCGCCGACGGTTCCGATCCGGCCGGTGTGGCAGCCTTCGCCGCCCGAGCGGAACCCGGGCTCGGAACGCTCGGCAGCCTCGCCGGGTTGGGTGGTGTCTGGAACTCGGCTGCCGTCCCGAACTCTCGCACAACACTCTTCGCAGTGCTCGGGACGCTGCTGCTCCTGACCGTGGTGCTCAGCGGTATCCCTGCGCTGTGGCGACGGCGTCGCAATCCTGTGATTTCCGCTCTGGCGGTACTGGCACTTGTCGCGGTACTCGCGCCGGCGCTCGGCGCGACATCATGGGGTCTGAGTGCTGGGCGCTGGTCGGTCGAATACTTCTCCGGTGCAGGCCTGCTCCGCGATTCCCAGAAATGGGTGGCGTTGGCGGCACCGTTCTACGCACTGTCCGCGGCGGCGGGTGTGATGTGGGCTCAGAACCGCTTCACTCTTGCGCGACCGACCTGGTCGATCGCCGCCGTTGTCGTCACGATGATGGCTCTGCCCGACCTTGCCTGGGGCGTCGGCGGCGCCCTGAAGCCGGTGCAGTATCCACAGTCCTGGACCACCGTCGCCGAGCAACTACGAGACGAAACCGGTGATGTGGCAGTGCTTCCCGCCGGAATGTTCCGGGCCTTCTCCTACACCGGTGATGCTCCGGTCCTCGATCCGGCGCCCCGTTTTCTCCCGCTCGACGTATTGCAGACCGGCGAACTGATCGTGGCCGGCGGCTCTGTCGGCGGCGAGGGAACGCGCGCCGCCCAGGTCGAGGAACTCCTGCTCACGGGCGCAAGCAGCACCGAACTCGCTGCTCTGGGTGTGAGCTGGATACTGGTAGAACTCGACACCCCTGGCCGATCCGGCGAGGCGGCGCTGCACAACCTGGAGAGAGTGTTCGCGGACGACTACCTCGAGCTGTACCGGGTACCCGGAGACAGTGCGACGCACCAGGCTTCGACATCGTCGCGGACCATCGTCACGCTCGCCCACATCGCCTGGGTAGCGACGGGAATCGTGGCCCTACTCGCGCTCGGACTGAACCAGAACAGGATTCGACTCGCGCGACGTGACAAGCCCTGACACGCGTCGCCCGACCGTCGTCGCCGACAGAACCTCGAAAACACCGGTTCCCGTTTGCTCCCACGAGAATTCGCTCGACCATACTCGGGCTTTCTCGCCGAGCACTGTCCGCAGTTCATGATCACGCAGCAAGGTGCCTGCGGCCTGGGTCAATTCCGCGACGTCGCCATCGCCGACACTTTCGCCGCCAACCAGCAGACCCGTCACGCCGTCGACGATGGAATCCGTCAACCCTTTGGAACTGCGGTAACCGACAGTCGGAACCCCGTGTTGCGCAGCCTCGATGACGGCGAGACCCCACCCTTCCTTGCGTGAAGGCATGAGGTGAATCCAGGACTGCGCCAACAGTTCGTGTTTGCGGGACTCGTCGACGTGCCCGTGAAATGTCACCGCGTCACCGATCCCGAGTTCGGCAGCGCGATCACGCAAGTTCTGCTCCCACCAACCGCCACCGATGACGTCGAGGTGAAGTTCGGGTTCTGTCGGGCGAAGTGTCGCAACCGCTTCGAGTGCGTCTTCGATCTGCTTGTGCGGCACCAACCGTGAGAGTACCGACATGGTGGGCCGGCTCGCCCGCGTGATCGAACCACCCGCGTCGACGCCCATCGGAACGCGATCTGCGCCGTTGCGTACCACGGCAATTCGATCACGATCAACGCCCAGATCCACCAACTCTTCGGCCGAGGGCAGCGAGACCGTCAAGTACTGGTTATCGCTGTGACGCTTCGGCGACAGGCGCGATTCCACCCACCATCCGATCCGCCCGACGAGTGTGCCTGCGACCGGCCACTGTTCGCGGTGGCAATGATGCACGAGCAGCGTGACCGGAGCGCCGGCCACCATCTTCGAGAAAAAGGGAATCCCGTTCTGAGTGTCGATGACAGCGTCGGGGCGAATGCCTTTGAGCGAACCGAATCCGAACCGGCCTGCCGCAATCGCAGCCAGGGCCCGCGGGTACACGCTGAACCGTCCACCGGACCGGCTGATGGTGATGCCGTCGCGGGTCTCTGTCGCGGGCGCACCCGGGTAGGACGCCGTCCGCAAAGTCACCTTGATACCGCGCGCCGCCAGCTGGGTTCCGACCTGCTCGAGGTACCGCTCGCTTCCGCCGCCCTGCGGATGCCCGGTGTCGCGCCAACAGAGCAACAGAACCTCGTGCACGTGCGTTACTCCCTAGACTTCGTCGGTGACCCGCCGCGGATGCGAGTGGTCCTGCGGGGGATGCCCACCCTGACCGGTCGGTAACCCTGCGGAACACCCTAACTGTTTCCGCGTCCGTATTGCCGCGCTCCTCACGGTGAATTTGACGGTGTTCGTGGACCCGAAAGCGCGGTCGCTAAAGTTGATTCTCGTGACCAAGCCCGCAGTGACCCGCATTTTCGGCCGACGGGCGACCCTCAAACGATCCGTCAGCTTGCTCAGCGACTTCCGTCACGAGCAGACCGCACCCGACATCTTTTACGGCGCGCTCGCTCGCGATTCCGTCGAATTGATCTCCGACCTGCATGAAGGTCACACCGGTCACACGCTCGACGGCCTCACCGTCCTCGATGTCGGCGGCGGACCCGGCTACTTCGCGGAAGTGTTCCAAGCTGCCGGTGCCCGCTACATCCCAGTCGAACCCGATCCGTCGGAAATGCACGCTGCCGGCTTGACCGTCGGCGGGGCGGTGCGCGGATCCGGGCTGGCTTTGCCGTTCCGGGATTCGTCGGTCGACATCTGCTTCTCCTCGAACGTGGCCGAACATGTCAGCGAGCCGTGGCTCATGGCGGAGGAAATGCTGCGCGTCACCAAACCCGGCGGACTGATGGTCCTCTCGTACACCCTGTGGTGGGGTCCGTTCGGCGGGCACGAGACCGGGCCGTGGCACGCGTTCGGCGGTGAATACGCAGCCAAGCGGTACCGCCGCACAACCGGCCGCGAACCGAAGAACAAATACGGGGAGTCCCTGTTCAAAGTGGGTGCCACCGACGGCTTGCGCTGGGCCCGCGGAACAGGCCAAGGCACACTGCTCGCCGCGATCCCCCGGTACCACCCGTCCTGGGCGTGGTGGATGGTTCGCGTTCCCGGCCTTCGCGAAATCCTCGTGAGCAACCTCGTCGTGGTTCTCGAGAAGCGTTGACATGATTCGCCTCGCCCTCGACGTCGGCGGCACCAAGATGGCTGCCGGCGTGGTTTCCGAGGACGGCCGTGTTCCCGAATTCCGCACGGTTCCCACGCCGGAAACGGGCGCCTGGGCGGCGTGCGCGGCACTACTGGAGAGCATCGCCGACGGACGCGCGGTTGACGCCGTCGGGATCGCCTGCGCCGGGCCGGTCGATACCGCCAGCGGTGTTGTCGCCCCCATCAACATTAACGAGTGGGCGTCCGGATTCACGCTGGTCGACGCGGTAGGTGCCCTCTTTCCTGGCGCCCGAACCACGCTGGCCATGGACGGAGCCGCTGCCGCACTGGCCGAACATCACCACGGTGCCGGCCGCGGAACCCCGGACCTGTTGAGTCTGGTCGTTTCCACCGGCGTCGGCGGCGGAGTTGTTCTGGGCGGTCACATCGCACCTGGTCGTACGGGAAATGCCGGCCACATCGGGCATCTTGTTGTTCCTGGAACCGACGAACTCTGCTCGTGCGGTGGCGTCGGCTGCCTCGAGACAATGGCGAGCGGTCCGGCGGCGGTTCGCTGGGCTCGCGCTCAGGGGTGGATCGGCGCCACCGGCCTCGAACTTGCCGGCGACGCCCGCCGCGGCGATGCACTCGCCCGAGCTGCGCTGCATCGCGCCGGAACTGCGCTGGGAATTGCCATCGCATCGGCTGCGGCACTGCTGGATGTGAATCTTGCGGTGGTGGGCGGTGGTTTTGCCCAGTCCGGCGAGCCCTTGTGGGTACCACTCCGGGAATCGGCTGCCCGACATGCCCGTTTGTCGTTCATCGAGGACTTGAGAATCGTCCCGGCCGAGTTGGGCGAGCGCGGAACTCTGACCGGCGCAGGGCTCCTGTCGCTCGTCGCCGCCATCTGACACGCGTTCTTCTCCGAGAAATCCGCAGGGAGTCCCACTAAACGGGTGCCACCTGTTCCCAATTTCTGTAACGTGTTTTAGTGTTCTGACTCACACCGTCGCGGGCATTGCACGTGACACAAGCGGGAAGGAGGTGACCGTGAGCCCAGATGTTTCCTCGACCGAAGCCGAGCATCACGCCCAGGTCGCCCGACCAAGTGATTCCCTCCGCGATACCGAAGACCTCCGTGAACGCCTGGAACGCTGGATGGCCGGGAAGGTGCCGGCCGGATCCACCGTGACCGTCGCCGACGTCACCCTGCCCGCAGCCAACGGCATGTCGAGCGAAACCATCCTCTTCGACGCAACCTGGGACGGCGATCATCATCCGTTGGTCGCCCGTGTCGCCCCGGCGGAGACCACCATGCCGGTGTTTCCGACCTACGACCTCGAATCCCAGTTCCGCACCATGGCGCAGGTGCGCGAGCACTCCGCCGTGCCCGTCCCTGCGGTGTACTGGTCCGAGTCCGAACCGGAGGCGTTGGGTGCGCCGTTCTTCGTCATGGAACGAATCTCCGGTGACGTGCCGCCAGACGTCATGCCGTACAACTTCGGATCGTGGGTCACCGAAGCGTCCCCAGCGCAGCGAAAGAGCCTGCAGCAGAACTCGGTCGACATCCTGGCGCAATTGCACGCCATCGACAATCCGATCGAGCGCTTCGATTTCCTTCAGTTGCCTGGTTCGGGACCGACCGCTAGAGAGGCATTCTCGGCGCACATCGCCGAGCAGCGCGGATACTACGAGTGGGTCGTCAAGGACGGTGTCAGATCGCCGCTCATCGAACGGGCCCTCGACTGGGTCGAAGCACACAATCCCGCCGACGATTCGCCGGCAGTGCTCTGCTGGGGCGACTCACGCATCGGCAACGTCATGTATCAGGACTTTGCCCCGGTCGCCGTACTCGACTGGGAAATGGCAACTCTCGGCCCGCGTGAGATGGACCTGGGCTGGATGGCGTTCCTGCACAGGTTCTTCGAGGACATCGCCGGGTTGGCAAACCTGCCCGGCCTGCCTGACTTCCTTCGACTGCCGGACATCGCGGCAACCTATGCCGACATCACCGGTCACACGCCACACGATCTGGAGTTCTACGTCACCTATGCCGCGCTGCGCCAGGCGGTAATCATGTGGCGAATTCAGGCCCGCGCCATAGCTTTCGGGCAAGCCGAGCAACCCGCCGACCCCGACGACATGATCATGCACCGCGCATCGCTCGCTGCGATGCTCGACGGCACCTACTGGGAGAGGGTGAAGTGACAATGTTGTCGCCGATGGACGATTACCCCATTCACCAGATCGCGGAACCGGTCCGCCACGTCGCCACCTCGGACCGAAACTTCTACGACCGCTACTACTTCAACTGCTACCCCACCGGCAACAACGACACGTTTCTCATCGTCGGCCTGGGCCAGTACCCCAATCTCGGTGTCATGGACGGCTTTGCGGTCCTGCGTCACGGCGAACATCACATCGTGGCCCGCATGTCGAAAGCTCTGGGCGCCGATCGCACCGACACCACGGTCGGACCACTGCGCATCGAGGTCCTGGAAGGTCTGCAGAAACTGCGCGTCGTTCTCGAACCCGGCAGCGAATACGACCTCTCCTTCGACATCACCTTCGACGCCACCATCCCGGCGGCACTCGAGCCCAAGCACTTTCGACGCCAACTCGAACGCATCACCTTCGACACCTCCCGCTTCCTGCAAACCGGAACGTGGACGGGCCAACTGACCGTCGACGGGGAGGAGCTCTCGATCGACCCCGACACCTGGCGCGGCAATCGTGACCGCTCCTGGGGAGTGCGCCCGGTCGGTGAAGCCGAGCCACCCGGCCGACGCGCCGTCGACGGTATCCAGAACTTCTTCTGGGTGTACTCCGTCATGCAATTCGACGATTTCACCATCTCGGTCATCATGCAGGAGGACGAGCAAGGCCGTCGCATCGTCGAGGAAGCGATGCGAATTTGGCCGGAGGAAGGACGCGATCCGGAATGGCTCGGCAGGCCCGAGCACAACCTGATCTTCTGCCCCGCCACCCGCGACGTCACCGGAGCCACCCTCACGTTCCACCGCCCCAGCGGAGAGGTCCTGACCGTCGACTGTGAACTGTTGCTGGCCAACCACATCGGCATCGGCACCGGGTACGGCCTCGAGCAGGACTGGCGCCACGGCATGTGGCAAGGCGAACTGGTTGTCCAAGGGCTACGGCACAAGGTCCACGAATTCGAACCCATGCAGCGCATGTTCTCCCCCGTGGACAACCTCAGCAAGTTCCATCTCACCGAGGGGAATGAAACCTTCGACGGCACAGGACTTTTCGAGGTCGCTGCCATCGGACCCCACGAGCGTTACGGCTTCACCAGTTTCATCGATATGGCACCAGAGCGCGAGACCGACAACACCGAGGAAAGATTGTGATGACGAACTACGACAAGCTCTACATCGGCGGCGAATGGGTAGCCCCCGCCACCGACCAGATTCTCGAGGTGTTCTCACCGGCAACGGAGGAGCGCGTCGGAAGCTGTCCCGTCGCCGCTCCGGCAGACATCGACGCCGCAGTCTCCGCTGCGCGCAACGCTTTCGACAACGGACCGTGGGCCAAGACCACACCGGCCGAGCGGGGCGCGATCCTCGCGAAGGCCGCCAAGCTCCTCGAAGAGCGAAGCGCAGATCTCAACCAGCTCATCTCCAGCGAGATGGGCCAGCCGCCCGCCATGGTCGGCATGATGCAGCAGACCCCGTCGATGGCGACGCTCGGCTTCTACTCCGAACTGGCCGACAAGTTCGCGTGGGAGGAAAAGCGCACCGGCGTCTTCGGGCAGACCAAGGTCACCCGCGAACCCGTTGGTGTTGTCGCAGCGGTTCTCGCCTGGAACGTTCCGTTGTTCCTCGCGATCAACAAGCTGGCCCCCGCGCTGCTCGCCGGCTGCACCGTCCTGCTCAAACCGGCTCCCGAGTCACCGCTCTCGGTGCACGTGATCGCGGAGATCTTCGCTGAGGCCGGCGTTCCCGCAGGCGTCATCTCCGTGCTCCCCGGCGGAGCCGAGACCGGCGAATACCTGGTCTCGCATCCTGACATCGACAAGATCACCTTCACCGGCTCCAGCGCCGTCGGCCGCAAGATCGGCGCCATCGCCGCGCAGAACCTCAAGCGCTGCTCCCTCGAACTCGGTGGCAAGTCCGCCGCCATCATCCTCGAGGACGCCAATCTCGCCTCCGGAATGCCGATGCTCGTCATGTCCGGCCTCATGAACACCGGTCAGGCGTGCGTCGCGCAGACCCGAATCCTCGCTCCCCGTTCACGTTACGACGAGGTCATCGAAGGTCTCAAGACCGCGGCCGGTTACATGACCGTCGGCGATCCGTCCGATCCGGCATCTCAGCTCGGCCCGCTGATCTCCGAGAAGCAGCGCGAGCGCGTCGAAGGTTACATCGCCAAGGGCAAGGAAGAGGGCGCTCGACTGGTCCTCGGCGGCGGCCGTCCCGCGGGACTCGACAAGGGCTGGTACGTCGAGCCGACCATCTTCGCCGACGTCGACAACTCCATGACCATCGCCCGCGAAGAGATCTTCGGCCCCGTGCTCTCGGTGATTCCGTACGACTCCGAGGACGAGGCCGTCAAGATCGCCAACGATTCCGACTACGGTCTCGCCGGATCCGTCTGGACCACCGACATCGATCACGGCCTCGAGATTGCCGCGCAAATCCGTACGGGCACCTACGCGATCAACTGGTACGCCTTCGACGCCGGCTCACCGTTCGGCGGTTACAAGAACTCCGGCATCGGCCGCGAGAACGGACCCGAGGGCCTCGAAGCCTTCTGCGAGACCAAGTCCGTGCTCATGCCGCCCGGGTACACGAGCTGACCCAACACCCTTTCTGCACGGTGAGCACCCCTTCCAGCACAACGGAAGGGGTGCTCACTTCATGAAAAGGGTGCTCACTTACAGCAATTGCTCAGGCTCGCCCGGTACCGTCGAAAGCGAATCAGTCGTCTCACAAAGGACATTCATATGCTCACCAACGCCATCAACGCTTTCCTCGCACTCTGGGGCAGCGCCTCCGTCGGCAGCAGTGGATACCAGATCCCCCCGGGAACCCTTCCCTTCGGCTCCTGAGCCAGGACGCCGGGATAACCACCGGAAACCCGCTGAGTGCTAGCCCGACTCAGCGGGTTTCAACATGTGGACAGCTATCCGAACGACAGTCGCCACACAAAACCGTCCGCACGGGCCTAGCCTTAGCTCCGTGACCACCGAAACCGAAGCATCGGCCGACGAGAGCACCACCACCGTTGTACTGGCATTTGCCGCAAACGCCCTGATTGCCGGAGCAAAAACAGCAGCCGCGGTCGTCACCGGATCAGCGTCGATGGTTGCCGAAGCCACACACTCTTGGGCCGACACCGGCAACGAGATCCTGCTCCTGATCGCCAACCGACGCTCCAAGCGCATACCCGACCGCGAACAACCCCTCGGCTACGGTCGCGAAGCGTACATCTGGTCGATGTTCGCGGCCCTCGGCCTCTTTGCGCTCGGCGCCGGAGTGTCGATCACCCACGGAATCCAGGAACTCTTTCATTCGGAACCAGCCACCGATTTCGGGGTTGCCTACGCGGTTCTCGGAGTCTCCTTCATCCTCGAGGGCATCTCGTTCCGTCAGGCCTACAAGCAATTGCGGGCAGAAGCATCAGCCGTCAACAGTGACGTTCTCACCCAAGCCCTCAACACGTCCGACCCCACAACCCGGGCCGTATTCGCCGAAGATGCTGCGGCACTTATCGGTTTGATCATTGCCTTTGCCGGCGTCCTGCTGCACCAGATCACCGGATCACCGATCCCCGACGCACTGGGATCCATCCTCGTCGGCATCCTCCTGGGCGTCATCGCGATCATCCTGATCGACCGCAACCGACGATTCCTGGTCGGCGAGGAAGCGTCACCAACCCTGCGTGCCGCCGGCATCAAAGCGCTGACACAACTACCCGACGTCAACCGAATCACGTTCCTGCGCATGGAATACCTGGGGCCGCGGCAGGTGTACCTCGTTGCCAGCATCGACGTCGTCGGGGACTACGCCGAATCGCGAGTAGCCCACACGCTGCGCGACCTCGAGCGCACACTCGAGCAGAGTCCACGCGTCGTACGAGCAATCCTGACGCTCTCGACTCCGGAAGAACCGTCGATCACGGTCTGAAAGCCGATACTCTCGGTTGATGCGCGTTCTGGTCGTTGTACTCATGGTTCTGGGATTTATTGTCGGCGGAATTCCCCTGGTGGGCGTTGCAATCGACGTGATGACCAGTTCGGACGACAACATCGTGTTCCAGGGAGGGTACGCACCGCTAACTAGTGTGCAGATGAGCCGGGACTACGAGTCGACGCTGGACATCTCCTTCAGAGCACTCCCCGATACCTCGCCCCGGTGGTTGATTCTCGCCGCCTATCCCCTGATCGGAGCAGCCTTGGGCGCTCTGACCGCCGCCGTACTCGGCCGTCGCGGGTGGCGCCTGACGCGCGCCTGATCAGACACCGATGGCCGCCCCACCGTCGAAACGAGGAGCGGCCACCGAGAGAACAGAGTTCAGATGTACATCGCAGGATCGATGTAACTGTTCGGATCCACCAACTTCTCCTTGGCGGTCCGCGGCCGAGCCACTGCGGGAATACCCGTTGCAATGGAATCGGCCGGAACATCACGCGTCACAACAGCATTGGCACCGATAGCGCTACCCTCACCGATGACAACAGGCCCCAAGATCTTGGCACCCGCACCAACGGTGACCCGATCGCCGAGCGTCGGATGACGCTTGACCTGCTCGAGTGACCGGCCGCCGAGCGTGACACCGTGATAGAGCATGACATCGTTGCCGATCTCAGCAGTCTCCCCGATCACGACGCCCATGCCGTGGTCGATGAAAAACCGTCGACCGATGGTCGCGCCGGGATGGATCTCGATGCCGGTGGCAAAACGTGTCAGCTGCGACAACACCCGCGCCGGGCCGCGCAGAGCGGGCACAGCCCACATCTTGTGCGCGATCCGGTGCGACCAGATGGCATGCAGCCCTGAGTAAACGAGGGCATTCTCCACATTGCTGCGCGCGGCAGGATCCTGACCGCGCGCAGCCTGCAGGTCCTCGCGAATGACGCCGAGGATACTCACGAACCTCAGTCCCGGATGTGTTCGAACAGCGGGGTGGAGATGTAACGCTCACCGAAGTCGGGCACGACAACAACAATCAACTTGCCGGCGTTCTCGGGACGCTTCGCCAGTTCGAGTGCGGCCCAGACGTTGGCTCCGGAGGAGACGCCACCGAGGATGCCCTCGTCGGTGCCCAATGCGCGCGCGGTGGTGACTGCGTCGTCGAACTTGACGTCGACGATCTCGTCGTAGATCTCACGATCGAGGACGTCGGGCACGAAGTTCGCGCCGATGCCCTGGATCTTGTGGGGGCCAGGCTGGCCACCGGTCAGGATCGGGGAATCAGCAGGCTCGACGCCGACGATCTTGACGCCGGGCTTGCGCGACTTGAGGGTCCGGCCGACGCCGGTGAGAGTTCCACCGGTACCGATACCGGCGACGAAGATGTCGATGGCACCGTCCGTGTCCGCCCACACCTCTTCGCCGGTGGTGGCCTCGTGGATGGCGGGGTTCGCCGGGTTACCGAACTGGTTGGCCGATACGGCGTTTTCGGTCTGCTCGACAATTTCCTTGGCCTTGGCGACTGCGCCTGCCATTCCGTCGGCACCCGGGGTCAGCACGATTTCGGCACCGTAGGCGCGCAGCATGACGCGACGCTCGGTGGACATCGTCTCCGGCATGGTCAGGATGACCTTGTAGCCGCGAGCAGCACCGACCATGGCGAGTGCGATACCGGTGTTGCCACTGGTGCCCTCGACGATGGTTCCGCCGGGCTTGAGAGCGCCGGACTTCTCGGCGGCGTCGATGATCGCCACACCGATCCGGTCCTTGACGCTGTTGGCTGGGTTGTAGAACTCGAGCTTCGCTACAACCTGCGCTCCGAGTCCGTCGGTCAAGCGGTTGAGTCGCACCAGCGGGGTGCGCCCGACCAACTCGGTGACGTCGTTGTAAATTCCGGTCATTTCCGTACCTCCATGCGGCCGCAGTGTCGACCGGGTCGTTTCCTTGATGAGGTTATTGCATCATTCGATGTGTCCTATAGCTCAACCGGGCCGGTTAAGACCCCAGAACTACCCGAAAATATCTCCCGGAACGCCGAATGCCGCATCCGGTCGATCAGATGCGGCATTCGGGTCACAAGAACTGAAATAGCGAGGGACTCAGCCCAGGCGCTGCTTCAGAGCTTCGAACTCGTCGCGGATGCCGGTAGGCAGCTTCTCGCCGACGAAGTCGAACCACTCCTCGATCAGCGGGATCTCGGCCTTCCACTCGTCGATGTTCACAGCGAGGGCCTCGGTGATGTCGGCATCCGACACGTCCAGGCCGTCGATGTCGAGAGCCGATCCCGTGGGAACGACGCCGATCGGGGTGTCGATTCCGGCAGCCTTGTGCTCGATACGCTCGACGATCCACTTCAGGACGCGAGAGTTCTCACCGAAGCCTGGCCACAGGAAGCGTCCGTCGTCGCCGCGGCGGAACCAGTTCACGTAGAAGACCTTGGGCAGCTTGGACTCGTCGGCAGACTTGCCGAGGTCGATCCAGTGCTGGAAGTAGTCACCCACGTTGTAGCCGAGGAACGGAAGCATTGCCATCGGATCGCGGCGAACCGTACCGACCTGGCCTTCGGCTGCTGCGGTCTGCTCGGAGCCGACCGTGGCACCCATGAAGACGCCGTGCTGCCAGTCGCGAGCCTCGGTGACCAGCGGAACCGTCGTCTTACGACGTCCACCGAACAGGATTGCCGAGATCGGCACGCCCTTCGGGTCGTCCCACTCGGGAGCCATGATCGGGCACTGCGACATCGGGGTGCAGTAACGCGAGTTGGGGTGAGCGGCCTGCGTGCCGGACTCAGGCGTCCACTCGTTGCCCTTCCAGTCGATCAGGTGCTGCGGATCGCCTTCGAGACCCTCCCACCAGACGTCGCCGTCGTCGGTCAGTGCAACGTTGGTGAAGACCGTGTTGCCCTGGTCGATGGTGCGCATCGCGTTGGGGTTCGAGGACCAGTTGGTGCCCGGTGCCACGCCGAAGAAACCGAATTCGGGGTTGACGGCGTACAGCTGTCCGTCGTCACCGAAACGCATCCACGCGATGTCGTCACCGAGGGTCTCGGCGCGCCAGCCGGGAATGGTCGGCTGAATCATCGCGAGGTTGGTCTTGCCACACGCGGACGGGAATGCCGCCGCGATGTAGTACGCCTTGTCCTCGGGGGAGATCAGCTTGAGGATGAGCATGTGCTCGGCCAGCCAGCCCTCGTCGTGCGCCATTGCCGAAGCGATACGCAGCGAGTAGCACTTCTTGCCCAGGAGAGCGTTTCCGCCGTAGCCGGAACCGAAGCTCCAGATCTCACGATCCTCGGGGAAGTGAGTGATGTACTTGGTGTCGTTGCACGGCCACGCAACATCGGCTTCGCCATCGGCGAGCGGAGCGCCCAAGGAGTGCAGCGCCTTGACGAAGAATCCGTCGGTGCCGAGCTTCTCGAGAACCTTGCTGCCCATGCGGGTCATGACGCGCATGGAGACAACCACGTACTCGGAGTCCGTGAGCTCGACTCCCAGCTTCGGATCCTCGGCATCGAGAGGACCCATGCAGAACGGCACGACGTACATGGTGCGTCCACGCATGGAACCGCTGTACAGGCCACCCATGAGGGTGCGCATCTCCGACGGGTCCATCCAGTTGTTGGTGGGGCCTGCGTCGATTTCTTCCTTCGAGCAGATGTAGGTGCGCGATTCGACGCGAGCCACATCGGAAGGATCGGAATTACCGAGGAACGAATTCGGCTTCTTCTCGTCGTTGAGGCGCGTGAAAGTGCCTGCCTCGACCAGCTTGTTGGTAAGCCGGTCCCACTCTTCGTCCGAGCCGTCTGCAAAGACGACACGAGCGGGCTGGGTGAGTTCGGCAACCTCTTGCACCCATGCAAGCAATTCCTTGTGTTGCGTGGGGGGCGTGCCGTCAGTTCCGTTGAGACCGGGAATGGTCGCTGAGGTCATCAAACTCTCCTGGGGTGAGCCGGAACCGGGTTCTCGTGACACCGGATGCGAACTGCAGCGCCCCGATACCAGTCGATCCCGGTGTCCCCCTCTCGACGGGGTCCAGCCGCGTCATCCACTCACGTGGATTTCACGGACGCCGGGTGTCCTATGTACTGAGGTTAACGCTGGCTGTTCACCTGCAGGTAATCGGGTGCGGTCAGAAATGTCACAGAAACGATTCAGATGGTGTATCCACAACGCGTACCCGGCTTCCAATAGAGGCAAACGGTCCCGGATCGCAAGGCGAACGGTCCTTTACGCACGTCACTCAGTGCCTTCTCCTAGTGTCACAGGGTGCCAGAATCGATGCGATCCCACACCAATACGCCTTGTTCGTCTCGATGACATTCCCACCCCGCGAAGTCTCCGTCCGACTCCACGATCGTGACGCGGTCGGCAGCGCCGTCACGATCGAAATCCGAGACGACAACAATGGCAGCGGCATCACTGCCGGAACTGTCCGTCGACACGACACGACTGTCGACGATCCCGTCACCGTCCAGATCGAACGCGTCGAGAGTTGTCGTGAGATCCCCGACGTCCAAAGTCCCCGTTCCCGGCCCGAAAGTCGCGGGGTCGATGCCTTCTGCCGACAAATGATCGGCCACCACGTCGCACTGCCCCGTGTCGACGACGCCGGCTGTGATCAGAAGTCCGTCCATTACTTCCCCCTGTGCTTGATTCTTCCCCGGCAACCCCTACCGAGATTCATCAGTACTACCAGATTTTCGTCGACATTCACCGACAAAAATCGGGGCCTGTGGACAACTCGTTCAGGCCCCGGCGCCGTTCAGAACGGCCAGGTCACGTTCACACGCGGCCAATTGTCCGGAACGTGCCTGTCCCAGTTCTCGGAGCTCGATGTCGATCTCCGCAATTCGCGCTTGCGCCGACGCAACCAGCTCGCGGCTCTCCGCCAGGATCGCGCTACCCAGATCCACTTCTGCGTCAAGGAGACCGTTCAGCACGCGCTGCTCCCATTGCGCTCGGACGGTGGCCATCGTTTCCGCCAGCCACGCACGGGCGTGCGCCCGATCTGCCGCAATGCTTCTCGTGCGGCTCAACCACCACGCAGCGGTTGCGCCGAGCACCAGAGTTACCGGAATGCTCGCTATGTCGAGGGCCGGCACCATCTCCAGCGGAATGACCGCGATCCGCCCCAAACCGAGCCCCGCCGAGGCACCGACCAACACGGTGATGCGCTCTTCATTTCCACGCGGCCGCATTGCCGGGTCATCGGGAAAATGTGGGAGCGCGACGCTCCCACCCCTTTCGCCGATTCCGACTGCTGTGGCTATCGCAGCGTCGAAAGCCACTGTGTAGCTCTCGACTTCGTGTTGCAGGCGTCCCGGCAAACTGTCGAGTTCACTGCGGGAAGACTCCTCGATCCACAGGCGCGCCGACGCCACCGTAGTTCGAGAGGTGTCCGCGATCTGCTGCGAAAGTTCGGCTCGCGCACGCTGGAGCCTGCTCCGCATCTGAGCCAGTCGTTCGCTACGTCGACCGTCACGGTCGGTGAGCAAACCGGTGCGCTCCGCACGCAGTTCGGCACCAGGATCACTCTCGCGCAGGTTTCGGATCTCGAGGTCGATCATGCGTCGGGTTTCCGCGATCACACCGCCGCCGGGCTGCGATACGGCACGTCGGCGGACTGCGTCGATGACGTCGAACAGCGGCGCGACGCCACCACCTTCGGACAGGACGATGATTGTCGCCCCACCGTAAATATCGCTGTGATCTGCAAGAATTCTCTGGTCGCGGTCGCGCACCGATTCCCAGTCGGGGTTCACATTCGCTTTGGTCATCACAACCGCAAACGGCAAGCCGCCAACCCCGGATTCGTCGAGCAACTCCAATTCTTCGCGCCCGATCACGCTGGCCGCGTCGACAACCAGCAACACGATGATGGCGTTACTCGCGTGATCGACGCTCGTATATCCGCCCGCCGCGCGAAGGTGTCTTTCCACGTCTTCGCGACCACATCGTGGCAGCCCGAGAACAAAAACACTTGCATTACTTGATGATTCATCAGCCCACGCCACATCGACATCACCAGACAACCCGGCTGGGTTCCATCTCCGAACCACGGGATGGACCACCGCCGGCAGAACCGAAGCCACATCGCTCACGCACTCACCTCCGACCTGTCTCGCTCGCCGCCGAGAAGCACCCACCGCCTCACATACGCCCGGTGGACCAGCGATATCGACTCAGCCCAGGCGGGATGCTCACGCTGCGTCGGCCCGCCCCACCACTGCGCACACCTGCGCGCGTCCTCCGCTGTGGTCGGCGTAGGAGGTGCATCTGCCACAAATTCACACAGTTCCGGACGCGTCAGCGCACCTGTCGCGGCAAAGATCAGCCCGGAATCAGTCCGTAGATACTGTTCGACCTCATCTCTGGCACCGGCTGACTCCCCCACCTCGGCGCCGGCAGCGACACGCGCCAGTATCGATCGAATTCCGTCTACTCTGCGCCACCACCACAGCTCGAGAATCGGCGACAACTCGTCGAAGAGCGCTTCCCGGCCTTGTCCGGTCAACGCGACCAGAGGAACTGTGACGGCGGAGAGCTCACCGGAAATCTCGGCCGCACGTGCCAGCGCGTCCTCCCACCCGTCACCGATGTGGTCGGCTTTGTTCAGAACGGCAAGGCAGTGATCGGACACCTGGCCGACTGCGCGTCGGTCCGCGTCTCGGATCGCATCGACTACGACGACCACAACACAGTGGCTGCTCAGATCCGGATCTGTCGCACCGGGCACGTCGAAGGCTCTCGTCTCCGTCGGAATCACCGGCGCGCCTCCCACCCGATGGCTCGCGAAGGCATCACTCTCGAGTAATCGGGTCACCGCGGACCGTCCGACGCCACTACGACCGGCAACCAATACCTGCAACGGTGCGGTCAGCGATCCGACTATCGAATGCACCGCCTCCGCGGCGTGCTGATCGATCGACATCAACCGGTAAGCAAGCCGTCGCAGTTCGTCCATCGGCGCCACACATGCATCGTCCAGTGAGACTGCGGGCACAATCCGAGCCCACGCCTTCACATTTTCCCCTGTGTTCATCCCCACCCCACGTTCCCCTTCGTGCTGGGCAGATTCTGTCAGGTTTACGACGACACGGCTGTTCCCGGCAGGTCATCTCACGTTCGGCTGTCCGATTTGGCGGGCCGTTCTCCGGAATTTTCCCAGAAAGTCTCAACTCGAACTTCAGACCCGTCTGCGCTATACGGCAGTCATGCGTGACAATGGACGCGTGAACGAAGCCGATCAGCACGCACTGCCAACCCCGAACGCGGGCGAGACGGAAGACTCAAAGGGTTCCCGTCTCCATCCGCGCGTGACAAGTTTCCGTTCGCGCCGGGGTGCGCTGACCGACGCACAGCAGAAGTCCTGGGACCGTCAGTGGCCGCTTATCGGTGCCGATGTGTCCGACACTCCCCTCGACGCGACCGCCTGGTTCGGACGTGATGCTCCGCTGATCATCGAGATCGGATCGGGCACCGGAACCGCCACCGCTGCGATGGCCAAAGCCGAACCGCACGTCAATCTCATCGCCATCGAGGTCTACCGCCCCGGGCTCGCGCAACTCCTCCAGCAGGTCGAACGCGAAGAGATCCCGAACGTCCGCGTCCTGCGCGGCGACGCGATGGATGTACTGGAAAACATGATTGCCCCCGAGTCGCTGACGGGTGTGCGGGTGTTCTTCCCGGATCCGTGGCCCAAGGCTCGCCATCACAAGCGTCGCCTGTTGCAGGCCCCGACATTCTCGTTGATCGCCAATCGCCTCAAGCCCGGCGGAGTCCTCCACGTTGCCACCGACCACGCCGAATACGCGGAGTGGATCGAAGAAACCGGAAACGCCGAACCGCTCTTGAGCGCACTCGACTGGGAATCCCCGATGACTCACGAGCGCCCTGTCACGAAGTTCGAAGACAAGGCCCATAAGGTCGGAAGTGCAATTACCGAGCTTATATGGGGGAAGATCAGAGCATGAGCGTCAGCGAACAGCTATCCGACGACCTCGAGTCGTCAGGATCTCCACTCGACCTCGGTCGTGACTCCCGCCACCCCAAGCGGGTTCTCCTGGTGTGGGATGCCCCCAACCTGGACATGGGTCTCGGCGCCATCCTCGGTGGCCGACCTACCGCCGCCTACCGGCCACGATTCGACGCCCTCGGACGGTGGTTGCTGTCACGGACCGCTGAGCTGTCCGCTCGTGAGTCCGGCAATCTCGAACCCGAAGCGACCGTCTTCACGAATATTGCCACCGGCAGCGCCGACGTTGTGCGCCCGTGGGTCGAAGCGTTGCGTAACGTGGGTTTTGCGGTGTTCGCCAAGCCGAAGGTCGATGAGGACAGCGATGTCGATTCAGACATGCTCGAGCACATCGCTCTGCGGTACGGCGAGGGACTGGCCGGAATCATGGTCGCGTCCGCCGACGGTCAAGCATTCCGCGAGCCGTTGGAAGACATCGCAGCGACCGGCATTCCGGTTCAGGTACTCGGATTCCGCGAGCACGCCAGCTGGGCTGTGTCGTCCGACGTCCTGGACTTCGTCGATCTCGAGGACATTCCCGGTGTCTTCCGCGAGCCTCTGCCGCGGGTAAGCCTGGATACGTTGCCCGACGAGGGCGCCTGGTTGCAGCCGTTCCGACCGCTTTCCGCCCTGCTTATCGGGCGAAAAAGTGTTGCCGAGTAGGAGTTGATCAGTGTTCGCCAGCTGGGGAAGCATCGTCTATCGTGCCCGCTTCACCGTCATCGCTGTCATGGTGGCGGGACTCCTCGGGCTTGCCGCATACGGCCTGAGCCTGCAGGACCATCTCAGCCAGAGCGGCTGGGACGATCCGGGGTCACAATCGGTCGAGGCTGCAAAGCTCGCCGACGGCACGTTCGGACGTAGCACCGCCGGCGACGTTCTGGCGCTGTACACAGCGCCAGAAGGAAAAACCGTCGACGACCCGGAATTCCAGGCGAAGGTCATCGACAGCCTGCAACGACTGGTCGCGGAGCATCCGGATCAGATCATGAAGATCAACGGTTCGTACTTCAAGGTCGGCGACGGACTTTCCGTCGCCGCCTTGGCGGACCCGACGAAGCAACATGCCGTTGCCAGCGTGGCCATCGCCGGCGACAACGACACCGCGGTGTCCAACAACTTCCGCGATGTCGAGAGCGAGTTCTACATCGACGGTGTCAACGTGCAGTTGGCCGGTCTGCAGCCGGTCGCCAACTCACTCAACGACACCATGGCCAATGACATCAAGCGCATGGAGATGCTCGCGATTCCCGCGGTCGGCATCCTGCTGTTCTTCGTGTTCGGCGGCGTCGTTGCTGCTGCGCTCCCCTTGATCGTGGGCGGCCTGACCGTCATCGGGGCCAACGGGATCATCCGTCTGATCACCAACTTCACCGAGGTCAACGCATTTGTTGCGCCGGTGGTGTCCTTGGTCGGACTGGGTCTGGCCATCGACTACGGCCTGTTCATCGTCAGTCGTTTCCGTGAAGAAATTGCCGAAGGACACGACACTCCGACGGCGGTCCGCCGAACCGTGATGACCGCCGGCCGAACCGTCATGTTCTCGGCGACGATGGTCGCCGTCAGCCTCGGTGGCCTTCTGCTGTTCCCCCAGGGCTTCCTGAAATCCGTCGCGTACGGCGCAATCGCGGCCGTCATGCTCGCAGCAATTTCGTCCGTCACGATCCTGCCTGCCATCCTCGGCATTCTCGGTAAGCGGATCGACGCGCTCACCTTCAAGAGGCTTCGCCAGACCAAGACCAACGAGGAAATCGAGAACGGTTTCTGGGGCAACCTCACCCGCTGGGTGATGCGGCATCCGCTCAAGGTTGCCGTTCCGATCGTGGCCGCGTTGCTCCTGATGATCATTCCTCTTAGCGGCATCAAGTTCGGTGGCATCAACGAGACGTACCTGCCGCCGGACAGCCCCACTCGCGTCGCTCAGGCCGAGTTCGACGAACTCTTCCCGGGTAACCGCACCGAACCTGTGCGTCTGGTCATCCAGGGCGCAGACAACACCGCTCTCGGCCAGATCGCGAAGACCGCCAACAGCGCGCCAGGCCTGGTCGAGAAGTTCACTCCCGAAGTCGCCACCAAGGACGGCGTCAACGTCCTCAAGGCGGGCCTGACCGAGCGCAACGAGGCTCGCCCCACCATCGACTACCTGCGGTCAGCTGATTGGCCGGAAGGTACGACGGTCCTTGTCGGCGGCACCCCTGCCATCGAGCAGGACAGCGTCGACGCTCTACTCGACCGTCTACCGCTGATGGTCGTCACGGTCATCCTGCTGACGACACTGCTCATGTTCCTGACCTTCGGATCGTTGGTCCTGCCGATCAAGGCAGCATTGATGAGCGCCCTCGGCCTGGGTTCGACGCTGGGTATCTTGACCTGGATCTTCATCGACGGCCACGGCAGTGAAATGCTCAACTTCACACCCGGTCCGATCATGTCGCCGGTTCTGGTGCTCATCATCGCCATCGTCTACGGGCTTTCCACCGACTACGAAGTCTTCCTGCTCTCACGAATGGTGGAAGCGCGTGCCCAGGGCGCGAGCACCACCGAATCCATCCGCATCGGAACAGCGCACACCGGGCGCATCATCACCGCGGCGGCATTGATCCTCATCGTGGTGACCGGCGCGTTCGGCCTGTCCGAGTTGGTGATGATGAAGTACATCTCGTACGGCATGATCGCGGCCCTGGTCATCGACGCCACCCTCATCCGCATGTTCCTCGTGCCCGCCACGATGAAACTGCTCGGCGACGATTGCTGGTGGGCCCCAGCCTGGATGAAACGAATCCAGCAGAAGATCGGACTGGGCGAGCCGATCCTCGACAACGAACTTGCGCTCGTCGATGTCCCCCAGCTCACGCCCGTCGGCGCGATCGCCGGACCGGCGCAAGCCAAAATCACCGAACCGGCGCAGGCAAAAGCTGCGACGCCGTCGCGGGTACTCCCGCCCACCACACCGGTCGGCGGCAAGCGCGAACCCGATCCCCTCACCGAACCCATTCCCCTCAGCGAGATGTCGGTCAAGGCGCCAACGCCCAAGACATACGCACCCGGTGAGACACCCCGTCGACGCAGTACCGACCGGCCGGCCAGTGCGCCGCAGGACCTGATCGAAGCACCGGTCCCCAACCCCACGTACAAGGCTGCAAAGACGGAACCGGCGGCAACCCCGCCTCCGACCGCTCGCCGCACCTCCCCCGCTACACCGGCCCCCGCCGAACGACCGATCGAAAGCTGGTTGTCGGACCTGCGCACGCCTGGTGAGACGCCACCTGCGTCGAGGCCGCTGCCTGTCGTCCGCACTTCCGCACCGACAAACGGTGCCGGAACCAACGGTGCGGCCACAAACGGTGCGGCAACAAACGGCGCAGCCACCAACGGAGCCGGAACCAACGGAGCTTCAACGAACGGGGCTGGAGCAAACGGGGCTGGAGCAAACGGCGCAGCGACCAACGGCGCGGCGTCCGAATCCACGCCCAACGGTCCGTCGTCCGGCAACGCTGCCAGCGGACGCCACCGTCCCGACGACGGCAATGCCGTGAGCGTCAGCGAACTCATCGCGCGGCAGAAGCGGAGTTGATCTGGTCCTGCTTGCCGAAGGCGCGTGCATAGCGCGTCCCGACAAGCAGGAGCAGTAGCCCGACCACCAGGAACGCGACACCGCGTACCAGTCCGCTCAGTGCGGCGAGATCGAAAAGGAAGAGCTTTGCCAGCGCTGCGCAGGTCAGTGTCAGGCCGGTCCCCAGCATCGTGTGCGCGTACTCACGGTTGTTGAGCCCGAACACCAGGGCGGATGTGGCGGCCAACATCCACACCACCGTTGCCGCACTGTGGCCGAACACAAATCCTGTTGTGCCACCCCATATCTCGATACCCGAAGCAACCAGTGCGCAGGTCGCAGCGTAGAGGATGCCCATTCCGCTGATAGCCCAGGCAGCGGCGATGTTGTTCTCCGAGACCAACTGCAACCGCCTGGTGGCCCATACGAATGCCACGAGCACGCCGATCGCGGTCAGGCTCGAGAGTGCCGTCAACGCATCGAGATGGGCCGACGCGGCCCGGGAAGTCATCAACATGGAAGGCGCTGCGGATTCCAGGAATCCGATCCATCCGATTGCGGCAAAGACGAATCCGAGTACACAGACGAAACGCGATCCGGTCGAACCTGCAACTCCGATGAAAATGGTGGCGATGGCGAGCAGAACTGCAGCAGTCAACGACTGCGGTGATCCGGCAACACAGGACAGCAGCAATGCCACTGCTCCGGTGCCGGCGACGCTCATGCGCAGGTGAGTCGACAGTGCCGTGCCGACTGCAGCGCCGGACAGGAGCATCAGGGCTATGACGCCGTAGAGCAGGGCGGCCATCCGATCACCGAGGAGCACGCCGACTCCCAGCAGTGGCAGCGCCGCGACAATGAACGTTGCACTCGACCAGGCGCCCGCAACACCGTCACGCGAAGGGGATCCCTTCCGCTGCAAGGCAACTGCCGCACTCAAACCGATCACGGCGACAAGAACTGCACTGAACGTCAATGCTGCTGAATCAATCTGCATTCCATCGAAGATGGACACTCCGATGATTGCTGCGATCAACACGAACACAACCGGCGCCGTGCGAGCCATGCCGAGGTATTTCCAGTCTCGACCGAGTTGAGCGGATATTCCTGCCACTTGGAGTGCGACGAGAAAACCGATGAGCGGCAACGTGAGTGCGCCCGCCAATGCGGGGGCTGCCAATGCCGCGCCGAGCACGATCAGCAGCGCAAGAGATTCGGAGTTCCATCTGACCGCCACTGCAACTCCAGCGGCAGCGATACCGAAGGCAATCACCATCGACAGTGGTGAGACGATCCAGCCGTACAGGACCGAGGCTGCCATCACATCGAGATAAAGACCGGCAAATCCGGTGGCTGCCAGCGCGATTGCGCCCACCCTGCCACCCGGGCGTCCGTACACCCGGAACCCGGCGAAGATCAGCGCGCCGGACAGGGCTGCACCGCCGATCACTCGAAGCGGCGGCCCGAAGAAACCAGCCTGGGCTGCAAGAACCAACAGCATGACAACACCGATCAAGGTGACTGCCACGCCGGCGATCGCGAGGAGCCGGCTGATCATGCCGTCACGTTGCCACCACGGCGCACTTGGTTGTTTGGGCGGACTTGCCGGGCGCACGGACTGCGGTTGTGGGGCAACGTGCTGCGGGACCGGGTACTGAACCGGCGGCGGAACATATACAGGCATCTGAGCGGGCACTACAGGACGCATCGTGGTCAGCTGTGTCTGCAGAATCGACAGGTTCTGCCCCAGGTGGCGCAACTGCCGTCCGATGCTTTCGCACTCATCCGACAGCGCGGTCACCAGTCGCGGATCTACGGCAGGAGAACTTGGTGTGGTCATACACCGAGCCTGCTGCAGTCCGGCCCCGATTGAATGAGTAGTACTACTCGACCGGCATAGGGGCTTTCAGTGCCGACGCGGTCCAAGACCCAGTGCAAACGCGGTCTAGGACCCCATGAACTTGCGGAAGGTGGTCCCGAACGGATGCTTCGCAGTGACGCTGCCGAAGCGAACCTTGCCGTGCACCACGATGTGCAGCGGGCCCATCTGTGGCCCTGACCGCACCTTGTTGGAAGCACTGCCACCAATGGCTTCGATATCGTTCATGTCCACCGTGGCTTCTTCGGGGACTATCAGCGAGATCGAGCTTGCATAGTCGTTGATCGAGACGTGCACGATCTGCGTCTGCATGACGGCCCTCGTGAAATCGACGGTGACACTGGACATTCGCGTGTCGATCACCACGGCTGGTGGAACGATCCATGCGCCGTTGCGGGTCACTGTCGCCATCCGTCCGCGGATGATCGCGGCGTTGGCTGCGCCGTAGGCACCGGACGCCGGAGCGCTCTGTGCGGCATAGGGCTGCGGTTGTGGGTACTGAGGAGGCTGATGAACCGGCGGCTGATACCCCGGCGCCGGATACTGATAGCCGGGCTGGCCTGCGGACGCGGGATACGCAGGAGGTTCGTAGTCCGAGATCAGAGTGATGCCCGGGAGATCGGCGAGTACGGCGTTGAGTTCGCCTCTGGTCTTTGCAGCCAACGCGGTGTCCATCCGTTCGGTGAACTCACCGAGTGAGAGCATCCCCTGACCGACGGCTTTCTGCAGCAATTCGCCGACGTGCTCTCGTTCTGCATCCGATACGCGTAGATTCCTGGCCTCCATGGTTTCCAGGATAAGCGTTAATCGAGGTATTCCCGGATAAGCATCAGTCGAGGCCCTGTTCAATTGCGTAACGCGTCAACTCGACGCGGTTCGCCAATTGAAGTTTGCGCAGCGTGGCCTGCACATGGTTTTCGACGGTTCGGTGGCTCAGCGAGAGTCTGGTCGCAATCTGCTTGGCGCTGAGCCCTTTCGCGACCAGTCGCAGCACCTCGGTCTCCCGTTCGGTGAGCCTCGGAACCTCGGGAGCACGGTCGTCGGCGGGGGCTGTGGACATGCGTCGATATTCGCCGAGCACCAATCCGGCCAGGCCAGGGGTGAAGACGGCTTGCCCGTCGTAGGTTGCGCGTACGGCACCGAGCAGTTCGTCGACGGACGCGCTTTTTACCAGGTAGCCGGACGCCCCCGCTTTGATCGCGTCCAGCACGTCGTCACGTTCCGACGAGGCAGACAGCACCAGGATCTTGCTGTGAGGCGAGACTTCGAGGACGGCGGCAGTTGCGTCGGCGCCATTTCCGTCGGGGAGGTGCATATCCATGAGAACAACGTCCGGTGTCACTGCGGCGGCGCGGTTTCGGGCACGCTCGACGCCGTCCGCAGTGGCTGCGACGATGAATCCGGCTGCTTCGAGGTCGCGGGAAACTCCGTCTCGCCACATCGGGTGATCGTCGACCACCATGACGGACACCCCGGTCACACCTTGCTGCCCGGTCACACCCTGCTGCTCAGTCACTTCCACTACTTTCCTTCGGTACCGTGATTTCCCATTCTGTGCCCTCCCCTGGGCTGGTGTGCAGGGCTGCGGTGCCGCCGAGCACCGCGACGCGTCCGAGAATGGACTTCGATACTCCCATGCGGCCTTCGGCTTCGGCTTCGGCCAACCGGCCGTCGGGGATACCGATTCCGTCGTCGCGGATGCTGACGATGACCTCGTCCGGTAGATCTTCGAGCAGTACGAACACCCTGGCGCCTGGCCCGGCGTGGAGGGCTGCATTGGACAGGGCGTTGTCGACGATAGCGGCCAGTTCGATGGCGCGGTCGCGGTCGAGAATGACGGGGTCGGCGGGCGTCGAGACGGATACCGTCTTACTGGCCCCGGTGGTGAGTAGCGGGCACAGGTCGACGCTCTGACCACCGGTGTCGGCGGTTGCGCCTGAGCCTTGTTCGGAGATGAGCATGCGCAATGCCACTTCCTGCTCGCCGGCCAGTTCTGCGAGTTCTGCGGCTTCGCCGCCCAATGCGGCGCCTCGCCTTCGGACCATCGCGAGAACTTGGAGGACTCCGTCGTGGACTTCACGGGCGAGTCTTTCGCGTTCTTCGGTGGCGGCGGCGAGTCGCACGGCTTGTTCGAGTTGGCGATGTGCGCGTCGTGCGGTTGTGGTGGCGAGGCCGAGTGCCAGGCCGACCGATACGAGGACGGGGGCTGTGGCGTCACGCCAGAGATCGAAATTGATCTGGTCCCGAATGATCGCGCTGGCCGAGGAGATGACAACACCGGACGCGATGCCGAGCCACGGCCCACCGAGTATTGCCGCCGAGATCACGGCGTTCGTGGCCCACAGCGTTGTCGGCAGCGTCTGATGGTTCTGGTACCACTCGTGGTCGGACACAAGCCGCGTCGACGCCATGAGCGCGATGACGATCACCTGGTCTGCCAGCACGACATATTTCCGTGGAACCGTGTCGGCGGCGAGCATGACTGCGGAGGCGCCGGACCACACCGCCATGAGCGCGACGAAGAACCAACTCAGACGCGCGTTGGTGTAATCCGACGCCGACGCGAACTGATAGCTGATCGCGTATGCCAATGTGACCAGCCGAAATGCCTGCGCGGCCCGCCACAGCGGCGCGTCCGGGTCGGTGTCTATTCCGGATGCTTCGCGGACGGTGGGCCGGTAATGCAATCGCCGCCGGCGGGCCGGTTCAGTCATCTGTGATCCGGTCGGGTGGGATCGGATTTTCGGTGCGCGGTTCGGTTCGTGGTTCGTCGGGTTCCGCTGGATAGAGCGGTGTCTCCGGATCTTCGACGTGCAGTTCGGCGTAGACGGCGTCGGGATCGTCGGCAAGCAGTGAGCGGATTGCCGTGTTGAGGACCGCGACGATTGGCACGGCGAGGAGCCCGCCGATAATCCCGGCGAGGACGATGCCTGCGGTAATCGCGAGAACCACGGCCAACGGGTGAAGCCGGACGGCGCGGCCGAGGAGCAACGGCTGCATGACGTGTGCCTCGAGCTGCATCACACCGACGATGATGGCGAGCACGATCAGGGCCGTCAGGAATCCTTTGGTGACCAGCGCAACGAGGACCGCAAGAAGTCCGGTCAGGAAAGCGCCGACAATCGGGATGAATGCGCCGATGAACACCAGCGAAGCCAGCGGCAACGCCAACGGGACGCCGAGAATCGCGAGGCCCGCGCCGATTCCGATGGCGTCCGCTGCAGCGACAGCGACCGTCGCGCGTACGTATCCGATCAGTGAACCGAAACCTGCGGCCCCGGCGATCCGTATCCGGCGCCTCGATTCGCGCGGAATGATCCGCGTGACGAACTCCCAGATCTGGTCTCCGCCGTACAGGAAGAAGATCAGAGTGAAGAAGGTCAGCAACGCACCGGTGAAGATCTCGGTCACCACCGTCGCGGTGGTCAGTGCGCCGCTGGTCAGCTGTTCGCGATTGGCTTGGACCGCTTTGACGATGGAATCACCGGCTTGGCGGATCTGATCTTCGCTGAAGTGGAACGGGCCACTGGTCAACCAGTTCTGGATCTGTGTGACGCTGGCGGCAAATTGGTCGGTGAGCTGCGGCAGTCCGTCGATGAACTGTTCGACGACAAACGTCATGATCCCGGCGATGATGCCGAGAGCGCCGAGCAACACCACCACAACGGCAGCTGATCGCGGCACGCCCCACGTCTGAATCCGGTCGACGAACGGAATGAGCAGCGCCGACGTGAGGAGCGCCAGCCCGACCGGAATGAGCACCGTATCGAGTCGGTGGAAGACGTATCCGAGAATCACCAGGCCGGCGAAAATCACGATGAGACGCCATGACCACTCGGCTGCGATCCGCACGCCGGGATGGACTGACTTTGCGTCGGACGTGATGGGTTTGTTCATTCCCACTCGAACTCATTCATGGCCGAATCCCCTCCGCATTCCCCTTATCCTGCGTTCTCTTCGGGAGCCTAACTGCCTGAGCCGACAACCGTGGGCAGACACAAATGGGACGCGCATACCAGTAGTTCGATCCTGGCCAGCTAAATTGAACGCTGTGCGGGCTTCATACAGAGCGATAGCGGTGACGATCCGCAGTCGATGGCCCATCTATATGGTTTCGATGCTCGCGGCCAATCTGATCGGTGCGGTGCTGGTCTTTGCCTTTGTGCGGTATGGCGTGCCCATCGAGGAATCCGACGCGATCGTTGCCGATCATGTCCGGAATTTCGCGGTGTTCGGCATTTACCTCGCGTTTGCCGGCGTTGTCAGCCTGACGGCGGCAGCCATGATGCTCCGCAAGGTCATCCGGTGGCGATTGCGCGGCGGTCCCCCGACACGCAGCGAACAGATGGCAGCGTTGCATGCGCCGCTACGCCAGGCCATCGTCCACCTTGTTCTCTGGTTCCTCGGCGGCATCATCTTTGTCATCCTGACGATCAACGAGATGCCCGGGTTGGCTATCGCGGTGATTGTCACCGTCTGTATGGCCGCGACCACGACGTTCGGGTTCACGTACATGCTCGGTGAGCGAATCCTGCGTCCCGTCGCTGCGCTCGCGCTGAGTGAGGGCGAGTTCGACCGGACCATGGCGCCGGGCGTCGGCACGCGTTTGGCGATGACGTGGGGACTTGGCACGCTCATGCCCGTCGCCGGCATCATCTTGCTGTGCGCCACCCAACTCACCACTGATCTCGAGTTCTCACCCAATTCGTTGGCGTGGGCGATCTTGTTGATCTCGATCATGGCGATCGTGCAGGCGTTCGCGCTGTCGATGCTGACGGCCAGTCAGATCTCCGACCCCATCCGGCAACTTCGACGCGCCATCGAGCGGGTACAGCGCGGTGCCACCGACGTTCGTGTCGAGGTGTTCGACGGCAGTGAGATCGGGCGTCTGCAGGTCGGGTTCAACCGCATGATGAAGGAGTCGGACGAGCGTCGTCTGTTGCGCCAGTTGTTCGGCCAACATGTCGGAGAGGACGTGGCTCGACGCGCTTTGCAGTTCGGTACGGAACTGGGTGGTGAGACACGCTTTGTCGCGGTCTTGTTCGTGGACATGGTCGGATCGACGGGCGCCGCGGCCGAACGCCCGCCGGGCGAAGTTGTCGAATTGCTCAATGAGTTCTTCCGCATCGTCGTCGACGTGATCGATCGTCACCACGGCTTTGTCAACAAATTCATGGGCGATGCGGCGCTCGCAATTTTCGGGGCTCCCCTCGATCGACCCGACGCGCCGACGGCTGCGCTCGCCGCTGCCCGCGAGTTGAGATTCAAGCTCGACGCGATCACCGGCCTCGACATCGGAATCGGTGTGAGCGCCGGTTTGGCCGTCGCCGGAAATATCGGTGCCGCGGAGCGTTTCGAGTACACCGTGATCGGCGATCCCGTGAACGAGGCTTCGCGTTTGACCGAGCTCGCGAAGTTCCGTCCCAGCAGGGTCCTGGCGTCGACGAGTGCGCTGTATTTTGCGGACGAGGAAGAACAGGCCGAGTGGGAGCTGGGCGAGCAAGTTCAACTTCGTGGGCGCAGGCGGCTCACTCATCTGGCCTGGCCACAGAAATATCCCGAGGTCGAACCAGAACAGATTGGTTAGTCTGAATCGATGGAACAGACCGGAAAGTCCGCGTGGCGATTGAGACGACCCCCACCGTCCGTCGCCGAGCCCGGTCGGGTTCGCGGACGTTTCTGGTGGATGAAGTATGTTCTCGGACTGGCACTGATCACTCTGCTGGCTGTCGAGGGAACACTGCTGTGGCCAAAGCTCAATGAGTCCTGGCAGGCTCTGACGGAAATACACTGGGGTTGGGTTGCGGCGTGCATCGCCGCTCAAGCCCTCTCATTGAGCGGATACGCATCGGTGCAGCGGCGACTTCTCAATGCTGCCGGCGTAGTGGCCGGGCACCTGAAGAATCTCTCCGTGATCTACGCAAGTACCGCAATGGCACTCACATTGCCTGCCGGGCAGGTGTTCTCCACCGCCTTCACGTACAAGCAGACCCGCAAGTGGGGTGCTACGCCTGTAGTCGCGTCGTGGCAATTGGCGATGTGCGGTGTGATCGCAGCAGCGACACTGGCGCTTCTCGGCGCTACCGGCGCTTTGGCTTTCGGCACCAAGGTCAGTCCGATCACACTGACTATCTCGATAATCTGTGTGGCGCTCCTTTTCGTCGGTTTGCGGTATATCGCCCAGAACCCCGGCAGTCTCGAACGGATCGGACACTGGGTTCTTACCCGGTACAACAATTTTCGCGACAATCATCCAGACCGTGGACTGTCGCGCTGGTCCGAGATTCTCGCTCAACTCGATTCGGTGGAACTTAGGCGCACCGATACGGTCATCGCTTTCGGATGGTCGGCGATCCATCGTGTTGCCGACGTCGCGTGTCTCGGCTTTGCCTGCTGGGCTGTGGGCGCTCAACCCTCGTTTGCCGGTTTGCTGATCGCGTTCACCGCCGCCAAGGCTGTCGGGAGCATTCCTCTGGTGCCTGGCGGTCTGGGATACGTGGACGCAGCGCTGATCACGGCGCTCACCATCGCCGGAGCCACCGGCGCGCAAGCACTCGCGTCACTGTTGGTCTATCGCATGGTGAGCTTTGTCTTGGTGGCGCTGGTCGGTTGGATCGTCTTCCTGATCTCGTTCCGATCGACACATCGCGATGACGCCGACATGACCATCGACTTCGAACGCGGCGAGCAACCGGAGAACTAGCGCCGCAACGCTGCCGCCATGTCGTCGAGGTGTGCTCGACTGATTCGTACCGCTGCCTCCGCGTCGCCGGCTTCGATGGCGTCCACCAACATTCGATGCTCGTCCGCGTCCGGCTGACTGGGTGGATGCAAATCCAGAACGGCGATCAACTCGATCAACGCAGCGCGTAGCCGAGGAACGAAGGTCTCGAAGAGTTCCGAGAGCACCGGGTTGTGCGCCGCAACCACGACCGCTCGGTGGACCGCGATGTCGGCGTCGACGAACGCCGCATCACCGGAGTGCGCAGCGGCGGTTCTCCCGTCCAGTGCTTGCCGCAACGCTGCGACGTCAACGGCGTCACGGCGCTGCGCGGCGAGACGAGCTGCCTCGATCTCGACCGCGTTCCGCACCTCGACGACATGCAGGATGGCTTCGGCTTCGAGCACCCGCGGCCACTGATCCGGCGGCGTCGCACTCCGCAGGAACACTCCGGCGCCCTGACGCGATTCCAGCATTCCGAGCCCCGCGAGCGTGCGAACGGCTTCGCGGATGGTGGAACGGCCGATACCCAATTGAGCCGCCAGAGTGGTTTCACCTGGAAGTTTGTCACCGACCCCCCATTCGCCTCCGACGATGCGCGCCCGGAGGAGCTCAGCAGCTTGATCGGTGAGTAGTTTGCGTTCGACCATCGGCGACACGGGAACTCCTCAGGTTGTCTGATAAGTGATTTCGTTCTAGTGTAACCCGCATGGCTTACCGAGGACTCCTTCTCGACTGCCGCGGCGGGGCCTGAACAGACCGGCACCCCTCCGCGGGGTTCTGCCATGGCCGGTCTCTCACCAAGACCCGCAGGAGAACCCCGATGAGCACCACCTGGAACAAGCAGAAACCATCCCCCATGCCGTCCGAGCGCTATCGCGCCGCGTGGGATCGCGTCGACATCCCGATTTTCGAACGGACCTGGCCGTCGAACCGCACCACCGCGGCACCCCTGTGGGTACCAGTCGATTTGCGTGACGGCAACCAAGCCCTCGCGGAACCGATGGACCCCGATCGCAAGCGACGGATGTTCGAGATGATGGTGGCGATCGGCTACAAGGAAATCGAGGTCGGCTACCCCTCCGCGAGCCAGACCGACTTCGATTTCGTCCGCGACCTGGTACGCCTCGACCTGGTTCCCGACGACGTCACCATCGTCGTATTCACCGCTGCACGAAAGGATTTGATCGAGCGAACCTACCAATCCATCGCAGGACTGCCGAATGCGGTGGTGCACATGTACACCGCAACTGCACCGACCTGGCGCGATGTAGTTCTCGGGAAGGAGCGAGACGAACTGCACGGCATGATCTTTCGTGCCGCCGAGGATGTTGCGCGCGGCGGCGACGGCCATGACGGGTGGCGGTTCGAGTTCTCACCCGAGGTCTTCAACCTGACGGAACCTGACTACATCCTGCAGGTCTGCAACAGCCTCACTGAACTCTGGGACGCGAGCCCCGATCGTCCGGTCGTCCACAATCTGCCTGCCACAGTGGAAATCGCCACTCCCAACATCTACGCAGACCAGATCGAATACATGCATCACAATCTCGCTCGACGCGATTCCGTGATCCTGTCGGTGCATCCGCACAATGATCGTGGCACCGGAGTGGCCTGTGCCGAACTGGCAGTGCTCGCCGGCGCGCAGCGCGTCGAAGGCTGCCTGTTCGGCAACGGTGAGCGCACCGGCAATGTCGATCTGGTGACGCTCGGACTCAATCTCCATGCGCAGGGCGTCGACCCGGAAATCGACTTCACCGATATCGACGACATACGTCGAACAGTGGAGTACTGCAACAGAATCCCGGTGCACGAGCGTCACCCGTACGGCGGTGACCTGGTCTACACCGCGTTCTCGGGAACCCACCAGGACGCGATCAAGAAGGGCTTTGCACATCATTACGAGCGAGCCGAAATCCTCGGTGTCGATCCGTCGCAGGCTCCGTGGGAAGTGCCGTACCTGCCGATCGACCCCGCTGACGTCGGTCGCGACTACCAGGCCGTGATCCGGGTAAACAGCCAGTCCGGTAAAGGAGGTATCGCCTACCTGTTGGCATCGGAATACGGCGTCGAACTCCCCCGTCGCCTGCAAATCGATTTTGCTGCGCGGGTTCAACGTGAAACCGATGGGTCCGGACTCGAGATAACCGCCGACCAGCTGTGGAACCTCCTGCTGCGTGAGTACGGGTACAACGGAGGAATGCGCCGATACTCGGTGGAACACAGCTCCGGTAGTGATGACCTGTTTGTCGTCTTGGATCGAGACGGCCGGGACATTACTGCCCAGGCCAGTGCGTCCGGACCCGTCGAGGCGCTGGCCAGGATCCTGACCGAGAACGGCACAGCAGTCGACGTACTGTCCCTCACTCAACATTCACTTCCCGGCAACTCGGATTCTCCCGGAAGTGCAACTTCTGCCGTCACCATCACGGAAGCCCTGGTCAACGGAGTCCAGCAGTGGGGCGTGGCGGTTCACCAGTCCGTCACGGCGTCGGCGCTTCACTCCGTTTACGCGGCAGCGTCTCACCTATGTGATGCGAGTCACACGCACTTGCGGAAGGATTCCCTGAGGTCCATAGTTGAACCTACAAGCAATTGAACATTCAACTACTTATCAAGGAGTTTCGATGACCGCCGCTACCACCACACTGCCCGCATTGACCGCTGGAACCTGGGTCATCGACACGGTCCACTCGACCGTCGGCTTCTCGGTTCGCCACCTCGTGGTATCCAAGGTTCGCGGGACGTTCGACGAGTTCTCCGGCAAGATCACCGTCGCCGAAGACGGCACCCCCTCTGTCGAGGCCGAAATTTCGGTTGCCTCCATCAACACCAAGAACGAGCAGCGTGACGGCCACATCAAGTCCGCTGACTTCTTCGACGTCGAGAACTACCCGACGGCCACCTTCAAGTCCACCGCAGTGCGCGCCAAGGGCAGCGACTTCGTACTCGCAGGCGACTTCACCCTCCACGGCGTCACCCGCGAGGTCGAACTGAACCTCGAGTTCAACGGCGTCAACCCGGGCATGGGCAACGGCCCCGTTGCCGGCTTCGAAGCCACCACCGTCATCAACCGCAAGGACTTCGACATCTCCATCGAGATGCCCCTCGAAGGCGGCGGAGCAGTTGTCGGCGACAAGATCACCATCACCCTCGAGATCGAAGCTGGTCTGCAGGCGTAATACCGCCAGTGCTGTGCGCCTTTATCAACCGCCCGCGGTTGATAAAGGCGCACAGTCGTATGGTGACCAGGTGAAGAAGTACGCACCATTCCTGCTGATCGACGCCATTCTTGTCATAATCTTCTGCGCGATAGGGCGCCGTACCCACGAAGAAGCCAATGCGCTCGCCGGTCTGGCGAAGACATCGTGGCCGTTCCTGACCGGCCTGGTTATCGGATGGGCTGCCACGTTCGCGCTGTACCGCGACAAGTTCAACGCCGTTCTTCTGCTCCCCACCGGCATTGCCGTCTGGCTCTCCACCGTCGTCATCGGCATGGTCCTGCGAGTGCTCAGCGGTCAAGGTACGCAATTCAGTTTCATCGTGGTCGCCACGCTTGTCCTCGGCGCTTTCCTACTCGGGTGGCGCGCACTGGTTCCGGTCGTCGCAAAAATTCGTGCCAGGTCGTAACCGTGTCGAGCGGTCCGGAACTACCCCAATTGCCCTACGAAGTAGGACACTTCTCGGATGAGTAACTCTACGGAGCCTGCCGAACGGACCGAGAAGGAAGACAGGGGCTTCTTCGGCCAGCCGTTTGCATTGGCCAATCTGTTCGGCGTGGAAATGTGGGAGAGGTTCTCCTTCTACGGGATGCAAGGCATCCTCATCTATTACCTGTACTACAGCGTCAGTGACGGCGGCCTCGGCATCAGCCAGGCGGCAGCGACCAGCATCGTCGGCGCGTACGGCGGCACCGTCTACCTGTCGACGATCCTCGGCGCATGGGTGGCCGACCGACTTCTCGGCTCCGAGCGCACGCTCTTCTACAGTGCTTCGCTGGTGATGGCCGGCCACATCGCACTGTCGGTTCTCCCCGGCATGTGGGGTGTGGGAGTCGGCCTGGTCATGGTTGCCTTCGGCAGTGGCGGTCTCAAGGCTAATGCGACCTCACTGGTCGGAGACCTCTATTCCGAAAAGGATGTTCGCCGCGACGCCGGATTCTCCATCTTCTACATGGGCATCAACATCGGCGGTCTTGTCGGTCCGCTGCTCACCGGAGCCGTCCAGGACGCCTGGGGATTCCACGCCGGTTTTGCTCTCGCCGCCGTCGGTATGGCGCTCGGCCTGATCCAATACACGCTGGGCCGCAAGCATCTTCACGGAATCGGAGCCGAACCCGGCAACCCGTTGCCCGCGGACAAGCGCGCTCTCTACATCGGTATCGGCATTGCTGTGATCGTCGTCGTCGCGGTCGCCTCGATCACCGGACTGATCACCGCGGACAACATGTCCGACGTCGTCGTCGGACTCACGATCATCGCGTCGGTCGGCTACTTCCTACTCATGCTCACCAGCAAGAAGGTGACCAAGGTCGAACGCAGTCGAGTCTTTGCATTCATCCCGATGTTCATCGCGAGTGCGGCCTTCTGGTCGCTGTTTCAGCAGCAGTTCACCACTGTGCCGGTGATCTCGGACAAGCTCCTGGACCGCAATCTCTTCGGTTGGGACTTCCCACCGACGTGGGTGCAGTCGATCAACCCGGTGTTCATCATCATCTTTGCTGGTGTCTTCGCAGCAATGTGGACCAAACTCGGCCCGCGCCAGCCGTCGTCGCCGATCAAGTTTGCCATCGGCACCGGGATCATGGGCTTGGCCTTCCTTGCCTTCATTCCCATCACCGGCGGCGGACCGAACAGCGCACCGCTCCTCGGACTTGCCGGAGTGCTTCTGCTCTTCACCTTCGCAGAACTCTTCCTCTCCCCCGTCGGCCTTTCCCTTGCAACCAAACTCGCGCCCGAGCATTTCCACACGCAGATGGTCGCGTTGTTCTTCCTGTCCGTCGCGTTGGGCTCCTCGATGGCCGGAACCCTCGCCGGTCATTTCGACATCGACGACAGCCAACCGTTCTTCCTGATCATCGGATTCTCGTCGATCGGAATCGGAGTGGTGCTCGCTGCCGCGTCGCCGTGGATCAAGAAGCTGATGCAGGGCGTGCAGTAAGCGCTATTTGACCCGCCCGCTATTTGACCCACAGCCACAGCGCCAAAGCGAATCCCGCTATCGCTACTGCCACCCGCAGTACCGATGGCGGGATTTTCTTGACGACGGGTGGCCCACACCAGCCTCCGGCCAACGCGCCGATAGCCATCGCCAGTGCGGCCACCCAGTGAACTTGACCGGAAAAAGCGAAGATGAGTGCCGCCACCAGATTCGCGATGCCGAGGAAAAAGCTCTTCAGAATCGTGGCCCGCCACACCGTTTCGGAGGTGAGGATGAGGGTTGCGGCAAGAAAGATAACACCGGCACCCGCACCGAAATACCCGCCGTACACGGCCACGGCAAACAGTGCGGCCGAGTAGATTCCCGGACGATCACCACCACCGGACAGTTCACGAATCTTCGGCTGAAGCAGCAGCGCCAGTGCTGCAAACGCAACCATCGCCGGTACCACCGATTCGAAGGAACCCTCCGGCGCGAGCCACAAAATCAACGCACCGATGATGCCGCCGGCGGCCGAATACAGGGACCAGCGAACAAGTTTGGGTCCGGTATCGGCGACTTCGCGCGACGAGTTCGCCAATGCACCAACGCCGACGGCCACCAGTGCCACGGTGTTGGTCATATTGGCGCTGACGGGCGACAACCCGACACTGAGCAACGCCGGATACGACACGATGGACGCCAGTCCGGTGACAAAGCCGACAAGGCCGCTGAAGAATCCCGCTACGACGAGAAAGAGAAAATCGAGCAGGTTCACAGCTCTTGAACCTACCGGGCGCAGATTCTCACCCGCGCCACGCGTCTACGGATGCCCCTCCAGAAACCGTGTCGGCGCGTAGTTCGCCCAACCAGAGTCAGGCCAGTTGAACCACCCGGACGACGCGAGTGTTCCACCGTCCGGATGAAGTGTTGTCCCCGTGATGAAGGTGGAGAGTCCGGAGACAAGAAAGACGACGCTGTTCGATACGTCGGAGACATGCCCGACGCGTCCCATCGGTATCGCCACCCGAGCACCCACCGGAGTTGCCATCGAATGGTCCCCGCTGCCGAATCGGGCAAGATTCGGCGTCGGAACAAAGTCCGGTGCAACGTTGTTCACGCGAATCCGGTCCGGGGCAAGTTCGACGGCCAACGTCCGCGAAAACTGCTCGACAGCAGCCTTTGCCGCAGAGTAAACGGCAAAACCTGGTGCCGCGCGGTGCGCTTCGATGGTGGTGACATTGACGATACTGCCGCCTCGGCCACCACTTTTCATCATCGGCACCGCGAGGGAGCACGCGTGCAGGACGTGATGGAAGTTCGTGCGCAGAAGCGCGTCCCACCCTTTCGGTGTCGATTCGGCAAAAGGTGTGCGAAACGTGCCACCGACGACGTTGACCAGGATGTCGAGCCTGCCCCACCGCTCGTGAGCGGCCTCGAACAACGAGTTCAGCACGTCCGGATCACGCGCGTCACCGTGATGTACGACGGCGTCGCGTCCGCCCTCCGCCAACTCACGACGCAACCGCAGGGCCGCTTCGGCGTCGATGTCGACAACGGCCAGCCGCACTCCGTTCTCGGCAAGATCAGCGGCAATCGCGCCGCCGAGCCCACCGGCACCGCCCGTGATGACGGCCACGCAGCCGTCCAACCCGGCCCGATCTTCGAACCATTGTGTGCTCATGACAGGTACGTGGACCCGAACGCTTCGAGGAATTCGACGGTGGCAGCCAACCCGTCGATGGGACCGGAAACCACCACTGCGGTGACGCCTGATTTTTCGAGTTCTTCGAACACTTCGCGGTGCCGGTCGGATTCGTCTGTCGGCGTGTGGATCCCGTCGCCGTGATAGGAGTACACGACGTCGATGGGCTCGGCGCGTCCGGCGGCAAGCGCCGCATTTCGCAACTCGGTGATGTGGCCGCCGATCTGATCAACCGATCCGAGAGTGGGTGTTCGGGCGGTGGCGCTCAACTCTGCCCCACCCGACATCGGCATCCATCCCTGTGCACGCTCCGCTACGCGGCGGCGGGTCAGCTTGGAGTTGCCACCGATCCAGATGGGGATCGGGTTCTGGACCGGTTTCGGCCGGGCGATGACGTCGAGCGCGCTGAAGTGCTTGCCGCGGTAGGTAAACGGTTCACCGCTCCAGTGCAGCGGAAGCACGTCCAGCGCTTCGTCGAAGAGTTTGTTGCGCTCGTCGAAATCGATACCAAGAGCGTGAAATTCGCTCTTCTGGTATCCGGTTCCGAGTCCGAGTGTGAGGCGGCCACCGGAGAGCTTGTCCAGAGTTGACGCGGATTTTGCCAGTAGGAAGGGGTTTCGATACGGCGCCACGGCGAGATAGGTGAGCAGTCGCAGTCGTTCGGTTGCCGCTGCGACGTAACCGAGGGCAACAAAAGGGTCGAGTGTCTGATGCCCTCCCGAGGCCAGCCACCGGGCACCGGGTATCGGATGTTCGCTGAGCGACAGTGTGTCGAATCCGGCGCGTTCGGCCGCAATGGCCACGTCCCGCAGCGGCCCTGGATCGAGGACGTCTCCGTCGAGACCGCTTATTTCCGGGTAGTGGTAGATGAAACGCAATGTCACCGAGTGAACCCTCTCTGGCATGCGAGCACATACCTAGCTCGGCCAGGCATGCTTTCCAGAGATGAGAATAGCGATTACATATTTGAAAGTCACGCTCTCTTTACTTGTCGGCGGGCTTAGCCAACTCTTGGAACAACTTCTCCGTCATCTGCTGCGCCCGGTCGTTGCCGTCGGCATCTGCGACGAAGACTGCAAAGGCCAGATCACCACGTGATCCGAAGAACCAGCGATCGCCACCGCTTGCCGCACCGGCCGCAATCAGATCCGGGTATCCGGCCACACCGCCCGCGCCGCGCATGGAATCACGGAGCCGGTCGGTCACGTCGGCCGGCAGAGCTGACGCCGCAGTGTCGGCCGTCGCCGGCTGCCCGAACACCATCATCGGCGTCGGGGCACTGCCACGGGCAATGGACGCCGCGAGCATAGCCATACCGAATGGCGTGACCTGCGGTTCATTAGCTCCGGTGGACGTTCGGTTCGCCACGATGTTGTTCACCGACTCGTTCCCGCCGGAACCATCCGACGCAAACGTTGCCGTCTGCTGCTCGAGGCTGGGAATGTGGAATCCATTGCCGAGTCCGAGTTGCCGCGCCGTGTCTGCCAGCTGGTCGCCGGACACATCACGCGGCTCGACGCCGTTCTGCATCGACGACGCCAACCGGACGAGGTCAAGTGTGCCGCCTGCCGGACGAAGCCCGGTGAAGGCGATCGGCCCCTGCTCGATAGCCTGATTATTCTGGGCGGCAGCAAGAATCGCGCCGTCCGAGGGTCGGATCGCGACTATCGCCGCCGGAGTGCCTGCGCTCACCACAGCTTCGATTGCCGCAAGTTGTGTGTGCGAATCCATGGTCGCGGCAACGTCGGGGCCGGGAGGTCCCTGGAAACCGGCTTGTTTGACTGCCGCTCCGTTTTGGTCGACAAGATTGACCGCCCAGCCTGCGGTGGCATCACGGTTTGCCTGCCACGCGGTGCGTAAAGGGTCCAGGAGAGGCGAGTTGATCCGGCGATCCGACGCAATGAGCTTGGGCGTCTTCACGACAACAACTCCGGGGATGGCGAAGTCACTTTCGAGGTACAGATAGTCGGGGTCGCGCAGGAGCACTGCTGTGACCGGCTGACCGGGGTGCGCCGCGAGGTCCGCGAGCATCGATTCGCTGGTCACCAACGGGGCGACGGGTTCGATGACTTTCGCGAGTCGGCGCGTCGTGTCGACGGGATCGGGTGTGGCGGCCGGGTCGATCGTGATTGCGTTGATGGTCTGCTCGTTCATCAGCAGAGTCCCGGTCGCATCGACCACCTTGGGCGGGGCCGCGTCGGTTCGGGTGTAGTCGACAGTGCTTCCGCTGCCGAGTCCGGGGACGATGACCGACGGATCCCACGACACTCGCCAGCCCACGGACAGGTCCCGGACTTCACCCTGGGACTGGTACGTCCAATCCTTGCCTTCGCCGAAGTTCCAGGCCGCATCGAGGGTGAAGAATCCGGAGTCGCTACCGAGGTCGATGACCTGGGCGACGTCGAAGTCGGTGGAACGCGCTTCCAATCCGTCGAACATCTGCGAGATGGCTGCGCGCGCGGCATTGGGGTACGACGTGAGATTGGCGGCGCCGTCGACGTCGTGATTGTTGAGTGCGGTGACAAAATCTTCGACAACGGTCGCGGCGTCAGTTTCCTTCTCTCCCCCGACGACGCACGACGCAAGAGCCACCGTCATGACAACAGCAGCTATCGAAGCAATGGCGTATTTGACGTTTTTTCCGCGGCTGCTTTTCTGTGCTCCGGGCCCCATTGGTGCAACTCTTCACTTCTGTCACAAGCGTAACAAGCACGGGATGCCTACGAACGTGTCACGGTTGAGCCACGGTGGTGTCATCGAACTGCAATCGAAATCAGGTTTACCGCAAGAAAGTGCCTGCGACCTGCACCGCAGGAGCGGAGCTGTCTGCGCCGGCGATGAAAACCGCAAACGCCAGATCTCCCTTGATCCCGACAAACCATCCATGCGCTGGACCGCCGTCAACTTCCGCTGTTCCGGTCTTGCCCAACAGTCCGTCGATGTCGGCGAGAGTCGTGGCGGTACCGCCGGTGACGGTCTCACGCATCATGGTCCGCAACTGTTCGGTCACCACCGCGGGTGTAGGCGTCACGGTCTGGTCGGCAACCCCCGGCTGTCCTTTCACGAGCATCGGGGCCGGCGTTTCACCGCGTGCGATCGACGCTGCGACCAACGCCATCCCGAACGGCGTCGCCGTGACGGCTCCCTGCCCGATCGCCGATTCGACGCGTTCGGCCGGTGTGTTCGCATCTGGCACATTTCCGGTCACTGTCGTCAGGCCCGGGGTGACGTAGTCGACGCCCAATCCGAATTGCAGTGCCGCATTGTGCAGTGCGTCCGCGGGCAGGCCGACGGCTAGTCGCGCCATCGTCGTGTTGCACGAACGCGCGAAGGCGGTGTGCAGGGGCACCGAGCCGAGATCGAACTCGTCGTCGTTGGGAATCTGTCGGCCCTCGACGTTCTCGGTGCCGGGGCACGGCAGGATCGTGTCAGGAGTCGCGACTGCGGCCTGCAGCGCCGCCGACGTCGTCACGGTCTTGAAGGTCGAGCCCGGCGGATACAGACCCGTGAGCGCAATCGGCCCCTGAGCATCGGCGGCCGAGTTCTGGGCAACGGCAAGAACAGCTCCGGACGACGGTTGCAGCGCCACGATCACCGCAGGCTGCGTCACCGCGGCGAGAGCGTTCTCCGCGCCCAGTTGAAGAGTGCGGTCAATTGTTGTTGCGATGTTCGGCGCAACCGGGCCGTCCTGTCCGGCGATTGTCGTCGCCGACCCGTTCTCCTTCACCATTTGCACCGCCCACCCAGCGGATTTGTCCTGACCTTCCTGCCACAGGTCGCTCAGCCCGCTGAAGGTCGGCGACGTCAGAGCCTTGTCGACGGACAGCAACCGTGCTTGCGGGGCAAGAGTCACCCCGGGCAGGGAAGCCAACTGCTCTTCAATGGGTGCAAGGTCTTCCGCACGAAGGGTGATTGCCGTGATCGGTTTTCCAGCGGCCGCGGCGAGGTCGCTGCGCAACGAATCTGCTGTGATCGTCGGGGCAATCGGGGAGACGAGCGCCGCCACGGCAGCGGTGTCGGCGGCGGGCTCGAGGTTGACCAGCGTCACCACCTGCTGCTCCATGATGGGCTGTCCGGCGGAATCGAGAACCGCGGGCGGTGCACCGGTCGTGGGTGTGTACCGCAGAGTGGTCGACGCCCTCAGATCCGGTGCGAGCAATGCCGGATCCCACTCGATCAACCATTGATCGCCGCTGGCCGATGCATTCCCGTTGGTGGAGTACGTCCAGTCTTGGCCTTCCCCGAAGTGCCAGGCTGCATCAAGAGTGAAGGTGCCGGCGTTGTCTCCGGATTGCTCAGCTTCCGAAACCGTGAACGTTCCCTCGTCCTTCCCCAGTCCGTCGATCATCGCGGAAATCGCGGTGGATGCTGCCGCGGGATCGGTCGTCAGGTTTGCCGCTGCTGTCACATCGTCGTCGGTGAGGGCAGACGCGAACTGCTCGGCCACTGATCGAGGCTGGTCAGGACCACTACTGCACGCGACGATGCTGCTCGCGGCGGCTACTCCCATCACCGTGAACACGGTGATTTTTCGGATCAACGGGTGGCGAATATCAACTCTCGATGGGCGCACCTCCTCGATCATGCCCGAAATTGTGGCGAACACTGGATTATCGGTGTAATCATGTAATCAGAGCAATCAACGCTCCAGACGACTTTCAGGAGAACGTCATGAAAAACTCACACGGCGCCGGCGAGCGCGGATTCGGACGCCCCGGAGGTTGGCAACAAGCATCAGTTCCCGATGCCGGTGACGCGGCCGACTGGTTTGCCGGCCGACTCCCCGACACCTGGTTCACCGGCCCGGCCGATGTTCAGGTGGACCGCGAGGAGATCGTTGTGATCGGCGAATTACCACCCGTCGACGGCGGATCCGCGGCAGCAGAAGGCCGTATCTCCCGCTTCCGTGAGACCACTCGCGCCGATCGCATGCGCATCGCCGACGAGGCCGAGGCCCGATACGGCCGGAAGGTGGCGTGGGGTGTGAAACTCGACGAAAAGACCGTCCTGTTCACACATCTCGCGGTTCCGGTGATGACACGGTTGCGTCAACCCGAGCGCAAGGTACTCGACACGTTGGTGGACGCGGGTGTTGCCAGGTCGCGCGCCGACGCACTCAAGTGGACCGTCCGCCTGGCCGGCCAGCACAGCGAACAGTGGCTCGCAGAATTGCGGGACGCGATGAAGAAGGTCGACGATCTGAGAACGGAGGGTCCGAAGATCTGACGATGCACATCACACGTTAATTCGATTGCCGACGTCGACGGTCAGCGAGTATCGTCAACGTCGAATTGTCCCCGACAGAACAGGAAACGGGCCGTTGCTCATCTAGAGGTTCATTACGCGAAGGCATCCACACCCATCAGCTGCGGCTGAGCCGGGTGGTCCCCGCACCCTCTGGAGTACACATGACCCACTCTCATTCTTCTCTGTCTCTGTCCGACCTCACGTTCACCTGGCCGGACGGCGAACCTGTCTTCGCAGGTCTGAGCTTTGTGTTCCCCAGCGGCCGAGTCGGTCTGGTGGGATTGAACGGCTCCGGGAAATCTACGCTCTTGCGTGTGATCGCGGGCCGATTGTCACCCGACGCCGGTTCCGTCCACGCTTCCGGTGAGATCGGCTACCTGCGCCAGGACATCACACTCGATCCGAATGTTCGAGTCGACGACATCCTGGATATCGCCGATCTACGTATTGCGTTGCACCGCATAGAAACCGGTGCGGGCACCGAAGCCGACTTCGCGTTGGCCGAAGGCAACTGGGACATCGAGGAACGTGCGATCTCGACTCTGCACCGGCTCGGACTCGAACGTGTTGTTCCCGACACCGAGGCTTTGGGACGCACCGTCGGCACGCTGTCCGGCGGCGAGACGGTGCTGCTCGGTCTCACCGCGACCCTTCTGAAAAATCCGCAGGTGCTGCTGCTGGACGAGCCGACCAACAATCTCGACCAGTTGGCGCGCGCCCGGGTTCATGCTGCCGTCCAACAATTCCCCGGCACTGTCGTGGTCGTGAGCCACGACCGGGACTTGTTGAACAGCATGGAATTCACCGTGGAACTTCGTCGCGGACATCTTCGGACATTCGGTGGTAACTACTCCCTGTACCAGGAGGTGACAACGGCGGAACAGGAAAATGCACTGGCTGCCGTTCGCGACGCCAAGACCGATCTGGCAAAGCAGAGCCGCGAATTAGTCGAGGCGCGAACCAAACTGGATCGCCGCAAGCGATACGGCCAGAAGATTCAGGACGAGAAGCGGCTACCGCCGATCCTGGCGCAGACCCGCAAGCGTAAAGCCGAGGTATCGGCGGGAAAACTGTCAGTCAGCCATATCGGCAAGGTCGACGACGCGAAGTCCGCTCTTGCCGATGCGGAGAAGTTACTTCGCGACGATCGCGAAATCCGTCTGGATCTTCCTGATACACAGGTACATCCGGGGCAGAAGGTGGCGTCACTCGAGAATGTTCCACTGCGCAGTGGCCAGATTGCCTCTCTGCATGTCACCGGCCCGGAACGTATCGCGATTGTGGGGCCCAACGGAATCGGGAAGACAACCCTTCTCGACGCACTGGTGGAGGCGCAGCCCTATGTTCCCTGCCGCGTACTTCGTCAGCGGCTGGACGTGTTCGACGAGAGCCTGTCGGTAGCCGAGAATGTTGCAGTGGCCGCGCCACATGCAACCAGCGAGGAAATCCGCGGACAACTGGCTCGATTCCTTTTCCGCGGAACCGATTCCGATGTGACTGCGTCTGCGTTGTCCGGCGGTGAACGTCTCCGCGCCGCGTTGGCGACCATCCTCCTTGCTCAGCCCGCTCCCAAACTCTTGATATTGGACGAGCCGACCAACAATCTGGACCTCCCGAGCCTTGCCCATCTCACGCAAGCGCTTCACGATTTCCGGGGCGCACTGGTTGTTGTCAGCCACGATCTTCCGTTCCTGCGGGAGATCAACATCACCCGATGGATCAGGATGGACGAGAACGGAATTCATGACATCGATCCCGAGTAGCGACGACGCCAACCCCACGTCCATAATGGATCGGTGATGCAGGACGCGAGAAACCCCGTTGACGGTACCCGGATCGCGTACCAGGTTGTGGGGACTGGAACGCCTCTGCTGATGGTTCACGGCAGCGCCCTGTCGCATTCGATCTGGCGCGGTTTCGGCTATGTCAAAGCTCTGCAGGATCACTACCGGATGATCCTGGTCGACATGCGCGGCCACGGTCGCAGCGAGAAGCCGCACACGTCCGATTCCTACGCGATGGATCTGGTGGTCGGCGATCTCCTCGAGGTCCTCGACACCGAGTCACCGTTCGAACCCGCCCACGTCCTGGGGTATTCGTTCGGCGGGCGCGCAACACTGTCTTTGGCTATCGAGCACTCCGAACGGGTGCGGTCGCTGACCGTCGGCGGCGGGAGCAGCAGACCCATGACCGGCGCGTTCGACGCGCTCTTCTTCCCGGGCTGCGTCGACGCCCTCGAGGAGGGTGGGATCGAAGGCTTTCTCGACGGCTGGGGCGCCAGGCGCGGCAGGCCGGTCGATCCGCAGACCGCGGCGGCGTTTCGGCGGAACGATCCACTCGCACTGGCCGCGTATATGCGGCGGTCCGACACCGAACCGGGAATCGACGACAATGTGCTTCGCGAGATGATCACTCCGACATTGATGTTCGTCGGATCCAGGGACCGGGAGCGGCGACCCGATACCGAGCACGCCGCGTCCCTGATCCCGGACTGTTCGCTCACCGTCATCGACGGCACCGACCATGCCAGTGCCGTCGCGGCGTCTGACGCTGTTCTAGCGTCGTTGATTCCTTTTCTGCGCCGGCACTAGCCCAACAGTCCCTTTGCGATGTGCGTGACCTGAATTTCGTTGCTGCCGGCGTAGATCATGAGTGACTTCGCGTCACGGGCCAACTGTTCGACGCGATACTCGGCCATGTAGCCGTTTCCGCCGAACAACTGGACGGCTTCCATGGCAACTTCGGTTGCCGCGCGCGAGGAGTACAGCTTCATCGCCGACGCCTCCGCGAGGGTCACCTTGTCGCCGGCGGCGGTGCGCTCGATCGCGTTGAAGACCATGTTCTGCACATTGATTCGAGCTACTTCCATCTCGGCGAGCTTGAGTTGGATGAGCTGGAACTGTCCGATTTCGCGGCCCCACAGTTTGCGGGACTTGGCGTAGTCGATGCAGAGCCGGTGACATTCGTTGATGATTCCGAGGGACAGGGATGCAATGCCGATGCGTTCGGCGGCAAAGCTTTCCTTGGCACTGGACTTTCCGTCGGATTTTCCGCTGTCTTCCGTTTCGCCGAGCAGGCGGTCCTTGGTGATGCGGACGTTGTCGAAGAACAGCTCGCCGGTGGGTGAGGAGTTCATGCCCATCTTCTTGAACGGTGGGCTCTGGGTGAACCCTTCCATGCCCTTGTCGAGAATGAACGCGAGCACCTTGCGGTCGCGGCGGTCGACGGAGGAGTCGCCTTCGTCAAGCTTGGCGTAAACGATGGTGACGTCGGCGTACGGTCCGTTGGTGATGAACGTCTTGTTGCCGTTGAGGATGTAGTCGTCGCCGTCGCGTCGAACGTAGGATTTCATGCCGCCGAAGGCGTCGGATCCGGAATCAGGTTCGGTGATCGCCCAGGCGCCGACGGTCTCGAAGGTGACCAGTCCGGGCAGCCACCGTTCCTTCTGCGCGAGGGTGCCGCGGCTGCGGATCGTTCCGGCCGCAAGCCCGAGGCTGACGCCCAGCGACGCGACCAGACCAAGGCTCACGCCGGCCAGTTCGCTGTTGAGCACGACGCCCATGCTCCCGGCCCCACTGAAGGCGCTCCCCTTCTCACCGTCGCGGGCTGGTGCGTCGCCGCGCTCGCGGGCGAGTGATTTTTCGAGGCCCTCGCGTGCCATGTCGGCCAATCCGAAGGTCGAGTACAGCTTTCGGATGATGTCGAAAGGTGGGAGCGCTCCGCTTTCGAGTTCGTCGACGTGCGGCCGCACCTCCTTGTCGATAAAGCCCCGCAAGGCGTCGCGGAACATCAGGTCGGTGTCGGACCACTCATACATGTGCGTGCACTCCACTCGCTGAACGATCGGCTGCCGGAAAACAGCCTCACCTCGAATATAGAACACGTTCCAGTTAATGGGGTAGAACTGAGTGGAAGGAACTCAGCTGATCAGTCCCATCCGCTGTGAAAGCCACTCGAGTTCCTGCTTCATAGCGGCCGACCACACGACAAAACTATGGCCGCCGGGCAGTTCGACGTACTTGACGTTCATGCCCGCTGCTTTGGCCGCGTCGTAGATCTTCTGCTGACCGGGCTTGAAGTCGTTGTCGTCGGTTCCGACCACCACGATGCCGGCGGAATCGGGGAACTTCCGGTTCGCCAGGATGTCCATCGGATTGACCTTCTTGAACGCTGCCTCGTCGCCGCCGAAAATCTGATCGACAGTCCGTTTCCGATCACCGAGCGATGGTTCGACCTGCCCGGAGAAGTCCAGGAACGTCGGATAGATCTCCGGAAAATTGGTCGCCATCTGGAGCGAGCATGTTCCGCCGTACGACAGTCCACCGATGGCCCAAGCCTGCGGATCGGTATCGACCTGGAATGCCGAAGTGACTGCGGCGAGTAGATCCTTGGCAAGATACGTCGCGACATTTCCTGCCGGCGAGTCGGTGCACAGCGGGTTGGCGAACTGCGTGCCGGTCGCGTCAGCCATCACGACGATCGGCGACAGCCCGGAATGCTCGCGTGCAAAGGAATCCATTGTGGCGGTGATCTTCCCGCCCTGAAGCCAGTCCTGCGGGCTTCCGGGTTGCCCGGCCATCAGCACCAGAACGGGCAGCAGCGGACGGGGATTCGTGAAGTACGACGCCGGCAGATACACCTCGGCATCGCGCGCAACAAATCCTGAAACCGTACCGGGGACAGGAAGAGTCGTCACCCGGCCGCGATTTGGCATGCCGTCCGGGGCTTTCCAAACTGTATCCGTGGGATCGCCGGTCACAACAGGATTGGTCGGACCTGGCACGTCCGCGAGCGAAATCCGGTCGAAATCGTCGTGGCCCAGCACAATTCCCACAGTCGGATACGCGGAGAACTCGAGGTTGATCTGCACCGCGGCTGTAAGCACCATCAGTAGTGCTGCGACTACGGACAGCACTGCGCTGCGAATACTGCCGCCGGCTTTGATACGCGGGCCGAGAAGTAACAGCCCGTACACGGCAATACCGATCCACACGTAGATCGACATCGCGATCGGATCGGGGAAAGGAACGATCACTTTCTCCACCAGGATCCACGCCGCCACCATGATTACCAACGCAGCGACGCCGCACACCGGAATCGCGTAGCGGTAGAACCACCGAGGCTTCCCACTGAGCAACCACACTCCACCGAGTACGCCCAGAATCGTCAAGACCACAGGCACGGGCCCAGAGATCACACTCGTCCGGTAGAGCCAGTCCACGTGTCGCCTCTCGTCATGCCGCTATGTCTTCTCTGTCTATGTCTTCTCCGTCGAAAGCGTAGAGCCGTAATCAAGGGTTCGCCACGATCGAGGGCCTTCGATCACGGCTAGTACCCTGAAGCAGGTGACTTTCATCAAGATCTGCGGCCTCCGCGACGCCGATACCGTCGACCTCGCCGTCCGACTCGGCGTCGACGCCATTGGTTTTGTCTTTGCCGAGAGCGTCCGCAAGGTCGACACCGCGCTTGCCACCGACCTCATTGCCCGAGTCCCCGGCACCATCCGAGCTGTCGGCGTGTTTCTGGGCAACCCGCTCGACCAGATCCTCGAGATTGCCGAGGTCACGGGACTGACGTATGTCCAGGTCCATGATCTCGAGTCCGCCGAGCAAGTTCAGCGACTACACGACGCGGGCCTGACGGTAATCCGTGCCGTCGTCTCCGGCCGGGTGCGCGACGGCTACAGCCTCGATCTGGGCGAGGACGAACTCCTGATCGACGGAGCCGACGCCGGTTCCGGAGTGGCCTGGGATTGGGCGCAGCAGCAGTCCCGGCCTGCGGGCCAGTGGATTCTGGCCGGCGGTCTCGGCCCCGACAATGTCCGCGCCGCACTGGACGCCACTGGAGCCTGGGGTGTCGACGTGTCCAGTGGCGTCGAGTCCTCACGTGGTGTCAAGGACCATGCGTTGATCACAAGATTTGTAGCGGCGGCTCGCGGCTAGATCAGAGCTGCCGACCTGTCGGCCGCAGCCCACGCACCGAGCACGGTCCGCACGCCGGTCACCAACTGCAGCGGCTGATCGATCATCACATGGTGTCCGGCGTCGGGAATTTCCGCGACGATGGCTTCCGGCCCCAACAGGATTCGGATGTCTGCCATCAGTGCGTCGGAGACAATTCCGTTCTCCGCCCGGAAATACGCTGTGCGGCAACGCGGGCTGTGTTCGGTCACCTTGCCGGCACCGGTGCGAACGAAGACCCCCGGATCGAATTTCCACGACCAACCGCCGTCGACGGCTTCCATCGAGGTGTCCGCAACATGGTCACGGACGCACGGCAATCCGGTGTCCTGCGCCGGAACGAAGCGGAAGCGCGCCTTCGCGTCTTCTCGAGTCGGGTAGATCTTCTTCGGGCCGAATGCGTTCTCCTTCCGGCTGGCTTCTTCTTCCGGCGTCAATGCCCGCAACGGCGAATCGATGATGACTACACCACCGAGTTCATCGCCGAAGATGTCCGAGGCCACGAACGAGACGATCCCGCCCATGCTGTGCCCCACCACGATCGGCTTTCCCTCGATCCCGCCGGCCCGTGCCGCCTCGACTATCTCGCGCGCCCACATCGCCAGCGCGTAACTCTCGCGGGTGCCACTGTCTCCGTGCCCGCTCAGGTCGAGGGCGACAACTCGGTGATCCGCAGCCAGCTGCGGACCGATGTGATCCCACCACCGACTGTGCGCGGCGCCGCCGTGAACCAGCACGATTCCCGGCCCGACCGGCCCCCAGGCGCGGAATCGTACGGTTGCACCCTCGACATCTACCGAGCCTGTCTCGGTGGGCGTCGACAACGCTTTCGTGAACCACTCCGGCGCCTGCTGCGCCGCTTCGACGTTCGTGTTGCTCATCGCCTGAACATAACCCACCCGTCTCGATCCCTTCGGAGCCCTTCCCCTGTAACCACAACATCGCCTATATTGAATCCGGCCTCAAGTTCAATTGTCACACCGAGAGGGACACATGCCGAACCGCCAAGTACGCCTCGCCACTCGCCCGACGGGCCTTCCCGACGCCTCCACCTGGGAATATGTCGACGCCGATATTCCCGTCGCCGGACCGGGCGAGTTTGTCGTCAAGGTCGAATACCTCTCACTCGACCCCGCTATGCGCGGTTGGCTCAACGACGTGAAGTCGTACGTTCCGCCGGTAAAACTCGGTTCCGTCATGCGCGCTCACGGCGTCGGTCACATCACGGAGTCGCAGCATCCCGAGTTCAAAGTCGGTGAGGTTGTCGCGGGAGCGTTCGGCGCAGCGGAGTTCGGACTGTCAGACGGTACCGACGTTACACGGGTCGACGAATCGATCGCCCCCATGCCTACCTGGCTCGGAGCACTCGGATTCCCGGGCGTCACAGCCTATTTCGGCCTTCTCGAGGTCGGAAAACTGAAAGACGGCGACACCGTTGTCGTCTCCGGCGCCGCCGGCGCGGTGGGAAGCTTGGTCGGCCAGATCGCAAAGATCCACGGCTGCACGGTAATCGGCATTGCCGGTGGCCCCGAGAAGTGTGCATGGCTCACCGACGAACTCGGATTCGACGCCGCGATCGACTACAAGAACGAATCCGTCTACAAAGCCCTACGCGCTGCGGCGCCCGACGGAATCGACGTGTACTTCGACAATGTCGGCGGCGAAATTCTCGACGCCGCACTCTCCCGCCTGCGCCTGGGCGCTCGCGTTGTCATCTGCGGCGCTATTGCCGGCTACAACGCCACCGAGCCGCAGCCCGGCCCGTCGCACTATCTGTCACTTCTCGTGAACCGGGCAACCATGGCCGGCTTTGTGGTCTTCGATTATCTCGATCGGTACTCCGAGGCACAGGAACAGATCGGGAAATGGATCAAGAGCGGTCAGTTGACGGCTCGCGAGCACATCGTCGACGGCGGCATCGACGCGTTCGGCGACAGCCTCAATCTCCTGTTCGCGGGGGCTAACACGGGAAAGCTGGTACTACGCGTGTAGCCGAATCGGGTACAGCCGAATCCTCCCCCAGCCGCGGCGGCGCGGTGCGGTAGGTGGCCGGAGTGGCGCTGAGCCGAATCGGGTTGGCCACCTGCCGGATCGGTGCCGGGCGGCGCGGATCATCGATAGTGGCAACAGGATCGAGGTTCAACCGGTCGGCAAGCTCCATCGCGTCGGCGATGTTGTTGAGCGGGCCGCACGGAACACCACCTGCCGTCAACCTCTCGAACCAGTAGTCGGCAGTGTGAGACGCCAAGGCACGTGTCAACGCGTCGAAGAGTTCCTCGCGATGCGCAACCCGATCACGGTTTGTCGTAAAACGCGCGTCGGCCGCCAGTAGAGGAATTCCCAGAACGTCCGTCAGAGAAGCGAATTGCCGATCATTTCCCACTGCCAAGACGAGTTGCCGATCAGCCGTGTCGAACAGTTCGTACGGCGCGATGCTGGGGTGACGGTTCCCCATCGCCTGTGGAACCACCCCTGCGGCGACATAGCCGGACGACTGATTGGCAAGTGCCGACAGCAACGAGGACAACAGATTGACTTCGACATGCTGGCCCTCGCCGGTCCGGTCCCGGTGACGTAGCGCAGCAAGGATTCCGACGCTTGCATGCAGGCCGGTGATGACGTCCACCACCGCTACACCGACCTTGGTGGGCGAATGCGGGTCCGGCCCGGTGATGCTCATCAAACCGCCGACGGCCTGGATCAACAGGTCGTATCCCGGAAGCGAGTTGTTCCCGCCGAACCCGCTGATCGAGCAGTACACGATCGACGGATTCATCTCCCGCGCAGCGTCGTAACCCAATCCGAGCCGGTCCATGGTTCCTGGCAGAAAGTTCTGCACCACAACATCGGCGGTGCGAACCAAGTCCTGCGCGGTCGCCAGGTCGTGGGCGTCACGCAAGTCCAACGTGACCGATTTCTTGTTGCGGTTCACGGAGAGAAAGTAACTGGACTCTGCGCCGACCCACGGCGGCCCCCAACTGCGGGTGTCGTCGCCGACGCCGGGACGCTCGATCTTGATCACCTCGGCGCCGAGGTCCGCCAGGATCATCGTGGCATACGGTCCGGCGAGCACCCGGCCGAAGTCGGCGATCACCAGCCCGTCCAGCGCGCCAGGCGTTGTCACCGGAAAGCTTCCTCACCCGTCAGTGCCCGGCCGATCACCAACTGGTGAACCTCGGAGGTGCCTTCGTACGTGAGCACCGATTCGAGATTGTTGGCATGACGGATGATCGGGTATTCCAAGGTGATGCCGTTGGCACCCAGGATCGTTCGGCACTGCCGGGCGATCTTGATGGCTTCGCGCACGTTGTTCAGCTTGCCGGTGCTGACCTGCTCGGGGCGAACGGTGCCGGCGTCCTTGAGTCGTCCGAGGTGGATCGCGAGCAACTGCCCCTTACCCAATTCGACTGCCATGTCGGCGATCTTGGCCTGCGTCAGCTGGTAGGCGGCCAGCGATTTGTCGAAAACCTGCCGATCACGGGCGTAGGCGATTGCAGTCTCCAGGCAGTCGCGGGCAGCACCCATCGAGCCGAAGATGATGCCGAACCTGGCCTCGTTGAGGCAACCGAGCGGACCGGACAGGCCGCGGGCGTTGGGCAGCATCGCCGACGCGGGTAGTCGCACGTCCTCGAGAACGAGCTCGGACGTAACGGACGCGCGCAGCGACATCTTGTTCTTGATTTCCGGCGCCGAGAACCCGGGAGTGTTTGTCGGAACGACAAATCCGCGCACACCGTCCTCGGTTCGCGCCCAGACCACAGCGACGTCTGCAACGGATCCGTTGGTGATCCACATCTTGGTGCCGTTGAGAATCCAGTCGTCACCGTCGCGCTTGGCATTGGTGCGCATACCGCCTGGGTTTGACCCGAAGTCGGGTTCCGTGAGACCGAAACAGCCGAGGGCCGTACCCGCCGCCATGCGCGGAAGCCACTCTTCCTTCTGCTCTTCACTGCCGTTGTGATGGATCGCGAACATCGCGAGCGATCCCTGTACGGAAACGAGGCTACGAATACCGGAGTCGACGGCTTCGAGTTCCTGGCACGCCAGGCCGTACGCGGTAGCGCTCATACCGGCGCACCCGTACCCCTCGAGGTGCATGCCCAGCACGCCCAACGATCCGAGTTCCTGCGCCAACTCTCGCACCGGCAGTGCCGCATCCTCGAACCACTGACCGATGTGTGGGCGGATGCGAGTTTCGACCATCGTGCGCACAGTGTCGCGGATCGCGATTTCCTCGGCGTCGAGCAGCGTGTCGATGGAAAACAGTTCGGACAGGGACTGCGGCGTGCTCACGTTGCCTCCAAGGATGTACGTACGGGTTCGACTAGATTGGCGAGAACGATTGTGCAATCGTTTGCATCACCTAGAGTAGAGACCGAATTGGCATCACGTCAATCCCCGAAATGAGTCTCAGGAGCCCCCGAGTTGATGTCGCCGGACCCGTCGACCCGCAGCAGCCGACGCCCACCCACCCTGCGAGAAATCGCGGACAAGGCCGGAGTTCACATCTCGACAGCATCGCGGGTACTGCGCCAGCCCGAACCCGTTGACGGCTGGTCCGACTCGGCGCAGCGCGTTCGCCAGGTCGCCGAGGAACTCGGCTACCAGCCAAATCTCTGGGCCGCGAGCCTGCGAACACGCAAGACCACAACCATCGGTGTGGTCATGCCGAGACTCACCGACGGCGTCGTCGCCACCATGTTCGGCGGCATCGAAGAAGCCGCGACGGCAGCCGGCTACTCGGTTCTGCTGTCCAGCCCGCCCGACGATCTTGATGCCCAGCGCAAAGCCGTCGAGTTCCTGATCAGTCGTCAGGTTGACGGCCTCATGCTCAGCAGCATCCACCTGCCCGGCACCGATTTTGTCGAGTCGCTCCCCACCCACTCACTCCCGGTCCTGCTCCTCAATCGCCACATCGACGTCGGACTCCCCTACGTCAGCGGCGACGACCACCGCGGCGGATACCTGGCCGGCAGGCACCTGATGGACTGCGGCTACCGCGACCTCGGGGCGATTGCCGGGCCGGATCACGCCAGTACCTCACGCGAACGCGTCGCCGGATTCCGTGATGCACTCGCCGAAGCAGGCTTGGAACTGCCGCCCCACCGGATCGTTGCCTCCGATTTCGAGGTGGAAGGCGGCGTTCGAGCAGCAACCCAACTGCTCAGTGGCCCGACGCGTCCCGACGCTATCTTCACGGTCAGCGACACCATTGCCATCGGTGTTCTCGGCGTCGCCCGGGATCTGGGTCTGAGCATTCCGGACGACCTTGCGCTGGTGGGCTACAACGACATTCCGGTGGTCTCGCAACTGCCCGTCCCACTGACAACAGTTCGCTCACCTGCCCGCAAAATCGGTGCAACCGGGGTCCAGAATCTGCTCTCCCTCATGGCGGGAAAGAGCGTCGAATCGGTGAAACTGCCGGTGGAACTGATCGTGCGGGCCTCGACGCGCTACCAGACTTCGGATTCCTCGATCCCCAACCGACTGGCGTAGCGCGAGTTGAGATCGTCCCAGCCGTACTCGCGTGCCTTCTCGCCCACGATCGGACCGAACGGCGAACCCGCAAGCAGCGCATCAAGGACGTCGAAGCACAGATGCCACCCCGCAGCCAACGCGGACGCCATTCCCTCGGCACGGGAACGCTGAGTCAGAACCACCTCGGTTCCACCGTCGACCGGAGTGAGCTCCCAGATCAATTCGTCCGGGCCCCATTCATGTTCGAGTCGACGAGCTTGTTCGACCACTCGGACGGACGCCGGAAACGACATCTCCGGATCGCCTTCTTCCGACAGCATGGCGATGACGACTTCGCCGACGCTGCCCAGGTTGCGATCAGCCGTGTACGGAGTCCACTTGGCCAACATTTCCGGATCGGTCACCGCCGCCCAGACCTGGTCCACGGGGTACGGCAGCGTTCTCGGGAAGGTAACTACCGTGTCGTCTCCGTCGATGGTTACCGTCACGTCGGACAGGGAACTGGGCTGATATTGCTGGGCACTCATAGTTCGATCTCACCAGGTGCCGCCGACAGGGGCAACCGGCGTCAGTGTGGACTGATTCCGAACAGTTCGAATGCCGCCGCGACGGTGTGTTCGACCACGGGATATTTGGTCACCCCCAGGTCGTGTTTGGCGCCGTCGAACTCCACCAACCTCGTTGCCGCGGGGATCAACTCGAGCGCCGATCGCATCTCGTCCGTCGTCGCGAATTCGTCCTTCGATCCGTGCACCACCACTGTGGGAGTTGCCAGTGCCGGAAGATGCTCGGTGCGCAATTTCTCCGGCTTCTTCGGCGGATGCAGAGGGTAGGACAGCAAAATCAGCCCGTTCACCAATTGCGGGTCCTCGGCCGCCAGCATCGAGGCCTGGCGACCACCGTACGAGTGACCACCGAGAAGTACAGGCCCGTCGTTCGGGTAATCCTTGCGCAGTGTCGCAACAACATCCGCGATTCCCAACCGGTCTTCGGCGGCGCGCGACGGGTGCGGTGGTCCCTTCGGCCGGCGCACGCGATAGGCGAGATCGAATCGCAATACTTGCACTCCCGCCTCGGCAAAGCCCTCGGCAACAGCGCGAAGTAGCACAGTGTCGCAGTTGCTTCCGGCGCCGTGGGTGAGCGCCAACGTCGCGATCGGCGCGGCATCGGGGCGATGCAGGAATCCGTGCAGCTCGCCGCGGTCGACGGTTTCCAGAGTGGTCATGGTCGCATCCTCGTCCGGCCCTCGCGGGCCTGCTCGACTGCTGCCGTCATCGTGCCCTCGTATGCCGGTCCGTGTCCTGGGAAGATGACGCCGGCGGGGGTTGCCGCAATGGCGTCCAGCGCCTCGTCCGTCTCAGCTCGGTGATGATTGAACGGACACACCAGGAACTGCGGACCGGTCTGCCGTGACGTGGCATGGCCCGTCACCAGGGCGTCACCCGAAGCAATGACGCCGGCGCCGGGAATCAGATACGCACTGTGGCCGTCGGTATGACCGTGCGTGGGAATCGGCACGATGGCGCCGGGAACATCCAGGGCGACACCTTCCGCAAAAGCCTGTGCCTGAGGCAGTTCCGCGCCCTTCAGCGCGCCGGCGCCGATCACGTCGAACAGCCATTTCGGCGCACCCCGACGCCACAGGAGCAACGGAACCTTGACCGGCCCCACTTGTTGCAGGTATTCGCGTCGCGCATGAGGGACTTCCAACGGGTCCATCAGCACCGGAATGTCGTGACGGGTCAGGATGTCCGCGATCCCGCCGATGTGATCGATGTGAGCGTGAGTGACAAGCACAGCGCGCACGTCGCCGATGCTGTGACCGATCTGCTCGATGGACCATTCCACGTCACCGCCGTTAGCCGGGTACCCACCGTCGATCAGAGTGAGATCGGAGCCCTCCTCGACAAGAACCCAGTTTGCGTGCCCACATCGAACCAGGTGCGTGTTGTCGATCCGCGTGATCGACAGTTCCTTAGTACTCATGCTTGGTAGTGTGCGCCACGTGTCGGAATCCCGGAACAGCGCCAGTGATCGCACCGTGCGGGGCCTCGCCGAAGCAGGCCTGGTCGCAGCAGCATTCGCGCTGCCTGCAGCAGTGAAACGTCGCATTACCGGCCCGCCGGTGATCAGGGACGGACACACTCTCGACGCCGACGCCCACATGCTGTTGACTCTTGCCAAGGCCCGGCCGCGGCCCGCACTGTCGTCGGAACCGCAGGTACTGGCCGCTGCCCGCGCCGAATTGACGCGGACCGCGATGATGATGGCCGGTCGACCGGCGGCTGCGCGTACGGAAGCCATCTCCGTGCAGGGTGCCGACGGCCGTCTTCGCGCTCGCCTCTATGTGCCCGTCCACGAATCCGGTGCGCTGCTGGTGTTCTTCCATGGCGGCGGTTGGGTCCAGGGTGACCTCGAGTCACATGACGCTCCCTGCCGGTTGTTGGCAGAAACGTCGGGAGCCCGAGTCATCTCCGTCGAGTATCGTCTTGCTCCCGAATTCCCTTTCCCCACACCAGTACACGATGCCTATGCGTCGTATCTCGACATTGTTTCCCGGGCAGCCGAGTTCGCCGTCGATCCCACCCGCATCGCTGTGGGCGGCGACAGTGCGGGTGGGCACCTGTCGGCAGTTGTTGCACTCCGCGCCCGCGATGACGGGTATCTGTCACCGGCAGCGCAGTTGTTGATCTATCCGGCCACCGATTTTCACGAGAGAAGGCCGTCCCGAACGACATTCGGCGATGGGTTTTTCCTTACCGAAGCAAATATGAACTTCTACGAGCACAGCTTCCTAGGGGAGAACTCGGATCGTCTGGACCCGTGGGTATCTCCGCTACGTGCACAAAGCCTCAACGATCTGCCACCGGCGATTGTGGTGACAGCCGGATTCGATCCCCTCCGCGACGAAGGCGAGGCATACGCGCAGCTGCTGCGCGACAACGGAGTTCGCGTTGTCGCGCGGCGCTATCCCGGATTCATCCACGGCTTCGTGAACGTTCTCGGCCCCAGCGCACGATCACGTGCGGCGGTTGTCGAAATAGGTGGAATGCTCCGAGCGCTGTTGAGCTAGAGCGCCTACGCCGTATTGAGGGCGATTGCGGCGTGAATGAGGCCCGTGAATGCTTTCTCGTCAATGGTGTCGCCCTCGTTGAAGTCGATGGCGCGCCTGGTGTTGCCTTCGAGGCTGGAGTTGAACATTCCCGTCGGATCATCCAACGCGGCGCCCTTGAAGAACGTCACCTTCACAGCCTTCTTGTATGTCTCACCGGTGCAGAGAATGCCGTCGTGCTCCCACACCGGAACCCCTCGCCACTTCCATTCCTCGACAACATCGGGGTCGGCTGCCTTGACCAGGGCCCGGATCCGAGCGAGCATCTCTCCTCGCCAGTCACCGAGTTCCTCGATCCTCGCGTCGATCAATTCCGAGGGAGAACCCCCTGCTGCGTCCTTCTTCATGGCCGGTCACCCTCTCCATGGTCGACTCGCTCCCGGTCACCTCGAGTATGCCCGTTTGTCTTCACGCCGGGCGGCAAACACGGCGCATGTTCCTTCGCCCCGATCTTTGTGATGAATAATGCAGCGATGCCATCACTCGGAGCGCGAGTAGCAACCTCCCTCTCATCGAAGACGCGAAGCGGGTTGTTGGTCCGGTCCGCACTCGCGGCGGTCGTCACCGTTGGCGTAGTCATCTCTGCGGTCCTCTCGCTTGGTGGTAACAACCATGTAGGCGACACCGCATCGGAATCACCGACCACTACGAAAGGTGGAACCCACAACAGCGCCAAAGCAATCATCGGGACGTTCCCACCGGCGCTGGCCGAGAGCATCTGCTCGCCGGGCTCGCTCAACTCGACTGGCGACTTGTACCTACTCTGCACGGTCAACTCCGAATCAACTCTCGCCCAGAGTGTCTCAACCGACTACAGCATCAGCTTCGTCGCCTGGGTAAACCAGGCCGAGGCTCGTAAAACACTCCTCGACTGGCGTGAGAACGAGCGGCCAGAGCTCATCACCGAGAACGCCTCGCATACCGCAGCTGCCCGCATCGAGTACCGCGACGCCGTGAGCACCACGGACTACGCCAACTCCGACAGCGGGCTCCACTTCGCCTCGCGCGCCATTTTTCCGGATGCCGTAGCCGCCAAGGCATTCCTCGAAAGCGCCGGGCTGGTCTGACGATGCGCAAATTCCTGGCTGTCACCTTTGTCGGCGCGGTAAGTATCTTCGCAGTCGCATCGATATATTCTTCCGTCCGCAGCGACAGCGTCTCATTCACCCCTCCGGTCGCGGAGATTGTCGAGCAGGCGGATTGCACTACGCCCGATATCTCCGCGCCACTCAGCGGGCTCGCTCAGATGGATTCACAGACGATCCCCATGACCGAACCCGGCTATCCGCCATCCGGTTTCGCGCCCGTCGCGGTTATCCGGTGCGAACGAGGAGAAAACGCCGCCGGTGGATTGACTATCGATGCAGTTCGCCTCGAAGGCGATGTATCCGCGGCAGTCGAAGCATTCCGAACCGAATCGCACCGGTTCCGCGACAACATCTCGGCGTCGTGCGCGATACGGGAACTCGAGCCCATCGGCCTGTGGTTCGTCGACGCGTCGGACGATGCATTTCGTCCCGCCTGGCCGTCGGCGCCGTGCGGATTCCAGGACGCACCTCTCGTATCGCTGAATGCCTTGCACGAGGTCAGTCGTCAGCAGCACCCTATCGACGCGGTATCCGCGGACGATCCGGGAATCTGCCCGGGCTCGATCGGATCTCTGTTCGAACTCACTACCCACGACGACGTCGACAAATCTGTGCGTGCAGATTCTGAGAACACCGGATACTCACCTCTCGACAGCCCGTTGGCCACACCCGTCGACGACGTCGGGCGACTGCAGGTGTGCCGGTACAACCTGGGCCAGGAATCCTTGCATATCCGCCTACCACTGACAGACAGTGTCGAGCTGATGCACGCAGTGTCCGCGGCACCCATCGCCCCACCGTGCGATCAGATCGCACAGCAGGTGGCGTCGATCGACCTCCGTCGAGCAGACGGCTCAGGGGGAACCCAAGTTTTTGCCGAACGGGGCGGCTGCCAACGCATCGAATTCGGCGGGTACCGTCAGATACCCGCCTTGATCACCGAACTACTGACGCGTTGACGAACTCGCGAAAACCATTACCTAACAGCAATTGTCGAAGCATTCATTGAGATGATCCGAAGAATTCCGAAATCGAGGCGCGCGAGAGCAACCAGCTCGGGTAGTTTCGTACCCCATGTACATCCGCCGCGAAAGCCCGTCCGACCGCGATGCCGTCTACTCACTTCTCGGTGCCGCATTCGCGGATCAGGCACCGCCTGGCGAGCTGCCGTTCGAGATCGAACTGACGCGCCAACTCTTTGCGTCGGACGAGTACCTTCCGAAGTTGTCCCTGGTCGCCGAGATCGACGGCGAGGTGGCCGGCTTCGTGATCGGAACCCGAGGTTGGGTCGGCAAGGTGGAGGCGGTGGGGCTGGGTCCGCTGGCGGTGACACCGGAGAACCAGAGGTCCGGCGTTGGCTCCGCATTGATGCACGCGGTTATCGGCGCTGCGGACGCTCTGGACGTGCCTCTGCTCGCACTGCTGGGCAGCACCGAGTACTACCCGCGGTTCGGGTTTGTGACCAGTACGAAGGTGGGAATCGAATCTCCGGAAGCCGAGTGGGGTGCGCATTTCCAGATCCGCACCCTCGCAGCACACACAACGGATCAGGTCGGCACCTTCAAGTACGCGGCACCGTTCGACGCAGCGTGATGTCAGTCGAACAGAGTCGGCGACACGCCCTCGTCTGAAGCATCTTCCGTTGGGACGATTTTCTTACCGCCACCCTTGCGTACGACGGTCAGGCTCGTCGTTCGGAGTGACAGTCTGTGCCCGTCACCGTGTTCGAGCAACGCCATACCCTGACGAACGTCGACTACCGTCCACGGACCCGCATGGTCGGCTGCCTGTACGAGGTCACCGGACTCCACCTCAGTTGCCATGACCACTCCTTAGTTCCTGGTGTCCTGCACGTTCTCCTTCACATTATCGACGCGACCACGTAGCGACCGACGAGCAGGGTATGGCCGAACCCCAAAAACCACCCCGAACAGACCTGCAACAAGTTACAGTTTTTCCGACGGACCATCGAAGGAGAAGCCTGTGCGCTACGGAGTCAGCTTGTTCACCAGCGACCGAGGCATTCGCCCTGCCGATGCGGCCGTTGCCGCGGAAGCCGCCGGGTTCGACGCCTTCTACGTTCCCGAGCACACGCACATCCCGGCATCACGGGCGTCGGATCATCCCGGGACCAAATCCGCGGAGCTACCGGACGACCGCTACATGCGCACCCTCGATCCCTGGGTCGCTCTCGGCACCGCGGCTTCGGTCACCAGCACCATTCGCCTGGGAACGTCGGTGGCGCTCCCCCTCGAGCATGATCCGATCACTCTGGCAAAAACCATCGCGTCACTCGATCATCTGTCAGACGGACGTGTCGTCTTCGGTGTCGGATTCGGCTGGAATGCCGAGGAACTCGCAGACCACGGAGTGCCGCCGAACAAGCGTCGTACTGCCCTGCGCGAATACCTCGAAGCGATGGGCGAACTCTGGTCGAAGGACGAGGCGTCGTACGAGGGTCAGTTCGTGAAGTACGGAGCCAGTTGGGCATGGCCGAAGCCCGTGCAGAAACCGCGTCCACCCATCCTTCTCGGCGCCGGCGCGAGCGAAAAAACCTTCAAGTGGATCGCACAGTCCGCCGACGGCTGGATCACGACTCCGATCCAGCAGGAGATCGAGGACAACGTAGAACTGTTTCGAAAGATCTGGTCCGAAGCCGGAAGAGTCGGCGAGCCCGAAATAACCGTCCTCGCCGGAAAACCCGAGACGGACAAGCTCGCCCACTGGGAGAGCATCGGAGTTACCGAGGCGATGTTCGGCACGCCGGACGCCGCTCCCGCCGACGTTGTGGAATACATCAAGAGGTTGGCCACCAAGTTAGGGCGGTGAACCCCGTCACATCACCTTGATCTCAAGCGCACTCGAGGTTTTACCGTCAATTCAGCACAGGGAAACGTGCATCGACGGAATTATCCGAGTAGCGAAAGGTGAGCACGCACGTGACGACGGAACTGGTTGGACCACACACCGATTCGATACCAGAACCGTCTATCCGTGAATCTTTTGTCGATGCGTTCCGTCGACACCCGGCGGGCGTCGCGATCATCACCGCCGCCGGCAACGACGGTCCGGTGGGGATCACCTCGTCGTCGGTGATGTCGATCAGCGCAGATCCGGCTGTGCTCGCGTTCTCCCTGCAATCCCTGCGCGGATCGGCTGCCGCGATCGCAGATGCTTCCAGTTTCCTTGTCCATCTTGCCCATTCCGAGAATGTGGGGCTGGCGCAGATATTCGCGACGCGTGGCACCGTCCGATTCGGCGAGGACATGGACTGGTCTTTCCTGTCCACCGGTGAACCGTTCCTCCATGGAACGGCGCATGTTCTCCGCGCAGTTCCACTCGGTGTCACTGCGTGTGGATCCGCACTCATCGTCACAGCCGAAGTTGTCGAGGTCATAGCGCCAATGCGCCTTCTCACCCCACTCGTCTACCACGACCGGGCGTATCACCATCTCACCCCAGCGACTCGTCACCAATCGAAAGGCACACAACAATGACCGAATACGTCCTGCCCCAGCTCGATTACGACTATGCAGCTCTCGAACCCCACATCTCGGGCGAAATCATGGAACTGCACCACAGCAAGCATCACGCAACCTACGTTGCGGGCGCAAACAATGCAATCGAGCAGTTGGCTGCCGCCCGTGAGGACGGCACCATCGCAGCCAAGGCTCCGCAGCTCAGCAAGAACCTCGCCTTCCACCTCGGTGGCCACACCAATCACTCGATCTTCTGGAAGAACCTCTCCCCCAACGGTGGTGAGCGGCCGGAAGGTGAACTGGCCGCTGCCATCGACGAACACTTCGGCTCGTTCGATGCGTTTGTCACTCACTTCTCCGCAGTCGCAACCACCTTGCAGGGTTCCGGCTGGGCCGTGCTGGCCTACGACACGATCGGTCAGCGCCTGATCATCGAACAGCTCACCGATCAGCAAGGAAATATCAGCATCGGCATTGTTCCGCTCCTGATGCTCGACATGTGGGAGCACGCTTTCTACCTGCAGTACAAGAACGTCAAGGCTGATTACGTCAAGGCGTACTGGAACGTCATCAACTGGGAAGACGTGGCGCAGCGCTACGCCGACGCCACGTCGGTCCTAGGTTCCGGGAAGTAGTTGCGCTCAGCGACGTGCGGTGATCTTGATGCGGGGGCGGCCGGCAGCTTTACCGGCCGCCTTCTCTTCTGCGTCCCGCAACGCCCACCCTGCCTTGTCGATCATGTCCGGTTGACGCTCCGTCACCAGTTCTACCAGGGACGTCCGATCGTGTTCAGGGGCGTTCAGCAGCCCGGCGTCGAAGTCTGCCAATAGCTGTGCGACAGTTTCCTTCGCGTCGACGCGATTGGTGCCTATCACTCCCCGCGGACCCCGTTTGATCCAGCCGCTGGTGTAGACGCCGACCGTGCCGTCCACCCGGCCCTGCTGGTTGGGAATGATTCCCCGAGCTTCGTCGAACGGCACGTCAGCGACGGGTTCACCTCGATAGCCGACCGACCGCAGGACGAGTGACGCTTCCAGCGTTTCGACCTTCTCGGTGGCAAACGCTGCAAGATCGTCGTCAAGTGTGTTGTGCACCAACGTCACTGATTCGACTCGGCCGCTTCCCTGCAGTTCGGTGGGCGCAACGAGGTATCGGAAGACAATTCGCTTGTTGCCGCTGCCAGTCCGCCTCTGTGCGTACTCACGGGCAAGGTCAACTTTGAGTTTGTCGGACAGCAGCGCATCGGGATCATCCAGTGCTGCCGCGCTTGCCGCGTCCAACTCGACGTCCTGCTCGTCGATCACAACGTCGACACCGTTCAGGTGACCAAGCGCGAGAAACTCCGGCGCGGAATACGCTGCCTGAAGCGGGCCTCGCCGTCCGAGAATCACAACCTCACGAATATTGCTGTTGCGCAGTGCATCCAATGTGTGGTCGGCGATGTCGGTTTTTGCAAGTTCGTCGACATCACACGTGAGAACTCGCGCCACATCGAGTGCCACGTTGCCGTTTCCGACGATAACCGCGCGCTCCCCCGACAGGTCGAATTCACGATCGGAAAAGTCCGGATGCCCGTTGTACCAGGACACGAACTCCGTTGCGGAATGACTGCCGGGCAATGATTCTCCAGGGATGCCCAGCTTACGATCAGTCGCAGCGCCCACGGCATAAATCACCGCATCATGGTGTCGAAGTAACTCGTCGTGCGAAATGTGCTTACCCACTTCGACGTCGAGGTAGAACTGAAACGACTCCGATTTGAACGAAGGCCCGAAGACACTCACAACACCCTTGGTTTCCTGATGATCCGGCGCAACTCCACTGCGCACCAAACCCCAGGGCGAGGGCAAGCGGTCGAACATCTCGACCTCCACGGATCCCCGCGCCAGCAGTTCCGCGGCGCAGTAGCACGCCGCAGGCCCGGATCCGACTATCGCAACACGTATTCGAGGCAGATCCGCAGATGGACGTTTCGGCGGAGCGGGGAACGCGACGTCATCGGTGTCCAGCGGATTCTGCTCGAAGTATGCAGCATTGATCTCGGTGTACCGGCCCATCGACTCACTGAGATCGTATTCTGAGTAGATCGCATCTACCGGACACGCGTCGACACATGCTCCGCAATCTATGCACGTGTCCGGATCGATGTAGAGCATCTCGGCAGTGGTGTATCCGGGATCTCCCGGCCGCGGACGAATGCAGTCGACCGGGCACACGGCTACACAACTGGTGTCGTTGCAGCATCGTTGAGTGATCACAAAAGTCATGTGGAGTCCGTAAGTGGTCGGAAAGTGCGGCAACGATTCGCACGCACTCGTAGGATTTCAATTCACTTGTTGCGGTTCATAACCCGCTCTGCCGCGGCCCAGTGTTCGTCCGTTATCCACAAACGCGCAAATGCGTCGATGGCCTCGGGTGGTGTTACCCCGGACATTACCCGTTTGATCCGTTCGGCCGGAGCGTTTGCCAGCGACCTCGCCAGCGAGCGCCAGCCCTCGTCGAAGGATTCGCGGGGCAGAACACGATCGACAAGTCCGAGCGATTCCGCGTCGGCCGCGCTCATGATCGTCCCGGAACCGGCAAGCATCAATGCCCGGCCGCGCCCGACAAGTGTGGCGAGCCGCTCGGCCCCTCCCCACGCCGGCATGATTCCCAGACTCACCTGATTGAAGCCGATCTTGATGTCGTGCGCGGCAATTCGAATATCTGCCGACACGGCTACTTCGGCGCCGCCGCCGAGCGCATGTCCGTTCAGCGCCGCAATGACGGGGCCGGGGAAGCCCGCGATGCGGTCGCAGATCGACCTCATCCGACGAGCCATATCGGCTGCCTGCTCCAGCGTCCGAAGTTTGGCCAATTCCTTGAGGTCGCCGCCGGAGACAAACGCGCGATCGCCGGAGCCTGTGATCACCAGTGCACGGGCTCCCAGAACCGAGTCGAGTGCGTCGTCCAACTGATCCATCGTTTCCGGTGCGATGGCATTACGTGCTTGTGGACGGTCGATGGTGATGATCGCCAACTCGCCGTCCATTTCAACGATTACCAAGATGTTCTCCGTTACGATATTGGCATTCTTGTTTTGTGAGAATATCATATTCATAGCTGGCAGAAGCCAGTTCGACCGCTCCAGTCACGCGCCGCAGTTCGGCCTCGGAGCGGCTCGGTTACCTGCATTGGAGCTCATATGCGGCACATTCCCGCCACGCTTACCACCCGGTACCTCGAAGAGGGATGGTGGACTCAGGACACGATCGGCACGATGCTCACGCGAGGTCTCAGTGCCGCCCCCGACACCGAATTCCGCATCCACTCAAAGGTCCGTCCGTGGTCCGGAACTTTTGCCGACGTAGATCTAGTGGCGCGCAGGTTGGCGGGCGGCCTGCGGGAACGCGGCGTCGGCGCGGGTGATGTTGTCGCGTTCCAGCTTCCCAACTGGATGGAGGCAGCGGCGGTGTTCTGGGCGTCGGCCTTCCTCGGCGCGACGGTTGTTCCCATTGTTCACTTCTACGGCCGCAAGGAAGTTGCCTACATTCTCGACGAGACAAAGCCGAAGGTCTTCATCACCGCCGAGAAGTTCGGACGCACCGAGTTCCAGCCCGATCTGTGCGCCAACGTCCCCGTTGTCGGCGTCGTCGGACGGGATTTCGACGACTTACTCAGTGAGGAACCGCTCGCCGAGAACCTCGATACCGATCCGTCGTCCGCGGTGCTTATTGCTTTCACCTCCGGCACAACCCGCGCGCCTAAGGGTGTCATCCACAGCCATCAGACACTCGGTCACGAAACTCGTCAGCTTCTGGGCTTGTACCCGAAAGACCGTGGCAAGCAACTCACGTCAGCTCCGGTCGGGCACTTCATCGGCATGGTCAATGCCTTCCTCATTCCGGTCGTGGACGGCTCCCCGATCAATCTGACCGACGCGTGGGATCCGGAACAGGCGCTGGAGTTGATGACCAGCGATCAACTCACTGTCGGCGGCGGCGCAACCTACTTCCTCACCAGCCTGCTCGATCATCCGAAGTTCACGCCGGAACATCTCACCTGCATGAAATATGCGGGGCTCGGTGGCTCGTCCGTGCCCGCCGCGGTTACGAGAAGACTGGCCGACTTCGGCATCATCGTCTTCCGCTCGTACGGCAGCACCGAGCATCCGTCGATTACGGGATCGAGCCACCTTGCCCCAGAGGACAAGCGGTTGTTCACCGACGGAAATGTCATGGAGGGCGCGGAGGTCCGGCTTGCCGATGACGGAGAGATCCTCAGCCGTGGGCCCGATCTCTGCATCGGGTACACCGACCAAGCGCTCACCGACGCGACATTCGACGCCGACGGTTGGTATCACACCGGGGACATCGGCGAAATCGACGAAGACGGTTATCTCACGATTACAGACCGCAAGTCCGACATCATCATTCGCGGCGGCGAGAACGTGAGTGCACTCGAGGTCGAGGAGATCCTCCTCTCGATGCCCGGAGTCGCCGAGGCCGCAGCGGTATCCGCCCCGGACGAGCGCCTCGGCGAGCACGTTGCCGCCGTGCTGCGCCTGCTGCCCGGCCACAGCTTGCCGACGATGGACGAACTCCGTGCTCACTTCGATCTAGCGGGTGTCGCAAAACAGAAGTGGCCGGAGGAATTGCACCAGGTGGATGACTTCCACCGGACGGCCAGCGGCAAGATTCAGAAGTTTTTGGTCCGTCAGGATATTGCGACCGTTTAAAAAAGAGAATAGTGTTCTCATCAAACGCAAAGGAGAATCTCATGCCCCCGAAGGACCTGCCTTACCCGCTGTTCGACGCAGACAACCATCTGTACGAGACTGCCGAGGCTCTCACCAAGTACCTCCCGGCGAAGTACAAGGACGCCATCAAGTACGTCGAGGTCGACGGACGCACCAAGATCGCCATTCGCGGACAGATCAGCGAGTACATCCCCAACCCCACGTTCAGCGTCGTTGCACGCCCGGGTTCCATGGAGGAGTACTTCAAGAACGGAAACCCCGAAGGCAAGAGCCGTCGCGAGATCTTCGGTAAGTCCATGAAGGCAATCCCCGCCTTCAGTGAGCCTGGTCCGCGCTTGGAGCTGATGGACGAGTTGGGCGTCGACCGCACTCTGATGTTCCCGACCCTCGCCAGCCTTGTCGAAGAGCGGATGCGTGACGATCCGGACCTGATTCACGCTGTCGTCCACGCACTCAACGAGTGGCTGTACGAGACATGGCAGTTCAACTACAAGGACCGCATTTTCACCACCCCGGTGATCAGCCTTCCGATCCTCGACAAGGCACTCGAAGAACTCGAGTGGGTTGCCGAGCGCGGCGCAAAGGCCATTCTCGTGCGTCCCGCACCCGTCCCCGGATTCAAGGGACCGCGCTCCTTCGCGATGCCCGAGTTCGACCCCTTCTGGAAGCGTGTCGTCGAGCTCGACCTCCTCGTCGCGATGCACTCGTCCGACAGCGGATACGCCCGCTTCGACGCCGAATGGGAAGGCACGGACGGCGAAATGCTGCCGTTCCAGACCAACACCTTCCGCATGGTCAACGAGTGGCGTCCCGTGCAGGACACCGTGGCATCGTGGGTCTGCCACGGCGCATTGTTCCGCTTCCCCGACCTCAAGCTTGCGGTCATCGAGAGTGGATCTGCTTGGCTCCGACCACTTCTGGACAGCCTCGCCGACACCTTCAAGAAGGCACCTGAGGGCTTCGGTATGCAGGATCCCGTCGCGGCGATCAAGCGCCAGGTCCACGTCAGCCCCTTCTACGAGGAGGGCGTGACCGATCTGATCGATCTTGTCGGAGTCGACCGAGTGCTCTTCGGCTCGGACTACCCACATCCCGAGGGCTTGGCGGAACCGCGGCACTTCGCGGACATGCTCGGGCACCTGGACGAGAAAGATCAGGCAAAGATCATGGGCGGCAACCTTGCAGGGCTCCTTTCGCTGTGAAATGGCAGACCATCCCCGAGATGGTCCTGAGTGCGGCCGACCGCTTCGGCACTGCCGAAGCGGTCGTCGACGGGCCCGTCCGGATCACCTTCGTCGAACTCGCTGATCGGGTCCGCCGGGCCGCAGGCGCTCTTGCCGCGATCGGCGTGGACAAGGGTGATCGAGTGGCGATCTGGGCGCCCAACTCCGCCGAATGGATCATCGCCGCATTTGGCACCTTGACCGCCGGCGGAGTGCTGGTTCCCGTCAACACGCGCTACAAGGCCGACGAAGCCGCCGACATCATCCGTCGGAGCGGAGCCAAAGCCGTACTCGTCCAGAAGGGATTTCTGGGCCTAGAGTACAGCGCACCCGACGACGTCCCGGTCATCGATCTGAAGTCGGATTTCCTTTCCAGCGGTGCACCTTTCGAATGCGAGATCAGCGGCGACGACATCGCCGACATCATGTACACGTCAGGAACGACGGGGCGCCCCAAGGGCGTCATGATGAACCATCACCAGACGTTGCGGATGTTCTCCGAGTGGTGCGATCTCGCAGACCTGAGGGAAGGCGATCGCTATCTGATCGTCAACCCGTTCTTCCACATGTTCGGGTACAAAGCAGGCGTAGTCGCGTCGCTGATTCGCGGCGCCACCATCCTGCCGGTAGCTGTTCTCGACGTGGATCAGGTACTCGAACTCGTGGAGACCGAGAAGATCACCATGCTCCCGGGACCGCCGACGCTCTATCAGTCGCTGCTAGCCGCTCCCAACACCCGAGATCTGTCGTCACTACGTGCCGCAGTCACTGGATCGGCAGACATTCCGGTAGAACTCATCCGCCGCGTTGCAAAGGAACTTCCGTTCCAGACCATCATGACGGGCTACGGCTTGAGCGAAGGGGGAACGGCAACCGCGTCGCGTCCCGGTGACTCGTTCGAGCAGATAGCAACTACCGTCGGTACACCATGTGACGGAATCGAATTGCGCATCGCAGATGATTCCGAGGTACTGATTCGCGGATACAACGTCATGCAGGGATATCTCGACGATCCGCTGGCGACTGCCGAAGCGATCGACACGGACGGTTGGCTGCACACAGGCGATCTCGGAACGCTGGACAACGAGGGACGGCTCAGCATCGTGGGCCGTAAGAAGGACATGTTCATCGTCGGCGGATTCAACGCGTATCCGGCCGAGATCGAAGGTTTCCTTCTCGAACACCCGGCAGTCGATCAAGTTGCTGTGATCGGCGTTCCCGACGAACGGATGGGACAGGTCGGCAAAGCGTTCGTGGTGACCAAACATCCTGTGGCAGCTGAAGATCTACTTTCCTGGAGCCGAGAGCGGATGGCAGGGTTCAAGGCCCCTCGCACTGTCGAGTTCCTCGACGCACTGCCACTCAACGCGACCGGCAAAGTCATGAAAGATCAATTGAGATAACCGAATTCACACAAGAATTGAGGAGGCGCGCAATGAACGACCATGACGAAATATTGACGTTCGCCCTGAAGTGGCGGCATTGGAACGGCGGACCCGCCGAAGACATTTTTGTCCAATTCGGGATCACGCCGACTCAGTTCTTCCGTCGTCTCCGTAGCATTCTGGAGTTCGAAGAGGAGACCGACCTCGCACCGGACGTCGCGGCCGAACTCGTATACATCTGCGATCTGCGGCTGAACCCCGTTGAACTCCGGCTGGCCAGTTGAGCACCCAGAGCGGCTTGTGTCAGACCGATTTCACCACGTTCGACGATATTCGGGCCGCTGTCGGGACAACGATCGGCACCAGCGATTGGATCACGATCGATCAGAAGCGGATCGATCTTTTCGCGGCGGCCACCGACGACGACCAGTGGATACACGTCGATACGGATCGTGCTGCTGACGGACCATACGGCACCACCATCGCACATGGATTCCTGACACTGTCGCTGCTGGCACCGATAGTTCAGCGAGTCATGGCCGTCAGCTGCGCCCGCCTGGCGCTCAACTACGGACTGGGGAAAGTGAGATTCATCAGCCCGGTCCTGGTCGACAGCCGGGTACGGGGAACAGTGGAACTCACATCAGTCACCGATATCGAGGGTGGAATCCAAGTGGAACGCACCGTCACAATCACGGCCGAAGGGTCCGAGCGGCCCGCCTGTGTCGCACAGAATCTGGTTCGCTACCTGAGCTGACATCCTTTGGTATGCAGTAGATCATGCGGCGCCGACGCCCGAGCTACCGGCGTCGGCGTCGGCGTCGCATGAGAACCGCCACTTTACATATACCAACCTCCGTTGACCCCGATGAGCTGTCCCGTGATGAAGCCCGCGTTGTCCGTACAGAGAAACGCACAGGCCGCAGCCACGTCACTCGGCAACCCGGCACGGCGAACCGGTGTCATGCTCGCGATGACATCGACGCCGGGAAAATCTCCGTCGGCTTCGGATTTGCGAGCCATCGGGGTATCGATGATCGACGGTGGGATCGAGTTCACCGTAATCCCCTGCGGCGCAAGCTCGAAGGACAGTGCTTTAGTCAGTGCGATGACTCCACCTTTGGATGCCACGTAGTGAGCCATGTTGGGCGCGCCCGACTGAGCACTCGACGACGAGATGGTGACGATTCGACCCCAACCGGCTTCGATCATGTCGGGAATCACTGCCTGAATCGAGGTGAAGGTTCCGGTGAGGTTGACCGCGACGATGTGGTCCCACTCCTCCGCAGTGATGTCGGTGACCGGCGTAAAAGTCTCGACACCTGCACTGGTGACGATGATCGAGATCGGGCCGAGTTCGCCGCGAACCGCGTCCATGGCGGCCCTGACACCTACGCGATCGGTGACATCCACTTGATATGCCATAGCGTCGGCACCGGCCGCACTCAACTTCTCCGCAACACGCTGCGCTTCATCGATATTTCTGTCCAGCAATGCAACCCGGTGCCCTTGCTCCGAAAGAGACTGGGCCACTGCCAGCCCGATACCCGATCCAGCACCTGTCACCACCGCGACGCGGTCGTTCGCGGAAGTCCCCTGGTATGAAGTCATGGTGTACTCCTTGCTCGTCAACGTATTTCAATCAGCGGATTTCAATCAGCGGGTTTCAGTCATCACGGATTCCGTCGACGAGGATTCCGTCGCGGGGGTGTATTCAAGATGCAGCGCCTTGAGGCCCCGCAGAATGTATGTCGGTTCGTATTCGTATGTCCGCGCAGTCGCCGGTCCGTGCTCGGCCTCGGAAATCCGAATGTCCTTCATCCGATCCATAAGTCGGGTGATACTGACACGCGATTCGACGCGGGCCAGCGGACCACCGGGGCAGGCGTGAATTCCCCGACCGAACGCTAGGTGTTCGCGCGCATTCTGCCGTTCGATGTCGAACGTGTCAGGATCTTCGAACCTTTCCGGATCACGGTTCACAGCGCTGTTCAAGATCATGACGATGGTTCCAGCCGGAACATCCATGTCGCCAACAGTTGTCGGGTTCTTCGCAAGCCTGAAGTCACTCTTGACCGGACCCTCCATCCGAAGTGTCTCCTCGACGAAATTGGGGATACGTTCCGGTTCGTCGCGAAGCAGCTGCTGAAGTTCGGGATTCTCGGCGATGAATCTGAAGGACGCGGTCAACAGCCGCGCCGTCGTGTCCTGACCGGCAGCGAACAAGAAGCACGCGACGTGTACCAGGTCGACGACTTCCGGAGTCGAGCCGTCCGGATACTTGGCGGTGGCGATGGCTGTCAGTACATCGTCACGCGGTTCCCGTCGACGGTCCTCGATGTACGACGTGAATCGCTCTGCCAGGAACTCGAGCGGATTACTCGTGAAGGCCTCGGACTCGTCGATCGAACCCGCCTGTTGTGCGCCGAGTGTCACGCGAAACACCTGATGATCCTCTTCCGGGACACCGAGCAGATCGGCAATGACAAGCAGCGCAAACGGTTGCGCGTAGTCACTCATGAGGTTGCATGAGCCTCGAGCGATGAATTCGTCGATCTGACTGTCGGCGAGTCGCCACATGAACTCTTCGTTCTCTGCCAACCGCCTGGGCGTCAGCAACCGCTTCAACAGCGATCGGTGTGCCGCGTGCTGTGGCATGTCCATGGTTACCAGATGCTCGTGCAACGGAAAGTGATCGCGGTACTGCTCGATGAGCGCGCCGAGGTCGTCGCCCTCGGGTTCGAACGGCAATCCGGGAAACGGGCCCGTTGCCGAAACACACGACGAGAACACTTCGGAGTCGCGGTACACCGCAGTGGCCGCGTCGTACCCCGTGACGGCAACAACACCGTGGTGCGGTTCTCGCACAACGGGACACTGCGCGCGTAGGGATTCGAAATACGGGTACGGATCGTCCACGATCGACGGATCGGTGAAGAAGTCGACCTGATCGATTTCTGTCATTACGGGTCTCCTGTGTCGGAAAGCAGGGCACTCGGACTAAGGGCAGAACACTTGTGTCGGAAAGCAGCGCATCCTCGGGACGAGGCGGGGTCGACGGGCAGCTAGGGCGAGCCGAATCAGCGACGTCGCCTGCAAATGCTGATCACTCGATCAGCATAATGCTGAGCATATGCGTAGCTTGGTGCGTAGGCAATGGTCCAGCGGAGTTTTCTTCCCATTAGGCTGTTACGAGAACTGTTCACTTGACTAGCCTTTGACGCTTAGGGAGCAACGGATGACTTCGCCACGCAGAATCGGCGCGCCTGATGCTAAAAATCGAGCACTCCTCCTCGATGCCGCAGAGCACGTCATGCTGGAAGAGGGATATGCAGCGGTCAGTTCTCGCCGTATCGCAAAGCAAGCCGGATTGAAGCCGCCGCTTGTGTACTACTACTTCCGCACCATGGACGATCTGTTCCTCGAACTGTTTCGTCGGCGCGCAACAGAAGGCCTCGAGCGTCAAGCGGAACTACTGAAATCACCACAACCCTTGAGAGCGCTGTGGGAGTTCAGCATCGCAGCGGAGGGCACCGCCTTCACTATGGAATTCATCGCTCTCGCCAATCACCGGAAAGTCATCCGGGCGGAGATCGCCGACTACTCCGAGCGATTCCGTGCAGCTCAGCTTGAAACAATGGGAAATGTATTGCAGGAGTACGGCATCGATCCGAAAACCTGCCCGCCTGCCGCCGCGTTGGTGCTGATCACAAGCTTGTCACGCGTACTTGTGATGGAAGAGTCACTCGGCGTCTTCGGTGGGCACGCCGAGACCTTCGCCTTGGTCGAGAAATACTTGGTTCAACTCGAAGGCGAACGGCTTCCTGATACGAATTAGAAACAGCCCGAACCCTTTTGGGGCTTGCAATCTCTTACGTGAAGGTACAGTATCCAAGGTGGTGGATGACTTTACATTCACGCGGGCTTGCGTTCCGATCTACTGGAACCACATTCGTTCGCTCACTCGTTGCACCACGGCATCGAATTGCAACACGGCATTGATTCGAGCCGTGCACTTGATCAGGGAGGACTCCGGATGCGCGTCGTCGTCGACAAGAATCTGTGTGAGGCAAACGCACTCTGCGTGGAAAACGCGCCGGAAGTATTTGCACTCGACACCAACGAGGAACTGGAAGTAGCGACTGGCCCGGTCCCGCGCGATGCCGAAGACCGGGTGCGAACGTCAATCGCCCAATGTCCCAGAGCCGCTCTCTCCGAACAAGAATGAGTGTGGAGCGGGCTCGCCCACGTGGCGCCCCCGCTCCCCACTTGCGGAGTCACGGTAGATCCACCTTGCCGGCGAGCCAGCGACCGTCCACCAGGTTCATCGTCATCACGACTCGACTGCGGTCGATCCGCGGATCAGGTGCGACGGTATTGCTGACGGTCTGGTCGATGAACAACAGGACCTGGACTTCGGCAGTGGTCGCCGATTTGACTCCAGCATCGATCACAACCCCCTGAGCTGTCGCCTTGTTATCGACCAGCAGTTGTTTCAATTGTTCACTGGACTGGGAGTACATGTCCCTGAATTCGCCGGTGGCGCCGTCGAGTACGGCTGCAAAATTCTGATCGAGCGCATCCGAACTCACACTGGTCAGAGTCACCGCATACTGGCGCGCCGCATCGAGTGCTGCGGCCGCCGCCGAGTCGACAGCCCGCGCTTCGTGTAGCTTCCATCCGAAAACTGCTGCCATGGACAGTGATACAGCACCTATGGCTGCGATCAGAGAGACTCCGACGACTCTCGCCCAGCGGCGAACAGGAACCTCCTGCTCAGCATCGCTCGACCCCACATCACTCTCGATCTCCGATGCGGATTCGTCTTCTACCGGCTCCATATCTGCAGCCTCGTCGATTGTTGGTGCCGAACCGCGTTCGCTCATTTTGCCTTCTCCTTTACAGCGACGTTCGTGTGTTTCGACTGCTGTTCCGAGGTCTACCCCGGCGGACTCTGTTCGAGGTCAGGGCCTCCGTAGGGAAGTGGAATCGATTGAGGTCCAATCGGTGTCGGTGTCGCTTGCGCGTCCGGAACAACACCGGCGGGCGGGCCGGCAGTGTCGTCACCGGGTTGTCGTGGCGCGTTCCTCGCGCCACGGACGAGTACGGACGGATCTTCGTTGTCGCAGTACGTGTACAGGTACGGTTCCGGGAAATCCGGAACCATCGCCGGCAGTCGGGGCAAGTTGTAATCACACGAATATCGTGGGTAAATGTTGACAAATGCCCAGATTCCGCCGTCGTGGAAAACCGTGGCTAGCGCTTCGAGTGTCGATCCCTGACGGTACGTCGGGGCGAAGAACTCTTGGAGCGCAGGTACATTCAAGTAGGCCATTTGGGCTACCGTCGTCAGATTGCCGAGTAGCTGAACCATTGTGGGCGAGTTGTCTGCAATGAGCGCGTCAATCGACTTCAGCGTCGACGGCGTATTGTCGAAGAACTCACGAAGCCCCGCGTCTTTCGCTTCGACGCCGCGCAGAAATTCCGACAGATTGCTCGTAGTACTGCTCAACCCCGGGCCGACGTCGCCGAGCGTGCCGAGCAGAACCTTGCTGCTACGCAGAAGGGTTGCCGTCTGCGGTAGTACTGCGTCGAGGGTCGAGACAAGGAAGGCGCCGCCGTCGAGTATTGCCGCCAGCTTCTTCGGTCCCTCCGGGCCGACGCCGAGTTCCGCAACCATCATCTCGAGTTGAGCAGGATCGATTTGGGCCAGCATGCCGTCGAGGTTTCCCAGCATCGACGCCAGCGGCACGGGAGTAGACGTTTCGTCGGAAGAGACTTCCGATCCATCGACAAGAAACGGACCACTGTCAGTGGTAGGCCTGAAGTCCAGGTACTGCTCGCCTGCCATCGAAAGCCCCGCCACCCGCACTTCACCGCCCTGTGGAATCTCGACACCCCCGTCGATCTCCGCAACGGCAACAACGCCATTGTCAGTCAATTCGACCGAATTCACCTTGCCCACCGGGACTCCGCGGAGCATCACCTCCTGCTGCGGTAGCAGCCCACCCGATATCGAAAAATGCACGCGCACAGTGATCTTCGAGCTGATCGGGCTCAGGTGAAAAACACCGAAGGTCAGGTACACGACGCCGACAACCAGTGTTGCGGCGAGCGCCACCACCGACATCGTCAGCCGGTGAGCACTACTGAAACGGACGGCCCCAACAAGAGCTGCCGCGGGAACGTCCAGAAGCCGCGCCGCCGGGCCCATCTCGTCCACACCGTCAGGGATCTGTTTGTTCATCGGCCGGTCCCCTGCACTCTGCCTTGCAACCGCAGCAGCGTGTAGGTAATCGTTCCCACCAGCGCATCCCAATCAGTCGAATCCGGAAGTCGACTGCCAGGGTCAGCCGGATGATTCGGATCGGCAATCGCCCCGATAGCCAGCTGTTCCAGGTCGGCATTGACATGCGCAGAGGTCGAGTTGGTGATCTTGAGGAGTGGTGGCAACAACCTGTTGACGGCTGCGAGACTCGCGTTGGGATCGGTTGCCGCGTTGTTGAGTTCCCCGGCGATCATGTTGATGTCGGCGACCATTCCGCCTGCACCGGTACCGCTGACCGACGGGAACTTTCCCACTTGGGTACTTACCTGGGCCACCTGCGCGAGCAGATCGAGCATCTGCGCCGTGTTGGCGTCGAGAGTTCCGAGCGCGGGACCGGCTGCCGAAATCGCGTCGTCGATCGACGATTGGCGCTCCGACACCGTCGCGAGGAGCTGATTGGTCGACGCAAGCGTCTCCCGGATCTCGTCACTCCGACTCGAGAGTGTCCCGATCAGAGCGGTCGATTCACCGATCAGGTCGGCCATCTCCTCACCCCGTCCGCCGACGGCGTCTCCGAGTCCGTTGACAACCTTCGTCAGGTTGCGCAGGACGCCACCGTTGATCAAGAAGGACGACGTGGTGAGGAGTTCTTCGATCGTGGCCGCCGACGTGGTCGACGCAATCGGAATACTGTCACCGTCGGACAGAAGAGCACCATTCGACGCAGGTTCAGGCGGGGGTTCCACTGCGACGAACACATCTCCCAGCGGTGTTGCCGATCGCAATTCCGCGCTGGCCCCAACTGGCAGACTGATTCCGTCCTGGATCCGCATCGTGACTATCGCTTCGTAGTTCTGCACTCTCATCGCTTCGACCTCGCCGATGTCTGCGCCTTGGAGTTTCACCTTCGCTTGCGCCGGCAGATTGAGTGCATTGTCGAAGACTGCGTGGAGCGTGTAATAGTCACCGGAAACACCGGGTGCCGGCAACGGCAGACTCTCGAGCCCTACGCCACACGCTGCCGTGGACAGCATCAGGCCGGCGCAGGCCCCGGCGGAAAGCATCCGCCACCCTGTCTGCATCATCGCGGCAGCCCCGCCAGGCCCTCGAGCATTCCGGAGATCCCGAAGTCCGGACCAAAATCTTCGAGTGTTCCCGTGCTGCAGCCAAGCTGGCGCAGGCCGAGGACATTGCAGATCTCCTTGACCAACTGTCCGTCGAGAAACACCTTTTCCAGCTGAGCGTGCACCCTCGCACCACCGTTCTCCTGATCGATTGCGTTGTAGGCGTTGTCCATCAGAAGCGGGGTGACAGTAAGAAACTCGGAAAGTTCGCGCCGATAATCGGCCAATGCGGTCACCACGGTATTTGCATTGGTCACCGTCGATTGCAGAGTTCCCCGGTTTGTCGCGAGAAGCTTGTCTGCCTCGACAAGGATCTGGTTGACCTTGGTGCCGGTGTCCCCCGAACCCAGGTCCGCCTCACCGAGAAGGTCACTCACTTGCGCCAGGGCTGAACCGAATTCACGAATATCCTGATCATTGCTCGCAGCGACGGAAGTCAAGACCGAAAGATTGTCGACAACAGTCGTGATGGCATTCTGTGTTTCAACTCCGCCGTCGCTACCCAGTTGCAGTGCCGACGCCAACTGGCTCAGTGACGACCTGATTGCTTGCCCATTTCCGTCGACCATCGCACTTCCGACGCCGAGTAGGTCGGCGACCGGACCGGAACCCTCTCCATCGCCCTGCAACTCGATCGCCATCTTGTCTGCCATGGCAATCAGTCGATCGAATTCGACAGGTGTCTTCGTTCGCTCCGTCGCGATGATGTCGCCGTCCGTCATCACCGGCCCGTCCTGGTAGGGCGGAGTGATTTCGACATGGCGGTCGGTCAACACCGACGTCGACACAGTCACCGCCTGTGCGGCTTCCGGGATCTTGACTCCACCGTCGAGGCTCATCGTCACTTCCACGAACGTGCCGCGGGGGACGATGCTGATCACCGAACCGATGGGCACGCCGAGCACCGATACGGCGTTCCCTTCGTACAGGCCTGCGCCACTGTCGAACTGCGCCGTAACGGTGATGGTCTCGTCCATCGAGGCTGCGCTGCGAAGACCGGAACAACCGGCCGTAGCGACGACAACCACCAACACGACCTTCGACATCGATTTCAGGGACCTCATTTGCAGTCCTTCAGGTAGGGCGGCAAATTCATCTCGTTTGCATGGCCGCTGACGGCGCACATCCACGAGTCGATAAACGGCCCAGCGGGAGCAGTGAAATCAACTTCGTTGGCGGTCCCGGAGGTATTCGCGAAGTTCCGCAGCGGAACTGGCAGGATCTCCAATGTATTGCGCAGCAGATCGTCATTGTTGCTCAAGCTCTGGAGTAAGCCGTCCAGATTGGTGATCAGTTCGTCGATTGCCGGACTGTCGTTGACAACGATGTTCTTCAGTTGATCTACGAGTGCGGCGGTGGATACGAGTAATTGGTCGACAACTTCCCGTCTGGCAGTGATGTCCTCCAACACGTCACGGCCGTTTCGCACCAACTCACCCAGGCTGTTCTGCTGCGCGCGGATGACAGTTGTCACCTCACCTGTGCTGGTCAGCAGAGAACCGATCTGTCCGCGCCGATCCGCCAATACCGAAGACAGATTCTCGATGTTCGCGAGAACCTGCGGCACGAGCGCCGGAGTGCCCGCAAGTTGATCGGACAACGTCGTGAGCGTCTGCCCGATCTTCTCGGCGTCAACCTGTTCGAACGTGGTGGTCGCGTTGTCCAGTGTCTGTTGCAGATCGTAGGGAACCTCGGTGTTGGCCAACCTGATCCGATGATCGGCGATTTCACCGTCACCGCCAGGACGGATTTCGACGTAGCGCGATCCCAACAATGTCGTCAACTTGATGGAGGCTGCCGTGCCTGTCCCCAGCGAGACGCCTTCGTCGATCTGCATGGTCACGACAACGTGATCACCTGCCAACCGAACACCGTCTACCGTTCCCACTGGAACGCCCGCGATGGTGACCGCGTCGCCCGCGCTGACTCCGGCGGCCTGAGCAAATTCGGCGGCGTAACTGACCTTCCCGATTCCCGTGGAAGTTACCCAGAGGGCAACGACCATCACGACGGCGATGCCTGCCACCGTCAAGACACCGATCCCCAGCGCGCTGCGATCCTCGAGCGGCTTACGCCGTCTCCGAGTGTAATTCGATGCTGCTTCTCCGGTCATCTCCACTCACCTGCAAATCTTCGACTGGGTTATCTGACCACCGGGCGTCGACTGCGCAACAAGCGCGGGAATCACGGTGCTGATCGCCGGAACGAGGGTGAGATTGAGATTGCACAGGTACGTGTTGATGTAACTTCCGTCCTGGCTCGCCCGCGCAAGTCCCTTCAACATCGGCGGTAGGTTGAAGCCGAAATACCCGAAGGTGTCCTTGTTGTCGAGAAAGTGCTGAGCGAAACCTGGTTCCCGAGTGAGGAACTCGCTCAGATCCGGTGCCACGTCACTCGACAGCGTTGCCACTTGATCGGCAACGAGCGCAATCGAATCCAGCGAGTCGACCATTTCGCCACGCCTGGCTGCCAACTGTTCGAATATGGACTGAGCCTGCGTAATCATCGTGTCGACGTTGGTGCTCTGCATCGCGAGGCTACGAACGATGCCGTCCAGATTGACGATGATATCGCCCAGAATCTTGTCCGGTCCGGCAAACGACTCGGCGAGAGTGGACGTCTCGGACACCAACGTGGTGATCGACCCGGAATCTCCCTGCAGTGCCGTGATAATCGCAGTGGTGACATTGTCGATCTGCTGGGGATCGAGCACGCTGAAGAGCGGTTCGAAACCATTGAGAAGAACCGAGATGTCAAATGAAGGTTCCGTGTTCTCCACCGGAATCTCGTCTCCACCTGTCAAGACTCGAGGTTCACCCTGCTCACCGAGAGACAATCCGAGATAGCGCTGGCCGATGATGTTCTGGTACGTGATCGCGGCCTTGGTGTTGCCGTACAGCGCTTGATCCGATTCGATACGAAATGCGACTCGCGCGAGTGTTCCGTCGAGGCTGACCGAATCGACCCGGCCCACTCGAACACCAGCCATCCGCACGTCGTCGCCGGCGCGCAATCCTGACGCATCGGTGAAGACCGCGCTAAACGAGGTCGTGTCTCCCGCAACGCCGCGCTGCAGCGTTACGAACACAGTCCACGTGAGACCACAAGAGATCAGTAGGAATACGGCAATACCGATCAAGGGTTTGCGATAGCTCATCGGGTCCCCTGCCCAAGTTCGAGTGGCACGTCCGATTCGGGTGTCACCTGCACCGTGTTGCCCCGGGCCAACGGCCCGAGAATGAACTCGTCGGCGGAAGTCGATTCGCCTCCCAGAAGATCTCCCAGAAGTTCCTTCTCCTGCGCACTTCCGACCGGACCGACATTCCCTCCGGACGTCGGGGCAAAGTCGAACTGCTGGGCGATGCCGTCAGTGACTACTGGTGGCGCAGCAGTCTCCGGCGCAGTCGCGCAACTCGGGCCGGCCAACTCGCCGTAGCGAGGACAGTCATCTCGGGTGTACATCTTGTGGGGTGTGAACTGGAACAGGAATTTTCCGGTCGCGTTCTGCTGCCCCACCGGCCAGAACTCAGTGAACCACTTGTCGGATATGACTTTCATCCGCGTGACGATGGGTGCGAATTCCCTACTACCGTCGGCAACTACGCTCAGTACCGGCGAAAGTTGCGTGGTGATGTCGACGATCTTGTCCGTGTTGTTGTCGAGTACGGAACCGACCTCCGACAGTGTGGTCGAACCGGCAGTCAACAAGGCTGTCAATGCGGCATCCTTCTCTGCCAAGGTTCGCATCGGCACGACGGAATGGTGTACGGCATCAAGAAGGTCTGGTGCCGCTTCTTGGAGACCGCGGATGGCAGAAGACAACGCATCCAGGGTTGAAGGTTCACCGGTCGGTGTGGTCAGCTCACCGAGTTCGCCGGCAATTCGGCGGAGTTGCTCACCTGCAGTGACGATATCGGCACCCCGACGATCTGTTGCCGCCGCAACAACGGCCAGCATTCCCAGCGTGCGATCAGTTCCGATACGTGCTGTCGCCGAGACAATTTCACGGAGTTTTGTCAACGCGGTTTGCAACTGAACGGTCGAAAGGCTCTCGTCCTGTTCGATTTCCGCGTGTGGGGACAGCGGCGGTCCACTGCCGTTGTCCACCAACTGAACGGACGATACGGCAAAGACGTTGCTGGGCACCACACGCGCTGTCACGGTCGCCGGAATCCCGGCTGCATACTCCGGTTTCAGCGCAATGCCGACATACTTCTTCTCGCCGCCGCTCGACGTATCCACACTGTTCACCACTCCGACCAGCACTCCTCGAAACTTCACATCCGAACGCGCAGGCAACCCGTCACCGACATCGGCGAGAACCGCTGTGACCTCGAAAGCCTTGCCGAAAACTCCGTTCATCTTCGCGATCAATCCGGTGATCAGCAGCGCCACGACGATCAGTGCACTGACACCGTGCACGAGAAGTGTTGTCGCAGAGGGGCCTCGGCCGTCGGCTTCGAACAGTATCGGCATCAACTACCCACCCAGCCTTGCTCCGGAGCCGATGCCCCAGAATGCCACTGTGAGCAACAGATTGACGACGATCATCGCCGAGATGCTCGCCCGCATCGCTCGGCCGGCCGCAGTCCCGACCCCTTGCGGGCCACCGGAAGCAAAGAAGCCGTAGTAACACTGGATGGTAGAGGTAATAATCACGAAGACAACAGCTTTCACCAATGAGTAACCGATGTCCGTGGCACTGAGAACTAACCGGAAGTAGTGCTCGTAGGTTCCGCTCGACACTCCCCCCGACAACCCGATCACTACCTTCACGGCAAGGTAGTTCAAGGCGAGACAGAGCAGATACAGCGGCACCACTGCGACTACGGATGCCATCAGCCTTGTTGTCACGAGATACGGAATGGGACGGATCGCCAGCGCTTCCATCGCGTCGATCTCCTCCGAGATCCGCATCGCACCCAGTTGCGCTGTGAAGCGGCAGCCCGCCTGCGCGGCAAAAGCCAACGAGGCCATGATGGGGGCCAGCTCCCTCGTTGTTGCAGTCGACGCGATCATTCCGGTCGCCGGCTCCAACCCCAGCAGATGCAGCGCGTTGTAGCCTTCGATTCCCACGATCGCTCCGGCCGCCGCGCCCAGAACGATGATCACACCTGCAGTTCCGCCGCCGACCACGATCGAGCCGTTGCCCCACGTGACGTCGGCGAGGATCCGCAGAAATTCCTTCCGGTAATGCCTCAAGGTCCAGGGAACTGCGGCCAGTGCTCGGCCCAGAAAGGTGACCATGTGGCCCAGCCGCATGACAACTGTTGCTTGCGCCGTAACCACTTTGACGGCTGACCTCATGCCCGGTGGGTAATACCGCGATGCCATCTAGAAACCCGTCCGCGGAAACATCAACACGTACAACTGTGTCAGGACCACATTCACGACCATGAGGAGCAAAATTGATGCCACCACTGTGGCATTGACCGAGTTGGCAACGCCGGCAGGTCCACCGCGAGTGGTAAGTCCCTTGTGGCAAGCCACGATTGCCACTATCGCGCCGTAGAGGACTGCCTTGATCATCGTCAGGAAGAAATCACCGACGGTGGCAAAGGATGCAAAAGTCGAGACAAAACTGCCGGGAGTGCCGTTCTGGACAAAGGTGTTGAACAGGTAGCCGGAAAAGAATCCCACAAAGCAGACGAGCCCCGTCAGCGCAACACCAACCGTGATCGCTGCCACCAGCCTGGGCACCACAAGCCTGCGGATGACGGAGATCCCCATGACCTCCAACGCATCGATCTCGTCGCGGATCTTGCGTGATCCGAGGTCAGCGCATATCGCCGATCCCGCTGCCGATGCCATGAGCAAGGCAGCGACCATGGGAGCGCCCTGCCTGATCACTGCGAGGCCGCTGGCGGCCCCGGCCAGCGACGTCGCGCCGACTTGTCCGGCGAGCAGGCCGAATTGAATCGACAGTGTGACGCCGATCGGTATCGCGACAAACAATGTCGGAACCGCGGATGCCGAAGCCATGAAGGCCGTCTGACGAACGAACTCCGCAACCGGAAAACGGAATGTCACGATGTCGATCACCAAGTACTGGATCGCACGAAGCCCGAGAACACATTGTCCACCAACCGTTTCCAGTGCGGCAACGGGATGCCGTCGCGTATACCCGTGCATCCAACCGGTGATTTCGCTTGATGCAGAACGCTTCTGGCCAAAACTTCGATCTGGGATCTCCATGGATCTTCCACTTTCCGTTCGCCCACAAGTTCAGTTCGCCGCCGCATACGAGGGTGGGCACGCATTGCGTCGAACCTGCCGTCACTGCTACCGAGCGATCTGCCACCTTCCGAACTGAGCATTGCCCCCAAAAGATGATGCCCACCTGTGCGGAAATCAGCTTTCACTTAAAATGCTGAGCACCTTCTTAGCATGAGTTGTCGAATGAGGTCAAGATCACAGCGTGTATCGAACCTTCGTCGCCGAGTGCGCATTACAGCATTTCCCCCATCGAACACACTGAAACACCCGCTCTCGCAGGGCGAATCAACGTAAGGAGCGCGACTTCATCTCGATCAATGCAATGAATCAGTTTCTATTGCAAGGCAATCGGGAAAAATCCCCGCCGGTCCATCAAAAATCTCGTCACGTCACCCATGGACATTGCTACCCCCTCGAGACATGCGCGAAACGAAGATCAACCCACCCGGGCCCGGCCTGCAAGGGCAAACCCTGCCGCAGTAAACCCGGCTGAGCGGCACCTTGCTGAGCGAACATAAAACTAGACACTATCGCGCAAAGTGTCAAGGAAAATGGTTCTGCGCAGGTCTGCAAGTCGTCTTCGGCGCCGCTGGTGAAATCGACCGGCACAGGTCGCGACAACAAGACCAGCCGCCTGGCGTGTGAACACAGGCGGCTATGGCAAATCACGAGCTATCGACACAGTCGATCAGCTTTCAGTTGCACTGCAAAAGAGCACCATTGACGACGCGCTCACACACTGTCGGTGATTCGCGCGTCGTCTTCCAGGCAGCGCTGGGCGAGCGTCGCTCGACGCTCGCCCACTGCCAATAGTTCTCCGAACTATTTCGTTTCAGACCTTCGGCCCCTCCAAAATGGTCACTGCAGCAACGGCAGTCGGCCCACCGACGTTGTGTGCCAAACCGATCCGGGCACCGTCAACCTGATTGACGGAGTCCCCACGCAGCTGTTCGAACAACTCGACGCACTGCGCGACACCCGTTGCTCCCGGCGGGTGCCCCTTGGCGATCAGACCTCCACTCGGATTCACCGGAATGGAGCCGCCGATCCCGGTAGCTCCCGATTCGATGAGTTTGAACCCCTCGAACCGGTCGGCGAAGCCGAGATCCTCGTAACTGATCAACTCGATGCCGGTGAAGAAGTCGTGTACCTCTGCGACATCCACGTCGGACGGGGTCATGCCGGCCATCGAAAAGGCCTGCTTTGCAGCGCGAACCGTGGCGGGGAACGACGTCATATCGCGCTTGTGCTGATGCATGACGGAATCCAGACCCAAGCCGACGCCGCGGATCCAGACCGGACGATCGGTGTACCTCCCCACGACGTCTTCTGCCGCCAGCACCAACGCTGCCGCGCCGTCACTCTGTGGAGCGCAATCGTAGGCACTGAACGGCGTCACGATGGTCGGCGCGTTCAATGCTTCCTCGATGGTGATCTCGAACCGCTTGCAGGCCTTCGGGTTATTGACGCCGTGAAGATGATTCTTGACGGCCACCATGGCCATATGCTCCCGGGTGGCAGGAGATTCGTGCAGGTAGCGACGCACATGTAAGGCGAAGCCGGCCGGAGCCACCAGACCGAGCGGGTAATCCCACGCCATGTCGCGGGCCATCGCTTCCCACTCCCACAGCATGTCCTTCGATGCACTCTCACGGAGTTTATCCGCGCCCATGACCACCGCGACGTCGAATGCTCCCGACGCGATTCCGAACAGCGCGTTGCGCACGGCATCATGGCCTGTTGCACAGGAGTTTTCGATGCGAGTCACCGGAATGTCTCCCAGTCCGAGAGTGTCTGCGAGAATGCCGGACGGGAACCCGTCGGGCGTTCCCATCGCACCGAACCAGGCCGCCTGCAGATCGGACTTGTCCAAGCCCTTGTCGACACTGGCGGCGCATTCGGAGAACGCCATGGGCAACAGGTCTTTGATACCCAGGGTGAAATGTTCGGCAAAGGGTGTCATCCCCGCGCCGACTATCGCCACGTTTCTCATACCGCCTCCTGCTCGATCAGAAATGCTGTTTCCGGTTCGAATGCGTATCCGTAGTCCGGCACCCCGGAGCGAATCGCCACCCGGCGTAGAACCATTCGGCCACGATCGCCGAGATCAACTGTTCCCGGTTCGACGCCGGTCACCTTGACGAGCGCACGAACGTCGACGTCGTCGAGTTCCACGATCACCAGGGAATACGGAGTCTTCAGTCCGGGAACCGGAACATGCACGGTTACTTCGGTATACACAGATCCGGTACGTGGGAGTGGCACAAAGGTGTAGTCCGTCTTCAGTGTGCCGTCGTTGTCGACACGATACCGAGGAGGAAAGTCCAGGTCTTCACTGTCTTCGTATTTTCCGGCTTCCCACCGGACTTTTGCGTCGAAGGCGCGCTCGTAGGCTGCCAGCGAAATGGGAATGTCGGCGCCGGGCACGAACTGGCCTTCCGCTTTCGGACGTGGCGCAGGTTCGCGGCGATGAACCTCGGCGGTTCCGTCCGCGACCCGGACTCCGGAGAGACTGGCCTGCTCGACGCCGACGAGGGATCCGGTACTTCCCGAATCGACCATGGCCGCGAGAGCAAAAAGACCCGAACTCGCGCCGAGTGTCGGGAGCCGAACTGGCTCTCCCGCACACAATGCCGCGGCCTGCTTGTGTTCGACACCGGCTACCGCGACGGGGGCATCCACCCACGCAGCTGACAATGATGCGGCAAATCCGCGTTCCTTGAGCAACCGTGGATCGCCGTAATCATGGACGACTCCAATGGAGTTACGAGTACGCACGGGAAGGCTACGTGAGACCCGAGCGGCGGTACGGACGCGCAATCCGTGGTCCGAGGTCAGTACGGCGGCCGCCCCGGCAGGTTCGAGGTCGACGCCGATGATCAGTGTCCGAGGTCGAGCATTGCTGACAGCGTCGAGCGTTGCGGGCGCACCGCCGAGGCGCTCGACCACCTCCAGTTCGGGATCCAGTCCGAGTCCGGCCAGCAGGACCGCGGCATTACTGCTTTCCAGCAGCGGCAGATCCCGGCTGACGAGAATGACGTGCTCCACGGAGGTACTGGTGCTACACGCCGCTCTGCCGGCTTCGACTGCGAGAGTGATCGCGTCCTCGTCGTCACCCGGCACGCGGGAATCCGACGTCCCCCAGCACGGTAGGTACGTCCCTATCGAAGCGATGTATGACATGCCAGTCTCCCCGTAATCGTGAAAATCGCTCAGAACTTCAAGCGAGAGCAGGTACACGGTGAATCAGGAGGTCACTCCCTAGAGCCATCGAGTGCATCTCGTTTCCCTCTGATTTGAATACGTTATTCTCATAAATGAGAATACTGCATTCTCGCTGTGAGAATTGTAGCAATCAGAGCGACTCTCGCATAGCCCCACGAATGCGAGCCATCTATGCCGATCGCCAGACTTCCCCCTGAGTGATCTGCCCTTCTTCGACTCTTGCGGGCATCATGAAAGCGAGAGTATGGTTCTCATAAATTGAAGGGAGATTCTTCTGATGGAGACTAAGGCGCTCAGCCCGGCATTGGGCGTAGAGGTCATCGGTATCGACAGCTTGGACGACGAGGCTGTAGTTGCGAGATGCCTGGAGGCATTGAAGTGGCGCGGTGTACTACTCATCCGCGGTTTGCACCTCGACGACGATGCTCAGATCGCATTCAGCCGCAAGCTCGGACCGGTATTGGCCCCCGCGGGCAAGGAAATTTTCAAGGTCACGCTCGACCCGGCCAAGAACCCGTCGGCCGAATACCTTCGGGGCACGTTCAATTGGCACATCGACGACACCACCAACGACGTGCCGGCCAAGGCGACGATGCTGACTGCGCGGCACGTGGCCATGACGGGCGGAGGCACCGAATTCGCCAGCACGTACGCGGCGTACGAGAATCTGCCGGAGCAGGAACGTAAGCGTTACGACGACCTTCGCGTCGTGCACAGCTTCGAAGCTGCGCAGCGACTTATCGAGCCGAACCCCACTGAGAAGCAACTTGCATCCTGGCGCCATCTGCCCACCCATGAATCATCATTGGTCTGGGAACACCGCGACGGACGCAAGTCACTCGTCCTCGGCGCAACGGCCGACCACGTCGTGGGAATGCAGCCTGACGAAAGCCGGGCGCTCCTCGACGAACTGCTCGCGTGGACCACCCAGGAGCGCTTCTCCTACAGCCACACGTGGGAGGTCGACGACGTGGTCATCTGGGACAACACCGGAATGCTGCATCGTGCACTTCCCTACGACCCCAAGTCGGAGCGAACGATGCACCGCACCACAATCCTCGGCAACGAGCCGTGGGCATGAGCGAATCCGCGAACGGAGAGAACGTGAGTACTCAGATCACGCGAACTGCAGTTGTCACCGGTGGCAGTTCGGGTATCGGTCGCGCTGTCGCAGAACGTCTGCGCGCCGACGGATACAACGTAGCCACGATCGACCTCACACCGTCTGACGAAAAGTATTCGTACACAGCAAATGTCACGGACCGTGCCCGATTGGACGAAGTTCTGGCGGAGATCCGCACAGAATTGGGTCCCGTCACCATCCTGGTGAACGCAGCCGGCCTCGACGGATTCCAACGATTCACGAAGCTGTCATTCGACGACTGGAAACGCGTCATCGACGTCAACCTCGACGGCGTGTTCCATTGCTGCCAAGCAGCACTCCCCGACATGCTCGAAGCCGGCTGGGGGCGCATCGTCAACATCTCGTCGTCCAGTGCGCACTCCGGGCAGCCGTTCATGACGCACTACGTCGCGTCCAAGTCCGCGGTCAACGGCCTCACAAAATCCTTGGCGCTGGAACTCGGCCCCGAGGGAATCACCGTCAACGCCGTTCCCCCCGGATTCATCGACACCCCGATGCTGCGTACGGCAGAAGGCAAGCGTCTTCTCGGCGGCACCGTCGAAGACCACATTGCCAAGACACCGGTCCGGCGCGTCGGCCGACCGGAGGACATCGCCGCTGCCTGTGCGTTCCTCATCTCCGAGGAAGCCGGATACATCACCGGTCAGATCCTCGGCGTCAACGGCGGCCGCAACACCTAGTCCTTCCGCTGTACGCGCGGCAAAAACACCTGTTGCGCAACCAGTTTGAACAACCCAACACATCAAACGAAGGGATTCACCATGGGACGCGTTGAAGGCAAGGTTGCGTTCATCACCGGCGCCGGGCGGGGTCAAGGCCGAAGCCATGCGGTGCGCTTGGCCGAAGAGGGTGCCGACATCATCGCCGTCGACATCTGCGCCGACTTCGATTCCATTACGTACCCGATGGCCACTCCCGAGGACCTCGAAGAGACTGCCCGTCTCGTCGAGAAGCACGGTCGCCGCATCGTCACCGCCAAGGCCGACGTCCGTAAGGTCGACGAGTTGCGTGCGGCGCTCGAGCGCGGCGTGGCCGAGTTGGGCCACCTCGACATCGTTGTCGCGCAGGCCGGCGTTGCAGGAATGCGCGGTGAACCGGATATCGCGGCCTGGTCCGACACCGTCGACACCAACCTCGTCGGCACGATCAACGCGATCCAGGCAGCACTGCCCTACCTCGGCAAGGGTGCCTCGATCATCGCCACCGGTTCGACTGCGTCGATGATCGACACCAGCAAGGTCGACGTGCCCGGCAAGGATCTCGGCGGAGTTGCGTACGTGTTCTCCAAGCGTGCACTCTCCCACTACGTGCACGAACTGGCTACACACCTCGCACCGCGCGGAATCCGTGCCAACGTGGTGCATCCCACCAACTGCAACACCGACATGCTGCACAACGAATCGATGTACAAGTCCTTCCGTCCCGACCTCGAGAACCCGGGCCGCGAAGATGCAGTGCTGTCGTTCCCGGTCCAGCAGGCAATGCAGATTCCGTGGGTCGAGCCCGAGGACATCAGTGAGACCGTCCTCTTCCTCGCATCGGAGCAGGCTCGGTACGTCACCGGCATGCAGATGCGCGTTGACGGCGGCGGCTACCTGAAGTCGTACGACTACCACATCTGAGCCTTGGACTTCGCCTTCACGAAACACATTCGTGAAGGCGAAGTTTCAATCCTCACCCCTCGCGAAGTCAGTGCTCGCTATTTCTTCAGGACGGATACATGAGCACCACGAATACCGTAGTCGCCAGTTCGACTGGCACAATCGCTTCAGACCGCGCGCCCGTGCACCGGACCGTCGATGTCGACGGCATTCCCATGTCCGCGTTGCTGATCGAGGTTCCGGAACCACGCGCGGTCATTCTTGCTGTGCACGGCGGGGCAACAAACTCTGCATACTTCGACTGCCCCGGGCACCCCCGACTCTCGCTGTTGCGCACCGCAGCAGCCCTCGGATTCACCGTGCTTGCACTCGACCGACCTGGGTACGGCAGCTCGAATCCCCAGGCAGCCGAATTGGCCGATCCCGATGTACGCGTCGACATGACGTATGCGGCGATCGAACATCATCTCGAAGGAATCGACCGCGGCGCAGGTATATTCGTTCTGGCTCACTCCATCGGCTGCGAATTGGCCACCAGGTTGGCCGCAGACGAGCGCGGAGACGCCTTCCTCGGTATCGAACTCTCCGGCACCGGCCGCGAGCAACAGCCCCTTGCACAGGAAATCCTGGGCGTCACCGCCCGCAATGCCGATCCGATCGCCGTGCGTGAATTGCTGTGGCAGCCCAGCCGGCTGTACGCGGAAGAACTGTTCGGCGGTCTCCCGATCGCATCCCGGACACCGAAGTACGAAGGTGACGTGGTGCGAAACTGGCCTCGCGAGAACTTCCCCAAACTGGCTGCCCGCGTGAATATTCCCGTTCATTTCACTGCAGGCGAATACGAGCATGTGTGGCGCAACGATCCCGCGGCGCTGCTCGCCGTCGCCGAGTTGTTCACCGCTGCACCTCGGGTGTTGGTGGACAAGCAGTTCGACGGCGGACACAACCTCAGCCTCGGCTATACCGCGACTGCATATCACCTCCGCGTCTTGGCGTTTGTCGAGGAATGCATCGCCGGTCGATCCGAATTCGCAGACCTGCCAACAGACGACAGCACGGCTCACGCGAGCCACGGAAGGTGACTCCATGAATTCCGCAGACGTTGCACTTCTACTGATCCGATTGGCCGTGGGCTCGACCATGATTGCCCACGGAGTCAATCACTGGGTCGGCGGCGGAAAGATCGAGGGTACCGCCCGCTGGTTCAGCGGACTCGGACTACGCAACGGCACCTTCCAAGCCTGGATGAGCGTAGTCACCGAAGTCGGTGCCGGAATCTTACTGATCGTCGGATTCCTGAATTCGTTTGCCTGCGCGGCGGTCATCTCGGTCATGCTGGTTGCCGGGATACTCGCACACCGCCCCAACGGATTCTTCATCTTCCGTGACGGCTACGAGTACGTGATGGTGCTCGCGCTCGTCGCGCTCGCCTCAGCGATGCTCGGGCCCGGCAGCATATCTCTCGACGGCGCACTGAACATCGATGTCTCCGGGTGGGCGGGTGGCGGTATCGCCCTCGGAATGGGCGCAGTCGGCACCGCTGTACTTCTCGGCTTGTTCTGGCGGCCACAGCTACAGGAGGTTTCATGATCACTCTAGGAGGACCCGCGATGCACGTAGGATTCATCGGACTCGGTAGCCAGGGCGCACCGATGGCACGGCGAATCGTCCACTCCGGCTATGAAACCACTCTGTGGGCACGACGTCCCGAAGCCCGAGTTCCCTTTTCCGACACCGCGGCCAAGTTCGCCGAATCTGCGGCGGAACTGGGCGCGGCAAGCGATCTCGTGTGTATTTGCGTCGGCAGCGACGCCGATGTTCTCGACGTTGTCACGGGCGAGGACGGAGTCCTCGCCGGAATGAAGCCAGGTGGAATCATCGCCGTGCACAGCACAGTTCACCCGGACACTTGTCGCGAACTCGGCGAAACAGCGACTGCTCGAGGAGTCTCCGTCGTTGACGCTCCAGTCAGTGGCGGTGGCATCGCCGCTACGGAAGGCCGCCTTCTGGTGATGGTCGGAGGAAGTGACGAAGACTTCGAACGCGTCCGTCCTGTCTTCTCGATGTACGCGAATCCTGTCGTTCACCTCGGCCCTCTGGGCTCCGGTCAGATCACGAAGCTGCTCAACAATCTTCTCTTCACGGCAAACTTGGCTACAGCCGCGAACACGCTTGCACTCGGCCAGTCGCTCGGTGTTGATCCCAACCGCCTCGGAGACGTCATCTCACACGGCACGGCAAACAGCTTTGCGCTGAGCCGGATCGTCTCTGCCGGTGGAACACTCGAGCGTATCGCCCAGCACGCGGGCACCTTGCTCCAGAAGGACGTCGGCCTGATTGCGGATCTTGCGACAACAGCCCAAGCACCCACCGGAGTTGTACTGACTGCAGCTGATGCCACCCTCGAACTCATGGATCACCGCCGATGACGCGCGTCGGGTTCATCGGCGCCGGACGGATGGGCGGACCGATGGTCAGTCGTCTCGTCGAAGCCGGTCACGAGGTTCGCGGGCTTGCACGTTCAACCGAATCGCGAACTGCGCTGGAAGCATCCGGCGCACAAGCCGTGTCCACCTTTGCCGAGGTCGGCGCAGACACCGACCTCGTGATCATCTGTGTCTTCACGGACGAGCAGGTTCGCGAGGTATGCCTCGGCAGCGATCTGCTCGCGTCGATGCCTCGCGGATCAACCCTGGTGTTGCATACAACGGGAAGCCCTCGCACAGCTGAAGCCGTCACCGAGCACGCAGCACAGTTCGGTGTCGCAGTCGTGGACTCACCGGTCAGCGGCGGACCGCACGATATTGCCGCGGGCAGGCTTACCCTCTTTGTCGGCGGTGATGCCAACACACTGGCACGCATCCAGCCGACCTTGGAAAGCTACGCCGATCCAGTTCTCTACGTTGGACCGATCGGCAACGGGCAGCGGGTCAAGCTTGTCAACAATGCCCTCTTCGCTGCTCAGATCGGCCTTCTTGCCGAAGCTGTCCGGCTGGGAACACAACTCGGGATCGACGAGGGTGATCTGCTCGCGGCACTTCCCTACGGCAGTTCCAACAGCCGGGCTCTGACCAGTGTTTCTGCCAAAGGTTCAGTGGCCGCATTCGCGGACTCCGTCGGAGATTTCCTGCGCAAGGACGTAGGCGTCGTCCGACAGGTCGCCACCGAACTGGATGGCAATCTCGGACTGCTCGACGACGCGGTCAACGCCGCACTACCGAATCGCGTCTGACTCACGCCGGTTCTTCCGAATGCGATAGCGTTGCCGATGAGAATATCGGCAGTCAATCGACCATAAGCGGGAGAACAAGATGGGCGGGTCAGTCCTGTCGGGCAGTACCGATCTACCGGGGTACCGACGCCTTGCTCTGACTCTTGCCGAAGCTGTGGCAGCCGGCCGCTACGACCAGAACACCCCTCTGCCGACCGACACCGAACTGATGACCGAGTACGGCCTCGGGCGACAAACGGTGCGTCGAGCGTTTCAAGAGCTCGTGGCGGACGGCCTGGTGTATCGCGTCCGTGGCCGAGGAACATTTCCGACGGATCAGCCAAGCACCGGCCGCTCCGTTCGCGCCACCGATTCGATCGAACAGCTCGAGGAGTGGCCGGGCACCGAGATGGAAGTCATCTCGCCTCTCGAACTCCGACGCGATCGTGTCCACGCCGAAAAGCTCGAACTCGACGGTCTTGTTGTGGCGCAGTTGAAGGTTCGGCGCTGGATCGACGACCAGCCATACGCCGTCAACACGATCATCCTTCCGCCCGACGTCGCCGAAAAACTGATATCAGAGAACCTGATCCCGACAAGACGAACACCCGGAACCATCCTCGCTTCGGTCGGTAGTGTCGCGGGTCCCGTTGCCGGGGCGGAGGAAACCGTCACCGCGATTCTCGTCTCCGACGACGTCGCCGAAATTCTGCACACCGCGCCGGGTAGACCTGCCCTACACATCGAGCGGGTCTACCGAAACGGCAACGGAGTTCCGGTTGAAATCTCACTGACGGTGCATGCGTCTGAACGGTACGAGCATCGACTCTCGATTCAGCGCGCCGGCCGTCACGGCTCCTGAATTTTGCTGCAAGATCCACCGATACCTCTGGCTCCAAACATCATTCGGAAGAATGTGCCTGAAATATCCCTTGAATCGAATGGATGTTCGAGTATACTTAGGTCACAGGTGGGGAGGCCTTGATGACCATGGTGAGCGATTCAATTGCGGTGGGGGATGTTGTAGCCGGTTCGGCTGTGGGTGTGCGTGGCAGGTTGTGGCGCCTACGTCCGGCCGAGGTTCGCGATGTCGCCGTATCGGTGTCCGCGGAAATTCTTCGGTTGGAAGCGATTCGAGTTGCCGCGGTCGACGAGCTGGCACTGAATCCGGATGAACAAGTGCTCTGCTACCGCGGTGTGGGCCGGTGGTTGGCGGCCAATACGATGCTGCAGAACTCGGCCGGCAACAAGATCGCCGCTCTCGGTGCCGCACTGCGATCGTTCCCCGATATTGCTGCGCAGTTCGAGGCCGGAGATCTCTCGCTCGATCATGCGGCGTTGATCGCCGCGTTCTGTGAATCCCCACCAAAAGGGATGCCGGACATCGCGTTAATGCCAAGCCTGAAAACCCTTCTCGCCGCCGCATCCGGAGTAGAGGCTACGACTGTCAAGGTGCGGTATGCGATTGCTGTTTTGGAGCGGATTTTCGAATCCGATGAGCCTCCGCCCGGTGAGGATAATGATCTGAATGCGTTACGGATCGCGCCGACGTTGAATGGTCGGGTCGTGATCAAGGGTGATTTCGATGCACTCACCGGCGAGATGTTGTTGTCTGCGCTGTCGGGGTTGTCGATGCCGAAACCGGCTGCGGACGGGACGCCGGATGCGCGGTCGGCAGCGAAACGTACCGCCGATGCGTTCACGGAACTCATTCGCCGGTATTTGGACAATGCTGTCACCGGTGTGGATGGTGGTCAGCGTCCGCATGTGAATGTGCATATCACTGCGAAAGATCTTGCCGAGCATCGGGAATGCGCCACCACAGGAGCAGACAACGATGACGCACCCGATCTGAACGATGAGCCTGCGTTCGAGGATCTCGATGTCGGCTACATGCCGTGGATGGGGCCACTGAGTGTGAGCAAAGCCCGGATGCTGGCGTGTGACTGCATGCTCTCGACCGTTCTGATGGACGGCAAGGGCGCACCGCTGGATGCGACCCCACTCAAACGCCTCGTCACAGCCGAGCAACGTATCGCGTTGATTGCCCGGGACAAAGGCTGTGCCTTCCCGAACTGTGATGCCGTACCGGCCTGGTGCGACGCGCACCATATAAAACCGTGGTCAACAGGCGGTGTGACGGTGATGGACAACTTGACGCTGCTCTGTCGCAGCCACCATACGTTGATGCACAGCACCAGCGGGTTCCGCGGCATTTGGGAGATCAAGATGGGTTCCGATCACAAACCGTGGTTCATCCCACCGTCGGCGATCGACCCGAAACAGCGACGCCGACGCTCCACCACCCGCCAAGGCCCCGTCCACCGAGACTGAATCCGGCCCTGCCGGAAGCACATACCGCGCCAGCGCTTCGCATCACCAGCCAGACGATGCGAAGCCCACACCCATGCGCGGGTCCGGCGAGGGTTCACGCGGGTGGCCAACCCCAACCCACCACAGACCCTCAACCGCCACAAACTGATTCCTCTCCCGCCAAGGTCGTGCGGTGCATGAGCCGCTGAGACGAGGGCTCGAACTCCGTTGCTCGATGCAGCATTCCGGTGTTGTCCCAGATGACAAGGTCACCTTTGCGCCACACCTGGCGCAGGACGAATTCGGGTCGCGTGGACCACTCGAGCAGTCGGTCCAACAACGCACGACTTCGCTCGATCGGCCAACCGACAACTTCGGACGCGGTAGCGCCCAGCAGCAGCGACTTCCGTCCATTCTTTCTCGTCCATACCAACGGATGAACCTGCGCTGGAACCCGCGCCCAGGCTCGCCTGGTTGCCTCGTCGGGATCCGGATTCGCCAGCGACTGTGCATGCCCAAAAGTGTGCACAACCTCGAGAGACTCGAACTCGGCCTTCTCCTCGTCGCTCAAGCCGTCATAGGCTGCGTACGTACTGGCGAACTCTGTATCGCCGCCGGCCGGATCTACCTCACGAGCGCTCAGGAGCGTCGCCTGTTGCGGCATGACTTGTGTGGCACCGTCGATGTGCCAGTGGAAGTTTCCCGCTCGATACGACGCGAGGATTGCGTTCGTCTTGGACGGGTCCATGGTGATGGTCTGAATCTCCGGAAGGCGGTGCTCGCCGGTGGATTGCACGACGACGGTGCCCAGTGCACGACTCAGCGCCAACAGGGCGTCGTCGTCGATGTTGATCTCGCGGTACACCAGGACCCCATGCCGGTCCAGAAGTTGCCGAATCTCTCGGGCAGAATCCGACTTCATGAGATCGTCGGCAGTGAGACCTGCGACCTCCAGTCCGACGGTCGATGTGATGGGACGTATGGAAGCAGGCAAGAAGAACTCCTCGATCGGTACGTTTCTCGAAAAATACTGGGAAGAGGTACTTTTGGCGCTCGGTCAGCAGTCTGACGTCAAGCGATCTCGCGCACTACAGGACAGTAGCGCACTTGCTATACAGTCGTACCAATTTTCGGGAAAAGTCGCGATCCGTTTCCTACGTCCGCGGCCGCTTTGTACGTGCAGTCTGCCTGACGCGAGGCTCCACCGAATCGATGTAGCCCTCGAGTGCTTCCACCACTTCGGCATGCGCAGTGTTGACGCCGATACCCGATTCCAGGTTGAGGAACTTGGGAATCCCGGTGATCAGCAACACCATTGCGCCGTGAGACAGCCGGCCGTCCGGCCGAGTATCCGGTCCGAACTTACGAGCCACGGCATCCATCTGCAGTTGCCGGACCCGTTCGGTGACTTGGGCGATTTCAGCACGGATTGACTCACGGTGATTGCCAAGAGCCATGAACTCCGTCATCAGAGCACTTGTGGCTTCATCCCAGCTGTACTCCCACAACACATGGAGAGGATCTTCGGCTCGCTTCTGCAGCGCAGAGTGCAATACCGCGAGGTTGCGATCGGTATACCGCGCGATTGCGGCGCGGAAGATGTCGTCAAGAGTGGGAAAATAGTACTGGACCAGGCTCGCGGTCACACCGGCCTCTGCTGCCAACGATCGATAGGTCACGCTGGCGTAGCCGGTGTCCAGCATCATCTTCTCGACACTGTCCAGCAGAACATCTCGCGTCTTCGACTTCTCGGCACCCACGCGCCGCGACGATGAAGCCATGACCACCTCACTCCGCTGAATTCGAAACCCCGTTGGATTCGAATCATCTTCGCACCCGACGAGGTGTCGTGGAATGAGGGGTACGCGCCTCGCGTCACGCACACTGAGCTAATCGTGAAGAGACACCTGGGCAAGCTCTTCGAGGTATCGCACGACCTCGGTTTGATCCGCACCCGGAGCCAGGCCGTCGACGGCGGTTTCCCAGATCTTCCCGAGCGTGTCACCCAGAACAGTGGATACGTCCTGAGAACGAGCCAGGTCCAAGGCGATGCCGATGTCCTTGCGCATCAGAGTTGCGGCGAAACCCGAGTCGAATGTTCCTGACAGAACAAATTTTTCGTACTTCGTCTCCGTAGCCTGGTTCCGGCCACTACTGGCATTGATCACCGAAAGTAGCGTCGCCGGATCGATACCGAATTTGCGGCCCACCAACATGGCCTCCGCTGCGGCAACAAGACCGTTGGCCGCAAGAAGGTTGTTGAGGGCCTTTGCAGCGTGTCCCGAACCAACCGGACCGACATGGATGATCGCAGTTCCGGTGGCACGCAGGAGCGGCAGAACCTCTGCGACGACATCGGTGTCACCGCCCGCCATCACGGCAAGATCCGCCTTCAGGGCGCGTCCGACTCCACCGCTGACGGGGGCGTCGACAATTCGAATACCCTGATCGGCAGCTACTTCAGCCAGCTTCTGAGTGCGATCCGGAATGCTTGATCCCATGTCCACGATGGTGCTACCTGCCTGCAGTTGCGACAGTAATCCCCCCTCGCCGAGAACCACGGCATCGACGATGTCGCTGGTCGGCAGAACCAGCACCACCACATCGCACTTCGCGAAGTCTGCGAAGTCCATTGCGCCGACAGCGCTCGGATGACTGTCGAGAAACCGTTGCTGCGACGGCGCATCGGCGTCACGGACGATCAACGGTTGACCGGAGTTGACGAAGTTGCGAGCAATCGGACCACCCATCGCACCCAGCCCGACCAGACCGACACTTTTTCCCGGCAACGGAATCACGCTCATACGGACACCTCCGCTGTGAGGGGGCCCAGTTCTGCGGTCAGAGTTTCCTGAACGACTCGCATCGCTGCCATACCCAGAGGAACTCCCACGTAGGCCGTGGCGTGGATGACGGCTTCCGTGATCTCGCCCCGAGTCAGGCCGTTGCTCAGACCGACGCGAACGTGGACGGACAACTCATGCGGCTGGCTGAGGGCGATCAGCATTCCGAGATTGATCAGCGAACGACTACGTCGGTCCAAGCCGGGTCGGGTCCATGCACCTCCCCACACGAATTCGCTCACGAACTTCTGCAATTCTTCGCCGTCGGTCCCGGCACTGCGGGCCATTGCCCCATCGACGTATTCCGCTCCGAGGACTTCCCTACGCACCGCCAAACCGGCCTCGAAGACAGTCTGGTGAGCCAGATCGAGCGGGCTCTCTTGTGTCACTGTGAATCTCCCTCGAATTTGATGGTCACGCACTTGACCTGGCTGTAGTGATGGAGAGCCTCCACACCTTTTTCGCGACCGTAACCGCTGTTCTTCCACCCGCCGAACGGAGTCTGCACCGATCCTGTGGACCAGGTGTTGACAAACACCTGGCCCACACGGATCCGCTCACTGACGCGCAGTGCCCGCGACACATTGCTGGTCCAAACACCGGCTACCAGTCCGTAATCCGAGTCGTTGGCCAGTTCAATCGCCTCGTCTTCGGTATCGAACGCGAGCACGAGAACCACAGGTCCGAATATCTCCTCGCGCGCGATCCGGGCGGAATTGTCGACGCCGATGTACACCGTAGGATCGATGTAGAACCCACCCGTTTCCTTCGCCATCGCTGATACCGTTCCTCCGGTCACAGCCTGTGCACCTTCGGATTCCGCGATCTTGAAGTATTCCTGCACTCGCTCGAACTGGGCTCTGGTGATGAGCGGACCGATATCGCGCCCAGGACGCACCGCCGCGGCACCCGCAACCAATTTCTGTACGACCTCGTCGTGGATCGACCGATGAACGAGAAGTCGAGTGCCGGCTGAACACACCTGGCCGGCATTGGCCGTGAATGCGAGGAGCGAACCGGCGACGGCCTTCTCCACATCGGCGTCGGCAAAGATGATATTGGCGGACTTTCCTCCCAATTCCAGTGTGAGCGGGATGATTCGGTCTGCAGCAATTCGCCCGATAGCACGGCCAGTTTCCACGGAACCTGTAAATGCCACCTTGGACACGTCCGGGTGGGCCACCAGTGCCGCACCGGCATCTCGACCCGTGCCGAGAACCACGTTGAAGACTCCGGGCGGAAAACCCACCTCGGACGCGAGTTGAGCCAATCGAACCGTCGACGCCGACGTGCTCTCCGACGGCTTGACCACCACCGTGTTGCCGGCAGCCAGAGCCGGTGCGCATGCCCTCGCTGCCTGGTTCAGCGGAACATTCCACGGTGTGATGATGCCGATTACTCCGAAAGCCTCACGGCGGGTGTACACATGCTGGTCCGGGGCCACGTCGAGAGTATCTCCGGCCGGCATGCCGATCAGCCCGCCGTAGAAATCGAAGTATGTTGCCGAGTTCTCGACCTCGGCCAGTGCAACGGCCTCAGGCTTGCCGGTTTCGCTGATCTCCAACCGGGCCAACTCCGCAGAATCGGCGCGCATGGCCCGGGCGAGGTCGCCGAACAAGCGCGCCCGAGCCAGCGCCGGTATCTGCTTCCATGCCGTTTCAGCAGCAACGGCGGCCTGAACCGCCAGGTCGACGTCACGAGCATTGCCACACGCGAGTTGCCCTGCTTCACAGCCGGTTGCCGGATCTGTGACGGGCATGTAGTCGGCACTGGTCGGCATCACCGCAATACCGGCGATCCAATGATCGAGCTTGTCCAACGTGCTTCCCATCTACAAGGTGACGTAATAAGCCGACTCTAATGTCGAGAATCTAACAAAGTGCCGACCCTTTGTCGAGAGCTCTCTCTACAACTGTTGCGGCTCCAACACCGCGCGCCGCTCGTTCAGGAAATCGTGCGGATATCCGAGCCGTATCCGCGATGCAGCGTCGAGACGCTCGAGTTGCCCCTCCTCGAAGTTCACATGCAGTGCGCCTAAGTTGTCTCGAAGCTGTTCCACCGTGCGCGCCCCGATCGACGGCATGAGCCCGCGACGTATGACCCACGCCAAGGCAACCTGCGCGGGGCTGGCTCCGAGTTCGACTGCAATGTCGTGGGCAACGGCTCTCGCCTCCCGGCCGGCAGGCGAGAGCCGTTCGGGATCGCCTTTACCGGCGAGCAGGCCGCGAGCCAACGGACTCCACGCGCACACGGCTAGATCCAAATCGTGTGCCATCGGAAGTAGCTCACGATCGGGACTTCGTGCCACCAAGGAGTATTCGACCTGTATGGCGCTGTACGCACTCCAACCGCGCAACTCGGCGATTGCGTTCGAGCGGGCAACGACCCAGGCCGGAGTATTGGTGACACCGATCGCCAAGATCTTGCCACCGCGGACCAGATCGTCGAGTCCGCGGAGCGTCTCCTCGGCTGGTGTCTGCCTATCCCACGCATGCACCCACAACAAGTCGATGTAGTCGGTGCCGAGACGTCGCAGACTCTCTTCGACACTGCGACGGAGGCTTTTCCGATGATTTCCGCCGGAATTCGGATCACCCGGATGCGTCGGGAGCGTGTACTTGGTGCTTACGACAACATCGTCGCGCTCGGAAGCGATCAGCCGCCCGAGGATTGTCTCGCTCGCACCGTTGGTGTAATTGTTAGCCGTATCGATGAAATTCCCACCGGCACTGCGGAATTCCTTGTAGATGTCCTGACAGGTGGACTCATCGGCTCCGAAGCCCCAGTCCGTTCCGAATGTCATCGCGCCCAAACATATTTCACTAACCCGAAGTCCAGATCTGCCGAGCACGCGCAACGGCATACCGGCACTACTCACTGCTTCAGGCATCGTCGTCCACGACCCAGTTGACAAATCGATGCAGCGGATACATGCCGTCGTGCGGACTGCCCATACTGCCGGTCAATGCACTGCCCAGCTTGACCACACGCTGAACTCCCGCTGTTGCCAGGCGATCTCGCACCTCAGGCTTGCGATGCGTCGGGTATACCCCGACGGTCTGTGTTGCCACCGTCGCGAAGTGTGCCGCGTCGGCCATCGATGCAATGGGGACGACGTTGACCGTCTTGTTGGTCGGGTGGAAGTCCACCGGTTCCGGTGAGCGGACAACAAGACCACTGCCGTCGTAGCTGCCCCAGATGCGGTAGTCGGGCTCGAGGAATCGCATTCCCTCCACTTCTTCGCGAATATCACGCGGCGTCTTCGGCCCGACCGCTTCGGCGAAGTCGCGGTCGACTCCCAGACGCTCGCACAGCAACGCGCAGAAACGATCCACCTGCTCGATGTCACCTTCAACGGCAATGTGACGCGCTGCGAGGCATGCGTCCTGGTTGAAGATCGTGGCGTCGGACGCTGCCAGCTCCGCCACCTCGCGCAGGGTCTCTTCGGACTCGAAGGCTTCGCGTCCGATGACGGACATCGAGACCTTGGGGTCGAAGGAGATCAGCTGGAAGCCGGGACCGGCATACTTCGCGGCGTTCTCGATAGCGGGGCCACCACCCCACGCCACGAGCTTGTCGAAGTACTGAGAGCGGTAGAGCACGCTCTCGACCTTCTCGTCGCCGCCGCGCCAGTACACGGCGGACATCGAACGCAGGATCGGATGGTCCGGCTCGATGTCGGACATGGTGCGCAGCACCGCAACAGTGGTGAACGGGTCGGCCGATGGCATCTTGAAAACGTTGACGGCCTTGACGAGTGCCGCGTCGGCAATCGACGTCATGGCAGCGCTCGGGGAGTTTCCGGCCAGCATGTGCACGAGTCTGGGCGGGAATGCCCGCACCCGGCTCACACGACCGTTGGGGTCGGTGCGCTCCACCCATCCGTCGAGGAGGTTGCGATCACCGAAGGTGCGGTCCAGACGGTATTCCAGCGCCTCCCGCGTCAGGAACTGCCCCGGCCGCGCAAAAGTGTTCTCGATGATTCGTCTGGGCAGCGCGCTGACCTGGAGGGTCATCTCGAGGGATTCCTGCAGGTACTCGTTGGTCTCGAGCGTGAGATGTTTTGCCGTCTCGACCAGGAAGTCGATGATGTCCGTGATCGGCACGTCGAACGCCGGTCCCGGCTCGGTGCGAGGTACGAACAATGAGTTCAGTTCGAGAGCAGGTGTGACAAACGGAACCCCGAAGTCCCGTGACAGATACTCAGTGTCCTCACCCCAGACGAGCTTTCCTCGGATGAAGTGGGGTACCCGGATCTTGGATTTGCTCGGTGCGAGTGTTGATGACGTAGTCATGAATGTCTCTCTCAGTCCTCGAGGAATCCGCGGACATATGCGTCCGTGGTGCCGGCACAGGTGATTTTGTCGTCGTCTGCCAGATCGGAATAGCGGGTGATGTCTGCGTCAACCGTAGGACCGCTTCGGCCACAGGAGCATTCACCGAGTTCGACCGAGATCTTGTCACCGGTGATCGTTCCGCCCCAACGTCCGTCGACGGTGGTGTCGAAGAACGCGGCGCGGCCTTCCACCTTGCCGTCCGACTCGGGTGCCAGCGTTTCGCCGTTCTTGTCGAGAACGAACAGCACCAATTCCGAAGGCACGTGATACCGGCCCGACAGGCACTTCGGCAGACGAATATTCAACTCTTGCATCGAGTAGTAGTGAAAGAACCTGCTCGGATCGATGTTGAGCATGCGGAAGATCTGATCCTGATAATCGGCGGGCAGCGACATCCCCTTGAGCCCACCGCCCGCCGTCATCGCATTCTCCCCCGTGATGTCGCCTTCCTTCATTCCGAGTTCTCTCAGAATCTCGGTGAGGCGGAACAGGTTCGGAAATTGCGAATTGAAGAAGATTCTCTCGGTGCGATGTTCGACTATCTGCTCAGCCCAATGGCGCAGGCGGCGTTCGTTTTCCGCTTGACGCGCGGCGGCTGACGCCTCATGGGTTGCGAGTTCGTCCGGTGCCGCGGTCCCGTCTGCCATCGCCTTGCGCATGGCAGACAGACGCGCCATATAGGCATAGTGACCGCTTGCCGCCGCACCCGATGGCGGTTCGATACCGTCGGGCCGGCCGTACTCCTGGTAGATCAGATCACGCATGGCGTTGTGTCCACTCAAGCCGGTTTCCGGTCCGACGGGGATGACGTGCCACGAGTTGTCGCGATGAATCCCCAAGTCGGTCAGGCAGTCCAACATGTTCTGCATGGACACTTCGCGATCCCGTACGGACTTGTTCAGGAAGGAACTCTTCCCACTCGTCCCACTCGAACTCGACACCAGGTGTCCGACTGCCTCGAGGGCATCGATATACCCGTCGACATCGACGACGGTCGACACGTCCACCCCCTCGACGCGATGCGCCGATAGCGAATCGAGCCACCGATTAAGTTGTGCCCATTGACCTTTAGCGATCAACGATTCCGGGTAACTCTTGTACGTGGTGTGAGGAAACAGCAGCGGAATCATATCCTCGCGGCGTGCGATTTCGGTGATCCCCTCGTCGTCCGCCCGCTGCTTCAGTACCGGCACCTGCTGACGCAGTTCCTGGAATCGCGCGTCGAGTCGCTCGACAATCTCATCTCGCTGTGTGGTCGTCCCTGACATTGTGCCTCCAGTCGATGTGGCCCCCGAAATTAACTTTACCCATCGGTTTAGTTTTCTGTCTATAGCTGAGTTCGACTGGCACACTGATGTTCATGACGTCGCACAAGTCCGAACCGGGTGCAGCCGGAGAACGCCGAAACCGCGGGGGACGCCCCACGCTCGAGCAAGCCACCGCGCTGGATCACTCCATCCGCGAGGGCGCCCTCGCCATGTTCCTCGAGCATGGATACGAGGGCACGTCGATGAACGCCATCGCCGCTGCGGCCGGCACTACCAAACCGACGCTGTACACACGATTCCCCACCAAGGAAGCAGTCTTCCGCTCGGTTCTCGGTTGGGCCGTCCAACGTACGGATTGGCCTGTGCCAGAACCACCTGCACCTGATCTCGACAACCTGGAATTCGCGCTGACCGCCATTGCGAGGACAGCGCTGGGCCGCGCGCTGAACCCGTCGATGATCAAACTCGAACAGATCGCGATCACCTACGCGGAACGCTTTCCGGACATCGCTCGTCGAACACACGGCACGGGATTCTGGCCGCGCAAACAGTTGGTCACAGATCTACTCGTGCGACATGCCGAAGCCGGCGAGATCGTTGCCGAGGAGCCGGACGTACTGGCCGAACTCTTTCTCGGCATGACATCCGGCGGTCCGGCACGCCTGGCCTCGTTCGGCATTGTCCACGATCCCGCAGATCAGGAACGCCATGTTCAGTCCGCAGTCGCGCTGTTTCTTCGCAGCCTCAGACCTGATTGAGATCGACTAGGCGGGCGTTATTGTGCGTAAACAGAATTCGGTTATCCGGTCGATATCCGAATCGGTAGGCTGAATCCGCTGCCACAGGTAGTCGGAGAGCTTTCCAACTGTCGCATGCGCCGCCAATATGGCATCGAACTCCGGTGCTGCACTGCCCAGTTGCGCAAGGGGACCACGCAGCAGAGTCGCCAGCGGACCGCTCGCCGACGGTGGTCCCGATACAGCGCCGACGCCCGTCCCACCCGCATTCCAGAGCACCGCGCGGGTAGTAGCCGCCGAGTCTTCGTCGGCCTGGGACAGGACGCCTTCGACCCACCGTCGAATCTTCCCTTCGGGGGTCGTCTCCTTGTCCATCTGATGCGCAACATACGTTGCCAAACGCTCGGAACCATCCTCCAAGATTGCCGAAACCAGTGCATCTTTCGACTTGAAATGCCGATAGAAGACATCGTTGGACAGTCCGGCTTGGGCCACGATATCGGCGACCCGAGGGCGAGAGTTCGTTCCCAGCGACCTGATGACCACCAACGCCGCGTCGAGCAATCTGCGGACCTCACTCGCGTATACAGCGCCGCGATCAGCCAAGGCCCGCGCAGCAATGCGGGTTGCCAGATCTTGTGTCGGCTCGGTGGTCGAACCACTCATGTCCATCGGCAGAAGATACTCCGTCACGAACGAGCCGTACTCAGTCCGCCGCTGGTGTGCACCGCGGCGCAGATTCCACCGTCGACGAGAATATCTGTTCCGTTGAGGAAGCTTGCGTCGTCCGAGAGCAGGAACGCCACGACTGCTGCTACTTCGTCAGCGCTACCGGTGCGGGAGAGAGGCGTCTGCGCAACCAGCGCACTCAGATGCGCGTTGTTCTCGGCTTCCTGTCGGCCTTGAGGGGTGTCGATCAGTCCGGGCGACAGCGAGCAGACGCGGGCACCCACGGAACCCAATCGCACGGCCTCGTTCTTCACGAAACGTTGGACACCGTACTTCGCCCACGCGTACGCGGCACCGGTGTGTTCGATCGCCGGTCCGACCGCTTCGTAGATCTCGTCCAGAAAGTGCTCTCGCAGAGGATCTTCCAATGCTGCAGCGGTGGCTGCATCCGGTGCGAGCGACGCGAGTGTCGGCGCCATGGATGCAAAACACACCATTGCCGTTCCAGCCGTGGCGAGCGGGCGCAACGCATTCGCAAGCAACGCCGTACCCACAAGATCGACGGAAAAGATCCTGCGCCAGTCGGCCATGGTCGGCGAGATTCCGGCAACGTGCGCCACCGCCCGCAGAGTTCCGAGTTCACGCACCCGATCCACCAGACGAGCAAGGCCGACAGGGTCAGTGACATCGAGGACAAACGGCTCCACGACAGCACTGCCGGCTTCGGAGAGCTCAGCTGCTGCCGCCGTGACGGTTTCCGAATCCAGGTCGACCAGCAGCAACCGGTCTACCGAGTCGGCCAGACGCTGCGCGCAGGCAAAACCCATGCCACGTCCCGCGCCGGTCACAATTCCGACAGTTGTCATGACTTCGCACCAACTTCCGCTTCGCGCGCGACCGGTGTCGCCCAGCACTGTTCAAGGCCTGTCTTCGCGGTTCGGCTCACGAGTTCGATCCGAAATCCCCACGGACTGCGCTGGAATGAGAAGAACGGGATGCCGTCCGGCCCGAGACGTGTTGCCTCGGTGACATATCCGTGGCCGGCAAGTTCTGCGGAGTCTGCCGCGACGTCGTCGGACCAGTACCCGACATGATGAATACCCTGCCCCTTACTTGCGTCCCACAGAGTCGACTGTGGAACGGCGCGAACGATTTCCACGCGCGGAGCAGTCACCGAATACGCACATCGCAGATCAACGGTGGCATCACCGCTCGGCAATGTGACGTCGATCGGGCCACCGACCTCAGGGCCCCATTCGTATCCGAACAGCGACGACAGTTCGTCCCTGGTCTGATCGAAGGTCTCGGTGACGATCCCGAGATGGAAAAGATCATCGGCCTTCATTCCGCGGTCACATCGATCTGCGGCGCCCTCTGTGACACCCGTGCGCACGCAACACCCAGAACATAATTCTTTGGCATGAGAAGAATATTCTCACTTCAGGGCGCGCAAAGCAAGGGAATTGCAGGATCCCACCAAACCGTCACGTGACCAACGCTTTCCACAGCAACACCGCTTCCACGACAATGCTCCGGCTGTTGATACACGATATGCGCGTCAACAGCCGGAGCATGTGGCTTCTCGATCCTTCCCGCACGGACTGTGCGCGGGAAGTAGTTCACTAACCGACTGACACGAGGTTCACTCCGTCCGCCGGACACTTTCCGAACAGGCTGACCCCACGAAACGATTCGGTTGCACTGACAGGATCGGGCGAACTGGATGCGGCAGCAAGCGCATGTGACTTGAAAACCATTGCAGCGCGGCTCAACTGGTGCGAACTCGGCCCGAAGTGATGAGCAAGATCGCTCGGAACCTTGTCACCCCACAACGTGACGTCGATGATGCCGCGATCCAGAGTATCGAGCAATCCTTCACGCACCATCGCATTGGACTCGAACAGATCACCCGCCAGAGCAATCGCCTGCGGGCGCGGCCCGTTGGGCGAGGCCATAACAGACTCCAAATCCAACGTGGTTGCGCCGAGAATCTGCAACGGCCGAGTGTTCTCGTGCTTTTCGATGATTACCGTGACGTCCCAGCCGGCCATCACCTGGTCGAACATCCACCCGCCGGCATGACGCACCACGTCGGCAACCGTCGGCGCGAGGACGGCCAGGCGGTACCTCAGGCTGTGCCTGCGAGCGCGAGCTGTCGAGTCAGCGATCGCGTGTAGTCCTTGAATATTTCGGTCAGTGGAATCGAACGATCGAGCAGCCATGAGGTCTCCATTCCGTTGAGAAACGCGACAATCTCTACGGCCTTGACGGCCGGGTCAATATCATTGCGGTACTTGCCTGCGCGTTGACCGCGCAGGATACCTGCGGCAATCGTGTCGATGGCCGCACGCTGCCGAGCGAGCAAGCGACCATGCAACGGGGCCTCCGGATCCAAACTCTCGATCAAGAGCACCGAGTACATGCCGATCAAGTGAGGCGAACGTTCGAACCGCGCGCCAACTTGCTCGAGCTGTTCTAAGACATCGCCGGTTCGATCAGCATGAGCGTCGTCATCCGCATCCCGCGCGTCCAACACGGCATGCAACAACTGTTCCTTGGACTCGAAGTGGTGCAAAAGTCCAGCGGACGTCACACCGGCTTCACCAGCGATCTGTGCAAGCGTCGTACTGCGCCACCCATTTAGTGTCAGCAGTCGCTGAGCAGCGGAAAGGATGAGCTGTTTCCGGTCTTCGCCCTTTGCTAAGAGAGTGGCATACGGGCGCTGCGCGGACATCGAACTCCTCTGCTCAAAACAACCTACTGAACACACAGTAGGTTGTTTTCAGCTCTGTGACAAGCGTCTCATCAAATGTGAAGTTGTGCAACAGGACACAGCTAATCCGCCGCTCTTCGGTCAACGCCCAGACAGGATCCGGGATTCGCCTACAACCCGAGGGACTTCGCGATAATCACCTTCATAACCTCGCTCGTACCTGCATAAATACGGGCCACACGCGCATCCGTGTAGAGCCGCGCGATCGGATACTCCATCATGTAGCCGTAACCACCGAAAAGCTGAAGGCATCGGTCGACCACGCGCGCCTGCATTTCAGTGCAGAACAACTTGACCCGCGCAGCGTCAGCACCTGACAACTCGCCGTCGACCAGATCGAGTACCGCGCGATCGATCATCGTCTGCCCGGCCTCGACCTCAGCCGACATCGCAGCCAATTCGAACTTCGTATTCTGGAACGACGCAACGGGCGTCCCGAAGGCCTTACGCTCCTTGACGTACTCGATCGTTGCCGTCACCGCGGCCCGAGCCTGAGCCACCGAACCCACGGCAACAGTCATCCGCTCCTGTGGAAGATTGCGACCGAGGTAACCGAACGCGGCGCCCTCGTCCCCCAATCTGTTGGCGACAGGCACTCGCACATTGTCGAACGACAACTCGACTGTGTCTTGAACCTTGCAACCCATCTTGTCGAGAACACGCCCACGGGTAAACCCGGGCATTCCATCCTCGACGACCAACAGCGACAGACCGGCGCGCCGATTCTCCGGATCCGTCGACGTGCGGGCGACCACGATCACGAGATCGGCGAGCAGCCCGCCGGTAATGAATGTCTTGGCACCATTGATGACGTACTCGTCCCCGTCGCGCACCGCAGTGGTGCGCACGCCCGCAAGATCCGAACCGGTACCCGGTTCCGTCATCGCAATTGCCGACAGAAGGGTTCCCGCCGCCAATCCGGGGAACCAGCGTGATCGCTGCTCGTCATTAGCGTAAGCAAGGAAATACGGGAGAATTACATCGAGTTGTGTGCGAACCGTGCTCAGTGTGACCAGAGCGCGCGCCGACTCCTCCTGCAAGATGACGTTGTATCGATAGTCGGGCATCCCCGCTCCCCCGTATTCCTCGGGGATCGCGGTACCGAGCAGCCCCAACGAGCCGAGTTGTTCGAAAGTCGCCCGCGGCATCTGGCCGGCCTTTTCCCACGACGGATACTCGGGGACAACGTGCTTCTCGATGAAATCGCGGGCGAGCTTACGGAATGACTCGTGATCGGGAGTGAACACTTCTCTACGCATTTTGTCTCTTCCTCACACAGCCAGTTCGACGAGCGTGGCGTTTGCGGTGCCGCCACCCTCACACATTGTTTGCAATCCGTACTGAATTCCGTTGTAGCGCATGTGATGGATCATTCGAGTCATCAAAACCGCTCCGGAACCACCGAGCGGATGTCCGAGCGCGATCGCGCCGCCGAGGGGGTTGACCAATGCCGGATCCGCACCGGTTTCCGCGAGCCACGCCAGCGGCACCGACGCGAAGGCTTCGTTGACCTCGAACACTCCGACCTCGTTCAGGTCGACCCGCGCCTTCTTCAAAACCTTCTCCGTTGCCGGAATCGGACCGGTGAGCATGAGCACCGGATCGGAGCCGGTCACGGCGCCTGCGCAGTAGCGAACGATCGGCGTCAATCCGAGCTGGCGTGCCCGCTCCGGCGTCGTCACCAACAGTGCTGCGGCGCCGTCGGAAATCTGCGACGAGTTACCCGCGTGAATGACTCCGTCATCGGCGAATGCAGGCTTCAACTTCGCGAGAGTCTCCACCGAGGTTCCGCGGCGAATACCTTCGTCGATCGAGACAACTCCGGAATCAGTTGTCACCGAAACGATCTGGCTTTCGAAAGCGCCGTCATCCTGGGCCGCGGCGGCGCGCTCGTGTGAGAGGGCGGAGAACTCGTCGAGATGTGTACGCGTGAGAGCCCACTTCTGTGCGATGGCCTCGGCCGACAATCCCTGATTGAACGAGAAATTGTCATAGCGCTCGAAGACTTTGGGACCATAGGGCTGCCCGGACGCCTTGGCCGCGCCCAGCGGAACCCGACTCATGACCTCGACGCCACCCGCGACAACAACATCCTGCTGACCCGACATGACTGCGTGCACCGCAAAATCGAGTGCCTGCTGACTCGAACCGCACGCTCGGTTGACCGTCGTACCCGGGATGGACTCGGGCCATCCCGCCGCGAGTACCGAGTAGCGGCCGATATTGCTCGACTGGTCGCCGACCTGGGAGACGCAACCCCAGATCACGTCGTCGACGACGCCGGGATCGATACCGGTGCGCTCGGCCAGGGCAGCGAGGACCACTGCAGACAAGTCCGCCGGATGCACGCTCGACAACCCGCCGTTGCGCTTACCCACCGGAGTCCGAACTGCTTCGGCGATTACAACTTCACGCATGTCTCTCCACTCTCCGAACTGATTCTGTTCAACTACCGATTCGCGGCACGGCCCAGCGGCCGGCAAATCGAGGTTCACGTTTCTCCGCGAACGCGGCGTACGCCTCCGGTGCGTCGGAGGTACCGAAATTCATTGCCTGCGCGCGTGCCTCGTTGGCGAGCGCATCCCGCATCGTGCGGTCGGCGCCTTCGTTCAACAACGATTTACTCTGCGCCAGTGCGATAGGTGGTCCTGACGCCAAACGCTGTGCCAGCTCGCGCGCATATCCGTCGATCTCCGATTGCGGCACAACCCAGGTCACCAAACCGAGAGCCTCGGCTTCCGCGGCGCCGATGGTCTCGGCGAGCAATACAAGGCGTTTGGCCTGTTGCAGACCGACAAGTTTCGGCAGCAGCCATGATCCGCCGAGGTCCAATGACAACCCACGCTTGGAGAAGATCTGCGAAAACGTCGATTCGGGCGTGGCCACCACCAGGTCGCACCCGAGCGCCAGATTCCACCCTGCACCGACGGCCACCCCGGACACCTTGGCGACGGTCGGTATCGGCAGTTCGTGGAGCAGCAGGGCAACATCGGTGAGGACGCGCAACTTGTGCATGGGGTGGATATCGGCGATTTCCGACAGATCCGCGCCCGAACAGAACGCACCGCCTGCCCCCTCGATGACCAACGCCCGGACGTCGCGGTTGGTCTCGAGGGACACCAGCGAATCACGCAGCGCTGCCCATAGTTCCGGGTTGATCGCATTCTTACGGTGCGGACGGTTGAGCGTCAGTGTCCGAACACCGTCGCGGTCGTCGCTCAGCAGGACGGGGCCGGGCGCCACCGATGTGTTTTTCTCGTGCGCCATCAGAAGTACGCCGGTCCGATCGCGCCGCCGCCGCGCAACGCGGCGATGTCGTCTCCGGTGAAACCGAAGTCCGCGAGCACACGATCCGTGTGCTGACCGAGTCCCGGTACCGCCCCCATCGGCGGATCGAAGCCGGCGATGATCGGCGGCGGCAGCAGTGCCTCGATCGGACCGGCAGATGTGTCGACCTGCCGCCAGCGGTCACGAGCACTCAGTTGTGGGTGCTCGAGCACTTCGCTGGGGAGGTTGTAGCGAGAGTTTCCGATTCCGGCCGCGTCGGCAGTCTTCTGAATGTGCTCGAGATCGTGTTGACCACACCACGATTCGATGGCCTCATCGAGAATGTCCCGATGACGGACCCTCCCGGAGTTGCCGGCAAACCGTGTGTCGTCCGCCAGGTCGGGACGCTCCAGTATCTCGCGGGCAAGTCGCTGCCATTCACGGTCGTTTGTCGTGCCGAGAACAACCGTCTGCCCGTCTCGGGTCCCGTACGAACCGTACGGCGATACGGCAGGCGAACTCATCCCCAACGGTTGCTGATCGATCCCCGAGTACTTCGTGTACGTGAGCGGGTAGCCCATCAACTCCGTCATGGTGTCGAACAGACTCACCGACACCGACGACAGTTCGCCTCCGTTTCCACGCCCCTTACCGCACAATAGCGCCAGGATCGACAGCGCCGCATACAGTCCCGAGGAGATATCGGCGACGGGCGGTCCGGGTTTTGCCGGCTCACCCGGGCGTCCGGTCACGGCACAAGCACCGGACTCTGCCTGGACGAGAAGGTCGTACGCCCGCTTGTGCGACAGCGGACCGCCGGCGCCGTAGCCGTCGATTTCCACCGTGATCAGATCCGGATGCCGTTCGGCCAGATCACTCGCCGACAGACGAAGTCGTGCCATCGCACCGGGCGCCAAGTTCGACACCAACACGTGAGCCTTGTCCAACAGCCTGTGCATGGTTTCGATCCCGGCCTCGGATTTCAAGTTCAGCGTGACCGATTCCTTACCGCGATTGGCCCAGACAAAATGTGCGGCAAGACCATTCACGACGTCGTCGTAGTCTCGCGCAAAATCGCCTCCCTGCGGATTCTCGACCTTGATGACGCGGGCACCGAAATCCGCCAACGTACGCGTACACATCGGAGCAGACACGGCTTGCTCCAACGTCACCACGGTAATTCCCGCGAGCGGCCCCCCTGATGTAGCAGAGGAGCCCGCGGCAGGCTCCGAATCCGACATCACATCACCATGCCACCATCCACCGGCAGCACCTGCCCGGTGACGAAGGACGAGGCATTCGATGCCAGGAACACAAAGGCACCCGCGATTTCCTCGGGCTCGGCCCAGCGGCGCAAAGGGATTCGCGTCATCATGTTGGCAGCGAACTTCTCGTCGGTGCGGATGGTCTCGGTCATCGGCGTTGCAGCCAGGGGAGCGAGTGCGTTGACCAGGATGTTCTTGCGCGCCAGTTCCCGAGCCAACGACTTGGTCAGGCCGATGATCCCGGCCTTCGCGGCCGAGTAGTTCACCTGACCGAGCGTTCCGGTGATTCCGGCCGAGGACGTCACGTTGATGATTCGCCCCGTCCCGTCGGTAGCCAGGAACGGCAAAGCTGCCTGCGAACAATGGAATGCGCCGAGCAGGTGGATGTCGAGCATCCGCTGGAACGAATCCTGCGCCAGATCCTTGAACATCGCGGGCGCGGTCACTCCGGCATTGTTTACCAGGATGTGCAGCTTTCCCTCGGTGAAACCGGCGGCACGCGCCACTGCAGCGTCGGCGGCGGCACGGTCCCTGACGTCGAGGGCAAAACTGTCCGCCTTGCCGCCGGCCGCCGTAATACGTTCTGCAACAGCAGCTGCCGCGTCGCCGTCGACGTCGGTGACCAGCACGGTCGCTCCCGCCGTCGCAAACGCCCGCGCAACGGCGGAGCCGATACCGCCGGCCGCGCCGGTGACCAGTGCTGATCGTCCCGTCAAGTCGAACATCGGATTGGTTGCGGTCATCAGTAGCTCCTCGGCATTCCCAAAGTATGTGATCCCAGATAGTTCAAAATCATTTCCTGGCTGATGGGTGCAATCCGCATCAGTCGGGCCTCACGGAAGTAGCGGGCGACGTGGTATTCCTCGGAATAGCCCATCCCACCGTGAGTTTGCAGTGCTCGGTCCGCAGCGGCAAAACCAGCCTCGGCACACAGATATTTGGCCGTGTTGGCTTCGCGACCGCACTGATTTCCCTGGTCGTACAACCAGGTTGCCTTGCGCAGCACCAGTTCTGCGGCATCAAGATGTGCAAGCGCGTCCGCAAGCGGAAACTGAATGCCCTGATTCATGCCGATCGGCCGACCGAATACCTCACGCTCGTTGGCGTACTTCACTGCCTTCTCGAGTGCCACCCGGCCGATGCCGAGTGCCTCGGATGCGATGAGCATGCGTTCCGGATTCAAGCCGTCCAGGAGGTACGAGAACCCCTTACCTTCCTCGCCAACCCTGTCTTCGACGGGAATCCGCAGATTGTCGATGAACAACTCGTTGGACGTGACGGCGTTTCGGCCCATCTTCGCGATCGGCCGGATGTCGACACAACTGCGGTCCAGATCGGTCAGGAACAACGTCATTCCGTCGGTCTTCTTCTTGACGTCGTCATAACGCTCGGTGCGCGTCAGCAGCAGAATCTTCTCGGATTCAAGTGCTTTCGAGATCCACACCTTACGTCCGTTGACCACGTAGTGGTCTCCGTCGCGCTTGGCGAAGGTCGAGATTCGAGATGTGTCCAAACCGGCGCCGGGTTCCGTCACTCCGAAGCAGACGTGCAGGTCACCTGACGCGATACGCGGCAATGTTCTTGCTTTGAGTTCATCGGATCCGTGGACGACCACCGGGTGCATGCCGAAGATGGACAGGTGAATCGAGCTCGCGGCGTTCATGCCGCCGCCGGACCTGGCCACCTCTTCGAGAAGTATTGTGGCTTCGGTGATTCCGAGCCCATGACCGCCGTATTCCTCGGGGATGGTCATTCCCAGCCAACCGCCCTCGGCGATGGCGTTGTAGAACTCGACGGGGAACTCGTGCGCCCGGTCCTTCTCCATCCAGTACTGATCGTCGAACTTCTTCACCAATTCAGCGACCGACTTGCGGATCAATTCCTGATCCTCGGTCAGTTCGAAATTCATACCGCCGGACACAATCGACTCCTCTGCTGTGCATCACCTGAAGGCTCGTCGGTGCGGCGCCCGGTTGCCCGAACTCCCCGCACCGACTTTCGTTGCTGTTTACGTGTTCAATCGGAGGCGGGGAGCGCGTTGGCAGCCTTGAGGGTCATGGCAACGCCGTCGCAGCTCAGTTCACCCACGCCGGACGACGTGCACAGCACTTCGAGGCTCTGATTGGCGTCTACATAGCGTTTCCCGATGAGCGTGACAGCATCGGCGACTGTCGAGGCGGCCGCCTTCCCCGGCGCAGCGGGAACCATTGGGCTGCCCCCACAGGCGATTACAGGGTTTCCGGTTGCAGGTGCGCGGACGACGATCACCCGCGTAGTGCACACGGAACTGGCGAGCTGGCCTCCCGGCCGCAAAGGTATTGGTGCGGTCATGGTGAACCTCCCTTTTCGATAGGTCGATCGCCGAGCAGGGCCGAACCTGTGGGCGCCTGGTGTCGACGCGAAGAAATCAGGCCGAGCCGACAGGTACTCGTCGGTGGATCGTCCAAATTGACGACTTCCTAGGAAATTATATTCTCCATACTAGAGAATCAAGCTCTCTTTGACTATTCGCAGGAGGAAAAATGTCAGGACAGCGTCGTGGAACCGCCATCGCCATGACGGAGGAGGAACGCAATACATTCCTCTCCACACAGCCGATCTGCCGAGTGGCAACAGTCGGCCAGAGCGGAAGGCCGCACGTCAGTGCCCTGTGGTTCGTCTGGGACGGAACTTCTCTCTGGCTCAATTCCCTCACCCGAAGCAGACGGTGGACCGATCTCGAACTCGATCCCCGGGTAAGTGTCATCGTCGACGAGGGAGATACGGACTTCCTCGGCTTACGCGGCGTTGAGCTGGAAGGAAAGGCTCGCCAGGTAGGTGAAATACCTCGCCGCGGGGAACCGGACGACACATTGACCACCCCCGAGCGCCTGTTTGCCGACAAGTACATAGGCGACGGCGGGAACTTCAGTTACGACGGCCGGCACGGCTGGCTCCAACTCGTTCCCGAGAACATCGTGAGCTGGGATTTCTCCAAACTCCGGCGATAGCGGTTGACTACTGACATTCGTATATGGCAGTCTGAATTTCGTTGTTGAGAATCACATTCTCATTAGAGAGAGTGCATCCTTCAGAAATCTGTACCAGCCGAACCAGCCGCAGCGCACAGCCAATTCACGCTTCGGCATCGCGGCGGAACACGAACATGAGAACGAGAGGTAGACCGTGCCACACTTCGCCAAACCGGCCGCGGGAAGCTGGACCGAACAGTATCCCCACCTCGGCACCGCACCCGTCGACTACACCGACTCCATCGACCCCGAACACTACGAAGCCGAACGCGAAGCAATCTTCAAACGCACCTGGCTCAACGTCGGACGCGTCGAACGAGTCCCCCGCACCGGCAGCTACTTCACCAAAGAACTCGCCGCCGTCAACACCTCCCTCATCATCGTCAAAGGCGCCGACGGAACCATCCGCGCATTCCACAACGTCTGCCGACACCGCGGAAACAAGCTGGTATGGAACGAAATCCCCGGCGACGAAACCTCAGGCACCTGCCGCCAATTCACCTGCAAATACCACGCCTGGCGCTACGACCTCGACGGCAAACTCTCCTTCATCCAACAAGAAGGCGAATTCTTCGACGTCGACAAGCAGGACTACGGACTCGTCGAAGTCACCTGCGAAACCTGGCAAGGCTTCATCTTCGTCAACCTCAACCCCCAGCAAAGCCTCGAGGAATACCTCGGCCCCATGCTCAAGGGCGTCGAAGGCTACCCCTTCCACGAAATGACCGAGGTCTACAGCTACCGCGCCGAAATCGGCAGCAACTGGAAACTCTTCATCGACGCATTCGCCGAGTTCTACCACGCCCCCATCCTGCACCAGAAGCAGGCAACCAAGGCCGAAGCAGACAAACTCGCCGCCACCGGCTTCGAAGCACTCCACTACGAACTCGACGGACCCCACTCCCTCATCTCCTCATGGGGTGGAATGGCACCGCCGAAAGACCTCAACATGGTCAAGCCCATCGAACGCGCACTCCGCAGCGGCCTCTTCGGCCCCTGGGACCGCCCCGACATCGAAGGCCTCGACCCCCTACCCCCCACACTCAACCCCGCCCGCCACGCAGCCTGGGGCGAAGACAGCTTCACCATCTTCCCCAACTTCATGCTCCTCATCTGGGCACCAGGCTGGTACCTCACCTACCACTACTGGCCCACCGCAGTCGACAAACACATCTTCGAAGCCAGCCTCTACTTCGTACCCCCCAAGAACACCCGCGAACGACTCGCCCACGAACTCGCCGCAGTCACCTTCAAGGAATACGCACTCCAAGACGCGAACACCCTCGAAGCCTCACAAACAATGATGGCCACCCGCACCGTCACCGAATTCCCCCTCTGCGACCAAGAACTCCTCATCCGCCACCTCCACCACACCGCACGAACACACGTCAAGGAGCACCGCGATGCCACTACCAACTGACTTCGCCGACCTCGAACGCTTCGCCGACTGGATCCTCCCCACCGAAGGCGAACGCTACGCAAAACGCCTCGCCTCCACCATGCCCGAAATGCAAGAGTTCTACGACGCCGCCTTCAACCGACTCGAAGACGCCATCACCTACTGCGACAAATTCCCCCTCGACGACCTCCCCGACGACGCACGAGCACTCGTACACCTCATGCAATCCTTCGTCATGGTCACCTTCCCCATCGAAGTCTGGAAACAACCCCGCGTCCCCGACAGCGGCGCCGCCTACGTAGCCGTCACCGTCGAACCCGTCGTCTGAGTACCTAGACCCGGACTCCGGCGAAAGTAGTTGGGAAGCAAGCAAAACTGTACAGACCGTAGCGTCCGGCATGCATATCTTCACGCATGCCGGGCGTTGCGGTCTTTTCATTTTCGCCAGCACAACCCGGGATCTCGAAATATGTTGCACCACAATGCACAATTACGGACACAATTTTATCGCCACTGCATAGGATACGAATACTCTTGCAACAGAACGCAATTCTTGACAATTGACGGCACACTGGGAAGCATCGGGATCGCCGCCACAATCGAAGGACCTATGCGATGGCACTCTTTCCCAAACCCGCCGAAGGAAGCTGGACCCAGCACTATCCGGATGTCGGAACCGGGCCGGTGTCCTACCAGGACTGCATCTCGCCCGAGTTCTACGAAGCCGAACGCGAGGCCGTTTTCAAGCAGGCGTGGCTCAACGTCGGTCGCGTCGAGGACGTCACCGACAACGGTCGCTATTTCACCAAGGAAATCGAGGTCGCCAATACCTCACTCATCATCGTGCGCGATCTGGAGGGACAGGTTCGCGCCTTCCACAACATCTGCCGTCACCGCGGAAACAAGTTGGTGTGGAACGAGATTCCCAGCGCGGAGACCAGTGGTTCCTGCCGCGCCTTCACCTGCAAGTACCACGCGTGGCGCTACTCACTCGACGGGTCGCTGACGTTCGTGCAGCAGGAGGGCGAGTTCTTCGACTTGGACAAGGCCGATTACGGACTGGTCCCGGTGCACTGCGACGTCTGGGCAGGGTTCATCTTCGTCAATCTCGCAAAGGAACCGCCCACTACTCTCACCGAGTTCCTCGGCTCGATGATCACAGATCTGGCGGGATATCCGTTCGAGGAGATGCCCGAGCGCTACGATTTCAGCGCCGACATCGACTGCAACTGGAAGGTTTTCCTGGACGCATTCCAGGAGTACTACCACGTCCCGTCGCTGCATACCCAGGAAGCGACTCCCGACGCCAGACCCCAGATGATGAAGGGTTTCGAGGCTCCGCACTATCAACTCGACGGACCCCATCGAATGGTGTCGACGTCCAGCGTTCCGCGTCGCCTGTGGCCGGCCAATTTCCAGTACCCGATCGAAATGGAAACGCGCAGCGGATTGTTCGGACCGTGGAACGAGCCCGATCTCGGAGGCGAGATGTCCGGAACCAATCCTGGACGCATCAAGGCGTGGGCGGCCGACAATTTTCAGATCTTCCCCAACCTGGAAATCTTGATCTGGGCCAGCGGGTGGTATCTCGTCTACCGCTACTGGCCTACGTCACACAACACGCACCGGTTCGAGGGCACACTCTTCTTCCCACCGGCCAAAACCGCCAGTGACCGCGCTGCGCAGGAATGCGCCGTTGTCATGTTCAAGGAGTTCGCTCTGCAGGATGCGGGTACCCTCGTCGGAACTCAGCAGGGTCTCGATGCACTGGGCAGCTCGAGCGACTTCCCGCTCAACGACCAGGAACTTCTCGTCCGACATTTCCACAAATCCATTGCCGACTGGGTCGCGAGCTACCAAGGTTCCGGGGTGAACGTATGACGACAATCAATCCTCTTCTGCCTGACGAATTCTCGGAACTCGAGAGTTTTGCCGCCGCGTGGTGTCTCGAGACGGAGGCAGAACGCTGGAATATGCGGATGGCAAGCAGCATGGCAACGATGCAGGCGTTCTACGACGCCGGATTCCCCGTACTTCAAGACGCACTTGCCTACTGCGACAAGTTTCCGCTCGACGACCTCCCCGAGGACGCGCGCAATCTGCTCCGCCTGGTGCACTCCGTCATCATGGTCGCGATGTGCGTCGAAATCTGGCATCAGCCCAAGGTGGTGGACGGCGGCGACGCCATCCTGCACCGTCTCACCGAACCATCCTTCTGAAAATTCCCACTGTTCGAAATGACCCACTGACTCAGGTGAGCAGCCCCTCACCTCAAGAATCGAGACATACGCGCGAGCAATGTCGCGGGAAACGGTGTAGCCATGACCGACTTCGAGACCAAGAACTTCTTCAAGGACGACGATCTTGTCGTGGACCCGTATCCGTACTTCGAGGCGATGCGCGGCGAATGCCCCGTCAAGCGCGAACCGCACCACAATGTAGTCATGGTGACCGGGTACGAGGAAGCCGTGGAGGTACTGCAGGACAGCGTGACATTCTCGTCGTGCACGTCGGTTACCGGTCCGTTTCCGGGTTTCCCGGTACCGCTCGAAGGCGACGACGTCTCGGAATTGATCGAACTGCACCGCCACAAGCTCCCGATGAACGATCAGCTACCGACACTCGATCCCCCGGTACACACCGACCACCGCGCGCTGCTCATGCGATTGATCACTCCCAAGCGCCTCAAGGAGAACGAGGACTGGATGTGGACCCTCGCAGATCGGTTGCTGGACAAGGCACTCGAGGGCGGCGAAGGTGAATTCATCAGCGAGTTCGCGCTGCCGTATGCGTTGTTGGCCATCGCCGATCTGCTCGGTGTTCCCGAGGACGATCGGAACAATTTTGTTCGCAATCTCGGACAACCGCACGGCGGTGGCGGCGGCGGCGTCGGAAGCACCGGCGACGACACGATGGCACACACCCCGATGGAGTTCCTGTACGCACAGTTCACCGCCTACGTCGAGGACCGTCGCCGCGAACCACGTGACGACGTCATGACCGGTTTGGCCACAGCGACGTTCCCGGACGGCTCGACCCCCGATGTCGCAGACGTCGTACATGTTGCTGCCAATCTCTTCTCGGCCGGCCAGGAAACCACGGTCCGCCTGCTCAGCTCCGCACTGAAGATTCTTGCCGAAGAGCCGGAGCTCCAAGCACTTCTACGCAGGGAACGCGACCGCATTCCCAACTTCATCGAAGAGACACTGCGGATCGAAAGCCCGATCAAGGGCGATTTCAGGCTCTCTCGAGTTCCCACAACCATTGGCGGAGTGGATATCCCGGCGGGTACCACGGTAATGTTGGTCAACGGCGCCGCCAATCGCGATCCGCGTCAGTTCCCGGATGCTGCGACGTTCGACATCGATCGACCCAATTCCCGGACACACATCGCCTTCGGCCGCGGCATTCACAGCTGCCCCGGTGCTCCACTCGCACGTACGGAAGCCCGGATTTGCCTCGAGCGCCTTCTGGACCGAACCACGGACATCAGAATTTCGGAAAGCGTTCACGGAACTGCGGATAACCGTAATTTCCAGTATGTTCCGACGTTCATCCTCCGCGGTCTCACCAACCTGAATCTCGAGTACACGCTCGCCGAGGGGGAAGGCCGATGAAGGTTTCGGTCGACCCGGACGGGTGCAAGGGACACGGCGTCTGCCTCACCATCGCCCCTGAGGTCTTCACTCTCACCGACGACGGTTACGCCGAGGCGATTGCCGACGAGGTTCCGGCAGGCTCGGAAGGTGCAGTTCGCGACGCTGTCTCGAACTGCCCTGAGCGCGCAATCACCTTGACCTGAGATCACTTTCAACCATCAATCACGTCTACCAGGAGTACGCAATGCCCAAGGGATATGTCATCTTGACCGAAGCCGTCAAGGACGAAGCCGGCATGAATGCCTATGGCCGGGCGTCTGCGCCCTCACTGGCAAAGGGCGGCGCCACAGTTCTGTCGGTCGAGACGACGCCTCGCGTACTCGAGGGCGATTGGCACGGCGACCGGACCGTTGTACTCGAGTTCGCATCGGTCGAGGCGGCTCGCACTTGGTACGAGTCCGACGAGTACCAGGAGGCAAAGGTGCTGCGCGAGAATGCTGCCGAGACCAACGCCGTGATCCTGTCAGGATTCGAGATGCCGAGTCGCCGTGGGTGATGTCGGCCTCTAACGGGTCGAGCAGACCCTGAATCTCACGCGGTGTTCGTTTGTCGAACACCGCGTGTTTTTTGTGTGTAGACCGACCGAACCCGGCCAACGTTGACGACGAGTGAGGACTGTGGAAATATTGCGCTCAGTTAAAGAGAATGTGATTCTCAAAGATGAGATCGAAAATATTGCAGCTTTCGATGACAGCAAAGGAAACGAACGTCTGATGCGGCTATCTCCGTTACCCGAAGCAGATTGGGACGACCAGGTTCGCTTGTCGTTGCGCGGAATGCTTCCCCGTGAGCGGCAGAACCCGGAAGGTGCCGGACCGGCCCTGTCCACCTTGGTGAATCACCCCGAGTTGACCAGGGACTTCCTCATCTTCAGCACGCGAATGCTGTACCGCAACAGCCTTCCGCCCCGCCTGCGCGAACTGGCGATCCTGAGGGTTGCAACGCGCCGAAACTGCGCTTACGAGAAGACCCATCACATCATCATCGCCCAGGAAGAAGCAGGCTTGACGCTGGCCGAGGTCGAATCGGCCATACGCGGCGAAGCCCTCGTCGAACCCGACATCACAGTACTGCGCGCCGTCGAAGAACTCGAAGTCGATTCGATCGTCTCCGACGAGACCTGGGCTGCACTCAGCGAGTATTTCGACAAACGACAACTGATGGATTTTGTCTTCACCGTCGGCTGCTATGGCCTGATGGCCATGGCCTTCAACTCATTTGGCATCGAGCCAGACCACGAAAGCGAGTAGACCGTGCCACACTTCGCCAAACCGGCCGCGGGAAGCTGGACCGAACAGTATCCCCACCTCGGCACCGCACCCGTCGACTACACCGACTCCATCGACCCCGAACACTACGAAGCCGAACGCGAAGCAATCTTCAAACGCACCTGGCTCAACGTCGGACGCGTCGAACGAGTCCCCCGCACCGGCAGCTACTTCACCAAAGAACTCGCCGCCGTCAACACCTCCCTCATCATCGTCAAAGGCGCCGACGGAACCATCCGCGCATTCCACAACGTCTGCCGACACCGCGGAAACAAGCTGGTATGGAACGAAATCCCCGGCGACGAAACCTCAGGCACCTGCCGCCAATTCACCTGCAAATACCACGCCTGGCGCTACGACCTCGACGGCAAACTCTCCTTCATCCAACAAGAAGGCGAATTCTTCGACGTCGACAAGCAGGACTACGGACTCGTCGAAGTCACCTGCGAAACCTGGCAAGGCTTCATCTTCGTCAACCTCAACCCCCAGCAAAGCCTCGAGGAATACCTCGGCCCCATGCTCAAGGGCGTCGAAGGCTACCCCTTCCACGAAATGACCGAGGTCTACAGCTACCGCGCCGAAATCGGCAGCAACTGGAAACTCTTCATCGACGCATTCGCCGAGTTCTACCACGCCCCCATCCTGCACCAGAAGCAGGCAACCAAGGCCGAAGCAGACAAACTCGCCGCCACCGGCTTCGAAGCACTCCACTACGAACTCGACGGACCCCACTCCCTCATCTCCTCATGGGGTGGAATGGCACCGCCGAAAGACCTCAACATGGTCAAGCCCATCGAACGCGCACTCCGCAGCGGCCTCTTCGGCCCCTGGGACCGCCCCGACATCGAAGGCCTCGACCCCCTACCCCCCACACTCAACCCCGCCCGCCACGCAGCCTGGGGCGAAGACAGCTTCACCATCTTCCCCAACTTCATGCTCCTCATCTGGGCACCAGGCTGGTACCTCACCTACCACTACTGGCCCACCGCAGTCGACAAACACATCTTCGAAGCCAGCCTCTACTTCGTACCCCCCAAGAACACCCGCGAACGACTCGCCCACGAACTCGCCGCAGTCACCTTCAAGGAATACGCACTCCAAGACGCGAACACCCTCGAAGCCTCACAAACAATGATGGCCACCCGCACCGTCACCGAATTCCCCCTCTGCGACCAAGAACTCCTCATCCGCCACCTCCACCACACCGCACGAACACACGTCAAGGAGCACCGCGATGCCACTACCAACTGACTTCGCCGACCTCGAACGCTTCGCCGACTGGATCCTCCCCACCGAAGGCGAACGCTACGCAAAACGCCTCGCCTCCACCATGCCCGAAATGCAAGAGTTCTACGACGCCGCCTTCAACCGACTCGAAGACGCCATCACCTACTGCGACAAATTCCCCCTCGACGACCTACCCGACGACGCACGAGCACTCGTACACCTCATGCAATCCTTCGTCATGGTCACCTTCCCCATCGAAGTCTGGAAACAACCCCGCGTCCCCGACAGCGGCGCCGCCTACGTAGCCGTCACCGTCGAACCCGTCGTCTGACCCGATCTTCCGATCGTCTGATCTTCAAGGGACTGAACATGATCACACTCAAAGCAGCGGGAATGCTCGACGTCGACAGCGGCGAGATCGTCCGGCCGGCCGTCATCAAGGTCGACGAAGGCAAGATCGTCGGAATAGGCGGAACACCCGAAGGAGAAATCGTCGATCTCGGCGACCAGATTCTTCTTCCCGGCCTCATGGACATGGAGGTCAACCTCTTGATGGGTGGGCGCGGCGAAAAGCCGGTCTACTCAACGGTTCAGGATGATCCCCCGCTCCGCATGCTGCGTGCCGTGGGTAACTCGCGCCGCACTCTGCGCGCAGGTTTCACCACTGTTCGCAACCTGGGACTGTTCGTGAAGACCGGGGGCTACCTGCTCGACGTGGCTCTCGGCAAGGCAATCGACGCAGGCTGGGTCGACGGACCTCGGATCATCCCGGCCGGCCACGCGATCACTCCCACAGGCGGCCACCTGGATCCGACGATGTTCGCGGCGTTCGCGCCGGGCGTGTTGGACCTGACTATCGAAGAGGGCATCGCCAACGGTGTCGACGAGTGCCGTAAGGCTGTTCGCTACCAGATCAAGCACGGCGCTCAGCTGATCAAGGTCTGCGTTTCGGGTGGAGTCATGTCGCACACCGGACTACCTGGTGCGCAACACTATTCCAACGAGGAACTGCGCGCGATCGTGGACGAGGCGCACCGACGCGGTCTGCGTGTCGCGTCGCACACGCACGGCGCGGAAGCTGTGAAGGCGGCAATCGAAGCCGGCATCGACTGCATCGAGCACGGCTTTCTCGTCGACGACGAGGCCATCGCGATGATGGTCGAGCATGGCACCTTCCTGGTGCCGACCACACGCCTGGCCGATGCCATGGATACTTCCAAGGCCGCACCGGAGCTCCAGGCCAAGGCGGCCGAAATGTTCCCGCGCGCACGCCTTTCGGTCAAGGCCGCATACGACGCCGGTGTGAAGATCGCCGTAGGCACCGATGCGCCGGCGATCCCGCACGGAAAGAATGCCGACGAACTGGTTGCGCTCGTCTCTCGCGGCATGAGCAACATCTCGGTGTTGCGTGCGGCCACCACCGTCGCGGCAGATCTCATCAACGTCACCGACCGTGGCCGTCTGGCCGAAGGTCTACTGGCCGACATCATCGCGGTACCCGGAGATCCGTTGGAGGACATCACGGTTACACAGCGCGTCGGCTTCGTCATGAAGGGTGGAAAGATTTATGTCAACAACTGACGAGATCATGGAGATCTCGCAACTTCTCGCTCGCTATGCGGTCAACATGACCAAGGGCGATGTCGACGGTGTTGTCGCAGTGTTCACTCCGGACGGCACGTACAGCGCTTTCGGCGACAAGTACCCGCTCGACGAGTTTCCCGCACTGGTTGCGGCCGCTCCCCAGGGGCTGTTCATGACGGGGACGCCGGTCGTCGAATTCACCGGTGCCGACACGGCAACCGGAAGCCAGACGCTGTGTTTCGTCGATCATGCAACACACGACATGCGGATCGGCTACTACAGTGACACGTACCTTCGCACCGAGGACGGGTGGCGACTGCAGACGCGGGCGATGACGTTCCTGCGCCGCAACGGCGATCACGATTCGGGTATTCCTCACGCCTTTGATCGTCCGGGGGCATGAACGTCCCCGAATTTCGGTCGGCCGTTGCGACCTGGCTGACCGAAAACGATCTGTCCCCCGGAACCGATCATTCGCTCGACGGCCAGGTAGAACAGCTCGCCCGTGTACGAGCTGCACTGTTCGACGCAGGTTGGATGCGGTACGGCTGGCCGGAGGAGGTCGGCGGACTCGGCGGGCCCGCCGTCCTGCGTGCGGTGCTCGGCGAGGAAGTTGCGACCCGCGGCCTCGCCGAACCCGGCATCTACTCGATGATCGAAGTCCTTGCTCCCACAATGATTTCGTATGCTCGCCCGGAGTTGGCAGCGGAGATGGTTCCGCACCTACTCAGTGGACGTGAGCAATGGTGCCAGGGCTTCTCCGAACCCGGTTCGGGTAGCGACCTTGCGTCGCTGAGCACCCGGGCAGTTCAAGACGGGGACAACTGGGTTGTCAACGGCCAGAAGGTCTGGACGTCCTTGGCTCAGTACTCGGCGCGGTGTGTCCTGCTCACCCGTACCGGGCCGGGGCACGACGGAATTACCGCGTTCTTCGTGGACATGGACACCCCGGGCATCACCGTCCGGCCGCTGCGCACCATGCACGGAGTCGACGAGTTTGCCGAGGTCTACTTCGACGACGTCGTCGTTCCGGCGGACCGAATGCTCGGCAAGCCGGGCGACGGTTGGCGAGTGGCGATGGATCTGCTGCCCCATGAGCGTTCTACGTGCTTCTGGCATCGGATTGCCTACCTGTTCTCGCGTCTGGATCAGTTGATCGCCGAATCCGACACAAACGCAACAGATGACGCCGAACTCGGTGCCGCCTACCTGGCACTGCACACCGTGCGAGCCCGGTCCCTTGCAACGCAGACCCGGTTGGCGGAGGGCGCAAAGATCGGCCCGGAGACGTCGATCGACAAGGTGCTGCTGGCGACCTCCGAGCAGCAGTTGTTCGATACCGTGCGCGACTTGTTGCCCGGCACCATCGAACTCGACGAGACGCCATGGCGGTCGGAGTTCCTGTACTCGCGTGCAGCCACCATCTACGGCGGTACGGCTGAAATTCAGCGCAACATCATCGCGCGGCGACTGCTGGATCTGGGGAAGGAATGAGCATGCACGACGACGAGCTGAATCTGCTCACCGAAACGCTGCACAAGACGATGCTCAGTGTGTCCGGCACCGAACTCGATGCGGCCATGACCGAACTCGGCTGGATCGAGATGCTCACCGAAATGCCCGATACAGCAGTGCCCCTGGTATTTCGGCTCCTCGGCGAGACCGGCGCCCATGCACCACTGATCAACGATGTGGTCTTAGCCGATACCGCACTCAGTCTGCCCGCCGGCGGTACCGTCGCGCTGCCGTACTCCGGTGGGCGCTGGGTCCGGTGGGAGCGGAGCGAGGGACCCGGAACAACGTTGGACACCGATGTTCCGCTCCGCGTCGTAGAGGCCGGTGATACCGTCCCGCTCGCGGCAGGTCGCCGGGCACTCGGATGGTGGTTGGTGGGTACCAGTCGCGCAATGCTCGACCTCGCCCGCACCCATGCCTTGAACCGCATGCAGTTCGGTAAGCCGGTGGCATCGTTCCAGGCTGTTCGCCATCGGCTTGCCGAGACGCTGGTCGCCATCGAGGGCGCGGAAGCAACGCTGAATACCGCGACCGACGACCTCGGCTCACTTCTCGCGAAGGCCGCGGCCGGCAAAGCTGCACTGACAACAGCCCGCCACTGCCAGCAAGTACTCGGAGGGATCGGTTTCACTGCCGAGCACGACCTTCACCGTCACGTCCGCCGAGCCATGCTTCTCGACGGATTACTCGGCAGTGCACGGGAACTGACCCGTGAGGCGGGGGCAATCATCCGCACTCACGGATGTGCTCCGCGTCTGACGCAACTGAGCTGAGCTGACACACAAGTCAGGTCGTCGGCGGAGGCGCGTCACGAAAGAGCGCCTCCGCCGACACCGCCAGGCGCCCGTCCACGGTGATCTCACCGTGAGCGCGGGGCTTCTCGTCCGTATTCCTCATCTGACAACCGGTGATCACAATGTCTTCGAAGAGCGGAAGAGGCTGGTGGTAGCGCACCACCAGTTCCTCGATCTGGGTGCGTTCCTCCGGGTGTGCCAGGGCGAGTACGTGATCGAGCATCAGCGCCGACATCCCACCGTGCACAAGTCCTTGCGGCCCCTGGTAGGGCAGGCCAAGCGAACCGGTCGCCCTGACACTGCCGTCCGGCAATCTCTCCATCTTCAGAGGCGGCGCGAGGGCATTGCCTCTCCCACACACAGGGTCATGGAACTCCGCTGGTCCAGTGTTTCTCTCGAGCGCCTCCTCGATGCGGTCCAGTTCGTCGGCTATCGCGACCACGGCCGGCTCGTTCTCGTCCACACGCAGGAGAAGATCAGTCAATCGTCGCAGCCCGTCCGCCGTGTCGTCGATCAGCGACGGGGTAATACCTTCAGCCCTGTCGATCTTGGCCACGAGGTCCTCTTTCACGTGGAATGATGAACAGACCCTCTGCACTCACGCACAGGTCGTGTTCCCACCAGATTTCCCCACGGCACCACGACTTTCGGCCGTCGACATAGACGTGCCAGGCTCGCACCGTCAGGTCGCGGCCCACCGGCATCGGGTGATGGTAGCGAAGCGTCAACCCTGCTGTCATGGCGGGGACACCTGCTGCCATGTTCGCCTCCGCCAGGGCAACGTCGAGGACCATAGCAGCAAAGCCCTCATGCACTACTCCGAGTGAGCTCTGATACGCGGCCGAGAAATTGACAGTTCCCTCATTACCATCGCCGATGTGACGCAAGTGCAGCGGCGCGGCAAGCACATTGGCGGAGCCGACAACCGGACTGTATCGGATGATTCTGCCGATAGTGTTCATCTGATACACCCGCTCGGCGGCAGAGCAGGAGCGAGCCTCGAGATCATCGGCAAGAGCCCTGATCCGAGAAGCCACGGCGGAGAGTCCCGGCATGTCGGAGCGGGCGGTCGCTACAGCCGCCGTCAGCCGTCGCACGGACGCAGCAGCTCGGGCAACCTGATCCGACTCCTGCGGTGCCACTGTGTCCACGTCGCACCTCATCCGTTTCCTCTCAGACAGTTACGGTGTTACAGGGGTTGCCATTTCAGCGAGAAGATCGGTGGTGCGGCGAACGGATTCCTTCCGGTCCGCGCCGACGGGGAATACGGCAGCCCAGATATCTGTGGCGCCGGCATCCACCAGAGACTGCAACTGAGCGCGTACCGATCGAGCGTTGCCGACAATCGCCACATCCGCCGGGCTGCTTGCGCCGCCGGCATCGAGAACCCTTTGGTAGTTCGGCATTCCGGCATACGCGGTGGCGTTTGCCGCAACAGCGGCACGAGCTTCGTCGGCATCGTCGTGAACTGCCACCGGCAGCCCGGCAACAATTCGAGGCGTTGGGCGACCCGCAGATTCCGCAGCAGCATGTAACGCGGGAGCAATGTGGGAATCGATCACCTTGCCCGACGCCATCCATAGCACCGTTCCGGCGGCGTATTGCCCCGCCACCCGCAACATGCGGGGCGACATGGCGGAGAGCAGCACCGGCACGTCGTGGACGACCTTGGCCATCCGGCCGGCACTGCGCGTCGACCAGTCCGCGCCGCGGAAGTCGACGTCTTCACCGCGAAGCAGTGCGGTGACGATCTGTACATATTCTTCGGTATTGCGCCCCGGGCGATCGTAGGACAAGCCGTACACGTCCCGGACCAGCGATTCGTGCGAAGGCCCGAGTCCCAATGTGAATCCCTTGCGTCCCATGGCCTCTGATACGGCTGCAACGCGATTCGCCTGCAGCAGCGGATGGCACGGATAGGTCTGCAGAACAGCAGTTCCGAGCTCGATCGACGTCGTGGCCCGCCCCGCTACCGCAAGGGCGGTCAGCGGATCACCGGCGACTGTGCTGGCATACCAGAGTGAGGTAAAACCGTCTGCCTCTGCTCGTTGCGCTTGCTGGACGATTTTGTCGGTGGACGAAGCGCCGCCGGTCAATCCGATTCGCATGATTCCTCCAAGGTTGGAGTGGCTGATCCTGGCCGCCTTCTGGCGCGAATCATGCTGCCAGAGAATTGGGTTGGCCTCGACGGAGAAAGATGTCCGCCGGTTGAATCACGCCACGATTGGACTATACAACTGTATAGTCCAATACGTCTATCGCGGCAGACTTCCCTGCCGACATCACATCAGCTGAAATGAGCAGAGGATGACCCTCGACAACTCCCCCGAGACCCAGCAGTTCGAGAACCAGCAATTCGAGACGCTGCAGAAAGATGTCCGCTATCTCATGGATCGCACCGCGATTCTGGACTGCATCAGTCGGCACGCCCGCGGATGCGATCGTCACGACATCGATCTCATCACCGCCGCGTACCACGACAACGGCGTCGACGAACATGGGTTCGCAACCAATACGGGCCCCGAATACGGCGATTGGGCGAACACTGCCCACGCCGAAACCTCGAAGGTACACACGCACAACATCACCACGCACTCGTGCGACATCGACGGCGAGGCCGCACATGCCGAAAGCTACGTCATCGTTGTCCTCGTCGGCAGTGACGGCAAGAGCGCGCAATTCATCAGCGGACGCTATCTCGATCGCCTGGAACGGCGAGAGGGGCAGTGGCGCATTGCAGTTCGGCGATCAACCGTCGAGGCAATGTTCGTCGCCGACGCACGGGTGCTGCAATCACCCTTCTTCACCGAGAAGGGCTACCTCGTCGGCACCCGCGACCGCGAGGATTTGTCGTACGAACGTCCGTTGACGTTGGAGAAGCCGGCGCCCGCAAGGTGGTAATGACCCTGTGCGCCTTTCCGGTAGCTCGAACTACCAGAAAGGCGCACAGGGCAGAAGGCCCTACTTGATCTTTTCCTTCATCTCGTCCAGCTTCACCAGGATCGGGTAGCCCGAAACGCTCAGAGCGTTACCGTGACCGGTCTGGTGGATGTCGAACACCGACTGAACGGCAGCGTAGAAGCCCTGCACGTCGAGTGTCTGGTTGACTGCGCGCTTGGCCTGACGGAGGCCGAAGGACGGCATCTCGGCGATCTGCAAGGCCATGGCGCGTGCCTCGGCGTCGAGCTGATCGCGCGGCACCACCTTGTTGACCATGCCGGTCTTCTCAGCCTCTTCGGCCGTCACCGGACGACCGGTGAAGAGGATTTCCTTTGCCTTACGGGCGCCGAGTTCCCAGGTGTGACCGTGGTATTCGACGCCGCCGATTCCCATGAGCGCAACCGGATCGGAGAACAAGGCGTCCTCGGACGCAATGATCAGGTCGCACGGCCAGCACAGCATCAACCCACCCGCGATGATGCGGCCCTGAACAGCCGCGATCGACGGCTTGGGAGTGTTGCGCCAGCGCAACGTGTATTCCAGGTATCTACGGCTTTCGGCGCGGTAGATCCATTCCAAGGTGATCTCCTTGGGCGATGGCCAACGATCATTGAGGTCGTGACCGGCCGAAAAGTGCTTGCCCTCAGCACGAACCACGATCACCGCGACATCGTCGTCCTCGGCCGCACGGGTCCAGGCTGCGTCGAGTTCGTCGAGCAACTGCATGTTCTGGACGTTCGCAACTTCGGGACGGTTGAGGGTGATGGTCGCAATCTTGTCGGCCACCTCGTAGAGAATGTACATGTCAGGCTCCTCAGCTTCGGGGAAGGCCGAGCACTCGCTCGGCGACAATAGTGCGCTGGATTTCGGAGGTTCCACCGGCGATCGTGCCGGCGAAGCTTCGTGCATAGCGTTCGAACCAACTCGAACTGAAGGCCTCGTTGTCCATCGGGTTGTACGCCGATGTCAAAGCCGGATGAACCAATCCTTCAGGCCCGGCAGCGATCAGGGCCTCTTCCGAAGAGCGTTGTACCGCTTCGGAACCGAGCAGTTTCAGTATCGACAGGGCGGCCACGTCCTGCTCGCCGCGAGCAGCGCGCGCCAACGCCGCCGAACCGAGCAGACGCAGCGCCTGATGGTCCATCACGAGCGTCGCGTAGTGATCCCGGTCGATGTCCGTCGCCGGATGGAAGTCCGCGATCAGATCTTGCAGGCGATCGGCAAAGCTGAGCCACAACAGGTTTCGCTCATGTCCGAGCGAACCGGTTGCCACCGACCACCCCTTGTTCAGTTCACCGATCAGGTTTTCTGCCGGAACTTTCACATCGGTGAAGAACACTTCGTTGAAGTCGAGATCATCGTCTGCGCAGATGGATGCAAAGGGCCGGCGAACCAAGCCGGGCGAGTCGGTGGGGATCATCAGCACGCTGATGCCCTGATGTTTCGGAGCGTCGGGATCGGTGCGGACGAAAGTCAGGATCACGTCGGCGTCATGCGCGCCGGATGTCCAGACCTTCTGGCCGTTGACCACAAAATGGTCACCGTCGCGGTCGGCTCGGGTGCGCAGCGAAGCCAGATCCGAACCTGCGCCTGGCTCGCTCATGCCGAGCGCAGCGGTGATCTCGGCACGCAATATCGGTGCGGCCCACTGCTTTTTCTGCTCCTCGGTTCCGAACGAGAGCAACGACGCGGCAATGATGCCCAGCCCTTGTGGGTTGAAGCTGTGGTAGATCCGCCGCTTCGACAGTTCCTCCAAATGCACGTACTGCTCGAGGATCCCGGCGCCCCGCCCACCGAATTCCGGCGGGTTGCCCGGCAACAGCCAACCGTTGTCGAACTGCAGGCGCTGCCAGGCGCGAGCCCACTGCGGAATATCCGCGCTGGATCCGGCGCGCTCCGCGGCCTGCGCCTCGCTCGGAAGATTCTCGTCCAGGAAAGCGCGGAACTCGGCCCGGAATTCCTCGACATCGGCGTCAAAGTTGAGTTGCACGGTACTCCTCGGCGATCAGCGCCCGATGCTGTGCCGCACCGCCGAGCAGTAGCTCACCGGCTTTGGCACGCTTGAGCGCAAACTGTAGGTCGTTTTCCCAGGTAAAGCTCATCGCTCCGAACAGCTGCATTCCGTTGCGGAACACCAGAGATTGGCACTCCCCTGCTGCAGCCTTGGCCATGGACGCGGCTAACCGTCGTCTCGGGTCGTTCTCGGCAATCGTCAGCGCCGCGTAATACGCGAGAGCGCGGGCGCGCTCGATGGCAATGTGCATGTCGGCAGCCTTGTGCTGAACAGCCTGGAACGATCCGATGAGGGAGCCGAACTGCTTCCGGTTACGCACATGGTCAAGCGCCAAGTCGAGGATGCGCTGACACGCTCCGACCGTCGTGAGCGCCATTCCGGTGAGCGCGAGGTCCATTGCGCGTGCCGGATCTGCGCTACTGCGCTGGTCGACGCCGACCCGGACACCGTCGAACGACACTTCCGCAACGTGAAGCACCGGATCGAAAATCGGACTGCGCGTCGTGGTGACGTCCGCGGCCGGAACTACAAAGACTCCTGCCGATGTGACAACGGCCAACTTCTCGGCGCGATCACCGTCGAGTACGCGGTGCGCCGTGCCGTTCAGCCGCCACCCATCTCCGTCGCGGCTGGCGCTGATGCCCTCGAATATTGCCGTTCCCGGCTGCTCAGGATCGATCGACTCGCTCGAAAGTGGGGCAAAGTGTGTCATTGTCGCCAGGTAGGGAGTGGGGTCGGTCGCTCGGCCCAACTCTTCCAGCACGATTGCCAATTCAACTGCGGTATCAGGATCGGTCAACTCGGTCCAACCGAGTGAAACGTAAGTTTTCCAAATTTGTACGGGGTTGGCGTCGTTGTCGACGACGTCCCGGATCAGCGCGGACGGGCATTCCTTCGCCGTCACTTCGCGCACGGTGTTTTGCCATAGTCGCTGATCGGAGTCGAACTCGAAGAGCATCCCGAACTGCCTCCCTGTCGGAGCTGCGGTGCATTATCGATTGAGAATACCATTCTCGATTAGCGAAAGTAAGAGTCTCTAAAATGTAAATAACACTTGGTCATTCCACTGTGGCGCTTACATCTCCGGTACAGTGCAAACATGTTTTTGACAATCGGAAGGGGGCTGGTGCAGTGGTGACCACGCCCAGCGAAGAGCCGGCCTGGAAGCAACGGTCGGTCGAGCGTTCCATCAAGACCGCAAAGCTTCGCGCAGAGCAACGCGTGCAGCGATTCCTCGATGCGGCACAGTCGATCATCACCGAAAAAGGCACCACCGACTTCACCGTCCAAGAGGTGGTCGACCGGTCGAAACTGTCCTTACGTAGCTTCTACCTCCAATTCGACGGTAAGCACGAACTACTGTTGGCATTGTTCGAAGACGCTCTGAGTCGCAGCGCCGAACAGATCCGCGCAGCGACGGCCGGAACGTCCGAACCGATGGACCAACTCAAGATCGCCGTCGAGCTTCTATTCGAGTTCTGCCGTCCCGACCCGGCGGCGCAGCGACCGCTGTTCACCGATTTCGCCCCACAATTGCTTCTGTCACATCCGGCCGAGGTCAAGGTTGCGCACTCCTCACTTCTCGCATTTTTTGTCGAGTTGATGGAAAAGGTGAGCGAAGCAGGCCAGTTGCGCGAGGGCGTCAACCCCCGCCGAATTGCCGCCATGACCATGCAGACGGTGATGTTCATTGCGCAGTCCAGCGGCGCTCCGGACGACGCGACCGTGCATCCCATTTCTTCCGATGAGGTCTGGGCCTTCTGTTCTCAGGGGTTCGCACACAAGGGCTGAAAACAGGATTGAGAACTTCATTCTCAATTGAGGAAATTTTATATACACTCGGCCAATGTCCGAGTTATGGAACGACCTCCTCGCCTGCCTCGACCTGCAACCGCAGACGACCGGACGAACTGATACCAACAAGAATGCGACCACCCTCGTTTTCGAGGGCCCTAACTTGCATTTGACGTACCACCGACTCTTCGGCGGGCAGATTCTCGGTCAGTTCGTCCGCGCGGCCGAACTGACCTGCCCGAACAAAAGCATCAAGTCCCTTCACTCCCTGTTTGCCCGGGAAGGTAGCGCCGACGAGACCGTCCGCTACGAAGTGACGCGTCAGCACGAAGGCCGTTCCTTCGCCACACTGACCATCGTGGCGCGCCAATCCAAAGGCGTCATCGCTACATCGCTGATCTCGATGCACGCTCCCGAGGACGGCCCGGATCGGCAGTCCGAGAACATCATTGCGCCGCTACTCGGCGAAGAGTTCCGGACCGACGTCGACCTGATCCCGTGGGAAATACGCACCGACGTCGACCTCAACTCCACCGACATCGGTGCACCCGATTTCGAGATGTGGATGCGCACACCACAAGTGGGCAAGAATCTTGCGCCCGCCCTCGCTACCTACGCCACCGACCTCACGCTGATCGGCACGGCCCTGCGCCCCGTCGACGGCTTGAGCCAACTCGGCAACGGAACCACCTTCACCTCCGCAGTCACCTCACACAACCTGTGGTTCCACCGACCCTTCACGACCGACTCGTGGCTACTACTGCGCCAGCACAGCCCCGTCACAGCTCACGGCCGTTGCTTCGGCCGCGGCGACGTGTTTTCCGAGGACGGCAACCTCGTTGCCTCGTACGCGCAGGAAGCTTTACTTCGCCTACCGTGACAACCTTTGCTCGGTAGAATCGACCGACCTTCGAGGTGTGATATGAGTTCGACTACCCTGTCCGACAGTACTGTTCAGGAAACTACCGTGCCCCGGCCCTATCGGGTGGTTCAGTGGGCCACCGGCAACATCGGCACACGCTCGCTGCGCGGCGTCATCGAACATGCAAATCTGGAATTGGCCGGTGTATATGTACATTCGGCCGACAAAGCCGGTCGCGACGCCGGTGAACTGTGCGGCATCGACGACGCCGGGGTGCTGGCCACCAACAGCATCGACGACGTCATCGGGTTGGGCGCGGATTGTGTGCTGTACATGCCGCGCCAGTTCGACGCCGACGAAGTATGCCGCATCCTCGCCGCCGGCTCGAACATCGTCACCACCCGGGGAGAATTTCACTACCCCGCCGGAATGGACCCAGCGCTGCGCGAACGTATCGAAGCCGCGTGCCGAACCGGAGGAACGTCGATCCACAGCACCGGCAGTAGCCCCGGATTTGTGACCGAGGCGCTCCCCCTGGTGTTGAGCTCGATTCAACGTCGCCTGAACCACCTGACAATCAGTGAATTTGCCGATCTCTCCCAACGTAATTCACCCGGGATACTTTTCGACGTCATGGGATTCGGGCTCGCCCCGACCGATTTCGACGAGAACCGGATCGCACACGTGAAGTCCAACTTCGGTCCGTCACTGCAGATGGTCGCCGAATCGATCGGCCTGCCACTGGACTCCGTGGACGCCCACGGCGAGCTGGCCACCACCCCAACTTCGGTCCAGATCGCAGCAGGAACCCTGGAAGCAGGCACCGTTGCCGCGCAACGAATCACGGTAAGCGGCACACATGCCGGCCGAGAACTTCTGAGCTTCTGCGCAACGTGGTACTGCTCGAGCGAACTCGACGTCGACTGGAAGATTCGTGACACCGGCTGGCATATCGACGTCGACGGGGATGCGCCACTCGACATCGATCTACGTTTCCCCATCCCGCTGGAGAGGATGAGCGAGACTGCCCCGGCCTACACGGCCAACCGGGCAGTCAACGCCATCCTCTCTGTCTGTACTGCGGCTCCGGGAATCCGTACGACACAAGATCTTCCGCAGATTATTGCCGATCTGATCTAGTCTGAGCCCGACGTTCCGAGCAGTCGCGCAGCAGCGGTGTATGCATCGCTGCTGCCGGCTGCGACGGCATGGGCCAGATCGTCAAGTTCGGGGTGGGTGCGCAACTTCGACTGCGCGAGGGACAGAATCTGGACTCGCGCTCGCGCGGTTCGCCGTGCAAACGTGTCCGATCGCTGGTGAGCGTCGATCACATCCGCCAGTTCGGTGACACCCTCACCGCGCGATGCGATCAGTTTGAGGATGGGAACTCCGGCCTCCGCACGCAGGTCGCGGACCGTCTGATCGGCACCCTCACGGTCGGCTTTGTTTACCACGAGAATGTCGGCCACCTCGAGCAACCCGGCCTTGGCAGCCTGAACAGCATCTCCCGCACCGGGATTGAGGACAACAACCGCGGGATTTGCAATAGCGGAAATCTCGATTTCCGATTGCCCGACGCCCACCGATTCGAGCAGAATCAGATCGTAGTCCAGCGCCGCGAGGAGGCGGATCGCTGCCGGCACGGCAACGGCCAGACCGCCCAGGTGACCGCGGGTGGCCACCGAACGGATGAGCACATCGGCGTCGTCGATGTGCTCTGCCATCCGTATTCGATCGCCCAACAATGCGCCGCCGCTGTACGGCGAGGAAGGATCGACTGCAAGAACGGCAACCCGCAGTCCGCGCTGGCGATACGCCCGCACGAGAACTGCGATGGTGGTGGACTTGCCCGCGCCGGGTGGGCCGGTCACCCCGACCACTCGCACCGGTCGCGAGCCGACGATGTCGAGAACTTCTTCTCGCCTGCTGCTTTCGACCAAACTCAACAGGCGGCCCGCGGCGCGCAGTGAACCTGAGCGCGCCGCGGTGACAAGATCCTCGATCGTTGCAACAGTAGTGAGCGTCATCGAGTAATCGAATACCTCTCGGTGCCAGTCGATATCCCAGTCGACATCACGGAGCCGGAACCTCGATGACCGTCGCCGAACCCATACCGCCACCGGCGCACATGGCTGCAACACCGATTCCGCCGCCGCGGCGTCGCAGCTCGTGCACCAGAGTCACCAGCATGCGCGCACCGGTGGCTGCCACGGGATGCCCGAGAGAACATCCGCTGCCGCTGACATTGACGCGGTCAGCGTCGATTCCGAGCATCTTGATCGTCGCCACGCACATCGCCGCGAACGCCTCGTTGATCTCGAACAGATCCACGTCGGCCAGCGACATTCCCGCGCGTGCCAACGCCTTCGGAATTGCCTCGACCGGAGCCAGACCCGTGAAGGCGGGATCAACCGCGACAGATGCCCACGACTTGACGGTTCCCAATCCCGGCATTCCCAGATCGCTGCTGGCGATCGTGAGAACCGCAGCAGCGTCGTTGGCGCCGCTCGCATTTCCGGCGGTGATGCTGAATCCTTCGATCTCGGGGTGCAGCACCTTGAGCGAGCCGAGCTTCTCCAGGCTCGTCTCGCGGCGCGGATGCTCGTCGACGGAGAAGAGTCCGTGAGGTGTGCTGATGGGCACGATCTCTTCTTTGAACCGCCCCTCGTCGATGGCGCTCACTGCCTTCTGGTGCGAGAGCAGAGCCCACGTGTCCATGTCCTCGCGCGAGACTCCGGCCTTCACTGCGGCATTCCAGCCCACCGTGATCGACATGTCCTTGTTCGGTGCATCGGGGCGATCCGGGTGCGTCGGGGACATCCACGGCACAAATTCGCCGTCGACGCGGAACAAGGATCGCGGACTGGTCGACGCGGAGTTGACGCCACCGGCGATGATCAGCTTGTCCATCCCGGAGCGGATGGACCCTGCAGCGGCCTGCACGGCACCCAGGCTGGCCGCACAGTGCCGGTTCAGTGCCAGGCCTGGCACTGTGGTCAGGCCTGCGGTAATTGCCGCGTGGCGGGCGATCACGCCGCCGCCGTACAGGCCCTCGGCAAGCATGACGTCGTCGATCTGGCTGGCATCGAGAGTTTCTGCTGCCGCCGCAACGACATGGTGAGCGAGGTCGTGAGCGGTGGTGTCGCGCAACGTTCCCTTACCCGCGGTACCGATGGGGGTTCGCAGTGCGGAGACGATAATTGCTTCAGGCATGGGTGTTCTCCAATTCGGCCAGCAGAACGCGGCGCAGTAGTTTTCCGGTTTCGGTCTTCGGGAGTTCGTGTCGGAACACGACGATGTCGGGAGTCTTGGACGATCGCAGCCGTTCCTTGACCCACGCCTTGATCTCTGCTTCATCGACATCGCCGACGAGGACGGCAACTATCCGTTGTCCCCATTCAGGATCCGGAACGCCGATCACGGCAGCCTCGACAATGGCGGGATGCGCAAGAAGCACGTCCTCGATTTCTGCGGGGGCGATGTTCTCACCCCCTCGGATGATGGTGTCGTCCGCGCGTCCTTCGATGAACAGGAAACCCTCGGAGTCGAGTCGACCGAGATCACGCGTGGCGAACCAGCCATTCTCGTCGAGCACACTCCGGTTGCCGTATTCGCCGGAAATCTGCTCGCCCCGAACGAATACCAGGCCGGTGACGCCGGCCCCGACCGGATCGCCGTCCTCGCTGCGCACCTCGATCTCGATGCCCGGCAGCATTTTTCCGACGGACCCGAGTCGGTCACGCACTGCCGGATCGGCAGAGGCAAAGGCAATCCGGTGATCGTCGGGGCCGAGAACTGCCACCGACGACGCTGTCTCCGTGAGGCCGTAGGCATTGACGAATCCGGTATCCGGGAAGCTTCGCAGCGCGTGCTCGAGTACCGGTCTGGGTGTTCTCGATCCGCCGTACGCCAAACTTGCCAGCGAGGGAGTATTTGCATCGTTCTCCCCCAACTCGGCGACAACACGCGCCAGCATCGTAGGAACGAGCATCGCGTGCGTGACGCTTTGGCCCCGGACGGTGTCGAGCCAGATTTTGGCGTCGAAAGCAGCCAGATAGACGATCCGACGCCCGGTGTAGAGGTTGGAGAGCAGATTCGTCAGACCTGCGATGTGATAGGGCGGAACAGCGACCAACGATGCGTCGTTCTCGTCGGCCGACGAGAACTCCATGGTGTTGAGCACGTAGGCGAGTAGATGCCGATGCCGGAGTATCGCAGGCTTGGGATCAGCGGTGGTTCCGCTGGTGTAGATGATTGCGGCGACGCTGTCACCGTCCCACTGTGGAGCCGGGGCATCGGATTCGGCCGAATCCTGCTGTATCGCTTCGATGTCGATCAGATCGTCGAGATCATCGAGACGCAGCACCAGTGCACCGGGGTGGCGGTCGATCAGGGCAGCCAACTGCTGATCGCCCAGTCTGTAGTTGAGTGGCACGAACGGAACCCCGGCCATCGCGGCGCCGAACAGCGCGACGGGATACGCGAGGTGGTTGGTGCCGAGGTAGAGCACGGCAGGGTACTGCCGGAATCGGTCGGCGGCGCGGCGGGCAAGGGCAAGGAGTTGCGCGGCGGTCAATGACCGATTTTCGACGGTCACTACGGCCCGATCGCAACTCGATGCGGCCATTTCTGCAATCATGGTGATGTTCATGAGAACATTATTCTCTCAACAGAGATCAATACTTGCAAGAAGGGAAATCAAAATGCAGATCAACGGTTGTTCCGCCATCGTCGTCGGTGGCACCGGAGGGCTCGGCGAGGCTACGGTTCGCCGTCTCCACTCGGAGGGAGCCAAGGTCGTCGTGGCCGACGTGGCCGACGACAAGGGCAAGGAACTCGAGCGCGAACTCGGCGTTCGATACGTCCGCACCGATGCCGGTGACGAAGACAGCGTTCTTGCCGCAATCGCCGAAGCCGAATCGCTGGGTCCGCTGCGCATCTCGGTCGACTGCCACGGCGGCCCCGCCGGTGGCGGCCGGCTGGTCGGCAAGGACGGCAGCGCCATGAGCCTCGAGGCGTTCACGACCACGATCAATTCGTACTTGATCTCGGTATTCAACGTGATGCGTCTGTCGGCAGCGGCGATGGGCCGCCAGGAGGCTCTCGAGACCGGCCGCGGCGTCATCATCAACACGGCATCCATCGCCGCGTACGAAGGCCAGATCGGCCAGCTCCCGTACTCCGCAGCCAAGGGCGGCGTTGTCGGCATGACTCTTGTTGCCGCACGCGACCTCTCGCCGCTCGGCATCCGAGTCGTGACGATCGCGCCCGGCACATTCCTGACGCCTGCATACGGCAAGGCCGGCGACCAGCTCGAGGCGTACTGGGGACCGCAGGTTCCGCATCCCCAGCGTATGGGCCGCTCACCGGAGTACGCCACGCTGGTCTCCTCGATCGTGGAGAACGACTACCTCAACGGCGAGGTCATCCGCCTCGACGGCGCACTGCGGTTCCCCCCGAAGTAACTTGCCGAACCGCGACGCCCGGGGGCGTCGGCAGCAGTACGGCGCCCCCGACCCGGTCGCGAGATACTACGAAAAGCGTTGTTCTGCAGACACAATCGAAGATTCTGGTTCTCCGATAACTTGAATCGCATTCCCATACTGTGTCCGCATGACTTCCACATGTTCGACAATCAGCCGTCAGCGCAGGGCAGAAGCATGAAATTCTGGACCGGCACGGCCTTCATGAACACCGCCGAGATGCCCGCCGTCGCAAAGATGCTCGACGAGAACGGCTATCACGGCGTCCTCGTATCGGACCATCTCATCTTCCCGCGTGAACTCAAAACCCGTTATCCTGCAACGGAAAGCGGGGTTCCGTACTGGCAACCCGACACCGAATGGCCCGATGCCTGGGTCCTCATCGGTGCAATGGCCGCAGTAACCGAGAACCTGCATTTCGGCAACAACGTCTACATCGCGCCCGCGCGCCCTATCCTCGAAGTCGCCAAACAGGTGGGCACCGCGGGAGCACTGTCCAACGGCCGGGTGTCCATTGGACTCTCTGCCGGCTGGATGCGCGAGGAATTCGAACTGCTCGGCCAGGACTTCGACAACCGCGGACCTAGACTCAACGAGATGGTTCAGGCTCTGCGAGCATTGTGGAAAGGTGGCTGGGTGTCCTGGAAGGGCGAGTATTACGACATTCCTGAAATGATGATCGAACCGCACCCGCCCGCACCGGTCCCTATTCTCTGCGGCGGCGAATCTGCTGCCGCCCTCAAACGTGCAGCGCGCTACTGCGACGGCTGGGTCGGTACTGCATACACGCTGGAAGAAGCCACAGTATGGATCGACCGAATCAAGGGTTACCGCCGCGAATACGGACGCGAAAACGAGCCTTTCGAGATCATTCTCGGATTGTTCGACGAACGGACACCTGACCTCTACAAGCGGGCAGAAGACATCGGCATCACCGGTGTGATGTGCTCACCCTGGGCCAACTGGGATCTCCAGCACAGCGGCGACCACTCACACTTGAAGGGAAGCGCGGAGCAGTACCGAGCCCCGATCGAGAAGTTCGCCGAAGAGATCGTCTCCAAGTGCATGTGATGTGAAAAGAAGAGGCTGGGCACAGATCCCCCGGTGCCCAGCCTCTTCCACTTTCTCCGAATCAGCTCTTCACTGCGGTGAGCTTCGCGATGTTGTCCCGGAAATCCTCGCTCTGGAAAGTCAACTCTTCGGCCGTCGTCGCAAAGTCGAGTGTGGCAAGAATCGCCCGCTCGAGGTGCATGTTCAGCAGTCGCTTGGTGCTCTCGACGGCCTGACGCGGCTGCGAGGCAATCTTTTTCGCGCATTCGACGGCGTCGGCGAGCGGATCGAGAGACACATGGTTGGCCAGGCCGAGCGTGCAGGCCTTCTCAGCTCCGATGCGCGTCCCGGTCAGTGCGTATTCCTTGGCCAGCAGCAGACTGATCTGCAGCGGCCAGGTCAGCGGTCCGCCGTCGGCGGCAACCAGTCCGACCTGCACGTGCGGGTCGGCCAGGTAGGCGGATTCTGCGATGTAGACGATGTCGCTCAGTGCAACGAGGCTGCATCCCAGGCCGACGGCCGGGCCGTTGACAGCCGCGATCACCGGAACCCGGCACCGAGCCATTCCGAGCACCAGATCACGACCGTGCGCGATTGTGCGAGCCCGCATTTCGGAGTCTTCGGCCAACTCCGCGAGGTAGGAAAAATCGCCACCCGCCGAGAAAGCCTTACCGTTGCCGGTAAGCACCGCGGCACGCGCGTCACGATCCGCGCTGAGCCGCGGCCACAACTCCGCCAGGCCCGTGTGCAAGCTGTCGTTGACGGCGTTGAGCGCGTCCGGTCGATTGAGAGTGATGATCCGCAGCGAGCCTTCTGCGCGGACGTCGATCTCTTCGGGCATGTCGTACATGTCAAACTCCCAATCCGAGAATGCGCGAGGCAATGATGTTCTTCTGAATTTGTGATGTCCCACCCATGACGCTCTGGGCGCGGCTGTACAGGTACGACCCGAGCATCTCGGTGTCGCGGCTACCCGCCTCCGTCAACGCTGCGTGTCCGACGGCTTGATCAACCCAGGTCATGAGGAGCTTGTCGAGCGAACCCTCCGAGCCGTGGGAGAGTCCGTCCAGCTGCTCCGACAGCCGGCGACGCACGTGCAGCCGCAGCATTTCCGTTTCCACTGCAGCCCAGGCCAATTCTGTGGACGGCGGTCCGTCGCTCCTGGCTGCGAGCTGGCGGACCAGTTTGCCGTAGCGCGCCGCGTACCCCAGCGTGGACGGTTCACGTTCGTGCCCGACAACGGTCATGGCCAATGCCCAGCCTTCACCGGGAGCGCCGACCATCTGATCGACCGGCACACGAGCACCGTCGAAGAGCACCTGGCCGAACTCCTTGGTGACACCGTTCATCATCTTGAGCGGACGCTGCTCAATACCGGGCTGGTCCATCGAGACGATGAATGCGGTCAGTCCGCGGTGACGCTTTGCGTCGGGTTCTGTCCGTGCCAAGAGCAGGCACCAGTCGGCGACATCGCTGTAGCTGGTCCAGATCTTGTGGCCCGCGATGACGTACTCGTCGCCCTCCCGCGTGGCGGTGGTCGTGAGCGAGGCAAGATCCGAACCCGCACCTGGCTCACTGAATCCCTGGCACCAGCGTTCGGTGCCGTTGATCATCCCGGGAAGGAATCGGCGCCGAAGATCCTCACTGCCATGCCTGCCGAGTCCATGTACCAGGTATCCGAGACTGGGCCGAGGCGGAGCACCGGCGATAGCAAGTTCCTCGTCGACGATGACGTCGTAGACAGGTGGCAGTTCTTGTCCACCATATTCTTTGGGCCACGAAGCGCCGAAGAATCCACCGCTGTACAGCGCCTGATGCCACTCACCCTGCCGTGCCCAGTACTCGTCCCCCGAACTGGGGAATGCTTTTGCCCGCTCAGCTGCCCATGACCTCAGTCGGTCTCGGAAAGCGGCTTCTTCCGGCGAATCACGAAAGTCCAAGGTCGATCTCCTCCAGCCTTACGGGAAACAGTTCGGTGGACGTCAATGCCCGCCGCAGGTACACATGCACGAGGCACTCCCACGTGTTACCGATTCCGCCGTGCACCTGCACTGCGGTTTCACACACGGTTCGAGTTGCCCGCGCGCAGTAGATCTTTGCGATCCGCGCTGCCGCGATCGCCTCGGCGGGCGGCAGTTCGTCCACGGCCCACGCCGCATACCGGAGCACACTCACCGATCCTTCGATCAGCGCGAGACCTTCGGCCAGCAGATGCGCAACAGCCTGGTACGACCCGATGGCCGTGCCGTACTGCTCACGGACCTTGGCGTACTCGGTCGCAACATGGTGGGCGCCTCGTGCTGTGCCGACAAGATCGGCGCAGGTAGCCACGAGCGCAAGTGCCTCCCACCGCGTCACATCGTCAGCCGAGATTTCGCCGAGCGAATCCCCATCCTCGAGCAACTCGGCAAAACCTCGAGTCAGATCGGCGCCGGCAGCTACCGATCCGACTCGGCCCGCGAAGGCCTTGTTCTCGCGCAGGACAAGAGCATGTTCGAGGCCTGTTGCGTCGACCGCCTCGTCACCGACAGCTATCGCCCACGTGAGCTGATCGTCGGCGACATGGCGCCGTAGATCGTCGGCAAGCACCGGCCCGAGAAACGGAACGTCGACCAATCCGCGGCCGAATTCCTCTGCGACGATGGCAACTTCGACACCAGACGCGCCGTCCGACCGGAGCGAACGCCAGCCGGTAATGGCTACCGCCTTCTCCAGACGAGCATTCCGGGTGGCATCTTCCAAATCGAGGACCGAGCCCGGCCCCAGATCGTCGGCCAGTTTTGCGGCAGCGTCACGCAGCTGCCGCTGTTCATGAGTCAGACGTACGTCCATAGCGCTCCTTGAGTTCTCGGCGCAACACCTTGCCGGAGGGCAGGCGAGGAATTTCGGGCACGAACACCACTCGCCGTAGGCGTTTGTAGCCGGCCATGCGGCCCGCTACGAGTTCCATCAGTTCCGCTTCACCGATCGAACCGTTTGTCGCGACGGCCGCGACAATCGCTTCCCCGTCTTTCGGGTCGGGAATGCCGAACACCGCGCAATCCGCGACGTCGGGGTGTCCGTGCAGGACTGCTTCGATCTCGGCCGGCGCTACCTGGAAGCCGCGTACCTTGATCATTTCCTTGAGGCGGTCGGTGATTCGCAGCCAACCGTCATCGTCGAGATGTCCGACGTCACCGGTTCGGTACCAACCGCCGGCGAACGCGCCGGCGGTTTCCTCGTCGGGAAGATAGCCGGCCATGACCGATGCCGACAGGGCCTGGATTTCTCCGGTCTCGCCAGGGCCGAGCACATCACCGGTTTCGGTAGACACAATTCGAAGGCTCACGCCCGGTGCCGCACGCCCCACGCTGTCGAGTTGCGCACCCTCGACGGGGTTGCACGCGATGACGGGGAGCTCACTGGCACCGTACGCCGGCATCCACCCGACACCTGTTCGCCGAGTGACTTCTTCGGCGACGCTCGGTGTCACCGGCGTTGCACCCCACATGATGTAGCGCAGCGACGACAGATCGTACGATTCGAGCTTCGGATGGGAAGCGATAGCCAAAGCGATGGGCGCAACGGCCATTTCGACGGTAATCCGGTCTACCTCGATGTGGTGCAGCATCGCGTCGAGATCGAATCGGCGGTGAAGTCGCAGCCACGCACCGGACTCGAGAGCCGTGACGATGTTGAGCAGACCGAGTATGTGTGAAGGCGGAGTCACGATCTGCATGCGATCGCGTTCCGTCAACTCCAGCACGTCTCGCCACTGATCGACGGCAACAGCAAACGACGCGTGAGTGTGCCGGACCGCCTTGGGTAACCCGGTTGTTCCCGAACTGAAGACGAGAACGGCATCCGACGCGGGATCGGGCTCGCCGAACGTTCCGGTGCCGCGTGTGTCGGTGCTGCACGAGACCGACTCGTCAAGGCTCAGCATCGGCATCAGTTCCGCGAGCACCGGATTGTCGCCGATCGCGTACACGGGGCTTGTCGTCGCCAGTGCGTGCGCCACCTCGACGCTCTTCCACGCCGGACTGATGAGCACGACAGCGGCACCGACGCGCCAGATCGCGAGTACCGCGACAACGAACTCCGGACGATTCGACGACATGAGAGCAACGCGTTGACCAGCCACGACGCCGTCCCGAACCAGCCGCGATGCAAGTCCGTCGGCTAGCGCTTCGAGTTCTTCTCGGCTGTATTTCTGTTCGTCGAACACAAGGACGCTCTGGCCGTTCATCCTTGGCTCCTCACCGGGGGATGGGGGCTAGCGCATCCCCCGTCTCGCGTGTACAAATGCTTCATTGAGAAGATCCTATCTCGTTTGAGAGAATAGTATTCTCAAACTTATAGAATCTCAATATCAGCAGGAGGTAGCCATGGCGAGACCACCGTTGTTCCAACGAGCGACCGTCACCCGAATCGTCAAAGAGAGCTCCGACGCACGTACGTATGTTCTCGCTCCGACCGACGGTCCGTTCACCTACAACGCCGGGCAGTTCTGCACGTTCCGCGTCGAGGTCGACGGCACCGAACTGTTCCGCTCCTACTCGATGTCGAGTTCACCCGACACCGACCACGAATTGATGACCACCGTCAAACGTGTTGCCGGAGGCAAGGTCTCGAACTGGCTGCACGACAATGTCTCCGAGGGCGACGAAGTAGTCGTCACCAGGCCCGCCGGCACGTTCTGCCTGCGTGAGTCGCAGGCGCCGCTGCTCGGTTTCAGCGGCGGCAGCGGCATCACCCCGATCCTCTCGCTCGCCAAGACCACCCTCGCCACCACCGATCGCGACGTTCACCTCCTGTGCGCCGATCGTGATCACGACTCGATGATCTTCGAGCGCGTTCTCTCGGAACTGGTCGACCGCTACCCCGGCCGACTGACCGTCGCACGCCACCTCGATGACAAGAACGGCTTCCTCGACAAAGCCGCAGTACTCGAATTTGTCGGCGAACACGTGGGCGCCGACAGCTACCTGTGCGGCCCCGAACCCTTCATGGATCTGATCGAATCGGCGTTACCCGGACCGGGCCGCATCTTCAGCGAACGGTTCGGCAGTGCGGCCGAACCGATTAACACGGCCGAACCCATTTCCACCGGCGAATCTGCCGCTACCGAAACAACTTCCACCGAGGTCACCGGAACCGTGACCATCGTTCTCGGACGAAAGAAGACCTCGGTACCACGACACCCCAACGAGACGTTATTGGAAAGCGCTCGGCGAGCAGGACTTACACCGCCGTTTTCCTGCGAAGCCGGAAACTGCGCAACGTGCATGGCACATGTGACCTCAGGAAGTGCCGTGATGAGAATCAACGACGCACTGACCGAGGAAGAGGTGTCGGACGGCTACGTTCTCACCTGCCAGGCAGTACCCGACTCCGAGTCCATCACGGTCAAGTACGAGTGAGACGGGAGAAGACAATCCAAGATTCGTTGTAAAACAACATCATTGACGCTTTCGATCAAAGGCGTCAGCTCGGCGACACGAGCAACATCGTCGCGCCCGATTTCGGCCACAGCACTCGGGCGCAGCTTCGGCGACCCTCAATCCTGTTGATTTACAGTCCATTTACCGGCAACCGTCGGATGTCGAAATGCACCGACAAGAGTTCTATCCAGGTTTCTCTTGCTATTCGCAGTGATCATTGAATATATTACAACAAATCCAGGTGCGCCAAGAGTGCGCATAATCACACGCAAGCTTCGTAACAGTCCAAAATCTCTGCGTACAAGGAACTTTGGCCGCGCTTGCATGATGAAAGTCGAGTTGGATGATTCTCACAATTACGAGACGTGTAGGCCGCAGCTTGGTGGTCGTCTTGTTGGTAGCGGCAGCAGCTGTTCTACTGTTGAGCCTGGCGCCCGGGTCTGCCGCCGAGGTGATCCTGGGTGAAAACGCTACCCCCGAGGCCGTTGCGGCGATGGAAGCAAAGATGGGACTCGACGTTCCCGTCTGGACTCAGTACTTCAATTGGCTCGGCGACGCATTCCGCGGAGACTTCGGAACCTCACCGCTCACCGGGCAGTCAGTCAGCGAGGCGATCGTCGAGCGCCTCCCGGTCACTCTGCAGTTGGCCGCCATGGGTCTGATCATTGCTCTGGTCGTTGCCGTCTTGATGGCCGTCGCTTCCGCGTCGCGCCCGGGAAGCAAGCTCGACCGCGGCATCAATGTCGTTTCGGCTGTGTGCCTCTCGGTTCCCGCGTTCATCGCCGGCCCGGTCCTGATTTACTACTTCGCGATCAAATTCCAGCTCTTCCCGGTGACGGGCTGGTCACGCATGAGTGAAGGGCTCGGCGCAAACCTCCAGAGCGCACTGTTGCCCGCCATCGCAATCGCGTTGACCGAGATCGCCGCATTCCACCGACTGCTCCGCACCGACCTGATCGGAACCCTGCGTGAGGATTACGTGGCCGCGGCCCGGGCCAAGGGCATGCCAGGCTGGTACGTGATGTTCAGGCACGCGCTCCGACCGTCGTCGTTCTCCCTGATCACCGTTGCCGGCATCAGCCTGGGCCGACTCATCGGCGGCACCGTCATCGTCGAAACACTGTTCGGTCTACCCGGTTTGGGACAGCTCATCTCCTCGTCCATCACGTCACGCGACGTGATCATGGTCCAGGGACTCGTTGTCTTCATCGCCATCGTGTACGTGGGTATCAACACCCTGGTCGACCTCAGCTACGGATTGATCGACCCACGGGTCAGGAAGGTTGTCGGAGCATGACGCGATCAGTTGTCGAAGACCGAACCGGCTCACAGGACGAGCAACCGTCCGACCCGGCGTTGCCTCTGGTGCCACCGGCAAAGAAGTCACGATCCATTCTGGTGTACTTGTCTTTCGGATGGCTCGTCGCAGTACTTCTCGCCGCTGCGCTCGCGAACATCCTGCCCATTGCTCCCTACTCCGTTCCGATTGGCGCACCGCGCCTTTCACCGTCGTTCGAGTCTCTCGATCTACTCCTGGGGACAGACACGCTCGGGCGTTCAATGCTCTCCCGCATCATCTACGGTGCCCGTGTCTCGCTTCTTGTAGGCACTGTAGCCGGATTGATCGGTTTTGTGGTGGGCTCCTTCATCGGCCTGATCGGCGGCTACTTCGGTCGACGTCTCGACTCCGGTGTCACACTCCTCGCCGACGCGATGCTCGCATTCCCACCGCTGATTCTGCTGCTGGCGCTGGCGTCCGTCCTGACCCCCTCGATTCCGACAATGCTGCTCGGACTGACCTTGGTCGTGATCCCCGGTTTCATCCGTCTCGCACGAGCCAACACAATGTCCTGGAGCTCGAGGGAATTCGTACGCGCCGCAAGGAACATGGGCGCCGGACACTGGCGAATCCTGTTCAAGGAGATCCTGCCCAACGTCCTCGCTCCCCTGGCTGCGTTCCTGCCGATCATCATGGCCGCTCTAATCGTCGCCGAAGGCTCACTGAGCTTCCTCGGCCTGGGAATCCCACCGCCACAGCCCAGTTGGGGCGGAATGATCGGCGACGGCAAGAACTACATTGCCGACTACCCACACTTGGTCTTCGTTCCTTCGTTGGCGATCTTCTTCACGGTGTTCGCCCTCAATCAGGCAGGTGACTTCCTCCGCAACAAGTTCGACCGCACTCTGCACGACTGAAACGCTGCACGACCGGCACTCGTCACAACCGAACGACCAAGACCGTTTTCCCGCTCGACCCGACGTACCCGTTTCCACGTTCCACCTGAGAGGGCATTCCATGATCCGAAAAAGACGCTTACTGACAGCGGTCGCGATGGTGTGTACCGCAGCATTCGTGCTGACCGCCTGCGGCTCCGATTCCGGCAGCAGCAACGAGGGCACTACGGCGGCAGGCGATCCCGTATCCGGCGGTGCCGGCCGCGCGATCATGGCGGGCGAGCCGCGGTCCCTCGACCCCGCCACGCTGTCCAACACCTGGGCACACCAGGGCATCCTCGGCAACTCGCTGTACGGCACGTTGATGATCAACGACACCAAGACCCTCGATGTCACGTACACCATGGCCGAGGACTTCTCGACTACCGACGGTGGCGCTTCGTTCAACCTGAAGCTTCGCCCTGACGTGAAGTTCTCGGACGGAACTCCCCTCGACGCCGAAGCGGTCAAGTTCAACTGGGAGCGCCTCAAGGACCCGGCTCTCGGTTCGACATCCGCTCGCTACGTCGCACAGATCGCTAATTTGAGCGTCGTCGATCCGGCCAACCTCAACGTCACGATGGTCATGCCGACTCCGCACTACGCGCAGACCCTCATCGCCAGTTCGATGAACTGGATCGCCTCACCGGCCGCTTTGCAGAAGGGTCAGGCCGGGTTCGACGAGAACCCGATCGGCGCCGGCCCGTTCACGCTCACCAAGTGGGCACGGCAGGACTCCATCGAATTGGCAAAGAACCCCACGTATTACGACGCGCCCCGTCCGTACCTGGATACCCTCACCGTTCGCGTGGCTCCTGACACCAATCAGCGTTACAACACACTGTCGACCGGTGGCGCTGATCTGATCAGCGAATCCAATTGGCAGACGCTGGATACGGCCGAGACTGCCGGCTTCCCCACCGATATCGTTCCGATGGGCGGCGGCCAGTACCTGTCCATGAACTTCCGGCGCGCACCATTCAACGACGAGCGTGCCCGTCGCGCGGTGTCGCTCGCAGTTGATCTCGATGCTCTGAACACCGTCGTCTACAGCGGCAAGGGCGAGGTTCCGGACACTCTGTTCCAGGAATCCTCCCCGTTCTACGCAGACATCCCGCTCGCGGAGTACAACAAGGCCGAAGCGCAGAAGCTCTTCGACGAGCTGGCTGCCGAAGGCAAGCCCGTGTCCTTCACCTACACGTCGTACCCGACGGCCGAGAGCAAGACCGCAGGTGAGGCACTTCAGGCCCAGTTGAGCGCATACAAGAACGTCGAGGCCAAGGTCGATGTTGTCGACTACGCCGCCGCCACCGCCAAGATGGGTACCAAGGACTTCGACATGGTGGTCTCCTCCGCGATCATCCAGGATCCGGATTCCATGTGGTCGACTTTCCACAACAAGTCCCCGGGCAACATCATCGGCGTCGACGATCAGGAACTCAGTGACGCACTCGACGTCGGCCGCACCTCACAGTCACAGGACGAGCGCAAGGCCGCGTACACAACCGTCCAGGAGCGCCTCGCCGACCTCACCGTCGGACTCTGGTACATCCGCGCAGCACCGTCGACCGTGACGGGCAAGGACGTACAGGGCGTCACCATGTACGGCTCGGGTTCGCCTCTCACGGACGGTATGTGGATCGCGAAGTAGCCGAAAGCAATTCGACGCAGTAGCCGACTACAGATCAAAGGGCCGGATCACCATGAACTCTCAGCCACTCCTCGAAGTGAGGAACCTACGTGCCCATATCGGCACACCACGCGGAATCGTGCGTGCCGTGGACGACGTCTCCTTGACCTTGGACCGAAGTCAAGCACTGGGAATCGTCGGTGAATCCGGCTCAGGCAAGTCCGTCATGGCACGGGCCATCATGGGCCTGATGCCCCCACGTTCGGGCCGATCAGGGGAAGTCACCTTCCAAGGACGCGACCTACTGGCGCTGACGAAGAAGGAAAAGCTCGAGATCTGGGGCAACCAGATCGCCATGGTCTTCCAGGATCCGGGCAGATCCCTCAACCCTGTAGTCAAAGTGGAACGACAGATGACCGAAGGGATGCGCCGCCATCTCGGAGTCAGCCGTTCCGAAGCTCACAGTCGGGCCCTCGACCTCCTCACGGAGGTCGGGGTGCCCGACCCCGAACGGCGTCTGAGCAACTACCCCCACGAAATGTCCGGCGGTATGCGCCAGCGTGTCATGATCGCGATCGCGCTCGCGTGCGAGCCGGATCTGTTGATCGCCGACGAACCCACGACGGCATTGGACGTGACCATTCAGCGCCAGATCCTGGACCTGCTGCGCCGCATCCAGCGTGAACGTGGCACCTCGATGCTGCTGATCAGCCATGACCTGGCCGTCGTCGCCGGCCGAACCGACCGCGTCTCCGTCATGTACGCGGGAAAGATCGCCGAAATAGGTTCCACCCGAGAAGTATTCGACGAGCCGCGCCACCGCTACACCCACGCTCTTCTGGGAGCAACGCCCACCATCGACCACGAACGCCACTCACCGTTGCGGTTGATCGACGGATCGCTCCCCGATCCCACGTCCCCGCCCGAGGGTTGCCGCTTCGAGCCACGCTGCGGTCAGGCCGTCGCAGAGTGTTCCACCCCCGGCCTGCAGTTGGAATCAGTTGGCGCAGACCATGATGTGGCGTGCCTCAACCCGGTCGCCGTCCCGGCGTCGGCAATGTCCGGAAGGTAAGAGAATCTCATGGCTGGTAGTGGTAGCGCTCACCTACGGGGCGACGACGCTCTCCTGAGTGTTCAAGATCTTGTCGTGGAATATCACACAAGTTCCGGAACCGTTCAGGCCGTATCCAAGATCAGTTTCGACGTCCTGCCCGGCGAAACCCTCGGCATCGTCGGTGAATCCGGTTGCGGGAAGTCCACCACCGGACGCGCAGTTCTGCGTCTGGACCGAGTCACCGCTGGCCGAATCCGCTTCGGCGAGGACTGGATCGAAAACGCCGACGAATCGCAGATGCGTAAACTGCGCCGCGATATGCAGATGATCTTCCAGGACCCGGTAGCCTCACTGAACCCGCGTCGCTCCGTCAAAGACATCGTCGTCGAAGGCATGGCAGTCGCCGGCGCCCCCGCAGCCGAAAGAGTCACCACCTCGGCATCGGTACTCGAACAGGTCGGACTGTCTGGCACGCGGTTCGCAGAGATGTTGCCGCGCCAACTCTCCGGCGGCCAGGCGCAGCGTGTGGCGATCGCGCGCGCTCTCGCTCTGAGCCCACGACTGTTGATCTGCGACGAACCTGTCTCCGCACTCGACGTCTCCGTGCAGGCACAGATCCTGAACCTCATCGAAGTCCTCAAGAGCGAGTTCGACCTCACCGTTGTCTTCATCGCCCACGACCTTGGTGTGGTGCGAACCGTCAGCGACAACGTCATGGTCATGTACCTCGGCAAGGTATGCGAGTTCGGCGATTCCGTCGAGGTCTACGACGACCCCGCCCATCCGTACACGCGCGCACTGCTCGATTCCGTACCGCTGACCGATCCGGAGAAGGGTTTTGCCGGACCGGCTCTGGAAGGAGATGTGCCGTCGCCGCTTTCGCCGCCGAGTGGATGCCGGTTCCGCACCCGTTGCCCACAGGTCGAGGAACGCTGCGCCGCGGAGGAACCTGAGATGAGAGAGGTTCGTCCCGGCCAGTTCGCAGCATGTCACTTCCCCCTGGCTCCAGTGAGCAAGAACCTTCTGGTGGACAGCATTGCCGGGTGAACTCGACTTGCCAGCTGCATTACTTCTGAAAGGTCGACCATGATCCGAACGAGACGCGCAGTAACCGCGACTCTGGCCGCGGTATGTTCCGCGGCTCTGTTTCTCAGTGCGTGCGGCGCCAGCCCCGCAGAAACCTCCGGGAGCAATGCCGACGCCGGTGAACCGGTAGCGGGCGGCGTGGCACGTGCCATTGTCATCGGCGAACCCCGCACTCTCGACCCGGCTGGACTGGGTAATTCGTGGACGCGGCAGAGTCTCCTCGGAAATGCTCTGTACGGAACGTTGATGATCGAGGATCCCGCGACACTGGACATGAAGTTCACCATGGCAACCGACTTCTCCTCGGCTGACGGTGGATCGACGTTCACCCTGAAACTTCGCCCAGGACTGACATTTTCCGACGAAACACCGTTGGACGCGGCAGCTGTGAAGTTCAACTGGGACCGTCTGCGCGATCCCGCACATCCATCCGACTCGATCAGGCAGGCGTCGCAGGTGGCGTCCACCGAGGTGGTGGACGCGACGACCCTGAATGTGGCGATGGCCGCGCCCAGTCCGGTCTTCCCGCAGGCTCTCGTTACCGGCGCGATGAATTGGATCGCCTCACCCACCGCATTGCAGAAGGGACAAGCCGCCTTCGACGAAAACCCTGTTGGTGCCGGGCCGTTCATGCTGACGAAGTGGACACGCCAGGACGTCATGGAGCTGAAGAAGAACCCGTTGCACTGGGATGCGCCGAAGCCGTATCTCGATGGGCTGACTCTCCGAACGGTGGCTGACGCAACTCAACGCCTCAACACGATGATCGCGGGCGGTGCGGATTTTGCCATGGAAACGAACTGGGCGAGCCTGGCTCAGGCGCAGGACGCCGGTTTGTCCACCGACACAGTATCGTTCGGCGGCGGACTCTACATGGGCATGAACGCACGGCGCGCACCGTTCGACGACGAACGTGCCCGTCGGGCAGTCTCCATGGCTGTCGATCTCGAAGCAATCAACACCGTGATCAACGACGGTAAAGGGGTTGTTCCGCAGACACTGTTCCCGGAAACGTCACCGTTCTTCTCGGATATTCCGCTGACGACTCCGAACAAGGAGACAGCGCAAAAGCTCTTCGACGAGTTGGCGGCCGAGGGCAAACCTCTGTCCTTCACCTTCACCACCTATGCACTGCCGGAGAACAAGGCAACAGCCGAGACGGTTCAAGCCCAGCTGAGCGCGTTCAAGAATGTCTCCATGGATATCGAGGTTGTCGACGCCGCCACCGGAAACTCCCGCAATGCCACGCATGATTTCGACATGATCATTGCATCCGCGTTGTTCCAGGATCCCGATGCCGCACTGTGGACCGCATTTCACTCCTCGTCGCAGGGAAACATCACCGGAATCAGCGACCAGCAACTCAGCGACGCTCTGGACGCCGGCCGCGTCGGGAGGACCATCGAGGAACGCCGCGCGGCCTACGAAACCGTGCAGAAGCGTCTGGTAGCACTTAATCCCGGCGTTTGGTACGCCAAATCCGCACCGTCGGTCATCACGGCAAAGAATGCACATGGCGTTCAGATGTACGGCTTCGGATCACCACTGCCCGAGGAGTTCTGGATGACCAACTGATCTCTGACCCGGTCCTGAATGCACACAAGTCACCTCGCCCGGTCGCATCCCGCCATCTGCGACAGGGTTGTGTGCACTCAGGCACGGCGCAGCAGCGCAAAACCAGGCATCAGGTCACCGAACAGGCCGCCGATACCCGACCGAAGGCAAAATCCATGCCATAGTCCTTCCGAAAATCGTTGCACCCCAGAGAACTTGACAGTTCCTGACAGTGCCGATGACGCGTTCATCGGAACGTGCTCTAATTGGCCAGTGAATACATTCGCGCAGCTCTGGTGGCCGCTCTATCCGCGGCCCTGAACTGTGCACTTTCGGCCGCCTCACGCGCGGCCGACGATCCTCATCTGTACGACAGGTATCCATCCCGGCCGATGCAATGAGGTGGCCTCCTTACCGAGAGGACCACCCGTGAACTTCGACAACAACCCTCGTATCAACGGAATCGGCGACATTCTGATCAGTTCCCGCTCGCTCTGTGAATACCGGGCGATGTTCGCCCTCACCAACGACGATCTATCCCGCCGGATCCTCGACTGCCCCGGCGGCGGCGCCGGATTCACCAGCGAAGTAAGCAGTCTCGGCGGCGACGCAACCGCCTGCGACATAGCCTATTTCCACAACAGTGCCACAGATCTTGCCGCCATTGCGGTGTCCGAATCAGACCGTGGGAACCGCTACGTCCGCGCACACGCCCCCAATACGCGTGGACGTTCTTTCCCGGTCCCGACGAGCACCAGCGCGTCAGGCGTCACGCTGCCGAACAGTTCGCAACTCATATTCGCCGCCACCCCGACCACTACGTGCCCGGACGATTGCCGTCATTGCCGTTCGCTGATGCCAGTTTCGATCTGGTACTCAGCTCCCACCTGCTGTTCAGCTACACCGAGCGCCTCGACTACACCTTCCATGTCGACGCGATCACTGAGCTGATGCGCGTCACTTCCGGAGAACTACGCATCTTTCCGCTGGTAGCCGTGGGATCTTCGGAGCCCTACCCGCAACTCGCCGAGCTACTCGCCGACTTGAACGGGCGTAACATCATTGGCCGCGTAGTGGAGGTCGACTACGAATTTCAACGAGGAGCCGACCACATGTTGGTGTGCCGCCACAGCTCATCCGCGGCCCCCGGCACGACGCGCACCGCTCCCCGTCATTGACGGTCCGTGGAGCGCTGTACAACGATCGGATAGCGAACCTCCGCGAATTCGATCCGGACTAATCACCACAAGCGATAATTCACTCGAGAACCGGTACTCGAGAGGAATCCATGAAAACAGAAATCGTCTGCGGGCCTGCGTTCGCGCTGGCCGAGATCAGTGTCCCCGCGGGCGGATCAGTCCGCGTCGAAGCCGGAGCGATGGCGATGATGCGGGGCGACATCTCGATCACCACGTCGACCCGGGGTGGTTTCATGAAGGGTCTCCGCCGCTCCCTGGGTGGGTCGAGCTTCTTCGTCAACGACTTCAGCAGTGATCGCGGTGGTGTCGTAGGCGTCGCCGGCCCACTGCCCGGTGATGTGGTCGAAACCACCATCGATGAACGGACTGCTCTGCTCGTCCAATCCGGCTGCTGGCTGGCATCGGATGCGACCGTCGACGTCGACTCGAAATGGGGCGGCAGCAAGGGTTTCTTCAGCGGAGCCGGGCTTGTTCTGCTGCGGTGCAGCGGAAGAGGCGAGATCCTGCTCTCCAGCTACGGCGCCATCCGGCCGGTGACGCTCGGCGCAGAGGAAACCATGACACTCGATTCCGGTCACGTCGTCGCGTTCGACGAATCCGTCCAGTACCGCATTCGCAAAGCCGGCGGCTGGAAATCGATGATCCTCGGCGGCGAAGGCATCGTCACCGAATTCACCGGACCAGGCAGAGTCTGGATGCAAACTCGCAGCGCGACAGACCTCGTCGACTGGCTTCGCACCCGAATGCCGTCGAGCAGCACCAGTACCAGCAGCAACGACAGCTGAGCAGTCCGTCAATCAAATCCGAGCAGGAACATCCCCGTGCTCACCGAGCAGCGGCGGCGGGCCGTACTCGTGGTCGTAGCCGGCGACTCGGATGGGGCTCCCGACCAAGCGGTAGTCGCCGGCCGTCACGATCGCTTCCGGTGTCGCGTTCAGCGCGTCGGGTAGTGAACGTACGGCTGACGCGGGAACTCCCAACGGACGCAAGCGAGATTCCCAGTGAGCCGCGGTGTCGGTAGCCATTGCAGCAGTCACCGCGGCCAGAACCTCGTCTCGACGATCGGCCCGCTCCCCCATCGTGGAGAACCCGTCGATGCCGGCTTCTCCCGCAAACAGCTTCCAGAAGCCGTCGTGGGTGATGAACAGAGCGAGGTAGCCTTCCGCCGTCGGGAAAAGCTGCGCCGGAACGTAATACGAGTGTGCACCGTTAGGCATCCGACGCGGTTCGACCCCGTCGTTGAGGTAGGACGACGCTCGATAGTTGAGCTGCGAGAGCATGACGTCTTGCAACGACACCTCTACCTGACCCCCGTTGCCCGAGACGATCTGCGCCAGAAGGCCCAGTGCCGCAGTAAGTCCGGACGAGTTGTCTGCCGAGGAGTATCCGGGAAGCGTCGGCGGACCGGACGGGTCGCCGGTCAGTGAAGCAATGCCGGTTGCTGCCTGGATAACGTAGTCGAAAGCGGGATCGTCACCTGCCGCCAGACCGAATCCGGTGAGTGCGACGCATACGATCTGTTCGTTCCATTTACGCAGAGCCTCGTAGGTCAGCCCATACCGGTGAATTGCTGACGGCTTCAGATTCGCCAGAAGAGCGTCCGACTCCGCTACCAACTCGCCGAGACGCGCCTGCCCGGCCTCTGTCGTGAGGTCGATGCAGATACTCCGCTTGCCACGATTGAGGCTCGCGAAGTAGGAATCGCTGACCTGCCGCGATATGTCTCCGCTCGGCGGCTCGATCTTGATGACGTCGGCGCCGAGATCAGCCAGCATCATGGTCGCGTACGGTCCAGCGAGCATGTGCCCGATCTCGAGGATCCGGATGCCCGCCAGCGGCCCGGACGTCACCGGAACTCCGCTGCGATCTGTGCAATCACTTCGCGCGTCCGGTATTTGGAGGCGATCAACTCGTCCCGGTTGTCACCGATGGGGAGTAGCCGCATCGAAAGATCGGTAACCCCGGCGGCCTCGTAGCTACGGAATCCCTCGAGTATCGCATTCTCGTCACCCACAACGCACAGATCACCGATGTCCTTGGCGCCACCCTTTTCCAAGAGTTTCTGATAGTTCGGCGACACCTCGGCTTCACCGAGAATCCGGTTGGCTCGCTCACGCGCTTTGTCGACCTCGGACGGACTGCACAGACAGACCGGGATGCCGGCGATGATGCGCGGATCGGGCCGGCCGGCATCGGCTGCTGCCTTGCTGATCCGAGGAACAACATGATCTTCGATTGCGCGTTGGTCTGCCATCCACAGTATGGTTCCGTCGGCGCGCTCACCCGCGATCTTCAGCATGACGGGTCCGAGAGCGGCAACCAGAACTGGCATCGGCGACACGGGACCGATCTCGAGCGGGTTGTGCACGGTGTACGTCGAGTTCTCCACGTCAACCGGGCCAGGGCCGTTGAGAGCGGCGGCAAGGACCTCGAGGTAGTCGCGAGTGAGCCCGGCAGGCTTGTCATAGGGCAAGCCGAGCATGTCCTCGATAATCCAGTGATGCGACGGACCGACGCCGAGCGCCAACCGTCCGTCTGTTGCCGCGTGAGCCGAGAGTGCTTGCCGGGCCAGTGCAATCGGATGTTGTGCCTGCAGCGGAACCACTGCCGTGCCGATTTCGATTCTCGACGTCCGCGTGCCCATCAGGGACACAGCCGTCAACGCGTCGAAGTCGCTGGGAACCTGCGGCACCCAGACACTGTCGAGGCCGGCGGCCTCGGCCCACTCCACGTCCGCCATCATGCGGGCGACCTTCTTCGCGGAGTCGCCCCGCTCGGGGCCGATCATCACTCCGATGCGCACGGTTCCTCCAGATTTGCTGTTGCCGATGTTTCAGTCAATGCGCGTACTCCGCTTACCAACTCTTCCAGTGACGCGCCGGTGGGAAACACTGCCGAGGCACCGGCCTCGAGCAGGCGCGGCACATCCGACTGCGGGATTGTGCCGCCTACAACAACTTTGATATCCCCCGCGTCCGCAGCCCGAAGAGCCTCGACGGTTCGGGTTGTGAGCGCGACGTGAGCACCGGAGAGAATACTGAGTCCGACAACAGCCACGTCTTCTTGCAGTGCAATGGTGACGATGTCTTCGACCGTCCGCCTGATGCCGGTATAGATGACTTCGAATCCGGCGTCGCGCAACGCTCGTGCGACGATCTTGGCACCACGGTCATGGCCGTCGAGGCCTGGCTTTGCAACAAGTACGCGGGCGCTCATCAGAACACCACCGGCTGCTGGAATTCGCCCCATACTGCCTTGAGGGACGAAACCATCTCGCCGACTGTGCAGTACGCGTTGGCGCAGTCGATCAACTTGTGCATCAGATTGTCCGTTCCTTCCGCTGCTCGGGACAGTGCCGTCAGTGACCTCGCCACCTCGTCAGGATCACGGTCCGCTTTGACCCTCGCGAGCCGTTTCAGTTGCAGCTCACGCCCTTCGGCGTTGAGCTCGTAAGTCGAAATCTCCGGCGCGGGTTCCTCGGAGACAAACCGGTTGACACCGACAACCGGCTTTACGCCCGATTCGACGTCCTTGTGGAGTTGGTAGGCTTCGTCGGCGATCAGCCCCTGCAGGTAACCGTCCTCGATTGCTCGAACCATGCCGCCGTGCGCCTCGAGATCCGCCATGATCTCGATGAGTCGCTCTTCCGTTGCGTCCGTAAGGGCTTCGACGAAGTAGGACCCACCGAGCGGGTCGGCCACCCGCGTCACGCCGGTCTCGTAGGCGAGGATCTGCTGGGTGCGCAGGGCCAGCGTTGCAGACTCCTCGCTGGGAAGAGCAAATGGTTCGTCCCAGGCCGCGGTGAACATGGACTGGACGCCGCCGAGTACCGACGCCATGGACTCGTACGCCACACGCACGAGGTTGTTCTGCGCCTGAGGCGCGTACAGCGAAGCGCCACCGGCGACACAACCGAAGCGGAACATCGACGCCTTGTCGGTGGTGGCGCCGTAACGCTCCCGGACGATAGTGGCCCAACGACGGCGTCCGGCACGATATTTGGCGATCTCCTCGAAGAAGTCGCCGTGCGTGTAGAAGAAGAACGAAATCTGCGGCGCGAACTCGTCGATTGTCATGCGCCCACGCTCGACCACTGTGTCGCAGTAGGTAACACCGTCGGCGAGGGTGAAGGCCATCTCCTGGACGGCGGTGGCGCCGGCATCACGGAAGTGCGCTCCGGCCACCGAGATTGCATTGAACCTGGGCACCTCGGCGGCGCAGAACTCGATGGTGTCGGCAATCAACCGCAGCGAAGGCTCCGGGGGCCAGATCCACGTACCGCGGGAGGCATATTCCTTCAGGATGTCGTTCTGGATTGTCCCGGTGAGCTTCTCGCGCGGAACACCCTTGCGTTCAGCGGCGGCCACGTAGAACGCCAGCAGAATCGCTGCTGTTCCGTTGATCGTGAAACTGGTGCTGATCTTGTCGAGCGGGATGTCCTCGAACAACACCTCGGCGTCGGCGAGGGTATCGACTGCAACACCCACGCGGCCGACTTCTTCGGTGACCTCCGGGTCATCGGAGTCGTAACCGCATTGAGTGGGCAGGTCGAGGGCAACCGAGAGGCCTGTTCCACCTTGTGCGAGGAGATAGCGGTAGCGGGCGTTGGACTCTTCCGCGGTGCCGAACCCGGAGTACTGCCGAAAGGTCCACAAACGCCCTCGATATCCCGAGGAGAAATTGCCGCGGGTAAAGGGGTACGCGCCCGGTGCGGGCGGATCGACAGTCCTGTCCTCCGGTCCATAGACCGGAGCGAGAGGGATGCCGGACGAGGTTTCCGTGAAGTCGTTCATCGTTGAATACGGTACTTGCAAAAAATGAGAATGCCAATACCATTCCAGAGAACGAGAACTTAGGAGAACGATGCCCAGCCAGAACGCACTCACCGATCGCACCTTGGTCATTTCCGGCGGAAGCCGTGGAATCGGCCTTGCCATCGCCACCGCAGCAGCCAAGTACGGAGCGAATGTCGTTCTGCTCGCCAAGACCGGCGAACCACACCCGAGGCTTCAGGGGACCGTCCATACCGCAGTCGAAGGCATCCAAGCTACCGGCGGAAAGGCCGTCGCCGTTGTCGGTGACGTTCGAAAGGAAGAGGATGCCCGACGCGCCGTCGCCGTTGCGGTCGAGAATTTCGGGGGCGTCGACATCTGCGTCAACAACGCGAGTGCCATAGCTCTCGAAAGCACGGAAAACCTGCCGGCAAAGAAGTACGACCTGATGCAGGAGATCAATTCGCGCGGCACGTTCCTACTCACACAGGCCGCCCTGCCACACCTGCGCGAGTCGGAAAACGCCCACATCCTCACCATTGCACCACCGGTGAACATGAACCCGTACTGGCTCGGCGCACACCCCGCGTACACGCTCTCCAAGTACGGAATGAGCTTGCTCACCTTGGGTTTTGCGGCAGAATTTGCCGACGCCGGTATCGCCGCGAATTGCCTGTGGCCACAGACGTACATCGCTACGGCGGCGGTCGCCAACATGGCCGACGGCGACAGCCTGCTGTCCTCGTCACGTAGTCCGGAAATCATGGCCGACGCGGCCGTCGAGATCTTCTCCCAGCCGTCTACGAAGACCACCGGAAACTGCTTCATCGACGCCGATGTCCTGATCGAGTCGGGAATCACGGATCTGTCCGCCTACGGCGGCGGCGACAATCCGCAGCTTGATCTGTTCCTGGACTGATTCGGGCACACCGCGGCGGGTGTATGTGATTGCAGGTAACATACACTCGTTGCGGCCGAAGCACGGCTGCCGACTTCGAGGGGACAGCTGTGGTGGATACAAGGCGTTTGATCACGACTGCACATAACGCGTGGGGTCTGTCCTTCGGTGACGGCGTCGAGCAGCGCCGACGCACCCCGTCCACATTGATCTCCGAAGGTCGGCACCGCGACCTGTACCGCTTCGGAGAACTCCAGGGACGACCCGTACTCCTCGTACCCCCATTGGCTGTCCCCGCGTATTGCTACGACCTCCGGCCAGGTCAGAGTCTCGCCGCTCATCTCGTTCAAGGTGGACATACGCCGTACGCGCTCGACTACGGCACCATGCGATATGCAGATCGGCACATGGGATTTGAATCCTGGATCGACGGCATCATCCCCGACGCCATACGTGCAGTCTCCGAATTGCATGACGGCGCAGACATTTCCGTCATCGGATGGAGCCTCGGCGGAACCATGACGCTGCTGACCGCGTCGGCTCACTCCGACCTTCCGATAGCGTCGATCACCGCGATCGGCACCCCGGTCGACTACACCAAAATTCCTACTATCAGCCCACTTCGGCTGATCGGTGGATACACCGGCGATCGCCCACTCACGACGGCTACCGATCTGATCGGCGGACTTCCCGCTCCCCTGGTGCAAGCCAGCTACCGCGTGACCGCGCCGCAACGGGAACTGCTCAAGCCGTGGTTCATCGCCAAGAACCTGCACAACACCGAGACCCTTGCCCGCATGGAATCGATCGACACCTTCATGGCGGACATGCCCGGCTACCCCGGGCGAGCATTCCGACAGATCTGCAGACAACTCATTCTGGGTAACGGGTTGTACAAGAACACAATCGTTCTGGGTGGTCGAAGTATCGAATTGGCCGATCTGAATGTGCCGGTACTCGCGATCGGCGGAACCTCTGACGTCATAGCGCCCGCCGCCTCGGTGGCGGCGATCCAGTCTGTTCTGACCGGATCGCCGTCCGTTCGATTCGAGGAGGTGCCGGGAAGTCATCTCGGCATTCTGGCTGGCCCGACGTCAGAGAACTCCACCTGGACACACATCGATAATTTCTTGAAAGACATTACTCAACAGGTGGTTACGGCCCTCTAGAAGCGGTTCACTTCGCCATGTCAAGCCAACCCACAAAACCGGACGGATCGTGGCGCCCCATGACGGCGTGTTCGAACATGCCCCAACCCTGCGCCCCGTTGCACGTTGCCCGCGCGATGTGGTCGATCGTTCCGTAGGGAAGCTTCGCGACGATCGCCGGATCGGTGAGGTCGTACACCGACGACGAACTCCAGTTGCGGCCGCGCCATTCTCCATGCGTCCAGTCGCTGTCGCCACCGTAGCCGGCACCGACGTTGAGAGCGACAAATCCGATGGTGTCGATATCGACGACCAGAGGTTCGCCGGTCGGCGTGGTCAGGTGGATACGCGCACTCTCGGGATGCCTTGTTCCCGGCCGGTACGTGATTTCGGTACGCGGCCAACCCAATTGCTCGACTCTTCCGTCCGGGAAAGTCCGCGTCGCATGGCTCAGTGTGCGGTAGCCGTCGGGGCTTTCCTGCACGATGATCATCAGTGCGAATTCGTCGAAGCGTAGTGGCACATACGTCCACCAGTGACCACCAGGGGGCTCGTCGCCCATGCGGCCGGCTGGATCGGGCTCGCCCACAGGTCTGATCCCCCACGAACGATCACGACTTCCCGTCCACACTGCCGGATCGACGGCAATGTCGTTGCCGCGCACGCTCATCGTTCCGGACCAACTTCCCACCTGTGCAAAGCGGGTGGCGTCGAGAATCGCTCGCGGACCCGACATCAAGGTGTGGTGTTCCTCGAGTACCGAATCGAAGGCGCCTTCCCACGTCATGTCGAAGGAAAGGTCCTCGTGCTCGCAGACAAGCCGCAAGGTCTGCAGCGGCTTGATCACCTCGACACGGTACCCACCCACTTCGGCCTTGGTCGACGCACCGTCGTGCGCGTCCGAAAAGCGCACTGCTACTTGTGTATCACCGGTACGCACGGTGGCAAATGCATCGACGACGCCTAGGTTGGGATACACCCCGAGCCCGGTCACGAGGAAGACATCCCCGGTGCGATCGTGGGCATTGAAGTAGCAGCGGTCGTAGAAATTCCGGTCCGTGCTGGCAACACGTGCCATGGACAACGGCGCCTGGTGCACCGGGTATTCGTCCAGATCGATCGGCTTCATTTCTTGTCCCATTCGTAGGTTCCATCGATGAGGTCGGCAAGCATGCGGTGATGCAGTACGTATTCGTCGGGATTCTCCGGAGCCTCTATCTCCCCGAAGTGGATTCGGCGTCGAGCGATCTGCGACATGACGATTCCGTGCCGCAGTGCGGCGTACACCAGGTAGAAGTCGAGGTCGCGCACCGTCGCGCCCGTCGCTTTTTCGTATTCCGCGACCACGTCTTCGCGTCGGAACATCTGTGGGAGTCCGGGCATGGAGAACTGTTCCGCCAGGTCCTGGAACTGACGGTGGAAGAATACGAACCAGCCGAGATCAACTTCGCGCGGCGCCGCGGCTGCCGATTCCCAGTCGAGGACCGCTGTCGGAGTGGTTCCCTGGAACATGATGTTGCCGATCCGAGAGTCACCCCAGCACAACACATCTGCACTCGGCTCTTCCGGCCAGTGAGCTTCGAGCCATCCGAACGCGGCTTCCAACAACGGGATTCGTAGTCCGTCATCGCGGCGCGTCCATTCGTAATATGCGCGCTCACCCTCGAAGTGTCGACGCAAGCCTGACATGTCACTCAGAATGGGCAGTTGTGCGTCGATGCCGTGAATCCGCGCCAGAATATCTATGCTGTTCGACTGAACACGGGCCTGATCTTCACTGTTCGATTCCAGAAGCCATCCGCCGAACACATAGGGCGGGTTGTCCACGGGCACTGCGCCGCTCACTCGGTCCATGACCAGAAACGGAGTCCCGAGGGCTTCCGGCGATGTCTCGACCCAGCGAACGCGCGGGACCGGCACGTCACTTCGCTCGCGGACAGCGGTCAAGACATCGAACTGATACTGGAGGTCGTAAGTCGGAAAGACCGGAAACGCCGAGTCCTCGGGCGCCAGACGCGCAACCAGCTGCGCTGTGTGCGGAGCGCCCTCCTCCGTCCAATCCAGGTCGAACAGCACTGAGACACTGGACATTCCAGAATGAGCCGGCCTGCTCAGGTTGTACACACGCACATCGGTGGCGGCGGCGAGTGTTCTGACCAGCCACTTTTCGAGTTGCGCCGAGACAACCTCGAGGTCGGTCTCCGTCGTGGTGATCGACGCTTCCACGTCGTCCGGCATGCTCGTTGTCACAACAGGTAGCCTTCCTTCACTAGATTCACGTTCGCGCCACATCTTCGACTACGCGAAATCACCGGCAGCGTCGAAAGTTCCGCGATTGGGTTAAACTTTCTGTACTGCAGGCCAAATATAGACTCAAGTTCAGTTTTGTGGAAGGTTTTCGGGAGAATTTGATGACCGACGAACAAATGCCGCTCTCACGCCGCGAGCGCAACAAGTACGAGACACGCAAGCGACTCCTGAGCGCGGCCCGCGCATTGTTTGCCGAGCGGGGTGTAACAGGTACCACCATCGACGACCTCGCCGAAGCTGCCAACGTCTCCCGGGCGACGTTCTTCAATTACTTCCCCACCAAGGACGCGGTGGTCTCAGCGCTACACGACGGCCACATGCAGAAACTGGGCATCCTGATCGACGGACTGCTCGAGCGCGAGATGACAACACACGAACGGATTCGCCTCGTCTTCGAAGACATCACCGACGCAACACACAGATTCAGGGAGTACCTGCGCGCCGGTGAACTCGAACGAGACCCGGCGCGCGATCAGATCAGTCCTGAACGCACCGAGCAGTTCCATGATTTGATCCGTCGACTGCTCGATCGCGGAATCACCGACGGTGACGTGCGCACAGACTACTCAGCCCGTTTTCTCGCTCAGACCGTTGCTGCCGTGTATATCTCATCGGTTCAGTACTCGCGGCCACTGTCACCCCAAGACACAGACAGCCCTGATACCGACAGCCAAGACACCGACAGCTTCGACGACGCTATGCGATTCATCGCCGAAGCACTCGAACCGCGAGACCCTATCGCGTGATCCCGGCAGCGACGGCACTCTTGTGCCAGTCGGGAAATTCGCTCAACAGCCGTGAATAGAGCTCGGAGTCGGAAACGGAATCGATGTCGTCGAGTGCAAAGAACCCGGCGTTGTCGACCACTCGTCCGTCCATGTCGTCGAGCTTCTCGAGCACTCCGTACTTGGCCTTACCGATCCCGACGAACTGCCAGAACGCGGGAAGCGCCGACGCGTCGCGCATCAGCGCCGAGATTTCCCGACGCTCCGTGAATCCCCCGTCGGTGAAGAAGAGGACAAGCGTGGGCGCCGTTCCCGCGCGCAAGCCGGACACGATTTCCGTCATGATCGGAATTTCGCGATTGGAAGCACCGATCGCGTCGTAGTCGAATCCGCCGTGCAATCCACGCAGATGCAGGTATTCCTCCGACCAGGATTCGGCGTCGTGCACCGAAATCTCCGGAAGTTTGTGGAAGCCGACCGCATACAGATACGGCTCCAGTTTGCCGTCGTCGTCGAGCTGGATCGCGACGGGAACCATACGCTCGACGACGCGGTGCACCACTTTCGACTTGTACTGCTTGCTCATGCTTCCGGTTTTGTCGATCACCAGGATCACACGGGCTCGGATTCCGTTGCCACCCTTGGTCAACAGCACCTTCGCGACTTCACGCTTACGAAGGTCGAGCTTCTCACGCTTGACCATCGACAGCTTGGCCTCATCGGGAAGGCTGCGAATGCCATCCGTCGACGCTTCGGCAGGTTCCTCGTCTACCGAGACCCCGAAGGTTGTCACCAGATCCGCCAATCCGCCGTCCCATCCGGCTGAGACGTTGCGGATCTTCCACGCTTCACCGCGGCGGTAGATCTCGACGAGCACGGCCGCCCGCTCGGTGGTCAAACCCAGCGCGGGTGCAGCGATCTGTTCACCGCCGGCCTGATCAATCGTGGCCCCCAATTGCAGCACGTCGGCAAGAGCACCGGCCACATCACCGTCGAGCGCGACCGCAACGCTGAGCATCACGATGTCTGCGGGCACGGCCGCACTGTCGATCTCGACAACTCCCCCGGCACTCAGCCGTACCGCACCTTCCGGCGAACTCGGCTGGTTGAAGAAGATGAAGTCCGCGTCGCTGCGGACCTTGTTGTTGCCGCCCAGCTGGAAGACCATCAGATCGACACTGCCAGGGGCTGCGCCCGTCACCGCCACTCTCAGCGCATGCCCGTCGACCGTTGTGTTCGCTCCGCGTACCAACTCCATGCGGGAACACTATCGAGATCCGAACCTCGCGAAGCGTCCGGGAATAGATTCCGCCCTCACTGTGTAATAGTTGAGTAAGCAATACTTGCGTAAGCAAATAAATCGAGGAGCGACGGCGATGGACCAGGACAAACGGACGCGTGGCCGGGTGTGGCGCAATCTTGTCGTCGCACACAGCGTCATCCTCGGAAAAATGGAGACTGACCTGCGCGCAAGCACCGGGCTCACACTCGGCCAATACGACGTGTTGCTCCGTCTCCACGAAGCCCCCGAGAACACGTTGAAAATGGGCGACCTGGCCCAGCAGGTCCTCGTGACCACCAGCGGAGTCACCCGTGTCGTGGATCGATTGGTTGCGGCCGGACTGGTGGCGCGAGTACGCCCCGACACCGATCGACGGGTGGTCACCGTGACGATGACGCCATCCGGGCACAAGACACTACGCACCGCATCGGCGATCCACACCCGCGGGATCACGGAGTACTTCGCCGACCTCGTCGAACCGGAAGAACTGCCCGTCCTGGACCGCTTCTTCAGCCGCCTCGCGGCTCACCACACCGCCACAACTGACGCCTGTGACGTCGGCGGCACGCACCTCCCCATCACCCCCACAACACGATAGAGAGAAACACCATGGCATTCGAACTCGGCATCTACCATTTCGGCGAGCTCACTCCAGACCCCGAAACCGGCAAGACGATGAATCCCGGTGTCCACCTTCGACATTTGGTGGAACAGGCGACCGTTGCCGACCAGGTCGGGTTGGACGTCTTCGGAGTCGGCGAGCATCATCGGACGGACTTCGCTGTCTCGTCTCCCGCTGTGGTGCTGGCCGCGATGGCGCAGGCAACCGACTCCATCAAACTCTCCAGCGCTGTCACCGTGCTCAGCTCGGACGATCCGGTGCGCGTTTTCCAGCAGTTCTCGACGCTCGACCTTCTGTCCGAGGGGCGCGCCGAGATCATCGCCGGACGCGGCTCGTACACCGAATCGTTCCCGCTGTTCGGATACGACCTGTCCCAGTACAACGAGCTTTTTGCCGAAAAACTCGATCTGCTCCTGAAATTGCGGGACGAGAATCCGATCAATTGGGAGGGACACCTTCGTCCCAGCCTGGTCGACGGTGACGTAACGCCTCGGCCGGATCGCCAGATCCCGGTGTGGATCGCTGTCGGCGGCACCCCGGCATCGGTAGTTCGGGCGGCAAAGCTGGGACTTCCCTTGTCGCTGGCCATCATCGGCGGCAGTTACCAGCAGTTCGAACCCTTTGTCGACCTGTACCGTCGGGCCGCGGTGGAGTTCGGCCACGACCCGAAGAACCTGAAGGTTTCGGTCGCATCGCCAGGATTTGTCGACACGTCGAAGCAAGCCGCTCTCGATACGTCGTACCCGTACTTCCAGGCCGGTTGGATGCAGAACCACCACCAGCGCGGAAACGGAGTTCCCATGCCGCGCAGGGCATACGAAGCGCAGGCAACGACGGCTGGAGCGTTCTTCCTCGGCGGTCCGCAAGAAATCATCGACAAGACAATGGCGCAGTACGAACTGTTCCATCACGACCGGATCATGATCCAAATGGGATTCGGCAACGTTCCCCAGAAGGACATGCTCCGTGCCATCGAGATCCTGGGCACCGAAGTCGCTCCCGTCGTTCGCAAGGAAATCGAATCCCTGACATCATCCGAGAAGTAGGACTACTCATGACAACACCCCTGAAAGTTGTTGCAGTTGTCGGCAGTCTGTCCCGGCCGTCGAAAACCCGGGCACTGGTCGACCTCGTCATCGAGACGATGGGAGACGTCGAACAGGTCGACGCCCGGGTCATCGAGATCGTGGATCTGGTTCCCGGATTGGCCGGGGCTCCAGGTCGTGACCACGTCGACGCAGCCACTACCGACGCTCTGCACGCGGTGGAGAACGCAGACATCGTCATTGCAGCGTCGCCCGTGTTCCGCGGTTCGTACACCGGAATGTTCAAGCATTTCTTCGATCTCGTCGATCAATACGCACTTGCCAACACGCCTGTCATTCTTGCGGCAACCGGCGGAAGTGATCGCCATGCGCTAGTTCTCGATCAGGCACTGCGGCCACTATTCGCGTTCTTCCAAGCGTGGACCGCTCCGGTCGGCATCTACCTCAGCGCCGGTGATTTCGACGGTACGACCATCCTCAACCCCGAGGTGTTCGAACGTATCGACATGGCCGTCAAGGACGTTCTTCCGGTAGCTCGGTTGCTCGCGGATCGCACAGCAGTCTCCGCCTAGAGGCTGATTCTCGAGCCGAATCGCAGTAGCGTCGAGGGGAACCCTCATGTCAGGAGCCCATCATGACAAGTTCGGAACAACCCCCTCAGCCACAACCTACCGCTGCACAACCCAGCTCTGGGCAGCCCACCGCTGCAGCCTTCCCCCGGAACCCCGACCGCCCACCGGTCAATGCCGGGTGGGCAGTGGTGTCCTTGCTCTTCTTCTGGCCGCTGGCCTTCTCGGCTTTCAACCATGCCTTCAACGTGTACCCACTCTGGGCGGACGGGGATGCGGACGGTTCACGCTACGCGTCGGATCGGGTCAAGAGGCTTGGACAGATATCCCTGGTGATAGCGGGCGGGCTGCTCTTGATCTTCGTCATCCTGTACGCGATCGCGGCAATAGTGTGGTTCGCGCAGACCGGCGACAGCGATTTTCACCGCCGCATGCGCTAGCGCATTACCCGTTCCGTGAACTCGATCGTCTCATCCATCGACGCAATCACGGACTGACTGTGCGGCACTCCCTGGATTTCCTGATACTCGAATTGCGTACCTCGGGCATGTAGATCGACGAGTTGTGCCCAGGTGAACGGAATGGGCAGTGTTGTGTCTGCGGTAGATTGAACGATGCGCAACGGCCGGTCGTAACCGTCGACGGGAACCTGAAGCATTGCCCGCATCAGTTCGTAAATGTGTGGCGTCCACAGTGATTGAGAGAAGAGAGAGCCCAAGGGAACTCGTTCGCTGGCGATGGTGCGACCGATTTCGACAGCACACTGCGACGCGGCCTTCTCCATCCACGAAATTCCCAGTGGCGAAAGATACTGGCGAACATTCTCTTCCGGACGCTGATCATCGATCCCGCCGAGAAGATAGAGAGCGTAAACCACGAGACCGGGAATACCCAACTCCGGGAACAACGGGCCCCCGAGCGGGAACAATCCCTCCAGGTGAGTGGGACCGGCAACAACCACGGTTCCCCGGAAATCCAATTCGGGTGCGCGGGAACTCGCTTCATGGCCGGCGAAGTAGGCAGCCTGCCCACCTTCCGAAAGACCCGCCACCATCCAACGTTCGTCCAGCACGTCGCCGTACACCTCGTGCGCGGCACGGACGATGTCGATTGCGTTGGCGCCCGCCGCAGGGCCGTCGAGATAAGCCAGAGCGCCCTCGGTGCCCAGTCCGGAGTAATCCGTCGCCACAACGGCGTAACCCTCCGCCAACCATCGCTCGATAGGGCGTCGTTCGGTCTCGTAGAAGCCCGCCACCGAGGGCGCGCAGTAATCAGCGCTGCCCACTGTTCCGTGCGCGTACGAGATCACGGGCCATCCACCGGTCGGAGGTGTCCCCTCGGGCAGGAATATCGAACCGGACGAGATTCCATCCCGATCGGCCGTGCGGAGAGTTCGATAGACAATCTGCTCGGAAACGGCGGCTCCAACCGGTAGCGTCGCCGCGGCGAGTGGCATGTGCGAGACAACCGATCCCGCGACCGGTTCTTCCGAGTGCGCAACTGTCGTATTCAGCGACAACGCTGTGCATACAACCACGAGTGCCGCAGCGACCCGACTCGAACAACCCATATTTACTTTTCTCCCACATTGCCGGTGACGCGTACTCAGGCCTCCATCATCTGACATGACAGCCGTGAATTGGTGAGCTTCGCGGCGGAGCCTTTCCGACTTCGATCGCCCGCACATCGGTCAGTAGGCTGGGTTCGAGCACCTTTTACCGGGATTGCGCACTCGAACGGAGTTGGAAACGATGAGCACCGAACACCTCGACGTACTGATCGTCGGTGCCGGCCTGTCCGGTATCGGTGCTGCGTATCGCCTTCAAACCGAGCTTCCCGGAAAGTCGTACGCCATCCTCGAGGCTCGTTCGAACAGCGGCGGAACCTGGGATCTGTTCAAGTATCCCGGCATTCGCTCCGACTCCGACATGTTCACACTGGGGTATCCGTTCCGCCCGTGGACCGAGGCCAAGGCAATAGCCGACGGCCCGTCGATCCTGCAATATGTCCGGGACACTGCCAGTGAGAACGGTATCGATCGGAAGATTCGGTACAACCAGAAAGTGACTGCGGCGTCCTGGTCTTCGGACACCTCGGTCTGGACACTCACCGTCGCGAACGAGGATCGAGAGCACACACTCACCTGTAATTTTCTCTACCTCTGCAGCGGCTATTACAGCTACGACGCCGGCTACACACCCGATTTCCCCGGCTTGGAGACGTTCGGCGGAACCGTCGTGCATCCGCAGTTCTGGCCGGACGATCTCGATTACGCCGGCAAGAAAGTGGTGGTGATCGGAAGCGGCGCTACCGCAGTAACTTTGGTTCCTACGATGGCCAAGAGTGCCGAGCACGTCACGATGCTGCAACGGTCGCCGTCGTACATTCTCACGTTGGCATCGAAAGACAAGATCGCGGATTCCTTCCGCAAGTACCTGCCGAGCAAGGTCGCGCACAGCGTATCCCGATGGAAGAGCGTCCTGGTTAATCTCGGCTTCTACCAACTGTGCCGTCGCAGCCCGGCACGCGCAAAGAGGTTACTGAGTTTAGCTGCCAATCGGCAACTCCCCCATAATGTCCCGATCGATCCGCACTTCACGCCCACCTACGATCCGTGGGACCAGCGGCTGTGCGTCGTACCGGACGGAGATCTGTTCAAGGCTCTGAGATCCGGAAAAGCGTCGATCGAGACCGATCGCATCGACACATTCACCGAGTCCGGGATTCGTCTGACGTCCGGCACCGAACTTGATGCAGACATCGTTGTCACAGCAACAGGATTGAGGATGGAAGCCTGTGGCGGAATGTCCCTCGACGTGGACGGCGAACCGGTATCCCTGGGAGATCGATACGTCTACAAAGGAATGATGATCAGCGGCGTTCCCAACCTTGCGATGTGCGTCGGGTACACCAACGCATCGTGGACGCTCCGCGCAGACCTGACGTCGATGTACGTGTGCCGACTACTCGCCGAGATGGACAAACGCGGATACTCGACATGCATTCCGCAGGTAACCGAAGACATGGATCAACGTCCCATTCTCGATCTAGAGTCGGGATACGTGTTGCGTGCCGTCGAACAATTTCCGAAGCAGGGATCGAAGTCGCCCTGGAACATGCGTCAGAACTACATCCTGGATCGCTTCCACTCGACATTCGGGAGCATCAACGACCACATGTCGTTCTCGAAGAACAACTCACGCGCAAGCAGGTAAAGCAGTCGGGTAAATCCGATGACCATGCCGATGAGAAGGCACAACACGGAACCTCCGACAACGGCACACAGCGCGCCGAAAACGGCGATGGTCGATGCCTCTATCCATCGACCGGCGGACTCCGACCCGAGCACGTGTAGCTCGTCCCCCACTTCGTCCATGCACTCATCCTCGCCCTACCGTCCAGACGGTTTGTAGGGACTTTGGTCGCAATTTAGATAAAAGAGACCAGTCGTCGCAGGTCAAGCGTTCAGATGACGCTCCGGACGACTCCGAGCCGAGTCCGTTCCGTAATGTCTGCGCTGAATTCGACACGCAGAATTCGACAACGGGGGGTAACACAGATGAAGGTCGTACTTTTCGGAGCCACCGGAATGGTGGGCAACAGCGTTCTGCGCGAATGCCTGACGGATTCGCGAATCGACACGGTCGTGACCGTCGGCCGCAATGCCATCGCTATCGGCGACGCAAAAGTAGTCGACATCGTTCATCGCGATCTGCTTGATCTCACGAGCATCGAGGGAGACCTCGCCGGCGCCGACGCCTGCTTCTTCTGCCTCGGGGTCTCGTCTGCAGGGATGAACGAAGCCGACTACACCCGCGTCACCCGTGACATCACGCTCGCTGCTGCGACGACGCTAGCGCGGCTGAATCCGCAGATGGTGTTCGTGTACGTGTCCGGCGAGGGTGCCGACTCCACCGAGACCAGCAAATCGATGTGGAAACGAGTTCGGGGTGCAACCGAAAATGCGTTGCTCGCGCTGCCGCTCACGGTCTACATCCTTCGACCCGGGTTCATCCGTCCCCGCCCCGGATCACCCTCGAAGACCTGGTGGTACAAGGCGTTCTACCAAGTGTCATCCGGGCTGTACCCGCTGCTGCGCATTGTTCTGCCAGGAAGCGTGACTACAAGTGAGAGCATCGGAACGGCCATGATCACACTCGCCTCGAACGCCCCCGACTTTCCCGATCGTGTCCTACGTAGCAACAAGATCAACGAACTCGCCCAGCTCTGACAGCTTTGCCTCGCACGACAAAACCGCGGGCCACCAACTCGACGGCAACTGCTACCGAGCAGGTTTGTGCCAACAGCAGCCCCGCCAACACAAGAATCTGCACGGCACCTGCCTGCACAGCGGATCCTGTTGCAAGCAGAACACCGACAAACGCACCGGGCAGAGTAACGAGGCCGACGGTTCGCGTCTGGTCGACTCCGGGCAGCAAGGCGTCGGCGGCCGCGGTTCGCGCCACCTCCCACCGGGCGTCGCGCTGCGAAAAACCGAGGCTGAGGGCAGCTTCGACCTCGCCGTATCGAGAGTCGACTGCATCGAGTCCACGTTTGGCAGCCATCGACGTCGCCGTCATAGCGCCGCCCATCACGATCCCGCCGATCGGCACGAGCGCGACCCCCTCCAAGGGAACCACCCCTGACACGAGCATGAGCGGGAGCACAACGGCGATACCCGCGAGCAGAGCGACACTCAACCAGGCACCGGAACGACCGGACTTGGATCTACGCGCCGCCGTGAACGACGCTGCCGCAAACATCCCGATCAGCACGAGTACCGCCGACCACAGGTGAGCCAGAGCAGCAGCCAGTATCAAGGAAATCGCGGCCAACTGGATAGCGCCACGCACCAATGCGCCGGGAACGACGCGAACGCTGCCGATGCGAGTGAAGCGATAGACGAGCGCCGCCAGTACCGCCATCACCAAGCAGAGCAGTCCCAGCCGGATGCCTGAATCGGCTATCGAAATGCTCATGCCTCACAGTGTTCCGCACGCTGCGACTGTTTCGGTCAGAACACCCATCCACGGAGCGCGACAAAGCGTAGGCCTCCGACGAGTGCGCTGACTCCGATCACGAGCCCGGCTTGAATAACGCCGGTAGTGCCAGGAAAAAGGAATCCCAATGCGCTGATGGCAGCTGAACTGGCGAGCAGTCCGACCAGGGCCAATCCACCGCCTTCCCACTGCGCGGTGAACCAATTGACGCGATCGGCAGCGTGGAAGGTGAGCCGTCGATGAAGTTCGTTGGCCAGAATTGTGCTCAATACCGCGCCCACGGCGTTGGCGACAAGAACTCCGTCGCCGTGCAAGGCCAGGAACGCGGCGAAGTAGAGGATGTTGCTGATTCCGCCGACAAGAGCGAAACGAATGAGCTGGATGAACGCACCGTCACCGGAGAGAGCCCGCAGGGCACGGCCCGAGAAGCCGATCTTCCGCGTACCCATCATCGAGGTCGTTTTACTCCCGACCCAGATGTCAGACGTGCTCATAGAAGGCTTCTCTCGTGAAGTTAATCGGAACCAATCGTTCCGCTTAGCAATATAGCACTAGCGGAATGTCGCGTTCCGCTTAGTGTCGTAGACTGTGAGGATGCCGACAACAAGCCCCGATCCACGTGTGGGACCGTCGGACAGCTGCGCACAGCCCCGGCTGCGCGCCGACGCCCAGGCCAACCTCGAACGCATCCTCTGCTCCGCACGGGAAGTTTTCGGCGCCCAGGGTCTCGATGCCACTCTCGCCGACGTCGCACGCCACGCCGGCGTCGGAGTCGGCACCGTCTACCGACGATTCGCCAGCAAGGACGAGTTGATCCAAGCCCTGTTCGATTCCCGCTGCGCAGAGATCGAATCCCTTGCGGCAACGTCACTCGAAATACCTGACGCGTGGGAAGGACTCGTGCACTACCTGGAGACCATTTCACTGCGGATGGCGGACAGTCGCGGCTTCGGAGATCTGCTCATGGACGCCCGATTCACCTCCGATGCGTTCACCCGCGCCCGAACCAGCATCACGCGCAGCACCGCCGCTCTCGTCGACCGCGCCAAGCAAGAAGGCACCTTGCGCAACGACTTCGAAATCAGCGACATCCCCTTGCTGATGCACACCATCAAGCTGTCCCAGAATCTCACCGGCGACGACGCCCCGGAGTCCTACCGCCGCGTGCTCGGCTTCATCATCGACGGCCTTCGCGCGTCACGAACTACCCACCGCGAACTCCCCGTTCCGGCTCTCACTACCGAACAACTCGACCACGTCATGCATCGCTACGGAACCAGCGCAGACAGCCCCTGCTGAGTCGAGAAGATCGGGGCCGCCACCTACCGGCGGCGACCCCGACACTTTCGTCAGTGCACCAGAACCGGTTCGTTCTCGGGCGCTGCCGGGAGCAGTCCGCTCCGGACAACCAGCCCTGTCAGCACAGCGCCGACGGCAAAAATCGCCGCGGCCCAGTAGAACGTCGTGGTGTAGCTTTCGACCGCTGCCTGCGCTTGAGTGAGCGGGTTCAATTCACGACCCACGAGGTAGTTGGTCGATGCCGACGCCGCAATAGTGCTGAGCAATGCGGTTCCGATGGAACCACCCACCTGCTGCATCGTGTTGACCGTGGCTGACGCGACCCCGGCGTCTTCGTAGCGCACACCCGAGGTTGCACCCTGCATCGACGGCGCGAAGATGCTGCCCATACCGAGACCGGTGACAACGAGCCCCGGCAGGATGTGAACGGCGTACGTGCTGTCCACGGAAATCTGCGCCAGAATGATCATTCCGATTGCAGCGATGACCATTCCACTGGTGATCAGGATGCGAGGCCCGAACCTGGGCAGAAGAACCGCCGTCGACAGTGTTGCCGCAGTGACGATTCCGAACACCATGGGCATGAAGGCCAGCCCGGTCACGATCGGTGTGTATCCGAGGATCAACTGCATGTAGTAGGTCAGGAACAGGAATACCGCGAACATGCCTGCACCGGAAAGGAAGATCGCCAGATACGAGCCGGCACGGATCCGATCGGTGACCACTCGCAGTGGGAGTAGCGGATGGTCGGACTTGGTCTGCCAGTAGATGAATGCGGCCATGAAGACGACACCCGCGGTCAGCCACGCGATGGTAGAACCGGCACCCCAACCGTTCGATTCGGCCTTCGAGAACCCGAAGACGATACCGAAGAGGCTGATCGACACCAGTACTGTTCCGGGAATGTCGAGCTTGGGTCTCGCTCCGGTAGTGACGTGTGGCGCAAGCAGAAGCACCGCCCCGACCAACGCGATTGCCGCGAAGAACAGGTTCACATAGAGGCACCAGCGCCAGTCCACCCACTCGGTGAGCGCGCCACCGAGGAGCAATCCGATAGCGCCGCCGCCGCCTGCCACTGCACCGAAGATGCCGAAGGCCTTGGCCCGTTCCGCCGGATCAGTGAAGGTCACCGACAGCAGTGACAGTGCCGCGGGAGCAAGTAGCGCGCCGAAGACACCCTGGCCTGCACGTGCGGCGACAAGCATTTCGAAATTGACCGCCGCGCCACCGATTGCGGAGGTAACCGCAAATCCGATCAGCCCGACGATAAAGGTGCGCCTGCGTCCGAACAGGTCGCTCAACCGGCCCCCGAGCAGCAGCAAGCTACCGAAAGCCAACGCATATGCCGTGATGATCCACTGACGATCGGAATCACCGAACTCCAATGAACGCTGCGCTGCAGGCAGCGCGATGTTGACGATGGTGGCGTCCAAAACCACCATGAGCTGCGCAATTCCCAGAACCGCGAGAATCAGCCACCGTTTTGCGTGGTTGTCCCCTGAAGGCGCCGGGGACTTCTCGATTTCAGTCCACTCAGCAGTTTCTGACATGTTCCCTCGCCCGAGCTATGCGGAGACGGCTTCTCCGGTTAGCAAAAACGCTACACCAAAATGGAGACCACGTCTCCACTTGATGAGTAAACTGGACATATGAGTACCGCAATGGGGCGCCCACTTCGCGCCGACGCCGCCCGCAACCGGCGATTGATCATCGACGCCGCGCGCGAGCTGTACGCGGAAGAAGGCATCGATGTCACGCTCGACGACGTCGCTCGCCGCGCCGGTGTCGGCGTCGGCACGGTGTACCGGCGGTTCGCAAACAAAGAAGAGTTGATCGACGGAGTCTTCCAGCAGAACTTTGCCGACATGGCGGCTGCTTCCGAGGCGTCGCTCGCCAATCCGGATCCTTGGGACGCCTTGGTGACATTTGCCGAATTCGCCTGCAGCCGTATGTCCGTCAATCGTGGACTCAAAGATGTCCTCAACGGAACGGACGACGGGTGCGAGCAGATCGCGAGTCAGCGATCCATCGTCGAACCTGCCGTCGAAGAGATCTTTCGGCGAGCCCAAGACGCCGGGATGCTCCGCGCTGATGCAGTGGCCACCGATTTCTTCGGACTCATCTTCATGGTGGGGGCGCTCACCGAGTTCGTCCAACCGGTCAACCCGACGGTATGGCGCCGATACCTGTCGGTGATGCTCGACGGACTCCGCGCCGAGGGCAAGCACCGAGACCCATTACCTCTACCCCCCTTGTCGCCGGACGAGTTGCACGAGGCAAAACAACTACTCAAGTCCCGCAAACGCTGAACAGCGGGCTCAAATCTTCTCGCGCGGAATGAAAATCCACATCACGAGATAGATCAGGAATTGCGGTCCGGGCAGCAGACACGACAGCACGAACAGCAACCGAACCGTCGACGCCTTCCACCCGAAGTAGCGTGCGATCCCGGCGCACACCCCACCGAACATTGCGCCGGACCGTGCGCGAGTGAGCTTGCGGGTCTTCATCGGTGACGTCATGGACAGACCTTTCCTTGCAGCGCCGCGGCGACTTTCCGCGTCAGCTTCAACTATCCGCCGAGTCGGGGCGTCGCGCATCAGGGCTTGGACCCATCTTTCCGGCCGTGGTTCATCCCCAGGTATCAGTGTCACCCCGAATGACATCAGGGTTGCCCCCTACGAATACCTACACTCACAACTGGAACGTGTTCTAGTATTGCGCCATGGACGCGAGTTACGAGGAGACCAAGAGAGAAATCGCCACCTCCAAGGGAGTGCTGCGCTATCACGAGGCGGGCGACGGTGAACCTCTGATTCTGTTGCACGGCTCCGGAATCGGAGTCAGCGGATGGCGAAACTACCGCGGCAATCTGGGCACCTTCGCCGAACACTTTCATTGCTACGTACTGGAATTCCCCGGCTTCGGCATCAGCGATCCCGTCGACGGACATCCCGTGGTCACGGCCAGTTCCGCAGTCATTCGATTCATGGATGCACTGGGCATCGAATCTGCTGCGATGATCGGCAACTCGATGGGCGGTGTCGTCGGGTCCACCGTGGCAATGAGGCACCCCGAGCGAGTGAAGAAACTGATCACGATCGGCGGAGTTGGTCCCAACATTTTCAGCCAGAACCCGAGTGAGGGCACTCGATTACTTCAGGATTTCGCCGACGGCCCCACTCGCGAAAAATTGATTCGCTGGCTTCGATGCATGGTGTACGACCCCAGCCTCATCACCGCGGAACGTATCGAGGAACGCTGGGAAAGCGCCAAGGATCCCGAATCCCACAAGAGCCTTGCAGCGATGTACGGGTCCACATCCTTTGCAGCGCAGCAGAAGAAGATGATCGATTCGAACCTGCCACCGTACTGGTCCATGATGCACAACGTGCAATGCCCCGCACTGCTTACCTGGGGTCTCGACGACCGTCAATGCCCGCCGGACATGCCGATGATCCCGATGCGGCTCATACCGAACGCCGAGTTGCATATCTTCCCGAACTGCGGACACTGGGTCATGATCGAAGCGAAGGAAGCATTCGAACGAGTCACGATCGAGTTCCTACTCAGGTAGACAGGCCGCGATCTGCGAAACCTACGGCACGGTATGGGTTTTGAGCCGGGTTGTCAGAATATGTGCCTGCTCGAGCAAGAGTTTTCCCAATTCGGGGATCCGGTCCGGGCGGAACCGAGTCTCGACACCCGTCAAGCTCAGAGCCCACGCCGGCCGTTCCCGCCGGTCGAAGACGGCAGCGCCGATTCCCCAACTCCCCTCGACAAGGAGGGCGGGATTGACCGCATAGCCGACGGCGCGGGTCAGGCTGATTCGACGGCGAATGGACTCCGCACTGTGGTCCTCTCCCCACTCCGTTGTGAGGTTTTTGCGCGCCAGATAGCTGTCGACCTCGTCGGCCGGTGAGTGACTCAGGATCGCCAGACCGGCCGATGCGACACCCAACGGAAATCGTTTTCCTTCATGGAGCACGTGCGATCGCAGCGGAAAGCTTCCCTCTTGCCGCAGGACACATACCGTCTCGTCGCCTCGGCGGGCAGACAAGAAAGCACTCTCTCCCGTGAGACGGGCCAGGTCTTCGAGAACGTCGCGCGCATAGTCGGTGATGTCGTATCGACTTCCCGCGGCAGTTCCCAGCAGATACAACTCCGGTCCCAGCGACCAACGCCCACTCTTGGCGTCGCGGTCTACCAGGCCTTCCTCCGCCAACGACGTCAGCAATCGGTGCGCGGTCGGGCGAGCGAGATCGGCCGTCCGGCTCAATTCGGTAGTCGACGCGCCGTCTGGTTCCGACGCCGCCACCGCACGCAATACCGCTGCCACCCGAGCCACCATGTGCGGCGCTTGCTCCCTGGACTCCACGTGGCCATCATAGCGTTCACTGAGTGAACGTATTTGAAGGGATTGCTCGCCCACCGACCAATTTCCATCGTCGGTCCCCTCAACATTGATTGCTGGAACTGCACATAGTTGAATTCACCCAGAGTAAAGCAATGCGTTCATCAGATGAACGCAAGATGGGGAGATGACGATGGCAACAAAGGTGTACGAGTCCGCGACCGAAGCTGTCGCCGACATCACCGACGCCGCAACCCTGGCTGTCGGAGGATTCGGACTGTGCGGAATCCCTGACGCCTTGATCGAAGCGATCGCCGCAACCAGCGCACGAGACCTCGAAGTGTTCTCCAACAACTGCGGTGTGGACGATCACGGACTCGGAATCCTGCTGGCTGCCGGTCGAATTCGGCGTGTGACAGCGTCGTATGTCGGCGAGAACAAGGAATTCGCGCGTCAGTACCTAGCTGGTGAACTCGAAGTGGAACTGACGCCGCAAGGAACACTGGCGGAACGTCTGCGCGCCGGCGGAACCGGAATCCCGGCGTTCTTCACGCCGGCGGGCGTCGGTAGCCCCATCTCGGACGGCGGCATGCCCTGGCGCTACAACACCGATGGCTCGATCGCAATTGCGTCGCCGCCCAAGGAAACTCGCACCTTCGGCACCAAGCGTTACGTGATGGAAGAAGCAATCACAGCCGACTACGCGCTGGTTCACGCGGTCATGGGCGATACCGAAGGGAACCTCGTCTTCGACAAGACGGCGATGAACTTCAACCCCCTCGCCGCGATGGCGGGGCGAATCACCATCGCCCAGGTCGAACGACTGGTCGAGCCCGGCGAGATCGACCCGGCCTCGGTTCATCTTCCCGGGGTATTCGTCCAACGTGTTGTCCACACCGGACCCCAGAACAAACGAATCGAAAAGCGAACCGTCAGCGCGTCCGAAGGAGCATCACGATGACCGCATCAATGGCAGTGACCGGTTGGACCCGTCACGACATGGCTGCCCGTGCCGCCGCCGAGATGATCGACGGCGAATACGTGAATCTCGGAATCGGTCTCCCCACCTTGATCCCCGGGTACCTCACTTCGGACGTCCGGGTAGTTCTTCACTCGGAAAACGGGATCCTGGGCACCGGCCCGTACCCCACCGAGGACAAGGTCGACCCGGACCTCATCAACGCGGGCAAGGAAACTGTCACCGTCAATCCCGGTGCGGCATACTTCGATTCCGCTCTCTCCTTCGGCATGATCCGCGGCGGCCACATCGACACAGCAGTTCTCGGTGGCATGCAGGTCTCGAAGACCGGCGACCTCGCCAACTGGATGGTCCCCGGCAAAATGGTCAAGGGTATGGGCGGCGCGATGGACCTCGTCCACGGTGCCCGCCGTGTCATCGTGGTCATGGAACACACCGATCGCGACGGCAACCCCAAGATCGTCGACACGTGCACCCTGCCTCTGACCGGCCAGGGCGTCGTAGATCGGATTATCACGAACCTCGCGGTCATCGACGTCACCGACGGCGGCACACTCACCCTGCGTGAACTGGCCCCCGGCGTCAGCGTCGACGATGTTGTCCGCTCAACCGGAACCGAATTGAAAGTAGACCTGACATGACCAGTTCTGTGATTGTTGCCGGAGCCCGGACCCCGATGGGTCGATTGATGGGTTCCTTGAAGGATCTGTCCGGGTCCGATCTCGGTGGCATCGCCATCAAAGGCGCCCTGGACAAGGCCGGCCTCGCACCCGAGCAGGTCGAGTACGTCGTCATGGGTCAGGTTTTGACCGCCGGCGCCGGCCAGATGCCGGCCCGCCAAGCCGCCGTCGCCGCGGGCATCCCGATGAGCGTTCCCGCCCTGAGCATCAACAAGGTATGCCTCTCCGGTGTCGACGCCATCGCCCTGGCCGATCAGATGATCCGCGCCGGCGAATTCGACATCGTCGTCGCCGGCGGGCAGGAATCGATGTCCCGCGCACCGCACATGCTCGAAAAAAGCCGCGAAGGCTTCAAGTACGGCGACGTCACGATGCGTGACCACATGGCCTACGACGGCCTGCACGACATCTTCACCGACCAGGCGATGGGACTGCTCACCGAGCAGGTCAACCAACACGACGACACCCACATCACCCGCGCCGACCAGGACGCGTTCGCCGCAGCCTCACACCAAAACGCCGCCCGCGCCTGGAAAGACGGCCTCTTCGACAACGAAGTCGTCCCCGTCTCCATCCCGCAACGCAAAGGCGATCCGATCGTCTTCGCCCAGGACGAAGGCATCCGCGCCGACACCACCGCCGAATCCCTCGGCACACTGCGTCCCGCGTTCAGCAAGGACGGCACCATCACCGCCGGATCGGCATCGCCGATCTCCGACGGCGCCGCCGCCGTCGTCGTGATGAGCAAAACGAAGGCCGAAGAACTCGGCCTGGCCTGGATCGCGGAAATCGGTGCGCACGGTGTCGTCGCCGGACCGGATTCCACCCTGCAGTCCCAGCCGGCGCGGGCCATCGCGAAGGCCTGCGCGAAGGAAGGCATCACCCCCACCGATCTCGATCTCGTCGAGATCAACGAAGCGTTCGCCGCTGTCGGTATCGCCTCCACCCGCGAACTGGGCCTCGATCCGGCGAAGGTCAACGTCAACGGCGGCGCCATCGCCGTCGGGCACCCCCTCGGGATGTCCGGTGCCCGCATCGCCCTGCACCTGGCACTGGAATTACAGCGCCGCGGCGGCGGAATCGGCGCGGCCGCACTGTGCGGCGGCGGCGGGCAGGGCGACGCCCTGATCATCCGCGTCCCCAAGGCTCAGTAGGCGCGGCTCAGCAAGCGCAGTTCAGCGCGGATAAAGCCGCCGCAGATGCCTGGGAACGACAAACGGTTCCCAGGTATCTGCGGCCTGCGCGAGTCGATCGGCCACAGCCCACAGCGCCGACGGATTGTGCGTCAAACCCATGTGGCTGCCATGCACCGCAACACTTTCCGAACGATCCGAGGGAAAGTCACGGCACACCTGCCAGGGAACCACACCGTCTCGCTTGGAGTAGAGCGCCGTTGTCGGAACGGGTAGCGGGTGCCCGAGTTCCCACTCGATACCGTTGACGGGTGGGAGAATCGCATGGTTGCCGGACATGCGCGAATACAGCGCACCGACGCGTGTCTGCTGCAGGTTACTCAGCCCGAACGGACTTCCCAGAGTGATCACTTGGCGCACGGCGTGCGGGAGATCCCGCGCAAGTTGGCGGCCGTAGATGCCGCCGAGGCTCCACCCGATCACGGACACCGGGTTGTCGTAGCGATCTGCGAGCTCCGCGAGGACCTCAGGCAGGCCGTCGACAACCTGGGGCGTCGGCCCGGTATTGATACCGAGGTTCCAGCCGTGGACTCGGTACCCGAGAAAACGCAGGTAAGCGCGCATTGCCAGAGTCGACGCGTCCGAAGCCAACAGCCCGGGCAGCACCAGAACTGGATGTCCGTCGCCGCGCGGTGAACGCAGCAACCACGGTGCTGCCAATACCAGCGATGCAATGTCCGCGAGCCCGCGCGGCGGTTCGGTCAGGCACATCGCCAACGATGGCCGGCCAGGAAGAAGCGCGGGACAGGTTTCGGGTAATTCCGACCAGCCAAGTTCTACCGCTGGAGCATCCGCCGCGAGGGACACCAGGACTCCTTGTCGTCCGGTGTCCGGGCGGTTCGCCCTGCCGCTCCGGCGGGGCGGTTCCGTGGGCTGTTTTCTCAACCCACGGAGCCTTGTCCGTATTCGCCACCGGTAGCGAGCTTGGACCGATACTGCGCACCGATTCACGAACTGCAAATTCGGTGTGATCCAGAACACTATTGCGGTGCACGTTGCAACCACGTTGCGTGCCTGTCCGGGAAGCGTGCACGAATCGGATCAGTCGGGCTGGGACTTCGGATCGACAGTCAGCCAGAGCAGTCGGTGACCGGCAGATTCTCGGCTGCCCAGGTCGTCAGTTCACTCAGCGCGGGGAGCAAGGCCTGTCCCGACGCCGTGAGTTCGTACGCCACCGCAATGGGCGGACCTGCGTCGACGGTGCGAATCACCAGACCAGCGCCTGCCAATTCCGTTAGTCGATCAGACAACACGGAGTCGCTGATTCCACTGACCGCCCGCTTGAGTTCGGCAAATCCAGCAGGCCCACCGAGCAGCGTCGCAAGGATTACACCGTTCCAGCGTTTGCCAAGAAAGCCGAACGCACGCGCCAACGCCGCATCGCAGACCCGTGGCTGGTGATCGGTCCCGCTCTCGCTCGGCATTTCCCCATCCTAGCTGAGGTGCTAACGTCAACCTAGGCACTATGTTTTTACTAGCAACTCGTAATACCGGGATTCCGGTTACACATCACGGAACGGAACGCATCATGTCGCTCGACGCAGCCACCCCCTTCACCTCACAACAACTCGACGCAGTTGGGCGAGAACTTCTCTTCACCGAGGCTCGCTCGGCCAACTCGTTCTCCGCCGAACCCGTCACTGACGACGAACTGACCGCGATCTGGGAACTCGCGAAGTGGGCACCGACCGCAGCCAACACCAACCCGCTGCGCGTGCACTTCGTTCGCACCGAAGAGGGCAAAGCTCGCCTCGTGGAGCACATGGCCGATGGCAATAAGGCCAAGACGGCTTCCGCCCCGGCCGTCGCAGTTCTCGCCGTCGACACCAAGTTCTACGAGCACATTCCGGCACTGTTCCCCATCCGCCCGGAAATGAAGGACTACTTCGAGGCCGACGAAGCCGCCCGTACGTCGACCAGCCAGTTCAATGCCGCATTGCAGGCGGGCTACTTCATTCTGGCCGTCCGCGCACAGGGTCTGGTTGCCGGTCCGATGGCCGGTTACGACGCCGCCGGCATCGACGGAGAGTTCTTCGCCGACGGCCGCCTCAAGACCACCCTCGTAGTGAACATCGGCCACCCCGGCGAGAACCCGTGGTTCGACCGCCTGCCGCGCCTGTCCAATGAGGATGCGCTCAGCTGGGCCTGAGTCGGACACTCGCGCAACCTTCGGACAATCGTCCAGTTTTTAGGGTAGGCAAACCAAACAAATGTGTGCAATGCTCCTCGAGTGAAAAACACATCCAACACAGCGGCGCCGTGGGGCATCGCAGCATTCCGCGTCGTTGTCGGCTTCCTGTTTCTCTGCCACGGCCTGTCGACACTGACCGGATGGCCGGTAGCGCCTTGGGGCGGTAACACATCGTCGTGGACGGAATGGCCCGGCGGCTGGGCAGCGACGATCGAACTGGTAGCCGGAGCGTTGATCATCGTCGGACTCGGTACTCGCGCAGCAGCTTTCATCGCATCGGGTTCGATGGCTGTTGCCTACTTCTGGAAGCATCAGCCCGACGGTGCGCTGCCCATCCAGAATGACGGAGACTCGGTAGTCCTGTTCTGCTGGTCCTTGCTACTGCTCGTCTTCATCGGACCTGGCGCTGCAGCACTGGACAACCTCCGACGCACCAAAGCAAGCACAAACGATTCCGTCGACGAACCTGTCTCAGTAGGTACTGCCAGCTCGTAATCCGCCCCAGAGCCCCTATCGTCTCGACTTCACGGTTGCCGAACAGCCGGCGTCGCACCGCACATTATTCGCGGAGTGACGCCGGCTGTTTTTGTCTGCCAAGAGCAGATGCGACACGCAGCTATCGGAAATATTTGCGGTACTGAACTTTTTGGACGAGTGTCAACGGAAACTCTTCGCGCCGCGAACGATGCTCGTGTATCGGAACTGCGTGACGGGTACTCGATCGAGCGAACAGCAATCCGAAAGAAGGTCGGTTCGGAAAAATGGGCGCATTGTGGGAATTTATCGTCGAACGGCGACAACAGTTGTTGACCGATTCGTATCTGCATGTCTCGGCAGTCATTCAGTCGGTGATCATTGCAACGATCGCCGCGGTGGCCATCGGAATTCTTGTGTACCGCAGCCCTATCGGCTCGTCGGTGGCAACAGCGCTGGCGAGCACGATTCTGACGGTTCCGTCGTTTGCTCTTCTCGGACTTCTCATTCCGATTCTCGGCCTGGGTGTCGCACCCACCATCACCGCGCTGATTCTCTACGCGCTACTGCCGATCATCAGAAACACCATCATCGGTCTCGACGCGGTCAATCCCGCGATCACCGACGCCGCACGTGGCGTGGGGATGAATCGTCTACGCGTTCTCAGCCGCATAGAACTGCCTATCGCGTGGCCGTCGATCCTGACCGGTATGCGGGTCAGCACTCAGATGCTGATGGGCATCCTGGCGATCGCCGCCTACGCAAAAGGCCCAGGTCTGGGCAACTTGATCTTCTCCGGACTATCACGCGTCGGCAGCCCCACCGCTGTTCCGCAGGCGCTGACCGGCACGGTACTCATCGTCATTCTGGCTCTGATTCTCGACGGTATCTACGTCGTCATCGGCCGGCTCACTACATCGAAGGGCCTCCAGTGACTGAAACCATCTCTCACGACGTCACCAGCGATCACACGGTTTCCGGGGTCGAGATCGTCCTGGAATCAGTGACCAAGCGGTACCCGGGGCAGAAAGCGGCGGCCGTCGACAACGTATCCCTCACTGTTCCTGCCGGTGAAATCGTTGTTTTTGTCGGTCCGTCGGGCTGCGGTAAGACCACCACAATGCGGATGATCAATCGGCTCATCGAACCGACTTCCGGCAAGATCACCATCGACGGCAAGGACGCTTTGTCGATCGACCCGGACAAGCTACGACGCGGCATCGGCTACTCGATTCAGCAGGCCGGGTTGTTCCCCCACTTCACGATTGCAAAAAACGTAGCAACAGTTCCAGGATTGATCGGGTGGGACAAGAAGCGGATTGCGGCCCGCACCGACGAGATGCTGGATCTGGTGGGGCTGGATCCGGATACGTACCGAGACCGCTATCCCCGGCAACTCTCCGGCGGTCAGCAGCAGCGCGTCGGCGTAGCTAGAGCACTTGCCGCCGATCCCCCGGTCCTGTTGATGGACGAACCCTTCGGAGCTGTCGACCCCATCACTCGCGGTCTTTTGCAGGACGAGTTGATGCGTCTGCAAACGGAACTCGGGAAGACAATCGTGTTCGTCACCCACGATTTCAACGAAGCAGTCAAACTCGGTGATCGAATTGCCGTGCTGGGCAACCAATCCACGATCATGCAGTACGACACTCCCGAAGCTATCCTCGCCAACCCTGCCAACGATATGGTCGCGGGCTTTGTCGGCGCCGACGCCTCTCTCAAACAGCTGACACTCACGCGCGTGCGGCAGATCAAACTCAAGCAATGCCTCACTGCGCGGGAGACCGACTCAGTGGATGAGCTGAGAAGTTCACTCGCAGCACGCAAGTGGAAGTGGGCGTTGATACTCGATCAGCGCGGGCGCCCGCTGCGGTGGGTGTCGCCGTCGCATCTGGCTCACGCGTCGTCGCTCCGCGGCATCGGCAACGAGATCGGCGAAGCCGTGTCGATTCAGTCGACCTTGCAAGATGCGCTCGAAGCTCTGCTCGCCGAGAGCAATGCGTCGACGGTGGTCACCGGTCGTCGCGGCGAATACGTCGGTCTGATCACTATCGACACACTGGTAAGCCATCTTTCGGAGATGCGTGAGGAGCACGCACACGATCACGACGAGGATGTTCCGGAGTGAGCACGTCGACCGAAGATCTCTCTACGGCATCCGCTACTGCAGCTACAGAGGCCGGTACCGCAGAGCAGGCCGCCACCCGACGTGCGGAAAGAATGCGACTGCTGGTCCAACCAGTTGTCGTACTGATACTTGTAGTCGGAGTGCTGGTCTGGGCCTTCAGCCGTGATCTCAACGCAACGCAGAAAGCCAGTATCAACGTCGAAAACATTACGACGCTCACCTGGCAGCACATCCTGCTCACCGCGGCGGTGGTCATCATCGTCGTGGCGATAGCCGTGCCGCTCGGCACGCTGCTGACCAGACCGAGATTCACCCGCCTGGCGCCGTTCTTCGTGGGAATAGCCAACATCGGCGCGGCCGCACCGGCCATCGGCCTACTGGTCCTGTTCTATCTCGCCACTCGCACCACCGGATTCTGGATCGGCGTATTTCCCATCGCGTTCTATTCGTTGCTTCCGGTGCTGCGCAACACGATTCTCGGCTATCAACAGGTAGACGAGACTCTCATCGATGCAGGACGCGGACAAGGCATGTCGACGCTCACCATCTTGCGACAACTCGAATTCCCGATGGCTGTTCCGTACATCCTTGCCGGTCTTCGTACTTCATTGGTCCTCGCGGTAGGAACGGCAACTCTGTGCTTCCTGGTCAGTGCCGGCGGACTCGGGATCATGATCGACACCGGGTACAAACTGCGTGACAACGTGACGCTGGTAGTGGGCGCAGTGCTGGCTGTATCGCTCGCTCTGCTCATCGACTGGCTGGGCGCACTGGCGGAACAGTTCCTCGGACCCAAGGGATTGCGATGACAACGCGACGTACACGCGGTTGGAAACTCACCGCAGCCGCACTCGGTTTCGCCCTAGTGGCGTCGTGCGGACTGGAATCCGGCGGCGCACTTCCCCTCGCGGTTGGGCCCGGAAGTATCCAACCCGTTCCGGAGCTCGAAGGCGTGAAGGTAACCGTCGGGTCCAAGGACTTCACCGAACAGATAATCCTCGGATACATCATCGAATTCGCGATGTCCGCTGCGGGCGCCGAGGTTCGAGACCTCACCAACATTCAAGGTTCCAACAGCACCCGCGACGCCCAACTCAACGGGCAGATCGATCTTGCCTACGAATACACCGGTACCGGGTGGATCAACTATCTCGGAAACGAGATCCCGCTACCCGATTCGCAGGCGCAGTTCGAAGCCGTCCGCGATGCGGATCTGGCTGCCAACGACATGGTCTGGACCGATCCGGCGCCGATGAACAATACGTACGCATTGGCCATGAGCAAGGAGACGGCAGAGAAGACCGGCGTCAAGACGGTCTCCGACTACGCGAAATTGGTCGAATCCGATCCCGGTGCTGCAGTAACGTGCGTCGAAACCGAATTCAACGTCCGGCAAGACGGATTCCCCGGTCTCGCAGCTAAATACGGTTTCGACGCTTCGCGTGCCCAGCGCCAGATCTTGCAGACCGGCATCATCTATCAGGCGACAGCCGACGGTACCCAGTGCAAGTTCGGCGAGGTATTTACCACCGACGGACGCATCATCGCCCTCGACCTCGTACTACTCGAGGACGATCTGTCGTTCTTCCCCAAATACAATCCAGCGCTTGTCATGCGCAAGGGCTTTGCCGAGGATCATCCGCAGGTAGCCGAGGTCATGGCACCAATCTCGGCTCGTCTTACCGACGAAGTAATGACCGAACTCAATCGCCAGGTGGACGTCGACGGCAAAGAGCCTGCTGAAGTTGCACGAGATTGGATGGTGTCGGAAGGGTTTGTGACAGCGGATTAGTCACCGGATTTCCGGCCTACGCAAAAGACTCGCCGGAACGGAAACAGGGTGCCTGCGACTGTGGGCGGATAGGCCTCGCGGAGCATCGCGGAGTACTCCTGCTCGAACTCGAGAGAATCGGCTTCACTCAGTACGTCGAGCACCGGACGCAGACCTGTTCCGCGAACCCAGCCCAGAACGGGGTCATCACCGGCCAGCACATGAATGTACGTTGTTTCCCAGGCATCGACATCGAACCCGTGGGCGTGCAACCTGGCCGCATAACGTGCCGGGTCGTCAACGCCCTCGGGTCCACGCAAGACGCCACCCACACGATCACGCCACCTCGACGACTCGGCAAGTTCACGCATCAAAGCGTGCGACGGGGCGTCGAAGTTACCGGGAACCTGCCACGCGATCCACGACCCTGGCGTCATGGCATCGGCCCATGCGTCGATCAGCTCACGATGGTTCGGAACCCATTGCAATGCAGCATTACTCACAATGACGTCGTAGCCGGTGGCATCGAACTCGTTGATGTCCTGCAGCGCGATCGTGACGTTGCCCGGCAGATCGGTGGGTGCCTGTGCCACCATCTCCGGCGAAGAATCGGTCCCCACCACACGAGCATCCGGCCAACGCTCGCCGAGCATCCCGGTCAGTGCCCCTGAGCCGCATCCGAGGTCCGCGACCCTAGCCGGCGTCTGCGCTGCTATCCGCGAGATCAAGTCGACATAAGGGCGTGAACGTTCGTCGGCGTATCGACCGTAGGTTTCGGGGTTCCACGTAACACTGCGCATGTGCCCATTCTGCCTGCCGTGGCAAGTTCAGGGAGGTCGTGACACCTCAGAATGGCGGCGGGTCGGCGCCGTAGTCGACGGGTTTGTGGGGTGTGGGTTTTCTGGTTTTCGGTTTCCGGCGGGTTGTTCGTCGTTTGCGTTCGGCCCGGATGCGGGCAGCTTTGTTCTCCAGTCGTGTTCGTCGCCGGGTGCCGCCTTCCGGTGGTGGTGGTTCCTGCCTTCCGGCGAGTAGCCCGGCCGGTCGGGTTCGGTAGCGATGCCCGGTCTGCGAGGTCAGGGTGATACTGCGATCCGGGTTCGGGTCGATCCGCCAGGATCCGGAATGCTTGAGGCGGTGATGGTTCCGGCAGAACGCACTCAGATTCGACGCCACCGTCCGCCCACCGCGGGCGGGATCGGTGTGGTTGAACGGATCGTTGTGGTCGAGGTCGCAGTTCCAGGCCGGGACATCGCAGTGCGGCCACTGGCAGCTGCCCGCGAAGACGCGTAACCAGGTGTCGAATGCGGCGCCGGGACGGTACACAAGCGCCGACGCAGGCACAGGCACAGGATCTGCGGGTATGGGGTCTGCCGGAACCCGTACTTCCCGCACGGTGGCGTCTTTCGCGATGTCGCGGGCATGCTCGGCGCTGATCACGCCGTATCCATCCAAATGGGCCGGCTCATCCGAGTCCGTATCCAGAGTGGTTTCGTACATCACCACATGCACCAACGGCCGACGCACAACGATCAGACCACTGCGGTCCTGCGGGCAATCATCACGGCCGCAGTCACACACCAACACCGTCGAACCGCTAACCAGCACGCCCAACGCATCCGCGCGGCGCTGCTCGTACGTGCGGGAATCATGACGGCAGACCGACATCGCCAACTCCCGCAACCGCCCGTCAAACGCCCGAGCCTGCTCCGCCGGGATACTGCCCAGGATGCGGGCCATCCCGTCCTCGGCGGCACTGACCCCAACGAACCTGTCGGCGAGGGCTCGGCGTCGGCGCTCCCGTAGCCCTTCCGGATCAACGCGGGCCACGATCCGATCGATCGCCGCCGTCAACCGTCGTCCCGTCAACCCGGTCCCACCGTCCACGGGTGGGGCCAACACCTGCTCGAGAAGTAAACGTTCGACCTCGTCGATCAACTCGTCACCGACATTCGCGGTCGCCGACTCGATCAACGACACCCGGTAGAAGTCGAGTTCACCGCGCGCCATCGCCGCCCGCGTCCGATGCAACCGCGTCTTGAGTGCGAACCCCAACCCGATGAGCTTTCCGGCCGCGGCACGCCCCATCGTGAGCACTGCACCGACCTCGGATTCGGCCAACTCGTGCGCCGACGACGTCCACGCCCCACCCTCGACATGCTCGCCGCTACGGCGGGTGAAGAACTCCGCTACCACCGCCAGTTTCCGCTCGACCAGCATCGCCTCACACGCATGCAACTCGGCCATCAAATCGACGAGGGCGCAGTCAGTTTCGGTACCACTCAGCTGTGCCGAGCTACCGAAAATCCCCACCCCCGGATCGAACATTCCCCCACCGTAATCGAAATCCTGTTCGAATTCGAGGGATCCTCGAGATCAGTCGGAAAAGTCCGAAAATTGGCAGAGGCAACCTGTGTCGCCACACACGGATAGTTCTCAGCGCCGCTGAATTACGGTGGACAGAACGCCCGGAAGGCTCGACCAGTCGGCGGTGATGTAACTCGCGTGATCACCGGCCAACCGGTCCAGCCGATCTCTGGCTTCGGATTCGGATGCATGTGTACCGTCGATTGCCGGTAACACTTTGTGTGCGTCGGTCATGATCAACAGGTACCCGCGTGCGTGATACCAGCTCGAATCTACTGCACCACTACTGTATTCGAGTGCATTTCCGTCGAAGAGCACAAACCAGACCCGGACCGACGGGTCCGAGTAGCGGGCAATGCGCGGATCGCCCGGAGCCGCGACGTGTACCGCCGGGAACGCTGCCGCGAGAGCAAGCCGATTTGTTGCCGCGAGATCTCGCAGATGCGTCGCATACTCGATGTCGGTCCAGTACGTGTCGAGCGGATTACCTTCCTCGATAGTTCCGGGAATCAACTCGAAGATAAATTTGCCAGCCATCTCGCTTACCGTCGGCCAACCTTGCTGTGTCACTGCGGCGTCCGGCGTCGAGAATTTATCGGCTACCAGATCGGCCGGGGCAAAGACGGCGTCGCCTAGAGTACCGAGGATCAGGGCATCAAGATCGGCAGGCCCGCGACCGTACCCGGCGGTGAATCCGTCTTTGAGTTCGAGCTTGATCATCACGGGCGAATGTTCGGGATTGGCATCGTGCCAAGCCCTCATATCTGCCAGGCAGCCGGCGAGTCCCTGATCTCGAAAACCACTGCGCAGTCCGGCCGCATCCTGCGCGCCGACGCAGTTACTGTCACTGGCAAACGGATTCATGTGCGAAACGCGCCAGTCCGCACCGCCGCCGTTGGACCACAGATCGAGTTCGAGGAGGCCTGCGCCGGAGTCGAGGGCGTCGGCAAAGTACGGGAAGGTCGACTTCTCGTAGGAATTGTGGACGCCGACCGACGTGGTATCACCGAACGACGTTGCCTCGGGCACGGCTCCGGCCACCCCGAACGCTGCCAGTGGGAGGACGAGGGCACCGAGCAACACCACTCCGAATTCGCGCACCTGAGAACTCTCGCACGCCGCGACTCTCGCCGGTGGGTACTTTGGCCAGTTTCTTTTGTGGTCCTCGAAGCAGCACGTGTCCTCCGACGGTGCGATGATTCTGGCGTAGACATTTCAGACCTCGGAGGACAGTCGTGTTTCTGACCCAGTTCGTTCATCGTGCCCTGCGCGAATCACCTCAGCGCCCGATGACCGTCTTCGGTGAGCGAGTGTTCACAGCCTCCGAGTCGATTGATCGGGTAGCACGACTCGCACACGGACTCGGCGCAGGCGAAGGTGACTGCATAGCGCTACTCGCGTTGAATTCGGACCGGTGTCACGAGACTATTTTGGCCGGCTGGTGGTCAGGCGCAACCGTCAGCCCGCTCAACTCTCGGTGGAATGCTGCGGAAATAGCCTATGCACTAACCGATTCGGGATCGACGATTCTCGTCATCGATGAGAATTCCGCACCTTTGGTTCCGGAACTGCGCACACTGTGCCCTGATCTGACGCGTGTCGTGTACTGCGGTTCCGGAAGCACGCCGAACGGCATGATCGACTACGACGCACTGATTGCCGATTCCGAACCCGTCCCGGATTGCAGAATCGGCGACGACGCCGTTGCACTGCTGCTCTATACCGGCGGCACAACAGGACGCTCAAAAGGTGTGATGGTCAGTCACAAAGGCTTGATGACGTCGACGCTGGGAACCTTGGCCGCCGGTAAACCCGCCATCTCCGACGGGGTCAATCTGCTTGCGAACCCACTGTTCCACATCGCCGGCATCGCGAGTTGGATGGCCCAGAACGTGATGGGCGGCACGCAAATCTTCCTGCCGGCGTTCTCACCTCGCATCATGCTCGAGGCAATCGACCGTCACCGGCCAACCACTGTGGGCGTCGTGCCAACCATGCTTCACATGCTGGTCACCGCCGACGATATTGATGCCTATGACCTTTCGAGTGTTCAGGTGGTCCGATACGGGGCCTCCCCCATTTCACCGGCACTGCTCCAACGTGCCATGAAGCTCTTTCCTCGTAGCGGCTTCACGCAGGGATACGGTATGACCGAGACGGCGCACATCACTGTACTGAGCGCCGCCGATCACCTACGCGGCGGTGATCTACTTCGATCGGCCGGTCGTGCGCTCCCCCATTGCGAAGTGCAGATTGTCGACCCGGAAGGCAACGAAGTTCGTTCGGGCACTGTGGGCGAAATCGTCACTCGTGGTGATCATTTGATGCTCGGCTACCGTAATCTGCCGGATGAGACAGCCGCAGCCCTCGATGGCGGTTGGATGCACACCGGCGATGCCGGATACCTCGACGAGCAGGGGTATCTGTTCATCGTCGATCGAATCAAGGACATGATCATCACGGGCGGCGAGAATGTCTACTCGACCGAAGTCGAGAATGCCTTGGCACAGCATCCGGCGGTTGCGGCATGTTCCGTTGTAGGAGTCAAGGATCCGAAGTGGGGCGAGCGGGTTCACGCAGTAGTAGTTCTACAGCCCGGCGCCCAGGCAGACCTCGACGAACTTCGTGTGCATACGAAATCGCTTGTCTCTGCTTTTAAAGCACCGCGTTCGATCGAGTTTGTCGACGCGCTACCCCTCTCTGCGGCCGGTAAGGTACTCAAACGCGATCTGCGCGATGCTGCGGAAGCAACTGATGTCACGAAATAAACGATTCGACCATGCGCCGTTCGGACCCTTCATCGGCCAGTGGCCAGGCCAGGAGCGCCAGCACTATCCGGACCACCCATTGTGATGTTTCATCTCCGGCGTCGAGGCCTGCGAGTTCGATTGCCGTGTCACCGAGCAGTTTCGACGACGTCACGTAGTTGTCCATCCCGGTTGCCCGGGCCGCGGCCAGTCCGTCACTGACTGCGGCGTCGGCGCGAATGGCGCGAACCGAGACAAGAATTGCCTCGACAACCCGCGCCTTGCCGGTCAACGACGCCACGGCGGCAGAGACTTCCCGAGCTACTGCTGCCGCACTCCGCGCCATCACTCCGTCGCGAATAGCCGCTTTGCCGCCCACATAGCGGTACAGGGTGGCCCGTGAGCACCCGGCGCGCTCGGCCACGTCGTCGACGCTGATGGAGTCGAACCCGCGATCGCGTATCAGTTCTGCGGCCACCTGATAAATGCGATCGACGGCCAGTTCCCGACGGTTTCCACCGGCCAGCCAGTCGGTAGCATCGGGGTCGATCCGTCTCACCATGAGACGAATATAGCGACAATTCTCAATTCTCGCTGTGCGTTCAGCGTTATGACCTGCACTCGAAGCCACCTCTCGACGCATCGTGAGAATTGATTGAAATCGCAGGTCATCATGCATTTTCATCAATTGACAGGGCTGCCGTGGACCGGGATTCTGAAGCGGTGACCACCTCATTCGACATGGATCCCTTTGCTCCTTCGAACGTCGAGAACCCCTATCCGCTCTATGCGGCCCTGCGGCGAGATCACCCGGTGTACCGGATTCCCGAGACCGACTTCTACCTGGTCTCGAGTTGGGAACTAGTCACCGAAGCGCTCCATCGCACTGCGGACTTCTCGTCCAATCTCACCGGCGTCCTGGTCCACTCTGCGCAGGGTTTACCGAGCATCTTCGACCTGGGCGGGGGCGGGCACGCCATCCATGTTCTTGCCACCGGCGACGACCCCAGCCATCAACACCATCGCAAACTGGTTCTTCCCACACTCGTCGCCAAGCGCATCCGGGCAATGGAGCCGATGATCGCACATTACGCAGAAGAGTTGTGGAACAACCATTTTGACGGTGACCAGATCGAATGGGTATCTGCCCTGGCAGATCAGCTCCCACTACAGATGGTCGCCCACCTGATCGGGTTGCCCGACGCCGATGTGCCACAACTACTTACGTGGTCCTACGACAGCACCGAACTACTGAGCGGGGTGGTCACCACCGATCGCCTGCCCGAGGTTGTCGACGCCGCCACCCACCTCACCGGATACCTGTACGGCAAACTTGCCGACGCCCAAGCCGCCCCGGGCGACAATCTTGTCGGCGATCTGGTGCGCGCCTGCGACAGCGGCGAAGTAGACACAACGGTGGCAGTTCTCATGCTGGTGCAATTGGTGGGCGCGGGCGGCGAATCCACTGCCGGGCTGATCTCCAATGCTGCCAGAATTCTTGCCGAAGAACCTGCACTGCAACAACAACTTCGAGAAGATTCCGCGCTGATCGCACCCTTTCTCGAAGAATCGCTGCGGCTCGAATCTCCGTTCCGGGGGCATAACCGGCACGTCACCGCGGATACCACACTCGGAGGAGTCGAGCTTCCAGCCAGGAGTCATCTAATCCTCTTGTGGGGCTCCGCGAATCGCGATCCGGAAGCCTTCGAGAACCCCGAAGCACTGAATCTCGATCGCACCAATCTGCGATCTCATCTCGCTTTCGGGAAAGGCGCACATTTTTGCGTCGGCGCGGCCCTCGCCCGCTTGGAAGCAAAGATCACCCTGACGCTGTTGCTCGCGAAGAGCAAGCACGTATCGCTGACTGAAACTGCGCCGCCGGTGTGGGTGCCGAGCCTGTTTGTTCGACGTCATCAGCGCCTACACCTGACCATCCGGTGACTGCCGGGAACACGACTGTGCCCCCGAGTCCGGAAACTCGGGGGCACAGCGAAGCTCGGGGCACAGCCTAGAGGTCTATCTGTTAGCTGTTAACCGAAGTCAGGCAGGTTCTGCCCGCTGTCCTTGTAGAACTTCCACGTGCCGTCCTGCGGCGACACCATGATGCGGAACACCTCGGTGTCCCCGACGATCCACAGCTGGCCATCAAGCCAGTGCAGGGAAGAGCCCGATTCGGCTCGGCCACTGGCCAACTCCTTGCCGTCAGCGTCGACAACTGCAACCTTGTTGCCGCCCAAGGTCCAGCCCGCGGTGAGGCCGTCACTTTCGACGGTGTCCGTCAGCACGAGCTTCGGGTTCGCGGTCGGAGTGGTCTCCGGCGCGGTAGTCACGTCCGGAGTAGTCGTGCCGGGAGTAGTTGTCGAGTTAGTGGAACCCTCGGTCGTAGTCGTGTCCGGCGCCTCGGTCGTCGTGGTCGGAGCCGGGGTGGTGGTTTCCGCGGCACCCGCTTCCGTGCTCACGTCCGGTTCCGAATCCACCTCCATCATCTGCGGCGCCATCCCGCGGGCGGCGGTGCCGTTGGGGTCTGGCGTTGTCGGATCCCAGACCGTGGTGTTCTCCCACGGCTGGTTGGCTTGATCCCAGCGCACTCCGCCACCGCAACTGGACTGAACACCAGAAATCCTCTTGATCTCCACGCCCTGCCATCCCGAAGACTCAGCACCACCGCTGATTGTCTTGACCCTGAGGTAATACCAATCGTTGTCAGGTAGCGTGTTTGCCCGGTTCTCTTTCCAGGGGTCCGTAGTCACCCCAGCGGAAACGAGGGTTGTCTTATTGTTCCTGTAAATCTCCCACCTGTATTCGAATGGTCCCGGGCCATCAGGCTTGGTCCAGTCGACGTGGGCCTGGTTTTGCGAACTAACGAATTTCACATGGCAATAGAGACCCTTCACCGGCGGCGTCGGATAGAAGTTGCCCGTCGCAACCTGAGCGGTCGCATTGACGGTGTCCGTGGGGTTTGCCATTGTTCCCGTGGCCTGCGCCAATCCGAAGGTTGCTGCGGCAACGCCGGCGACAGCGATCAAGGATCGCGCTGACAGCTTGCCGCCGCGAGCACGTCGCAGATCAAACATTGTGAGCCTCCTGAAGTTCCCCACGGGTTTCGGGGGCGTCGTTCGTAGTGCCGGCACCGGAGGGAGCCAAGCGTCGGTCTTTGGATTTTCCGAATGCGATGACAAGCACTGCGCCTACCAGTCCGCCGCCGAGGAAAGTGGCAAGTGGGCTGGACAGCCAGGCGACGATGTAGCCGAGTCCGCCGATGTGAAAGAACACGCGATCTGCTTCGATGATCGTGTACGGCAGGCGGTCAGGCGCGTTATTGGCGTCGCCTTTGAGCGTGGCAACCACCTCTTCCCCTCCGGTCAGCTCGAGGTTGTCCACCCGGTGGGTGATCCGCACGCCCTGATCGTTGTAAACGCTGACCACATCACCGACTGCCAACTCTGTCGCGGGAACAGTCTTGGCGAAAGCCAGTGCGCCGGTGGAGATCTCCGGCGACATCGAGCCCGAACGGAACACCAGGTGCTTGATGCCGAACATCAGCGAAGCGAGAGTGGCGATGATACAGATCAGCCCGGCGATCGCGGCGACGTTGAGCGCGATCTCCTTGCCTCTGCTGCGGCCACGCGAGGCCGACTCATCGGTGATCGTCATCGCGCTGGTCACAGCCCTTCGGCAGTGAAGTTGAAACCGAGGTCGGCGATCTTGAACCGCTCGTTTATGCCGGCATCCGAAGCGACCTTGACTTGAATACACACGGTGTCAGTCGCTCCCGTTGCCAGCGCTCTCCCGGTAACGAGGGTCGGACTGGTAGCCACGCTCTGCGCCGTACCGATCAATGTTCCCGAGCAGACCGTGCCGTTGTTCGCGCCGGTGTTGTGCAGACTCACCGTCAGCTTGCCAAGCAGATTCGATGCTCCGGATCCGGATGCAACCGCAGCCCATGTGAAATCAACCGTGCCGGTGTTCTGGACCTTGATCTCACCAGCCACCGAGTTTCCAGGAAGCATGCTGCTCTTGGTGAGCTGGGTGAAGACGGCGGTGGGCCGCTGGTTGTCGACCTTCAACTGGATCGACGACGTACTGAAAATACCGGTGGTCGCGGTAGCACTGTCCGACCACGCCGCCATCGTTCCGACCGCGCCGAGACCCAAGACCATGCCGAGCGAGAGAACGGCTCGGGTGCGGTTCCAGCCGGATTCGCCCAGACGGCCGCGCATCCCCGACCCGAAGCGCGCGTTTGTGCGCGATTGCTGGTTGTTAGACATTCTCGTGTCCTATTTTCGTTTCAGTGGTTGATACCGGCATGGCATGAGCCTGCAAGTCGTCTGCATCGGAACCCTGTTCGTCGACCGGTTCCCCGTCCGCGCCGTTCTCACGGCGCTTGTCGAGCAACCCGCTGATCACCATCCACACCGCGTATCCGCCCAAAGCCACAGCAGTACCCGTGACGAGGATCGACCGCGATTGGCCGTTGATCACCGTGTTCACCCGGCCCAGCTGCGGCACCGAGTAAATGACTCGGCCCCGGATCTGTTCCGGCACAAGCGACCACGAGTCGGCGATGGGGTTGTTGTCGCCGCGAGTATGGATGCGACGCTCCCCTTCACCGGTGTAGTAGATGCCCTCGATGCGGTGAGTCACCACTGCGGGATCACCGGATACCGGCTGGAACGTGATCACATCCCCGGTCGCCAAATCCTCGTTGGGAGTCGGCTTGACGACGATGAGCGTGCCCGGGGGCATCGTCGGTTCCATCGACCCGGTGAGCACCGTGTACGCGGTCGAGCCCGTAAGCCGAGGGATGACGACCATCACCGCGAGAAGTCCGACCATCACCAGCAGCAGCAGCCACGAGACGACGGTCCGAGTCCACCACCAGATCGTGGTCTTCTCATCCGCATCATTGTCGGATTGCTCATGCTCATCAGGTGCGGGGGCTGCGTGCCGAGGAGATCCGTCGACACGATCACCCGCGCGAGGACTTCTCGCGGTGATTGCCATTACTGGCTAACCGAACTTGCAGCGAAGGTGAACGTGGCGTCGCTCGCCTGGCTGGCGGCCGCGCCCGACCCCAGCGTGGCCCGCAGGCACAGCACCTGCATCTGACCGGCCGGAACCAACTGCGCGCCAAACCCCGCCCCGTCCATAGGGCCGTCGTAGATTTGGGTGCCCACATCGCCGGTTGCCGTGCACGCAGCCTCGCTGGTCACCATAGCGACCCGCAGTGTCAGCGGTGGAGGGGTCGCACTGTTGAGGGTCACATCGTCCAGCAAATAGCTCATCTGCACGTTGCCGGAATTGATCACCGGTAGCGGCATCTGAATGCTGTCGCCCGGGCCCTTGTTCTCGAGCTTGAACCCGGCGAGATTGAACTGCTTGACCCCGCTGGTACCAGCGGAGATGTCGAGCAGACCGGCTGTGATGGTGCCGCCGGTCGATTCTGCGCTATCGCGCCACAGCGCGCCGGTCTGCTGCACCGAGACAAACCCGATGAGCAGAACCGACGACGCTGCGATCGCCCATTTGTACTGGGTTTTCACGTGACCTTCTTCTGGTTACGAATTAACTACGGGGTGGTAAGAACCTGCTCGAGGGTGACCGTGCCCCCGGAAAGGCTCGCGGTCTGACCCTTGCCGTCAAGGTTTGTGGTGCCGGGCTTGAACTCGATGACGGTGGTGAAGGTGGCAGCCTGGTTCAGACCTGCCGTGTACTCCGTCACCGTGCCGTTGGCCGGCGTCACGGTGAGGAGATTCGCATCCTTCAGCGCGCCGGTCACGCCCGAGACGGCGGGCGTCAGCTTGGCCTTCAGGTTCGTTCCGACGAGATCGATCTTGTAGTTGGCGGTGTACGAGACCTTGTCGCCCGGCACAATGAGATCGGTTGCCGGGGCGAAGGTCTGACCGTCCTTGAGTCCGCCGACCCACTTCCAGGAACCGGCAGTGGTCTGCTCAACAGCCATCGAGCCTGCAGTGACGGTCTGCGCGGGACCAGCGGTGGTGGATGCGTTCCACGCAGCCATGGTGCCCGCGCCGCCGGCGAGGAGCAGTGCAGCAGCGCCAGCGGCGACAGCACCCTTGGTGGTCTTCTTCATCTGATGTGTCCTTTACTTGAACAACCAACGCCAGTGCGGGAATGCACTGGCGGTACATCGAGAGTTCCGGCCACCAATCGGCCGTGCCTCGTGGTCCAACCCGATCGCTCGAGCCGGGTCAGCTGTGCAACACGCCTGGGCGCATCAGCTGAAGTTTTTGTGGGGCAGGGGCTCTCGCCCCTGCCGGGGGTGTACTGTCGAACGTCCGGTGAATCGTGAGCGACTAGCTGCCGAAGATGTCCAGGCTGCCCAGCGAGCCGGTGCTGCTGCCGAGGCTGCCGCTGCTGCTGCCGCCGGGATCCGTGGTTTCCGCCGTCACCTTCACCGTGACCGAGGTAGAGGCCGGGCTGGTCCCGCCGTCGTTGGTCGCGGTAGCAGTGATTGGGTGATCGCCGACCGCGGTGATCGTCAGGTCGCAGCTGAAGTTGCCACTCGCGTCTGCGGTGGCTGTGCAGGTCGCGCCGCCGCCCGTGACGGCAACGGTGCTGCCGGGCTCGGCCTTACCGGAAACCTTGACCGGCGTACCCGTCTCGACCTCGGCCGCGCCGAGAGTCAGGCCGGTGGGAGCAGCGGGTGCAATTACGAGTTCGTCCTCGACAAGCACGAGGCCCCAACCGCCATTGATCTCGTTGCCCTGCACAACCTCCGAAGCCGGGAGGCCCAGGATGAAACCGACCTTCACGCCGACGTTCGTCGTGACCGACTTCTTCGCCAATTCGAGGCGGGTCGTGGCATCCTTACCCGCACCGATGACAAACTGCTGGCCCTTCTGGCTGCTGATCTCGCCCCGCACCGTCGCGTTGCCATTTTGGGTAACCGACCACTCCTCACTGAAGAGGGTGAGGGTCGCGGGTACGTCGCAGATGTTGCGGACATCGAAGGTCAACACTGTGCCCTCATCTCCGGGAACCGGGATGTAGTCGGTACCGACGGGAAGAAAGGCCCCCGGCGCGACCCACGCACCACCGCCCTGGGACATCTCGAGGCACGAGTCGGTGATGTCGTCGCCCGGAGCGGCCGAGGCGATGCTGGGCGCGAGCAGTGCACCCGAGCCAGCGAGAAGGAGTGCGGCCGGCAGCGCGGTGAACAGTGCAGTGCGCCAGGGAAGACCGGATTTGCGTCCGTCCCCGACCGGGAAAAATCGAGACATGTGAAGACTCATTTCGTCCGTCCCGTTACCGGGCGTGTGGGTTTGAAAAGACGGCAACTCCAGTTCGTGTGTGCTCGGAACCGAGCACTGTGAACAGTCGTCTGCCTTACGTGCCAATCGTGTTGCGGAAAGCTTGCGAGCCGAACCGTTAGCTATGCATGTTCTCGCTCATACCTAGCTACCAGTTGCGTCGAATCAATTTTTATCACACGTATCAGTTTTTGTGGCGGCTTTCCTGGTCAAGTGTTCAGAAGACTTTCAAACGACAGGCAGGAGCGACTTCCAGTTCCCTGACCAGGAAAATTGAAAATAGTTAGCTACGCATAGAAACTAATCTACGGAGAAAGAATTCGTAACAAAGCGGCCACTCGCTCTATGGGAGACACCTACGGCGAATCAGCGACCAGCACTGCGATGATCACACACGCCGCGATGCGGGCGACAGTGACTCTCGGGTAACTCACACCGCAAGCGCTCGAAACAGGGACATCTCCGAGAAACAAAACATCCGGCGAAGCCCTTCCAGGGCTTGGGACTCGAGATTTCCTTACCGGCACTGTTGGTAACTGCAACGGCGAGGCCATAACCGGCCTCCATCAACGTTGCGGCGTCACAATTCGACGAGGTTTCCGGTTCGCCCTGAGCGATCGGCGCTTCTGTGATATTCGTCGTCGCGATTGCACCCGGTGTTGTTGTCGGAGTGATCGACTCAGTGTTCGGACCGGTCAGGGCTTCCACCGCCGTCGTGCAGTCCGTGAACATAGCCGACGGAATAGTGGTGGCAGCGGTGATTTTCCCGTTTCCTGGCAACCCTCCTCGGGCGCGGCGACGCCCACACCCGAGGTACCGGGAAAGAAAAACTATGCTTCGAAGATCGTTTCGCCGCCAACTACAGTGCGAAGAACCTTCAGTTCCGACAGGTCAACCGGACCATCCAACGGATCGCCGTCGAGGACAACAAAATCCGCCAGCAGCCCTACTGCAATTCGGCCCTTGTCCGATCCCTCACCGGTAATGCGGGCGGCCGCAGTTGTGTAGCCGGACAACGCATCACGCGTGCTCACACATTGTTGCGCACCAAGAACGTGCCCCTTCCGCGTCAGCCTGTGGACCGCTGTATTCATGGTGAAGAGCGGATTCACCGGAGTGACCGGGCAATCACAATGCAAACCGTAGGGAAGACCGGCCGCAACCACCGACGCCACCGGGCTTATTCGCTCTCCTCTGTCCGGGCCGAGAAAACGATCGCGGTGACGGTCACCCCAGTAGTAGACGTGATTGACGAAAATAGACGCAACAACACCAACTTCGACCATGCGCTGAATTTGATCCTCGCGCAACGTTTGCACGTGCTCGAGCCGGTGCGCAATGTCGATGTCAGGGTGCGCAGCTTTTGCCCGGGCAATAGCGTCGAGTGCGTGGTCGATGGCCTGATCACCGTTGGTGTGAATCGCTACCTGGCGTCCTGCGCCGTGATGCTCACTCACCAAAGCATCGAGCGCGCCCGACGGGATTGCCATTCCGCCACAATGACATCCACCCAAATCGTGATACGGCTCGCTCAGCGCGGCAGTATGCAGCTGGATGGAACCGTCCGAAACCAGTTTCACGCCGCCAACAGTGACGTGGCTGGTCGAATCGGCAAGTTCACCCAACTGATCGTGGACGCCATGACCCAGGTACAGACGCGCACGCAAGCGCAGTTCACCCGCGTCGTCAAGCTCGCGGTAAGCGTCGTACATCTCCGAGGTGACGTACATGTCGTGGAAGCTTGTCACGCCGACGGACGCCATCACGTCTTGTGCTCCCAGTAACGCCAGCCTGGAGGCGCCCGGGGCAATGGCCGGAGCTAGATTGTGCACCAACGACATTGCCGGAATCTCACACAGCTCACCGGTAGGGGTGCCGTCGGCATCGCGGACAATCACCCCACCCTCGGGGTCGACAGTTGCGGCAGTGATCCCAGCCTTTTCCAGGGCAACCGAGTTGACATACACTCCGTGAGCAGACAAGTGACGCACCAGAATCGGGTGCTGCGTCGACGCGCGGTCGAGATCTGCCGTCGTCAATCCCCGATCCTCGGCGACGAGACTGTCGTCAAATCCCCACGCCTGAATTGCCTCGCCCGGGGGTGTCGTCTCGGCACGCGCGGCCAATGCAGCAACAACCGCGTCGATTGTCGGGCAAGCACCTGTCGTGGCCTCGACGTCACCGAGCATCAAACCCCACATCATCGGATGTAGGTGGGTTTCGATGAAGCCCGGAACCACCACCGCTCCATCCAGATCCACGACCTCCACGCTGGGGCCGGCCAGTTCCGAGATCTCGGCGTCGGATCCAACGGCCACGAATCTGCCGTCCTTGCTTGCCATGGCAGTCGGCGCAACAGTGCCGGATTCGTCCATGGTTCTGATGTCGCCGTTGATGTAGATGCGGTCGGCCGTCGCGGTCATACTCGTGTCTCCATTCGTTCACCGACAACGGGTGTCGGCTTCTTTGCTGCGGGCTGCCGCGTCGCGATAACCACTCCGGCAAGAATCAGCACCGCACCGACAATCTGCACGACACTGGGGATCTGTGAAAGTAGAAAAGCACCGAACAATAGCGCCGACGCCGATTGCAGCACCAGGCTCGCCGCAACGGAACCAGCCGGCAACCGCTGACTCGCACTTGCCACCAGCAGCCACCCCACCACCTGAGATACCAAGGCCAACAGGATGAGCCAACCCTGAGCGGGTAGAGCGGGAGCGAGATCAAGTGTTCCGGTGACAATTCCGATCACGCCGGATGTAAGTCCGGTAGCGATCGTGGAAACGAGCACCGGCAATGCAGTCCGGCCCGCAGCTCGCGTCGCCAATCCCATCAAGAAGATATACACGGCATACGCGCCGGCAGCGATCACCGCGAAGGTCGCACCCACTGCGGGGTTGGCTCCGGTAAGCGTCGTACTCATTCCGGCGACCAACGCCACGCCGACCAAAAGTAGCGGCAGACTCGTCACCAGTTCCTTTGTAATGCGCTGGCGTAGAACCACGTAGCCCAGGATGGCCACAAAGAGCACCTGCAGATTCAAGAGCACCGTCGACAAACCAGCGCCGATCGAATGAATGGCCTCATGCCACAGAACGAGGTCGATGCCGAGGAACACTCCGGCGAGAACGGCCTTGACTATCCACGGCCCCGTCGAGGTCTTTCCCGGTTGGCGGCGTCGTTGCACCCATACGAGGATCCCGAGCGGAATCAAGGCGTAAACGCACCGGAAGAAGGCGCCGGTCGCGGGCGACACTCCGGACAGGTCGTACAGGATCGATGTGAGGCCCAGAATGCATGCACCAGAGACAACCACTCGCAGATCTCGACGGCGTTGTTCGTCGTCGGTCCGCGCCGAAGCGGGTCTCGAAGATACATCATCACTCATGGTGATAATGTATCACTAGGAGTGAGAGCTGGCCCACAGGGGAAGATAGAGCCATGAGAACCCCGGTAACCCGAGAACGCGTCATCTCCGCCGCAGCCGAACTCGTGGACAGCAAAGGCCCGGACGCGCTGGTACTCAGTCAACTCGCCGACACCCTGGATGTGCGGCAATCAGCTCTCTACAAGCACGTTGACGGCGTTGACGACGTCCAGCACCAGCTCAGCCTGCTCGCCCGAAAACTACTCGCCCAGCACCTCCGCGACGCCGCCGTCGGCCTCTCGCGTGATGACGCCGTCATTGCCCTCGCCGACGCGTGGCGCAGTTTTGTTCATATCCATCCCGGGCTGTACGCAATCACCGACCGCTACCCCACAGCCCCTCACGCAGACCTCGTCGCGGCCGTGGGCGAAGTAGTCGACGTCATCAACCGAGTCATCGCCGGATACGGCCTGAGCGACGACGACTCGGAGCAGGCAGCCTGGTCGCTGCGAAGCGCACTGCACGGGTTCTGCGTCTTGGAATCTCAAGAAGGCCACCCCGCCGGCACCGATCCCGACCGCGCCTATCGGAGATTGGTCGAACTTCTCTGCGCGGGAATCAGCCGAATGTAGAACGGGTGTCGGATCTAGACGCGAAATCCCAACCCGAATGTAACCTGCCCGTCCTCGTCCACCTCGTAAATTTCTACGCCCTCATCCACGTGCGGGGCGTCCGAACCGAACGCGACAGCCACTTTCGAGCTTGCATTCCTCGTCATGTCCAACACCAGTTCCACGGACTCGGCCGGCGAGAAGTGCTCGCGCACTGCATCGATCACGTCGGCCGGGATGTAGCCGGGTTGCCACACCATCGCATCAGCAAGCGACAGTGCAGCCTTGTGACGAGCCGACAGCGCACTGTCCTGGTAGTTGTCGACCTCGTCGAAGAGGGCTTCGTCCGCACCGGCTTCCAGCGCAGAACTCATTCTCAGCGATTTGCACAATCGGCAATTGTGTTGGCGAGCTTGACGTAGACGCACCAGTTCGGTGGTGACCGGATCGAGCACCCGCAGCCGCGCCACGCTGCGCGAGAATTCCGCACTGTCCACCGACAGTTCCGTTTCGCGCCACTCCGCTGTCAGCTTCGCCTCGCTTGTCCACGGCCCGAACAGTAAGTCCAATGCGTGCAACAGACGCGGAAACCAGTCGGCGACATACACCGAAAACACGAATTCCTTGGCCTGCGAACCAAGTTCCTTGAACAACGCCGCACGCAAATCACCGTCGACATTCGACACGTCGACACTGAATTGCTCGGCAAACTCGCGCGCTACCGATTCCGGGGCGGAATGGGTAATCGGCGGCAACGGCAAGGCCGGCAGCGACAGAGTTTCGGCGCAGGTTGAACGCACCAGTGCATCCAAGGACCCGGTACTGCTGAAGATCATGCGGCGTAGCACTTCTGACACTTCCGGCGCATACCGTCGAAGTGCTTCTCCAGCATCGATACCAGTCGAGTTGTCAAACGCGTCCATAAATCGATCCCATCCAGACTGCACACAGCGCCTGCGTCGCCGCAGCCACATCAGCAGGCTTCTGATCACCAATCCAGTAGCGATCACCCATGCGGGCGATGCTCTCCAACAGAACAAGCGCCAGCATGCGACTGTCGGCACCAACCGGCGCCCGGCCCGATTCACGTTCCGAGTCGATCACTGCAGCAACGGGTTCGACAAATCCTTCCAACCCACGATTCCACAGGTCATCCACCCCGGGGTCCGACGATCTGGCGTCACGCATTGCCCGGAACAAATGCGGGTGGCGCATCCAGGTGTCACGAACCGCGCCCATCATCTGCCCGATCTGGCGTGCAGGATCATCAGCCCCACCCGAATAGATTGCCGATGCGGCCGCAACCTCTTCGTCCACGACCTTGCTGAGTTCACTGACCGCCGCGGCCTTGTTGTCGAAATAGAAGTAGAAGGCCGAACGGGTTACGCCCGCAGCCTTGGAGATATCGCGGACGTTCAGTTCGTTGAGAGTGGTTGCCTCCAAGAGGTTTTCCAAGGCTCGCAGGATCGACTCGCGTCGAAACTCGCCTTTGTCCGACCTTCCGGAATCAACACCGTCTCGCACAGCCGATTCCACATTCCACCTTCAGATTCGTCAGTTTGTGAGCCGAACCACATCGTATGAACATTTTTGACACGTGTCAATAGTGCGGAATTCAGCGCGCTCAGCGGCCGAAAAGGCCAAGTCCCACTCACTGGGACCGGTGTTATCGCACCCCCGTCTCATGCTGTTGCCTCTCCCTCATCCACTGTCGCCTTCCTGCAATTCTGCAGTGCACCTGGCGATTTCATCCCACAAGCGCCGGCGCCAATCTCACCGAGACAAGGATCCACCATGACGAGTACCGTCCCCGCCGTCACCGAACACCCCAGTGCCCCCTTCCCCTGGCCCCGCCCTCCGATCGACCCACCGGCGGAGTACCAGTGGCTACGCGAGAACGCCCCCATCACGCGAGTCGAGATCTTCGGCGGCGAATATGCCTGGCTCGTCACCCGTTACGACGACGTGCGCTCCATCCTGTCCGACCCGCGTGTCAGTGCCGACAGCCGCAATCCCGGATATCCCCGATTCGGCGCGCCGCCCGAACCTGAGGACCAACGCCTGTTCCTGCGCATGGACGGAGCCGAGCACGAGATCTTCCGCAACCTGCTTGCCAAGAACTTCACGCTCACCGCGATGAAGAAGATCCGTCCTGCGCTGCAGGAACTCGTCGACACCACCATCGACACCATGTTGGCTTCACCCGAAGGCCACACCGATTTCGTGAAATCCGTTGCACTCCCCATCCCGAGCACGGTTCTCAGCTGGATCCTGGGCGTGCACGCCGAGGATCGCGCTTTCTTCAACAAAGCCGCCGACGAAGCGCTGATGGCCAACGATCTCACCAACCCCGACGCCATGAGCCGCGCCATTGCAGCCATGAACGACCTACGCGGGTATATCCGCAAGATCGCGAACGAACGAGCGGCACTTGATGATCCGGGTGACGACATCATCGGTCAGCTGGTAGCCGCCGAACGCGCCGGCACCATCACCATGATGGACGTCGAGAACTCCGGATTCCTCCTCATCATCGCCGGGCACGACACCACCACCAACATGACCGCACTTGGCATGTACACATTGCTGCAGCACCCCGAGCAGTGGGCGCAGATGCAAGAGAACCCAGCCTTGGTCCGCAACGCCGTCGAAGAACTGCTGCGCTACCTGACCGTCGTCCACCTGGTCATCCTCCGGTCCTCCACCGAGGACATCGAAATCGGCGGCGTCACCATTCCCGCCGGCGAGGCCATCATCCCGCTCAACCTGTCGGCCAACCGCGACGACGCCCATTTCCCCGGTGCAGATGCTCTCGACATCCATCGAAAAGCCCGTGATCACTTCGCTTTCGGCTACGGGGTTCACCAGTGCATCGGCCAGGCGCTGGCTCGTCTCGAACTGCAGATCATCTTCGAAACTCTCGCTCGCCGGGTGCCGACGCTGAAGCTAGCCGTCGAGCCCGAGGAACTGCAGTTCAAGGCGTGGTCGGGCATCAACGGAGTCTTTTCGCTCCCCGTCACCTGGTAACCATCTCCCTATGTCAGGAGCATCACCCATGATCAGTTTCACCGGCAAAACTGTTGTCCTCACCGGATGTTCGTCCGGAATCGGGGCTGAGGCAGTCACCAAACTGGCCGCTCTCGGCGCAAGCGTCATCGGTGTCGATCGAGTTGCCTCGACCGACAACTCGATCAGCCAGATGATTGTCGGCGACCTCTCCACTCAGTCGGGTGTCGCGGACATCGCCGCGCAGATCGACGGCCCCGTCGACGTGCTGATCAACAACGCCGGCGTCGCGGCAACACTCCCGTGGCGAACCGTCATGTCGATCAACGCGCTCGCTCCGCGTGATCTCACTCGCCTTCTCCTGCCCAAATTTGCCGTTGATCCGGCAGTGGTCACCACCGCGTCGCAGGCAGGTTTCCTGTGGCAGCAGAACTTTGCCCGACTCAATGCCTTTCTCGCCATCGATAACTGGGACGACGCCCTCGAATCTCTCGCAGACTTCCCCGGCATCGACGAGGTCTGCTACAACCTCTCCAAGGAAGCCGCCATCATCAATGCGGGCAACCTGGCCGTCGACGGCAAGCACATCGGACTGCGTTCCAACTCCGTTTCGCCCGGCACCGTCGGAACACCGCTCCTGAAGGACTTCACGGCCACTATGGGCGACGCGGCCATCTCCGGCGCCGTAACGTGGGCAGGCCGCCACGCCCGGCCAGGCGAGATCGCCGACGCCATCATCTTCCTCGCGTCCTCCGACGCGGCCTGGATCAGCGGCGCTGACATCCCGATCGACGGCGGATTCAGCGCCATGATCTTCCGTTCGTACATCGCGCCGGCCATGGCCGCGATGACCGCCAGCGCCTAGTCAGGAGAACCACTATGAGTACCGACAATGAATTGATCTCGATCAATCCGGCGACTCTCGAGGAGGTAGGGCGCACCGCTGTCACCACGCCGGCCGAACTCGATGCGAAAGCTGTTGCCGCCCAATCCGCGTTCCAGGCCTGGCGAACCTCGAGAAGCACCAGGCAGGGTCTACTCGCTGCCTGTTCCTACGAATTGATGCGGCAGTCCCCGGCGATCTCCGCGCTCCTCACTGCGGAGCAGGGTAAGTCGCTCACCGATTCGAGCGGTGAAGTCTGGATCTCGGCCCGGTGCCTCGCACACTTCGCCCGCCTCGACTGGGCCGACGAATCGCCGGCCCCGCCCTCGCCGATACGCGAAGCGCGAATTCAGCACCGCCCGCTGGGCGTCGTTGCCGCTATCGTGCCGTGGAACTTCCCGATTTTCCTGATGATGGCCAAGATTGCGCCGGCACTGGCTGCGGGCAATACAGTCCTGGTCAAACCTGCGGAATCGGTGTCGCTGGTAGTCGGTGAAGTGGTCCGCATCCTGCAAACCATTCTTCCCGAAGGCGTGCTCGACATCGTCTACGGCGGCTCGGATACCGGCAAGTCGTTGATCGAACATCCTGCCGTGCGCAAGGTCTCGTTCACCGGTTCCACGGGGGTTGGCAAGGCGATCATGAAGCAGGCTGCCGATACGATCACCCCGGTCACTCTCGAACTGGGCGGCAATGATCCCGCGATCCTGCTCGACAGTGCAGATATCAACTACGCTGCAGGGTTTTTGGCGCATTCAGCCTTCTTCAACAGCGGGCAGATGTGCATCGCTCCCAAGCGTGCGTACGTTCCCGCAGACAAGGTCGACGCCTTCTGCGCCACGTTCGAAGCCGTCATGTCGACCATGGTCGTGGGCGACGGGGCCGCAGCCGGAACCACGGTCGGGCCGTTGCACAATTCTGCGCAGCTCGAGTATGTGCAGGGTCTGCTCGACAAGGCCCGAGCTGACGGCGCAGACATCACGGGCGGAAACCGAATAACCACTCTGCCCGGCTATTTCATGGAACCCGCTCTGGTGCGCGGAGTCGACGATACCAGCGACATCGTCGAATTCGAGCAATTCGGTTTGGCATTCCCCGTCGTGGCTTACACCGACGTCGACGATGTTGTCTCCCTCTTGAACAGCCAAGAGTTCGGGCTCGGCGCATCTGTCTGGGGCGAACAATCCGCCGCAATCGAAGTTGCCGAACAGATCGACGCCGGTCAGGTGTGGGTCAATACCCACAACGCCCTTGAAGTCGAACTTCCCTTCGGCGGAGTGAAGAGCAGCGGCTTCGGCCGGGAAGGTGGCGAAGCCGGCGTCCACGATTTCCTGGAAACGCGGGTAGTGAGTGTAAAGCTGTAACGCACTATGCGCCTTTATCAACCGCGGGCGGTTGATAAAGGCGCACAGCAGGGCTTAGTCGATCTGCAACGCGACGCCCTTGGTTTCCTTCACGAAGAACACCGTGACAAATGTGATCAGGGCGCAGAACACGAAGTATCCGGCGGGCGCAAGATTGTTGTCCGTCACGCTGATCAGGTACGTCGCGATGAACGGCGCGGTACCACCGAGAAGCATATTGGTGACGTTGTTACCCAAAGCCAGACCGCTGTAACGCACTGATGCCTTGAGCATTTCGACGTAGGTTACGTACGACGCACCGTTGACTACGGAGACGCAGACGAACAGAATCGACTGACCGGCCACTGCGGCCCACGTTCCCGAACCGGCCATCAGCATGAACATCGGGACACCCAGGACGACCGACGCGGCGCTACCGGCAAACAACACCGGACGACGGCCGTACTTGTCTGCCATGTAGCCGGCGATGGGCAGTGTGATCACGCCGAGCACCAAGGCGAGCGACGTGGACAGGAATGCCACCTGCTTGGAATGTCCGCCGGCAGTCTGGAGGTACGTCGCGGCGTACACCGAAGCGATGTAGTAGCCACCGGTGATGAGCGCTCCGAGAAGGATGATCTTGACTACGCTGCCACCTGAACTGCGCAGCAGTTCCTTGATCGGGAGCGACTCGGTCTCGCCCTTTTCCTTGAGCTCTTCGAACTGCGGGGTGTCTTCCATCTGGCTACGAATCCAGATACCGATGCCACCGATCAGCAGGCTGAGCAGGAACGGCAGACGCCATGCCCATTCGAGGACCTGCTCTTCGGAGAACACTGACGTGAGGCCGAGAGCGATCAGCGACGCCGCAAGAGAACCCAGGTAGGTGCCGGTGTTGACCATCGACGTCTGGGTTGCGCGCCAACGCGCCGGAGCGGACTCGGAGACAAAGGCGTTTGCACCGCCAAGCTCACCGCCGGCCGCAAAGCCTTGAAGGCAACGAGCCAACACCAGGATCGATGTCGCCCACATGCCCAACGTGGCGTAGGTCGGAAGCAGGCCCATTCCGGCGGTTGCGATGACCATCAGCAAGATGGTCCAGGACAGCGCATTCTTGCGTCCATAGCGGTCGCCGATATGGCCGAAGAAGATTCCGCCGGGCACACGGAGGAAGAAAGCCACGGCAAACGCCGCGAAGGTACCGAGTAGCGCGGCATTCGGATCGGATGAAACGAAGAACAGCGCGGCAATGGTGGTTGCCATGTATCCGTAGATACCGAAGTCGTAATACTCGACAACGGTACCGACGACGGCCGCGCGAATTACCTTGACGGTTGACTGGCCTTCGGCTGGAGCGCTCTCTTCGACGCCCCCGGCTCGCGCCATGGTCTCATTCTCTGACATGTTGGTCCCTACTGACTGAAGTCGTGCAGCGCAAACGATAGACGTCAGGCGTGCGCAATGGAATTGACCGGTACGCCCGCGGCGCTGGTCTTCGTGAAACTCGCCGCATTGCGTCCCGCAATACGACCCATGGTCAGAGCGTTTGCAACTGCGTTGCCACCGCCCACATATCGCAATCCCAAGATGCCGGCACCGGCCTCACCGGCTGCGTAGAGCCCCTCGATCGGGACCCCGGTTTTTCCGAGAACTGCTGCACTGCTGTTGATTTCCAGGCCCGCGTGGGTGCACACCAGTTCGGCGGGAAGAATCTTTGCCGCGTAGAACGGTGCCGTGCCGATCCGGTCCGGATTGCCGACCGCGCCCTTGTTTCGCAACGTGCGATGACGCAGAAAATCGTCGTCGTATCCGTTTGGCAACTGCTCGTTCCAACGATCTACCGTTGCCACCAGCGTCGGCGCCGGTACGCCGATCAGTTCGGCAAGTTCCTCGATCGTGTCGGCTCGAAGCGTACGACCGGCTTCAGCTTCTTCTGCGACGCGCTCGGGGTTCCAGTCGGCATAACCGGGAGTCTGAGTCACTCGGGCGTTCTCGTCGAAGACCATCCAGCCGTAGCCGCCTTGCTGGTCGATGATGCCCGTCGAGACCGCGTACGAGCTGTCCTCGTCCATAAACCGCCGACCGTCCTGATTGACGTTGACCCGGGACTTCGGCGGGAAACCGGACTGCCAGTGATGGAACCGCTGGAAGTACACCGTTGGCATGATGAGACCCCAGCCGTCACCGGCAACCGAAGCGCCCAAGTCCTTGGCAAACCGCAGGTGGTCACCACGACTACCGTCGGCAGCAACGACGAACAACGATTCTCCGGCGTGGTTGGCGTCGGGGAAATAGCGATCGACAAGCGTCGGATCCTGAGCGAAGCCACCGGAAGCTACGACGACAGCACCGGCCGGAACCTCGATATCGTCCGCCACTACGCCGACAACCCGACCGTCTTCCTCGATCAGCTTTTGCACCCGCGTCCCGAAGATCACTTCGATGCCGTGCTTACGCCGAGCCTTGTCGAGTACCTGAATCAGACCGTATCCCTGGTCTTTCGGGACGTGGCCACGCCAGACATCTTCGACTCCGGCCTGCGCCAGACCTGGCTGGTGTGCGTTACCCGAGATCGCGGCTGGGATCTCGACGCCGAGGCCGATAAGCCACTCGAGCGTGGGTGCGGCATTTTCGCAGAACGCACGAATCAATCCGGGTGCAAGCACCCACTGGTTGAGATCCATGTAGTGCTGGAAGAACTTCTCCGCGGTGTCGTCGATGCCCAGTCCCGACTGCACACTCGTACCGGCTGCGGTGAAGATACCGGCGGACAGTGCTGTGGAGCCACCGAGTTCGGTCTCGGATTCGAACAGCAACACGGAGGCGCCTTCTTCAGCGGCTGATACCGCAGCTGCGAGTCCCGCTCCGCCGCCACCGATGACAACGACATCCCAGTGATCACTCATGAAAGTTCTCCAGTCTCCGCGATGATGCGGTGGTACAAGCCGTTCGAGACCAGCCCGCCGTCCACGGTGATCTCGGTTCCGCTCGTGTAGGTCGACTTGTCGGACAACAGGAACAGGACGGCCTCGGTGATCTCGTCCAGAGTTGCTATGCGCCCGAAGGGCACTGACTTGAGTGACGCAGCAACAAAGCTGTCAGCACCACCGAGCAGTGCCGTACCGACCAAACCCGGGTGCACCGAGTTGACGCGAATTCCCCACTGCGCAAAGTTGCCTGCCGCTGATTTCGACAGCCCGGTCAGGCCCCATTTGCTCGACGAGTACGCGGGTGAGAAGTATCCGATCTGTCCCGCGATGGACGAGATGTTGACGATGGATCCACCTCCGCTCTCCTGCATCAACGGAGCTACCGCCTTCATGCCGTAGAACGGCCCGAAGAGGTTGATCTTCATGGTCAGTTCCCAGATGTCATCGGGAGTGTCCATGAATTCGAGACGCCGCGAGATACCGGCGTTGTTGATCAGTCCGCCCAGTTCACCATGGGCGGAGCGGATTTCGTCGACAACCCGGGCCCACGCTGCGGGGTCGGTGACATCGAGCGAATGCGCGGACGCCGAACCTCCGTCGGCGATGATCTCCTCGACCAGAGCCGAGGAATCCGCGACGTCCGCAATGCAGACGTGGGAACCACGCGCGGCAAGCGTACGAGCGTGGTGCGCTCCCATACCTCCCGCGCCACCCGTAACAAGTACTACGCCTGGATAATTCGTGGTCTCAGACATGCCGCGAACCGCCGTCGACCGCAATGCTGTGGCCGGTCACGTAACGTGCGCTGTCCGAGAGCAGGAACAACACCGGGCCGAAGACCTCTTCCGGGGAACCCAAACGGTGCAGCGGGACAGCGTCGAGAGCCTTGGCAAGTGCGGCCGGATCTTCCTGGACCCACTTGGTCATGGCGGTGTCGATATATCCGGGTGCGATGGAGTTGACACGAAGTCCCTTGTCGCCGAACTCAACTGCGAGCGACTCGGTAAGGTGTGCGACGGCTGCCTTCGACGTGCAGTACGCACCGCGTCCCTTGCGGACGCGCAGAGCGGACACCGAAGACATGTTCACGATGGCACCACCGGGCTGCATGTGGCGCGCAGCCGCCTGAGCTCCGTACAGAACACCTTCGACGTTGACGCTCAAGGTCGCACCGATTTGCTCGGGCGTGATCTCTTCAGCCAGTGCAAACGGGAAGATACCGGCGTTGTTGATCCAGAAGTCGACCTGTCCGAACTCCGCGAGTGCCAGCTTGGCCAGCGTTTCATGATCCTCGGGCTTGGTGACGTCAACACGGGCGCCGACCACACGGCCAGGCTTGTCCGCCAGGGAGTTTGCACTCAGCGCAGCGTTGATGGTCTCGGCCGTTGCCAGCATCTGCTCTTCATTGATGTCTGCCCCGACCACGTTGACTCCGCGTGACGCCAGACCTTCGGCGAACGTCGCACCCATTCCTTGGGCAGCGCCGGTCACTACGGCAACCTTGCCTGCCAACTCGGGGTACACCGCCAACATTTGTGTGGCAACGGTGCGGCCCGGGTTCGTCTGATCAGCGCTAACGGTCATGATGTTTGATCTCCTACTGAAATTTTGTCGTACACAAAGACTTGCTGAATGCGGTCAGGGATTGCGTGGCGCGTCATCGCGGAACACACTGCGGCGGGCAATCTTCCACTCATCGCCGACCCGGATCACTCGATCGGTGATCGTTGTCATCCGAACCAATCGCGTGTCGCCACCGCGTGTGGTGGCGACAATCTGCAGGTAGCCGCACACCGTCAACTCGGCTTCGGCTGCCGGTTCCACCAACAGGTTGGTGATCACGTGTCGGTGCACCTCGTCAGCCGCATCGGCTCCCGAGTAGAAGCGGCCGGCAAAAGCTTCGAGATCCGAAAAACCGACTACGGGTTCCGGATAGCTGGGCGAGTGGAACTCACCGTCAACTGTAAATGTTGCCGCCCAATCCCGTTGCCGCCCAGAGTCGATGAAGTGACTCTGCAATGCGTACAGCTGGTGGATTGCGACAACATCGTCGGTTGCCACTCCGCGGTAGTCAGTCATGAGGATGTTCTCTCCGGAAACACTGCGTTGGACTCCCCCAAGGGGGTTGCCCACTTATTCAATGTGTGCGATAATCGCACAGGCCGTGCGATATGAACAAAGCGTAGGTGGCCCACCTCACAAACGTCAAGGAGCGAACTCGATGCGCGAACTCAGCGATGACCATCGACCACGAATAAGCCCAGTTCAGGTGGACTCCGGCATGTCGAAAACTCTCCATCACGGACTCGAAATTCTGGAGCTCCTCACCTCGTATCCGCACGGATTGTCAGTCACCGACATCGCCGACGGCATCGGCGTTCACCGGACTGTCGCGCACCGACTCATCCGAACCCTCGAGGCACATCACTTGTGCCGCAAGGACACTTTCAAGCGCGTCACACTCGGCGCCGGACTGGTCACCCTCGCCGAACCGGTCGAGCAGGATCTACGAACCCTCGCCCGCCCGATCCTCGAAGAACTTGCCGACGCCACCGAGGCCACCGCCCACCTCGTAGTCCGCGAGAGCGAGACGGAAGTTCGCGCACTGATGGTCGTCGAACCGCGCAGTGCCCGCATGCACGTCGCCTTCCGTCCCGGCCAGGTCGATCCGATCGACCGCGGCTCCGCCGGCCTGTCCATGCTTGCCTCGCTCCCGCCCGTCGACGGTGAACGAGACGAAGTGCGCATTGCTCGCGCCCGCGGTTACGCGTCGACGATCGGCGAAATCACCCCTTCGGTCCACGGCATCTCGGCGGCAGTTCCCGGACGCCGCGGCGACGCCATCACCAGTATCGGAATCTCCGCTTTCCACGCCGACGACCAGGACGCACTGGGTGCGGAAGTTATCGCGGCCGCACAAAAACTGGGAAGCTTGTTGCGCTGATCGCCCTCCAATGTCGAGCCTCGGGAATATCGCAGGCTCGACATTGTTGACTCCACATGAGATAGTTGAACAATCAACTACCTGAGTGCAAGGAGTACGACATGCCTGCTATGACAGTCGAGAATATTTTGGCCCTGCCCCGGCTCGACGAGCCTGCAGCGTCCGCAGTCAGCCGCCCCGTCAAGAGCATCACCACCGCTCCGGTCGGCTACGAAGGCGAAGGGTTCCCCGTACACCGCGCATTCGCGGGCATCGATCTCTCCGCACTCGACCCGTTCATCCACATGGACCAGATGGGTGAGGTCAACTACGCCCCCGGCGAACCCAAGGGCACGCCGTGGCACCCGCACCGCGGCTTCGAAACCGTCACATACATGATCGACGGCATCATGGAGCACCAGGACTCCAACGGTGGTGGCGGCATTATCGGCGGCGGTGACACCCAGTGGATGACCGCAGGTGGCGGCATCCTCCACATCGAGACTCCCCCGGAGCACCTCGTTGTCAGCGGCGGCCTCTTCCATGGCGTCCAACTGTGGGTGAACCTGCCCCGTGACAACAAGATGGCGGCGCCGCGGTACCAGGACATCACCGGAAACAAGGTGGCCCTGCTTTCCTCGCACGACGGTGGCGCATTGGTTCGCGTCATCGCCGGAGAGATTGCCGGCCACGCCGGACCGGGATCGACCTACACGCCCATCGCCCTGTCCCACACGACCATCGCACCTGGCGCCAGCGTCACCTTGCCGTGGAACCCCGAGTTCAACGCCATCGCGTACGTTCTTGCCGGTGAGGGAACCGTCGGCGCCGACCGTCGGCCGATCCGCGCAGGCCAGACCGCCGTCTACGGACGCGGCGACTCCATCACCATCGCCGCATCCGATCGCCAGGATTCACGGACCGAATCGCTCGAGGTCTTCATCCTCGGCGGCAAGCCGATCCGCGAGCCCATCGCCATGGCCGGACCGTTTGTCATGAACACCAAGTCCGAGGTAATGCAGGCGTTCGAGGACTTCCAGGCCGGACGCCTCGGCTCCATCCCGGCAGCCCACGAAACTCTGAGCTGACATGTCATCGGTAGTAGTTCAGCGTGCGCATGAACGTGCGCACCTGAACTACGGCTGGCTCACGTCGCGTCACAGTTTTCCCTTCGCCGGGAACTTCGACCACGCCGCCTACGCACACGGGTTGTTGTTGGTCAACAACGACGACATCGTCGAAGCCGGCTCCGGTTTCGACACCCATCAACACCTCGATACCGAAATCGTCACGTGGGTGCTCAGCGGTTCCCTGGTCCATCAGGATTCAGCGGGGCATACCGGCGAAATTCATCGCGGCCTCGCGCAACGAATGAGCGCCGGAACCGGGATCCTGCATTCCGAGCGCAACGACACCAGACGCGCCGACGGTACCCGCCACACCGAACCGGTCCATGTCGTCCAAATGTGGATTCCGCCAGACGAATCCGGGATCACTCCGAGCTATCAGGAACTCGACGTCAATACCGAACTCGACGCCGGTGGTCTGATCACCTTGGCGTCGGGAATGCCGGCGCACCGCGATCACAGTGCGATCACGCTTCACAACAAGTATGCGGCGCTGCACGTCGCACGGCTCGAACCCGGCGAAGTCATAACACTTCCGGACGCTCCGTATGTTCACGCCTACATCCCGCAGGGCTCCGTCACTGTAGAGGACGTGGACACTCTCATTGCTGGAGATTCGTTGCGACTCAAGGAAACCGGCGGACATCGAGTCACCGCCGTGGAACCAGCGGAGGTCCTGATCTGGGAGATGCACGCCGGACTGCAGCCGCATCTCGTACGCTGAAGGAATTCGGCCCCAAAGGAGGAACGCCATGTCGGCGCTCACAACCCCGCACATCGACGTCCATCGCAGCGGCGATCGCCTGAAATCCCGCATCTCCTGGCTTGATTCAAAACATTCCTTCTCGTTCGGGCAGCACTACGACCCCGACAACACCCACCACGGCCTGCTCCTCGTCAACAACGACGACACTGTGCTCGCGGGCACCGGATTCGATACTCACCCGCACAAGGACATGGAAATCGTGACGTGGGTGCTTCGCGGTTCCCTCGTTCACCAAGACTCCATCGGACACTCCGGCGTCATCTATCCCGGACTCGCGCAACGGATGAGCGCGGGCACCGGAATCATGCACAGCGAGAAGAACGACTCGTGGCGTCTGGGCGGCCGACAGCACTCCGACCCCGTGCACTTCATCCAGATGTGGGTAGCACCCGACGAGGGCGGACTGACACCTGGATACGAACAACTCGAAATCGACGACGAACTCCTACGCGGTGGCCTGATACCCGTCGCCTCCGGAATGGATCGCTACAAAGATCATTCGGCTATCCGCATCAACAACAAGTACGCGGCACTACATGTGGCTCGGATTCTCCCGGGAACAAGCGTGAGCCTGCCGAGCGCCCCGTTCCTCCATGTCTTCGTAGCGCAAGGAACCGCAGAGCTGGAGGGCACCGGCACCCTCTACGAAGGTGACGCCGTGCGGATGAGCGACTCCGGCGGACAACTCGTCACCTCCGAAACCGGTGCCGAAGTACTGGTCTGGGAGATGCACGCACGTATCGGTGGCTGAGACCCGCCGTCAACTCCCATCCCAGGTTCGGGCGATACTCGACGCATGAGCATCGACAACTCCGCGCCCACCGTCAAACTTGATCCCCTCAACACCTTGATGGATGTACGCGCAGTGGCGATCACACCGGGCGATCTCACTTTCGCTCAGACAATCGGGAATCGCTTCCACGACCATCGCGGACGCACAGTGCTCGGATCGCTCGGCGTCATGATCGACGGCGCCATGGGCGGAGCTGTGTACTCGGGACTCACTTCTGGCCATCAGTCGGTTCTCGCTCAGGTCACGGTCAGTGCGGCCGCCGATATCCCGACGATCGGAACAGTCGGAGCCACCGGTGTACTCATGCACCTCGACGACGGCGTCGGCCTTGCGTCGGGGCAACTACGCGGTGACGACAACACTCTCCTGGCAGTGATGGCCGGACGCGCCATGGTTGTCTCACGGCCACCCGTCGTCGCACCCGACGAGTACATCGCCGGCCCTGCCCTTGACGTACCGGTGCCCGAGGAAGTCAGCGATCTGAACGGGCGCAGCGGCTCCGACGTCGTCGAAGGAATCCTGGCCGGAACTATCAAGCGCGGACCGCTCAATGGACTCCTCGACCTCACGCTGACCGAGGTGACGCCAGGTTCGGTCGTCGGCGAACTCGCGCCGGTCGAATGGATGGCAAATCCCCTCGGCGCAGTGCAGGGCGGTGTACTGATCTCCGTAACCGACGCCATCACCGGACTCGCCGCGCAAACCCTCACCACCGCCGAACAGGATTACCGCGTCCTCGACCACAAGATCGACTTCCTGCGCTCACCCGCCATCGGTGGTCCCGTCATGCGTGCCGAAGCCAGCGTGATCCGCGCCGGCCGTAGGCTCGCACTCATCGAATCGCGCATCGTGGACAACACCGGCCAGGTCTACATCCGCGCCACTTCGAGCGTCCAGATGATCTCCCAGCAAGTTCACAGCCGATAACCAGCCTCGCGCCAGGGCGCTCGTCCACCATTGAATCAACAGCCCAGATCAATGGAGGTAGACGCGTGAACAAAGACATCGAAGCCAGCCGGCAACGAGTGAGCCGTAGACGAGCACTGGCGCTCGGCGGAACCATCAGCCTCGGCGGACTCATCGCCGCATGTTCCGGCAACAACGGCAGCTCCACCACGACGTCCACCGCTGCAGCGTCTACGACCACCGCCGGCACCAGCGCCACCGCTGCCTCGGCAACCTCCGCAGACGCGGTCACCGCGCTGCTCGCCAAGGCACCGCAGTGCGTCATGAGTGAAGAAGAAACTCAGGGCCCGTACTGGTTCGACGTCGACTCCATCCGCAGCGACATCCGCGAAGACCGACCAGGCACCACCCTGCAGGTCGCACTCCGGGTGCAGGACAACAGCATCTGCAACGCCGACGGCACCGTAGGCGCAGTCAGCAACGCCGTCGTCGAGATCTGGCACTGCGACGCGGGCGGCGTGTACTCCGGCTTCGAGTCCGGTTCCCTGAGCGCAAACGGTGGCGGCGGTGGCGGAACTCCTCCGGCCGGCGGCATGGGCGAACCTCCCGCAGGCGGCATGGGCCAGCCCCCGTCAGGCGGACCCGGCGGTGGCATGGGCGGCGGCGACATGGGCTCGATGGGCGGCTCGGGTGAAACCTCCGACGGCTCGTACAGCGTCGGTGACAGCGAAGCCACCACCACGGACGACGGCACCTACCTGCGCGGCGCCCAGACCACCGACGCAAACGGGATCGCCCAGTTCACCACCATTTTCCCGGGCTGGTACATGGGCCGCACCACGCACATCCACGTCAAGGTTCACATCGACAAGAAGACCGTCCTGACCACGCAGACCTTCTTCGAGGAGTCCCTTCTCGACGAGGTGTACGCCGTCAGCCCGTACAGCGAGCACACTGGCCGTGAGAGCAACACCAACAATGCCAACGACAGCATCTTCTCCGACACCGGCATGATGACCGCCGAAAAGCAGTCGGACGGCTCTTACCTCGCCGTCATCAACCTGGGCATCGACGCCTGATCCTTCACAATCAAGGGGCCCACTTAATCAGACCGGTTGGTCGGCTAATGTTCGCAAGTCCAGTTTGCGAACATTGGGGTTATTGAGTGAAGAAGAAGTTTGTCGGCGCACTGTTGTGCGTCACGTCGGCAGTCGGTATGGCACTCGCAGGAGGTGGTGTCGCCAACGCCGCTGGCACCTACATCCCGGCCGGCACCGACGGCGTATACCGCGTCGGTGGCGGTGACGGCCAGATGCTGCCTGGCCTGTGGAGCACTTCAGGTGGTCGATCCTGCTACTGGGAGCGCACCGGCTACGGCCGGGACATCATTGCCAACAACTACGGCGGCGGCCCCGAAACAATCGAAATCAGTTGGGGCGATACAAGCTTCACCTCCGACCGATGTGGCGCCTGGCAGCGTCACGCACCGGTTCCCAATCCGATCCCCGGACTTCCGCCCATCGAGGCTGTTGACTACCAGAACATGATGTCTGTACTCGTCCCTCTCGGCATTGGGTCAGCGGCCGTAGGTTCGTCGATGGGTTCCACGATCCTCCCCGCCCTGATCGTCAGCGGGAGCTGATCCGATCGTGAAGGATTTTGTTCGCTGAGCGAGCAAAATCCTTCACGATCAGCGTCCCTCGGGGAACCTCCAGCGCTGTGCCACGTCCAAGCAGTCATGAACACCAACAAAATCATGGCGGCCCAGGACGGCGTCATCACCCGCGCGCAGGCAATAAGCAGTGGTGTCAGTTCCGCTGCAATCTCGCGGCGACTGATCTCCGGCGAATGGACGGCCCTGCGCACCGGGGTCTACCTACGCGAGGATCGCGAACGGACACCGGCAGTCGATCTGCGTGCGGCCGTCTACAGCAGCGACGGGTGCGCGCACGGCCCCTCGGCTGCATGGTGGCACGGACTGCTCAGCAAACCTCCACGCCGCCATTCGGTGACCGTGCCCTTGTCCCGGTCCGTCACCTGCACGGGTGTTCAGGTGCGCCGACGCGACCTCGATCGCCGCGACGTCGACAACCGCCGCTCCCTGCGCGTAACCAGCCTGCCACTGTCAGTGCTGGAAACGGCGGTGGTGGTGTCCGATGGTGCGGAGCTGATGGATCGAGCGCTTCAACGCCACACATCCCTCCCGATTCTCGAAGCGGTGCATCAACGCAACCTCGGGCGCACCGGAAGCGCCGCAGCAAGAAAACTGCTGCGCGCCGCTGGACGGGGCGGCGAATCCGAAGCCGAGCGGATCTTGCATCAGCTTTTGAGATTGCACCGGATCTCCGGCTGGACCACTCAGCACCGAAGCTGCGGCTTTGTCATAGACGTGGCGTTCGTCTCGCACGGCGTAGCGATCGAGGTCGACGGTTGGGCGTGGCACCGAGATGTGGACCGGTTCAATTCCGACCTGCACCGGCAGAACATTCTGGTCAACGCGGGCTGGCATGTCCTCCGCTTCAGCTGGCATCAATTGACGCTCACACCTGAACTTGTGGTGACGCAGATCGCCCGAGCACTGAACGGCTCACGATAACGACTGAGCGGATTGTGGTGATCGTGTAAGGATGGAGAAATGACCACGGCTCATCGCTCAGGCATCGACCTCACCCACCTAGACAGCGAGACCCGCGCGCAGGACGACCTGTTCGTCCATGTCAACGGGAAATGGCTCGCCGAATACGAGATTCCCGCAGACCGCGCAGTCGACGGCGCTTTCCGCACGCTGTACGACAAGGCCGAGGAAGATGTGCAGACCATCATCACCGAGGCGTCCGCGTCGTCACCGGAGTCCGGTACCGATGCCCAACGCATCGGCGATCTGTACTCCAGTTTCATGGATGCCGACGCTATCGAGGCTGCCGGTCTCACGCCGATCGACGACGAACTCGACGCAATCGCGGACGCGGCCGATCGTTCTTCGCTGGCCACGGTAATCGGACGCCATCAGCGCACCGGTGTCGGCGGCGCTATCGCGCATTACGTCGATACGGATGCGAAGAACTCCGAGCGTTATCTCATCCATTTCAGCCAGTCCGGCATCAGCCTGCCCGACGAGTCGTACTACCGGGAAGAGAACTACGCCGAGATCCGCGACAAGTTCGTCGCCCACGTCGAGAAGATGTTCAATCTCGCGGGGCTCGGCTATGAGGCGCAGCGTGTGTTCGACCTCGAGAAGAAGATCGCGGCCGGGCACTGGGACGTCGTGAAGCGTCGTGACGCCGAGTTGAGCTACAACCTCGTCGAATTCGAGGAACTGACCGAGCAGAACCCCGGATTAGACTGGGCTGCTTGGCTGTCCGGCCTGGGAACAACTTCCGATAAGTTCGCGGAAATCGTGGTTCGCCAGCCCGGATTCCTGCACACCTTCACCGCGCTGTGGGCGTCGGAAGAACTCGACGACTGGAAGGCGTGGGCTGCATGGAAAGTCATCCATGCGCGAGCTCCGTATCTGCATTCCTCGTTGGTGGACGAGAACTTCGCGTTCTACGGCACCGCGCTCTCGGGTACCGAAGAGAACCGTGAGCGCTGGAAGCGTGGCGTCGGCCTGGTCCAGGACCTGCTCGGCGAAGCCGTCGGCAAGCTGTACGTGGAACGCCATTTCCCGGCCGAAGCCAAGGTGCGCATGCAGGAACTGGTCGGCAATCTTCAGGAAGCCTACCGCCGCAACATCTCCGACCTCGAGTGGATGAGCCCGGACACCCGCAAGGCTGCGCTGGCCAAGCTCGAGAAGTTCACCCCCAAGATCGGCTATCCCGACAAGTGGCGTGACTACTCGGGTCTCGAGATCTCGGCTACGGATGTCGTCGGAAACTACCGCCGCGGATACGCCGCGGAATACGACCGCGACCTCGCCAAGCTGGGTGGGCCCGTCGACCGCGACGAGTGGTTCATGACCCCGCAGACGGTCAACGCGTACTACAACCCCGGCATGAACGAGATCGTGTTCCCCGCAGCCATTTTGCAGCCGCCGTTCTTCGACGCCGCCGCTGACGACGCCGCCAACTACGGTGGAATCGGTGCCGTCATCGGCCATGAGATCGGGCACGGTTTCGACGATCAGGGTGCCAAGTACGACGGCGACGGCAACATGGTCGACTGGTGGACCGACGACGATCGCACCGAATTCGGCAAGCGTACAAAGGCTTTGATCGAGCAGTACAACGAATTCGAGCCCAAGGAACTGCCCGGCCATCATGTCAACGGCGAGTTCACGATCGGCGAGAACATCGGCGATCTGGGCGGCCTGTCCATCGCGATCGCGGCGTACAAGATCGCGACCGAAGGCACCGAACCGCCTGTCATCGACGGGCTCACCGGTTTGCAGCGCGTGTTCTTCGGATGGGCTCAGGTGTGGCGGACCAAGGCGCGAGAGGCCGAGGCACTGCGTCGACTCGCCGTCGACCCGCATTCACCGCCGGAATTCCGCTGCAACGGCGTCGTCCGCAACCTCGACACCTTCCACGAGGAGTTCGACGTCAAGCCCGGCGATGCACTGTATTTGGAGCCGGAGAAGCGCGTAAAGATCTGGTGACCTGATCCTGAAGGATTTCGTTCGCTGAGCGATCGAAATCCTTCAGGATCAGTGAGTGCTTAAGCTCCGTACACCGGCGTCGGGGTCTCGGCCTTCTCCAACAGCGATGCCACGACGGGTCCGATTTCCTTCGGGTCCCAGCGATCGCCCTTGTCTTCGCTCGGGCCGTGACGCCAGCCTTCTGCGACGGTGATCTTTCCACCCTCGATCTCGAAGACGCGTCCCGTGACGTCCTTGGACTCTGCGCTACCGAGCCACACGACGAGCGGTGAGACGTTCTCCGGAGCCATGGCGTCGAAGCCCTCTTCCGGAGCTGCCATCATCTCGGCCATTGCGCCGCCGGCACCAACCGTCATGCGGGTACGCGCGGACGGTGCAATTGCGTTGACGCTGACGCCGTAGTTCTTGAACTCTGCTGCTGCCTGGATGGTCATCTCGGCGATGCCGGCCTTCGCTGCGGCGTAGTTGCCCTGGCCGATGGAGCCCTGCAGTCCGGCGCCCGAGCTGGTGTTGATGATGCGTGCGTCGATCGGATTGCCCGCCTTGGCCTCGGCGCGCCAGTAGGCGGCGGCGTGGCGCAGGGGCGCGAAGTGGCCCTTGAGATGGACGCGTGTGACGGCGTCCCATTCGGCTTCGCTCATGCCGACGAGCATGCGGTCACGCAGGAAGCCTGCGTTGTTGACCAGTACGTCGAGGCGGCCGAAGTTGTCGATGGCGGTCTTGATGAGGTTTTCCGCACCGGCCCAGTCGGCAACGTCGTCACCGTTGACAACAGCTTCGCCGCCCGCGGCGATGATTTCTGCGACTACCTGCTCGGCCGGGCTCTCGCCGGTTGCGGAGCCGTCAGCACCTGCGCCGATGTCGTTGACGACAACCTTGGCGCCCTCTGCCGCGAATGCCAGTGCGTGCGCGCGTCCGATACCGCGGCCTGCCCCGGTGATGATGACTACGCGTCCATCGACCAATCCACTCATTTTTATCTCCTATTGCACTCTGCTCGGGCTTGTCGGCTCCGCTTGTGTGCTAACTTACCAAGCAATCGCTTGGTTTGGTACACAGACGTAAGGAAACCCGCTATGGGCATCAGCACCTCCTCCGACGGGACCGGCATCACCACGGTCACCATCGACTACGCACCGGTCAATGCAATCCCGTCGCAGGGATGGTTCGATCTCGCCGACGCGATCCTCGCCGCAGGTAAAGACCTCAATACCCACGTCGTGATCCTGCGAGCCGAAGGCCGCGGATTCAACGCCGGCGTCGACATCAAGGAGATGCAGGCCACCGACGGCTACGACGCTCTTGTTGCTGCCAACCGCGGTTGCGCTGCTGCTTTTGCCGCGGTCTACGACTGCGCCGTTCCGGTCGTCGTGGCAGTCAACGGCTTCTGCGTCGGCGGCGGCATCGGCCTGGTCGGCAACGCTGACGTCATCGTCGCTTCCGACGACGCGATCTTCTCGCTCCCCGAGGTCGACCGCGGCGCACTCGGCGCAGCAACACACCTCGCTCGCCTGGTACCGCAGCACATGATGCGCACGCTGTACTACACCGCCCAGAGCGTCGACGCCCACACACTCAAGCAGTTCGGCAGCGTCTACGACGTCGTCCCGCGCGAGAAGCTCGACGATTGCGCCCGCGAGATCGCTGCCAAGATCGCCGCCAAGGACACCCGCATCATCCGGTGCGCGAAGGAAGCCATCAACGGCATCGACCCCGTCGACGTCAAGAGCAGCTACCGCCTCGAGCAGGGATACACCTTCGAGCTCAACCTGCTCGGTGTATCCGACGAGCATCGCGACGAGTTCGTCGCAACCGGCAAGCCGCGTGAGAACGCAACCCAGAAGGAAGGCTGAGACATCATGGCAAGCAAGCGTGACAAGACAATGTCGCTCGACGAGGTTGTCGGCGAGCTTCGCTCCGGAATGACCATCGGATTGGGCGGCTGGGGATCTCGCCGTAAGCCGATGGCTTTCGTTCGCGCGATCCTGCGTTCGGACATCAAGGACCTGACGGTCGTCACGTACGGCGGACCGGATCTCGGCCTGCTGTGCTCGGCCGGCAAGGTCAAGAAGGCGTACTACGGCTTCGTGTCCCTGGACTCGGCTCCGTTCTACGACCCGTGGTTTGCCAAGGCACGCACCAACGGTGAGATCGAGTCCCGCGAAATGGACGAGGGAATGGTCAAGTGCGGCCTCGAAGCTGCAGCTGCCCGTCTCCCCTTCCTGCCGATCCGCGCAGGCCTGGGATCCGATGTCTGCAACTTCTGGGGCGACGAACTCAAGACCGTCACCTCCCCGTACCCCGAGGCCGACGGCCGCTCCGAGACCCTGATCGCGATGCCCGCGCTCAACCTCGACGCGTCGTTCGTTCACCTCAACCTCGGTGACAAGCACGGCAATGCCGCATACAACGGCGTCGACCCGTACTTCGACGACCTGTACTGCATGGCAGCGGAGAAGCGTTACGTCTCGGTGGAACGCATCGTCGAAACCGAGGAACTGGTCAAATCCGTTCCGCTGCAGAATCTTCTGATCAACCGCATGATGGTCGACGGCGTCGTCGAGGCTCCGAACGGTGCGCACTTCACCCTCGCCGGCGAAAGCTACGGCCGCGACGAGAAGTTCCAGCGTCACTACGCCGAAGCCGCGAAGACCCCCGAGTCGTGGCAGGCATTTGTCGACACCTTCCTCTCCGGCAGCGAAGAGGACTACCAGGCCGCAGTAAAGAAGTTTGCAGAGGAGCAGGCGTCATGAGCGAATCCACCGTCACCCGCGCAGAGTACGTAGTCCTGGCTTGCGCCGAAATCTTCTCCGGCGCAGGTGAAATCATGGCCAGCCCGATGTCGACGTCATCGACCATCGGCGCTCGCCTGGCCCGTCTGACCACCGAGCCTGATCTCCTGATCACCGACGGCGAAGCCCTCATCTTCGAGGACACCCCGGCAGTGGGAACGAAGGGCCCCATCGAAGGATGGATGCCGTTCCGCAAGGTGTTCGACGTGGTTGCTTCCGGTCGTCGCCACGTGGTCATGGGCGCAAACCAGCTCGACCGCCACGGTAACCAGAACCTCTCCGCTTTCGGCCCGCTGCAGCAGCCGTCGCGTCAGATGTTCGGTGTGCGCGGAGCTCCGGGCAACACGATCAACCACGCCACGAGCTACTTCGTCCCCAAGCACTCCAAGCGAGTGTTCGTCGACAAGGTCGACGTGGTGTGCGGCGTCGGCTACGACCAGATCGATCCCGAGAACCCGGCATACAAGTACCTCAACATCCCGCGCGTTGTCACCAACCTCGGTGTCTTCGACTTCGGCGGACCGGGAAACACCTTCCGCGCGTTGAGCCTTCACCCCGGCGTCACGGCCGAAGAGGTTGCCGAGAACACCTCGTTCGAGGTTGCCGGACTCGCCGAGGCCGGTATCACCCGTGACCCCACCGCCGAGGAACTCCACCTCATCCGCGAGACCCTCGACCCGCGCAACCTGCGGGACCGTGAGGTCAGCGCGTGAGTACCCCGGTCGAGCGGAGCGAGAGTAGATCAACACCTCGCATAAAGACTGCGCTGACCGAACTGGTTGGCGTCGACTACCCGATCGTGCAGACGGGCATGGGCTGGGTTTCCGGTCCCGCTCTGACGTCGGCAACGGCTAACGCGGGCGGTCTCGGCATCCTGGCTTCGGCCACGATGACGTACGACGAGCTCGAGCACGCGATCAAGAAGACGAAGCAGCTCACGAACAAGCCGTTCGGCGTCAACATGCGCGCCGACGCCTCGGACGCCAAGCAGCGCATCGATCTGCTGATCCGCGAAGGCGTCAAGGTTGCATCATTTGCTTTGGCTCCCAAGAAGGATCTGATCTCCAAGCTCAAGGACAACGGCATTGTCGTCGTACCGTCGATCGGTGCTGCGAAGCACGCGGTCAAGGTTGCGTCCTGGGGCGCGGACGCCGTCGTCGTCCAGGGCGGCGAGGGTGGCGGTCACACCGGCGGCGTGGCAACGACACTTCTGCTCCCCTCGGTTCTCGACGCCGTTGACATCCCGGTTATTGCCGGTGGTGGTTTCTTCGACGGTCGCGGTCTGGCTGCAGCGTTGGCTTACGGCGCTGCCGGCGTCGCGATGGGCACTCGTTTCCTGCTCACGAGCGATTCCTCCGTACCTGATTCCGTCAAGCAGGAATACCTCAAGCGCGGCCTGACGGATACGACGGTGTCACGCAAGGTCGACGGCATGCCGCACCGCGTGCTCAACACCGACCTGGTGAACAGTCTCGAGCAGTCGAGCTATGTTTCCGGTCTGATTGCCGCTGCCAAGAACGCCACCAAGTTCAAGGCCATGACGGGCATGAAGTGGTCGACGCTGGCCAAGGACGGCCTCGCGATGAAGCGGTCCGGTGACCGCACAGTCATGCAGATCATCATGGCTGCCAACACCCCGATGTTGCTCAAAGCCGGTCTGGTGGAAGGTAACACCGAAGCCGGCGTGCTGGCGTCGGGTCAGGTTGTCGGCATGATCAACGATCTGCCCAGCTGCAAGGAACTGATCGACAGCATCATGGAAGACGCCGTCAAGCGCATCGACGCGCTCGCTGCTCTTCGCTGAATCACGTAACCATCACTGAGTGCGCCTCCCCCATGTCGGGGCGGCGCACTCAGTGCGTTTGCGCTGTGTCGTACTCGTTGTCCGGCACGGCTCTCATCGCGGCGGACAACTCCTGAGACAGCGTGCCTTTGTCCTCCACCTCTACGGTGTCGCAGCCCTGCCACTGCGCAGTTCGGCGAAGGAGCTCCGCCAGCCGAGGCGCAGTATCGGCGTCCGCGGTGGGTTCGGCCCACGCCGAGCGGACGAGCAGCCGACGGTTCTGCCGGTCGTTCTTGAGATCGACTCGGGCACAGATCTTGTCGTCGATCAGGACCGGGAGCACGTAGTAGCCGTGAACACGCTTGTGCGCCGGGGTGTAGATCTCGATCCGGTAGTGGAAGTCGAAGAGTCGCAACGCTCGATCACGCGCCCACACCACGGGATCGAAGGGCGACAACAGAGCGTCAGCTCGAATTGCCCTGGGCCGCTTGGCCTGAGGATCAATCCACACTTCCCGCGGTTTTCCTCGACGCTCCCATCCCTCGACGGAGGCGAGGCGCACGCTGCCGGCGTCTTCGAGCTCGTGCAATGCAACTCTGGTCTCTGCGCTGGGTAGCCGAAAGTAGTCGGCGATATCGTCGAGAGTGCCGAGCCCGTGTGCCTTCACTCCCCGCAATACGAGCTCACGGATCGCATCCGGCCGCTCGACTTTGGCGTCGAGGATTGCCGGTGGCAAGATGTGCTCGGCGAGTGCGTATCGACGTTCGAACCCCGCTCGACCCGCCGATACCACCTCACCCCACCGGAACAGGGTCTCCAGACCGAATTTCACGTCCGACCAGCCCCACCACGGACCGCGACGCCTGTTCGCGTCGTGCTCGACCTCGCTCGCCGCCATCGGCCCGTTGTCGCGTAATTCGCTGCGCAGCCACTCGAGGAAGTCGAGACGCTCGGACGCCCATCCGTCCTTGTCTGCGAGGGCCTTTTCCCGAAACTGATCCATTCGCCAACGGAAAAGCGGCCACATGTCGATGGGTAGGAACGTCGCTTCGTGGCCCCAGTATTCGAGGTATCCCGATCCGGGTGCAAAGGCGAGCTGATCGAGTCTCGACTTGTCGTACGCACCCGTGCGCGCGTAGATCGGCAGGTAGTGACTGCGCTCGAAAACGTTGACCGAATCGATTTGTAGCACCTGCAATCGGTCCATTACCCCGATCAGATTGCGTCGCGTCACCGTCGCGGGGTGCGCTTTGCCAAACCCCTGAGCTGCAAGCGCGATGCGGCGCGCCGCGGCCGGTGACACAACTTCGCTCATACTCGAGGAGACTAGCCATCACCACCGACAGCAAATTCGAGAACCCCGATTGAGCCTGCCGAAATCGGGTTACCCTCGAGTGTGGAATTCGATTGGCTCGAACTTGTGCTCACTGCCCACCGTGAATTCGGTTCACGACTCGCTCAGGTCGAGGACTGGACTGCGCCCACTCCCGATTCCGACTGGCAGGTGGAACACCTGGTTCGTCATGTGATCGAGGAGCAACAGTGGGTGCCACCTCTACTGTCCGGGCTGACCGTGGGCGAAGCGACGCCGGACATCGTTCCGGTCGGCGACGATCTGTGGACCGAATGGCAGAAGTACTCCGAAGCCGCAATCAATGCCTGGAAATCGACCAATCTCGATACGCAGGTTCATCTGTCCTACGGCACGGTGAACATGGAGCCGTATCTGCGTCAGCAGACCTCTGACGTCACGATTCACGCGTGGGATCTGGCGCGAGCCGTCGGTGCGGACGATCGACTGGATCAGACGCTCGTCGAAGCCGTCTGGTCCGATCTCGACGGCCAGCGCGACATGCTTGCCGAAAGTGGTTTGTTTGCCGCCCCGGTCGAGATTCCCGACGACTCGTCTCTGCAGGACAAGTTGATGGCACTCACCGGCCGTGATCCACGCTAGAGAAGTTCCGTCTCCGCGAAACGCCCTCTCAGCGCGATACCGATCTCGGCATGACGGAGTAGGAACGACTTCTCGTCGTACCCTTTGCGACGCAGCCAGAGTGTGACTTCGCTGTTGCACTTGCTGGCATTGCACGACGCGCAGGCCGGCGCAATGTTGTCGAGCGTGTAACGACCGCCGCGCGAGATCGCCAGAACACAGTCACGTTGCAGCGGTACGTCCTGCGCGCAACAGTAGGCGCACCCGTCCCAGGAGGATTTGAGGGCGGCCCACTGCTCGGCGCTGAGGTCGTGTGTCGTGCTGTCCATCCGGCGTTTACGTTTGCGCGCGTACCGGGCTTTGCGACTGCGGTTGATCGTCACCTCGTCATGCTACTGACCGCCCCTAGACACCTACCTGAATACCCGCGGTGCGAGCGGCGCCGTCCCATCCTCCGGCCGGTGCCGGAAGACCGAAGAGCGCCGCGACTGTCGGTGCCACATCGATCGTGCGTACCGGAGTATCGACGCGGCGACCGCCGTCGAGTGCCGGGTGACCACCGCTGAGGAAGAACGGAATCGGCAGCGTCACCGAGTGGCCGTGGTTACCCGGAATCGGGTTGGACAGCGGTGTCGGATCACTGAACCGCCACCCCTGCGCGCAGAACGCAACAACGTCACCGGCATTGTCACCGAGATTGAATTCTGCTGGAAGATGGCTCGATTCGACGCCGTCGACGGCGCCGACAATTTCCTGAATGCGTCGAACAGCCTCTACCCGTTCCTGATCCGGTCCCACGAAGTAGATCAGATCGGCGCCACCGTTCTGCGCGATGCGGATCTTTCCGGACAACAACGGATCTGCGTTGAGAGGGCGATCAAGCCCGATGAGACGCGTCGGCTCCGACCAGTCCATCGAATGATCGGCCAGCACAATGAGGACGCTTCGATTCCACCGTCCGGTGCTGTGAAGGAAGTCGACAAAGCGTCGCACCTGATTGTCGGTGTTCTGCAGTGCGGCGGTACGCGCGATCCGAATCGACGGTCCCGAAAGATCAAGGTGACCAACACGGTCCACGTCGCCGAGGTTGGTGAACGACAACCGCGGTGAGCTTTCGCCGACGATCCTCATCAACGCGTCGATCGTGAAATTGTCCGGGGCATGCTCGGTGCCGGGAAGCAGTGGCTGCGGATCCCAGACGACGGACGCACGATCACCGAACAACCCGTGCAGGTATTGCTTGGACAGCACACTCGCAGTGGTCAATCCGAGCTCGGTGCGCACGCGGTCGAGGACCGTCGACGTCTGCAGATCCGAAGCCCGATCGAGATCACGCTTCTTGTCGATCGCCGGGTCGTAGACGGAATTGGCCGGCACACCCGAACGCGCGGGGTACACGCCGGTCATCATCGCCGTGTGGTTGGGAAGCGTCTCGGCGATGTTGATCGCGCTGGCATTGGGGTAGTGAACACCACCGGCAGCCAGACCGGTCAGCATCGGTGTGAGATCCGCTCGCAGTTCGTCCGGGCGCATACCGTCGACAACCATGACGTAGACGTCGACGTCAGGTAGTCCGCCATCAAGAAGTCCGCCACCTGTAGGTACGCCCGCATTCGCCGGCGCACCGAGCAAAGCTGTTCCCGCAAGTACACTTCCGCCGATCAAGACGTTGCGGCGCGAGAGTTCGAGGCTCACTGGTTGACTCCTGGTCGGTACGAGTTCGGGTCGAGCGGACTGAAGGACGGCGCAACCCTGCTTCGGGCACCGGCAGGCAGCCGGTAACTGGTTGCGTAATGGGCGTTGCTCTGTGGATCGGTGACGTTGTCCACGTAGTACCAATCCATCTGGGTACCATCGCGGGCGATGTCGAATACACCGTAGCCGTGCGAATCCAGTTCGACGTACCGAACGTGGCGATTGACCGCCTTGAACGCTTCTTCCGCCGCAAGGGAAACGGTGCGCGGCGGCACCTTCAACATGTCATCGATGTTGGGAGAGGTCACCGACGGAACAACGAACTCCGCGCCGACGGTCGGTCCACCCGGATAGTTGGCGGCGTTGGTGGGCAGGTCGCACGCCCACGACGTGTGAATGTCTCCGGTGATGAAGACCGTGTTGTCAACGTTGTTCGCGGTGATGGCGTCGAACAGTCGCGTGCGGTCGGCGGTGTACCCGTCCCACTGATCGGTGTTGTACGGGAAACCCGCCTGAGGAAGGCCGACCAATTCGGTCAGGGCCGCCGTCGTTGCCGGTTCGAGCGGCGGAAATACGCACGGCGTGATCATGACGGGATTACCGACGATCTTCCACTGCGCAGGCGAGGTGACGATACCGCTGGTGAGCCAATCCATTTGCGCGCGTCCGGTAATGGTGCGATTCGGGTCGTCGACCTGACGCAATGTGGGCTGCTCGTCGCGGTACGTGCGCAGATCCAGCATCGAGATTTCTGCCAGGTTTCCGAAGCGGAACCGCCGGTACAGTTGAACGTTCGAACCACTGCCGGAGGGCCGAACCGGCATCCACTCGAAGTAGGCCTTGGCCGAGTTGGCCTTACGATCCGCCCACTCGCCTTCGACGCCGGGAGTGTGGTTTTCGGCGCCGTCGCGGAACGCGTTGTCGGCCGATTCGTGATCGTCCCACGTCGCGATGAACGGCAGTTTCAGATGCAGAGCGGCAAGGTCCGGGTCGGTCTTGTACTGCGCGTGCCGGATTCGGTAGTCCGCCAGGGAAATGATTTCATGCGCCGGTTCGTGCAGACGTACGGATCCGTTCTTGGCGCCGTATTCGCCCTGGCCGTATTCGTAGATGTAATCGCCCAAGTGGATGATCGCGTCGAGGTCCTCCCGGAACCCGAGATGACGATAGGCACCGAAATATCCTGCCTCCCAGTTGGAACAGGAGACAACTCCGAAGCGCATCCGATCGATGTCCGCCGAATTCGACGGAGCGGTGCGAGTCCGTCCGGTGGGTGAGAGCACCGAACCGGCGGTGAATCGGTACCAGTACGTGGTGGACGAATCGAGGCCCGTCACATCAACTTTGGCCGTGTGGTCCGACCCAGCTGAAGCCACGACACTTCCCGACGCCACGACTGTCGCGAACCCCTCATCGGTCGCGACCTGCCAGTTCAGCGTCACTGCGGGCCCGATTCCCGAACCCGGGGTCGCATCCGCTGTGGGAGTGATACGCGTCCAGATGATCACCGCGTCCGGCAGCGGGTCACCGGACGCGACTCCGTGGTTGAAGCCCACAGCCACCTCGGCACTCGCGCGGTTGGCCGAGGCGACACCGAGGCCCACTGCACCGGCCAGCGCTGCCGAACTCTGCAGGAGGCCACGTCTGGTTATTCGATCAAAGGCATTCGTGTGCACGCTAGGAGTGAATCCGCTTCTGAACAGATGTTCAAGAGAGCTTCGCGATGTTCACCCAGGCTTCGCCTGCGTGCCGTCGCCAGTAGCCCGGAAGTTGGTTCAGGCGGAGCCTATGCTTGGAAAATGACCGAACCCGACATCAAGCCCAGAAGTCGTGACGTCACCGACGGACTGGAAAAGACCGCAGCGCGAGGCATGTTGCGTGCAGTAGGAATGGGTGACGACGACTGGGTCAAGTCGCAGATCGGCGTCGCCTCATCGTGGAACGAGATCACCCCCTGCAACCTTTCCCTCGACCGCCTGGCCAAAGCTGTCAAGGAAGGCGTCCGGGAGGGCGGTGGATTCCCTCTCGAATTCGGCACCATTTCCGTTTCCGACGGTATTTCGATGGGTCACGAAGGTATGCACTTCTCCCTCGTCTCTCGAGAAGTGATCGCGGACAGTGTGGAAACCGTCATGCAGGCCGAGCGCCTCGACGGCTCGGTCCTCCTCGCCGGCTGCGACAAATCACTGCCGGGCATGCTCATGGCGGCGGCTCGCCTCGACCTCGCCAGCGTGTTCCTCTACGCCGGTTCCACGTTGCCTGGCGTCGCAAAACTGTCCGACGGCAGTGAACGCGAAGTCACCGTCATCGACGCCTTCGAAGCTGTCGGTGCGTGTGCCCGCGGGTTGATGAGCCGCGAAGACGTCGACATCATCGAGCGCTCCATCTGCCCGGGCGAGGGTGCGTGCGGCGGTATGTACACCGCAAACACCATGGCCAGTGCTGCGGAGGCCATGGGCATGTCGATACCCGGCAGCGCGTCGCCGCCGGCGCCGGACCGTCGACGTGACGGGTTCGCTCGCGAGAGCGGCAAAGCCGTCGTCGAACTCCTTCGTCGGGGAATCACTACCAGGGACATCCTCACCAAGGAAGCGTTCGAGAACGCGATAGCGGTGGTCATGGCTTTCGGTGGTTCCACCAACGCGGTGCTCCATCTCCTCGCGATCGCACACGAAGCGTACGTCCCGCTGACGCTCGACGATTTTGCTCGCGTCGGAGCCAAGGTTCCGCATCTCGCCGACGTGAAGCCTTTCGGAAAACACGTCATGACCGACGTCGACCGCATCGGCGGAGTTCCCGTCATCATGAAGGCGTTGCTCGACGCCGGTCTCATGCACGGCGATTGCCTGACGGTCACCGGTAGGACCGTGGCGGAGAATCTGGCGCACATCACCCCACCCGATCCGGACGGCAAGGTTCTGCGGGCGATGAACAAGCCCATTCACCCGACCGGCGGCATCACGATCCTCAAGGGCTCGTTGGCTCCCGGCGGCGCGGTCGTCAAGTCCGCCGGCTTCGAGTCCGACGTATTCACCGGCACTGCACGCGTTTTCGAACGCGAACGGGCCGCTATGGACGCGCTCGAGGACGGCACCATCACCGCCGGCGATGTTGTGGTGATCCGGTACGAAGGCCCCAAGGGCGGCCCGGGAATGCGCGAGATGCTGGCCATTACCGGCGCTATCAAGGGCGCCGGCCTGGGTAAAGACGTCCTGCTGCTGACCGACGGACGATTCTCCGGCGGAACCACCGGCCTGTGCGTCGGGCACGTCGCGCCGGAGGCTGTGGACGGCGGACCCATCGCGTTTGTTCGTGACGGCGATCAGATCCGGCTCGACGTCAGTACCGGTCTGCTGGAACTTCTTGTCGACGACGCGGAACTGGTTGCCCGCAAAGAAGGTTGGGAGCCGTTGCCCCCGCGCTACACGCGCGGCGTGCTGGCGAAGTACACCAAGCTGGTGGGATCAGCGTCAGGTGGAGCAGTGTGCGGCTGAAGCCGTACAGATACCGCACCGAGTCCAGATAGCGCACCGACCTAGATCGGCTGGAACCCGGCACCGACGCCTCCATCGGAATTGATATCCGCGATGATCGAGGACATGTTGGTGCCGAGTTCCGGCCCCAGGCACGGCACGTACAGGTAGGCGTTCACCATCGCCACCAATGTGGTTCCGACGGTGACGGGGGCTCCGGAATCGCCGTGGTCAACACACACCTGAGTCCAGGTCTGAGCGTCGGCGCTCAGATTTCCCCACACGACGCCGCACGTCTGCCCCGTTGTCCGGCCTTCTTTGCAGGCGATGGCCGGGAAGCTCGCTGGCTGTCCGATCGACGTGATGGTTGCACTGTCAACGGTCCGAACAGGCGTTACTTTTGCCGGATCGAACTCGATGATCGCGTAGTCGAGCTCTGAATTGGACTTGACGAAGGTGCCCACGACCCCGGCTCCCTCGTTGTCCTCCGGAACAACCGTCGAGCCAGGTCCACCGCAGTGACCTGCGGTGATTCCCACCAGCCGGCCGCCGTTGTCGCGCCCGATCGTCGTCAACGTACATATCGTCTCGTTGCTGATGATGATGCCGCTGCCCCCACCGAGGGGTGTTGCCGCGGCAACGGCCGTCCCACTGACCACCAACCCGAGTCCCAGTGCAATTACGACCGCCGCCAATACGGAAATGATTCTCTGCAACATCACACACTCCCCGCCGAGTAGTCCCCGCTGCACAAATCGCATACCCCGGAAACTCGGCACCTACGCAGGAGAGTTACTCGTTGGTTCCCAGCGCCTCGAGCATCTTGCGGGCTTCTTCGAGTTGACGGCTGAGCTCGTCCACCCTGGCGGCTGCGGCGTCGCGGGCCTCCACGATGATCGATTCAACGGCCTCGATGGCCGTCGGCTCACCCAGTTCGCGGATGGCACGCTCAACTGCGTCCGGTGCCACGGGAACCGCTTTGCCCGGCCGCTTGGCGCCCAACGTGACGGTGACACTCCAGTCGTTGTCGGCGCCGGCATGGATGGTGACACTGACTCCCGGCGGCAGTTTCTTGGCACGCTTGACCGCCGGACGAGGCGCGGGAGTTGCAGCGGGCGCAGTGACCGGAGCGGGTGCCGGGGCCGGTGTGGTTCGGGGCTTCGGCCGAGTTTCGACGAGTGGTTCCATGAGCGGTTCGGACTCCACAACTGGTTTAGGGCGGGGCGCCGGTTTGGGGGGCGTCGACGCCACGCGATTGATGCGCAATTCCTCTGCCTCGAAAGGCAATTCGTCATTGACGCCCTTGGGGCGGATCAGCACGGTGTTCCCGTCCACCGACACCACCTTCGCGGACGTTCCTGCGTCGATGCCGAGGCTGGGGGTTGCCTCGCGTAGGTATACGGTGGCGCGTTTGCCTTCGGCGATTGCCGTGGCGAGAGCTGCCAAGTTTTCCGCAGTGAGGTGATCCGGCGTTGATGCGGTAGCGCCGGAACGTCTACGGGGTGGCATGCGCAAATCCTTTCGAGAGTGTCGGTATAGCTTTTCTCGGGGCAACTCTTGCACAGGGCACCGACGCGTTCCCGCTCACCGCCTCCCAGGTTCGCCGAATTCAGTACTGTTCGGCAGAGCGCACGTGAAAGATAGTGTCGGAAACACAGCACATGGGACGCAAGGAGCACAGTGAGCAGTTCGGAATCAGCACCGGTCGACGAGGGCACCGAACCCGGCACGTCGCTGTCCCGAAGCGGTTTCGACGCTCTCACCTTCAGCCGCATTCAGTCCGATGTCGAAGAATTCCTCCTCGGCGGTCCGCGGTGTTACACGCAATCTCAGATCGCCGAATTCGCGGGTGTTTCCCGTGAGCGTGCAGATCGCCTGTGGGTCGCGATGGGTTTTGCCATCAACGACGACCCGGACGCCGTCATGTTCACTCAACAGGACGCCGATGCCCTGCAGGGCATCATCAGAATGGTCGATCGTGGAATCATTTCGCGCAGTAGTGAAGTCGCTGCGGCACGCGCGCTTGGCCAGTCGATGTCGCGTCTCGCCGAATGGCAGGTCTCGATCATCGGCACTCATATCGTCGATCAGTTGACGGAGTCCGCGGATGACGACCCCGAGGCGATCCGCAAGCAAATTCTGCGGCTCGGGGCCGAGATCATCCCCGCTGTCGAATCGCTCCAGACCTATGTGTGGAAGCGGCACGTCGCGTCGTCGACGGGTCGGAACGTCGGAAATCCCGGAGAAGAATTCTCCAGCCGGATCTTGGTCGTCGGTTTTGCCGACATCGTCGGATACACCTCACTGACCCGAGGACTCGACCCCACCGAACTCAACGACTTGCTCGAACGCTTCGAATCCGCGTCCACGGAAATCATCGGCCGCAACTTCGGGTGGGTCGTCAAAACCGTCGGCGACGAGGTGATGTTCGCCGTGGAAAGCCCCCATCACGCCGCCGAAATCGCCTTGCAGATTCAAAGCGCCGTACTCGCCGACCACGACGATCCACAACTGCGGGTGGGGCTCGCCATGGGTCCGACGCTCGTCCGTTTCGGCGATCTGTACGGGTCGGTGGTCAATAAGGCTGCCAGGCTCACCAGTTCCGCGCGCCCCGGCACCGTACTGATCGATTCGGAATTGGCCGCCGCGGTGACGGGCGACGCCAATTTCAAGCTCCGTCACCTCCGGCCGCGGCGGGTGCGCGGCATCGACCGCCTCGAGCAGTACGTACTACGACGCAATCTCGAACCGTAGCCCGCTCATGCGCGTCGAGCAGCGAGGAAATCGTCGACGATCTGCGCACACGCTGATTCCCCCAACGGCGTCATCGTTGCCAATTTGGTGAGCACCAACGGACCGACCAACTGCGCGAGCGCCACGTCGTAGTCGTACTCCCCCAACTCCTCGATTGCCTCGGGCGTACGCAAGACCCGGTCGAACGCGTCCCGGTACTGCTCGATGATCATCTGTCGCAGCGACCGCATCTCCGGTTGCCGCTCGGCCAGCGCCGCTGTGCTCGAGTAGCCTGTCAGATCCGGCCCCAAACCGAGCCAGCACATAGCTGTGACCTGGATAGGAGCGCTCTCGATCGCCTTGGCTTGATTGGTGAGAAGTTCGAGCAGCTGGGCTCGCAGATCGCCCTCGCCCGACAGCGCAGGCACGGACGGCAGTAGCCGCGCAAACGCCGCGGCCACCAACTCGGTGCCGCTGTCGAAATGCCGATACAAGGTCGCGCGAGCAACATTCGCGAGCTTGGTGACAGCGTCGATCGTCACAGCGTCGACTCCGCCTTCGGCAAGAAGTGTTGTTGCAGCATCGAGCAATCGAGTCCGGGATCGCAGTTTGCGCGGATCCTCGTCTGCCATTTGTCGATCTGCGTCAACCGTTGTCACAACCACAGTTATACCCAATCGGGGGTTGTGGAACTACCATTCTCCCAACGATACTGGTGGTCTCGTTTCTATGGGAGGCCTCGTGACCGGTACGACGGAGATCGAACAGAGCACCTGGACACCGCGGCAGATCTGGATGTTGACAGTCTCGTGCTGCGCGGTGGCATTGGTCGTCGCAGCCATGGCCGCCCTCAACACCGCACTCCCCGACATAGCCCGCGACACCGGCGCCACCCAAACGCAGCTCACCTGGATCGTCGACGGCTACACACTTGTGCTCGCCTGCCTGCTGCTGGCAGCCGGCGCGCTCGGTGACCGCTACGGCCGACGCGAACTGCTGATGTTCGGGTTGGTCGTCTTTGCGGCTGGCAGCGCGATCCCCGTCTTCATCGACGAACCGTCGTGGATCATCGCCTCCCGAGTCGTCTCCGGAGTGGGCGCCGCATTTGTCATGCCGGCGACGCTCTCACTGCTCACAGCGGGTTTTCCGGCCACCCAACGCAGCCGAGCTGTCGGCGTCTGGTCCGGCGTGGCAGGCTCGGGCGCCATTGCCGGACTTGTCATCTCCGGGTTCCTGATCGAAAAATGGTCGTGGCATTCGATATTCATCAGCCTCGCCGTTGTCTCGGGACTGATCCTGGTGGCCTCGTTCACCATCGCGTCGTCGAAGGACGAGGAGACAACTCCGCTGGATTTCCTGGGCACCGCACTGATTGCCGCGGCGATCGGCCTTTTTGTCCTCGGCATGATCGAAGCGCCCGTCCGCGGCTGGTTGAACCCCGTGGTTCTTGCGCTTCTGATCGGCGGAATCGCCATGGGTATCGTGTTCAGCTTCGTGGAATTGCGTTCCGCCCATCCGCTTCTCGATGTCGGACTGTTTGCCAACCGCGCATTCGGCAGTAGCGCAACATCACTCGTCCTGCAGTTCCTCGCCACCTTCGGCATGTTCTTCATGCTCGTGCAGTACCTGCAGCTTGTGCTCGACTATTCACCACTGCAATCGGCGCTCGCACTTCTCCCGATGGCCGTCCCTGTCATGGCACTGTCCGTCGTATCGCCGCTGCTGATCCCGCTCGTCGGACTCCGCATTCTCACCGCAGTGGGAATTGCGCTTCTCGGCACCGGAATCGCACTCGTGACCAGGTTGGAGTTGGGATCGAGTTATGTCGACGTGTGCATTCCCCTGATTGTTGCCGCCATCGGATTGGGACTGTGCACCACACCGGCCACTGCCGCAATCGTGTCCAACACACCGGACGCCAAACAGGGCGTCGCGTCGGCGATCAACGACGTCACGCGCGAAATCGGTTCTGCAATAGGCGTTGCCCTTGCCGGCAGCATCTTGGCCACGACGTACGCTCGGCACGTTCAACCTGCCGTCGACATGCTGCCTGAACCAGCGAAGGAACCGGTCTCGGGTTCCCTGGCTGCGGCCCTGCACATCGCGGAAAGCGCCGGACCACAAGGTGATCAACTGGCGGACTTCGCCCGCGAAGCCTTCATCGAAGGAATGAATCAAGCCGCATTGACCCTGGCCGTCATCATCTGGGTTTCTGCGGTCGTTCTCGGATTCTGGGCACCCGGACGGCAGAAGAGCACAAAGGCGCTGCCGTCGGAATCGACGGCAGCGCCTTTGGCTTGACGGCTGGTGAGTGTCAGGCAGATTCGCGGTCACGCTCTGCAGCGAGTGTGAGCGCGATGTCGACGATCATGTCTTCCTGACCGCCGACGAGACGGCGCTGGCCGGCTTCGAGCAGCAGCGTGCGGACATCGATGCCGTAACGCTCCGACGCGGTCTCCGCGTGGCGCAGGAAGCTCGAGTAGACACCCGCGTAGCCGAGCGTGAGGGTTTCGCGGTCGACGCGAACAGGCCGGTCCTGCAACGGACGGACGATGTCGTCGGCAGCATCCTGCAGAGCGAACAGGTCGCAGCCGTGCTCCCACTCCTCGATGTTGGCAACGGCGATGAACGCCTCGAGCGGGCAGTTACCGGCACCGGCACCGTGTCCGGCGAGCGATGCATCGACGCGGGTGACGCCGTTCTGCACTGCCACAACGGAATTGGCAACGGAGAGCGAGAGGTTCTCGTGGGCGTGGATACCGATTTCGGTACCATCGTCGAGGATGTCACGGTACGCGCGAACACGGTCCGCGACGTCGTTCATCACCAGACGTCCACCCGAATCGGTGACGTAGACGCAGTGCGCGCCGTACGACTCCATCAACTTGGCCTGCTTCGCCAGTTCTTCGGCAGGTGCCATGTGGCTCATCATCAGGAAGCCCGAGACGTCCATGCCGATCTCGCGGGCGGTCTCGATGTGCTGCGCGGAGACGTCGGCCTCGGTGCAGTGGGTGGCAACGCGAACGGAGCGTACACCCAGGTCGTAGGCATGCTTGAGTTCACTGATCGTGCCGACACCCGGCAGCAGCAGCGTGGTGAGGCGAGCGTGCTCGAGCACCTCGGCTGCTGCTTCGATCCATTCCCAGTCGGTGTTCGAGCCGGGGCCGTAGTTGAGCGAGCCACCAGCGAGGCCGTCACCGTGCGCAACTTCGATCGCGTCGACGCCGGCAGCGTCGAGAGCTGTGACGATCCGCTTGACGTCGGTCGGCGAAATGCGGTGGCGAACAGCGTGCATGCCGTCACGAAGGGTGACGTCCTGGACGAAGATCTTACGGTTGCTCACTTGGCTGCTTCCTTCTGCTGGGCGATGCGCTCCGCGATCTGCATTCCGGCGGACGTCATGATGTCGAGATTGCCGGCGTACGCAGGCAGGTAGTGTGCAGCGCCCTCGACCTCGAGGAATACCGACACCTGGTGGGTGGGGCGATTGCCGTCGACGAGCAACGTCTCGACCGGCTGGTCGGCCGGGATCTCGGTGATCTGGACTTCCTGCTTGAGGCGGTAGCCCGGGACGTATGCCGAGACGTCGCCGACCATCTTCTCGATCGACTGACGGATCTCGTCGTGAACAGCCGGGTCCGGGGCGTCGACGAGGCAGAAGACCGTGTCGCGCATGATGAGCGGCGGCTCAGCGGGGTTGAGGATGATGATGGCCTTGCCGCGGCGAGCGCCGCCGACTGCCACGATCGCCTCGGAGGTGGTCTCGGTGAACTCGTCGATGTTGGCGCGCGTTCCGGGACCGGCAGACTTGGAAGCGATGGACGCGACGATCTCCGCGTACGCCACCGGAACTACCCGAGAAACAGCGGCAACCATCGGGATCGTGGCCTGGCCACCACACGTCACCATGTTGACGTTGGGTGCGTCGAGGTGCTCGTCCGCGTTGACGGCCGGCACGACGTACGGGCCGATCGCAGCCGGTGTCAGGTCGATCATGCGCTTGCCGAGCGGTGCCAGGCGCGCGTTGTTGGCGACGTGCGCCTTTGCCGACGTCGCGTCGAAAACGATCTCGATCTCGTCGAAGTTCGGCAAACCGACGAGGCCTTCGACGCCTTCAGCCGTGATCGGCACGTTCAGACGCGCGGCGCGAGCCAAACCGTCCGACGCCGGATCGATGCCGACCATGGCACCCATCTCCAGGTAGTCGGAATTACGCAGCACCTTGATCATCAGATCGGTGCCGATGTTGCCCGATCCGATGATCGCGACCTTGACCTTGCTCATGCGTTGTCCCCTTTGCTGGAAAAACTTGTGGTGACCGAACCGAGTCCGGATACGTTCACGGTGACGACATTTCCCGCTACGACCGGCGCCATGGGGCCGAGAGCGCCGGAGAGAATGACCTGACCTGCAGTCAACGGCTGACCGAGTTCGCGGGCGGTGCGGGCGAGCCAGACCACTGCCTCGATCGGATCACCCAAGCAAGCGGTTCCGACGCCGGTGGATACCTCGGTGCCGTCGACGCTCATCGACATGACAACCTCGGCGGGTTCGACCTCGGCGAGGGTGCGGCGCTCGGTTCCGAGGACATACACGCCGGACGACGCGTTGTCGGCCACAGTGTCACCGAACTTGATGTCCCAGGACTCGATGCGGCTGTCGCAGATCTCGATCGCGGCGACGGAGTACTCGATCGCGTCGCGGACCTGGGCGCTGTCCAGCGGTCCGTCCACGAGGTCGGAGCCGAGCACGAAGGCAACTTCGGCCTCGACCTTCGGCTGGATCAGGCGATCCATGGGGATCGAGTCGCTGCCGGAAAAGTCCATGTCGGCGTACAGAACACCGAGGTCGGGCTGATCGACGCCGAGCTGCTGCTGGACGGCTACCGAGGTCAGGCCGATCTTGCGACCCACCACGACGGCACCGGCGTTGCGACGGATTTCGTCGACGCGGCGCTGCACGGCGTATGCGGCAACAAGGTCTTCACTTCCGATCAGATCCCGCACGGGTGCGCAGGGCACGCCGGTTGCGGCGGCGGTCGCGAGGCGATCCGCGGCAGCGGCGATGTCGGTCTCGCTCGCTGTACTGGAGTTCGAGGGCTGGCTCATGACCCCTACTTTCCAGGCTTGCACCCCACTACGCCAGGTTGATGTCTCACTCACCGATACGATTGACGAATGACTGGTGGCGCGAACCTCGACACCGTGCTCGGTAAAGCCGTGACGATCCTGCGCGCATTCCGGCCCGACGACCACGCTGTGCCCCTCGCGACGCTTGTCGCGCGGACCGGATTGCACAAGGCAACGGTGCACCGCCTCGCCGGTGAACTCGTCGCGAACCGGTTACTCGACCGCGTCGAGGGCGGCTACCGCCTCAGCGGCGGTCTGTTCGAACTCGGGATGCTCGCCTCGCTCGAGCGCAGCCTCCTGGAAATGGCGATGCCGTTCCTTCAGGACCTGTACGAGCGAACCCACGAAACAGTGCATCTAGGTGTGCGCGACGGACACGACGTCGTGTACATCGCCAAGATCGGCGGGCATCGCCAGGCTAACTCCCCCTCGCGCACCGGCGGACGGATTCCGCTGTACTGCACGGCAATCGGCAAGGCTTTGCTCGCCTACTCGGAGCCGGATTTCCGGCGCGAAGTGCTTGCGGCACCGATGACCCGGCGCACCCCACACACGATCGTCGCGCCCGGAATTCTGAGCACCCAACTCGATCGGGTCTTCGAAACCGGCGTTGCCTTCGAGCGCGAGGAATCAGCGCCGGGTCTCACGTGTGTAGCCGCCCCGGTTTTCGGGAGCAACGACAAACTTGTGGCCGCCATCAGCGTCACCGGTCCCACCAGTCGGTTCAAGCCCGAAACCCAGGTGACCGTCCTGCGCGCAGCCGCCGAAGGTTTGCGCAGCACGATGGCCCGCCGCGAGAACCTGCGCTGACCCGGAGAACTCACATCACTGTCACCAGTGGCATGGTCACTACGGCCAAGAGCGTCTGAACCCCGGTTATCGATGCCATGAGTGTGGTGTCGCCGCCCATCCGGCCGGCCAGGATGTAGGCCGAAGGCGCAGTCGGCACCGAACTGATCAGGATAACACTAGCCAGAAGGGTCCCTTGGATTCCCGTGGCGGCGGCGAGGGAACCGACAACCAGTGGCAGCGCCACCAGCCGCAATGTCGACGACAATCCGACGTCGGCCACGTCCTGCAAACGCAGACGCAGCGTAAGTCCTGCCCCCACCGCAAGAGTTCCCGTCACGAGGGCGGGTGAGGCCAGGAGGCCGAGAGTTTCGCCGACAAGATCGGGAAGCGAGAAACCGGCAACACTCAGGGAAAGGCCGATCAGACAGGACAGGATCAGCGGGTTGGTCGCCAACTCGCGGACGATATGCCCTGGTGTGACCGTCTTTTCGCCAGCGCCGTAGCGCGCCAGGACGACAATGCACAGTACGTTCACCGTGGGCACCACCACGGCCGAGCAGAGAGCAAAAGTCGCGACGCCCTCGGCTCCGTGGAGCGCGGAGGCAAAGACCAGCCCGATGTACGTGTTGATGCGGATGCTGCCCTGAACCACCGAGGTAAGGCGGGGGCCGTCGGATCGCAGCAAGCGCCCCAACCCGACAAGCATCAACGCGGTTGCGACGAGCGGCGCTGCCAGGGTCAGGAACAACGGCCACACCGGCATAGTCCTCACCTCGGTGACGGCAATCGAACTGATGAACAGTGACGGCGTGAAGACGTGGTAATTCAGCCATTCCAGACCTCGCCAGAAGCCGGGGTCTTGGACAAATCGTTGTCGGATGACAAAGCCCAGAACTAGCAGGATGACGACGGGGACGATGGCGGAGGTCACGAGATGCACCCGGACCACGATGCTTTAATGGGTCAATGCAGTTCAACCATGACAACATGACGGGAGTCATGCTCGCTGCAGACCTGGCCAACATGACGAAGACGGCCGCGCCAACCTGCGACGACGTGCAGGAATTGTTTATCGCGCACCAGATCAGAAGACCTGACGTGAGCGCCGGCGCGCGCGAGGAGATTCTGGATTGGGGCCGACGCCTACACTCTGTCTTCTCACAACGGGACATCACGCGACGCTGCGAGGAACTCAACGATCTTCTCGGCCGCTCAGCCACCCGCATGTATCTGACATCGCATGACGGACTACGCCCGCACCTGCACTTCATGCGAGACGACGACGATCTGGTCCGACGAATCATGGCCGTGACGGCCGGGAGCCTTTCGCTCTTTCTGGTCGAGTCCGAGGGGCTAAGACTCGGCGCGTGCGCCCGGGAGAGTTGCTCGAAGGTATTCGTGGACACGAGCCGCAACGGAAGACGTGCCTATTGCTCACCCCGGTGCGGTAACTACGACGCGGTGGACCGCCACCGCAGCAAAGCCCGTCAGCGCCCGTGCTAGACGTCACTGCCGATACGCGGGCGCCTTGGTGCCACTGCGAGCCTCGAGGGTCTCGAGCAACGGCAACGCCCGAAACGGCACCACTACCGACAGAACCATGACACTCGTAGAGCGGGTGGCCACTCCTGAGCGATTGAGGTCGAGCAGGGTCTGCTGCAAACCTTGATGCGACGCTGCCGCCACTCGGCATAGAACGTCACCGGTTCCCGTGGTCGCAAATGCTTCGATCACACCGGGTATGGCTTCGAGTTTGACCGTGACGGTATCGAGTGCACCCTGGGCAATCTCCAGAGTCACAAATGCCTGCACACCGAAACCTGCTGCAGCCAAGTCGATATGCGGTTCGTAACCGGCGATGATTCCGCCGTCCTCGAGTCTGCGCAGTCTGGCCTGCACAGTGGCCCGGGCAACCCTGGTCACCCGCGACAGTTCGAGCGCCCCCGCTCGCGGATGCGTGTGCATCGCTTCGAGCAGGGCCAGATCGAGACCGTCGATCGACACTGCATTGCGTACCGATTCCGCCATAGCTTCCAACCTATACACAGCGACTGGAAAACCTCACGAATCTTGTCAGATTCCATCGAAATGACTAGCAGGAAACACACCCGTTGACTAGCTGCATCGCATCAGACTTAGCTGCAGGTATCGAAAAAACCCGTCGCTGCCGGGAGGACGCGAAATGACCATCGAACACATCACCGACGAAGAACGGTTGGCCGGACTCGATCTCGAGCAGCTACGCCAACTGGTCGGACTGATCGAATACGACGACGCTTCGGATCCCTTTCCGGTCCACGGATGGGACGGACTCGAGTGGATCGTCGGTAACGCCACCCAGACCTCCCACTTCTATCAATCCGCCTTCGGCATGACGTTGGTGGCGTACTCGGGTCCGTCCACCGGCAACCGCGACCACCACGCGTTTGTACTCGAAAGCGGCGCAGTACGTTTCATCGTCAAGGGAGCTGTAGACCCGGCAAGCGAGTTGATCGAGCACCACCGCATCCATGGCGACGGTATCCGCGACATCACCTTGAACGTCCCCGATGTCGACAAAGCCATAGCGCACGCCATCACGCAGGGCGCGCGGGTCGTCGCCGAACCGCACGACATTGCCGACGATCACGGCAGCGTCCGCCTGGCGACCATCGCCACGTACGGCGACACGCGGCACACTCTGGTCGACAGGTCCGGATACCACGGACCGTACTTGCCCGGATATATCAGTCGCACATCGTCATTCGTCGCCCGCGATGGTGCCCCCGAGCGAATCTTCCAAGCTCTCGATCACGTGGTCGGGAATGTGGAACTCGGGAAAATGGACGAGTGGGTCGACTTCTACCGGCGCGTCATGGGGTTCACCAACATGGCGGAGTTTGTCGGTGGCGACATCGCGACCGACTACTCAGCGCTGATGAGCAAAGTGGTCTCCAGCGGCGATCACCGCGTCAAATTCCCGCTCAACGAACCCGCCATCGCGAAGAAGCGATCACAGATCGACGAGTACCTGGAGTTCTACCAAGGTCCAGGCGCCCAACATCTGGCGCTCGCCACTTCCGACATCCTGACCGCCGTCGACGCACTTGTTGCCGAAGGAATCGAGTTTCTGTCGACACCGGCGTCGTACTACGAAGATCCGGAACTGCGCGCCCGGATCGGTAAGGTGCGGGTCCCCATCGAAGAGCTGCAGAAACGTGGCATCCTCGTCGATCGAGACGAGGACGGCTATCTCCTGCAGATCTTCACGAAGCCGATTGGCGATCGACCCACCGTGTTCTTCGAACTCATCGAACGCCACGGATCACTCGGTTTCGGCTTGGGCAATTTCAAGGCACTTTTCGAGGCGATCGAGCGCGAGCAGGCGCTGCGTGGAAACTTCTAGGTATCTGCGCTCCACTGCCACACAACCGACGGGCGACCCGTTGCACTGACCCGCACACGCTCGTCGGTACGTTCCAGTCCGGGTAAGGATTTGAGCGTGCGGTTGAGATTGCCGGGGTCGGGGCGGGCGCCGGAGAGTTCCTCGGCGACGGCCAGCGCGTAGGACGCCGGGAACGACGCCCCGGTCAGAGCCCGAGTGAAAACCTGATCGCGCCACAAGAGAGAGTCCGCCAGGATGGGCCGAGTATCCGCGACTATCCGATTGTGATCGAAGGCAAGATCACCCGGGTTGTCCCAGCTCACCCATTCGGGAGTGATGTCACCGGTAGGCACATCGCTGGGCGTGATGATCGCCCACATCGTCACCGACAGTGTCGGACCACGCGGGTCTCGGTGGGGTTCGTCGAACACCGCCAACTGTCCGCTCGCAAGAATCGCGTCGTCGGGGAGCCCGAGCTTGGTAGTTACTGCTCGCCGCGCCGCATCTTGGAGTCGTTCACCCGCGCCGAGCAGTACACCGGGCAACGCACGCTGCCCGGTGTACGGCTCTGCCTGCCGCTCGGCGACGGCAAATCGCAAGTGGCCCGGTTCCGGATTGCCGAAACGCAGAGCGATGACGTCGATCGAGACTAGTGACTGTTCCACGCCATCCATCATGCAGGCACGCCGGCGCGAAGCCGACGATCGGCCCGGTCTGGTCCGTCCGAGGTAAGCACTACCGGAACCGCGATCTCGCTGCCGAGGTAATCGACGAATTGGTCGACTTCATCCGGAACTTCCCGCGGCACAGTCGACATGGTCCGCAGCGCTTCGGTCAACGCTGCCTGATGTTCGAGATCCTTCCACTTTCCGACGGGTATCGACGTGCACCAGTCGTACCTGTCCACACCCTGGATCGGAGTGCCCGCCGACGTTGCACGTTCCAGCGCGTCGAGGTGCGTGAGAGCCAAACCGTCGACGCCGCCACTGACCTCCACCGCGTATCGCAACAACATCGTGTCGAGGTGCCCGACCCGAAATGAGCCCTGGTACTCGCCGACGCCGTTGTGCGGTTCCGGCAGGGCTGCCCCGAGCGCTCTGTCTTCGGTGGGAAACGGCCCGGCACCGTGACGCGTGGTGTACGTGCGGGTCACGCCGAGCACATAACTCTCCCTGCTCATTTCGGCGATCATTGCGCGGGCATTGGACGGCTCCACCGTCGACCAAGTGGTATGCGGGTGAAATCCACGCCACTCGTCGAGGAGGACACCTTGCGCACCTTCGAAGACCAGTCGACCACGGGCACCGATGGACTCCAACGCTCCAGGTGCGACAATATCCACTACCGCAGCGAATTCCGCGTACATGTCGACCATGTCCACTAGTGCGGGAAACCTGTGACGACCGCCGGAGATCAACCTCCCGTAGTACTCCGCCAGGTTCTCGAGTTTGCGCGCGAGCCCATCCGGTCGTCGGCAGTCACCGACGGTCGGCGCGTCAGGGCGGTCGAGCGCATACGCTGCCGTCTCACCGATTCCCTTGCCACACGAGCCGTGCCGGTTGCCACCTCGCGCATCCTCACGAGCCCGGTTGGCGGCCACGTGAATCGGCGTCGTCAACAGTGCCCGACCGTCGACGGTCAACAGGTCGAATGGATCTTGTACGCCAACGGCTTCCAATGCTCGCGCTTCCCTCGCCAAGGAGATCGGTTCGACGAGCACGAACTTCGAGAGAAAGGTAGGAATGCCGTTGAGTGTTCCCGATCCGAATTGCGAAAAGGTGTGGTGACGTTCTCCGTTCACGACATTGTGAGCGGCTTGCGCCCCTCCGTTGAACCGAACGACTGCCGCCACATCGAGATCTGCCTGCGGTGAGCAGAGCCAGTCGACCGTGGCGCCCTTCCCGGCGTCACCGAAGCCCAGGTCGACAACAACGATGTCACGATCACCCAAAGCGTCCATTGTGTCCTCCTTCAGTCTGTGTCCTCCTTCAGTCGAAATCGACGTCATCCGCGCCTGTTCCGAGATCACTCGGCAAGGCGGCCACCCGTGCGGGAGACTTTTTCGTGATTCTCGCCAGCGCCTTCCCGACAGTCGTGGCCTCTGCCGTCGATCCCACATCCCGGAGGTCAGCCAACCCGTCATTCAAGTCGATGCGGTCTTCACCGATCCCCACGGTCAGGGCAATGAGTTCACACACGGCCGCGGGATCGTCGAGCTTAAGGAAACGCTCCCCCAACAGATCCGTCCAGTGGCCGGCGATCTCCGGATCGTTGTAATACGACGACTGGTTGGGCAACACGAAGTAGACGTTCCACTTTTCCTCCAGTTCGCGATACACCGAGGGAACGGAAATGTCCCGTCGAACCTTGTCGCCGATGACGTCGCGAATGTGACGACCCGACAGTCGCGGCTTGTTCAATTCGTCGCCGATGATGAACAGATAGCCTTTGCGTCCCCGCTTCTCCCAAGCGTCGGTGCTTGTGTGGCGGGCCATGAAATAGGCTGCCAGTTCATAGCTTTCCGATTTCTGACCACCACCGTTTCCTTCGAGGAAGATGGTGCGCAGCTGCTCGTCCATCGCATTGCCCGACTCGAATTGCCCTACCTGCAGCGGCACCCGATCGGAATCCGCGTCGCCGATCCCACCGAACAGAATCTGAGGATCATCTGCATAGCCCTTGCGTTGCAGCAATCCGTGCAGCTTCCCGAGCTTGTCCTGCATGATGCGCGGAACGGCGCCCATCGAACCTGTGACGTCGAAAAGCACTGCAATAGGTAAAGAATCAGGGTGCCCGTTCGAATCGCGGCACTCTCGTGTGTCTACGCCGAACGGATCGAGAGTGGGATCTGCTTTCCAACTGCTCCGCGGACGCGACCGGAGCGCATCCGTGTACCCGAAATCGTCGACACCGCGCGCGGCACGAAATGTCTTGCCCGCCAAATACGTGTTGTCGTCCCAGTATCCATATCCCATGATGATCACTGCCTTTCAGATTGTGGGGACGCTGAACGCCCGGAATGTTCGTTCGCCGTACAGAAGCTCGAGGAGTTCGTCGAACTCGCCGAGAAGGTCGACTGCGTCAGGTCGCAGCCGTGGATTGTCTTGCATACACCCCAGCGCGAAAGTGTTCATACGACTGGGAATTCGATCACCGAGCATGAACGTCATCAGCCGATGCGCCATGTAGACGTCCCATCCCGGAGAAGCCACTTCACCGAGTTCCGGCGGGTAGGCATCTCGGCAGGAACTGATCTTCGCTGCCGGTCGCATCCCCGAACGAGTCGCAAACGACCAGCCCACCAGCACCACTCCATGCAGATCAGGCTGTATCAACACGTTCTCTTCCACGATCGCGGTATGGACCCAACCCGCCTGGTGGGCTGCCGCAAGTGCCCGCAACAGGCGTCGGTGCATCCAGGCCCAATCTCGTGGATCGAGGCCGTCCGGGTAGGCGCGGCGTACATCGGCAAGGGTGACAAAGCCGGTAGAGCGATCATCGAGCACATTGATCCGGCGAACTTCCCCCGAAGCCGGGTCGGCTGCCGAAATGCGGTCGATCAGCGTCGGAGCGTAAGGCGCCCCGTAGATGCTGGTGAGGGCCGACCTTTCCGCTTCCATCAGCAGGTTTGCTCGCCGACTGCGAGGGATCTTCAGAACAACTGGTGCCCCAGACCGGTCCCGCGCGCGGTACACCGTCGACACCGAACCCCGAGCAACAAGATCACCCAACACGTACTCGTCGCTATCCCCGACGTATGTCACCGCGGAATGCGCTGCTTCCGATTCCGCCAACCAACTGCGGTACAACTTGTTCAACCGAGTTGTCGCGGCGGCACATCGCGCGACATCACCTGCCTGCGCCCGATCCGGATGGACCGCAGCAACCAAGCAATGGAATTGACGCTTCGCCTGCCGGCGCGATTCCGAATCCGCGGTGGCACTTCCGAACAGCTCGGTCGAGGTTGTTGCCGCCTCGACAGTTTCGAGATCGTTCTTGACCGTGTTCATGTGTTTTAGTCTAAGTGACTAAAACGTATTGCGCAAGATCTACTGCACGGCCACACTCCGTTCACCCGACTCGTGTTCAGTTACAGAGGCGATACTCTCGCCGACTCACTCGGATCGTCGGGCACGTTCCTGCCCGTGAAGGGAATTCATCATGGCCAGCGTTACTTTCGACCGCGCAACTCGTTCATACGGGGGTACCGATCGCCCCGCACTCGACCAACTCGAGTTGGACATCGCAGACGGAGAGTTCCTTGTCCTCGTCGGCCCATCGGGATGCGGGAAGTCGACTTCTCTGCGAATGCTTGCCGGACTCGAACCGGTTGATTCGGGTCGCATCCTGATCGGTGATCGCGATGTCACCGACGTGGAACCTCAGCATCGCGATATTGCGATGGTCTTCCAGAACTACGCGCTCTATCCACACATGAGCGTGGGAGCAAACATGGGCTTTGCCCTCAAGATCGCCGGGGTCCCGAAGCCGGAGCGGGAAGCTCGAGTGCTAGAAGCCGCGAGGGTGCTCGATCTCGAGCAGTATCTCGATCGGAAACCGAAGGCGCTGTCGGGTGGACAGCGGCAACGAGTTGCCATGGGTAGGGCCATTGTTCGCAATCCTCAGGTATTCCTGATGGACGAGCCGCTCTCCAATCTCGACGCCAAGCTGCGCGTTCAGACCCGCACACAGATCGCCTCTCTGACCCGGCGACTCGGTGTCACCACCGTGTACGTCACCCACGACCAGGTCGAGGCAATGACCATGGGCGACCGTGTTGCGGTACTCAAAGACGGTGTGCTCCAACAGGTAGACACACCTCGCCGACTCTACACCAGCCCCGCCAACATCTTTGTGGCCGGATTCATCGGCTCACCCGCGATGAGCTTCATCGACCTCGACCTCGACGACGGCGAGATGTCACTCGGCGGGACAGCGTACCGCGTTCCACGATCCGTCGCCGACGCGTCACTGACTCCCCACGTCACAGTGGGTATCCGGCCGGAATCTTTTGTGCGGGTCGAGAACGGAATTACAGTCACCGTCGACGTCGTCGAAGAACTGGGGGCCGACGCATTTGTGTACGGCCACACCACTATCAACGGCAAGCGCCATGAGCTGGTGATTCGAGAAGAAGGCAATACCGCGCCGCCGATCGGAGCACAGTTCGACGTGCTCCCCGTAGCCGAGAGTATGCACCTCTTCGACCCGACCACCGGCACCCGCCTGTCCACCGATGACACGGCCGTACACGTATAGGCCCTGATTCACGAAGGTCCCGCCGCGGTTCGTCAGCGGCGGGACCTTCGCGTCTTCAGATGGACTGCAGTTCGAGCGATGCTGCCCGCCCAGCCACCAACTCCTCGAGATCCGTGACCGACTTGCCGGCCAACGTCGCCCACAGGACAACGCCGGGATCTTCCTGCAGACTCACCATGTTCGGGACGCCCACTGCGACGGCACCCGCAGCAATCGCCGACGCCAAACCTGGGATCGAATCCTCGATCGCCACAACCTGATCCATGGAGATCGGACCCGCCAGGGCCGAAAGATCTTCTCTGGCCCGCAAGTACGGCTCCGGGTGGGGCTTACCGCGCTCCACCATGTCTCCGGTAACCATCAGCTGAAATGTTCCGGGTGGGAGCGCGCTTGCCACAGCCTCCGCCAGCGGCGCCTCACTCATCGTCACCAGCACACAGGGGATTCCGGCCGCGCGAACCTGCGCCAACAACTCTCGGGCGCCCGGACGCCACTCGATCGACTGCCGAACACCCGCCACGACGGCGGCCACCAGCTCGTCGACGATCTCGCGGATGGGCAGATCTGCGCCCGCCGCTTGAAGGACCGCAGCAGAGTCCGGTAGGGCCTTCCCCACCAGCGCTGTTGCCTGTTCGTCAGACCACTCCACTCCGTACCGCGACATCAAGGCACGCTCCGCCGCAAACCAACTCGGCTCGGTGTCCACCAACGTTCCGTCCATGTCCCAGAAGACCGCTTGCAGCATCAGGACTTCCCTTCCTCTTGTAGATCGACACGATCGGATGAAGCGACGCGCACCACAACACCCTGCGCACGAATATCCTCGATAATCCCCAGCGGCGCAGCGTCATCGGTGATCAATTCGTCGATCACATCCCACCCACACACTCGATGTAGCGAGGTCTGCGCCAATTTGGAACTGTCCATCAGCAGAACCCGACGGCCGGCGCACCGGATCATCTCCGCTTTGAGCCGAACCACCTTTTCTTCCTGGTGGTACATGCCGTCTCGATCGGCGCTCGACGTCGAGAAGTACAAAGCGTCGACGCGCAGCTCACGAACTGCTTTGGCTGCGCCTTCGCCGACAAACGATTCATGGCCGGAGTCGAAATCGCCGCCGATCGCGGTCACCGAAATGCCGGTCACTTCGGATAGTTCACGAAGAGATGGCAGATAGTTCGTCACGACCCGAAGTTCTTCGATCTCGATCAGATGCCGGATCATGTGGGAGGCGGTGGTGGAATCGTCGAGCATTATCACCTGCCCCGGTGCAACCTCGGTGGCAGCAGCAGCGCCGATCGCCAACTTCTGTTCAGTGGCGATACGACGCCTCAGCGGTGCCGCAATTTCGTAACTGCTGGTTCGTTCGATGCTGACGCCACCCCTGAACTTCCGGACTATGCCGCGACGTTGGAGTTCGTCGAGATCACGGTGGACCGTCATCAACGAGATGTCGAAGTGAGCGGCCAGCGATTGCGCGGACGCCGATTCATCTGCCATCAGGCATTCGAGAATGCCGTCCAACCGTTCTTGCCTGGTGTGGGTGATCAATCGTCGACTCATCCAATACCTTGCTGTTGCTGGTGTGATTACACGTCATTTATATCACTCTTCCTGATATGAATGCTCGATGAACGAGTTGAGAATCTTGGGCGTGACAAACTGAAATTCCAGCTCCGCCGGCATCGGCACCGTCATGCCATAAGTCATTAAATCTGCTGCACAACAACATATTTACTAACTTCATCACTCATCACCACCTCTTCAAAGATGCCCGTTTTGACCATTTGACGGCCACCGGCCCGAGTGAAACGATCACTGCGATCAACGAAGACGTAACAGCGTCGATGTGATCTTCACCGTCTCGCATCAAGAAAGCGATACCCCCGGAAGAAATGGTCTCGACATGTCGTTGACAACTCAACGCCCGGCACCGCCGACGGTCTCCACTCCTGCGAGTCGCGGATCGACCCGGGGTCGCCCTACTCGAAAGCGTGATCGCAAGGGCTACAAGCTCTTTGTGCTCTTCACCTTCCCGAACCTCCTGTTGATAGCGGTCTTCGCGTATTGGCCCGTAATCGGCAATATCTATCTCAGCCTCACCGAATGGGACATGATCGCTCCGACGCCGCTGTTCGTCGGCATCGACAACTACACCAAGTTGTTCGGTGATCCAGCGTTTCTCCGCGTATTACGTCTGACCTTGGTATGGGTTGTTGCGATTGTCGGCATCAGCCTCACCGCGGGACTCGCCCTGGCGTGCCTGTTCAATCGCCAATCCCGAGGACGCGCAGCCGTTTCCGCTTTGGCATTCTCACCACACATTCTCTCGGGCGCCGCGGTAGCCGCGATCTGGTTGTTCATCTTCGATCCGAACTACGGACTGTCCCGAGCGCTGTTCGGGTTGTTCGGAGCAGATTCACCGCACTGGACGACGTCGAGTTCGTGGGCGATGCCCGCGCTGATCATCGTCTCGATCTGGAAAGGTGTCGGCTTTGTAGCCATCGTGTACGTGGCCGCACTTCAATCGATGCCCGCCGACGTCCTCGAGGCGGCTCGTCTCGACGGGGCAGGTGCCTGGCAGACATTCCGGCACATCACCATGCCGCTGCTCTCACCGACAACGTTCTTCCTCCTCATCACACAGGTCATCAGCGCCTTTCAGTCCTTCGACGTCATCGCGATGATGACCAGTGGCGGACCCGCAGGCGCCACAACCACTCTCAGCTGGTTCATCTACCAAGAGGGATTCAAGGCATTCAGTGCCGGCACTGCCGCCGCCGGATCCATGGTGATGTTTGTCGTCCTGATGGGCGTCACAGTGTTCCAAATGCGATTCGTCGAGAAGAAAGTGCACTACTGATGTCCGCACCCAGCAGAACGACAACCCCGACAAAAACGCGCATTCGCTTTCGCCTGTCCTGGATCGGACTTGTTGTTGTCGGCCTTGTCTTTGCCATCCCGTTCTACTGGATGATCTCGTCGGCCTTCAAGCCGGAGAGCGAGATCTACCAGTGGCCACTGCAACTCGTCCCCAGCCGCCTGGCGTGGGAGAACTTCAGCCACGCGTGGAATGCCGTTCCGTTCGGCGACTTCTTCGTCAACTCACTGATCGTCACAATCGTCGGTGCCACCGCGAAGGTCACCTTGGCAATTTTCAGCGCCTACGCCTTTGCGTTCCTTCCCTTTCCGGGTAAGAAGTGGCTCTTCCTTGCGGTCTTGGGAGCCTTGATGGTGCCGGGACACGTGACGCTGTTGCTCAACTACATCACCATCGGCAATCTCGGATTGATCAACACATATGCGGGAATCATTCTGCCCGGACTCGCAAGCGCCTTCGGAACATTCCTTCTACGCCAACACTTTCTGAGTCTCCCGAAGGAAGTCATGGAGGCAGCAGAACTCGACGGCGCCGGGCACATCCGCAAGCTGTTCTACTTTGCATTGCCGATGTCCGTTCCCGCGGTCGTCACCGTTGCGCTGATCGCTGTCATCGACGAGTGGAACGACTTCATCTGGCCTCTTCTCGTCACCAATTCCGTTCAGATGCGCACTCTTCCCATCGGTTTGATGGCACTCAAAGAGAGTGAGGGTGTGGACAACTGGGGCGCAATCATGGCAGGCACCACCATGGTTGTCCTCCCCATGCTGCTGCTCTTTCTCTTCGCTCAGCGATTCATCGTCGCCGGGCTTGCCGGAGCGTCTGTCCGACGCTGATCGGTTTTCCGACCTTTCCCTGCCAGTTCAGCATCTTCCAGGAGATAACCACCATGTCGCTTTTTGCCCGATCAGGCTCCGCGCAGAAGCCTGTGAACATCTCTCGCCGCAGCTTTCTCACTGCTGCCGGTATGACGGCGATCGCACTACCCGTCCTCGCGGCGTGCGGTAGTCCCGCCGGCGGTACGGCGTCATTCTCGGCGCCGGACGTCAAGGCCCCCAGCGAATTTTCCGGGAGGACCAACGTCGTCATCTGGAGTCCGTGGTCGGGTAACAACCACGAGGTCTTCACCGGAGTGGTTGACGGATTCAACCGCTCACAATCCGATATCTACGCAGAAGTTCAACAGTTCAACGGGTACGACGGCGTCACCGAGAAGATCGCCGCCGGTCTCCAGGCCAGGCAGATCCCCGATATCGGCGTCTTCTCCGACGTCTCGTGGAACAAATTCTTCCTCAACGACACACTCGAACCGCTCGGCGGATACTTCGACAACAACTTCGGCCCGAGTACGTTCAACGAGCGTCTGTTCACCGAGGGTGTTGTCCGCGGCGAGTCCTACTGGATCCCGTTCGGCCGATCGACGCCACTCTTCTACTACAACAAGGAGATCTTCTCGTCCGCCGGGTTGCCGGATCGCGCCCCCGCCACCTGGGATGAATTCCGTTCGTGGGGAAAGCAAATCAGCGGCCAGAACTACAACGGCAACTCGCTGAAGATGCGCGCGTACACCGGCGCCGACGACTGGTACATGCAGGGATTGATCTGGAACTTCGGTGGATCGATCTCCGACGGCCTCGACGTCACCGTGGACTCGGCCGCTGCGATTGCCGCAGCAGAGTTCGATCGGGCTGTGATCAACGACGACAAGATCGCGTACCTCGCGCAGGAGATCAACAACGACTTCATCAACGGCCAGGTCGCAACCATCACGAACTCCACCGGCTCCCTGACCGGACTGATCAAGGGCGCTCAGTTCGAAGTCGGTGCCGGTTTCCTGCCTCAACAGAGCACACACGGCGTGCCGACCGGTGGTGCCGGACTCGGAATCATGAAGAACGCCAGCCCCGAACGCAAGGAAGCCGCCGCCCAGGTACTCGCGTATCTGTCCGGCGAGGAAGCATCGTCGACCTGGACCGTCGGAACGGGGTACCTGCCGTCGACCATTTCTGCGGCAAATTCCACCAAGGTCCGCCAGGTCATGGCCGATAACCCGAACTACAAACTGGCCGTCGATCAGCTCGAGCTCGCCCGCCAACCTGACGCAGTTCGACGGTACGTCCAGAGCACCATCACGGAAATGCGCACCGCAATTCAGAAGCTGTACACCGAAAATGCCAACGCCGAAGCAACTTTGAAGGCAACGGCAACCAAGCTGCGCGCAGACACAGATTCCGTGCGCAAACTCTACGAAAGCAAGGTGGCCTGACCATGCGATCCGAATCATTCACCTTGGTGGGCCATCGCGGCGCCATGGCTTACGCACCCGAGAACAGCATCGCGTCATTTCGCCTCGCGGAGGAGATGGGTGTCGACGAGATCGAACTCGACGTGCGATTGACCGCGGACGGCGTTGCGATCGTGCTCCACGACGCGACGCTCGATCGCACTGCCTCCGACGACTCCGGGCGCGGACTCGGCCCCGTCGCCGAACTGACCTTCGATGCGATCAAAGACATCGAATTGGACTCCGGACGCGGGGTCTTGACCTTCGACGAGGCGCTCGACAACACCACAGTGACCTTGCAGGTGGAGATCAAGGCCATCGAGGTGGTGCCGGAACTCGGACGGATCGTGGCGGCACGCCCGGAAGACGCTCAGCGCATTCAGTTCACGAGCTTCTCAGCCGAGGCTCTGCTCGCTGTCGCCGAGGCCGCACCGTTCATACCTCGCGGACTGATCGTGTCCGAGTATCCGGCCGCCGACGCTCACCCCGCCGGCGTCGAATCCGTTCTTGCGGCCACCGGTTCGGGTGCCTTCTACTGCGGCTGGAACGGGCTGACCGCAGAACTGGTCCGCGACCTCCACGAAACCGGATTGCAAGTTCACGCCTGGCCCCTGCGCACACCGGAGGACGCCGAACGAGCTCTCGAACTCGGAGTGGACGGCACGACCACGGATTTCCCGGCGGAAGCCATCGAGTGGCTCGACAGCGCGCGGCAGAATTACCCCCAGCGCGACTGTCCGCCGTCGAGCGGGATGGTTGCACCCGTCAGATAGCCGGCATCTTCGCCGACCAGGAAGACGACGGCACGCCCGATGTCGGTTTCGGGATCTCCGACGCGACCCAGCGGGATTCCCGCGACAAAGGCTGCCGCTTCTTCCGGGTTCTTGTCCATCCACCACTGCAGGGCCGGTGTCTGCGCGTGGGGCGCAACGTTGAGGACACGGATGTTGTCCTTGCCCCACTCGCAGGCCGCGGCGCGGGTGAGTGCGCGCATGCCTTCCTTGATGGAACCGTAGGCACCGTAGTTACTGGCATCCCAGCGCACTGCTGCGGAAGTGACCATGTTGATGATGACGCCGCCGCCGCGGCTGTTCAGGTGGGGGTACGACGCCTGCATCATGCGCAGGGTCGCGAGCGGTCCCGTCGCGAAGGAGCGCTCGAAGTCTTCGTCGAGCACCGTGAGCAACGGGCCGGGCTTGCAGTCGTTCGCGTTGTTGATCAGGATGTCGATTCCGCCGAACAGTTCGACGGTACGGTCCACTGCTGCAGTGATGTCGTCCTTCTTGCTGACGTCACAGACGACTACCTCGCCGCGGGCACCGATGTCGGCGAGAAGTCCACAAGTGGTGTGGAGCTTGGATTCGGTGCGACCGGCTACCACAATCTCGGCACCTTCCTTGGCCAGGGCCAAGGCTATGCCTTGGCCGATTCCCTGACCTGCACCGGTGATGAGTGCAACTTTGCCGTCGAGCTTGCCCATGTGATTGCTCCAATGTCCTTTTGTGCGAGGGGACTGGTCGATTCTGGTGACCGCCGGTGTTGGTCGTCTACACTCAACGAACTAAGCAACCAAGCACTTGCTTGACCCTATGACGGCCGGCACTGTCGCGTCAATCACACTGGGCGGCAAATCGGCTCGGCCCCAACAGCAGGAAGGCTCCACCGTGACACTCCCCAACCCCGTCGATTTCAGCGGACGCTCGGTGATCGTCACCGGCGGCACCAAAGGCATCGGCTTTGTCATCGCCGAAACCTTCCTAGCTGCCGGAGCAAACGTGCTGGTCTGCGGCCGAAACGAGCCGGAAAAGCTGCCGTCGGCCGACGGCCGAACCGCTGCATTCAAAGCCACGGACGTTCGCGATCCCGCGGATGCCGCAGCCCTCGTCCAGGATGCCGTTGACCGCTTCGGCCGCTTGGACGTTCTGATCAACAACGCCGGCGGCTCCCCCGATGCCGACGCAGCCACCGTTTCCCCTCGCTTCGTGGAGAAGATCGTGGCCCTGAACCTGCTGGCACCCTTCAACGTTGCCCAGGCTGCAAACGCAGTAATGCAGACGCAGGACAACGGCGGCGCCATCATCAACATCGGCAGCGTCTCGGGCATCGACCCGCAGCCCGGCACCGCGGCATACAGCGCCGCCAAGGCCGGACTGTTGGTCCTGACAAAGGCTTTGGCGCTCGAGTGGGCACCCAAGGTCCGTATCAACCACATCACGACCGGCCTGATCCGTACGGAAGCCGCCGCAGAGGTCTACGGCGCCGACGGCGGAGCGGCCGTCACCGAAATCATCCCGATGGAGCGCATGGCCGTACCGTCGGACATCGCGAATTCCTGCCTCTTCCTGGCAAGTTCACTCGCGTCGTACGTCACGGGAACCGACATCGCCGTCCACGGCGGCGGCGAGTACCCGGCCCGCTACCTGGCGACCCACCCCGAGCTGTTCACGCGCACCAGCTCGTAAGGCCGAATAGACCTCGTAAGACCGTATGCACAAGCAAGCCCTCGAGCAATCGCTCGAGGGCTTCCTTGTTTCGTGTGAACAACTGCGGGGCGCGACGGGGAGGTCGAGCGCCCCGCAGTTGAGTCTAGTGCCGGTCAGCGAGCGGAGAAGCTCACTCGCGCACCGGAAATCGCTACCTGACCATCCTTGTGTACCTGGAACGACAGGTCGTCGGGAGTTCCCCAGGCCACGATGGACGGCGCTTCACCCGGATGGATGGCCGCGGCGAAGCGACCCTCGAGGCTGACGAGGTCGGCCGGATGCACTCCGGCGACCCGAGCCAGTTCGAGCGTGCTGGCCGCCAACGTGCACAAGCCGTGCATGATCGGACGCGGCTGATTGATGCGCGCTGCGGCCGCGGGGTCGATGTGAATGTGGTGCATGTCGCCCAGAAGTCGGTACATCGCCGTCTGGTTCTCGGCCGTGGTCAGCACACCGGTCAGCGACGGCTCACCAGTAGGCTCCGCCGGACGAGACGGTCCGCGTTCTCCGCCGAATCCACCAGCGCCGGGAGCAAAAAGTGACCAGGTCGCGACGAAGTACTCGCACTCGACCTTCACCTCGAACACCGCGGCGGCGCCCTTGTCCCACACCTCGCCGACCGAAGCCTTCAACGTCACCTCACCGCTACGTGGCAGCGGTGCAAGAACTTTCAGTTCCTGCGAGCCGTGCAGCGCCGTCGAGGTGTCGAAAGCGCCCGCTGAACCCAGAGCGTCCGGGGCCCACTGCGCCAGCGTCAGAGCAAACGTCGGCAGTACCCGAAGCTGATCCTCGAAGACGAGGTCCAGCTCGGTTGCCTTGGCGCCCACGGCAAGTGCGTACAGGATCGCGTCGCGCTCGGTGTACGAGACGGTACGGGTACCGAGGTCCGCGCCGCGCCAATCGCCGGCGGTCTTCGTTGTTTCCGAAGTAGTCACGTTCAATTCCTCTCTCACACAGCGCCGAGAATGAGACCGCTGGTGGGTACTGCTGTTCCGGCAGTGACCAAGACGTTCTCGACACCCTCGGGCTGATTGGTCGACGTACCGCGAATCAGTCGCACACCTTCGGCAACGCCGTTGACACCGTGCAGGTACGCCTCGCCGACCTGACCACCGTGAGTGTTCGCCGGCAAGCGTCCACCGAGCTCGAGATTGCCTTCGCGGATGAAGTCCTTCGCTTCGCCGGGCTTGCAGAAACCCAGTTCTTCGAGCTGCGGAAGGACCAGCGGTGTGAAGTGGTCGTACAGGATCGCGGCGTTGATGTCGTCCGGCGTCAGGCCACTCTGGCTGTACAGCTGACGACCGACCAAACCCATCTCCGGAATACCCGTGATGTCGGGGCGGTAGTAGCTGGTCATCATGTGCTGATCCTTGCCACTGCCCTGAGCGGCTGCCTTGATGAAGGCCGGCTTGTTGGCCAGATCCTTGGCGCGTTCAGCAGAGACGACGACGAGCGCCTGGCCACCGTCTGTTTCCTGGCAGCAGTCGAGCAAGTGCAGCGGCTCGGCGATCCAGCGGGAATTCTGGTGATCCTCGAGCGTGATCGGACGCTCGTAGAACCAGGCAGCCGGGTTGTTGGCGGCGTGCTTGCGCGCCACCACTGCAACTCGGCCGAAGTCCTCACTCGTCGCACCGTACTGGTGCATGTAGCGCCGGGCGAACATAGCGACCCACTGAGCGGGAGTCGACAGGCCCTGCGGGGTCATCCACGCGTACGCGGCGCGGTCCGCTGTGGTGGCCATCGGGCGATCGTGCTGGCCCAGACCGTAACGCTCACCGGATCGCTCGTTGAAGGCGCGGTAGCAGACAACGACATCGGCAACACCCGTCGCAACAGCCATCGCTGCCTGCTGCACGGGTCCACATGCAGCGCCACCGCCGTAACCGATGCGGGAGAAGAACGTCAGCTCGCCGAGACCACAGTTGCGGGCAACGATGGCTTCGCCGTTGGTTTCCGCGGTGAAGGTGGAAAGTCCGTCGACCTCGGACGGTGCGATACCCGCGTCCGCGAGTGCGGCGACGATGGCCTCACACGCCAACTGCAGTTCGGTGCGGCCGGAGTTCTTGGAGAACTCGGTGGATCCGATGCCGACGATGGCAGCGGCTCCCGAGAGCGGGCTGATCGCCATCAGGCGTTCCCCTCTTCCTTGAAAGCGACTGTGACGGTGCCGGATGCATGGTTGCCGAGGCTGTTCGCGCCCTGCACCTTGACCACGACAACACCGTCTTCCTTGGACACGACCTCACCGGTCATCGTCATGGTGTCACCCGGGTAGTTGGGTGCGCCGAGACGAATGGCGATGCGACGCAGGGTCGACGCCGATCCGGCCCAGTCCGTGACGTACCGGCCGACAAGACCGTTGCTCGTCAGGATGTTCATGAAGACATCCTTGGAGCCGCGTTCCTGCGCCAGGCTCGGATCGTGGTGCACGTCCTGGAAATCGCGGGTGGCAATAGCGGTCGCGACGATCAATGTGCGGGTCAGCGGGATCGCCAACTCGGGGAGAGCCTCGCCGACCTCGATGTCCGCGTAGCTACGACCGACGAGAACGGTCATGCGAGCACCTCCACACCGGATGCAAGCTGCGCACCCAGACGCGCGAGGTCGGAGCTGGAACCACCGAGGGTGGCAGCAATCTGCTTGCCCCACAGCAGGTGACGGTGAACCGGGTAGTCGGTGTCGACGCCCATGCCGCCGTGGACGTGCGTCGTGCGATGCACGACGCGCTGTCCGCCGTCGGTGGCCCACCACTTGGCGACGAGTACCGAGGTTCCGAGATCCAGCCCCTCGGAAATGCGCCAAGCGGCCTGCCACAGTGTCACTCGCATCGCTTCGAGATCGATGTAGCAGTCAGCGAGCTGGTGGTTGACAGCCTGGAAGGTCGCGAGCGGACGGCCGAACTGCATGCGTCCGTTCAGGTAGGTGACAGCCTGCGCGACAGCGCCCGAACCGACGCCCCATTGAATTGCGGCCAATGCCAGTTCAACTCGGTCGATCAGCCACGGCACCGTGGTGCCGTCTGCGGCACCGATCAGCTGTGCGGGGGCAGCGGAGAAGGTGAGGTTGGCGCAGATCTCGTGGTTGGTGGACTGCGTCTGCTCCACCGCGACGCCGTCCGCGGACAGATCCACCAGCAGCAGAGCCGTTCCGGTGGACGTCGTTGCCGAGATGAGCGCGAGGTTCGCGATATTCGTGATCGGCACAACGGCCTTCTCGCCGCTGAGTGTCCAGTTGCCGTCGGCGTCCTGCGTAGCCGTCGTCAGCGGATCGCCGCCCGTGTACGGGCCGAATTCCTCGAGCCCGACCGTCAGGAATCGACTGCCGTCGGCGACACCCGGAAGAAGCTCGGCGCGAAGGGAATCGGAACCGAACTCGTTGATCGCCAACGCTGCGAGCGTTGTCTCCCAGATCGGCACGGCCGCAACGTGGCGACCTTGCTCCTCGAGCAGGGTGTACAGCTCGGACAAGCCGAGACCGCCGCCGCCGAACTCCTCGGGCAGGGCGATACCGAGCAGGCCAGTGGTCGCGAGTTCGCGCCACAGTTCACGGTCGACGCGCTCGACGGAGAGTTCGATCTCCTTGGTGCGCTCGATCGTGGCCTTGCTGGTGAAGACCTCGTCGGCCAGTGAGCGAATTGCGTCCTGCTCTTCGCTGAAATTGAAGTCCATCAGTGCTCCTCGCGTGCGGCCGGCCGGAACGCGGGAAGCGTCAAATCCGGGTCGGCGTCGATCCAGTCAAGTTCCACGGGCATGTCGACCACGACATCTTCGGGCGCGATACCCACCATGTTGGCGATCAATCGGGTTCCCTCTTCGAGTTCGATGACCGCAACGATGAGCGGGTAGTCGAACGCATCGATCTTGGGGTGGTGATTGACCACGAAGCTGTACACCGTGCCACGACCCGACGCGTCGATCGTGTCCCACTCGAGTGACTGGCACTCCCCGCACATCGGGCCGGTGGGATGACGCAACGTCTTGCAGGACATGCAGCGCTGGATCACCAGACGGTGTTCCTTGGCGGCTTCGAACCAGAAAGCGTTGTCCGCGTTGAGAGCCGGACGCGGGCGCAATGCGCGCGGAGCTTCCGGAGCCTTGGCTTCCTGCGGCTTGAACCGCAGTGTCCGCCATCGCTGCGTGCCGACAACCTCGTCGTCGCCGTTGCGGTAGGTCTTGAGCGTCGTCACGAAGTGTCCGACGCCAAGGCCGGTCTTCTTCTCCGGGGAGATCGACTCGATGACCTCGGTGTAGTTCACACGATCGCCCGGGCGCAGTTCGGTGAGGAACTCCTGATCGGAATCGGTGGCCACGACGGAGCTGTAGCCGGCCGCGTCGAGGGTGGCGATCAGATCGGTCCACACCGGCGACGGGTCGTTGCCCGCCATCTTGTCGGTGAACGTCCGCATGATCCAGACCTGGAGCATCTGGGCGGGAGCAACGACGCCGTCACGGCCGGTGGCGCGGGCAGCTTCGTCGTCGAGGTAGACGGGGTTGGTATCACCCATGGTCTCGGCCCAATGGCGGATCATGGGGATGTTGACCTCGTCGGGTCCCCACGTCGTGGGAACCAGCGTCTGGCCGACAAAAGCGTCGAGTTGCGCCGAAATGTCGCTCACTTGACCCTCTTTTCGCGAACGAGACCCAAGCCGATGGTGCCGACCATGTCGCGCAGAACTTCGTTGACGCCGCCGCCGAAGGTGTTCACGACACCCTGACGCGAGATCTGCTCGATCTGACCGGCAAGCAGCGCGCCCGGAGACTCGGGGCGGATGCGTCCGGCGGAGCCGAGAATTCCCAGCAGGGTGCGGTAGACGTCGACGTGGGTTTCGGTGCCGTACGTCTTGGTGGCACCCGCGTCGGCTCCGGAGAGCGCGTCCTGCGCCACGGCGGCCGTCATCTTCCAGTTCAGCAGCCGCATCGCTTCGAGCTTGGCATGTGTGCGCGCAAAGTCCTGCTGGACCCACGGGATGTCGATGGCGCCGTTTTCCTTGGCCCAGTCCAGGACCAGGTTCCACAGACCGTAGGTACGGCCACCGATGGCCGCCAAGCCGATTCGCTCGTGGTTGAGCTGCGCCGTGATGAGCTGCCAGCCGCCGTTGACCTCGCCGACAACATCCTTCGACGGGACGCGAATCCCGGAGTAGTAGGTCGACGTCACCATCAGACCGCCGACGGTGTTGATCGGTGACCACTCGAAGCCTGCGTCCTCGGTGGGGACGATCAGGATCGAGATACCCTTGTGCTTGGGGGCGTCCGCGTCGGTGCGGCAAGCCAGCCACACGTAGTCGGCAGTGTTGGCGCCACTGGTGAAGATCTTGTTGCCGTCGACGATCCACTCGTCACCGTCGAGGACCGCACGGGTCTTGAGCGAAGCCAAGTCGGTTCCGGCCTCCGGCTCGGTGTACCCGATGGCAAAAACGATATCGCCGGCCAGAATGCCGGGCAGGAATCGTTCCTTCTGCTCTTCGGTGCCGTACTTCATCAACGTCGGCCCGACGGTATTGACCGTCACGAAGGGGAACGGCAGTCCAGCGCGCTGAACCTCGTCGAAGAACACGAACTGCTCCTCGATGGAGCGACCCTGGCCACCGAACTCCTTGGGCCAGCCGATACCGAGCCAGCCGTCCTTGCCCAGCAACTTCACGATTTCACGGAAGTACTCGCCGCCCACACCTTGTTCACCGGCAGCGCGGCGCTTCTCCTCCGGCAGCAGCGTCGCGAAATACGCGCGCAGCTCCTTGCGGAGCTCCTGCTGCTCGGGCGATTCCCTCAGATCCATCGCTGTTCTCCTATGGCATTCATGGCTGGCAACTCTTGGGCTGGACGCTATCCAGATGCACATCGGGTCGCTGAATATGTCTCGTTGAGCGGGAGGAACAAACATGAGCGCGGTCACATGCGCTGGGATGGGTGCATGGAATCCTCGGATCGCGTCGCACTCACCGACTTGGCTGCCAGATATGCGCAGGCTGTCGACAGGCGAAATCCCACCGCTCTCGCCGCCTTGTTCACCGAAGACGCCAGGTTCGTCCTGCCGCCGGCGTTGAACGGCACCGACGCTCCGACGGAGATCCAGGGCAATACGGTGGTTGCGTCGTCGGTAGTCGACGCCGTCTCTCACCTGCACTCGACGCGACACATCGTGCAGCAGCAGGTCCTCGATTCGGACAGCGCCACCACCGCACACGGCGAGGCGTACTGCTCCGCGCACCACATCTATCCTCGCGGCGACGGGTATCGGAACAACCGAATCGAGATTCGCTACCAGGACAGCTTCGAGAAGGTCGACGGGTCGTGGTTCTTCTCGCGCCGCGAACTTGTTGTCGACTTCGCCGAAGACGTTCCCGTCATACTCCTCGGCAAGTAGTGGCGAGCGTCAACTCGCAATCATGGCGATGGCTGTTCGCAGCCCACGACGCTTACCGGTGTGCGGGTCGACGCCGAACACTTCCTTGATGCCGCCCCGGACGCGGAACTTCAGCTCGGAGTGCGTTTCCGGTGCGTCGTCCTGAGAGGCGGAGAGAAACCTGTTGGGAAGCGACAACTTCCAGATGGTGCGCAGTGTCAGTCCGTACTGCTTCCACAACGGGCCTGTTGTGTACGGAAGATCGTACTTTTCACACAATTCACGAAGCGGCACAGCAATTTCCGAGTATCGATTGCTCGGCAAGTCGGGAAAGCAATGATGCTCGATCTGATAGCAGAGGTTACCGCTCATGAATGCCATGACCGGTCCGGCGTGAAAGTTTGCCGAGCCGAGCATCTGCCGTAAGTACCACTGTGCGCGCGATTCGTTCTCGAATTCCGCGAGCGTGAATTTCTCGGCTCCGTCCGGAAAGTGCCCGCAGAAGATGACTGCGTAACTCCAGTAGTTGCGAATGAGATTCGCAACGAAATTTGCCGTCAGTGTGGTCTTCCAAGCTGGACCGGTCAGAGCCGGATACAGAATGTAATCTTTGGTCACTTGCCGTGCGATCTTCTTGCCGACTTCCTTTGCCATCTCGGATTTGTCGGACCACTTCACCTCCCCTTTACGGAGTTTGTCCGTCTCCAGATGGTGAAGTGCCACTCCCCATTCGAACAGAGTCGCCAGCACAAAATTGGTGATCGGCTGGAACAGGTAGTCCGCGTGCCACTTCTGATCTCGCGTAACGCGCATGATGCCGTAGCCCACGTCATTGTCGAGACCGACGATATTGGTGAACTTGTGATGGGTGAAGTTGTGCGAGTGCTTCCAACCCGAAGACGGACAAGTGTTATCCCACTCCCAGTTACTCGAGTGAATTTCGGGATCGTTCATCCAATCCCACTGACCGTGAATGATGTTGTGGCCGAGTTCCATGTTCTCGATGATCTTGCCGGCCCCCAGAAGCGCCGTCCCCAGTATCCACGCAGGCTTCTTCCTGCTGGCAAACAGGACAACACGACCGGCCACCATCAGAGAGCGTTGAAACGCGATAGTTCGCAGAACGTATCGAGCGTCACGCGCACCGCGCTTCTCCTCGATGTCGAGTCGAATAGCATCGAGTTCACGCCCGAGTGCCTCGACATCTCCTTCAGTCAGGTGCGCATATTCCTTGATATCGGTGATCGCCACTGTGCTCTCTCCTGTCGCGGGGCCGGTTCGTCGGACGGTACCCCCGAGAATCGCCGGTGAAACGTCGGCCCGCGCTATACGTGCGTCACCGCAGAATCTGTGCCAGCATCAATGAGCGTGAGCACCGACAACCAGATCACTATCCGAACTGCCACTGAAGCCGATTGGCCGGCGATCCAGTTGCTCGACTCCACGGGGTTCGGGTTCCATCCGTCGACAGCCGACAAAACACTCACCCGCACGCTGTACCGCCCCGAAGACACCGTTGTCGCGACCGAGGGTGATCAAGTGGTCGGGCTGGCCATCGAGTTCGACATGGAATTCACCGTTCCCGGTGGGCATCAGCTGCCGACTCGCGGAATCACCTGGGTATCCGTCGCCCCGACGCACCGTCGCCGCGGGATCCTACGATCGATGTTCGTCCGGCTGCACCAACACATCGCGTCGACCGGCGCGCCCCTGGTAGCTCTGACGGCCAGCGACGCGCGCATCTACAACCGGTTCGGTTACGGCCCCGCAACCGTCAGTGAGAACATCACGATCGATCGACGTTTTGCCGACTTCCGCCGCGAAGCACCGACCGGCAGCGGTGTGCGGATCACCGACGCGCAGACCGCAGCCACGTTGCTGCCGGCAATCTACGACCGCTGGCGCCTCGTCACTCCCGGCGCGCAAAGGCGTCCACAGGCGCATTGGGATTTCACTTTTGCCGACCCGTCGGACCATCGCGCCGGCGCGTCCGGGCTGTTCTTTCTGACACATCCCGACGGCTACGTTTCCTACCGCCACCGAAGCGACGGCCCCGACAGCGTCGTCGATATCGCCGAGTTCGTTGCGATCGACGTCGACGCGTATGCCGCGCTGTGGCGGACGATGTGCGGGCTCGATCTCGTGACCCGTATCGAGGCCGAACAGCATCCAGATGATCCGCTGCGATTGATGCTGACGGACTACCGCTCGGTCCGGACAACCCGTCGATCCGACCGTCTGTGGATGCGGATCATGGACGTTCCAGCGGCGCTCGAAGCTCGTGAATATGCCGCTGACCTCGACACTGTCATCAAGATCGAGGATCCGTTCCTCGACGCGGGCGGCACGTTCGCGCTCAGCATTCGCGGCGGCAAGGCCACCTGCCGACCCACGGACGCCGATGCCAGAATCACGATGCCGTCCGATGTCTTGTCCAGCATCTACCTGGGTTCACACCAGGCCCGGATCTTCGCGGCAGCAGGCCGCGTCCAGGCCTCGACCGCTCAGGAGATACGGGACGTCGACTTTGCTTTCGGTACCACCCGCCCCGCAGTGATGGGATATGGTTTCTGACTTCCCGAACACTTCGGCGCGAGCGATTTTTATGCTCATCGGCACCAACCCGGTTAGCCTCGACCAATGGCGTTTGTAGGAAAACTGGTCAATTGGCTTCCTGAGAAGATTCTCGTGCGGGTTCTGCCGCACGCGGAGATGCTCAAGTTTCTGGTGGTCGGCGGCATAGCCTTCATCGTCACCACCGTGCTGTTCTTCGGCATCAAGTGGACCGTTCTGCCGCAACATCCGGTTACCGCCAACATCATCGCAGTCCTGGTCGCGACGGTCCTGTCGTACGTCTTGAACCGTGAATGGTCGTTCGCAGAGCGCGGTGGGCGCCAGCGTCACCACGAAGCGGCACTGTTCTTCATCGTCGCCGGTATCGGCTTGGCCATCAACCAGGTTCCGCTCTGGATCTCGAGCTACGTTTTCGACCTCCGTCAGCCCAATGTCTCCGTGTTGATGGAGAACTTCGCCGACTTCATCAGTGGATCCATCATCGGCACCCTGCTTGCAACGGCCTTCCGTTGGTGGGCGATGCGCAAATTCGTCTTCCCGGAAGAATCCACGAATGGCGAAATGATCCTCGATGCAGAAGCGACGGACGCTCCTTCACTCGACTGACTCCGACAGCAACCGGGGAGCATCACTCACCAGCAAACTTCGTCAATATTTGCACTATTCCAACCTTCCCGAAAGGTGCAAATAGCCCCGAATCTTTTGTGTAGCATTTCGGCCGTCAAAGCCTTTTCGGAATTGTTTCCGACAAGCTTGGTTCTCGCCGCACAAAAGAATGGAATCACAATGAGAGAGACTGTGTTTTCGTATATTTCGGGGGAATCGTCAACAAAGAATCGACATTCGAAACAGACCGTTTGTTTTCTCATCGCAGTCATTGTCATGTCGATGGGAATACTCGTGTTTTCACCGCCTGCCGCGGATGCCGCAGTGATCGGCGCGGTCAAGACACCAAACGGGCGATGCCTGGAGAACAAGTGGGGCGTGACGTCGGACGGCAACCCGGTGCAGATCTACGACTGCAACGGCAGCGCTGCGCAGATCTGGAGCACTGAAACCGATGGAACTATTCGCGTACAGACAAAATGCCTGGGGCCGCAGGGTGGTTCCCTGGTGGCAGGGACCGTCCTGGTCATATCGAATTGCACAGGCGCAACATTCCAACGATGGACTTCCGGCCCCGGAGGCACGGTTCGAAGCCAGGTCAACGGACTCTGCGTCGAGAATCGCGGCGGAATCAACGCAAACGGCAATCCCGCGGTGGTCCAGGTATGCGATGGAACGCAGGCCCAGAGCTGGTCTTACGCAGGGGCCGTCGTGACGCCGCCGTCTCCGTCCGGGGTTTCGGTACCGGTCGGCAATCTCAACGGATGGCGTCAGATCTTCTACGACGATTTCACCAAAGATGCTGCGCTGGGCACCTGGGCAAGTACTTGTGATCCCAACAAGATCGTCTATACCGGTGCGCAAGGACAAAAGTGGCGAGCCTACCCGTCTTGTTATCTCGATACGTACCAGAAGCGACCGTATCGCTCCGACCAAGTTCTCAGCGTTAAGAATGGCGTGCTCAATTTCAATCTGCACAATGTCAACGGACAACCGGCAGGAGCAAGTCCGTCACCCGTCATCAACGGCCAGAATCAAAATCAAACCTACGGCCGTTACTCAGCGAGATTCAAGGTCGACAATCCGAATCTCAATGAATATTACGTCGCCTGGTTGTTATGGCCGCAGTCCGAAGTGTGGCCACGCGACGGTGAATTCGACTTCCCGGAAGGTGGTCTGTCCGGCACCGCTGGAGGTTTCCACCACTACTCCGGCGCCGGTTCCTGTGTAGGCGGATGTCAGGAATTGGCAACAGACATCGGAGCACGGTTCACCGACTGGCACACATACACGATCGAGTGGTCGCCAGGGCGGATCAAGTATTTACTCGACGACCAGGTAGTGCTGGAAAGCACCTCATGGGTTCCGTCCACGCCGATGCGCTGGCAATTGCAGACCGAGACAAAAGGCGCGGGAACCAGCAACGGGAACCTGATGCTCGATTGGGTCTCGGTGTACGCCTACGACACGAGCGCGCGGCCGTAACCTCAAAACGCGAGAAGGTCCGCGTGCCACTGGCACGCGGACCTTCTGCAGGTGAATCCGATGCGGAACTAGCTCAGTCCACCGAAAACAACGACGAGGCTGTTCACGGTGTTCGTGAGTGATTCGAACACACCCTTGAGAACGAGGTCTGCACTGCCGACCGGGATCATCAGAATTGTGGAAAGGGAACCCATTGTGTGCCTCCATGATTGACCAGGCCGAAGGAACGGCCCGCAAAGAAAGTTGATCGCGCTCGGATAGGAGCGCAGTGTGAAGTGCGGTGGCGACTACCGAGAGTCACCGCAGTCCGGGCGCGCTATCAGCTACCGAACGCTCCACCGAGCACACCGAGGAGGTACTTGAATGCAGCCAATGACTGGCTCTGAGCGAGAAGATCCGAGATCGATCCCATGTGAAACTCCTTATGTGAAAATAATGTGAAGCGGGTTGCTGTACTTGCATTTTCGCTGATCACAGGACAGCAGAAAATGCTTATGCCCGAGCTGTTCACCCAAGCATCATCGGATGCTAACACCGCGATCGAGCGCTGTGGGGTGCTACGAATTTGCCCTCAGGTGGTCAGGCCGCAGCCCGGATCACCACTACGTTCCGAGTGCCACCGGTTCGACGCCGCCGAGCTTTACTCCGTCTTCTGAAGCGTCGCCATCAATTTCGGGCCATCGACAACGCGGCCGAGAAATCGGTCGGCGTCGGGATCGGTGGCAAGCCACACCGCGGCCGCGGCCGGAACCGACGCCGGTGTGGCGGCAAACCCGGCGTCCACGATCGCGTCCGCGCCGCCGCGAGCTTTACCTGATTCCGTGATCACAAACCCCGGACTGAGATTGAATGCCTTGATTCCGGCGCCGCGGTACTCCGCATTGATCGCACCGGCGATCCGCCCGAAGCCGGCCTTCGACGCGGCGTACGACAAGCCCCAGCCGCCTTCACCAGGAGGCGCCGGTGGGTCCATGGTGGCCGAACCGGATGCGAGGCCGATGACAACACCGTTGCCGCTCTTCACCATCGACGGCAGGACCACCTGGACCAACGCGAGCTGGTGGAGATAGTTTCCGACAACCATCGCCTGGGCATCGTCGATCTCGATGTCGAGAATCCGGTCCATGTTGCCGACTGTCTGTGCGTAGGCGTTGTTGACCAGCACATCTACCCGGCCCCACTCGCGCAGGACACGCTCCCCCGCCGCAACAACCGATGCCCGATCGAGAAGGTCCATCGGAACCGCCAATGCCCGCACGCCGCAGGCCTCGATTTCGGCAACCGTCGTCTCGAGGCTTCCGGTAACAGGGATAACCTGCTCGCCGTCGCGCGTTCGCGGTGCCGCGCGGCCGTCACCTTCACGAACGGTGCGGGCAGTGATCGCGACATCGAAACCGGCGCGAGCAAACGCCAGCGCGCACTCGCGGCCGATACCGCGAGAAGCGCCGGTTACCAGTGCTACTCGGTTCACAGGAACCTCGAACGGCCGTGAGTCTCGAACTCCTTCTCCAGGCTTTCGATGTCAGCTTCTGTCATCAGCGTGTACTCGGGAGCGCCGCGACCCACCCAGTGGTACACCGGCTCGTCGCTGCGCCAGCGATCGACCTGAAGGTCACGCTTGAGCACCTTGTTGGAACCTGTGACGGGCAGGTTGGTCGACACGCGAATGAAGCGCGGCGCCGACTTGGTTCCCAAATCTGCCTGTGCGGCAAGGTAAGCGGCAAACTCGACCGGGTCGAAGTCTGCCAGATCCGCAACCTCGATGCCCGCCATGACCTGATCACCCGAGCGCGGGTCCGGAACGGCAAACACACCGGTTGCGATCACCTTGGGGTGGCGGCGCAGGATGTGCTCGATCATCAGAGCCGACGTGTTCTCACCGTCCACGCGGATCCAGTCGCCCTTGCGTCCGGCGAAGTAGATGAATCCGGCTTCGTCGACGTAACCGAGATCGCCTGTCCAGTACCAACCGTCACGGATCTTCTCCGCCATGGCGTCTTCGTTCTTGTAGTAGCCCTCGAACTTCTGCGAACCTGCCTTGTCGACCATTTCGCCGATGGACTCGTCCGAGTTGAGTACGTGGCCGTGCTCGTCCAGGATCGCGCGGGGACGCTCTTCCTTCGTGTCGGGATTGACGATGACGATGTTCTCATTGGCCGGACGTCCCAACGCTCCTGCAGGCTGATTCGGATCGAGGACTACCGAACCGGCACCCTCACTCGAGCCGTAACCCTCGAAAAGCTTTGCACCGAAGCGACGAATGAACTCGGCTTTGTCACCTGGCGACGCTTCTGTACCGAAACCGTGTGTGAGGGTGTTCTCGATGTCGTCTGACTTTTCCGGAGTCGCCATCAGGTAGCCGAGTGCCTTGCCGACATACGTGAAATACGTTGCGCCGTAGAACCGGACGTCCGGCATGAAGCCCGAAGCCGTGAACTTACGGACGAGGCAGACGGTAGCGCCCTGTGACAACGCGGGAGCCCACAGTGCCATCAGTGCGTTGCCGTGGAAGAGCGGCATGCAGCAGTAGCAGACGTCGTCGCGATCGATGTCGTACTTTGCGCAGTTTGCGTACGCCAACCGGGTCAGACGTCCCTGGCTGCATCGCACAGCCTTCGACATACCGGTTGTTCCGGACGTAAAGAGGAGCAGGAACAGCGTCGACGCGTCGACACCCAGGTCGATCTGCGGCGTCTCGACGCGATGCGCAGCAACAGTTTCGGCGTACGACGCGTCGTCGACGAGGATGAAGCGGTCATCGGTCAGACCGAGATCGAGACCCGCGAGCTTCTCGTGGCCGGCCTTGTCCGTGACGATCAACTGGCAATCGACGTACCGAACCTCGGCTTCGAGCTCGGCTCCACGACGGGTCGGGTTGATACCGACGATCGTGGCACCCGTCAGCGCAGCGCCGCCGAGCCAGAACAAGAACTCGGGCTCGTTCTCGAGGAGAACACCGATGTGGAAGGGGCCAGGCGCGCGAAGCGACTTGGCGTATGCACCGCGGGCAGCACTTTCATGGACAACTTCGTCCCACGTCCAGTCCTGAGTGCGCGTCCGCAGTCCGAGATGCTGATCGCCCACACGATCGATCAACATCTGTGCGACGTCCTCACGCTGCGGAGTGGCAACGGAACTACTCGTCGGTGCTTCGGTGGCGGTGTTCGTCATCGTGATCCTGTGTCCTACTCGAGAGGGGAAGGAATTCGTGTGCGCTCACGCTCATTCCTTCGGCTGCGATTCTTTCGGAACGCTAACTGCGCGATATGGCAGCAACGCGCTCAGTCTCGCTCAGTGGTAACCGCCCCACAGATAGGATTGTCCCGTGACATTTTGTGACGTGAAAAGCGCCACAATACGAAAGGCCAATCCATGACTGCCCCCGCAGATCCGCAGTTGCTCCTGGACCAGGCGGTCTCGCGCCTCACCGGTCCCGGTGGGCCGTTCGAGATCGTCGAAGAAGAGGTTCTCGGCACCGTCATGCCCGTGATGAAGAATCGCGGGCATGCCATCGGCGAGCTCATCTCCGCGTCTCGGGCCTGGGGCGACGGCGACTACCTGGTCACCAGCGACCGTCGTATCTCGTTCACGGAGCACGCCGACGCCGTAGCCGCGCTCGCGACTGCACTGCGAGACAAGTACGGCGTCCGCAAGGGCGATCGCGTGGGAATCCTCGCCGCCAACAACCCCGAGTGGGTCATGACCTTTTTCGCGACGCAGGCGCTCGGCGCCATCGCGGTCGGCCTCAACGGCTGGTGGGTTCCGCGCGAGGTCACACACGGCATCGAGCTGTCGAGCCCGAAGGTGCTGGTAGTCGACGCGAAGCGCGGCGCTGCGCTTCCTGAGTTGCCGTCGGGCATCGCGGTCCTGACCATGGAAGAGGATCTGCCCGCCCTCATCGCCGAATACGCCGGCGCCGAGGTGCCCGTCGTAGACATCGACGAGGACGATCCGGCTGTCATCCTGTTCACCAGTGGCACCAGCGGCCGCCCCAAGGGCGCGCTCCACTCGCACCGCAACGTGATGGCTGTTGTCGACTACCACAAGTACAGCGACGCTATCGGCGCTGCATTCACGGGACGGGAGTACGACGGTTCCAAGCCCAGCCCGCTGCGCTACCTGCTGACGTCTCCCCTGTTCCACATCGCGAGCCTCCACAACCTGGTCGTCCCGCGTCTGGCCACCGGCAGCGCAGTCGTGATGATCGACGGCGGCTTCGACGTGGACAAGGTACTCGGCCTGGTCGAGCGCGAACGAATCACCAATTGGGGCGCCGTTCCTACCATGGCGTCGCGGTTGCTCGAGCACGGCAACATCGGCAAGTACGACGTTTCGTCCCTGACGGCTTTCTCGCTGGCGTCCGCTCCGTCGTCACCGGCGTTCAAGGAGCGACTCAAGGAGCAGGTTCCGTTCGCGCGCAACGCTCTCGTCGACAGCTACGGTCTCACCGAGTGCAGCACGGCCATCGCCGTTGCCGTCGGAGCCGAACTCGAAGAATTCCCCGGCACTCTCGGACGCCCCATCATCACTGTGTCCATGGAAATCCGTGACCCCTTCGGTGAGTGGCTCCCCGACGGCATCGAGGGCGAGGTCTGCGTACGCAGCCCGTTCGTCATGCTCGGATACTGGGAGAACGAAGAGGCCACTGCCTCGGCTATTTCTCCCGGACGCTGGCTTCGCACCGGTGATTTCGGTGTCATCGAGAACGGCCGTCTCCGTCTGACCGGCCGCCGTTCCGACCTCATCCTGCGTGGCGGCGAGAACGTCTACCCCACCGAGATCGAGCAGACCCTCGACGAGCATCCCGATGTCATCGAGTGCGCCGTCATCGGTATGCCTCACCCGGACCTCGGCCAGGAGGTGTCAGCCGTGGTCGTCCTGCGTCCCGGCTCGACCACCACAGAAGACGACCTCCGGGAATACGCTGCCGAGCGCCTGTCCTACTTCAAGGTGCCGTCGAAGTGGCGTATCACCGGCGATCTGTTGCCCCGCAACGCAACCGGAAAGATGGTTCGCCGCGAGATCACGGTATGACCGAAGAGCTGTCACGGATCGTCGCCGAGTCGGCGATCCGTGACTTGCTCTGCGAGTACACGCACCTGATCGATCAGGGCAGGTTGCGTGAAGTCGCAGCATTATTCGCACACTCCGATTACGGCCAGTGCGGACCCGACGGCGTCGCCACCACTGTCATTTCGTCCGACGCCGACGCTGTGTTTGCAGCGTGCACCGGCTTCATCCGGATGTACGGCACTCCCCCGACCCCGAAAACCAAGCACCTGTTGACCAATACCCGCGTATCGGTCGAGGGGAACGAGGCCTCGGCGCTGTCCTACATCACGGTCATTCAGGGCACCGAAGATTTTGCCCTGCAACCCATTCTGTCGGGTCGCTATTTCGATCGATTCACGTGCGTTGACGGATCGTGGCAGTTCACATCACGACTTTTCTGCATGGACAGCATGGGCGAGTTGTCAGCTCACGCCAACCGATCACTCTGAATACACCTCGCAGCACCTTCTACGGGAAGACGAACGATGTTCAAAGCAATCGCATTGCTCACTCGTAGGCCTGGACTCTCGAGGGAAGAGTTCATCGACTACTACGAGAACAACCATGCCCCGCTGATTACCGAAACCTTCCCGCAGATCATCGAATACCGCCGGAACTTCCCCGATCTCAGTCAGGTTCTGCGCACCGAGGATACCCCCGACCCGACATTTGATGTCATCACCGAAATGTGGTTCCAGGACAAGGACGGGTACGCCGACATGCTGGCCACTCACGCTCGACCGGAGGTCGGCAACCGCATCCGAGCCGACGAAGCCAACTTCCTGGATCAGACCAAGATCATTCAATTCGTCGTCGACGAGTGCCAGCTGCCGCAGAGCTGAAACTCGCCCGTCGTTCCCGTAGATCGTCGAAAAGGACTTCTCCGCATGGAAATCGGTGTCAACGTATTGGGCCTCGAAGCGCTGTTCGAGGGAAAGATCAGACCAGTCCTCGATTTTGCCGCTGCCGCCGATCGCGTCGGGGTCGACTTGATCTGCACGGGTGATCACCTCGGGTTCAATGCCGATTCCCATGCGCAGCGCGTCAGCGAACACAACTTCCTGTTTCCACTCGATCATCCTTGGTACGAGCCGATTTCACTGCTCTCGTCAATCGCCGCAGTCACCGAACGCGCTCGCCTCGGAGTGTCTGTTCTGATCGCGACAGTTCGCCCACCGGCACTGCTCGCCAAACAAGTTGCCACCCTCGACGCGCTGTCGGACGGGCGCGTGACGATGGGCTTCGGAGTCGGCTGGCAGGAGGCCGAATACACCGCTACGAACATGCCTTTCGACGCCAGGTTCGGGCGCATGGAGGAAACCGTCGCAGCGTGCCGCGAACTCTGGACGCACGCACCCGCCACCTTCAAGGGCCGCGACTTCTCCTTCGAGAACTACCACAGCATCCCGCTCTCGACCCAAGAGCGCGTTCCCGTCCTGTTCGGGTTCGGGCCCAGCCAGCGAAACTTCGACCGTATCGCACGCGTCGCCGACGGCTGGACCGTCAACCCAGCCGACTTGGCCACCTTCACGGACAGTGTTGCACTGCTGCGCAACACATTCGAAGCACACGACCGCGATCCGGACACCGCTCGCGTGCAGGTTTCTGCTTCACCGGTTCGACGCGACAACGGAAGCGTCGACCTCGAAGCCACCGCGGAGAAGGCTCACGACTGGTCTGATCGTGGCGCATCCGTCGTTGTCTTCCGTCCAGTCGTATTCGACTGCGCTGCCGAAGAACTACCGGAACTGCTCGACTGGATGATCAGCGTCAGGGAGGCGTGAAATGGACCAATCGCTACAGGATCTGTTGGACAAGCAGGCTATTCGCGAAGTAGTCATGACGTATGCCCGTGGCATCGATCGGCTCGACTTCGATCTCGTTCGTAGCGCCTATCACCCCGATGCCATCGATCATCACACCGGATTCGACGGCAACATCGACGAATACATTGCCTGGGTGAAGCCGAAGCTCTCCGTCATCGGCGGCACCATGCATCACATCGGCAACCACCTCGTCGAACTGCATGGTGATCACGCAATCAGCGAGGCGTACTCGATGTCTACGCACTGGGGCGGCCCCGAAGGCGTCGGGATGATCAACTTCACCAGCGGCGCACGCTTCATCGACCACATGGAGCGTCGAAACGGACGTTGGGCGATCAAGGAACGCTGGGCCGTACGCGAATGGACCCGCTCCGATGAAGGCCGTTTCGTGGATCCCGAGAGCGCCGGCCCGCGAGGCCGACGCGACGGTGCAGATCCACTTGCCGCGTTGAGGAGCTCCCTTTCAAAGAAATCGGACTTTTCCGACTGATCTCGAGAACCCCTCGAATTCGAACAGGATTTCGATTACGGTGGAGGAATGTTCGATCCGGGGGTGGGGATTTTCGGTAGCTCGGCGCAGCTGAGTGGTACCGAAACCGACTGTGCCCTCGTTGATCTGATGGCTGAGTTGCATGCGTGTGAGGCGATGTTGGTCGAGCGGAAGTTGGCGGTGGTGGCGGAGTTCTTCACCCGCCGTAGCGGCGAGCAGGTCGAGGGCGGTGCGTGGACGTCGTCGGCGCACGAGTTGGCCGAATCCGAGGTCGGCGCGGTGTTGACGATGGGCCGCGCCGCGGCCGGGAAGCTCATCGGGTTGGGGTTCGCTTTGAAGACGCGGTTGCATCGGACGCGGGCGGCGATGGCGCGCGGTGAACTCGACTTCTATCGGGTGTCGTTGATCGAGTCGGCGACCGCGAATGTCGGTGACGAGTTGATCGACGAGGTCGAACGGTTGCTCCTCAAGCAGGTGTTGGCCCCACCCGTGGACGGTGGGATCGGGTTGACGGGTCGCCGATTGACGGCGGCGATCGACCGGATTGTCGCCCGGGTTGATCCGGAAGGTCTGCGGGAGCGCCGACGCCGCGCTGTGGCCGACAGGTTTGTCGACGGCATGGCCCGCATTTTGGGCAGTATTCCAGCGGAGCAAGCTCGGGCCTTTGACGGACGGTTGCGGGAATTGGCGATGTCGGTCTGCCGTCATGACTCCCGCACCTATGAGCAGCGCCGCGCCGACGCGCTCGGGGTACTGGTGAGCGGTTCGACGGTGTTTGTGTGCGACTGCGGCCGTGATGATTGCCCGCAGGACCGCAGTGGCCTCGTTGTTGTGCGCCGGCCGTTGGTGCATGTGGTGATGTACGAAACCACTCTGCGGGCCGACGGCGACACCCCAGACGCGAACGAACCCGCTCATCTGGACTGGTACGGGGTGATCAGTGCTGACCATGCCCGCGACATCGCGAAAGACGCCACCGTGCGCGAAGTACGAGTACCGGAAGCACCTGTGCCTGCATCGGCGTTTGTGTACCGTCCCGGCGCGGCACTCGACACCTGGCTGCGGGTGTTGTCGGGCAGTTGCCAGTGGCCGCACTGTGACGTCTCGGCCTGGAACTGCGACCTCGACCACCGAGTTCCGTTCAACCACACCGATCCGACGCAGGGCGGGCGGACGGTGGCGTCGAATCTGAGCGCGTTCTGCCGGAACCACCACCGCCTCAAGCACTCCGGATCCTGGCAGCTCGACCCGAATCCGGATCGCAGTATCACCCTGACCTCGCAGACCGGGCACTGCTACCGAACCCGAGCGGCCGGGCTACTCGCCGGGATGCAGGATCCACCGCCACAGGAAGGCGGCACCCGGCGACGGACTCGGCTGGAGAACAAAGCTGCCCGCATCCGGGCCGAACGGAAACATCAACAAGCAAAGATCCGGCACCGCACGGCGAAACGATCGGATCGGAAACGCCGGCAGACTTTTCCGATCTCGACACCGGCAAAGCGCGCGCCCGACAAACCCGTTGACTACGGCAACGACCCGCCACCGTTCTGACGGGCTCCGGCGCGCCTAGGGCTCAATCCGAGGTGGGCGTGTCTTCATCTTGCTCGGCAAGAGGATCGATGGTGTCGACGCCCTCCAACACCGTCAGCTCTTCTTCCGCCTCGGCTATCAGCCCTTTGGCCTCGGCCTCGACCTTCTTCACCCAATCGGACATCCCGAGCCTCGTCTCTTCGGTGCAGAGCTCTCGTTTCCTGGGTTCAGACTACGTCGCCGAACACAAAAATCAGTCGAGTATTGGTACCGATATCGCCTTTTGCCCGGTTTCCCACTGAACGGCATACCTACTTCACCAGCATGTGGAGGCAGCCGTAGCCTGCGAAAAACCACAACTGAACTGGAGATCTTCTATGAGCGCACGCCATCCCGTAGCCCCACTGAATATCCACGACGTAGAGAAGTTCGAACACGAAACCGAGGTCCTCGTCATCGGATACGGCTGCGCGGGTGCAGCGGCGGCGTTGGAAGCATCCGATCGCGGCAGCGACGTGATTCTGCTCGAACGGGCAAGTGGTGGCGGCGGATCGTCCGCACTGTCCGGTGGCGAAATCTATCTCGGCGGCGGCACCGAAACGCAGCGTGCGTGCGGATTCTCGGATACTCCCGAAGATATGGCGGCCTACCTCATGGCTGCGCTCGGGCCGGACGCCGACAAAGAGAAAATCGATGCCTACGCCCAGGGCAGTTTGGAGCATTATCAGTGGTTGGTCGACCACGGCGTGCCATTCAAACCGTCGCTGTGGGACTCTCCGACGTGGGTGCCGCCCACCGATGACGGTTTGATGTGGCTGGGTGAAAACAGCTGGCCTTACGACAAACTCGCCAAACCAGCTCCGCGTGGTCACCGCGTCACCGCCGATGGCTTCGGCGGCAAGGTGCTAATGGCAAAACTCTCCGAACAGGTGGCGGCACGCAACATCGGCGTACACACCGATACATACGCCACCCGCCTCATCATGGACGGCGACCGCGTCGCTGGAGTAAGCGCACGTAGTTTCGGCAAGACGGTCACGTACCGCGCGCGACGCGGAGTTGTTCTCACAACAGGTGGCTTCGCCGACAATGCCGAAATGGTGGCTCAACACGCACCACAACTCGTGGGATTAGGAGTGAACAGCGACGGTGGTGACGACGGCCGGGGCATCGTTATCGCTCAAGCAGTCGGAGCTGCAGTCAAACACATGTCTGCCGGCCAGGTGGGAATCACACTGGTTCCCGCAATGATGGTGCGGGGCATGATCGTCAACAATGTCGGGCAACGTTTCATCAACGAGGACGTCTATCCCGGTTTGGTCGGACAGGCCGCATTGTACCGGCACAGCCTCGATGTCTGGGTCATTCTCGACGAGCAGGCGTACGAAGAAGTGCCCGAAGTGGAACGTTGGGGTGTGCAGCCACATTTTGTGGCGGAAACCCTCGAAGAGCTCGAGAAAGAGATCGGGATGCCCACCGGAGCGTTGGTCACCACTGTCGGCGAGTACAACAAGCATGCAGCAGATGGAGTCGACCCGTACTTCCACAAATCAGAACGGTGGTTGCGTCCGCTCCAATCTCCTTTCGCGGCAATTGATGTCCGACGCGGGATGGCGCCTCCCGAGCTTGGAGCATCGGGAGGTGGCGGCGCCGAGGTATTCACGACCGGCGGTTTGTGGACCACTGTCGACGGCCGCGTCCTCAATTTGGACGGTGAGGCCATCCCTGGACTGTTCGCCGCTGGCCGAGCAACATCCGGCCTGCATTCTTGGGGATACATCAGCGGAACATCCTTGGGCGACGGCACCTTCTTCGGTCGCAGGGCAGGAATCTCGGCTGTCGGCGGATAGTCGACCGCAGCAGCGATGCCCCGGAGTCTCGAACAGTACGTTCGGAACTCCGGGGGGCATTCGAGCAGTGCTACTCCGGCAAGAAGATCGATTTGAGGCTGTAGTACGACGCGAGCCCTTCCGGTCCCAATTCACGGCCTACACCGCTGGCCTTGACCCCACCGAACGGCGAACCCCAGTCCAGGCCATAGGTATTCACTCCGAAGGACCCTGATTCCACCTTCCGGGCCACGTCGATTCCTCGATCACGGTCGGCAGTCCACACCGTGCCGCCGAGCCCGTACTCGGAATCGTTGGCCAATGCGATTGCGTCGGCTTCCTCGCTGTAGGGAATCACGGTCAGAACCGGACCGAACACTTCTTCCTTCGCGATGTTCGCGTCGTTACTCAGATTGCCGAATACTGTCGGCTCCACGAACCATCCACGATCGAGGTGAGCCGGACGCTTGCCGCCGGTCGTGACCGTTGCACCCTCCGCACTTCCCGCATCGATCATCGACAGAACTCGCTTGTACTGACGCTCGCTTACCAGGGGGCCGACAAAGGTATCGGCGTCAGCGGGGTCACCGATCGGCAGCGACGCCGCCATTGCGGTCACCGCATCGAGGAATTCGGAGTAGCGATGCGCCGGGGCAAGAATTCGCGTCGACATGTAGCACGTCTGGCCACTGTTCAGCAGGGACGCCGTGGCCAGGCCCGCCACCGTTGTCTCGATGTCGGCATCGTCGAGGATCAGAGCGGCTGACTTTCCGCCCAGTTCGAGAGTGACCGGACGCAGAAGCTCACCGCACACGCGACCGATGTGCCTACCCGCGGGCGTCGAACCGGTAAACGCAACCTTGGAGACGCCAGGGTGGGCAACCAGGTACTGACCGATGTCTGGGCCGCCGGTCACGACATTGAGAACTCCGGGAGGCAAGCCGGCTTCGACAGCTGCTTCCGCCAACAGGTAGGAGTCGAGTGTCGTTTCGGGAGAAGGCTTGAGCACTACCGTGCAACCAGCAGCGAGCGCTGGGGCGATCTTGAACATCGACAGGATGGCCGGGTAGTTCCACGGTGCAATCGCGGCCACAACACCGACGGGTTCCTTGCGAACGATCGTCGTACCGGCGCTGGAAAGGCTCTGACGAACTTCTTCGACCGACGACGAACGGATCAGATCGGAGTAGTAGCGCAACAACTGCACCGGAGCGTCACCCTCGGCGAACCGGGCGAGTGTGATCGGCATACCGTTCTGACGGCTGACCAGAGTGGCACGCTCCTCCGATCGCCGTTCGACTGCATCTGCAAACCTGTCGAGAATCGCGGCACGCTCGGATCCGTCGAGGTTTGCCCACTCCGAGGAGCGCAGTGCTCGGCCGGCCGCAGCGACCGCCGAGTCGACATCTGCCGTCGAAGATTCCGGAAAACTGCCAAACAATTGTTCGGTAGCCGGTGAAGCTACCTGAATGACGCCGCCCGCCGCAGGCTTTGCCCAGTCGCCGTCGATGAAGAGAGTCGAATGCTCAATTTCCATGTCTGTACCGGTACTTTCAGCTCGGAAGAATAGCCTGAGTGATCGATCGCAGACGCCACTGCACGCCCTGAAAACCTCAACTTGCAATCGACAGGTTAGCGATCGTTCGCTTGATTACTATCGGTGAGCCAGGAGGCGCTGTCAAGGACATGATGTGTGTCGGGCCTCGAGACAGGCACCGGGCAAGGCCTACAAACGCATAGTGGCTCGACGCTGAATCAGCGTCGAGCCACGTGTGAATCCGGAGTGCAGTCAGTCCGGTGAAGTCAGTCCACGGTAGGTGCCCACTGCACACCGTTGATGTGCCCACCACCGTCGACGAAGAGGGTATTTCCCGTGACGTAGCGACTGTCGTCACTTGCCAGGAAAGCGGCAACGGGGCCGATGTCGTCGAGGGGATCGCCGATCCGCCCCATCGGGTTCTGCGCCGCCATGACAGCCACGTTCTCCGGGTTGGCTTCGGCGACACGCTTGTACGCCGCACTCTGCGCACCGGGGCAGATGACATTGCAATTGACTTGTCTGGGAGCCCACTCGCGAGCTGCGGTCCGCGTGAGTGTCCGCAGCGCTTCCTTGGCCGCGTTGTACTGCACCGAGTACATGTGAGCATTCACGCCGTTGAGACTGCACATGTTGATCACTCGGCCCGTGCCGTGACGCTCGAGTTCAGGCAACGCAGCCTGCATGGCCCAGAAAGCTGCCATCACTGCCATGTCGAAACCGCCGCGCAACTGCTCGTCTGTCATCTTCTCGAGCCGAGCGAAACCGAAAGTCCGCCAAGCGTTGTTGACCAGAATGTCGAGACGTCCGAACCGCTCGACGGCCTTGTCGACCATGGCAACAACCTGAGCTTTGTCGGTGACGTCGGTGCGGATGAATTCCGCTTCCGCGCCCCACTCGTCGCGCAACCACTGGGCAGTCTCGAGGCCGGCTGCCTCGTCGATCTCGGCCACCAGCACCGACGCGCCTTCACGCGCGAAGGCACCTGCCACACCACGCCCGATTCCCATGCCGGCGCCGGTGACAACTGCTACACGTCCGTCGAGCTTCCCCACAGGGGTTCCTCCTTGATCAGATCCCCTACCGGGGGCGGTCAGATCCCCTACCGGGGGGCGGTCAGATCCCCTACCGGGGGCGCGGAATGGTCTTGTCGATGAACAGACCCTCGACCGAAACGCACACTTCACCGTCGGGAGTCCTGATCTCACCCACCGTGTGAACCTTGCGGCCTTCCTTGGAGATGAACTTGCCGCTGATGGTCAGCGGTACGAACAACGGGGTCGGACGGTGATAGCGCGTGCTCAATTGTGCTGTCATACCGGCGGTTCCACCCCAAGCGTTGGCGACACCGAGAACGTGATCGAGCAGCATCGCCGATACGCCACCGTGCACGTGGCCGGGAGGGCCCTGGTACGGCAAGGTCAAGGTGACAACGCCCTGCACGGAACCGTCTTCGAGTCCCTCGAGAACTATTGGCGGTGCGATGGCATTTTCCCGACCGGTCACCGGATCGTGGCGGGTGACGCCTTCACCGTTCCACATGTCGATCAATCGCTCTTCGACCTCGGGCGCATGCTGCTCGAGGTGAGCGACGATGCTGTTGAGTTCCTCGGCAACTCGATCGAGGTTTGCGTTCTCCCGATCGGTGCGCTGTAGCGCGTCGATGAGCTTGCGCGCTGCCTCGGTTGCACGGTCTATAGGTGCGTCCTGCGGCGGCGATGTCAGCACGGTGCCACCCGGATGTGTTGCGGCAGTGGGGTGTGTTCCGAGATTCATCAGTTGATCTCCATGGTGGCGTGCGTGAGAACCGGTGCGTTCGCGCGCTCGGGGCAGGTTGCTGCCAGCGTCAAGGTGTTGCCGTCCTGCCACACCGATGTAGTGATGGATTCGCCCGGGAACAGCGAACCGGCAAACCGCACCGAGTAGTTCTTCACTCGCGACGGGTCGCCGCCCAGAACACCGTCGACGACGGCCTTGCAGACGATGCCGTACGACGCGAGGCCGTGCAGGATCGGTGCGTCGAATCCGGCCATCTTCGCGAAGGCAGGATCGGCGTGCAGTGGGTTCATGTCTGCGCTGAGCCGGTACAGCAACGCCTGCGACGCGCTGGTCGCGGAGGTGAGTACAGCGTCCGGCGCGCGATCGGGAACTTCGGCAACAACTTCGGGGCCGGTGTTTCCACCGAATCCGCCTTCGCCGCGGGCCCAGATCTGCATTCCCGTGGTCCACAACGGATTACCGTCGGAGTCCGCGGCCGCGGTTTCGAGCACGATGACGGCAGCCTTGCCCTTGTCCCACACATCGGCAATGCGAGTGGAGATGCGGGCGGTACCCGTCGACGGGATCGGCGCGTGCAGGGTCAGCGACTGCCCACCGTGCAAGATCTTGCGCAGATCGATGTCGATACCGGGCATGTTCATTGCGGCGCGCGGCAATACCCCTGCCGAAATACCCTGGCCCGCAACCATGGCAAAGGTCGGAAGGACCTTCAAACCCTTTTCGTACACCCAGGTGAGCTCGGCGGGGTCCAGAGCATTCACTCCGGCTCCCAGGCCCAGCTGGTAGAGCATGACGTCGCGGTCGGTCCACGACGCTTCGCGCACAGTCGGTTCGGCGGACAATGCCACCGCAAGGTCGATAGCCATCAGTTCTCCAAAGTTCCGGCTCGGTAGACCGTCACGACGCACGCGCCGCCCAGTCCGAGGTTGTGCTGCAATCCGATTCGAGCGCCCTCGACCTGACGGGCGTCTGCGGTACCGCGTAGCTGCCACGTCAGTTCGGCACACTGCGCCAACCCGGTGGCACCCAGCGGGTGGCCCTTCGAGATCAGACCGCCCGACGGGTTGACGACCCACTGGCCGCCGTAGGTGGTTGCACCGGATTCGACGAGCTTGCCGCCCTCACCGGCCGCGCACATTCCGAGACCTTCGTAGGTGATGATCTCGTTGATCGCAAAGCAGTCGTGCAGTTCGATGACGTCGACGTCGTCGATGGTGATGCCCGCTTCGGCAAAAACCTGCTCGGCGGCTGCCGCCGTCATCGGCGCGCCGACCACGTCGATCATCGACTTCTCGGCAAACGCTGCCTCGGTGTCGGTGGTCATTGCCTGCGCGACGATCTCGATCGCGCGGTCCTCTAGCCCGTGTTCGCGGACGAATTTCTCACTCACGACTACTGCCGCTCCGGCGCCGTCCGAGGTCGGCGAGCACTGCGAACGTGTGAGCGGCGCGTGAATCATCTTGTCCTCGAGCACTTGTTCGAGGGTGTACTCGTCACGGAACTGCGCATACGGGTTGTTGACCGAGTGCTTGTGGTTCTTGACCGCGACGGCAGCAATCTGCTCGACCGTGGTGCCGTACTTCTGCATGTGCTCGACGGCAGCGTTGCCGAACAGCTGCGCGGTCATCGGCGAACGAGCGAACCCGTAGTCCTCGACCATGATCTTCAGCTGCGAGTCCAAGGTGGTGACCTTGGGCATCTCACCGTTTCCGGTCAGCGCCGTCTTGGTCATCTTCTCGAAGCCCACGGCCAAGGCGCAGTCGGCCTGGCCGGCCTGGACCCACTCGCGTGCCATCATCAGCGCCGTCGAACCGGTGGCGCAGTTGTTGTTGACATTGAAGATCGGGATACCGGACAGACCCGTTTCGTACAGAGCACGCTGGCCGGCGGTCGACGCATTGAACACGTAACCGACTGCCGCGCGTTGAATCTGGTCGTAGCTGATCCCGGCGTCGGTGAGTGCGTTCGTGACAGCCTCGGTCACCATGTCCGGGTATTCCCAGTCGCGGGTCTCGATCTTCTCGAACTTGGTCATACCTACGCCGATCACGAAGGTGCGATTGCTCATATGCAGGTCACTTTCCCGGTTCGGGGTCACGGGGCAGACCCAGGATTCGCTCACCGATGATGTTGAGCTGAACATTGGTTGTACCACCCGCGATGGACATGCACTGCGAGTTCAGGAACATCTGCGTCGCCGACATCCGATGCTGGTCGCCCAGAAGCGAACTCGGTCCGGCCCACTCCATAGCCACATCCCACACCTGCTGGATGTGCTCGACACCGATGAGCTTCGCAACGGAGGACTCCGCCCCCGGCTGGGCACCGGACAGCGAGCGCAATGTGGTGCGCAGACTCAGCAGACCGCCGGACTGCGCGTCGCACAGCACCTTTCCGAGTACCGTCAGCTGCTCGTCGTCGATGCCGCCTTGCAGTCCCTCGACCAGGCTCAGCAGAGCCTCGCCGCCCGAGCCCAAAGACGAGTCGTTGGACAGCGAGACACGCTCGTTGGCCAGCGTGGTGCGAGCGAGCTTCCAACCGTCGCCCGGCTCGCCGACGAGGCACTCGTCGGGAACGAAGACGTCGTCGAAGAACACCTCGTTGAAGAGTGCTTCACCGGTGATCTCGCGCAGCGGGCGAATGTCGAGGCCGCTGTTCTTGATGTCGATGAGGAAGTAGGACAGACCCTTATGCTTGGGTGCGTCGGCGTCGGTGCGTGCGAGGCAGATTCCCCAGTGCGCGTCGCGTGCCATCGACGTCCACACCTTCTGGCCCTGCAACTTCCAGCCACCGTCGACCTTGGTTGCCTTCGTGCTCAGAGCAGCGAGGTCGGATCCTGCGCCCGGCTCGGAGAACAGCTGGCACCAGACGATGTCGCCGCGCAGTGACGGCGGGACGAACTTGGCAAGCTGATCTTCGTTGCCGTGCGCGATGAGCGTCGGGATGACCCAGTTGCCGATGATCATGTCGTGCGGCTTGATCTTTGCCGCGCGCAGTTCCTCGGCGATCACAAGCTGACTGACGGCATCGGCAGACTTACCCCACGGAGCGGTGAAGTGCGGTGCGGTGTAGCCCTTTTCCGCAAGGTAGGTCTTCTGCGCGGCACCTTCGAGCTCCAGCGCCGGAGCGAGCTCAGCGCGGACGTCGGCGCGGATCGCCTCGGCCTCAGGCGGCAACTCGATGCTGAGCACGCGACGGGTGCCGGCAATGGTCAGCTCGGCAACACGACGACGCCAGGACGCCGTGGAACCCAGCAGGATGCGCAAAGACTGCGCACGGCGAAGGTACAGGTGAGCGTCGTGCTCCCAGGTGTAACCGATACCGCCGAGCACCTGGATGCAGTCGCGGGTGACGGAGAACGCGGCTTCGAGAGCGGTGGCTCCGGCGACTGCTGCTGCGAGAGAGGCTTCTTCGGCACCGACGCCGTTGGCGGGAGTCAGAGCGCGGGCAGCATCCCACGCACAGACGCGAGCCTGCTCGGCAAGTGTGAGCATGCGAGCAGCCTTGTGCTTGACGCCCTGGAACTGGCCGATGACGCGTCCGAACTGCTGACGCACCTTGGCGTAGTCGGCAGATGTGGTGACCGCCCAGTCGGCCAGCCCCGAAGCCTCTGCCGCGAACAGTGTTGCGGCGATGTCGAGTACACGCTGGTTGTCGATGTCGAGGATCTCGGCGTCGGTGAGTACCAGTCCGTCGACGCTGACCTCGGAGTTACGACGCACGACGTCGTAGCTGGCCAGGTCGGTGACCTCGAGTCGGTCACGTCCGAGCAGTACGAATCCGCTGTCCGTGGCAAGCAGGAACAGGTCGCCGACATGTCCGCCGAGAATCTGGCTGGACGTGCCACTGAGAGTGGCAGTGTCACCGTCACGAGTAACCTTCAGCGAACCGGGCTGCAACGCAACAGCTCCGAGTGTGCTGCCGTCGACAAGGCCGGCAAGTGGAGCGTTAAGTCGGGCGTCGCTGAGCACTGCGCTGACCAGAACAGTCGGCAGGAACGGGCCGGGAACCATGGAGCGTCCCAGTTCCTCGACAACGATCGCGAGTTCGACCAATCCGTATCCAGCGCCGCCGAATTCCTCAGCGACGTGCAGTCCGAGAAGTCCCTGCTCGGCGAGTCCGTCCCAGAGCTGCGGGCGCGTCTCGACCTTGGCCTCGACAGCTTCGCGGATGACGGCCGGCGTTGCGTGGCGCGCAGCCCAGCCCCGTACGGAATCGCGGAGGTCGCGATCTTCTTCACTCAATCCAATAGTCATGTCTACCTCGTCAATTCGAAAGTGTGAGTACGGATCAGATGCGTTCGATGATGGTGCCGGTCGAGAGAGCGCCACCGGCGCACATCGTGATCAGTGCCGTCGACTTGTCGGAACGCTCGAGCTCGTGCAGCGCCGTGGTGATCAGGCGGGCGCCGGTGGAACCGACAGGGTGTCCGAGTGCGATCGCGCCGCCGTTGATGTTGACCTTGGACAGGTCTGCGCCGTGAACCTGGGCCCAGGAGAGTACGACAGAAGCGAATGCCTCGTTGATTTCGACCAGATCGATGTCGGCCAACGTCATTCCGGCCTTGTCGAGTACCAGCTGGGTGGACTCGATGGGTCCGTCGAGGTGGTAGTAGGGATCGGATCCGACCATGCCGGATGCAATGATCCGCGCGCGGGGTTTGAGACCCAATTCGTGTGCACGCTCTTCGCTCATCAGCAGCACCGCAGCGGCACCGTCGCTGATCTGCGACGAGTTGCCGGCCGTGTGGATGTGGCCCTCGATGACGGGCTTGAGTCCGGCGAGCGCTTCCGCCGTCGTCTCACGCAGTCCACCGTCACGCGTCACGGTGGCGATCTCGCCGGTCGGCACGCCTTCCTTGGTGATGACGGGAGCCTTGACGGGAATGATTTCGCGGTCGAAGCGGCCTTCTGCCCACGCCTGAGCTGCGCGGCGCTGCGACTCGAGACCGAAGGCGTCGACGTCGGCGCGCGTGATGCCACGCTTCTCGGCAATGCGCTGCGCGGACGTGAACTGGTCACCCATGTCGATGGTCCAGTCGTCCGGGTACGGGTTTCCGGTTCCGGGCGCATTTGCCTGGCCGAGGAACACACGGCTCATGGCCTCGACGCCGCAGCCGATACCGGCCGAGATCTGACCGGAGGAAATGAGGCCGGAGATCAAATGCACTGCCTGCTGAGCAGATCCGCACGCGCAGTCGATGGTGGTGGCAGCCGTACCGTACGGAAGACCGGCGTGCAGCCACGCCTGACGCGTGACGTTGTTGGACTGTTCGCCCGCCTGCGTGACACAACCGCCGATGATCTGTCCGATGTCTTCCGGTGCAACGCCTGCCCGTTCGAGGACACCGCGCTGCGCTGCTCCCAGAATCTCGGCGGGGTGCAGTCCCGCCAGGGCGCCGCGGCGACGGCCGATCGGTGTGCGTGCGGCTTCGACGATGACTGCATGGCCCATGATGCTTGCTCCTCCGTGGAGATTTCGGTCGGTGAGCTGGCTCACCTATTCACTTTTCTGCAATGTATTCTATTTATGTACGCCGAGCAACGTTGCGGTGCAAGTTCAGCGCTCTCACCAAATTAGAATTGATTTCAATTTTCAGGATATGACAAGCTCATCCACTTCGGATGAAGCCTGTCAGTGCCGGGAAAGATTAACCAGAAGCAAGTCGCAGCCCTTACGGATGTCGTACTCCGCATCGGGAATCGAGATCCGACCGTTGAGGCACGACTGAATGACGCCGAACCACAACTGCATCAACAGACGCAACGCAGTGTTGTCGTCTTCGGTGGGATTCACGATGCCCGCGGCATCGAGGACGATCTGACGGAATCCGCGATCGATCTTGCCTGCATCGGGAACTGTTGCGACGTTGGCGGTGCTGGTCGATTGCAGCATCGCTGTCGAGAGGGCCGGCCGACGCAGTAACCCGCGAGTGGCGCGCACCAACACTTCGTAGACCGCGTCCTGGGGATTTGCCGACTGCACCTGATGCTTGGTGAAAGTGTCGCCGATCTGATCGATCTGCTCGACCATCACCGCGACAAACAGGTGCGTCTTCGACGGAAAGTAGCGATACAGCGTTCCGATGGCGACTCCGGCGCGCTTCGCGACCTCGTGCATCTGGACGCGAGCAAGCTCCTTCTCGGTTGCCAGTTCCTCTGCCGCTTGCAGCATCCGAACATGGCGTGCCCGCTGCTCGTCCGAACTGGGCTCGGCCGCGTCCCTGACCTCGGCAATTCTCGGCACCGTCGCCCCTAATCATCTTGTGAGTGTGTAACGGCCGCGCACGACCTAGTCAATTCTCGCACCCCATGCCGCCTCACCGGCGTATTGCCCGCTCAGTGGGACCTGACGTAGCCAACGCACGCCACTGGGTATTGCGTATAGGCCCCACCCTCTTCGAGTTAGGACGCAATGATGCAGGACTGGACCACGGAATGCGACGTACTGGTTGTCGGTTCCGGCGGCGGGGCACTGACCGGCGCTTATACCGCCGCAGCTGCCGGATTGAGCACCGTCGTGATCGAAAAGACCAACCGCTTCGGCGGAACGTCGTCGTACTCCGGAGCTTCCATCTGGCTGCCGGGAACTCAGGTCCAGGAACGCGCCGGCCTGCCCGATTCCACCGAAAATGCGCGCACCTACCTGCGCTCGCTGCTCGGTGACTCCGAGTCCGATCGCCAGGACGCGTACGTCGACACGGCTCCCGCCGTCGTCGCACTGTTGGAGAAGAACCCGAACATCGAATTCGAGTTCCGGGCTTTCCCCGACTACTACAAGGCCGAAGGCCGGATGGACACGGGACGCTCCATCAACCCTCTCGACCTCGATCCGGCCGACATCGGTGACCTCGCAGAACTGGTTCGACCCGAGCTCGATCAGGACCGCACCGGCCAGGGCCACATGCCGGGCAAGATGATCGGCGGACGCGCACTGATCGGCCGTCTGCTGGCAGCCGTCCAGAGCACCGGCAACGCCGACCTCCGGACCGAAACCACTCTCACGTCTCTGATCGTCGAAGACGGTCGGGTGGTCGGCGCCGAGGTCGAATCAGGCGGCGAAACCCAGCGCATCAAGGCAACCCGCGGCGTGCTCATGGCAGCCGGCGGCATCGAAGGCAACGACGCGCTCCGCGAGCAGGCCGGTACCCCCGGCAAAGCCATCTGGAGCATGGGACCGTTCGGCGCGAATACCGGCGACGCGATCAGTGCCGGTGTTGCCGTCGGCGGCGCAACAGCACTGCTGGATCAGGCCTGGTTCTGCCCCGGCGTCGAGCAGCCAGACGGCAGCGCCGCATTCATGGTCGGTGTTCGTGGCGGCCTCGTCGTCGACAATGCCGGCGAGCGCTACCTCAACGAGTCGCTGCCGTACGACCAGTTCGGCCGCGCCATGGACGCACACAACGACAACGGTTCTGCCGTACCGTCGTTCATGATCTTCGATTCCCGTGAACGCGGCGGATTGCCCGCGATCAGCATCCCCAACACCCCTCCCGCCAAGCACCTCGAAGCTGGAACCTGGGTAGCTGCGGACACTCTCGAAGAGCTCGCAGAAAAGACCGGAATCCCGGCCGACGCACTGCGCAGCACGGTCGAAAAGTTCAACGACGCAGCAAAATTGGGTGTCGACGAGCAGTTCCACCGCGGCGAAGATCCCTACGATGCGTTCTTCTGCCCACCCAACGGCGGCGCCAATGCAGCGCTCACCGCAATCGAGACGGGTCCGTTCTACGCGGCGCGCATCGTTCTCAGTGACCTCGGCACCAAGGGCGGTTTGGTCACCGATATCGACGGCCATGTTCTACGCGGCGACGGTACCGTGATCGACGGCCTCTACGCCGCAGGAAACACGAGCGCCTCCCTCAGCGGCCGCTTCTACCCCGGCCCCGGCGTTCCGCTGGGCACAGCGATGGTCTTCTCCTACCGAGCAGCTCAGGACATGGCGAAGTAAGTAACTGACCGGCAAGTGGGGCAGGCGACTTAATCTTGCCTGCCCCACTGCGCGGCATCATCTTCCAATCCGAGGATTGCTACTCCGAAGATCGAAGTTCCAGGCACATCCTCCGGAAATCCTCGTCGTCAGCGGGATCCGCGGGAACCGCCAGGGCAAGTCCGTCACACAGATCCCCGTACTTCGCTCTCAGTAACGCGGGCAGTTCCGCATAGGTGCATTGAAGGACAAGATCATCGAGTACGTCGTCCGTGAGGACCGCAGCCAGATCAGCCCAATCGCCCGATCGCGCCATGGAAGTCAGCTTCTCACCGACCTCCGAAAATCCCAGTACGTCCAACGCAACTCGATAGGCCGGTGTGGAGTAGAGGAATGCAAGCTCTTTGCGTACCGGCTCACGGGCCGCAGCGACTGCGGTGGCGCCGCGCCCCGTGATCACCTTCGGAACCGCGACAATCCGAGGTTTTCTACCGCCAGACTCGAGCGCCGGAATTATCCTCTCCGCGAGCACCTTCGGATGCGAGCTCGTGGGATGTGCAACAAAACCGTCGGCAACTTCGCCGGCAAGTGCGCACATCCGCGTGTTTACGCCGCCTGTCCAGATCTCGGGCGCCGGCACGTCGATCGGCCCCGGATTGAAATACGGCTGCAACCGGTTGAATGTGTAGTGCGTGCCCGCGTAGTCGAGAGCATCGCCGGATCGGAAAACCTCGAATATCGCCCGCACTGCACCGACGTAATCGCGCAGTTGTGCAACAGGATCCGTCCACGGCATCGAATAGCGTCCGACAATATTTCCGCGCACCTGAGTTGCCAGCCCCAACTGGAATCGACCGCCGGAGAAGTCCGCAAGATCCCAGGCCGCCAATGCGGTGAGCATCGGACTTCGCGCAAATGCCACCACCATGGACGTCCGCACGGTGAGCGTGGAACTGTGCTCAACGGCCAGCGCCGCAACACCGAATGGATCTCGAACAGTCTCCGAGACATGCACGGTGTCGAAACCGAGTTCCTCGATACGCCGTACACGTTCCGCTACTTGCCGCAGCGGAGTGTCAGCGGGTAGCGACGTCACTAATTCCATCAGAATCCAACTACTCCAAACGTATAGACAGCAACTTGCCCTCCGTTGCCACCTTACGTGCATGCTCGTTGAAATCCGGTGCCGCACAGACAAATAGTGTTCGTCCGTCGGCTCCGCCCAAGCCGCAGGCAAACACCCCGGTGTCGAACGGAATCTCGTCGATCACGCCAGAGCCCTGCGCAACATGAAGTATCCGGCTACCGATCGCGTCGGCCACCCACATCGAATCATCGGCATCGATACAACACCCGTCGGGCGCAATCACCATCTGGGAAATGGTGGACTCCATCGTCGAACCATCCGGCACGACCCCGAACGTCGCCCAATCACGGCGCTCACCCAGGGAACCGTCGTCCGCGACGGAGAAGACGCTGATGCGATTACCGAGGGTCTCGTCCACCAGCAGCTCCCCGCCGGAAGTCAGTGCCATGCCGTTGGGAAAATGCAGATCCCGCGCAACAACATGCACACTGCCGTCCGGGTCGACCCGCAGCAGATCCGCAGTCTCGACCGCCGCAAGATTCATCAGATCGAACCCGAAGTTGCCGACATACGCACGCCCTTGAGCGTCGACGAGCATGTCGTTGACGTTTCCGCTCACATACTTCGCCAGATCAGCATGAACGACAAGTTGCCCGTCCGGTTCACGACGAAGGACCTTGTGATCGCGCATCGACACCACCAGCAACCTGCCGTCCGGTAACCAACCGAGACCAGACGGCTGACCGGGAACTTCGGCCTCGACACGAACATCCGTTCCGTCTTCGCGAGCCGAAACCACCTGATGGCTATAGAAATCCGATACCCAGATGCGATTGTCGTGCCAACGTGGGCATTCGAAATAGGTGTAGCCGTCGAGTACTACGGTCACGGTACGCGCCATGGCGTTCGACTCCCTTACACCGGTGAAGTACGACCTTTCCGACATTCAATCACCGGTGCACGGACGTAGGGCCTGATTTACGACTATTGAGTCATCGCTCCTCGAAAATATCGAAGGCCTCGTTCCAGCCGTCGTACACGTTGCCATCACCCTTGAACCCGGGGATACCAACAAGATGGAAGGTCATTTCCGTCTTGTTCCCCCGCTCCACCAACGTGACCGTGATGCGGGGCGCACTCTCGACAGAGTCCTCCGGGTTACCCCAGGTGAAGACCAGCCTCTCCGGCTTCTCGACTTCTAGATACGTTCCACCGGTGGGATATTCGGCACCGTCATCGTCGTTGATCATCAAGTAGCTGTATGTTCCACCGACGCGTGGGTCGATGGCTACGTGCTCGCGAGGGCTACTCACACCACGCGGATGCCACCAGCGGGCCGCCTCGTCCGGGTCTGTCCAGGCGCGCCAAAGCTGTTCACGCGGTGCGTCGAAGATTCGGATGATGGTGAATTCTGCGGTCTGATCGACATTGTGCTCACTCATTGCCCTTCTCCTTCTTCGTTTTCATGCGTTTTCAGTTCACGATTTTTCAGTTCACGGAGCCGCTCGTCGAGAAGATCGAACCGCTCGTTCCAGCCGCGACGGTGTTTATCGACCCACACGGCAGCATCGTTCAGACCTTCGGCGCGAAGCGTGCAGGTGCGCCATTGCGCAGTGGCTGTCCGTTCGATCAACCCGGCCTTCTCGAGGACCTTCAGATGCTGCGATATCGCCGGCCGACTCATCTCGAATGGCTCGGCCAACTCCCCCACCGTCATAGAACCGCTGGTCAAGCGTGACAACATTGCACGCCGGGTGGGATCTGCCAATGCCCCGAACACCGCGTCCAGCTCGCTAGTCATTTAAGCAACTCCTTAATTAAGGAACAACTTAAATTTAGAACGTCCGGCACACCCCGTCAAGCACTCCAGGCGTAGCGCAATCGCTCGACGAGCACCGACGCGTCCAACTCCGAGTACCGAGAATGTTCGAGTTCTTTCACTGCGACCACTGCATCGATGATCGCACCCCCGATGACGCTCTGCGCAACAGTCGAACGACGCAGTCGTTGCAGCATCTCCCCCATCTCGGTCGGCATGCGTGTGACCGAACAGGCCGCTCGCTCCACCTCGCTCAGACCGGACGGATTGACACTCACCTCCGGCGGCAGCGATAGAGCGCCGGCAATCCCTGCGTGCATGGCACCAAGAATGACTGCGGTAGCGAGATACGGATTTGCGGAGGAATCCATCACCTTCACTTCGACGTTGGCGCCGTGCGGATTTCCGATGGATTCGGCGCAGAATCGGACTGCGGCCTCTCGGTTTTCGTGGCCCCAACAGATGAAGGCACCAGACCAGGTATCTGGCTGCAACCGCAGCCCGGACAACGGCGACGACGCCAGCACCGCCCCCAAGTCCGCCAGGTGAGCCAGTAGACCACCCACCGCAGATGCGCCCGCTTCCGACATCCCGTGATCCCGTCTCCCGCCGGACAAGATCGGCTCACCGGACCGAGTCAACGAAATATGCTGATGTGCGCCGTTTCCCGAACCGCCCACGACAGGCATCGGAGAAAACGACGCAGCCATTCCGTGCGATCGGGCAGTGCGGCAGATCAGAATTCGGGCCACGATCAGGTTGTCGGCTGCTTCGAGCGGCGAGTCGGGTGCAAGGGAGATCTCGAACTGTCCGGGACCGTACTCCGCGTGAAATTGCTCGATATTCAGTTGGGCGCGTTCGGCATTCACCAACAGATCCCTGACAAACTGCTCCTGCGCAAGCGCTGCTCCGAGCCCGTAGGCAGACCATTGTTCGGCCACATTCCCGCCGAAGAGTGTGAACTCGATTTCGTGGCCCACCCGGGCTTCGAGATTGTCATGCGCAAGCGTCGTGACTGCGCGTCGTAGCGCCGTTCGACTGCACACCGCCGATACCGATCCGTCCAACTCGTGCAGTGTCGCGGGCGCCCACGACACATCGTCACCGACTGCACGCAGGTCCGATTCCGCGATCCTCAGCCGAAGATCACCCACCGCGGAAAGCTCTTCAGTGAAGGCGAGGGCGTCGTCGGCACAGAACACACTCCAGCTGGGCGATGCACCCATCCCGCTGGCGACAAAAACATCAACTCTGTTCGCGGGCACCACTTTCGCTCGCGAAACACCGGCCAGGTCGACAATCGACCCGACGATCAGTTCGGAGGTGCGCCTCACAGGGCGGAGGTTACCCCGCAACCGGACGTTGTGAACCCGCGGCAGTCAGATCAAATTGTCTTCGACCGGCAAACCGAACGCTGCCCGCCCGTACAGCGCCAGCGCCCGCTCCGGTTCGTTTGCCACGTGCACGCTGCCCGCGTGAACGTCCCGCCACGCCCGCTCGATCGGATTGCCCCGCGACAGCGAGTTTCCACCTGCCGTCTTGAACAGCATGTCGATAGCTTCCACCGAACGCTCGGTAGCCCGTACCTGGTCACGCCGCGCACGCAGTCGCATCGAGAGTGGCAGTTCCTTACCGGCCACCGCGAGTTCGTACATCTCTCGTATGTTTCGATCCATCTGCAGAATCGCCGCATCGATCTCCGAGGACGCCCGCGCCACGGCCACCTGAGCGAACTGGTCCTCGCTGAACCGTCCACCACCAAGACTGAGCCGAACGCGCTCGCGCATGACCTCGAGATAACCCTCGTAACAACCGGCGACGATACCGACGCACGGTGCTGCCACTGTCGACGTGAAGATGCTTCCGAACGGCAATTTGTACAGCGGACCAGTGTTGACCGCCTGGCCGGGCCCCTGCAACTGAGCCGTCTCGTAGTTGCGCTTCAACCGGTGCTCCGGGACAAATGCCTTTTTGACGATGATCTCGTTGCTCGCCGTTCCGCGCATGCCCACGACGTCCCAGACGTCACGGATCTCGTAATCCGTGCGCGGCACCAACACGGTCATGAAGTCGACCGGGCGCCCGTCCATCCCCACGACCATCGCGCCTAGCAAAGCCCACGTTGCATGCTCGCACCCCGAGGAAAAGCCCCAGTTGCCGGACAGTTCGTAGCCACCCTCCACTGCCGTCAACCGCCCGACCGGCGCGTAAGCGGAGGAGACGAGCGTCGTCTGATCCTCGCCCCAGACATCCGCCTGCGCCTGATCGTCGAACAAAGCCAGATGCCACGGGTGCACGCCCACCACCGACGCGACCCACCCCGTCGAGCCACACGCGGCGGAGATCGCGCGAATCACTTCGTAGAACTGGACAGGGTCGCTCTCGGCGCCGCCGTAACGCTTCGGCTGCAACATCGCGAACACACCTGCATCGGAAAGTTCCCGGATGGTTCGATCCGGTATCTTCCTGGAGTCATCCACCTTCTGAGCTCGTTCGGCAATCTTGGGAAGCAGATCGCGAACGGCGCTCAGAACCTTGTTGACCATGGGAAGACACTCCTTGCACCGACCAACGGAAACCGGATCGGCAAATAGACATAGCGGCTGCCCCGTCACGATATCGTCTTCCGTCGTTCCGGTGACCGGACATCCCGAAGGCCGGGACGGATGCCGTCTTCGAGTCAGTCACACACCGGTCCCGCCCAGTGAGACGATCCGCGGGGTGTCCTTCACAGCTCCCTTAGCGTCGTATTTCGACACTGACCCTGGAAAGGACGGGACTCATCGTGACGATCAATCAGTCCGATAACGAAGAGGTTCGCGAGATCCAAGCTGGAACCGCGCCTACTCGCTTTGCACGTGGATGGCACTGCATTGGACTCACGGAGTCCTTCAAGGACGGCGAACCGCACTCCATCGAGGCGTTCGGCACCAAGCTCGTCGTCTTCGCCGACAGTGAAGGCAACGTCAAGATCCTCGACGCATACTGCCGTCACATGGGTGGCGACCTGAGCCAGGGCACCATCAAGGGCGACGCCATTGCCTGTCCGTTCCACGATTGGCGTTGGGGCGGCAACGGCAAGTGCCAGAAGATCCCGTACGCACGTCGCGTTCCCCCGCTCGCCAAGACGCGCTCCTGGCATACCCTCGACCAGGACGGCATGCTCTTCGTCTGGCACGACCCCGAGGGCAACCCGCCGACGGACGACGTAGCCATCCCCCGCATCGAAGGCGCACTCAGCGACGAGTGGAGCGACTGGGTCTGGTACACCACCACCGTGGACACCAACTGCCGCGAAATCGTCGACAACATCGTCGACATGGCGCACTTCTTCTACGTGCACTACTCCTTCCCGACGTACTTCAAGAACGTCTTCGAAGGCCACGCCGCGACGCAGTACATGCGCGGCGTCGCTCGCTCGGACATGCGTCCGCACGCAGCAGGCACCCCGAAGATGGTGGGCAGCAACTCCGTCGCCACGTACTTCGGTCCTTCCTTCATGGTCGACGACCTGACCTACGAGTACGAGGACTACAACGTCGACTCCGTGCTCATCAACTGCCACTACCCGGTCAGCGCAGACAAGTTCGTGCTCCAGTACGGCATCATCGTCAAGAAGTCGGATCGTTTCCAGGGTGAAGCTGCCGACGCGATGGCCGCGAACTTCGGCACGTTCATCGCCAAGGGCTTCGAGCAGGACGTCGAGATCTGGAAGAACAAGACTCGCATCGAGAACCCGCTCCTGTGCGAAGAGGACGGCCCGGTCTACCAGCTCCGCCGCTGGTACGAGCAGTTCTACGTCGACGTCGCGGACATCGCTCCCGAGATGACCGAGCGCTTCGAATTCGAACTCGATACCGCGCGCCCCGTCGCTGCTTGGCAGAAGGAAGTCGAAGACAACCTCGCTGCGAAGAAGGCAGAAGAAGATGCAGCCTCTTCAGTGCGCTGAGTGCAAGGCGCAGGTCCTGGTCCAGAAGAACAGTTGGGAACACACCACCGTTCAGTGGACCGACGAGGCCCGCGCGAAGTGCCTCGAAATTGCCGACGACCGTGAATTCGGCCGACGCGAGGGGCGCCCCGGCGCTCCTCGCAAAGAGTGCGGCGCCTTGATCGCGTCCATCGTGAACGCTGCAACGGCCGGCAAGATCGAGATCCTCAACGACGAGCCGGTACCCAAGCCGATCGTCGACGACAGCGAGCCGGTACCGGCGCCGTTTCACTAGTCAAGCCAACATCTTTCGAAGAAGGTAGTAATGATCGATCCTCAGTACTACGGCCCGTGGGCAGTGATCGCCGGCGGTTCCGAAGGTGTCGGCTCAGGGTTCGCCGACGAGCTCAGCAAGATCGGCATCAACCTGGTGCTCATTGCCCGCAAGCCGGGTCCGCTCGAGGAAACCGCAGCCAAGGCACGCGCCAACGGCGTCGAAGTACGCACTCTCGCACTGGATCTGCTTGTTCCCGACGCGCTCGATCAGATCAAGGCCGTCACCGACGACCTCGAAGTGGGCTTGCTCATCTTCAACGCCGGCGCCAACAGCTACGGCCACGAGTTCGTCACCGGTGATCTGAAAGGTTTTGCCGGAGTCATCGAGCTGAACATCAACAAACAGCTCGAACTCTCGCACCACTTCGGCGGTTTGATGAAGGATCGCGGACGCGGCGGCATCATGCTGCTCGGTTCGTTGGCCGGATTCATGGGCTCCGAGCACCAGAGCATCTACGCGGCATCCAAGGCATTCGGACGCATCTTCGCCGAGAGCTTGTGGCTCGAGCTTCAGCCGTACGGCGTTCACGTCGTCGAGTTCATTCTCGGTGTCACACGCACACCGGCGATGATTCGCGCCGGCCTCAACTTCGACATCCCCGGCATGAACGTCGCGGAGCCCGAAGATGTTGCACGCGAAGGACTCGAGCACCTCGCCGACGGCCCGATCTGGGTTGCCGCCGGAAACTACGAGGGCGCTCAGAAGCGCAGCGGCTTCCCCCGCGACAAGATGGTCAAGGGCGCTGCCGAAGCGATGCGTAAGCTGCTCAACCGCTGACAGGTGCTGTGCGCCTTTGTTAACCCCCCGCCGCCCGAGAAAGGCGCACAGCATGAGCGTCGACATCACCACTCTTCTCGCCGAACGTGAGATCACCCGCTCCATCTTCGAGTTCGCCCGCGCCATGGACGCCCGCGATTGGGATGAACTCCACCGAATCATGACATCGGACGCCACCGCCGAACTGGGAACCGGAACTCTTCGTGGACCCGCCGAGGTGGTGGCCTCCATCCGCTCGTTTCTCGACGACTGCGGCCCCACCCAACATCTGATCGGCAACGTGCTCGTCGAGGTCGTCGGCGATATTGCCACCAGTCGAGCCTATGTCAGCGACATGCATCTGGGTACGGGCAGCAAGGCGCACCTCAGTTTTTCGACGCTGGGCGACTACCACGATTCCTGGGCACTGATCGACGGAGTCTGGCGAATGACACACCGCACCAAGCATTCCCACGGAGTACGTGGGTCAATCGAGGTTCTCGGCGCGGGCCCCAGCGGCTGGCGAAGGTAACTCAGCCCAGCATCGCGGATCGTCCGGTTGCGAGGGGACTCTTGCTGGTGAGTCCCCCGTCGACCACCAAGGTCTGCCCGGTCATGTAGCGGGATTCGTCCGACGCCAGATAGACCATGGCATTCGCGATATCTTCCGGTTGCCCGAGGTAGGGCAGTGCATTTGCCTGCTTCATTCCTTCGATGACGTCAGCCGGGATGTTGTTCACCAACGCGGGCGTCAGAATTGCACCGGGTGCCACGCCGTTGCACCGAATGTTCTCCGGTCCGTACTGAACAGCGATGTACTGAGTCAGCCGGATTACCGCAGCCTTGGCCGCTCCATAGGCCGATTGCAACGAATCACCGATCAAGCCGCCCACCGAGGCGGTGTTGATGATCGATCCACCGCCCGCTTCGATCATGTGCGGAATCGCCAGACGCGACGCAACCACTGTGCTGCGGGCGTTGAGCGCCATCACACGATCCCACTCGTCCAAGTCCAACCGCAGTAGGTCGAGGTCTTTGCGCGGGTTGCTTCCACCCACGTGATTACACAGGACATTGACGCCACCGAATTCGGCTACCGCTAGTTCGATCATCGCAGCAACGGCTTCTTCGTCCATGACATTGACGCCGAAACCTACTGCAGTACCGCCTAACTTGCGAATGGAGGCGGCTGCTTCCTCTGCATGTGACGCATCAAGATCGGCAACCAGAACCTTTGCTCCTTCGGCTGCCATGATCCCGGCGCCAGCGCGGCCAATTCCGCTGGCTGCCCCGGTGATCACAACGTTCTTACCTTCGAGCCTGTTCATCTTCGCTCACTTTCGGGGCATCGCCTACGTCCGGATCTCACACGCCCGGCGACTACCCAATCACTACCAGTGAACGCCTGATCACCAACTCCCTTCAACTTTCTTGAATGAACTCACAAGTACGTGACGACGGTCCGTCCACCTGCTACATCTGCGGCATTGGCCTCAGGACGATCGAACACCTAATGGCCGGTCGCCGACGATCGAGATCCGGTCCATCACACGACGGGCCGGAAAGTAATCACTCGACGCATAGTGCTGACACGTCCGATTATCCCAGAAGGCAACGGTATTCGGCTCCCACTTCAATCGGACCTGGAATTCCGGACGATTGACGTGCCGGTACAGCAGGGTGAGAAGTTCGTTCGACTCCTCTTGCGAAACCCCGACGATCCGTTGCGTGAAGGTCATGTTCACGAACAGGACCCGCCTGCCACTCTCGGGAATGACTCGCACAACCGGATGCTGCACCGGCGGAAATTTTGGACGCAGCATTTCCACAGCCTCGGCCGGCATCGACTTTCCGAACGCGTTGATCCAATCATGCTCGGCTTCAAGGTGTTCGATGCGATCCTTGATATCCTGCGGCAGGAGGTCGTAGGCCGCAGCAGTATCAGCCCACAACGTGTCGCCTCCCACTTCCGGAACCTCGACGGCCCGAAGAACTGCCGCAAAAGACGGATGCTCGTGCCACGTCACATCGTTGTGCCAGTTGTTCTCGACGCCCCCAACCATTGCGTCCTTGGCCAGCGTCGTGACGTCGATGTCGGTCTGACCCGGCTGGGTGTACTTGAAGAACGGATGTTGCTCGAGCGAACCCCAGCGTTCCGCGAAGGCGCGATGCTCCGCACGGTCGATATCCTGATCCCGGAAGAACAGCACCTTCCACTCGAGCAAAGCTCGGCGCAGTTCGGCAATAACCTCGTCGGACAGGTCGCCACTCAGGCGCAGTCCCGAGATTTCCGCACCAATGGTGGGCGTCTGCGCCTTGACCGTAAAATGGATATACGGCTGCGGTGCAACCGTTTCCGGATTCCGGTTTGCCACCAGCGGGCCATACGCAGCCAGCGGGTCCGTCGGGATCGGAAAGATCATGGTGGGAAACAGGACGGCCATCTTCAGACTCCTTCGAGTACAGCGACAGTGAACCAGATCACCATCAACGTTAAGGATTATCCCTTAACCTGTCAACGCTTCATCCCAGCAGCACGCCCTTGATCTCGTTTTTGAGAACCTTTCCGACTTTCGATCGCGGCAGATCTTCCCAGACGAGAATTTCTTTCGGTGTCTTCACGCTTCCGATGCGAGCCTTCACAAAGGCCATGACTTCTGCTCCGTCGATGACCGCTCCCTGATGCGGTTGTACGACGGCCACAACACGCTCGCCCCATTTGTCGTCTGGCAGACCGATCACCCCGCAGTCCTGAATTCCCGGATAGGCCATTAGTGCCTGCTCGACCTCCACTGAATAGACGTTGAATCCACCGGTGATGATCATGTCCTTTGCACGGTCCACGATGAACAGGAAGTTGTCCTCGTCCAGATATCCGATATCGCCGGTGTGATGCCACCCGTGCGCCGACGCCTCGGCGCTGGCTTGCGGGTTCTTGAAGTACCCCGCCATCACCAGCGAACTGCGAATCACGACCTCCCCGCGTTCTCCGCGCCCGAGTAGTTGGCCCTTGTCGTTCATGATCCCGACGGTAACCAGGGGCGACGGGCGCCCGGCGGAGGACAATCGCTCGGTGGCAATTGCTCCGTCTCGGCCGAAATGATCCTTTGGTGCCATCGTCGAGATCATCATCGGCGCTTCGCTTTGCCCGAAGAGTTGCGCCATGACCGGCCCGATCTTGGTGATCGCCTCCTCGAGCCTGGTCGGCGAGATGGGCGCAGCGCCGTACCAGAAGCATTGCAGCGAGCCAAGATCCGTGCCCGCCAGATCAGAATGCTCTAGCAGCATGTAGATGAGCGTCGGCGGCAGGAACGTGTGCGTGACTTTGTGTTTCTGTACGTTCTCCAAGAAGGCACCGAGCTCGGGTTTCGGCATGATGACAACTTCTCCGCCCAACGCCATGATCGGAAAGCAGAGAACCCCGGCCGCGTGTGTCAACGGCGCCAACGCCAAATACACCGGACGCCCCTCGAAGGGGTAGCTCATCAAAGTGATCGCTGTCATCGTCTCGATATTGTGGCCGGTCAGCATCACACCCTTGGGACGCCCGGTGGTACCGCCGGTCCCGACGAGCATGGTCATGTCGTCGAGCGGCGCCGCCTCCGATTCTTCTGCACCGAGCCAATTTTCGAGGGACGGTGCCCAGTCGGTCTCACCGTCGATGCAGACCAGCGTCACCAATTTCGGCAGCGCCCCCCTGATCGAGTCGACAAGAGGCTCATACGACTTCTGGAAGAACAGGGCCCGAGTATCGAACAGATCCAACAAGTCTCGGTTTTCCGCAGCTTCGTTTCGCGGATTGATCGGGCACCACACCGCTCCCGCTCGACTGATACCGAAAACGCACGAAAACGAGATCGGATCATTGCCGGACAGAATGGCCACCTTGTCTCCCGGGGCAATTCCGGAGGTCACAAGCGATGCGGCGAACCGGCGACTGAACTGTTGAACGTCACCGTAGGTGAGCGTGCGCTCCTCCATCGTCAAACATGGCGCGGTGGAACCGAGAGAGGCTCCCTTGTCGAGATAGTCGGTCAAACGCATAGCGGGAGCCTCTCCGGCAGAATCGGGCAGTGGTCTAGGTGTTGATGGTGATTTCGGGTTCCAGCGCCAACCCGAAGCTACGCAACGCACCCAACAGTTCGCGGTGGCCGAAGGCCTGGCACGCCGACGCCAATCCCACACGCTTGGGCGGCTGCTGCAACAGCGAGTGCGCCGCATATGCCTGCAACAGGCCCGTCTGCTTGTAGTTGCAGTTGCCGTGGATCACGACATGGGCGCGTCCGAGCGGACCGGACGCGTATACCGAGTCCATCGACGTGTTGATGCGCGGGTTTTCGCGCGGCGGCATGCCTGCCTGCACCGAACCGGCAATTTCCGCCAGCGCCGCCTCCTGCTGATCCGCGGGCAACGTCTTGATCTGCTCTTCCACCATCTTCTGCGTGGCAACTACGCCTTCCATCACAGAGCGGTCGAACACGCCACCCGCAGCCTTGACGTTGGATACACGTGGGTCGTTCTTGAACCACACCGGATGGCAGGTTCCACCCCACGGCAAGGCCAGCGCCGTCTCGTGCTGCCCCGGAACAACAACGTCGAAGGTTGAACCGGGCGCCCACTGCACGTACTTGTTCTGCTCGAGGTAGTACCAGTTGGCTTTGAGGATCGTGAAGATGGTCTGGGTGGATGCGTAGGTGGGAAATCCCTTCCACAGCACCAGAATATCGAGAGTGTCGAGTCCCGGATTCTCCAGCGCGATGTTGGCGGCAATCTCACCGGTCGTGTACATCTGCGCAATACCGGGTGAGAGCAACAGACCCTTTTCTTGGTATTTGTCGCCGAACTTCTCCTGAACGTCGAGAACCCAGTCCTGCTCGCCGGTGGTGTCCATGTAGTGGCAGCCGGCGTTGAGCGCCGCCTCTACTACGGTGCCACCCAACTTGATGAACGGGCCAACCATGTTGCTGACTACCTGTGCGCCGGTGAACAGTTCGGTCAATGCTTCCACCGTGTGCTCCACCTCGACCACTTCGTGATCAACAGTGTCGAGGCCGGGAATCTTGTCGAGCACTTCTTGGATGCGTGCGGCATCTCGGCCGGCGGCGATGAACGGAATGTTGAACTCTCGCAGGTATTCACACACGAGGCGTCCTGTGTACCCGGAAACGCCGTAGACGACGACTGGCTTCTTGTCAGACATGGTGGTTGAACCTTTCGAAGTTGGGGTCGAGCCGAAAATGACTGTGTGGGTTACATACCCATGCCGCCGTCGACGGGCAGGCCGATACCGGTAATGAAGCGTGCAGCATCCGAGGCCAGGAAGACGACGGCGTCCGCCATGTCGTTGACTTCACCGAGACGTCCGAGTGGCGTGAGCCCGATGACGTCGCCCACGGCCGCCTCCGCGCTGGGCCACAAACCGAGCTTTTCCATGTCAGACGCGAGACCCAGACCCATCTCTGTCGCGACAAGTCCCGGATAGACACAGTTCACGCGTACTCCGTAGCCAAGCTTGCCGGACTCCGTCGCAGCAACGCGGGTAAAGCGGTCGACGGCGGACTTGGTGGCCGAGTATCCACTGATGCCGGGAAACGGAATCGTCGCGGCAACCGACGAGATGTTGATGATGGACCCGCCGCCACCCGCTATCCCACCAGGCCGCATGCTGCGCAAACCGTGTTTGGTGCCGAGCGCAGTGCCGAGAATGTTCACCTCACACATCCGTCGGATGTCATCCGCGTCCAGGTCCACCACCAGTGAAGAAATTTCAATGCCCGCATTGTTGACGAGGATGTCGAAACCGCCCAGGGTTTCCGCGGTGGCAGCGACCGCGTCAGCCCAGTTGGCGTCGTCGGTGACGTCGAGCCGGACGAAGCCGGTCTTGGCTCCGCCGGAACCGACGGCTTCCGCGGTTGCCCGGCCCTCGTCTTCGAGAACGTCGCCGATCATCACCGACGCTCCCGCCTGTGCCAACGCTTCCGCCATTCCAGCACCGAGACCCTTGGCGCCGCCTGTGACCAGTGCTTTTCGTCCCTCGAGATCAAACACGCTCATTTTTCACTGCCTCCATGACTGAAATGAATCTCGCGATGCCACCGTTCACAGCAACGCTGCCAAGTGGCGTGAGTCACAGAGTATTCAACTTTGGACGAGTGTCAAGAGAAATCTTGACGACTGTCAAGATTTTGTTACACGATCGTCAAAGAGCAGGGACTACACTGTGTCCAGCAGCCGGTCATACTGATGGAACAATTCGCAGGAACAGGACGTAACGCCGTGACAACCACCGTCGAGAATGCAAGTGGGACAACTAAAAAGAGTTCCCCGAGCAACGCCGACAAGGTCTCACGTCGGCAGGTCGACAAGTTCTCCGAGCGACGCGATCAGTTGGCCGAAGCAGCGTTGCAAACGCTCGCCGAACTCGGCTACGCGCGTACGAGCCTGCGCGAAATCGCCCAGAACTCCGAGTTTTCCCACGGCGTCCTGCACTACTACTTCAGCGACAAAGTCGACCTCATCACGCACTGCGTGCGCCACTACAAGGCGCGCTGCGTCACCCGCTACGACGGCATAGTCTCGACCGCTCAGACACCCGAAGAGTTGCGGGCCGGATTCGGGGCCATCTTGGCCGAGACCATGCTCAACGAGGCGACGATGCACCGACTCTGGTACGACCTGCGGGCACAGTCCCTCTTCGAGGAGTCTTTCCGCGCAGACGTAGCCGCAATCGATGCAAGCCTCGAAAACATGATCTGGCGCATCGTCAGCCGCTACGCAGAACTGCTCGACACCGAACCCACCATCACGCCTTCCGCTATGTACGGAGTTTTCGACGGCCTGTTCCAACAGAGTCTGCTTCGTCATTTCTCCGGCGACGAGAGCGCCGCTACGGATCTGTCCGACACTGTGCAGTCGATACTCGTACAGGTGGTGCCCACTCCGCACGCCTAACGGACTGCGATGCTTTCCGCGACAAACCTTGCGCCACGGTCGAATTCGACAAGCACGTCGAATTCGGCATCTTGACGCCAGAATCTGACCAGCGTGCCGTAGACGCCACCGATCATCTGCGCCAGGAACAACGGTGGATAGTCGGTTCGAACCTCACCGGCCTCGAGACCGGCAGCGACAATGCGCAGCAGTTCCACGTGAAACCGCTTGTCGTGGGAGGCTCCCGCACCGGACGCGGCAAAGTCGCGTTCCAATTCCGTTGTCACCATACGTAAATAGCGTGGATGCTTCACCGACTGCAGTGCAAAATCCTCGAAAAGTTTGACGATTCGGTCCGTCGTGGATATCGGTGTCCCCATCAGCTTGTCCACCATCGACGCAAGCTGATCCAGATGGTCACTGTGCAGCGCTTCGAGAACCGCATCCTTGCCCTGGAAATAGTTGAAGAACGTGGCCCGCGAAACTTCTGCCCGCTCAGCGATATCTTCGACGGTAGTGCTGGCAAATCCTTGTGCCGAGAAGAGAACACGAGAGGCGGACAGCAACCGATCGTTGGTGTCACGCTTGTTCTGTTCACGTTTGGAAACCATGTCTTTGGAAACTATGTCTTTGGAAACCACGCGGACTCGCCTCCTCAGCGCTGGGCCGTGCAATCAGCGTACGGAAGAATATAGATGGACTACAGTCCAATTATGTCGACTGTCACCACTGAACGCCAGGGCAAGGTACTCATCGTTCGGATCGAACGCGAAGAACGACGTAACGCGATCAACCGCGAAACTGCCGAAGGCATCGAATCCGCCCTCGATCTCCTCGATGACGATCCGCAGCTGTGGGTCGGCATCATCACCGGCACGAACACTGTCTTCAGCGCCGGCACCGACATCCGTGAGCGCGCCGACCTTCGCATGCCGCGCGGTGGCGAATACGGCATCATCCGGCGGCAACGCACCACACCGTTGATTGCAGCAGTCGAGGGATACGCACTGGGCGGCGGATTCGAAATCGCCTTGGCCTGCGACCTTATTGTTGCCTCTCGCACAGCACAATTCGGCCTTCCCGAGACCCGCCGCGGGTTGGTCGCCACGTCGGGTGCCCTGTTCCGGGCGCCACGCGCCTTACCCCTCAACGTTGCTCGTGAACTGCTGATTACCGGCCGCACACTCGATCCCGAACGCGCTCTGAACCTGGGCGTCGTCAATTCGGTAACCGAACCGGGCAAGGCGCTCGAAGAAGCCCTGACCATGGCGTCGGAAATCTGCGAGTCCTCCCCCACCTCGGTGAGCCTGACCTTGAAGTCGGTGAATGCCCTGTACACAGAAGATGATTCGCGGGGCTGGGAAGTCACCGACACGGCGCGCGATCACATCCTGGCGTCACCGGATATCGCCGAAGGACTCGACGCATTTGCCAGCCGCCGAGTGCCCCGCTGGAACAACGTCCCGAGCGCGTGAGCTACCAGCATTCGGGACAGATTCCCTATAGGGCTGGTGGGAAAGGTTGCCAGGCGGTTACAGTCACTGGCGTGATGGGATTCGGCGCATATACGACACGCACGCTGCTGACGCGGCGTCGCCATGTCGATTTTGCGCACGTCTGTACCTCTGGGTGTCCGATCTTCTGATCGGACCTACTTCCGCGGTCACCGCCCGCGGGAGGTATTCGTATGCTCACCCAGATCAGGGGATCTTTCTGTCATGACCACCGCTTCCGTTTCACACCTGAGTTCCGTTGTCGCCGCGAACGCTGACGCGATCGGCAAGGATTCCGGCAAGGCTCACGTCGTCTTCAAGGCGTCGGCGCAAGCCCACGATGCTGTTGCCAGCACGGTTACGCTCGGCAAATACAGCGTCGAGGTCGACGAACCGCCGGCCCTCGGAGGCGAGAACACGGCCGCCAATCCGGTCGAGTACTACCTCGCGTCACTTCTGTCCTGCCAGGTAGTGACCTACCGCGTCTGGGCGGACAAGCTCGGTATCGCGCTAGACGACATCTCCGCACGCGCCGAGGGCGACCTCGACGTGCGAGGCTTCTTCGGATTCGACGACGCTGTCCGGCCCGGCTTTTCCGAGGTTCGTGTTGTCGTGACACTCACCGGCCCGGAATCGCGTGAGCGCTACCTGGAGTTGCAGGAGACGGTCGACGCTCATTGCCCCGTACTTGATCTCACCCGCAATCCTGTCCCAGTGCATACAGTCGTCGAAACCGCCTGACCCGCATCAACCACCTTCACTACGGAGTATGAATTCATGAGCGAGAACACCCCAGCCCCGACGGATCCGACCGCCAACTGGTCGTTCGAAACCAAGCAGGTCCACGCCGGGCAGGGCCCGGACAGCGCCACCAATGCTCGGGCACTGCCGATCTACCAGACCACCAGCTACGTCTTCGACAGCACGGACCACGCCGCTGCACTCTTCGGCCTCGCCGAACCCGGCAACATCTACACCCGCATCATGAACCCGACGCAGGACGCCGTCGAACAGCGCATCGCCGCCCTCGAAGGCGGAGTCGCGGCTCTGCTGGTCGCGTCCGGTCAGGCCGCGGAGAGCTTCGCGATCCTCAACCTTGCCGAAGCCGGTGACCACATCGTCTCGAGCCCGCGCCTGTACGGCGGCACGTACAACCTTTTCCACTACACGCTGCCCAAGCTCGGCATCACCGTCGACTTCGTCGAAGATCCGGACAACCTCGATCACTGGCGCGAGGCAATCCGTCCGAACACCAAGGCGTTCTACGGCGAAACCATCTCCAACCCGAAGAACGACGTGTTCGACATCCCCGGTATCAGTGCGATTGCCCACGAGAACGGCATCCCGCTGATCGTGGACAACACGGTTGCAACTCCGTACCTCATTCAGCCCCTGAAGCACGGCGCTGACATCGTCGTCCACTCCGCCACCAAATACCTTGGCGGACACGGCACCGCGATCGCCGGCGTCATCGTCGACGGCGGAACCTTCGACTGGACCCAGGGGCGCCACACCAACTTCACCACCCCGGATCCCAGCTACCACGGCGTCACCTTCGCCGACCTCGGTGCGCCCGCCTACGCTCTCAAGGCCCGCGTCCAGCTCCTGCGCGACCTCGGTTCGGCAATCGCACCGTTCAACGCGTTCCTGATCTCGCAAGGCATCGAAACGTTGAGCCTGCGCATCGAGCGCCACGTGTCCAACGCCCAGAAGGTCGCCGAGTTCCTCGACGGCCGCGCCGAGGTGACGTCGGTCGCCTACGCCGGACTGCCGTCATCGCCGTGGCACGAGCGCGGAAAGCAGCTGGCGCCCAAGGGCACCGGCGCGATCGTGGCATTCGAGCTGGAAGGCGGGGTCGATGCTGGCAAGAAGTTCGTCAACGCCCTGACTCTGCACAGCCACGTCGCCAACATCGGTGACGTCCGCTCACTTGTCATCCACCCCGCGTCGACGACGCACTCGCAGCTCACTCCCGAAGAGCAGCTCGCATCCGGAGTCACTCCAGGACTCGTCCGTCTGGCTGTCGGAATCGAAGGAATCGACGATATCCTCGCCGACCTCGAAATCGGTTTGGCTGCAGCAGCTTCCTGATCACCGACGACAAAAGGCTCGGCCCCGACGCGAAAGTCGGGGCCGAGCCTTTTGGCTGTGAAACTAGCTCTTGGGCGTGAAGGCCGCAAGCGGTTCGCTTGCCGACCAGTCATGACCCCAGTAGCTGTCCGCCGTGATTTCCTCAGCGGTGTAGAACGTTTCGTCGACCAGCATTCCCTCGCAACCGAACTCGAGGTCCCATCCACCGGGAGCGCGGACGTAGAACGACACCATCTTGTCGTTCGTGTGGCGTCCCAGGGTCGAGGAGATCGTGAAGCCGAGCTTGGCAACACGATCGAGTGCCTGACCGACGGAGTCGAGGGTCTCGGCCTCCATCATCAGGTGCACCAGACCGGGCTCGTCCACCGGCGGGGCCGGGCACAGGGCCAAGCTGTGGTGACGCTGGTTGACACCCATGAACCGGACACGGCGAGCCGGCGACGGGGCATCGATGCCGCCGAGGCGGATGGAGCCGCGCGGCAGGAAGCCGAGAACCTCGGTGTAGAAGGCGTGCGCTTCGTCGAAACGCGTAACCGGGAGCACCACGTGGCCGAGACCCTGATCGCCGGTGACAAAGCGTCCACCGTGCGGGGTGACCAGCGGGCTGTGGTCGAGAACCGGTCCGAAGAAGACCTCGACACGGTTGCCGTTGGGATCGTCGAATGCGATGACCTGTTCGGCGTCGCGGTAGCTGGCGTCGGTCTCGGAGAGGATCTCGACCTCGACGCCGGACTTCTCGACAGCTTCGCGAACACGCTGAAGAGCGAACTGATCGCGCACTTCCCAGCCCACTGCGAGTGCCTTGTCCGACTCACCCGGAAGGACGATCAGTCGCGAGCGACGCTCGTCCAGGCGGAGGTAGAGGCCGTCGGGTTCCGGGCCACTACCAACCGCGAGGCCGAGTCCGTCAACCACGAGCTCGCGCCAGCGAGCCACGTCCTGCGTTTGGATCCTGAGATATCCCAGGCCCCGAATTTCAGTCATGCCTAACCGTCCTTGATTCGAAAATGTTTGTGGGACTAGATCATCGAGCGGTGGATGCCCTGCGGCTCGCCACCGAGCTGAGTCAGGGTCGACGCGTGGAAGATCGATCCGGGCACGTGGATGGCATGCGAGAGACCCGCATGTGCGTCACGCCAGAATCGCTGCATCGGAGTGCTGAGCTGCAGTGCCCCGCCGCCGGAACGAGCGAAGATCTCGTCCACTGCGCGCACGGCACGCCACGCAGCAGCTGTCTGCGTGCGTCGGCCGATGGAACGAAGCTCGAACGATACTTCCTGACCCTTTTCGGTCATGTCCCAGAAACGGTCGACCGTCTCGAGGATCGCCGCACGAGAAGCGGCAATTTCGGCAGCAGCCTCGCCGATGGCAAAGAGAACGTACGGATCTTCCTTGATCGGGACACCGCTGACCGTGACGCGCTCACGCTGAGCGGCGATGTTGCAGGCCAGAGCACCTTCGGCGATACCGATCAGTGAGGACGTGATGCCGAGCGGGAAGATGCAGGAGAACGGGAACTTGTACAGGGTCTCCGTGCGGCCGGCTTCCTTCCACGCGCTTCCGTCGTACACCTTGGAAGCGTCGATGGTGCGGTAGGCGGGGAGGAAAGCGTCCTTGACGATGAGGTCCTTGGAACCGGTGCCTCGCAGGCCGACGACGTTCCAGCTGTCCTGGTCGATCTCGTAATCGCTGCGCGGCAGCAGGACGTGAAGGTGCTTCGGCGGCATGACGGGCTTGCCCTCGGCGTCACCGACCACCGCACCGATCATGACCCAGTCACAGTGATCCGTTCCCGAGGAGAAGGACCAGCGACCGTTGAGGATGTAGCCACCGTCGACGGGACGGGCAACACCCATCGGTGCGTACGGGGAAGCCATCCAGGTGTCCGGGTTCTCGCCCCAGACCTCTTCCTGAGCCTTCTTGTCGAAGAACGCAAGCTCCCACGGGTGGACGCCGACGATGCCGCTTACCCAGCCTGTTGCGCCGTCCATCGCGCCGATAGCCATTGCCGTCTCGGCGAACTCACGCGGGTGCGATTCCAGCCCACCGAATTCCTTGGGCTGGAACATGCGGATGACGCCGGAATCACGAAGGCGCTTCGCGTTCCCGTCCGACAGCTGCATGAGCTTGTCGCCCTCGACGCCGCCGGCGCGGATCTCGTCGGCGAACTGAGAGATGTTGTCTAGAACCTGTCCCATGGTTTTCTCGGCTTTCTGGTTTCGGTACCCGGCGAATGCCTAGGCAGACTTCTTCGCGGCGAGTCCAAGCGCGATGTAGATCAACTGGTCTTCCTGCCCACCAACTACCTTGCGACGGAAAACTCGCTGCGTATCACTGAGCATCGCGTCCTCCTGGAAGATCTGGCGAGGTGAAAATCTGTTGGTGAAACCGTGGCAGGTGCGGCTCGGTAGTGCAGAAATGCTTCCCGGTGAGTGGGAGCACCCCGTGCGCCCTTTTTCGAGGGCCTGCCCGAAAGGCGCACGGGGCCACAGGCCTAGTCGACCTTGACTGTGGCGACAGTGGTCAGTTGTCGGCTTCCGGGCGGGTGAGGAAGGCAAGAACGGCCGAGACCCACGCGTCGCGGGCTTCGATCATCGTCCAGTGGCCGCACTTGGGGAAGATGTGCACTTCACCGTTGGGGATGTCGCGCATCGGCAGAATCGCCATGTCGACAGGGCTGACGCGGTCATCGCGGCCCCAGGTGAGCAGGGTCGGAGCCTTGATCTTGTTGAGCTGCGCCCAGTACGGAACGGCCGTCGACGTAGCGGCGGCGGCGCCCATGGCGGCCATGGCCTTGCTGCTGTACATACGACGCGCGATCTCGAGGGTCGTCGGCTCGGTGGCGAGCGCCCAACGCTCTTCGATGAGCTGCTCGGTGACCACGGCGGGGTCGTAGACCATCGACTGCAGCCAGCGGATCAGGCCTTCGCGGGTGGGGTTGTCGGTGAATTCCATGAGGAGCTTGATGCCTTCACCGGGGCCGGGCGAGAAGGTGTTCTTGCCCATGCCGCCGATGGTGACGAGCTTGCTGACGCGGTGCGGTTCGTCGATCGCGACCTTGGTGGCAACGATGCCGCCCATGGAGTTGCCGATCAGGTGGACGGGACCGAGGCCCAGTCCGTCGAGGAAGGCGCTGACCGAAGCCTGAGCCATCATCATCGGATGGCCGTCGCCTGGGTCGCTGACTCCGAAGCCGGGGAACTCGAGCACGTAGCAGTGGAAGTGCTTGGCGAAGTCCGCGAGAACGCCGCGGTAGTTACGCCAACCGGTGACTCCGGGGCCCGATCCGTGCAGCAGCACCAGCGGCGGACCGTCGCCGGCCTCGTGATAGCGGAGCACACCGAGATCGGTCTGCAGCTCTTTCAGAGTGTCCTCGTAGCTCAGTTCAGTCGTCATACTCCGAACGGTGCCACCACCACCGCTGAGCTGCTACGAATCGTCCCGATCAGCGAGACAGAAAGGGCAGGAAGACTCAGATCCACTGCTCGGTGGACGCCGCCAGAAGACGGTCCATCGTGTCTGCCGAGAAGGTGTTGGCCGGGATCGGAGGAGCCTTGCGGCCACGGCGCGGCGCACCCAGTTCGGGGTACAGGGACCGCGAGACCTCACGGGCCGCGTCGACTACCAACGGGGCAACTCGTTCGAGCTGAGCTGTCCGCATGTCGCCACACAGCGCGATGCTGCCGACGGGACCGTCATGCCCACGAATCGCCGCTGCCACGCACGCCAGACCGCGAGCGGATTCACCGCGCTCGAAGGCCAAGCCACGGCGCTGACGGATGCGGTTGAGTTCCTGATGCAAAATGCCGATCTCCGCGATGGTGTTCTCGGTACAGCGCGGAAGGGTCGCGCCGAACAAAGCGTCGACGCGCTCGGGGTCGATCCACGCGAGCATTGCCTTGCCACCCGCGGTGGAGTGCGCAAGAACGCGGCCACCGACCCGTGACGGGAGCGCAGCGGCAAAACGGCCGCCGACCTTGTCGAGGTAGACGCTTTCGCGGCCGTCGAGCACAGAAAGGTGCACAACCATTCCGGTCTGCAGGTGCAGCTCGTGCAAGAGGGGCGCAGCGGCTTCACGAATCTGGCTGTGGCCACCATCGCCGCCACCGAGCCCGAGTGCACGCCGTCCGAGGCAGTAGCCGAACGATGCATGGTCGACCCAGTCGAGCTTCACGAGCTGATCGAGAATGCGGTGGACGGTGGAGCGCGGCAACTGCGTGCGGCACGCCACCTCTTCCAGGGTCAGCCGTGCGGCGCGTCCGTCGAAGGCGTCGAGAATCAACGTCATCCGCTCGACCATCGACGGCGGCAGGTCCTTTTTGACCTGAGCACTGGTCGGCTGAGTAGTGGTCATGGTGTCGTTGATTTCAACGATGGTCATTGACGCCTCCCGGAAACTGGAATTGATTCTAGTGACTATAACCTAGGTCACAGTATCTGGAAAGCCGATCCGGCAATCTCATCCCGATCAGCGGAAATTTCGGTGTCACGACAGCTCTCCTACAGCTATAAACACTCGATGCACCTCGGACTTGTCACACCGGTACTGATCCAGCACCCCAGCACCCGATCAGACTGGGAAGCCACGGCCGAGATCGACGAGGTCGCACGGATCGCCGAAACTGCCGATCGCCTCGGTTTTCACCATCTGACCTGCAGCGAACATATCGCAGTTCCCACCGAAACAGCCGAAGAACGCGGCGGAACATACTGGGATCCGCTCGCAACTCTCGGATATCTCGCAGCCCGAACACGCACAATTCGGCTCGCAACCCAAGTGCTCGTGCTGGGATACCACCACCCACTGGAGATCGCGAAGCGCTACGGAACGCTGGATCGGGTCAGCAACGGCCGACTTGTTCTGGGCCTCGGAGTCGGAACGCTGAAAGAAGAATTCGATCTTGTAAACGCTCCGTTCGCCGATCGTGGAGCGCGCGCCGACGACGCCCTTGCCGCGCTGCGCACCTCGCTCTCCACTCCGCTCCCGGAGTACCACGGCGAGTTCTACGACTACTCGGGATTTGTTGTCGAGCCCCACGCCGTCCAACCGCGCGTGCCACTGTGGATCGGCGGCCGCACCAAGCGCTCACTGCGCCGAGCACTCACGCACGGCGACGGTTGGGTGCCCTTCGGACTGCGTCTCTCGGAACTTGCGGACATGCTCGCGGCAGCTCCGCTTCCCGAGAACTTCGACGTCGTCCTGTCCACCGGCGCAGCCTTCGATCCGCTCGGCGACCCGGAACGCGTCGTCCGCTCACTCACCCGAGTCCGCGACGCCGGTGCCACCATCGCCAGCACGTCGATCAGCGCGTCGAGCGCCGATCACTTCGGTGAACAGCTCGAAGAGCTTCACCGCCTCGCCCTCGCCGAGGGCGTCGAATTCACCTGATCGATCCACTTCGTCTACGTAAGGAATGCCGATGACCGACGCCACCGCACTGAGCGACTCTCTCGCCCTGGTCGAATCACTGATTGCCCGAGTCGAACTGCTCGAAGACAAGTTGGCGATCACCGAGCTGCTCACCGCGTACAGCCCCGCCGTCGACAGCGGATCTGCCGACGAAGTCGCAAACCTGTGGCTCGAGGACGGCGTCTACGACGTCGACACGGGAGCTATGCACGGCCGCGGCGAACTGCGTGCCATGGTGCGCAGTGCCTCTCATCAGAACTGGATCATGAACGGTGCGGCGCACATGATGACGCCGGCGCACATCCGCATCGACGGCAACAAAGCCGTCGCCACCTGCCACTCGCAGCTCGTGATCAAGGACCCCGAGAACCCGTCCGGATTCAAGGTCCTCCGCATCACCGCGAACCGGTGGGAACTGGTCAAGAACGACGGCGTCTGGAAGGTCGAATTGCGTACAAACGCGCTCCTCGACGGTCGCCCCGAAGCCCGCGCCCTCCTGGCCGCCGGGGTGGCGAACTAGCTCTTAGCTCGGCCCGAAAGTCATCCAGCGCGCCCCTCACAAAACGCGCTGGATGACTTCGAACTAGTTAGCTTCTGCCAAAGTTGCTTTAGCCCAACGGTAGTCGGCCTTACCGCTGGGAGAGCGCCGGATCTCCGACACACTCACGACGGTACGAGGCACCTTGTACCGAGCGACCTGCGACGCGCAATGCTCACCGATTTCGGCGAGGTTCGGAACGTCGAAACCTTCACGAGTGGTGATGACCGCAGCCACGCGCTCGCCGAACTTATCGTCCGGCACACCCGCGACCAGAGCGTCGAGAACCGCAGGATGGCTCTTGAGTGCCTGCTCGACCTCTTCGGGGTACACCTTCTCGCCACCGGTGTTGATGCACTGAGAACCGCGGCCCAGCAGAACGATCGAACCGTCGGCTTCCACGCGGCCGATATCGCCGAGCACAGACATACGAACACCGTCGACGACGGGGAACGTAGCTGCTGTCTTCACGGGATCGTTGAAGTATCCGACCGGAACGTGACCGGAACGGGCGATGTACCCGGTATCCGGTGAACCGGGCTCGAGCGGACGCATCCGCTCGTCGACAACACGAGTCTCGTCGCGAGCAGCGATCCGCATCAAGCCGTCTGCGCCGATCTCGAGGTTGCCGTCGACGCCGGACTCAGACGAACCGAAACCGTCGCGGATGATCAGGTTCGGAAGAATCGACTTCAACTGCTCACGTAGGGAGAGTGAGAACAGTGCTCCGCCGGAGGAGACCATGCCCACCGTGCCGAGGTCGTACTCCGCGGCATTCGTAGCCAATTCGTCGGCGAGCGGGCGTGCCATCGCGTCTCCGACGACGGTGATGGAGACTGCCTTTTCGCTTCCGGCAAGCTGAAGCGTCTTCTTCGCGTCGAATCGTGCCATCAGAATTGCGTTGGCGCCCATGAAGAATCCGGTGAACAACGAGTAGGATGCTGCGCCGTGCATCAGCGGGGCGGTGCTGAGCATGTTCATCGCGGGGACGTGCGGCACGGCGGCGTACAGATCTTCGGCCTTGACATGCGGAGGACCGAACGGGTTTCCGCCGGTGAGGGCGGCGAAGTAGAAGTCCTCGTGACGCCACATGACACCCTTGGGCATACCAGTGGTGCCGCCGGTGTAGATGACGAACAGATCGTCTTCGCTGCGTGGCCCGAAGTCCCGCTTGGCCGACTGGGCCTGCGTTGCAACGTCGTAACTGATGCTGTCGACGCCGACGAGGTCGGCTTCACCAACGACGACAACATGCTTGATGCCCGGAGTTGTCGGCAGGATCGACGAAACGGTGTCGGCAAACTCCTCGTCGACGATGAGCGCGACCGACATGGAATCGTTGTAGAGGTACGTCAACTCGGCATCGACGTAGCGGTAGTTGACGTTGATCGGCACTGCGCGAATCTTGAGGCAGCCCAACAAACTTTCGACATATTCGATGCTGTTGCGCATGTGCAGCGCAACGTGATCGCCCGGCCCGACGCCCACACTCGCGAGGTGATGGGCGATGCGGTTGGAGCCTTCGTCGAGTTCCGCGTAGGTCCGTCGACGCCCGTCGCACACAAGTGCCGTGCGATCCGAGATCAAGTCCGTTACACCCTCGTACAGATCTGCCAAATTCAGTGACACTGTTGGTGCCTTCCGTTATTTCAGGTGCGACCGGTCCGGTCCGGCCGCATCTATTGGTACTTCGAGTGCGTCATCCGCCGGTCCGACGCCCCAACATCGATGCCAGGAGCTGCGCAGATCCTCCTGTTGTTCCACCCGATGCAGCCAGAGCGGAACCTGCTGTGAGGATCTCCGACGATTGACTGGGGCGTAGATGCTTCCGAGCAGGCGAGTCGTTGAACATGGGGCGCTCCGGGCAGAGTTGGCGGTGACGCAAGTGCGTGCGCGCCCTGTCGGCGCGTAGCCACAAGGTGGCATGACCAGCTCGTGACCTACATCACCGCTCCCACTGACCGGGACTGTAGTGTTCTGGCTCGCATTTCTGATCAAAACTAGAACTAATTCTGATTTTGACTTTGCTAGTTTTGCGGAACTTACCCCAAGATAGCTTCAACAAATTAGAATGAATACTAATTTCTGACCTGGATCGAAGGAGCACGACATGACGCAATCACTGAGCTTGGAAGGCAAAGTAGCCGCAGTCACCGGTGCCGGCGCCGGACTCGGCCGCGCAGAGGCACTCGGCCTCGCAGCAGCCGGCGCGGCCGTCATCGTCAACGACATGGGCCCCGCAGCCAATGACGTGGTCGACGAGATCAAGGCCGCAGGCGGACAAGCCATCGCCATCACCGGCGACGTCTCCGACTGGTCGCTCGGCGCACGCTTCGTCGAGGAAGGCGTCAAGAACTTCGGCTCCTTCGACATCCTCGTCAACAACGCAGGCATCCTGCGCGACAAGATGATCTTCAACCTGACCGAATCCGACTGGGACGACGTCATCCGCGTGCACCTCAAGGGCCATGCCGCAACCTCCCATGCGGCTGCAGTGCACTGGCGCGCCGCCAGCAAGGCAGCCGACGCCCCCGTCTACGGCCGCATCATCAACACATCCTCCGAAGCCTTCCTCTTCGGCAGCGCCGGACAGCCCAACTACTCGGCAGCCAAGGCCGGCATCACGGCTCTGACGCTCTCCAGCGCAGCCGGCCTCTCCCGTTACGGCGTCCGCAGCAACGCAATCTGCCCGCGCGCCCGGACGGCCATGACGGCAGGTGCATTCGGCGAGAACAACACCGGCGTCACCGGCCTCGATCCGCTTGCACCCGAGCGTGTTGCCACGCTGGTCAGCTACCTGGCTTCGCCCGATTCGGACGAGATCAACGGACAGGTCTTTGTCGTCTACGGCAAGATGGTGGCACTGATGGAAGCACCGAAGGTCGAGAACCGTTTCGACGCAGCCGGATCCGCATTCACCGTCGAAGAGCTCGGTGGTCAGCTCACGTCGTACTTCTCGGGTCGTGGACCCTACGAGAACTACGCCGCCTACAGCGTTGCCGGCCTCGAGAAGATCGCACTCGCAGTCGACGAGACCGCAACCGTATAAGCAGCATTCACAGAAGAAGGAGCGTTTTTCATGAGGTTGAACGGCAAGGTAGCGATTGTCACCGGCGGCGCCGGTGGTATCGGTCGCGCAATCACCCGAGTCTTTGCCCGTGAAGGCGCGAAGGTCCTGTTCGTCGACATCAACGACGAACAGGGCCAGGCCCTCGAGCAGGAACTGGCCGGATCCGGCAAGTTCCTCAACGTCGACCTTGCTGCCGCAGGTTCAGCCGAGCAGATCCGTGACGCCGCGCTCGCGGCGTTCGGCAAGCTCGACATCCTGGTCAACAACGCTCACGCGTCTCGTCAGGCCCCGTTGCTGGAAACCACGCAGGACATGTTCGATCTGTCCTTCAACACCGGTTTCTACCCCGTTGTCCACCTGATGCAGGCGTGTCACGACGAACTGGCGAAGTCCAAGGGTTCGGTCATCAACTTCGCGTCCGGTTCCGGCTTGGACGGTATGCCCACCCAGACCTCGTACGCAGCGGCCAAGGAAGCTGTGCGCGGCCTGACCCGCGTCGTCGCCAACGAGTGGGCGCCGGAAGGCATTCGGGTCAACGTAGTCTGCCCGTTTGCCGCCACCGAAGGCGTCGTCAAGTGGCAGGAGGCCTTTCCCGAGCGCGCAGCCGCATCGGTCGCCAAGGTACCTCTCGGGCGCATCGGTGACCCCGAAACCGACATCGCTCCCGTCGTCGTGTTCCTGGCGAGCGAGGATTCCAAGTACATGACCGGCCAGACGTTGATGGCCGACGGCGGCAGCATCAAACTTCGCTGAGCACCAAGCTCTTCTCGGTGAGCGCTCAGCTCACCGAGAAGAGTTTGGCAGCGTTGTCGTGAACAACCGCGCGCAACCACTCGTCACCGAGGCCGAAACGCGTAAGCGCCTGTAGTGCTTTGAGATACGGGTACGGAATGTTCGGAAAATCGCTCCCGAAGAGGATCCGGTCCTGCAGGTCGACCAGGCGGGAGACATCCGATGTCGGGAACGCACACTGCTCTTCCGTGAAATCCGTGAACGCCATGGTCGTATCCAGTCGCACATTCCCGTATGACTCTGCAAGATCAAGGAATTCGCTGTACTCAGGCATTCCCATGTGCGCGATGATCAGCGGCAGTCGCGGGTAGCGCGCCAACAGAGAAGCAATACGATCGGGTCCCGTGTACTTTCCCGGCGCCGGTCCCGATCCACAGTGGATCACGATGGGCGTCTCGGAGTCCTCGAGCTGCCCCCACACCTTGTCGAGCAGCGGATCGTTCGGATCGTAGTTCCCGACCTGGATGTGGGACTTGAAGATTCGCGCCCCCGACTCCAAAGCCTTTCCGACGTACGACGCGGCCGTCTCCTCGGGATAGAACGTGGCCGTGTGCAGACAATCCGGTGTTTGGGCGGCAAACTCGACGGCCCACTGATTGAGCCACTCGGCCATCGCGTTCTTGTGCGGGTAGATCATCGAGGTAAAGGCCCGGACTCCGAATTCACGCAGCCGATGTACGCGTTCCTCCTCCACCAGGCGATACGTGATGGGCCATGGTCGACCGATCATCGGTCCGGCGGAGTCGAAGTAGCCCCACACCTTGTCCATGACGCTCTTGGGCATGAAATGGGTGTGAACATCGACCAAGCCCGGAACGCCCAACTCACTCCAGAAATCCCGAACCTCAGCGATCTCCTCGGCCCCGGGGACCGAATCCGTATCAACGCACATAGCGAGCGCTCCTTCCGTTTGCTCGACCATACCGAGTGTTGTCGCGCTCACTGAGACAGGTGATTGACGGCAGGGCCTTACGCCCTCGAATCTGAGGGCATCTTGCCGATTACTGCTGGAGGTTGCATGTCTTTGACCGAGTCCGAAGTCGCGTCACTCAGTCCTGTCGAGGAACTACTCGCAATCGAGGAAATCAAAAAGGTCTTCTCGGCTCGGCTGCGCTGCATGGACACCAAGCAGTGGCATATCTACCCGACGCTGCACACCGCTGATGTCGTCAGCGAGACGTGGGGCGGACTCCCGACGGACAAGCAACCCAAGACCGGTGACACGTCGAACCAGGTGGTCGGTATCGAGAAACTTACCAACGCCATCCGGAACATGCTCGACGGCGAAATTCCTCTCACCACCGCGCACCACGCGCACACTCCCGAAATCGTGTTGACCTCCCCCACCACCGCCACGGGGATCTGGGCGATGGAGGACATGCTGTGGTGGAACGACGGTGAAAAGGAACTGCACCTGCACGGCTACGGCCACTACCACGAGGAATACCGCAAAGAGGACGGTAAGTGGCTGATCAGCTACCGCACCCTCACGAGGCTGCGCGTCGATCAGGACCCCGGATTCTTCCGATTCATGAAAGCACTGTGATTGACATGACCAGTCCCCTTTTCCAGCCTTTGCGCATTCGTTCGCTCGAACTGCCCAACCGCATTGTCATGTCCCCGATGACGCGCACTTACTCCATCGAGGGCGTCCCAGGACAGGACGTCGCCGATTACTACCGTCGACGCGCTGAGGGCGGCACCGGCCTGATCGTCACCGAAGGCGTTGCGATCGATCACGTGAGCGCGGTCGACCATGCCAACGTCCCCAACCTGCACACCCCCGCCGCTCAAGCCGGCTGGCGCAAGGTCATCGACGACGTTCACGCTGCCGGCGGCAAGATCGTGCCGCAGTTGTGGCACGTCGGCCCGTTGTGGGGCGCGATGACGCAGATGGATCCTTCTCTCAAGCCGATGCGCCCGTCCGGTGAGTGGGGACCGCTCGGTGTCACGTCGTACTCCGCCGCCTACGTCGAGCGCGCTCAGGCAACAACCGAAGCGATGACCGAGCAGGACATCGAAGATGTGATCGCCGCCTACGTCCGCAGTGCGAAGCACGCTGTCGAGCTCGGGTTCGACGGCATCGCCATTCACGGCGGCCACGGCTACCTGCTGGATTCCTTCTTCTGGGAAGGCACCAACCAGCGCGACGACGCGTGGGGCGGCGACTTGGAGCATCGTACCAAATTCCCCGCGGCCGTCGTGGCAGCGATCCGCGAAGCCATCGGCCCCGATCTGCCGATCATCTACCGCTTCTCCCAGCACAAGCAGCAGGATTTCACTGCAAAGATCGCGGAAACCCCGGAAGAGTTGGGCGTGATCTTGGGTGCTTTGGTCGATGCCGGGGTCGACGTGCTCGATGCCAGCATCCGGCGCTTCGACGTCCCAGCGTTCGAAGGCAGCGACCTCTCCCTCGCCGGCTGGGCGAAGAAGCTGACCGGCGCCGTCACCATGGCCGTAGGCAGTGTCGGCCTTGGAAAGTCGTTGCGCGACAGCCGCATCGAAGGTGTTGCACCCGTCGTGGACAACATTCCGCAGCTCGAAGAGCGCATCGGTAGCGGCGAGTTCGACCTGATCGCGATCGGTCGCTTGCACTTGGCTGATCCGGCACTCGCCACCACTCTGCGTGCCGGCGGTCCGTTGCCCGCATTCGATCGAGCAGTGCATGAGGGCAGCTTGATCTAGGGACTGCGCCCTGCGCGTTGATCTAGGGGCTCCGCCCTGTGCGCCGTTTCGGCAATCGGCACTACCGAAACGGCGCACAGGGCCGAAGGCCTTTATGTTCGACCTATGACATCCTTCAACGCCTGGGTTGCCCGAGAGGGCGACAACGCCATCGATTTTGCCCCCGAGACTGTCGACGAATCTTTCCTCCCCGCAGGTGAGGTCACCATTCGTGTCGAGTACTCCAGCGTGAACTACAAGGACGCACTGGCCGTCACGCCCAAAGGCGGTGTTGTCCGGAACTACCCGATCGTTCCCGGCATCGACATCGCCGGCGAGGTTATCGCCTCCGAATCCGACGAGTTCGCTCCGGGCGACAAGGTTGTGGCCCACGGCTACGAAATCGGTACCGCCCGCCACGGTGGTTACGCCGAGATCGCGCGACTCCCAGCTGAATGGGTAGTGAAACTCGACGGCATGTCCACCGCTGATGCGGCCGCGATCGGTACAGCAGGATTCACCGCCGCGATGAGCGTGCAGGCAATCCTGGCGAGCGGAATCACTCCAGCCGACGGTCCGGTCCTCGTAACGGGGGCGAGCGGAGGCGTCGGCACAGTCAGCGTAGATCTGCTGTCGAGTGCGGGTTTCGACGTAGTCGCGTCCAGCGGCAAACCCGGCGCCGTGGAACTTCTGACATCACTCGGCGCTTCTTCGGTGATCGGCCGCCTGCCCGAGGATCCCGATGCAAAGCCTCGCCCGCTCGGCAAATCCCAATGGGCGGCTGCAGTGGACTGCGTCGGCGGTAAGACTCTCGCTCATGTCTTGAGCACGATGAATTACGGTGGCGTGGTCGCGGCCAGCGGCCTGACCGGCGGCGCTGCGCTGCCGACAACCGTGATGCCCTTCATTCTCCGCGGAGTTTCGCTGCTCGGTATCGACTCGGTTCTGATGCCGATCGCACCTCGCCGCGAACTGTGGGCACGCCTTCACTCCGATCTCGCTCCGCGCCATCTGAAGGACATCACCAACCGCGTCGCCGTTCGAGACGTCGTGTCGGTGATCGATCAGGTGCGCGAAGGCAAGTACACGGGCCGCGCGCTCGTCGAGGTTGCAGGCGGGTTCTAAAACTCCCGGTAAGGCAGCGCGCTTTCAGAACAGTGTGAACAGATCTTCCGGTTCGACAGCCGTCGTGGACTTCTCCTTGTACGAGGAGTTCACGACGGTCACTTCTTTCTTCACGGGAGCCGGAGCCGGGGTATGCACGGCAAGCGGCACCGACTCGATATCGCCGGAGACAATAGCGCGGGCGGCTTCGCCCGCCAGTTTGTCGGCCACCTCGTTGTAGTGGTTGCCCACGTGCCCGCGGACCCAACGGAAACGTACCGGCCCGACACGATCACTGATGGCGCGGTCGATGCTCTGTACCAGTTCCAGGTTCTTGACGGCGCCACCGCTCGCGGTTTTCCAGCCCTTGCGCTTCCAACTCGGCAGCCACTCGGACGCACATTTGATGGCGTATTGAGAGTCGGATTCGATGAGCAAAGGCTCGTCTCCGGGGTGAGCTGCGACGGCCTCGAAGAGCGCCCTCAACTCGGCGATCTGGTTGGTTCCGGATGATTCGCCGCCCGACATCGACGGACCCTCGTGATTTACCCAAGCCCAGCCGATAGCTCCGCCAGGGTTGCGCAGACAGGATCCGTCGGTGCTCACGATGATCATGGCTCGGACCTTACGTTGCCGCACCGACATGTAGCTGAACACCCACCGACGGTTGCAGATACGCTGGCCGACAATGACGCCGCAACCAGGCGCTGCCGAAGTCACGGTGACTTCTCAGCGACCACTCGATGCCGCGCTGACGCTCAGCCCGCATCAGCGCGGACCTGGCGACCCCACTCACAGACGGTCCCCGGACGGCACAATCTGGCGAGTTTCCCGCCAACTTTCCGGTCCTGTGACCTACCGCATCACGCAGTCCGATCGCCACACCGTCCGGGTGCAGGCGTGGGGCCCCGGCGCTACGGAATTCCTGGGCGGAGCCGAAGCACTGCTCGGTCTGGGCGACGAAGCCGAAGACTTCGCTCCCGAACATCCCAAGCTGGTCGAAGCTCATCGACGCTTCCCGCATCTTCGGATCGGACGCACGGGCCGTGTCATGGAGGCCCTCGTCCCCGCCATCCTCGAGCAACGTGTCCACGGCGTCGACGCTTTCGCAGCGTGGCGCCGTCTGCTGACCAAGTTCGGAGAACGCCCTCCCGGACCTGCGCCCGACGGAATGCGAGTTCCACTCACCGCAGATCAGTGGCGACGCATGCCGTCGTGGGAGTTTCATCGCGCGAACGTCGACCCGGCACGATCGAAGACGATCGTGCAGTGCGCTCGGGTCGCCGATCGATTGGAGCAAGCGTCGACCTTCACTCCGGCCGAGGCAACCAGACGTTTGCGAGCTGTGCCGGGCGTCGGGATCTGGACGGCCGCCGAGGTGGCCCAACGCGCTTTCGGGGATTCGGACGCACTGTCGGTGGGCGATTACCATCTCGCCGCGGTAGTCGGCTGGTCACTTCTCGGCGAGCCGATCGACGACGCTCGTATGGTCGAGTACCTCGCTCCCTTGCAACCGCATCGGTATCGGGCGGTTCGACTCCTGCAGATCAGTGGGCAGGCCGTCAAACCGAAGTTCGGGCCCCGCACCGCTATCGCGGATCATCGTCGGCACTGATCGCGCGCCACCCGGCCGCGACAGAAATTCGGCCACATGTCTTGCACCCCAACAGATTAAGATTGTCCGGCCCCCAAAGTACGGGGCACCGGAGGTAGCCATCACCCGGGACGATGCTCGGGTGCCTCTACAGCACACGAAATGCAAACCGCTGCATTGTGTCAGAAGTAAGCCGAATCCGCCGACGCCCGGTTCACAACTCAACCACTACCGTTCAGGACTGTGATGTCGTCCTATTCGTCTCTACCACCGCGGCCCGTTCGCTACGTTCCGTCCCGTAACATCGATTTCCGAATCGAGCACAGGGTTGGAGGGGACACGCATGGCTACCAGATCAGGTAGGCCGGAGAAGACCGCAATGATCGTGGCGAGGCGAATCGTCTCCGAGATCGCGGCCAAAGGACTACGTCCAGGGGATCGCCTACCCCCGGAGAAAGTCATGCTCGATCAGTACGAAATCGGTCGGGGCACGCTTCGTGAAGCGCTCCGATTCCTCGAACTGTCTGGGGCGCTGTCACTTAAGCCCGGTCCGGGCGGTGGACCCACTGTCGAGAAACCCGACGCGTCGCACCTCATGGACAGCCTCGCGCTGCTACTTCAGTTCGAGAAGACGCCCTTCGATTCGATCCTCGAGGCCCGAGTGGGTCTCGAACCGATGAATGCCCGTCTCGCCGCGGCACGGGTCACCGACGAGCAACTAGCAGCGATGGAAGCTGCTGTGACACGGATGGACGAAAACATCCGTGATCTCAATCTGTTCCATGAAACAAGCAAAGAATTCCATGATGCGCTCGCCTGGGCTTCCGGCAACGCTGTCTTCGGATATCTCATCGACGCTATCGACGGCATCTTCGAGGGTCCGATGTTCTCCGAATACCCCCTGGCCCGAAGAAAGAAGGACCTCGCAGCTCATCGGGCGGTTCTCGCCGCTGTCGCCCAACGCGATCCGGACGGCGCAGAAGCCACGATGCGCGAGCACATGGAAGAACTCGCGGGGTTCCTGCGTAAGAAATCTGCGGCACTTCTCAATCAACCGATAACCTGGGCTGCACTCTAGCCAGATTTGGCACCCAACTCACACTGCGAAGACGGATCGGGAGCTCGCTGCCGTCTTCGCAGTGCATACAGCCGTCACCTCAATGTGCGGCGGAGGCAACAGTCCTCGCGGTGTCCACCGACTCCAATTGTCGTGTCCGGCTCAGCCTCCACAACGAATGAGTAGCCCAGGCGCCGATCAGCATCGGGATGGCTGCGAAGTAGTACAGGGTCTGCGGTGCAACGACGGTCAACGCGTATCCGACAAGGATGGGGGCGGAGATCGAGCAGAGTCGGCCGACTCCGAGCATCCAGCCCATCGCGGTAGCGCGCGAGCTGGCCGGATATAGCTGCGGCACGACGGCCGCGCTCGCGGTGATCGCAATATAGGTGAACAGACCAACTGCCGCGGTGATTGCGATCGCTATGGCCGAATGTGTAAAGAAAGCGGCGAAGGTGAAGATCGAGATCGCTGCTCCCAGCATCGAAATCCAGAGCACTCGCGGCGCGGATGTCTTGAGGGTCCACACACCGAATGTCAACGCGCCGAAAAGTCCACCGAGGCTGAGGATCAGACCAGCCGTCGTACCCAAGTTCGCGTCGCCGCTGGCTGTCTTCACCAATTCCGGGGTCCATGTATTCGCAAAGTAAAACGAGCACATCAGACTTGCGTAGGCAAGCCAGGACAACAACGTCCGCTTGGCAAGTCGCCCTGAGAACAAACTGCGTAAGCTCCCTCCGGCAACGACAGCAGGAGTTGCGGCCGGCCGGGCTTCTGGATCGATGGATGGGTCATCCAAACGTGCGACGATCCTGTTGATCTCCGCCTGTGCCTCCGGAGTGTTGCGGGTAACCAGGAAGTCGATCGACTCCGGCATGAAGAAGTAAGCGACGACGATTGCACCCAGTGTTATGACGGCACCGAAGGCGAACATTACGTGCCAGGAACCGCCGAGTGATCCAACAAGGAAAGCACCGATTCCGCCTCCGACGAGGCTCCCCACTGGGAATCCGATCGAGTAGATACCCACCATAAGGTTCCGCCGACTGTCGGAGCAGTATTCCTGAACAAGCACAACCAGACTCGCGGCCATTCCGCCGATACCGATTCCCGTGATAAGTCGGGCCACGATCAAGGCCTCGACGTTCGGCGACATCGCACTGGCAACCATCCCCACGAGGCTTGCAGTCAAACAAATTTGGACCAGCTTTCGTCGACCGATCCGGTCAGCCAATGGCGCCAACAGTATCGACCCTGCTGCCATTCCGAACAAGCCGGCGCTGAGCAGATAGCCCTTCTCTGCCGTCCCGGAGAAGAAGTCGTCAGGAAGGTGAGGAAGCACGAATCCCATGACGAACACGTCGAATCCGTCGACTGTGATTACGAGCAGGCATGCCATGAGCGAGACGTACTGGAACCGCTTCATCGGTTTCGTCTTTATCGCAGTGAGAACATCCATCGGAGTTCCTCCATCGGTTCAGGTGGCTAGCTACGAAAGCTGAGGGCTCTCACGACGGCCTCGGAGAGTTGCGCCGCAGCGCGCGGTACGTAGTCCTCGAGTACGGACTCGAATCGAAAGAATCCGTGGTTCATCCCGGGATGATCGATCAACTCGACCGGAATCCCCGCACGGCGCAGTTGCTCGGCGTAGTCCACGCCCTCGTCGTGCAGCGGATCGTGACCGGCGACGAGCAGCACTGTCGGGGGCAACCCGCCGAGATCCTCGCCGTTCATCGGGGAAAACATCATGCCGGTACGTTCCTGCAATTCGGGGCAATAGTGGTCCAGAAACCACTCCATCTCCCGGGTTCCGATTCCGTCGGCCGACGACGAACGCCGGTACGACGGGCGAGTGGTGTCGCTGTCGAGCACCGGATACAGCAGCACCTGAGCCGCGACGGCGACGACGCCGCGCAATTGCGCGACTGCTACTGCGGCAAGGTTCCCCCCGGCGCTGTCTCCTGCCACTGCGAGCGGCACTCCACCGGTTGTTGCTGCGATCGCGACTACAGCCGCTACGGCGTCGTCGGCAGCAGCCGGAAACTGCGCTTCCGGAGCAAGTCGGTAGTCGACGCTGACAACTTCGACTCCGGCCCCGGCGGCGAGATACCGGCACACGTTATCTGCGTAGTCGAGGTCTCCCGTCACCCAGCCGCCGCCGTGGAAGTACACCACCACCGCGACAGGGTCCCCGATGCCCGACGGGGTGTAGCGCCTGGCGGACAGCCCCGTCGATTCCAACGTAATGTCCTCGACTGCAACGGTATTCGGACCATCTGAGCAGAGCCTGTTGCCGGCCAGCACTTTGGCCCGTGCATCGTGGACTGCCAACTCGTACATCGGCGGGCCGCCCATATTGCGGCCCCGGTCGAGCAATGCCCGCAACCGCCCGTCGAGAGGTTCGGGTGCGGCTCCCGACTCGACATACTCACCGGTACGAGTCATGCCGGACTCGAAGCAAACTCGGGCAGTACCCGGTCATGAAACAGTTCCATGGTTTTGAGCAATCGGTCCTGTGGCAGGTCGTACCACTGCATTCTCAGGATCACGTAGGTAATGCCCTGCTTCTCCAGTGCCTTGAGCTTCTCGACTGCGGTGTCCGGATCGGTGAACAGATACGACTGGTCTGCCACTTCTTCTGCGGAGTTGGCACCGTCCAGATGCTTGTAGACGCCCGAGGCGTCGGGCGCGTTGAATGCAGAGTATTTCTGGGTCAACGCGCCGCGTGCCCGGACGCCGATCTCACGCGCACGGTCCGGGTTTTCGTCGAGCACCAGTTCTCGGCGGACCACGAGTTCGCCGTCCGACGCCTTACCTAGTAGATCGCGCTCGGCGCGGTAGTGGCCGAGCACCACATCCAGACGGTCAGGTGTGACGTGCGGAGGAATGATCCAGGCATCGCCGAGTCGGGCAGCGCGCCGAGCACCGGTCTTGTGCGCACCCGCACCGATCCATATCTTTGGACCGTAGGGCTGAACCGGTTCGAGGCTGATTCGCTGCTCGTCGAGCTGAAAGTGCTTGCCCTGGTAGCTGATTGTGCGTCCGCTCCACAGCTCGCGAATGATCTCGACACTCTCCTCGAACCGCCCGACTCGCTCGTCCATCGGTACACCGAAGGATTCGAACTCGTTGTCACGGTATCCCATTCCGAACCCCGCGATGACATTTCCGCCACTGAGGTGGTCGATGGTCGCGAACTCCTCCGCGACGGCGACGGGGTGCCGGAGCGGAAGAATGAACATGTTGGTGCCCACATCCATCCCGTCGGCGCGCTCAGCCAGTGAAGCGATCAACGGGATCGGCTGCAGGGTAGGCATGTTGCCGAGATAATGCTGCAACACCCACACCGATTCGAATCCCGATTTTCTTGCGGCACCGACCTGCTCGCGCAATTCCGCAAGCTTGGACGGATTGAGCATGCCGGGCGGAAAATCGTTCATGATGGCCAGACCGAACTTCATGGTTCTCCCTTGAATCAGAATGTCAGCGTCGTCGAGCGGAGTTGCATCACTCCGCGTGAATAACTCAGCCTCTTCACACGTTCGGACCGAGAGCGATCGACTGTTTCTCCAGATATGCCGACAACCCCTCAGGACCCATTTCACGGCCGATCCCGGACTGCTTGAACCCACCGAACGGCGTACCGAAAGCCTGCGGATTTCCGTTGATACTGACCATCCCGGTACGGATCCGACGCGCCACCGACACTGCGCGATCAGTATCGGCGGACCACACGGATCCGGAAAGACCGTATGGAGAATCGTTCGCGATACGGACGGCGTCAGCCTCGGTGTCATAGGGAATCACCGCGATGACGGGTCCGAAGATCTCTTCACGTGCCACTCGCATGCTGTTGTCGACGTCGGCGAGCACTGCCGGATTGACGAAGTGGCCGTTACCAGCATCAACCGGGCGTCCGCCGCCGATGACACGGGCTCCTTCGTCTGCGCCGATCGAGAGGTAGCCCTCGACCCGCTCGCGCTGGGCAGCACTGACCAGAGGGCCGATATCGGTCTCGGTATCGAACGGGTCGCCGACGCGCAGCGCCGTGACGGCAGCTGCAAGGTGGTCCACAATCTCGTTGTACCTGTTGCGGGGAGCCAGAATTCGACTTTGCGAGATGCACAGCTGTCCGTTGACGATCATCGCCATCGGAATCACCTTCGCCACAACGGCATCGAGATCTGCGTCGTCGAGGATGACCGCTGCCGACTTGCCGCCCAGTTCGAGCGTGACCCGGGCTACCCGGTCGGCGCACAGCGCCATGATCCTTTTCCCTGCAGCGGTACTGCCGGTGAACCCCACCTTGTCCACTGCGGGGTTGCGCACCAGGTGTTCACTGACCTCGCGACCGGCGGGCAACACGCTGAGCACACCTGCCGGCAGTCCAGCGTGCTCGAACGCCTCGGCCATGAGCAGCGCCGACAGCGGAGTTTCGGGCGCAGGCTTGAGCACTACCGAGCACCCGGCCGCCAACGCCGGCGCAACCTTGAGGACCGGACTGCTCAACGGACCGTTCCACGGAGTAATCGCACCGACGACTCCGACCGGAGTTTGGGTGACCAGGCTACTCAGGGTCGAGTCGCCACGAATCTCGTCGAATGGGTAGTTGCGGATCAATTCGGCGTAGTAGCGGATCATCCGGATCGGGTTCGGCACGTGTGCACGTTCGGCGAAGCTCCGGGGGCAGCCGAGTTCGCTGGTGAGGATGTCTACAGCCCGATCCTGTTGGGTTTCAAGGTAATCAGCAGCACGGTCCAGTACCGCTGCACGATCAGCAGGCGGTGTGTCGACCCAAGTCCTGACCTCGAAGATCTCCTTGGCCGCGTCCACCGCGCGGTCGACGTCAGCTGTGGAGGCCAACTGCACCGTGCCTAGCGCGGTACCGTCTGCGGGGTTACGAAGTTCGGCGGTCTCATCACCCTGACTCCGCTCCCATCGCCCGGCGATGAACGGGATGCCACCGTGCGTGGGCGTCGTGTCCGCCCTTGTCGCGGAGGTCATTTGGCACTGTCCCGGACGAGCTTCTTTGCCAGCGAATCATAGATGACCTCGGTCGAACCCTCGTAGATGCGCATGGGCCGCGCTTCCCGGTAGAGCCGCTCGATCTTGCTGCCGCGGACCAAACCGAACCTGCCCATCATCTGCACGGCCCGGTCTACTACGCGGCCGGCTGCCTCGGTGGCACCGGCCTTGGCGATCGACGACAAGTGGAGATTCGCCTTCGGATCCCGCGCGGCTGCTGCAGCGGCACGGTAGGTAAACGCGCGGGACATCTCCACGTCAACCCAGGACTGCGCGAGCAGGCTCGGGATCGGCCCGAGTCTTGCCAGCGAAACCCCGAACTGCTCACGAGAGCTGGTGTGCCGGACGGCCTCGTCGAGCGCAGCCTGGGCGAGGCCTACCGCGGCACCGGCGACCGAAACCCGGAACGTCGCCAAGGTGTTGAGCACCAGAGCAAAACCCTCACCCGGCGCACTGATTCGGTTGCCTTCCGGCACCCGGACGTTGTCGAAGATGATGTCGCCCAGAATATGCGGTGCAATGATCTGGAACGGCGCCGAGGTGCGAACGCCTTCGGCGTTGGCCGGCACCAGCACAAGGGAGTACCCGTCGCCCTCCTTCGCCAGCACCGAATAGAAGTCTGCAGCACCTCCGTTGGTGATGAACGACTTGTGTCCGTTGACGACCAACATGTCACCCTCGGACTTGACCGACGTTGTCATGGCCTTGAGGTCCGAGCCGACCTGCGGCTCCGTCAGGGCGAGAGCCGCGATGGCCTCCATCGAGGCAACCTTCGGAAGCCACTCTTGCTTCAGTTCGACGTTGTCGCAGGTGGACAGACCGAAGCTGCCGATGCCCTGCATCGCGAACAGTGAATCCAGATGCGCACACTCGTAGGCCAGCGCCTCACGGACGACAGTGACAGCCAGGGAGTCGACAGCTTCGTCGCGGCCGCCGAACTGTGCGGGCACCACCACGCGGGCGAGCCCACTCTCGGTGAGCAGAGCTCGGACTTCCGCGTCAACAGTTTCCGACTCGTCGGCGCGTTCGGCGATCGGAGCGACCGTTCGGGCCAGTTCGCGTGCCTCCTGCTGCAAGTCCCGGTACCGCGCGGGAAGTTCGAAAGGTTGCACGTCCTGATCTACGGACATTCTTTTGTCCCCTTCTGTGGTCCGCCACGCCGGCGCGAAGCACCAAGGCCTCGATTCAGCGCAGCCCTCGGGTGGCCGTGACGGGCGTCGCCAGGATTGGCGCCTTGCCCATAATTCATTATCATAGTATCTATGATCTACCTCTCGTCAAGATAGTCTGCCATCAATTCGGTGCGGAGTCTGCATACGCACCACTTTCGTCCCGAAAGGGGATTACATGCCTACCGACCTACCCGCCGAGAACACGGATTCGACTCGTGGAGTCGCGATCGATCTGACTGGAAAGGTCGCCCTCGTTACCGGCGGCAGTCGCGGATTGGGCCGCGCTATGGTGGCAGGCTTCGCCGCCGCAGGTGCGGATGTGGTTATCGCCAGTCGCGACGGAGATGCGTGCGCCAAATACGCTTCGGAGATAACCGAACTCACCGGCCGTCGAGCGTTCGGCATCGGAGTGCACGTGGGCAAGTGGGATGAACTCGACCGGCTCGCAGATCAGGTCTACGACGAGTTCGGTCAGGTCGACGTGTTGGTGAACAACGCAGGGATGTCACCTCTCTACGACACGATCGAGTCGGTGAGCGAGGAGTTCTTCGACAAGGTGATCGGAGTAAATCTCAAGGGACCGTTCCGACTGACCGCAAACATCGGCAGCCGAATGGCACAGACGGACGGCGGCTCGATCATCAACATCAGCAGCGCCAGTGCAGTTCACCCCCGAGCCGGCCTGGTCCCCTATGCCGCCGCCAAAGCTGCCTTGAACGCCATGACCATTGGCATGGCACACACCCTTGGACCCACCGTGCGGTGCAATGCGATCATGGCCGGAACCTTCCTGACCGATGTCAGCAAGTCCTGGGACATGGAGGCTTTCGGCAAGCGAGCCGCAGGCTTCGCGCTCGGCCGCGGAGGTCAGCCGGACGAGATCGTCGGCACCGCGCTCTACCTCGCCAGCGACCTGTCCAGCTTCACCACCGGCGCGATCATTCCGGTCGACGGCGGACATCCGTAATCCGACGGTTCACAGCTTGACCGATCAACGGATGAAGCCCGATACGGATGATCCGTACCGGGCTTCCCTCATCCCCAACAAGTTTCACGTGAACCGTGTCAGTCGTTCCCTCCGATGACACCTGCGGCCCGCAGCTCGGCGATCGACTCCGCAGACTCACCGATCAATTCACCGAGCAACGCATCGGTGTGTTGACCGATCCGGGGGACGCCGTCGTAGTTCGGCCGGGCGCTCTCCCTCATATGCAAGATCGGGCCGGGCATCAGCACGGACTTCAACAACTCCTCGCCTTTGACCTCGACCAGGGTTCGTTCCAGGAAATGCGGGTCAACGACGATATCGCTCGAGTCATTCACTGCCGAGGACACCACCTCGAACTTTTCCAGAATGCCCAGCGCCTCTTCCCGCGAATAACTGGCCACCCAGTCGATCACCTTCGCCTGCAGGACCTCGTTGTTCTCCATCCGTGCGGGGTTTGTCGCAAACCGGGAATCGTCGAGAAGTTCCGGCTGGCCCATTGCGTGAAACAACCGCTTAGCGATGCCCTGATTGGACGCGGCAATGGAAAGCCACTTACCGTCAGCAGCCTGGTATATGCCACGCGGTGAGGCGGATCCGGTACCGTTGCCGACCCGATCCTGAATTTCTCCGGTAGCGGTGTACTTGAGGATCATGTCGCCGAGAATGAACATCAGCGGCTCGTAGAGCGCAACATCGACCTCTTCACCCCGGCCTGTTCGCTCTCGACGGAACAACGCCATCGCTGCGCCCATCGCAGCCGAAATGCCGGCGATGGAATCTGCGAATCCGAACGGCGGCGATGTCGGAGGCTTGTCTGCCCAACCGTTGACGTGCGCAAAACCGCTGGCTGTCTCGGCCACCGTACCGAAACCTGGAAGCTCCGAGTACGGACCTGTCTGCCCGAAACCCGATACTCGGACCAGCACCAGCCCCGGATTGGCTGCGCTCAGTTCCGCGTAGCCTAACCCCCACGTCTCGAGGCGGCCCGGCCGGAACGACTCGATCACCACATCGACCTTCGCCGCGAGTCGACGCACGAGCTCTCGGCCGCGATCCGTACGCAGGTCGATCCCGATGGAACTCTTGCCTGCGTTCAGTCGTGTGAAGCCCAGCGACAGGCCTTCCTTCTGAGGAGTCCAATGCCTGGCGAAGTCACCCGTCTCCGGATCCTCCACCTTGATGACCTGGGCCCCGAAATCGCGGAGCATCCTGCCCACGGTAGGGGCGGCATACATGGTCCCGAGTTCGAGAACCCGAATTCCGTGCAGGGGCGCGTTCGGGTCAGACATTTCTGTTTCCTTCCGTCAGCTCTGCAGCGTGTTCGAGCCACTGGAGCGCCTTGTCGTAATGTGCGCGGTCGATGTGCAGACCTCGGTAACGGACTGCCCCATCCCCGACTCTCTCCCCCGCTAGGTAGGCATCGGCCAATCCTCGGTAGAAAGCAATGTCCGTCTCGGACGGAGTGAAGGCCGCGTTGACCACCGGGACGTGACTGGGATGGATCACGACCATGCCCCGGAACCCGAGGCGACGACCGCCGTCGGCGAAGCCGGCCAGACCGTCGAGGTCACCGAGTTCCTCCCACAGTCCCGTCAACGCGTGGAGTCCAGCTTCTCTGCATGCCAACAAGATTCGGCTCCGCAGGTACAATGTCTCGGTACCTTCCGCACTCCACTCGAAGCCAACCTCACGCGCAATGTCGGCATGCTCCGCAGTCGGGCCGATCATCGCCGCGATCCTGGGCGACGCCAGTGCAATCTCCCGGCAATTGTGGATGGCCTTGACGGTCTCGACAGGGACGATGACGCGCTGACGGCCGGCGCCGTTGCGTTGCTCGAAGTGATCCAGCAACGCGTCATAGGCGACCACGTCATGCACGGTTTCGATCTTGGGAGCAAAGATTCCGGTGAGGCCGGGCAGCACCACCGCCTCGAGATCAGCGCCGGTCGTCCGAGTACCGAGCCCATTGGGGCGAACGAACAACCCGACCTCTGAATCATGTTCTCGTACTGCGATAATTGTGTCGGCGACGGCCTTTCGGGCCGATTCTTTCTCCGCCTCTGGAACCGAATCCTCGAGATCCAGCACAATCGCATCAGCGCCGGTACGGAGCGCTTTTAGCACCCAGTCGGGCTTGTGCCCCGGGACGAACAACAGTGTGCGGTAAGGCTTCATGTTCTACTCCTGCCCTCTATTGCGTCAGGACCAGCGTGCGGTCCGCAGTATCCCCGGTGACGCCTTCTTCGCGGAGGACAGCCTTGCGCACCTTCTCCGAAGGCGTCTTCGGCAGTACATCCACGAATCGGATGTACCGCGGGACGGCAAATGCCGGGATCCGCCCCTCGCAGCGCTTCCAAATATTTTCCGCAGCAATGGGTTCGCGCACGACAATCACTGCCAGCACTTCATCCTCACCACCGTCGACGTCTGCCTTGACACCGATGACAGCACACTCGACAACCTCGTCGATGGAAAGCACGGCCTGCTCGACCTCGTAGGAACTGATGTTCTCGCCGCGGCGACGGAGCGCATCCTTGTAACGGTCGACGAAGTAGTACCAGCCGTCCTCGTCCCGGCGTAGAGCGTCGCCGGTATGAAACCACAGATTCCGCCACGCCTCGACGGTCTTGTCCGGCATGGCGTAGTAGCCCTGGCTGCAGGTCCACGGCAAACGCGGACGGACCACGAGTTCGCCGACCTCACCGACCGGCACCTCCTCGTCCGTCTCCGGGTCGACCAGTCGGACGTCGAACCAGTCCGCCACAGCCAGTCCAGCGGCGCCGACTGGCCTCTTCTCGCCGTAGGGTGACAGGATCGGTGCGCACGTCTCGGTCAGCCCGAACACCTCCACAAACGCCTCGACGCCGAACCTGGCGGCGAACTCGTCAACGATCGACGCAGTCGGCGCAGCAAAGATGCAGCGCAGTGTGTTGTCTGCATCGTCCGATCGGGGCGGTTGCTTCCAGGCGAAGTCCATCATCACGCCGAGGAAGTTGGTGACCGTGACCTCGTTCTCGCGAACGAAATCCACCCATCTGCTGGCACTGAACTTCGATCGGACTACTAGTCGCGCGCCGGCGATCAACGCCGGGTAAGCCGCCATGAACTGCGCATTTCCATGAAAGAGCGGGGTCATCGTCAAGTAAGTATCGGCGGCAGTGAGCCTCGTCAGCGCGACCACTTCCTCGGCGAAGAAATACATCTGCGCGTGCGGCATCGATACCCCCTTGGACGGTCCCGTAGTACCGGAGGTGAACAGGATCGACGCCGGGTCCTGCGCTCGCGGCGCAGGCAATTCGACGCACGGACCGTCGAGCAGCGAGTCCCACGGGTCCGCGCTCCAGCCCTGGCCACGGAGCGTAGCCAGCGCGGAATCGATTGCGCCCGTGCCCGTATCGATCACCCAGAACCGCTCGATCTGACCTGAACTCGCGGCGATAGCAACAAACCGTTCAGCGAACACGTCGTCGATCACGGCCCAGCGCGGGCTGACGGTATCGAGTTGATGACGCAGGAACTCACCCTCGTAGGCAGTATTGATCGGCACCTCGACGAGCGAGCAGACCGCAGAACCGAACCAGGTCCGGATGAATCGCGAAGAGTTCACGGCCATGATCAGCAGCCGGTCACCAGCGATCGCACCGGCTCGATGCAATGACCCCGCGACCGTCTCGGCTTCACTGAGAACCTCACCGTAGGTCCACTGCTCGGACTCCTCGGGCGCGATCAGAAAAACACTGTCGGGGGCCGTGGCGGCGCGACTGCGCAGCACGGTAGGCAGTGCCCAGTCGTGCGGATCGACGAATGTGGGCTTGAGATCCTCGTACACCCTGGTCATATTGCGGTCACACCTCGTTCGATTGATTTTTGTTGTGGGACAGAATGACTCGGCGAAGGATCAACGCGAGACGAAACCCTCGTAGTCGTTCGCCGCGACCTTCTCACAGTGTCGACGAAAATTGCCGACCCCACCCACGTACGGCATGAACACTCGCGGTTTTCCTGGCACGTTGGCACCGAGGTACCAAGAGTTCGCGGTCAGATACAGAGTGCCCGACGCCGCGTCCTGGACCCGCTGAACCCAATCGTCCTCGTCTGCCACGACTGCGGCCGCATAGGTGTGGCCTCGCGCCGTCAGGTATTCGATGTAGTCAGTGATCCACTCGACGTGCTGCTCGACAGACATCAGAACGTTACTGATCACCGAAGGACTGCCCGGACCGGTGACAGTGAACAGGTTGGGAAAACCCGCTGTCGCAACGCCAAGCAGGGTGCGCGGACCGGCATGCCACTTGTCCTGCAATGTCACCCCGTTCTCGCCGCGGAAATCCACCCGCAGTAAGGCACCTGTCATCGCGTCGAATCCTGTGGCGAAGACGATGACGTCGAATTCGTACTCTGCATCGGCCGTCTTGATGCCTGCGGAGGTGATCCGCTCGAGCGGTGACGCCGCGACATCGACGAGCGTGACATCCTCACGATTGTATGTCTCGTAGTAGTTGGTACCCAGCGCAATTCGTTTGGCGCCCACCGCATAGTGCGGACTCAGCAGGGCGGCACGCTCCGGATCGGTGACAATTTCGGCAATCTTGCCGCGAATGAACTCGGCAAGCGTTTCGTTGGATTCCGCATTGCGCAACAGGTCTCCGTAGGCACCGACGATGTCGGGACCTCCACTCTCCCAATGTGCCTCGTATCGCTCCTGCCGCTGCTCAGGAGACTCATCGAGCGCGGACTGCTCGCGCAGGTTTCGCAGAATACCACCGGGCGCATACCGCGCCTGTTCACGCAATTGCGGATAGTGGGCCTTGAAGTCCTCGGTGAACTCGTCCGTCAGCGGCGCGTTCCGCGCGGGCATCACGAAGTTCGGCGTGCGCTGGAATACGGTCGTGTGCGCAGCCTGCTCGGCAACCAGCGGAATCAACTGGACGCCGGAAGACCCGGTACCGATCACCGCGACTCGCTTACCTGTCAGGTCGACGCCCTCGTGCGGCCAGTCACCGGAGTGATACCAGTCGCCACCGAAGGTCTCGAGACCTGCGAAGTCCGGAACCCTCGCCGAGGACAGGCACCCGGTCGCCATTACGACGAATCGCGCAGTCCGAGCACTTCCGTCCGCAGTGCGGACCGTCCACCGAGAACCGCTCTCGTCGAACTCCGCGCCCGCAACCCGAACTCCGAACTCGATGTCCTTGCGCAAGTCCAGTCGGTCCGCGACATGCTCGATGTACCGCAGAATCTCGGGCTGAGTAGCGAACCGCTCGGTCCACTCCCAGTCATTCTGCAAGCCTTCGTCGAACGAGTACGAGTACTCCATACTCTGCACGTCGCAGCGTGCGCCGGGGTATCGGTTCCAGTACCAGGTTCCACCGACGCCGTCTCCGGCTTCGAGCACCTGCACTCGCAATCCCTGTGCGCGCAAACGATGCAGTGCGTAAAGGCCCGCGAACCCGGCGCCCACCACGACGACGTCCCACTCCGGCGAGGCCGGATGACCATCTACGTGATCGCTACCCACTGCCGCAGAAACCGATGCTCGAGACATTGCATACCCTTTCAGTCGAACGTGATGCACGCCACGACGAACTATACATTCAATGCGCATCAATAGCAGCATTTATTTCAAATGAGCAATTCGGCCAAGACCCAGAACCCATCACTCAACTCGATATCAGAGCAGGTCGACCACAGCGACACACTAAATCCGAATGCTTGACTCTAAAGAAATCTATATGCACCATTAGCAGCAATAATCGATGTGTCGGATGACACTGTCGATACGACGCGAAGGAAGACGAGGGAGCAGATGTCCGACATCGAGACCAGCGAACGTGGATCTGCACTGTGGATCCGGCTGAACCGGCCGGAACGGCGCAACGCCTATGACGCAGCGATGGCGGGCGCAATCTCGGACGCTCTCGAGGACGCCTCACGGTACGGCTCGGTTGTCATCACAGGGGTACCCGGAAGCTTCTGCGCCGGCGGCTCGCTCGGCTCGCTGGCAACTCCCAGCGTCACCGAGATGCGCGGCCTCTACCGTTCCTCGCTGCGGTTGTTCGATTCGATCCGTAACTGCCCTCGTCCCGTCATCGCAGCGGTGAACGGCCCGGCCGGTGGAGGCGGCAACGAACTCGTCGTCGCGTGCGACCTCGCTGTTGCAGCTCGGTCTGCGACATTCGGGCAGACCGGGCCGCGAGTGGGCAGTTCACCCGTTACCGGCGCCACCAATGTGATGGGCGTGCAGATCGGCGAGAAACGCGCCAAGGAACTCTCGATGCTCTGCCGGCGCTACAGCGCGGAACAGGCCTTGGCAATGGGGCTGGTGAACGAGGTTGTCGAGGACGACGACTTGGAAACGGCCGTGATGCGCTGGACCGAGGAACTTGCAGCCCTGAGTCCCCGCTACCTGGAGATCACCAAGGTCAGCTCGAACCTGTGGTGGAACAGCGCCCGCGATTCCTTTGCCAACGGCCTCGGCATGCTCGTCCAGGCGATCGGTAGCGACGACATGATCGAAGGCGCGAATGCCTTCATGGAGAAGCGTCCTCCCCAGTTTCCGGATCCGTCCTGAACCGCGAACACCCAAACCACTACTCACCCAAGGATTCTCATGACACAGACCAACCTGAAAACGCGCGACATCAGCACTGTCATCGACGACCGGGCATTCCTCGAGTGCCCCCGCTGGCATGAGGACCGGCTTTGGGTGTCCGACCTCTATGCCCACGAAGTCCTGTCCATCGGGCAGTCCGGCGACCTACGGGTCGAGGCGCAGATTCCGAACCAGCCGTCGGGTCTGGGTTGGCTGCCGGACGGACGACTGCTGATCGTATCCATGCTCGACCGAAAGATCCTGCGCCGCGAGCACTCCGGCGAACTAGTCGTTCACGCCGACCTGTCCGCCCTCTCCCCCACCAAGATCAACGACATGGTGGTCGACGGTTTCGGCCGCGCCTGGGTGGGCAGCTTCGGGTTCGAGTTCCGCAGCACTTCTGCAGTCGAGCCTGCAGACCTGATCCGCATCGACCCGGACGGCACCGTATCGATAGCCGCGACCGGACTGCGGTTTCCCAACGGCGCCGTCGTCACTCCCGAAGGTGTACTCGTGGTCGCCGAGAGTATGGGCAACCGGCTCACAGCATTCGACATCGCAGACAACGGAGATCTGACCAATCGCCGCACGTGGGCGGTATTCGGAGACGACGTCCCTATGTCCTCGGTGGCCGACGCAATGGCCGCGTCGTCCGTCGCGCCGGACGGCATTTGTCTCGATGCCGAGGGCGCCATCTGGGTCGCGGACGCACTCAACCGTCGACTCGTTCGTGTTCGCGAGTCGGCTGGCATAGTTGATGAAATACCCTTCGAAACCGGAGTTTTCGCCTGCATGCTCGGCGGCACCGACGGTCGCACCCTGTATGCCTGCGCATCGCCGTCGTCCTCGGAGCACAAGCGCGCACATACCCGCGACGCCAGCATGCTCGCTGTACGCGTGGAGATCCCGCACGCAGGAAAACCGTGACCGGTAACTCGTTCGCCGGGGCATCGGCAATTGTGACCGGCGCCGGCAGCGGCATCGGCCGAGCCACCGCCTTGGCACTCTCTGCCTCGGGCGCCCGCGTGCTGGCGGTGGACATCGACGCTGCCGGTCTTGCAGTCACTGCGGAGCGCGTCACCGGAGCACCGATCGCCACCCATGCCGCAGATGTCTCTGTCGCCCGGCAGGTTCGCGAGTATGTCGACGCTGCAGTCGAATTGCTCGGCCCACCCGAGTTGTTCTTCAACAACGCCGGGATCGCCGGTTACGCAAAGCCGATTACCGAACTGAGTCTGCAGGATTGGGCATCGGTAGTCGACGTCAACCTCAACAGCGTGTTCTGGGGGCTGAAATTTGTTCTCCCCCATATGTATGCTGCAGGTCGCGGGGCGATCGTCAACACCGGTTCGATCGCCAGTCTGCAGGGGGCAGCGCATCGCGCCGACTACGTGGCCACCAAGCATGCCGTGCTCGGCCTCACCCGATGCGCAGCCGCGGAGGCACGAGAGCATGGGGTGAAAGTGAACTGTCTGTGTCCAGGACCGGTAAATACCGAAATGGTTTCCAAGTTTCGCAATGCAGTCTCATCCGCCGGGCCCGACGCTGCGCCGGCCACATCGATGGCGACCCCTGAGGAAATCGCCGAGGCTGTACTGTTCCTGCTGCAACCCGACATACCATTCCTCACTGGCTCGGCGGTCTCCGTGGACGGCGGCATGGCAGGCCTGTTCTGAGCGGCACGCACACGACGCAGATTGAGGTTGATCTCCTTGCCAGACAGGAACTTACCGCCGGACAGATACATCCCGGGGTCAATCCGACGTTACGGGTTGACGGTTCCACTCAACGGAATACCACTACGCAACCAACGTGATCTCATCGCGGAACTACCCGACCTCGGATACACCGACGTGTGGTCCTCGGAGTCCTCGGACGCTGATGCCTTCACTCCCCTTGCGCTGGCCAGCGTATGGGCACCGACCCTCCGGTTGGGTACCGCAATCGTTCCGGTCTATACACGGGGCCCGGCTACCCTTGCCGTTTCCGCGAATACCCTCGCCGCGGTGGCTCCCGGCCGATTTGTACTCGGGATCGGATCTTCATCGAGTGTCATCGTGGAGAAATGGAATTCGATTCCGTTCGACGAACCGTACAAACGGGTCCGCGACACGCTCCGCTTCCTCCGATCGGCACTCTCCGGAGAAAAAGTAACCCAACAGTACGACACATTTTGTGTCGACGGGTTTCGTGCCGGCCTGACCTCGGACCCTCCACCGCCCGTACTCCTCGCGGCGATGCGCCCGGCGATGCTCCGTCTAGCGGGGCGCGAGGCAGACGGCGCCATCGTCAACTGGCTTTCTGCGGAAGACGTCAAAACCGTTGCCCCGTACGTTCACGGAGGAGGAGAGGGTAAGGAGATCGTCGCTCGGATATTCGTCCTGCCCGGTGTCGATGCGAACACTGCGCGCGCCATCGGGCGGCGCAGGATCGCGGCGTATCTCAATGTCCCGGTCTATCGGGCATTTCACGAGTTCCTGGGCCGCCAAGACGGACTCGACAAAATGTGGCGTGCCTGGTCGGACGGAGACCGGGCCGGCGCATTGGCTGCGATTCCCGATCGGGTTGTCGACGACCTGTTCGTCCACGGGGCGCCTGAGACGTGCCGCGAGCACATCGAACGCTATCGGTCGGCGGGCGTCACCACTCCGGTGATCTCGGTACTGACTTCGGGCAACCCTATGCCCGCCATCCGAGCGTTGGCCCCAAGGTAGCCGAATATTGCTGTGAGACAAGAGCGGGTCGCCTCGGATACTCCGAGGCGACCCATTGCTGTGACTGGTGCTACTTACCTTGCCAGCGCGGCGCACGCTTCTCGGTGAAAGCGCGTGCTCCCTCCTTCGCGTCCTCGGAGCCACGCACCGGCTCACTGAGTTCCCGTTGTCGGACGAACTGCTCGTCGAGTGTCCAATCCACTGATTCGACAATGATCTGCTTGGTCGCCTTGACTGCCAACGGGCCGTTCGCCGCGATCTCCTTCGCGATGGCCAGTGCTGCGTCGAGCGCGCCACCAGGCTCGGTGATTTCGTTTACCAGCGCAGCCCGATACGCGTCCTCGGCACTGATGAACCCGCCGGTCAATGCCCACTGCATCGCCAGGTGATACGGGGCGCGACGCGGCAGCCTCATCAGGCCGCCGGCACCCGCGACCAGACCACGTTTGACCTCGGGCAGACCGAACTTCGCGTCGCTCGCGGCAACGATCAGATCACACGACAACGCGATCTCGAAGCCCCCGGCAAGTGCGTACCCCTCGATCGCAGCGATCATCGGCTTGGCGGGTGGTTGCTCCACAATTCCTGCGAAGCCACTACCCGGAAGCGAAGGTCGCTCGCCGCCGAGAAATCCTTTCAGATCCATACCGGAGCAAAAGGTTCCACCCGCCCCCGTGATGACACCGGCCACGAGGTCCACCCGCGAGTCGAGTTCTTCGAGTGCTGCGGCGATTGCTTCAGCGGTGGCCAGATTGATGGCGTTCCGGGCGCGTGGCCGGTTGAGTGTGATCACCTGGACTCCGTCGATCCGGTCGACCAGAATCGGGTGTTCCTCGGTGCCCACCGTGGTGCCACCGTGCTGTGATGCGGTCATGGTGTTCCCTTTCGCTGTACTACTAGCTTCTCGGTGTGACTAGCGCGGCTGCATACGGATGGCACCGTCGAGTCGGATCGTCTCTCCATTGAGCATCGCGTTATCGATGATGTGCAGGGCCAACGACGCAAACTCGTCGGGTTCACCCAACCGCGACGGGTGCGGAATCTGCTTGGCCAGGCCGTCACGGATCTCGTCGGAGAACCGGCTCAGGATCGGAGTATCGAATACACCGGGCGCGATCGAACAGACCCGGATCAGCTTGGTGGCAAGATCTCGGGCTGCCACAAGTGTCATGCCGACAACACCGGCTTTGGCTGAGGCGTAGGGGATCTGACCGATCTGTCCTTCCCACGCGGCTACCGACGCAGTCAGCACACAGGCGCCGCGCTCACCGTCGACCGGTTCGTTCTTCGACATCCGGGTGGACCCGAGACGGAGCACGTTGAAGGTGCCGACCAGGTTGATATCCACCAACTTCCGGTACAGATCCAGATCCCCCGGAGTACCGTCGCGGTTCACAAGTCGCACGGTGCCGCCACGGCCGGCGCAGTGTACGAGTGCGCGGATCGGTCCGTTCCGTTCCGCGAGATCGAGCGCTGCATCCACTGCCTCGGCATCGGTGACGTCTGCGGGCCCGAAGGTAGCGAGTGGCCCCAGTTCCTCGGCGACCTGAGCGCCGGCCGAACTCGGCAAGTCGATCAGAACCACAGGAATCCCGCGGTCGACGAACCTACGAGCGGTCGCGAGCCCGAGGCCCGACGCGCCGCCGGTAACGACGGCCGATCCATTGTCAAGCTTCATTTCTGCACCCGATCCCTTTCGGTAGCGTGAATTGTCGTGAGGTCTATTGCTTGGGACAGAATCATTTTCAGTTGATCAGCTCGATAATGGTGGCGTTGGCCATGCCACCCGCCTCGCACATCGTCTGCAGTCCGTACCGGCCTCCACGCTGTTCGAGTTGGTTGATCATGGTGGTCATCAAGCGACAACCGGAGGCGCCCAGCGGATGCCCGAGCGCGATGGCCCCACCTGCCGGATTGAGTCGCTCATTCTTGACGCCGAACTCCGCCTGCCACATCAAAGGCACCGAAGCAAACGCCTCGTTCACCTCGACTACGTCGAGGTCGTGAACTCCCAGCCCAGCACGGCTCAGCGCCTTATGGGTGGCATCGATCGGCCCGGTCAACATCATCACCGGATCGGAGCCGACTACAGCGGATGCGACGACCCGCGCCCGAGGCCGAAGACCCAATGCCTTGGCCTTGTCCTCGGACATCACCAGTAGAGCACTTGCACCGTCGGTGATCTGAGATGAGTTGCCGGCTGTCACTTTCCAGTCCAGATCCGGGTACCGCTCGCGATGGGCATCCGTCCCGAACACCGGTGCAAGGCCTGCAAGTTTCTCTGCGGTCGTGCCGCGGCGAATGCTCTCGTCGGTCGCACGGGTCTGATCATCGACGGTAAGCGGGACGATCTCGTTGTCGAAACCCCCACGGTCTGCGGTTTCGGACGCCAGTTCATGTGAGCGAGCGGAGTACTCGTCGAGTTGCGCGCGAGAGAGTGCCCACCGGTCTGCGACGAGTTCAGCGGCCACACCCTGCGATACCAGGTCCGGATACCGCGCACGTACCCCCGGCCCCTGCGGGTCGCGCCCCATCGAGGCGGATCCCATCGGAACCCGACTCATCGACTCGACGCCCGCCGCGATCGCGATGTCATAGGCGCCGGCCGCTACTCCCCACAGTGCAAAATCCAACGCCTGCTGCCCGGATCCACACTTGCGCTCGATGGTTACCGACGGCACGTGTTCGGGATACCCGGCGGAGAGCCAAGCCTGACGTCCCGGCGTCGCAGACTGCTCGCCGCTCTGGTTCACGCATCCCACCAGCACGTCGTCAACCAGCCCCGGATCGAACTGGGAGCGGTCGATCAGCCCCGTCAGGACTCCGGCGAGCAAATCTGCCGGATGCAATCCGGAGAGCGCACCTCCCGGCTTACCCCGGCCCATGATCGAACGCACCACGTCGACGATGACCACGTTGCTCATAATTCCTCCGATTCATTGTCATAGATGACCGTACATCAGCACATGCGAGATATTTCGATTTCGACACTATGCACAGCACCTTCGGATAATCTATGCTCACCAATATCATGAAATGGAAGGAAGGTGTTCCGATGACATCAGTGGCGACAGTCGACGTAGCCGAGAGGGAGGCCGTTCGCGAGCTGGCAGCAAGCCTCGGCCGCGAGCGCTATGCCCCGAAGGCCGCAGAATGGGACGCCAATCGCACGGCATTCCCGCACGACGAACGCAGACACCTGGGCTCGCTCGGACTCCTGGGTATCGCACTCCCCGAGGAGTACGGCGGCTCCGGAGCACCACTTCGCGACGCCCTTGTGGTAATCGAGGAAATTGCAAAGCATTGCAGGCCAGCCGCTTTCCAGGTGTTCGAAGCAAACACCGGTCCCGCGCACGTAGTCGCCATGCACGGTACCGAAGAACAGAAGCGTCGATTCCTGCCGAAGATCATCGCGGGCGAGACCACCATGGCCGTCGCGATCTCCGAACCGGATGCCGGCTCAGCCGCAACGGACATGACCACCAAGGGAACCCGCACTCCGGAGGGGTATCGCATCACCGGAACCAAGCGGTGGATCTCCAACGGCAGCGAGGCAGACACCTATCTCGTGTACTGCCGGCTTTCCGACGCCCCTGGCGCCAAAGGTCTCGGCGCGATACTGGTCGAGGCCGACCGTCCTGGCGTCAGTTTCGGCACTCGCGAAAAACTGATGGGTTTCCGCGGAATCCCCTCAGCTGACATCAATTTCGATGATGTCGAGGTACCGGAGGAGAATCTACTGGTCGGCCCGGGCGGATTCCGAACGCTCTTCTCCGCGTTCTCGATCGAACGCCTCGGCAATACCACCATGAGCTTGGCCATCGGACAGGCCGCCCTCGACCGCACCATCGAATACGTGCAGGAACGCACACAATTCGGTAAGGCACTGATCGAGTTCCAGGCCGTTCAGATGACCCTCGCCGACATGATCCTGCAGGTCGAGGCAGCGCGCAGGCTTCAGGAGAAGGCGGCAGACTTCCCCGCGGGCACGCTGCCCAACACACTGGACGTATCCCTTGCCAAGTGCACAGCCAACGAGATGGCCAAGCGTGTAACCGATCTCGCGATGCAGCTGCACGGCGGAAACGGCTACACCGAAGAATACGGACTCGAGCGCCTCCACCGAGATTCGCACGGCTGGGCACTGGCCGGCGGCACGCCGACCATGCAACGCACCCGTATCGTGTCGGAACTACTAGGGCGTAACTTCGACCAGCGCCGATAACAGCACGCGTCGAACACAATCCGCGAGAATGGCCCCCCGAAGTCGAAACTGGGGGGCCATTTTCAGCTAGACGTCCCGAGTTGTTCCCGGCCGCGCATACAACGGAACTCCGGAGCCCAACTGGCTCCGGAGTTCCGTCATTCACCGAGGTCGTGATGCCTGCCTTTTCCTGACTACACGTCCCACTGCAGTGGGAGCGAAAGAAGGGACAGCTGTCCACCGCGTTCAGTCAACTCCGAGTCAGGCGCGACGCGGTAATTCGGAATGCGAGCGTGCCACTCTCGCAGGACAACCTGAAGTTCGAGCCTTGCCAGGTGCATTCCCAGGCAACGATGCGCCCCGGCACCAAAACCGAGGTGCTGGTTCACTCCGGTGCGGCCGAGAATGTACTCGTCCGGATCCGGAAACTTTCGTGGGTCCCGGTTGGCGGATCCGATTCCGAGCCATACGACATCGCCCTTGCTCATCTCCAGATCGTCGAATTCGGTGTCCTGGGCGACCTCTCGGCCTCCCTGAATAACCAGCGGATAGAGCCTGATGAATTCTTCCAGCGATGCCGGGATCAGCGAGGGATCTTCCACCAACTCCTGACGATGGTCGTCATGCTCCGCGAGATGCGTGAAAATGTAGCCCAGCGCGCTGCGTGTGGTGTCCAATCCGGCCAACATCAACGTCATACAAACCGTGAGGATGTCCTCGTGCGGGATCGGCTGGTCGTCGATCGTCGCTTCGATCAGTCGACTGACCAGGTCTTCCTTCGGGTCCTTCGGATTCTTCCGACGATCTGCAACGGCCTTGTCGAAGTAGTCCATGATCTGGTCACCCGCCGCCTTCGCCTCCTCCTTGCTACCACCGAAGAAGCCGTCAAAAACTTTGTCGACCCAGGGAAGGAAGAACTCGCCGTCCTCGAGCGGGAGCCCGAGCAGGTGCAGGAACATGTCCGTCGGATAGCGAATTGCGAACTCGGAGACGAAGTCACACCCGCCTTTCGGTGCAAGTTCTTCGATCAACTCGATGCACCGTTTAGTCGCCGCCTCCTCGAGGCGTCGCACGGCCGCCGGGGCGAAGTACGGATTGATCACCCTTCGCATCGCGATATGCGGCGCACCGTGGAGGTGCTGAGGTAGCAGATCGACGGTCCTCGACGGGTTGAGTGCACTCGTCACATTCGTAGTGAAATCCTCGGCTCGCTGAAACCCTTCGAGCACGTCGTCATAGCGCGTCAACATCCAGAAACCACGGTCAGTGGTGTCATTGAACTGGAACCGGGAGGCCTCACGATCCGCATTCAGCAGGTCGTAATGGCTACCCATCGGCCCGTCCGCCGTGTAGTCGGTGTGATTGAAGGGGCAGCCTGCCTGCTTGCCGGGAGCACCGGAAGCCGGAGAATGCAAATCTTCGATTGTCACTTGTCTTCACCTTCTCCTCGACGCGATGCCTCGTGCAAGGCTCGCGTCATAACTAGTTATCGGCGATAGCCGTGGATTACGCGATGTGCGCTGGGATACGTCGTACCCCAACACTCTCCGGATGCAACGAGGCCGGGTCGTAGAGGTGGCATGCCACCTGTACGCCCTCGGATACGGTGGTGGTCGGCCTGGTCGAAAGGCAGACCGGAGCGGAGTGCGGACACCGGACGGCGAAGGGGCAACCGGTCTCGGATGCGTGGGAAGCTCCCGCTGTGGTTGCCGAAACAGATTGTCGACGAAGCTCACGCCGCTGCCGCTGCAGTGTGGGGTTTGCGACCGGAGCTGCCGCAACCAATGCTTTGGTGTAAGGATGCAGAGGTCGATCACACACGCGGTCTGCCGGGCCGCTCTCCATCACCTGGCCGCGATAGAGAACGACAACCCGATCTGAAATATGCCGAACCACGGCAATGTCGTGGGCAATGAACAGATATGCCACCCCGAGTCGATCTTGAAGCTCGTCGAGGAGATTGATCACCTGTGCCTGAGTCGAGACGTCCAGCGCACTCACTGCCTCGTCACAGACCACCAGTTTCGGCGAGATTGCCAGAGCCCGGGCTATCGCGATGCGCTGACGTTGCCCGCCGGAAAACTTGTCCGGGTAGCGTTCCGCCGCATCAGCCGGCAGACCGACAGCGCGCAGCAATTCGGTCACCTTGGACTGAGCTCGCGCCTTTGTCATACCGGGCTGCATCAGAAGTGGCTCGGCCAATGTCTTCCCGACCGGGTGACTCGGGTTCAGTGAACTGAAAGGATTCTGGAAGATGACCTGCAAGTCCTCCGCCAACGAACGCCGGGCGGGGCCCGACGCATGGGTGATATCTGCACCGTCGAATCTGATCTCTCCGCCCGATGGCGGAGTCAGGCCGAGCACCGCACGCCCAATCGTGGACTTACCCGACCCAGACTCACCGACGAGACCAACTGTCTCACCGGCATTTACAGTCAAACTGACGCCGTCCACGGCACGCAACGGTTTGGACTTCCTGCCGGGAATCCGATATGTGACCTCGAGGTCAGACAGCTCTAGAAGAGTACTCATGCTCCACTTCCTCCAAGGAGTCGATTCGGATGCATCGGCTCTGTCGACCGAATGCGTCAAGTGCCACGAGAGGTACCGGCTGCGTCGTGCACTCGGGAACTACGAGCGCGCACCGCGACGCAAACCTGCACCCGTGCGGCCAGTCTCGGGGCACGGGCACCGTCCCCTCGATGGTGGGTAGCGTCCCTTCTGTCCCCTCGAGGGCAGGCGTCGATCGCAGCAATCCTCGGGTGTACGGGTGGCGAGGCTGCTCGAACAGTTCCTCGACAGGGGCCTGCTCCACGACCTGACCGGCATACATGACAACCGCGCGATCGCAGATATCCGCGACCACACCCAGATCATGGGTCACCAAGATCAGCGCCATCCCCAGTCGCTCTTGCAACGAACGCAACAGGTCGAGGATCTCCGCCTGCACCGTGACGTCCAGCGCGGTGGTGGGTTCGTCTGCGATCAACAGTTCCGGTTCACCGGACAACGCGATGGCAATTCCGGCGCGCTGGGCCATGCCGCCGGAAAGTTGATGCGGATAGCTGCGAAACACGTTTTCCGGGTTGGGAATCCCGACCAAACCGAGTAGTTCAAGGGCACGCTCACGCGCCTGAGTCCGATTCATCTTGGCGTGGTAGCGGATGGGCTCGCAAAGCTGGTAACCGATCGTGAAGGCCGGATCGAGCGAGACCATCGGCTCCTGCGCGATGTACCCGATCCTTGTCCCGCGATACCCGGACAATTCCTTGTCCGAGACCCTGGCGAGGTCGACGCCGTCGAACAGCACCTGGCCGCTCACAATGTGGCCTTCGCCCGGCGTCAAGCCCGGAATCGACAGCGCAGTAACAGTTTTTCCGCATCCGGACTCCCCGACCAGACCGATGGTCTCGCCTTTGCGCACGTCGAAGCTGACTCCGTCGACGACGGGCTGCATTCCACCCTCGACCGGGAACGAGACGACCAGATCCCGCACGTCGAGCAACGGCGCGGAGCCGGTCGCACTCGTCGTAACGTCGGAAGAACGAGCCGCCCCGGGCAGTCGCAACCGGGCGAACGGCTTGCCGGTAGCAGCATTGCCCTTGGTGGTCGGTGCGGCATCGCGCAATGCGTCGCCGAGGAAGTTGAACGACAACACCGTGAGGATGAGCACCATACCGGTGGGCACCATCAGCCACGGGTCGACGTTGATGTTCAGCGCTGCCTCGGCGATGCCTGCTCCCCAGTTGGGCGCGGGTTGCTGAGGCCCGAGTCCGAGGAAACCAAGCCCGGACTGAACCAACAGAGCGGTTCCCAATGTCACTGAACTCAGAATCAACAGCGGAGCAGTCACATTGGGCAATACGTGACGCACGACGATTCGGAAGCCGCCCAGACCCGAGACCTTGGCGGCGTCCACGTAAAGTTCGTTGCGCACCGCCGCTGTCGTCGCGCGGACCAGCCGAATAAAGCTCGCCGAGACGATGATGCCGAACGCCGTCATCGAAATGGTGAATTCACGTCCGTACACCGCCACCACCGCCAGCAGGATGATAATTGTCGGCAGCGCCATCAGCAGTTCCGCGAGTCGACTGATCACGGCGTCGAGCCAACCCGCCCGATATCCGGCGATCAGTCCCAGCGGCACCCCGATAACCAGCGCAGTCACGACCGTGGTGGCCGAGCCGAGAATGCTGATCGACCCGCCGTGCATGAGCCGGCTGAGAATGTCGCGACCGAGAGAGTCTGTGCCGAGCAAGTACTCACCGGAAGGTAGCGCGAAGGAGTTGCCGAGGTCCTGGGCAAGCGGGTCGTGCGGCGCCAAGATCGACGCCCCGAAACTGCAGACCAACACGAGTAGAACCCAGCCCGCACTGAACCACACACCCGGCCGGGCCACCAGCCTGCGCAAGTAACTATGCCCCTTCGCCGCACTGGGACCAGCGGGCACGGACTCGACTGCGTCCGGAGTTACGAGATCCGCTTGTGGTGTCGTCACTGTCGTCATGAGCGCCTCATCTTCGGATTGAGCCAACTGTTCGCGATGTCCACGAGCAGGTTCACCGCGAGCACGATGGTGGTCGTGCAAATGACCACGGTCAGGATCATCGGCAAGTCCTTGGCGTTAACTGCCTGCAACGTCAGCGCGCCGAGCCCGTTGAGGGCAAATACCTGCTCGACGATGACCGTGCCACCGAGCAATCCGATGAACTGGAATCCCACGCTGGTCACGATCGGGATCGACGCGTTGCGTAACGCGTGCCGAAACACCAAGGAGCGATGCGGAATTCCGGTCGCCCGAAGGGTTCGAATGTAGTCGTTGCCGAGCACGTCGAGCATCGCCCCTCGAGTCTGACGTGAGATCGCAGCCACGCCCACGGCACCAACCGATATGGCGGGCAACGTGATCGAGCTGAGCCAGCCCGAGAACGACTGCTCGACAGGCACATACCCAACCGAGGGGAACATACCCAGCTTAACCGAGAAGACCAGCACCAGCAGCGCGCCGAGCCAGAAGGAAGGTACCGACATCATCAGGCTCGACACCGCTTGAGTGCCACGATCGACACGCCGCGAACTCATCGCACTGAGGACACCGAAGGTGACGCCGATCACCACGGTCAGTATCACCGCGCCGATCACCACCGAAAGCGTGATCGGCAGACGGGAATTCACGTCCGTGATGGCGGGCCTGCCAGTCTGCAGCGACGTCCCGAAATCGCCTGTCAACACTCCGGTCAACCACGACCAGTACTGAACAACCAGCGGACGGTTGTAGCCCATCTGTTCGTTGAGCGCCTCGACCGCCTCCGGAGTGGCAGATTCCCCGAGGATGGTGCGCCCTGGACTGCCTGGCATCAGATTGACCAACAGGAACGCCATGGTCGCAATCGCCCACAGCATCGGGATGACTGTCAACAGTCGCTTCGAGATTGTGCTTAGCACGGTTCACTCCTCTACCTGTCCGTGTGACCCACCGCGGCGGGCCACACGGACGATGGTCACTACGCCGGTTGGAGGGACCTGATAACCGGCAGGGTGGGATCGAACTGGGTGAACTCGGGCTCCTTCAACGTCTTCGGGTTGTAGAAGTAGTACGCGTCACCAAAGTTCGTGATCGTGAAGAAGGCCTGATCCACCGTATAGGCGGAGAGCTCCTTGAAAGTTGCGTCCTGCTCTGCGCCGGTCTGCACCGCGGCCCGAGCGATCAGCTCGTCCACCTTGGGGTCTTTGATCTTGTACGCGTTGTAGAGGCCGTTGCTCGACAGCACCTGAGAGGCGTCGTAGAAATTGTCAGCCGGGTTGTAGAACCAGGCGTAGGTCGGCGTCTTCCCGGAGAATCGAGCCGTCTGATAGTCCGGCAACTGCAAGTTGTTGATGGTCGCGTTGATTCCGACCTTGTTCAGCATCTGTGCGGCAGCCTGCGCGTAGCGGTCGAAGAACTGAACCTGCGTGCACACGATCGTCAGATCAAGCCCGTTTCCGTAGCCTGCCTCGGCGAGCAGTTGGCGCGCCTTTTCCGGGTCGTACGGGTACTTGGTGTCCAGTGTGGGATCGTTGCCCGGGCTGCCCGGCGGGAAGAGCTGTGTCGAGATCGTGCCGTCACCGATGGTTTCCTGCAACGCTTCCCGGTCCATCGCGTAGTTCAGTGCTTGGCGGACGCGAACGTCGCCGAGTGCCGGAACATCACGCCCTTCCCTGTCACCGATCATCAGGCCGGCGCTGTAGGACAGCTGCTGATGTGTCTTCATACCAGCTTGTTCAGCGGTCGGTACGTCCGGTCGGTTGCCGATCGTGCCGTCGATCTGACCCGAGCGCAACGCGTTGAGCGCAGCAGCTGTATCCGAAATCTTCTTCAATACATAGGTATTGAAATGGGTATTCGCAACATCCCAATATCCGTCGTTCTTCACGAACGTGAAGGTGTCGTTCGGAGTCGAGCGGGCAGCGTCCAGCGAGTATGGCCCCGATCCGACGGGTTGCTGGTCGAGCTGATCAGGATTGTCGATCGCCTGCGAGCTCACCATCATGCCGAGGTTCTGCGTGAAGACCAGCGGCAGTGAAGGGTTCGGCTGCGAGAGCGTCAACTTGAGCTTATAGGGATCAGTGACCTCTACACCGGTGACATCCGCGAGTTGGAACGTCTTCGGCCCCGTCACGGTCTTGGCTCGGTCCAGGTTCTTCTTCGCGACTGCCGCATCGAACGTCGTACCGTCCGTGAACGTCACGCCTTCGCGAAGCGTCATCTCGAAGGTTGTGGGTGTCGAGTAACCCCATTCCGTCGCCATCCCCGGAGAAAATGCCCCGTCGGCACCACGGTAGATCAGCGAGTCGTAGACGGCCTGGAGGCTCTCTTTGAACACGCTCCAGTCATTCTTGTACGGATCCCACTTGCTGACGACGCTTGTCGCAGCCAACGTGACAGTGCCCGTGGACTGTGCGCTCGTCGTACCACCGCCGCAAGCCGTGAGCAGTCCGACGGACATGATTCCCGCCATCACCGCCGCCACTTTCGTGCGCATGAACCCTCCTGGATGGATTTTGTTCGTGGCTCCTGCCACGCATTAGATGAATCATGATGCAGATCACATCCAAAGTCAATGACAATTATGCGCATCGTTAGCACTAATTTCTCGTCGAACTGTGACACTCGGCAATCACGGCAAACGCAAGATTGCGCGGAGTAGAGGGCTCGGATCGCACCTTGTCATCTCAATACCGCTCGACGGATTCGACAGTCTCCCTTGATCTACACACGCATGAGGAAGCAGCCCGTCGGATATGGATCCGGCGGGCTGCTGTTGAGCTGTCGACAGTGAAGGACTGTCGTTCGCCTAGAAGGCAATTACCGCGCGTGCACCGAGAGGATGATCCAGATCCTTCAGGGCTGAATTCACGCCGGTGAGCGAAACGCGCTCACTGAGCAACGCGTCAAGCTCCAACCGCCCGTCAAGATAGAGCTGGCAGTACAACGGGATGTCCAGCCGAAAACGGGTCGACCCCATCTTCGTCCCCTGTAACTTCTTCTCCAAGAGCAGATCTGTCGCCGGAATTCGGACCTCCACGTCCGGCCGAGCAACACCGACCACCGTTGCCATGCCCATTGTGTCGAGCATCGCAAACGCCTGCTCCACCGTCGCCGCAACACCAACCACCTCGATCGCATGGTCCACCCCGCCACGTGTGAGTTCCCGCACCGCTTCAACCGGGTCGCAGATGCTTGCGTCCACCACGTCTGTCGCACCGAACTTCTTCGCAAACTCGAGTTTGGCCGGGATCCGGTCGATCGCAATGATGCGCGACGCACCAGCCAGTCGTGCGCCTTGGACGACGTTGAGACCGACACCGCCACAACCGATCACGGCTACGGTCTGGCCCATCCGAACCTTCGCGGCGCGCCGCACAGCACCGAGGCCGGTGATACCCGCGCAGCCGAGCAGCGCAGCAATATCGAGAGGCATTTCGTCCGGCAGTCGGACAAGTGTGCGTTCGTGCACGAGCAACTCTTCTGCGAACCCACCCAACCCGACAAAGGCATCCACAGCGGTGCCGGCACGAGAAAGTCGTGGTGTCCCACCCGTAGGCCGCGCACGCTTCTTGTCTTCACAGTGCTGCAGCTCGCCGGACATACACCAACGGCATACCCCGCAGAATGCAGACGCGCAGGTGGCTACACGATCACCTGGCCGTACGTACGTCACCTCACTGCCCACTCGCTCGACGATTCCCGACGCCTCGTGCCCGAGCACCAATGGGAGGGAAAGAGGCTGAGCACCGAACTGCATGGTCCTGTCGGTTTGGCACACTCCCGAAGCGACAGTGCGAACCAGCACTTCATGGGGTCCCGGGTCCGCGACATCGATATCCTCGATGCTCAGATCTGAATTGAACTGGTTGAGTACTGCAGCTTTCAACGCTTACACCTCCGGATTATCGGTGACGTGTCGGAAAATGGAATCTCGGGTTCGCCTGCCAGTTTCGTGTGCACCCACGCTCTTACTCCGATGCACGCCACACCACCAGCGCGTCAAGCGCTTCGATTGTCGCGCCATCGACCCGAAGTGGGTTGACCTCCAAAGAATCCAGGGTTGGTTCGAGTTCCTGCGCGAGACGACCGATCGAGCACACCACCTCTGCGAGCGCGTCCAGATCCGCGGCCTTCCCGCCCCGCACACCGTGCAGCAGTGCCGCACCTCGCAACCTCTCGAGCATGCGTCGCGCCTCGCCCTTCGCAACCGGAAGAGGTGCCGACGCCACATCATCGAGGACTTCGACCAGGACTCCGCCAAGCGCCACGGCAAGCATCAATCCCCAGTCCGGATCGCGCGTCACTCCTACCAACAGTTCGATACCGCCGGACCGCATCGGCGAGACCAGAACGCCGTCCAGGACAGCACCGTTTGCCGTGGGATGAGCTGCCGCGATCAGGATCTCGTCGTAGATTCGGTCAGCGTCTGCTTCCGTCACCCCGAGGTGCACGCAGCCGAGATCGGTCTTGTGCGCTATGCCGGCCGAGACGATTTTCATCGCCACGGGGCAGCCGAACTGCCGTACAGCTGCCGCCGCGGCTACGCCGGAATGCACGTGCACCGCCGGAACTACCGGCACACCTGCCGATTTCATCAGATTGCGGGCTTCGACCTCGGAAAGAGGCGCTGCACCGACAGTTCGCACTACCACACTCTGCGCCACCTCCGTAGAATCGATCCGAGCGCGGCGCCGCGACCACTGCGCAACCCGGGCGAAGGCGTCCACACCCAGTCGCAATCCCGGAATCACATGTGGCACACCTCCCCTACTCATTGCCTGTCGCGCCGTTGCACCGATCGGCTGGGTTACCTGGGTCAGATAACTGCCAGGAGCCTTGCTTCCGATCAAGCCTGCCCCGATCGCATCGACGAGCGGTTGGCCGTAGAAATCTTCCCCGGCATCACCTAGCGGAAGACTGTTGACCACGAGGACCGCACCGACTTCCGGGTCATTGCCAACTGCCGTGACTGCGGACCGGAACAGGTCTGGGTCGATGATCGCAGCTCCGGTCACGTCCAGCGGATTCTGAACGTGTCCGTACGACGGCATTACCGCTGCAATCTCACGCACAGTTCCCTCGGTCAGGTCCGGGATTCGTACGCCGGCATCGTGCGCGAGATCCGCGATGATGTCGCACGCGCCACCCGAGATCGACACCACCCCGAGTCCCGTCTGTTCCAACGGGCCTGTGTGCGCTGCGAATCCAGCGGTGACCAACATATCTTCGACCGTGTCAACCCGGATCACACCGAGCCTTTCGAAGACCGCGTCCACCACCCGGTTGTCCCCGACCAGCGCGCCGGTGTGCGCAGTCGCCGACCTGGCCGCCAAGTCACTCTTTCCTGCTTTGAGGACAACTACGGCCTTGCCCGCCAAAGTTGCTCGTCGCGCAGCCGATGCGAAAACCTCCGGCTGCCGGATCCCCTCCATGAACACGGCGATGGCTTCGACCTGATCATCCTCGACCAGGTAGTCGATGAGATGGCCGACCGTCACCATGGCTTCGTTTCCTACCGTGATGACGTGTGAGAGCCCGACGCCGGATAACGCGGCAAAGTCCTTCATTGCTCCGCAACTGGCGCCACTTTGCGAAATGAGGGCAACGTTGCCTGGTTCCTGCGGCGGATTCGCCAGAGCCATCGCCGGAATCCTTGCCGCCACGTCGACGTACCCGAGCACGTTCGGCCCGATCAGCACGACACCCAATTCTTCCGCAACAGAAGTCAGCTCCTGCTGAAGCTGCAAGCCGTCCGGCCCCGTCTCGGCAAAACCCGAGCTCAGGACGAGGACGCCCTTGGCTCCGGCATCTGCAGCGTCGCGCAGCGCCTGTACTGTCGACGAGGCCGGCACCATGACAAAGGCGAGGTCGATCGGTGTACCGACTGACACGCAGGTCGGATGTGTCGGCCTCCCGTGTACCGCCGGCGAGCGCGGATTGATCAGGTACGTTCTCGACTCATGCCCGGCTGCAACAAGATTCGCATGGACCAGCCGCGAGAAATTAGACTTTTCACTAGCCCCGATGATCGCGAAACTCGTGGGCGCGAACGCGGCTCTCAATCGTTCCGGGGTAATCGGTGTACGGTTCATCAGTCCTCCAATGTCATTTGTCAATATGTTGTATTCACATGTGGTGCAGGGAGCTACTCGCGCGCCAGACCCATACGACGCGCGATCAAGGCACGCTGAATGTCGTTGGTGCCACCGCCGATGACAAACATCGGAGCCGTACGGAGCCCTTGCTCGAAAACACCGCCGGCCACAGATCCTGCACTGGTTGCGGACAACGCGGCATCAGGTCCCAGCACTTCGAATGCAAATTGTCCGAGGTCTTCGGCAAGCTCGCCGGCGAGAACCGCCGCCATCGGCGCCGTGTCGGCATTTCCGGAACCGCCCGCGACCTCTGCGTTCGCGGCAGCCACCAATACCCTCGCTGCCTGCAATCTTGCGGCTAGGCTGGATAGCCGATGCCGCAGAAGCGAATCGGCACTGCCCAATTTTCCCTTCGGGTCTGTACGGACCAGTCCCACAAGGTCGTCGAGTTGCCGGTGCAGCGTCGCAGCGATCCCTCCCATCACCAACCGCTCGGATGTGAGCGCGTCCGTGATGACCCGCCACCCACCGTTGACGTCACCTACTCGGGCCGAGTCCGGGACCCGCACGCGATCGTAGAACACCGAGCACGAAATTTCCCCGGACAGTGCTGTGTGACTTTGAATTTCGATACCGGGTGTATCCATCGAGACGAGGAAGATGGTGATACCCGCATGCCGGGGAGAAGCGCCAGGATCAGTACTGGTCGCCAGCCACACGTGAGTCGCCGACAGCGCCCGTGTTGTCCAGGACTTCTGCCCGTCAATCAACCAGTCGCCGCCATCTCTGGTCGCCCGAGTGCGGACCGACGCCAGATCCGAACCAACCTCCGGTTCGCTGTACCCGAGGCAGAACGCCATCTCACCACGGCCGATCAGCGGGAGGAACTCGGCCTTCTGCTCGTCTGTACCGTGCCGGAGAATTGCGTGACCCAGCAAGCTGGTTGCACTGAGTGCGCGATCCACCACGACAGGGGCCCGATAGTACTTGGACTCGGCCGCCAGAGTGGCTCGATCCTCGGCCGTGGCCGAACGCCCGCCGAATTCGTCAGGCCACCCCAGCCTGAACAAACCCCTGCGGGCATACTCGTCACGCAAGCTCTGGTCATCCAGGTTCACGCCAGATTCCCAGCGATGCAATAATTCCCGAACCTCCGACCTGAAAGCACTGTCGGCGGGGGCTCCGATGCCCGGCAATTCTCGACGGCCCTCGACCAACCGGCGGGCAACCTGGGAATTGCGGCCACGCAACTGGTCGAGCACGGCGACATCAGCATGCACTCTTCGGAAGAGCCAGGCCGCCTCGTGCTCCTCGAAAAATCCGATAGCACCGAGCGTGTGCTGCGCCGCGAACAGTGACGTGGTGACGATTTCCCGTCCGTGATGGACAGCCAGGTCGACCGACATCGCAGCATCAACCGGATCTTGATGTCGAATTACCTCGTCCACAAGGAGGTTCGCGGAGACAAGTTCGATCTGCGTGTGTGCGATTCGCTGCTGGACCGCGCCGAAGGCGCCGATCGTCCGGCCGAACTGGGTACGAGTGCGAGCATGATCCGTCGCAAGTTCATGCGCACGTCCGGCCGCGGCGAGAGTGCGAACCACCAGCGCCAGCTCCGCAATACCCCGAACCCGGCGCACCCAACTGACACCCAGCGTGCGGGTGCACACAGGTTCCGAACCTGAGACCCGCGTCCACGCCGGCACCGCCATTCCGGGAGCCTCGGCAAGACGCCAGACAGGTAACAGATCCACCACCCCGTTGAGAGTGTCGACCCGAAGCAGGTGGGTTGCGCCGAAAGCACATTCGAGTGAGGAAAATTCAGTCTGGTCTGCCTGTTCTGTGAAACAGACGAGAGGCCGGATCACGCCCCGCGTGATTGCATCAGCTTCGGCACCGTCGAGTAGTTGGACGGCGACATAGGCGTCCGAGACCGGCAGCGGGCAGGCGCGTCGCCCGAGTTCACGCTGCGCGGCCAACAGAAATCCCAGCGCACCTTCCGCGCCCAGTTCGAACCAACCCTGCTCGGCAGCGACGTCCCACAGCCCGGCGACGTCGGCCGCAGGCGCGGCCGTGGCCTCACCCCACAGTCGATCAAGCACTCGCCCAACAGAATTCGCAAACTCCTTGCAGTCCGTCGTATCGGATTCCACAGTCGTCGTCATGCGCCCACCTTTACTGAACGATCATCGTTGATTAATTACTATATGAACGCTTATCGTTCAGTAAGTCAACAGCGAATCTCACGAAACATGCGAAACTGGAGGAATGATGATGGAAAGGGCTGGGAGACCGCGGGATCCAGAGGTCGATCGACGGATCACCGATGCTGCCATGGACGTATTCGGCAGCGCCGGATGGGCAGGGTTCTCCATAGACGCGGTAGCCCGGGTAGCCGGCGTCGGTAAGGCGTCGATCTACCTGCGATGGGCAAGCAAGGAAGAGTTGCTCACTGACAGTGTGGGCCAACGTTTCGCACCGATCGTCGAGATTGACACCGGGAACGTGCGTGAAGACCTACTGGCGATGACGTCGGTACTCGTGGAGCTCTTCAGTGGTCGACACGGACTCGCCGCCCGCCGAATGACGGTGGAATCGCACGCCACCGAAGGTATCGCCGAACGATGGCAATCTGTGCGCGGGTCACAGATCACCGCAGCACGAACCATCGTTCAGCGAGGCGTCCGCCGTGGAGAACTACGTTCGGACACGCCGGTGACCATTCTGCTCGACACGCTCTGCGGAGCCGCGATCAACCACGCCATCGCGACACCACCGCACCTGCGGGAACGAGTTGCCCGGGAGCGCGACAAATACACGAGCGACCTCGTGGACTTCGTACTCGCCTCACTGATCACCACAGATGACTCCTGACGGCACACTGACGCAACACGCACTAGTGCATCGCGTCCCAGGTTACTGATTGCTCGAGCGCCTCAGGGTATTTCTTGCGCAGATACCTGCTCAACTCCAGAATGTGCTCACGCATCGAGTCCAACGCCGCTCCGGGATCCTTGGCTTCGATCGCAACGTAAATCGCGGAATGCGCCTTCAATACAGCGGACCTGCGGTGCACCGGATAGTCGACACCCAGCGCCGCACCTTCGAAGATTCCCTCGATCGCATCGATCAGATATCCGAAGAGCGGGTTCCCCGACGACCACGCGATGATGTCGTGGAACGACTGGTTCGCTTCGAGGAACATCGCCCGGTCGGAAAGGTTCTCACGCATCAGTTGCACCGACGCTTCCAGCTCCGCGAGCTGATCGGCGCCGATACGTTGCGCCGCGAGACTCGCGATCAGTGGCTCGAGGCTTTCCCGGACCTCGACGATCGAACTGAAAGGCGCACCGTCGAATTGGAGCAGCAATCCCAGACTGTTCGCGAGATGTGAGGCGTCAGGCTTCTCCACGGTTGGGCCACCACCGGGGCCGGGCTTGAGCGAGATCGCACCCGAAAGTTCGAGATAGCGAAGGGATTCCCGCAGAGTTCCACGTCCCACCTCATAGCTACCGAGCATGTGCTTCTCGGAGGGCAGCCGATCCCCCTGCTTACATCCGTCGTGGTGGATATCCGCGACTATCCGCCTCGCCACGATCAACGCGGTCTTCTGTGGACGCGCGGTTCGTACGCTCATCTTCGATCCCTCCAATCCGTCAATACTCCGGCTATTCATCCTCATGAATCGCAGTAATTAGCCTTAGTATATCTGCAACTTCGGTTCACGAGTGGCTTGTGCGCAACCGTGCGACCGGCAACACTTCACCGCCTTCGACTGCGGTGAACTCGGTCACAACAGATATCCCCGCAGTCAATCCGACTCCGTCATGATCGACGAGCGCCATATGTACCCAGGGCCCCTCCCGCATCTCCACCAACACGACGACCTCGGACAGTGGCGCTATTCCGTCACGAGGGCGCCCCGGGATGACCGTCCAACTCACCACCTCGCCATATCCGGCCGAGGCCGCCCATTCCAGGCTTCTGCCCTGACAATGAGCGCACAGCAGCGCGCCCGGCTCCGACCAACTCTCACAGCTCGTGCAACGACGCAGCATCAGCCGACCCTCGGCCGTGCCGTCGAAGAATGGCGCCGAACTTTCGTTCCGCAAGACTGCCGACAATCCCATGAGTGTTCTCCGATCTCAGTTGTTCGTGGGCCGTGGACTCAGGACCAGGCTTGAATGGAAGTCCAATACGCCGCCGTTACCGCTCACCAGTACGTGGTCGTGGGAATCCACTTGCCGCTCGCCGGCTTGCCCACGAGCCTGGATTACCGCTTCGGAAAGCGGAGTCATTCCCCACATGTAGTAACCGGACAGTTCTCCGCCGCCGGTATTCGTGGGCAGCGAACCACCGGGCGCGAGGGCGCCGCTCTCCACGAACTTGCCGCCTTCACCCTTCTCGCAGAAGCCATAGTCCTCCAGTGTCACCAGGGTGGTGTAGGTGAAACAGTCGTAGATCTCGGCAATGTCGATATCTTCGAGTTCGATCCCGGCCATCCGCAACGCCGCCGGACCCGAGGTCTTCGCGCCGGTGCTCAGACCGAAGTCGCTGCCCCGCGCCTGAATGTAGCCGGGGTGTCCCTGACCCCAACCACGCACGTACACGGGCGGCTGGGCAAGGTCGCGAGCACGTTCGGCACTGGTCACGATCACCGCGACCGCGCCGTTGCTGACCAAGCAGCAGTCCAACAGTCGAAGCGGGTCAGCAATGACACGTGAAGCCTGGTGATCCTCGAGAGTCATCGGATCACGCATCTGGGCAAGAGGATTCATCTCGGCCCAGGCCCTCGCGGCAATCGCAACCGCCCCGAACTGCTCCGAAGTGGTCCCGTATGCCTCCATATGCCGACGAGCCGCCATCGCGTACTTAGCCGGCGCGCTACGCAAACCGGCTGCCGTAGGCAACGCACCGATGCCGGTCAGGCTCCGTCCTGCACCGCCGTAGGCTCCACTCGAGCCCTTACCCTGAGTCAGTGGCGCGTCGGCGAACACGCAGACCACAGTGTCGACCATTCCGGCCTCGATCGCGAGGGTGGCATACTGCACCATAGCGCCAGCTGACGATCCGAAAGCCTGTACTGCGGTGAGCATTCCAAGATTCCGCATTTGCAAGGAGAACTGCAGTTGCATGCCGATGTCACCGCCCACCCCGGAGTTCACGAGCAGTCCGTCGATCTCGCCCATCGTGATTCCGGCATCGTCCGCGGCCAGACAGATGGCGTCGACAGCAAGTTCGGCAGCCGACTTACCGTAGATCTTTCCCATGGGCGTCATTCCGAGACCGGCGATCGCGGACGTCACCGGGCGCGCGCTCATGGTGCCACCCCGATGCGACGAGGAAGTGTCACTGTGACGACACCCGGACCAACCGAAACCCCTCGTGGGCTTCTGGATTCAACCTCCAGCGCGACCACCCCCGCCCCTGGTCCGTCGATCCCCTTGCCGATTACCTTGCCCTGCACCACCATCGTCTCTCCTACGTAGTTGAACGAACGCATTCGGAATTTCTCCAGGCTGCGGATGGTTCCGTCGATTCCGATCCAATCCCGCACGCACCGTTCCCAGGTTCCGAGAAGGAAGCCGGTATTTGCGTACATTTCATCGGCACCGCTGGCCAGAGCGGACTCGGTGTTGTGGTGGATCGAGTTGAAGTCCCTCGTGGATCCAGCCGCCATCACCATCCGGTACACGGTCAGCGGAAAGGGCACCGCTTCGGTACATTCACCCACTTGGACGTCCTCGAAGTAGCGCTGCGAAGAATGTGCATTCACGAGCTTTCTCCTTTCTGCGTCGGAACGTATGCAAAGGTGCCGGTGCGCTGACGCGCCACGACCTCGCCTGCCTCGGTGACGATGTCGCACTCCCACTTGAGGAAAGCCCCCCGACCCAACGCGGTCTCCTTCGGAGAACAGGCAACGAGCCGATTCGACCTGCGGCCTAGCCGCTCACCGGCAACCACCGGCCGCAAGAAGTCCATGTCGATATCCGTACCGATGAAACCGGTAGTCTTCGGACCTATTCCGAGGCCCTCGTTGTTGATCGGACTGCGCGCGGGCTGGGCGTTTCGTTCATCCGAATCGAAGAGCACCTCGCTCGGACCGCGCATCGCAGGAATCGTCGCGCTCATCATCGCTACGTACGGCATCGTCACGTCCGCGAATCCGCGATCCATGGCAGCAACGGGATCGGTGTGCAGCGCGCAATCGAGTTCCAACGGCTCGGTGAATCGTCGGATCGCCCCGCGCTCGACCGTATCCGCGCCCCACTGAATCTCACCGTCGGAAAAGTCCCGACCGATCGCGTCCACTACGGGCTGCCACTCGCGCTTCCAATCGTCGACCTCGGTCAACGACTCCTGCGCTACTGTCTCAGTCAACGTATTCACTCCTGTGTTTGATTCACATGGTCTCGAGCAGCAAGCCTTCTCACCTGATTGATCACCGGAGCCGTCAATTCAAGGTCCCAGCAGCATGTAGGTCAGCTATCTCGTCGGCCGAGTAGCCGAGTTCGTCTGCGAGCACGGCATTGTTGTGCTGACCCAGCGTCGGAGCGCCGGTTCGAGGCCCGCCTGGAGTCCTCGACAATCGATACCGCGGCCCCTCCACCGTCACGTGACCGTGCAGCGAATGCGGCACTGAGACCAGATGCCCGCGGTGCACGAGTTGCTCATCTTCGGTGAAGTCCTGACTCGAAGCCGAACGGTGCGCCGGTACGCCTGCCTCCTGGAGAGCCCGCTCGGCTTCCGCCGCGGTTCGAGCGCTGGTCCACTGCGCGATGGCAGTGTCGAGATCATCGCGCGCAGATCGCCTTCCGGCAACGGAGTCCATCGACTTGTCCTCGAGCAGGTCAAGCCTTCCGATCACGTCGGCGAGCCTGGGCCACTGCACGTCCTCGGTCACGGCAACGGCAACAAACCTGTCAGTTCCGTCCTCGGACCGGCTCGGGTACACCCCATGCGGCGCGTACGCGGTATCCGCATTCCCCTGTCGCTGAGCGATCACACCGTCGGCAAAGTAGTGCGCACATTGCGGCGACAGAAAGAACACACCCGCCTCGACTTGCGACACATCCAGATACCGGCCCGTACCAGTGCTGTCGCGATCAGCCAGTGCTGCCAGCAATGCCACCAACGCGAGCCGTGGACCGACGTAGTCGGTGTACGGTCCGAACGGCCCGAACGGCAGTCGATCCGCGTAGCCCACCAGATTTTGGAAGCCGCTCGCCGAGGCTCCGATATTGCCGAATCCAGCCAACGTGGACAGTGGACCCGACTGACCCATCAGTGATGTGCTCAGCATGATCAACCCTGGGTTGCCCGCAGACAACGTGTCGAAGTCCAGACCCCAACGCGCCATCAGACCTGGTGAGAACGACTCGATCAGTACATCCGCCTTCGAAGCCAGTGCTGCAACCACCTTGCGCCCGGCTTCGGAGCTGAGATCGACAGTGATGCCCCGTTTTCCGGCGTTGGCGTTCCCGTACAGCATCGAGTTCTCGACGCCCTGCTCGCCGCCTTGGAACGGCGGCATCAAACGAGCTGTCTCGATACGAACCGACGACTCGACTCGGATCACCTCGGCGCCGAAATCAGCCAGCGTTCGACCGATCAAAGGACCCGCGACCACCCAGGACAAATCGAGTACCCGCAGTCCGTTCAGTACGCTTGTCATGCCACCACCTCACTCGCCAAAAGTTCGGACAGGACCGGATCGTCTGCGCCGAGCCAGGACTCGAGCACCTCGGCGGTGTGTTGACCGATACTCGGCGCCGGGCGGCGAACCTGGGGGCCTGCTCCCCCACTGACGTGCACCCATCGAGCGGGAAGCCGCACCTGATCCCCGCCAGATCCCGTCTGCGCGAAGAACTCTCGATGGCTCAGTTGTGGACTTGTTGCTATGTCGCTCATGTCCGAGATCCCGATACACAGCAACCGATAGCGGACCGCCGCGTCCTGCACCTGAGCCTTGGTCTTCGAACCGAGGAACTCAGCCGTCAGTCGTCGCACCTCGAAGATGTCGTCCTCGCCGATCTCGCCCGATTCGATCCGGGCAGGAACGGTGCGCCAGTCCCACGCAAGAAGGTAGTCACCACAAGCGCCCTCGTCGTGCATCCAGCGGATGAAGTTGTTCGTGAAACCGCCGGAGGCCGGCCCCATGGCCAGATGCAGTTCGACGATCCCGTCGATGCAATGCCACTTCTTCAGCGAACTGGAAGTTGATGCACCGCTACCACTTTGGTCGACGCGTCCCGACGCAGGCTTCGGCGCCTGAAAAGTGGGCTGCTGGTGCCACTGAGGTTTTGCATCCCCGGCCGTATACGCCAGCACCCGACCGAGCGTTGCGACCCCCAAGCATGCCTGTGCGGACACGTCGACAACCTGGCCGCGGCCGTCGGCGCAGCGGACCCGATGAGCCAATAGCGCGCCGGCCGCAGCGTCGGTCGCAGCGTGTAAATATGCTTGCTCGACACTGATCCTCAGTGGGGGCAGCTCTCCGTCACGATGCGGGTCGAGCGGTCCACCTGCAGCCCAGATGACGAGATCGGAATCGAGATATCTGGATTTCGGCCCGGTCAGGCCGAATGGGGTAATCGCCACATGTACGAGCGCGGGGTGTACTGCTGTCGTCCGATCGGGATGCAGATCGAGCCGCTCGAGATCCGGTACGGGCATCGACGTCACGACGATGTCGGCAACGGCAAGCAATGCGTCCAGGCACCGAGCACCCTCGGGTGCCGCTACATCGAGAGCGATGCTTCGCTTGTTGGCAGAGAACGTCTCCCAGAACATCGACCGGCCGAGGCTGTCGACCGGAGCCGCGCCTCGAGCTGTCGACCCGGCCTGCGGTTCTACCTGTACGACGTCCGCACCGAGATCCGCCAGAAGACGACCACAGGCTAGCCCCCGATGATCGGTGAGGTCGAGAACCTTGAGGTGGCGGAGCATGGACTCAGACCGTGCCGGTAGACCGACGGATGGCAATCTCGGGGCACGCATTGACTGCCTCCTCTGCCTGAGCCTCGAACTGCGCCGGAACCGCAACCTCGCCCGTCTCGGCGACGTAGCCCTGCTCGTCGTCCGAAAGAAGGTCGGGGGCGACGCTGTAGCAGCGTCCGTGGCCTTGGCAGCGGCTCTTCTCGATAGTCAGAAAGCTCATCACGACTCCCGTTCGTAGGATGGCGACACGCAACCTGCGTGTTCCAGGTCACCTAAATCTATGACTATCATTAGTCTCTATTGCTTGGATGTCAAGGACTACCCAGGCTCCGGGACAAGGTCCAGGTCAGGCCCGTACTCCGCGCCACGCCGTAGTTCCACCGTCCACGGGATAGACGCCCCCGGTGATGAAGGAGGCCGCATCGGACGTCAGGAAACACACCAGTGCCGCAACCTCCACAGGCTCACCGCGACGCGGAATCAGGTGTGTGCCACTCATTTCGCGCTCCCGCTGCTCCTTGTCCTCCGCATCGGCAAGATGCGCATCGGCCATCGGCGTCTTGATGGAACCCGGGCAGAAGCAGTTCGCGCGAATATCCGGCGCGAGAGCGATCGCGGTAGTCCGCGTTAGCTGAATGACCGCCCCCTTACTCGATGCGTATGCCGGCAACGAGTATCCCGTCATGCCTGCCACAGAAGCTGCGTTCACTACCGACGGTCCTCGATCCGACGCCCGCAGGTGTGGCGCTGCGAACTTTGTCGCCAGCCACATCGCCTTCACATTGACCGCGTAGACGGCGTCCCACGCCTCCTCGGTCAACTCCTCGATGCTCGCACTGTCACAGAAGACGGTGTCCAGAACTCCCGCATTGTTGATCAGAACGTCCAACCCGCCGGCAGCCTCCACCGACTGGTGGACCATTGCCTGCACTTGATCCGAGTGTCGCAGGTCGACATGCACCGCAACGGCTTTCGCACCCAGCTCGCGCACCTCCGCTGCAACCGCCTCCGCTTTGGCCAGATCGAGGTCGGCAACCGTGACATGTTCGGCACCTTGGCGAGCGAATTCGAGCGCGATTTCACGCCCCATCCCCATTGCAGCGCCGGTGACCAGAACTCGCTTTCCAGTGTTCATTTCTGCCTTCTCGTGTTTGTCGTTTTCAGTGACCGTGAGCGACCGTCGCGGAAGCGACAACCTTGTCGAAATATGAAGCGAGAAAATGAATCAGCCTCGTAGCCCGGCATGGAGAACCGACGACGGCTCCTCGTACCGGCCGGTGCTGAACGGCGCCGTTCCACCGGCCCGGGTCATACCGGCATCAACCGGGAGCGCGATACCGGTCACGAAGGCCGCCTCGTCACTAACCAGGTAGAGCGCAGCCGCAGCAATGTCCTCCGGCGTCCCCGGGCGGTTCATCAGTGCGGTGCGGCCGAGCGAAGCCCTAGCTCCGTCGATATCGTCCGCACCGCCTGCGGTGAGGTCGGCGGTCATCGCCGAAACCACCGCCCCCGGTATCACCGCGTTAACCCTGATTCCGTGCGGACGCAGTTCGGCGGCCACAGACTGTGTGAGTCCGATAATTCCCGCCTTCGTCGCACTGTAGGCGTGTGGGCCGACTCCACCCATGACACCGGCCGGGCTCGACGTCGAGAGAATGACGCCTTTGCGACGCGGAATCATCACACGAGCAGCATGTTTCATCCCGAGGAGGGTAGCTCGGAGATTAACTGCGAATGTGATGTCGACGTCCTCGGACCGCAACTTCGCAATCGGACCCATCGCGCCCATGATTCCCGCATTGTTGAACATCACGTCGAGATGATCGAACTGCTCGACCGCCGCGTCGACGGCTGCAGCAATATTCGATTCCTCGGTAACATCGGTGTGCACGAATACAGCCGCTGAGCCGAGCTCGGCGGCCAGAGCTTCACCCGCGCCCACCTGGAGGTCCGCGATGACTACACGCGCCCCTTCAGAGACAAATCGACGTGCGGTTCCTGCGCCGATCCCGCTCGCTCCACCGGTAATCAGTGCAACCTTGCCATGCAATCGGTCGGACATTTCTGCTCCCGTCATCTACTGTCTCAGTGAACTACATATATCCGATATCGACCAATCATCATGTTCGTCAATATATTTCGAGCTTCATCCTCGAGCGACAGATGCCATCTCCTCGATGCGAATCAGCTTGACTCGGCGACGTCCCGTTTCCGACCCGACCGCCCGTTCAACCGCGTCGATCCTCTTCCAACCTGATCCGTCGACAAGGTCCGCGCCGCGCCCGGATACCAGGTCTGCAATATCAGCCGGAGATTTGCTCGGTTCCGGAAGAACCCCGGCTCGTAGGTCTGCGATAACCGCTCGTGCAGTCTCTTCCCCACACATACGATTTCGACCGATACCGCCGGTGGCGCCTCGTTTGATCCACCCCGTCACGTAGACCCCGGGTACTACGTCCCCACCAGTCGCGCCGACGACCCGGCCTTCGACGTTGGGAACGACTCCGGCTCCGTCGTCGAACGGCACGCCGTCGAGAGCCAGGCCGGTGTAGCCGATTGCCCGCATCACCAACGTGGCATGAAGGTCGAACTCCTCACCTGTCGGTGCGACCGCCGCGCCACTACCCGGCGACACGCCGAACGCATTGCGCACGCAGCGCACCGAATCGGTTCGATCCCCGGCGCCGTCGATCGCAATGGGCGAGAGCAGATACCGGAACACGACCCGTTTGGCCCCTTCCGTCGGCATCCGGGCGGCGAACTCCTTGGCGATCCGAAGTTTTGTCGCAATCGTCGAGTCGAGAGTTCCGTCAAGGAGCGCCTTTGCATTGACCGGATCCAGAACCAGTTCATCGGGGTCGATAATCACATCCACACCTGGCAAGTCACCCATCGCCAGAAACTCTCCGACGGTGTACGCAGCCTGCGCGATCCCTCGCCTGGCCATGATTACCACTTCGTCAATTCGCGACCTGCCCAAGGCTTCCAGAGCATGGTTCGCAATGTCGGTGGTTCTGAGCACATCAGGGTTCGTAAGAAGTATTCGCGCTACGTCCAACGCGACATTGCCATTGCCGACGACAACGGCCCGCGAACCGGACAGGTCGAACTGTCGATCTGCGTAGTCCGGATGTCCGTTGTACCAGGCCACGAAATCAGTTGCCGCTATACTGCCCGCGCGGTCCTCACCAACGATTCCCAGACGCTTGTCGGTGGACGCGCCGTGCGCGTAGATCACTGCGCCATACCGTTCACGCAGTTCGTCGGTGCTGACATGCCGGCCGACCTCGACGTTGAGAAAGTACTCGAACGACTTTCTCGCGGCGATAGCCGCAAAGGTCTTCTCCACTTGTTTCGTCGAGGGATGATCCGGCGCCACCCCGGCCCGAACCAGGCCGTACGGAGTGGGGAGTCGATCGAACATGTCGACGCGCACGGCTGGGTGCTTCACCAGTTCGCCGGCGGCGTAGAAAGCCGCCGGCCCCGCCCCGACGATCGCGACGTTCACCTTTTCACCGTCGATGAGTGGCAGGTTCTTGCCAGGCACGACCAACCCTGCGGTCACATCGTGATCTGTGTAGTAGTCCGCATTGATCTGCAGGTACCGCTGCTGCCCCTCGTCGAGCGACTCGTCATCGAGAATTGCCTCGACCGGGCACTCCTCGACACATGCGCCACAGTCGATACACGTGGCAGGGTCGATGAACAACATCTCGGTCCGCATGAACTCCGACTCATCGGGAGTCGGATGGATGCAGTTCACCGGACATACGCTGACGCAACTCGCATCGTTGCAGCACGGCTGTGTGATCACATAGGTCATTCGGCTCGAATCCTCTTCCTCGACTGTCCTGCGAACTCTCTGGTCAGCATCCGACCGGGGCAGACCAACCGGCCGCGAGAGTGGTTCCCATCTCTAGGGTGATCCTGTGGTCGATCATGGTCGGAACGCCGACCGTATCCACGGTGCAACGGTATGCGCCCCAACCGATTACCGAGTCCTCGGACGGACGTCCGACGTAGAAGAAATAGGCATCCAAGGCGACGACGTTCGAAGACATCCAGGTGGCCGTGATATTGGAAACGAAGTGCCTCTTACCTGATGGCCCGGCAGCCCATGCCCTGTCGAAGAACGCCGCAATTTCGTCTGTACCAGTGAAGGTTCCGACCCGAGTATCCAGAATGCTACGCGCGGTGTAGAGACGACGAAGTGCATCGGCGTCGTGATTATCGACGGCGGTTGCGTAGTCCGCGAATACACCGCGCGCCGCCTCGATCTGCTCGAGGCGCTCCACACGAGCAAGCACCGCCGCCAATTCATTCCCCGTGACAGTGTCAGCAGGCATCGTGTTCCTCCTTCGAGACGGTCAACGCATGTGGCCTTACTTCCGGCGATGCGCACGACCTGAATATTCGTCGGCGTGTGCCACATCACTCATTAACATGCTAATTATTAGTATGAATTAGTTCAGGATGCAAGGCCCGCCCCCGTATCGGTCGAACAGCGTGCGAGAAGGCAAAGTTCGAACCAAAGCAAGAAGCGCTCGACGCTCCAACGAACAATCCGGCTCAACCTGCAGAAACCGAACGAGAATGGACGGTTTCAAGAACCTCAGAGTCGGATGGACGGTTTCAAGAACCTCAGAGTCGGATGGACGGTTTCAAGAACCTCAGAGGCGGGTAGCCACATCTCACGACCCGTCGCGCGCAGAACGACGGGTCCGCTTGTGCCCGAAAGTTCCACACAGACAGATTGGTTTTCCCATGAAACTGTCCCGAACTCTGACCATGACCGCGATTGTCGTTGCCGCCGTCGGCGCGGGCGCCGGCACGGCTGTGGCAGCACCGAACACCGGCTTCGATCCGTTCAACCCACCGGTAAGCACGAACAGTCCGACTGCAGCGACGCTCTTCCCTGGTAACGATGCCAAACAAGCTGCGTTCGACACCATGACAAACGAAATCAATATCGGGTGGAACAACGGCGGCTTGCAGTCGACGCTCGGCGGAGCGGCCACGGGCATCGGGATCGGTTGCTTGTCGATCTTCCCCAATTTCATCGCGGGATGCATCGTCGGTGGAGCCATCGGAACGGGCATCGGCCTCGGCAACGGCATCATGAACGGAAACCCGAATGCCGCACCGGCAGTGGAGAAATTCTTCGCCACTCCGTAATTCAGTCGTGTGTGTGACCCGACGTGGGATCGTCACCGAAATGCGTAGCGCCGATCGAGTGCAGTAGCTGGTGAACGGTGTCGTCAGCCAATTGGTAGCGCATCGAACGGCCGTCTCGCGTCGCAGTCACCCACCCCTGGCTCCGAAGCAGCCGAAGTGCATGCGAGACAGCCGTCCCGCTCATTCCCAATGCCACGGACAGGTCCGTGACGCAGATACCCGGCGCGTGATGCAGGCACAGGAGAAGCCGAAGGCGATTGGCATCGGACAGCAGTTCAAATCTGTTGGCCCACACAGTCACGTCCAGACCCTCGAGCGCCGCCTGCCCGCGCCGGACATCGGCGATGTTCAAAGCGCCGCTTGACTCCATGCCCGACCGCCTCCGTAGTGCTGTTATCCCTCATACGGAGTGTACCCAGGGTGCACTCAGGCGGATTCCACTACAGCAGCTAGTCCCTGCCCGCCGCCGATGCACATGGTCAACAGCGCTTTTCCACTGCCGCGGCGGTTGAGTTCGTGCAGGGCGGTGGTCGCCATTCGGGCACCCGTCGCGCCGACGGGATGTCCGAGTGAAATTCCGGAACCGTTGACGTTGAGCCGGTCGAGGTCCTCGAAGCCCCATTCCCTCACGACACCGAGAACCTGGCACGCAAATGCCTCGTTCAACTCCACCAACTCGAAATCGGAGAAATTGCCGCCGGTCCTGGCGAAGAGCTTCGATACTGCGGCGACGGGGCCGAGTCCCATCAGCGCGGGTTCACAGCCCGCGGCAGCCCAACTGTCCAGGAAGCCGATCGGTTCGAGACCCAACTCGTCGAGGCGATCTTCCGCAACCACCAACATCGCTGCCGCAGCGTCATTCTGCTGACTGGCGTTTCCGGCTGTGACGACGCCACCCTTCGTGACGGTCCGCAACCGCCCGAGTGTGTCCATCGACGTATCGTCGCGGATTCCCTCGTCACTGCGGAACTCCGTGACGTTGCCCTTGCGGTCGGTCAGTTCCACGGAGACTATTTCGGCGTCGAAACGGCCGGAATCTCGCGCAGCCGTCGCCTTGCGATGACTGTCCACCGCAAACTGATCGGACTGCTCGCGGTTGATATCGCAGCGCTGAGCAACATTCTCCGCGGTTTCGATCATGCCGCTGATCTTGCCGAATCGCCATTCCGGCTGTGACCGCTCGCGGCCACGGTCAAGCCTGTCGAACAGTTGCAGCCCACCGGCTTTGGTGCCCCATCGTGCTCCGGTGGCGTAATGCTCGATACCGCTCATCGATTCGACGCCGCCCGCGAGAACTACGTCGGCAGCGCCTGTTTGAACCATCAACGCCGCGGTGATAATGGCCTGCAGACCCGTTCCGCATCGACGATCGGTCTGAAAACCGGCAACCGAGATGGGAAGCCCGGCCTCGAGTGCTGCCCACCTGCCGATGCACGGCGCTTCCGAATTGGCGTACGACTGGCCCATCGCAACATCGTCGATGCGCGCCGGATCGATGCCACTGCGACGAACCGTCTCCCTGATTACCGTGGCTGCCAAAGTCTCGGCAGGCACATCACGCAGTGCCCCGCCGAAGCGGCCCACCCCGGTACGAACCGGCGCAACCAGCGCTGCTCGTTTCATGATTTCCTCGAATCTTGTTCTGTAAGTAGAAGAATGGCTCAGGCAACGAGCAGACGGACCGTCTCGGCAACAAGAGCCGGCTTCGTAGCGCCCTCGATCTCGATCGTGTATCGAACTACCACGGTGGCCCCTTTGAGGGTTCGCTCGAACGAGAGAACTTCGGCACCTGCCCGAACCGACGAACCAACCTTGACCGGCTCGGGGAAACGGACCTTATTGGTACCGTAGTTGACAGTCATCGCTATGCCGTCGACGCGCATCACCTGGGCACCGAGCACAGGCAACAGCGACAGAGTCAGGTAGCCGTGTGCGATGGTGCCGCCGTACGGACCCTGCGCGGCGCGTTCAGGATCCACGTGAATCCACTGACGGTCTTCGGTCGCGTCGGCAAACTTGTCGACTCGTTCCTGAGTGACCGGAAACCACTCGCTGTATCCGAGGTGCTCGCCTACTGCCGACTCGACGTCGTCGATTCCGTTGAATACTCGCATAGTCTCTCCTGAGAGAATTTGGGTGACAACGAGATACCACCGCGGAATCCGCTAGTGCGCACCTCGTCGTAGCGTCACTCGATAGGTGTACTGCTCGGGCAGGAAGTAGCTGACCGACAATTCGTTGGCCAGCCCGGCAGCATTGGTATACAGACGATCGACGCGCAACATCGCGTGCCCGGGTTCACAGTTGACGTCTCTGGCCACGTCAGCAGTGGCTGGCGCAACTGTAATCGACTGCGCTGCTTCAATGATCGGACTGGCCAGCAGGGGCTCCAACAATCCGATCACGGTGTAGGAACTGACGGCACCGGCCAGCATTTCGGGCGCGTCGACAATATGACGGGCAACAGCTTCGGGCAGGTGCGCGGTGGTCTGCACGAAGGGAATTCCTTCATGAAATCGGCGAAATACCACCGTGTACACCACGTCAGTATCCAATCGAAGCCTACTTGCCGCTTCGATATCCACGCGCCGAACCAGTGGCGACACCACTTCCATCGTCGTGTCGTTCGACAGGTTCATCAGGTCTTCGATGGACCCCAGATGCCGCAGATACTGGCCACTGTTCTCCGTCACGAACGTGCCACGACCCGGAACCCGATACACGATGCCTTCGGACACCAGGTCGTGGAATGCTCGTCGAACCGTCTGGCGGCTCACGCCGTGCTGAGTCGCCAGTTCGGATTCGGTGGGTAGCTGAAGGCCGTCGCGGTAAGTTCCGGCGGATATCTGCTGACGAAGCTCACGGGAGAGGCGTTGGTACGCCGGCTCCGTCTCTCTTTCCTTACCGCTCATAGCATTCAGATTCTACTGGCTCACAGAGTGGTCACAGACCACCGCGCGCAACCAGCTGCGCGACGATGACATTGCGCTGAATCTCGTTGGTACCCTCGCCCACGATCATCAGTGGAGCGTCCCGGAAGTAGCGTTCTACGTCGTATTCCGTCGAGTAGCCGTAGCCACCGTGAATGCGGACCGCGGACAGCGCAATTTCCATGGCGATCTCGGACGCGTACAGCTTGGCCATCCCGGCTTCCATGTCGCACCGCTCGCCGCTGTCGTACTTTTCCGCCGCGTGCCAGGTCAATTGCCGGGCCGCGGTCAACTTCGTGGCCATGTCCGCAAGGTAGTTACCGATCGACTGATGCTTCCAGATCGGCTTTCCGAAGCTCTCACGCTGCTGGGCGTAGGCAAGCGAATCTTCGAGTGCAGCGGTCGCAACGCCGAGCGCACGGCAGGCCACCTGGATACGGCCGGTTTCGAGGCCCTTCATCATCTGCCCGAAACCTTTGCCCGGTACGCCGCCGAGGATCGCGTCTTCGGAGATACGGTAGTTGTCGAACGACAACTCGCAGCTCTCGACACCCTTGTAGCCGAGCTTGGGGAGATCCCGCGAAACGGTGAGCCCATCACCTTGTTCGACCAGGACGATCGAGATACCGGCATGACGCGGACTTGCCGAAGGATCTGTCTTGCACAGCAATGCGATCACACCGGATCGCCGGGCATTGGTGATCCAGGTCTTCGCTCCGTTGATGACCAGATCGCTGCCGTCGCTCTTGGCGTTGGTGGTCATCGCCTGGAGATCCGAGCCGCCGCCGGGCTCGGTGAGCGCCATCGTGGCGCGAATCTCGCCGGTTGCCATCCGCGGCAGGTACTTCTGCTTCTGTTCCTCGGTGCCGAACAGCGTGATCAGCTTGGCGACGACGGTGTGTCCGCCCATAGCGCCGGACAAGGTCATCCATCCGCGAGCCAATTCCTGAGTCACCATCGCGTAGCACGGCATCGACACCGGGGCTCCGCCGTACTCCTCGGGAATGGCGAGGCCGTAGATCCCGATCTGCTTCATCTGGTCGATCCACTTTTCGGGATATTCGTTCGCGTGCTCCACCTCCTGCACGGAGGGCTTGACCTCGCGATCTATGAACGATCGCACCGTATCGACCAGAAAGGTCTCTTCGTCGTTGAGCTTGAGCATGAATCCGCCTCGACATTGTTCAAAGTTTGTACGGCCATATTTGGCCATTGTTCGCCCTTTGTCAATACTTCGCCTTGACAGTCACCCACAAATGCTGCCAGCATCGTGGCAAGACCAGTGCAATTCTGGAAATATCGACACAATTTCAACCTATTCACGGCAACTCACAACATTCTCAACTGGCCGTACATTTGGGCCCTGATAGAGGTAATCGACACACGTGACGAACAACGAGTACCGCACTGTCCGACGACGCACCGCCCTCGTCGCGCCCGGCAGCGACGAGCGCAAGGCACGCAAAGCACTGAACTCGACCGCGGACGAGGTGATCCTCGATCTCGAAGACGCCGTCACCACGGCCAACAAACACACAGCCCGCGAACTCGTCGCCGAACTCGTTCGCGAGTTCGGCCCGTCCCGGACCGTGTCCGTGCGCGTCAACGGACCGACCACACCGTGGTTCGAGGCCGACATGACCGCGTGCGGCGCACTCGACGAATCATTGACCAGTGCGATAGTCCCGAAAGTGGAGTCCCCCGAGAACCTCCTCGACGCGCAGCGACTGCTCGTCGCAGCAGGCGCACACTCCGTCACCCTTCAAGCGCTCATCGAGACACCGTTGGGTGTCTCGAACGTCGACGCCGTCACCCGAGCCACGACGCGCCTGCAGGCACTTGTCATCGGATACGCCGATCTCGGTGCAGCACTGGGACGCTCACGGACCGCACTCCCGGAGCACTGGCTGGCCGTGCAGGACAGAATTCTGATCGCCTGCCGCACCGCAGGCATCGCCGCCATCGACGGACCGTTTCTCGGAATCGCCGACAACGACGCCTTCCGCCACTCCGCAGCCTGGACCAGCGCCCTCGGATTCGACGGAAAATGGGTCATCCACCCCGCGCAGATCGACTCCGCGACAGCAGCATTCACACCGTCCGACTCCGATGTCGCCGACGCCCGACGCGTTCTCGGCGCCCTCGAGGAAGCCGAAGCCTCCGGAGCCGGCGCCGCGCAACTCGACGGCCAGATGCTCGACGAAGCCGTCGCGGTAGCAGCACGTCGCACACTCGCCCGAGCAGAAGGAGTCAACGCATGAGCGAACACCGTGTCGGCGGACCGTACTTCGACGAACTCACCCACGGCCAAATCTTCGACGAAGCCCCCGCCGTGACACTGACAAGTGGCCTCGCCGCCACCCACCAGGCCATCCTCGGCGACCGGATGCGACTGCCGCTCGACGCACACCTCTCGACAGCGGTCACCGGCGCTGCACCCGTCGCCAATCCCGGTTTGATCACCGACATCGCGATCGGCCAGTCCACCGTGGTCACCCACCACGTGAAAGCCAACCTCTTCTACCGCGGACTGCGATTCCACCGCTTCCCCGTCCTCGGCGACACCCTGTACACGCGCACCGAAGTTGTCGGCCTGCGCGAAAACTCGTCCAAACCCGGCCGCGCACCCACCGGCCTTGCGGCACTACGGATGACGTCCACCGACCAAAACGGCAACACCGTCCTCGACTTCTACCGGTGCGCGATGCTGCCACTGAGCGGCACACCCGACGAGAAGCGCACACGCCACGACGACGATCTCTCCTCCATCGGCCCCGACGCCCCCGCACCGTACGAGACGCCGCGCGAGTGGAACCTCGACGCCTACCGGAACAAGGTTCCCGGCAAGCACTTCGAGCAGACACTGGTCGGTTCAATCCACCGCAGCAGCGGCGACGTCGTCTCCAGCGCACCCGAACTCGCCCGCCTGAGCCTCAACATCGCGGCGACACATCACGACGAACGCGTCGGCGCCCACGGCCGTCTCGTCTACGGTGGCCACACCATCGGGATCGCCCTCGCCCAGGCGACGCGGGCACTGCCGAACCTGGTCACCGTCCTCGGCTGGCATTCCTGTGATCACACCGGACCCGTCCACGAAGGCGACACCCTCACCAGCGAACTGCACGTCGAAAGCGCCACCCCACTCGAACACGGCACCGCAGTCGAGCTTCGATCACTTGTTTTCTCCCACAACAGCTCTGCCACCGACACCCCCGTGCTGGACTGGCGATTCACAGCGTTGATGGCATGACCGAGACGCTAAGGACCATCATGACGACCCCCAACACATCCGCAGGCCCGTTGACAGGACTGCGCATCATCGAGATCTCCAGTTTTGTCGCCGCTCCCCTCTGCGGACTGACACTCTCCCAACTCGGTGCCGAGGTCATCCGAATCGACCCCATCGGCGGCGCTGCCGACTACAACCGCTGGCCGGTCACCGATCACGGCGAGAGCATCTACTGGACCGGCCTGAACAAAGGCAAGAAGTCACTCGCAGTAAACATGCGCTCCGAACAGGGGCAAGCATTGGTCCAACAACTGGTCACCGCACCCGGCCCCGGCAACGGCATCCTCGTCACCAACGCCGGCGGACGCGCCTGGATGAGCCACGACACCCTCACCGCTCTGCGCAGCGACGTCATCACCCTCGAAATCCTCGGCCGCCGCGACGGCTCCCCCGGCGTCGACTACACCGTCAACGCCGGATTGGGATTTCCGATGATGACCGGGCCTGCAGACCACGCCGGCGTCGTCAACCACGTACTCCCCGCCTGGGACATGGCCTGCGGATTACATGCAGCACTTGCCATCACCTCAGCAGCACGCAAACGTGACATCAGCGGCGAGGGATCCCAGATCACCCTCCCCCTCGAAGATGTCGCGCTCGCAACGGCGGGCACCCTCGGATACTTCACCGAAGTCCAGATCAACGGACACAGCCGCACATCCGGCGGCAACGCCGTCTACGGAACCTACGGAATCGACTTCGTCACCAGCGACAACGAACGTTTCATGATCGTCGCGCTGACCACCCGCCATTTCCGTGACCTCACGGCCATGACCGGAACAACCGAAGCCGTCGAAGCCGTCGAAGCTGCCTTGGGCGCAGATTTCACCACCGAAGCCGACCGGTACACCCACCGCGAGGTGCTCACCGCATTGTTCTCGCGTTGGTTTCGTGAACACAGCGGTAGCGAAGTTGCTGCAGCACTGGACAAGACATCGATCCTGTCCGAGCGCTACCGGAGTTTCGAAACGGTTGTCGAATCCGGCGAACTCGAAAAGAACCCGATGTTCACGACGCTCGAACAACCTCGTATCGGTTCCTACCTCGCCGCCGGTCATCCCGCATCATTCAACGGAACTCACTTCACGACCGGACCCGCCCCGGTAGTCGGCGAAGATTCCGTGACCGTACTGGCCGAGATCCTCGGCACGACTGCAGATCGTGCGGCCGAGCTGGCAAAGAACGGCATAGTCGGCGTTCCGGCACTCTGATCACCCGCATACAACTTCGGCCTCGGGAAACTCTCCCGAGGCCGAAGTTGTATGCGCGCAAGGGAACTGTCAGAGGCCAAGATCTTTCGCGATGATGGTTTTCATGACTTCACTTGTACCACCGTAGATTCGCGTGACGCGTGTATCAGCGTAGAGGCGAGCGATGGGGTACTCGGTGATGTACCCGTACCCACCGTGCAACTGGAGGCATTTGTCGATTACTCGACCTGCCGCCTCGGTACAGAACAGCTTTGCCTTCGCCGCGTCCGGAATCGTCAGCGTGCCACGGTCGTGGCACTCTAGTGCGTTGTCAGACACCAACTGGATGGCGTCGACTTCGGTAGCGCACTCTGCCAGAACGAATTTGGTGTTCTGGAACGCTGCAACGGGCTTGCCGAAGACCTTGCGATCCTTGACATAGTCGATGGCAAATCGAAGCGCTGCAGTGGCAGACGCGGCCGCGCCGAAAGCAATGGTCAATCGTTCCTGAGCCAGGTTGTGGGTCAGATAGCTGAAGCCGTGGCCTTCTTCGCCGAGCCGATCCTCGACAGGCACCTGGACGTCGACAAACGAAAGTTCCGCAGTGTCCGAGGTCTTGAGTCCGATCTTGTTGATCTTGCGCCCCACCGAGAAGCCGGGTGACGACGTGTCGACCACCAGAATCGACAGTCCGCTACGACGGTTCTCCGCTGTACTGGGCGAAGTGCGGCACACCACCAATATCCGATCGGCCAGCACACCTCCGGTGATGAACGTCTTGGCACCGTTGACCACGTAGTGTGTACCGTCCTCGGACAGCTTGGCCGACGTCGCAATGTTAGCCAGGTCCGAACCCGTTCCCGGTTCGGTCATCGCAATCGCAAACATCAGATCACCAGACGCAAACCCGGGCAGCCACCGATTCTTCTGTTCATCGTTCGCGTACTCGAGCAGGTACGGCAGGATCAGGTTCGTATGAACCGACTGCGAGCCGAACGACGCCCCGGCCGCGGCAACTTCCTCGGCGACGACGACATTGAATTTGAGCGAGGACTCCCCGCCTCCGCCATATTCCTCCGGCACCTGAATTCCGAGTACGCCCAGCTCACCCAGTCGGCGATAGAAATCACGGGGTGGGTGACCGTCCTCTTCCCACTTCTCGTGGACTGGCGTCACTTCCTTCGCGATGAAATCGCGGACGGTAGCCCGGAATGCCTCGTGATCCTCGTTGAACACGGTGCGCTGCATGTATGAACTCCAGTCGGTCGAGGGAAACAGGGTGATCCTTTTTTGTCACCTTGCCTCAATCTGCCGCGTTCGATCCAACACTCGTCGCCTATGCGTCCGATAGGGCATTCCAATGCGCCCTGACCTGCGATACATAGGCAACCGCTATCGTTCCGATCACCGACGCGACATTGCCGAAAGTGATCCAGAACACGTTGAATAGGGCAGCCGGCAACGCACACAACCGATCGCTTCGAGGCCGTGCTTCGATCACGATCGCAACCGCCTACCAACCTCGAAGGACGCCCGTGGCCAACATCGCGCAGCATCGTAACGACGTCCAACCTGAATCGACTTCGGTCCCTGTCTTCGGAACTCGCAAGCGCGCCTGGTCTATGACCGGACTGGTCGTGTTCCTCTACATAGTCAACTACGCAGACAAAGCAGTCCTCGGAATCATCGCTCAACCGCTTGCACGCGAACTCGGACTGAAGTCGTCGCAAATCGGCATGGTCGGCTCGCTCTTCTTTCTGATGTTCTGCATCGGCGGCTTCCTGGCCGGACCACTGAACAAGTACCTCACCCTGCGTTGGGCGCTGCTGATCTTGGCTGCGATCTGGTCCGTAGTCATGCTTCCCCTGGTTCTCGGCGCAAGTCTCGCGATGTTGATCGTCTCTCGCATGCTTTTGGGACTTGCCGAAGGCCCCAGCTCGGCGTTGATGCACACTGCCGCCTACTCATGGCATCCACCGGCCAAGCGTGGCCTCCCCGGCGCGATGCTCGCCGGATCCGCCTCCGTGGCAAAGATCGCGCTCGCACCGGTGCTCACATTCATCGCGGTCCATTACGGTTGGCGTGCAGCGGTTCTCTCGCTCTCCGTTCTCGGTCTGGTGTGGATGGGTTGTTGGCTGGCCGGTTGGTCCGAGGGTCCGTACACGAGCAAGGCAGTCAAGGCGACCAGACATGCCGATCCAGGAGAAGCGGTCGAGACGACAACAAAGGCAGTCACCGAACCGAACGTTCCGTGGCGCAAGATCCTGCTCTCCCGCACTTTTGTCAGCTGCTGCTTCCTCATTGCCGCCATCTACGCGTTGACCACAGTGGTCCTCACCTGGCTGCCGTCGTACTTCGAGGTCGGCCTCGGTTACAGTGCAATGCAAGCCGGTTCGATGTTCGCGCTGCCCTCGATCGTCGGTCTGATCCTCATGATCACGTCCGGTTCCGTCACGGACAAGTTGATCGGCCGCGGTTTCACGTCTCGTGCGGTTCGTGTCATCGTTCCCTGTGTCGGCGTTCTGATTTGCGGGTCGATACTCCTGTTCCTGCCTCAGATTTCCACTCCCGCCGTCGCTGTTGCCATCGTCTCGATCGGCTACGGATTCTCGGCAATCACTTTTCCTCTCATCAATGCTGCGATCTCCGAACTGTGCCCGCCGCAGCAGACAGCCGGAACCATGGGATTCTTCCTCGCCATCATGTCGATCGGCGGCCTGATTGCGCCATACGCAACGGGAGTCATCGTGGACAATGCCGCAACGCCGGCCGACGGCTACGCCCAGTCCTTCCAGGCAATCGGCATCATCGGCGTCATCGCCGCCGTTCTGGTCCTCGTCTTCGCCAATCCGGATCGCGACCGCAAGCTCATCCGCGGCTGAGTGCACTACTCATAGCCATTCGCTAACAAAGCCATTCACCGAAAGACATTGCCGGGACGTTGCCGCTCGTGATCGACTCGAAGCACGCCCCAACCGCACCGTTGCAACACCGGGCACGAACAGCAGGAGAGATACATGCGAGATGCCGTCATCGTCGACGCAGTACGTACACCGATCGGCCGTCGCGGCCGCTCCCTCTCGGAGATCCATCCGGCCGATTTGTCCGCACACGTCCTACGTGCACTCGCAGAGCGCACCGGACTCGACGCAGCGACGGTCGACGACGTGATCTGGGGGTGCGTCAGTCAGGTCGGTGAACAGGCCGGAAGCATCGCCCGCACAGCGGCACTCGCCGCCGGTTGGCCCGACAGCGTTCCCGGTGTCACACTGACCCGGGCCTGCGGATCGAGCCAGCAGGCAGTCTCCTTTGCCGCCGCTACCGTCATCTCCGGTCAGAACGACGTGGTTGTCGCCGGCGGCGTCGAGTCGATGTCGCGAGTACCGATGGGAACCGCCAGCAAGAACGGTGAGCATTTCCCGCCGTCGGTCCTCGAACGCTTCGGTGTCGATGGATTCAGTCAGGGAACCGGCGCCGAGATGATGGCCCGCAAATGGGCACTCACACGGACGGCGCTCGACGAATACTCTCTCCGCTCACATGAACTCGCGGCCCGTGCCACTGATACTGGAGCATTCACCGGACAGATTGCCACCATCGCCGATTTATCGCAGGACGAAGGGATACGGCGAGGGGGAAGCGTGGAGTCGCTCGCGAAGCTGCCGGCGGCATTCGACGCAGACGGAGTGATCCACGCAGGCAACTCTTCTCAGATCTCCGACGGAGCGGGCGCCACACTCGTCACGACCAGTGAATACGCCCGAGCACACGGGTGGAAGCCACTCGTCCGGATTCACACTGCAGTGGTCGCGGCCGCTGATCCGGTCATCATGCTCACCGGTCCGATTGCCGCCACTGCAAAGGCATTGGAGCGATCCGGGTTGTCCATAGACGACATCGGCGCCTTCGAGATCAACGAGGCGTTCGCGCCCGTTCCGCTTGCTTGGCAGGCCGAAACCGGCGCGGCCATCGATCGATTGAATCCGCTCGGCGGAGCGATCGCCGTCGGCCACCCGCTCGGTGGATCCGGCGCGATCTTGATGACTCGGCTAGCACATCACATGCGCGATCAGGGAATTCGCTACGGACTGCAGTCGATGTGCGAAGCCGGCGGCATGGCCAACGCGACGATTCTCGAATTGATCTGACCCGAACCGATTTTCGGGCCTACATGTCATCCAGCAGGAAAGAAGAACTCATTCATGAAACTCGAAGGACTTTCCACCGCGATCACCGGCGGCGCTTCAGGCTTGGGCCTGGCCACCGCTCGACGGCTGCTCGACGCCGGAGCGCACGTCACGTTGATCGATCTGCCGTCCTCCGACGGTAAACAGATAGCGGCCGACCTCGGAGAGGCAGTGCAATTCGCCGAGGCCGACATCACCGACAGCGAACAGTTCGCAGACGCGCTCGACGCGGCGCACGAGCGTGGTGGCCTCCGCGGCGTCGTCCACTGCGCGGGCGCGGGGCGTCGCATGCGCATTCTCGACAAGGACGGAAAAGCCGGATCGGTCGAGGATTTCGAGTTCGTCGTCAAACTGAACCTTGTCGGTTCGTTCAACGCGCTTCGTCTCGGCGCCGAGAGGATGGCCGAACTCGACGCCGTGGACGGTGAGCGAGGTGCCATCATCATGACGGCGTCGGTCGCAGCATTCGAAGGTCAGATCGGTCAGATCAACTACACGGCATCAAAAGCCGGGATCGTCGGCATGACGGTCACCGCTGCTCGCGATCTCGCCAGCCGTGGGATCCGCGTCAACACCATCGCCCCAGGCATCATGGACACTCCCCTACTGGCGCGCCTGCGCGAAGACGTGCGCACTGCCCTCGAAGCCTCGGTTCCCAACCCTTCACGGCTGGGTCGCCCGGACGAGTTCGGTCAGCTGGCCGTCTCGATGCTCGAGAACGACTATCTGAACGGCGAAACCATCAGGCTCGACGGCGCTATCCGGATGGCTCCCCGGTGACGGGCGCCGGCGTGATCGCCAATCCACAACTGCGCCACAACATGCACTACCCGGATACCACAATGGCGTACTGGGCCCCCAGCATGGCGGCACTCTACGGCGATCGCCTCGCCGTCGTGGACGGCGACCGCACGTGCACGTTCCGCGAACTCGGTGAGCGCAGTGCGCAATTCGCCGGAGCACTGAGGCAGGCGGGCGTTGGCGTCGGTGACGTGGTGTTAATGCACCTCGGGAACTGCGTCGAGTTCCTCCAGGCCTACTACGGCTGCCTGCAAGCCGGGGCAACCGTTACGTTGGTCAATCCGCTGCAGCCAGAGCTCGGCCTGCGCAAGCAGATCGAAGAGACGTCGGCCGTTGCTGCCGTCACGCAGAGTTCGCAGCTGCACGTCCTTCTCGCGGCTTCTTCAGGAAGCACCGTCCGTAGAATCGTGATGGTTCAGGACACCGAGGGCGCGCTCGACACACCGGAGCCGGTCGTCGCGTTCGACGCATTCATCGCCGATCTACCCACCGAATTCACCCCTACCTCCGTCCGCAGCGATGACATCGCACACATCGCGTTCACTGGCGGAACCACCGGAGTCTCCAAAGGTGTTCGCGTTCTTCACCGCAACGTCGTCGGCAACATCACGCAGATGTGTGGTTGGAGGACCGGGCACGAATTGGAGGCAGGTGCCGACGGTCTGGTCACGCCACGACGCATCGACGGCCTCGACGTGCTCGGTCCGACGCCGGGAACCGGGGCGACCATCGTGGTCTCACCGCTCTTCCACGCACATTCGTTGCTCAACACGTCGTTCCTGTTGATTTCCGGACTCACCCAGGTATTTGCCGGCCGGTTCGAACCCGGCCGGATGCTCGAGCTGATCGAAAAGCACGGGGCCACCTACCTCACCGGGTCTCCCGCCATGTGGCACGCACTGTCGGTTCATCCCGACGCTACGGTACGTAACACCGACAGCGTGTGTGTCGTGTCCTCCGGCGCTGCCCCGATCGACAGCGTCACGCTCGCTGCGCTCCGCCACGCCTTTCCCAAAGCGCTGGTCGTCGAGGGATACGGACTGACGGAGGCCACTTGTGTGGTCACGGCCGCTCCGCTGATCAACGGCTCGCAATACCGGCAGAGCAGCGTCGGCCTCCCGATCTTCGACACCGAGATACAGATTCGCGATCAACTCGACCGGAAGACCGTTCTGGGCGAGAACGAACGTGGCGAGCTGTGGGTGCGTGGACCTCAGGTCACCGACGGCTATCTCGGACACCCGGAAACCACCGCTGAACAGTTCGTCGACGGCTGGCTGGACACAGGAGACATCGCGTACCTGGACTCGGACGGATACCTCTTCATCTGCGACCGAGCCAAGGACATGCTCATCTACAAGGGGTACAACGTCTATCCGCGTGAACTCGAAGAGATTCTGGTCTCGCATCCGGCGATCTCGACTGCTGCGGTCGTCGGCCGCGAAGTGGGGAGCAATGGCCAGGAACCCGTCGCCTTCGTGGTGATGACTCCAGGTGCCGAGTTCGACGCCGAGCAGATCAAGGCATTTGTTGCTGAGCAGGTATTGCCGTACAAGAAGATTCGCGAGGTAGTCGCGGTAGAGCTTCTCCCGACGTCCGCTGCCGGCAAGGTCCTCAAGACCGATCTCCGGTCCAGGCTCCTCGAGTCAGTCGACACGGCAGGTTCCAAATGACAACCTTCGCAGATCTGACGTCGCAACTGCGCGTACCCGTCCTCGCCTCACCGATGTTCATCATCTCGACGCCCGACCTCGTCATCGCGCAGTGCACCGCCGGGATCATCGGGTCTTTCCCGGCCCTGAATGCCCGTCCGCAGTCGACACTTCGGGATTGGCTCAAACTGATCACGGTGGCGCGCGAGGAGCATGATCGTGAGCACCCGGAGAAGCCCTCTGCTCCCTTTGCGGTCAACCTCATCGTCCATCGGTCCAACAACCGCCTGGAGGAGGACCTGGCGACCATCGCCGAGTTCGAGGTCCCAATCGTCATAACCTCGCTCGGCGCACGCACGGACATCAACGATGCGGTTCATGCGTACGGCGGAATCGTTCTCCATGACGTCATCGACAATCGCTTTGCACGCAAGGCGATCGAGAAGGGTGCGGACGGCCTGATTGCGGTAGCTGCCGGCGCAGGTGGTCACGCAGGTAGACAGTCGCCGTTTGCCCTGATTCGGGAGATTCGTGAGTGGTTTGCCGGTCCAGTTCTGTTGTCGGGTGCCATCGCTCACGGAGATTCGGTTCTCGCTGCACTCGCCGCGGGAGCCGACCTGGCTTATGTCGGCTCGGCATTCATTGCAACCGAAGAGGCCAACGCCGATGACGCATACAAGGAAATGATCGTGGACTCGGGCGCCGCGGATATCGTGTACTCCAATCTGTTCACCGGCGTACACGGCAACTATCTGCGTGGCAGCATCGTTGCCGCCGGTTTGGACCCGGAAAACTTAGCCGAATCCGATCCTTCCGCAATGAGTTTCGCGACCACCGATACCGACACCAAGGCCTGGCGCGACATCTGGGGCGCCGGCCAGGGAATCGGGCCGATCGACGCTGTCCTTCCGACTCACGCGGTCGTCGAGCGTCTCGCCGCAGAGTACGAGGCTGCTCGCGAACGTATCTGCCGTCGCTAGCTCGGCAGGCATTCGTGGACCAAGTTCACGAATGCCTGCCCTACCGGAGAGAGGAGGGACTGGTCGAAGACTAGCCCGTATGTCCGGAGGAATCTCGGCTCACAGGCCCGCTCCACAACCTGCCCAGGCATCGACTTTGCCACGGCACGCTCGACTAACGACCCGCCGAGTCCGGCTATGACCATCGGTAGTCGCGACTCCCGTTGATCCGTGACCACCGCAAGTTCCGTTCTCGTACCGGCCTTTCGGATCGAATCTTCAATCGCGTCACCCATCGCGGCTCCTCGCGGAACGAAGACCATGGGAATATCGGGCATCTCGGCAAGACGCACCGGCCCCTCCGGAAGTTCGGTTCCGGCGGGATAGACCAACCGATAGTCCTGTTCCCCAAGCTCGATGATCTCGAATCCCTTTGCTGCTTCGAGAGGGAGATGGGCAACTGCGAATTCGCAATGCCCGTCACGTATCAGAGAATCGAGATTGTCTTCGCGCTCCAACTCCGAAAACCTGACTCGTGCACGGGGATACCGAATGCAGAACTCGGCAATCAGATCGACGATGGTCCCCGACGTGAGCGCGGGAAACGCCATGATGTCGAGTCGACCGACGACCGCGCCGTCGGCGGCAGTCAACTGTCCTTCGGCGGCAGCAACATCACGAAGCACCTGGCGACTCGGCCCCACCAGACTGCGCCCGGCCGCACTGAGCACCATCCCCCGCCCGATCCGATGGAAGAGCCGCACTCCCAGTTCGCGTTCCAGCCCGCGCAGAGCCTGCGACACCGTCGGCTGAGCTACGCCCAGCGCGGCCGCCGCGCCGCTGATTCCCTTGTTCTCGACAACCGCGAGAAAGTACTCCATCTGTCGAAATTCCACAGTTCAGCCCTTCGCCGTGGATCCCGCAGCAGCGGTCGCCATTTCGGCTGCCGTGGCGATGAAAGCAGCCGCTGCTGGCGACTGCTCACCGGCGCGATAGACCAGACCGACGTCTCGGGTCAGCGGTGGATCGAATGAGAACGTGTGCACATCTTTCATCTGCTGCTGCGCAACCTTTCTCGGCACAACTGTGGCTCCGATGCCACGGCGCACGAGCTCCCAGGTGGTCACCGGATGTACACAATCCACCACGACGTTCTCAGCGCCGGCGCTGAGCAGACCTCGGAATTGATTCGATTGATCTCCGAGGTCAACTACCAGTGGCAGTGTGTGGAGGACCTCACGCCGAACCGGATCGACCAGCGGTTTCACAAGCCGGTCGGACAACAACACATACGTGGCAAGCACCATCTCTTGCGTCGCTATCGGTGCAGTGATCAGACCTTCGTATCCGACGCTCAGATCGGTGACACCGACTTCGGCGGATCCACGCCTGAGGGCAGTATCCACCCCGGCCGGTCCGAAGGTGTCGAGAACCCGCACGACGATTTTCGGGAAGTCAGCCCGGAATCGCCGGACCAATTCGACCATCGGATCGATCGAAAACGCCGAGTACGACACGACGTCCACCCGGCCGAACTCGAGTTCACGAACGGCGGTCACCTTGGCCTTCGCGCGCTCGACGTCGGCCAGGATTCGCCGGGCCGCGAGATCGAACGTGCGGCCCGCATCGGTAAGAACCAACCGCCTACCGGTCCGGTCGAACAGAGTGGCACCCAACCGACGTTCGAGCGTACGAATCGCCTGAGAGAGCGAGGGCTGCGAAATGTAGAGAGCCTGAGCGGCCTTCGTTATCCCACCGTGGTCGACAACAGCGACGAAGTAGGTAACAAAATGCAGGTCCACTCACCCATCATACGACCAGCAATCTGTCGCTCACTCCACCCGAGCCACGCCAGCTACCGCCCATTCTCCGGTGAAGACCGGCTCGCGCTTTTCCACGAAGGCACGAACGGCGTCGGTAGCGTCCGTTGCGAAGTTGACGGCTTGCGCACTCGCCTCGTTGTCCAACGCCTCTCGTAAGGTCAGCGAGCTGTGACGCTCGAGCATGGCCGCCGACTGACTCAACGCAGCAGGCGGACCATCAGCAAGCCGCTGCGCAAGTTCCGACGTGTGTTTGTCGAGTTCAGCCGGTTCGACCAGATAGGTCACCAATCCGAGGTCGTACGCTTCTTGTGCGTCGACGGTCTCGGCGAGCATCACCAATCGTTTGGCTTGCTGGATGCCTACCAGCCTCGGCAGGATCCACGACCCACCGAAGTCAACGGACAAACCACGTTTGGCAAAAATCTGACTGAACTTCGCACCCTTCGCTGCCACGACGAAGTCGCAGAGCAATGCCATGTTCCATCCGGCTCCGACCGCAAACCCGTCGACCTTCGCCACCAGGGGCTTGGGAAACTCACCCAGCGCGACAGCAGTTGCGTTGATGACACGCATGCGGTCGAGGGGGTGCGACGAGCCTCGTTTGTCGAGATCGGAACCCGCACAGAAGGTGCCACCCGCACCCGTCAGGATCACAGAGCGAATGTGCGAGTCCTCCTGAAGTTCGTGAAGTGCCTCGCGAAGCTCGATCCAGGCGTCAAGATCAAGAGCATTGCGACGGTGTGGCCGATCGAGGACGATCGTGGCAACAGCGCCGGTTCGCTCGATCCTGACGGCCGCCCGCTCGATGGTCTCGGCACTCATGAACCGCTCCAGACAGGTGAGCGCTTCTCGGCGAATGCCGTCGCACCTTCCTTAGCGTCTCGGGACGCAAACACCGGGTCGATGAATTCACGTTGCGCGACAAAGGCATCCGGATCGGTATAGTTCGCGGACATCGCGAGAACCTGCTTGGTCGCTCGAACGGCCAACGGACCGTTTGCCGCTACTCTGGCCGCAAGTTCACGTGCGACGGTCAGCGCTTGTCCAGGTTCGGCAAGCCGATTGACCAGCCCGTGATGATGCGCCAACGTGGCACTGAGCGGGTCACCGGTAACAGCGATCTCCATGGCTAGCTGATACGGGAGAATCTTGGGCAGACGCAGAAGGCCTCCGGCGGCCGCGACAAGCCCTCGCTTCACCTCGGGCAAGCCGAATTTCGCATCGGTAGACGCCACGATCAGGTCGGCCGCCAAAGCCAGTTCACAACCGCCCGCCAGTGCCCAACCCTCGACCGCTGCGATCAACGGCTTCGACGGCGGAGCTTCGGTCAACCCGGCAAATCCCCGGCCGGGCAGCGACGGCCGTTCCCCGCTCGCAAATCCCTTGAGATCCATACCTGCGCAGAAAGTTCCACCAGCACCAGTCAGGATGCCGATAGTGAGATCCGGTCTCTCCTCGAACTCGTCGATCGCTGCTGCCAGGGCTCCCGCAAGTTCGAGATCGACTGCATTCTTGGCCTCGGGTCGATTGAGTGTGATGACGGCGATGCCGTCGGCGAAGTCCGTAAGCACGGCGCTCATATTCGGTTCCTACTTCCCTGATGAGAATGTTTGAAGGTCACAGCTCTCGAAGGCTCCATCGCACGGGCGAACGGCCGGACGCGGTCACCATCTCGCGTTTGGCCAACACGACGAGATGAGCGTGCGTCTCGCGGACAGCCAATCGCAGTAGTCGCGGCGACATCTGATCGAACGGCCGAGACCAGGAGATTGTGCGCGAGAGTTCCCAGGCCGTCGATTCGGGTTCGATCGCAACGGCCGCAACGATTTCCGACAGTCGCTCTTCGTGGTGCCCCATCAATTGACGCGCACGATCAGCGATCCCGCGGAATCGATACTCGTGTGCCGGCAGCACCTCGCATTCGCGCAGGGTTGTTGTTGCCTCGAGCGAAAGCAAGTAGCGATGCAGCGGATTCTCGAGTTCACCGGGAACCGTGGAGATGTTAGGACTGATCCGCGGCAGCATGTGATCACCGCTGAACAACAAGCCCCTGTCCTCTTCTACGAAGCAGAGATGTCCCGGAGTGTGCCCCGGCGTCCATTGCGCGCGCAGATTCCATCCCGGTAGGTCGATTGAATCCCCATCGCCCAGAACAACATCGATGGATTCATGTTCGGCGAACCGCACCAGATCGACCCGTGACGCGTCGAGCACTTCGGCCGGCGCCCCGAGTTCGGAGAGCTGCACATTCCAGCCGGTGATGTCCTCTCGGGCCTGCTCAGGACCATGGTAACCGAGTAGCGTCGCATCGGCCACATGCATCGCAAGTGTTGCGCCGCTGACATGCCGAAGGCGCGGTGCCAGTCCGAAATGATCGGGATGCAGGTGTGTGATTGCTGCATACCGAACTTCGGAAACGTGGTAACCGATCGACGCGATTCCGTCGACGAGTGCCTGCCACGATTGTTCGTGATCCCAACCGACGTCGATCAGTGCAAGCCCGTCGTCAAGGGCGAGCGCGTAGACGAGTACGTAACGCAAAGGGTTGTCCGGCATGGGAACAGGGATCGACCACAATCCGTCCCGTACCTGCTCCACCGGCGGAAGCACGTTGTTCGCCCAAGCCTCGCGTTGTGCAACACCAACGTCTTCGGTAACGATCACGATGCTTCTCCGCTCGCACTCAGCATGGTTCGCAGGCTCGACTTGAGTAGTTTCCCGCTCGCATTGCGAGGCAGGGAGTCCACGAAGTGGATCTGGCGGGGCTTCTTGTACGACGCCAATCTCGCTGCGCTGAAGGCGATCAGCTCGTCGGCACTTGGCACATCAGCACCGTCGAGAAGTGTGATCACCGCGGTGACGGCCTCACCCCAGCGCCTGTCGGGGACCCCGACTACTGCTACTTCGGCAACCGAAGGATGCTCGGCCAGACTGGATTCCACTTCGATCGGATAGACGTTCTCGCCGCCGGTTATGATCATGTCCTTGAGGCGGTCGGTGACAAACAGATAGCCCTCGTCGTCGAGGTGGCCGGCGTCGCCCGTTCGGAGAAAACCGTCGTGGGTGAACAATTCGGCAGTCTCACGCTCACGTCGCCAGTATCCGCAGGTGTTGTTTCTGCTGCGCGCGACAATTTCTCCGGATTCATTCGGCGGCAACTCCTCACCCGTCATGACGTCGCGAATGGAAATTTCCACGCCGATCATCGGCTTTCCGGCTGACCGCAGTAACCCGGAGCGCAGCCCACTCACATGATGATCGTAGGCACGAAGTACGGATACAGAACCCGTTGTTTCGGTCATCCCGTAACGCTGAACGAATTTACAGTTCAACACATTCATCGCGTGAGCCAGGAGCGACGGCGTGATCGGCGAGGCTCCGTACGCGACCACCTGCAAGCTGGACAGGTCGAAACTCTCGAGAGTGGGCAGATCTACCAGTGTCTGAATGACCGCCGGCACAAGAAATGCGTGGGTGACGTGTTGTGTCGCAATGGCTTCGACTACCCGGGCCGGCGCCATATCGCCGAGTAGAACCAAGTGCACCCCAGCCGACAGACAGGTACTCATCCACCCTGCACCAGCGATGTGAAAGAGCGGAAGCGCGTCGAGAGCCACTGCATTCGAACCGAATTCGTACACCTCGAACCCTTCTGGCTCATTGTACAGATTCCGATGTGTGGCCACGACGCCTTTGGGTCGTCCGGTTGTCCCAGACGTGTACAGCTGCAGCACGGAGGTGTCCGGATCGTGTCCCAGTCCAGGGTCGATGCCCGTTCCGGATGCCACGAAGTCCGCCCAGGTTCGCGAATCTTCCAGACCCCCTTCAGATCCCACAGCAACAACCGCAACCTCAGGCAACGCTGCGAGAATCGCTGCCGCACCCACTGCGAACTCGTCGTCGACGATCAAGACGTCGAGTTCCGCATCCACGGCAACGTCGACGAGTTCACGTGGGTTGAGTCGCCAGTTCAAAGGGATGAACACAGCGCCTGCCTTCGCGCACGCTATGAAGGTCTCAGCACCTTCGAGACCCATCCTCAGTAAGGCTCCGACACGGGCGCCCGCCGCGGACACTTCTGTCAACGCACTCGCCAGCGCATTGGTCTCGGCGTCGAGGTCGGCGCACGTCAACGTCCGATCGCCACACGTGATCGCCGGGTCCAATGGCCGTGCCGACGCCGAGTGGCGTATCCGGTTGGGTAGGTGAAGCTCGCTCACATCACGCTCCTGTGTTCCAAGTACAAACCGAGCACGCACCGCGTCGGTGGTACCGGAACAGTCGACCACTGCTATGGCCTGCGCCACAAAGACGAGAAGGCGCACAGAACCATAGCTCAGACCTATGTCTGCAGGTCGAAGCTCGTCACTGCAACCGATGCGCCGTCATCTGGGAGAATTCGACAGATGCAGGCACCCGGCATGGACATACGCAGCGCGCAATATCTCGTCGCCGTCGTCGATCATGGCAGCGTCACGGCAGCCGCCGTGGCGCTGCACATTTCGCAACCCTCACTGTCGCAGGCGATACGCAATCTCGAACGGACGCTGGGTTCCGCCCTGTTCGATCGCACCGCCCGCGGCTTGATCCCCACTGCTGCCGGAGCAGCGGTCGCCGACGCTGCTCGCAAACTACTCACCGACGTCGCCAAGGCCGAGACGGCAGTCGCTGCGGTGATCGCACTGCAATCGGGCGAACTCGCCATCGCTGTCCAATCCGACCTCGCGGTCGACGCGGTCGCCGACATGGCAGGTCAGCTCCACCGCACAGCTCCGGGGATCGTGTTCTCCACAACCGCGGCATCCAGCGCCCGCGAGGTACGGGCTCTGGTCCGGTCCGGCAGGTGCGAACTCGGATTTCTCGAACGCGATCTCGCGGACGGAACGTCCGACAACCTCCGCGAGATCGAGACCAGAGCACAGGAGACGGTGCTGTCGATCCCACCAGCACTTGCGGTCGGCCTCCCCGATCCGCTGCCCCGCGCGTCGATCAGTGCCCTGCCCATGATCGTCGACGCGCCGTCGAACCGTCGTAGCTACCCACTCGGCGCCGAGTGGGAACTCGTCGATATCGTCGTCGAGGTCCCCGATCGCCTGGCCGTTCGTGAGATGGTCGGCCACGGCGGCGGCGCCGCACTCTTGCCCCGTTCCATCGCCGAGCAGGACGCCCCCGGGACGAGCATTCGATCGCTGCACCCACCAATCATCCGACGGACAAGTATCGTCTTTCGCGACGGGCCTTTGTCCCCTGCTGCGGCGGCGCTGGTATCGAATCTCCGCACCGCTCACAGTCCTTCGACAAACAGCCTTCCCAACGGCGACAATCTCTCCGGATCGAACTCGATACCGTAGGTCAGTGAGATCGCAGGATTCAACGGGAAAATCTCGGCCCCCGAGGCAGCTGCACGCTCGGCAAGAGAACGTTCCATGAACGCCATACCCAAACCGGCGAGCACGAACTCGCCGACGGCCTCCCGGTGCGCGAGTTCAGTCGACATCTGTGTCCTGACGCCGGCGGCATGCAAGGACGACTCGATGGCAACTCGCGCCCGGGAATGTTTCTGCACTGCGACCACCGGTAGATTCGGAAGCTCGGTCAATGACACCGATTCTCCAGCAGTAGGTTTCATTCCGCTCGGCCAGACCGAACGCGGCGCCGTTCCCGGGACGGCAAGCCAATAGTCGTTCACTCCGATGACATGCGTCGACAGTACCGACATCTCCGGTTGCCAATAGCTGAATACCAACTCACACACCCCGTCGGCCAATACGCTTTCCGTATTCGCGCCACGTGGAAGCTCACCGACACGCACCGTGATGCCCGGGCAGCGTCGACGGAAATCGGCGACAATTCGTGCCACCGGCCCCTCCAGTCCATGAGCGGCGGAGCAGATGTCCAGACGGCCTTTCGGTTCCATGTCCACGCCGATCGCGGCATTGGACGCGGCCGCACTACTGCGCATCATTTGCCGAGCCGGCCCGACCAGCGCTCGTCCTGCCGACGTCAGGACCAGACCCCGGCCGACACGGTGGAAGAGTTCGACGCCAAGTTCACGTTCGAGACTGCGAATACCTTGTGACAACGACGGCTTGGTTACCGACATGGACTGTGCCGCCGTCGCCAAAGACTCCCCGTCTGCAACGGCGAGAAAGTATTCGACTTGACGTAGGTCCACCCGTCGACTGTACGACGCACGTCCACACGCGGTTCAGTTGTACGAGCGCAGCAGCCCCTTGCTGATGATCTGCTTCTGGATATCGCTGGTGCCCTCACCGATCAGGAGGAACGGCGCCTCACGCATCAAGCGCTCGATCTCGTACTCCTTGGAGTACCCGTACCCGCCGTGAATACGGAAACTGTCCTGCGTGACCTCCGAGCAGAACTCACTCGCCAGGTACTTCGCCATACCGGCAGCGACATCGTTCCGTTCGCCCGAATCCTTGAGCCGAGCCGCATTCACCATCATCAGATGCGCAGCTTCGACCTTCGTACCCATCTCCGCGATACGGAACGCGATGGCCTGATGCTCGGCAATGGGCTTGCCGAAAGTTTCACGCTGCTTCGCGTACGTCACCGCAAGTTCGAAGGCCCGCTGCGCGATACCGCACGCACGCGCCGCCACATTCACACGACCGACCTCGACACCATCCATCATGTGCCGGAACCCGACGCCGGGCTTGCCACCGAGAACCGCGTCGGCGCCAATCTCGAAACCGTCGAAAACCATTTCGGTCGTGTCGATGCCCTTGTAACCCATCTTCTCGATTTTTCCGGGGATGGTCAGGCCGGGAAGGACTTCACCGAATCCGGCAGGCTTCTCGATCAGCAACGTCGTCAGATTGTTGTGCGCCTTCGCCGCGCCTTCGTCAGTCTTGACGAGCACGGCCACCAGAGTCGACGAGCCGCCGTTCGTCAGCCACATCTTCTGCCCGTTCACCACGTAGTCGCCGGATTCGGTGCGCTTCGCCTTGGTCGAGATGGCAGCAACGTCGGAACCCAGTGCCGGCTCCGACATCGAGAAAGCACCGGTGAGCTCGCCCGTAGCCAACCGCGGCAGGTACTTCGCCTTCTGTTCCGGCGTCCCGTGTGCCGAAATCATGTGCGCCACTATGAAATGGGTGTTGACGACACCGGACACGCTCATCCAGCCGCGAGCCAATTCCTCGACGCACAGTGCGTATGTCAGGAGGGATTCTCCGATGCCACCGAACTCCTCGTCGATCGTCAACCCGAACAAACCCATGTCCTTCATCTGCTTGACGATGTCCGTGGGATACGTGTCGGTGTGCTCGAGTTCCTGCGCTGCGGGAATCACCACGCGATCGACGAATTCCCGCACGGCACCGATGATGTCGTTCTGCGTCTCGGTCAATCCTGCAGTCTGCGCCAAACGCGTCACTGTTCCACCTGTTCATCGAGGGAGATCCTCCACCCATTCAATCCCCGAAACACAGGGGTGTCAAAGTTCGACAACCATACGAATGGTTAGGGAAAAACTATGTCCGAGCAGCACTTCTACCGCTGTTGACAACTGCGGCGCCTGTCCTGAATATTCGAGGGCACGCGTTCGTATCTTCCGACGCACCTTCCTCATCCGCACTCTCCCGACAGGCGCATTCCATGTATGACGCAGTCATCTGTGAACCCGTTCGCACACCAGTAGGCGGTTTCGGCGGTGTCTTCAAAGACGTTCCGGTAACCACGCTCGCCGCCACCGTCATGCGTGGACTGATCGACCGGACCGGACTTCAGTCCTGCGACATCGACGACGTCGTATTCGGTCAGGGTTACGCAAACGGCGAGGCCGCTGCCATCGGGCGTATCGCAGCACTCGACGCCGGACTGGACATCTCGGTTCCCGGAATTCAACTCGACCGCCGGTGCGGATCCGGCCTCCAGGCAATCATCTACGCCGCCATGCAAGTTCAGACCGGAATGAGCGATCTGGTGATCGCCGGCGGTGCCGAAAGTATGAGTGGCGTCGAATTTTATTCCAACGACATCCGTTGGGGTACGAAGAAACCCTCGGTGGAGTTCCACGACCGCTTGGCCAAACCCCGCACCAACTCCGGTGGTGTCAATTTTCCGGTCGACGGCGGCATGATCGAAACGGCCGAAAATCTGCGACGCGAATACGCAATCTCACGCGACGAGCAGGACCGCTACGCGCTTCGCTCGCACGAGCGCGCCGTCAACGCACAGGACAAGGGATACTTCGACGAAGAGATCATTCCCGTCACCGTCCCCTCCCGCCGCGGCGACGCGAAAGTTATTACCCAGGACGAGCATCCACGTCGTGACGTGCAACTGTCCGACCTCGCTGCACTTCGCCCACTACGTAGTCGCGTCGACCCCGACGCGACCGTCACCGCCGGCAATGCCTGCGGACAGAACGACGGCGGCGCAGCGGCCGTCGTCACCACGCCCGCCAATGCCGAACGACTCGGGTTGCGCCCCTTCGCGAAACTGGTCAGCTGGGGTGTCACCGGTGTCGAGCCGAACCGCATGGGCATCGGACCTGTCTCTGCTGTCGCGAAAGCACTGTCGCGAGTCGATCTGCAACTCTCCGATATCGACCTGATCGAGGTCAACGAGGCCTTCGCCGCCCAAGTCCTCGCCTGCGCCCATGCCTGGAGCCTGAGCGAGGCGGATCTCCGCGAAAGGTTCAACGTCAACGGTTCCGGGATCTCACTCGGCCACCCCGTCGGCGCTACCGGCGGACGAATCCTCGCAAACCTGCTACGCGAACTCGACCGTCGTCAGGGGCGCTACGGAATCGAATCCATGTGCATCGGCGGCGGCCAGGGCATCGCCGCGGTCTTCGAGAACCTACGACGGTAAATGTCGAGGCGCTATCCGATCGATCCGTCGCGGTGAAGGTCCGCGATCTGATCGGCCGTGCGCCCCAACTCGGTCAGAATCGAGTCGGTGTGCTGGCCCAAAGATGGCACATCGCCCATCTTCATTTCCACGTCGGAGAAGGTCATCGGCGGTAGCACAGCGTCGATGGGACCGACTTCCGTCCCTACGGATCGCCACCGTGAACGCTCTTCCAGCTGAGGGTGTTTCAGTACGCCACCCATGTCGTTCAATGCTGCTGCGGGTACACCGGCGTCGGCCAGACGCTTATCCAGCTCTGCTGTCGAATACATCCGCGAGAGCGATCCGACCATCTCATCCACCTCGGCTCGATTTTCGACCCGGACGATGTTGGTGGCATACCGCGGATGATTCACCAGGTCTTCCCGCCCGAAGACGTCGACCATGAGTGCTCGCCATCCGCGCTCGTTCTGGACGCCGATGAGGATCTCACCGTCCGACGTCGGGAACGAATCATAAGGAACGATGGCCGCATGCCCGAGTCCGACTCGCGGAATCTGTTTGTCCGCATACATTTTCATGTACATCGGGTGACCGAGCCATTCCACCGTGGCATCGAACATCGACACGTCGACCGTTGCACCTTTGCCCGTTCTTTCCCGACGGAACAATGCACCCAATATCGATGTCAGCGCGTACATCCCAGCCGCGATGTCGGACACCGGAACACCCGTTTTTGTTGCTGTCTCGGGTGTTCCGGTCACCGAGATCATTCCGGTCTCGGCCTGCACCAGCATGTCGTACGCCTTGCGCTCACGACGTGGGCCGGCGCTGCCGTATCCCGACATGTTGATCACGATGAGCCGAGGGAACTCCGTGCGGAGCGTGTCTGCACCGAAGCCGAGTCGTTCTGCAGCATCCGGAGCGAGGTTCTGCAGGAAGACGTCAGCTTCTGCGATGAGATCGAGAACGACACGACGGCCGGACTCCGACTTGACGTCGACGGCAATCGATTCCTTGGAACGATTGAGCCACACGAAGTGTGAGCCCTGACCGCGTACCGCGCCGTCGTAGTGACGAGCGAAATCGCCCTCACCTACCCGCTCGATCTTGATCACGCGAGCACCCATGTCCGCGAGATGCCGGCTGGCGAGCGGCGCCGCAACCGCCTGCTCCAACGCCACCACGGTGATCCCGTCGAGAGGGAGATCCGAATGCGACTGTCCCATGTCAGAGTTCATTCCTGAATTGAAGCACGCGCCTCAGATATGGCGCCCGCCCGTGATCTCCAGGACGGTACCGGTCATGTAGCTGGACATGTCACTCGCGAGGAACACCACCACAGACGCAACCTCGGACGGTTCCGCCGCACGACCCATCGGGATCTCCGCCAACTTGCTGTTCCAGACACGTTCCGGCATAGCCTCGGTCATGGCGGTACGAATCAGTCCGGGCTGGACGGCATTGACCCGAACATTCTTGAACGCAACCTCTTTGGCCGCAGCCTTCGTGAGACCGACGATTCCGGCCTTGGCAGCCGAGTAGTTGGTCTGCCCCAACATGCCGACCTTTCCGGAGATCGACGAGATGTTCACGATCGACCCCGTCTCACGCTCACGCATGCGAGCTGCGGCGGCGCGAGTTCCGTTCCAGGCACCCTTGAGGTGGACGGCGATCACGTCGTCGAAGTCCTGCTCGGTCATGTTCCGCATCGTCGCATCCCGAGTCATACCGGCATTGTTGACCATGACATCGACTGGGCCGAAAGCACTTTCAGCGAGATCGAGCATTGCCTCCACCTGACCGGAATCACGCACGTCGCACGAGACGAACCGCGCCACGGAGTCGCCACCGAGTTCGGCCGCGGCAGCCACCCCGACGGTCTCGTTGATATCACCGATCACCACGGTGGCACCCTCTTTGATGAAGGTTCGGGCAATTTCGAACCCGATACCCTGTGCGCCGCCGGTAACTACCGTCACCTTGCCGTCCAACAGTCCCATATCCGCTCCGTTTCAAAAGTTGCTGTGATTACTTCGCTTGCTTCTTTGCCTGCGACACAAGGCCACCGCCGAGTATCAACCGCTGAATTTCGCTGGTTCCCTCGTAGAGGCGCAGCAACCGCACTTCCCGGTAGATCCGCTCGACCGGAACTCCCCGCATGTACCCACTGCCACCGTGGATCTGGACGGCAAGGTCAGCTACGTTTCCCACCATCTCGGTGCAGAAGAGCTTTGCCGCCGACGGTCCGAGGCGACGGTCCTCGCCGGTGACATAGCGTGCCGCGACCTCACGGACCATGGCTCGGCCTGCCATCACGCCGACTTGCTGATCGGCGAGCATCGCCTGGACCAACTGGAAGTCACCGATCACCGTCCCACCCTGCTGTGTGACGGTGGCAAAGGCGACGGATTCATCGAGGGCTCGCTGTGCCGCGCCCACCGACAAGGCAGCGATATGGACGCGTCCGCGCGCCAAGGACGTCATGGCGGCGCGATATCCCGTGTCCTCGTCACCGCCGACCAGAGCCGATGCGGGGACGCGAACGTTGTCGAAACTGACCTCGGAGGTCCACGCACCTTCCTGACCCATCTTCTTGTCTTTCGGCCCCACCGTGACACCTTCGGTATCGGCCGGGACCAGAAAGACAGCGATACCGGGGCCGTCCGCATCAGCCGGACGCGTACGCGCGAAGACGACAAATAGTTGCGCGGTCGGAGCGTTGGTGATGAACCGCTTGTTGCCGTCGATCACCCAGTCGCTCCCGTCGCGGACCGCCTTGGTGCGCAGGCCGGCAGGGTTGGATCCTGCTCCGGGTTCGGTCAGTGCAAACGAGGCGACTACCTCACCCGACGCTATGCGTTCGAGCCACTGCGCCTTCTGTTCGTCTGTACCGAAGCCGACGAGTACCTGTCCGGCGATGCCGTTGTTGGTTCCGAACATCGAGCGTAGAGCCAGCGACGTGTACCCGAACTCCATCGCGAGTTCGACGTCTTGCGTGAGATCGAGGCCCAGGCCACCCCATTCCTGGGGAATGGCATAACCGAACAGTCCGATAGCGGCAGCCTTCTTCCGGATGTCCTCCGGAATGGCATCGGTATCGGCAATCTCCTGCTCACGAGGGACAACTTCCTTCCGGATGAATTCCCTTGCCGTCGCCAAGATATCGGCGAAGTCGTCCGCGTCGACCTGCATACCCACCACTCACCTTGCTCGTTCCACATTGATGCGTCTTCCGAAGTCAATACGGTCGAGCATTATGAGTCAAAGACTTGAAAACGAACCGACAGTAAGGCGATGCCTATATCGACGCTATCGAATCGATCAAGCCCCACTCGAGCGCACGCTCCGCATTGATCGCAGCACCGGACAAGAACAGGTGATATGAGCGCCAACGCCCGATCCGCCGTGGGATCGACACGGTGCCACCCGCTCCGGGAATCAGACCCATCGAGATTTCCGGAAGACGGAACACCGCGTCCGGGTGTGCGCGCACGTCAGCGGCAAAGGCCGGCACCTCGATGCCCGCGCCTACGCAGCTTCCGTGAACCTGTACCTCGATTCGATCGGACAGGCGCGCCATCAGCCGCGCAGCTCCCGACCGGGTTCGAATCAGATGCGCGATGGCCAGATCCGGGGTGGTACCGAACTCGTCGAGATCACCGCCCGCGGAGAACGACGGACCAGCGCCGTCGAGCAGAACCTTCTCGACGCTGGGGTCCAGTAGAGCAATCTGTAGTGCTGCCACCAGTCCGTCACGGACCTGCGCACCGTAGGCGTTGCGGCGTTCCGGGCGGTTGAGGGTGATGTGCAACAACGCATCTCGACGGTCGATCAGCACCGGCTCCTGGGGCGCTGGGGGCGGCAGCGGCCGAGGCCCCCGCCCGTCCAGCCACCGCTTGAAGTCCGGAGTGCCCAACAGTGTCGAGTACGCCAGAGATTCAACGTCGAGCGCAGCGGGGATGGACAGGTTTTCGCTCAATCGCAAAACCTGCGAGGCCACAACGGACGCGTAAGGGTTCTCGTGGAAGCGGTCGAGGACGGACGTGAGTTCAGCGTCAGGATCTTCGACGCCTACGAACTCTCGGACGTTCTCGGTCGATACCGTCGACACCGTCGAGTCGAGCGCCCGCGACAATGCTCTTGTTGCGGCGTCCGGTGTGCGACCCGTGTACCTCCCGAGAACCACACGGTCGGATTCGAGGACTTTTGCCGACACCGCACGGGCTACGTCTTCTGAGAACTCGCCGTCCAGGTCGAGAACGACCACTGGATCGTCAAGTGTGCCACCATCTGCAAGAAGTGGAAGATCGATCCTGCCGTCGAGAATGTCCTGCGGCGACAGAGCGTGCATCTGGTTGACCATCTTCATCCTTCTCGAGTGCCGAATCGATGTTCGGCATACTGCACCGGATAACAGCTCCGCACGCGGGATAGCCTTTCCGGTAATACTTTTCGGAGTGTAACATCGGAGAATGTTTGCCTGGCCCGATGACGCCGACGAAGACCGCCGCGTCCTCGACTGGCTCGGCAGCGGGATAGTGCCACTCACCGGCTCCCCCAGCGAATCTCCCAGAATTCCCCCGGGAAACGCCGCCACCCTGGCCAGGCATCTCGGTAAATTCATCAACGGCAACGACGACGGAGCCCGCTTTCTTTCCGAACGCGCGGCATTCACCGGATTCACTCGCAGCGGCTCCATCTCGCTTGGGGGTAGCTGCCGCCTCCTACCTACGCGAGACGGCTGGGCCGCGGTGTCTTGCGCCCGACCGGACGACCCGATTCTCCTTGGCGCACTGATCTCCGCGGAGATCGGCGAGGATCCCTGGCCTGCGGTAAGTGCCTGGTTAGCCGCGCATCCCGGAACCGAACTGGCCGAGCGTGCATCCCTGCTCGGGTTGGCGGCCGCCCCGGTCGCAGGCTCGACTACGTCAGTTCCCAGGCCTACCACCCGGCGATCCGTCGAGGATCTGGTTGTTGTCGATTTCAGCGCACTATGGGCGGGCCCTCTGTGCTCACATCTACTCGGAGCCGCGGGCGCGAGAGTCGTGAAGGTGGAAACACCGACAAGACCGGACGGAGCGCGTCGCGGCAACAGCGAATTCTACGAACTACTTCATGCGGGCCACGAGTCCGTCGTCCTCGATCCGAGTACTTCGCCCGGCCGGTCCGCACTCGCGCAACTCGTGGAACGCGCCGACATCGTGATCGAAGCGTCGCGGCCACGCGCACTTGCGGGTTTCGGACTCGACGCAGAAGCTGCGGCCGCATCCGGTACCACCTGGATTTCCATCACGGCAGCAGGAAGGAACTCCGACCGCATCGGATTCGGCGACGACATCGCGGCATCAAGTGGTCTTGTTGCACATAATAATTCAGGCGCACCTGTGTTTGTCGGCGACGCGATAGCCGACCCTCTGAGTGGACTCATGGCGGCCGCCCTCGCCATGTCCGAGACACCGACCGCAGGACATCTCTGGGACCTGTCGATGGCCGACCTTGTCGCGTCGACGCTTACACACGGAACCGATGCCTCGTTGCCCCGATCATGTGCATCAGCAGTGGCCGTTCCGGAAAGACGCAAGTACGTCGGTACGGCGCCCGCCTCGGGCTCCGACACACACGCTGTTCTACGAAGCCTCGGAATTGTGGCCCCGTGAGCGATCTGCTGATCACCGATTGCTCGGTCGGTAACCGTCACAGCCTCGATATTCGCATCTCCGACGGTGTGATCACCGAGGTCGGTCGCAGACTCGCTCGCCGGGGCGAGGACATCCTCGACGCCGACGGCAATCAGGTCATTCCCGGTCTGTGCGATCACCACATCCACCTACAGGCGTTGGCAGCCCGACGCAGTTCCGTGGAATGTGGTCCACCCGCCGTACGGAATGCGCATGAACTGGCTGCGGCACTGCAGGGTTCACCCGGTTCCGACGGCTGGGTCCGAGGCGTCGGATACTTCGAATCGGTGGCGGGCGATCTCGATCGTGATGCCCTCGATCATCTGCACGCGTCACGACCCGTTCGTATCCAGCATCGCAGCGGCGCGATGTGGGTACTCAACACTGCCGGTGTCGTTGCTGCCCGACTGGGGCAAGCGGACCATCCCGGTGTCGAACGAGACGGCGCAGGAAGACCGACCGGCCGAGTGTGGCGCGCAGACTCGTGGCTTCGCGCACAGATCCCGGGAAATTCGCCACCGTCGTTACGCGATGTGGGGACCGAGTTGTCACGACTCGGCGTCACTGCGGTAACTGACGCGACGCCGGACCTGGCGCCGGAAAGCACCGAATCCATCTGCGCAGCAATATCTTTAGGAGATATTCCACAGCGAGTCCATCTCCTCGGAGTACCACTGGGAGCCTCGGTGCCGTCGACGGGACCAACCGTCGGACCCTACAAGATCGTTCTTGCCGATTCCGGGCTTCCCGATCTCGAACAGCTAGCCACCCTTATCGAGTCCGCACACTCGATCGGGCGACCTGTTGCAGCGCACAGTGTCAGCCGCGAAGCGCTACTGATCTTGCTGTCCGTACTCGGCGAAATCGGCACAATTCCGGGTGATCGGATCGAACACGGAGCATTGATACCCGTCGAATCCATCACCGAGATCAACCGCCTCGGGTTGGCAGTCGTGACCCAGCCGGGCTTCATTGCCGATCGCGGCGACGACTACCTCGAACATGTTGCTGCCATCGACCACCAGGATTTGTACCGTTGCCGATCCTTGCTGGATGCCGCTGTACCGGTGGCATTTTCGAGTGATGCGCCGTACGGTCCACTCGACCCGTGGAGTGTTATCGCAGCGTCGCAAACGCGGTTGACGCCCGCGGGCACTGTTCTGGGCGGCGCCGAGACAATCGACTACAACACAGCGCTGGCCGCCTATCTCGGCAGTCCCGAAGATCCAGGCGGCCCCCCGCGCCGAGTCGAAGTCGGCGCAGCGGGCGACCTGGTTCTGATCTCCCCGACACAGTCACCGTCGGTGCTGGCAACGGTCATCGGCGGCAAGCAAATCTACTAGACCGTGCGCAGTTCCCGCTTGAGCAGCTTCCCACTTTGGTTCCGGGGCAGCTCCGGCACGAAACGAACATGCTTGGGCACCTTGAAGGGAGCGATCTTCTCCTTCACATAGGCGATCAGCACCTCCGGCGTCAGTGCCTCCTGACCGTCCTTGAGAACCACGATTGCGGTGACCGCTTCGATCCACTTCTCGTCGGGTGTTCCGATGACGGCAACTTCGGCAACAGCCGGGTGCGTGTAGATGGCGTCTTCGACTTCGCGGGATGCGACGAGAATGCCGCCCGTGTTGATGACGTCCTTGATGCGGTCGACGACGGTGATGAACCCTTCACTGTCACGCACGACCAGGTCGCCGGAATGAAACCAGCCGTCGCGGAAAGCTTCTGCAGTTGCTTCCTGGTTCTCCCAGTAGCCATTGCACAGTTGCGGCGAGCGGTAGAGAACCTCTCCGGAAACACCGTCCGGAACATCGTTGCCCTCGGCGTCGACAACTCGGGTTTCCACGAAGAACACCGCCCGACCGCACGACGACGGCCGATCCGCGTGCTCTTCCGGCTGCAGAACGGCTGCCAGTGGGCCGATTTCGGACTGTCCGAAGCAGTTGTAGAAGCCGATGTCCGGGTACCGCTCGCGCAAGCGGTTCAGCACGGTGACCGGCATGATCGACGCACCGTACTGCGCTTTCTTCAGCGAAGACAGATCACGGGTGTCGAGATCCGGATGATTGGCCAGCGGTACCCAGACGGTGGGAGCGAGGAACAGCGAGCCGATCTTGTCGGCTTCGATGCGGCGCAGAATCTCCGGGATGTCCGGGGCCGCCATCACGTTGACCGTCGCACCGACTGACAGATACGGAAGCATGAAGACGTGCATTCCCGCAGAGTGGTACATGGGCATGCAGATCAAGGGGTTATCTGCCTTGTCGAGTCCGAGCGCAATCACCGACGACACGTACTCGTGTACCAGAGCGGCATGAGACATCATCGCGCCCTTGGGCTTCGATGTTGTTCCCGACGTGTAGAGCAGCTGTGCCAGATCGGTTGACGAGGCTCTCGATTCGAAGGTCGGGACCTGTCCGGCGGCGCTGATGGTGACCACCGAGTTCTTGTCGTCACGCAACGGCACAACGTGGTCGATATCAAGATCGCCGCGCACGGAATCGAGCGTCGGCAGCAATGCCGGATCAACCAGAACAGCCCGAGCGCCGGACTGTGCGACCAGGTAGCGCAGTTCATCACCCTTGAGCGCGTAGTTCACGGGTACGTGTACCAAGCCGGCCCGGCAACACGCGAGGAACCCGATTACATACGCGTCGGAGTTGGTTCCGTACGCGGCCACCCGATCGCCGTGCTGCAACCCGAGGTTGACGAGATACGCCGCGACCCGCGTCACCGCCTCGTCGAGCCCCCGATACGTATGTGAGCGATCTTCGAAAACAACAGCTACCCGATCCGGGTACTTGGCCGCCGAGCGCCGAAGCACTCCGTCAATGGTGTTGGTCCGCGGGTCCAGGCTCATGCACGATAGATTATCGGACGTCCAACTAATCCGAAAGGGTGTTGTTCATTTGTTCTGCCACTGCGGCGCCCGCTTATCCACAAACGCCTGCATACCTTCCTGAGCGTCGCAGGTCACGGCGTTTGTTGCCATCGTTTCCGCCATTGCCTCGTAGGCCTGCGCCTGGGGCAGATCGATCTGCTGATAGAACGCCTGCTTACCGATCTTCACTGTCAGCGGGCTGGCAGTCGTGATCTTGGCGGCCAGTTCCCGCACTTCCCGGTCCAGGTCTTCTGGTTCTACGACGAAGTTCACCAGACCCCAATCGGCAGCGGTCTCGGCGTCGATCGTCTGGCCCGTCAGCAGCATCTGCATCGACCGCTTGCGGCCAACCGCCCTACTCAGGGCCACCATCGGCGTAGAGCAGAACAAGCCGATCTTGACTCCGGGAGTACCGAAAACAGCATTCGACGCCGCCACCACAAGGTCGCACGACGCCGCCAACTGGCATCCCGCCGCGATTGCCGGTCCCTGCACCGCAGCGATCACCGGCTGGGCAATCTGCTGGACCGTCTCCATCATCTCGGTGCAGCCGTCGAAGATCGCGCGCTCGTCATCGAGAGTGCGGCCGATCATCTCCGTCAGATCGTGGCCGGCCGAGAACACCGGCCCCTCAGCTCGCACGACAACAATCCGGACGCGGGGGTCGGCGGAGAGTTCCCGAAGGCCCGTGGTCACCTCCCGCATGGTCTGCGCCGAGAGCGGATTGCGCCGCTGCGGCTGATCGAGGGTCAGAAATCCGATTCCTGTCGACTCGTCGACTGATGTAGCTACCGCGCTCTCGTTTATCTGCGTCTTCGACATGCGTCCTCTCTACCAATCGAATCCGTCCCGGTCAACGAGACGAAACGGGCAGTTCATACCGAAGCGTCGATACCTTTTCAGCTAATACTTCGCCACTACGAGGAGTGCCCATGAGCACCGACGCCATCATCACCACCGACCTTGCGCAGATCCTGCACGCACAACAGGCCGCCTCCCGCGCCGCGGGAGCGCCGAGCGCAGAGGAACGTCGCCGGCGCATCCAACAGGTGATCGACCTGCTCGTGGCGAACCACAAAGATCTGACCGAAGCCATGAACGAAGATTTCGGCGGACGCCTCCCGGCCTACTCGGTCATGAATGACGTTCTCGGATCAATGGTTTCACTCAAGCATGTCCGAGATTCCCTCGACGAGTGGATGGTTCGCTCGCCGCGCTCCACCGGCGCCGTCCAGGAACAGCTGGGCGCCAAGGCCTACGTCGCGTACCAGCCCAAGGGCTCCATCGGCATCATCGGCACCTGGAACGCACCCCTCTTCACGCTCTTGAGCCCCCTCGCCTGCGCACTCGGAGCCGGCAACCGTGCCATTCTGAAGCCTTCCGAAATCGTGCCGCACACCGCTGCCGTCTTGGCTGATGCTGCAGCACGCGCCCTCGACCCCCTCGAAATCGCCGTCGTCACAGGTGGACCCGATGTCGCTGACAAGCTCACCTCGCTCCCCTTCGACCACTTGGTCTTCACCGGAAGCACGTCCGTCGGCAAGCTGGTGATGGCCAACGCCGCGAAGAACCTCGTCCCGGTCACTCTCGAACTCGGTGGAAAGTCGCCGAGCGTTCTGGGTAAGAGCGCCGACTTCGACGAAGCTGCCCGCCGCTTGGCTATTGCGAAGTCCACCAACGGTGGTCAACTCTGTGTCTCGCCCGACCTGATCTACGTTCCGCGTGAAGGCATCGAACGCTTCATCACCGCGTTCGCCGATTCGTTCACCGGTCTCTTCCCCACCGTTGCCGACAACACCGACATGGTCTCCATCGTCAACGACCGCCATCTCGCCCGTATCGAGGGATACATCGCCGATGCCGCCGATCGCGGCGCGCGCATCATCACCGTTCCCGACGAAGAACTTTCGGCTGACACACGACGACGTCCATTGCGGTTGGTCGTCGATCCCCCGGTGGATGCCGAGATCATGAAGGAGGAGATCTTCGGACCGGCCGTCGTGATCTTGCCTTACGACGAGATGGACGCCGTTGTCGCCGATATCAACTCGCGCCCGAAGCCGTTGGCGCTGTACTACTTCGGCACCGATCTCGACGAGAAGGAATCCGTGCTCGAACGCACCAATTCCGGTGGTGTCACGATCAACGACGCGATGGCGCACCCCGGCCTCTCCGACGCACCGTTCGGTGGTGTCGGCGCATCCGGAATCGGTCACTACCACGGCCGCGAAGGCTTCCTCGAGTTCAGCCACGCACGTACGGTTCTCGAAGCAGCAGAACATGATCCGCGCGGCGAGTGGGGCATGTTGCCGCCGTACGGCGACAGCTTCGAGCAGATGATGCTGGCTCAGGTCACTCCGTAGCGACTCCGCCCCTGTGAGCCTTTCCGGTAGTCATCGCTACCGGAAAGGCTCACAGGCGCAGCCTAGGCGAACCGAGCACTCAAGAACTCGACCAACTGCCAGGGCTCTGTCTCCGGTGAATCGAGCAAGGCAATCAGCCCGTCCTTGTCTGCGGCTGTGATCGGCTCGATTCCGCCGAAGGTCCGCATCGCGCTGCCCGCGGACAACACTCGCGCGCAGACCAACGAACCAGCTTCGAGGTTCAGACTTCCCCATTCGTCGGCGACGTCGTGCGCCACGCCACTTCGGACGTCGCTCAATGTCAGTGATGTACCGGGCACCGTCGCGGTAACCTCGTACACCGATTGCGGCACCTGCAACCATTGCTGCGCCAGTTCCAATTCGTCGGCAGGCAGCAGTTCACCACGCCGCTCGACAAACACTCCGAAGATGTTGCTGTCGAAAAGTGCTGTGTCGACGGCCAATCCGCCTTCGAGTGCCCGGGTCAATGCGTCGTCGTCATCCCAATGCTGGGCGCGAATCTCGGCAAGGTCGAAGACAACATCGAAATACTCGGGGCTGCGTGAGAACAATTGCGCCTTGACGTACAGCCAATTTGCCCGGTCGTCGAAGGTGATTTCCGACTTACCCAGATGGCAGACCTTGTACTTGCGCCCAGATCCACACCAGCACTTGTCGTTACGGCCAAGTTCAGGATGTTCCGCCGGCGCATAGCGCGCGAGTACGTCGTGCAGAATCTCCGACTCTCCGCCTTCGATCCGGCCGAGCAATGCAAGCGCCCGCGTTGCGTCGCTCCGATCCGCCGCAAGCAGAGCAAGCTCGAAAATCGCCGGTACCCAATCGGGATCGCGATCGAGCGCGCTCTCGTAGTAGGCCTCGGCCACAATGACCTTGCCGAGACGATCTGCCGCCTTACCTGCCAGCCAGTACGCGGCGGGCTTGACCCGACGAGGTCCCTTGTCGGCCAGCGCCGTGGCCACGGCGTGCAAGACCTCGTCGTGGTCGTCGAGTTCGGACAACAATTCGAGTGCCGCCGCAGCTGCAGGCGGTTCGGCAACCGCCACATAGATCTGCGGGTTCTCCGTGATCTGCTGACGCGCCCAATCACCGATTGCCGACGTGTCTTCCGGGAATTCGAGATGCGCGGCCGACACCAGATCGACCAGTGCGATCACCGCAGCTGCCTCGTCGGGGTGCAGGTTGTCGCGAATCTCGAGCATCCGCGCGCGGTTCGCCAAGTGGAACGCCTCGAAATCGAAACCTTCGATTGCGACGTAATCGCCGTCGCGTACGTAGCCGGCGGATTCGAGCAGTTCCCCCAGCGGAGCCGCGGGCTGCCGGAACAGTGTCGGCTCCTCGAGCATCAGCTGCCACACAATCGCGTCGAGCGTTTCAGCGCCGGTATCGGTGAGGATGCTCGCGAGCACGTCCGCAAATCCAGGCGTCGGATCGACTACCTCTGCGACGGTACAGAGTGTCAGCTCACGATCGGCGACAAACAGCCCGATCAGATCGCCTGCCGAGCATTCCGACAATGCGTCGGGGGCAAGCAGAAAACCTTCGTCAGCCGGGAACGTCGGGTCGTCGATTCCGCGTTCGGCCAGGGCCGCGTCGTCGAGCCCACGGTGTACGACGCGAATCTCCCGATCCTCGGCGTCGTCGAAGCTGTCGAGGAAAACACGCAAGACCATGAGGTCGGGGTTCGCGTCGAGAACGCCCGAGCTGATCTCGGCGTCGGTCAGGCGATGCGTGAGTATGCGGTGCTCGAACAGTGTGTCGAGCGCGGCATAACGGGCCCCGGTCAGATAGCCGAGCAGCGGATCCTCGACGTACTCGACGAACTCCGTCATATCGTCGGGTGTTCCATGGCCGGCATCAGCCAGCAACTTTCCCCAGTCAGCAGCGGTCTGGGGGCCATGTTCGCGCAACAACTCCATCGCAGCTTCGGCGATCAAGTCATTGGGGTCCATAGGTTCGGTCACCTATCCAACTTTATCGGGTAGGCCCCGGCACGAGTATTCCGCATCGACCAGCGCCGACGCCCTCAGCTCAGCACTCTGATCAGCTCGGCGACATCTTGATGATCCCGCCCGAGAACCTGGAGCACATTGGCGGCCTGCAATTCGGAGGACACGATGACGCTGCCGACAACCTGGGCACTCGAACCTGCAGGCAAAACGCGGGCACACACCAAATCGCCGGGCTCGAGACCGGCAGCACCGCTGACGGTCACGGTGTCGCCGGATCGGCGATCCAGCAGCGTGTTGATCTCATCGACTTCGAACACGGACCGCTCGACATCGAGCCATCGAAGTGCCGTACCCACCTCATGTTCGGTGAGTAATGTTCCGCGGCGGGCAATGAACTGCGCGAAGATCCCACCCTCGAACAGCGCGATATCCAAGGCCGGACCGTCGAAAATACTTCGATCATCGTCAGCCGCGCCGGCAGCGACAAGATCATCGAACTCGACAACCATGTCGGCAAATTCGGAGGAAAACGCGAACATGCACGCCTTCTTGTAGAGCCAGCGGCCGTCTTCTCGAACCGACTCGTCAACCTTCCCCAGGTGACACACCTTGTACTTCCGGCCGGATCCGCACCAGCACTTGTCGTTACGACCCAGCTCGGGATGCTCCACTGGAATGTACTCCTGCAGCACTTCGTACAGGGTTTCCTCGGATCCGCCTTCGATTCTGCCCAACAAGGACAGTGCTCGGGTCGCGTCACTCCTGTCGGCGGCAAACTGTGCGAGCTCGAAAAGTGCCGGACCCCAATCAGCTTCCCATTCCAGCGCCTTCTCGTAATGCACTTCTGCGTCGAGAACGCGTCCGAGACGATCAGCCGCCTTACCTGCCAACCAATGTGCAGCAGGCTTGACAACCTTCGGACCGCGTTCGGCCAGTTCCCCGCCGAGCGCTTCGAGGATCATGTCCGCGGTGGGGTCCTGCTTCCGGAACCCCAGATCGAACGCCGCCACGGCAGCACCCGCATCTGCAAGGGCAGCAAACGCATCAGGAACGACACCGACATGTCGACGAGCCCAGTCACGAAGGTCCAGATTCTCGATCTCGGCGTCGACGTATCCCCGCTCAGCCAGGTCGACAAAAGCTACAACGGCCACAGCTTCGTCGTGCGCGAGATCGTACGTCGACGCAATCTCCGCGGTGCGAATTTGGGCGGCATAGGCCACAAAGTCGAATCCATTGCGCGCAAGGAGTTCTCACTGATCCTCGTATCCTGCCGCCGCGAACATCTCACCGAACGGAGTGCTGGGAACAGTGAACAACGACGAGTCGTCGACAGCGAGTTGCCAGCCCACTGCTTCGAGCGCTTCCACACCGTTTTCGGCGACCATCTTCTCGAGTGCCTGCGCCAGATCCGGCTCGTCCTCGACATCCGCCTGCCACACCGTCAGCTCACCGTCTTCGACGGCAACCGCGACCAGATCCCCAGCCGTAAAGTTTGCCAATGCCCCGCGGGGCAAGACAACAACACGGCGACTGAGAACAGCATCAATCCCACGCTCTCGCAACAAGTCTTGTTCGAACTCCGCTTCGAAAACTCGAGCTTCGCCGCCGATGCTCGACGCGAAACGCAGCACCGGTTCGAGGTCGGGCGTCGCCTCGAGCACCTCCGACGCGATCTCGACATCGCTGAGTCGGTGTGTGAACACCAACCCTTCGAGCAGTCCGTCGAGAGCGACGTACTGACCGCCGGGAAGGTACCCGATAATCGGATCATCAAGGTACTCGAGCACTTCCGCGATGTCTGACGGAGAGCCGAACTCACTGACGCACTGCGCCCATTCTTCGAGACCGAGCGGACCGCGCTCACGCAGAGCGGTCATCGCAGCAGTAGCGAGGGCATTGTCGTCGACTTCGTTCACCACCCAATAGTAGGCGAGCGCGGAGGCTCGCCCGCCTGCCCCGACTAGCCGAGGCCGCTGACCCCTTCACCCAGAACCATCGCGCCGAGCAGAGCCAAGATCACCGTCATCATGACGGCGTTGTTGGCAGCCATCCACGACTTTGCCGAGTCCAGCATCGACGCGGCGCGCTCGCCGAATACAAGGTTGACCACAACCGGTGCAGCTACGGCGATGCTCGCAACAATCGTGAACACAACGGCGGCGATGGCTTGCTCTGCCACGACGTAGGTTCCGGCGGCAATGGCCGCGCCTCCCGCGACGGCAAGGGCAGCATTCTTGGGATTGGCCGCTGAGAGCAACGCGATTCCCAGGGATTTCAGCGGGCTGAGCGAGCCGACACTCGTCATCCACTTCGGTTGCGTCGGTTCTTCGCCGTCTCGCGGTCGCGATCGCCATTGCCTGAATGCGAGAGCGAAGAGGACTAACCCCAGCACTATCCGAACGATACTTGCCCATCGTGTGGTCTCTGTTTCGGGCACAGCCGTGTCGACGAAAGCGATAGTCAGCGCCACCACGGTTCCGATGCCCACAACCCAGCCGAGAATGAATGCCGCAACCGAGCGTCGAGCACCCGCAGTGACCAGCATGAGAACCACAACTGCCATCGGCACGGACACAACCGCCAAGCCGACTGCAACGGGCAATGATTGACCTAGCGCATGCAGCACGTGGGTCCTCTCGGTTAGTTAGCGCTCATAGCCCTTGCGCATATCATCTACTATCCGAGGCTGGTCGAGCGTCGACGGTTCCATGTCGCGGCGTGGACGGTCCCGCGGGAAGACGGAAGCCGACGCCAATGTGGGTTCGTCGAGAAAGCGCAATTCCGGAGCGCCGTCAGGCAAACGCAATTCCGGTGGCGCTCCGCCCACTTGGGCGAGTACGTATCCCCAGTCACCAAAACTGGGAACAAACACGTGGTACGGGGAGACCCCGAGACCGACGGCGGACACTGTCGACACTGTTCGCCAGTAGGCATCGGGCGTCGAATACGGACTGCCGGACTGGACGACCATCAATCCGCCCGGATTGAGTACGGCCGCGGCCAGACCGTAGAACTCCATCGAATAGAGCCTGCCCAATGCCGGGGTGTCAGGATCGGGGAGATCGACGATCACGGAGTCGAAGCCGGGTTGATGCGTCTCACGCAACCACCGAAATGCGTCGTCGAGGACAACGTGCACTCGTGAGTCTTCGAGTGCGCCGCCGTTCAACGATCGCAGTCGAGTGTTCGCCAGTTCGATAACGGCAGGATCGAGCTCCACCTGCACAATTTCCGCAACGCTGTGCATCCGCAACACTTCCCGTGCTGCAAGTCCGTCTCCCCCACCCAAGATCAACACCCGTTGTGGGTTGTTCGTGAGCGCCGGATACACCAGGGACTCCGTGTAGCGATGTTCGTCGACACTCGAGAATTGGAGATCTCCGTCGAGGAAGAGCCGGACGTCGTTCTTACGTTCCGTGACAACAATTTCTTGATACTGCGATCGCGATGCCGCAACCACGGGGTCCGTATACAGACGCTGACGGGCCGTGATTTCGATGTCGGAGGCGGCGATCAACAACCATCCGATCAGGCTCGCGGCCAACAGCATTGCCGCAACAGCAATCAGTCGGGCGCGCAGGCTGAGCTGCCACCGCAGCAGAATCAAGGCAACCACAGCCGCGGCGACGCGGTTGATCATTCCGGTAATTGCTGCGCCCCGGATCATCCCGACCCACGGCAACAAGACAAACGGCCAGAGCAACCCGCCGATCAGCGCACCCAAGTAGTCCGCTGCATTCAGATTGGCGAGCACTTTTCCGGCACTTTGTGCGTCGTTGTCGGTGCGTCCGGATTGCAGCAACGTCATCAGCAGTGGCACTTCCGCACCCACGAGAATGCCGATCAGTGCCGTGGCAGCAACAAGAACTGCCCCGCTGGAACCAAAGAACGTGAAGGTGACGTAGAGCGTGACCGCGCTGAATCCACCGATGATGCCGAGCAGAATCTCCACTGTCACAAAGGAAATAGCCGCGTGCCCCAACAACGGTTTGGCGGCAAGGGCCCCGATGCCGAGCGCCGCAACAAATCCGGCCACGATCAGTGACGTCTGCGTGATTCCGCCGCCAGTGAGACTGACGGACAGAGTGAGCAGTGCCAACTCGTAGATCAGTCCGCAGGCAGCACAGGCAGCGACGGCGGCGAGGAGCAGCACCCGCGCCCGGGCAGTGAGCACAGTCCGTGAATCGGTGACAATCATCAGGTGAGAGCAGCGGCGTTCACCAAGCCGATGGACAGCAGGGTCACGCCCACCGCCCAGGCCGCACCGCACATCTTCGGATCCTGCACCAGCGCAACCAACTTACCCGGCAGAAACGCGTTCATCAGTCGCAGTGCAATGGCCTGAAGAACAATTGCGAACAGACCGTACACAGCTGAATCCGCAAGCCCCTGGGCAAATCCGTCGGAACTGGTGAGAATGGCGGTCACGACGATGATGGCAAGCGCAAGATGGTTGGCGCCCAGAAGAATTGCCGCATTCGGATTCTTGTCGACGTACACCTGGTGGCGGAGATTGCCCGGCGTCATGAGATCGAGAACCAGAAATCCGGTGGCCAGAACAGCAACTCCGACTACGAAGTACGCCAGCGTCCCCAGAACACCACCGACCAGCAGAGCTGGGTCAACAGTGCCGATTTCCACAGTTTCAGAAGCAAGGTTGGCGTTCAAGAAGTTCTCCTGAGTTCAGTCCGATTGTCACTCGATATGGTCATTTGGCGCTGCCCGATCCACCGCTGCCGCTGCCGCCACCGGCCGGTGATCCGGGATTGAATCCCGGTCCCAAATAGGCATATCCGCCACTGCGGTATGTGCCGTTGATGTCTTCGACCCTGATGGTGCTTCCCCCGGCGGCCGCGCTGACGGTCACGATATCGTCGTCGTAACGCAGGTACTCATTGCCGCCGTCGGCACTGCGGGCCGCAGGTTCTTCCGCATCGACGATCCGCGACACCGTCGTACCGACAGGATCTTTCGACGAATACACAGCGACGTCGCCGGTTTGCGAACTCTTGGAATAATTGTCCGCAATGAAGTCCTTGACCGCGTTGCCGCACGAGGACAGCACACATGCCATGGCGATCATGACGGGAACAACCCATTTCCTACCGATCACGGATGCCACCTACTTCTGGTCTTCACAATCACTCCAGTCCCCTCCCCTGGGTACAAATGCCAACTCTGCCAAGCCCATCCATGCCCCAGGCTGCTGCCGAACAACACCGTGACAGCGGTGTCGTCGCCGGGAAACGAACCGCAAATCCAACCATCGGCCGCTGCCTGCACTTTCAAGCGGGAGGCCTCGGCAACGAACTCTGTTCGGTCGAGAGTCTGCGTGGAAGATTCGAAACGATACGGTCCGAGAACTTCAGCACCCGGCAGTGGATCGCCACCAGCTGCGACCGCATCGCAGGACACCTGCTCGGTCAATGTTTCACCACCCGAGCGCGCGGTGACTACGTGCGATGCCCCCAGCACCCCCAAAGTCAAAGCACCGTCATCTGTTTCGATAACAAGCTGGGCCAAGGCCGGTGGCGCCGGTGCGTCCACCACAAGGCCGAGCGCAGACGCATCCACATCAGTGGGCTCCACGTCGAGGAGATGAACACTCACTGCGGCGGGCCGGAATGTATGACGGTCAACTCTGCACGGGTGACTGCGCGACCGGTGGAAACCTCCCACGACTGGCCGCGAGCCCACTTCTCGAATGCAATGAGCCCGGTCTTGTCGGCAGTTGCATAGTCGGCGTAGTCCATCACACCCGACGGTGCGGTGCCTGTGGTGCCCTCGGCAGTGAACCGTGCGGTTCCACTTTCGATCCTGCGGTGCACCTTGTCGTCGAGAATGACGTCGCCATTCGGTTCGAGGTTGGTGCCCTCGCGCCGCATCCACAGCGTCATCTCGAGTTCACCCTCGTCATCTTCGACGGTCAGCCAGCGGCGGCCGGTCGAACCGTCGAGAAGGTGCTCGCGCCAGATGTACCCTTCCTCGTCGAGGATGATGGTCCCGCGAACCACGTGGTCGATCCCCGCGTAGGTGATGATGTCTCCGACACCGATCTTGTGGGGGTCGTATACCTCCGGATAGTCCGCAAGCGGGTCTACACGCCCCACCGGAGCGCTCTTACGGCCGCGCAGAACCACGAAGGCCACTGCCGCGATCACAACAAGTATCAGTACAACTATCAGCACGTTCGTCAACGGTCACTCCGTAATCGTCGGGCTCGGCAAGGGCGCCGGGGCAATACCCTACCGATCGCTACTCGCCCGAGCGCCCGTACGTCGCTGCGCCCGATCCCGTTCGATGCCATTTCGGACAAAAGGCCGTGTATACCCGGTCGACATTGCCCTGAAACCCGTTGAACGGATTCACTTTCGATATGGATATCTCGGAATCCTCGAGCGTCCTCGCGCGTTGAACAACTATGGCCAATTACAAAACAGTCAATCCCGCGACAGGTGAAACCGTCAGGGAATTCGATACTTTGGATGACGCCGGAGTGGAAGCCGCACTGGAGAAGGTTCACAACGGCTATCTGAACTGGAGAAAGAGTGCGCCGACACAACGGGCACAGATACTGACCAGAACCGCCGAACTGTACAACGAACGCGCCGACGAACTGGCGCGCATGATCGCCCTGGAAATGGGAAAACCCGTTCGCGAAGCCAAGGGCGAGGTACAACTGTCCGCCGCGATCTACCAGTGGTACGCCGATCACGGACCGTCATTGCTCGCTGAAGAACGACTCGACGTTCCCGGCGCCGAAGAATCGGTGGTGTACCGACGTCCGATCGGCGCGCTCGTCGGCGTGATGCCGTGGAACTATCCCTACTACCAGGTCGCACGGTTTGCGGCGCCCAATCTCATGCTCGGAAACACTGTCATCCTCAAGCACGCGTCCAACTGTCCTCAATCTGCGCTGCTGATGGAAGAGATCCTGCAGCAGGCCGGCCTGCCGGAGGATGCGTACGTGAACGTTTTTGCGACCAACGAGCAGATTGCCGACATGATCGCAGACCCCCGCGTGCAAGGTGTCTCGTTGACCGGAAGCGAACGCGCCGGAACCAGCGTCGCGGAAACTGCGGGGCGCAACCTCAAGAAGGTGGTACTCGAACTCGGCGGCTCGGACGTGTTCATCGTCCTCGACTCCGACGACATGGACGCCACCGTCAAGGCCGCAGCCAAGGCTCGCTTGTCCAACGCCGGTCAGGCGTGCAACGCGGCCAAACGATTCATCGTGGTCGAGGACTTCTACGACGATTTCACGCAGAAACTGACCGCGTCGTTCCAATCTGTCACGGCCGGTGATCCGTTGGAAGCGGATACGGTTCTCGGGCCGCTCTCGTCCCAGAGCGCGGCAGATACATTGCTCGAGCAGATCCAAGACGCCGTCGACAAGGGAGCAACCCTCCTGACGGGCGGCGCGAAGATCGACCGCCCCGGCGCCTACGTTCAACCGACATTGCTCACCGATGTCACCCCGGACATGCGCGCCTACAGCGAGGAACTCTTCGGGCCGGCCGGGGTGGTGTACAAGGTCAAGTCAGCGAATGACGCCGTCGACCTTGCCAATTCGTCGGTCTACGGGCTGAGCGGATCCGTCTGGAGTAGCGACCTGGATGCTGCGCGTGCAGTCGCCGCAGATCTCGACGTCGGAATGGCCTTTGTCAACGAACACGGCACAACGCTGCCCGGTCTTCCCTTCGGCGGAGTCAAGCGCTCGGGAGTCGGACGTGAGCTCGGTCCTTGGGGTATGGACGAATTCGCCAACAAGAAGTTGATCCGCGTGTCCAAGAAATAAGTTCGCTTACGTTCGACCAGACAACCTTTCGACGGCGGCCGGATAGTCGGCCAGAATATGATCGCGCGCGTCGTAGAGATACCGCTGCAGCAATTCGACCGCCGTCGCATTGTCGCCGGCTTTCAACGCACTGTGTATCTCGTGATTGCGAGCGAGGTACGGCGAGTGGAATCGGTGTGCGTCGTCCATGACGTGAAAGACCAGACGCAGTTCGTTCCACACACCGCCCATCAGTTCGTCGATCCTGCTGCTGTTGCTCAAACCCGCGATCGCGCGATGGAAATGAATGTCGGCTGTTCCGACGCCGGTCCAGTCGTCGGCGGCCAGACGTTCTTCGGCGAGATCGAGGGCGGCGGAGACGTCATCGAGATTGCCTGTTTCCGGATCGAAGTCTCGCACTCCCGCCGACTCGACTACCCGACGGCAGATGTACAACTCGGCGATGTCCTCAGCAGACGGGACTCGCACAAATACGCCACGGTTGAGTTCGTGTGAAACCAACCGGTCTTCGATCAGGATCTGGAACGCCTCGCGCACGGTGTTTCGGGAGACGTCCAGTGCTGCGCAGATGTCGGGCTCGGACAGTCGTGCGCCGGGACGGAAGCTTCCGTCGATGATCAGCTCGCGCAGAATCCCGGCGACCCGAGCCGTCCGGCTGGTGCGCTCGAGAAGCCCTCGATGGGCGGCCAACGCGGCGTGTGCATCCTCTTTCGGAGGATTCAGGCTGGTCAAGTGCACTCCTAGTCGTTTGTCGCTGCCCTCATCATAGTGAGAGCGGGGCGTCCGGACCGCTTGCGACTGCCCCCAAAAGTTTCCGTCAGATTAATTATCCCTTCATGGTATTGCAGGATCGTTGAACGATTTTGTACGTTAAGGGTCCTGACATTCCATCTTCACGCGAGGTACCGATGACCGTTCCGATTCAAACCGAAGGTGCCCCTCCGCGCCCGTTCGACTGGTTCCGCACGCTTGGACCGAAGGGCAAGAAGGCATTCGTCGGCGCTTTCGGCGGCTACGGCCTCGACTCGTACGACTTCCAGGTGCTCCCTCTCGGGTTGGCCGCGATTGCCGCGTACTTCTCGATCACGACGGGACAGGCCGGTCTGCTGACCACTGTCACGCTGGTGGTCTCCGCGCTCGGCGGTGTCCTCGCCGGCATCCTGGTGGACCGCATCGGACGCGTCCGCACCTTGCAGGTAACGGTCGCGACCTACACGATCTTCACGGTCCTGTGCGGTTTTGCACCCAACTTCGAGACGCTGCTCATCTTCCGCGCGTTCCAGGGTCTGGGCTTCGGCGGTGAATGGGCTGCCGGCGCAATTCTGGTAGCCGAATACGCAAAGCCCGAGTACCGCGGCCGAGCAGTCGCCTTCGTTCAGAGCGCCTGGGCGGTGGGCTGGGGCTTGTCGGTCATCATCTACACAATCGTCTTCCAGCTCTTCGATCCCGACATCGCGTGGCGCGTTCTGTTCTGGACCGGAGTGATCCCCGCGTTCCTCATCATCTGGGTACGTCGCAACCTCAAGGACCCGGAAGAAATCACCGAGAAGCGTGAGAAGAAATCCGACCGGGGTTCCTTCCTCGCCATCTTCCGTGGCCCGATGCTCAAGACCACCGTCTTTGCCTCACTGCTCGCCACCGGCGTCCAGGGCGGTTACTACACACTCGCGTCGTGGCTTCCGACTTACCTGAAGAACTCACGCGGCCTCGACGTCGTGGGCACCGGCGGCTATCTCGCGATCCTCATCAGCGGCGCATTCCTCGGATACGTCAGCGGCGGAATCCTCACCGACAAGCTCGGCCGTAAGCGAACCATGCAGTTGTTCGCCACCTTGTCTGCCATCTTCATGGTGCTTTACACCCAGGTTCCCGACGGGGCCAACACCCTCATCATGATTCTCGGATTCCCCCTGGGCTTCTGCACGTCGGCGATCTTCAGCGGATTCGGTTCGTTCCTCTCGGAGCTCTACCCGACCGCGCACCGCGGTACGGGACAGGGATTCACGTACAACTTCGGTCGCGCAGTCGGTGCCGTGTTCCCCGCCATCGTCGGGTTCCTCGCAGCCAGCAGCCTGGGCATCGGCGGTGCCATGATCTTCGGCGCCATCGGCTACGGCATCGCTGTCCTGGCACTCTTCGGACTACCCGAAACCCTGGGACGCCAACTCAACTGATCGGTGTCGACGAACTGATCGGCGTTGTCGAACTGATCGGCGTTTGCAGGAAAGAGGATTGGACTTCACCATGATCGAGAATCGCACCAACCCGGATCCACGCTCGGCTCGGGCAGGATTTCGAGCCGGAGCCGTGTTCCCCACGTCCGGAATCGCACCGGGCTTCGCGCAGACCAATCTCATTGCCGTTCCCAAGGACTGGGCATACGACGTTCTGCTCTTCACCCAGCGGAACCCCAAGCCCTGCCCGGTACTCGACGTCACCGATGCCGGAGAATTCACGACGATTCTCGCGCCTGGCGCGGACATCAGGACCGATTTTCCGCTCTACCGCGTCTGGGTCGACGGCAAACTTAGCGACGAGATTCCGGATGCGACGCAGTACTGGCGCGACGATCTGGTGGCATTCCACATCGGCTGCAGCTTCACCTTCGAACATCCTCTGATGGCTGCCGGGATTCCGCTTCGCCACGTCGAGCAGAATCGAAACGTCCCGATGTACATCACGAATCGTGAGTGCCGGCCTGCCGGACGGGTCAGCGGGCCGACAGTGGTGTCGATGCGTCCCGTCCCCGCCGATCAGGTCGAAAGTGCCCGTTCCATCACCGCCCGCATGCCCGCGGTTCACGGTGCACCGATCCACATCGGCGATCCGGCCGAACTCGGCATCGCCGACTTGAGCCGCCCCGACTTCGGCGATGCCGTGGAGCTTGCGCCCGGCGACGTACCGATGTTCTGGGCGTGCGGTGTCACTCCGCAAGCTGCGGTCATGGCGTCGAAACTCCCGTTCGCCATCACCCACGCTCCCGGGCATATGCTGGTGACAGACGCCCCGGACAGCGATTACACCCTGGATCTGGCATGAATATCGACCTCAATTGCGATCTCGGAGAAGGCTTCGGGGATTGGCGCATGGGCGATGACGCTGCGCTCCTCGACATCGTGACGAGCGCCAATATCGCGTGCGGATTCCATGCCGGCGACGCAGCGACCATGCGGCGAACCTGCGAGATGGCGGTCGAACATTCGGTATCCATCGGAGCGCACATCGGTTTTCGCGATCTGGTCGGGTTCGGGCGACGGCACATCGACATCACGCCAGGCGATCTGAAGGACGAAACCCTCTACCAGATCGGCGCACTGGCAGGATTTGCCCACACCGCGGGGTCTTCCGTCACCTACGTCAAGCCCCACGGCGCGCTCTATCACTCCGCATCGAAGAGCCCCGAACTCGCCGACGCTATCGTGATCGCCATGACCGAATTCTCGAATCGCCTTGCGCTGCTGGGACCACCACAGTCTCAGCTGCAGAAAGCTGCCGAGGCACACGGCGTCGACTTTGTTGCCGAAGGATTCGCTGATCGCACGTACACGCGGTTCGGGACACTGACCCCGCGAAGTGAATCCGGTGCGGTCATCTCCGATCCGAACGCCGCGACGGCACAGGCGATCGACTTGGCCAGTAGCGGAACAGTACTCACGTCCGACGGGATCACCATCCCGATGTCGGTGAAAAGTATTTGTGTTCACGGTGATTCGCCCGGCGCAGTTGCCATGGCCACTTCCATCAAGGCTGGGCTGATCAACTCCCGCATTCGGGTGGAGTCGTTCGCATGAGTCACCCGACAATCCTCCCGGCCGGTGAACACGCGCTTCTGGTGGACCTCGACACCGAAGCCGATGTTCTTGCGTTCACCCATGCGCTCACACACAACACTCCGGCCGGAGTGGAGGATTTCCTGCCTGCCGCACGCACGGTTCTCGTGACCTGCCTGCCGACAGCAAATGTGGCACATGTGCTTCATCACCTGAACGAGTTGACGCGCACCATGTCCGCGGCAATCCCGGACGAGCGCGGCGACGAACCACCGTTCACCATCAATGTCCGCTACGACGGTCCCGACCTCGACGACGTGGCAAGGATCCTGAAAATGAGCCGCGCCGAGGTCATTTCAGCTCACACCTCGGCCGTATGGCGATGCGCCTTCATCGGGTTCGCGCCTGGCTTTGCCTATCTGACCTCAGGAGATGCTCGCCTCGACGTCCCGCGCCGAACACAATCGCGGACTGCCGTTCCCGCCGGCGCCGTTGCCCTGGCCGGCGGATACAGCGCGGTGTACCCGCGAGCCTCCCCGGGCGGATGGCAGATCATCGGCAGTACCGACGCCGTGATGTGGGATTTGGATGCCACACCCCCGGCCGCAGTCCAGCCGGGCCGGCGCGTGCGATTCGTGAACGAGGACAAACTGTGACCGGTCTGGAGATACTCGAAACCGGTCCGCTGAGCTTGATCCAGGACCTCGGCCGGACCGGTCATCTACGCTCCGGCGTCGGCGTGTCCGGCGCTGCTGACAGGCGGTCATTGCGGCTCGGCAATCGACTGGTCGGTAACTCCGAAGATGCTGCCGGAGTGGAAATTCTGATGGGTGGTCTGAGTCTTCGCGCGCATCAGCAGATCACCCTCGCATTCACCGGAGCCCCCGCGCAGGCGTACCTCGACGGCATTCCTGTGGGGCATTCGAGCGTCGTCGTCGCGGGGCCCGGCCAGGTGGTCCGCTTGGATTACGCACCCAGCGGACTACGGACGTACCTGAGCATCCGGGGCGGAATCGCAGTACCCGAAATTCTCGGATCACGCAGTACCGACACACTTTCCGGGATCGGGCCGGCACCACTCAAGCCCAACGACGTACTACCGATCGGGCCAACTCCCGTTGTTTTTCCGCTCGTGGACGTGGCGCCTGTTCCGGCGGTTTCGAACGGAACACTCGACATCAAGGTGATCTTCGGGCCGCGCGCGGATCGATTCTCCAATCCGGAAACCTTGATGCAGGGGCGATGGGCGGTCTCGACAGACTCCGATCGCATCGGAGCCAGACTCGATCGCGTCGGCGATGACGCACTCCTGCAGCGGGCCGACGGACTCGAGTTGCCCACAGAAGGCGTTGCACTCGGTTCCATCCAGGTTCCGCCCAGCGGCCAGCCCGTCATTTTCCTGGCAGATCACCCCATCACCGGCGGATATCCCGTGGTCGGCGTGGTGACCGACGCGGATATCGACCGACTAGGCCAAGCCCGTCCGGGTCAGCAGATCAGGTTCACCGGTATCTGAAGGTAATTAACTCAGTCGGACAAGGCATTACCAGTCAATTCCGGGTAGACCTGCTCGACGCAGTCGCGCCGGGTGTACATGTCCCAGTAGCGTTCGGCGATGTCATCCGGGTCGACAATCGGAAATTCGATACCGTCGAAGGCCGTGGCATTGTCCGCCGCGTCCGGTACGACGGGGGCATTCTCGCTGCGGGCGATTCCCGCTGCGATCGCCAGAGTCCCGGCGTAGACGCCGGTATCGGCCAGTTCGGCGTTGAGTGAGTACAGGTAATTGCGGGCGGCGGCCATGACAGGTCCGGGTCCACTGAAGTTCGGACTCGGCACTACAGCGGAAAAGCCCTGCGTCAACAGGAAAGCGCCGTCGCCACGTTCGACCATTTCCGGCAACACTGCTTGGACTATCTCTACCGGGGTGAGCAAGAACAGTGGAATCAGCGCTTGCAGAGCGGTCGCGTCCAGTTCGGTGGCCGGGGTGAACCCGAGGCCAGCGGGGACCGGGCCGTACCCGACTACATCGATCCTGCCGAACCTGGCCCGAATGGCGTCCACGACTGCGGGGACCTGAGATGGCTCGGTCAGATCCGCCGGAAAAGCCGCAGCCTCGATGCCGTCGTCGGCGAGTTGGCTGACGAGTGCGTCCAGCCTTTCCTGTCTCCGGGCTATCAGGGCGACGCGGAAGCCTTCGCGGCCGAAACGGCGAGCCATCGAGATGCCAAGACCGGTACCGGCGCCGAAGACGGCGATCACTTTCGACATGTAAGTCTCCTTGCTATCAGCTTAAGTTGACCAATGGGTCAACTTGTTTTCACAGTAGCATCTAATTTGAACCCATGGTCAACTTAATCGGTTCGAAATGATGCGAGCATGTAGGTAACGAGCCGGGACCAGGAGGAACAACAGGATGCGGGCCGACGCGGAACGAAACGCAAGCAAGCTGCGAGCAGCCGCAGCCGAGCTCTTTCACGAGCGCGGTCTTCAGGTACCACTGAAGGAGATCGCCGGCCGGGCCGGCGTCAGCCACGGCACCCTCTACAACCTCTTCGGCAGCCGCGAAGCCCTCATCGACGACGTTGTGGTCGACCTCGCCGCCGACCGATTCGACGAGGTCGCCGCGCATGCCCTGGCCTGCGAAGATGCGTGGGCGGGGTTCGTCTACTACGTCGAGAAGATCAGCGAGATGCAGGCCACCGATCCCATGCTCGCCGATGTACTGAGCGGGCGCTACCCCGGCGCCGAGCGCCTGATGGCCCTGTGCGACCGGGCACACGGATCCGCTACCGCGATCATGGAACGGGCTCAGCTTGCCGGAATGCTTCGTCCGGATTTCACCGGAGAGGACTTCGCCCTCACTTTCGGCGCCCTTACCCAGCTCGCGCGAGCCGGCTCGGATGTCGCCCCGGACGTCTGGCGCCGCAGCGTCGCATTTCTACTCGACGGATTACGTGTCGAGGCCGCCCGACATCCGCTCCCGGTCGTCCCGCTGTCACCACCTCAGGTGTACGAAGTGCTGGGCAGGCTCAACGGGAAACAATAGGGCCGGCTGCAACTCGCGGTCCGCACACTTTCGCCACATGTCACTTCCGAAACTGACACGGCGATCCGCTTTACGGCGCTGTGAACACGTCGGTGCCGTGACAAATTCAGATGTTATGGTCGGTTCTGAGCAATCGGAGTAAGGAAGATCAGACATGGTTGGTGAACTCGACATCTCCGGGTAAGACCCGGTTTTGACGGCCACCGGTAGGCGCTAAGCGAGCGCCGCCGCCGTGGCCATGTCGTCGTTCACCACATCATTTCTTTTCGCGGAGCAGCTTTGACGTGCCCGCGCGACACCCGAGGTCTCATCATGTCCGATGCATATATCGTCTGTTCACAACTGTCGTTCGCCTGGCCGGACGACACACAGGTTTTCGAAGACCTGTCCTTCAGCGTGCCCGGTGGCCGGACCGGGCTGGTAGCTCCGAACGGCGCCGGAAAGAGCACCCTTCTCCGGTTGATCGCCGGTGAGCTGCCTCTAGGCGGTGGCCGTGTGTCCGTCGACGGCACGCTCGGGTACCTCCCGCAGAGCTTGCCGCTGACCGGAAACCTGACTGTTGCCGAGGTTTTGGGGATTGCACCGGTACTGGCGGCATTGGACTCGGTCGAGTCGGGGGATGCCGCCGAAGAGCACTTCACCACCATCGGCTCCGACTGGGACATCGAGGAACGAACCCGTGCCCAACTGGACCGTCTCGGTTTGGGGGAGTTGCCGTTCGACCGCAGACTGGCCACGCTCAGCGGCGGCCAGGTCGTCTCACTCGGTCTCGCTGCGCAACTGCTGCGCCGCCCCGACGTGCTGTTACTCGACGAGCCGACGAACAACCTCGATCTCGACGCACGGCACAAGCTATACGACGTCCTCGACGAGTGGAACGGGTGCCTGCTACTGGTCAGCCACGATCGTGTCCTGCTGGACCGCATGGACCGCATCGCGGAACTCGACGGCGGTGAGATCCGTTTCTACGGTGGAAATTTTACCGAATACGAAAGTTCCGTGGATGCCGCGCGGGAGGTTGCCGAGAAGAACATCCGCAATGCCGAGCAGGACGTCAAGCGGGAGAAACGGGAATTACAGCAGGCGCGTGAACGTGCCGCCCGCCGTGCAAGCAACGCAGCACGCAATCTGGGCAACGCCGGGCTGCCGAAGATCTTTGCCGGGACGATGAAACGTAATGCCCAGGAGTCTGCCGGTAAGGCGAACGAGACACATTCGGCCCGGGTCGAGTCTGCAAAAGCCCGACTCGACGCCGCCGGGCGCGCGTTGCGCGATGAACAACGAATCGCAGTGGAATTACCTGACACCAACGTTCCTTCCGGCCGTACGGTGTTCTCCGGCGACCGGATTCAATTCCGTTTCGGCGAGCGGGAGGTCTTCGCCGACGGCGGCGCAGACTTGGCGATACGCGGACCTGAGCGAATCGCGGTGACCGGTCCGAACGGTGCGGGCAAATCGACGTTGCTGAAGATCATCCGGGGCGAACTGACTCCGAGCGGCGGCGAGATCACCCGAGCAGAGGGCCGCGTCGCGTATGTGTCGCAGCGACTCGATCTACTCGATCTGAACCTCACCGTCGCGGAGAACTTGGCTGTCTTCGCGCCGGACATGCCGGCACCACAGCGGATGAACCTGTTGGCACGCTTCCTCTTTCGAGGATCGCGCGTGCACCTTCCGGTCGGGTCACTCTCCGGCGGCGAGCGACTGCGGGCGACTCTCGCGTGCGTACTGTTCACCGAGCCAGCACCTCAATTGTTGTTGCTGGACGAACCGACCAACAATCTCGACCTGGTCAGTGTCGCGCAACTGGAAAGCGCACTCAATGCCTATCAGGGCGCCTTCGTGGTGGTCAGCCATGACGAACGGTTCCTGTCCGAGGTGAAGGTCGAGCGCTGGTTGCGGTTGTCGGACGGACGCTTACGCGAAGTCGCCGCACCGGCCGCCCTCACTCCCGGTGGTGCGCATGCCTGAAACAGCTTTGATTGCACAAGGTCTCGTCCGCACACTCGGCGCGCGGCGAGTGCTCGACGGCATCTTCCTCACTGCAGCACCTGGTGATCGGATCGGTCTCATCGGCGAGAACGGTGTCGGAAAGTCGACCCTGCTGAGAGTGCTCGCCGGCGCGGACGAACCCGACGCAGGCAGTGTGGAGCGGCCGGCCGACCTCGGGTTCCTACAGCAGGAAATGGTGTACGGCAACGACACGACTATTGCCGACGTGCTCGACGCCGCCCTTCACCATGCGCGCGCGATAGTCGCCGAAATCGACAGACTTGCACAGGAACTCAGCCGCGCGCCCGAAGATCCGCCCGTGCTCGATGCCTACGCGGAATGCCTCGCACGGGCGCAGCGGCACGAGGTCTGGGACGCGGACCGTCGCGCCGAGATGATTCTCGCCGGTCTCGGGCTCGCGAACACACCACACCACCGCAGCCTTGCGTCGTTGTCGGGTGGACAACGTAGCCGGCTGGCGTTGGCGGCGTTGATGGTTCGGCGGCCGTCGGCGTTGTTGCTCGACGAGCCGACCAACCACCTCGACGACGACGCGGCAAAGTTTCTCGCCGAACATTTGTGCAGCTTGCCCGGGGTCGTCCTCGTGGCCAGCCATGACCGGGCGTTCCTCGACGCCGTCTGCACGGATCTCATCGACCTCGATCCGGCGATGGACGGTCCTACCCGATACGGCGGTAACTACACCACCTACCTGCTGCAGAAACGGGCTGAACGGGAACGCTGGCAACGGCGTTTCGACGAAGAACAGAAGGATGCGGATGCGTTGCGCCACGCGGCCGGAGTGAGCGCATACGAGGTTGCGCCGAATCACGTGAAACGCGACAACGAAAAGATGGGATACGGTCACGCCGGAGGGCGAGTGCAGAACCAGATCGCTCGCCGCGTTCGGAGCGCTACCCGCAGGCTGGAAAAGCTCGAACGAGACCGGATTGCCGAACCCCCGCAAGCTCTTCGGTTCAATCCCCGCCCGTTCGTCACGTCACCGCAGAGCGAATTCCTACTGTCATTGCGGGCGGTTCGAGTTCCGGGCCGAATGACGATGGGCAGTCTCGATATCACCCCCACCGATCGTCTACTCGTCACCGGAGCCAACGGCGCCGGGAAATCCACATTGCTAGCGGTACTCGCGGGTGCACTGGACCACACCGGCACCCTGACCCGAAAACCTGACCTGACGATTGGCCTGTTGGCTCAGGACACCACGTTCGATCGACCCGACCGCACTGCCCGAGAAATCTACGATCTGGCGCTCGGCGCGGAACTTGCCGAGTCGGTACCTCTGAATTCCCTTGGTCTGTTGTCGGTTCGAGATCAGGACGCGATGGTGGGTGAGTTGTCCGTCGGTCAGCGTCGACGACTGGCGCTGGCTCTGTTGGTGGCGCGCCCTCCGGAGTTGCTGCTTCTGGACGAGCCGACCAATCACCTGTCTCCGAGTTTGTGCGATGAGTTGGAGGAGGCTTTGGGGACCGGCTCCGGAGCCGTCGTTCTGGCCAGCCACGACCGGTGGCTACGATCCCGCTGGCACGGCAAGGAGGTCCGAATGCAGGGCCTGGAATCGCAGTAGGGCACTCGGGCCAGTTGTTGTCGGACCCAACCGTCACACTGGACCTGTGAGAGTTGTCCTGGTTCCCGGTAGTACGACGTCCACGGGAGCAGTCACCGCGACGGTTGTTCGCACCGACCCCGACGGGACTCCTGTCGGCGACCGCGTCGAGTATCCCGACGTGGTCGCCGCAGTCCAGGCCATCGAGGATGCCGAGCACCCGCGGTGGGTGTGGCCGAGCACGGCGTCGGTGTATCCGATGTTGTTGCGGGCAGGAGTTCACGTCGGGCGCTGCCACGATATTTCGCTGACCCGCGCGATCCTGAGTATGCGCGCGGGTCAGCCGTCACCCCCGGCCGAAGAGTCCGACGACGACCGTCTCGGCTTGTTCGACACCGCGCCCGTCCTCGATCCTGATGCCGTTGTTGCCGAGTTCGCGGAGCAACGCGCCACCATCGGCGCCGACTCCCGCCTGGATCTGTTGATTGCCGCAGAATCAGCCGGTGCGCTCAGCGCCGCTGAAATGACGCACACCGGTTTGCCGTTCTCGACGCAAAAGCATCGCGAACTCCTCGAGGAGAGACTCGGCCCCCGGCCGTCGGGTTACGACCTCCCCGTTCGGATGCAGGAACTTGCCACCCAGATCAGCGATGCCTTCGGGCGCACCGTGAACCCGGCGTCGTCCGTCGAGATCACCGAAGCATTCGGTCGCCAGGGCATCGAACTGCCGTCGACGCGCAAGTGGTTTCTGCAGGAAGTCGATCATCCAGCGGTTCCGTTGCTTCTGCGTCACCGTGAACTCGCCAAGCTGTACAGCACCAATGGCTGGCAATGGATGGACAGCTGGGTGCGCGGTGATCGCTTCCGCCCCGTCTACGTTCCCGGTGGAGTTGTCTCGGGCCGGTGGGCAAGTCGGGGCGGCGGCGCCCTGCAGATTCCGAAAACCATGCGGTCGAGCGTTGTTGCCGATCCCGGACACGTATTCGTGGTGGCCGACGCCGGTCAGCTGGAACCGCGCATCCTGGCCGCCATGTCACGCGACCGTCGCATGATGGCGGCAGCCGGTGACGACGATCTGTACGCGCTTGTCGGCGCCGAAGCCTTTGGCGGCGACCGCGCCAAAGCCAAAGTTGCCATCCTCGGAGTGCTCTACGGCGCCACCGCCGGTGAAGCCAAAGCACTACTCACGTTGCTGCGGAAGCGTTTCCCCGTAGCTGTCGAGTACGTCGAGCAGGCAGCCAAAGCCGGCGAACGCGGCGAAGTAGTGCACTCTCTGCTCGGTCGAGCTTGTCCCCCACCGTCTGTCGATTTCTATTCGCACGGCGACGCTCACGCGCGCGGACGCTTCACCCGCAACTTCGTCGTGCAGGCGACGGCGTCGGAGTGGGCGTTGTGTCTCCTCGCCGACCTGCGTCGACGCCTCGCCGAGGATCCGGACGGCGAATTGGTGTTCTTCCAGCACGACGAAGTTGTGGTGCACACCCGCAACCCCGAATCCGGGACGGCTCACGTATTGGCCGCAGCAGCGTCGGCCACTCGATTGTTGTTCGGCAACACTGCTGTTCGGTTTCCCATGGAGGTGGGAGTGCGCGAAAGCTACGGAAAAGACATCCTCTAGCGCGCCCGGATGCCGTCGAGTTCGTGAACGTCTGCGCAGCACGCGTCGAGCAGGTCACGATCGTGACTGATGAGCAGTACCCCGATGCCGTGATCGGTTGCCCGGCGCTCGATCAATCTGACGAGGGTGGCGGTGGTCGCGGCGTCGAGCATCGCGGTGGCCTCGTCGCAAATGAGGTAACGAGGTTGCTGCGCCAAGGATCTCGCCAGTGCGGCGCGTTGGAGTTGGCCGTCGCTGACCTGGTGGGGTCGACGCGTCAGCAAGTCGGCAGTGAGACCAACCTCTGCTGCCAGTTCTTCGATGTCGACGGCGCGGCCCGCGATGTCGGCGGGCTGGCCGATGATCCGAGCCAGCGTGTACCGCGGATCGGTTGCAGCGCGGGGCGATTGGAAGAGCATCGACACCGCACCTCTGAGCGCAGCGGGAACGCCGAACTTGGTTCCGCCGACCGGGGAACCGTCGATCTGCACTTCGCCGGACCACGGCGCGTCCAGCGACGCGAGAATCCGTGCCAGCGTCGATTTTCCGGTTCCGGACGGCCCGGTCAACCCGACCACACCCCCGGCCGGGATCTCGAGGGAAACCTTCTCGAGAACGGGACGGCCACGCTCGTAGCCGCCGGTGACATCGACCGCGCGCAAACTCATCGTGCACTCACCGCCCGACGAGTTCGGTACGTGCGCTCTCCGAACGTGACCAGTTCGGTCGGGCCGCCGGATTGCGCCGACTCCGGTCGGCGCAGGTAGTAGACGCACTCGTCCGGGAGATCCGTCAGCTGCGGAGGTGATCCGGGGATCGGCTTGAGCCCGCGGGACGGCAAGGCTCCGAGCAGGTCTCGGGTGTAATCGTGAAGCGGGTCCTGCAGAACCTGCGCTGCCGGCCCCGTCTCCATGATGCGCGAGGCGTACATGACGGCCAACCTGTCGGCGATGGCAACGCGAGTCAACGACGCCAGATCGTGGGTGATGAGCAGGACCGCAGCGCCGGCGTCGGCGCAGTCTCGCAGCAGGCCGAGAACATGATCGGTGAGTGCTCGGTCCAGGTTGGCGGTCGGCTCGTCCGCCACGATCACCGACGGGTCTCCTGCCAGCGCGCCGGCAATCGCGACGCGCTGCGCCATGCCTCCCGACAGTTCATGCGGGTAGCAGTCGAGGGCAGCAGGTTCGAGACCCACACGCTGCGCCAAACCGTCGCAGGTCTGCGCGGTGCCGAGTGCGTCGATCGTCTCCTGCAGCTGTGATCGTGCAGTCCGAACCGGAGTGAGATATGTTGCGGCAGATTGTGGTACCAGCGCCGCGTGCCTGCCACGGAAGGGCGTTCCGGAGAACACGTCGATGCCGTCGACAGTGATGGTGCCGGTGCGATGAGTGCCAGGCGGCAGCATATTCATCACCGAGGTCGCGATGATGGATTTGCCGCAGCCGGATTCGCCGACCAGGGCAGTGACTGTCCCGAGTGGCACCGCAAGGTCGATGTTGCTGGCAGCGTGAACAACCGAGCCGTCGGGCAACGGAATCCGGACGGTGAGGGCGCCGATCCGCAGGCCGGTAGTCACAGTCGGAGCTCCGATGGTCGAGGCGGTGCGAGCGTGGAACGCAATGCCGAACCGGCCACCGCCACTGCGATAGTCGTGATCACCAGGACAGCAGCGGGAAACACCAGCGTCCACCAACCACCGAGTAGAAGAGAGCTGCGAGCTTCTTCCAGAAGTGTTCCCAGACTGGGCTTGTGGGGCGGTAAGCCGAATCCGAGGAACGAGAGGGTCGACTCGTGCCACACGGCGTGCGGCAGCAGCAGGACAACGGCGATCAAAGCCTGCGGCGCAGCTGCCGGAACGAGGTGACGCGTGATCACATGTCGACGGCTGGCACCAGCGAGGACGGCTGCGTCGATGTACGGCCGGTCACGCAAATTCAGGATCTCGCCGCGGATGATGCGAGCCACCTGGGTCCAGTGCGTGAGTGCGATCGAGAGCACGATGGCGAGGATACTGCCGCGGAACATCGCGACGATGACGATGCCGAGCAGCAGATGCGGGAGGGCGTTCACCGCGTCGGTCCCGCGCATGACAAATCGGTCGACCCACCCGCCGAGTAGCCCGGCGGTGGTGCCTACTGCCACACCGATCACCGTGGACAACAGTGCGCAGGCGAGCGCGATCAGCAACGATGTCCGGATACCGGCGGCCACGCGGACGAACAGGTCTCGCCCGGCCGAATCAGTGCCGAAGGGATGCGCGAGCGAAGGCGCCATGCGGGCCTGCGCAAAGTCGGTGACACGGTCGTCGACGCCGGCGATCCACGGAACCAAGCCCGCGTAGAGCGCGATGAGGATCAAGGCACCGACGGCGATTGCGAAGCGGTGCTTAGCCATCGGTGCTCACTCTCGGGTCGAGGACGACAACAATGACGTCAGCGAGAAGTGATCCGAGCATGACGGTCAGAGTTGTTCCGACCGTGAGGAATGCGAGTAGCGCCATGTCGAGGTCTCGGGCAGACGAGACGATGGCACCCGCAATTCCCGGCCAACTGAACACTTCCTCCACGAGTACCGCCCCGACGACAAGTTCAGGCAACCGGACACCGATGATGTTGGCAAACGGCGCAAGTGAGGTCGGCACGATATGACGCTTCGTGATGGTGGAAGCCGGTATTCCGCGCGCCACCGCGCCGGCGACAAATCCTTCACCGGTCGACCCGACGACGGATTCGCGGACTGCGAGGAGAAGCCACGGCATTTGCGAGATCGCGAGAACAGCGACCGGAAGAATCAGGTGACGAATGACTTGTCCCGGTGTGGGATCGGCGCCCCCGTCCGTCAAGCCCGCCACGGGCAGCCACCCGAGTGTCAGCGCGAAGAGCGCGATGGCTCCGAGCGAGAGAACAAACGGCGGAAGTCCTTGAATGACGACACACAGCCCTGACACGGTTCTGTCCAGGAACCCGCCCTTGCGGATTCCGGCGAGAACGCCCAGCGCCAGAGATGAGAGGATCGCGATCACCAGGCTGGTTCCCACCAGGAGCAGTGTCCACGGTAGACGTTCGGAAATAACTTGGGCGACTGGCTGATTGAAGGAACGGGAGATACCAAGATCGCCGGTCACCACTCCCTGTAGCCACGTCCAGTACGTGCTGTACCAGGGGTTGCCGAAACCCATCTGCGCGGCAATCAGCGCCTTGTCCGCATCGCTGGTCGTCACGTACCGAGAGCCCAGATAGCCGACGAGCGGATCGAACGGTGAGATTGCCGCGGCGGCAAACAAACCGGCGGACACGACGATGATCACCGGGACGATGAACAGCATCCGGCGCCCGACCATGACGAAGACGGCGCGTCGACGAGCGTTGTGCGTTCGTGCCGGATCCGACGTCGCGGCGGAGGCCCGTACGTCGACGGCTGTCATTGTTCTTGCGTCCAGGTTTGCAAGGACCACCACGGACCCCAGGTCACTCCATGCGCGTGCGGTTCCAGCACCGGACCGGACATCGCCCAATCGGAGTCCTTGGATACATAGGTGTGGTCGAGGAAGACCAGATACACGTAGCCGGGATCGTCGACGTAGGCCTGCTGGACGTCTCGGTACGCGGCGTCGCGGGTCGCATGGTCGAGACTGCGGCGACCGATGTCGAGGGATGCGTCGACGGCACGATTCGAGTAGTCGCTGGGATTGTCGTAAATACTGCCGACACCGGGAGCGATAGACGCGGAATTGAGTGCGTCGTAGGCCTGGGTATCAGGATCGAACGGTTCGTCGCCGCCGCCGAGCAGTGTGGAGTCCCGATTGATTCGCGGATCGATCCGATCCCACGACAGTGCTTCGAGATCAACTTCGACGCCGATTCCCAGCGCGTCGGATGCAAAGGCCTGCGCCAAGTCTCGACGGACCGTGTCCACGGAGTTGTACATGATCGTGAACTGAGCGCGTTGACCGTCCTTCGAACGAATCCCGTCACGGCCTTCGATCCAGCCGGCGTCGGTGAGGATCTGCTCGGCCTTGGCCGGGTCGTACGTAAACGTGGCATCCGGGTTGTACGACGCACCGTAGACCGCGGGAATCGGTGTGGCGGCGACGCGGCCGTGCCCACCGAGAACGTTGTCGATCATGGACTGCCGGTTGGCTGCCAGATTCAGCGCCATACGCATCGCCCGGTCACCGGCTACCGGATTGTCCGTCGGAAGTGACACTCCACGCCAATCCGCCGACTGATGAGCCGTCACCGACATGCCGTCCCGAGATTCGAACGTATTGGCAAGCAGCGGAGGGAGATTGGTGCCGTCTATTTCGCCCGACGCCATTCGTTGCGCCCGGGTGTTGTCGTCCGGAACATAGAGCAGCGTGAGCTTCTTGATTTCCGGTGCGCCGTCCCAGTAGTTCTCGTTGGCGGTGAACACCGCGCGATCGGGAGACAGATCGACAAGGGTGTATGGACCAGTGCCGATCGGTTCGGTGTTGAGTGTCGACTCGGCCGCCAGAGCGGGTGTCGCCACGGACTCCGACGGCACAATGCCGATCAGCATCTTGGTGAGCAGTGGTGCGTAGGAGTACGCGAGACGGAACTCGACGGTGTTGTCATCCATTGCGACGACATCGGCGATCATGTCGAACGACGACTTCGCCTCGGACGCCGACGCCGGATCGAGGATCGCCTTGTAAGTGGCCACCACGTCCGCGGCGTCAAAGGAGGAGCCGTCGGAAAAGGTGACGCCGTCCCGGAGCGTGACGGTCCAGAGCGACGCGTCCGCGTTGGCGGTGGGGATCGACGTGGCAAGAGCCGGTTCGAAGCCAGGCATTCCGTCACCGCCGGTGAGGCGCACCAAACCGTCGTACATCTTGGCTTCGCCTGCTGCCCCGAAGCCCGCGACGGGGTTGTATCCGCCCAGTTCGTAGCCGTCGGCGAGGACAAGACCGTCGCTCGCGGTCGACGTGCCCGACGGGGTGCTGCACGACGTGACGAGCAGGGTGCCGACGACGGCAGCGCTCACAAGCGTCGGAACTCCGGATCGGATGAGACTCACGAATTGCCCCTTTCCTTCTGAATAAAAATAACATCTGTACAGATATTCAGATAAGAAAAGGGGCAATCCGGACGATTTGACAGATGGCCGCTGTCAGGACAGCGCGTGAACCAACTGCGGCAGCGGCAGGCCGGTGTAGTTCTCGGCGATCAGAGTCAAACCAGCTTCGGAGCTGGTCACGACGTCGAGTTCGGCTTCCTGCCGCTTGATGTCGAACGGCGATGCGTCAGGCGCGGTGTGCAGCATCGTCGACATCCACCACGAGAAATGCTGAGCACGCCACACCCGCGGCAGCACAGCCGCGGAGTAACCGTCGAGGCCTTGCCTATCCCCGGCGGTAAAGAAACCGACCATCGCGTCGGCCAGAACCCACACGTCTGCCAGCGCGAGATTCATGCCCTTTGCGCCGGTCGGCGGAACAGTGTGCGCGGCGTCTCCGGCCAAGAACAAGTTGCCGGACTGCATGGGTTCGCACACAAAACTACGGAACGGCAGGATGCTCTTCGAGAAGATGGCACCCTCCTTGACCTCGACGCCAGGTCCGTCCACGCGCCGATGCAACTCGTCCCAGATTCGATCATCCGACCAGTCGTCGACGGCGTCCTCGACCGATACCTGTAAATAGTGCCGCTGCACGGTTTCGGATCGTGTGCTGCAGAGCGAGAATCCCCGCGGGCTGTGGGCGTAGATGAGTTCGTCCGAGGTTCGCGGCGCTTCGGCAAGAATCCCGAACCAGACGAACGGGTACTGGCGGAAGTAGTCGGTACGGACCTCGGGTTCCGGAATCAGATGACGCGTCCCGGTTCGCGAACCATCGCATCCCGCAACAAGTTCGGAGTCCAGCCGCTGCGGGCGACCGTCGGCGTCGACAAATGTGATGAACGGGTGATCACCAGTGTGCTGGTGCACCTCGACGTCGCTGACACCGAAGCGGATGTCCCCACCGTCCGCCAGCCTGCGTGCAATCAGATCGATGAGCACCTCATGCTGGGGGTACACGGTAACAGCCCGACCCGTGAGCCCCTCGAAGTCGACTCGGCGCCCTTCACCCGCGAACCTGATCTGAGTACCGGTGTGACGATGACCTTCCGCGAGCAACCGATCACCCACGCCAGTTGCGATCATCAGATCCACAGTGTTCTGCTCGAGAATTCCCGCCCGGATCGTTCCTTCGACGTCTTCGCGCGTACGGCACTCCAGGACAACGGAATCGATCCCCTGAAGATGCAGAAGATGGGAGAGCATCAAACCGGCCGGACCGGCCCCGACGATACCGACCTGGGTACGAATGGGCGGCAGACTCATAGAACTCTCCTCGGTAGGGAAAACTTGTGACTAATTGGATGGTCGCGGGACACGAGGGCTGTCAACAAGGTAGTTTTCGATGAGTGAAAGAAGTCGCAACGCCACCCGGGATGCTGGAACGAGCTATGGTCCTGCTCGATCTGTTCACTCCGCAGCACCCCCGCCAGACGATCACCGAACTCTCACTGGGTTCGGAATTGCCCGTGCCGACGGTCTTTCGTATCTGCCGGGAACTCACCAGACTCGGAGCCCTCGAACGCGACGACGACGGCCGGTTTCAGATCGGACTTCGGGTCTGGGAGATTGGATCCCGCGCGCCCCGCGCCCACGGTTTACGCTCCGTAGCAATGCCGTTCATGGAGGACTTGCACGAAATCACCGGCCAGAACGTGCAACTCGTCGTCCGCGACAACCGCGAGGCGGTCTATCTGGAGCGGTTGTCGAGCCACGACGCCGTCGGACTTGTCGGCCGGGCAGGTGGACGATTGCCGCTGCACGCGTCCAGCGGCGGACTGGTGCTTCTGGCTCATGCTCCCCAGAGCGTCTTCGATGACGTCGTAGCATCCGGATTGCGGGCATTGACACCGTTCACGATCACCGACGAACCTACGCTGCGTTCTCTGCTGGCGGAGATCCGCCGCACCGACGTCGTCATAGCTCGCCAGTACCTCAACCTCGGCACTCTGGCGATAGCGTCGCCCATTCGCCGCGCTCGCGACGTTGTCGCGGCACTGTCCGTTGTCGTTCCACTCGACACCGGCAGCGCCTCCCTCGTCCCGGCGCTGCAGGCGACCAGCCGCGCGATCTCCCGCGGAATTTCCTGACCCGAATCAGGTTTCACCACGACGGAAGATCTTGTTGCCCAGCCAGACCAACGGGTCGTAGCGCCGATCCACCACGCGTTCCTTCATCGGGATGATTGCGTTGTCGGTGATCTTGATGTCCTCCGGGCATACCTCGGTGCAGCATTTGGTGATGTTGCACAGGCCGAGTCCGTACTGGTCTTGCGCGGCGTCCCGACGGTCTGCTGTATCGAGCGGGTGCATTTCGAGTTCGGCGATCCGAATGAAGAAGCGGGGACCGGAGAACGCTGCTTTGTTGTCCTCGTGATCGCGCACCACGTGACAGGTGTTCTGGCACAAGAAGCACTCGATGCACTTGCGGAACTCCTGCGAGCGCGCGACGTCGATCTGCTGCATTCGGTACTCACCGGGAGCCAGGCCAGGGGGCGGTGTGAACGACGGAATCTCCCGCGCCTTCCGGTAATTGAAGGAGACATCGGTAACCAGATCACGGATGACGGGGAACGCGCGCATCGGAGTCACAGTCACCACCTCGTCCTCCGCGAAAGTCGACATCCGTGTCATACACATCAGCCGCGGCCGCCCGTTGATCTCCGCCGAGCACGATCCGCATTTGCCGGCCTTGCAGTTCCACCGCACCGCGAGGTCCGGAGTCTGTGTGGCCTGCAACCGGTGAATGATGTCGAGCACCACCTCCCCCTCGTTCACCGGAACCGAATAGTCCTGCAGATCACCACCGTCTGCGTCACCGCGCCACACCCGGAAACTCGCGTCGTAGCCCATGTCAGGTATTCCTTCCCGGATGACCGGCAAGTTCGGCGTCGGTGTAATACTTCGCCAACTCGTCGATATCGAAGAGCGCCAACAGATCCGGACGCATCGGTGATTGCGGTTCGGAGGTGACCTGCACGTCGGGCACTACGACGTCCGGACGCCCGGCCGTCTCGCCGTCCACGGCGCACACCAGCAGGGTGTTGCGCCACTGCGCAGCCATCGCCGGGTGATCATCGCGAGTATGTCCGCCCCGGCTCTCGGTACGCAGGAGGGCAGCCTTTGCGACACATTCGCTGACCAGCACCATGTTTCGCAGATCCACGGCCAGATGCCATCCCGGATTGAACTGCCGGTGCCCCTCCACCACAACCGAATCGATCCGTCGTTTGATGTCGTCGAGCGTGCGCAGCGCACGATCGACTTCCTCAGCGGTGCGGATGATGCCGACCAAGTCGTTCATCGTCTGCTGCAGTTCGGTGTGCAGGGTGTACGGGTTCTCGAGTGCGCCGGCGCCGGGCTGAGTGTCGAACGGAGAAAGCAACATCCGCGACGCGGCATCCACGTCGCCGTCCGCCACGACGGGGCGAGCAGGCAGCGACTTCACATAGGTCGCGGCGCCGAGGCCGGCTCGTCTACCGAATACGAGCAGATCCGACAGTGAATTCCCGCCCAGCCGGTTGGAGCCGTGCATTCCGCCGGAGCACTCCCCTGCCGCAAACAGTCCCGGCACGTTCGAGGAACCGGTGTCGGGATCCACCTCGATCCCGCCCATCACGTAGTGGCAGGTTGGGCCCACTTCCATTTGCTCTTTTGTGATGTCGACGTCTGCCAGTTCCTTGAACTGGTGGTACATCGACGGCAACCGGCGCTTGATTTCCTCGGCAGGCATCCGGGACGCGATGTCGAGATACACACCACCATGCGGAGTTTCGCGCCCTTCCTTCACCTCGGTGTTGATGGCACGGGCCACTTCGTCGCGAGGCAGCAGATCGGGGGTGCGTCTGTTGTTCTCCTGATCCTCGTACCAACGATCGGCTTCTTCTGCCGTCTCGGCGTACTGGCCTTTGAACACCGGCGGAATGTAGGAGAACATGAAGCGATCACCCTCGGAGTTCTTGAGTACACCACCGTCACCGCGCACTCCCTCCGTCACGAGAATGCCTTTGACGCTAGGCGGCCACACCATGCCGGTCGGGTGGAACTGAACGAACTCCATGTTGATCAGGTTGGCGCCCGCACGAAGGGCGAGTGCGTGCCCGTCTCCGGTGTACTCCCACGAATTGGATGTGACCTTGAACGACTTACCAATTCCGCCGGTGGCCATCACTACCGCCGGAGCTTCGAACAGCACACACCGTCCGCTCTCGCGCCAGTATCCGAAGGCACCGGAAATACGGTCGCCGTCCTTGGTCAGTTCCGAGATGGTGCATTCCGCGAAAACCTTGATGCGGGCCTCGTAGTCACCCGTCGCCGCGAAGTCTTCCTGCTGAAGCGAGACGATCTTCTGCTGCATCGTCCGAATGATCTCGAGACCTGTGCGGTCACCGACGTGAGCAAGCCGCGGATAGGTGTGACCACCGAAGTTGCGTTGACTGATTCGCCCGTCTGGCGTCCGATCGAACAGTGCGCCATAAGTTTCGAGTTCCCATACCCGGTCCGGCGCCTCACGTGCGTGCAGTTCCGCCATCCTCCAGTTGTTGAGGAACTTGCCGCCGCGCATGGTGTCCTGAAAGTGCGTCTGCCAGGTGTCCTTCTCGTTGGCGTTGCCCATCGCTGCAGCGCACCCACCCTCCGCCATGACGGTGTGAGCCTTGCCGAACAGCGACTTACAGACCACGGCAACGGAAAGTCCCTGTTCCCTGGCCTCGATCACCGCACGTAGTCCGGCTCCGCCGGCTCCGATCACCACGACGTCGTATGTGTGCCGTTCGACTTCGGTCATTCACTCCCCCTGGAGAATTGGGCGACAGAATTGGGTGGTCAATTGATCAGGCGCAGGTCCTCGATCGTCCCGCTGGCAACGAGCATGATGTAGAAGTCCGTGATCATCAGCGTGCCGAGCGTGGTCCACGCCAGCTGCATGTGCCGCGTGTTGAGTTTGCTGACCTGCGTCCACAACCAGTAGCGGATCGGATGTTTCGAGAAATGGGTGAGCCGTCCACCTGTGACGTGACGGCACGAATGGCACGACACCGTATAGGCCCACAGCAAGCACACGTTGCCCAGAATTATCAGCGTGCCGAGACCGATACCGAAGCCACCGTCCGCCCCGTGGAAGGCTCGAATCGCGTCGTACGTGTTGATCACCGACACGACAAGTGCGACGTAGAAGAAATACCGATGCGAGTTCTGGATGATCAACGGCAGCCGCGTCTCACCCGAGTAGCCGCGATGTGGTTCCGCGACCGCACAGGCAGGCGGCGAGAGCCACACCGACCGGTAGTAGGCCTTGCGGTAGTAGTAGCAGGTCAGCCGGAAGCCCAGCAGAAACGGCAGCACCAGGAAGCCGAGTGGAATCCACATCGGCAACTCACCGATCGGTGTGCCGAAATCGCTGGAACCCGGTACACAAGAGTCGCTCAGGCACGGCGAATAGAACGGGGTCAGGTAGTGATAGTCCGCGACCCAGTACGCGCTGCGGACAAACGACCGGATCGTCGCGTAGACCACGAACACGGACAGCCCCAGCACCGTCAGTAGCGGCGCTCGCCACCACGTGTCCGTTCTCAGCGTGCGTGCCGCAATTCGAGCACGCGACGGCGCACCGACTCCACTCGTGTCGATCGGCGGCGCACTCATCCGTCGTGCTCGGTCGGGTGGCCGCCAATGCCCTCGTCATCGGCGCCCTGCCACATCGACGCGTCGTAGGGTGTGTCGGGCACGGGAATCCGTTCGGCCTGTTCGTGGTGGGTCAGGTGCGGCGGCGATGCGCTCAGATCGCCGGAATCGATCTCGAGCCGCTCCAGGTCATTCGCCAACCGGCGCACCTGCGGTACGTCGCCGTACAAGGACCGCAGCGAACCGACACAGTGACGGAGATGGTCGATGGTGCGCTCGAGCTCGAGCATTTCGGTGGTTGACATAGATCTCTCCAACCGATCGGTAGAAGTGGTGACTCGTATCGGCTACGACCACGGGGCCCTGCGAAGACAATGGGGGCCTGCGAACCTCCTCAACTGTGAAAAGTTGTGTTCTTCACGTGGAGGGGTACCCCAATTGCAGTAGTTCCACCGCGCCCGCTCGCGTGTTCTACTGAAAACGTTGCTTTATCGGTGCCGACCTCATGCGCCCCGAGGAGAACCATGACAAAACTGGATTCCACCGACGCGGAAAAGAACGACAGCGGAGCGATCAGAGCCCACCGCCTACCGATCTTCACGGTGATTGCGCTGGCGATCTTCGCGTTTGTCGCGGGCGGATTCGGTGGTTCTTTCCAGAGCAAACTCGCCGAGGTTCAGAAGAACGACAACTCGTCGTACCTTCCGAGTTCAGCGGAATCCACCGTCGTCGCGAATGAATCCGCGAAATTCCTTCCGGTGGAGACCATCCCTGGCTTTGTTCTGTTCCATCGAGATTCTGCGCTGACCGATACGGACAAGGCCGCTGTCGAATCTGCACGCCAAGCCATTTCCGGAGTGTCCGGCGTCGACGCCGACGGAATGCAGCCAACTCAGTACTCCGCCGACGGCACCACCGCATCCATTTTTGTTCCGCTGATCGCCAAAGACGGTGGCAACGCGGTGTCCGGGGAAGAACTGGCGGCAACCGAACAGAATGTCCTCGACGCTGCCGAGAAGGCCGCAGGCGACATCGAAGTGTTACCCGCCGGGCCTGGCGGGCTCCTGGTGGCATTCATCGACGCGTTTGCCGGCTTGGACAGCGCTCTCCTCGGTGCCGCGTTACTCGTTGTCATCCTGATTCTTCTGGTGGTCTACAGATCGCCTGTGCTGTGGTTCTTTCCGCTGTTCTCGGCGCTCCTCGCCATCGGCTTGTCGTCGATGGCGATCTACGTCCTCGCCAAGGCTGAAATCCTGACCTTGACCGGTCAATCTCAAGGGATCCTGTTCGTACTCGTGATCGGTGCGGGTACCGACTACGCGTTGCTGCTCATTTCGCGATACCGCGAGGAACTGCACAACTACCCCAATCGATTCGACGCGATGATCCGGGCGTGGCGCGAATCAGCACCCGCGATCACGGCATCCGCTGTCACCGTTGTTCTCGGATTACTCTGCCTGACCTTCTCGCAGTTGAACTCCAACAAAAGCCTCGGCCCGGTGGCCGCGATCGGGATTGCCTGCACGTATCTGGTGATGATGACGTTCATGCCGGTTGCGCTGGCCGTGGTCGGCCGTTGGGTGTTCTGGCCCCGAACCCCTCGCGTCGATCACGCCGCAGATCTTGCGACGCACGGCATGTGGGGCAAGATCGCGACAACTGTCGGCAACAAGGATCGCTCGCTGTGGATCGGCACCTCGATTCTGCTCGTCGTGTTGTTCGCTGCCGGAATCGGAAGCCTGAAAACCGATGGACTGACCGCGGCCCAGAATTTCACCAATACTCCGGATGCCGTTGTCGGGCAGGAACTCTACGATTCCGCCTTCGATCCGGGAGCCGGCGCACCGGCTGTCATCACCGCAAACGCGGATCAGTCGGACGCCGTGATCAAAGCGGTCAGCGCTGTCGAGGGCATATCCCGCAGCGCCGGGTCGGTGTGCACCCAAGTTGACGTCGCGAAGGTCAGCGAACTGATCAAGACCAATCCTGCCGCCGTTACTCAGGCAGCGGCAGCAGGTTGCGCCCCACCAGGCTTCACTGCCCCGCCCATCAACGGCCGAACCATGATCAACGCGATGCTTGCCGATTCATACGACTCGCCGCAGGCACTCGAGACGATCAAACGCCTCCGAACCGCCGTACACGCGGTCCCCGGCGCCGATGCTCTGGTGGGCGGCGCCACCGCAACCACACTCGACGTACAAGCAGCGTCTGTGCGCGACCGCAATCTCATCATTCCCATCGTGCTGGCGGTCATCTTCGTGGTTCTTTCCATACTGCTTCGCGCTCTGGTCATTCCCGTGATTCTGATTGCAACGGTGGTCCTTTCGTTTGCAGCTACCTTGGGCGTCAGCGGTTTCTTCTTCACTCACGTCTTCGGTTTTGCCGGCGCAGACCAGTCGTTCCCGCTCTATGCCTTTGTCTTTCTCGTAGCGCTGGGCATCGACTACAACATTTTCCTGATGACCCGCGTCCGTGAAGAGACCGGCGAATTCGGCACTCGCGCCGGTGTACTGCGCGGACTTGCCGTTACCGGTGGTGTCATCACCTCGGCCGGAGTCGTACTAGCCGCGACGTTTGCCGTCCTGGGAATTCTTCCGCTGGTCTTCTTGGCCGAGATCGGGTTTGCCGTCGCGTTCGGCGTGCTGCTGGACACGATCATCGTGCGCAGCATCCTGGTTCCCGCTCTGTCCCATGACATCGGCAAGAAGATCTGGTGGCCTTCGGCCCTGGCGACCTCGAAGGACTGACTAGAGAAATGCTTCTTTGGTCCACAGATGGAACAACGCGTAAGCGCGCCACGGTCTCCATTGCTCCGACAACGCCGCGGCTTCCTTTCCGGACGAGACACCCAATGCACGTTTGAGGACCAGATCGTCCGGCACAAACGCGTCGCGATCGCCGAGGATCCTCACCGTGAGGTAGTCGGCAGTCCACGGCCCGATCCCCGGAAGGGCCAGAAGATCTGCGCGAAATCGCACCGGGTCGGCGTCCCAGCCGACATCAAGATAGTCAGAAACCGCAGTTGCCAAGGCATGCACCGTTCTTGCCCGCGCGCTGGTCAATCCGACAGCCTTCTGTATCGCGTCCGGGGAACTGGCCGCCACCAACTCCGCCGACGGGAAGGCCGAGAACTCGTCGTTCACAGGTTCTCCGAATGCCCCGACGAACCGGCCCCCGAATGTTCGTGCCGCCCCCAGTGAAACCTGCTGCCCCAGAACAGTCAGCACCGCAGTCTCGAAACCGTCGACGCTACCGAGCACACGTAAACCTGGCCGTGCCAAGATCAGCGGTGCCAGCGTCTTGTCCGACGAAAGCGCCGCCTCCCACTCACGATGATCGCCGTCGAGATCGAGCCACCGCCGTACAACCGACTCGAGCCGGGTGACGTCCGTGTCTCTGTCGACGCTCACCGACACACAATTTTCGTGCCACGACACCGACACGATCACGGGACCGGTCGGCAGCGGGACGACACGCACATGGACTCCGTCGTCGTGGCGTTCCAGTCCCGCCACCGCGTGAGCTTTCAACGCGCCGATCAACGGCTCCGTCGCATACGGCGGTGTGAACGGAAGCGTCAGCGTCACAGCCTCGTTCATTGCCTTCATTGCCTTCATTGCCGAGATTCCAGATCCAGCAGCACAGCCTTGAGTTCCGGCCCGCCCGCATACTGACCCAGACTTCCGTCACTTCGGACCACTCTGTGACATGGCACCACCAACGGCAATGGGTTCTTGGCACACGCCGTGCCTACCGCCCGCACTGCACGCGGACTACCCGACGCCGTGGCAACCGCCGAATAGCTTGCGGTGTGGCCGTATTCGATCTCCGGAAGGTGGCGTAGCACTTCACGCCGAAATCCCTTGGCCAGCTGGAAATCCAGATTCAGATCGAATTCCTTTCGGGTGCCGGCAAAATACTCGTCCAACTCCCGGGCAACGGTGTCGAGCCTGCGCGGATGGTGCAAGACACGAGGGCTGACGGTTTCGGCCAGCCGTCCCAGCACGACGTCATGCCCCTCGACGGCAAACGCCACCCGCACCAAACCGGCTTCCGTTGCGGCGATGAGCAATTTTCCGATCGGCGAATCGACGATCCGGTAGGCAACGTCGATCAACTGCGCCGCCGCAGCCGCGTCAGCCAACCGTGAATGCAGCCGCGCCAGCGCATCCGGGTCGGACGCGGGGAGTGCGCCGAACACATCGGCATCGGTACTCATGAACGGCTCCCTTCCGGAACGGTGTCGGGTAAGTATGTTTTTCGCAGGGACGCAATACCGTCGGATCCTGCTTTCCTCGCGGCGGTTGGGGTACTGCCCAGAATTTCCGCGATCTCGGCATACGGCAGCCCGCCGAGAAAGTGGTACGCCACCGACGCTCGTTGCTTGAAAGGCAACTGTTCGAGTGCATCCCAGAGTTCGTGATTCCATGTTCCCGGAAGGCCGACACGCGTCGGCAATTCCGGAAGGTCGTCGGTGGGAACCGCGACGCGACCTCGCACTCGCACGATGTCGATGGCTTTGCGGTGCGCAATGGTCACAAGCCAGGCCTCGACATTCGCGCCGGGATCCAAGTCCGGATAGGCGCGCATCGCCGCCAGGAAGGTCTCGGACCACGCGTCCTCGGCGTCAACCGGACCGACAACCGCGCGGCATACCCGAAGCACCACCGCCCCGTGCTCGGTCACGACCTTCTCGAATGGTTTCAGTGCCACGATCGGTAAACGCTCGCGCCACGAGTTATGTGAGTTCGTTCCATCAGAACAGCACGTCCGAGATTCCGCCGGACTCTTGTTCGAGCAGAAAACGCTTACGGTCGAGACCGCCGGCAAAGCCCGTCAGGCTCCCGTCGCTACCGACAACGCGATGACAGGGCACGATGATGCTGATCGGATTCTTTCCGTTTGCGGCCGCGACCGCACGAATCGCGAGGGGATTGCCCAGGGTTTGCGCAAGCTCCATATAGCTCCACGTCTGCCCGTAGGGAATTGTCCGCAGCGCATCCCAAACTCGTTGCTGAAACTCCGTGCCCGATGGGTCCAGCGGCAACGAGAACTCGGTTCGCTCTCCGGAGAAATACTCGTCCAACTGTTCGCGGACAGCACCGAATTTCGAGGGTGAACTCTCCCCGAACGTCGACTCGTCCGGCTTGTGTCGATGCTCTGCCATGTAGAGACCACAGAGGCCATTTGCCGTCGCGACCAGCGTCAACGGCCCGATCGGTGACTCGATCACTGTGTGGGTACGGTTAACCGCCATGTCTCGATCCTTCCAGGTATCGAGTAACGATGGCCGAGATGTGGGAACGGCCGCGCCTGAGCTACTCATATCTCGAAGACGACCCGACTCACAGGAATGTGAGAAATACCTGCACTTCCGACCACTATCAGGCAGGATCGAGTGATGGCTCTAGTTTTGCCGGGGCGTTCCAGCCTTGTCCGCTCCGTCAGCGACGTGGTGCACTGGTCGCTGTCAGCGGTCGTTTTTGCAGTCACGCTCCCGTCCCGTCTCGAGGCACTGTTGGTGAGCGTCGAGAGGCTGGTTGCGCGAATCAGCCAGATAGCCGAGAACGCAGACCGCGTCGTAGTCGGCGCAGCCTCCGTCACTGTTCGCGCCGAGACATTGATCGAAGCCGTCGAGCAAACATCGGATATCGCGCAGCAACTTCTCGAACTGTACGAGCCCCTCGCGGTTCAACTGGCTCCGTTAGCTGCCAGGTTTGCGGATGATCTCAGCGAGGCTGAAGTTACGGCCGCCATCACGCTGATCGACAAGCTCCCGGAGCTCACCGAACGGGTCACTGCCGTCCTGCCGATTCTCGCCACCCTGGACTCTGTCTCCCCCGAAGTCCACGAACTCCTCGGGGTGGTCAAAGACCTGAAACAGGCGATCGTCGGTGTACCCGGATTCCACTTCTTCCGCAAACGTGGCGAGAACCGAGAGAGTTGATCAGGCTCCGTAGCCGTCGGTGCCCGCCCGGGTCATGACAACCTTGGGGATCACCGCAGCGGCCGACAGACGCAGCAGACCATCCACGATTTCGACGACATCGTCGACCTTGATCATCGACTCCGGCGTGATCCGATCGTGCGTCCACGCAGACATGTCGGTATCGACATATCCTGGAGCAATTGCCGTGCCGCTGATGCCGTTTCCGGATTCCTCGGCGTTGAGCGCCTCGATCATCGAAATCAACGCGGCTTTGGTCGCACCGTAAACACCCAAGCCGCTTTCGGCGTACACACCAGCTATCGACGCCAGCGCAACCACTTTTGCTCCCCTGCCCGGATTTGCGTCCGCGGCCAGGCGCAGGAACGGCAACGACGCCTGAAGCAGTGCCAACGGCGTCCGCAGATTCACTGCGAGCGTCTTGTCGAAGCGCTTCATGGGGTAATCCGCAATCCGCCCGCTTGTTCCCACACCCGCGTTGAGGATGAGTGCACGCATCGAACCGAAGCGCTCACCGTGGGCGGCAACCAATTCCGTCGCAAAGTTCTCATCCGCCATATCACCGGACAGAACGAGAACGTCGGGCGAACCGGCGCGGCGCAGTTCCTCGGCAACTGCGCCGAGTTTCTCCGCGTCTCGCGCCGTGATGGTCAACCCGTACCCGAGCGTCGCGAGACGCGTCGCGATGCCCAGTCCAATGCCTTTGGACGCGCCCGTGACGAGCGCCGACGCACTCACGCGAACTTTCCGTTCAACGCGTTCAGTCCCGCCGAGATCAGCTCAGGCACAGCAGTTCCCGCACTGTCGAAACCGCCGCCCACCGTCGCGCCGGCCCGGAAACGATGATCGATTCCCTGGGCGACAACGGCAAGCTTGAAGAATCCGAGGGCCATGTAGAAGTTCCAGTTGCCGAGGTCACGACCTGAGACGTGCGAGTAGCGCTGGGCCAGATCGACTACGGACGGCAACGACGCACTCGTCCAGGCTGCCGGCTCCCCGAGAACCAGGTCCAACGCGGGATGGCGGTACACGCACATCATCGCGATGTCGGCCAAAGGGTCACCGAGAGTGGACAGTTCCCAGTCCACCACTGCCGCAACCTTCGTGACATCGTCAGCAGCGAGGATGGTGTTGTCGATCCGGTAGTCGCCATGGACGATCGACGACTCGGATTTTGCCGGAATCAGTTCCGAGAGCGCAGAAGCCAAGCGGTCGACGTCCGCGGAATCGTCGACTTTCACCCGCGACCACTGACCGGCCCACAATTTCACCTGCCGCGCGACGTACCCTTCCGGTCGCCCCAACTCACCGAGGCCGACGGCGTTGTAGTCGACGTCGTGCAGCGCCGCAAGAACACGCACCAGTTCGTCGACACAAGCCGTGACTTGTTCTGCGGGAAGAGCATCCAGTTCCGATTTCGTCCGGATCACTTGGCCGTCGATGAACTCGACGACGGTGAACGTCGCTCCCATCACCGACGCGTCCTCACACAGAGTGACGGTAGGAGCCACCGGCACCGCAGTATTCTGCAGTGCCGACGTGATGCGGAATTCCCGCGCCACATCATGCGCCGACGGAGTCAATCCCGCGGTCGGAGGTCGACGCACAATCCAACTCGACGCGTCGTCGTAGATCCCGTACGTGAGATTGGACTTGCCGCCGGAGATCAACTTCGCACGGAGATCGCCGGTTACCGCGACATCCGAATCGAGCAGGTACTTGCGCAGTGCAACCAGGTCGAGACCGGGAAACTCGCTCATCATGCACCGTCTCGAGCAGCTCGACGCGCTGCGCCCACAACGCGCTTCGCGATTGCCCACCGATGAACCTCGGACGGTCCGTCGTACACGCGGAACGGACGGACCTCGCGAGAGAGACGCGCGAGAGGCAAGTCGTCCGATACACCGATACCACCGCACATCTGGATGGACCGATCGACGATCCGGAAGATGGCCTCGGCCGCATACGTTTTTGCGATCGACGTGGAATTGCTTGCATGGCCACCCTGATCGAGCTCCCAGCAAGCCTGAACCAGCAGCGCACGAGTGGCCGCGACGTCGATTTCGTTGTCCGCGATCATCTTCTGGATCATTCCGAGATCACCGAGCTTGGAACCGAATCCTTCGCGCTCCGCCACGCGAGCGACGGCGATGTCGTGACCACGACGCGCGGCGCCCAGCCATCGCATCACGTGCGTCATGCGGGCGGGGCCGAGACGCACCTGCGCATACGCGAAGCCCTGGTCGACCTCGCCCAGAACAGCGTCGTCGGGAACAAAGAGATCCTCGAAAGTGACCTCGCAGTGGCCACCGATCATGGACTTGTCGAGGGTGCCGATATGGCGACCGACGATCAATCCCGGGGACTCGGCCGGCGCGAGAAACATTGTGGCACCGCCACGTTGGCCCGGTTCACCCGAGGTGCGGGCCATGATGATGAAGAAGCCCGCGCCGTCTGCGCCGGTGATGAACCACTTCTTGCCGTTGATCTTCCAGCCGCCCGGCGCCTTCTCGGCGCGGGTATTGAGGGCCGACGGGTCGGACCCGGCGCCGGGCGCCGGTTCTGTCATGGCGAACGCCGAACGCTGGTCGCCGCGGGCGAGCGGAGCGAGGAACTGTTCCTTCTGCGCCGTACTCGCGACGTGGGCGAGCATGTGGACGTTGCCCTCGTCCGGAGCTGCGATGTTCAGTGCGGTGGGGCCGAAGAGTGAGTAGCCGGCTTCCTCGAATACCGGCGCACGGTCACTCATGTCGAGCCCGTGTCCGCCGTATTCGATCGGCGCATGGGGAGCGAAAACACCAGCGGCTTTTGCCGCGTCCTGCATCTCGATACGAGTTGCGTCGCCGCCGGCAACGGCAATGTCGCCGCCGTGCTTGTCTTCGATCGGGAGAATTATCTCCCGAGTGAAGGCGCGCGTCTTCTCGATCAGCGCGGTCACCTCCGGCGCATACGTCAGATCGATTGCCACCATCCACCTCCAAGTTAGACCGACCGATCGATCGTTCGGTACCAGCACTCTCGCACATGCCGACTCACCGGGTCAACAATCCTCGAGCAAAGCCTCGGAATGATCGAGCCGACCGGCAACCACCATGTCCCGGTACAGATCGTCCTTGTTCATCAGTTCGTCGTGGTTGCCGATGTTCCGGATCCGACCGTCTTCCATGACCACGATCCAGTCGGCGTCGCGCACGGTCGAGAGCCGGTGAGCGATGGTGACCACAGCTCCGGTGCGTGCGCGTTCCTTGATCGCGTCGACAATCGCAGCCTCGGTGAGCGTGTCGACCTGGGCAGTGGCTTCGTCGAGCAGGAGCAGCGCACTAGGCCGCAGAACAGCGCGCGCCATCGCTATCCGCTGCCGTTGACCACCGGACAGCGACGTGGCGGTCAGCGCGGTGTCGAGTCCGTTCGGCAGAGCCTCGATCGCGTCGTCGAGTCGGAGCAGACGCAGAACAGCCTGCACCTCTCCGTCAGTCGCGTCGGGATGACTGAAGACAACGTTCTCTCGGATCGTTCCCGGCACCACGGGAGTCTCCTGCTCGACATACGCCAGACTTTCACGTACCGCTCGGTGATCGAGCGCGTTATATCCGACTCCGTGCAGAAGAACCTCACCCCTCCCAGGTTCGACAAATCGCAGCACGGTCGAGAGCAGCGTGGTTTTTCCGGCACCCGACGGCCCGACGATCGCCATGTGTCCTCGCTGCGGAATGACCAACGAGACGTCGCTGAGCGCGGGCTCGGTCGAGCCGTGGTAGTTGACCGTGACATTGCGCAATTCGATCAGCGGCGCGACCGGGTCGGTTTTCTCGACAACGTCGACGGCCACGTCATGTGTCTCCGTTGGCAACGACTGCATCTCGCGAATCCTGATGGCTGCCGCGATTCCCGACTGAACGGAGGTCACGTTCTGCGCAAGCTCCGAGACCGGACCCATCAAGGTGAAGGCGTAGAGCAGAAAAGCGATGAGCGTCGAGACTGCCATTTCCCCGTCGGCGACTCGCCAGGCACCGAATCCCAGGATCGCAATGATCGATCCTTGAATGGCGGTCCACGCAACAGTCCACGCAGTCGCCGAGACTCGAACTGCCGTGATTGCATGCTTTTTCGCATCGGCTGCATTGTTCGTCACGAGAGCGCCGACTCGATCCTCGGCGAGTGACACCTTGACCGTCCGGATTGCTCGCAAGCCACCTTCGAGAACTCCACCTAGCTTGCCGAGCGATTCCTGGGTTCGAGCCTCCGCTGCGGAAATCCGAGGCATCAGAACGGCAAAGAGGATGGAGGCGAAGACGATTGCCACCATGGTCACGCCCAACAACGGCAGATCCAGAACGCCCATGAGAACAATGGTTCCGATGGTCAGCGCGGCTGCGTTCAGAATATTCACCGCCGCCGACGACGCCGCCTCACGCAGCAGCAAGGTGTCCGACGTGACTCGGGTGACCAACTCGCCCACCGACCGCGATTGCAGCGACGGCACAGTCGCGGCCAGAAATCGCCTCACCAGCGAGGACCTGGCGTCGAACACAACCTTCTCGGCGGCCGTGCCGAGCACGATCCATTGAGCACAACCAAGGACTGCGCCAACGATCAGAAGGACGACCAACGTCAGGATCGGCCCTTTCAGCGATGCGCCGGTGTCCAGGGTGTCGAGAACCCACTTGGTGACCATCGGCGTTGCCAGCGTCGCCGCGGAGCCACCTAAGGCCAAGACCAACCCGAGCAGGAGCGACGGCAGGTGCGGGCGAGCGAACTCGGCGAGAACGCGGAGATTGCTCCATTTCGGTGCGGATTGACGAGTGTCGGATTCGAGCATGAATTTATGGAACACGAATGTTCCAAAAAGGGCAAGGGAATTCCGATACGGAAAGACTGGATACCGAAACCGGACACGGCTACGCTTCGAATTCGTGACAACGATCCACAGCGCACCAGAACAAAGCGCGACCCGCGAGCGCACCCGCAAGGCCATTCTCGACGCCGCAATTTCGGTGTTCGCATCCAAGCCCGCTGCGACGCTCAGCGAGATCGCTTCGGCCGCACGGGTCGGCCGGACCACCTTGCACCGCTACTTTCCCGAACGCTCGGACCTGGTCGAAGCCGTCGCAGCCGAGGCCACCCGCGCCGTCGGCGAGGCCGCGGCGGCGGCGCGACTCAGCGAGGGCACCGGAGCCGAAGCACTGGTTCGCCTGTGTCACGAGTACTTCGAACTAGCCGACCTTCTGACGGTCCTGTTTTTCACACCCGGTGTATACCAAGAAGATTCGTTCGCCGAGTCCGCGTCGACCGACGACCAAGTCACCAACGCCATCGAGCGTGGGCACTCCGACGGTTCCATCGATCCCGACATGAGGTCGGACTGGGTGCAGAACCTGCTGTGGTCACTGCTGTACACATCGATGGACTACGTCAACCGCGGCTCCGGCACGCGGCTGCAGGCGCTGGACCTGACGGTTCGCAGCCTCCGCCGCGGAATCGCGCCAGATCCCGCAGCCTAGGTCTGCAACACACAAACCAGCGTGTGCGGCGATCCCGTTATCTGTTGTCGGCTGCTTGAACAGCAGCACGCCGTTTGGTCACGCCCAGTTTGCGGTAGATCGAGCTGATGTGTGTCTTCACAGTGGGATAGGCGATACCGAGGTGCGCAGCGATCTCGTCTGCCGTCATCGTGGTTCGCAGATAGGTGAGTATCTCCTTCTCGCGTTCCGTCAGGACTCCCGCGAGCCGAGCAGAGAGCTTGTTCCGTCTTTCCAGGATCGTGCACAGGAACCAGTGATGACTCGACCCCCGTATCGCGTGTGCGTTCAAGAGATCGACAATTACCGGATCGCCGGTGAGAAATGGGGCAAGAACCCGTTCGGGGATGGCCTCGGCCAGCGCACGATCGAGCTGCTCATGCGCTTGGGGTCCACGCCCGGCAACAGAGCTCAGTGCGGCTGAGGTGACAAGTGTGCTCACCAGCGCATATCGCGGCAACGCGGCCGAGGTTGCCAAGTGAAGCGCTCGAGCTGACGGTTCCGGATCCCCGACAACCCGATACAGCTCCGCGAGAAGCGCGTGAGCGACCGCAGCACCTGTTCGGGTAAGCGTCGGCCTGGCGATCTGGCGAGCTTGCTCGTCCTGCCCTTGTGCGTGGGCGAGCCAGGCCGTGGTGACGCGCCGCAGCGTATCCCAGGGAATGCCGTGCTTGTCCGCAGTACTCACGCCTCGCAACAGACGCGCAGCGGCGTGGTACCGCTCTTCCCGGTTCAGCGCGATGAGGCTCATCACCAAATACAGACGGGCGAGCGCCTCGAAGTTCGTTCCGGGACTGCCCTCTACGATGATGGAGTCGAACTGAGCGATCGCCTCCTCGAAGTCGCCACGCCAGTATGCGATGCACCCGCGATTCGACTGTGGGAGACCGCCTTCGAAGCGTTCCCAGTCGGACGCCACTTCTCGGGAAGGTAGCCCGTCGAGGATCTGTTCGGCTTCGGTGAATGCTCCCGCGTGGGTGAGTGCAAAAGCCAAATTGGATTGCGCGAGACGCAACGTCTCCGAACGCGACTGCAACTGCGCCTCATCGCTGGCGGAACGCAGTAGCGCGATGGCACGAGGAAGATCACGACGAAGCCTGACCTCGGTCCATCCGAGGAGGAAGAGCGCGGACGGGTAATCGTCCTCGGGCTCGCACTGGGTGAGCGCGTGACGCGCGCGATCGGCGATGACGGCCTTCGTCGAGGTGTCCGGAGCAAGCAGCAGGTCGGTGAAGCAGACGACAAAATCGTCGGACGCAACCCGCAGACCCTGCCCGCGGAGAAACTCCGCGCCGTAGGGGTCGCCGCTGAGATCGCGGCAGCACGCCCGAATCAAGAGGACATGCGGATCGTGCGGATCAGGATGAGCAAGGCAGAGTTGCTCCAGTTCCCTGGTGTGAGATTCGAGAATCAAACGGAGCCAGTTCTTCCGCAGGACGGTTCGAGCCTGCTCCGCCTCACCGGAGGCGAGTGCAAGACGCACGGCTTCGATCATGTCTTGAAGATACTCGAGAGGTTCAAAGGTCGTAGATGTCCGGTCTCATCCGCTGCGGATGAGAGCGCGAGTGTAGCCCCCGGGAAACGGTGAGAATTGCCGGAATAAACCGAATTGCGCGAGTCGGCGGAGTACCGGGTGCGCAGGCCTGACACGAAACGGACAAGACACATGAACTTCTGGGAAAGCCTCGGCTGGATGCTGTCGGCGACCGTCTTCATCGGATATCTCTTCGCGCTGTTCGCGATCATCGCCGACCTGTTCCGCGACCACAAGCTGAACGGTGGACTGAAGGCCCTCTGGGTGTTCTTCCTGCTCTTCCTGCCCTTCGTGACAGTGCTCGTCTATCTCGTCGCCCACGGCGAAGGGATGACGGAACGCAGCAGCAAGGCCGCTCGCGACGCTGAGAACGCTGCCGAATCGTATATCCGCGAGGTCGCAGGGAAGAGCCCCAGCGAGGAGATCGCCACGGCCGCAGCACTCCTCGAATCCGGAACGATCAGCGAAGAAGAGTTCGCCGCACTGAAGCTGAAGGTCCTGTCGTGAGCGCCCGCTTCGGACCTGTCGACTTCTATCTGCTCGGCCTGCCTGGGGCTGGCCTCGACCCGGCCGCACTCTCCGCGCTCACCGACCTGACGGCTACCGGCCTGGTGCGATTGCTCGATCTGATCGTCATCTCCAAGTCCGAGGACGGTGAACTCACCCTCGTCGAGGTCGAGGAGTTGCCGAACGGCTTCGAGATCGACGTCGAGATGCTCGGTGCGTCCGGCCTGGTCGGGCATGAAGACATCACCGAACTCGCAGCGGCGATCCCCGCCGGCGCTGCTGCGCTGCTGGTCGCGCTCGAACTGGTCTATCAGCGTGAGCTCGCCGCCCGAACCGCCGAGTCCGGCGCGGTGTTACTCGGTTACGAGCGGATTCCCGCCCCGATCGTCAACGCCCTCATGGACACGATCATCCCGAAACTGGAGGTCTGACATGCCGTACATCCCGAGAAGAGGACGCCCCGGACTGCTGGGCCTCGCCGCGCGCACCGCGGTCGTGACCGGTACCGCGACCGCCGTCAGCAACGGCATGGCCACCCGCAGGCAAAGTCGGGCCCAGGCCGAATACGAGCAGGCGCAGTACGAATTCGCCCAGCAGCAGGCGGTACGGGCGATGCCCGTACCCGCACCCGCCGCCCCGGTCGATCTTGTCGCCGAGTTGCAGAAACTCGGCGATCTCAAATCACAAGGGCTGCTGAGCGATGCCGAGTTCCAAGCCGCGAAAGCGCGACTGCTCGGCTAAATTCTCCGACGGGGCGAGACATTCCTGCTCCCGCTTCCGTACCCGACACCGATTGGAACCCGCTATGTCCGCGATCGCCGTCAACGTCCTGAACTTCACTCGAGCAGAATCTGATCTCATGTTCGCTCGCCTGGCCGCGGGCGTCGGCCTGGGCACGTGGAACCACACTCGTGAGCTCGGGTCACTCGAAGACCAGCCGATCATCCGCCAGAACCGCGACACCCTGTACAGCAGCGCGATCATCGACGTGCGCGAAGACGTCACGATCACGGTGCCTGATACCGGCAAGCGCTACATCTCCGTGTGGGTGGTCAGTCAAGATCACTTCGGTCCCGTCATCCTTCGTGATCCGGGAGAGCACCGGCTCACGCGCGAACTGGTCGGGACCGACTACGCCGCACTGATCGTGCGTATCCTCGTCGATCCGAACAGCCCCGAAGACGTCGCCGAGGTGAACCGGCTGCAGGACGTCCTCACCATCGACGGCGGCGGAACAGGCGAGTTCCCGTTGCCCGACTACGACGAAGGGTCACAGACCGAGACCCGCGACGCACTCCTCGCCCTCGCTCGTGGCATCACCACGTACGACGGTTCATTCGGCACCGCTGCGGAAGTCGACCCCATCAGGCACCTGCTCGGTACCGCCTCCGGCTGGGGTGGCCTTCCCGAGCACGAGGCCACCTACGTCAACTTCGACGAACGTCTCCCCGTCGGGGAATACCGCCTCCGCCTGAATGATGTTCCCGTGGATGCATTCTGGTCGGTCTCGCTGTACAACGCGGCAGGATACTTCGAGGAAAACGCTCTGGGCGTCAACAGCATCAACAGCCTCACCGCCACCCCCGACGCCGACGGCAGCACCACCATCCGCTTCGGCGTCCATCTCGACGGCGTCGCGAACGCCCTGCCCATCATGCCGGGCTGGAACTACGTACTGCGCCTGTACCGCCCCCAGCCCATCGTGCTCGACGGCACCTGGACGGCGCCTCGCCCCGAAGCGCTCTAGCGAAGCGTTTCCCCCCACGCACACACCACTCTCGGATGACTCGACCTGATTACGGAGGTACAAGCTATGCGTCTGCTATTTCAGCTCATTTCGCAATGCGTACTCGGCGCGATCGCGCTGATCGTCGTGCATTTCGCTCTACCCGGGGTCAGTCTGAGCGTGAACGGCTTCTTGGCCGCTATCGGCGTATTCACCCTCGCCCACATGATTCTCGGCCCATTCGTGCTCAGCGTGGCAATGCACTACGCGGCTCCGCTCGCGGGCGGTGTCGGCCTCGTCGCCACGCTGCTCGCGCTCTGGGTCGCATCCATGGTTCACGATGGCATTGCGATCAGCGGCGTCGCGTCCTGGATCCTCGCACCGATCATCGTGTGGGTGATCACCGCATTGGGAGGGTGGATCTTCATGGCGCTTGTCATCGACAAGTGGATCAAGAGGCGCAATGCCGAAAAGCTCGTGCGCAGTGTGCAGAAGGCATGATGATCAGTGCGGAACCGGAACCCAAGGAGTCAGCCATGCCAACTCACTCGCTCGATCGTCGCGTTCTTCTCGAGACTGCCCCGAACTTCCGTGACCTCGGCGGAATTCCCGTTGCCGGTGGCACCGTCCGTCCAGGCGCGCTCTACCGATCGGCGACGCTCGCGAAACTCGCCGGCGACGACGTTGCCGCGGTCGCCGGCTTGGACGTCCGGACTGTGTATGACCTGAGGACAGCCGCGGAGCGCGACGGCGCACTCGATAATCTCCCCGCCTCGACCCGGACGGTCTGGCTCGACGTTCTCGCCGACAATGCCCAGAATGCCGCTGCCACCGGACTACTCATGACGGACCCGGCCGCGTACGCCGAGACCATCAGCGACGGGCGTGGGATCGCGCAGATGGAGGAAGCGAACCGCAACTTCGTGAGCCTGCCCTCCGCTCTCGACGCCTACCGCACGTTCTACCTCGACCTCATAGACGAAAAACGCACCGGGGCAGCCCTTTTCCACTGCACCACCGGCAAGGATCGCACGGGGTGGGCCGCAACCTCCTTCCTGCTCCTCCTCGGCGCCGACGAAGCCGACGTCCGCGACGACTACCTGCAGACGAATACCGATCTGGCACCCATGACGGAACCGATACTCGCCTTCGCCGCCGGCAAAGGCGTTGACGCAGAACTGCTCCGGCCCCTACTCGGAGTCCGTGACAGCTACTTCGACGCCGCCCTCGACGAGATGCGCACACACTTCGGCACCGTCGAGGACTACGCGATCAACGGGCTCAAGCTCACCGCGGAGCAACTCACCATGCTCCGCGAGCGGTTCACATCCCGATCGAGCTTCATCCGCGCGACGTGATCGGGGCTCTGACAGGACAGGCATTTTCGCGCTCCTCCCGCTTCTTTCGACGATTGTCCGCGCCGGTGACCACTACGACAGCGAGGATGCCCACCGCCAAGCCGAGCGCGGTGTACGGAGTGAAGGATTCTCCGAACATCAGCGCACCCCAGACCGCGGTGACGGGAGCGATCAGGAACATCAACGTGTTGACGGACGTGATTCCGATGCGTCGGAGCAACAACCAGTACAGTCCGTAACCGCCGAAGGTGGACAGCACGATCAACCAGAGCAATGCGATCCAGAATGTGTTGACACTCGGCGGGACGGCATTGCCGGAAGCTACTGCTAAAGCCGTGAAAACTATTGCGCTGGTTGAGCAGTGGCTCGCCAGAGCGTGCAGTGGCGGCGTGGACGTGGGAGCGCGTTGTTCGACGAAGGTCGATGCAACCAGGCCGAGCATCCCCAGGAACGGGATCACGTACGACCACCACGGCGCCGCTGTTCCGGCTCCGGCGTCGGCCGCGGTAACCATCGCGACGCCACCGAGTCCGATCGCCAACCCGACCCACTGCATCCGTGGGACGGCAACACCGAGGACCGGACCGAGCAGCGCGGCTGCCACCAGCGGCTGAATACCGTCGATCAACGCAGTGGTTCCGGTGTTCACGCCAAGATCGATTGCCCAGTACACCGACAACAGGTAACCACTCTGGGAGAGCATCCCGATCACCACTTGTCTGCCGAGAGTCTGCGGCGTCGGCATCATGTTCCGGCGCCGGGCAGACAACCAGGCAATCGGGACGAGCACTACAGCGAGCGGGAGAAACCGCCACATCAGCACCGTGGGGATCTCGGCACTACCTGCGCCGAGTTTGGCTCCGATAAATCCCGAACTCCAGCACGCGACGAACAGAACCGACAAGGTAGCCGTCACGGCAGCTCTCGGGATGACAATCCGAGGTATACCGATCTGTTTACTCATGCAATCGACTATACAGATCGGTATACTTTTGTCCATGGCAGAGGAATTTGTACCCGTACTGACTCCGAAAGCGCGTCGCATCCTGGAGTCGGCGTCGAAGTTGTTCTACGAAAAGGGGATTCACGCCGTAGGGGTGGATGCCGTCGCACTGGACGCCGGGGTCACGAAGAAGACCCTGTACGACAGGTTCGGCTCGAAAGACGGTCTCGTCGTGGAGTATCTGAAGGACCGCGACCGGCGGTGGCGAGCCTTTCGGGATACGAAGCTCGCGTCCGCCGGCGAGAGCCGCGCCGAACAGGTGAGTGCGGTATTCGACGCTTCCGCCTCGTGGTCCAAGGCGAGCGGAGGCAAGGGGTGCAGCATGATCAACGCACACGCCGAGTTCAGTGATCGTTCGCATCCGGTGTTCGCGGTTATCGCCGAACAGAAGCAGGAGATGCTGGACCTTTTCCGACGGATCCTGTCGACGAAAGGGCACGCCGACGAAAGCCTCGTCGAGGCGATCATGCTGCTACACGAAGGGGCCCTCGTCGCAGACGGAATCGGCATCGGCACCGACCCCTTCGGTATCGGCCGGGACACGGCGCTCGCATTACTGAAGAACTCCGGGTAATCCGCGAAGTCCAGCAGCGTCACCCAAACATCACTCCGCTACCCCAACTCCCCCGCCCGCTTCGCCCCCACTGCTACCTCCCCACCCGCTTCGCCCCCACTCCTACCTCCCCACCCGCTTCGCCCCCACCGTGCACCTCGCTATCCCCAAATACCGCTCCACCAACTCGTCCGGCGACAATTCACCATCCGGTCGGTACCAATTCGCGACCGCCACACACATCGTCACCACAGCGCGACTCGCGTCCACCGGATACTCGGCGTCGAACTCACCTGCCCGAACTCCGTCGAGAATGATTCGGTCGACCTGCTTCTGCTGTTCGTCGCGCTGAGCGATATAGCTTGCCCGCCCATCCGGTTCCATACTCCGAAGCTCGGAAGACGCGATGAACGACTGCTCACGTCGAAACATGTGGAATCGCAACAATGATTCGATCACCGCATCGAAGCGATCCGACGGATCTGGACCGGCTTCGATCTCGGCGGCGCGACTTCGTTCGAGCAACTCGCCCATCACCACCGTGGTCAAACCGACGAGCAAGGCCTGCTTCGACGGATAGTGATGGTAGAGGCCCGGCACTGAGAGTCCCGCTCGCGCTGCAATGTCGCGAATCGAGGCCCCGTGGTACCCCTGCTCGACAAACGCTTCCAACGCCGCCGCGAGAGGCTTGGACAGACCCAGGTCTTCGTAGTGTCGCCAGGATTCGGGCATAGCAGGCTCGTTTGTCATAACCGTTACCGTAGATCCACTTGCGCCGACACCGAACATGTCACCGCCATTGGTTACAGTCGGTGTCCACCGATAAACAAGGGACCAGTCATGATCCACGTTCGCCATTCCGCGGTTGCCGCCGTACCCGTTGACGTCGCGTTTGCCTACATAGACGACTACCGGAATGTCCTGAACTGGATGTATGGCGTATCCGAGTTCTACCCAGACGGAGAGTTCGATCAAGGTTTGGGAGCCACGTTCGACGCTGCCATCCAAATTGGTCCGAGCACCGTGCGCTCGAAGCTCGAAATCACCGAGTGGGAGAAAGACCGCATCATCACGCTGTCGTCACTCGGAGACGTCGCCAACTCGTCTACCTGGGAATTCACGCGGATAGATGACACAAAAACCGAGTTGGCGGTCGATTTTGCCTACAAGCTCCCCGACGGTCTGACGGGTAAAGCGCTGGGCCTCGTAGTGGGGCCGTTCGTCGAAAACGCGGTCCGCAACAGCGAGGAAACCCTGCGCCGGAATCTCGAAGTGGAGTTTGCCCGCGGAACCCGCTGAGCTATCGCTGCAACCGGAGCGCGTTGGCCCAAATCTGGGTAGCGGTCTGGACTACGTCCTCGAATGGCACGGGCTTGCCGTCGGCGCCTGGTTCCTCGGCGACGAACACGCTGTAGGCAAACCGACTCACCATCGATGAGAGTGCCCGCGAAGCCAACAACGGATCCAGTGACGTGTCGGCCTTCCCTTCCGCTTGCAAGCGCTCGATGGCTTTTGCATTGCGGGTGATGAAGGTTGCGCCGCGGTCGCGTCGTAGTTTCGCGAAGGCCGGATCGATCTGCGACACCTGTTCGAGCAGACCCATCAATTTTGCGTTGCGCTGGAACGCCGTCAGGTACGCGCGGTTACTCGACTCGAGCACCGCGTAAGGGTTGTCTGCGTCGCGGACACGACCCATGCCGGGATGCAGCATGTCTTCCTGTGCAACTTCGAGGACAGCGGCAAAGATCTGCTCTTTGTTGTCGAAGTACGTGTAGAACGTGCCCGTGGAGCAGTTCGCTTCCTTCGTGATGTCGGTCAACCGGGCGTCGAGATACCCGGCGCGTTCGAACACAGTCCGAGCCGCTGCAACCAGAGAAGCCCTGGTCCGAACCCCGCGCGCCGTCACCGGGAGGTCACGTAGAAGCTCCGTCGCGGCCATGGACGGCGGCGGACGGTCTTCCCAGTTCTCCGAGGTGTCGGCGTTAGAAGTCACCTGCTACTTATACGGCAAAGTGGATGACCTCCCGTCATCGACGTCAGGTGATGGTGATTCCTCCGTCGACGGCAATGGTCTGGCCGGTGACATATCCACCCGCCGGGGAGGCCAGCCACACCATGGTTGCCGCAAGTTCTTCCGGATCGCCCATTCGGCCGAGGATCAGGCGCGGAGCCATCGCATCCAAGTAGCCGTCGTTGTATTGGTCGGTCATTTCCGACTTGAAGAATCCCGGCGCGATGGCGTTGACGCGGATGCCCTTGCGGGTTCCCCACTGCTGAGCCAGGTCGCGGGTCAAGCCGACGATGCCGGCCTTGCTGGCTGCGTAGGCGGCCTGCGGCAGTCCGGCCGTGGTCAACCCGAGGATGCTGGAGATATTGACGATGGAACTGCCCGGCAGCATCACGCGGCCACACGCCTGCGCCGCCCAGTACGAACCGTTGAGATTGATGTCGATGACGGAACGAAACTCGTCCGGAGTTTCGCGGGTTGCCGGAACCGCGGTTCCGACGCCCGCATTGTTGACGAGAACGTCCACGCGACCGAACTTCTCCATCGCCGCGTCGACCATGTTCTGGGCCTGCGCCGGATCGACGATGTCGGTAGCCACGCACAACGCTTCACGACCCGCATCACGCACGAGCTTGGCGGTGTCTTCAAGCTTGTCGACGCGCCTGGCCGCCAGCACGACGTCGGCTCCCGCTTCGGCTGCGGCTTTCGCAAATGCCACCCCGAGGCCCGACGACGCACCGGTCACGATGACAACTCGATCTGTCAGGGAGAACTTGTCGAGAACAGACATACGCGGTGATGCTCCTGTGGTCGAAGGGCTCGGGAGGAAGTAGCGCTTGCGGTCGAAACTACAGGCCGAGGTCGCGGCCGATGAGTTCCTTCATGATTTCGTTGGATCCGGCCCAGATCTTGGTGACGCGGGCGTCCATCCACGCGCGGGCGGCGCGGTACTCGGTCATGTAGCCGTAGCCACCGTGCAACTGAACGCAGTGGTCGAGGACCTCGTTCTGGACCTGCGCGGTCCACCACTTGGCCTTGGCTGCGTCGATGGCGGTCAGTTCACCGGCGGCATGCGCTGCGACGCAGTTGTCGACGTAAGCCTGGGTGACCTCGACGCGGGTAACCAGATCTGCGAGAAGGAACTTGTTCCACTGCAGCGATCCGATGGGCTGACCAAAAGCCTTGCGATCCTTGGCATATTGAATGGTCTCTTCGAGAATCGGGGCGGCGTGCGCAATGTTGGACACAGCAGCGCCGACGCGTTCCTGCGGCAGCATTTCCATCATGTGGATGAAGCCGCGGTCGATCTCGCCGATGATGTTGTTCGCAGGAACGCGGACGTTCTCGAAAAACAGTTCAGCGGTGTCGGATTCGTGCTGGCCGACCTTGTCGAGTTTGCGTCCGCGCTCGAAACCTTCCATGCCGGTTTCGACGGCGAAGAGGGTAATGCCCTTGGACTTCTTCTCGGGACTGGTGCGGGCAGCGACAATCACGAGATCGGCGTTGTAGCCGTTCGTGATGAAGGTCTTGGAGCCGTTGATGATCCAGTCGTCGCCGTCCTTGACCGCAGTGGTCTTGAGTGAGGCGAGGTCGGATCCACCGGAAGGCTCGGTCATACCGATTGCGGTCAGCATTTCACCGGTGCAGAACTTAGGCAGCCAACGCTGCTTCTGCTCCTCTGTGGTGAGCTGAACGAGGTAGGGAGCAACAACGTCGGCATGGATACCGAAGCTCGAAGCAACAGCTGCACTCGCACGCGAGAGCTCCTCTGCCAGAACCGCATTGAAGCGATAGTCGCCGGCTTCGCTTCCGCCGTACGCCTCCGGGACCTCGAGGCCGAGGAATCCGTTGCGTCCCGCTTCGAGCCAGATCTCGCGGTCGATGAAGCGCTGGTCGATCAGCTTCTCTGCGACCGGAAGGATGTTCCGGTTGACGAATTCGCGAGCAGATTCGCGAAACGCCTCGTGATCGGGTCCGTACAGAGTGCGACGCATGAGGAGCTGCTTCCTTTCGGTGCGGCGTTCCCGCACATGACGACTAATCTAAGCGCGTGCTTAGAATCTAAGCACCTGCTTATAGTGGTTCGAGAGCGCGATATTGTCAACATCGACATCCGTGACACCTGGAGGAACTTGTGAGCGATTCACCTGACGTGGTGATCAGCCCCTCCAAAGCTGCTGCCCGCATCCGTGCGGCCGCCGTCGACGCGTTTGCCTCCGCCGGGTACGGCGGCACCACCACCCGTGACATCGCCGCACGCCTCGACATGAGTCCGGCCGCGATGTACCCGCACTACCGCTCGAAAGAAGAGCTGCTGTTCGCGATCAGCTACGAAGGCCACACCGAAGCACTGAAGGTCGTCGAGAGCGCCGACCGGCCACGAGAAGAACCGTCCGTTCGCCTACAGGAGCTGATCAGCACCTTCGCCAGCTGGCAGGCCGGGCACCATTCACTCGCCCGCGTCGTCCAGTACGAACTCACCGCACTGACCCCCGAGCACTACCGAACCGTCGTCGCTCTGCGTCGAAGCACGACGCGAGTTTTCCGGGAGGTCGTCGACGCCGGCGTCCAATCGGGTGATTTCACGATCCCGGACGCGGAAGGTGTCACCCTTGCCTTGATGTCTCTGTGTGTCGACGTGTGCCGCTGGTTCCCGGCGGGCAACTACACGGAGCCGGAAGACATCGGAAAGCTTTACGGAGACTTGGCTTTACGCATGGTAGGAGCGAGCTAACTAGTCCATCAGCTCGCCGATCCGCCGCTCGAGAAACGCCTGTTCCGGCTGCGTACCAACCAGTTTCAGAGCACGCTGGTACGCAGACACTGCTTCTGCGGTTCGGCCGAGTCGCGCCAGAAGTTCACCACGCGCGAGGTGATACGGATGGTAGTCGGCAAGTTTGGGCTCCGTCGAAAGTTCCTCCAGCGCAGTCAGCCCGGCTTCTTCGCCGTCGCGCATCGCCAGCGCCACTGCCCGATTGACGGCGACGACAGGCGAAGGAGTCAGTGTGAGCAGCACTCCGTAGAGCGCACAGATCTGCGGCCAGTCGGTGCTCTCCATATCTTCTGCCTCGTCGTGCAGTGCGGCGATAGCGGCCTGCACCCCGTACGGCCCCGGCGCTCCCCCGGTCAACGCAATCACAACGAGGTCGCTGCCTTCCTCGATCATCGGCCGATCCCAGCGCGCGCGATCCTGATCTTCGAGGAGCACGATCCCGCCACTGGCGTCGGTACGGGCCTCTCGACGCGCATGGACGAGAAGCATCAGCGCAAGCAACCCGGCGATCTCGCGCTGTTCGGGAAGCAACCCGCGCAGGATCCTCGCCAGCCTGATTGCCTCTACCGCCAAGTCGATACGTTGCAGATCCGGACCCGAACTGGCGGCATAGCCCTCGGTGAACACCGAATAGATCACCTGCAGAACACCAGGAAGGCGCTCCGGAAGTTCTTCGGCGCTGGGAGTTCGGAAGGGAATCCGAGCCTGACGGATCTTCTTCTTCGCGCGCACGATCCGCTGCGCCATCGTCGCGGAAGGCACGAGGAAAGCGCGAGCGACCTCGGGCGTCGTCAATCCGCCCAGGCAACGCAAGGTGAGTGCGATTCGGTCGTCCTCGGCGAGCGCTGGGTGCGAGCAGGTGAAGAACAGCTGCAACCGCTCGTCGGGAAGTTCTCCGTCGACCACTGGGGGCGCCGGGTCGGCTCGATCGGCGTCCACCTGCATCACAGCCAAACGAGCCGCATAGACCTGATCGCGCCGAAGCCTGTCGACGGCTTTACGACGCGCTGTGGTCAGCAGCCACGCACCGGGTTTGGCTGGTACGCCGTCCACCGGCCAATGCACCAACGCAGCCTCGACGGCTTCGGAGGTGACTTCCTCGGCAAGATCCAGGTCACCGAAACGGCGGACGAGCGAGGCCAAGAGTCGTCCACGTTCCTCGCGGAACACTGACTCGATGGAGTTCTCGGCCTCGACGGAGTTCTCGGCCTGCTCGTCCACGGCGAATCAGTCCCCGAACCCGGCGAGAGGACGCACCTCGACGCTGCCACCGTCGCGCGCGCCGGGGCACCGCGCGGCCCACGCGAGCGCCGCATCCAGATCAGGAACGTCGATGACGTCATAGCCGCCGAGGATCTCACGGGTTTCTGCGAAGGGTCCGTCAGTGACGGTCTTTTCCCCGGACTGCGAGACCCGAACCGTCGTCGTGGTGGTCAGGTCGGCTAGGGCATCGCCGGACACCCAGATGCCGGCATCCTTCATTTCCTTGTCGTACTGCTGCCAGTCCTCGAACGTGCACTGGGATTCGGTGTCTCCGCCGGGTGCGGTATAGATGAGCAACATGTACTTCATAGTCGACTCCTTGGTCTGTTGTTTCTCTTCTGGCTTTCTTGCCTTACAACATGACGACGAACGGTTCTCCCTCAAATCGACAGACGACTCGAAAAACTTTTCACGCGGCCGCTCGGGATGCGGAAGATAGGCCGAGTTTATGTCCGAATGCGACCGGAGTGCCGGCGAGATCACTGTTGCGAAGCGCCTCATCGCGCGCGAGATGCCATTGACGCTCCTCGCCAGTCGATGTCGCCGGAATCCAAAATGTCGCGATTATCGCACTGACACAATACAATCCACCATCCTCAGGTACTACGCACAGCAGGGGAGGCAGTACTGCAGGAGGAGATCGAGCGGTACTACGGGCATGAATATCTGGACTACAGAGGGACGCGAAGATGGGGCCTCTGTTGATGTGATGGACCTATGAAAAATCCGAACACCCGGAGGACACGTCGACCGCTCGCACTGGTCGCGCTTGCCTCGGCGGCAGTATTCGCGCTCGCCGCCTGCACCTCCGGATCTGATTCCGCGAAAACTTCGGAAAGCAGCACGAAGCTCCCCGCCACCGAGGCACCCGCAACGGTCACAGTTCCCGATACCACCGTCGGCAAACAGATCACGTGGCTTCTCGACGTGGTCAACACGAGCACGCCATTGAACCAGGAAGAGATCGCCGGGCACTTCGGTCCCGGTGCACCGATCGTGTTGGTGCCTTCGGACTTCGACTCGATTCGCGCCGGGCAACCCTGGACCACAGTCGATTACACGGGCGGCGACACCGACGGCACCGTTTCCATCACCAGCGCAACCGGCGGCTCGATCGACATGAACGTCGTCGTCGACGGCAGCGGACTGATCCTGGGGATGGCGATTACGCCGACACCGACGCCACACATACCGGCCGCGTCGTGGCAGGAACTTGAGACTGCCGTCAAAGCACTCCCGGCACCGACCAATCTGACCGTCACCGAGGTGACCGGAGGCAAGAACGCTGAAGTATTCAGCGTCGGTGACACGTCGGCGCAGCCCACGGGATCGACCATCAAGCTGTACGTCCTGGGCGCCGTTGCGACAGCGGTCAAGAACGGAACGCTCAGCTGGGATCAGAAGCTCACCGTCACCGACGACCTCAAGTCGATGCCCGGCGGCACCATGCAGGACCTGCCGGCAGGAACCGAAGTCACGGTCCGGGAAACTGCCGGCAAAATGATCTCGATCAGCGACAACACCGCCACCGACATGCTGATCGCCGCACTTGGGAGTGAACAGGTCGAGGCTGAATTCGTTGCGATGGGTATGGCGGATCCATCACTGAACATTCCATTCAAGCCGACCCGTGCACTGTTCCAACTCGGATGGGGCGACGAAGGCGCACAACGCATCGCCTGGCGCGACGGAACTCCCGATGAGCGACGCACGATACTCGCTGCGCTCCCGACCGGCCTGGTAGACATCCCGCCGACCGCGTTCACCACCCCGGCATGGCCGTTCGATATCGACTGGTTCGCCACTCCGGCCGACCTGCGTGCTGCGCTGGTCTCACTGCAAGCGATGGCGAAAACCGAAAGCGGTGCACCGGTGCGGGACATCCTCGCTGAGGATCCGGCACTGAGTGCCGAGTCCGCACAGTGGTTCACCTACGGCGGGTTCAAGGGCGGGAGTTCCATCGGAGTTCTTGCCGGGGCCTGGTACCTCGAACACGACGACCGCGCGTGGGTGGTCACGATGCAAACCCATGGCGAGGATGCCGCACTTGTCGCGGATCCGACGCTATATTTCGATCCGGCCGACGACGCGATGCTCCTCATCCGCAAGGACGTCACCGGCTGATCAGCGGCCGAACTGTCGGGCCATGCCTATCGAATCCGTCTTGCATTTCGCTTGGCCCGACAAGCTGCCGCTAGGCTGAAGTCTATGTCCGAACGCGACCGCGATGTCGGCGGAAAGCCACTCAACGCACGCCCACGCGACGGTCTCGGGCGCCCACTGCCTCGCGACGCGACGGACGGCGTCCCGCGTATTCCGGACGACGTGCGGCTGCCGCCGGACGAGTCGATCACCGAGGCACAACGCCTGCTCGATCACGGCATGCCCTTCCATGCACACGAGATCCTCGAAGGAACCTGGAAGAACGCTCCAGCCGAGGAGCGCGACCTGTGGCAGGGACTGGCTCAACTGGCCGTCGGACTCACACACTTGCTGCGCGGAAACACCACCGGCGCGGTGTCGCTGCTGACCCAGGGACACGATCGAATCAGGCACTACGAGATCGAAAGTCCCCACGACCTCGACATTGCAGGTTTACTGACATGGTCCGAGCATCTGATTGCCGAGATCGAGCGTCCCGGTGATTTCCCCGCCCCTCCGATTCCGAGGTTGAGAATTCCCTGATGCCTATCTTCCCGATGTTCCCGCTCGGCTCCGCATTGCTCCCAGGTGAACTGTTGCCGCTGAACATCTTCGAGCCTCGGTACCGGGCGCTCGTCGAGAACGTTCTCCAGGCAGCTGACGGTCCGCTGTTCGGAGTTGTCCTTATCGCTCGCGGTCACGAGGTAGGTGGCGGGGAATCACGCCACGACGTCGGCACCCTGGCCCGCATCGAGTCTCATGTCGAGATGGGTGCCGGGCGATATCAGTTGTACTGCCGAACGGAAGACCGCATTCGGGTCACACGGTGGCTGCCGGACGATCCTTATCCGCTTGCCGAGGTCGAATTGTGGCCGGACGAGAACAACGGAACCCCGGTCACCGCCTACGAATACGACTCGCTTCTCGAGCGCATCGAGTTCATGTACGGAATGTTGGGAAAGCTTGCACTTCGCGCTGGGGAACAGACTCCACGGATGCCTGCCCCACCGTCTCCTCTGGATCCGTTGGGTTCTCGGCTCTACGCCCTGGCCCGCAGTATTCCGATGGGCGACGCCGACCGCCTGGCGATATTGACCGCGCCAGGCGCCGACGAACGTATCCGCACACTGTCGGAGGCAGTCGAGAACACCATCGAGGTGGCACAGTTCAATCTGCTCTGAGTGAAGTGACATCGTGTTCGGTCAGTAACCGACGAAGTTCTTCGCGCTCTGCGCGGTCGACCGCGCCGCCGTGCAGCGTCGGCGCCGAACCGACAAGAAGCCGGCTGTACGGATGCACGGGCCGACGCAGAACATCAGCCGTCGATCCTTCCTCCACGACCCGCCCTCGATAAAGCACGATGAGTCGATCCGTGACTCCCGCGACAGAGCCGAGGTCGTGAGAAATGAACAGCAACGTTGCACCCGAGTCGCGTAGTGAAGCGAGAATCTCGATGACATTGACGCGGTTTGCCGAGTCGAGCGCGCTCACCGGTTCGTCCAGGATGATGAGCCGGGGGTCGGTGATGAGCGCACGCGCGACCGCGACTCGCTGACGCTGGCCGCCCGAAATCTCACCGGGGAATCGGGGAAGAATATCGGCGTCGAGTGCAACTGTCGCCAGACGCGCTGCAACCCGTTCACGGATCTCGTCACGACCGAGTCTGCCTGCAATTTCGAGAGGCTCTGCCAGCGACTGCGCGATCGTACGCTCCGGGTCGAGACTGCGCAGCGGATCCTGAAAGACATACTGCACGATGCCTTCTCGTCGGAAATTACGCCACTGGGCCCGTGAAAGCGTGGTCAGATCGTGATTGTCGACCTGGATGTCTCCACCATCGGTCTCGACAAGTCCGAGTATCGCGCGCGCGATAGTCGACTTACCCGAACCCGTCTCGCCGATCAGGCCGAGCGCTTCACCGGGAGCGATTCGGAAACTGACGTCGTCGAGGATCTGACGGCGCTTCGTTCCACGGCCGTAGGAGACGTCGAGGTTTCGGACGTCGAGCAAGGGCGTCGGGTCAAGAGACATGTGCGGCAACCTCTCTCGTGAAGCGATCGAGACCGTAGAGCTCGTGTTCCGAGACTAATAGTCGGGTGTACTCATGCTGCGGATCGTGCAGCACTTGCGCAGTCGATCCGCGCTCGACGATGACGCCGTTACGGAACACCACGACGTTGTCGGCAACTTGAGCGACAACGGCCAGATCGTGGGACACGACGATCAGTGAAAGCCCGTGACGCTCGGTCAGATCGACGATCAGGTCGAGCACTTCGGCCTGCACCGTGACGTCGAGTGCGGTCGTTGCCTCATCGGCGATCAGAATGCGCGGCTCGAGCGATACGGCAATAGCGAGGAGTACACGTTGAAGCATCCCTCCGGAGAGTTCGTGTGGGTACTGCCGGTACACCAATTCGGGATCGTGAATCCGCACTTCGTCGAGCAACGTCAACGCCTGCGCCTTTGCCGCCCGGCGCCCCAGTCCGCGTTTGACACGCAGCACTTCGGCAACCTGCTTCCCGACCGGGATCGACGGATTCAGATACGATCCCGGATCTTGGAAGACCGCCGTAATTCCTGATCCGCGAACACGATTCCAGTCGACATTCGTGAACTGCGACGTGTCGTCGCCGAGAAGTTCGATCGTGCCTGAAGAGACAGCAAGGCCGGCGGGAAGCAGACCCAGTACCGCCCGGAGACTGATCGATTTCCCGCTCCCCGATTCGCCGACGATACCGAGGACTTCCCCGCGTCGAAGTTCGAAATCGACACCGTCTACGAGAACAACCTCGTCGACCTCATTGACAATCCGCAGATCATCCACGCGCAGAACCGTTTCCGGCTCGGTTTCCGTAGTCAGCAGTATCGACATCGGTTCATACTCCTTGCTTCGGTGTGAGGCCTCGTCGACGACGTGACCGAGCGAGCAGTTGCCGACCTGACTCACCACTCACGTCACGGATGACGTCGGCAAGCATGTTGAACGCCCAGACAAGCACGATGATCGGGATCGACGGAATGATCGGGGCAAACGGACGGAAGGTCAGGTATTTCAAATCGGAGGCAAGCATTCCGCCCCACGTCGGTGCGGGCGGCTGAACTCCGATGCCCAGAAAGCTCAGCGCTGCAACGGCAATAAGCCCGACACCGAGCGTGCTCGCCAGAGTTATCGCAAGCGGCGGAAGCACCTTGCCCGTCACGTGCTTACGCACGATCCAGGAGACGTCAGCGCCGGCGAGTTGAGCAGCCTCGACGTACGGCGAGTTCGCCACAGCGAGGGTCGATGCGCGGGCAACGCGGTAGAACGCCGGCGCGGTGAGCACACCGACGACAAGCATCGCTTGGGTGAGCGCATTGCCGAGCAGCGCAGTAACCGCCACGGCAAAAACAAGAAAGGGCAAAGCGATCAGGGTGTCGATCAGTCTGAGCGTCACCCACTCGAAGACGCGTCCCGAGTACACCGAGAGCACTCCGGGGACGGCACCGACAACAAGCCCGATCACGCCTACTTGGACCGCGCTCGCGATGCTCAGCGGTGCGCCCGCCAACAATCGGCTCAGGGTGTCTCGGCCGAGGTAATCGGTGCCGAAAGGATGTTGGAAGGAAGGGCCGGAGAGAACGAGCTCCGATCCCTCCAGCGGGTCGTACGGCGCGAGGAGCGGACCGAAGGCCACGAGAAGAATCGCGACACCGATAATGAGGATGGCGAAACGACCACTGCGGATCGCCCAGATATTGCGGAACATTCTAGAGTCCTCTCGTCGCGGCGGGGATGATGCGGTTGAGGATGATGTTCACAACAAGGTTGAAGGCCACGACGAGCACAATCGACACCACAAGGACCCCTTGGACTGCGGGAACATCGCCGCGCTGGGCCGAGTCGGCGGCGAACCGCCCGTACCCGGAGATACCGAAGATCGTCTCGGTGACAACCGCGCCACCGAGGAGCGCCGGGAATTTGAGGCCGAGAAGCGCGACGGTCGGGCCGATCCCGTTCCGCAATGCATGCACGAAAAAGATTCGCCGCGTGCCGAGTCCGCGTACCTGCGCCCCGACTATGTAGTTCTGGCGATAGACGTCGACGAGGCCCACGCGAGTCTGGCGGGCGACCTCCGCGACGGTGTCGACGCTCAACGCGAGCGCAGGAAGTGTGGCGTACCACAGCCACGGCCCGATCCCCTGCGCAACCGGTGCATAACCCGCCGCGGGGAACCACCCGAGACCTACCGCAAAAATCGATACGAGCAGAACGCCGACGATGAACGGCGGCATCGTGGAGATGAGCGTCGAGAACGCCGTGATGGCCCGGTCGAGCAGCGAGGTCGGTCGAGCTGCTGCAAGAACTCCCAGTAGAAGTCCGACGGTCACACCGATCAGCAATGCGAGTCCCGCGATCGACAGACTGATCAGCGCTCGGTCGAAGAGGAGCTCGGAGATGGAGAAACCGTTGTACCAACTCTCCCCCAGGTCACCGTGGAGCACCGCCCCCAACCAATCGAAATATTGCAGAAGGAAGGGACGATCAAGGCCCCACTCACGCTCGATCTGGGCCACGAGTTCCGGAGTGGCGTTGTCACCAGCCTGGAGATAGGCCGGTGACAAGCCACTGATCTGGCGCAACGAGAACGTGATGAACGTAGCGATCACGAAGACGGGCACAAAGATGCCGACCGAACGGAGAATCGTCACGGCAACACGCTTTGCAACCGACGGCCGGCGGAACGGAGCGCGCGGCGATTCAGCGCTCGGAGCGACCGCTGAATGCAGTTCGATGACCATTGCTCTTCCTCTCTGCCGATTCCGAGGGTCAGCCGACGGGGATCGGCAGTGTGGACAGCGGATTTCGCGACAACACGTTCGGACGCACCGCCGACAGAGTCGGATAGATCTCTTCCGCGATCACCGCGAGGCTCTCCCGGTAGTGCTTGTCGCCCAGGGCAAGTGGAACACTGAAGAGGTAGTCGGTGGATTCAGACACTGCGGCATCCTCCACCAACTCCGCGGCGATCTCCTCGGGTGTTCCGTGCAAAATGTAGAAATCACGCAAGATCTCGGACGGTGAAGCCCCGCGGGCAATCCACGGTGTCGCACCGGGATCGCGTTCGAGGTGCTCGGTGAAGAGCCGCACGGCATCCTTCTTGCTCTCGGCCGGAAGAACCGATCGAGACACCCCGATTCGCGGTGTGCGATCCGCAGGCAGCTCGCTCGAATACGCGTCGACAAGATCCTTCTGCACCGCGCCGGTCGGACCGCCGGAAGCAAAGCGATGCAACTGCAAAGCGTCTCCTGCCCGGCCGATGGAACGCGCGGTGTCCACCTTCGACGTCGCTTGCCACAGACGCTGCGGAAGATCCCCAGCCGGCGGGTAGAAACCGAAGGTTTTTCCCTCTACTACGCGCTGGAGACCGAATGCCCCTCGCAGTCGGGCGAGGGCTTCCGCATAGAGTTCTTCGCGCCGGTTCTCGTCGAGGCCGAACGCGTCGTAAGCCGCTGCCGAGAATCCTCCTCCATTCCCTTTCCCCACACCAAGTTCCAGGCGATCACCGCTCAACGTGTTGACGACTGCCGCCGTCTCCGCGAGCCGTTGAGGGTGATCGAACGCAAGCGGAATGACGGCTGTACCGAGGCGCAGCCGATCTGTTCGCTCCGACAGTACCGCCAGGAGGGTCAGTGCGGAGGGCAGCCCGATATTCGAGAACCTGCCCTCCGCCACCCAGTAGGTTTCGTAGCCAAGTGATTCCGCTCGTACGGCATTGTCGAGGAGCACGGCATACCCGGCGCCTGCATTGTCGGTGACGGGCGGCACCTCGAAGAGCGCGAGCCCGGGGAGTGCTGTCGTCGTTGTCATGGTGTGTCCTTCACTGAAGAGATGAATGCCGTACGACAGATCGACTACTTGGAACCGACCGTGATGCCGCGCCAGTTGAGGAATCCCTCACGGTTCTGGAAATCCGAGGAAACGTCAGACGACTTCGCCCAGGTGACCGGCTGCGCGAAGAGCGGGATACTCGAACCGTTCAGGAATCCGGCAGTGGACGCCGCACGAGCGACCTCCGGGTATTCCGGTGCATCGATCGGCGTCGCCCGCAACTTCGCGAGTGCCGCCTGGAATTCGGGGGACGAATACGGCGAACTCAAGTTGAGCACCCCACCGACGTCGTAGTGCTCGGTGAGCGTCTGTGCCTGCGAATTCCGGCCGACGTAGCCATAGGTGGAGAACGCCTGAGTCTTCCCGAAGTAGCCCTTCGACCAGTTCGGATTCTTGTTGATGGTGACCTTCACGCCGATTGCGGCCAGTTGTGACTGAATCAGCTCAGACTGGGAATCAGCCGAATACGGTGACGCGTCCAGCGTCACTTCCAGGCCGTCTGGGTGACCGGCCTCGGCGAGAAGAGATTTAGCCCGCGCCGGGTCGAACTTGTACACACCCTCGATCGCATCGGCAAAGAGCGGATGCCCCTCGGGGACGAGTTGATTAGCGACTTCACCCTCACCGAGAGTGACCTTGTCGACGAACTCCTGCGAGTTGACTGCCAGACGGAATGCTTCGACGACGCGAGGATCGTCGAACGGTGCAATGTTTCGATTGACGCTCAGGAACTGAACTGCCCAGTTTTTCGTGATGTCCTGAACCAGATCGAGATTGGCAGCGCGAGCAGCCTGAATCTGCGTGACGTCGACTGTGACGAAGTTGTAGACCCCAGTCTGTACTGCCGAGACGAGGCTCGCAGCGTCGTTACCGAAGTGGATCTCGATCCGATCGATGTGGATATTGTCTGCGTCCCAGTAGTTCTGGAACTTCTCGAGAGTGATGTGCGACTCCGGGACAAGCTCGACCACCTTGAAGGGCCCGGCTCCGACGGGGTTACGCGTGTTGAGTGCATCGACGTCCTTCTCGGCAGCTACCTGGCTCGTGATGAGACCGGCACGAATGCTGAAGAGGTACGGAATCTGGTAGTCGACGCTCTTGAGGTTGACCGTGAAATTGAGTTCGTCGTCGACGACGACGTCCTTGATGTTGCTGTACGACCCGGCAAGCGCCGAGTTCTTCTGCGTGATTGCTCGATTTATGTAGTACGCCACCGCTTCTGCGTTGACAGGGCTGTCATCCTGAAAGGTCAATCCGGGACGCAGCGTGAATGTGACTGCTGTGCCGTCGGCGTTGTATTCCCAACTCTCCGCGAGCGCGGGGGCCGGCTTGCCGTTCTCGTCCTGAATGAGAAGCGGTTCGTAAATCGGAGTCAGGTTGACAGTGGCACCGGTTGCGCCGGTGACGATCGGGTCCCAGTTTCCGGGAGCAACGCCGGCCTGACCCCACTTGACGACAGCACCGCCGGACGTGGATCCACCAGCTGATGAGCAGCCGGCCAGCACCAGTATGGAGGCCGTGGCGAGTCCCACGAGAGCCGTGAGACGGCGGGAGAATTTCATCGGTGAACTTTCTTCGTAAGGTCCGGCAAGAGTGGATTGTTCAGATAATCGCGGAGAGCGCCGCGGAGGTACCGGGCAACGGGGCAGGGCTGATTCCTTCACGCTCGGCCCGGGTGTAGCGGTTTTCGACGAACGGGATCCCGAGGTTTCCACGTAATGTGTTGTGTTCGTATTCTTCTCGGACGACTCCTCGCTCCCGAAGAATCGGCAGCACCTCGTCGAGGAAGCGCCGGAATTGCGCGGGATGACCGATGTGGATGTTGATTCCGTCGAGGGCGTGTCCGTCCAGCCAGCGCTGCAGTTCGTTCGCAACGGTTTCGGCGCTGCCCGTGAACGGCGACACCTTCGGCTCGTTCAGCAGTTCAACCGTTTGCCTCAAAGTGAGTCCACGATCCACGGCGAGTTCGGTGATCTTCTTCGCCTGGGTGTAGAAACTCCGCTCCGCGTATTGCAGTGCTTCACGAGGGAAGGGTGCGTCGAGGTCGTATCGGCCGAAATCGTGCCAACCGAACGGACGACCCAACTCACGTAGCGATCTTCCGAAGTCATTGTCTGCGAGTTGAGTTGCGCGTTCGATCTCGCGAGCATCAGCATCGGTATCGCCGACCGTGACGGTTACGCCAGGCAAGACCACGATATCCTCGGGTGAGCGTCCATACGCCGCAGCCCTGGATTTGATATCGGAATAGAAGGCCACTCCCGCCTCGAAATTGGGTGCATGAGTGAATATTCCGTCACCGATGCGGGCGCCGAGGTCACGTCCCTGATCGGAATCTCCGGCCTGGAACACCACCGGCTGCCCCTGGCGTGAGCGTTCGAGGTTCAGCGGGCCTGTTACCGAGAAGTACTCGCCCCGATGATCGAGGGTGTGCAACTTGCTGGGGTCAAGGAAGGTTCGAGACTCCTTGTCACGCGGGAAGGCGTTGTCCTCGTACGAGTCCCACAGAGCCTTCACAACCTCGACATGTTCGAGGGCGCGTCCGTAGCGAGTGGCGTAGTCGTAGTGCTCGTCAAGTCCGTAGTTTCCGGCAGTTCCGCCGTCTCCACTGGTGACCACGTTCCAGCCTGCACGACCCCGGCTGATCAGATCCAGAGATCCGAGTCGTCTGGCGAGGTTGAATGGCTGGTTGAACGAGGTGGTCAGGGTTCCGACCAGTCCGATATGTTCGGTGGCAACTGCGAGCGCCGACAGCAATGTCAGCGGTTCGAGGCGGTTGAGGTAGTGGGGCGGCGAGTCAGGGGTGATGAATTGGCTGTCGACGATGAATACGAGGTCGAACTTCGCCTCTTCCGCCAACCGCGCGTAGCGGATGTACCAATCGATGTCGACACTCGCATCTCCGGGAATCTCCGGATCCAACCACGTGTACGGATGTCCCGGCCCACCTGTCGGGGTAAGGACTGCACCCAACTTCAATTGCCGTCTGGTCATGTTCTCGCTCCTTCGCCGAAAAGGCATCTGCCTCTGTACGTCGAGTTGAAGTGTATGGAGCAAACAGACGCGTGCAGAGTATTAAATTCTCGATGTTCAAAACATATTTTGTATGTTGCACAACACAATCGAACAAAACTTGGTCAGTCGAAGAACTCTCGAGACGATTCCGCGACAGCACCGGCAACCACGTCGGCCAGTTTCCCGATCAGTCCGTCGTCATCGGGCAACTGAGTAGCCGACAGACGCAGAAGCTGTTGTGCGGGAGCTTGAACGAACGAACGCGAACCGGCTCCTACCGAAATGCCTTGCCTCGCCAGCGCGACGAGAGATGCAGTTTCGTCCGAAACTCTCACCCACACAACCAAACTGTGTGGACCGGCGAAGGCCTCGATGCCCCGGTCGGTGAGCGCTTTCACCAGTGTTGCGCGCCTGGCTGCGTACCGCTCATGCGCTGTCGACACCACACGTTCGGCGTCGGCACTGGTGATCAAGTGCGCGAGAGTGTTCTGCAGAATTCGACTGTTCGATCCGACTCCGTGACTTCGGACCGTCATCGCCCGTTCGATCAGTTCACGCGATCCGCCGAGGACCGAGGTCCGCACATCGATCCCGTATGCCTTGCAGTAGCTACGAATTCGCACGACCCGATGCGGCAGGCGACCACCGAGCGATGGCGGTTGTTCGGGTTCGAGCGGCCCTATCGAATCATCCTCGACAACCCAGACTTTCGGATGGCGCCCCAGCACCTCGGCGAGTTCGTAGATACGCTCCGTGCTGACCTCATGGTCGACCGCGAACGGCGCCCCAGGCTGGAACACGAAGGCCACAGCGCCGGCGGCCAAGGCCGCATCAAGAGCATCGGGCCGGGGACCGTGATGATCTGCGGCTACCCCGATAGCGTCGAGGCCCAAGTCGCGAAGTGTGTCGAGAACGCCAGGCCCGAGGGGCTCGTCGACGGCGACAATCGATCCTGGCGGGGCTGCTGCCTCTACTGCCAGCAACAACGCCTCGGTGCCGCCACCGGCGGTGGCCCAGGCCTCCGGCTCGAACGGCCAGTTCTGTGCGACAGCATCTCTCAGGCGTTCTGTCATGAGCTCACGCCCGAAGACATTCAAGGTCTCGGCGTCCAGGCTCGACAACAACGCTTCGGACAGCGACGGCTGCAGCGCTAGATCCGGCGCGTTCTGCGCCAGATCGACGCCTCGCCAATCGGGTATTCCGCGTTCGGGCACGCTGTCGCGTGGTGGGAGTACAACAGTGCCTCCGCGGCGGCGGGTCTGCACAAACCCTTGCTCCTGCAGCCGCCCCCAGGCGTTGACGATTGCGCCGACGCTGAAGTCGCTCGACTGTGCAAGTGCGCGAACGGTGGGCAGGCGGTCGCCAGGGCGCAGGTCACCGGACCGAATGAGGTCCGCGACTGCATCGGCCAGGTCCGCGGCCCGGCCACCGGTCCGCTCGACCAGCCATTGCGGGTCGATAATCTCCGATTCCAATGCCGCTGACATCCATAACCTTTCGTTTGATCACCGTCCGAGCGTTCGGACGGACGATTACTGCGCGAGAGCCCTGGCCTGGTCACGCAGGATGATGTCAGGGGCGTCTGGCAGGCGAAGACGCTCGAGGAACTGGACGATCTCGGCGGCCACCGACCGGTGAGACACGTCGTTGAGAATGTCGTGCCGACCGTCTCGGACAAGAACCACCCGGGCATCACACAACGACGAGCTCAGCCCCACCACATCCAGTGCGGGACTCAGTACGTCAGCCTCCCCGTGAAGGACCAGAACCGGAACATCCACTAGACCAAGAGTTTCCGCGGTGGCAACCGGCGACTTCTGCCCCAGCGATCCTGGTTCCAGCGCGTCGGCCGTCGAGAGAACTCCTCTATGCACCGGGCAGGCTGAACGGATGTCGAGTTCGCCATCCCAATCGTGTACGAGCCCTTCGGCGTCGGCAACGAGAAGGCCCGCTACCACCACCCCTGCGACCACCGGGTTGGCACTGGCGACGGTGAGTGCCTCCAGGGCGCCGCTGTCCGACCCGATCACCGTGAGCGGGAGATCAGGCTGAGCGTCGGCAATGACACGGACCACTGCAGCAGAGTCGTTCTCCACCACAGCGACGCGATAACCGTCGAACGCGATCCGGCGGGCGAACCTGCGATACACGTCTGCCCGCTCGCCGCGACCGCCGATCACGATCACGGAACCTCGAGCTGTCGCTTCAGGTTTCAGCCAGTCGATTTCCACTGATTACCTCATTCGGAATGGTTGTTCACAGATGACAGAGTCACTCTGACTCACGATCCGAATGCGAACAAGACTAAGGCTCACCCCGAACAAAACCGGTGCATTCCTTCCCCTCTTCGTGTTTTGTTCCGAACATATTTGTTTTGTGATTCGCCAACGGCACGATCAACGAAGGGACAGACATACCGATGTCCGAGACCACAGGGTTCGCAACCCGGCAGGTCCGCTCTGGTTACCAACCCGGAACTGCGCAGAACACCGCGATTCCCCCGATCTACCAATCGGTTGCCTACGACTTCGGCAGCTTCGAGCAGGCACGGGACATCTTCTCGCTACGTCGCTCGGGAAACCTGTACAGCCGCACCGGGAACCCAACCCAGGCGGTGTTCGAGAAGCGTCTCGCCGACCTCGACGACGGAGTCGCAGCGCTGGCAACAGGGTCCGGGCAATCTGCCGTCGCTGTTGCACTCCTGACCCTCGCCAAGTCGGGACAGCACATCGTTGCCGCGCGGCAGTTGTACGGCGGAACAGTCGATCTCCTCACCGATACCTTCGCCGACTTCGGGATCGACGTCACCCTCGTCGATCAGGACGATCTCGAAGCCTGGCGCAGCGCCGCTCGCCCCGAGACCCGAGCCTTCTTCGCCGAGACGATAGGTAATCCCGTCGCCTCCGTTCTCGACGTCTCGGCCGTGGCAGACATCGCACACGACGCCGGCGTTCCGCTGATCGTCGACAACACGATCGCAACGCCGTACTTGCTTCGTCCGAAGGACTTCGGCGCTGACATCGCCGTGTACTCGGCCACCAAATTCATCGGCGGGCACGGCACCTCCCTCGGCGGTGTCATCGTGGACCTCGGCACCTTCGACTTCGGCGCGGAGCCCGAGCGATGGACCCAGTTCACCGAGCCGTACCCCCGAATCGGCGATCTGGTCCTCTGGGAGGAGTTCGGTCGCGACCGCAGCGCCTACCTCGTCTACGCAAAAACAAAGATCATCCATGACCTGGGGCCATCTCTGTCCCCGTTCAATTCTTTCCAGCTGCTCCAAGGTTTGGAAACGCTCGACCTGCGTCTGGATCGGCAAGTCGGTTCAGCTCAGAAAATCGCACAGTTTCTCGACGCACATCCCTCGGTCGCCCGAGTCAACTACCCCGGACTTCCGGAAAACAAGTGGCACAACGCCGCCCAGCGATACCTGCCTCGCGGTGCAGGCTCGGTCTTCTCCTTCGATCTCGACGTAGAGGACTCGAAGATCGCGAAGTTCGTCGACTCGCTGCAACTGTTTGCCATCGTTGCCAACATCGGAGACGCTCGTTCGCTGGTCGTCCATCCCGCCACCACCACCCACAGCCACCTCAGCGACACGCAACTGAAACAGGCCGGATTCGGTTACAGCACAATCCGATTGTCGATCGGCCTGGAGAACGTCGACGATCTCGTCGATGATCTGCGGGCATCACTCGACGCCATCTGAGAAGGAATGACATGCACTTCGGCTACTGGACCCCCATCTACGGCGGCTTCCTACGAAACCTCGGCGACGAGCAGATGCCCGCAACGTGGGAGTACGTCAAGAAACTCTCGCAGCTCGCCGACCGCCTCGGTTATCACACCACCCTCGTGCCCGAGCTTTATCTCAACGATCGCAAGGGAATCGAAGCTCCCAGCCTCGAGGCGTGGTCACTCACGTCCGCAATTCTTGCTGTCACAGAACAACTTCGGGTCATGACAGCGGTGCGGCCGGGATTCCACCTGCCTGCGGTGACGGCGAAGGAATCCGCGACGATCACCGACATCGCCGGAACAACCGATCGCGGAGACGCAAGGTTCGCACTCAATGTCGTTGCAGCCTGGTGGGAAGAAGAAGCACGTCAGTACGGCGGCGCCTTCACTCGCCATGACGATCGGTACCGCCAAGCCACTGAGTTCGTCGACATTCTCCGCGGACTGTGGGAGCACACGCCCTTCAGCTATCAGGGCGATCACTTCGCAGTACGTGATTCCATCCTCTCCCCCAAACCCGGAATTCGTCCGCCGATCTTCGCGGGCGGCGAGAGCGAGAGCGGCCGAGAATCCATCGCTACCTTCTCCGACTCGTATGTCCTGCACGGCGGGACCGTCGATGAGGTCCGCACAAAGATCGCGGACATGAACGCCAGATCACAGCGAATCCACCAGCGGGACATGGCCGAATTCGGTATGTCTACCTACATCATCGTCCGCGACACCGAGGCCGAGGCACGCGCCGAACTCGAGCGCATCACCACCGTCGACCCGAATTCCCCGGGGTACGCGTCCTTCGAAGAGTTCGTCGCGAATTCCGAACTCGACGTCGAACTGTCCAGGCGCGAGTATTCAGTCGGTACCCGCGGACTACGCCCGGACCTCGTCGGTACCCCGGAACAAGTTGCCGAGAAAATTCGCGCGTACCAAGACGCCGGCCTGACGCTTCTGCTGATCCAAACTTCCCCCGCTCACGAGGAACTCGAGCGCATAGCCACCCAGGTCTTCCCGCTGGTCCCCGAGCTGAAGCAGTCCATATCCGTCTGATCGAAGGAACGCGGAAGGGCGCCTACTCGCAGTGTGCGAGTAGGCGCCCTTCACACCTTTGCCAGGCGGTTCGTCAGCGCGGCGACGGCCCCGTGACCAACGGCAGATCAGGATTACCCGCCCACGCCGTCATGGACCCGTCGTAGACACCGACGTCCTCACGGCCGGCCAAGGCAAGAGCGTGCGCAACTCCGGTGGCCGCGATGCCGCCTCCGCAATAGGTGACGACCTTCTTGGTCGTGTCGAGAAGTCCGGCCGCATCGAACAGGGCTAGCAACTCCTCGACCGGGCGAAGCTCGCCGGTCTCCTGGTTGCGCACCTCGAAAACCGGGAGATTCACGCTGCCCGGGATGTGGCCGCGACGCGCGTACGTGCTGGTTTCGCCGCGGTAGGTGGCGGGATCGAGCACGTTGACCAGGATGGTCTCCGGGTCGTCGAGTGCTGCAGCCACGTCCTCGGTCGAGCGCAGCAACTCCGGCCTGCGGACGCCGGTGAACGTGCGAGCTGTCGGGGTGGACTCGGCGTCCGTCACGGGCAGTCCGGCAGCCTGCCACGCACGCAACCCACCGTCGAGAACCGCGACCGAGTCGAAGCCCTCGAGGCGCAGGTGCCACCAGAGTCTGGTCGCCCAGAATCCGTCGTGCTGGTCGTAAATCACCACAATTGCACCGTCACCGATACCCAAGGCACCGGCTGCCGCGGCAAATCGTTCCGAGTTCGGGACGGTCCACGCCTCGGTACTGTCCGGATCGGCAAAGTCGGTCAACAGGTCCGCGAACAGCGCACCCTCGATGTGTGCGGCTCGGTACGACTCACCGCCGGACTCGGGGGTGTACGGACCGTCCGTGGGGACCGGCAGATGCGTGGTTGCATCCACGACGACAAGATTCTGATCGGCGACGTGACTCTTCAGCCACGCGACATCGACGAGGGCAGGCAGGCTTTTGGTAGTCATCAGTTCCTCAGAGTAAAGAATTGGTCAACTTCCTTTCTCACGCTAACCAATCTGACGACACACGACAACGAGATGCTCGCTACTGACATAAACCCTTGACAGAGACACCGGCGATTACGCCGGCACACGTGTACTAAGCCATCGTCTGACCCATGTCGATGACAATCTTCGTCCCGGTGACGGCGCGGGAGAGATCAGCCGCGAGGTAGACGACCGCGTTGGAGATGTCCTCGACCGTCGTGCGCGGGACGGAGGTGAGGGGCCACTTGTAAGAATTCATGTACTCCGGATACGCCATGAGTACCTTGCCGACGTTGGGGTCGTTACCCATCTCGGTCTCGACTGCCCCCGGATGAATGCTGTTGACTCGAATGTCGAAGCTGCCCAATTCCGTTGCCGCAGTGCGGGCCAAACCGACGAGCCCGTGCTTGGCCGCCGAGTAGTGCGCACAACCGGGCGCTTCGGCGACGCCGGCAGCGCTGCTGACAAGCACGATGGAACCACCGTTGCCCGCCTCGATCATTGCGGGAACCGCAGCCGCCATCGTGCGCCACACACCATTGAGATTGATGTCGACCAACGTCGACCACTGCTCTTCCGGCATCTCCCAGAAACGATTCCACGTTGCGATGCCCGCGTTGGCGATCACTACGTCGAGGCGACCGAACTTTTCGACGCCGGACGCCACTGCCGCGCGCAGCGCCTCGAGGTTGCGCACATCCGCTACCGCGGTCACGATCTCGCGTCCCTCAGCTCGAACGAGGCGGGCCGTTTCTTCAAGGTCGGCTTCAGTTGCAGCTGCGTAGCCCACGTCCTCGGACACCGACGCGCACACGTCGACGGCAATGACGTCGGCGCCTTCCTGCGCGAGCCGGATCGCATGGTTGCGCCCCTGGCCCCGCGCTGCGCCGGTGATGAAGACGACCTTGCCTGCCAACAGTTGTGTCATTCCACGGACGGTAATGCGACTGTGATCAGGCAAGGTCGTCTACTCCCGGACAACGGGAGCGAAAGAGGAAGCCAAGACGACGTCCACCGCACCGCACCCACTTCCGAACACCGGGACTGACGTTTGAATGTGTCCTGCATCACCGCCACTGTTGTCACTGAGTGGCGGGATACCCCCTGCCTCCGACGCAGTTGAGGACACCAAAGTCGTGAATGGAACGGTCACAACCTCCCAGGTCAGGCGAGCTACTCGGGAATCCATGTTGGCTCGCGTGACGTCGATTGTCGATGCATACACCTCACCGCACGAGCGACTCAATCTCGAAGAACTGGCACTGCGAACCGGGTTGCCACGATCGACCACCCACCGGATTCTCCTCGAGATGGTGGAACTCGATTGGCTGATGAGGCACGAACGTGCATACCGTCTCGGACCTCGGGCACTGGGGACAGTCGGACCCGAAGTCGCGCAAGCTCATGTGCGGATTGCAGCCAACGACATCATTCGCGAGCTCTACCTGCGCACCGGCATGGTGATTCATCTCGGAGTCCTCCACGGTGGACACGAGTACTTTCTGGACAAGATGGGTGGACCACTCGCCACCGCGTTGCGCTCACGCGTCGGTGCACGATTTCCCGCGCACCGCGGCGCGGGTGGGCGCTCCATGCTTGCCTTGCTTTCCCCGGAAGAAGTCGATCCGATGATCGAGAGAAACCTTGCGGCTGTGCCGTCTGCCGACCCTTGGGAATTGGATGCCCTGCACGCCGAACTTGCACGCATTCGCACGTCGCACGGCATCGCGTATCAATCGACCGGGAGAGTCGCGGGGTTCGGTTCCGGAAGAATCTCCAGCTTGGGTTGCGCGATAAGAACTCCCGACGGCGCAGTGGTGTCACTGTGTGTCGCGGGCGAGGCCGAGAAAGTTCATCTCGACCGAGTGACGCCACTGGTCAGAAAAGCCGCCGACGACCTCGCTGCCGCGGTCTGACCTGCCCTATCTCGATAGCCGAGATGCAGCGACTGTCCATCCACAGCCTTTGGCTTACTGATTCGAGTACGGCGCCCATTACCGAAGAGGACGAGAGGAATCACCGTGGACGAATTCGAAGGCAAAGTTGCACTGATCACCGGAGCAGCCCGAGGCCAAGGACGTTCTCACGCAGTATCTCTTGCCGAACGAGGCGCCGACATCGTCATTCTCGATCGGTGCGAAAACCGTGAGACCGTCACGTATCCGATGGCAACAGTCGAGGACCTGGACGAAACCGCACGGCTGATCGAGAAGACCGGACGCCGCGCGCTGATCGTACGGGCCGATGTGGTCGATCGAGCAGCGATGGACAGCGCAGTAGCGCAAGGAATCGCAGAATTCGGGCGTATCGACATCGCGGTCGCCAACGCCGGAGTGTCTGCAATGGGTGCCGTTCAAGGAACCTCGACAGCGCTGTGGGACGAAACCATCGGAAGCAATCTCACCGGAGTGTTCAATACCATCGGCGCCGTAGCGCCAGGGATGATCGAACGCGGATACGGCAGGATCATCACCATCTCGTCGATGCTCGGCCGCCAAGGTGCGACCAACACCGCGGCCTACGTCGCGTCCAAGTGGGGCGTCATCGGGCTGAGCAAGAGTTCTGCGCTCGATCTCGCGCAGCACGGAATCACCGTCAATGTTGTTGCGCCAGGAAATATCAGCACTCCCATGATCCACAACGAGAATCTCTATCGTCACATGCGTCCCGATCTGGAATCCCCCACCGCCGACGACGTGGAACCCATCTTCCGGTCACTGCACAGCCAGCCCGTCGCCTGGCTCGATCCATTCGAGATCAGCCGCGCCGTCCTCTTCTTCGCTGCCGAGGGCAGTGCCCACATCACCGGCACGGTCATGCCGGTCGACGCCGGTAACGCTGCCCGCGTCAGCGGCTGACCCGCATCCACTCGAACAGCATTCGATCGAAGGAACCTTCTCATGGCGACATCAGTACCCAACTCCGACGACGCAGTCCGCGAGATCGAGGCCAAGGACGCCCCCACCCGGTTTGCTCGCGGCTGGCACTGCCTCGGCCTCTCTCGTGAATTCAACGACGGAAAACCTCACTCGATCACCGCTTTCGGCACCAAACTGGTCGTCTTTGCCGGAGAGAGCGGGGATCTGAAGGTACTGGACGCCTATTGCCGTCACATGGGTGGAGACCTGTCTCAGGGCGAGGTCAAGGGCGATTCTGTGGCGTGCCCGTTCCACGACTGGCGTTGGGGCGGCAACGGCAAATGCACGGGCATCCCGTACGCCCGCCGGGTACCGCCGCTAGCCCGAACACGCTCCTGGCCGACGCTCGATCAGGACGGAATGTTGTTCGTCTACAACGATCCCGAAGGAAAACCGCCGCCGCCCGAGGTCGCGCCGCCGCGTATTCTCGGGGCGACATCCGACGAGTGGACGGATTGGAAGGGCTTCAAGCAGACAATTGTTCAAACCAACTGCCGCGAACTGATCGACAACAACGTCGACATGGCACACTTCTTCTACATTCACGGTTCGTTCCCGACGTATTTCAAGAATGTCTTCGAAGGCCATGTTTCCGCGCAGTACATGAACGGGATGAGCCGGGAGGATATTCGTCCACCCGCCAAGGACGGTCAACCACAACTTCTCGGAAATAGTTCGGCAGCAGCCTATTACGGTCCGTCGTTCATGATCGACGAGTTGACCTACCATTACGACAAGTTCGATCTGGAGTCGATTCTGCTCAACTGCCACTACCCGATCGACGAGAACAGTTTCGTGCTGACGTACGGCGTGATCGTCAAGAAATCCGAACATCTTGATGCCGCAGCGGCTGAACAGATGGCCGAAAACATGGGCACGTTCATCACCAGAGGTTTCGAGCAAGACATCGAAATCTGGAGAAACAAAGCGCGCATCGACAATCCGCTTCTCTGCGAGCAGGACGGGCCGGTGTACCAGCTTCGCCGTTGGTACGAACAGTTCTACGTCGATGCCGCCGACGTCACGAATGACATGACCGACCGATTCGAATACGAACTCGACACTTCTCGCCCCGTCGAGTCGTGGCGGCAAGAGGTTGCCGACAACATGGCAGCGCGTCAGTGAGCAAGTCTGTTCAGATCACTTGCGGGACATGCTCGGCCGAGGTAGTGGTGAAGAAGTTCAGTTGGCACCACACCACGGTGCAGTGGAACGCGGCGACGGCGTCGAACTGCACCGAACTCGGTGCCCCTTCCGTCGGGGCGCACGACATCGCCGCGATGCGCAGTTGCCCACGGCTACGGGACGCGATCAATGTGGCAGCGGTCGAGGGAAAATTCGGCAACCTTGACTGATACCTTCGGCACGGCACAGTGAGGAATTGGACATGAGCAGTTCGGCCACCGCGATTACAAACCTGTTGTACACCTACGCCGAGAATATCGACGCAGGCCGCCTCGAAGACGCCGCGACATTGTTCCGGCACGCGACGATACGTACTCGCGGCGGCACAGTACTCGACGAGGCGGGCCTGCTGAACCTGTGGCGTACCAATGTCAAGATCTACGACGACGGCACTCCGCGCACAAAACATGTCATCACGAATCCCATTATCGAGATCGACGATGACGCCGGGCGTGCGACCTGCCGTTCCTATTACACTGTGCTTCAGGCAACTTCGGCACTGCCGCTCCAGGTCATCGCCGCCGGGCGGTACCACGACGAGTTCGAGCGCGCCGGCGAGACATGGCGTTTTGCGTCTCGCGACTACTCACTACTGGACTTGGTCGGAGATTTCAGTAGCCACCTCCTGATGGATCCAAGCCCGGCACCGGAGAACTGACCTTCAGTCGACGATCACGACATGAAGATTTCGTGGTCCGTGAACACCTTCGACGCGCTCGAGTTCGATGTCGGAGGTTGCCGACGGCCCACTGATCATGGTGGTGGGCCGCTCGGGGGTCAGCTTTGCCATCGCCTCCGGCACACCCACTTCCACGCCCCCGCGATGTACGACGCAGATGTGGGTGTCGGGAACCAGAGTCAACGCACGACGTCCCTGATCCGGGCCGGCATCGAGAAAGATGGTGCCGGTCTCGGCGCACGACACCCTGGACCCGGTAACCACCGCGTCCAGCCGTTCGAGCTCGGGCGCAGGCACTTCGGAGCTGTCGACCACCAGTTCGCCGCCGAAACCGGCAAGCCAGGAACGGTCAAGGCCGACCGGTATGCCCACGGTTTTCACATCGTTCGCGACACAGATATCGTTGATCGTCTCCGCGATATCCGTTGCGCTGCACTGATAGACATGTGCCTTGTAGTCCACCAGACGATCGACAAGAAGCTCGATGCGCTCGGAATCGGGCAAAGATCTGCCGGTGCGGTAATGACGCGGGATTTCGGCATCGCGAGCCGGAGCAAGTGTGATCGCGTCGCGGATGCGTCCTAACACCAAGTCACGTGAACTCATTTGCCTGCCTTCCCTTCGCGACGAGCCTCGTCCAATGCCGCTCGGCCTTCGTCGGAATCCCACCAGGATCGGAAGGTCTGCTTGGGTGGTGCCGGGATGTCTCTGGCCGCGGTCCAACCGTTCAGAGGTGGTGGAAGCGTCGAAATCTTGCCCTTCTTGCCGGCCACGATGCGGCCCAGTCCAGCAGCCTTCTGCGCGGCAGTCCAGCGCGTCGACGTGGACATCGCGAACGACGCCGCCTTCATCGCTACCGATTCAGCCGTCACACCAGCTTGTTCCACCTTCTGATGCCTCAATTCGACAAGCAGCGAAGGAATGTCAATTTTCACCGGGCACGCGTCGAAGCACGCGCCACACAGACTCGAGGCAAAGGGAAGCGTCGAGTTGGGGTCGTCCTTGCCGTGCATCCCGGCCAGTTGCGGTGTCAGCACCGCACCGATCGGTCCCGGATACGTTGATCCGTAGGCGTGTCCACCGGTGCGCTCGTAGACAGGACACACGTTGAGGCAAGCCGAGCACCGAATGCAGTTGAGTGCCTCGCGGCCGATCTTGTCGGCCAACGCCGCGGTACGGCCGTTGTCGAGCAGAACCAGGTGAAACTCCTGGGGGCCGTCACCGGGCGTGACGCCGGTCCACATCGAGGTATAGGGGTTCATCCGCTCACCCGTCGAGGATCGCGGGAGGAGCTGGAGGAAAACCTCGAGATCCTGATACGTCGGCAGGATCTTCTCGATGCCCATCACGGTGATCAGAGTTTTCGGCAGTGTCAGGCACATGCGTCCATTGCCCTCGGACTCCACAACGGTAAGCGTGCCGGTATCCGCGATCCCGAAGTTTGCACCCGAAATAGCCACCGGGGTGGTCATGAACTTGTGGCGCAGGAACTTTCGTGCAGCGCCGGCAAGATCGGCCGGATTGTCCCCGAGATTCGGGTCCACATCGGGCATCTCACGCAGGAAGATCTCCCGAATCTCGGATCGATTGCGATGGATCGCGGGAACCAGAATGTGCGACGGTTTGTCGTGGCCGAGTTGGACGATCAATTCCGCAAGATCGGTCTCGTACGCCAGAATGCCCTGGGTTTCGAGGTGCTCGTTGAGACCGATCTCCTGCGTTGCCATCGACTTGACCTTGATGACCTCGTCGGAACCGGTGGCTTTGACAAGCTCGGTCACAATCGCGTTGGCCTCGTTGGCGTCTGCTGCCCAGTGAACGTGTCCGCCGCGAGCGATGACCGCGGCTTCGAATTTTTCGAGCAATTCAGGCAATCGTGCCATGACGTCGGTTTTGATCGCAGATCCGGCGTCGCGTAGCTCTTCCCAGTCCGGGAGCTCACCGGTGACATGGAGACGCTTGGCGCGAATGGTGTGTGTGGCTTTGCCGATATTTCGACGCAGTTGCGCGTTTGCCAGCTCGTGATGCGCTGCGACGGGAAACTTTTCGGTTCCGCGCAGAAATCCCGCACCTTCGGGTGACCGCGGGGGGAAGCTGGGCAGGCCCAGCGTCACGGCGCTCACGCGTGCACCCGGCTTTCCACCGATGCCAGGATCTCCGCGAGGTGAATGGTCTTGGCGCCCATCTGCAGTCGCGACATTCCGCCACCGATATGCATCAGGCAGGACGAGTCACCGGCGCTGCAGAACTCGGCGCCGGTATCGGCTACATGGCGAATCTTGTCGGCCAGCATGGCCGTCGACGTCTCCGCGTTCTTGATGGCAAAGGTGCCGCCGAACCCGCAGCAGGAATCTGCTTCGGGGAGTTCCACCAGATCGATGTCGCGAACGTTGCGCAGCAACTGCAGCGGCTTGTCGCCTACTCGCAGCATGCGCAGGGAGTGACAGGTCGGGTGATAAGTGACCCGGTGCGGGAAGTACGCGCCCACATCGGTGACATCGAGGACGTCGACCAGAAATTCGGAGAGTTCGTACGTCTTGGCCTTCACCGTCTGCACCTGCCCACACAGCGACGCGGTGCCGTAGCGCTCGGCAACAACCTCGTGCTGATGCCGGACCGATCCCACACACGATCCCGACGGCGCAACCACAGCGTCGATCGACGTGTCACCGAACGTATCGGCGTAGTTCGCGACCAACGGCAACGCCCCCGGCTGGTAGCCGGTGTTGACGTGCATCTGCCCGCAGCATGTCTGTCCGGGCGGAAACACGACGTCGTGCCCAAGACGGGTGAGCAGGAGGGCGGTGGCCTTGGCCGCATCAGGAAACATCGTGTCTCCGATACAGGTGGCGAACAGCGCTACTCGCATGTGATCTCCGCAATCTTTCGGTGTGGTCAGACCACAGTAAAGCACGGTCAGCGCCTCAAGGAACCCGAATACCCCGAAACAACAAGAAATCCACACAACACTCGATTGTGAGCCGGGTCATGGTGTACGTTCCTGTGGTCCGACCACACAAACTGTCATTTCGACCGCCCGTCAGGAGAAACCTGTGGCTACCGAGCTACTTGCGGTGAGTTTCACACCGTCCACCACCGCGATCGGCGGGTCGTTGACCGCGTCGGCGCTCGTCGGGCTACTTCCCCTGGCGACGTTCTTCGTCCTCCTGGCCGGGTTCAAACTCAAAGCCTGGTACTCAGGACTCGGCGCGCTGGCTGTTGCGGCGATTGTTGCTGTGGTCGGCTTCGACATGCCCGCGTCACTGACGGCACTCTCGGCCCTCCAAGGCATCACCTTCGGGCTGTTTCCCGTCATGTGGATCGTGGTCACCGCAATCTGGTTCTACGAACTGACGGTCGTCAGCGGGCGATTCGAAGACCTCCGACGCGTCTTCAACACTGTCGGCCGCGGCGACATGCGCGTGCAGGCCATGCTCATCGCATTCTGTTTCGGCGGAATGCTCGAAGCGCTCGCCGGCTTCGGTGCACCCGTCGCGATCACCGGCGCCATGCTCATCGCCATCGGAATGCCGCCGATCCGCGCGGCTGTGACCGTCCTGGTCGCCAACACTGCACCGGTTGCCTTCGGCGCCATGGCAATTCCGATCACGACGGCCGGTAACCTGACCGGCATTCCCGCTACCGAGATCGCCGCCGTCGTCGGTCGTCAGACGCCGATCCTGGCACTGTTCGTACCGCTTCTGCTCCTGTTCCTGGTCGACGGAAAACGCGGAATGAAGCAGGTCTGGCCCATTGCATTAGTCACCGGCGCCGTCTTTGCCCTGGCTCAGTTCTGGTGCTCTAGCCACTTCTCGTACGAATTAACCGACGTAGTCGCCTCTCTCGCCGGCCTCGCGGCTGCGGTCACGATGCTGCGATTCTGGCATCCCGCAACTCCCGACGATCAGCGCTCCAAGGTCGAGCCCGAAAAGCTCAGTCCGTCAAGAACTTTCCTGGCACTCTTCCCCTACCTGCTGGTGATCGTAGTCTTCGGCGTCGCCAAGCTCTGGACCGCCGGATTCGACCTCCCCGCATGGCTGAGCAAAACCGATCGCAAGGTCGAATGGCCGGGACTGTACGGAAATCTGCTGACCGACACGGGAACTCCCTCGTCGAGTGCGATTTACACGTTCTCCTGGCTGTCCAACCCCGGCACGCTCCTCTTGATCTGCGGCATCATCGTCACGGCGGTGTACGGATTCTGGACTCACGGCGGACGCTTCCCGTTGACCGCCAGGCAATCGCTGACCACCTTCGGCACCACAGTCGTCAAGATGCGTCTGGCCATCGCAACGGTCGCCACCGTGCTCGGCCTGAGCTACGTCATGAACCAGTCCGGACAGACCGTCTCGATCGGCACCTGGCTGGCGGGCACCGGCGCTGCATTCGCTTTCTTCTCCCCCATGCTCGGCTGGCTCGGTACAGCCGTGACCGGTTCAGACACCTCCGCAAACGCCCTGTTCGCCAAGCTGCAGCAGGTGGCGGGACAGACTGCGGGCATCGATCCGACGCTCTTGGTTGCGGCCAATACATCGGGTGGCGTCGTAGGAAAGCTGGTCAGCCCCCAAAACCTGACGATCGCCGCGACGGCAGTCGGCCAGCTGGGCAGCGAGCCAATCCTGCTGCGCAAGGTCATCGGATACAGCCTCGTCATGCTGCTGGTCCTGTGCACGCTCGTGTATCTGCAGTCCACCCCGGTCCTGTCGTGGATGCTCCCGTAGTCGCCACCTAGGCTCTTGGCTCATGCCCTCCGATTCAAGTCCACGCGCGTGGGAACAAGTACTGACGCACCTGGAGAAGCGGCTGACCTCGGGAGAAGTTGTCCCAGGTCAGCGGCTTCCGGGTGAGCGCATCCTGGCGGCCGAACTCGGCGTCGGCCGATCGTCGGTACGTGAGGCCCTACGCGTCATGGAAGCGCTCGGACTACTCAAAGCGCAGACGGGATCCGGCCCGACCTCTGGCGCGATGATCGTCGCCCGCCCCACCGGCGGCATGACCATGTTGATGCGGATGCAAGTTGCCGCACAAGGGTTTCCAGTGGCAGATGTAGTGAAAACGCGATTGGTCCTCGAAACCGAGGTCATGCAGGAACTTGCGCGGACGCAACCCACTCCGGATCTTGGTGCCGCCGTCGAGTTACTCGATTCCATGGACAACCTTGATCTCAGCGCACACGAGTTCCTGATCCTCGACGCACAATTTCACGTTGCATTGGCCGATGCTGCCGGCAACCAGGTTGTCGCGGCCATGATGACGGGTCTGCGCGAATCCATCGAGGCGTACGTCCTCTCCGGCGTCAATCTCGAGTCCTGGCCGACCACATGCTGTCGCCTCCGCCATGAACACCGCGGAATAGTCGACGCCGTGTGGGCCGGAGATCCCGAGTTGGCACGCGAACGCATCACCGGTCACATCCGTGGCTACTACGCGGAAAGCGCCCATTCAGGAGCCTGAACCGGGGTTGGTAATTGCACCCGTTTTTGTAGTGTAAGGTTGGTTTCACACCGACGCGGGGTGGAGCAGCTCGGTAGCTCGCTGGGCTCATAACCCAGAGGTCGCAGGTTCAAATCCTGTCCCCGCTACAAAGTGAAAGCCCGTAGGTTGCGCAAGCAGCCTACGGGCTTTTTGCTGTGCGAATCAGGAACGCCCCACCCGGCCCATCAGATAGAACTCCGGATTCGGCATCATCCCCGAGAAACTGGCCATTCTGTTGCTCAAGCCGAAGAACGCGGTAACAGCAGCAATGTCCCACGCGTCCTCGTCACCGAAGCCGTGCTTGTGCAACGCCTCGAAATCCGCATCGCAGATCTCATGCGAGGCGGAGTTGACCTTGGTTGCGAAGTCGAGCATCGCCCGCTGACGATCGGAGATGTCGGCGCTTCGATAGTTAACTGCCACCTGATCGGCAACCAGCGGATTCTTCTCGTAAATGCGCAGGATCGCACCGTGCGCGACCACGCAGTACGTGCATTTGTTGGCTGCCGAGATCGTGGTGACGATCATTTCACGATCACCCTTGGTGAGCGCCGAGCCTTCCTTGAGCATGATCGCGTCGTGGTACTCGAAGAAGGCCCGAAACTCTGCCGGACGACGCGCGAACATCAGGAACACGTTGGGTACGAACCCTGATTTTTCCTGAACAGCAAGGATTTTGGCAGCAATATCCTCCGGCACGTCGGCCAGTTCTGCTTGCGGAAAACGGTCGGTCACGGTGCCTCCTGGGCTGCCAGCCAATGATCAATTTAAGATAATCGTCATTAACTGAGTTGTCCAGGGGCTCCGACATGCATTGCACCCGGGTCTCCCAGTTCGCCGTGCAGGCCGTCCAAGAAGATCCGCAACAACTCCGCGAGTTGCGCCTGCTGCGAAGCAGACAGCACCGAGACCAAGTCGGCCTCGCGACCGAGCACACGGTCGACCAGCTGCTCCACCACCTCATGCCCGGCGGCCGTCAGCGACACGTCGACAACCCTTGATCCCGACTTGGCCGGCGACCGCTCCACGAAACCGGCCGCTTCCGCCCGGGCCAACCGTTGCGAGATTGCGCCTGCGGTCACCCCAGTCCGTTCGGTGATCTGGCGGGTCGTCAATCGATACGGCTCCCCAGATCTCCGCAAAACGCTCAGCAGATCAAGTGTTGCCGTGTCCGCACCCGCGGCGGCAAGGATTCGCCGTCGATCCTCACCGAGGAGTTTTGCGCATGCCCACAGCCTGGTCACGATGCCGATCCCCTCGACCGGCGTTCCCGGACGCTCACGCAACCAGGCCAGGGCAATCGCGTCGACGTCGTCGTCGGGGTCCAAGTTGCCAATCACATCGCACCTCATTTAGATCTAAATGATACGTTCTTGTATAGACCTAAACGTAGCTCACTGGAGGTAGACATGACACGCACAGTTCTGGTCACGGGCGGCGGAACAGGCATCGGGCGCGCCGTAGCCACTGCGTTCGCGCAAGATGGCGACACAGTGTTCATCACCGGTCGGCGCACCGGACCGCTCGAGCAGACGGCGAGCGAACTGGGCTCGAGCGTTCACGCCGTAACCTGCGACAACTCCGACCCGAAGGATCTGAAGCGGCTACAAGACACGCTTCCGGCCAGCGTCGACGTCGTCGTGCATTGCGCAGGCGGTAACACGGACTTCGACCGAGAGACACCGTCGGATCTCGGTACCTTGGCCGCCGGCTGGCGAGCCAATCTCGAATCCAACCTGCTGTCGGCGGTTCTGACCACTGCTGCCGTCCGTGATCGCCTCACCCCCGGCGGCCGCGTCATCACCATCGGATCCATCGCCGCAGACAAAGGTGCAGGCGCCTACGGCGCGGCCAAAGCTGCTGTCGCAACCTGGAACATCGACCTGGCTTCCGAATTGGGTCCACACGGAATCACCGCGAACATTGTTTCTCCCGGCTACATCGCCGACACCGAATTCTTCCGTGACGTTCTCACCGACGCTCGACGCGACGCACTGATCGAATCCACGAGCACCAAGCGCGCCGGTACCCCGGAAGACGTCGCCGCCGCAGTCTTTTTCCTGGCCTCGGCAGGTGCCGGGCAGATCACCGGCCAGGTAATCGCGGTTAACGGTGGCGAACGAACAAGCCGTTGACCTAGCGCAAATGACGGTCGAAGAACGAGTCGATTCTCTTCCAAGCATCTTCTGCCGCAACAGGATCAGGACCCATCCCGAGGATTCGCTCCAGCGGGCGCAGCACCTTGGGGCCGGCCTCGGCATCGTTGAGAAACGCGTGGCCGGCCGTCGGATACTCCCTGATGTCGTGTTCGACGCCGGCCTTGTTCAGCGCGGTTTCCAATTTCGGTGCCGCACCACGCAAGGTGACGTCCTTGCCGCCGAAGCTGCCCACAACTGGGCATGAATCTGCCACTGCCGCATCAAGTTTTCGCGGTAGCTGACCGTAGTTGACCGAAGCAACGTCAAAGCCCCCGGCACTGATCAGTGCAAATCCGCCACCCATACAAAATCCGATGACTCCGATCTTTCCGGTGCAATCCTCGGATTCCACCAGCCAGTTTCGCGCGACCTCGATGTCGGTAAATGGCCGACCTTGCCCGCGGAGCATCGCCGTCATGGTCGGTACAAGACAGCGCCTGGCACCACCAGCGCTGTACAGATCCACGGCCAATGTCAGAAAACCGGCGGCAGCAAGACGCTGCGCTTGCCGGCGCATCACGTCGTCGAGTCCGAAGGCCTCGTGAATCATCACCACACCCGGCCAGGGGCCCGGTGAATCCGGAGTTTCGAGGATGCCGCGGAGCGGTTGGGATCCACCGACGACTGCAGCGCGGGCCGTCAGATCTATGTCCACCATGCCTTGATCGTAAGCGCGCAGCGCCCGATTACCACGGGAAAGCAACCAATTTACCCCACCTGAAGTGCGTTTTTCGCATCCGGCAGTGCGTCATGCTGTGCGGCATGCGAGGATGGGGGAATCGAGATCGGGACTTCGATGTGAAACCCGGATCGATTTTGTAGGGAGTATTTGTATGGCACAGGGCATCGTGAAGTGGTTCAACGGCGAAAAGGGCTTTGGTTTCATTGCTCCCGACGACGGAACACCGGACGTGTTCGTTCACTACTCTGAGATCTCAGGCAACGGCTACAAGTCGCTCGACGAGAACCAGCGTGTGGAGTTCGAGGTTGGCCAGGGCCAGAAGGGCCCCCAGGCCACCAATGTGCGCGCTGTCTAGTCAGTGACACAAGAAGAGGGTCGTACCCGCAAGGGTGCGGCCCTCTTCTGCTTCTCCTACTGCTCGTGATCGTCCGCACGGGCTTTGATCACAGCAGACACCGCGGCCTCGATATTCGATTCCGCGGCAGCCTTGTCGACTCCGAGTGTGCTGAGAACACCGGAACCGTCCTCGAGTTCCAGCAGCGCCAACAGAATGTGTTCGGTACCGATGTAGTTGTGCCCCAAGCGAAGAGCCTCACGGAAGGTCAGTTCGAGAACCTTCCGGGATTGAGCGTCGTACGGGATGAGTTGCGGCAACTCCTCCAATTCGGCCGCAGGCAAACCGGCGGCCACGGCTGCACGCACTGCTGCGAGTTCAATCCCCTGGGCTGCGATTGCTTGCGGTCCTAGCGCTTCCGGTTCCGTCAGTAACCCGAGAACAAGATGTTCGGGTCGAATCTCCACATTGCCGGCAGCTCGGGCTTCGTTCTGCGCGGCCATGACTACGTTCTTGGCTCGAACGGTGAACCGGCTGAAACCGTCTTCGGGAACCATCTGTTTCCCCTCACCAGGCGCCTTCGGCACAAAGCGCTTCTGGGCAGCCTGTTTGGAGACGCCCATACTCCGCCCGATGTCGGTCCACGACGCACCGGATCGCCGCGCTTGGTCGACAAAGTGGCCGATCAGGTGATCGGCGACTTCACCGAGATGATCAGCAGCAACCATTGCGTCGGACAATTGATCCAACGCATCGGTATGGACTTGCTTGATGCCGGCGATGAGGTCGTCGAGTCGGACTTGGTTTGTCATCTTTACTGGATCGCTCATGCGTCAACCATAAGTTGACGACAGAGGACCGTCAACCCTAGGTTGACGATCACCGGTCCAGGAAGAACTCGCGCAACACCGGCGCCATTGCATCGTCGGATACACCGTGCGCCTGGCCTGGAATCTCCAGCGTCTTTGCTCCCCGGATCTTCTTGCTGATTCGCGCCGCCGAAGATCGGCCCCACTGCCCGCTGTCGCCGCCATACATGACCAAGGCAGGGACGGCGGTCGAGGTCAGCCACTCGAGAGACCGACTGCCGTGGTTACAGATGGCGACGTCGTACGGCAAGGTGTGAGCAATGGTGCACATGCCTGGCCAGTCGGGACTCTGTTTCATCTCCTCGACCATCTGCGACGACGCACCGGTCAGTGCAAGGAACCGGACCACCGTGCCCTCCCTGTCCCCGGCGGCGACCAATCGCCACAGGTCATTCAGTGCCGTGGTGTCCCACTCACCATCCATGTACGGCGCCTCGTAAACGGCAAGCTTTCTCATCGGAACGCCTTGCGATACAGCTTCCAACGCCAGTGCGCCGCCCGAAGAAAGACCGTAGACCAGTGGCGTTTCCCCGGTAGCTTCGACAACAGCGCGCAAGTCCTCCACCTCAGCTTCGATGGAATATGCATCGCCGTCGCCACTGTCGCCGCGTCCACGCCTGTCGTAGGAAAACACCGTGAAATCCGCTGCCAACTCTGCGGCCAGGGAGTCGAACCACTGCCGATCGCAGAACGCTCCGGCGACAAGAACCACTGCTGGTCCAGCGCCGGAGCGTTCGTACGCGATGATTGTTCCGTCCGCGGAGCGCACTGTTTCCATGACCATCTCCTAGGGTTGGAACATCTCCTTCCCTGATTAGACCGCCGCCGCCGGTTCACCGCTTCGGTATCAGCTGATTTTGGCGTACAGAGCATCCCAGCCTTGAGCAACGTACGAAATCGTGTAGATCGAACCGTAGAAAGTCGATCCACCGAGGTTGGTGACGTTACCTGCCTGCACTGCCGGGAGTCGCTGCCACAGCTTGCTGGCCACGAGCGCCTGGTATGCCGCACTGTCTTCGTCCTCGGTGATCATGAAGCCGTCGACGCCTGCCAGTACGTCCAGTCCTTCGAGGCTGACGCCACCTTCCGGATCCAGACCTTCCGCGGTGACAGTCTTCCCACCGATGTCGCCGAGCGTCATGTCGCTGGGCTTGTCGCCCTTCTCCGACGTGCGAATACTGGTGACATACAGAGTGTTGGTGTCCGGCAGGAACGACACACTCGCAACCGTCTTCGACGCGATCTTCTCTGCATGGCGCGATTGAATATCCGCAATGAGGTTGTCGTAGTTGAGAATCAACTGATCGAGGGTCTCGGTTCGGCCGAGCCATCCCGACAGTCTCGTGAGGTTGGTTCGCCAGTCGTCGGTGAACTCGGTGGTGAGAACGGGTGCGATGGTCTGCATTTCGCCGACCGGCCACCACTCACTTTCATAGTTCAGGCACACGATCAAATCGGGTTCGAGCGCAAGAATCTGCTCACGATTAGGGATCTCGGACAGGAAAGGCACCGATGCGTCGACCGGAACCCAAGGTGTTGCCTTGGCGTACGTGTATCCGACCAGCGGAAGCTCCAGCGCCACAGCAGGTTCGAGATCGAGACGAGAATCGATCGCGACCACTCGCTTGGGCTCGACAGGAATGTCGTACGTTCCGAGCGGAGTCGTCACCGAGCGCATTTCGTTGGCGGCGGCACTACTTCCACTCTCGCCGCACGCCGCGAGGAAAGCACCCAATCCGGCGATGCCTGCACCGATTCCGAATTGGCGTCGAGTCAGATTCGAGACGACGCGGTTATCGGTGTAACCCCGTGGGAGTAGCAGGGTAGATGAAGCGGGCATGTGCGCGGACCTTCCAGAAGAACGTGATCATCCGCCATTCACAGGCGAATAAGGATGCCCTAATAGCGTACGTACCGCGCATCGTCGCGACCGGCCCAGAAGTGTTCCGTTCCGGCCACTGCTCTCAGTTCGCCCCCAGCACCTGCCCGGACCACTCGACCAACGGTGTCAATGCGCGCCACGCCTTACGGACTTCCTTCAGCGTCCGCGGACTGTCCAACCACGACGGACTGGGATAGCTGCGACCGGCGGTCAACGACTTGTGCCGGAGCAACTCGATTCGCGGATGGTCCACCGTGTATCCGCGCGGTGCCGTCTTGAGTTTGTCGCCGCCGATCGTGAATCCGGCCTTCTCGACGGAGGCCAGGATCTTCTCGAGCTCCGGACCCCGGACGTCGTCGTCGACAGCCGCTCGGTATCGCGCGATCGTCTCCGAACTGCTGGCGTAGAACCCACCGGCCACCATCAAACCTGCCGCGTCGATCTGCACGTAATAGCCACAGCTCTCGGCAAGTCCAACAAAAGCACCTTGGTGGGTCTTGTACGGAATCTTGTCTTTCGAGAAACGCACGTCACGGTACGGCCGAAACAGTTTGGCTGTGCCGAATTCGTCTTCCAAATCCGTAACCAACGCTGCCATCGGTCGACGAACGATCTCGTCGTATGTCTCCTTGTGCGCTGCCCACCAGGTTTTGCTGTTGTCGGCCTCTAGGTCTTCGTAGAAATCGAGTGCAGCAACGGGTATGCCAGTGAACGCAGCCATGACGTAAGCCTAGCTGCCTGTTCGGCTTTGGACCGCCTGCCCTGCATCGATGCCCGGATCGAGCGGAATCCGTAGACTGCATGGGGATGATTTCCGAAATACAAGCATGGGAACTGACCGACACCAACCGAGACTGGCTGATCCACCGACCTGTCGAGATCGCTATCTACGTGGCACTCGCGGTAGTGCTGCGCTTCGCGCTGCACCGCGGGATCGATCGAATGTCGAAGCCTCGCAAGTCTCCGAACGCCAGGGTGAACGAACGCAGATCGCAGCGAGCCCGGACCATCGGTTCGGTACTCAAATCGACGGTATCCATCGTGATCCTTGTCTGGTGTGTGCTGCAGATCCTCGGAATTCTCGGGATCAACGTCGCGCCGTTCATTGCATCGGCCGGAGTCATCGGTCTTGCCATCGGTTTCGGTGCGCAAAACCTGGTGCGTGACTTTCTCTCCGGAATCTTCATGTTGCTCGAAGACCAGTACGGCGTCGGTGACGTCGTGGATCTGGGTGATGCGGTGGGCACTGTCGAAACCGTCGGTCTGCGCGTCACCACGGTACGAGATGCAAACGGAACATTGTGGTACTGCCGCAACGGTGAAATTCTCCGAGTCGGAAACATGAGTCAGGGCTACGCGACCGCTGTACTCGACCTCCCCATTGCTCACAACGCCAACGTGCACCGGGCATGCGAAGTCGCAACACGCGCCGTTCTCGAAGCAGCTGAATCCGACTCCATCCGATCGGACATGATCGAAAAGCCGGAGATGCTGGGAGTCAATTCGGTCACTGCAGAGGCAATTACCATTCGAGTGACAGCGCAGGTGAAGCCTGGGCGCCAGTGGGCGGTCCAGCGCGCGTTTGCACGCTCGGCACTGACAGCATTCGAGGAGCAGGGCATCGAGGCACCCTACCTGCCTGTTCTGCGATGATGGACGCATGACCGGAGCAGCGGAGTTGATGATCGAGATCCCTGCCGGCGAGGTGCATCTCCGGGACGACCGCAAGGGCACTGCGTGGACCTCGAGAGTCGAATCGTTCCGCCTCGCGCGTCATCTCACCACCAGCGCGCTGCTTCACGGTGATTCGTCGGCCGATTCGAGCAAACCCGCAGTCGACCTTTCTTGGAAAGATGTCATCGCAACCTGCAACACACTGTCAGTCGCGGACGGTCTGACGCCTGCGTATCAGGACGTCGACACCGATTCTCCGCAGTGGGACCAGGCGGCAACTGGCTACCGACTCGCCACCGAGGCCGAGTGGCAGTACGCATGCAAGGCCGGCACCTCCGGATACCGCTACGGCGAGATCGACGAGATTGCCTGGTACAGCGATAATTCAGAGGGTAGAGCGCATCCCGTCGGAACGAAGGCACCCAACGACTGGGGTCTGTACGACATGATCGGCAATGTCTGGGAATGGTGCTGGGATCTCTACGACCCTGAGGTTTACGGCACCTACCGGATCTTTCGCGGCGGCAGTTGGGCAGAAAGTGAGCGCGGTTGTGGCGCTACCGTAAGGCGGCGAAGCCATCCGACGTTTGCTATCGACGACCTGGGATTTCGCTTAGCTCAGACGATCTGAGGGCAGGCAGGCGAGCACCTCGAGCACGGCCTCGATCTCCTGGCGACTGCGAAGCCGAACTATCGGCAACGACGGCACATCGACCAGAACCGTAGCCATTCGCTCGGCATTGCGGCGGTCCGTTCTCCAGGCCCATCGAACGATGTGATCTCGCTCGAACAAAACGGTATGCAGTGGCGGCTCTATGTTGCCGCTCCACAACACCTCTCGCCGCAGACGACGACGTACGGTTCGTGTAATCACCTGGCGCATCACCGTCCGCCGAGGCAGATCCAACCACAGCATCAGGTCGGCACGCTCGGCCAGAAGCCCACGCACCGCGCCGTACTGCCACTCGGCCACCCAGGCCGGCTCACCGGAAAAGCGTCGTACTTCGGTTTCGAAACTCTCGAGTGGAGTCCAGTCCGGCCCGTGGAAGAGAGAGTCCATCTCGGTGTGTTCGATTTCGAGAAGCTGCCCGATTCGACCGGCGAGAGTCGTCTTTCCGGCGCCGGAGGTCCCCGCGACAAGGATCTTCTGCGGACGAATCGTCAACGCGGCGGAGTCTACGAAAGGCACCGATCCACACTAGGGGCCTTACACTTCGCAGTCCACCCATTCGATGTAACCGGTGCCTTTGATCGACGCACCGTCGAAACTTCCCCGGTAGGTGTACGCGCCGACGTGTCCCTTGCCGTGACCGTAGCGCCACTCCGAGTCGATCTCTGCCTCGAACTCCACGATTGTCCGGCCGTAATCGCGTACCTGCCAACGTATTACGCGTGGCACACGCATCTCACGCCCCTGCGGGTCGATGTGCAGTTTGTCGGCGTATTCGAGCACATCGAACACGACGTCGTCGAAAACCTTTGCGCTACCGTCCACAGTTCGAATGTAGGCGAGCTTGCATGCCGTGACGCCCGACGCTCGAACATCGGTGAGCAACAGTTGATGCCGGTCGTCGAGTTGAACGATCTGGTAGGTGAAGAAGTCGGCCGGGAGCTTCCACGACTCCGGAAGGGCGCGGCGAGTCAACGATTGTGGTGTCATGCACCGCGCGTATTCAACGGTGCACGGAGCCGAAATACTCACCGGTCCACTCGGACTCGAGATCGTCCCCGAACACTGCGCCAAGAGACTGACGTGGTCGTAGACGGGATTGCGCACGAACCACGACGCTTGATCTGTTGCCACTATCTCCAGATCGACGTCGAAAGAGTCGAAGCGCCCCGTGACACGGAAATTCGGATAGTCGTTCTCGATGATCAGGTTATCACCGAAGGCAATTCGCGAACCGTCTTCTTCGAAAGTGCACTCGTCGGCGGCGTCGTACGCCCGATAGAAGTGGTGGCCGGGTGCAGCGGTAGAACTCAGCACGGTTGCGGTGTTTCGCGCGTCGGGTGCAGCGAGATAGTCGTTGTCGAACACCACCGCCCCGGTGGCACCGATCAACGTCATGGTGTTGAGATACCGAAAAGGCCCTGGCAACTCTGGAACGAAGATCCCGTAGTGCGTCCAGGCGAAGATCAACATCTTGTCCGGTCACGACCCCAAGTTAATGTAACCAACCGTAACAAACAAGTGTCGGACTTTCCTCGACGACCTCACACCCTGAACACCCGCGCCCTGCGCCGGCGGCGAATAACATGTGAAGAATCCGCGCACCGGAACCGGTGGGGAGAGAGGGCACAACAATGCAGCGTGAAGAGTCGTCGTTCACCGGAGTGTCCGGCACCAAGATCGTCTACGACGTGTGGACGCCGGACCGCGAGCCCACCGGCATCCTTGTCCTGTGCCACGGACTCGGCGAACATGCTCGGCGCTACGACCATGTGGCTGCGAGACTGGGTGAACTCGGTCTGGTCGTGTACGCGCCTGATCATCGTGGGCACGGACGTTCCGGAGGTAAGCGTGTTCACCTCAAGGAGTTCTCCGACTTCACCGATGACGTCAACACCCTGTTCGGTATCGCTACCGCCGCCTATCCCGGCAAGGACAAGTTCCTTCTGGGACACAGTATGGGCGGCGCGATCGCTCTCTCGTACGCCCTCGATCATCAGGCCGACCTCAAAGCACTCGCGCTTTCCGGACCCGCTGTGATCATCGCAACCGGCACTCCGAAGATCGTGATGCAGTTGGGCAAGATCGTCGGCAAATACCTCCCCGACGTGCCCGTCGAGAACTTGGAAGCGGCCGCCGTATCGCGTGATCAGAAGGTCGTCGACAAGTACAACGCCGACCCGTTGGTGCACCACGGCAAGGTTCCCGCCGGTATTGCGCGCGGAATGATCGCCGCCGCGGAAGGTTTCCCCGCACGCCTCCCCTCGCTCACCATTCCGGTTCTGCTGCAGCATGGTTCGGCAGACCGATTGACCGACCCGGCCGGCAGCAAGCTGGTTGCGGACCTCGCCGGATCCCCTGATGTGACACTGAAGGTCTATGACGGCCTGTATCACGAAATCTTCAACGAGCCTGAGCAGGAAGAGGTTTTGAACGATCTGATCGAGTGGCTGCGTCCGCGGGTTGCCGGAGCATAGTCATGTCGACGTGCGGGATCCTGCTCGCTGCCGGGGCCGGATCCCGCATGGGCAAACCAAAAGCGCTCGTTACCGGCGCCGACGGCCAGCCTTGGCTTCGCCGCGGGGTGACGACACTGCAATCGGCCGGCCTGTCACCGGTCATCGTGGTCCTCGGCGCTCAGGCTGAGGACGCCGTCAAACTGCTGCCCACCACCGATGTCATTGTGGTGATATCGGACTGGCAGCACGGAATGAGCGCCTCGCTGCGCTGTGGACTCGAGGCCGCCATGGAAATCGACGACGCCGATGCGGCAGCGATCTCCCTGGTGGACGTCCCGGACCTGAATGCCGGCACCGTGACGCGGATCGTAGGAGGGGGCACTCCTGCACGAAACGTTCTGCGAAGGGCTGTTTTTCACGGCAGACCCGGCCATCCCGTCCTGATCGGACGCGACCATTGGTCGACGCTTGCAGAGTCTCTCACCGGGGACGGGGGCGCCAACACCTACCTATGCGAACACGGCGTCGAGTTGGTGGAGTGCAGCGACCTCAGCAGCGGCGTCGACGTCGACTATCCCGAAGCCTGATCGCACTGTCACAATCCTCCCAGGTGGTGGGTGTCCAAATTCGGTGTAAAGATGATCCGATGAAACGTACCGTCGCCGCCATACTCGACATCGAGATCGACGAGGCGACCAACCTGGAGTTCAAGATCGCGGTGACGCGCGCGCCGGGTGTCGAACTGCTGGAAACGATGTCATTCGTCCACGACGGTAATGCGATCGAACCCCGCGAGGCCATCGCCGAACACGGCACCCGTACCCACGTACTCGACTGTGCCCCAGGCAAACTGATCGTCAACTACGACGCAACCCTGATCGGCCGCGGAGAACCGGTCAGCGATGACGACGTGTCGAAGTATCTGCGCCCCAGTCGGTATGCCGAGGTAGACAAGTTCTTCGGCTTTGCCGCCGGGCAATTCGATCTCGCCACTCCCCCGCCCGAACTCCTTCTCGAGGTCACGCGTTGGGTGAGTGCACATCTAAGTTATGTTCCCGGCACCAGCCGCGGCACCGACAGCGCGGTCGACACATTGCTCGCGGGCGCCGGAGTGTGCCGCGACTACTCGCATCTGACCATCGCACTGCTGCGCGCCGTGGGGATTCCCGCTCGCCTGGTGGCCGTCTATGCGCCGGGTTGCGACCCGATGGATTTCCATGCCGTTGCCGAAGCCAATATCGACAACGTGTGGCGCGTGGTCGATGCAACGCAATTAGCCCCACGCAGCAATCTTGTGCGCATCTCGACCGGCCGAGACGCTGCAGACACAGCGTTCCTCGACAACCATGGCGGTTCGATCACGTTGCATGCCTCGGAAGTTCGCGCAATCGTCGACGGCGTTCTCGACAACGACGACTACGCGACACTCACGTCGCTCGGGTGAGAAACAGATTCACGCGCTGATCTGACGCTTCGACGCCAGGGTCCGTTCCAGGAACGCGATACTCAGATCGACGATCGTGCGCCCTTCACGAAGAGCCTTCCCGATCACCGGGAAAGCATGGATCTGCCCACTCCAGATGTGGGTTTCGACGGTGTGCTGTGCCTTGATGAAGTTTTCGGTCATTATCTCGGCGTCCGGGCGCATCAGTTCGTATTCGGCGCACACCAGGAATGAGGGCGCAAGACCGCCGCCTTCCCTGCTGCTGCATTTCACAGAACCCCAGGACATCCCGCTGTCATCGGTCGGGACGTCGACTACCCGCAGGCTTGATCACCCGAGTCCGTGTCCCGCCAGAATTCCGACGACATGGTTGCAGACGCAGGCACTCTCAACTTGCACCAGAGGTTGTGATCGAGAACAGCGCTTACGGAACGACTCCCAGTCGGCAGTCCTGACCGGTGAAGCGACGATCGCTTTGGACATCCGGTCCGTCGTTAATAGCATGGGCCGCATCCCGCGTTCGATCCAAACTGACTCGTTTAGTCAGCCGTCGTCCCTTACCTTCATCTCGACTGAATCGGTTACTTCGAACGCACTCAAAGCAATTCACACCTAGAAAGAATGGCCGAGATCCTTACTTTGTCTGTGTGTGCCCGCTTCGGGGTAGGAGTAGCGCGGCAATTACAGTCACAACGCTCGCAGCTAGTGCAATAGCCGTGGACCAGATGTATCCGGACGGCGATGGCACGCTTAGCGCCGACTCTGGAACCGGTGTGAGGTCGTTTGCCAAAATCATGCCTACGACAGCGGCAGACAGCGCCAAGCCGATGATGCGCATCAGTGCATTGAGGCCGTTTGCTTCTCCCGTCTGCTCGACCGGCGCAGCTTCCATGATGAGAGTGGGCAAAATTGCATAGGAAATTCCGACAGATGCACCGACGAAACACGTTATAGCGACGAGATAAACCGCCGGGAACTCCCACTTGACGGCAAGTGCAATCAACATGGCGAGCAAAGCGACGCAAAGCAAGCAACCTGCAATCACGAGAGTGCGCCGCGTCCCCAATGACGCCCCCATTCGAGCGCCGATATTCGACGATACGAATGCCACGAGCCCAGCAGGAGCCATGAGCAAACCAGCAGTGAGCATCGAGACTCCCAGTCCATGCGGAGTTGAGGTCGGGGCCATCAGCATTTGAATCGGAGCTAGCTCCATCCCGTAAAACGCGAAGGCAGCGGTGAGACCCACAATATTTGCCAGCACAACGCTACGCCGAGATGCGATACGTAGATCCAAAAGTGGATTGACCCGTCGACGTTCATACGCCAACCAACCAGCGAAAGCCAGCACAGACAACCCACACAACGACAATGTGACCGGGCTCGTCCAACCCCAATCCAAACCCTTGCTCACTGGCAGCAGCAAGGTGAGCAGAACCAGTGCGAGGCCAAGCGCACCGATCAGATCGAAGCGACCCCCCATACGGATTCGGCTGGGGGAAACCAGGGCATAGATACCCCCGAAGCAAACCACGGACCCTGCCGCTCCAACCCAGAACAACACACGCCAACCGAATTCCTCAGCAACGAAAGCGGCGAAGGGAAGCCCCAGAGCGCCACCCACAGCCATCGACGAGCTCATCATTCCAACCGCAACACCCAAACGTTTCGCAGACAGGAACTCACGCATCACGCTGATCCCGACCGAAACGAAAGCAACACCAAGGCCCTGTAATGCCCGACCAACGAGGAAAAGCGGAAGGGATGAGGAAACCGCGCAAACCAATGACCCTGCCGCGACCGACGCAATACATAACAGCAAGAGCCGTCGCTTGCCGTACATGTCGCCCAAACGACCGGCTATCGGTGTCGCTACGGCCCCAACGGCCATCGTCACGGTCACAGCCCACGACGCATTCCCAGCAGAAGTATCAAGCATCATCGGCAACATCGGGATAAGCGGCATTATCAACGTTTGTGTCAGGGACATCGCGATACCGGCTGCACACAGCACCATCACCCCGATGCGCGCCCTCCGGTCGACCGGCGCACTATCGGCCGAACTGCCCTCCCCCTCAACGACTAATTCGGACACGGAGTCCGGCGTTTCAACTGCTCGGTGCATCAGTGCTCCTTCACGACCGCCCAAGGGTCGTCGCTCTGTCAGGACCGACCCTCGACGTCAATCGAACTATGTCAAGCACATTGGCTGCCCAGCAGAATTTCGAACGTCTGACCGTCCGGACCAGTCAGGTTGGCCGGACGGAACTATATGGTCGCTCGCAAGCCTTGAGGATTCGCAGCCACGCCGAAAAAACGCTATATGACGGGGTTATGGCGCCGAACGTATCTTCCCGATAAACGGGAAGCCAACAGACCCGAACCTGCGCCACAGCCTGGCGACGAACGCTGGTGCTTCGCAGCAGTTCCGAGCCCTCACTGTCAGGATTTAGTGAGACACTCGGAGGCAACCGAGACCACTCACTGAGGGCATGAAACGAGCACCACCGATGACCAGCCCAAACCCCACGACAACACCAGATCCGCCAGTAGATCCCGCACCGAAACCGACCCGCCGAACATTCACCACCGAATACCGCAACAACATCCTCGACGAATACAACAGCGCCCCACACGGCGAAAAATCCGCAGTCCTACGCCGCGAAGGTTTGTACCAATCCCAACTCCGAGAATGGGCGCAAGCCAGAACTACAGCCGCCGGGAAGTCTCGACCGAAAGCTGCGACCAATCCCGACAACGACGCCGCGACACGTAAGGAAATGGCCCGCCTGACGCGCGAAAATGCCCGTCTGGCAAAGCAATTGACGCAGACGGAGGCCGCGCTCGAGATCATGGGAAAACTTCACGTGCTCTTGGAATCCATCTCCGAGAGCACGGACACACCGCCCTTACCGAAGACGCCCTGAACAGCACCTTCAGCGACCTCAGGGCCGCCGAAATCCCCACCAGACGATCCTGCATCCTGATCGGACGAGCCCGCGCCACCCACTACCGGCAGCAGCAACCACCCGTCCTGGGCCCCAAGAAACCGAGGACAGTCCCCGACAACGGCCAGGCACTCACCGCGTCCGAGCGCGCTCAGGTTCTATCCGTCATCAACAGCGACAAGAACGCTGACCTGGCCATATGCCAGATATGGGCCCGGGAACTCGACGAGGGAAACTACTGGTGTTCGGTGTCGAGCATGTATCGCATCGCCGCCGCGGCCGGACAAAACCGTGAACGCCGACGAACAGCGACACATCCACCGAAAGCGATCCCCGAGCTCCTCGCCGACGGACCTTCACAGGTCTGGACCTGGGATATCACCAAACTCCGCGGGCCCACCAAGGGCGTGTGGTTTCACCTGTACGTACTCATCGACATCTATTCCCGGTACAACCCGTCGTGGATTGTGGCTGCGCACGAAAGTGCCGAACTGGCAGCCGAATTCATCGAGGAAGCGATCGACCGGAACGGCATCGCCCCACACACCGTCCACGCTGACCGTGGCACCTCGATGACTTCCGGACTGGTGTCCGAACTTCTCAGCAACCTCGGCATCATCCGGTCACATTCACGACCTCGGGTCTCAAACGATAATCCATTTTCGGAAGCTCAGTTCAAGACTCTGAAGTATTTGCACGATTTCCCGAAATCGTTTGCATCACTGGAGGATGCACGAGTATTCCTGGAGGGATTCTTCAACGAGTACAACCACATTCACCGTCATTCGGGAATTGCCTGGCACACTCCGGCGTCGGTGCACTTCGCCGGCCGCTGACGCGGTCGACGAAGCCCGGCAGATCACCTTGAACGAGGCCTACGTCGCGAATCCGGCACGGTTTTCACGCCGGCCGTGTCCACCCGAGATGCCGACCGTATTCTTCATCAACGAACCTGTTGCCGAATCGCAAATCAACTGAACGTCACCGTCTCACTTGACTTGACACATAGCGGGTCGACCGAGGGGGGAATATCTGGCGGCGGCACACCCTCGACGGCCAAACGAGGACGGTTCTCCAGTAGCGAAAATGACTGCACCAGTTGGCCGAGATCGGAAGAGCCAACGTCAGCCGGCGCCAATGCCTCACTCTGATCAGTGCCCATATCCCTGAGCACTTGCAGGATGTCTTGCATCTCGAGGATCACGGAATGAGTGGAATCACCTGCTTGCACGAGAGCACTCTCCACATCAGCAGAGGTACCACCGAGGCGCGCCCGCGCGAGATTGATCTGCATTCCGACCACCGTGATGTGATGTGCAACGACATCGTGCAATTCGCGCGCAATTCGCAGCCGTTCTTCTGCAACGCGCCGCAGAGCAGTTTCCTCCTTGGTTCGCTCGGCTCGGGCAGCACGATCTACGACACTCGCCACATACAGTCTCTGCGACTGAATGGCAGCACCGAGCGACGCTACTACTGCCGCCCACAAGGCGTAGACCAGCACCGTCAAGGTGGCGATCGACAAGCGCGCACCAAGAATGTGCGCCGCACAGAGGGACCCGCCCACCCAAAGCACGTAGATCAAGGCTTCGGATCTGGGTCGTACGACTGACATGTCGAACAGCCACACGTACGCCATCACTATGACAGTGACGGCCTTTGGGTCGGCGAACATCTCGTTGGCGCAGATCGCGAGCACAAAGCCCGTACAGACCAGCTTAGGTGGGACGGGCTTCACGGAGACCAGCACGCAGGCTGCGACAGTGAGCAGCAATGTCACTCCGACGAAGCGACCGTCTAGCCCCATCGAGACTATTTCGACCATTGCTGTCGCGTAGCCAATCAGCTTCGGCAACTTACCCACGGGATCTACTCTGACATCGAACCAGTCCACCACTGCACGCATACTGTCGATCATGCCACTCTGAAAACTGGCGCCCGCCTCATCGCGATCACGGGTGTTCCCGAATTCCTCCATCTGAATGGGAGGGTTCATAACGCGTACAACACCATTCGACCTACCCTCGCAAGGGTGGTTGATGAATCCAACACCGCCTCAAGAGGAGGAATTGCAATGACCAGCGTCGCAGAAGACGAACGCCAGATCTACCGCAACATCATCCGAATCGCGCGGGCAATGGACGAGAGAGACTGGTCCACGATCGAAGCGATCGCTGCTCCCGATGCAACCGGCGACTTCGGAAACGGACAACTGACCTCTGCTGAAGAAATTGTTGCTCTACTCCGTTCATTCCTCGACGAGTGCGGCCCCACCCAACACCTGATCGGGAACGTCTTGATCGAAGTCGACGGAGACAAAGCCACCAGTAGGGCGTATGTAGCAGATATGCACCTCGGCACAGGACACCTCGAGGGACAGTACTTTCGAACGTTGGGCGACTACCACGACTCGTGGTCGAGAATCGCGAGCGGTTGGGAGCTCACTCGGCGCCACAAACTTCACACGGGGACAATGGGCAACATTGAAGTTCTGGCACACGCAATACCCTCTCCCCCAATCTAATCAGAGCCAGAGAGAGTAGTGAATTTCTCTAGGAGGTAATAGCACGATGAACGCACTGACCAAAAAGACTGTCATCATTACCGGCGGCGCGCAAGGGATGGGGGCCGCCACCGCAAGGCTGCTCACGCAGCAGGGCGCTCGCGTGGTGGTGGCCGATGTCGCCGAGGAACCCGGAAAGTCGCTGGTAGCCGAACTCGGAGATACGGCTTCGTTCTTTCCTCTGGATGTCACAAGCGAAAGCGATTGGCAGGCTGCGCTTCTTCACACTCTCGAGCACCATGGCACCGTGACTTCTCTCGTCAACAATGCGGGTATCAACTACTTCAGTGGTGTGTTGGACATCGAGGAGGAAAAGGTGATGCGACTGCTGTCGATCAACGTCCTCGGCGCCATGCTTGGCGTGAAAACCATTGCGCCCGCTATCAAACAGGGCGGATCGGGTGGTGCGATTGTCAACATTTCATCACTGGACGGATTGAGGGCAGTAAACGGTCTCAGCGCGTACGTAGCCAGCAAGTGGGCTCTTCGTGGGTTGACCAAAGCACAAGCACTTGAATTGGGCCCTGACATTCGAGTGAATTCAGTTCATCCAGGCGGCGTTAATACACAGTTGGGTAATCCGACAGGCATCACCGGGGAGGAACTCAACCAGCCGTACACTCGAGTTCCACTTCGCCGAATCGGTGAACCGAATGAGATTGCCGCCGCGACTGCGTTTCTCATCAGCGACGCGGCCAGTTACATGACCGGAGCTGAACTTGCAGTCGATGGAGGTTGGACTGCCGGCTACTACCACGCCGGGCTTCCCGGCGGACCGGAGTGAACTGACATGCCCGCACACGAAGAGATCGAAAAGATCGTCCGCAGGTATCTCAGTGCGGCTGCAATGGGAACAGGCGAAGAGATCGCCGATTTGTACTCCCCGGAGGCAACTGTCGAGGACCCGGTTGGCACACCCGCGCACGTGGGACGTGATCAGATCGTCGAGTTCTACCAATCGGTCAGAGGCGGAGAACGCGAGATCGAGCTACTGACACTTCGAATCGCGGCCAACACCGCTGCGTTTCATTTCCGTGTGACCACAAGGATGGGCAATACGACCGTCGTGGTCGAACCCATAGACGTCATGACATTCGACGACGACGCGCAGGTTGTATCGATGAAAGCCATCTGGTCACAAGCTGACCTACAAACACACAGTTAGTGTCGCTGAGTCTACTGATCGGTGTCAGGAACGTTTGCATTTCCCCTCAGAGAAGCCAACACAATGCCCGCCACGGTTTCGTGGCGGGCATTGTCGGTTGAACCGGGTATCAGATGCGGGTGTTCAGTGCCTGGGCGATCTGATCGGTCTGGGCCTGGCCTTCGAGCAGCTGACGCACCAGCCACAGGCGCAGTACCTTCGCGACGGACGCGGCGATGAACATCGCCGCCCCGATGACCGTCAATGCCAGGAACGCGATCGCCAGAATCTGGTACGACGCGATGTTCCGCAGATCCGATTCGGTGAGCGAGGAAATGTAGAGCACACACGCGCCGACCACACCCACCACCATCAGGATCAGGCCACCGAACAGTGTTTTGGCGTCGCCACCGGACTGGCCCTTGTCGAGCCCCAGCTCCGCGATGTTCTTCTTGAATTCGCCACGGCGATCTTGTGCAACAGTAGTCATCGTCATCCTCCTAGATAACTGGTAGAAAGTTCTTGTTCGATCTCATGCGGGTCACCGACCCGAGTAACGCGGCCCTGCAACATCAACGCCGCCGACGTCGCGATCGGCAACACCGCCCGCGCGAACTGCTCCGCGACGAGGATGGAAATACCCTCTGCGGCAAGTGAACCCACCACGTCGTACATCTGCGAGACAATTCGAGGGGCCAGGCCCATCGACAACTCGTCGAGCAGCAGCACCGTCGGATGAGTTCCCAACGCCCGAGAGAGCGCGAGCATCTGCTGCTCACCGCCGGACATCGAACCCGCCAACTGAGCCCGCCGCTCCCCCAGAATCGGGAACCTGGTGTACGCAACCTCTTCGAGGTCCGCGAGCGAGGCTCCGGTTCCGGTGGCGATCCACAGGTTCTCCCGCACCGAGAGGTTCGCGAAGATCCCGCGGCCTTCCGGGATGGAGCACACACCCAACCGGGCGAGTTCGGACGCTTCGACGCCGTTCACGACGCGGCCGGCGAGCTTGAACTCACCGCGCGTGACCGGCAGGACACCGGAGCACACTTTCAGGGTCGAGGTTTTTCCGCCGCCGTTCGGGCCGAGCAAGGCCACCACGGCGCCGGGCTCGAGTACGAGGTCCACGCCGTGCAGGACCTCGATGGATCCGTAACCGGCACGCACACCCGATAATTCGAGCAACGGCTCCGGGCGGGTCGATCCGGTGGCCGCCGGATCGATCGTTGCTGCGGTCATACTGCTTCCTCCTCGGTGCCGATGTACGCGGCGATCACTTCGGGATCGGTGCGGATCTTCTCCGGATCACCCGAAGCCAGCACGGCTCCGTAATCGAGCACGTGAATCGTCGAGCACACCTTCATGACCAACGGAATATCGTGCTCCACCAAACAGATTCCGAGACCACCGGCCGCAAGATCGGTGAGCATCTGCGCGAACACCTCGGTTTCCTGCTCCGTCTGACCCGACGCCGGCTCGTCCAGAAGCAGGATCCGCGGATTCGTCATCAGTGCCCGCGCAACCTCGACGACGCGAGCGCGGCCGGTGGGGATGTCGGAGACATCTTTCTCCGCGACGTCCGTCAGTCCGGTCAGCTCGAGCAGTCGATCCGTTTCGGCGTCGACGTCGATCTTGTTGCCGCTGTTCGCTTTGTGGATATCCCCGGCGACACGCAAATTGTCGCGCACCGACAGGGAGACGAACAGCTCCAGTCGCTGGAACGTGCGCGCCAAACCTTTGTTGGCCCGCTTGTGCGGCGCCAGTTTCGTCACGTCCACACCATCGAGGAACACCTGCCCCGACGTCGGTTTCTGCAGTCCGGTGATGGTGTTGAACAGGGTGGTCTTCCCGGCACCGTTAGGGCCGATCAACCCGGTCACCGTTCCCGGAGCCACCGACAGCGAGACGTCCTTGACGGCGACATGACCGCCGAAACGAACAGTGACACCACGAGTTTCGAGAAGTGGGGTTTCGAGCAAAGGCGACTCAGACATGGGCGGCCAACTCCTTTTCGGACTTGCTCAGATCGATGCCGAGTTCGCGGTCGATCTCGTCGCGGACCTCGTCGCTGTACGGGACGTCGATCCCGACCTCTTCCGGCACCAGCGTCTTCTTCGCTGCCAACTCTTCCGCAGTGAGAACCGCTGCCGGCATCACCATTTCGCCGATCACCGGCAGCATGAACACCACCGCGATGGTGATGGACGCAAACCACCAGTTCCCGAGTACCCCGGTCAGGGCGAGCAGATACGTCACCGCGATCACGGCAGCGCCGCCGTAGAGGACCGGCTTCGCGTTCGTCAAACGCCGGTAGCCTTCGACGATCTGGTGGATGGTGCCACTGGGGTTCGCGCCGACACCGATACCGATCAACGCCGGGCTCACGGCGGCGATGTTGCCGAAGAGCAGCCACATGCCTTCGAGTTCGGGCTGCGCGGAGGCGAGATTGGTGAACGAGACCATGATGACGGCAAAACCGATACCCGCCATCAAACCACCGAACAACGCGCCACTGACGTAGCCGATTCCGGCGACGACGGTGAGCATCAGCAGCGACAGCGAGACCATGATCGCGAAACTCTCACCCGAGACCGAACCCATCGCGCTCGACATCAAGATGCCACCCAATCCGGCGATGCCGGAGGAGATCATGAACACGCTGAGCTTGAGGCGAACCAGGGACTGGCCGAGCATCGCCGATCCGGCGGGGCTGTCCTTCATCGCCGCGAGACGACGGCCGTAACCGCTGTTGCGCAACGCGATCACCCCGACACCGAGAACCGAGAACAGTGCGGTCACGGTCATCAGGAACACCGTGTCGTTGCTCAGATCGAGCGGACCGACCTTGAGCGGCGGGATCGCGATATTGCCGTCCTTGAACAGCGAATACCGGATGCCGAACATCTCGTGTTCGGTGGTATCACGCAACACCATGTTCGAGAGGAACACTCCGAACGCCATCGTTGCGAGCGCCAGATACAACCCGCGCAGACGCAACGCCGGCAGCGCGACGATTCCGCCGATGACGGCGGTGACGAGAACACCGACGATGATGCCCCACAGGTTCAGGTGCGCCGCCAACCCACTGCCGGAAATACCGAAGTGGAACGCGACGATGGTGGCGATGGCTCCGAAAGAGACCGGCGCCAAGTTCAATTCACCGGCATACCCGGTCAACAAGGTCAGCGAGAGCGCGATGATCGCGAACGTCATACCGATCGTCAGCGTCGTGATCGCCGAGGTGACCATCAGCAGACGCAGCAGGTACACGATGACAATGAGCGCGATACCCCAGATGACGGCCTTGCGGACCGTCGGCACGTGATACCGCTCGCGGGTACGGGTGACGGCGCCGCGCAGACGATCCTGCGGCAGCACGATCAACACCACGAACAGCGCGATCATCGGCAGGGAGACACGGAAATTCGACGTCCACGACCAACTCGTCGGGAAGTACGCCAACACGTACGTACCCGCCAAACCGAGAACGACAGCGCCGACGAACGTGCGGGGAATGCTGCGCAACCGGCCGAACATCGCGGCGGCAAACGCGTCGATCACCAACAGCGTCAACATGTTCGCCTCGAGGGTGCCGCCGCTGATCGGGGTGATCAAAATGCCGGCCAACACCGCCAACGTCGAACCCATCGCCCACGACAACGCGGCGAGACGTTCCGGGTTGTGACCGTTGAGGCGCAACAAATCCGGATCGTCGACCACACCGCGCATCGCAACACCAGCGCGAGTTTTGGTGAACAGGATTCGCAATCCCACGGCGATAGCGATGGCAACGAAGATGCAGATCAACTCGTGATAGCGGATATTGGCGCCGAACACCGTGATCTTGGACTGATCGCCGAAGAACATCTGCATGGTGCGCGCCGTCTCCGGATGCCAGAACCAATGCGAAATCGACAGCATACCCAGCAGAATCGACACCGTGACAACAATTTTGGTGACCTCCGCGGTATCGCGCAGGCCCTTCATCACAAGCAGATACAAGCCCAACCCCATCAAGGGGCCGACCACAACCAAAGAAATCAACAGCGCAACGACGGTCGGGAGTTCCCAGCCGTACCGCAACTGCCAGTAGATGAACGCGCCCAGCATCGCCTGAGCGCCGTGCGCGAAATTGAAAATGCCGGACGTGTTGTACGTGAGCACCAACCCGGAAGCTGCGATCGCGTACACCGACCCCAGGACCAAACCCAGAATCGTGAAGGTGACAAAAGTGTTCATAACTGAACCCTCGTTAGGGGAGGAAAGGCGGCACGCTGCGCGCCACCTTTCCTCAGGTGAATCAGGACTGCGGCTTGATCACATTCGCGTTCTGATAGAGGGTCGCCACACGATCAGCCCCCAAATCGGTGCCCCACGTGCTCTTGTCGGTTGCGATCAGATACTTCGGGTCGCACTTGAACTCGGCAGCGGTGTCCGGGAATGACTGCGCATACGTTCCGCCAGTCAATCCCACCATCAACCCGCACGAAGCCGGCATGTTCTTGCCCGGATCGGTAGCGGCATGCAACCCACCGCCGGTCCAATCGTGGATCGACGACAGTTCGTTAACCATGCACTGACGCGTCAGATCAGATCCACACTTATCCGCCGCAGTGGCCCAGAGCAGGAACGACGAAGCAGACTGCATACCGAGCAGCGCAACCTTTCCGTTCTCTGCCGAAACGAGATCGACATACTTCTGTACCGCCGGAACCTTGTCCGCGTTCTCGATCAACGGGAAGATCGAACCCGCGCTGAGGTTGTCGAGGAGCCCGGTGTCCTTGTTCCAGGTGGCAACTCCTGAGTCATACCAGGTGGCCTCACCCGCGAAGATAGGATCGATCCCGACCTGATCGAGCGACTTGATGAAGTTGAACTCCGCCGGAACCGGCGAACGCGACGTCCACAATCCCTTGACACCACAGGCTTTGAACTTCTCGGCAAACGGCACGTAGCTCGCTTCCCCCTCGTAGTTCAGCGTGACGCCACAGTCCTTGAGCTTGAAGCCCGCAGCCTCCGCCATCGAGCGCACCTTGGTGGAGGCCGTGATGATCGACGGAATTGTGCTGTTCACGATGTCGAAGTCGTTCAGCGTATCGGGGTGCATCTCGGCCATCTGGAACCATGCCGACGCATTGGCATAATCGACGGGGAACGGCACACCCTGATAGGTCATCGGCCCGTTGGCAGCGACCGGAGACACCGTGAAACCGGGAACCGCAACCAGATTGCAGGCCACACGGGTCTGCTCTGCGGTCTGGTCCATCGCGAAGCCGTGGCCGACCATCATGAACTGACTGCCACACGCTTCCTGCATAACCGAGTTCGCCTGCATGAGCGCTGCGTCGTAGTCGGTACCGACAACCTTGCGGCCGTTGATGCCGCCCTGATCGTTGCACCAGGAGATGAGGGCGTTGACCGCGTCGCTCATCTCCTTGTTCAGCCCCGGAGCTTGCGCGTAGCCGCGGTCGTCGCCGAACCCGATCTTGATCTCGGTGTCACTGACACCCTGATCCGTTGCGCCCTTCGCCTCACCGTCGCCGCAGGGCGAATCCAGGGTTCCGAACTTGGCATCGGAATTGCTCGACGCAGCGTCGACTGTTGCAGCTGATCCGCCACTCGAGGTGGCAGACGGGTCATCGCCGCGATCCGACGAACAGGCAGACGCCAGGACGGCGGTCACAGCAAGTGCCACAACCAACTTCATCGTCTTGTTGGGTTTCACGATATCGCTCTCCTCATTGGCGACTCGACCCGGCGATATCCGGACAACGAGTCAGCTTCGGTATGCAGTTCGGCGAGCGTAAACGCGTCACACTGCGCAAATTCCCTAGTCTCCCGACTATCGGGAGACCTAAGTGCGCCACATCACATCTAGTGGACTGGTGTGACACAGACGCCACTGGGGACTGCGCCCCGCCAGGAGGCCGCGCGGGCTCGAACCCCGGCGCGCGAATATGTATCCTGTAATGGATCCAATCATGATCATCTGTTGCTGCTGGTCAGCGCACAGAAACCAATGCCGGAGGAACTCCTATGCACCCATCGCATGAACCCGTACGTTTCGCAGTTGAAGGCTCGGTCGCGAGGATCACGCTCGACAACCCCTCCAGAAAGAACGCCATCACCTTGGAGATGGCTGCATCCATCGTCGAGTTCTGCGATCGAGTCGAGAAAGACAGCTCGATTGGCGCCGTCCTGGTAGGCGCTGAAGGCCCGTACTTCTGCAGTGGCGCCGACACACGAGATTTGGCAGCATCATCCGCAGATCCCGCATCTGCAGAAGCCGTCCGACGGACCTCGGCGGTCTATGAAAGCTTTGTACGAGTGGGATCGCTGCCTGTGCCAACCGTGTCGATGGTTGTGGGCGGCGCAGTTGGCGCCGGCCTGAACCTGGCAATGGCCACGGACATCATGCTGGTTACCGAAGATGCCGTGTTGGACAGCGGCTTTCTTGCCCGGCACATCCATCCCGGCGGCGGTCATCTGTCGCTACTGGGACGCACCCTCAGCACGTCCGAAACCATTGCCATGGCAGGACTGGGCATCGCGCTCTCGGGCACCGATGCCGTACGCCGCGGACTTGCATACGCGTGTGTCGATACCGACGACATGGATAGTGAAGCCGCACAACTTGTTCGGCATGCGGCCGCCGATCCGGAACTGGCCAGGGCAATCAAGAACAGCATCCGATTGGAACTCGGTCCCCCCGCGGTCTCCTGGGCCTCAGCGCTCGAGATCGAACGAGGCGTACAAATGTGGTCGATGGGACGCAAGGGCGATGCCGGGTGGAAGAACAAGCCCGCAAAGCCGACTCCGGTCAACTGAGCTTTACATAAAAAGCAGACGGACGGCACGGAGGTCGCGTCGTCCGTCTTGACACTGGCGATTAGCGCACAAGCACAAGGGTGTAATCACCTGCAGTGCTGTCTATCCCACTCTACTGCCGGCAGATGCCACCAACTTCTTGATCGGTACGTCGATGTCGGACAGATCATCCGGGGACAGTTCCATACGAGAACCCAATGCAGACTTCAGGGTAAGAAAGTCTGCCGGGGAATTCACACATTCGGCGGCAATCAACGTGCGCTCACGGAAGTACAGCGACGTAAGCCGATGTGGACGAGCCGGATCCGTGCGAGTCACGGTCTGGTCGTAACCTTCGATCAAACCCGCGATCTGAAGTTTGTACTTCCCTTGATCGGACCAGAACCACGGAATACCTCGCAACGACGACGGCTTCCCCGCAATGGTTCTTGCTGCAACAGTTGCCTGCTCAACAGCGTTGTCAACCGATTCGAGCCGAATACGATCACTCAGGCCCTGTCGCGTCATCGGATTGGGTTGATTTGCGCAATCGCCTATTGCGATTGTCGATCCGTCGGATGCCAGGCAATGCTCGTCCACGAGAATGCCGTTGTCACAATCGAGCCCGATTGCGGTACCGAGTTCATCCCGCGGAAGTACGCCTACCCCGATAAGGACAAGATCCGCCGGGAGCCTCTGCCCACTCCCGAGCATCACGCCGATCACGTCGTTCGATGTCGACACCAAAATCTCGGTGGGGACGGTCTCGAGAAGAACGGAAATACCGGCAGCTCGATGTGCGTCGAGCAAGAAGGCTGACGTGTGCGGGCCGAGCGCCCTACCCATCAGTTGCCTCCCCACCTCGACGACGGTGACATCTTTACCCATCGCTTGTGCAGTCGCAGCAGCTTCTAGTCCGACAAATCCGCCTCCGATGACAACAACGTGCTGTGCGCGCGCCAACTGCTCACGCACATGCAGCGCGTGCTCGACGTCGCGCAGATACAACACACCCCGAGCCCCGGAATCAGCGCCGGGAATGGCAAGCCGGCGAGGCCGGGCTCCGGTGGACAGTACCAACTGTTCGAATTCGTAACGTGCTCCCAGGCGAGTACCGACGCTTCCAGAACCGTCCCCATTCATATCGATCTCGACTACTCGTTCACCGAGGACCAGATCAATAGTGTTCTCGGAATAGAACTCCCGATTTCGCAACATCAAGTCGGCAACAGATACCTCACCTGCCAGAAACGCTTTGGACAGTGGCGGTCGATGATAAGGATCCTGAAGCTCCGCGCCGACGATGCGAATCGGATGAGCATAGCCTTCAGCCCGCAGACTGCTCGCCAGTTGTACGCCGGCCTGCGATGCTCCGACAATGAGAGTGCCAGGATGGGAGCTGTTCACGATCCTCCGTCTTGTCCGTCGGGCGTCTGCCGATTGATGCTCGGACTGATCCCAAACGCTACTAGATAGATGTTTTCTGTCAACTAAATTGCAGCCTCGGACCCGCCACGTCAATTCGTACCGGACACCTGTTCCCGAACCTTGTCGACCCGATCCTGCCAGTTGTCGAGCCACTCGGGATGAGGGAAGATATGCGTCTTCTCCTCAGCCATTGCCCGGACGACCAGGTCGGCAACTTCTTCGGTCGAGATACCGTCCTGCTCGATCGCCGCATTCACGGATTCCCGCAAGTTTTCGAGTTCCGGATCGGCCAGTGCCCTCGGAACGTGACCAGCGGGTGCGTTGCGCTCATCATGCCGAATAGCTGTTGACGTATATGCCGGACACAGTGCCGCTACCCGGACATTCGGATGCTCGGTGGCAAATTCGTTGGACAGACTCTCCGACAGAGCCACCACAGCCGCCTTGGCAACCTTGTACGGGGCTTGATACGGACCGGTCAGGAAGCCCGCCATAGAAGCGGTATTGATGATGTAGGCACTGTCCTGTTCCGCCAAAATCGGCAGGAAGATCCTGCATCCGTGAATCGCACCCCACATAGTCACTCCGATGGTCCACTCCCACGTTTCTGCGCTCGTGGTCGAAAATCGTTGCATACCTCCGACACCGGCGTTGTTGCACAGAACGTGGACGGCGCCGAATCGATCGACCGAGGCCCGAGCAAGTGCCTCGACGGAGACAGCATCAGCGACATCGGTCCGCACTGCAAGGACCTCGCCGAGCGTCGACAGATCTTTCTCAGCACGGTCGAGATCACCAAAATCGTTGTCTGCGACGACTACTTTCATTCCTTCCTGCAAGAATCGACGAGCCAAGCCGAGCCCGATGCCATTTGCGCCTCCGGTCACTACCGCTACACGGCCCTGAAGATCTCTCATCAGTTCTGACCCCCTGCGGCATCCCGTGCTGCGATGTAACCGAACACCAATCCTTGCCCGATAGTTGCGCCTGCGCCCGGATACGTGTCTCCGAAGGCATTGGCTGCGGCGTTTCCGATCGCGTACAGGCCCTCGATCTCGCTTCCGTCCTCCCGGCGTACCCGGCCCTTGGCATCGGCCCGAATCCCGCCACAGGTACCCAGGTCACTGAGAACCATCTTTATGGCGTACAGCGGGCCATCGGCGAGGGGGCGCAAGTTGGGGTTCGGCGAAATCGTCGGATCGCCGTAATAGCGGTCGTATGCGCTGTTTCCACGCTGGAAGTCGGGATCCATACCGGTCCGGGCAGACTCGTTGAAGCTCTCGAAGGTCTCGACAAAGCTATCGACGGGAATACCGATCGAGCGACCTAGCTCTTCCGGACTGGAAGCCTTGTAAGCGATTCCGGCGCTGTACCACGACTCCGGCAGGGGTTGGCGCGGGAAAAGACCGGCTGCGAAGAGGTAACTGTTGCGGTAGCGCTGATCGAACACGATCCACATCGACTCGACCGGATCTCCGGCACGCTCACGACCTAGCACTCGCTGACCGAACGACATGTAGTCCTCGGACTCGTTCGTGAATCGTCGCCCGGTCTGATCGACGATAAACGAACCAGGCAAGGAGCGCTCGGCCAACATGACTGCAGGTTGAGCACCAGGCAACGGCGCCACTGCCGGGAACCACCAGGCCTGGTCCATCAGGTCGATACCCGCGCCGAGATCCTGTGCAATCCGGATCGCATCGCCCGTATTCTGGTCGGAACCCAGGCTCGCATGATCGACTAGACTCTCCGACTGGAACTTTCGACGCATATCCATGTCGTGATCGAATCCACCGGCAGCAAGGATCACACCACGTCGGGCGGTAACCATCACTTCACGCCCGTTCTGCTCGACTACAGCGCCAGTCACACGGCCGTCAGTGTCCACCAGTCGCACGAGCGCCGTCTCGGTCCATACCGGAATTCCTGCATCGAGGATGCCTGCGAACAGTCCGGCCGCCAAAGCCTGTCCCCCAGCGATGTATTCGCGCCCGAGGGCCAGACCACCCAGCCCAACAGCAAGCCTACGGAAAATGCGTGGTAATGCCTTGGCCGGCATCTTTGCCATCAGGTTCATCCACTTGTAGTCCGCACCGGTGACGGGCATCGGCATCGACGCCTCCATCAGTCCGGGTCGCAGGCGCCTGCGCTCGGAACCGAGAACCGATGCGTCGAACGGCAAGCATTCACACGTGCGGCCCGCTGCCGATCCACCCGGCTCCTCCGGATGGTAATCGGAGTAGCCCTCCGCCCAGAAGAACTTCATCGGAGTTGTCCGGAGCAACATATCCATCGTGTCCGAAGCATGGTCGAGGAAACTGTCACCGCGTTCTGCCGGCGCCGAATCGCCGACAACAGAACGGACGTACCGGCCGGCCCTGGCACGCGAATCACCAGCTCCGGACTTCTCCAGAATTTTGTTGGCCGGCAACCAGAATGCACCCCCGGATCGTGCCGTCGAGCCGCCGACATACTCGGTCTTCTCGATGACAAGAGTCGAGAGCCCCAGCTCGTGCGCTGCGAGTGCAGCTGCCATACCGGTACCCGATCCCACCACGAGTAGATCCACAGTGATGTCGTGCGCTGTCGTCACGACTAGAGGCGAATTTGTGGACATAGTGCTCCTTCGATCTTCGGCCGCCGTCGGCAAAATACAGACATCAGCACGCACACGGTTGGATTGGCGCCGGATCAGACAAGAGAGTTGGATGGTCCGGCTGAATGAATCGGTGAGACTTCTGGATCTCACTTCCCAGTTGCTTTTACTAACGGCCTATTCGGCCTATTTCGTGGCCGACCGCGACGTGAAGGTGAAATTCTCCACATCGGGCTCACGCAGCATCGTCCAGTAGTCGACGAGCCGCCATGGACAAGGAACGATCGCACGCCCCTTGCTGTTTCGGTAGTAACCCGTGACGTCCTTGCCAGGATGCGCCCACACAGTTTTGTCGAGCGCGGCGTCTACCTTCTGGTTGTACTCCACCATTGCCTGGTTCTCGACGTCCATCGACGCGTAGTCGTTTTCGACGAGGTACTGCAAGCACTCCACCACGTAGTGGACGTGCTCCTCGCTGGTGATGTTGTGGCCCGCACCATGATTAGGCGCAGCATTCGGTCCGGCTGTGACAAAGAGGTTCGGGAACCCCGGCACTTGAATACCCAGATAGGCACGCGGGTCGTCACCGAACTCCCACAGCTCGGCCAGCCGTTGACCTTCCCGCCCGGTGATGTCGATCAGCGAAGCGTACTCGAGCTTGAAACCCGTTGCGAGAATGATGACGTCTGCAGCGATAAACTCTCCGTCCGTCGTTGTCACTCCATCCGGGTGCACCTCGGCGAAGCCGGCACGATGAAGGTTCACATTCTCGCGCCTGAGCGCCTGAAAGAATCCCGGATCCTTGACTATGCGTTTTGCATAGGGCCGAAAATCGGGGGTTAGCTTTTCTATCAGGTCCGGACGATCGGGAAAGGACTCGTTCAGATATCGCAGTGAGGTCTGCATAACGAGATCGTTTACGGGAGAGACCGACAAGTGCGACTTCGCCCATTCCGGGTCTATCCTCGGTACCGGGTACAGATTGTCGGACGCAAGCCAGTAGGCCCTGAGTCGGAACCACTCCTGGTAGTAGGGCAAGTGCCTCATCGCCCAACGTTCAGCCTGCGGAACATCGTTGACCACAGTCTTTTCCGGAACAATCCAGTGTGGGGTGCGGACAACCACGTCGAGTGCGCCAACCTTGTCCACGATGTTCGTCACTAGTTGAACGGATGTGCATCCGGTTCCCAGAACGACTACACGACGCCCTTCGACGTCGATATCATCACTCCACTCCGCCGTGTGGACCACAGTTCCTTCGAACGAATCCAAACCCGGCACGTCCGGAATGTTCGGCGCGTTGAGGACACCGAGTGCCGTCACCAACGCTTGTGCTCGATGGTCTGTAATCGCACCATCAGCGGATTGTGTCCGCACGTGCCACTTCTGCTCCCGCTCGATCCAATCGGCCGACACAACCTTCGTCGACAGTTCGATGTGGCGGTTCAGATCGTATTTCTCTACGACACGTTCCAGATAAGCCAAGTATTCAGGGCCGGACGGGTAGTACTTCGACCAGTCGGGGTTGAGCTCGAACGAATAGGAGTAGTAGTGGCTCGGGGTGTCCACTGCAGCGCCGGGATAGGTGTTCCGCGACCATGTTCCGCCGATCTCGTCGCGGGCTTCGAAGACACGGTATCGAAATCCTGCATCGCCCAGTTTGACTGCTGCGTTGATCCCGATAATGCCGGCGCCGACGACTATGACGTCGAAATCCTCCGGCGGGGATTTTGTTACCGGTACACAACGTTGACCGATACGGAAACCGGCCTGTTCGAACAACAACGGAATGAACTCCGCGTCGACGTCCGACGCGGTACAGAGCGAGGCCATTCGCCGAAACAGAACCTCGTCCGGAACACCTAGCACTGCAGTTGATTCCGCCCGCAACAGCTGAGCGGCACGTACTCGGACCTTCTCCGAAACACTGTCAGGGAAAGCGCCAAGCGGCAGTGCCGGAGTCCCACTGCCCGACGAATAGTGAACTCCGGTCGTGTTCTGGGCATTGGCCAGATCTTTTCTGGCAGATTCGAGTTCGGCTGCGAACTCGTCGAGTAGGCCGAGGTCACCACTCACGTGCACCATAGACATCAGCAGCGCAGCTGGGTTACATACGGCAATCGCTGCCGCGAGTTGGGCAGCATCGTCACCGTCGAGTTGTGTTCCTGTCCCGTCGACAAAATCGGTCGCTGTCATTTTCAGCCCTTAGAAGGATCAGTAGAGTGCAAAGAGGTTCGCGCTGGAACAGAAACCCCCATGCGCTCCAGCATGATACGAGGATCTACAGGAGGGGTCAGGTCTCTGAGTTGATCAGCACGTTGAGTGGCCGATCGTCGGCAAGCTTCGTCGTTCGAGAAGACCCAGAAATCTCCGCGGGCGATTGCTTCGGTCATGTGTTCCGCTGCCTCGACCGGATCGAGTCCGGTTGTTTCGTTGTCACGTTGCATTGCGTCGAACACGGAATTCGCGATGGGGTTGCTCGACGGCGCTTCGCGTTGCGCGGCTCGAAAGATCTCACTTCGAATCGAATGCGGTACTACAGCAGAGACCTGAATCGGTGCACCTGTCAACGAAATATCTTGGTACAGACTCTCAGTCATCGCCAGCACCGCGAACTTACTCACGACATAGGGACCTTGCACGGCTACGCTGTTCAATCCCCCTACAGACGACAGATTGGCGATGCATGCGGGTGTGCCGACCGCCAACATGCGTGGCACAAAGGAACGGAGACAGTAGAAGACACCGTCGACATTGATGTCCATGACGCGCTTCCACCGATCGATATCGACTTCCCAGAGAAGTCCAGCCGTTTCGACACCGGCATTGTTGATGAGCAATTCCACGCTTCCGAACCGCGAGAAGATGCTGTCCGCCATCCCCTCGACGGCGGCCGCGTCGGTGACGTCGATCCCGTAGCTCACTGCGGATCCCCCGGCCGCGTTGATTCCTTCAGCAACCCAGGCAGCCTTGTCGGTGTCGATGTCTGCAATAACGACCGTCATACCCAGCTTTGCGAGATGTAAGACGAATCCTTCGCCGATGCCCGCAGCTCCGCCTGTGACAACTGCTGTGCCGGAACCGAACCGACTTCGAGCTTCAGACATCTTTTCTCCCTCTGATCAATACATCCAAACCGAGATCGGTGGGATGAAGACTGGACTGCAGAAAGTCGATTGTTCGACCGAACAGTTCTCTCGCCGGCTCGAGCGTCCCGGTCAGGGTCGCGAAACCGTGCATCATTCCGTCGTATCGCACCAACTCGACTCTCACCCCTGCTCGCATCATGCGTCGGGCGTACTCTTCTGTGGCGTCGCGGGTAGGGTCTATCTCGGCGGTCACGATGAGTGCGGACGGCAGTCCACCGACATCGCGCGCCAGAGCAGGATTCACGTAAGGGGAACTCCGTTCATCCTCTGTACTCACATACTGGTCCCAGAACCACTGGCAGTCTGCGAGTGTCAGCATATTGGTCGAATGCTCCGGGTTCGAGATTCTCATTTCTGCACCACCGTAGAAACTCACCTGGGCGTCTGGCATCGGCAGTCCAAGATCGCGTAGTTGCTGCCCCAGCGTGAACACCAATGTTCCACCAGCACTTTCACCAGCCAATGCCGTTCTCACCCCGGTGGTCTCACCGAGCTCGATCGGTGACGCCTTGATCCAGCACCACACATCTCGGCAATCGTCGAGCGCGGCCGGGTACGGATTCTCCGGCGCCAGCCGATAGTCAACGGACACAACGACAACATTTGCTGCAATACTCAGTTTGCGGAGATACTCCTCGTTCTGATTCAGCCCACCCATCGTGAAGCCGCCACTGTGCATCCATTGCACGACGGGAAGCCTCCGCTCCGCGGAGGGGCGGTAGATCCGAACGGGTATGTCTGCGCGTGACGTCGAAACGATGACATCACGGGACTGATAGATTGGTGTTGTCGGCGGCACCGCAATCCGCCCGAGCACCGAACGTAACTCGGCGAGCGGGGTTCCACTCATCGACTGGGGAAATCGTGCGGCGGCAGCGTCTACGAGGTTCTGCGCGGCGGGCGACAACGGCATAGTGGGAACCTCAACCTCAAACCGCGGAGCTACGCGCGTCGTGATGGGTCGACAACTCCGAGTACACAACCGACTCTCGGGTATCGAGAACAACTTCGAGACTCGCAAGTAGCACGGCGTCGCCGGCAACCTGTGCCGTCCAATGCGCCAGCCCGCTCGAAACAGCGTACGGTCGGCCGTCGACAATTTTGGTCACGAAGATATACGACGAGAATGCGACGGTACTGCCCGTCCTCGCCGTCACGAATATGTTATTGCTGTTGTGACGCAACGGATACGGACTCGCATGCCGATGAGTCTCCTGCCACGCCATCACCTCATCGGCGCCGCGCACGTCACAGCGAATGAAGTCTTCGTATTCCGTTGCGCCGGTATCACTTCTGCAACTGAATGCAAAGTCGTCGACAATCACGCCGCGTAGGGCATCCCGGTTCCACTCGTCGTAGTGGAACCACCAACTACCCACCAACTGGACCAGCTCACCGATTATGGTCCCTGCGTTATCCCTATCGGACGACACTTCGAACTCCTCACTCTGACGACTAACGTTCCGTGACTGAACTCCGTATACGTAGAGACGTTAGTGTGATGGCGCTCTCGTCCGAAAGTATCTGTTCCATTCAGGCGACACCTGCGATGTGCCGCCCGAATTTACATGCCGGACGGGGAGATATTGGGGTTCGCCCATGCCGGCGGTTCACGACGTGGCATAGATCCGTGCCCGTCCAATGTCTTGACATCGAGCTCGTTATGCCACGGAAAATGCAAACTGAACGCTACGAGCCCGGTACGTTCCTCGGCAGGAACAGTACACATCGCGAGGACTGTCTCCACCAGGTATTCAACGGGTTCCGTCTCGTAACCTGTAGGAAGTAGTGCATCGGCGCCCGGCGTCGAGATAGCTGTCGACGGCCCAACCGCATTGACGGCGATGTTGTCGTCGACCAGTTCCGCTGCGAGGCCCTGAGTCAATCGATGCAGGGCAGCTTTGGTTGCCGCATAGATCACGTCACCCGATGTCTTGTTGTACTCGCGGAACGGCCTGATCGGGCTCAGCCCGGTCGACGAACCGATATTGACGATCCATCCCGCGCCGCGGGAACGCATATGCGGGATTGCAGCGTGCGCCAGCACGAATGGCGCACGAATGTAATGCTCAATAGTTCGGTCGAACGTCTCGAGCGACATCTTCTCGACGGTCGAATAGTCCGCAAACCCCGCATTGTTGACCAGGATGTCGATTCCACCGGTGGCCTCGACAACGCGTTCGATCAGGGTATTGCGCGCATCGGCGTCTTCAAGATCGGCCGGAATAGCCAGCGCAATACCACCATTCGCCTCGATCATCGCAACGGTCTCGGCAAGCGAGCCTTCGACCACCACGTTCTCTCCGCCTCGAACCGCCGATGTCGGTCCGGCCGACCGTGCCGTAACCACCACGGTCGCACCCTCGGCCGCGAGGCGGCGAGCAATTGCACGTCCGATGCCGCGACTACTTCCGGTGACCAACGCGGTCTTGCCCGTCAATGTGTATGTCATGTAATTCTCCGGCTCATAGGTTTCGAGGTTGCGTGCGGTCAGTATGAACAAGTCCGGCGCACCACACAGAATGATGCGTGTGAAGTCGAATTGGTTGCCGCTCTCCCGCATAGCGGGAAACGATGTTGACCCACTCCCGCGTGGCGGGAGACCACGTTGACCGCGCTGGCCGCCGATGGACTAATACGAGAGTGATCAGCCTCACTCCGAGGTCTGCCCCTGCCGCGAGCACGCGGATCAACTCTCTCAAATCATCTCCTACAGCGAGGTATTCATGGGTATCGGTACACGTTTCGCCTTCACGAAAATTTTCGCACATGACGTGACGTCACTGGCAGACTTCTACGTGGCAACACTCGGATTGACGGTCAAGGCCCGACTCGACCTCGGCGAGGGCATGGACGCCATCGAGGAGATCATCCTGACGAGCGGCCGTGACGACGACTCCAGCTTGATTCTCTGGCGATACCTCGAGCGCGCAACTCCCACCGCCGGTGAAGCTGTGCTGGGTTTCAACGTTCCGGATATCGAGGAAACGCTACGACTGGCGGAACTGGCCGGTGGTTCGGTAACCGAACCACCCAAGGAATTCACCGAAATGCGAGCCATCGTTGCTTTCGTGAACGACCCTGAGGGACACCTACTCGAGATCGTCCAGAACTTCTAGAGGTCGAAATTACTTCTCAGTCAACCGATTAAGACAATCATGAAGGTAGAGATGTCGAGACGTCGAACAACCTCAGCAATTGCAGCATCAGCCATCGCATCGGCACTGCTCCTGACTTCGTGCTCCGGAGCGGGGACGGCGTCAGTTAGCGAACCCGCCGGTGAACCGCAGCGCGGTGGAACCATCAACTACTCGTACAACACCGAACCTCAGTCGGTGGATCCGGCTACGTGCGCTATCGGTATCGGTCTCGCGCCCTGCCAGGCTGTGTTCGGCGCCCTGATGTATTACGACATCGAGTCGGGCGAATTCGAACCTGGAATGGCCGAGTCACTCACCACCGAGGACGGTCAGACCTGGATGCTCGAACTGCGCCCGAACATGACCTTCACCGACGGAACACCGTTCGACGCAGACGCCGTCGCGTTCAACTGGCAGCGTATCCTCGATCCCGCCCTCCTTTCGTCGAGCGCTGTGACTGCAAAGTCGATCTCGTGGGAGGTGATCGATCCACAGACTGTCAAGATCACCGCCGACAAGGTCAATCACCAACTGCCGCTGTCTTTCACAGAGGACCTCGCGTTCATCGGATCTCCCACGGCTATCGCGGCGAAGGGCCCCGATTTCGGCAACTCCCCGGTAGGCGCGGGACCGTTCACACTGACCTCGTGGTCACGTGGTAGCGAGATGGTTCTCGATCGTAATCCGAACTACTGGGACCAGCCGCGCCCCTACGTCGACCGAGTCGTGATGAAGACAATTGCCGCGGACGATCAACGGTTCAATGCCTTGCAAGCCGGCGAACTCGACATCATGGCTGTGACACTTCAGAAGTATGCCGATCGGGCTGAAGCCGCTGGGCTGAAGGTCACGGCGGCAAATCTGATGGGGGGTGGTGGTGTTCGCATTGCCAACCGCGGCGCCTTGGCCGACCAAGATGTTCGTGATGCAGTGGGCAAGCTCATCGACAACGAACAGATTGTTGCTGCCGTCTATTCGGGCGAACCTGTGGCAACGGCGTTCTCGCCGGAGAACAGCCCGCTCTACGATCCCGAGGCCACCTGGCCCGAACGCGACGTCGAGGGAGCCCAAAAGCTCATCGACGGCTACCGAGCACGCAATGGTGGCCAGGACATCGTTCTGAAGTACGTCACTGTGGCGGGCAGCCCCGTGTTGGCGCAGGTTTCCGAACTGCTGCAGGCCCAACTCCAGGAAGTAGACGGGCTGAAGCTCGAAATCGCAGCCCTCGACGGCGGAGCGTTTGCCTCTGCGATGATCGGCGGCAACTACGATCTCATCGTCAGTAGTCTCGGCGGAGCCAATCCCGAGCGACTGTACAAGGTTTTCCATACCAACGGATCAAGCAACAACAGCGGCTACTCGAACGCGGTGGTCGATCAGGCACTTGACATCACTCACTCGTCGAACGATCCAGCCGAGGTCGAAGAGGCCTATAAGACAGCGATACGTGAACTCGTAGACACTTCGGCATACCGATTCTGGCTACATGCCGTCACTCGAATGCTGACCGCACAGGACGTCAATGGTGTCGAGGTCGCATACCAGTACTGGTTCCGCCCCGAGCTTGCCTGGATCCAGCAGTAACAACGCTCGGCGGAAGGTGAATCCGATGGTGAAGAGCCGGAACGTAAGTCGGTATCTGGCCAAGCTGGCAGCCGTGCTGCTGCTGGTGAGCTTGGCGACATTTCTCCTCTTGGAGTTGATTCCGGGAGATCCGATCGATGCCTTGCTTCCGGACGGGGCCACAGAGGAGATGCGGGCCGCGGCGAACGAGCGATTCGGCCTCGACGGACCGATGTTGCAGCGATACTTCGAATGGCTCGGTAATGCCTTACAGGGCGATCTCGGGCGATCGATTCAATCGCAGGTACCGGTGGCCGACGCGATAGTCGAGCGTCTACCCGTCACTCTGGAACTTGCTTTTGTGTCGATCCTGCTCGCTCTGCTCATTGCCGTTCCTGTGGGCGTGTACTCGGCTTACCGGCCCGGCGGTCTCGTCGACCGGGTAACAACACTGATCTGCGCTGTGACACTGTCGATTCCGAGCTTTCTCCTCGGTGTGCTGTTGGTGTTTGTTTTTGCAGTCACCCTGGGTGCGCTTCCTGTCACCGGATGGACTCCGCTGTCCGAGGGATTGGTTCCCCACCTGCGCAGCCTGGCACTTCCCGTGATAACCCTTGCCGCTTTGGAAGCAGTCGGCTTCATCCGGTTGCTACGCAACGATATGATCGCAACACTTCAGCAGGATTTTGTACTGTCGGCCAGAGCACGTGGGCTTTCCGCTCCGCGGATTCTATTGGCCCACGCATTGCGCCCATCCGCCTTTTCTCTCCTGACGGTCATGGGAGTAGCACTCGGACGTCTGATCGGCGGAACCGTGATCGTGGAGTCAATCTTCTCGCTTCCTGGACTGGGTTCCCTTGTGCTGACATCGATCACCGGCCGAGACCTGTTCATGATCCAGGGCATCGTTCTGGTCGTCGCCGTGGGATATGTACTCCTCAACGCACTGGTGGACCTCACCTATCCATTGCTAGATCCGAGAGTGAGAACAACATGAGCGATGCTCGATCATCAGGCGACTCCACGACTGTCGATGCCTTGCCGCAGGTCTCCTTCGAAGGACCGACTGGCCTGGAAGGTGACTCACTCACGCTCCCCGCTGTATCAGAAGAGGTTAAACGTCGACGCCGCCGGCGGCGAGACGTCGGTGCCGGGCTCGGTGCAGCATGGATGGTAATCATCGTTCTTGCCGCGGTTTTTGCGGACATACTGCCGCTTCCGGCATATGACCAGATCAGCAATGTCTACTCGCTACCTCCCTTTCAAGACCTGAGCCACATTCTCGGCACCGATCAACTCGGCCGAGATCAACTCAGTAGGGCGCTCTACGGAGCGAGGGTCTCGCTTGCCGTGGCAATCGGCGCAACACTGTTGGCGCTCACGGTCGGCACCGTCGTGGGTCTTCTCTCCGGGTACTTCCGCGGTGCAGTCGATACGATATTGGGCATCAGCACCGATGCGGTGCTTGCCTTTCCGCCGCTCATCTTGCTGATCGCCCTGGTTGCGGTGCAGGAACCCAGCGCTACTACCTTGGCACTGGGACTCGGTGCAGTTGGCGCTCCTACCTTCGCCCGAATCGCGCGAGCCAACACTATCGCTTTCGCCTCACGGGAGTTCGTCACTGCAGCAAGGTCGATGGGTTGCACCGACCTGCGGATCATCACTCGGGAAATTCTGCCGAACGTACTACTGCCCGTGGTCTCGTTTGCCACCATCGTCGCCGCTGGGCTTGTCGTAGCCGAGGGTTCCTTGAGCTTCCTGGGCCTCGGCATTCCCCCACCGACCCCGAGTTGGGGTGGCATGATCGCTGCCGGTCGCGAAAGTCTGTACGAAACACCATTTCTGGTTCTCGTGCCGGGTGTCTTTTTCTTTCTGACGGTATTTTCTCTCAACCGCATCGGCGACTGGGCTCGCGGCCGTGTGGGTCGGGAGTCTTCGCTGTGACTCCTGAAGGCAGGCAGAATGCCATGACAACAACACTTGACGCAGTTGACATAGTCGACGAGTCGACACCGTCGGTTCTCGAGGTGTCCGATCTACGGGTGTGGTTCGATACGCCACGCGGCATGGTCCGAGCCGTGGATGGCGTCACTCTCGACGTGCAAGCGGGCCGCACCCTCGGCGTGGTGGGCGAGTCGGGATCCGGGAAATCGGTGCTGTCGCGAGCTGTGATGAATATCCTCGCACCGAGCGCTGTCATTCAACCTCGATCGCGAATCGAGATCGAGGGCCGGGACACCGCATCTCTGTCCAAGGCGCAGGCTCGCGATCTGTGGGGGTCACGCGTTGCCATGGTTTTCCAGGACCCCATGACGTCGTTGACGCCGGTCCTGACTATCGGGCATCAGTTGACCGAGACACTGCGGCGTCATATGAATCTGAGCAAGGCCGAGGCTCTGACCCGGGCAGAGGAACTCCTCATCTGGGTCGGTATCCCGGACCCGCGGAAGCGTTTGAACCAATACCCGCACAACATGTCCGGCGGTATGAGGCAACGTGTGGTCATCGCACTCGCACTCGCATGCTCCCCTCGCTTGCTCATTGCAGACGAACCCACCACCGCGCTCGATGTGACGGTCCAGCATCAGGTTCTCAACCTGTTAGCCCGACTTCAGGGCGAGAACGGCATGTCGATGATTCTCATCACGCACGATCTCGGTGTCGTGGCCGGCCGCACCGACGAGATAGCCGTGATGTACGCCGGACGCATCGTCGAACAAGCTCCGACAAGGGTCCTCTTCCGAGAAATGCGTCATCCGTACACACAGGCCCTGCTCCGGTCGATTCCACGGTTCTCAGACCCTAGTCACACTCGCCTTCATGCAATTCCCGGACGTCCGCCGTCTGTAATCGACCCGGAGCCTGGTTGCGCGTTTGCCGCCAGATGTCTCCACGCACGCCCGCGATGCCTGGTCGAAACGCCGGCGTTGGCTCCCACCGACGGGGTCGATGATCGTCACCGGCATGCATGTTTCTTTCCTGTGGGGACTCCGTCCGGGGATCAGGCTGTCGCCTACAACCTGCGCGAAGGTCGTTCTGCAGCAGGTCTTCCCATCGACGAAAGGAACGTGCTCTGACATGGCCGGTACTGGTACCGCGCATTTGAGAGAGGCCGAGAATCCGGTACTTCGAGTGCACAATCTTGTTGTCGAATACTCCACCGGAGGCGGCGAGAAGTTCGCGGCCGTAGCCGATATCAGTCTCGACATACTTCGCGGCGAAACGCTGGGGTTGGTGGGCGAATCCGGTTGCGGCAAGTCCACAGTCGCAAAAGCAATCATGCAACTTCCCAGACCGACGTCCGGTAAGGTGCTATTCGACGGCCGTGACCTCGCCGCGATGTCCGCTTCCGAGTTGCGATCCGAGCGTCGCAGGCTGCAAATGATCTTTCAGGACCCAATTTCTTCACTCAACCCACTCCGACGCGTTAGGCATATCGTTGCCGAAGGCCTCGACGTAGCGGGTAAGGGCAGTCGCTCCGAACGAGCTGCGGCGGTAGACGACATGTTGTCGGTCGTAGGGCTGGATCCGGAGGTCGCCGGAGATCGTCGGCCACATGAATTCTCCGGTGGTCAGTGCCAACGGATCTCGATTGCTCGAGCCATCGTTGTCGAACCCGATCTGGTTGTGTGTGACGAACCGGTGTCTGCACTTGACGTCTCGGTGCAGGCGCAGATCCTGAACCTCCTCGAAGACATGAAGCAAAGGTATGGATTGACACTTCTGTTCATCGCCCACGACCTCGCGGTGGTGAAGAACGTCAGCGACCGAGTGGTGGTGATGTACCTGGGAAAGATCTGCGAGGTCGCTTCCCCGGACTCGCTGTATGCAGCACCTCGCCATCCGTATACCGAGGCTCTTCTTGCCGCAATTCCCGAACCCGACCCCATGGCGACGCCCACCGAAGATGCACTGGTCGGCGAACTGCCGTCACCACACGATCCGCCCAGCGGTTGCAGATTTCGCACGCGATGCCCGAGGGCGGATTCGCTCTGTTCCGCAGAGGAACCCGTGATCCGCGAAGTTGAGCCGAACCATTTTGTCGCATGCCACTTTCCACTGTCCGAACCGAACGATAGGAAGCAGCCATGACTACAAGCACACGCCATCCCATGACACCAGCGGTGCCACCGCAGTTCATCGAGAACATCTACACGCCCGACGAGACGGCAGTTCTCTTCGACATCGTCCGTAACAACGGACCGTGGCGACTCATTGCAGCTCACCATTTCAAAAGCGCTGAGGAGTACCTCGCCGTCTCGGGACCGAAGAATCGCGATCCTGACGTAAAACTGGAGTTGTCCGATCTCCTGACACCGACATTCCGCAGCTACTTCGGTGATCGGGGCGTGGCCTATGAGAACAAAGCGCACGAACTCTACTTCAACCGACGTCTCCTCGACATGATCAAAGGCATCCACGGTGCCACTTATGCGGTTCCGGGCAGCTACCTATTCAACCTGCGCGCACCGGCACACAGTTACGATGCCGGTCACTTCGACGGCGCCAGTTGGCGCGGGGTCGACATGGGCAACGCTCCTTTGTGGCTGATCAGCGTCATGGCCAAGTCCGGATTGTTCGAGCGCTGGGAAATCAAGACCGGCCAGGTTATCTCGTACTACTACAACTCCGACATCGATGGCGGTTTCACCTACTGGCCTGATGGCCCGGACCTCGCCCCCCGTCGATTCGCCGCGCCGTTCTGGAACAGCGGACTTCTCACCAACAACGAGAAGATGTTCCATCGGGGTGAGGCGAGCGGTCCGCGGGACAAGCGGTCCATACCGAAGCTCCAACTCGATTCCGTCATAGAAGGCGCCGGCACCGACGAATGGGTCATTCGCAACGGGCCCGAAGAGATCGCCCGATATCACGATGACGATATGCGCTTTCTATTTCATTACAGCGCAAATGTTTTCGATGATCTCGCCGATGTGAAACGCTACCTTGATCACACCGACGATCTGACGGTCGAACAGGCGCTCGGCATGCTGATCGACGACCTCGACGCCCGTGGTGTCTCGTACACAAGCCCATCGGATCCGCTGAACGACGCCGACTTCGTCGCGACACTCACGCGCGCATACGCGATGGCTCCGGCGGACTACCCCGCAGAAGCTCCTCTGGACATCATGCGTAGCGCGCGCTCAGGCAAGTCCTAGCGACAACCCACGGATCCGTGCAAAGTCTCCCGCTACGCGAGACGACCATTTCTGTACGGGTTTCGACCAGAAGTAGGTTAAATAGTATGGCAGGCGAGAAGGTATACGTGATCGACCGGATTATCACGGAACCAGGGTGTGGGAAGAAGTTCGTCGATGCGTACACAACCGAGTACGTACCCGCCGCACAGCGCCGCGGCATGACCCTGGCAAGTGTTCTCGTGAGCCCCCCGCTATGGGTCGAGGATGAAACCAACATCGTGACAATTACCTGGACCGTGGAGGGAACGTCCGGCTGGTGGAACATGACACGCCAGGGTCGAGCCGATCCGGAGTCCAGCCAGTGGTGGGAACGGCATTCTGCATTGATAGTCGAGCGCAGTCGCACCATGGCCGCTGAGGCAGCCGATATCGAGGGGCTCTCCGATGTATAACGTCACACGAATTGTCCATGCCGACAAAAGTGCATCTAGCGAGGCCTGGGACGAGGCCGTTGTCTCCGTGACAGCTGCGGGCGAAGGGGCCGGTGCTATCCGCCAGGTTGTATCGAGAACTCTGCCAGGAGTAATCAACGGCGGCGATTTGATCGTCCACTTACAGTTCACGGACGAAGCATCGTGGAAATTAGCGAGCGGCGCACTCGACGGCAGCTTCGTTCATCCGGCGATCGAACGGTTCCACGGCGTCGAGTACCGCTCAGGATCGGCCGGACGGTCGACGATCAACACTTGTAACGGTGTTTACCGAACGTTGCTCCTGCGAGTTGCGCCAGGCACCGAACCGAGCAGCGTCGAGCATTTCGAAAGCGATTTGTTGCGGATGCCTGCGCTCGTCTCGTCTATCGGTGCATGGCGGCTGAGCCGTGTCACAACGGCCGTCGGTCCGACGCCGTGGACACATGTGTGGGAGCAGGAATTCACCGATCATGCTTCATTGCTCGGACAGTACCTCGATCATCCGATCCATTGGGGTGTCGTAGACCGTTGGTTCGATCCGGAGTGCACCGACGTCATCGTCCGCGATCGTGTCTGCCACAGTTTCTGCTCGATCGACGACATGGTTCTTGCCGGCGATTGACACGACTGCAGAAAAGAAGTCCCGTATCAGCGTCTGTGACGCTGATACGGGACTTCTTCGTTGGTCGTGGCTAGGACAACCCACCGTCAGAACAACGTCCTGACCATCTGTAACTCAGGGCACCCGCGTCACTGCGCGAGTCGACGACGATTCGCCGGGAATCGGCGACGGCAAATCCTGGGGAACGAGGACACATCGTGTCCCGGTGAAGATAGTTGTCATGCATTTGTTGTTGTGATTGCAGAGCGAACGAACCGCTGAGTCCGCCGCGATTCGGTTGATCAGGTCCGGCTCCCGTAGCAGCGCACGTCCCATCGCGACAAACTCGAAACCTTCCGCCATCGCACGATCCATGGTCTGCTTGTTCGTCACACCGCCGAGAAGAATCATCGGCATGTCGACCGCTGCTCGGATCTGCAATGCATCGTCGAGTAAGTACCCGTCGTAGTAGGGGTACTCGCGAAGGACATGTTTGCCGACAAGCTTGATTCCTGATCGAACAGGTTCCGGCACAGCAGCAGCGAACTCGGCGATCGGGGAATCCCCCTTGAACAAGTACATAGGATTGAGCAGCGAACTTCCCGCTGTCATCTCCAGAGCGTCGACAGTGCCCGACTCCTCGATCCATTGTGCGACCTGACATGCCTCGTCGATCCAAAAGCCGCCAGGGACACCGTCATCCATATTCAATTTGGTGATGATGCCCAGGCGATCCTGTGCTGCCTCACGGACCTCGTGAAGAATCTCGAGCGCCAGTCGGGCTCGATTCTGCAGTGAGCCACCGTATTTGTCATCCCGACGGTTCAGTTTCGGACTGAGGAAGGAACTTGCCAGATAATTGTGCCCGAGATGCACCTCGACAGCGTCGAATCCTGCGTCGATCGCCATCCGCGCAGCATTTCCGTGCGCCTTCACGACCCTTGTGATGTCTTCTCGTGTAGCTGGGCCGACAGCGCGAAAGAACTGCTTGTTGAAATGCCGACTCGGGGCGATGGGCCGAGTGCCAGTCGACTTCCCGTTATTGACCGGCCCCGAGTGTCCTATCTGAGCCGAGATCGCCGCGCCCGCATCGTGAACCGCATCGGTCAGCTTGCGGAGACCTGGCATAGCCTCGTCGCGCCACACGATCTGATGGCCGTCGGTGCGTCCATCAGGTGCCACGGCGCAGTAGGCAACGGTCGTCATGGCAACACCGCCACGGGCATGTGCGACGTGGAAGTCGATCAACGGGTCGGTGACCAGACCGTCGCGAGCCATATTCTCGTAAGTGGCTGCCTTGATAGTGCGATTACGCAGGCGAACCGGACCAAGCTTCGCCGGCGAGAAAATGTCGGGTCCATCAGATCGAGTCATGTCTTCTCTCATCGTTCAATTACTTGCCGGCGGAAATAGATTCAGATAAAGAAAAGCCCCGTTCGGGCGAGAACGTAAACACCCGAACGGGACTCGTAAGCTCACTCTGCCGCGTTTGCAGCCATCTCCTTGGCCCACAACCACTCGTGGCCCCAATAGCTGTCCGCAGTGATTTCTTCCGACGTGTAGTAACTCTCGTCGACCAGGGCTCCCTCGGTTCCGAACTCGATGTCCCAGCCACCCGGAACCCGGACGTAGAACGAGATCATCTTGTCGTTTGTGTGTCGGCCCAGGGTCGACGAAACAGGGAAGTCCCGTTTCATCACCTGGTCCAACGCACGTCCAACCGTGTCCAGATCCTCGACCTCGACCATCACATGCACCAAGCCTGGGTCTTTGCCTTCTGGAACAGGCATCAGAGCAAGACTGTGGTGACGCTGATTCACTCCGAGGAACCGGATGCGCATGGGCCCGTACTCCGGCGGAGCCGGCATTCGGAAAGCGCCTCGGGGCAGGAATTCCAGTGTCTCGGTGTAAAAGCGATACGTTTCGTCGAAATTCGGGCTCGGCACGACGACGTGACCCAAGCCCTGATCACCCGTAACGAACTTCTGACCGTAGCCGGTCAGTACAGGGCTGTGATCGAGCACCGGCCCGTGGAAGAACTCCAACGGTGTTCCGCCCGGATCGTCCATCGAGAATGCCTCCTCGACACCACGGGCATCGGCTTCTTCGAGGGACATCGGCTTGACTACGTGCCCCAAACCCTCGAGTCGCTCGCGAAGTCGCGCAAGCGCCGACTGATCACGAACCTCCCATCCGACGGCCGTCACCCGGTCGATCGCAGCCGGTGCGATCACCAGACGCGCACCACGCTCATCCATCCGTAGGTGTAGCGCTCCCTCTTCGGGGCCGGATCCTTCGGCGAATCCCAATACGTCGAAGGCCAACTCCCGCCATCTGTCGATGTCGGTTGCGTCCACCCTGACATACCCCAGGGCCTTGATCTCGCTCATATTTCCTCACTGACTTTGAATGATACTGCGCAGGAATAACATCGACGCCTAGATCATGATGCGTAATGTTCCCTGCGGCTCTGCCCCGAGTGAACTGAGCGCCGACGAGTGGTACGGAATACTCGACACGTGAATAGCGTGGTGCAGACCCGCATGCGCATCTCGCCAGAATCGTTGCAGCGGATTGTCGTTCCGAAGTGCATTGCCGCCTGATCGGTCGAAAATCTCGTCGGCAGCACGCACGGCACGCCAGGCCGCGCGAGTCTGGTTCCGCCGCACAAGTGCTCGTTCCTCGAATGAAATCGTTTGTCCTGCATCAACCTTGTCGAATATGCGGTCGACCTGACTCAACAACTGCTGCCGCGATGCGTCGATTTCCGATGCGGCCTCACCCAGGGCATGCAAGGTGTATGGATCATCCTTGATCGCTGCGCCCGTTGCTCCGACACGCTCCCGCTGATATGCAATCCCCGCGGCGAGAACACCTTCCGCGATCCCGATAGTGGCGGAGGTAATCCCCAGCGGGAACATCGTCGACCAGGGCATCTTGTACAGCGTTTCGGTGACGCCGTACTCCTGCGCAGCAGTACCGTCGATGACCTTACCCGCATCCATTACTCGATAGCTCGGAATAAATTGGTTTGTGACAATGATGTCTTTACTTCCGGTACCGCGCAGGCCAACGACATCCCAACTGTCGTCGACTATTTCGTAGTCGGATCGAGGCAGAATGACATGCAGCCCCTGCGGTGGCATGAGCGGCGCACCGTTCTTGTCGCCGATCATCGCTCCGAGGAAGATCCAGTCACAGTGGTCGGTACCGGAAGAAAACTGCCAGCGACCGGACATGATGTAACCGCCGTCAACCGGGGTCGCGACGCCACCCGGCATGTACGGCGATGCCTGCCACGTGTCACTGTCCGAACCCAGCACTTCCTGCTGAACCTTGGGATCCGCCATAGCCAACTGCCACGGATGTACGCCGACGATGCCGGCCACCCAGCCCGCCGAACCGTACACGCTGGCTGTCTTCATCACCGCTTCGGAAAAGTCTCGGGGATGTGCTTCGAACCCGTCGTACTCCTTGCGTGCAAGCATGCGGATGATCCCAGAGTTCTTGAGACCCTTCGCCATGTCGTCGGGAAGTCGACCTAGCGACTCTGCTTCTTCTGCGCGAGCACGCAGGTCGTCTGCGAGAGCGACGATGTTGTCAAGAACTTGATGGCTCACAGTGCTTCTCCTGAAAATTTTCGAAATGTGTCGGGACTCAGGGCGCGGGCGCCGGAATCGCGCTACGTCCGGCAGCTAGGTTGGCATCGATCTCTTCCTGCCAACTCGTCAATGCGCGTTCGGTGTCGATCTCGTACTCGAAACGATTGACCATTTCCGGTTCGATGTCTTCGACATCGACGTAGAATTGCTGGTACCAACGGCGCAACTGGTATACCGGTCCATCCTCTTCCGACAGAAGAGGATTATCGATGGGAGACTTGTTCTTCCAGATCTCGATGTCCTGCTCGAAACCTATTGCGACGCCGCCGGCAATCGCGTCCGCGATCCCTGCGGCAACCTCGTCCGACACGCCCTCCGGCTTCTTGACGATGACGCCGTATTGCAGAACGAACGAGGTCGGAGAAATCGGGTAATGGCAGTTGATCAGGATGATGTTCGGGTCATCTTCGAGGGATTCGGTCCACAGTTTGTCAATCATGTACGAAGGTCCGAAATATGATGCATCTGATGCACTTTCGCGGTCATAGTTGCTTCCGATGCTTGCGTCGACAGCGTCAGCTCGTGGCTTCGATCGCATAACTTGGGTTGCAACGTGACCTTCGAAGACATTCCGGAAGTATTGCGGCATCCCGTAGTGGACGTAGAAGAAGTGAGCCATGTCCACTACATTGTCGACGATCTCTCGACAGTTCGACCCTTCGACTTTCAGCGTTTTCCAAGTCCAGTCGGTCCATTCCGGATCTCCATAGACCGCGATTTCGGGAATGGTGACTTCTTCGGTCGGTTTACTACCCTGCGGGTCGTGCCAGACGTACAGCTGTCCGTTGCGCTCGAGAGTTGCCCACGACTTCGTTCGCGCAAGCGGAGGAACACGCCGCGCGTAGGGGATTTCCGCACACTTGCCATCACCCCTCCAGCGCCAATCGTGGAACGGGCAGGCGATCGTGTCACCTTTCACGGCGCCGAGTGCCAGATTCCCTCCCATATGTGGGCAGAAGGCATTGAGTACGTTGACTTTTCCGTTTTCCCCGGCGAAAACAACCAGCTCCGTTCCGAACGCGGAGATCTGGTGCGGCTTCCCGTCCTTGAAATCGCGTAGCAACCCTAGACAGTGCCAACCACGGGCAAACCGGACCGGAGGCGCTCCCGCCTCGATTGTTCTTACCTCTTCGGAATTCGTTGCGGTAGAGCTCATGTGAAACCTCCTGCATTTCGATCGTAAAGCGCCCCGAAGGTGAATGTGATCAGCCTCTCAACGAAATCCCGACCACAGATGGCGCGTTCCCGAAGAGCGGGAGAGTTATCGGACTAGCGACCGACTCGACTGGTCACAACACACTCGGAGCATCAACGCAAATGCCCATACACTAGTGAAATATGCAATACAGCAGTATTATTCGCGCGCTTCATTGACAGATCTCACGAGCGAAACGAGAGATCTACCTTGTCTGCGAGCCGCCATTGAAGTCGATAGTCTGCCCTGTCATGCCCCCGGACTCATCGGATGCCAGGTAAGCGCATGCCGCGCCTACTTCGATGGCATCCCCCAGACGCCGGATCGGTATGGTTGCGATGATGTCGTTGATCATCTCCTCGGACATCTTCTCCTCGAGATTCTTCTGATGCCCCAACGCCAGAATGTTTGCAGTGACGCCGAATTGGCCAGTCTCTGCAGCAAGGTGACGAATAAAGCCCTCGACACCGCTTTTGCCCGTCGCGTACATCGAGACACCGATATTCTGGCCGGTACGAGCAGAGCCGGACGAGATCTGGACGACACGACCCCAGCCGGCGTCACACATGCCCTCGAGAACCACCTGGACACAATTGAACGCACCGAAGATATTGAGATCGATCGGCGCACGCCATTGCTCCGGCGTGAGCTGCCGGAACGGAAGGTTGAACCGCCCCTCGGCAATTCCCGCATTGTTCACGAGCACGTCCACATGCCGCCCGAACAGCGCCTCCGCGGCCCGCACATGCTCGACAACCGCGTCGTAGTCGGTGACGTCGAACGCGGAAGCGATCGCTCGGCCACCCTCTTCCTCGATAGCAGCCGCCGCTTTTTCTGCACGATCGGCAAACAGATCGTTCACGATTACGGCTGCACCCTGGCGAGCAAGCACCGTGGCAATCCCCGCTCCGACGCTCTGACCTGCGCCGGTCACAAGTGCGACCCGACCTTCCAAGCTGAACACGAAGGTTTCTCCTCTCGATAGACACGACGCCGCGTCGACGACGTGTGATCCAGTCCACAACTTTATATGATAAAAGTCAACTGTCTGGACAAATTATTGGATCCAATAGTGCGGGCAAAAATTCCCGCCTTGACATGAAGATCACATAGTCAGCGGATCGTGAACGCCGACAGATCAGGCTCGCGCAGCATCGTCCAGAAGTCCACCATTCGCCAAGGGCTTGGGAGGATCACACGACCTGCCCGATTGCGGTAGTAGGTATGTGCACCGGTCGCTATTGTCCACACTGTGTTCTCCAGTTGCGCTGCGACTCTGGCGTTGTACTCCTCAGTTGCCTCGGCACTCACTTCGATGGAAGTACCGCCATTTTCCACGAGGATCTGCAGGCATTCGAAGATGTAGTGCAGGACGGATTCTGTAGGAAAATTATGCCCACCGCCGTGTCCGGGACTGGTATTCGGGGCTGACGTCACGAAAAGGTTCGGAAAGCCTGGGACTGTGCCGCCAAGGTAAGCAACCGGATCATCGCCCTGCCACTCGTCGTTCAGCACACGACCCTCGCGACCGACGATATCCATCGGCGACAGAAAATCGAGCGTGAAACCCGTGGCGTAAATGATGACATCGACTTCATGTGTCCGGCCGTCGGCAGTAACCACCCCACTCGAAACAACCTTCTCGATGCGCTCACTCGTCAGGCTGACATGCGGAAGTTTAAGCGAGGCATAGAAATTTCCGGGATCCCGGATCAATCGCTTGCCGGCCGGCGCGTAATCGGGAGTGAGCTCGGCCAGAAGATCCGGTCGATCGGCAAACATGCTCTGCAGGTAGGCAAGCCCTGTTTGCATCACTCGATCGTTCGCGGGCGAAATAGACACGTTGTTCTCAGCCCACTCCGGATCTGCACGAATGTTGTCGTACAGGTTGTCGCTCAGACCCCAATAGGTCTTGAGTCGAAACCACTGGTTGTAGAACGGCAACCGGGCGAGGAGCCAGCGCTCCGCGTCCGGCACGACGCCTGAGCCCGGAGCACTCGGCATCACCCAATGTGGTTGCCTTTGAAAGAGAGTCAGGTCGGACACGGAATCTGCGATCTCTCCTACCACCTGCACCGCGGTAGCTCCCGCACCGATTACTGCGACTCGCTTGCCTCGGAGATCTGCATCTTTCCACTGGGCAGTGTGCATGGAGATGCCGGCGAAGTCTTCGATTCCGGAGATCTCCGGAAACTTCGGACGGTTCAAGAAACCGAAAGCAGTAATGACGGTGGTCGCCCGCGACGTTTGCATCGTGCTGTCGGCAGCACGAATCGACAGCTCCCACTCCGAATCTTGCTCGATCCATCGAAGTCCGGTGACCTCGGTGTCGAACGTGATGTGTTCCTTGATGCCATGCGATTCCACGACCCGTCGCAGATACTGCTGGTACTCGTTGCCCACGGGGTAGTACCGAGTCCAGTCTGCATTCAGATCGAACGAATACGAGTAGTACAGACTGGGAGTATCCACAGCCACTCCGGGGTACGTGTTCATTCGCCACGTGCCCCCGATGTCGTTGCTCTGTTCGAAAATCTCGTATTCGTAGCCGAAGCGCTCCGCCATGATTCCCGCAGCGATACCGGCCATGCCCGCACCGAGGACAGCGATTCGCATGCCAGGCTTCGGTGATTTGGTTCGCGGTACAACCGATTGCGACGGAACAAAACCGCTCTGTTCCAACAACAGTGGCAGAAATTCGGGCGACACTTTCTCGCCTACTGCGATCTCGACCATGCGTGCGAACACATCGAGGTCCCCGACAAGCAGTTCCGGAACGATCGGCGCAGCGCCGAGCGCTCCCAGCAGAAGATCCGTCACCGATGTGCGAGCACCGGCTTCCATCGTGACCACCGGCAGCGCATTGCGCCCCTCTCCCGGCCGACGGCTGATCGACGACGCGTATCGGTCGAGAAGTGTCAGATCACCGGTCGCGTGTGCGGCGCATAACAGCAGGATCGCCGGATCCGCATCCTGCAGGTTCCTGGCGAGAGTCTCACGGTCAAGCGCAACAGGTTCCTGGTCGAATGTTTCCACAGCTGGTCGATCGATCGATTCGTTCATATGCCTTCTTCTATCGTCATTGGTATAGGAAATTGGATCCAGCAAAAGATGCAGATGGACCCGTTCTCTCCATTCCACCGAATGGGGCAGAACGGTAGGTCAGTGCGGCGGCCGCGTCGCTCCACCAGCGCGAAGCATCAGACTGGTACCGGCTTCGCCACCGTGACGGTGCAAATTCATCAGATTCACAAGTTGCTCGTTGTCACCGGTCGACAACGCCGCGATCATTTCGTCGTGCTCGCGTACCACTCGAGCGCGCCCTTCCGGGTCGTACAGGTACACCGCGTGGTAGGGCATGGCCAGGGTCCACAATCGGCGCAATTCCGAAACGATCAATTGCAGCGGCGACCGGTCGAACATCGCGAAGTGAAACTCCCGATTTCGCATACGCATCAGCAGGTAATCTTCCGAATCGGCCGCTGCAGCCACTTCGACGGCCAAATCTTTGACTTCCCCCAGGGCCGCATCGTCGAAAACCGGTAGCGACAGGAGCACTTCCTTCTCGAGTGCAGCCCGCATGAGGTAGATCTGATCGAACTCCGACTTTTCCAGCCGAGCTACGGCGTACCCGACATTGTGTACGTGCCGGACAAGCCCTTCCGATGTGAGTTGCCGCAGTCCTTCCCGGATAGGCAGTCGGCTGACGCCCAGGCGTTCTGCCATGGTTTCCTGCCGAATCTGTTGTCCCGGGAGTAATTCCCCGGTGATGATCATTCGCTCGATCTCCGCAACGACCCGAGATGCTGCCTGCTCCGAGACCGACCGCCCCTGAGCTACTACTCTGCCGGTCGACGACGACTCGGTCTCGAGCTGGCGTGCTTTCGATCTGGGGGACACGAATTTCTCCTCTGGGGCATTCTTCTCGGCGGTTCCGATGCTCAGCACGGCGATCGGCACCGATTTCGGATACACCATTGTTGCATCACCGCTGCCTGCTGCCCTTGCATCTCGGTCGCGTCTCGCCGCCGCTAGGCGAGGGTGTCTATCGACTCCGCGTCGTATCCCATGGCCGCCAGAACCTCGACGGTGTGAGCGCCGCACTTCACCGCCGGAGTCTGAGCAGCCGTCTTGGCATTGCCCAACGAAATAGGAACACCGATTCCGCGGTATCCGTCTCGTTCGACAAATAGCTCACGATGGCGCACTTGAGGTGACTGCAACGCCTGCGCCACCGTGTTGACCGGACTGCACGGAACACCAGCTTCCGTGAGCAGGGCACCTAACTCCTCGCGTCGCCAGGTCGCGATCAGCGGCGCGATCAGCGCAATCAATTCCTCGCGATGTTTATGACGGTCACGATTGGCAACGAAGCGCGGATCCGTAATGATCTCGGGAATGCCGAGAACCGCTGCAAGCGAGGCGAACTGCCGGTCATTTGCTGCACTGATGAAAAAATCACCGTCGCCCGTAGCAAAGACCTGATATGGCACGACCGTCGGATGGAGCTCGCCGGTCCGCTCCGGCACAACACCACTGACCGTCCAATTCGCGGCGTGGGGGTGAAGAATCGAGATCACCGCATCGAGAAGTGCAATGTCGACCAGTTGCCCGTTCCCGGTCCTCGTCCGATCGAGGACGGCTAGCAGAACTCCGCTGAACGCCAAGTTCGCGGCCACGATGTCGACGATCGGAACACCAACTCGAAGCGGGTTGCCCTCTGGATACCCGTTGACGCTCATCAACCCGCCGAACGATTGCAGTACTGCGTCGTAACCGGGCAGGCCGCCCATAGGTCCATCGACACCGAATCCCGTTATCCTGCAATAGATCATTCCTGGATTCGCCGGAGCGAGAACAGACTCGTAGTCGAATCCCCACGCGGCGAGCGTCCCGGCTTTGAAGTTCTCGACCACTATGTCGGCCGCGTTCAGGAGATGACCGAGTACCTCGCGCCCCTGTTCGGTTCGCAAATCGAGGCAGATGTTGTCCTTGCTGTGGTTCATGCCGCCGTAGTAAGCGCTGATTCCGTCCTCGTCGAACGGCGGCCCCCACCCCCGGGTTTCATCTCCGCTGGGAGCCTCTACCTTGAGTACGTCTGCGCCGTGATCCGCAAGCATCTGAGCAGCGTACGGTCCGGCCAGAACGCGGCTCAGATCCAGAACACGCAACCCGGAAAGGACGCCGTCACGATCCGTCGACCGCCACGCCGCTCGGCCGTCGATCACGACGGGTGGTGTGACGGCAGTGGCTTCGCTCGAAGACGTGAACACACTCATGCGCTGATCTCTCCCTTCACGATGTCCCTACCCGACTCGAAACCGGTGACGACGTCCCACAGATCAAACCCTTGATCAAGCACATGAGAGGCAACCTGATCGGCCCAGTAGTCCTCCGATTCCCATCTCTCACGCCACGCCCAGAGCGATGTGGTCGAACGACCGAGTGCATGTTCGGAGGTAAATCCAATGGCACCGTGGATTTGGTGTCCGGCAGCCCCGATCTCACGCGCCGACGCAAACACGAAGGTGGCCGCGGCAGCTACGTCCACTGCCGCCGATGGCGCGTCTGCGTCAACTGATGCGCGCGCCGTCGCTGCTGCTGTCTCGACAGCCTTCGTGACGCTTGCCAACTGGGCCAGACGTTGCTGCACAGCCTGGAACTTCGCCAAGGGTCGGCCGAACTGTGTTCGCTCGCCGGCGTATCGGACGGTCGCATCACAGACCGCGCGTGCGGCCGCAGCCGATGCAGTCGTGTACGCCAATGCTCCACGTCGGATCACATCGTCTCGAACTACGTTCTCGGCGACGCCGTGGCAGGTAACCGACGTTCCACTGAGCACTATGTCGTTCACCGGAATTCCGGTCGTATCCGTCCCGGGCAACACCGTGACCGATTCGTGGTCCGTGGATACCAGCGCAACGTGGCAGGTCGGCTCGCACGAGATAAGGACAACAACAGTTCTCGCCAGTTCACCCCACACGACCGCCTCGAGTCGACCGTCGAGAATCAGGCCGCCAGCGCCATCGTCGCGCACAACGATTCCGCCCTTCGTCGATACCGTTGCAATGTCGTCTCCAAGACTCAAGCCGGCCTCGGCAGCAATCCAGGCAGCCAATACACCGTGTTCTACGATCGGTGTTGCGGCACCGCGACGAGAGAGGACACTCACGATTTCGAGTGCGTCGGCAAGGCTTCCACCGCTTCCACCCGATTCTTCCGGCACTCCCAGCGTGGTGAAACCGGCGTCATGCAACGCGCGCCACACTGCGTCATCTGCATGCTGGAGCGGCACCTCGTGGCTTGGGCCGGCGCGGTCGATCATCGCATTCGCGGCGTCGACGAGCTCCGCTCGATATTCACTCATCTGAGCCCCATTCCGCGTCCGATGATGGAGCGCAGGATTTCGTTGGTTCCACCACGAAGGGTGAACGCTGGTGTGTGCAAAAGGCTGTGTGCAAGCAATTCCGCAAACGGATCTTCGGTATTCAGGCGTGCAGCAATGTCACTCGATCGCCGGACAACGTCGACGAGGTCCCCCTCGAAAGTCGAACCCAGATCCTTGACCATCGCAGCCATGACGTCGGGTGACCGTCCTGCCGCCAGTTCCGTGGCGACGATCAACGACATCCTGCGCAATGACCACGCTCGGGATGTGAGCATGCCCAAAGCCACGCGTTGTTCTGGCGTAGCTCCCTGCGCTCTTAGCCTTTCCGCCCACGCCCGCAACAACGGCATCGTGCTCAGATACCGCTCCGGCCCCGAACGTTCGAAGGCGAGTTCACTCATCACCTGCACCCAGCCGTCGGCCCGTGCCCCGAGTAGCGCCGAGCGGGGAATCTTCGCATCGTGGAAGATGACTTCGTTGAAATGCGCAGCTCCGTCGATGCTCCGGATCGGGCGAATCTCGACGTTCGGGTTCGGTAGGTCCACCACGAACTGAGACAGTCCCCCGTGTCGGCCCGACTCGTCATTGTCTGTGCGGGCGAGAACGATCATGGCGTGCGCAAGATGTGCGCCGGTGGTCCATACCTTCGTTCCGGTCAGACGCCAGCTGTCACCATCCTCGACAGCCTTGGTCCGAACGGAGGCCAAGTCCGACCCGGCATCCGGTTCACTCATTCCGATGGCAAAAAACGTTGTACCGGAGGCAATTCCGGGAAGGTAACGTTCCTTCTGCTCCTCGGTGCCGAACTTCAGCAGGTTCGGTGCCGTTTGCCGGTCCGCGATCCAATGGGCCGCAACGGGCGCCCCGTGCGCAAGCATTTCCTCGGCCACGACCAACCGCTCGAGCGGACTGCGGCCATGCCCTCCATACGCGGTGGGCACGACCATACCGAGCCAACCTTGCTCTCCGACCTTCGCACTGAATGCAGGGTCGAAGCCAGCCATCCAACTATCGCATTGCGGGGTGAAAGACCCGGCGCAGATCTCGGCCTCGAGAAATGTGCGAACGTCGTTTCGCAATTCTCGGTGTGCCAAATCAGCACTTCCAGTTGGCGGCGCCATCTTGGTGGCGGTCACAGCACCCTCCTCGTCCGGTCTGTCGAAGACCCGTCAAAACTCACCATACGTTATTGGATCCAATTTATGATTCTTTTTAGAAGATCCGTGTACCGTGGGTGACACTTCACCCCCGATGTTCGGTAAAAACTTCCTCGACGGAGGCTCACAGAAATCATGACCAAGTCCGCCACACCACACTCGAAGTCGAGTCGGAGGAACCATCAACTGGACCCCGAGGTCGCGGCGATGGCCGAGACCATGAAGCGGAACAACGTTCCTCGATCCCACGAAAGGGGAGTCGAGGAATCCCGGCGCGCACTCGAGTCGATTGTGCGCGGCCCCGGACCCGACATGCGCACCGTCGAGACAACGTCGTTCACTGGGATGCACGGCGAAGTCCCTGTGCGCGTATACATTCCATCCACGGCACCGGAGACAGGAGCGCCCGCGCTCGTCTGGTTCCACGGCGGCGGCATGATCATGGGTTCGCTCGATTCCTTCGATCTGCTCGCGCGTGAGATCGCCGCCGCGACCTCTGCGGTGGTCCTAAATGTCGACTATCGGCTTGCCCCGGAACATCAGTACCCCGTCGCGAACGACGAAGCCTACGAAGCACTTGCATGGACCCACAGCGAAGCCGATCGACTAGGCGTCGATCGGCTCCGCATCGGAGTAGGCGGAGACAGTGCCGGCGGGAGCCTGGCTGCCGCGACAGCGCTTCGTGCACGGAATGAGAACGGCCCTCACATTGCCCAACAAGTCCTGATTTATCCAGGCCTCGAGCGGCGACAGGACCGCCCTTCGATGCGCGAGTTCGGCGACAGCCCGTTCCTGTGCACCGCCGACATCGATTGGATGAAGTCGTTGTATCTCGGCGAGGACTCCAGCCTCGACGACGAGTACGGCGTCCCAGCGCTGGCCGCCGACCTCACACACCTACCGCCCGCGATCGTCGTGTCGGGATACGCCGATCCGCTACGTGACGCAGTGGAAGATTACGGCCACCGACTCCAAGACGCCGGGGTGCCCACGGCAATAATTCGATACCCCGGTGTAGCGCACGGGTTCTTCATGCAGACGCAGTCGGTGCAACGCGCTCGAATCGCCATGTCGGAGGTTGGTGCACTCGTCGCAGCCCGGTTCGCCAACAGTCAGTGACTCCTCCGGAGCGGGAAGCGGACTACGATTCCTTCGGTGTCACGTACTACACCCCTTCCCGTCGCCCTGCTTCGATACATCAACCTTCTTGCGTTCTCCTCACACAGCAGTGCAAGCCGTCGACGCTTCGAGTCGGCCACCGGTGTGGCCGTTCCTCGTTCAGGTATCGAGACACTGGAGATCCTCGCGAACTGCCCGCTCACGGGAAGTGAACTCGCCGCGACTCTCCGAGTTGACCTCACACAATCGAGTCGCCAGGTGGCACGCCTGGTGCGAGCAGGACTAGTGGTCAAAGAGCGTGCTCCGGACGACGGCAGGCGCATCGTGCACTTCCTGTCCGACTACGGATTGCAGGTCGTGCTCAGGTGGCAGAGATCGTGGTTGACGGAAATGCGACGCCCCTTGGACACGTGGGCGGACCAAGAGGTCAATGCGTTTGCCGACTGGATCGAGTGTGCAGTAGACCGAGTTCGGAGAACGCTTCCCGTTCCCGCTGGAACAGAATCGGACGTCGCCGAGCAGAGCGGAACCCGGATTGCGATATCGGAGATCGCCGGAAACCCCGTAGAAGCAAGGTGTCTGAGTGCGATCGCAGATTTTGTCTATCTTATCGGTCGAGCCGATTTCGATGCTGCCCTCGCCAAAGCACGCGTATCACTCAGTCCGTCCCAGTACTTCGTTCTTCAAGACATCGGGTGGTTCGGGCCGACGAGCGTGTCTGACGTCGTTTCGCGACTCGCGCTCGACCAAGCCGCCGCGTCCCGGACTATTTCATTTCTGGAATCAGAGAACCTGGTCCTCCGAACGGATGAAGGAACGGATCGACGTAGTCGTCCCGTCGCGACGACGGCCAGTGGCGCATCCATGCTGGCCAGGATACGTACCTCGCGACTCGACAGTCTGCGGGACCTATTTGCCGATATCGACAAGGACCTGGCGCAGCAGTACGCAGTGCTGACCGATCAGTACCTCGACGACATTCTGAGTACTGCGGACATGACGGCGGTCCGATACGGCTGAGTGCCGGAGTCGACAGTGTGTCAGGAAACCCGTGCGGCCGTCGCTCGGTTACGCACGAATAACACCGACCCGAGAGCCGTTGCCGCGAAGCAGGTGAAGGCACCGAGCAGTAGTCCCGCTCTGCCGCCCCACTCCTGACACACCCACCCCGCAATTGGGGCGCCGACCGCCGAGGACCCAATGAACGCGGCCGACCATAAAGACATGACCCGCCCTCGCATTGCCGGATCCGCTTCGAGTTGCAGAGAGCTACTCACTGTCACCGCAAACGAAACACTGCACATCCCGACGGCTACTAACACTGCCAGCAAAATCCATAGCGTCGGCGACGCAGCGGCCGCAACAAGAGCCAACCCGAATACTGTGCAGCTGGCAAGCAATGGCATGACTCCCGTCCTGCCCCACGCAGCCATCAACAAACCGCCTCCCACAGCACCGATCGCCATAGCCGCAGTCATCAACCCGTACATCTGCGCGTCGGCCCCGAACGTCTGCGTGGCGACAATCGGGAAAACCACATGAAATTCGTACGTCAAACAGCCCACCAGAGCCATCATCAGCAGTGGCGCCAGAAGTTTCGTCTCGGATCGCACATACGCCAGACCATCTCTCATCTGACGCTTGACCCGGGCGGCACCGGGCGCAGCGACTAAGGCCGAGACATCCAATCGCACCAGCGATAAGACCACAGCGCCATATCCCACCGCATTGAACAGAAAACAGATCCCCAATCCGCCCGCAGCAATCGTCACGCCAGCGAGCGCCGGGCCCACTGCCCTGGCCACGCTTCCCACAGTCGAGTTCAGGCTGACCGCATTACGGAGATCTCCGTGACCGACCAGCTCCGCAACAAATGCCTGCCTGGCCGGATTCTCGAAACACTGCACCAGGCCGAATAATCCGGCGATCACGTACACGTGCCACAGAGCAATAACGTCGGCCACAACCAGAACCCCGAGGACGAGGGCAAGCAACCCCAACGTCACTTGCAATCCGATCATCAAAGTGCGCCTGTCGAACCGATCGGCGATCACTCCGCCGTAGGGCCCCAGCAACAACATCGGAACCGTCTGCAACGCCAACACAATGCCGATCGCCGTTGCGGAACCGGTCAGCTCGAGAACCAACCACGACTGGGCAATCGTCTGCATCCAATTGCCCGTCAACGACACGGATTGCCCGGACATGAACAACCGAAAATTAGGATTCGACAGCGAGGCAAACGTCCTCGCCTGCAGGCCCCGAATCCCGTCGACGACAGCCGTCATCGCACAGTCTCAGAACTGTTCGGTCCCGAACGCTCATCCGAGTGCACGATCAGAACAGGATCATTCCGCGAATGATCGACGCCGCTCGCATATCCTCGAACGCCTCGTTGATCTCGTCCAACACGTAGGTCTTGGTGACCATCTCGTCGAGGAGGATCTTTCCCTCCATGTACATCCGCAGCAGCAGCGGAATATCCGAACGCGGATTGGCATTGCCGTACCACGATCCCGAAATCGACTTCCGCATCGACGTCAGACCGATCAAACTCAGATCAACCGTCATTTCGAGCGGATCGCCGATCGAAACCTGAACACACACACCACCTTTTCCCAACAGATTCACCGCAGGCGCCAAAAGATCCCGAGACATCTTGCCTACCGTGATCACAACGACGTCCGCCATCGCGCCCCACGTCAGGTCAACGAGAAGTGACTGTGCCTCTTCGATATCGGCCGCCGTATGAGTTGCACCGAAGCGCTTCGCCTCCGATCGCTTGAACTCGGACGGGTCGACGACGACAACATGACGCGCACCAGCCTGAGCCGCGCCCTGCACCGCACCACATCCCACACCACCCATGCCCAGAACCACGACGGTATCGCCGGCCGTCACCTTGCCCACGTACACCGACGAACCCCACCCTGTGGTGACACCGCACCCGACCAAAGCCGCCTTGTCCAATGGCACGTCGTTGGTGATCTTCACACATGAGGCCTGATTGACGACCGTGTGCTCGGAAAACGTCCCGACAATGCACATCAGACGAGCATCCCTGCCCCGCACATGATGTCGCGAGGTATCGTCACTGATTTGCGTGCCGACACCGATATGCGCGCCCATGTCGCACACGCTCGACATCCCCTTCGCGCACGCGCGACAACGCCCACACGCCGGAATGAAACTGAACACCACATGGTCACCTGGTGCCAGATCCGTGACGCCGGCACCGATACGCTCCACCACACCTGAACCTTCGTGGCCGCCGATGAACGGGTACTGCATCACGTTCGTGCCGTCACGCATATGCTCGTCGGAATGACATAGCCCGGTGGCCGTCATTTTGACCAGCACCTCACCGTTTTGGGGTTCGTCGAGTTCGATCTCCTCCACCGACCACGGCTCTCCCGGAGCCCACAACACCGCCGCACGAGTCTTCACTATTCGACCTTTCCTTGTTCGCGCACCGACCCCGCCAACTGATCGGCACTGACGTAAATCGACTGATACTCCACAAACGACGCCAAACCCTCAGGACCGAACTCGCGGCCGATGCCACTGGACTTGAAACCACCGAACGGCGAACCCAGATCCATCTGGTAGTAATTCACTCCGAACGTGCCGGTACGGACACGACGCGCAATATCGATCCCGCGCTGTTCGTCACGAGTCCACACTGAGCCCGCCAACCCGAATTCACTCGCATTCGCCAACGCAACAGCCTGCTCCTCCCCCTCGTACGGGATCACCGCCACAACAGGGCCGAATACCTCCTCCTGCGCCAGTGCACTCGAATTGTCCACGTCCGCTATAACTGTCGGCTCTACGAACCATCCATCCGGAAGCGACTTCGGGCGTCCACCGCCGGTAACCACCCGAGCGCCCGAAGCCCTGGCCGCGTCGACATAGCCGAGCACCCGATCTCGATGAGCACTCGACACCATCGGGCCACAGGTCACCTCCGGATTCAACGGATCGCCGACAACCAACGAACGAGCGGCCTCTTCGACCACCTCCACCACCTCGTCGTAGCGCGATCGAGGTGCCAGAACACGCGAATGCAAAACACAGGCCTGCCCGTTATTGATGAACGACGTCGAGTTCAGGTTTGCCGCAAAGACACCCAGGTCGGCATCCTCACACACGATCGAGGCCGACTTACCACCCAGTTCGAGCGTCACTCGCCGCACCAACCGGCCACACGACTCCCCGATCCGACGGCCCGCAGCCGTGCTACCGGTGAACGACACCTTGTCGACGCCGGGGTGTGCCACCAAAGCCGCGCTGACTGCCCGATCTGCGGGTACAACATTGAGCACACCTGCCGGCAACCCCGCTGCCTCCGCAGCTTCCGCCAGTACAAACGCATCCAACGCCGTCTCCGGCGACGGCTTCACCACCACCGAACACCCGGCGGCAAGCGCCGGGGCAATTTTTGCCACAGCAATGAGCAGCGGAAAATTCCACGGCACAATAGCTGCCACCACACCGACCGGGGCCTTTCGAACAATCGTCGCCCCACGGCCACTGGGTCTGATGTCCTCCAACCATCCGGATTCGATCAGATCTGCGTACTGAAGCAAAAGCCTCACTGGCACAGCAGTATTAGCCCCGCTCGACACTGCTATCGGTGACCCGTTCTCACGACTGATCAGCTCCGCCGTAGCATCACCGCGCACCGACAACTCCTCCGCGAAGCGCCGCAGAACCTGTGCGCGCTCTCCTGGGGTCGAACGCGGCCACGGCCCCGAATCGAAAGCAACCCGCGCTGCCTGCACTGCCGAATCTACATCCGCCAATCCTCCCAAAGGCGCGGACCCCAAGGGCTTTCCGGTCGCCGCCTCGAGCAGCACCAGCGAATCACCAGAAGACGGGGGAAGCCAACGACCGCCGATAAACAGATCGTCCCGCGAGTAATCAGACATCATCATCACTCCACCTTTACAACATATTCATCCAAAAGAACTGCTTCCCCAACGCATCTATCCGCCTTCCCCACAGGCGGGAGGCGGATAGATGCGCATGCGAAATCAGAGTTGAAGCTTGGGAATCGTGCAATGTAGATCAACACCATCCTGCAGCGTCAATTGACAAGACAGTCGCGAGGTCTCCTCACGGTCGGTAGCAGCACAGTCGAGCATGTCGTCCTCGTCCTCACTTGGCCCGGAAAACTTGTCCATGTCCGACTCGGCAAGGAAAACGTGGCACGTTGCGCACGAGAGCACCCCACCGCACTGTCCGACAATCCCACTGACTCCGTTTCTCACAGCGGTCTGCATCACGGAGTCGCCGGCAACACCGTCGATCACCTTCTCTGCCCCGTCTGCCTGGGTGTAGAAAACCTTTGGCATGTGTGACCCCCTACCACGAGACCGGGAGGGACGTGATCGGTTGGGTGAGATTATCGAAATCGACCACAACATCACCTGCGAGCCGAATACCAGGGAGCCTGCGGAACAATTCGGCGATTCCGACCTGCATCTCCATCCGTGCAAGCGGCGCACCCAGGCAGTGATGCAAGCCGTAACTCAAAGTCAGATGAGGATTGTCGGTTCGCGTGACATCGAACCGCTCACCATCGTCGATTGCGATGCCATCATGAGCTGTCGCTGCAGGATCAACGAGAATCGCATCACCCTGTGCCACGAGCTGACCGTCGAGTTCGATGTCCTCGGTAGCAACAAACGGAACCAACCCGCCCATTCCGGCAACATCTCGACCGAGTTCGAATCGTCCGTGCCGCAGAATCTCCTCCACCGCCGTAGGTACGACGCCGTCGATGTCCTCGAGCAGCACACCGAGCTGATCGGGGTTATTCAGAAGCGAGTAGACACCCGAGCAAATGAAGTTGGCGGTGTTATCGAAGCCGGCGACAATGAGAATCAGTGCGATCGGCATGATTTCGGCGTCGGTGAGGCTGTCATCTTTGTCTCGCGCATTGGCCAAATCGCTGAGCAGATCCTCGCGCGGCTCACGACGACGCTCGTCGATCAACGCCATCATGTACTGGATCAACTCGACCATGTTGGCCATGATCTCTTCCTCGGGCATATTCGCCACCGCAAGTGTCGAGGAACTCCACTTTTGGAATTTCGGCCGATCCTCCGGGGGAACGCCAAGAAGGTTGCTGATCATCTGAATGGGCAACGCTACTGCGTAGTCTTCTACGAGGTTCGACGACGAGCCTTTCGATACCATCTCGTCGATAAGCGCGTTCGCAAACTCGATAGCCGAATCACGCATACCACGAACGCGTTTCGGTGAGATCGACTTCTGAACCAATCGTCGAAGCTTACTGTGTTGGGGCGGATCTTCGAATTGAATCGTCGTCTTGAGGAAATCCGGAAACTCCACGAAATATGGAATCTTGCGTTCACCGGTGCGGAAAGGCTCTCGCACAAATCGGGGATCGCCGAGCATAGTCCGCGCTGTACCGGTGCGGTGAATGATCCAGGCGTCACCACCGATCGGCATCGTCACCTTGGTCATCGGTCGATCGGCGGCAATTGCCTTGTAGCGGGCAGCGGCTTCGGTGGGTGCGACCGCGGCAAACGGATACGTAGTGTCCGTCACGGGTTCATCAACGGTAGTCATTTCATCTCCAAAGAGGATGTGAGGCAGAGAAAGTCAAGAAGCCGGTACAGGCGGCGGGGTGACGACCTGGGGCACGGCGTCGATGGTAACTGCCATGATCTCGTCGAACCGGTTTGCAACGGTTTCAATCGACAAGTCCGGATCGGCAATTCCAACGGTGTTGACGATGGCCATGCGATTGACGGCGCCACCGGCCACGTTGAACACCTCACCGGTCACTACGGAATCAGCGTGGACCAGATATGCACCGACAGGTGCTACCTGCTCGGCTCGCAGCGAAGTACGCATGTATTCAAGGACTTCCGGCGGCAGACCACCTGCGGCGGCTTCCGCCATTCGTGTGCTCGCGCCGGGCGCAATAGCGTTGACCTTGATTCCGTGTTCGGCACCTTCGAGTGCAAGATTCCGGGTCAGTCCGAACACAGCGCCCTTGGAGCTACCGTAATGCGTCATCATCGAGTTACCCAGCATTGCTGCCGAAACCGTGTTGACGATTCTGCCGGAACCGGATTCTACGAGGTGCGGCCAGGCCGCGCGAGCAAGCAAGAGCGACCCGAAGTAGTGAACGTCCAAGTGCCGCTGATATTCTTCGTCCGAAACTTCGGTCCAGGAAGCGGTCCGTACAATTCCGGCATTGTTGATAACGGCGTCTAGGCGTCCGAAATTGGAGACTGCCGCCGTGACCAACGCGCGCGCTCCTTCACCGGTGGATACGTCGGCGGCACAGGCTACGGCACGTCCCCCGGCAGCGGCGATTTCAGCAGCCACATCAGCAGCGGGGTTGTCGCCGTCAACTCCCGCCCCGTCGGTTCGGGCGCCAAGATCACCGACCACCACGCTCGCACCCCGTGCTCCGAGAAGCAATGCGTACTCGCGTCCGATTCCGCGTCCGGCTCCAGTGATGACAACAACACGATTGTCGAAACGTAACTCGCTCATACTCTTTCCTCTTCCAGGGCTCTGCGGGGCAGGATCAATCGCATGCGACAGATCAGGGACGGGTGTCGCCGCCACTGTGATGGACCTCGGCCGACCAAATCGATGCCTGAGCTTCGCGCGCAGACTTCTCGAAATCGAATACCTCGACGCCAACCGTCACGTATAGGGTCGATCGATCCAAACCGCCTAGCATGCAAGCAGATCCGACGCCCCGTTCCAGTGGAATCGCAATCGCATCAGTGATCTCGCCGCCCTCCACGAAACGGCCGACGTATCCACTTCCCGGCATAGCCGCCCAGACGCCACCGTCGGAGTCCAGACAAATACCGTCCGGAAGGAACGGAGCCGGTGCAAATTCACGGGGGTTCGACAGTGTGCCGTCAACCGCACGATCGATGACCAGAAGCCGGTTGGCAAATGCCTCTGCCGTATACAGGCGAGTTCCATCCGCGGAGAGGGCAATTCCGTTGGCTCCCATCAGCGGACCGATCGAATCGATCGCAGCGGCGGAACCGTCTGCCTCGACTGCAATCAGCGGCGCCGCCACTGGCTCCGCGCCGTTGAAGAGGTCGAACCCGAGCTGTGTGACGTAGGCACGACCGTCAGTGTCGACCACCATGTCATTGATGGGGCCAGGGGCGTGCGCGGACAGATCCGAGTACTCCTCCAAGGATGCGCCGTCGAACACCAGCACCAGCTTTTCGTGCATGGACGTGACGATCATGCGTCCGTCTGGCAGCCAACCGAAGCCTCCCAGAACGATGGGAACTGCGGCGTCAGCAGCCCGCGAGGTCGCGTCGACTACCGTGCGGACCTCACCGGTCGCGTCAACAGTCTTGATCGTCGACGTGTACATGTCCGAGAACCACAGGGCGCCATCGTGCCAGCGGGGGCATTCCGGCCACGAAAAGCCTTTGGCGATCTCATTTGGTTCGAGGATGCGAGCGCCGGCAACTGCGTCAGCAACGGCATTAGTCATGACTTTTCCTTCCGCGGTGGCATTCAAGCGCTCACCAATTACAACGGAACATGCTGCTCTGCAAGGGATCCAAAGGAGGACCTTGGGCATGTGATGCCATTCACAGTACTCGATACATGCAAATTGTCAACTAATTCTCTGGGTGACTCAGCCTGGGAGGCAAAATTGGATCCAGATCTGACCCGACGATACCCATTCGGACACTACGATGAAGCAATTCACAAAAAACTATTCGCGAGCATCCACGCCAGTCGCCCAAGAAGGGTGACGGCCCAATGGGATTGGCCGTACTGATTTCTGGCGACGTGAGCGAGGCTGGGATACCGCCCCGCCGAACCAACAGGAGGATCTACGATGACGCTGCAGAAGTTGACGTGTGAAATGTGTGACCGTTGCGTACTCGTCGAAAAGTTCAGCACCGCCCACACCACTATTCAGTGGGTCGATGACGCCAACAACTGCACGTTCATCGCGGAAGCGCACCGGGCGCTGGGAGACAACGACCGTGCGTGCCCGGCATTGCGGCGCAGCATCGACAATGCGGTCCGCTCGCAGCAACTTACCGAGAGCCGGATCGAACTTCCCGGCGTCAGTTCAGTTTCCCGGCAGCAGTAGGACGCTCGAATCAGAGCACCCGTACCTCGCAGGTCGCAGCCAAGGACCAAGTTCGGATTGACTGCAGCGCCCTCGTCCAACGCTACAGTCAACCCGAACTCGAGTGTCGTTCGAGCATGCGCCAACGCGCAATAGCTCCTATCTCTCGTCGAGGACTCCGCGGAGCATCGCCCAGATATCACGACGAGCGGGTTCCGTGAACGAGAGCGACTTGAACGTCAGAAATCCGTGAAACAGTCCATCGAAACGGTGATGCCGGACGAGCACGCCAGCCGCCTCCAACATCTGCGCGTACGTGTCACCCGATGTACACGGCGGATCCAATTCCGCCGTGACAATTACCGCAGGCGGTAGGCCGGCAAGACTCTGCGCCCTCGTCGGAACCACTCGCGGATCGCCGGTTCCGTGGGGTGCATACTGCTGCCAGTACCACTTCATCGCCGAGGTGGTGTTGTAGTGACCGGTGCCGTACAGCCGATACGATTCCGTCTCGAAATCATCGTCTATCACCGGGTACATGAGAACCTGTGCCGCAATCGCCGGGCCCCCTCGATCTCTTGCCGCAATGGATACCGTGGCGGCTAGATTGCCACCGGCACTGTCCCCGGCGAGGACGATCCTGGACGGATCTGCGCCATAGTCGCCGGCGTTCTTCGCCACCCATTCCAAGGCTGCGTACATATCATCATGCGCTGCCGGAGCCTGATGCTCCGGAGCGAGCCTGTAGTCAACTGCAACCACAACAGCGCCAACACCTTCTGCCATCGAGCGACAGAATTCGTCGTGACTGTCCAGATCGCAGAATACGAAACCCCCGCCGTGAGCGAACACTACAACCGGCAGATCATGGCGATCTTCGTGCGGCCGGAACACTCTCAACGCCAAGTCTCCGCCAGGACCGTCGATGGTGAGATCGTGAACTGCAAGCATGTCCGGCAGAGCCTGCAGCGGAGCACGTCGACTACGGATCAGCTCACGCAATTCGTCTGGCGGGAATTTTGTGACGTCCGGGAATCCGGATTCCAGCGCGGCGAGCATTGCCGCGACTTCGGGATGCACTGTCATGGATGATCTCCTGATTGCTTTGAATTCTGTTATCTCGGTGTGGAAATCGCCTGCTACGGGGACACCGCACCGTCCAGTTCAAATCCTTTGTATCCGGCCTCCGCGACCTCGCGCAAGATTTGCCCGTAGACGCCGAAGCCACCGATGTAGGGCATGAACACTCGGGGCTTGCCGGGAATATTGGCTCCCATGTACCACGAATTCGCCGAAGGAAAAAGCGTCGCCGACGCGCGGTCGTTGCATTCCTCGACCCACGTCTCCACCGCCTCGGCGCTCGCTTCGATCGTTTCGGCGCCGTGCTCACCCATGTGATCCAGGCAGCTGGCGATCCAATTGACGTGCTGTTCAGCAGCAAGGACCATATTCGACAGCACACTTGGACTGCCAGGCCCGGTCACGATGAACATGTTCGGAAAGCCGTGCACACCCAGTCCGAGATATGTACGCGGTCCGGCGGACCATTCGTTGCGGAGCCGACGGCCCCCGCGCCCGCGAATGTCGATGCGATTCAACGATCCGGTCATCGCATCGAAACCGGTTGCGTAAACGATCATATCGAGTTCGAAGTCCTCGGCGCTCGTCTTGATACCGTCGGCGGTAATGCGATCGATCGGCGCGTTGCGCAAGTCCACAAGCGAGACGTTGTCGCGGTTGAACGTCTCGTAATACCCGTCATCGGTCACGATGCGCTTGGTACCGATCGGATGATCCTTCGGTGTCAGCGCCTCGGCAATCTCGGGATCGTGCACCAGTTCGCGTATCTTCGCCTCCGCGAACCTACGCGCCGTGTCGTTGGCTTCGATGCTCGAGGTCTGATCAGGAAAGGCTTTACCGAAAAGTACTCCCCCACGCTTCCACCATTCCTCGTACACACGGGTTCGCTCGGCATCGTCGACCTCCATCGCGCGCTTGGGATACGGAGTGAATGGCGACCCGCCACCGCTCATCCATGAAAGCCTGCGCCGCTCTGCGTAATTCGCCTTGCTTTCATGCCTTGCCTCCGGAGCCAACGGATGGTTGCCGGCGGGGATCGAGTAGTTGGCGCTACGTTGGAAGACGTACACATGTTCCGCAGACTCCGCGATCAGCGGTATCGATTGAATACCCGACGAGCCGGTTCCGATCACGCCAACGCGTTTGCCTCGGAAGTCAACTCCGTCGTGCGGCCACTGCCCAGTGTGGTACGACTCGCCTGTGTAATCGTCTCGCCCGGCTATATCGGGCAGATTCGCGGCCGACAGGCATCCCGTCGCGAAAATGCAAAATTTGGCTGACACTTGATCGTTCGCTTCGGTGACAACGTGCCATCTCGACGTGGATTCGTCGAACGTGGCCGAGGCGATTCGGGTATCGAACTGGAAGCTCCGATTCAGGTCGAACCGTTTCGCCACATGTTCGAGATAGCTCAATATCTCCGGCTGGGTGGCGTAACGCTCACTCCACTCCCAATCCTGCTGAAGCTCTTCGGAAAACGAGTAGGAGTAGTCCAAGCTCTCGATGTCGCATCGCGCGCCAGGATAGCGGTTGTGATACCAGGTTCCACCAACGCCAGAAGCTGCTTCGTATCCCTGAACCCTCAATCCCCGTTGTCGCAAGGTATGCACTGCGTACATCCCCGCTATACCCGCCCCGACAACTATTACGTCGACGTCGGCACTGCTCTTGTCCACACTTTTATTGGTACTCACGATGCGACATCCCTCTCGAAATCCGTCGCCGATGCCCGACATCCGGAACACTTGCGTGCCGCCACGATAAGTGGCCCGACAGGCGATGAGAACCAGATCTCCCGTCCAGCGGTCGCCCCGCAACGATGACCCTCAATCGGTGAGCTGCTTCACAAATCCGCCGAGCCGTGTCATGATTCCTAATAGGAATACCGAAGTACAAGGCTTTTGGTGGAGAAACAGCGGAACAGGAGCTAGCCCCATGACGATCCAGTCGACGATCGACCGCTCAACCCCGAGCGCCTTTCTCGATCGCGTTTCTCTTCTGCTCGACACCTTCGACGGGAGCGCGAACCTTACGCTGGCTCAGATTGTTCGCCGCACAGGATTGCCACGTTCATCGGCACATCGCATGCTCGAGCATCTCGTCCAACTGCGATGGCTGCAGCGTGACGGTCACGACTACACGCTGGGCTTGCGTCTGATGGAACTCGGATCATTGGCGGTGCGACAGGACCGACTGCACTCGGCCATCATTCCGCACCTACACGAACTGCATCGTGCCACCGGACTCGCGGTCCAACTTGCAGCCCTCGACGGCGACGAACTCGTATATCACGAGTACGTCGGCGGCCGCCTTGCCGGCGCTGTCCCGAACCGCGTCGGATCACGCGACAAAGCAGACCAGGTTGCACTCGGCAGGATCTTGCTGGCGTACAACGGAGCATCAGGAGAGTCGTTCGACCGACTTCGTGAAACCGGTATCGCATGTGAGCGGCATACACCGATCGAAGGATTCGGCTCTATCGCCGCTCCAATCGGGCCGATTGGGTCGGCAACATCTGCCCTGTCGCTGTCCGGACCGAGTCACCAACTCCCCTTGAATCCACCAGATCCACGGCTGACGGAAATCCTGGTCAGTACAGCTACCGCAGTCTGGCGGCGCGTCAACAACCATGTTGTTCCAACATTGCAGCGTAGCAAGACCTTACGGTCGACGCCGCACGGACTGACGTTGCGTTGATCGCGAATCCGCTCACTCTCGATCGGAAAGAATCAGTCCGACCGTGGCTTCCGCATTCCGTCGTCAACAGACTTCCAAATTCCCGGATCGACCGGAGTCGGTAGGCCGAGTGCGTCGACACGACTCTGCGCGAACAAAGCGGCAGCCTCGTCGATTTCCTCGAGCAAATCACGAGCCAGATCGATCTCGGCCTGAAAGTGGCGTGCCGCCCAGCGGAGACTCATCTTCGAAAAAGCCCATCCCGGCTCACCTTCCGAATGATCGGCATGCTCGACTGCCTTAGCCATCTTTTCCTCGAGGTTCACGATGTGAGTGCGCACAATCGCCTTCAAGTGATCCGGATCGTTCAGATGGCCCATCCACAAACGCAACATGACGCCGTGCTTCAGTACCGGAAACTCAACCGGGGACTCCCGGGACCATATCCGGACCGCATCTACTCCCGATTGCGTTATTCCGAAGATGCGACGGGTACGTTCGCCCCACTCCGAAATCTCTCGCGACTGCACAAAGCCCAGAGTCTCCAGTTTCTTCAACTCCGCGTAGACCTGACTGAGCGACGGGCTCCAGTAGTAGAAACCCACGCTCCAATCTGCCCACTTCTTCAGATCGGTGCCGCTCAATTCTTCACCGAATGTGAGCATTCCCAACACTGCCCAACTCGTCGCAGGCAAGGCCGGTAGGGATGAGTCATTCGGATCGGGCACGGCCACAGCCTAACAACGATGTGACTTCGCACCTAGGACTGTCCCCACTGAACGGAACGGGCTACTTTTCTTCCCGACTGACGGGAATAGCCACTCCATCGATACTCACGGAACCCGACAATTACTTCTGCGCATCACGCACCACAGTCACTGAGGGAGACGAATGTCCCTACCACGCACAACTACTGACAATGTTCCTCATATGATTACCGGCGACCTTCGAGGATCCCGCAACGAAGGGCGGCTGAATGCCGCGCAGTTCAGAAATACGCTCGGAAACTTCTGTAGCGGGGTTACCGTCATCACCGGTCTGTCGCCGGACGGAGACCCGATCGGCTTCGCCTGCCAATCTTTCACTTCGTTGTCGATCGACCCGCCACAGATACTCGTCTGTCCGGGAAAGAACTCGACAAGTTGGCCACGCATCGCTGCCACCGGACGATTCACTGCAAACGTCCTCGCACACGACCAGCAAGCAGCGTGCGTAGCATTCGGATCATCCGCCGGAACCAAATTCGGGTCCACTCCGTGGGAAATTCGACACGGGGCCGTCTTGATCACGAGCGCGCTCGCCTGGATCGACTGCGACATCGAGACAATCCACGACGGCGGCGACCATCACATCGTTGTCGGAGCAGTTCGCAACCTACGCGTCGAGCGAGAAAACGATGCACCCTTGGTTTTCTTCCGAGGCAACTACGGTCTCTGAAGTACTCCTGCCCAGGCTATTTCGATACCAACCGATAGCTCCGATCACGACCTCCTCACACTGAACCGGACAGCAAATTCGCAGTCACGAATCAATGAGACGGATGTTCCCGCGAGGTGGGTCAACCGTTTGCGAAGACCGACCCGAGCTCACTAGGGTGACCGTCATCACAGCATTGAGGTCAAGGTCAGGAGATTACGGTGAGAAGCACACGCAACGTAGACGATCTGGTGTCCGTCGTCGATCGAATTTCGGTCATCCTCGAATCCTTCAAAGGGGCCGGCCCTCTGACGCTTTCACAGATAACCCACAAGACCGGGATTCCTCGTTCGACCGCTCACCGACTTCTCGAGCAACTTGTCGAGGCGCAATGGGTTGCGCGAGAAGAGCACCGGTACGAATTCGGCAC